>OZ255836.1:0-2907500 GCA_965277715.1 Gammaproteobacteria bacterium
AACTTTCGTGGCCTGATGGTTCCTAAAGGTACGCCACAAAACGTTATCGACACCCTGGCGGCCAAAGTACCCGATATGTTGAGAGATAAGAAAGTACTCAGCAATATGAAGAAAACCGGTTCGCCCGTAAAGGTAATGACCCGCGCCGAAGTACAGGCCATGTGGAAAAAACGCATCGTTTCACTGGCTTTATTACTTGAAGGCCTTGAAGAGTAGTTAGTTATTAAACAGTAAGACCATTATTGCGGCGCCTCGCTCGGGGCGCCGTACATTCACCTCCCTCCCCGCTTGAACACGACGGTTGACCAACATGACTGATAACGATCAGCAATCGACTGAAATCGATAATATCATTGCGCGTGCACGCGCTGCCCAGCGTAAGTACGCACGGTACACACAGGCTCAGGTCGATGAAGTTGTCACTGCGGTAGGGTGGAGCATTGTAGAGGACAACAATAACCGTGAGCTGAGCGAAATGGCTGTGCATGACACAGGCCTCGGTAATGTCGACGATAAATTTACTAAAAACCGCCGCAAGACAATGGGGTTATTGCGCGATCTAAACGGCGCAAAATCGGTGGGTGTTATCGCCGAATACCCTGAAAAAGGTCTGGTCGAAATCGCCAAACCAGTCGGTGTGGTCGGCGCCATTGTACCCTCGACGAATCCGGCGGCGACACCAGCGAATAAAACCCTCAATGCACTTAAAGGCGGCAATGCGATGATTCTCGCGCCATCGCCAAAAGGGCAGGGTGTGTGCCAGCGGTTGATCGAAATGATGCATGTTGAGATGGATCGCATCGGGGCGCCGCGTGATTTAGTGCAGAAACTGCCATCACCGGTCAGTAAAGCGGGTACTCATCAGCTAATGCAAAATGCCGACCTGATTGTCGTCACTGGGTCGCAGAATAATGTGCGTTCGGCGTATTCCAGCGGCACCCCGGCCATCGGTGTTGGCGCGGGCAACGTCGTGTCGATTGTCGATGAAACAGCTAATGTGGCCGACGCCGCGACTAAGATCGTCATCTCGAAAACCTTTGATAATGCCACCTCGTGTTCATCAGAAAACAACCTGATTATTACTGATGGAAACTATGCGGCAATGGTTGACGCGTTAGCCGCTAACGGCGCGGTTATGTTAGATGATGCCGACAAACACACACTACAGGCAGCACTATGGGAACATGGCCACCTGAACCAGGCGTTGATTGCCAAAAGGGCGGCGTATATTGCGCAACAACTCGATTTAAAAACACCGGGCAGCCAGCAGGCGCGGGTGTTGTTAGTCAGTGAAACCGGTGCGGGTGCTGGCTTTCCATTTTCCGGTGAAAAGCTGTCACCGGTATTGACGGTCTACCGTGCGGTGGATTTTGATGCAGCGTTAACACAAGCCTGCGAGATTATGGATTATCAGGGCAAAGGGCATTCCATCAGCCTGCACAGTACTGATAATCAGCGCGCCCTGCATATGGGCTTAACCCTGCCGGTATGTCGCGTTATCGTCAACCAGGTGCACTGTTACGCCAGCGGTGGCAGCTTTAATAATGGTTTGCCTTTTTCCCTGTCGATGGGCTGTGGCACCTGGGGAAAAAACAGCATTTCTGACAATATGAACTACCGTCACTACCTCAACACCACGCGCATTTCCCGCGAGATTGCGGTGAACGAGCCGAGCGAGGCCGATCTGTTCGGCCGTTACTGGCGGGCATACGGTGTGTCCGCTAACGGAGCACATTAGCATGAAAACTGTTCGGTCAATTATCGATAATGGTGCGGCAGCTAGCCCGGATAAAACCTTTCTGTTTGCACCCGAAACAGGCGGGCAACTTGACTGGCGCACTTTACAGTTGATCGGCAATGAATTGAACGCCCGTTTCGATGCGGCGGGTATCGGCAAAGGTGAGAAAGTGGCTTTTTTATTGGACAACGGCTATTGGAGCGCTGCCTTGTTCCTGGGCACGATGTATGCCGGACGGGTGATTGTACCGATTAATGCCGTGGCGGGTAGCAGCCAGGTTGAATACGTTCTCGATCACTCTGAAACGCGCTTTTTGATGGTATCCACCAAATACCTGGAAATGTATGCCGAAGCGATTGCTACGGTCAATGACCGCCTCACCATTATTCAAACTTCTGCCGATGATGGCCCGGCCTGGTCATCACCTCTGCCGGGAGGTAGCGCTGCGTTGCCAGCTATTGACTGTGAAGACACGGCCTTAATGATCTACACCTCAGGCACTACCGGGCGACCAAAGGGCGTATTGCTATCGCATAAAAACGTAATTGCCGGTGGCAGTAATACCGCCGGGGCGCACGGCTTGACGGCTGACGATTGTGCGCTGTGCGTCTTGCCGCTGTACCACATCAATGCAGAAATGGTATCGGTAATGGGGCCGTTGGTCAGCAATGGCAGTGTCGTTATACCGCATGGTTTCAGCGCCACTAAATTCTGGGAGTGGGTGCGTGACTACCGCTGTACCTGGATCAGCATGGTGCCCACGATTGTTTCGTATTTAATCGATACCGAATCACGCCGGGAGGTGCCTATTGACTTTATGGGTATTCGTCAGCACCTGCGCTTTGGCCGTTCGGCATCGGCTGCGTTACCACCGGCGACACACCGGGAATTTGAAAAAGTATTCGGCGTGCCGATTATTGAGACGATGGGCATTTCTGAAGCGGCTGCGCAAATCTTTTCTAACCCGCCAAACCCCGCCGAGTTTCGTTATGGCTCACCCGGTAAGGCCTACGGTAACGAAGGGCGTATTGTCGATGAGAATAATCAACCGGTTGCCGCCAACGTTAAGGGCGAAATTGTGGTGCGTGGCGACAATATTATGCAAGGGTATTTTAAAAACCCCCAGGAAACCGCTAAAACCATCGACAGCGAGGGCTGGATGCACACCGGGGACATTGGTTATATCGATGAAGACGGGTATTTTTTTGTCACGGGGCGTATCAAAGAACTGATTATCAAAGGTGGGGAAAATATCGCCCCGCGTGAGATTGATGATGTGTTGTACAAACATCCGGCAGTACTTGAAGCGGCCGCTTACGGCGCCCCGTGTGAGCAGTATGGGCAGGAAGTGATGGCTTGTGTCAGTCTTAAACAGGGCAGTGAATGCCAGGCACAAGAGCTGAGTCAGTTATGTATCGATCATCTGGGACCATTCAAGGCACCTAAATCGATTTTTTTCTTACCCGAATTGCCCAAGGGGCCGTCAGGAAAGATTCAGCGCTTGAGGTTGTCGGAGATTGTTGCGGCGGCAAGTTAATACATATCAGTATCGTCGCGTTTTCGGGTTTACCCGACTTTGCAAAAATTAAACCTAAATTCCGCAGTTGAATCGTAGCGAGGGCGTCTAAGGTGCAGAAGATGAAGCGCATTAGGTGGTCGCAGTAGATTCAACTGCGGAATTTAGGTTAAAGCACTATACAGACTCTGTATAGTTAACTGTTACACTCACAAACCTGATATAGAGTTTAGCCTCTAACTCATTTAAAGCACTGTCAAACCATGCAAACAGACATTGAACATTTACCTGCGAAAAAACAAATTGAGTTAAAACAGCTTGTTACTATCATTCGCCAGCATACCGACGATATAGAGATGGTCATATTGTTTGGTTCTTATGCTCGTGGAGAATACAAAGAAGAAAAAGATTTAAAGCCAAATCGTAAATCGGGCCATGCCTCTGATTATGATGTTTTAGTGGTCACTAAAAACCGAAGTACCGTTGATAACAGTGAATTATGGAAAACCATTAATGATGATTGTTATGCCCAACAGTTTAGTGCTGTGCCACGTTTAATTGTGCATGATATTCAACAATTAAATATTAAACTGGCTCAAGCACATTATTTTTATACAGAAGTAACAGAAGAAGGCTGTTTTCTTTATAACTCTGAACAGTTCACTTTAGCAGAAAAGCGTGAGTTGCTACCAGAAGAATATAAACGCCTGGCTCAGGAGAATTTTGATTCCTGGCATCAAAAAGCAAATAATTTTTACTCATACTATAAATTTGGTATGAAAAAATCGGATTTCATCGGTGCATCATTCCAGTTAAATCAAGCTACTGAGTCTGCGTATAAAACAATTTTACTTGTATTTACCAATAATGTTCCTCATGAGCATTATTTATCATTATTGAACAATTACGCTACAAGTGAGCATGAGTCGTTTGCTGATATTTTCCCATTAGATACTAAGGCACAGCGAGATAGGTTTAATTTATTGGACTATGCTTATATTGGTGCAAGGTATGACCCGACATTTAAGATTGGCAAAGGTGATTTAGAGCCGCTAGCTGAATGTGTCGAAAAACTCATAAAATTAACAAAGAAAATATGCGAAGAGAAAATTCAAAGTTTTGCATAATAGTTTAGCAACAAGTATAACAAAGCATTCCAGCGGGCTAGTCGCTTAGGAGAGGTGGGGTTACATTGTACGGTCAATCTGGCACGAGCTGTTCTGCGCGTAGCGGTTCGTCCAACAAATCCATGCAGAGCGACCTCCAGAAGGTTACGCTTTCTGTCGGCGCCTGATGCGAGGTGTTAACGCTATGGGACGAGAAATCAACATCAGTGATGTTTGGAATGAGTATCGAGGTTCTATAAAGGCGTTCTTGCACTCGAAAATATCAGATCCAAATGAAATAGATCACCTGCTTCAGGAAATTCTCATTAAACCTAAATTCCTCAGTTGAATCTACTGCGAACACCTAATACACAGAATCTAAAGCGCTTTTACCAGCATTTCAGCTTCACCTGTAGAATCACTACAGGATGGCTAAAATGCGGGTAAAAACACTTCATCTTCAGCACCTTTATGGGTAAACTCGTTTTGAGATCGTTCACCATAACTATCATTCCAACAATACAGCGCCTTTCCAGGTGATTAATTCAGTTTTTTCTGGCGTACAAATTAAAATTTCTGCTGATTCCTTCCATTCACCCAGCACAAACCGGGTGACCGTTTTACCGTCAAGGTTAAATGGATGGGTATCAGGCCGGTGTGTATGCCCATGAATAAGCCGTGTAACGCGGTGAGTACGCATCAGTGTTTCGACACTGTGCTGATTGACATCCATTATTGTTTCACGCTTGCCAGCAATTGCCCTTTGGCTGTCTGCACGCAGGTTGGCAACAATATTCAAGCGGTCATCAATCGGTGTTTGCAAAAAATTGGTCTGCCATACTGGCTGGCGTACCTGGGCGCGAAAGCGTTGATAATCAATATCATCTGTGCACAGTGTATCACCGTGCATTAACAGGCTGGGTACACCATATAGGTCGATACAAACGGTATCTTCGGTGATTAATTCAATATTGTAGCGTGATGCAAATAACGGCGTGATAAGAAAATCCCGGTTTCCATGCATTAATTTAACTGCTGTGCCCCGCGAATTTAATGCCGCCAGCGCGTCAAATACCGCATGTAGCGTTGGCTGACAATAATCATCGCCAACCCAGTACTCGACAAAATCGCCGAGTATGTACAGGGTGTCAAAATCACTGGCAAAATCATTGATTAAACTGAGCGCCAATTGGATTGTTTCCGAGCGGCTTTCATCCAAGTGTAAATCAGAAATAAACAGTGTTGCCATTGACCTAAATAATGTATTTAGCTGTCAATCTCAATGGATTCAATCACAACCGCTTCCATCGGCACATCCTGGTGCATACCGTTTGAACCGGTAGCCACCTGGCTAATTGCCATAACGACATCCATGCCTTGCGAGACCTTGGCAAACACGCAGTATCCCCAGCCATTTTGAGTGGGTGCGGTGTAGTTGAGGAAATCATTGTCATTGACGTTGATAAAAAACTGTGACGATGCAGAGTCCGGGTCAGGCGTGCGGGCCATAGCCAGTGTACCACGCGTATTTTTCAAGCCGTTGTCAGCCTCATTTTTGATCTCTGCGTGTGTGGTTTTTTGCTCCATTTCTGCGGTAAAACCGCCGCCCTGAATCATAAAGCCAGGGATAACCCGGTGAAAAACAGTGCCCTCATAAAAGCCACTATTAAGATACGCTTCAAAATTGGCACAGGTAATAGGGGCATTTTCCCTATCCAGCTCAATCGCAAAGGCGCCGTGGTTTGTATTCATCGTAATCATTTTTTGCTCTCGTTGATTTTGGTGTTCTGTAGGATCAGGGTATTCAGGGCGTCACACGTGACGCTTTTTTTATAATAATATCGTCAACCGGAACATCACTGGGTAAAGGGCCTTTTGCTGATGTGGGCACGGTGCTAATTTCCTCTATTACCTCGGTGCCCTCGACGATTTTGCCAAATACCGCATAACCCCACCCGTTCCCAGAGGGTGACTTATGATCGAGAAAAGCATTGTCTTCGGTATTGATAAAAAACTGGGCAGTTGCTGAGTGTGGTTTCTGGGTGCGCGCCATAGCGATGCTAAAGCGGTAATTTTTCAAGCCGTTGGTCGCCTCATTTTTAATGGGTTGGCGCGTGGTCTTGCGTTGTAATTGCTGATCAAAGCCGCCGCCTTGCACCATAAAGCCGTCAATTACCCGGTGAAAGAGTGTGCCATCATAGAAACCATCATCGACATATTGCAGAAAATTGGCGACGGTTATCGGTGCGCGATCAGCATCCAGCTGAATGACAATTTTTCCAGCGCTGGTATCCAGTTCGACCTGTGGTTGGTCGGCATAGACGACAACTGAAAAGAACAGCGCAAATAAAACAGCCGATAATGTGCCTAAACGGGCGGGACGGTAACGCATGCGAATAACCTGTCTGAATAAAATTCCGGGGATTTTAGCGGGTTTCCTGTAGTGTTGAAAGTTACATGCAAGCGCCTATGCCTATCAGGTATAATTTTGCGCTTGCAAACCGCTGAACGACACACTCCAGGCAAAGCGGCCTTACTTTATTCAACCACAACCCCCGGTATTTCATGCTACATATCTACAATACACTGACGCGCCAAAAAGAACAGTTTGTACCTATCGACTCTAAAAATGTCCGCATGTATGTTTGTGGAATGACGGTTTACGATTATTGTCACCTCGGCCACGCACGTGTACTAATTGTATTTGATGCCGTTTATCGACACCTGAAGCGCATGGGCTACGCGGTCACTTATGTGCGCAATGTGACTGATATTGATGACAAAATTATTCAACGTGCAGTTGAAAATGACGAGGATTTTCGCCAGCTTACACAGCGGTTTACGGCAGCGATGCACGAGGATTGCCAGCATTTGTCGGTATTGCCACCCGATGTGGAGCCATTGGCCACCGAAACCATCGACGAAATTATTGCAATGGTCAATACGCTCATTGACAAGGGGCACGCTTACGCTGCAAGCAATGGCGATGTCTATTACTCGGTAGAATCGTTTGCCGGTTATGGCGCGCTTTCCGGTAATCAATTGAGTGAGCTGCGTGCCGGTGAACGCGTTGCTATCGATGAATATAAACGCGATCCACTCGATTTTGTCTTGTGGAAAGCAGCCAAGCAGGGTGAACCATTCTGGCCGTCCCCCTGGGGTAATGGCAGACCGGGTTGGCATATCGAGTGCTCGGCCATGTCGACACGGCACTTGGGTAATCACTTTGATATTCACGGTGGCGGCAAGGATTTACAGTTTCCACACCACGAGTGTGAAATTGCGCAGAGTGAGGCGGCAACGGGTGAAAAGTTTGCTAACTACTGGATGCACAACGGCTTTGTCCGTATCGATGACGAAAAAATGTCGAAATCACTGGGCAATTTTTTCACTATCCGCGATGTGATGCGTGCCTACCGGGGCGAGGAAGTTCGCCTGTTTATGTTATCCAGCCACTACCGCAGCCCGTTGAATTACTCCACCGCACAACTCGATAGCGCCAGAGCGGGGCTGAACCGCTTGTATACAGCGCTTCGCAATACCAATCAGGGTGTAAAGGATAGTATTGACAGTCGCTATGAGTCGCGCTTTATCGATGTAATGGATGATGACTTTAATACCGCTGAAGCGGTTGCTGTACTGTTTGAGCTGGCCAGGGAGATTAATATTCACCACGAAAAGGGCGATTTGGCACGGGCGCAGATTTTGGCTGCCAGTTTGAAACAATTAGGCGGGCGGCTCGGTTTGTTACAGGCTGAGCCGGAAGCCTGGTTGCGCGGGAATGTTGGCGATTCTGATATCGACCCCCAGCAGATAGAGGAAATGATTGTTGCACGCAACTTTGCGCGCCAAAAAAAGGACTGGGCTGAGAGTGACCGTATACGTGATGCACTCAAATCACACGGGGTCGTTCTGGAAGATAAAGCGGAGGCAACAAGCTGGCGACAAGGGTAAATGTTGCCGGATAGTACCCCCGGCTGAACGTACTGGACTGGCTGTTTTGGTGATGCTGATTCTATAAGGTTGGTTTGAAAAGCCAACACAACGTCAAATAACGCTATCACTGTTCAGATTTTGGAGTAGAGTATTACGTTCTTAAAACTCAAATGAGAGGAAAGAGAATGCCTGACAAAATTCTAGTCGCTCTGGACGGTAGCGAAGGCGGTAAACGCGCTTTGGGTTCTGCTGTTGCACACGCGAAGCTCACCAAATCAGATCTTGTATTGACGTATGTTATCGATTGGTCACCCTATAGTTTCCACACCCCGGAGGAATTGGCCGAGCGGCACCAACGCCGTGAATCTGAAATTCAACGTGCAAACGACTCTGTACTTCACCCCGAAGTATCTGCACTCACAGGCTCCGGTCTGTCTGTGGAAACGGTGGTGCGCCATGGGAAAATTGCCGAGACACTGATAGCCCTCGCGGGAGAATACGGTGTCTCTCAAATATACATTGGCAAGCTCGGTGAATCGCGTGTGCACTCCATGATTTTTGGTAGTGTGACTGCCGCCTTAGTACAAACATCGTCAGTACCCGTAACTGTCGTGCCATAACAGCCCGGTGAATAATTTTGACTCAAGCCTAATGGTTTAATTTGAGGAGGAGCACACAATGATTCGTTTTTTTTCAGTATTTGGTTTAATGATTGCCTGCATGGCGAATGCTTACGCAGGTATTGATGAAGCAATTAATTCAGCGACAGCGCCAATCGCGACACTCATTGGCCAAATCGTGTTTTTCAAAATCCCCGTGTTTGGTGCACAACTGCCCGTCGTGGTTTTATGGTTAGTGGTGGGGGCAGTATTTTTCACCTTCTATATGGGGTTTATCAATATTCGTGGTTTTAAACACGCTATTGCCCTGGTGCGCGGTGACTATTCAGACCCGAATAGCCACGGTGAGGTTTCGCACTTTCAGGCGTTGGCAACCGCTATCTCGGGAACAGTCGGGATTGGTAATATTGGTGGGGTTGCCGTTGCGGTAACCGTTGGTGGTGCGGGGGCTACATTTTGGCTGATCGTGGCAGGTTTCCTCGGCATGTCGACAAAATTTGTCGAATGTACCCTGGGTGTCAAGTACCGCAGTGAATTTGACGACGGCCACGTTTCTGGTGGACCAATGTACTACCTCAGAAAAGGCTTTTCTGAGCGTGGTATGGAAGGGTTCGGCAAGTTTATGGGTACCTTTTACGCCGTGGGTATTTTTATTGGCGCCCTTGGTATCGGTAATATGTTCCAGTCGAATCAAGCGTATGTGCAACTGAATAATGTTTCGGGTGGCGCGCTGGATGGGTTGGGTTGGTTGGTCGGGTTGATTCTGGCCGGGGTTGTATTTTTGGTGATTGTGGGTGGAATTAAATCCATTGCACGGGTGACTGAAAAAGTGGTTCCCTTTATGGCTATTTTCTACTGCCTGTTTGCCGTTATTGTTATTTTGATGAATATTGGCAGTATTCCCCAGGCGATTGCGAATATATTCACGGGCGCTTTTACCGGTGAAGGCGTTGCCGGTGGTGCGTTGGGTGCGATGATTATCGGCTTTCAACGTGCAGTGTTCTCAAATGAGGCGGGTATTGGTTCGGCTTCAATCGCTCACGCCGCCGTTAAAACCGACGAGCCTGTCACCGAGGGTGTTGTGTCTTTACTCGAACCTTTTATTGATACCATCGTGATTTGTACTATTACTGCTTTGGTTATCGGTACGGCTCAGGTCGCCGATCCCAATTTTGCCGGTGGTGCACAAGGTGTCGCGATGACTTCGGCCGCATTTGAGCGCGAGTTTTCCTGGTTCCCCATTCCGCTGGCTTTTGCGGCGTTGTTGTTTGCGTTTTCGACGATGATTTCGTGGTCTTATTACGGTTTAAAAGGCTGGACTTATTTATTCGGCGAGGGTCTCACGGGGCAAACTGTTTATAAAATAGTGTTCTGCGCATTTGTCGCGTTGGGTTGTGTTGTGCAGCTTGGCCCGATTCTGGATATATCTGATGCACTGGTATTTCTGATTTGTGTACCGAATATATTGGGCCTGTATTTCCTTGCTCCCATTGTAAAGAGAGAAATGGAATCTTATTTTGCCAGAGTGCAAAGCGGTGAAATAAAGAAATACAAATAGTACAGAAGGTAAGGTAATTTAAGTAAAAAAGCCCGGCATTGTCCGGGCTTTTTATTAGGGGCATGCACGGAATAAATCCCGCTTTTATCATATTATGTCAATAATGCCTTGCTAATTAATACGGTAGTACACCAACTGTTTCTGTGGAAAATAGGCTGACGCTAATAGTGGGAATTACTTTGTTAATAACTGATGGTTTATGAAGTTATGCTACTGAAGTCGGGATAATCGGATTTGTTTTACTTCTTCCAGTTTTGCATTGACCCGCTGGGTTTGTTCAGGGCTGATGCCGGGGTTTCGTAGGGCGAGTTTAAGTTGGTCGAATGCGGCGTCGGGTACGCCGGTTTTGACGAAGTAGTCGGCCATGTTGATCCGGCTGTCAGCCAGGTTGCCCAATTGTTGCTGATGAAAAGCGAGTAGTTTGTAAGCCTCAGCTTGTGGTTGCGGTGTGTTGAATAAGTATTCTTGAAGTAATACTTTGGCCTGGTCGTGATGTTTGCCCGCAGTGAGTGCCTGAGTATAGGCTTCAAGTATGGGGTAGTGAAAGGGATAGTTACTTTGTAGTTCGGCGTATAGCGATAGGCCTTTATGCAGGTCGCCGATATTCTGACCACCAAGTGCTATCAGGTTACCCGCCTGCAGTAGTTGCACCACAATTGATTGTGGTGCGATATCAAGCAGTTGGTTAATGTAGGGCACTGCCTGGCGGGGGGTGTTCAGTTGCTGGTGAATGAGTGCCAGGGCATAGAGTGTGTGTGGGTCAGTGTTGTTAGCGGCAGGGTTGTCGGTGGTGGCAAGGCGTTGTGTGTATTGGCGTTGTAACTGTGGCAGGTTGTCGTGGGTCAATACTGTGAGGCGGGCTTTAATCAGTTGAAAATCAAGGCTGTCGAGCAGTTTGCCCCGGTTGTTGTGTTTTTCGGCATGCGAGCGTGCCTCGGCCACGCGCCTGGATGACAATGGGTGGGTGCGCAAAAACTCATAACCTTCGTTACCGCCTCGCAAGCTGGCGCGCTGTAGCGCAGTAAACATTGCTGACATACTGGTGGTGTCATATTCCCCATTGGCCAACAATTGAATGCCTATTCGATCGGCCTCCAGTTCGTGGTTACGGGTAAAGTTGATCTGACTCTGCTGTCCGGCGGCGATGCCGGAGAAAATCGCCGCGTTGCCCGCCTGTGCGTTGCCTTGTGTGCTGGCGATAATACCCGCAATAATGGTGGCTGTAGCGGCCAGTGATATTCCCTGCTGTTTTGCATACAAACGCGCTAAATGTCGCTGGGTGACATGGGCAATTTCATGGGCAACCACGCTGGCCAGTTGGCTTTCGTTTTGCGCCAGGTCGATCAATCCACGGTAAAAACCGATATAACCGCCTGGCACAGCAAATGCATTAATCGCGGCATTGTCGAAAATGAAAAAGGTAAATAGGTTGTTACCCAGGTTATTGTGGTTCACCAGGCGATCACCCAGCGACTGAATATAGTGGTTAATTTGTGCGTCGATAATGAATGACGGGTGATTGCGTACCCGCTGGTAGAATTGGTCGCCGATTTCACGTTCCTGACTTGGCGATAATACCTGGTTGGCGGGTTCTCCAAGTTCTGGGATACCACTGATTTGCTCAGCGTGTGCAGGTGATGTGAGTAGCGCTATGGTGTATAAGATGACACAAAGCACTGATCTCGAATGGGGTGAGTTAAACATCATATGGGTAAATATATTATTTATACAAATTGGGTAGACACACCGATAAGTTAAAAGGTCAATCAATGAGCAAAATTCATCAGAAACTGGACGCCAGCGGGCTTAATTGCCCATTGCCCATTTTACGTGCAAAAAAAGCGTTGAATGCAATGGAATCAGGGCAGTATCTACAAGTGATTGCGACTGATCCGGGGGCGGTCGATGATTTTGAGGCGTTTTCCCGCCAAACAGGTCATGTGCTTAAGGAGAGCACCCGCAAGGATGCTCACTTTCATTTTCTTATCTGCAAGTCCTGATCACCGTATCTAAAGCTGATTGCTGTTGAAAAATCTTTTTAATTGCTGAATAAGCGCCCTTATTGGCCCCTTCTACGATTGTCTGCTGTCACTGGGCCTGTAGTCAGAGCACGCCTCTCGTACTCGGTGAAAATGTAGAAATTGCATCAGTTATTAGTTGCAAGTTAATACATATCAGGAGGGCGTTGGAATGGGGGCAGTGCTGTCCACAACACTCGTTAATATGCCATCAGTGAGCTGTGTACTCAATCTATCGCCAGTGACCACCCCATCAATGCAGGTTAACGGTGTTGTCGCTCCTTCGCGTTGGGTAATCGAATAGCCGCGCTCCAGGGTCGCCATTGGGCTGGCGATATGCAGTGCGTGCATATTGTCTTTTAATTGTGCGTTTAGCGATGTAATACGCTGGCCCATAGCAGAGTGCAGTGCCAGGACGGTTTGATTCAGCGTATTGCGTTGTTTGGTAACGTGTTGTTTTGGTGAGTGCATTGCCAGTTTGAGCTGTAATTGGCTCAAGGTTTTATCGGCGTATCTGCGGTGTTGATCAATCGCACGTGACAGACGCAGCGACAGCTCGTCACAGCGCTGAAATTTTTGTTGAAGCTGTCGTTGTGGGTGTTGTATCGCCAGGCGCTGGCGCAGTGAGTTTAGTCGGCTGTGCTGCTGCGCGATATGGCTATTCGCCGTTCTTCGCAGCTCGCTCTGCCAGTGGTTAAAGCATGCCATCACGTCTTGCTGTTGCGGGCACGCCAGCTCTGCGGCGACTGAGGGCGTTGGCGCACGCCGATCGGCGGCAAAGTCGGCCAGGGTAAAGTCAATTTCGTGGCCGATACCGCTGACCAATGGAATACTGCCTACAGCAATGGCCCGCACGACAACCTCTTCATTAAATGCCCAGAGGTCTTCGATAGAACCGCCACCACGCATCAGCAGTAGTGTGTCGCATCGCTTGTCTTTATTGGCACGTGCAATCTGTTGGGCAATTTTTTGTGCGGCACCTTCGCCTTGCACGGGTGTCGGGTAAATGAATACTTCTGCCAGTGGATAGCGGCGAGCCAATACATCGAGTGCATCCTGTAGGGCGGCGCCAGTACCTGAGGTGATGATACCGATGTGTTTTGGGTAGTTGGGTATGGGTTTTTTTCTGTCTTCGTTGAACAGGCCCTCTTGTTTGAATTTTTCAAAGTGTTGTTCAAATTGGTACTGCAATGCACCGGTGCCGGTTTCTTCGATATGCTCGACAATAAACTGGTATTCACCGCGTGTCTCGTACAGGCCAAGGCGACCACGAGCGAGAATTTGCATACCGTTTTCCGGTGAAAAATCGAGGTAGCGGTTGCGGCCTTTAAACATCGCACAGCGAATTTGTGCCAGACTGTCTTTCATCGAGAAGTAATAATGGCCTGAGGCAGGTTTGCTGAAGTTGGATACTTCACCTTGCAGCCATAGTAGGCCAAAAGTACTGTTAAGTAATTGTTTTACATCCTGATTTAAACGGCTAATACTCCATATATCACGTTGGCGGTTTATTGTTACCGACGGGGAAAGAAGGTCTGAAGGCATGTGTTAAGTGTACCAGATAGCGATGTGTTGTTGCGTTGGTTGAACGAATGATCAGTGTTTACATCAAACAATGCACTGCTTTTAGGGGTTACTATGAAACTGCATACTAAATTATGTATTCTATTTCTGTTTATTTGCAGTGCATCGCAGGCAGAAGTCCGTCTGGCCGAGGTTGTCGTTGAATCGGACGGCGAGGCAAACCACACGGTATATATTGATGGTAGCCGCATCGACGTACATTTTTCAGATGATTCACTGTACCCAAAGCGGGATTTACTCCTCGATTGGGTCAGCCACTCAGCCCAGGTAGTGCAACACTACTACGGTCGTTTCCCGGTAGACCAGGTGTCATTGGCTTTACTCACTTACAACGGAGGGGGAGTCGATGGTGGTAAACAATTCAGTGGAGCATTACCGGTTATTAATGTCACGGTGGGAAACCGGGTTTCAAAACAGGAACTATACAATGACTGGATAATGATTCACGAAATGATTCATCTTGCATTGGCCGATTTGCCCCATTACAACCGCTGGCTTGAAGAGGGGTTATCGGTTTACGTGGAAGGTGTGTCCAGAGTTCAGGTGGGGGCTGTCGATGAAGATACACTTTGGCGCAGCTATTACAGCGATATGCCAAAAGGTCTGCCAGAGGCCAATGATAAAGGGCTTGATAACACACCTACCTGGGGGCGCCGCTATTGGGGCGGGGCGTTGTTTTGCCTGCTTGCCGATATTGAAATACGCAAAAGAACCAATAACCGGCGCAGCTTACAAGATGCTTTGCGCGCTATTGTCAATGCAGGTTATTCGACGAATGTCGATTCGATGGTCATGCCGCTGCTGAAAGTGGGAGATAAGGCCACGGGGGTTGATGTATTGGTACCCATGTATAAAAAAATGAGTCAAAGCCCGGAAACACCTGCGTTGGAGTCTGTGTGGCAATCACTGGGTATTTCGGTGTCAGGGCGTGTAGTGACATATGATGATAAGGCGCCGTTGGCACATGTTCGCAAACAAATGTTGAAGGCAGATTCTGTTATCAATTAACCCGACGATAACCCTGTCCATTCATCCAGTTTTCAAGGCTTAAGCCTTTGACGCGCTTAAAATGTTGCGTGTTGTAGTAACCAGTGTCATTTCATTCTGCACGCTAATACTCGCTATCATTAGGTCGAGGTCAGTGAGGGTACTGCCCTGTGTTTTTAGTTTTGCTTTATTTTGTGCAAAGAGGCAAGCCGATGTTTCGCAGAAAGGTAAAATCGGTATTTTGCCGGGAAATGCACGCACTTTTTCCAGGTTTTGGGTTTTTCTGGTGGAATTGAATACACCGAATAAGAGTTCGATGTGATTGATTATGGCGGTATGTAAGGTATCGGGTAGCGTGTTGGCGAGGCGCTGAATTATACGTTCCTCGCTTGTTTCATTGATTGCTCTAATCATGGGCTGTCAAATGTTGTATGTACAAAATATGGTATGGATTGATTATTTGTAAATACATTATGGTGTTTGAAATAGCATTGTTTGGCGGCGCATTAGTGTGGTTGAGGGTGATCGAAGTGCAGTTTGCATTCGCTACCCCCATTGTTGTTTTCAGCATCAGCCTATAAGATACCTGGCTAACTTTTTTCCGCCACTCAGGATCACTACGATGCGCGTACTCCAGGAAGCTCTCACCTTTGACGATGTTCTCCTACAGCCTGCGCACTCTCTGGTGTTACCCAAAGATGTCCAGTTAAAAACCCGTTTGACGCGGGAGATTACCCTCAATATACCCCTGTTGTCAGCGGCTATGGATACGGTGACCGAGGCGCGGTTGGCGATTGCTATCGCTCAGGAGGGGGGCATTGGCATTATCCACAAAAACATGTCGGTTGCGCAGCAGGCCGCCGAAGTTATGAAGGTGAAAAAACACGAAAGTGGTGTTGTCACCGATCCGTTTACCATTACCCCGGATACCAGTATTCGCGATGTTATCGCCTTGACCGAGCAACACTGTATATCGGGCTTGCCGGTAGTGAGTGGCGAGGGCCTGGTGGGCATTGTCACACAGCGGGATTTACGTTTTGAAACCCGGTTGGATCAATCGGTAGCGTCGATTATGACGCCAAAAGAAAAACTGGTGACCGTGCATGAAGGTGCCAGCAAGCAACAGGCTATTGAACAATTGCACAAACACCGCATTGAAAAAGTGCTGGTTGTCAACGAGGCTTTTGAGCTGCGCGGTATGATTACAGTAAAAGATATTCAAAAATCCAAGGAGTATCCCATTGCCTGTAAAGATGAACAGGAGCGTTTGATTGCCGGTGCCGCCGTAGGTACGGGGGGCGATACGGAGGCGCGGGTAGAGGCATTGGTTAACGCCGGGGTTGATGTGGTTATTGTCGATACAGCGCACGGTCATTCACAGGGTGTGCTCGACAAGGTGCGCTGGGTAAAACAACAATTTCCTGGTTTGCAGGTGATAGGCGGCAACATCGCTACAGGCAAAGCCGCTCAGGACTTGGTTAAGGCCGGTGCTGATGGGGTAAAAGTGGGTATTGGCCCAGGGTCGATTTGTACCACACGCGTTGTCGCGGGTGTCGGCGTACCACAAATTACCGCTATCGATAATGTTGCCAGTGCTTTGCAGGGAACCGGTGTGCCGCTGATTGCCGATGGGGGTATCCGCTTTTCGGGTGATTTAGCCAAAGCCATCGCCGCCGGTGCAAACTCGGCGATGATGGGCAGTATGTTCGCCGGTACAGAAGAGGCGCCTGGTGAAGTCGAACTGTACCAGGGGCGCTCTTACAAATCCTACCGTGGCATGGGTTCGCTGGGCGCGATGCAAAAAGGCTCGAGTGATCGCTATTTTCAGGACGATGAAGGCGCGGTTGAAAAGCTAGTGCCGGAGGGCATTGAAGGCCGTGTACCTTATAAAGGGCCGGTGTCGACTATTATTTATCAAATGTTGGGTGGTTTGCGTTCCAGTATGGGCTACTGTGGTTGTGAAGATATAGAGGCGATGCGCGCACGGGCTGAGTTCGTCAAGATAACCGGTGCTGGGATGAAAGAGAGTCATGTGCACGATGTATCGATCACCAAGGAAGCGCCTAATTACCGTATTGGTTAGTGTGAACTAACCCTAAACACTATTTTTACCGGGTAGCAATGTGACCGATATTCATCAGGATAAAATCCTTATTCTCGATTTTGGTTCTCAGTACACGCAACTAATAGCGCGCCGGGTGCGTGAAATAGGCGTCTACTGCGAAATTTACGCCTGCGATGTGGTCTTTGAACACATCGCGGCATTCTCACCCAAAGGTATTATTCTCTCCGGTGGACCTGAATCGGTGGGGCGTGAAAATACGCCGCGTATCGCCAGTGAGGTATTCACTATGGGGGTTCCGGTACTGGGTATTTGTTACGGTATGCAGGCGATGGCGGCCCAGTTTGGTGGTGCCATCGATACGTGTTCACACAGCGAATTTGGCTATGCCGAAGTGCGTGCACGCGGCCATTCGACGTTGCTGCGCGATATTCAGGACCGGGTTAATGAGGCGGGCCACGGCCTGCTGGATGTGTGGATGAGCCACGGTGATCGGGTTAGCACGCTACCTGAAGGGTTTACCTTAATCGCCAGTTCAGACAATGCCCCCATCGCGGGTATAGCCGATGAATCGAAGTATTTTTACGGGCTTCAATTCCACCCGGAAGTAACGCATACCCACCAGGGTGGTGCAATCTACCAGCGTTTTGTCCGGGATATCTGTGCGTGCCAGGGCTTGTGGACAGCACAGAATATTGTTGAAGATGCGATAACACGGGTGCGACAACAGGTGGGTCAGGATGAGGTGATACTCGGTCTTTCAGGGGGTGTTGATTCCTCGGTAGTGGCGGCGATTTTGCACAGGGCAGTTGGTAAACAGTTAGTTTGTGTATTTGTCGATAATGGTTTGCTGCGTCATAACGAAGGCGATCAGGTGATGGCCCTTTTTGCAGAAAATCGTGGCATCCGCGTTATTCGTGTCGATGCACAGGCCCGTTTTCTAAAAGCACTAACAGGGGTTGTTGATCCTGAGCGTAAGCGTAAGATTATTGGTAATCTATTTGTCGAGGTTTTTGAACAAGAAGCTGCAAAATTTAGTCGGGCAAAATGGCTTGCACAAGGGACTATCTACCCGGATGTTATCGAATCCGCCGGTGCCAGTACGGGCAAAGCGCACCTGATTAAGTCGCATCATAATGTGGGGGGGCTGCCTGAAAATATGGTGTTAAAGTTACTTGAACCACTGCGCGAGTTATTCAAAGACGAAGTGCGTGAGATAGGGCTTGAGTTGGGTTTGCCTGCGGCGATGGTGTATCGCCACCCATTTCCTGGCCCTGGTCTTAGTGTGCGGATTCTTGGTGAAGTGAAAAAAGAATACGCCGATTTATTGCGGCTGGCCGATGATATTTTTATTAGCGAGCTGCGCACCCATGGTCTATATGATGGGGTTTCGCAGGCATTTGCGGTATTTTTACCGGTTAAGTCGGTGGGGGTGACTGGTGACGGGCGCCGTTACGATTATGTTGTTGCACTGCGCGCTGTGGAAACGGTGGATTTTATGACGGCGCGTTGGGCGCACCTCCCCTATGCGTTTCTCGATACGGTTTCACGGCGGATTATTAATGAAGTATCCGGTGTTTCCCGGGTTGTTTATGATATTTCTGGGAAACCACCTGCTACTATTGAGTGGGAGTAGTTATTTCAGTGTAAGTAATTGATTTTATTGAATTATATACTTACACATTGCTTTCACAAACAAAAATCAATCATTGATTTACTTAATCTTTTTTTCATAAAGTTACACAAAATGTTGCACAAACGTGTGACTACTGAAACTCGTAGTAACTCAGAGACTAAGATTTGGCACTGAAGAAACAGCACTTTGCTGAAGGCGAAATAGCAATATTTGACGAAGCTTGTATCTACAAGCGAGGTGAGTATTGGCAGTTTCGTATGTGGTTGCCAAAAGAAAACAAGCACGCACGTAAAAGCCTACGTATACGCAGTGAAGCTACTGCGATTGAAAAAGGTAAAGCTGCGTACTTAGAAATTTACGCCAATCTTCAACAAGGCAAATCCTACTTCTCCATAACCACAAAAGAAGGTGTGGAGAAGTATCTTAGCTTTCGTATGCGTGACGTTGAACTTGGACATATAGTCAAAGGACGACACACAACAATAACTACGCACTTACAGCACTTTCTAAGCTACATTGGCAAAGACACTAAGCTAAAATAACTAGAACGTACTGACTGCGAAAACTACTTCTACCATCGCCACAAAGCTACCAACGGCAACGTCAAACAAGTCACTGTTCAAAACGAACAAAGCACAATCAATGCACTGATGAAGTGGCTGCACAAGAATGGCGAAACACACATTGATGGCTTCGACTTTAAGAAGTTGCCACGCTTAGATAAAGGCAATGATGCTATTCGTCGTGCAACACTGACTAACGACAAGTACGAGGCACTATACCGTGCAATGCGTACTTACACTGCGAAACACAATAAGATTGATGAAGCTGAGCTAAGAGTGCGCAAAATCGTGCAGCACTACGTTCTAATCGCAGCTAACAGTGGATTATGAGTTGGCGAACAGAGACAGTTACGTTGGAGTGACGTGCAGATTGAACGTCATAAAGTGAATGGCGAAGAACAAAAGCTAGCATGTATCCACGTTCGCGCAGAGACAAGTAAAGTGCGAACAAGTCGTACCTTCTTGTGTCGCAATGGACAATACTTCGAACACTTACTCGAAATATCTAAGCCTAAAAGTGCAGATGAATTAATCTTTACAGTCGATAACGAGAACGAACTTAGCAAGCGTACGCTGCTGTACCACTTCCACAAAATGATTGAGTTAGCAGAATATTGCAGATAGGGAAGTGCGTGACTTAGTACCCTACAGCTTGCGTTACTTTATGATTACGCAGCGTATTATGAGTGGATTAACGTTTAGGCAGATAGCAGATATGTGTGGCACTAGCGTAACGCAAATTGAAAAGACGTATTATCACTTGAATGATGAAATCCGTTTAACCAACGCTGTAGCTGACTACAGACGTAGAGAAGATGGCACTATTGAAGTTCTATAGAAAGAAAGGGACAAATAAATGACTTTATTTACACCACGGTATGATGAAGGTGTGAACTACTCAATTAGGTTAGTAATTGAATTCAAACCAATGCCTTTAGAAGAAGGCGAAAAATTACTGCCACTTCTACGTCAAGCGAATGGAAAATATGGCTTCACTGAACTGCGAGAGAATGAAGGCATGTACAACGCACTTCTTCTGACTATTGTCGAAAAGAAATATAAAATGAAAAGTAAACTGGAAGAAATTCGAAACGACGTGGGCAAGAACACCAATGATGCATACGAAAAGATGAAAGAATAAGTTTATGTTTGAAGAATTTATGCTGAGCACTGGAAATGACGAAAAAGCATCACACATGGCGCTGTCGATTGTACAAAACTACGTAGAAGACGAAATACGATGTGCAAACGCAAAGCGATATAAAGAGAACGCAAAAGACTTTATAAGAGAGGTTGAGGCTTTCATCGAAGGGGTGACGTTTGCGATGCCCTCAATTGCGATACTTGATGACATAGAAGTAAGAAATCAGATTGTTCGATGCATTGTTGATGACTTATCAAAGGTTGAGTTAGATTAATTCAGCAGCGTTGCGCTTCATCTCATCATTAACTGTCACGTAACGCTGTGTAGTCTGAATGCTGCGATGTCCAGCCATATCAGCAAGCACAAACACACTTACGCCCTTTTGGCTGAGTGAGGTTAACTATGTCCTCGTGTAGAAGTTTAGACCCGATCTGACCCTTCATTAAATCCAGTAAGCTTGACTTAATGAGAGTTACCCGTTTTGATGTGATTGCTAACATCAATCAAAACGTTAAAGGTAACTCTCATGATTCATACTAATGACAAAGTCATTAAACATAAAGTTGGTCTATTGAATTTGGCCGAAGAGCTTGGAAACGTATCGAAAGCCTGCAAAATGATGGGCTTATCACGCGATACCTTTTATCGCTACAAAGCCGCTAACGATGAAGGAGGAGTTGAAGCATTATTGGATCGTAATCGACGTAGCCCCACCCTCAAAAACCGTGTTGATCCGAGCATTGAAAATGTCGTGTTGGACTCTGCACTTGAAGAACCCGCTCATGGGCAAACTCGCACCAGTAATGAATGACGTAAACGGGGAATTTTTGTATCACACTAGTGGTGTGCGAGGTATCTGGCTACGGCATGGTCTAGCCTGTTTTAAACATCGCTTAAAAGCGCTTTGTGAAAAAGTGGCCTCAGAGGGTTTGATTCTGACCGAATCACAGGTCGCCGCCATGGAGCGAAAGAAAGACGATGATGAGGTTTGTGGTGAAATAGAAACTGCCTATCCAGGGTATCTAGGCTCTCAAGATACGTATTACGTTGGCACCTTTAAGGGCATTGGTCGTGTTTATCAACAAACGTTTGTGGATACTTATAGCAAGGTAGCCCATGCCAAACTCTATACGACCAAAACTCCTATTACCGCAGCGGATATACTCAATGATCAGGTGCTGGCGTTCTACGAAGAACACAGCCTTCCTATGCTGCGAATTATGACCGATAGAGGCACCGAGTATTGTGGGCGTGCGGATCAACATGATTATCAGCTTTATATGGCTCTGAATGATATTGAACACACTAAAACCAAGATCAAGTCACCTCAGACCAACGGTATTTGCGAACGATTCCACAAGACTATTTTGAACGAGTTTGATCAGATCACTTTGCGTAAAAAAATCTATCAAAGTATGGAGGAACTTCAAGTTGATCTTGACGAATGGTTAATCAAGTACAATACTCAGCGAACCCACCAAGATAAAGTGTGCTGCGGTAGAACCCCGATGGAAACTCTTATCGACGGTAAATCAATCTGGAAACTTAAGTTGTTGAACTAAACTTAAGCTGACAGTCAGTCACTGAAAATTGGGTAACTGTCAGATCAAGTTTGAACTTCTACACCTACGCCCAGAATGTGACGTAGCGCCAGCAATTCCAGCACGTGCGTACAAGCGTTGTAGATGCTGTGTAGCAGTGTTTGCACTAAATCGCGCACTCTTTTGCGTAGAGAACAAATAACCGTGCTGTGGACGCTTGGCTACGCTGCTAACGTATGCTTGTAGCTGTCGCTGCATTTGCTTTGGCAGAAATATCTTACGTGCACGTTTTGACTTGGTACGTGCTGCATCAAGTGTCATTTCGTCTCGTACGGTGCCGTTTGCATCAACTACATCATCAAAGCGTAGTGCAGCCACCTCTCCAACACGTAATCCACACAAATGCGTAAACAGCAGCATAGTACTATCACGTAATGGATAGCGACTGCATGAATTTGTTACGTCTAGTAGCTGCTTAAATTCTGTTTTGTTAAGTGTCTTTGCTTGTGCCATATGTCACCGCCTAAATGTAATGTTTTCGTACATACAGCGTATTTTCTGAGGTTCTATTTGAGCAACCAATAAGTGCTCATATAATTCCTTTCATACATCAAAGACTTACGTGGAAATGTAAGATAATCACACTTTTCTTACTTATATTAAGTGATGTTTGAGTGTCAGCTTCGCTAACACTACTTGTGCCGTTTGTTCATTCGCATTCGCTCAATCACATACAGCACAGCGTGAACTCCTTTATTTGAATCATTATCTCTTACTCATTTACTAGGAAGAGCTCCCCTGTGTCAGGCTAGTTGTCCCCCTCCCTAAATTGGGATTCAATAAGTTATTACAGGAGGCAAAGAGAGAGTGGTATGCGTTATCCAGTAGAAAGAAAGGCCGCTGTTTTAAAGAAGATGCTGCCGCCAAATAACCAAACAATTTCCCAGTTAGCCAAAGAAGAAGGCATTGCACAAGGCACGCTTTATAGTTGGCGAGCCCAAGCAAGAGCGAAAGGCGAACTCATGCCAGATGGCGATTTGACACCAGCAGGTTGGGGTTCTTCGGATAAGTTTGCAGCGGTTCTGGAAAGTGCGTCATTAAGCGAAACAGACCTTTCAGCTTATTGCCGTCATCGTGGTTTGTCCCCTGATCAGATTAAGGCGTGGCGAATGGCTTGTGAACAAGCCAATGACTGGGATCGCGCCCAAACGAAACGTTTACAAACCAGTCGTAGAGAAGCGGATAAACGTATTAAACGTCTCGAACAAGACCTGCACCGAAAGGAGAAAGCGTTAGCCGAAACAGCCGCTTTGCAGGTGCTTAGAAAAAAGGCCCAAGCGATCTGGGGGGAGGTAGAGGACGAATGACCTGCCATTCAGATCGCCAAAATAGTATCCGTTTAATCAAAGAGGCCGTTGTTGCTGGCGCTACATTAGGCAAAGCGTGCAAAGTGCTTGAGTTACACCCTAAGACGTACCGACGCTGGGCAAACGCGGGTACTGTCCGTGCTGATGGCAGACCCACTGCCCATCGACAGGCGCCTGGTAATAAGTTCACAGAACAAGAGCGGGCATTGATCGTCACCCCCTGTAATGAAGCGAAATACCAAGCGCTACCCCCCTCGCAAATTGTGCCCAAATTGGCGGATGAAGGTGTGTATATTGGATCAGAGTCAAGCTTCTATCGGGTGTTAAAGTCGGAAAACCAACTGCAGCGGCGAGGTAAGGCGGCGGCGCCTAAAAAACGGCACAAACCTAACAGCTACCTGGCATCAAGGCCAAACGAGGTGTGGTCTTGGGATATTACCTTTTTGAAATCGAACATAACCGGGTGGTTTTACCGGCTTTACATGATGATGGATATTTACAGTCGTAAAATTGTTGCCTGGGAAGTGCATGACAGTGAATCGGCTGATCTGGCAGCGGCGCTGATCCAGCGTGCCTGTTTAGCGGAGGGGTGCAGCCAGAGTCAATTGGTATTACACGCGGATAATGGTGGCCCAATGAAAGGTGCTACCATGTTAGCAAAACTGCAATGGTTGGGTGTGATACCTTCGTTTAGCAGGCCATCGGTAAGCGATGATAATCCTTATTCAGAAAGTCTGTTTAGAACCTTAAAATACACGCCTGCCTATCCGTCAAAGCCATTTGATAGTTTAGCCTCTGCGCGAAACTGGGTGCATGGATTTGTGCAATGGTACAACGGCTCTCATTGCCATAGCGGCATTGGGTTTGTGACACCAGCCTCGCGTCATAAAGGCGAAGATCACGCGATACTGGCAGCCAGAAAAGCAGTTTATGAACAAGCAAAGGCCAAACACCCTGAACGCTGGAGCCAGGATATTAAACACCTCGAACCGGTATCGGGGGTGTGGTTAAACCCGGAAAAGGAAGGCTTGGCCATGAGACAAAAGCATAATGGAATTGAAAAGCAAGTAGCATAGTAAAACGGACAACTACCTTGACAAACACCGGAGCAAGTCAAAGCCTAGTTTTAGGCAATGACTGTAGTTCTTAACTCATTTACTGAGGATTACACAACTGGGCTTACACAACTCTTAACGAGGAAGGTAGGTGGTTCTTCCCCAATTATTGTGAAGCCACCGGTTCCCTATCCAGCTTTCCGCAGTAAAACAAGATACTCCGCCGGTAACTTTCAAACGAACGAAATCCTCTTGCATTCGATTTGACTGTCTGAATTTTTGAATTCAAACCCTCTGACACGGCATTACTTATTGTGTGCTTAAACCATGTCAATATGTTCGGCATGTGCGTTTTTATCATCTTGGCCACTTTCTTTATGCTGTCCAATCGGCACCGAATTGCCCACGCATACCATGCGCTAAAGAAACGCTTTGCCCAACCCGCTGTCTTATACGTCCAAAAATCACGAAACAGTTCTTTTATCGCCCAGGCTCGGGCTGTCAATAACTGATCATGCTTGAGTGACTCAAAGTGCTCGGCTGCTTTGTTAGACAAATTTTCTTCATTTTTTAACCAGTGATAACGACTCTTTTTCAACCGGCTATCGCCCTGTGACAAAAGGTCTCTATGTTCATCACGACGGACCTGATCCACCGCCTTATTCAGGTGTTGGCTAATATGAAAACGGTCGTGAACAATCGCACTGTCTGACAGTTTTACCTCAACAGCATTAATGAACGCAGGCCACCTATCAATCGCGACAGCTTTCACCTGTTCTCGCTGGTTATCCGTCAGCGCAACCTCCAACGCCTCCTCACAGGTTGCCTGGGTGCGATCTTTCACTCCATCCAATACTCGCCCTCCATCGATATCATTGATGAGCGTCACATAGTCATGCCCTTTACGGTGGGACTTCTCATCAATACCCAGGTACTCAATTGTCACCAATTCCCGACGCGAAAGTCCCCGCTCGACAGCGCGGGCTTTGATGGCTTCCACTGCGTTCCAGCTAAGCCCCAGTAACTTACGCGCCTCTTCGACGCTACGTGAGGCTTGCAACACCCTGATGGAAAATAATTCAAACAACAACGTAAAACGACTGCGCTTGCTTGCCCAGGGTAACACCATACTTTTAACACCATGCTCCAGACAATTTACTCGGGGAATGCGACTGTGTAGGCGCGTTTCAAACTGCATAGTATCCAGGTGTCTCCAGGATCGCTCTTGTGAACGGTGATCATAGAACGGACTCACTTCGCCACAGTGCGAACAAGGGCCGTGGTTGCCGCTAAATGCCAACGAAATGGATACTTTTAACCCTGAAGGGTCTAAATCAACTGATGTCACTGACCAATCATCTGTCAGACCCAGGAGCTGGCTGTAGTGTTCTTCAAGGCTCGATAGCACCGGAGTCTCTCAATAGCAAAGGGGGATGAAATACTATAACCTCACACAAACCGGGGAGGAACCACAAGATATACAGCAATCCTTAAACGCGATACGTAGCGAAATTGAACGTGTTGACGACGAAACAAAGTGGGCAGCACTAGAATTGATGCTAGGCACAAGCAGTAGTGTTGTAGCACTTGCTAAGAAGATGGCTAAACCAGAAACAAAGACGGTGACACGCACTGTAGCTGTTCCCAAGACTAAGATAGTCAAGCAAGAACCACAGCAGCAAACGACTGCAAAAGACACTGAACGAACGGACTTTACACCTATTCGTCCACAACCATCGTTACCAAATCAACAAGACGACAGAGAAAAACGCTGAAAACCATTCAAAACTGCACGGTTTGTTGCTGTTTAACTGTATGGTTGACACCATAACTGATTGGCATAGTGAGAAGCACTACAAATACTTTCC
Source organism: Gammaproteobacteria bacterium (assembly GCA_965277715.1). Taxonomy (GTDB): domain Bacteria; phylum Pseudomonadota; class Gammaproteobacteria; order JBCCGL01; family JBCCGL01; genus JBCCGL01. The sequence goes on from OZ255836.1 coordinate 26,300, forward strand.
CTTACATACAATACGTTACAGCAGACGTAGAAAAAACGTGCTGTTCATCCCCTTAACAAATCTATAATATAAGACTGACACTTAACCGATGGAGGTGTGAGATGAAATCTTATGACGAATTGAAAGCTGAAATAGAAGCAATTCAGCAGCAGATGGTTGAAGCTAAGAAGAACGAACGTGCTAATGCATTGAAAGAAGTAAAGCGTCTTTGCAAAGAGTTTGGTTTTACTGCTGGTATGCTGAAAGGTTCGCTAGCTGAAGGTAGAAAATCTAATAAAAAATAGCCTTCTTTACTTTGCAATGATTATAAATTCAGCTGAACAAGGTGGCTACATAATATGAGTGAAACGCAAGTCATTGCAGTCGATTTGGACGGCACCTTCACATTAACCGATACGTTGCATGAATCTGTACTTTCGTTAGTTCGGAATAAACCTTATTTATTGTTACTACTACCATTTTGGTTGTTTAAAGGTATTGCTTATCTTAAGCAAAAGGTTGCGGAGCACTCAGAATTAGATGTAACAACGCTGCCTTACAATCTGCCGCTCATTGATTGGTTGAGAGAAGAAAAGCTTAATGGCAAAAAGATCGTTTTAAGTACTGCTGCAAATGAAAACGTTGCACAAGCAGTTGTGAACTACTTTGATCTTTTTGATGAATTTATTGCTAGCGACGCAAACACTAATTTAAAAAGTGCTCATAAGCGAAATGCACTACAAGAAAGGTATGGAGATAAAGGTTACGATTATGCTGGCAATAGCACAGCCGACATTGAGGTTTGGGCTGGCGCTTCTAAGGCAATTGTCGTCAATGCAAGTGAAGGAGTTTTAAAAAAAGCGTTAAAAGTCGCTTCTACCGCTCGAACATTCCCCTCAGATGATGCTGGCATTACCGATTGGATAAGGGCATTACGCGTCCATCAATGGCTTAAAAATTTATTATTAGTCGTTCCATTATTAGCAGCACATCAGTTCGGCAACATACAGTCTCTTAGTTCACTTATAATTGCTTTTATTTCATTTAGCTTATGTGCGTCTTCAGTCTACATAACAAACGATCTTTTCGATTTAGAAAGTGATCGTAGTCACCCACGCAAGAGGCATAGACCTTTCGCATCCGCAAAGTTACCAATCGTATATGGTGTAGCTATAGCGCCTTTATTAATAGGTGTAAGTATTGCTTTAGGGGCAATTGTTAGTTCCGATTTCTTAATTGTATTGTTGCTGTACCTTGTTCTGACAGTAGCATATTCGTTGGTTCTTAAACGTTTGGTGTTGGTGGACTGTTTGACGCTAGCAACACTTTACACAGTTCGTATCATTGCTGGCGCTGCTGCAGTATCCGTATCAGTCTCGTTTTGGTTGCTAGCTTTTTCCATTTTTATCTTTTTATCGTTAGCGCTTGTCAAACGCTATGCAGAGCTTGTAGTTCAGTCGCAAGAAGGCAAAAGTGGCGCACACGGAAGGGGATATCTAGTTTCAGATGCATCCCTATTGCAGACATTAGGGGTATCGTCTGGTTATATTTCTGCATTGGTCATAGCGTTGTATTTGCGTAGTGAAGACGTAGTGTTATTATATTCACAGCCATTAGCAATCTGGTTATTGATTCCAATACTTTTGTTTTGGGTAAGTTGGGTTTGGTTAAAATCCGCTAGAGGTGAGATGCACGATGATCCCATCGTTTTTGCGGCTAAGGATAAAGCAAGTCTCTTAGTAGCTGCGATTACAGCCATTGTGTTTATATACGCTGCTATTGGAATGGAAATTTGATGACCAAAACAGCAGCTAAAATTGCGGTGCTTTATACGCTTTTTGCCGTGCTATCAACTGCCATCAATATAGGTTCTCAGATGGTATCAATTTGGGCTTACAACGGGCCTTTTTCTGTCGAGATATCTATCTTAGTTGGTACAGCCATGGGGTTACCACTGCGCTACTTTTTAGAAAAACGCTACATATTTACTTTTACGAGCAAGAATCTGGCACATGATGGGAAGCTGTTCGTTTTTTATAGTGCAATGGGGGTGATAACAACGCTGATTTTCTGGGGCACAGAGTATGCTTTCCACCTTATCTACGATACAGATTTTATGCGATACGTAGGTGGTATTGTCGGACTTTCTATAGGTTTCTATGTTAAATACCAGTTGGATAAAAAGTATGTGTTTGTGAATAGTTTCCGTGAGACTGTTAAATGACGTATCTAACCAAAATTAGCGGATGGGGTAATTACCCTCAACAAGAAGCGCAGTTGCTAATGCCGTCTTCATGTTCGTCTTTAACTGCATTAGTAAGGCAAGAGAAAACCATCATACCTCGAGGCATGGGGCGCAGTTACGGTGATAGTGCTAATGCGTCAAAAGTGCTGCAGACGTCCTACTGCGATCACTTTATTGAATTTGATGAAGATACTGGCAAGCTTACAGCTGAAGCTGGTATTACTCTAAGAGAAATATTAAAACTGATTGTGCCCAAAGGATGGTTTTTACCAGTAACGCCTGGAACTAGTTATGTAACTTTGGGCGGCGCAATAGCAAGTGATGTGCATGGTAAAAATCATCATATCGCTGGTACCTTTGGGCAGCACGTCACATCATTATGCATGGTGTTAGGGACGGGCGAAGTTGTAACAGTATCTCCGCAAGACAAGGTTGATTTGTTTCATGCTACATGTGGAGGTATGGGGCTTACTGGCGTGATTATCAGTGCAACTATTCAACTGCTTCCTATTCGATCTTCCTATATCAACCAAAAGACGATTAAGGCGGATTGCATTGAAGCCGCATGCGAAGCTTTTGAAGATAATTGTAGCTCCACTTACAGCGTGGCATGGATAGATTGTCTTGCCAAAGGAAAAAGCCTTGGACGGAGTGTTCTTATGCTTGGAGAGCATGCAGATAAGGGCGAATTGGAAGTGGATATAAAACATCCAGTAGTTGTCCCCTTTAATATCCCATCTGCATTACTTAACAGCATGACAATGAAGGCTTTTAACGGTGCCTATTGGCACAAGTCGAAACATAACCAAAGTCAGATGACACCGCTGATGCCTTACTTTTATCCGTTAGATGCGGTGGGTGCTTGGAATAAGTTGTACGGTAAACATGGGTTTCTACAATTTCAGTGCGTGATACCCAAGGACGATGGCGTTGCAAACATGCGGAAGCTGTTAACAGAGATTTCAAACAGTGGAGAAGGTTCATTCCTTGCAGTGCTTAAGCAGTTCGGTAAAGCCAATGACAACCTTCTTTCTTTTCCGACTGAAGGTTACACATTAGCTTTAGATTTTAAGTTAACCGCATCAACAATAGAGACGTTACGTAGACTCGAAGGGATAGTGGTAGATATGGGTGGAAGGCTTTACTTAACGAAAGATGCTGTAATGCAAGAAGATACGTTTAAAACGACATACCCAAATTGGGAAAAATTCGAGTCTGTGCGAGAAAATTATGGTGCCATTGGCAAGTTCAGCTCTTCGCAGTCAAAACGATTGGGATTAGCATGAAGAAAGTTTTAATTATTGGTGCAACGTCTGCAATTGCTGAACACTGTTCTAGGATATGGGCTGCTAAGGGTTATGCATTGCGTTTGGTGGCTAGAAATGAAGATCGTGTTCAAACTATTGCAGATGACTTGAAAGTGCGTGGAGCATCAGAAGTTACGACATATTGTAATGATTTAAACGATATGGAGAAGTATGATGAACTACTTGATAAAGCAGATGATGCATTGGGTAGCGTAGACATCGTGTTGGTTGCGCACGGTACACTTTCAAATCAAAAAGCGTGTGAACTTAGTGTCGAAGAAACATTGGCTGAAATACAGACAAATGCGCTTTCTACCGTCAGCTTATTAACGCTAATCGCAAACCGATTTGAGGCGAAAAGAAATGGAACTATTTGCGTAATTTCTTCGGTTGCTGGCGATAGAGGAAGAGCTAGTAACTATGTTTACGGATCAGCTAAGGCGATGGTTACATCATTCACTTCTGGTTTACGACAGCGACTACACAAGTCTAACGTTGCGGTTGTCACAATAAAGCCTGGATTTGTGGATACACCAATGACTGCTGAGTTTAAAAAGGGATTTCTTTGGGCTAAGCCTAATGCGGTTGCTGCAGCGATTGTAAAGGCGATTGAGAACAAGAGTGGAGAAGTTTATGTGCCAAGGTTTTGGGGGGTGATAATGATGTTGATTACTTCTATTCCAACCAAACTATTTAGGAATCTTTCACTATGACATCCAGTACAGAATTTAAACATGAACTAGCTCCTAAGATTTGGTTTACATTTGCTTTGGCGCTTATCTTTGGCGGCATATTGGCAACCATTATTTTCGTTTCTACACCCTATTCTTATTGGCTCGATGAGCTCTACAGTGTTACTGCTTCTAATGAAAATTTTTCATCTCTTTACCTTATCTTACTTGGAGATGTACACCCGCCCCTGTATCAAATTACTTTAAAACTATGGATATCACTTTTTGGAGATAGTGAGTTTTCTACTCGATGCTTAAGCATGTTGTTTTCAATCATTGCAGCAGCTTACCTTTATCTGAAAACATCAAAGTATGGAAGATTTAACGGTCTAGTAATAATTTTGTTTTTTACTACGAATTGGCTTGTCGTATATTATGGAAATGAGGTTCGTTCTTACGCAATGATGTTGTTTTTTGCAACACTTTTAGCTTCAAATCTTCCCGCAGAAAATGAAAAGCCATCGTTAGTTTTCTATACATCAAGTGTTTTGCTTTCTCTTACACATTATTTTGGATTTTTGATGGCAGGGGTTACTTTAGCAGTTTATTTCTTTACTCATTTGAGAAGGCCGCAATATATTATTCCTGTCATTTGTGTTGGTATTCTTTGTCTTGTTTGGCCCGTCAATCATGTAATAAATGGCGATATACTGAACAAAACAAATGGAAATTTTTGGATAGAGGTTGATGGTTTTTTAGATAGTTTTTCAATAGCTGCCAATGGTTTTATTCCCAAAACAGGGATGGTGGGTGGAGTAATATTAATTTTTGGTTTGTTGGTTTCATTGATTACCATTCGACGCAAAGTGAATGTCACGGATACTTGTGATCGTTCTTTTTTACAAAAAGCATATACGACAACACTCACTTCTCTTATTTTATTAATTTTGGTCGCGATTATTGATGTTTGGAGCCCAATGTCGACTACCAGAAATTACATCGTATTGGTGCCATTTGTTAGTATAACCCTAGCCGCTACGGTTTTATGTCTTATGCAGTCATATGCTAATGCTAAAAACTTGTTACTAAGTCTTTTGATTGTCTTTTGTTCACTTAGTTTGCTTGCATCTGCTTACAAAATTCATACTAAGTCTATTGGCATTCAAGACTGGCGTGGTGCATCAATGTTTATCGTAAATAATCATGATGGAAGGAATGTTTACTTTGTATCACATGGTGAGACGAATAAATGGAAATATCTAATATCAAATTATTATTTGAAATTATTAAGTAACGGCACTTTGCACGCCGATCAGTACGTTGTTGGTGACACGATACTAAATAGCCCATCAATGGTTCTTTTTGGTCACTTAAATGACTATGAAGCAGATATGTTAAAAAAAAATATGGATGCAGTTGGAGCCGTTCAAAGCTATAGTCGAGGTCTTCCAATTGATCAGAATAGAGGTCAAATTGGAGTTTATGTTATAGATTGATTGGGGCTTTTATCTGCTGTAACGCTAATAATATGTAGTGTAAAGTTTTCTTGATTATATTTTAACTAATGCCTTAACGTTTATATTAAGAAAATTTCGCTGCAGTAGAAAATTAACTAGTGATGGTTCATTTTAAAAGCTGGCAATGCATAAGGTTCTAGTTGATCGGGTATGACCTTAATTTGATGTTGTATTTAAGCGGCGATAGGCAAACCAAATTGACCGACCTTTTGCCAAAACTGCTGCCATCTGCCAGTACTATAGTTTATGCAGCGTAAACCTAACACGGCTGCCGCCCCTTTTTCTTTCCACTTCATTGCACAACCACATAACCGTTGTTTCACAATCACCTTGCAAGCCGCTTCCGTTACACCCGAACCAATGGGTAAGCTATTTTTTACATTATGAGCATATTTCATCTTATCTTTGTTGTTTGTAAAATAGGTGATAACAGAATTAAGGGCATTTCGTTTCTCTTTCGATAGATCACTGTTATTGCCAAAAGCCACCATTTCGTTCAGTAACCGCGTTGCCGAACCCACACAGTGCTTTAGCTTATGGCAAGATTGATCAAGCCATTCACTCCTATCTAACGCGTTTCTTTTTCCATGAAACATCACATGAGCGGCTTTTCCAAGGTATTCGCTCACATGCCAAAAGTCGATTGTTTGGGTATGAGTATGTCGCTTTAAAAAAGGCCAATTACATTTCGCACCATCAGCAATTCCTACATAGTGGGCATCAGAGTAGTACTTCTTTACTTTGATGATCGCCTGTTCAAAACGCCCCAAAAAGGTCTCCTTGCCATACTCAGGCGTAGCCGCCATATAGGTGGTATGTTGTCTATCACCCTTTTTGTCATAAAAAGCAATGGTGCCCACCATTGCTTCACGATAGCCTTCATTGCAAAGCAGCATACAAGTACCATCCATCCCTATCGATACCGTTTTCACCGGATAGGCCATCTTGGGCAGCTCATCGTTCCACTGTGCTTCCTTAGCCGTAACCACCGCACTCACCGCCTCAGCGATATCTTGTATAAAACAACGTGCCACTTTCCTACTATGGTTTTCTTCAAGGTCAGCTCTAACACGCGATGCACCAAGGTCGGCATATTTTGAAGAGACCATCTTGGCAAATTTGGGGGTCGAGGAAATGATAATACGGGCATTGGCATCAACAGGGCAATACGTCTTTCCCCCTTTTGAACCTTGATAAACAGGGCGTTGTATATCTACTGCTCCATAAGGCGTTTGATATATTTTTGATTCTTTACCCTTGCTGGTAAATTTAGTGCTGCCCACTATTATAGGCATGGGTGTACCACTAGAATCTTGCCAGGAAGCTAATAACGCAATGAATAACACCTGAAAAGAGCCGCCATAAGCTACAAATAGTATTTTTTATAATATTTGTACTGTTTTTTTATAAACCGATAACAAGCTTTATAATTAATAAAATAAATAAAATTATCTAAAAAAAACACTTGAATTCACCAGCAGAATTTTTTTTAAAATACCCATTTAATATCTGATTAAATGGGCAAATTGAATATGAACGAAATGATGACCGTTGAAGAATATATCACCGAACACTGTAAAATAAGTATGGAAAAAGCAATTGCTGCTGAACGCTTCCCTTTATGGAAAAGATCATGCGATTCCATTGATGACGTAGCTTTTTCTCGACATGGGTTACTTCACTGTATAAGTCTTGTACATAGTGGTCGTCACTATCTACAGGTTACGGATGAAATATACGACGAGACAATTTGTCATTCAAGCTATTTTAACGCATTGAAGTCGACAAGACGGATGAAGATGATGCAAGCCATGGAAAAGCAAAGCTATCAACTGCAAAGTGAGAAATTATCTTCTTTGGACATTGATTATTTAAAACAATTTCCTGAACTTGAAGAATATCGAGTAGAAGCAGCTGATGGTCATTTTATACAGCATGCTTGTCACACAGAGAAAAATCGTCAGGGCAACGTCTTCGCAGCAGGCTTTATTCATGCCTTGAACCTCAGAAATGGACTTCTAAGACCACTTTGTGTCGTGACTAACGGTACTGAACGACACCAGGAAATACCCGCGTTACGTTCTTATATTGAACAACGTTGTGGCGAAAAAGAGACTTGGCAAAAGCATCTCTATATATACGATAAGGCGGTGACTGATTATGCATGGTGGGAAAAACAAAAACAGCATCAGAATTTTATGATTTCAGTACTCAAAGAAAATGCAGTTGCAACTTTTGTCAACTCTATACCCTATGACCAGGGTAGTGAAATTAATACAGGGGTTGAAGGCTATAGTGTATATAAAAATAAAAAGGTCCAATTTCATATTGTTAAATACCGCGACCCAGAAACAGGTCAATTACATCAATTTATTTCAACGCTACCAGAGTCAATTAACCAAGGCACTATTGCTATGCTCTATTACAAGCGTTGGACGATAGAAAAATCATTCAACAATAGTAAAAGTGATTTCACCGAAAGAAAAGCCTGGTCTTCAAACCTGAATGCGCTGAACAGTCAAATGCGTTTTACTGCTATGGCCTATAATATCATGCGTATTTTTGAAGAAACATCAAAAACAAAGAACCTGGACTGTATTCATCCATCTGATAAAAAATACACTAAAATACACTAAAATGCTTGATAAGAGACAACAAATTGCCCAGAAAAAAGGCGGCTTTGTTAATCCATTGTTTTTTTACGCTAGAATTACCCGTATATGCTCATTCACCATCCGCTCTCTGCAAAATGCAATAATGACAAGAAAGTCCCTTAGAACTATTATGCATAGCTTAGTGAGGCATTTAAAACCTCGACAGCCAGGAATTTTGAAACACTGATGACCATGTTAGTAAAACTGCAATGGTCCCTGTGTGTCAACCTCACCTCAAGCCACTATGATTTAAGTTAACATCTAAATCAGGGCAGCTATCGAGAGTGAGAACAATGCCAAAACCAATGTTAGATAAACCACAACCTGAGTCATGTGAGATCAAGCCTGATCGGACACTTGAGAAAAAGACTCGCCGCACTTTTACAGCAGCCTATAAGCTAAAGATGATCAATCAAGCTGATGCTTGCCAGCATGGACAGCTTGGCGCTTTGCTACGCCGTGAGAAGCTTTACTCCAATCAATTGTCTCAGTGGCGAAGAGAACTGGCCGAAGGCGGTTTGTCAGGGCTATCAAAAAGCGCGCCCGGCCCTGCACCGCAAATGACGTCTGAGCAGCGCCGGATAGCGCAGCTTGAAAAACAAGTAAACCGTCTGGAAAAACAAATCGCCCTTAAGGATGACTGTCTGGAACTCCAAAAAAAAGCCTTGGCGATGCTCGACCGATTGAACAGCGGGATCGAGCAGTGAATACCGCGTTGACTGACCGCCCACCCTCAGTGTCCCAACGTCTGGCTTGTAAGGTATTGGCATTGTCACGGTCACACGTCCGGGCCAAGCAAAGCCGCCGCCATTTCTGTGGCCCTCCCAAACCAGCAGGAACCGTGCGAATCACTTGCCATCAGCCACGCCAACTGAGTGAAGAAGAATGCTCTGTGGTATTGAATACGCTCAATAGTGAAGCGTTCTATGATCAACCACCGGCGCAGGTTTACCATACCTTGCTGAGTCGCCGTATTTACCTCTGCTCCATCAGCACCATGCACCGCCTGCTGCGTCAGTCCGATCAGTCGGGGGAACGCCGAAAACAGCGTCCTGGGCAAACCAACGCAGTGCCAAGGCTTTCGGCCAGTCAGCCTAATGAGGTCTGGACATGGGATATTACAAAATTGGCCACCGTTAAGCGCGGCGTTTATTTATCGCTCTATGTGGTGATGGATTTATTCAGTCGCTACATCGTGGCCTGGATGCTTTCCCATAAAGAAAACAGTGCACTGGCACAGCAGCTCATTCAGGAGGCCAGTACACGTTACGCGATTAGACCCGACCAGCTGACGCTGCATCAGGATCGAGGGGCACCGATGACCGCACATTGCTACCTTGACTTACTGGGCGAGTTGGCGGTCACCGCTAGCCACAGCAGACCCCGCGTGAGTAATGACAATCCTCATAGTGAAAGCCAATTTCGAACACTGAAGTATCAGCCTGACTACCCGCGTCGCTTTGATAGCTATAGCCATGCCAATGGATGGTGCACTGAGTATATTGATTGGTATAACCATCAGCACTGTCACAGTGCGTTGGAGGGCTTCACACCTTGTCAGGTGTTTACTGGGCAGTACATACCACTCAGTGAGGTTCGTCAGCAGGCACTCAATGAAAAGTATGTCCAACATGCAGAGCGATTTGTCAATCAGCGGCCTGTTGTCAGGATGCCGCCTGCGAAGGTCTACATTAATCCCGTGCGCGATGAACTGGGTAATATAGATCACGATGCACCCGTCAACTTCCCAACACTAAATCGGGCTAAATATATGGTAACTTGAGTAACTGTGGCTTGAAACAGGTTGACACCTTCCGGTTGGGTGTGATACCTTCGTTTAGCAGGCCATCGGTAAGCGATGATAATCCTTATTCAGAAAGTCTGTTTAGAACCTTAAAATACACGCCTGCCTATCCGTCAAAGCCATTTGATAGTTTAGCCTCTGCCCGAAACTGGGTGCATGGATTTGTGCAATGGTATAACGACTCTCATTGCCATAGCGGCATTGGGTTTGTGACACCAACCTCACGTCATAAAGGCGAAGATCACGCGATACTGGCAGCCAGAAAAGCAGTTTATGAACAAGCAAAGGCCAAACACCCTGAACGCTGGAGCCAGGATATTAAACACCTCGAACCGGTATCGGGGGTGTGGTTAAACCCGGAAAAGGAAGGCTTGGCCATGAGACAAAAGCATAATGGAATTGAAAAGCAAGTAGCACAGTAAAACGGACAACTACCTTGACAAACACCGATGCGTACATACTGCACGTCCTTAATCATATCGGCAGTGCCGATACTCTTGAAAAGATAGAGGCCTTGCTACCTTGGCATGTCGGTTTGGACATTACCGGGGAATAGAGGCTGATTTAAGGGCGCTTACTCTAAATGGGTATCTACACCGACAATAATTTCACCTTTTTGAAGAGCGAATTTCATGGGTTCACCTCATTAATTATGAAGCATTACCAATCCCATTCGTTGGACAGGACACTCATGATGCAATACAAAGCTCCTATTAGGTCACAGACTCTGGGCCCGGAAACGCTCGGGGAACACCAATACTGATCGACAGGTCAACGCAAAGACAAAAAAGCCAATCCCAGCACAGGTCAGATCAGCAGGGTATTCTCAAGCATAGTAGGCTGAGTATCCCAGCAATTGCCTTTGCGGCTCATACTTTGAATAATATGGTGTTGTTTTAGTAAGCGGGGATGGTGATTAGAGGCATACTGGCAGCCACGATCTGTGTGCCATAGCAGGCCAGCTTTGGGCTTACGCCGCCAAATAGCCATCAGCAATGCGTCATCCACCAGACTGGTTCTCATGTGTGATTGGATAGACCAACCCACTATTTGACGAGAGAACAGGTCAATCACGACGGCCAGGTAAAGCCAGCCCTGTTGCGTCCAGATGGAGGTAATGTCACCAACATAACAGCGGTCAGGTTGTTCAACGGTGAAGGCTCGATTCAGATGATTGGGCGCAATGGGGTTATGGTGTTTGGAGTCTGTTGTCACTTTGAACTTACGTTTGGTACGGCAACAAAGCCCTGCTTGTACCATGAGACGGCCTATTCGGCGGCGACTGATACGAACCCCTTCATTGGCAAACAAACGCTTTAAACGCCGGGTACCATAAGTCCCTCGTCCTTGCTCAAAAAAAACGTGCAGACGTTCTGTCAGCTGTTGATCTTCCTGATAGCGGGCTGTGGTGCATTGTTTTGACCACGCATAATAGCCGCTACTGGAAACCGCCATAAAGCGACAAAGAGGTCGAACACCATAGCCAGATTGATGTTGCTGTATCCAGGCGTACTTCACGCTTGTTCCTTGGCAAAGTACGCGGCCGCCTTTTTTAACAGGTCGCGTTCCTCTTTCAAACGCGCGTTTTCTTTTTTCAACCGTTTGAGTTCATCATATAAGTGCTCATCGCTGTGGCCACTGCCATCCGCTTTCGGTTGGCTATACTTGCTGATCCAGGTATGCAAAGTATTCTCGTTCACGCCCAGTTCGCGTGCGGTCGCGGCTATAGGCTGGTCGTTTTTCAGGACTAATTTAACCGCTGACTCTCTAAAATCAGCCGTATAGGGTTGCTTCTCTTTCATTTTCGGTTCCTCGCGTAAACTCGGTTTACTTCAAGTGAGGGGTCCGAATTAGTGTAGCCACATCACAACCACCGTTACCAAATCAACAAGACGACAGAGATAAACGTTGAAAACCAGTCGAAAGTGCATGGTTTGTAGCATTTTGGCTGTATGGTTGACGCTATGACTGATTGGCATAGTGAGACGGTATAGAAATACTTTCCTCTACATACAACGCTTTACAGCAGGCGTAGAAAAAACGTGCTGTTCATCCACTTAACAAATCTATAATATAAGACTGACACTTAACCAACGGAGGTGTGAGATGAAATCTTATGACGAGTTGAAAGCTGAAATGGAAGCAATTCAGCAGCAGATGGTTGAAGCAAAGAAGAACGAACGTGCTAATGCATTGAAAGAGGTAAAGCGTCTTTGCAAAGAGTTTGGCTTTACTGCTGGGATGCTGAAAGGCGCGCTTGCTGAAGGCAGGAAGAAGCAATGAAATACGAATATTTAAATTTCTTAAAATGCCCAGTAACAGAAGAAGAGTTAGAGTTAGATGTGTATGAAGAGCATAAGGGAGAGATACTAAGTGGTAAGCTCTACTCGTCAAAATCTGACTTTCCAATTATTAATGGTATTCCAAGATTCGTGAAAAATGAGGGTTATTCTGATAACTTTGGTTGGCAGTGGAATCATTGGGCGAAAGTTCAATTTGAGTGCGAGAATACTGGTAGACCAATGGCTGGTTATACAACAAAAATGTTTAAAGCTATTACTGAATTAACAAGTGAAAAATTACAAGATAAAACGATTCTCGACATTGGTTGTGGTCCGGGTAGGTTCGTGGATGTCTCCAGAACATTAGGTGCAAAATTAGTCATAGCATTAGATTATTCTACAGCGATTGATGCTGCAAAAGAGAACTTTGAGGACGCTACAGGAATTTTCTTTGTGCAAGGTGATGCATTAAATCTTCCTTTTAAAGAAGGAGTGTTTGACTTTGTCTACAGCATAGGCGTGCTACATCATACACCTAGCCCAATTAAAGGTGTTCAAGAAGCTGCTAGAGTATTAAAAAAAAGCGGCGAGTTCGCAATCTCTGTTTATAAAAAAGGGGGCTATTACGACTTTGTCACAGTACAAATGTGGCGTATATTGTTCAAATCGTTGTGGCCAATATTTGGACACAGATTACCTTACGTTTACTCTCAATTTTTTGGAAGAACAAATCACTATATTCGCCGCTATTCACGAATTTTAAGTCTTCCGATTAGGCTAATTTTTCCATCAGTAACTTTGCCAGATGTTAGATGGAGTGTCTTAGATACCTTTGATAGTGTCACACCATCTTATCAATCTGCTCATACCGTTTATGAAGTCTATTCCTGGTTTAAAAAAATGGATTTTATAGATATAAGAGTCGCTGCTTGGGAGAACATCATAGGAAGAAAATAGGTTGATACAGAATGTTAAATTTTCAGCGATACCTATACTGTGGATGAGTGAGTGGTACGACAGCCAAAAAAGAAGCTACGTGGCAACTTCCGTAAGTTGATACAAGGACGAATAGAAAAAGCTATTCCACGTCATACACTTACAGCTGAAGAAAAAAGTCGGTTAGCTAAACTTAAAGCTATAGCTGCAAGATTGAGCGTGGGGAAAACGTGCAAAACCGTCAGCTGCAAACTTGGCTAAGTGAAGACGAGTACGCACAGATAGAAGTTGAGTTGCAAGAACAACGGAAACTACGTGAAGAACTAAAAGATAAGCCAAGCGGCTTAAAACGCTATGAAGAAAAGCTTACCTAATTACCACTCAAGCTAAGCCTATTTTTCAGCATTTTTTCAGTCATAGGTGGTGTTCTTAATGCCACATAGAAGAACCGGGGGAGTATATCTTTAAGTGAAAATCGCCGATTAAACCGGTACTGAAAGTCAGCAAGGTAGCGCTGAGCATATTTTGGAAGTTCAAACTTGATCTGACAGTTACCCAATTTTCAGTGACTGACTGTCAGCTTAAGTTTAGTTCAACAACTTAAGTTTCCAGATTGATTTACCGTCGATAAGAGTTTCCATCGGGGTTCTACCGCAGCACACTTTATCTTGGTGGGTTCGCTGAGTATTGTACTTGATTAATCATTCGTCAAGATCAACTTGAAGTTCCTCCATACTTTGATAGATTTTTCGGTTCTTCCCCGATTATTGTGAAGCCACCGGTTCCCTATCCAGCTTTCCGCAGTAAAACAAGATACTCCGCCGGTAACTTTCAAACGAACGAAATCCTCTTGCATTCGATTTGACTGTCTGAATTTTTGAATTCAAACCCTCTGACACGGCATTACTTATTGTGTGCTTAAACCATGTCAATATGTTCGGCATGTGCGTTTTTATCATCTTGGCCACTTTCTTTATGCTGTCCAATCGGCACCGAATTGCCCATGAATACCACTCGTCAAAGAAACGCTTTGCCCAACCCGCTGTCTTATACGTCCAAAAATCACGAAACAGTTCTTTTATCGCCCAGGCTCGGGCTGTCAATAACTGATCATGCTTGAGTGACTCAAAGTGCTCGGCTGCTTTGTCAGACAAATTTTCTTCGTTTTTTAACCAGTGATAACGACTCTTTTTCAACCGGGTATCGCCCTGTGACAAAAGGTCTCTATGTTTATCACGACGGACCTGATCCACCGCCTTATTCAGGTGTTGGCTAATATGAAAACGGTCGTGAACAATCGCACTGTCTGACAGTTTTACCTCAACGGCATTAATGAACGCAGGCCACCTATCAATCGCGACAGCTTTCACCTGTTCTCGCTGGTTATCCGTCAGCGCAACCTCCAACGCCTCCTCACAAGCTGCCTGGGTGTGATCTTTCACTCCATCCAATACTCGCCCTCCATCGATATCATTGATGAGCGTCACATAGTCATGCCCTTTACGGTGGGACTTCTCATCAATACCCAGGTACTCAATTGTCACCAATTCCCGACGCGAAAGTCCCCGCTCGACAGCGCGGGCTTTGATGGCTTCCACTGCGTTCCAGCTAAGTCCCAGTAACTTACGCGCCTCTTCGACGCTACGTGAGGCTTGCAACACCCTGATGGAAAATAATTCAAACAACAACGTAAAACGACTGCGCTTGCTTGCCCAGGGTAACACCATACTTTTAACACCATGCTCCAGACAATTTACTCGGGGAATGCGACTGTGTAGACGCGTTTCAAACTGCATAGTATCCAGGTGTCTCCAGGATCGCTCTTGTGAACGGTGATCATAGAACGGACTCACTTCGCCACAGTGCGAACAAGGGCCGTGGTTGCCGCTAAATGCCAACGAAATGGATACTTTTAACCCTGAAGGGTCTAAATCAACTGATGTCACTGACCAATCATCTGTCAGACCCAGGAGCTGGCTGTAGTGTTCTTCAAGGCTCGATAGCACCGGAGTCTCTCAATAGCAAAGGGAGATGAAATACTATAACCTCACACAAACCGGGGAGGAACCGATTTTTTTACGCAAAGTGATCTGATCAAACTCGTTCAAAATAGTCTTGTGGAATCGTTCGCAAATACCGTTGGTCTGAGGTGACTTGATCTTGGTTTTAGTGTGTTCAATATCATTCAGAGCCATATAAAGCTGATAATCATGTTGATCCGCACGCCCACAATACTCGGTGCCTCTATCGGTCATAATTCGCAGCATAGGAAGGCTGTGTTCTTCGTAGAACGCCAGCACCTGATCATTGAGTATATCCGCTGCGGTAATAGGAGTTTTGGTCGTATAGAGTTTGGCATGGGCTACCTTGCTATAAGTATCCACAAACGTTTGTTGATAAACACGACCAATGCCCTTAAAGGTGCCAACGTAATACGTATCTTGAGAGCCTAGATACCCTGGATAGGCAGTTTCTATTTCACCACAAACCTCATCATCGTCTTTCTTTCGCTCCATGGCGGCGACCTGTGATTCGGTCAGAATCAAACCCTCTGAGGCCACTTTTTCACAAAGCGCTTTTAAGCGATGTTTAAAACAGGCTAGACCATGCCGTAGCCAGATACCTCGCACACCACTAGTGTGATACAAAAATTCCCCGTTTACGTCATTCATTACTGGTGCGAGTTTGCCCATGAGCGGGTTCTTCAAGTGCAGAGTCCAACACGACATTTTCAATGCTCGGATCAACACGGTTTTTGAGGGTGGGGCTACGTCGATTACGATCCAATAATGCTTCAACTCCTCCTTCATCGTTAGCGGCTTTGTAGCGATAAAAGGTATCGCGTGATAAGCCCATCATTTTGCAGGCTTTCGTAAGCGCCCTTAAATCAGCCTCTATTCCAAGGTAATGTCCAAAACGACATGCCAAGGTAGCAAGGCCTCTATCTTTTCAAGAGTATCCGCACTGCCGATATGATTAAGGACGTGCAGTATGTACGCATAGGGTTCAAGCCCATTAGCTTTGGCCGTTTCGATCAATGAGTAACATGTGGCACTGGCATGGGCGCCACGGGTTGAATCGGCAAACAACCAGGCTTTTCTACCCACGGCAAAAGGCCTAATAGCATTTTCAGCCAGCACGTTGCTGATGTGTAACCGTCCATCATCACAGTAGCCTGTGAGGGTATGCCATTGATTCAGTGCATAGTCCATGGCGTTTTTTGCTGCTCGCACACCCCGTTATACCCTGAATAGCCATCGACTTGCAGAGTGCCTTGAAAATCTTCCAATAAGCGTTGCGGCACTTCACCCGAACGAGAAGGGTCGTATTCAAATAACACACTGGGCTGGTCTGGAGGGCCACTCCGCGTTAGCCACATCCATTTATCGGATTGGGCAGTTTTGCCATTTTCTTTGAGTACCTGGATACGCGTTTCGTCCATTTGCACATAATCACCGTCATTTTGACTTTCCCGCAGCAAGGTCATCAGGGGTTTAAAAACCGCTTCCAGGCGAATCATCCAATTGGCCATGTTGGTGCGGCTCACGGCATGTCCATAACGCTTTAAAATACTTTCCTGGCGATACAAGGGCAATCCATCGGCGTATTTGGACACCATGATGTTGGCGAGCAGGGCCGTGCTGGCAAAGCACTTACCTAAAGGGTGTATGGGGCGTTGCGCGGCGATAATGTGATCATCACCTGCGTAGCTGAAGACGGCCTTTTCTTGCCAGTACTCCAAAACGTTGAGTTGTGCGGGAATGTATTGGAGTTCTTCTTTGACTTTAACGAAGAAAGTACGTGTAGCACCTGCTTTTTCCTCATCGCTTAAGGCCAGCTCAACGCGCACACGGGGTAAACGGTTGGAGAAGCCGCGTTGACGTTTTTTCTTGTTCGTGGTCGTAGGCTGAGGTAACAACTCATCCGGTAGCTGGCTATCAATGTCGACAATGGCTTGTTCGAGTTCCGCTTCATCAAACAAGTCGATTTGGAAGGCAAGCTTTTCGCTGTTAGCACCGAACCTCTGAACCTTGGAAAGACGCAACCGTTCTTCCAGCAAACGAATGTAGTGATCGCGGTTTTTAATGGTGTTTTTGTGACGTTGAATAATTTGGTTATGGTGCGTTAATTCGGCTTCTTTTTCTGCCAGCACGATCACTAATTCAGCCGCCGTTAAGCCGATGTAATCGTGTTGTTTTTGTTGAGTTTTCGATGCCAAAACCATCGCGTAATAATACCAAATAACCGTCTAAAGATCATTAAAATTAAACACTTTCCCACTATTTAGCAGGCTAAAAAACAGATTCGTAATGCAAGACTTTGTGGCCTTTCATTGCGGCTAAATCATAGCCATCAAGCAACCAATTTATTTTTGTGCCGGTCAGTGAAATGATTTCCTCGTCAAGGCTAGGCCACTTAAATTGCTCTTCGGCCAAGGCTTTGTAATACAGTACAAAACCGTTGTCCTCCCACATCAGACATTTGATTTTGTTGCGGTGCCTGTTGGTGAACACATATAGACCACCATCAAACAGGTTGTGGCCAAGCTCTCGCTCAACAATGGCCGCAAGGCCATTGCTTTGCTTACGAAAGTCCACCGCCTCTCGGTATAAAAACACCTGCGCAATATCGAGCGATGGTCGCAAATAACGGGCCGTCATAATTGCGCCAGTAACGCGCTAACTAACGTCACGTTAGCGGCGGTAATGCCAGAAATGGCACAGCCATTGGCCAGCGTAAAACACAAACCCGGATCAGCCCTTTGCCTATCAGCCACCATCACTTGGGTAAAGCCTGCTACAGGCATGTTACTCTGCACTGCTTGCATGGGTGTACCACTAGAATCCTACCAGGAAGCTAATAACGCAATGAATAACACCTGAAAAGAGCCGCCATAAGCTACAAATAGTATTTTTTATAATATTTGTACTGTTTTTTTATAAACCGATAACACGCTTTATAATTCATAAAATAAATAAAATTATCCAAAAAAACACTTGCATTCACCAGCAGAATTTTTTTTAAAATACCCATTTAATATCTGATTAAATGGGCAAATTGAATATGAACGAAATGATGACCGTTGAAGAATATATCACCGAACACTGTAAAATAAGTATGGAAAAAGCAATTGCTGCTGAATGCTTCCCTTTATGGAAAAGATCATGCGATGCCATTGATGACGTAGCTTTTTCTCGACATGGGTTACTTCGCTGTATAAGTCTTGTACATAGTGGTCGTCACTATCTACAGGTTACGGATGAAATATACGACGAGACAATTTGTCATTCAAGCTATTTTAACGCATTGAAGTCGACAAGACGGATGAAGATGATGCAAGCCATGGAAAAGCAAAGCTATCAACTGCAAAGTGAGAAATTATCTTCTTTGGACATTGATTATTTAAAACAATTTCCTGAACTTGAAGAATATCGAGTAGAAGCAGCTGATGGTCATTTTATACAGCATGCTTGTCACACAGAGAAAAATCGTCAGGGCAACGTCTTCGCAGCAGGCTTTATTCATGCCTTGAACCTCAGAAATGGACTTCTAAGACCACTTTGTGTCGTGACTAACGGTACTGAACGACACCAGGAAATACCCGCGTTACGTTCTTATATTGAACACGGTGTTTGTCAAGGTAGTTGTCCGTTTTACTATGCTACTTGCTTTTCAATTCCATTATGCTTTTGTCTCATGGCCAAGCCTTCCTTTTCCGGGTTTAACCACACCCCCGATACCGGTTCGAGGTGTTTAATATCCTGGTTCCAGCGTTCAGGGTGTTTGGCCTTTGCTTGTTCATAAACTGCTTTTCTGGCTGCCAGTATCGCGTGATCTTCGCCTTTATGACGTGAGGTTGGTGTCACAAACCCAATGCCGCTATGGCAATGAGAGTCGTTGTACCATTGCACAAATCCATGCACCCAGTTTCGGGCAGAGGCTAAACTATCAAATGGCTTTGACGGATAGGCAGGCGTGTATTTTAAGGTTCTAAACAGACTTTCTGAATAAGGATTATCATCGCTTACCGATGGCCTGCTAAACGAAGGTATCACACCCAACCATTGCAGTTTTGCTAACATGGTAGCACCTTTCATTGGGCCACCATTATCCGCGTGTAATACCAATTGACTCTGGCTGCACCCCTCCGCTAAACAGGCACGCTGGATCAGCGCCGCTGCCAGATCAGCCGATTCACTGTCATGCACTTCCCAGGCAACAATTTTACGACTGTAAATATCCATCATCATGTAAAGCCGGTAAAACCACCCGGTTATGTTCGATTTCAAAAAGGTAATATCCCAAGACCACACCTCGTTTGGCCTTGATGCCAGGTAGCTGTTAGGTTTGTGCCGTTTTTTAGGCGCCGCCGCCTTACCTCGCCGCTGCAGTTGGTTTTCCGACTTTAACACCCGATAGAAGCTTGACTCTGACCCAATATACACACCTTCATCCGCCAATTTGGGCACAATTTGCGAGGGGGGTAGCGCTTGGTATTTCGCTTCATTACAAGTGGTGACGATCAATGCCCGCTCTTCTGTTGTGAACTTATTACCAGGCGCCTGTCGATGGGCAGTGGGTCTGCCATCAGCACGGACAGTACCCGCGTTTGCCCAGCGTCGGTACGTCTTAGGGTGTAACTCAAGCACTTTGCACGCTTTGCCTAATGTAGCGCCAGCAACAACGGCCTCTTTGATTAAACGGATACTATTTTGGCGATCTGAATGGCAGGTCATTCGTCCTCTACCTCCCCCCAGATCGCTTGGGCCTTTTTTCTAAGCACCTGCAAAGCGGCTGTTTCGGCTAACGCTTTCTCCTTTCGGTGCAGGTCTTGTTCGAGACGTTTAATACGTTTATCCGCTTCTCTACGACTGGTTTGTAAACGTTTCGTTTGGGCGCGATCCCAGTCATTGGCTTGTTCACAAGCCATTCGCCACGCCTTAATCTGATCAGGGGACAAACCACGATGACGGCAATAAGCTGAAAGGTCTGTTTCGCTTAATGACGCACTTTCCAGAACCGCTGCAAACTTATCCGAAGAACCCCAACCTGCTGGTGTCAAATCGCCATCTGGCATGAGTTCGCCTTTCGCTCTTGCTTGGGCTCGCCAACTATAAAGCGTGCCTTGTGCAATGCCTTCTTCTTTGGCTAACTGGGAAATTGTTTGGTTATTTGGCGGCAGCATCTTCTTTAAAACAGCGGCCTTTCTTTCTACTGGATAACGCATACCACTCTCTCTTTGCCTCCTGTAATAACTTATTGAATCCCAATTTAGGGAGGGGGACAACTACCCTGACACAGGGGGAACAACGTTGTGGCGAAAAAGAGACTTGGCAAAAGCATCTCTATATATACGATAAGGCGGTGACTGATTATGCATGGTGGGAAAAACAAAAACAGCATCAGAATTTTATGATTTCAGTACTCAAAGAAAATGCAGTTGCAACTTTTGTCAACTCTATACCCTATGACCAGGGTAGTGAAATTAATACAGGGGTTGAAGGCTATAGTGTATATAAAAATAAAAAGGTCCAATTTCATATTGTTAAATACCGCGACCCAGAAACAGGTCAATTACATCAATTTATTTCAACGCTACCAGAGTCAATTAACCAAGGCACTATTGCTATGCTCTATTACAAGCGTTGGACGATAGAAAAATCATTCAACAATAGCAAAAGTGATTTCACCGAAAGAAAAGCCTGGTCTTCAAACCTGAATGCGCTGAACAGTCAAATGCGTTTTACTGCCATGGCCTATAATATCATGCGTATTTTTGAAGAAACATCAAAAACAAAGAACCTGGAATGTATTCATCCATCTGATAAAAAATACACTAAAATACACTAAAATGCTTGATAAGAGACAACAAATTGCCCAGAAAAAAGGCAGCTTTGTTAATCCATTGTTTTTTTACGCTAGAATTACCCGTATATGCTCATTCACCATCCGCTCTCTGCAAAATGCAATAATGACAAGAAAGTCCCTTAGAACTATTATGCATAGCTTAGTGAGGCATTTAAAACCTCGACAGCCAGGAATTTTGAAACACTGATGACTGCTTGAATAGTTTTACGGGAACATTTACGGCTCCAATAGTAAAACGGCTTCAAGTGGATGCCGTTATCCTGGCAAAACTGCGCACCACTCAAACCGGATGCTTGCCATTGTTCAATTTGATTGCGCCAGTACGACGCGCGTTCTTTATTACTCATACTACACCTAGCGGGTATTGGGTTGCTGTGGTGCAGTGTGAAGGGCGATCAGAGTAATTGGTAGACGCCTATTCTTTGGCGCTTACAGATTGATTACCAAGACGCCAGAGCCAAACACTTACCCCTACCAGGAAAGCGAACGCAGGCGCAGAGTAGCTTTCCATATCGATCCAATAGAACAGTAGCCCATCAGTAACCGTGCCCAACTCGCGCAAGGCATACCAATCTGACCAGTAATAGACAAAATGTCCCTGGATCATAAATAAAATCGCCAATGCTCTCACTACATCAATCCAAATGAACCTATCTCTATCCAATGTAATATTCCTGTTTGTTGAAATTCTTACTGTGCATCGGCAATCAGGTCGATTCGCGAAAAAAATACCCCACATAACAGCATAGACGCACACAGCATTACTATCGGCCACGAACCCCAGCGAGTATAAAACGTACCACCAAAACGCGGTTTTACCTCACCGTACACACTGTATTGGCCAACAGTTGGCCCACGGTTAATCAACACACCATTGTGAGCAATCACGGCAGAAAGGCCCTTGTTACTTGAGTAAAGCGCCGGTTTTTGGCTTTCTATAGCCCTTACCCGTGCATTCAGCAACAAATACGAGGCGACCCAGCCTCCGCTAAACCAACCAACATCGCTGGTGTGAACATGCAGGTGGGAACCATGCAGGCGGTCGCGTAATTCATCGCCGAACAGCACCTCAAAACAAATTGACGCCGCAAGCCTAAGCTCCTGGTAATCGACAGAACCCGTTTGACCCGTCCCTGGCACCAAACGACTCATATAGGCGTTAGGCAACAGCGTAGACACCCACGAAAACCACGTGGGAGAATATTCACCAAAAGGTATTAAGTGTTGTTTTCTGTAACTGGCTTCACCGGTACTCGCGTCGATAATCGCATTGTACTTGCGCTCGCCATCCTGTAAATAGCCGCCAAACAATACTGCAGAGGCTCCCGCTGAAAAAGATATCCGTTGATGTACAGGGAAAATGCAAAGCTCGCGTTTATCAAGGGAAGCCGTGTCCGTCACCGGTTGAACGGCTGTTCTGATTATGGCTTGATTTTCCTGAAAAACCTCACCTAGGCACACCCAGTCACAGCCATCGTTCAAGAGGTGTCGATGGGGATGATCGTGGGTTTGAGTTGGCCGACAACCCCTCGGTATAAAACCACCCAATCGGGAATCAGGAAGCTGGCAAACAAGCTACGCAGCCGACGCCAAAAGCGCGTTTTGCTCAGCGCCTTGTCCAGCGCATGCTGAAATAGACCACAACAGCGTTGCTGGATTTGGTCGATCAAAAAGGCCAACATCATGAGGTGCATGAGCACCGTGGTGAGGTGGCGATGGCCGTGACCGTAGTTGTGCTCAAAGTGATAGCCTTGGTTCTTCAGGGTGTTAAACGTCTCATTCTCAATGCGCCACCGCGCCCGCCCTGCTCGTATGAGCATCGGTGCATTGTTGGCATCGATTTCGATGTCGGTGACCCAGGCAAAGTGCTGTGTTTTACCCTTCGGTGAGGTTTCCCAGTACTCCAGGAAATTCACCTCCAGGTCAAAATGGGTCTCATTGAGCGGCACACCATTGAGCGCACGATAACGGGAGGTATACCCGCGCTTATCGGTATCCGTGTGCTCGGCCACCCCGGTGGTTTTGTCAACCCAGTCGAACAAAAACCTATGATCGCTTTCTTTAGCGAGGGATATTTCAAACCAAACACCGCCAATCCACTCATCAAATGATCCACGAGGGGAATCTGGCAGCGCGTTTTGTGTTCGGGTATTGCCTCAAAGGCCCGTCGGACCAGGGACAATAGCCCTGGAATACTGACATCCTGGCGAAACACGGTTCTGGGCATCGGGAGAACTCCAAGCGATTGGCTTGGCGTCACAGGATAACCAAAAACAGATTAAATGTTTACGAAAACTTATTTCAGCACTTTCTCAGATACCGCGTTTTTACTGGGTGGCTGGGGTATTCAAACCTATAACGGGAAGTGCTGACAATACTGTAGTGCCCATTTTCGCGAGCCGCGAAAAACTATCGGTAAATGCGTCAGCAAGCTGCCGATAATCAGTGCTGGCAGTAGATTCCGGCCATAAACTGATATCCGGTAAAGGGGCCTGCCCGGCCAGTGCAGCGTAATGCTTTATATGGCGCACAACATCTGCCCGACTGTCCTTTTCACCCAAATCAAAATCACCTTGTATAACTTGAACGTTAAGGGGCTTGACGTTGAGCGGCTGCGTCCACTGAACCTGGCGTAAACTGAAAACGATAAAAGCCAAACACGCCAAACCGCAGCACGCCATCACCAACGTATTCCAGCGCAGCCTAGTCAGCACCAGACACAACAGACCAACACCAAAATACAACAGTAAACTCAACCCCAGGATGCCTGTAAGTGGCAACAACGAATTAAACCCCCGGTCTACGAGCAGGTAACCCGCCTGTTGCCAGGGAAACCCTGTCCAAAGCCAACTGCGTATCCACTCGCTAAGGCATGCACTAGCAGGCAATATGCCCAACCACCACCACGCACTTTTCCGCTGTACAAACGTAAAACGGGTGACAATACTGGCTATAAGCACATAATACATAGCCTGAAGCAGAATAATGCTCAATATAAGTGCCCCGGTAGTCCATTTTCCATGGCCTTCAAAGTGCGAGGCAATATCAAATAACCAATACAAGCCACACAAAAAGTAACCAATACCAAAGATACCAGCCAACATCAGCGCGTGTCGATAACGACTAATCTGTAGTAACCGGTAAAGAAGCACATGGCCAAGCAGCCACAACCAGAAATAGGCGTTGTATTGAAATGCCAAAGCTGCACAAACACCGCTAATAAACGCTATGGCGACAGCCGGTATAAAGCCAATTGATTGCAGTGAAGTCGATTTTATTAAAGCCACAACCCAAACCTGGTTTCTACTGTTATGCAAGCTAACTCCACACTCAATTGAAAATAAACCTAATGCCGTTTACTCTATAACAGTTAGGTAGTTACACTTATAAGTATTTTTTTCGCCAACCTGCAAAAAAGAACTTTTTGGTTGTACAAAATGTCAAATTATGCATAATTACACTTGCAGTTTAACAAAATTTATTTTAGAGGAGATTTAATACAATGTTTAATAGGATGCTTATATTAGCTACATTACTTTTATCATCCAATACGGCTTGGGCCATTTCTTCCGAAACCGGAAAAATAACAACACTTCACATTGGAGAAGGTGGCGTTTACGTTTCTGTCTACCTTGATGGTACCGATGACAATAGCCAATGTTCAGGAGGGGCCAGATGGACAATACATATAAGTGACCCAATGTTTGAGGGTAAATACTCCACTCTTTTAGCGGCACATATCTCGGGAAAAACCATCGGTCTTAGGCATCTAAGTTCTACATGCGGCCTATATTCAGGTAATATTATCGAGCTGATTAGTTTTCCCAGGCAAAGCCAATAAACAGAATTCAGTTCAAAGTTTTAAAAAAATTCACAATCGGATAATCACCGGGGGTAATCTAACCCCCGGTTTCGACAGAGAAACATCAAGTATTAAAGACAAGTTGCTGACAGCAGTATACAGCTACTTTGCGGGGAAGATTCACCTATTGCTGTGATTTACCAAACTGCTGTTGTACAAACCCGTGTTTTTCAACCACATTATGACCGTAGTAGCATCATGGTTTTATAACGGTAATGTGGCACGCTACAATTAACCCATGACATCATAAGGGGCAACCTACGAGAGTATCGTGGTCAGCCGACGTTATCGTACGGGTATGATATAGATGGGTAAAATGTCAGATTTTAATAGGGTAAAAATATTTTTTGTTATGATCAGAGTGTGGCAAAAACGTCGGGAAACTGAACAATATTATGATCGATAATTTGGGAATTTATACGATCAGAAAATGGCACGCTACATAAGACTGCAACTATTCCTTCATGCACATAACGATTTTTCCTTGCAATGCGAGGCGAACCATATAAGTTACATTTTATTAGTCAATTTCCGAAGAATCCCCTTTATATTCCTCGGTTGCTAGACCCCATTTATTCGAGTTATTAAAATTTAAATTTTGTAGCTCCTTGGAAATATTGTAACACTCATTGTATTCAACCTCTCTCCTACTTAGTTTTTTCCAGCATTTAGCAACAAAAGTATTCGTCTCTACGACTTCAAAGTTACCAAGCCTATACACCTCTTCAAGCATGTATATTGAAAGAGCATCATTTTTTGATGCCAAAAAATTTAATATCCCCAATATTTTTATTTCACGTTTATACAAATTTTCCCCTAATAAATTTTTTTTATCATAAGCCAATATCAATGCCGACCAACTAAGGGACTGAGTGTGGCCTGCCATTGCACACGGAAGAAGTGCTTTATACAATTTCTCATAATTTCCTTGATCAAAAAATCTTTTAATCTCCTGATCATATATTATATTTCCACAAGAACTCTCTAGCTTTTTGTAACTAGAATAACTAGGAGAAAAAAATAAAACTTGCAGTACAAATAAAAACGATATCAAAAAAAATTTCACATTCCGACTCCATTAAAATGGGATTACTGCATTATATTGAGTCATGGTATGATTATTGCCTTTATATCTCAAATTGTGCCTCATTAAATAGTAATCTTCTACAATTTGACCTTGTTGCTCCAATCCATACTCTCCGAAAGACTTCCCAGGAATCAAGGTATACTCATAGTTTCTATCAAAAATAAAACTCAACAAGCTATATGTCTCAATTTGATATTGATACACATGTGTCAATTCATGCATAAACACAGCTTTAGTCACATGATCAGCAGTTGAAAAATCACTCATATATGAGCCGCCTGGATAATATATATCTCCACTGGGGGAAACATGAGGACGAGAAGTCGGGATATATGCTCCGTCAATTACTTTTATTCTTTCATAGTTAATTCTTTCCTTAAAGATAGTTCTTGCTAGTTTCTTTTCTCCTTCAGTCATAGATCTCGACTTTAAAGGCTTTCTCTGCGGCTGATCCCCTCTTTCGTTATACATATAAACAAAAGCCGCCTGAATAGCCCCCTGCAAAAAATCCCCTCCAGCCGCCTTACTCGCCAAACCACCCAAAATAGATATACCCGCTATATTATCCAGCGCTGTACCTTCTAAATAATGCCCTCCAACCTTCGCAACAAACCCACTGGCAAGCCCCGCCTGAAACTCCCCTCCCTGAATTTCACTAATCAATCCCTGAAAAACTCCATGCGCCAACGCCTGCGAAAACCACGCATTCTCTCCAGTAAAAATGCCACCATGACCTATTTGATCCGTAACCCTCCACTCACACCACCAATAATCCCTCCCTGAAGCGCCGCACCAAAATCACCACCGCTGGCGAAATAGCCGTTCACAAACCCCACCAAAGCACCATTGGCTACCGCTGCTCCAGTCGCACCTAACGTCGTTGAGATTGCCAGGCCCGGTTCTATTATGGTCGTACTGACAACAGTATTTGCCGAAAATACAGGATTGGCTATCAACAACGCACTGGCCACAGCAAAACTCACCGTGCGAATCGTTGGGTCATCCGTAGTGGACCCGATAACATAAAGCACCGCCGCAACGACAAAGTGCCACCAGTGCCCGGTAGGGTCACTGTACTTCAGCGGATTCCCCACCACATACATATAGCGGTTATACGCCATCCCCATACCCGGTTCAGGCACCACGCTGTCGGCACTGATAAACCGCCCAATTACCGGATCATACAGACGCGCATTCATATTAATTAAGCCAGTTTCCGCTACCGATTCGTGCCCGGTGTAACCACGTAGCTCGTGTCGTTTAAACGCCGGGCTTGGTTTGTTCGCACTCAGGTTTTCACCATACGGTGCAAACTGATTGCGCATCACCACATTACCGTGGCTGTCGGTTACCGTATCGACGCTACCCAAGGCGTCACGGTGAATATAGGCCACCTTATCGGGCGTTTCGGTCGTGCCCACCAGCGTCTTCTCGTAGGTAGCCACGACCTGACCATCAACAAAAATATTGTGTCTGGCACGGTTTATCACCTCGCCGTTGGCATCCGTTTCGGTCACAAGCTCCAAACCGGGGGTGATGTAGTAGGTGGTCTGCCCATTAGCCTGACGCGATACGCGGTTTTGTTCGCTGTCGTAACGGTAATCGACCTGGTGGCCCGACTGGCTGACGCGTGCCACTTTGTTAAAACTGGTCCAGGTGTAACTTCTGCCGTCACCCGACTGCATATTGCCATTGGCGTCGTAAAGATAGGTATGATTAGCCCCGGTTGGGTCTACCCGACTTTGCAGACGATTGTTGGCCGCGTAACTCATCGAACCCGCGTCGCTCTTGTGGGTGATGTTGCCTCGGCTATCGTAGCTGTAGCTGCGCGCCAACTGCCGCTGTGGATCGCTATATTGCCAGCTTTGCAGGCGATCCAGGCTATCGTAGCCGTAGTGCTCACTTACACCTGCCAGAGGAGTTCCAGGGACAGGCATCAAATAATTGACAGATAGTCCCATTCTCTTTTAGGATGGGATCCAACCAGCGTTAAAGGAACTGACCATGACCCGCCCTCGCAAAGATCAAATTTCACTATCAGATACCCCCTACTACCACATCGTATCGCGTTGTGTACGGCGCACCTTTCTATGCAGGCTAAACCCACTGACTCAACGTGATTATGAACACCCTCGCCAATGGATTGTCGACCGCATTCGACTGCTCTCGTCGCTCTTTGCCGTTGACCTTTGCGCCTACGCCATTATGAGCAATCACTACCACCTCACCGTTAAACTCAATCCAGAGCAAATCGACGCGTTAACTGATCAGGAAGTTATCGATCGTTGGTTAAGTCTGCACAAAGGCTCCTTGTTGATTCAAAAAATGTAGGCGGGGGAAACCCTCAGCAACGCTGAATACCAGGCCATTCGATGTGCCATTAAAACCACTTCTACATTTCTCCGAAAACATTAACGCCACTTCTACCGGCATCCCGCTAGACTTTACTGAGTATCTAAATTTGGTTGACTGGACAGGAAGCGCTATTCGACAAGACAAGCGGGGTTACATGGCTCAAGACCTACCGCCAATATTGCAACGACTCAACATTAATAAGGAAAGTTGGATAAACAATACCCAGAACTTTGAATCACGTTATTGGAAAGCGTTAGCTCACAAGGTAATTACTGCTGATACTGGGTAGCCATTCAGCCGTTTCACTGTTTCAACTCTCTGGATCTTCTCAATCGATTCAAATCGGTTGCTTTCGTTTTGCCTGAAAAAATATTTTTCATTAAAACAAGGTTCAATAACTGGATCATTACACCGAATACCCCCCTAAGTAAGTAAAAAACTCAGGTTTGACTATCCTGGGCGCTATTTCCAATTTCTCGGGATATCCTTGCATATTTCTATATAGTGCCTGTCCTATTTTCCTCTTGATAAATAGTTTGGGAATTTATACGGCCAGAAAGTGGCACATTACAATTATGGATGATCTCTATCTATTTTCTGTTGCCACCCAATGGATAAAGATTTATTCATCTCATACCTAGACAGCAGCAGAATTTTAGCCCTTTCATATTTATCACGGTTATACGTAGGAGAATTTAAGTGAGGGGCTCTTCCTATAGTTAATAACGCTATTACTTTTTCTACATTTAACTCTCTCAACTCCAAACCATAATAATAACTAGATGCATTGGAAAGACCCCTACCTTCTTCATATGGCAAATAGTAACCATATAACGATAAAATTTTATCATCCGATAAGCTGACAAGCATAGCAAGGCGAACAAGCCAAAATTTTATGGGCCAACTGCTAATTTTTTTCTGCTCGCTATTGTAATACCTCATCCCTACTACTTTAGCTACATAGGTCTTGACACTGTTAGGTAAAATACCTGCATCCTTATCTGATCTTTCTACCCATATAATTGTTTGCTTTATTTCATTCGTTAGCGCTTTCTCGGACTCAGATAAATTCTGATACTCATTTTGAATAAATTCATTAATTCCACTTAGGTATACATAGCATATACAGAATATGAGAATTACGAAGCCTACTAAAACAAAAGAAGTTCTTCTGTACACTAGACTCATTTCAATTACCTAAGTCGTTCATTCACAGCATCTAGTAGTCGACGTGGTGTCACTATACTGGTGAAAGAAATACTGGATTGTTGGCTAATTCCATTGAATGCTGGAATAGTTTCTATTGCATTTGCAATAGTACATGCACAATACAGTGGACTACGCTCTCCTAATCTATCAATTGTCGCCAATAAATCTGTCACTTCGGCTGGTGAAATATTCAAATCTCTAATAACAACTGTTGAGCCTGTTCCATGATGATAAGTTATATAATCTTGAACACTTACATTATATAAAACGTCTCCAGATCCTCTTGTACCTGTTTGGAAACTTCCACCTGGATCATATAAAAAGCTCTCTCCATTCTGCTGAATCAATAAAGCTGAATGCGTATCAGCCAAATCCTCATCTAAAACGCTTACTAGCTTTGCAGTACTCTTTTCCGCCTTTTGTGCAAACGCACGACCCCGAGGCTACATCATAATTCACATCACAGTTTTTCCGGTTCACTCAATTGCTTACAGCCACTTTCCTCCGACGCTTACCTCCATCTCCAGTAAAAAATTCCCGACGCGCTTTTTTGCTTAACAACACGCCGCCCAGTGCGCACTTTACTCCTTAGTCATCGGTTCAGGCAAGCGGTTAAATGCCGCGACAGACTTTCTTCCTTAGCCGCTGTTTTTGCTTTTCAAGAGGGGGCTGTCAGGGCAAAGCGGGTACGAGCAAGGAGCAACGCGACTGCGAGCCGCTTTGCCCTGACAGCCGGGTGGGTGGGGACAATACCAACGTGCGAAGCACACCTTATGGAGCAAAGCGACGCGGCCATTTACACATAATGTAAATTATGCGGGCCGATAGGCCGAACAGACAGCGCCTTGCGCCGACCAGCGGAGAGTGCAAGGTGATGACTGCGCATAATTCCTACATTATGTTAACCGCCAGGCTTGATGGCCGCCTATAGCCCCCTTCGGGGGTTGGGGGGAAGTGAGTGCCATCAGGCGTAGCCTGTTGGCGCGAGCGCACCAACTCGCCCCATAACACGGGCGATAGCCGGTGTTATTCCTTATTTCTTTCAATGAACCATAACGAAGCCACTACACTACCAGACCGGCACGATGCAGGCGGGCGCGGCGCTTGCCGGGCTTGAGCACCGCAGGATTATGCGAAGACCTTGCAAGCGCCGTGACGGCCGGTCAGATGGGTATTGTGTCCAACTACGCTTGACTGTCCTCCATCCGTTCGGCATCAAGTGTCGATAGCAGTTCTTCTTCGGTGGCATCCGGCTCGGTCTCAGCGTCTGTTTTCTGGTGCAAGGTCGGATGCGTCATCTCGTGGATTTGCTTGAGTTTGACTATCGACACATGCGTGTATATCTCGGTGGTGCCAATGCTCACATGCCCTAGCATATGAACAATCACTACCACCTCACCGTTAAACTCAATCCAGAGCAAATCGACACGTTAACTGATCAGGAAGTTATCGACCGCTGGTTAAGCCTACACAAAGGCTCCTTGTTGATTCAAAAAATGCAGGCGGGGGAAACCCTCAGCAACGCTGAATACCAGGCCATTAGTGATATTGTCGCCGCCTGGCGTCAACGGTTGAGTAGCCTAAGCTGGTTTATGAAATGCCTTAATGAACCCATTGCCAGGCGGGCTAACAAAGAAGATCAATGTACGGGGCATTTCTGGGAAGCCCGGTTTAAGTCACAGGCACTGCGCTCTGATGAAGCTTTATTGGCCAATATGGTGTATGTCGACCTCAATCCCGTTCGTGCTGGTATCGCCGATAGCTCCAAGGTGTCCTATTACACCAGCATTCAGGAGCGGATCACTCCCCAATTCGATCTCAGACAGGCCATCCAACAACAAATTACCGGTGAAGAGTTACAACAGTTCGATGTGCCAGTAAAACCACTTCTACATTTCTCCGAAAACATTAACGCCACTTCTACCGGCATCCCGCTAGACTTTACTGAGTATCTAAATTTGGTTGACTGGACAGGAAGCGCTATTTGACAAGACAAGCGGGGTTACATTGCTCAAGACCTACCGCCAATATTGCAACGACTCAACATTAATAAGGAAAGTGGGATAAACAATACCCAGAACTTTGAATCACGTTATTGGAAAGCGTTAGCTCACAAGGTAATTACTGCTGATACCGGGTAGCCATTCAGCCGTTTCACTGTTTCAACTCTCTGGATCTTCTCAATCGATTCAAATCGGTTGCTTTCGTTTTGCCTGAAAAAATATTTTTCATTAAAACAAGGTTCAATAACTGGATCATTACACAGAACTCCCCCTAAGTAAGTAAAAAACTCAGGTTTGACTATCCTGGGCGCTATTTCCAATTTCTCGGGATGTCCCTGCATATTTCTATATAGTGCCTGTCCTATTTTCCTTCTTTATGGGGAAGATACACCTATTGCTGTGATTTACCAAACTGCTGTTGTACAAACCATCTTTTTTTCAACCACATTCTGATCGTAGTAGCATCATGGTTTTATAACGGTAATGTGGCACGCTACAAATGAAACAATTTAGGCTAAGGTTCATTTGAAATTGGGTGGTGTTACGAGGCATGATAAAAAACAATAAATGCAATGGTTTGTATTTTATCATAGAGTAAGCTTAGCTTGGGTGGTAATTGGATATTTCTATATAGTGCCTACCCTATATTTCTTTTTGTTTTCACTCACAAGGGTTAGATAGTTGTTCAGGCGCACGAAAATTATTCAAATAGTACTCTATATAATTTACCATTTTCTGTTTTTCCATTGCATTTGATATTTTTTGCAAAATTCTTTGTATATTTATTTCACCATCAGTAAAGTTTGTTGACAACTTTATTTTTTTAAGATCTATTTTATTGTACATCCAAAAAGCAATAATTTCTTCATCATCATTAAGTACTGCGTTAAAAAATGACACCGATTCGTCATAGTTTTTATTTTCTTTCACGTAGTTACAAGATATTTTTATTAAAAATTTAGAAACTTCTTTATTTCTTTCGTTCGATAAATAACGGTAAAGCAAGTAATCTATTGTTGTCAAACCTTGTTTTTCTTGATACTCCCAACCAAAAATTTTTTTTATTGTTAATTCAGACATATTTCTCACTATATTTGAATTACTTTCTAAACCATAAATTAGATACCTTCCTGAATATAAAAATACAACTAAAGTAATTAGCAAAAAAGAGATTTTAAAAACCATTCTCATTAGTATTTTCCTGAATAGTCTATATCATAAACAGATCTATTTCGAAGAGCCACAGTATCCTTTATAGAATCATAAATTAATGGGTTTTGAGAATTAGAACTACTCAACAAAAACCTCCAAACACTAAAGCCACTTGTAGCAAGATCCATCGACGTACTCGAAACAATATCACGTAAAGATGTTGGGTGAAACCCAGCCGGGCCGACCAAAGAAAATAACCGATCTATGAACCCCATATTTCTTGATTTAAGGTATCCTTCATTTAGCAGATACTCCGCATAATCAACATGCTTGTCTGATATTTCTTCAGGAACGTCATCAAAATAAAACTTAAACACTTTTTTGGCTTGATCTTTGTCTAAATTAAGTTTTAAAGCATCTTCTGAATCAGTTTTCTTTTGTTCTCCTTTATCGTTATACATATAAACAAAAGCCGCCTGAATTGCCCCCTGCAAAAAATCCCCTCCAGCCGCCTTACTCGCCAAACCACCCAAAATAGATATACCCGCTATATTATCCAGCGCTGTACCTTCTAAATAATGCCCCCCAACCTTCGCAACAAACCCACTGGCAAGCCCCGCCTGAAACTCCCCTCCCTGAATTTCACTAATCAATCCCTGAAAAACCCCATGCGCCAACGCCTGCGAAAACCACGCATTCTCTCCAGTAAAAATGCCACCATGACCTATTTGATCCGTAACCCCTCCACTCACACCACCAATAATCCCTCCCTGAAGCGCCGCACCAAAATCACCACCGCTGGCGAAATAGCCGTTCACAAACCCCACCAAAGCACCATTGGCTACCGCTGCTCCAGTCGCACCTAACGTCGTTGAGATTGCCAGGCCCGGTTCTATTATGGTCGTACTGACAACAGTATTTGCCGAAAATACAGGATTGGCTATCAACAACGCACTGGCCACAGCAAAACTCACCGTGCGAATCGTTGGGTCATCCGTAGTGGACCCGATAACATAAAGCACCGCCGCAACGACAAAGTGCCACCAGTGCCCGGTAGGGTCACTGTACTTCAGCGGATTCCCCACCACATACATATAGCGGTTATACGCCATCCCCATACCCGGTTCAGGCACCACGCTGTCGGCACTGATAAACCGCCCAATTACCGGATCATACAGACGCGCATTCATATTAATTAAGCCAGTTTCCGCTACCGATTCGTGCCCGGTGTAACCACGTAGCTCGTGTCGTTTAAACGCCGGGCTTGGTTTGTTCGCACTCAGGTTTTCACCATACGGTGCAAACTGATTGCGCATCACCACATTACCGTGGCTGTCGGTTACCGTATCGACGCTACCCAAGGCGTCACGGTGAATATAGGCCACCTTATCGGGCGTTTCGGTCGTGCCCACCAGCGTCTTCTCGTAGGTAGCCACGACCTGACCATCAACAAAAATATTGTGTCTGGCACGGTTTATCACCTCGCCGTTGGCATCCGTTTCGGTCACAAGCTCCAAACCGGGGGTGATGTAGTAGGTGGTCTGCCCATTAGCCTGACGCGATACGCGGTTTTGTTCGCTGTCGTAACGGTAATCGACCTGGTGGCCCGACTGGCTGACGCGTGCCACTTTGTTAAAACTGGTCCAGGTGTAACTTCTGCCGTCACCCGACTGCATATTGCCATTGGCGTCGTAAAGATAGGTATGATTAGCTCCGGTTGGGTCTACCCGACTTTGCAGACGATTGTTGGCCGCGTAACTCATCGAACCCGCGTCGCTCTTGTGGGTGATGTTGCCTCGGCTATCGTAGCTGTAGCTGCGCGCCAACTGCCGCTGTGGATCGCTATATTGCCAGCTTTGCAGGCGATCCAGGCTATCGTAGCCGTAGTGCTCACTTACACCTGCCAGCGTATCGTGTCGGCTGGTGACGTTATAACGTTTGTCGTAGCTGTAGCTCAGGTTGCGCAGCAAATCGTTG
Source organism: Gammaproteobacteria bacterium (assembly GCA_965277715.1). Lineage (GTDB taxonomy): Bacteria > Pseudomonadota > Gammaproteobacteria > JBCCGL01 > JBCCGL01 > JBCCGL01. Next base: position 61,209 of record OZ255836.1, read on the forward strand.
CCGATACCAGTTTTGATGCTGTTCAACCACCCGGTGTTACGATCAAACTCGCGCCGAGTCAGCAGGCCATTGCCATACAATTCGCCCTGCAAACGGCCCGCCGCATCACGGCTGGTCGACGCCCATAACAATACTGTTTTATCATCCTGAGTATCGTCACCCAATACTGTTTCCAGTTCCTGCGCGGCATTTCTCAGATCTTCCAACTCTGTGCTAATAGCCGCAAGCATATCGGTTTGACGGCGCGCCATGTCCGCATAAATCGTTGCCAGCGCCATATAGTTACTGGCCAGTGCACCATATTCATCGGCAACGCCATCAAAATGGGCAAGCTGCGCATTGGAATCGTCGAGTTGTTCAGCTATTGCATCCGCTTCTGACTGCCATTGGCTGGCCGCTTGCAGATACACTTCTGATACATTAATACGCGATTTTGGCCCCCATACACAGTGGGTAACAGTGATCTCCGCAAAATCCTGACTCTTGCCGAGTCTGCGAACGTAGCTAGTGCAATTATCGGTATCCTGAATCAGGTTGGCCTCTATCCATTGGTGGAAACTGTTGCGATTCTTGCAATGCCTTTTCCAGTTACTATTGGTACACTCGGTATTGCTGTAGAGGTGGTAACCGTTGGTAGTGCGCTGGTATTCGAGGTAATTGCTGCCGAAGGCCTGCCAGGCTACGTCCGCCGTTGTGCGATAATTGCTGGCGCGATCCTGAGCGTGGCGCAACGCGGCTTCCAGCTCGGCGATACCCGCTTGTATCTGCTGGGTTTCAGTTAAGGTGGTAGCCTGTTGTGCGTAGAGCTGGTTGGCCAGTGTGCGAAATTTCTCCAGCTGACCTGCATAGTGACCGGCTCGACTTTCATATTCAGTGGCGATGCTTTCCAACCCGGCTATGCGCTGCAGAATCGCTCTAAAGGCATCTTCAATTTGTAGGTAGTCATAGTCCCAGATAACGCTTTTGGGGATGCTGACCCGCTTGAGATTGCCATCCAATGTGTAGTCGTGCTCAAGCACAACGCCGTCGGCATGTTCAACCTTATCGATACGGCTGGCTTGGTCGTAACTGTTGCGCGTGGTAAAGCGGCGACCATCGATATTCAGGGTTTCGCTGTCTGGTCTGGCGAGATCATCATAGGTGTAGCGACGCAGCGATTCCGGCCCTTCGCGCTCGCTGAGCTGGCCCAGGCCGTTTTCGGCACTGTCGTAACGCCAATGGTAGTTTCCATCGACCTGTTGGCTGGCCGTTTTACGGCCCAGCACATCGTATTGCAATACAACTTCCTGGCCCTTGGCATCCTTTTGGTAAATCAGCTCGCCGAAGGCATTGTAGCGGTATTCCCAACGCCCCATCGAGGGGTCGCTCATCGCTATTTTATTGCCCAGCTGGTCGTACTCCAGCGTGGTGATATAGCCGTTACTATTGGTTTGAATAGCGTTACCCAAGGCATCGTACTGATAGCTGACCGTGGACGCACCATTTTCATCAATGGAAACAGGGTTATCGCGCACATCGCTTACCGTGACCTTACGATAATCATTGGGTTCAATAACGGTAGTAGTCAGCCCCTGGTATTCATAGCGGGTGGTAATAGGGCCATCACTGGATGGCATATGTTGCGCCAGTTGTCGGCCCAGTTGGTCATACTCAATGGTCGACCAGAAAGTGTTATCACCGGGGAAATGACCTTCAAAATACGGCAGGGTGGCAGCGGCAATTTGACCACGGTGGTTGTATACCTTATCGGTAATCACGTATTTGTAATTGCCGTCCAGGTGCATAGTGCGCACTTCGCGATCCAGGGCATCGTAGTATATGCGTGACCAGGCACCGGTCGTGTTGTTGCGCTCGGTAATCATATACACGCTGCGATCCCCCAGCGGCAGCCCCAGGGACTGGTAATCCAGCCCTGCGTCGGCGCCGTCACTCCACTGGTAAAACCACTCGGTCACCTGGCCATCTGGCAGGGTTTCCTTGATTTTTCGACAGGCACCATCGTACTCCCACAAGACACTCAGGCCATTGGCATCGGTTTGTGCCACCGGCAGCCCGCACAGTGCATGGTACTGCGTGCGGTTGGTATGCCCCAGTGCATTAGTGGCAAGCCCAGGGCGGCCATCGACGTCGTATTCACCCAGGCTGCTAGTACGCGTTTCGCTACTCTCAACGCCCTTGATGAAGGTCTGTGTGAGATTACCTTCGGTGTTATAGCTAAAGGTACTTTCCAGGGCCAATGGATGACCGGGCTGTATGGTTTCAGTACGCAGGGCGCCGTTGGGGTAGTAGCTGAACGCGGTGGCGCGTTTTTTGGTATCACCTGGCACAGAGTGGGTAACTTCTATTGTTAAGGGTTTGGCCAGTACCCACTCGGCCTCATCGTTGAGGTAATTACTCTCAGTAAGTTGACGATACTCGATACCATCGGCACCACGGGTAACCGTTTCCAAGCGCAGCAGCTGGTCGAAAGCGTTGTATGCGTGGTAGTGGGTTTCCTCGGTTTTTATCAGGCTGCCGTCGAGTGCGTAATCGTGCTCTACAGAATAGCTAACACGAGCGCGCTCCCGACCGGTAAGTGGGTCGGTTATTTCTTCGTGAGTGGAGGCGGTTTCGCTTATCAGCTGGCCGTTAGAATGCTGGGTCACGCGCACTGGCGTGCCTTTTAGCAGCTCATCGGTGCTGTACTCGGTCAAGGTAGTGAGGCCGCTGGTGAGATTGCGTTTCTCTATCTTGTGGTAACCAACAGCACCATCTTCACGGTGGGTTTTATAGCCCTGGTAGTGGAATTCCAGCGTGTTTTTACCACCTATAGCGTTGTCCGAGACAATGCTGTTAATCACCAGTGTTGCCGGTGTGATATCAAGCAGTGGTGACACCGCATCACTTTCTGGGGTGTAGACTGCGGGGCTGGCGAGATTGGAATAGTTGAAGTCCGTGCGCAAACCATAGCCGTCGGTAACTGACACCAAGCGCGCCAGTGGTTGGTAGACGGCGATACCACAGCTAATGCCGTCGTGGCTACGGTAGCAATCATCCGGGTAGCCGTCACCGTCAATATCCGACACTTGCTTGAAGGGGCCATAGGCGGCACGCATGATGACTGTGTGGATATGGGTTTTTAGCCCAAATAGTCTTTTTAGCGAGTGCAGGTAGAGTGATTCGCTCTTATCTTCAATCTCATAGTCGGCCAATACTGGCATCCTGGCGGCATAATTGGTAAACGCCCCACCGTCGCTATAGGCGCATTTTTGTTCGTCGGCAACCAGGGTGCAGAAATCTGCCAGCTGATCACCATTCCTGTCGGTCAGGCTGATTGAGGCCTCAATGACCGGCAACCATACACTCTCGGCCCAGTCTGCCCCGCTAAAAGTAAACCAACTCGTCTCAGCGTTAAAACCTGCCCCAGTGTTGATTCGGCACATATAGTCACCACCACGCCGGTAGCAGAGATCAGCCAAACCATCGGCGTTGATATCAGCGTGGCGAAACGTGCGGTTCAGGACTCTTGTTTCGATAAATTCCTGTGTGGTACTGAGTGCTGGCAAACTAGCGGCCCATACCTCAGGACTACCAAACTCAGGGTATTCAACTCCATCTACGCTGGCATAACCGTGGCCCAGGGCGCACTGATAGTCCAGATCAGATGAATCTGGATCGCGTTTCAGACCACAGATATCCGCATAGCCATCGCCATTGACATCCATGCGGGAGGGCTGGGGGGTTTTGCTGGTTTCGGTTGTGGTGCTGGTTTCGGTTGTGGTGCTGGTTTCAATACGGTCATCGCCTTTAGTCTTATGTATGGTAGTAGTGGTTTTGCTGACGGCATGCTCCAGCAAAAAGCCAAAATCAGTACCGGGCACTTTGACGGTCTCAGTCACTGACGTGCCTTCCAGGTTGCGTGCACAGTACAGGCCGTCCTCTTTAAAGGCGCAAAAATCCACCCACCGATCACGGTCTATATCAATAAAGCGTACGGCATTGTCGATAGTGAGGTCACTCACCTTATAACTGCTATCAACAAAGCGCTCGCCGTTTTCGTTGATACCACAGAAAATGCCGTTGTCACCGAGCAGGCAATAATCAGGTTGTGCGTCACGGTTGATATCAATCAAACTCAAGGTAATGAGTTTTTCTTCTTCGCCACGGTCATCGTCGTTGGAGTTGGTCCAGTTTTCACCGCCAGCACCCGGATCCAACGCGGTTGTCCACTTAGTGGCCGTGGAGAAGTTACCGTCACCTGCATTCAGTGAGCAGTACAGACCATCCTCATAGTAGCAGAGGTCATTGTTACCATCCTTATTCAGATCGCCAACAACATAGGTAAGAGGTTCATCCGAGGCGGCAAGTAACACCTGCTGAATAGCGCTGGGGGCGCTAATTTCCGCAGGTTCTGAGTGGTAGTCGAACTGCAATGGGGCAAGGCAGTTGCCTTGCGCATCGCAGCGCGTTACTTTCGACAGGCGACTGTAGCGCGACTCGCTGGCTGTCGAAGTGGTGTTGGTCTGTACCTGCTGGTTGAGAGTGGTGGCCACATCATCCTCAAGGGTGTCCGCCTGTTGGCGCAGGCTGGCAGCCGAGGCTTCGAGTTTGCTGATACTTGCGTTGGCCAGTTCGGCGGCGTGTTGTGGCAGAGTGCGCGCAGCCTCGATTTCCGCTATCGCCTCGCTATAGCCCTGAGCGCTTTCAGTACTGGCTTGTGCGAGATCTTCGTGGCTACTAGCCAATCGCATGTAACTATTTGACTGCGCCAGTTTATCCTCATGGGCAGTTTCCCAGAAAGAACTATTGAAGGTGGTGTTGGTGTGTTCGTGGACAAAAAACATAATATCGCCAACCGAAATAGGCACCGGATTTGGGTAGGCTTCAGTGGTCGTCGTGGTGTGCTGCTGGTATATCTGCATAGCCTCCTGCTGCAATTGCAGTGCATTGCTGCGGTATAGCGTCGCGGCATTCTGTTTATTAGTGGCATCATCCTCGGCATTCTGAATTTTTTCTTCCAGATCAGCACTTTGTGCACTGTATTCATCGAGTTGATCGGTATGCTGAGCACGCTCGCTACGTCGTTCCTCAATGAGCTCATCGATACTGTCTGCCTGAACGCGCAACCGAGCTACGTGCTCCAGTTTCGTCTGGCTGTTGTCGCGTGCTATACCCGGTGGAATGAATGCATCATCAGGGCTATCCGAGTAACCGAAACGGTATTCGTAGATCAATTGACTCTGGCGTTTTACCTGCAAACGACTTAGACGGTTATCCTGTGTAGTAGCCTCACCGAGCTGATAGGAGGTCATCACATCGGGACGCTGTTGGTAGACGAACTCGACGGTGTAACTGGAGTACTCTATGTCCTTTAGTTGTATTAGTCCATTTTGATTCTGATAGGTATAGGTAAGCGTGTTGTCAAATCGATCACGCTGTTCGCGTAGATACCACTGCTGGGCTTTGCCAGCGATAAGTTTAATGCTGTCGCCACCTTGCCCATAGTGGTGGATAAAACCATCTGCCGATCTTACTTCCCAGTACTCAGGCCCCGATGCCTGCTGACCATGTGCAGTGACCTTGGTACCGGGCGAGTAGCGCAGACGGTATTCGCTGCCATTACCACCGTCAGTACCGGCAACCACTATCAATCGCTGGCCGTTGAGACAATAGCGATCGTTGCTATCGAAACGAATCGCACCCTGAAAACCGTCGTTGTCCTCATCCGCCGCGCAGCGCTGAATAGAAGAGACACCACCGAGTGCAAAGCCAAGGCCGAAAACACCGTTGCTGGCTCCCTGCTGGTAATTGAGTGACAGCGCCGGGCGCATATCATGGACTCCAGCCGGTAATTCCAGCGGCAGACTGTAGCTAAGCATACCCTGTCGCACTTCAGCATCACCACTGAGCTTGCCAACTAACAGTTGCTCTTCAGCAAGCGATGGGGTGATTTGTATCACCAACAGTGCGGCGAATGTCAGGAGGGTTTTAGCTATGATCTTAATAAAGCTATACATGCCTTGTATTCCTGTCGTTGTATTTCCCAGCTACCGTATCGGTGCTTTGCGCAACCGAGCGTACCGATGATTTTTAGTTGCTTGAGCGAATCTTAGGGTTTACCGATATTTTCCAGTTTTTGTTTAGTGCTCGCCAGATCGTCTAGAAGCGCCTGTGCTTCAGCCGTTTTGGGATAGACCCTGTTTTGTTCTTGATCGGCGCGGCTGAGTGCGGCGGCATCGATACCTTCACGGGTAATAATACCGGCGATCAGTGCCTGCATATTATCGACGGTGCTGTCAGCACGCTGAAACTGTTGATAACCTTCTGCATCGACGGCTTGTTGCTCAAGTGTTTGTTTTGCCTGGATGACAGTGGCATCAAGCTGATCAAGCGATGCTTTTACTGGCACCAGCTCAGGCGGCAAAGCACCTTTTATAACACCGCGTCCATCAGCACTTTGTTCTATAACAGTGGGTTCAGGTGTTTTCTGGAGGGGATTCTTCGATAGGTAATCCTGGGACAGGACTTCCGGTTTGAACACAGCCGTGGCGGGAATATTATTACTATGGGTAATAATGCCGCTGGTTACCAGTGCGTAGACACCAACCAACGCCACAACAACCGCGCTGCTGAATAATACTTTTTTTATCGTAAACATACTCATTAAGTCCTTATTCCCACTACATATCAGTATCTTACAAGCTTCATTGGATAGTGTGCAAGCACTTAACGCGCCTGTAGGGTTACTTTGTTCTACCTAGTACACCGCCTAACTTGTATTGGCGGGTTCAGCATTGCCTTTTTGATCCATCGATTCTACTAAAAAACCTAAATATTAAGAACTGACTAATTCCATACAAGCAAACCTACAGTAGGGAATCATTGTTGTACGGCAATATCGTCCAGTAACTGCTTATTAATAGTGACACTCGCACGCTCACGCAGTGCAAGTAACCAGGCCGCATATTCATTCCGACCTATTGCTGTACGCGCATTATCATTTGCTGATAATATTTCGTTTGGCTCTCCCGACGCTATTGCTGACAAGGCAATCACCGCATAATCACCTGATAGTGTTTTCGTCATCGCATATGTAGGCCCAGCCGTTGGTTTTGGCATTTTAAATAGCTCAGCGATAATGTTGGCATCCGTTTTTGTATCATCACGAGATATTGAAGTTTCCTCGTTCACATTACCACCCAGCGAACTGTTTACTTGTGCCATTGTGTCTCCGTTATTTAAAGAAGCCAGTGCTTCTGCGGCAATTGCGTTTAGCTTATCCTCTCGCTGTTTTGTCTCTAGTATATTTTGAATTTCAGCGCGGACTTCATCCAGAGATTTTGCTTCGCCCGGCTGGTATTCACGCATTCGGACAACAATAACGTGATTATCACCGACACTAATCACCTCCGAATTTAGTTGCTGATCAATAATCTCGTCATCAAAAGCAGCCTTTTTAACAGCGGGGTAACTAAAAATCCCCTCATTACTATCAGCGCCCAACCATTCAGTTTCAATCACCGGAATATCCAGGGTTTCTGCTGCTACCTCAAGTGTGTCATCGTTTTCGTAAACCTGATTTGCTAATGTTTCAGAAAGCTCAGAGAACAATTGCTCTGCTTCCTGAACGCGGTAGGCCTGTTCCACTTCCTCTCTAGCCTGATCAAACGACTTGCCCTGTTCAGCAATAATTTCATTCAGTTGAATTAAGTGAAAGCCAAAAGATGATTCCACAATCTCACTGAGCTCACCTGCCTCAAGGGAAAATGCAGCCTGCTCGAACTCTGATACCATAACACCACGGGGAAACTCACCCAAATCACCTCCCTGCTGCGCAGACCCCGGATCTTCTGAATGTGTTTTGGCAAGCTCGGCAAACGATTCCCCCGCCAATACCCTATCGCGCAAGGTATCAATTAACTGCCTCTTTTCCGCTTTATCCTCTGCAGAAATTTCATCATCCAGGGTAATTAAAATATGCGATGCACTGCGTCGCTCTGGCAAGACATATTTGTCTTTTTCGTTAAGATATGCTTCACGCAACCGCTCTTCGTCTACATCGATTGTCTGCGCCAAGGTATTCTGGTTCAGTTCAATATAATCCAATTTAACTTTTTCAGTATGCTGGAATTGTGCCGTATTGGCCGAGAAATATGCTTCAACCGATGCTTCATCCGGTGTTTCTATTGAACCGAGTAAATCAGCGGTAATAGCTATTGTTGAGAAAGTTCTGGTTTGGTTTCTCAGCGCATCAACACGCTCAGACTCCCGCTTTGTTTGAAACGATGAGGATAGAACGCCTTCACGCATTTGATTAACAATGAGATCCTGTTTCAACTGCTCTTCAAATTGCTGAGCCGTTAAACCCTGCGATTGAAGCTGCCGCTCATAGCGTTCTTTATTAAAGGCACCATCTTCCTGAAAAGCCGCCTCATCATATAACTGCAATGCAATCGTCTGATCGCCCATTGCATAACCGCTATTGTTAGTGTGCTGTTGTAATAAAGTACGTGTTATCGATGTTTCCAACGCTTGTTTGCGCAGAAAAGAAGCACTATCAAACCCATCCGGGATTTTGCCACCAAATGCTGCGCGCAATTGATTGCGTTGTACATAATAGTTTTGCTCATAAGCGCGAATGCTAACCTCGTCATCGTTGACTTTAGCCGCGTAATTATTCCCACCTCCACCAAAATAGGAACCAATCCCGAATAATGCAAATGGAATAGAGATAACAACGATAACAGTCGTTCCTAACCATTTGGAACCTTTAACTCGATCACGAAGCGATAACAACATGGTTTCACCAAAAATGCGGGCTTATTATTGATTGTCTCGGCTAACCTGATCCAGTTAACCGGGTATTGTCCAGAAATAAAAATAAAAGGGTGCCTATGACACCCTCTACTTTAAATTCATATGTTACTCATTAAAACAGACATAGAATTTATCCTTATGGCGGAGCGGACGGGACTCGAACCCGCGACCCCCGGCGTGACAGGCCGGTATTCTAACCAACTGAACTACCGCTCCAATATTGTGGTGGGTGCTGAGGGACTTGAACCCCCGACCCTCGCCTTGTAAGGGCGATGCTCTCCCAACTGAGCTAAGCACCCCTTCCCAGAAAGCGCGCTAGTTTACGGCATCTTTCAATGCTTTACCAGCTTTAAAACTCGGCACATTAGAGGCAGCAATCTGTATGGTATCACCCGTACGCGGGTTGCGACCTTCACGTGCTTCACGTTTACGTACTAAAAAAGTACCAAAACCAATCAACGTCACCTGGTCACCCTCTTTAAGGGCATTCCCCACAGTGGCAACCATCGAATCAATGACCTTAGCGGCCGTGGTTTTCGGTACATCGGCGCTTTGCGCAACCGCTTCTACAAATTCTGTTTTATTCATCCAGCACTCCCTAAGTTAGGCTAAAAAATGAAAATGGTTATTTGGAACCACCTATATATATTATAACAGGTAGCTGGCGTATTAACGGAACGAACTCTCTACAAAGGTCACACCCGCAGTAATAATTGCAACTTGCAGGCAAGGCAACCTGTATTTGGCCTTATCTCAAACAAGCAACTACTGTTTATACCAACTGGATAGAAGCCGTGTCAACACAAAACCCTCTGTACACGCGCATTCACTATCAGTGGTGCCGAACACTGCCTTCAGTGTCTTCTTTCTGTTCACCCGAGGCTGCGACAGGAGATACAAGCTGCTCGCCATTATCGTCGCTATCTATCGGTGTGGGCATTGATTGCAGTGCAATATCAAGGACTTCCTGAATCCAGCGAACGGGCCTGACATCCAGTTTTTGAATAATATCATCAGGGATATCCGTCAGATCTTTTTCATTTTCATGCGGAATAAGCACCGTGCTGATACCACCCCGGTGGGCCGCCAGCATTTTTTCCTTCAAACCACCGATAGGCAATACTTCACCCCTCAGTGTTATCTCTCCCGTCATCGCGACATCAGAGCGTACGGGTATATTGGTCAGCGCAGAAACCAACGACGTGCACATACCAATACCGGCGCTGGGACCATCTTTTGGTGTAGCGCCCTCGGGGACATGAATATGAATATCTTTCTTCTCGTGGAATACCGTCTGTAGGCCCAGTGTATTGGAATGGCTGCGAACCACTGTCATCGCCGCCTGGATAGACTCTTGCATCACCTCACCCAATTGGCCCGTGTACAATAACTTCCCTTTACCTGCCACCACGGCTGCCTCAATAGTCAGTAACTCCCCTCCAACTTCTGTCCAGGCTAACCCAGTCACCTGTCCTACCTGATCATGTTCCTCGGCACGGCCATATCGAAAACGGTGCACACCTAGATAGTGCTGTAATTCGTCAACACCAACCACAACCTGATGCCCACTGACTTGACTCAGCATAATTTCCTTAACCACCTTTCGGCAAATTTTCGAAACCTCACGTTCCAGGTTACGTACACCCGCCTCTCGCGTATAGGTGCGAATGATTTCCCGGACAGCCTGTTCGGTAATCTGTAATTCAGCATCCTTCAAACCATTGTCTTCCATCTTTCTTGGAATCAAATAATTATTGGCAATATTTAGCTTTTCATCTTCGGTATAACCTGGAATACGGATCACTTCCATACGATCAAGCAGGGGAGCAGGTATATTTAAGCTATTCGCTGTAGCGACAAACATAACGTCAGACAAATCCATATCAACTTCAAGATAGTGATCAGCAAAGGTATGGTTCTGTTCGGGATCAAGCACCTCTAACATAGCAGACGATGGATCACCGCGAAAATCCATCGACATCTTGTCTATTTCGTCCAATAAAAACAATGGGTTACGCTTTCCAACCTTAATCAGGTTTTGAACTATTTTTCCTGGCATCGAGCCAATATAGGTACGGCGATGACCACGAATTTCGGCCTCATCCCGGACACCGCCCAATGACATGCGGCCAAATTTGCGACCCGTCGCCCGGGCAATCGAACGCCCAAGCGATGTCTTACCAACCCCCGGCGGTCCCACCAGGCACAAAATAGGCCCTTTGATTTTTTTCACACGCTGCTGAACCGCCAAATACTCTAAAATACGCTCTTTGACTTTTTCCAATCCGTAGTGGTCTTCTTCCAGTACTGCCTCAGCCTCAGCGAGGTCGGTTCGTACTTTAGAGCGTTTACGCCAGGGAATGCTGGTTAAGGTGTCGATATAATTGCGCACCACCGTCGCCTCAGCAGACATTGGCGACATCATTTTGAGTTTCTTCAGTTCGCCATTGGCTTTATCCAATGCCTCTTTCGGCATTTTAGCCTTTTCAATTTTTTTACCCAGTTCGTCCGATTCATTGACTACCTCATCCATTTCACCCAGTTCTTTTTGAATCGCCTTAATCTGTTCATTCAAATAGTACTCACGCTGGCTTTTCTCCATTTGTTGCTTTACCCGGCCACGGATACGTTTTTCAACCTGAAGCAAGTCAAGCTCACCTTCCATCAATAAAATCAAATGCTCCAACCGCGCACGTGTGCTGATCAATTCAAGCACTTTTTGCTTTTCATCGATTTTTAACGACATATGTGCAGCAATGGTGTCAGCCAGACGACTTGGATCATCGATACCAGCAAGTGACGTTAGAATTTCCGGGGGTATTTTTTTATTGAGTTTGATGTATTGATCGAATAAACCGGTAACCGAACGCGACAGGACTTCGGCTTCCTTATCATCAAGTACTTCCTTGTCAGACAGCAGCTCAACACTGGCCGTAAAAAAATCGTTTGTCCGCTCTCCCAGGCGGACGATACGCGCACGACCGGTTCCCTCAACCAAGACCTTGATGGTACCATCGGGCAGTTTTAATAATTGTAATATGGTGGATACAGTGCCGACGCTATATAGATCCGGCTTTGAAGGCTCTTCGGTATCTGCCGTTTTTTGCGCTACCAGTAATATCTGCTTGTTGGCAGACATCGCGGCGTCGAGTGCACGTATTGATTTCCCTCGACCAACAAACAGAGGAACAACCATGTGCGGATACACCACAACATCACGAAGCGGCAGCACAGAAATTGGAAATGATTCGGATACCGTTTCAAGGCCCGGTTCGTTTGTGTCGTTCATTCGGTATCCATCAGGATGTAGGGTTATCCACTTTTAATGGTGATGGATCCCCATATTTCAATGGGGGGTTGCTTTTTACTGGCCTCGTTTAGGGCTTGTTCATGGGCAGACTGCCAGCAGGCTATTCGTCAGATGCCGCTCTTTTATACTCAGTGTCATCACCCAGCATAGGGTCGTGCCCTTCGAGCAGTAAATAGGGCTTGGTTTCACCGCGTACCACACCGCCATCAACCACCACCTTGGTCACATTTTCCATTTGTGGCAGTTCGTACATTGTCTCCAATAATACATTTTCAAGGATCGTACGCAGGCCACGTGCACCTGTTTTTCTTTCTGACGCTTTACTGGCAACGGCATATAGCGCTTCTTCGCGAAACTCCAATTCACAGTTTTCCATACCAAACAGTTTTTCATACTGTTTGGTGATAGCGTTTTTAGGTTCCTTAAGGATACGCACCAAAGCATCGTCATCCAGCTCTTCAAGTGTAGCAATCACCGGCAGCCGACCAACAAACTCCGGTATCAATCCATAGCGGATCAAATCCTCAGCTTCGACCTCTTGCAATATATCACCGACATTGCGGGTATCATCTTTGGATTTAACATCAGCAGCAAAACCAATACCACTCTTCTCAGAGCGGTTGCGAATCACCTTATCGAGCCCGGCAAACGCACCCCCCACCAAAAACAGGATATCCGATGTATCTACCTGCAAAAATTCCTGTTGTGGGTGTTTTCGCCCGCCTTGTGGTGGCACAGAAGCGATAGTGCCTTCAATCAGTTTTAACAGCGCCTGCTGAACGCCTTCGCCCGACACGTCACGGGTAATCGACGGGTTGTCAGATTTTCGGGAAATCTTATCGATTTCATCGATATAGACAATGCCTGTCTGTGCTTTTTCAACATCGTAGTCGCATTTTTGCAGTAGTTTTTGAATAATATTTTCGACATCTTCACCAACATAACCCGCCTCGGTCAGGGTGGTTGCATCGGCAATGGTAAAAGGCACATTCAACAAACGAGCAAGTGTTTCTGCCAGTAGTGTTTTACCCGAACCTGTGGGGCCAATCAGCAAAATATTACTCTTGGCGAGTTCTACACCGTCTTTATCATCACGAAATTCAAGGCGCTTGTAGTGATTGTAAACAGCTACTGCGAGCACTTTTTTTGCCGCTTCCTGACCAATGACATATTGATCGAGAATATCTTTAATTTCATGCGGCTTGGGCAGTTGCTCGCCGCTCCCTGGTGACTGCTCCTGCATTTCTTCGGTAATAATGTCATTGCAAAGATCCACGCACTCATCACAGATGAATACTGAAGGACCTGCAATCAATTTTCTTACCTCGTGCTGGCTCTTGCCGCAAAATGAGCAATAGAGCAACTTGCTATCATCTTGATTCTTATTGTCGCCACCACTCATTTCTAAACTCCGGTTACTTTTATTGACGCGTTCAAATTACCCATCATTCGGCGTTTTTTTCAATTGTCGGTTTTAGTAGTGCGGTTAGTCACTACCTCATCTACCAGACCATAGCTCACCGCCTCCCCTGCTGTCATAAAATTGTCCCGCTCAGTGTCCAGTTTTACTTTGTCGGCATCCTGCCCCGTATGTTTAGCCAATAGTGCATTTAAACGATCACGAATGCTCAATATTTCCCGTGCGTGAATATCAAAATCACTCGCCTGCCCCTGAAAACCACCCAGCGGTTGATGGATCATGCAACGCGAGTGTGGTAACAAAAAGCGTTTACCTGTAGCCCCCCCCGTCAGTAGCACTGCTCCCATGCTCGCCGCCTGACCAATGCAGAGTGTGCTGACATCGGGTTTAATGAATTGCATTGTATCGTAGATAGACATACCGGCTGTGACTGAACCGCCAGGGGAGTTAATGTACAGAGAAATGTCTTTATCAGGGTTTTCCGATTCAAGAAAGAGTAACTGTGCCACAACCAGATTGGCATTGTAGTCTTCAACTGGCCCGACCAGGAAGATAACACGCTCTTTTAGTAAACGTGAATATATATCATAGGATCGCTCACCACGCGGTGTCTGCTCAACCACAATGGGTATTGTCAGCGCATGTGGTGATGACACTGTATCCGAAATTATCGGTGTCATGGATGTCTCTCCAAAATTAATAAGGTAACGCCAGCACTGTGTGCCAGAAAATACAGAATGCCATCCAGAAACAGACTACTCTACTACGCGTACTGTACTGGAAAGCCTCCTGATATAAAAATCTCAAGAACCCGTCAGGAATGCAGTAACCACCATTGACCAACTGTCACTCAGACAGCCAGAACGATTACCGATAACAGTGTCAACCAGTTGAATCACGGCTCATGACTTCCTTAAATGTCGTCGACACATCAGTTACCTTACACTGAGATACCACCCATTCAATGACTTCCTGCTCTAATGCCAATCCCTCAATGTTCTGCAGTAATTCCTGATTCTGATAATAATAGTTCACAATTTGCTCAGGTTCCTGGTATGACGCAGCCATATCTTCAATGATTTTACGCACATTGTCCGGATTAGCCTGAAGTTCAGCGGTCTTAATAACCTCAGCAACAACCAGACCCAACTTAACACGATGTTCGGCCTCTTCACGAAATAACGCATCATCAAGCTGAGGTGTTTCATCGTTCCCCGATGATTGTATTTGTTCCTCCAGCTGCTGACGCAGACGGCCTATCTCGTCAGAAACCATTGTATTGGGAATTTGTACTGTATTTGCCTCGACCAAGGCCGCCATTACCGCTTGTTTAAGTTTGCTTTGGACAGCTTGTTCAAGCTGTCGACGCATATTATTGGCAATGTCGTCACGAAACGCCGCAACACCGCCTTCTTCAACACCAAATTCTTTAAGGAATGATTCATCTATCTCAGGCAGTTCAATTTCACTGATAGAATGTACATGAATTACAAACTCAGCTTGTTTTCCAGCCAGTTCCGCGCTTTGGTAGTCTTCAGGGAAGGTTACCTGAATTGTCTTATCCTCGCCTTTTTTCGCGCCCAGAAGTTGCTCCTCAAAACCTGGAACCATCGTCCCGGAACCTAATTCCAGTGGCGTGTTTTCCGCCTTACCACCCGGTATATGCTCCCCATCAACTGTGCCATCAAAATCAATATTCACTTGGTCGCCCAGCGCAGCCTCGCGCTCAACTTCATTCCAGCTCGCCCTCTGTTTGCGGAGATTTTCGATCATTGTATCGATATCCGACTCAAGCACTTCAGCAGTGGGGCGTTCGATTTCAATTGAGTCAGCGGGGGTGAGTTCAAATTCAGGAAAAATTTCAAATGTAGCGGTATAAGCAAACCCTTGTTCGTCACCCCCCTCATTCTCCAGAGGGAGAATGCTAGGCATACCTGCCAGTCGCAAACTTTCATTAACAATAGCTTCCTGTAGGCTCGATTGGAGTACTTCACCCAATACTTCCTGCCTTACCTGCCCGCCAAAGCGTTTTTTGACCACGGTAAACGGTACTTTTCCTGGTCGAAAGCCATCGAGCCTAACAGTGCCTTTAATAGAATGCAGGCGCTCATCGACAGCCCCCTGAATCTGTTCTGCGGGTAGCCTCACCGTCAGTTTTCGCTCCAGCCCATCAGTTGTTTCTACAGAGACTTGCATTAAATACCTCAAAGTCAGATATACGCTGACGTTTATTATTCGTTACATTAAGGGCAGAGAAAGTATTACTTCCCTTCCCCCTTAACAATGGAGTAAGGGCCATAAAATCTGGTGCGAACGGAGAGACTCGAACTCTCACGGGTTACCCCACTGGCACCTAAAGCCAGCGCGTCTACCAATTCCGCCACATTCGCAAACTCGGCATTATACCCGAGATGCCACCTGTATTTGCAATCGAAAATGGCCATCATCCGTTAAATACTGCTGGGAAATCAAAATTAAGGAAGGAAATGATCGTACCGTTGGAAAGCTGTTGATCAACAAAGCATTGGGAATAGATCAATGTTCAATAAAAACCTTCTGGATCTGTGGATTTTCAGGTGAAGGTGAAGATGGTGGGCCGTGAAGGATTCGAACCTTCGACCAATTGATTAAGAGTCAACTGCTCTATTTAGTCGTAGATAGAAGCGATTAAGTCTCCTCAACAGGGGGCTTATTTTGAAGATTGTAACAGTTTGTTCAACAAAAGGTGGTGTAGGCAAAACCACTATCTCAGCCAATATCAGTGGCTATGCCGCTCATCTTGGTATCAAAACATTACTGATTGACGCTGATATACAGCCATCTCTCAGTTCATATTTCTCAATACCTCACCTAGCCGAGGCTGGTCTACAAAAACTTATCACAACAGGCAGCACCCAAGGCTGTATCAGCAAAACCAAATACAAGAACCTAGACCTCATCGTATCTGATGATCCAGAAGGAAAGTTAGCTTCACTCATATTACACGCAGCTGACGGTCGGATGAGAATTAAAGCTGCGCTCGATAAACTAACTAATTACGACTTAGTAATTATAGACACTCAAGGTGCAGCAGGCCCGCTTCAAGACGTTGCCGCCCTCGCTGCCACTACGCTCCTGTCACCCGTGCCACCCGAAATACTGTCAGCAAAGGAATTTCATCGAGGAATGTTGAGCTTACTAGAACGTATGAAACCGATGGCAATGTACGGACTGTCAATCGCACCTTTATTTGTACTGCCCTACAGAGTTGATCACACCAATGACGCAAAAAGCATACTGAATACTGTACGTCACTCATTCAGCAAAGTGGGTGGGATAAGTGTAATGGAAACCATCGTCTCTGCTGCTGTCGCTTATCGCAAAGCGGCAACCGAACAAGCCCCAGTTCACATTATTGACCGGGCAACTGCTATCTACCGTGTCAAAATGGATTTAGAAGAACAAGTTAGTGACTTTTCAGAGCGTCAATTTTTAGCTCGGCTAAAAGAACGTGGTTACACCGCACTAGACCGTAAAATCTTACGGTTAATGCTCTACGCCGTTGCAGCCCTCCAACCGTATATACCACTAGCACTATCAAGTGGCATAGGTAGAGATAAGGTTCAGCGAATTCGCAAGCTAGATCAAGCAGGATTAGCCGCGTGGAAAAACCTGGGCCAACCCGAAGAAACCTACCAATCAGCTATTTTCACTCCTGCCCTCGCATCCACAGATGATGACGAAGCCTGGGACTTTGATGGGTTATATTTTGCTATCAGACAAAGAATGATAGAAATCAGCAAATTAGATTTTAACGTTGTTGAAGTCGAGTTGATTAACAATCTCGAAATCGCACAAAACAAAACCACTACCCTTGAACCACCCCTCCCTTCACTTGTTACCCTAGATAGCCAGATCGATACTAATAACACAACGCCCTCAACCACATCGGATAACAGCGCCTCATTGCCCACCCCAAAGTTAGTAACAACCACCCAAACCAACAACCCTGATACCACATCCACAATAAGCACGGTACAACCCACACAGGCTCTTGTACAGCCACCCACCGCCCTCTATGAGGATGACTCACGACCAAGCTCACCTCCCAGCACAAGCAATATTGACACACTAAACCAAAAGCAACGCCGGATGGCAGAGTGCGCGATCCACTTAGCATCACTAATACACCGACAAGACATCATCCAGCCAATCCAAGCTGGATATGGTTTTACACTGACATGCATTCCGCCGTTTGAAAATGACCCTGACCAATCAGTTGAAGCACAAGGATGGCGATCCTGGCTAATCTGGCATCTGATAAGCCTCAGCCACCTCACCGACCCAGCGTTTCACTCTCTGTTATCAATACACGCCACCCCACATACCAGCCTGGTACATTATTTTGGCAACGGTGATGACCTGGAAATCCTACTGCACTCAGAAGACAAGACAGCCTACCGTCTCCCCTTCACAAACGACCGACAGGGCGAACACTGGATCCAACTACCAGCAGCATCATTGACATCATATATAGACACAATCTCACTACACAACGACATCACGCTGTTTGCCGTAGAACACAACTTGACGTTAACAAGCGTAATAAATGCATCAGTGTTTCAAAATTCCTGGCTGTCGAGGTTTTAAATGCCTCACTAAGCTATGCATGATAGTTCTAAGGGACTTTCTTGTCATTATTGCATTTGCAGAGAGCGGATGGTGAATGAGCATATACGGGTAATTCTAGCGTAAAAAAACAATGGATTAACAAAGCTGCCTTTTTTCTGGGCAATTTGTTGTCTCTTATCAAGCATTTTAGTGTATTTTAGTGTATTTTTTATCAGATGGATGAATACATTCCAGGTTCTTTGTTTTTGATGTTTCTTCAAAAATACGCATGATATTATAGGCCATGGCAGTAAAACGCATTTGACTGTTCAGCGCATTCAGGTTTGAAGACCAGGCTTTTCTTTCGGTGAAATCACTTTTGCTATTGTTGAATGATTTTTCTATCGTCCAACGCTTGTAATAGAGCATAGCAATAGTGCCTTGGTTAATTGACTCTGGTAGCGTTGAAATAAATTGATGTAATTGACCTGTTTCTGGGTCGCGGTATTTAACAATATGAAATTGGACCTTTTTATTTTTATATACACTATAGCCTTCAACCCCTGTATTAATTTCACTACCCTGGTCATAGGGTATAGAGTTGACAAAAGTTGCAACTGCATTTTCTTTGAGTACTGAAATCATAAAATTCTGATGCTGTTTTTGTTTTTCCCACCATGCATAATCAGTCACCGCCTTATCGTATATATAGAGATGCTTTTGCCAAGTCTCTTTTTCGCCACAACGTTGTTCAATATAAGAACGTAACGCGGGTATTTCCTGGTGCCGTTCAGTACCGTTAGTCACGACACAAAGTGGTCTTAGAAGTCCATTTCTGAGGTTCAAGGCATGAATAAAGCCTGCTGCGAAGACGTTGCCCTGACGATTTTTCTCTGTGTGACAAGTATGCTGTATAAAATGACCATCAGCTGCTTCTACTCGATATTCTTCAAGTTCAGGAAATTGTTTTAAATAATCAATGTCCAAAGAAGATAATTTTTCACTTTGCAGTTGATAGCTTTGCTTTTCCATGGCTTGCATCATCTTCATCCGTCTTGTCGACTTCAATGCGTTAAAATAGCTTGAATGACAAATTGTCTCGTCGTATATTTCATCCGTAACCTGTAGATAGTGACGACCACTATGTACAAGACTTATACAGCGAAGTAACCCATGGCGAGAAAAAGCTACGTCATCAATGGCATCGCATGATCTTTTCCATAAAGGGAAGCGTTCAGCAGCAATTGCTTTTTCCATACTTATTTTACAGTGTTCGGTGATATATTCTTCAACGGTCATCATTTCGTTCATATTCAATTTGCCCATTTAATCAGATATTAAATGGGTATTTTAAAAAAAATTCTGCTGGTGAATGCAAGTGTTTTTTTGGATAATTTTATTTATTTTATGAATTATAAAGCGTGTTATCGGTTTATAAAAAAACAGTACAAATATTATAAAAAATACTATTTGTAGCTTATGGCGGCTCTTTTCAGGTGTTATTCATTGCGTTATTAGCTTCCTGGTAGGATTCTAGTGGTACACCCATGACCCTGACACAGGGGGCAACGCTGAAGGCAACCGCTTGGGTGCCTTCCAGAAATTGATTAATGGAATCAAACGTGGTGAGGTGTTCTAAGCTCATGATCATTCTCATTGTCTGATCATGAACGAACTCAAAGATTAACTCAGGCTCATCTCATATTGGAGAAGACTTTGTGTAGAAAGCCAACTTGGTTCATGGTATTACTTGGTCGTAGCCTCTGGAAAGCCTCTCATAATGAATAATCAACTCTGTATTGCGGTAGGTGGTTTTCAACATGAAACCAATACATTTGCCCCACACAAAGCGCACTACGATGATTTTGTCAAAGCCGACGCCTGGCCTGGGTTGACAGAGGGTGAGGTTATTTTCTCGAAAATGGCGGGCTTAAATATCCCTCTACCAGGTTTTATTGAAGCGGCGCAATCCCGGCACTATACCTTGCACCCAATACTTTGGTGTTCGGCGGAACCCAGTAATTTTGTTACCCGTGACGCGTTTGAACGCATTGCCGGGAAGTTTTGTACGTCAATTAGCCAGGCAGCGCAGTTGGATGCCGTGTATCTCGATCTACACGGGGCTATGGTTTGTGAACATTTTGAAGACGGTGAAGGGGAGCTGCTACGACGAGTACGCGAAATTATTGGTTCCCAGTTGCCGTTGGTTATCAGTCTGGATTTGCACGCTAATATTACTAAGGCAATGATTGAGCACACCACGGCGATGACGGTTTTCCGTACCTATCCACATCTGGATATGGCCGAAACCGGCGCCCGTGCCTGTGCTTTACTGGTAGATATACTGGCGGGAAAGCCAATGGTTGGCGGTATGCGAAAAATCCCATTCCTTTTTCCACTGACATCACAATGCACGTATTTTGAACCGTGTAAGTCTATTTATGCCGATATTGCATCAGTAAATACGCCAGGGGTTTGTAGTGTGGATTTTGCCACTGGATTTCCACCGGCGGATATTGAAGAGTGCGGTGCCGCAGTCGTTGCCTATGGGTCTGATCAACCGTCAGTTGAGGCTGAGTTGGCGCGTTTGTATACACGCATTGTCGGTGTTGAGGCACAGCTTGCCAACCCATTGTTATCGCCGGATGAAGCTGTACAGCACGCTATGTCGTTTGAAACAGGTAAACCGGTGGTGCTTGCTGATGCGCAGGATAATCCGGGTGCGGGCGGCACGTCTGATACTGTCGGCATGTTAGACGCTTTGGTGAGAAACCATGCGCAGGGTGCTGTCATGGCCGTGGTATACGATCCTGAAGTTGCCGCGACAGCCCATGCGATGGGAGAGGGTGCACAGGTTTCACTGTCTCTGGGGGGGAAGATAGAATACCCCGGTGTGACGCCGTTTACGGGTGACTTTATTGTAGAAACACTTGCCGATGGCAATTTTATCTGCACCGGAGAAATGTATAAAGACAGCCGTGCAGAGCTGGGGCCAATGGTGTTATTGCGCGTGGCAGGCTGTGCGTGTGATGTGCGCGTTATTGTCAGCTCGGGGCGTTTTCAATGCCTCGATTTAGCGGTGATACGGCATCTGGGTGTTGAACCTACTGAACAGCGCATTCTTGTGATTAAGAGTAGCGTGCATTTTCGCGCTGATTTTGATCCTATTGCCGAACAAACGCTGGTCGTTGCCGCACCGGGTGCACACCCCTGTAAACTGGCCGATCTGCCCTATAAAAAGTTGCGTAAAGGTATCCGGTTGGAACCCAATGGGCCAGTTTTTCAATAGCGAGTGACTGCCATGAGCATTCCTATGTCAATCCAAACAGTGCAGTGATGGTCGAGCCATTGGTCGGTCAGCGCAATCCGGATTTTGTGCCGTTTCAGTATGGCGAATACCAACGCAATCGGTGGCGTCGTGCATTTCCGGTAGCAGAGATTCCGTGATGTTTACAACACCTGGTTAATCACGTTACCGCGAAAAAACTGCACCAGGTTGTCTGTAGCAATATCAAATAAAGTGTCCACTGCCTGTTGGGTATTAAAACCGATGTGAGGTGAAATAATGACATTATCCATTTTTATCAATGGATGATCACTCGGTAAAGGCTCTTGCCAAAACACATCTAACCCGGCACCACCCACTTTTCCTGTAATCAGTGCGTCGATTAATGCGCCTTCTTCAACCAGCTCGGCGCGTGCGGTGTTTATCAATAAAACGCCTTTTTTCATCTGTGCAAAGGCATTGGAATCAAGCAGTTTTTCAGTTTGTGTATTAAATGCAGCGTGTAGCGAAATAATATCACTCTGTTTATAAAGGGTTGCCAATGGCACAAATGTTACGCCGTGCTCTGTGGCACGCGTTGCCGACATATCACGCGTCCACACCAATACCTGCATACCCAGTGCCCGACACAACCGTGCAAAAATTTGCCCGATACCACCAAAACCAATAATCCCGACTGTCTTGCCGTGTAACTCAATGCCGTCGAGTGATTGATCCCAGTCACCGTTGCGCAGCGATCTATCCAGGTGCACAAGGTGGCGGGCGACGCTGAACAGCAAAGCCAGTGTGTGTTCTGCGACGGTGTTATTCGAGTAACCAGGACAGTTACAGACGCAAATAGTGCGCTCGTGCGCCTGCGGTAAATCCACAAATTGCGCTACACCAATTCCGGAAAAAGAAATAACCTGTAGGTTCTTCGCCTCGCGCATTACCTCACCTGGCATATTCCAGCCAAGCAGAATACCGTCGGCATGGCTCACCCGGTGGATAAATTCATTATGGTCTTTTGGTTTACCGGTAAATAATTGAAAGTTGGCAAATGCGCGCAGACGGTCAAAATGATGGTTGTGCTGTGTGATTTCTGATGGCTGCGCATCAGGGTAAACAATAGTAATTTTCTTATTCATTGGTTCGGGAATGCGGCTCACAGCTTCTTTGCCAGCAATATACCGCTATCTTTCGGCGGTGGGCCTGTTTGCAGAGAGTACTTGAATGTCAACGAATGATGCCGAGCATTTCTGCCGCTTGCGCGGGTGTGGCGGGTTCGTTGCCAAGCTCGCGTATAATCCGTACGGCACGCTCTACCAATTGCACATTACTGGCGAACTCGCCTTTGTTGAGGTAGAGATTGTCTTCCAGGCCGACACGGCAATTACCCCCCAGGCTCGCTGCCTGAGCGACAATAGGAAATTCAAAACGCGAAATACCAAATGCGCTCCAGTTGGCATTCGTTGGCAGCAGGTTTTTCATTACGCTGAGAATTTCAGGTGTGGCGGGGGAGGCATGCGGAATGCCAAGGCATAGTTGGAACATTGGGTCGCCATCGATCAATCCCTCTTCAATTAATTTGTGCGCAAACACAATGTGGCCTGGCTCAAATACTTCCAGCTCTGGCTTGACGCCCAGCGTTTGAATACGTTCGGCCATAATGCGCAGATGGGCAGGGGTGTTAACGAATATTGTTTCACCAAAATTAAAGGTGCCGACATCGAGTGTACAAATATCGGGTCGCAGCGCTTCGATATGGTGTAGTCGATCGAGTGGCTGTACTAAAGTAGTGCCGGGGCCACCTACACTGGCATCGACTTCACCGGGGGAGAAGCGGGCGCCCTCGCTGGTGGTGAGGTTGATTAATACATCGCTACCGGCGTCGCGGATGCGCTCAACCACTTCGCGAAACAGCGCGGGATCACCGGAACGCATCCCTGTTTGTGGGTCGCGCACGTGAATATGCACGATGGCTGCGCCGACCTTGGCGGCGTTAATGCAGTCGTTGGCAATGTGTTCCGGGGTGATTGGGTAGTTGGGGTGTTTATCCTGATTATTGTGACCACCGCTGACGGCACAGGTCAAAATGATAGGCTTAGGCATTTGATGTATTCCGGTTTTATATTTAATCAATTTAACATGAAACGATTATTGCCATGCAAAATACGGCTGTTCGTAATGTGCTACGCGCGTTTGTCGGCCCAAAATCGCTATTTCCCGAAACTGGTAAGCTATCGCGGCTGTTGGTGCGGCGAACCAATCATCACCCAGTGGCATCTTTAATACCGGGTGTTCGCTTTCGGGGATTGTTTCTAAAATAGGGGCGTCATCACGCAGTAACTCATCAATGGGAATGCGGTGGATCGAGGCGACTTCATTGGGGTTTGCTGTTAATGTTATCCCGCTACCCCCCCATACAACCACTGGTGTGATAACAAACCCTGATCGGGTTGCATAATCGTCGAGTCGCCCCAGAATGTTTTCCGGTGGCAAAGCGATCCCCACTTCTTCCTGTAACTCTCTCAGCGCCGCTCGTTCGGGGGATTCACCGGGGTCGATACGCCCGCCGGGAAAAGCGCGTTGCCCCGCGTGGTTTTTTAGTTTGGCGGTGCGAATCGTAAGGATAAAGGCGGCCTGATCGGCTTGCGCAGGCGCAAACGGTATCGCGCCGATATTTGCATCGCCTTGCCGGTTGACAACGGTGATTGCAACTGCTGCGTGTTTCATACTGGTGAGCGGGCTTTGCCTGTGGGTGAATGCCTGCAGATTTGCGGTGATATGTTGGCGCAGTGTGTTGTCGGTTGTTAACTGGATGGTCAAATTAATACCTGTTAGGTAGGCGCACGGTCATCATGCGGTATATAAAAAATATCATTGCACTATTCTTGCACAACCTCTATGGGTTAAATTGTGAGGATGGCTACGATGATTAAAGAAGTATATAAGAGCCTGTGATGAAAGGGCGGATAGGGTAGCTGAAGCTGTTGCCGCGCATGGTCAACGGTTTAATAAAATCGTTGACCATTTGCTTATTCTCAAATAGGTGGTGAGATTGGTTTTTGTTGTCGGGATTTTACCCATACCCGCAAGCCCGTTGTAGTCTGGAAAAATTGGGTTTGCATAACACGTTTATATAAACGAAGCACCCAATTCCGCTACAGGTCGGGCCATTGCCCCAACCTGTGCAGCGTCTCCGGCAGAGGCATTGCCATCAATGGATCGTTTTAATACTCCCTGAGTAATCGCCGCAAAACGAAAACACTGGAATGCCAGCCAGAATGCCCAGCTATGCGATGCTGCTAAGCGGGCTTTGTGTAAAAACCTAGCGAAAATTTCCTCTTCCTGCGGAATACCCAGTTCAACCCGTCGTTGTTCGGTAACACCGGAAAAATACCCCCCTTCAGGAAAGCGCAACATAGTCATCCAGTAAGTGATGTCTACCAGTGGATGGCCGAGTGTTGAGAGTTCCCAGTCGATAACCCCTATTACCCTTGGCTCCGTAGGGTGGATAATCATATTATCCAGGCGAAAATCACCATGGACCAGGCAAGGGTTGCCTGTATCCTGCGGCGTATTTGCGGGCAGCCATTCAATCAATAATTCCATCGCTTCGATCTTTTCCGTTTGTGCTGTTCTGTACTGCCGTGTCCAGCGGGAAATTTGCCGTTGCATAAAGTCACCATTGCGACCGAAATCGGCAAGCCCAACACTGTCGATATCAATGCTGGCGATATGCGTCACCATTTCGAGTTGTGATTGGTAGATAGCTGACCGCTCACCCCGGTTGAGTGATGGCAGCGCAGGGTCAGAGAATACCCTGCCCGATAAATACGCCATGACAAAGAATGCCGTGCCGATAATTGTTGTATCCTCACACAGGGCCAACATTTTTGGCACAGCGACCCCCGTGGCGTCAAGCGCCTGCATTACCCGAAATTCTCGCTCTATTGCGTGAGCTGATTTCAGTAACACCCCCGGTGGCTTTTTGCGTAGTACGTATTGACCTGATTGAGCGGTAATCAAGTAAGTGGGATTGGATTGACCGACAGGAAATTTTTTAATTGCAGTAAATCCTTCAAATCCCTCGATGTGGCTTTGTAGCCATGCCGCCAATGTCTTGGATTCAACGTCATATGTGTTCATAGGCTTACTGCAAGGTGGCTTATTGCGTTAGGATAAAATCTGAATACTGAATAAAGCAATATATCAACATACCATGATGACTATAGATAACACGACCCATAACATACCTTCTCACCCATTGGATCCACTGAGTGCGCAGGAGCTGTCACTTGCTATCGAGGTGATTCGTCGTGAAAGGCATCTCGACGACCGGGTTTTGTTTGAACAGGTGAGGCTGAACGAGCCATCAAAACAGACCGTTCGCCACTTTTCTCCAGGTGGCAGTATAGAGCGCGAAGCATTTGCCGTTGTACTTGACCGTAATGCCGCCAAAACATTTGAAGCGTTGGTGTCATTGAATACTGCCAGCTTGAAATCCTGGGTGCACGTGCCCGGTGTGCAA
Source organism: Gammaproteobacteria bacterium (assembly GCA_965277715.1). Taxonomy (GTDB): domain Bacteria; phylum Pseudomonadota; class Gammaproteobacteria; order JBCCGL01; family JBCCGL01; genus JBCCGL01. The sequence goes on from OZ255836.1 coordinate 87,124, forward strand.
GCCTGTATTCTTGCTGAAGAATGCGAGGAGATGGCTGATCAGGTCAAATCACACCCTGATTTTCTCGATGGCTTGAAGCGGCGTGGTATCGAAAATATCGCGCAGGTATCAGTAGAAGGGTTTGCTGTCGCCAACTTCGCAGCACCACAGGAACAGCACTTGCGCTTGCTACGGGCGCATTGTTTTTATGTGGAAAATCCAGGCGATAATGCGCATGTGCGCCCCATTGAAGGCCTGGTGCCCGTGATCGATTTGAATGCTATGCGGGTATTGCGGGTTGAAGATAACGGCGTAGTGCCGATTCCACCAGATCGTGGTGATTACCACGTTGAGCGACTTGAACCGACAAGGACACCGCTGGCCGCATTGAATATTACACAGCCCGATGGCCCGGATTTTGTTGTCGATGGCCATGCCGTAAGCTGGCAAAACTGGCATTTCAGAGTAGGGTTTACACCACGTGAAGGCTTAGTGTTGCACACGCTGTCATTCACCGAGGGCGACCAGTGCAGGCCTGTTATTTACCGTGCTTCACTGAGTGAGCTGGTGGTGCCTTATGGTGATACCGCAGGTGATCACGCGATGAATCACTCGTTTGACCTGGGTGAAGGCGTGTTTGGCTCGGCGGTTAATTCACTGACGCTGGGGTGTGATTGCGTCGGTGAGATTTATTATTTCGATGTTAATCTCGTTAGTGCCTATGGCGATATTAAGCACCTGGCCAATGCAATCTGCATGCACGAAGAGGATTACGGTGTGTTATGGAAGCACACCGATGCGCAAACCAAACGAACTGAAGTGCGCCGTTCGCGGCGTTTGGTCGTGTCTTCATTTTTCACTATTGGCAATTACGATTATGGTATTTTCTGGTATTTATATCTTGATGGCAGCATCGAATTTGAAGCTAAACTGACAGGCATGCTGTATACGCGGGCCGTCGAGCCAGGCGAGAAAACGCCTTATGGCCGGTTGGTTGCGCCGAACCTGAATGGCATGATGCATGAGCATTACTTCAATATACGCCTGGATATGTGTATTGATGGTGACGAAAACACACTCCTTGAAGTTGAGGCGGCAAGGGTTGAAACGGGGCCGTCTAACCTGCACGGCAATGCACATGGCGTTAAAGAAATCGCTATTACATCAGAAAAATACGCAGGTAGAGACACCAAGCCAGAGAATGCACGTTTCTGGAAAGTGATTAATCCATCGAAAAAAAATACGCTGGGCTGGCACCCTGGCTATAAACTTATTCCCGGTCCAACAATTAAACCGATGCATCAACCTGGCTCGCCTTTTATGCGGCGAGCAGGGTTTGTCGGGCACGATTTATGGGTAACTGCTTATGATCCAGAGCAACTTTATGCGCCTGGTAAATACGTTAACCAGCGCGAATATGGCCCAGGTATTCCAGAGTGGGTGAAACAGGATCGACCACTGCTGGGTTCGGATATTGTACTCTGGCATACGATGGGGGTAATGCATTTACCCCGGCCTGAAGATTTTCCGGTCATGCCGGTCGAATATGTCGGATTCATGTTGAAGCCTGTGGGGTTTTTCGAACGAAACCCAGCGTTGAATTTAGCGCCGCCAGGGTGTCATGGTAGTCGCTGATAATATGCCTACTTCTCTATTAAACAGTATTTGCGTTAACGCTGGGGCTCGGGGTAAGGCGTAGCGGTGCACAATCGTTTTCGACAACTCACCGTTGTAAAAATCTTTCAGGTCCCAGTGTTTAGAAAATTCTGCAACAATGCGTGGCCGTGTTCGCTCATTATCGATTCGGGGTGGAATTGAACTCCTTCAATTGCCAGTGTTTTGTGTCGAAGGCCCATAATTTCATCGATTTCACCATTGGCTGTTTGTGTCCAGGCAGTGACTTCCAGGCACTCGGGTAAACAGGCTTTATCGACCACCAGTGAGTGGTAACGCGTTGCCTGAAAGGGCGAGGGAATATGGGCAAACACACCGCAGTTGTTGTGATAAACCATCGATAACTTGCCGTGCATAATGTCTGTGGCAGAGGTGATTTTACCCCCGTAAACCTGACCAATACATTGATGACCCAGGCAAACCCCTAATAACGGTATCTTGCCTGCTATTGCCTCGATGATTGCCATCGATATGCCCGCATCATTTGGTGTGCCTGGCCCGGGCGAAATCATTATACGCTCTGGTGACAGTTCACTTAATTGCGCAATACTGATTTTGTCATTGCGGTATACCTCGACATTACCGCCAAGCTCGCTCAGGTACTGTACGAGATTAAAGGTAAACGAATCATAATTATCGATCACTAACAACATCTACAGATCCTCCCGCACGGTAGTTGCCTGGTTATCCATGCGTTGTTCTAGGCGCACCAACGCTGCACGCGTTGCCTCCAGTTCGCGCAGGATATCGCCCTGAGTAGGCGCCTCCCGCAATGCTTCGAGCTGTTCGAGCTTGGCCTCTTCCAGATTGTTCAATACCACGGCAATAAACAAATTGACGATGACGAATGTGCCAACGATAACGAAGCTGACGAAGTACACCCAGGCCATCGGGTGTAGTGCCATCGCTGTGTACATGACATCGGTCCAGTCTTCGAGTGTCACTATGCGAAACAAGGTGAGCAGTGAAACGCCTAAATTGCGCCAATGGGTGGGGTCGTGCTCAGCAAATAAGTGGTAACCACATACAGCGTAGATATAAAAAATAACTGACATGAGGAGCACCACATGCCCCATGCTTGGCAGTGAACGAATTAATGTGCTGACAATAAGGCGCAGTTTTGGCACGGTGGAAATCAGCCGCAATACGCGCAGCAAGCGCGCCAGCCGTGCGATCATGGCAAACTGGCCCGTAGCCGGTATCAGGGAAAACAGGATGATAGAGAAATCGAACAGGTTCCAGCCATCGCTAAAATAGCGCCCATAACGTGGCGCGACGGCGATGATTTTTATAGCCGCTTCCAGTATAAACATACCGAGGATAACCCGGTTGGCCAAGACCATTTCGTGGTGATAGGCTGTGCGAATTACTTCAATGGTTTCCAGGCCAAGCAGTACCGCGCTGAATAAAATCAGGCCAATAACAGTGCGCTCAAATAAGGGATTGGCAATCAGTTGTCGGCACAGTAGTCGCATCACATACTCTCCGTTGTTTGCTGTTTTGTGTTGGTTTGCCGCTCTCCCAGTCTCGTCAGGCCCTTTTCGGCAAGGGTTACCGCACGAAACACGGCGCGTGCCTTGTTCATGGTTTCATCCCATTCGCTTTGCGGCACTGAGTCATACACCAGCCCGGCACCTGCCTGAATATGCAGCACATCATCTTTAATAACCGCTGTGCGAATGGCGATGGCGGTATCCATATTGCCGTTCCAGGCCAGATAACCTACCGCACCGCCATAGATACCGCGTTTAACGGGTTCGAGTTCGTCGATAATCTCCATTGCGCGTACCTTTGGCGCGCCACTTAGCGTGCCCGCAGGAAAGGTGGCACGCAATACGTCGATAGCGGATAGGCCTTTTTTGAGTTTGCCGACCACATTGGAAACGATATGCATCACATGCGAGTAGCGCTCAATAACCATTTTATCAGTCAGCTCAACGCTGCCTGTCTCGGCAACCCGGCCAGTATCATTACGCCCCAGGTCGATTAACATCAAATGCTCGGCAATCTCTTTTGGGTCTGCCAGTAAATCCGCTTCCAGTGCACGGTCTTCAGTGTCGTTAGCGCCACGTGGGCGGGTGCCTGCAATAGGGCGTACTGTGACCTCGCCCGCTTCGAGCCGCACCAGAATTTCCGGGGATGAACCAACCACAAAGTGATCACCGAGGTTGAGGTAGAACATATAGGGTGATGGATTTAACAGGCGTAGCGAGCGGTATAAATCCAGCGGCGGTGCACTAAAGGGCGTCGATAAGCGCTGTGATAACACCACCTGCATACACTCCCCTTCGGTAATGTAGCGACGACAAGTCTCAACGCCTTGTTTGTACTCCGCCTCGCTGTAACCGGATACGAAATCACACTCCTGCACTTCACGGGGTGATACCTGGGGTTGCTGTGGCAGTGGTTTACCTAAATCATCGATGATGTGTTGCAGGCGTAACTCGCCATCGGCAAGCGCCTGGGGGTGATCCGGGTCGATATGAATAACGACAAATAATTTGCCATTGAGGTTGTCAAATACCAGCACCTGATCGGCGAGCATCAATAAAATATCGGGTGTGTTGATTGGGTCAGGGTGTTTGTTTGGCCCTAACCGTGGCTCGATATAGCGCACAGTGTCATAGCCAAAATAACCTACCAGCCCACCGGTAAATACCGGCAAACCCTCAACCTCGGGTACGCGGAACTGTTTTTGGTAGTGTTCAATCCAGTCGAGTGGGTCTTCAGCATGCAGTTGTTCAACCGTGTTACCAGACTCGCTAATCGTGATGTGCTGTCCATGTACTTGCACCACCCGCCGCGCTGGCAGGCCGATAATTGAATAGCGACCCCATTTTTCGCCGCCGTGCACCGACTCGAACAAAAACGAATACGGTTGTGCTGCCAGCTTTAGATAGACAGAGAGAGGGGTATCGAGGTCAGCCAATACCTCGCGGTACAGGGGGATGCGGTTATAACCAAGGCTGGTGTAGTGGTCAAATTGTTCAGGTGTCATAGCATTACATCAAATCAGAGGGTAGTGGGTAGTATCAAACAACGTGCATAGCACGATGCCATCGCCAACCCCTCACTGATTTGGTGTATACAGACATACATAAACATCGCATAAAAAAACGGTGCAATGATAACCTGAAATACCCTTGAGTGGTCAAGTATGGGATGCGTACTTTATCGAAATTGATGTTTATTTTTGCTTAATTCAGATTATAGACGGCCAGACTGTGTACTAGGTGTAAAACGGCCATGTGTTAAGCTACAACTCCTATCTTGCCGTTAATTCTCTGCTGGGAAAAACCATGAATCTGCCTCAACCACGCACCCGAAAAAATTTTTCTTTGATTGGGTTGGGGGCGCTTGCGTTTAAATTATTTAAGAGCGTCAAAGTGATAAAAGTGGCCTTGCTTGGCCTGAGTGCGGGGGCTTATTCACTGTTGTTCTCGTGGCAATTTGCCGCTGTGTTGTTGGCCTGTATTGTGTTTCATGAGTATGGGCATATCAGGGCCATGCGCTATTTTGGTATGAAAACCAAGGGCATTTACCTGATACCGTTTGTCGGTGGCCTGGCAGTGACCGATCAACGCATCGAAACCCGTTGGCAGGATGTGACTATTTCGATTATGGGGCCGGTATTTGGCTTGCTGCTAAGCCTGGCGGCGGCGCTGGTTTATGTGCTTACCGGTCAGGTTTTTTGGGCGGCGATTGCCTCGTTTAACGCGTTTATCAATATCTTTAATTTGTTGCCGATTATGCCGCTGGACGGTGGGCGTATTATCAAAAGTATTGCCTTTTCACTGCATGGCATTGTCGGTTTTGCAGCGGCAGTTGTCGGGTTGTTGGTGGGTATATTTTTTCTGGTGTATTTTAAAATCTATCTATTGGTGTTATTGCTGATCATCGGCCTGCTGGATTTAATAGGCGAGTGGAGAATACGTGGGATGTCACCTATAAGACCGATGAACGCTTATGCGTGCCAGGTTGCCTTCGCCTGGTATGCCCTGGTATTGGGTGGGTTGATCGCGATTATCTGGCAATTCGCGAGTATTGAGGGGTTGGGGATACCGTTGATGGTTTTAAGTAGCTGATAGGGTGTTGCCACAAAGCAGGCCAAGCGGTAGCGCAAAAAAACGATTGTCCCCCCAGCGAAATGGCAATATCTGCTGGCCCGCGTAAAACAGGTAGCCCTGTTTGAACCGCTCCTCAGCAAATTCTGCCAGTTTGCCGAGGCCTTTAAAGTCCGCTTTGTTGACACTGGCAGATGCCTTGACTTCGATGCCAATAATAGTGCCATCACTCCTCTCCAGAACAATATCAACTTCATTTTTCTGCTTATCTCGAAAGTGGTATAACGCGGTTTCCTCTTGTGCCCAACCGGCCTGTTTGCAGCATTCCATATAGAGCAGGCTCTCCAGTAAACCGCCGTAATGCGGGCTATTTAGTAGTTGCGCTCCGCTGCGAATGCCCAATAAATAACAGGCCAGTCCTGTATCGACGAAGTGTACTTTGGGTATGCGCGTGGCTTGTCGTTTTGACCGGTTTTTTAAGTAGGCGGGTACACGCCGTAGAATAAACATCAGGTCGAGTATTTCACTGTAGTTTTTTGCCAGTTTGTCATCCAATTCAAGGTCATTGGCAATACTGGCGTATTTGAGCAGATTGCCACTTAAACCGGCGAGATAAGGGGCTAGTGCCTGTATCTTGGCGTGATAGTCACCGCGTGCGGCGTAGAGGCTTTCAAAGTCTTTGTACAGGCGGCCTTCAATATAGGATTTAAACCAGAATGACCGCATCCGGGGGCTTTTATTCTGTATTTCCGGGTATCCTCCGTTCACTACCCAATTGGCTATTTGCTCGCGGTTTATTGCAGGAATTACAGTAGATTGAAAATCTCCGGCCAACATGCAGTCGATAATATTGCATGGCTGGGATGATATTTCGCCAAGGGATAAAGGGTATAGCTCCAGGCGTGCCATATGTCCGGGAAGTGCTTCTTGCGTATGCGCAGAGCGAAAGATGTCCGCTGAGCCGGTCAACAGAAACCGGCCTTTTTCATTGGTGTCGAGATTATCTGAAATGTATTTAATGGCGGGTATTAATTCTGGCGCATATTGAAATTCGTCAAGTACGGTTTTTTTTGCCCCCAGTGATTGTATAAACCCATGTGGGTCGTTGCGTGCGGATGCCAGGGCTGCCTGATTATCAAGGCTGATATAGTCCATACCCAGTTGTTTGGCTGTCGAGCGCGCCAGCGTGGTTTTACCTGCCTGTCGCGGGCCGGTGAGATAGAGTATGCGAAAAGTTGCCAGTAACTCTCCAATAATAGGTTCCAGATTTCTTGCGTACATGGCATTTCAGGCTGTGTATAGTCGCTTGTAGTCTAGCCTTAACCCGAGAAATATCAACTCTTAACCCGAGAAATATTATCTCTTAACCCGAGAAATATAACATTTAGCTTACTGGTACGCTTTATTTACGCAATGGCAGGGCTATCCAGTGCGCACGATGTAATACTTGCAGATTTCTACACCGATAACCTCTCTTAAATACACTATTCTGGTAGAGAGTAAAGTACATCACTGCGAATGATGTATTTCACGCCTGAGGTAATCGCTTCACCCGCGTGCAGGCAGTGCTGTGGATGAAAGCCATGCGGAAAGCACAAGGCTGCGCCTCTGGGGGTCGATACAGCGACCGTATCGGGCACTGATTTTGGTTGCCCGATTGTATTATCGGTAAAAAATAATGTGCGGCCACCACTGTATTCTTCTGACAGAAACAATAAAAATGTCATCTGGCTCTCACGGTCGCCGTAGGCATCATGCACCAGTTGCCGGTTGACAATACGGCTGCCCGGCCAGGCGCCATCGGTATGGGGTTTAAAAAAATCGCCTTCACTGTAGCGGTAGAAGCGAAACCGCGCATTCAACCCCAGTGCCTGTTGGCCGTTAATGCGTTCATCAATCAGGCCACGACAACGCGCCCAAATAGGTTCATCGACAGAGGCGTCGACCACCCAGTTCAGGTTGTGGTTGTGGCGGATGCTGTGTGGCAGTGACACGGGGGAATCAGCGTGATACCCAAGTGATTCGGTGATACGTATAAATTGATCGCATTCATTGGTGGTCAGTACATTAAAAAGTTGAAATACACCGGGAACGGCATCGATATCCTGCCGGGTAACGGTGGAGCTGGTGGCGTTATCGAATGCGATAACCCCTGTGCCAGTATCTGCCCATGTTGGCAATGCCGGTGTTTCTCTTCCCGGTTCATAGGCCGCTGTGTAGAAGTTGTTTGTAGTGTCAGTCATATCCGTTTCATTAATTTAGGGCAAGCTGCTAGTACACCGTCTATCTTATATTGGCGGGTTCAGTTAGCCCACAAGTGTGGCAGATCAAGGCGTTTTTGCGCAATCACAAAGGTGGTTTTAAAAAGTATTTTAACGCCGGGAAGAGATGTTAAGGGTTGGAATGCTTATCGCAGGTGGTCAAAGTGTGTGAGGTCGTCTGTATTCACCTACTCACCTTTGGGGCGGCGCTTAGCTTTATCGGGATGGCGTTCAGGTGCCAGACAATGCGGCTACCGCTTGCGTGATAGCGGCATTTGTTTTCGACAGGTCATCATCGGTCAGGGCGAGTGATGGATAGAACTTCCCAGGTGATTTAAAAACACCGTTTCTGCGAAGCACGTCGTTGTAGATGGCGTGCTGATTTGGGTCGCGGTGTTTCGCGCTGCGGTAATCGACACAATCGGCATCGGTGAAGTACACATCGAATAGTGTCGGGTCACCGCAGATTTGGTGTGCGATGCCGGCCGCTGTCAGTTTGTCGGACTGCATGTTCTGTAGCGTTTGCCCCCGCATGCGCAATGTGTCATAGGTTCCTTCACGTCTCAGGATTTCCATGGTTTTCAGGCCAGCCGCTGCGGCGATGGGGTTGCCGGAGAGAGTGCCGAGTTGCATCAGCCATTTGCCACTGCCGACGATGCGTTTGTCGAAGTGTTGCATGATTTCTGCGCTCGCACCCAGAGCCGCGAGCGGAAAGCCACCACCGATAATCTTGCCAAGGGTGCAGATATCTGGCACCACACCATAACGCGCCTGCGCACCGCTGTAGGCCAGCCGGAAGCCGGTGACGATTTCATCGAAGATCAGGAGTGCGTCGTGCTGATCGCAGAGCGCTCGCAAACCTGCAAGAAAGCCGGGTGCGGCGGGGATGATGCGCTGTAGCGGCTCAACGATGATCGCGGCAATATCACTGTGCGCCGCCATCAATGACTCAACGGCATCGAGGTCATTGAAAGGAGCGATGATCATCTGCTCGGCAACGTGTTGCGGAATGCCTGCGCTATCGGGAACGGCCTGCGGGAAATCCATTTCGATACCGGGGGCGAGGCTCATCTGTGCTTCGGCGCTCATGCCGTGATAGCCACCCTCGAATTTGATGATTTTATTACGGCCGGTGAACGCGCGCGCCAGTCTGATCGCGTACATATCGGCCTCGCCACCCGAGGCCACGAACCTTATCTGTTGACAACAGGGTACTGCCTCGCATATGACTTCAGCCAGTTCAATCCCCCTGGTGTTGTTGGCGAAAAAGGTCATTCCTCTGGGGAGTTGTTCAAGCACGGCTTCGATGACTTCGGGGTGGCCGTGGCCCAGCAACATGGGGCCAGAGCCGATCAGGTAGTCGACATATTCGTTGCCATCCTCGTCCCAGACATGGCTGCCTTCGCCCCGTGCGATGATAATTCCAGGGTCGAAATTGCCGAAGCCGCCTGCTGGTAGCACTTCGCGGGCGCGAGCGATCCATTCATCCTGCGTGCGCAGTTTGTTCATCGGGTCAGTCCAGTATCAGCTCAGGGCTGCCAAGCAGGTCGAGGTCAGGATTGACTCCGAGACCGGGCGCGGAAGGAGGTGCGATGCGCCCATTCGTGCGCACGGGGGCGCCAGGGTCGAGTCGTGGCGCGACATACGCGGAGAGGTCGCAGACATTCATAAGCTGTTCGGCAGTGGTGGTTGCGCCCAAATGCAGGGCGGCGGCGGTTGTGATGTCACTGCCCCAGGTGTCTTCGATGCACATCTTCGCGCCGAGGTGAAGGCAGAGATCGCGGGCACGCCGGGCGGCGGACAGGCCGCCAAATTTAGATAATTTCAAAGCGACAGCATCCATAATTCCCAGCCTGTAGCCTTCCAGCAGGGATGCTGTGTCATGAGCGTTTTCGTCGAGCTTCATAGGCAGGCCGGTTGCGGCCCGCACGGCGGCGCATTCCGCCATGGTCTGGCAGGGCTGTTCAAGCATAACGTCAAGAGGGGCAACTGCTCTGCCGACTCGGGTGGCTTCGAGCTGCGTTGCGCCGCAATTCCAATCGCCATAGACCAATGGCCCTGGGCCGACTGCTTCGCGCACTTTGCTCAACCGGGCGATATCGGCCTGCCAGTCTGCATCCGCGCCCAATTTGACCTGGAATTGTGTGATGCCCTGATATTTTGCCTCACGTGCGATCCGTGCCATTTCGTCCGGGTCGATGCAGGTGATCGAGTGATAGATCGGCATATCGGCCTGGCGCTGCCCACCCAACAGGGCGGAGAGTGGCAGCTTTGCTACTTTTGCGGTCAAGTCCCAGAACGCAATGTCCAGTGCCGATTTAGCGTAGGCGTGCCCCGGTAGAAAGGCATCGACACGGCTCATCAGCGCTTCCGGGCCAACCGGATCGGCACCGAGAATAACCGGGGCCAATTCCTGTAGAGCGGGCGCTACACCGCGGGCAAAGGCGGGCAGGTAGTGCGGGATTGGGCAAACCTCACCCCACCCACAAAATCCGCTGTCTGTCTCCACACGTAAAATGACGGTTTCGACGGTGTCGCAGGTCTTGCCAGCCGACATGTAATAGGTTTGGTGGCTGGTCAACGGCAGGTGCCAGAGAGACAGGTTTGTGATTTTCATCTGTACCCCGCAACCGGCGGGCACGGCGCCTGGGTGTGTTCGGTATGGGAAACGGTAGTGGTGGGTATCTTCATGGGCAGACGACGATGTTGCCGGTGTGCAGTTTGGCGATGAAGGCCGCCTGCGCCTCGTGTAGCTGATCCAGCGGGTAGGTGGCTGCGAGGGCAGGTTTAACCGCGCCCGCTTCGATATAGCGCACGAGGTTGGTAGTGATCCCGGGGGGGATCACGGTTGAGCCGGTGAAGCTTAGGTCACGCAGGTAGAAGGTGCGCAGATCCAGCGAGACCATTGGGCCGGCAATGGCGCCCGAGCAGGTATAGCGACCACCGCGTTCGAGTATATCGATCAGCCTGGGCCAGTACGGCCCGCCGACAATATCGGCGACCACAGTCACTTGCGCCTCTCCCAGCGCAGCGCGCAGGTTTTCCGGCGCACGGGGCAGGACGAGGTCGGCGCCAAGCGCGGTTACATCGGCGTGTTTGGCTTCTGATGCCAGCGCGATCACACGTGCGTGGCGGTGTTTGGCTAGCTGCACGAGTGCGCCGCCCACGCCGCCGGATGCGCCGGGCACCAGCACTGTGTCCGCTGCTGTTACGTTCGCACGCGTTAACATACCTTCTGCCGTCGAGTAAGCGCAGGAAAAAGTCGCCAGCTCCGCATCCGACAGATCCGACTGGATGGCAATGGCGTTGTGGGCGGGAATCACTGTGAATTCGGCAAAGCCACCATCGCGTTCCGAGCCGAAATAGCCGGTCTTGTTTTTGTTGAGTGGGTCGTCTGGGTCGCGCAGCCAGTTGTCGGTAATGACGCGTTCGCCGATACGCACCGGGTCTACGCCTGAACCCACGGCGGCAATTTCACCGCAAACATCTGCGCCCTGGATACGGGGGAAGGAAATCGGTGCACTGCCCCAGGTGGGGTCATCCTCACCCACTTCTGCAAATGCATCGCCCGTGGTGGCATCGTTCACTTTTTTTGAGTACCAACCGGAGCGCGTATTGACGTCGGTGTTGTTCAGACCGCAGGCACGCACGCGGATAAGTACCTCACCTGCGTCGGGTTCGGGGCGGGGCCAGTCTTCGTACAGCTTCATTTGTTCAAGGCCACCATGGCCGACTGTGACCATGGCGCGCATTGTTTTTGGTAGGTTGGCCATATGTTCTCTTTTTAAGTGTCTGTGCGTGGTAGAAGGTTTTTTGGGTCGTAGGCCGCCTCGGCCAGGACACGGGCGGCGCGGGGTTCGCCATGGATTATTACCTGCAAAGCCGTGCCGTGCCTGGCGGCCTCGGGCTTGATGTAGGCAAAGGCCAGGATTTTGCCGATGGTATGGCCATAGGCCACTGAGGCTGTTGAGCCGACCACCTGTCCTTTGAGGAGCACCGCTTCGCCGCCATGGCCGTCAATTTTACCGTCCGGCTCGATTTCGAGGTAGGCACAAATCCACGGCAGGTCGGTATTTAACGTTTTATCGCGCCCCAGGTATTCCTTGTCGGTGCGGGCAAAGCGCAGCACATCGGCTTCGGCCAGGGTGACTTCGTTGGTCAGTTCACCGGCACCTTTGAAGCCTTTTTCCATCCGCATGGTATTCATTGCGAAGGAGCCGTAGTCAACGATTCCATGCGCCGCGCCCCCGGCCCAAAGTGCATTGTAGACATCTATACAGGCGGCGAAGGGCATGTGTAACTCCCAACCGAGCTCGCCGGCATATGATATTCTGAACGCCCAAATCCGGTGCCCTGCGAGGTTGATTTCCCGTGCCGAGAGCCAACGGAAACCGGCATTTGACAGGTCGGCAGTTGTGCAGGCGGCCAGTACGTCACGCGCTCTGGGGCCATTCAAAGAAAGCGCGGCCCAGGAAGAGGATAAGGGTGTAATGGTGGCTTTCCCGGAAGCGCGGTTGTGTGCAAGATGATCCAGTAAGCGCTGTTCAAAAAAGGCGGCACAGACCAGGTAATACCGCTCTGCGGACATGCGCACGATGGTGGCTTCGAGTTCGATCCGGCCCCGCCGGTTCAGCAGGTGGGTGAGGATGATACCACCGTCTTTTTGTGGCATGCGGTTGGCGACCAGGCGATCCAGCAACGTGTGGGCTTCCGGGCCGGACACTTCTACCTTGGTAAAGGCGGTTATGTCCATGATGCCGACGTTGTTACGGACGGTGCGCACCTCTGCACCGACCCTATCGAAAACCTCGTTCCGCCTGAACGAATAGTAGTCACGCTGTTCAATGTCGCCCCGGGCAAACCAGCGAGGGCGTTCAAACCCGTAGACTTCTTCGTAAACCGCGCCTTTCGCTTTCAGGGTGTCATAAAGCGGGGAGGGTTTGATCGGTCGTCCAGCCGGGCGATTGAAGTGTGGGAAAGGGATTTCATGGCGCAGTTTGTAGTCCTCGTGTGCCTTGATCACTTGCCAGTCTTTGACGGCGTAGCTGCCGAATCGGCGTGGGTCGTAATCACGCATCGAAATGTCTGCCGCACCGTGCACCATCCACCTGGCAAGCTCGCGTGTCAGCCCCGGCCCCCAGCCGATGCCGATTTGTGTGCCACAACAGCACCAGTAATTTTTAACCCCCGGAGCTGGCCCCAGCATTGGGTTGCCGTCCGGCGGGTGTGAGATTGCGCCATGCACTTCGCGCGCGATACCCAGCTCGGCAAGGACCGGCATGCGCGCCATGGCGTTTTCCAACCAGGGCATAATGCGGTCGTAATCGGCTGAGAAGAGTTCATTTTCAGCGTCCCAGGGGCAGTGGTCTTCCCAGACGGAGTTGGCGTTCTCTTTTTCATAAATGCCAATAAGCCCTTTTTTCTGTTCCATGCGGATATAGCCCGAGACCATTTTATCGTCGCGCACAACGGGCAATTCGACAGGCAAGTTGCTGAACGCGGGGACATCCTCTGTGACAATGTAGTGATGGGTCATGCTGGTCATCGGTAGCTGCAAGCCCGACCACTCTCCCATTTGCCGGGCATACGTCCCGCCGGCATTAACCACGTGTTCGCAAATGACGGTACCTTTTTCGGTCTCGACAACCCATTCACCGGCATTGTTCTGAGTGATATTGGTGGCACGGCAGGAACGGAATATCTGAACACCTTTTTGACGGGCGCCAATCGCCATGGCCATCGTGACATTTGATGGGTCAACGTGACCGTCGTCGGGGGTATAGAGCGCACCGAGCACGCCATCGAGGCTATAGAAAGGGTGTTTTTTAGCGATGAATTCAGGATCTACCAACGCTATGTTGAACCCCAGAGCCCTACCCACGGAAAGGGTGTGACGCAGCCAGTCGATCTCGTCTTCGGTGTAGGCCAGGCGGAAGGATCCGCAACCGTGCCATGTGACGGCCTGTCCTGTCTCCTGCGCCAAATGCTTTGAATACAGGCCAATATTGTAATCGACCATTTTGCCGAGGCTGTAGGCGCTGGTCGAATGGGTAATCTGCCCCGCAGCGTGCCAGGTGCTACCCGAGGTTAGCTCGGCCTTTTCCAGGAGTATTGTTTCTGACCCCCAGCCCTCATGGCCCAGATGATAGGCCAGCCCAACGCCCATTATACCGCCACCGACGATGACGACACGTGCGTGAGAGGGGAGGCTTTTTTCGGACATTTTTACCATCGGCGCACCGTGAAATTGCTCGACAGCTTAGCAATGTAAATGTACCATCGTCAACCATGAATGATACAAATGTATCAAGCGCCGTTATCGGCCGCCTTACTGACGAATGGGACGAGCTGACCCCGGAGACCCAGAAGGCCGCACGCTATATTCTGGAAAATCCTGCCGAGGTGGGCGTGTCGACCGTGCGTGAAATCGCCAGAGCTGCGCGGGTTAACCCGAACACCGTGGTGCGCATGGCCCGGCAGGTTGGTTATGATGGCTATGAGGAATTTCGCGCACCTTTCCGCGAAGCCATTCGCCGGGGCACTGCGAGTTTCCCTGATCGTGCGCGCTGGTTACAGGGTATCGCGAAGTCGGACGATCTGGGTGGGCTTTTTGCCGATATGGTGGGATCGACATTACAAAATATCGAGGCAACCTTCGCGAATATCAGCGCGATCGACCTGAAAGCCGCCGCCGAGGTTATCTGGGCCAGCCGCAATGTCTATACACTTGGGGTCGGCGTGAACAACGCCAACGCTCGCAATTTTACCTATCTGGCCTCGACCGGTATGAAAGAATTTCACGCCATCCCGCGCCCGGGGTCGACGCCGGTGGATGATCTGGCCTGGGCCGACGACCGGGACGTGCTGATTGCCATGACCTGTCGGCCTTTCAGGGTTGAAGTGGTCGAGGCGGTGCGTATCGCGCGCGAACAGGGACTCACGGTGATCGCGATTTCAGATAGCCCGGCCAGCCCGGTCATTCTCTCGGCACAACACGGTTTTGTCGTGTCAGCCGACACGCCACAATTCTTCCCCTCATCGGTTTCGACTATCGCGCTTTTGGAAACGCTCCTGAGCTTTGTTATCTCCGTTGCCTCCGACGAAATTGTTGAGCGGGTCGAGACCTTCCATCGACGCCGACACCAATTGGGAATTTACTGCGATGAATGATATGCCCGAACCCGTGCGCTCTCTGGAGGCGCGGTACTACACCGATCCGGCCATTTATGAAGCGGAAAAAACGGGGCTGCTGGCGCGCACATGGCAATTCGCCGGTCATGCGTCACGGCTCGAAAACAGTGGTGATTATTTTAGCGTCGAGCTGGCCAGTGAGAGCCTGTTCTGTGTTAAAGGACAGGATGGGGTGATCCGCACATTCTATAACGTCTGCCAGCACCGTGCGCACCAGATTGTGTCGGGTGAAGGCACTGCCCGTGTCATCGTTTGCCCCTACCACGCCTGGACTTACGCGTTGACCGGCGAATTGTGGGCAGGCCCCAATATCAATTCCGTTGAAGGGTTTGACCGGTCGAAAATTTGCCTGACCGAAGTCCGTACCGAAGTATTTCTGGGCTTCGTTTTCGTGAACCTCGATTCTGAGGCGAAACCGATGGATGACTGGTTTCCCGGTGTGCGGGCGGAACTCGAGGAATTTGTACCGAACTGGTCGGCACTCAAGCCGCTTGAATGGGTGGCGGTTTCTGAACGCTGCAACTGGAAGGTTTCGGTGGAGAATTATTCCGAGTGCTACCATTGCAAAATCAATCATCCAACCTTTGCTACCGGGGTTATCAAACCAGAAACCTATGACATCCAGCCCCAGGGTTACTGCCTGCGGCACACCACTGAATGCAACAGCCTGAAACAGATGACGTATGACATCAATTCGGTCTTTGCCAATAGTGACAAGTATTCCAGTTGGTTTCTATGGCCTATGTTTTCGTTTCAGGTCTACCCCGGTAACCTGCTCAATACCTATCACTGGCGGGTGGTGGATACCGATAATGTGGTGGTCTGGCGTGGCTGGTATTCGGTCGGCGGCGAGGAGAACGAGATCGTGCGGCAGATGGCCAGGCAGGACAGGGCAACCACGGTGGAAGAGGATATTGGCCTGGTTGAAAGCGTTCAGCGCGGGCTGAAGTCCCGGGGCTATGTGCCGGGGCCACTGGTCGTTGACCCTGCTGGTGGTGTCAACTCGGAGCACTCGATCCTGCATCTGCAACGCTGGATGCGAGAGGCAGTGGATGGAGGGCAGAGCTGATGATGCCCGCCGAATGGCAGCCCGAACACAAGCTTTTTCCACACCAGGTTGGCTTTACCTGTCCACCATTCGATTTTGACGCGGCGCCGTCGGACTTTCTGCGTATGGCGCCGGAAACCGTCGGCGTGCATGGCTGGATGCTGCATGTCCCCGATTACGTGCACGGTTTGGATCAACGAAAGCAGCACTTCACAATGCTCGACGACTTCGTGCATGTCTGCGCCCGTAACGGGATCGATGTGGCGGCGCAGGTTGGGTCCAACTGGGTTCACGCCAGCGGGCTAGGGGTCAATGGTATTCGTCAGTACTGTGAGGACCTGTCCGACAAATATGGCCTGCCGTTCCATATGGCCGGATACGCAATGGTCGAAGCCCTTCGATCAATGAATGTGGAAAAGGTGGCCCTGAATGCAGCCTATCACTGGCCTAACTGGTGGCAGGGCACGGTCGGTTTTCTTAAAGAGGCCGGTTTTGATGTGCTTTGGGCGGGAAATTTCCACGACCAAGGCTGGTTTACGTCTCAGGATGAAGTAAACAGTCACCGCTGGGTATTCGAAGGTGATCTGGCCTTGAAGAGTTTCGACTACGTGGCCGAACAGGCTCCACAGGCCGACGCCTATCTGATCAATGGCATGTGTAATTTTCGCAGCGGCCCCGGTGGGCAGCCGCAGCGACCCGTTCACCTGACCCAAAAGCTGGAGCAACGCCTTGGCAAGCCCGTAGTTGGTCACGATACAGCGCTTTACTGGCGGGTATTCAAATCACTGGGCCTGGCGCCTGTCGCAGTTCATGGACAGCTACTGGAGAGCCTATATGCATAAAATTGTCGCCCTTTGGGCTGTGCCGCGTTCTACCTCGACCGCATTTGAATGGATGGTGCGCCAACGCGGTGATCTCGATTGCCTGCACGAGCCTTTCGGCGAGGCCTGGTATCAGGGCCAGGATCCACTCTGGCATCGCTATGCGCCTGGTTGCAAGACAACGCCGGGGTTGACGCTGGAAAGTGTCTGGCGGGGCATACAGGTGCGCGCCACCAAAGCCCCTGTCTTCTTGAAGGATTTCCCGCACTATATCAGCCATATGTGGGATGAGGATTTCTTATCGCATTTTACCCATGCGTTCCTGATTCGCGACCCGGCTAAAACGATTACTTCGATGCATCATAAATGGCCCGATTTCCACGAGGGCGAGGTCGGGTTTCCCGAGCAACGAGCACTTTTTGATCTGCTATGGGCACTGCACGGCAGGCCGCCTCCGGTTATTGATAGCGACGATTTGCTTGAAAAACCTGCCGAGATGACCGCTGCATTTTGCAAAGCGGTAAGTATCCCCTTTATTAAAGAGGCGCTGTCATGGGAGCCGGGTGGCGACCCCTCTGCGCATAGCTGGTGGGATGGCGGTTCCTTCCATAAAAACCTGGCTAACTCGACCGGTCTTAGCCCGCAGACTCGTAGGTATAGTGCATTGGGGGAATTGCCGGATTGGGCTCGGCAAATCTATAGGCGGGTTAAACCACACTACGACCGGCTCTATGCCCACAGGATTAAGATCTGAAGCGGGGCATATGGGCTAAGGAAAAATGCATTTGATCAGAAACAAAGTAAAGCGTCTAAAAACACAGACATTCACGCTCTGATGTGCCAACACTTTATCGGACACATGGCCGCAACTGATAAACTTGCCCGTTAGCGGATGTTTATACTGATAATAAAATATATCGTTAACTTTTCTGCGGTACAGGTTTGCCGGTAAATCGGTGGTACCGCGTTTTCTAGGTCGCGGTGCCATGTGTCATCAACTTACTGGCCAAGCCGTTTACCGGAACGATTTTTTCCGGGTCTACGTAATACCGACCGCCCATAATCTGGTCGTATACCACCCCATTTTGCCTAATTTGAATCGAACAATTTGTCGATTGACAATAATACCCACCACGCTATTCTGTGTTGGCATCGGCAAAATCCGGTGTCAAGATTGAGACCCTGGCTCGAAGCGATTAAAAGGCGGATAGATGCCTTTTAGTCGAGTTTATTGTTATGGCAGGTCAACGGGGCCGCCTTCAGGTGGGCCGTTCTTTGGGCCGGTAGTCTCAACCCTGTTGGCTTGCCACCAATTGGAAATTGAGGCCTCTTTGGTGGTTAAACATACCGAAGAGGAAACCACCATGCCCAATACCCTCCCGCCCACTAAGCGAGAAATACAACGGTCTATTTTAGCGGTAATAGAAGACAACCCTATCGACACCTTGCCCTTTATAGCCAGCTCACTACACTTTATTGGTAAGTCACTGGATACCAATCCACAATTAAGTGATTTTGATGGCGCAGAGGCGGGGGGTGGCTATATTGTCACACTGCTTGCCAATGCCATACAAGATGTGGAAAAGGCGTTGAATAAAAAATACCGTTTCCCTGAAGAAAATCTTGATGGCATTGGGCAAAATTCTGCGCCCTTAGCGTCATAAATAGGAAATATAGAAGAGGCAAGTGCTAATTGATGGTCGTTAGTACGTTAATACACGCATAGGACACGGTAATACGAAGCGTTTTCCCATCATTACATTACGCGGGTATAATGCCCTTATGCAGCGATCCCTCGATCATTTACCCACCTCCAAGCAAAATGATATTGCCCATATCGTCTCGGTAATACGCGACGAATTTGAGCAAGTAACCGGCTTTGCCAACGGCAAAAAAAAGCACAGCCGTATCGCCAAGATTATTCTGTTTGGCAGTTTTGCCACGGGTAAGTGGGTGAATGACCCGGCCCACGGTTACGTCAGCGATTACGATATTCTGGTGATTCTGAATAAAGCCGAACTGGTTGAGGATTACAAACTCTGGAATGCCGTTGATGAACGGGTCGCCCTGCGTGTGCGGCCCCCCATCAATATTCTGGTACATACCCTGAAGGAAGTGAATAATGCCTTAATGGAAGGGCAGTATTTTTTTTCTGATATTAAACAGCAGGGCGTTTTGCTGTATGAATTTGACAAAACTGAGTTGGTGCAAGAGGGTAATTTATCAGCGGCGCAATATAAAGCCGTTGCGGAAAAGCATTATAAGCAATGGTTTGAGAATGCAAACGAATTTTTTTTGGATTACCAAGCACCCTACCAACGGGGCAACTATAAAAACGCAGCCTTTTTATTGCACCAAGTAACAGAGCGTCTATATTCCTGCCTGCTATTGGTAGTCACCAACTACAAACCCAATACCCACAATTTGCAACAACTTAACTCCCTGGCTATTTTGCAACATGAAGATATTGCCGGGGTTTTTCCGCAAGATACCAAAATACAACGTCGCCGGTTTCAGTTGTTGAAAAAGGCGTATGTCGATGCCCGTTATTCTGAGCATTATGAGATTACAGAGGAGGAGCTTAAGTGGTTGGCTGAACGGGTCGAGTGTTTGCAGGAGATGGTGGAAAGGCTTTGTTTGGCAAAGATTGAGAGCCTCAACAACGACCATTTAATTTAGGTAAGAGAGTTCACATAGTGGTCAGATGGTGAAGAAGAAAAAGCTAAGCAATTCCTCTCTGTACAGGACAGTTATTATAACAATAAGAGGTCGATTTTTAATTGTCTAAAAGGTTGAAGCAGCATTTGCCACTGCAACTGTTGTTCCCCTATGTTCAACACAACCCGGGAAACCGTTTCCAATCCTAACCGAAAAACACTTTTACTGGGGCGGCCATGATTTTTCTTTTTGATCGGTGTGGTTTTTTACTGTTCATGGCCAATCTGATAACACCAACAAAATGTTAGACTCACCAATACCAGTAGTTTTTCAACCCTATCAGGTTTCGTTAAATGTGTCTTTTCCATATCGAACCCTCGACCTTTTAATGCCTGGAATAAACGCTCTATTTGCCAGCGCTGCTGATACTCAACTAATGCATTATGGGCGCACCTATCGCTCGCAATAATCACATGTTCCTGACGAGAACGAAAACACGGTAAATAGACGCTCTCTCCCCAAACAGATCGAGCGTCTGTCAATGCACAGGTTTGTGCTACACCCAGCAAAAGTAGCGCTGATGCCTTCACTTCTTTGCCTTTTTTTGTCCTGGCCTGAGTATTGTTAGGAATACGGATAGAAAACGGAATATTCTTCTTTTTCAAATACATAATCCATTCTTTACCTCGAAATTCACGGTCAGCCAATAAGGCACTGATCGTCTGTACAGGAAAAACAGTCAAATAACGATTAACCAGATCAATTCGCTCCTGAGTATGGCTGTTTCCCGCTTTGTCCAATTGTGTTCAAAATAGGGGAACCGCTACATTGTGCCAGTCAATGGAAAGAACCAATAGGTTTACATGCGTCATACCCAACTTCCAGTGGGTTCGGTCAATGCTTACAGTCCAAGGCGGACATTGGGCAATCAACTTAATTAACAACGGGGCAATAGTATCCGGCTTCAAATCAAAATGACGCAAAAAACGTGGCAAACGTTTATAGGATGAACAAGGTTGCGCTGTTCCGGCGAATCCATCGGCAACACGCATTAAATTGAGTGACCCTACTTTTCCAAGTGCCAACATAAACTGGGCCAGCAATATCACACGAGCACAGTTCCACTTAAGGTGTGGACGCAGTAAACTTACCAGTTGATAAATCTCTTTCATTTTACGTTGCTAGGTCTTGTCGTGAAGCTTAAACAACTTGAAAGAGATTTATTTTTACATTTATTCCTTTTATTTCAATGCCTTAATTTATTTTGTCCTGTACAGAGGCCAGATGGTTAAAACAACCCACAACAGACGGGAAAACACAAGACACCTCGTTGACCAAAATAGAGGGGTTAAGGTAGCCCGTTGTCTTATGTGGGCGCGGTGAGATAGATGTAAGAAAATGATGTCTTGGTAACGAGGCGATTTTATCCAGAGGAGTATTGACAGGTAGAAAAATTAATGTTGCAACAACTAAATAAATAGATACAATTGGCTACTTCATTAAATGTAAAAGACCGAAGTTATGAGAAAAATAATATTCTTTTTTTTGCTATTATCAAATTTTCTTTCAACAAGTGTAATTGCTTTACCCAATCACTCTAACGAACTTCAGGTTGGCCCTCTGAATTTGACGCAAGATACCAACGGAGTGTCAGTAACGTCTACTATTATTTCATATTTCAAGCTACATACTACTGAAAAAGGCATTTTTCTTAAAGCTAGAATAGTAACTGATCTATCTGATTTACAAAGAAAAATCGGCCAGATAATCGATACATTTCCTCTTCCCAATGATAATTGCCAAAGCTATAGTGGAAACAATCCGGTGGTTAAAATACCACGCAAAGAATTGTCCGCTGAAGGTAGCTTAGCGATACTTAGCATCAGCGGTAGCGTCACTATGTGGGATTGCAGAGAAAACCCTGTTCCTAATTCTAAGGTAGAATGGGTAAATGAAACTGTTGTATCCTTCTTTGGTACAAGAGTAGTGACTCTGTTACCAAAAATAATTACTTGGCCGGGAAATCCTATAAAAAACGAACTTGGAAGTCAATCATTTGACGCAAGTTTACCCGTGATCGTATATGCCCCGAACGCTCAGACCGTAGGAATCAGGTTTGGTGATCCAAAAATTAATCTGAAAGGCTCATATGCTTTTATTACAAGAAGTATTCTTAGCATTGCAGGAATAGATATAAACACTGAAGCTAAAAAATCTCTGGAAAAAGCAATTGAACCGACGTTGCTTCAGCAGGCTATTCCAGAGGAATATGCACAACTTAATCCTGTTATCGAAAAGCTAGGTTTCTTTAACAACAATGGAGTGCTAAGTATTTCAATACAGCTAACTGCTGAGGTTCCAGTGGAAAAAATAAATGCATTTGTACAACTACTACTAAATGAATAGGACTTATGCTATGAGCATGCTTGGATTTCAAAAGGTAGCCCCTATCACTGTGTTTATTTGCGTTTGCGCTATGGTTGTTAGCAGGGCGCCAACGCTTGTGGATGAATTTAGTATGCTTGGCGTCAAGTTTAATATCAATGTTGGATATGTTGTTATATTTTCCATTCCTATAATTATGTTGCTTTTAACCTGGCTCTGGATAGTTAGAGATAAATCTATTATGGAAAAAAATCCTTATTCGAACAATACATGGATATTACCTTTTCTTGCAATTTTTCCTTCGTTATCGGCATTTTTTTTGTACTGGCAATTTTTGACTGAATTTGCTCCACCTGGTGAGTGCAGCACGTTTTCGGCATCTCAATTTTTTTGGGATATAGACCTTTGGGAGATGAAACCGGAGTACTGTTTTAACCTTCCCCAGGAAATACAAAACCTTATGCCTTACATATACCCACCGATACAAACATGGGCTTATCTAGGTTTTGTTGCAGTTTGTATATTTTTGAGCGTAAAACTTCGGCAATATTATAGTGTCTAGCCAGTTAGATTGATTATGGTTCTCTCAAGGGGTGTGACCTTAATTGTATCTCTTTTGATGAGGCAAAGACGGTCTTTACTGACCAGTTCGCTCGCTTAATTGCTGACCCCGACCATTCAGATGAAGAAGATAGATTTATCCTTTTGGGTACAAGCATTCATTCTAAACTATTGGTTGTTTGCCATTGTATCCGGGTGGATGATTCTATTCGTATTATTTCCGCTCGAAAAGCGGATCGACAAGAACGTGAAAT
This sequence comes from Gammaproteobacteria bacterium, assembly GCA_965277715.1. Lineage (GTDB taxonomy): Bacteria > Pseudomonadota > Gammaproteobacteria > JBCCGL01 > JBCCGL01 > JBCCGL01. The sequence continues at coordinate 110,020 of OZ255836.1, forward strand.
TTATGAAGGGTGTCGTCATGCGTAAACATTATGATTTTTCTAAGTCTATTCTTAATCCATATGTTCAAAAGCTGAAAAAACAAATTACTATCCGTCTTGATGAAGATACTATTGAATATTTCAAGGGTATGGCGGATGAAAAAGGAATACCCTACCAGAGCTTAATCAATCTTTATCTTCGTGACTGTGCGCAAGCGCATCGTGACCTTAAATTACAGTGGCAGTAGGGTAAGCAGTTAACAAGGTGCTATTGCCGGACAAATTTTACGCTTCGCTTCAAATTTGCCACAAAGCACGACATTATATTTCATAGTGGGGCCACTCGTTTTCATGCAAAATGGTAGATGATGTACCTCGAAAACCATGAGAACTCAGACGCGACTTATAGCCCATGTACTCAATAGCGCGACTACAGGTAGTACGTCTGCCGGTATCGGACTCCAAGCAAACAACAGACCGACAGTAGCCAGCATCCGCTCCGCCCGCTCCTGGAAGGGGATTTGCTCAAATGCCTCGAACAGTTCACGATAGCTGCCTGCGGGGATATTAACGACGACCCGCATATCAACCCCCGTAGTACCAAAAACCCCGGACATTGGCGAGTACGGCACCCTCCGGCACGATAATATGGGGCTGTGAGGGAATATACGTTCAGCCGCTTGCCGATACGATTCCGCACCACCACCGGCAATTAATACCAAATCAACCTGAATACTTTCATCGCGCATGGACTGGCGCATGGTAGTGAGTGCAATCGGGGTGATTTCATCCATCGCATTGTCCAGATAAGGCCTAATATCGATATGCTTGCCGAATATCAATACCTGTACACACATGGTGTACGTTAAGTTGACATCAATCCCGCCTAGGCCGTTTTTTTAAACATCGGTACACGGGCGGGTTACGTCGATCATTATCCGAAGCTGGGGAGGATGGAATGTGCGGCAAGATCGCCAAAACGTGCATCTATCGATCTATTGCATATTCAGGCTTTCATGGTACAGGGCGGCATGGAGTTGTGAGCGAATGGCCCACGCTTCCTTAATTCCCTTTTATCCGTGACTACTACGCGGTAATTTTTAAAAAAGCAGATGTGCAACTCAACGAAAGCGTTAGTCTCACCCCTGTTGAAAAGCGTAGAAATATCCTCACTTATTGATGACCGGCAATGTGACGATTTTTATGCAGCACCCGGTATCTTTTGTTTTTGTATGTGTTGCTTCTTTTGGAGAGTATATTATGAATGCAATTGACTTAACCCCCTTATACCGAAACAGTATTGGTTTTGACCGTCTGGCGTCTATGTTAAACAACCTGAGCACCGACACGGTGGGCAGTGGCTATCCCCCTACAATATCGAGATGCTGGACGAGAACCGTTACTGCATTACACTAGCGGCTGCTGGTTTTGATCAGAGCGACCTGACTATTACGGTGGAACGCGGCGTACTGAGTGTGCGGGGCAACTGGAAAGAAACGGCGGAGCGTAACTACCTGCACCAGGGTATTTCCAACCGCGATTTTGAACGGAAGTTTAACTTGGCCGAGCATGTTGAAGTCACCGAAGCCGATATGGAAAACGGTTTGTTGGCGATTAACCTGGTCAGAAAAGTGCCAGAAACGCTGAAGCCCAAAACCATTGAGATCCAGTCTTTAAAAGCGCTGGAGAGCGAGGCCCACATCGGACAGGTCGGCAAGGCTAAAAAAGCAGACTGAGTGCTGTTTAATCAGGGAGGTCGCCGTTGACGCGACCTCCCGTTACCGCTACACCCCTAAAAACCACGAAGCGCTCTACCAGAGGGTAAGCTTATTACCCCGCTTATGGTCTGGTCTTAACTGCTCTGTAGAAAGGTGCTAAAGTTCATACTTGCGCACTTACACCTCCTCGTCGTCTTCTGCGGTATTGGAAGGAGGTGTCTCGTCCGCCTTAAGTCGCGCCATTTCCGCATACCAGAATGTCATAAAATCCCTTATCAGTTTTTGTTCAATATCCACGGCTTCCTTTGTAGGGCAGAATATCGTTACGGCAAGTTGATTTTTGCCGAGGTTGGTGGTCGTAATGCGCACGCTCGCTTTCGGGTCGACAATGTTTACCCCCAAGCGTTTTTCAATCAGTTCGCTGTAACGTTTGGCCACCTCAACGAATGAAGCACAATACTCCTGAGCTTTATTCAGAATAAGCGCTTTGGCCGCAAACAGATCGACCCCTTCGGCATCGCGTACTATCGAGAACGAATGCGCCACGTATCGGCGCATGTAATTGAGATAATGTATATTGCCAGCGACAAATTGGTTATTGGGAATGGTAAGCGTTTTGCCGGTATAGGCATAACTCATGGACTCCATATCAATTTCCAACAGCACGGTACTAAACCAGTCACTGTGCGCCACCTCACCATAGTGCGGCCCCACCTGAACCCAGTCTCCCACCGAGAACGGGCGGGCGGCGGTCACGTACAATGAACCTAAAAAGCACTGGATAAACTCACGGGTCGCGATCACCAGGGCTACAACAAACGCGGCGATGGACAAGGCCGCCGAGCGTAATTCCGTCAGCCAGATAACCATCAAACCCATCGCCATCAAAAAATGAATTGCGTTCTTGGTGTGGTTTATCCAGCGCCGGGGCCGTTCTTCCTCATCCGCCGATAGCTTTTGCAAGTACCGAGTTGAACAGTCAGTAGCCCGTGAGCCAGCTCGGCGCCGGTGACATCCACATGCTCAGCTAGGTGAGACGTGCACTCAAACGCCTTGTGCACGATGCCTCGATGAAGAAACCGGCCCTCTCCATCACCCGCTTTGTGCCCGGTTATGACCATCGTCCCGTTACCGACTTTGAGTTACAGTTCGTCGAGACTCAACCCGGCGACATCCAACTCGATAGTGTAACGGTTCTCGTCAAGACGTTTGATGTTGTAGGGCGGGTGGTCGGACACCAAAGCATCCTGAGTCCGCGAGCGAGGCGACAAGGCATTTTTTCGGTTGTTCTGAGTGCAATTATTTTCCTTTACATACTCCGCAGCCAAGCCGCAAGCTCGACTTCGTCTACAATACCTTGAGTTGCTCGTATAATTTGATCACCCGCCTCCACAGTCTCATAACTCAACTCAATTCCATTTAATGCCAGGGATATATCCATACATGCAAAGGCAGTACGCTTATTAGCATCATGGAAAGCATAGCCTACTGCGATATAGCACGCGTAACAAGCTGCTAGCTCGTAGACATCGCGAATCATTCCATAAGAAATACGGTTGTCTATTCTAGCTATTATTGCCTCAACCGACTTGTTTTTAGCCAGCCCTTGAAGCTCATTGGGAGAGATTACCAGATCGTGGATATCAATCACGTCGGTGGCCGATATAAATACCATGGTTATTTGTCTTTGAGGTATTCCAGAGTGTCTTTCAGCTGGGCATGTCTTTTCTTTAGCATGGAAGCAGCACGTCCCGCTGCGGCTGGACTAAACTCTATTTTGCCCACCGCGCTAGCAGGCACGAAGTATCCCTCAAGCTGATTTCGATTGAGTATAGCCACTGGTTGGTCTCCGGCATTTTCAATAACTTTCTTAGGGTCTCTAAGCTCAGTCAGCGAGGCCGTTTTATGGGTTAAGAGATTTTCCATAGCTTAGTTTCTGCAAAAACAATTGAAGAATAATTTTAACATATATACATTATAATATTTATTTAAGTATACATTTTACTCAAACTATTTTTTAATCGCATTTAGAGGATTGAAATATTGGAGGCTCTCACTGGCTTGTTGTGCACTAAGTAGTGGCACCCATTCCGGCATACTTAAACTAAGGAATTTAGGTTAAAACACATGGGCAAAACTTAATAGTGACAATATCCTGCCTATCTGCCGTATAAATGGCCTCATTTCCCGAAAAATATCCCGGAGTTTGACTTTCAGCGGACAGTGCGTTGGCTACACTTAAGCCCATCTAGAGGGTGTAATCGATAAAGCAGAGCCGCTGTTGACCTCGACAATCAGAAACGGCATACCTGACCAAAACCGAACCGGTCGGGCGGGGTTATCTGGGACGGAGCGGATCAAGCCTATGCGTATTGGGAAATCTATGGGAAATATTGGGCCGGTAGTGAAAGTGCGATGAAGATGTTGTCCAAATTGTCATAGCTGATCCAGTCAATAAAGCCGTTCCGTTATCATCCCGCAAGACTCTTAGCATACGATGCGTGTTTTCTAGATGTTATCCAGGTTCACCGTAACCGAGACCTGTCACTTCCGCATGTACACAATTTCTGCCATTTTGCTTGGCTTGATACAAGGCTATATCCGCCGCACGTAACAGTGCCTCGTGATCGGTAAACGATTCCGCCTGCACCGTCGCCACACCGATAGAGACGGTAATTTGCCCATACGGTGACTGGGTGCTGGGAATCGCCAGTTGGCTTACACCGTTCAAGACATTCTGCGCAAAATGCAAAGCACCCGGTAATGGCGTATCAGGAATAATCGCGCAGAACTCATCGCCGCCAAAACGAGCAGCAAGATCAGCGGGTCGGTTAGCGTGGGTGCGTAGTATAGTCGATACACGCCGTAGGCATTCATCGCCCTGCAGATGGCCATAGGTATCATTGAATGTCTTAAACCCGTCAATATCCAACATGATGACCGACAATGGCATGCCTGTCCTGACGGCACGCCGCCACTCCCGTTGTAGCGTATCGTCGAATAACCGGCGATTGGCCAGAGCGGTTAACGGGTCTAATGAAGATAATCGGGTAAGTATCCGGTTGCTGCGCGACAACTCCCTGACTTTATGTAAAGTGTCGAGGTGGGCGGTAACTATCGGGTTCCAAAAACGTCTGTAGCCCACAAAAGCGGTAACCAGCATGGTTCCGTACAATAGACAGGCAGCGAGGATACTGTCGTCCATAGTGTGTACCGCTGTACTGTTTTGTATCACCACCGGAAGCATAAAAACCCCCAGATAACCGTAGAATGCGTGCGGATCACCCCAAAAGACCAAAGCTCCCAGTGTGGTGGCGGCAAACCACGCCGCGATAAAGACAGGGTATTCGTGACCCGTCAGCAGCGGGCCGACTATTGTCCCACCCGTACCGTATACCGAACCCAGGATCAACGCATAAAGTAACCAACCGTAACGCCTACAGCGGGTGCGCGATTTATACCCGTGACGAAACAACACCTGGCCGCCGAAACCGCAGCTATTGACCGCAAACAGAATTAACCACCATCCCACTATCGGATACCCTGTCATATAGCTGGAAGCCAACCCTGCAAACCCCGCACCGTAAAGGGTGTTAGCAACACTGAAGTAGTGTGTGTTGTTGCTCCACAAAGTGCGGCGGACACTAGCGTTGCCGATATATTCAGGGGTGTTTAATGCACTTTTCATAAACCCCGGCTTCCCCTTTATGGTTCAAGGTGTTGTACGTTTTGGTCTCACTTGCCGTGGAGACCCACATGATTAGATATGCCCATGTATCGGGCAAACCGATACGTTATTTACATATTCCCAGTGATCGCCCTGCCAGTCTTTTTATTCCTGGAAATCTCCAGGAAATTGAGCGGGTACAGTACTTTAGCGAAGGTTTGGCAAAACGATTCAACCTGTTTGTACTGGAACCCCCCGGCACCGGAATGACGGCAGCGCTGCACGCGGGTGTGCCCTTTAAAACCATTGCGGATTATGTTCACGAGTTTGTGGCGCGTTATGTGGGCGAGAAACACCATCTTTGTGTGTTTTCGTATGCCACGCCCATTGGCATTGAGTATGTGCGTCGTTATCCCGAAAATATTCTGTCGGTCACCTTGGGTGGCAGTATGGCGGAAATACCCCCAGAACATAGAGACAGCACGATGGCAATACTGGCGGATGTAATTCGTGATAAACGCGAATTTGCCCGGCGTTTTATTGATTTGTTGACCGTATCCTCGGCCAATATACCCCGACACTCGGCCATTTGCCGCGCCGCCTTGCAACGGGTAGGCCGTTATACCAATCAGCAAATCAACTGTTTTAAGGAAAATACCATTCGCATTCTGGCGTATCACTTTGAACCCCTTCGTATTACGGTGCCTGTGGTGTGTTTTACCGGTGCTAATGACCCTTATGTCACCACACACCGATGTCGCAAGCTGGCAGATCAATTAGGTGCGGAGTTTGCAGCTATCCCGTATGCGGATCACCTGATGCACATCGAACAGCCCGAAGCCACCTTGCAAGCGATGTTCAAGGCACCCGAGTTAGCGCGGATGGTATCGTGTCAACAGGCTCAAAAGCGGCAAACGCCAAAAAAAACCGAAAATCCGGCGCTTGCCGTGGCTACGAAAAATGAGCGCTGAGTTGGGTGATTGATTCGCGCAAGATGCGAATCTGTGCGGGTTTGAGTTGGGTGATCAGGGGTAGCATAAGTGCTTCACGTTTATCTTGGGCATGACGGTAACGGGCAAAGTCCCGGTACGGACGCATCGAATCCAACAAGAAGGCCGTATCGTCAAGCTGGAAGTATACCTTCAACCAGGCACCAGCAACCGCCGGTATGGAGTATGGATCATTGATTGTCTCCAATCGACTATACTGACTGGTGGTTAAGTTCAGTGCCTTGGCCATGTTCGTCGGCGTGAGTTTTTGCTGTTTACGGAATTTGCGAAACTCAATGGCCAGTGAGTTGTAGTAGTCGTCGGCAAAGTCGTCGATACTGAGTGGTGCTGGAAAATCCGGTGATCGATCCGTAGGATTGAGCGTAGCGATAAGATCGGTGTGCCTGTCAATCTGTTTTATACTGCTGAGTATCAAAGATATATAGGCACAGAACTGTGCGTGATTACAACGCAGTAACAGCAAACTGAGTTGAATGGTATCGTCATCCAGTCCCGGCCAAACCGTGCGCACCTTGGAACCCAGATAAAAGGTGGACATAGAAACTCCGTTTAGCCAGGCATAAGCGGCCAGGATATGAATAGGGCGCTGAGACTGATTGCTGATTTTGAGATAGCGCTCCCATTGGCTGGTAGACATATCACTAAATTTAGCGGCAATATCTTTAGCACTACTTTGGCTCATACGCCGGATATAGACCATCGCATGAACGATGGACTCGTTTAAACCGCTGAAAGCCTCAGCAATTTGCGCCAGGCGTTTGGTATCAATGCTCATAAAAATAGATTATAGGGCAAGGATAAATTGTTATAAATCCAGCAACGTTACACTACTAAGATAGCACTACAGCCATAACATCAATAGTACCGACCACCCGCAGAAGGTGTTGCCTCAGTGTCCACACCAGACACGCAAAAGGTGACAAAAACTTGCACTTAACCCACCGCTGACCCGACCCAAAATGCCGCACCCTACTCACCTCTAATTAACTTGAGGTCAACATGGAGCCGGTATCCATCCTGTCGTATATAGACGATCCACCCCATTTTCTATTGTGGAGTGCTGACGAAATCGCCCCGCTGATGCTCGGCCTGGTGATCGGCATTCTCTCACAGGTCAGGCACTTTTATTGTGATTGAGAGTGTGATATCGGCGATCTTGCCGTTGACGCTAAGTGATCCATCAGCAGCATCAGTGTTTCAAAATTCCTGGCTGTCGAGGTTTTAAATGCCTCACTAAGCTATGCATAATAGTTCTAAGAGACTTTCTTGTCATTATTGCATTTTGCAGAGAGCGGATGGTGAATGAGCATATACGGGTAATTCTAGCGTAAAAAAACAATGGATTAACAAAGCCGCCTTTTTTCTGGGCAATTTGTTGTCTCTTATCAAGCATTTTAGTGTATTTTTTATCAGATGGATGAATACATTCCAGGTTCTTTGTTTTTGATGTTTCTTCAAAAATACGCATGATATTATAGGCCATGGCAGTAAAACGCATTTGACTGTTCAGCGCATTCAGGTTTGAAGACCAGGCTTTTCTTTCGGTGAAATCACTTTTGCTATTGTTGAATGATTTTTCTATCGTCCAACGCTTGTAATAGAGCATAGCAATAGTGCCTGGGTTAATTGACTCTGGTAGCGTTGAAATAAATTGGTGTAATTGACCTGTTTCTGGGTCGCGGTATTTAACAATATGAAATTGGACCTTTTTATTTTTATATACACTATAGCCTTCAACCCCTGTATTAATTTCACTACCCTGGTCATAGGGTATAGAGTTGACAAAAGTTGCAACCGCATTTTCTTTGAGTACTGAAATCATAAAATTCTGATGCTGTTTTTGCTTTTCCCACCATGCATAATCAGTCACCGCCTTATCGTATATATAGAGATGCTTTTGCCAAGTCTCTTTTTCGCCACAACGTTGTTCAATATAAGAACGTAACGCGGGTATTTCCTGGTGCCGTTCAGTACCGTTAGTCACGACACAAAGTGGTCTTAGAAGTCCATTTCTGAGGTTCAAGGCATGAATAAAGCCTGCTGCGAAGACGTTGCCCTGACGATTTTTCTCTGTGTGACAAGCATGCTGTATAAAATGACCATCAGCTGCTTCTACTCGATATTCTTCAAGTTCAGGAAATTGTTTTAAATAATCAATGTCCAAAGAAGATAATTTCTCACTTTGCAGTTGATAGCTTTGCTTTTCCATGGCTTGCATCATCTTCATCCGTCTTGTCGACTTCAATGCGTTAAAATAGCTTGAATGACAAATTGTCTCGTCGTATATTTCATCCGTAACCTGTAGATAGTGACGACCACTATGTACAAGACTTATACAGCGAAGTAACCCATGGCGAGAAAAAGCTACATCATCAATGGCATCGCATGATCTTTTCCATAAAGGGAAGCGTTCAGCAGCAATTGCTTTTTCCATACTTATTTTACAGTGTTCGGTGATATATTCTTCAACGGTCATCATTTCGTTCATATTCAATTTGCCCATTTAATCAGATATTAAATGGGTATTTTAAAAAAAATTCTGCTGGTGAATGCAAGTGTTTTTTTGGATAATTTTATTTATTTTATGAATTATAAAGCGTGTTATCGGTTTATAAAAAAACAGTACAAATTTTATAAAAAATACTATTTGTAGCTTATGGTGGTTCTTTTCAGGTGTTATTCATGTAGGATTCTAGTGGTACACCCATGATCTATCTTGGAACGTGTGTAACCTTTTGATCCGTTCGCGTAGTGACTGTCCGGGAGCATAATCGATAGCGCTTAACACACGCAAACAGTAGGTTGGTAAATCACATTCCTGATATGTATTAACTTGCACACAAGTAAATACGGTTCTTCCCCGGTTTGTGTGAGGTTATAGTATTTCATCCTCCTTTGCTATTGAGAGACTCCGGTGCTATCGAGCCTTGAAGAACACTACAGCCAGCTCCTATGCCTGACAGATGACTGGTCAGTGACATCAGTTGATTTAGACCCTTCAGGGTTAAAAGTATCCATTTCGTTGGCGTTTAGCGGCAACCACGGCCCTTGCTCGCACTGTGGCGAAGTGAGTCCGTTCTATGATCACCGTTCACAAGAGCGATCCTGGAGACACCTGGATATTATGCAGTTTGAAACGCGCCTACACAGTCGCATTCCCCGAGTAAATTGTCTGGAGCATGGTGTTAAAAGTATGATGTTACCCTGGGCAAGCAAGCGCAGTCGTTTTACGTTGTTGTTTGAATTATTTTCCATCAGGGTGTTGCAAGCCTCACGTAGCGTCGAAGAGGCGCGTAAGTTACTGGGACTTAGCTGGAACGCAGTGGAAGCCATCAAAGCCCGCGCTGTCGAACGGGGACTTTCGCGTCGGGAATTGGTGACAATTGAGTACCTGGGTATTGATGAGAAGTCCCACCGTAAAGGGCATGACTATGTGACGCTCATCAATGATATCGATGGAGGGCGAGTATTGGATGGAGTGAAAGATCGCACCCAGGCAGCTTGTGAGGAGGCGTTGGAGGTTGCGCTGACGGATAACCAGCGAGAACAGGTGAAAGCTGTCGCTATTGATAGGTGGCCTGCGTTCATTAATGCCGTTGAGGTAAAACTGTCAGACAGTGCGATTGTTCACGACCGTTTTCCTATTAGCCAACACCTGAATAAGGCGGTGGATCAGGTCCGTCGTGACGAACATAGAGACCTTTTGTCACAGGGTGATACTCGATTGAAAAAGAGTCGTTATCACTGGTTAAAAAATGAAGAAAATTTGTCTAACAAAGCAGCCGAGCACTTTGAGTCACTCAAGCATGATCAGTTATTGACAGCCCGAGCCTGGGCGATAAAAGAACTGTTTCGTGATTTTTGGACGTATAAGACAGCGGGTTGGGCAAAGCGTTTCTTTAGCGCATGGTATGCGTGGGCAATTCGGTGCCGATTGGACAGCATAAAGAAAGTGGCCAAGATGATAAAAACGCACATGCCGAACATATTGACATGGTTTAAGCACACAATAAGTAATGCCGTATCAGAGGGTTTGAATTCAAAAATTCAGACAGTCAAATCGAATGCAAGAGGGTTTCGTTCGTTTGAAAGTTACCGGCGGAGTATTTTGTTTTACTGCGGAAAGCTGGATAGGGAACCAGTGGCTTCACAATAATCGGGGAAGAACCGTAAATACATGGGGTCTAGCCTTTCTGATAAGCGCTTGTCAATGGTAGCTTCTTAACATACCCACCAAAATACCTTGAATGGTAACGCGCCCTGCCGCGTAGTACATCGGCTGCATATCGATGTTCTCCGGGATTAGTTCAATCTTTTCACTGACCTCCCCAAGGCGCTTTAGTGTCGCCTCGTGTTTATCAATCAGGGCGACGACAATGTCCCCACGCCGGGCAAAGTTTTGTTTTTGTACAATCACCGTATCGCCATCCATGATGCCCGCACCCGTCATCGATTCACCACGAATACGCAGTGCGTAGCGGTTGGGACCGGCAAAGTGGGTGGCCATGTCCAGCGTCGTCGGCTCTTCAATCGCCTCGATAGGCTGTCCGGCAGCAATCGTGCCGAGCAAGGGGATACGCGTGTGTGTATGTTCAGTGTCTGCCAGCCGGATACCCCGCCAACCGGTTTGCTGCTGCACCAGGTGGCCTTTGTCAATTAAGCTGTGTATATAGCGGTGTGTCAGCGATCTGGCCTGCCCAAGTGCTCCGGCTATTTCGCTGATAGTGGGGCCTTGTTGATATTCGTTTTGGTAGTTTTCGAAGTATGCCAGCACGCGCTTTTCATTTTCTTTCAGCATTCTTGTTCACTCGATTAATCGAAAACATAGCATAGTGAATGTCCACCGAACGTTCAACATTTTTCAAACACTTTTATTCGGCGCAATTCTTGCTGTAATCCGGCTTGTATGGGCAGGGTGGTAAATCGATTAATTTAGAGTTGAGCAGGGGATAGATTTAAACGCGATGAAGGTTTGGTCGGTTTGCAACCAGAAAGGTGGGGTGGGTAAAACCACTACGGTGGTGACACTGGCGGGGTTGCTGGCGCAGTCCGGTGCGACAACACTGTTGGTGGATCTCGATCCACACGGCTCTATGAGCAGTTATTTTGGTATTAACCCGGATGAGACTGAAGACAGTGTGTACGGTCTTTTTGAGCAGGGCGCCAATACGCTGAGTGTATTGGCGAATATAAGGAATACGGCATTTGAAGGTATTTCCCTACTGCCAGCCTCGACAGCACTGGCCACGCTGGACCGTCAAATGAGCACGCGCCCCGGTATGGGGCTTATCATAAAACAAGCCTTGAAACGGGTTGAGGCACACTTTGACTTTGTCATCCTCGACTGCCCGCCGGTGCTCGGTGTGCTGATGATTAATGCCCTGGTCGCCTGCCAGCAGTTGTTGGTGCCGGTGCAAACGGAGTTTCTCGCTCTAAAAGGGCTGGAGCGAATGCAGCGTACACTGTCGATGATCTGCGCATCGCGCACTATTGAGCCGCAGTGGATGATTGTACCCACCCTATACGATCAGCGCACACGGGCTTCGGTGCAAACCCTGGCCACGTTGCGGCAACATTATTCACAGCGGATGTGGAATTCGATGATTCCGGTCGATACACGATTTCGCGATGCCGCTAAAGCGGGCAAACCACTATCTTATTTTGGTCGCCAGTTTCGCGGTGTGCAGGCGTATGCAGCGCTGTTGGATTACCTGTTGATGGATGATATGCCACTTGCCAGAGAAGTTGCGCAGGTGGCCGAGTGCGGGTGACCCTGTTCATGGTAAATAAACAGCCTTATCCCACAACCTATACGCCAGCGCCTCCCGGTACGCGGGTAGTAGCCACGCAACATTTGGCATTGACTACCTACCTGGATGCTCTACTGGCTAAGGCAACAGAGCCGCCGGTGCGTGTGATGCCACGTACCTATCGATGTCAGGATAATATTGAGACGTTGTTTGATACGGCCTTATCTGAACCGCAACAACCTGACGATGTGCCCTCGAAAAAACATAATTTTGACTTACCCACAGCCTGCCTTCAGTTCAGCGTAGCGGGTATAGCGTATGCGCTACCGTTAATTGATATCTACCGTATCACACGCTGCACACAGCGAATAAGTGCAGTACCTGGCAGATTGGTCGGGTGCGTGGGCACGCTGGTTGAACAGGGAAAAAGAATCGAAGTACTCGACCTCCCGGTGTTGGTAGGTGGGTGTCAAAATAACGGCTTTAAAGACGAAAATGAAGCGATAGCACATTTACTACAGTTTGGTGGAGGTGGTTTGGCACTGATCGTGGATCAACTGGGTGAGGTGATCAACGTGGGTGTGAAAGATATTCAATGGCCGATAGAAAACCATACTGATCGATGGCGGGCTGGCTTTATAAAACAAACGCTTACTACACTACTGGACATTGATGGCCTGAGCCTGACGTTGGCTCAGGCACGCCACCGTTGCCCGCACGGTGTGCAATAACGCTTACTTTGATTATTCAGGGTCACTTTGTAGTGACTGATAAGTGATGAGCTTGGCGCAATGCCTGCCTGGCACAGTTGCTGCAGTTGCTGACCTCTATCAGTAATGTGTTACCAGTGGAGAAAATGATGAACAATGTAGCTCAGCAGATTGCCGGCGCTTTTACCCAATGGGTAACATTCAGGCTTGATGGAGAAACGTATGGTGTCAATGTGATGGATGTTCAGGAGGTGCTGCGGGTTACAGATATTGCCCCAGTACCAGGGGCGCCTGATTTTGTACTCGGCATCATCAATTTACGCGGCAATGTAGTGAGTGTGCTCGATACACGGCGTCGGTTCGGTTTGCCGACAGTTGAAAACAGTGATGCTACGCGCATTATTATCATCGAATCGGGTGGGCAGACTGTGGGTATTCGTGTCGATGCGGTGGCGGAAGTGCTCGATGTCGATAGCAGCGATATTGAAACCTCACCGGATGTTGGTAACGATGAAGCGTCCAGGTATATTTCCGGCATGGTGAGCCGTGGTGATGAACTGGTCATTTTGATCGACGTCAATAAGATGATTTCGGGGGATCAGTAGCGCCATGAATGACTATAGAGGGCATACACAATGACCACACTTGAATTGGGGGTTGTCGGTTTTACCTGCTTAATGCTGTTGGGGTGTATTGGCGTATTGTTTAAACTGCACCTGTGTTGGAAACACATTTATCAGCGTGAGGCACAACGCAATCAGGATTTTGAAAAATGCTGTAAAGAGCTGGAGATGCTGGCCTCGGGCAATATGGGAATAGGGCGGCATGTGGCGCGTATTGGGCGTGATATGAATAGCCTGCGGGAAAAAGTTGAACGGCTCGATCAAATCCGCGTTGAACCTGTCGCCTACGATCAGGTTGCCCGCCTGGCGGGGCAGGGCACTGATATTAAAGATTTGGTGAGTGTGTTTGGTATTTCAGAAGCTGAAGCCGAATTGGTTATGAAATTAAACACCGATAGCGAAAAAATCCGTGGGTCTCTCTCCACAACCACCCACTAATCCCTATTTTCTCAGATATTGATAAGCCTATTTAATTATCAGTATTTGCTTTTCCTTGTTAGTTGGTCTACTAGAGTAAGGAACGTTAACCACAATATGGAAGCCTTGCTATGTTATTCATCACTAACCGATCACCACAGGGTTCAATCCGTACAAAAAAGGGTCGAGCATACAAATTTGATTTGAATAAAAATTCACCATCAAATTCAGTTTATTATTGCGAACGACTGGGTAAAGACGACTATATTGAAATAGGGTCAAGTGAACTGATGTCAAAACTTAAGGAGAGTAGAGCACAGCAAATATTATTTTTTCTCCATGGTTTCTCTAATTTGCCTGAGCCGGATATATTTCCAAGAGTGGCGCAGTTACAGCGATACTTTGATTTAAAAGAACCCGATTTAGTACAGGTGGTTCCATTAATATGGCCTTGTGATAATGATTTTGGCATTGTAAAAGATTACTGGGACGACCAGAAATCAGCAGATAAAAGTGCGTTTTCATTCGCTCGTGTTCTACAGTTATTTATGGCGTGGAGAGATAAAACACCAGAAGATGAGCCGTGTCTTAAACGCATTAATATACTCGCTCACTCCATGGGGAATAGGGTATTTAGAGAAACGCTTTCAGTATGGAATCGATGCGATTTGGCAAACGGCGTTCCATTGCTGTTTAGAAACACCATTTTAATGGCGGCGGATATTGTTAACGAATCACTCGAAGACGGTCAAGAGGGCCTCTTGATCAGTCGTGTGTCTAGAAATGTGTCCGTATATTATGCATCTGATGATCTTGCACTTAGGTCAAGTAAACTATCCAATTTGAAAAACAAGGTCGCTTCAAGGCGACTTGGGCACACCGGCCCTGAGGACATGAATAAAGTTAAATCCAATGTCTATGCAATTGATTGCGACAATTTTAATAATAAATATGATAGGCCAAAAGGGCACGCCTATTTTTTGGGTGATGGGGGTGGTGAAGTTGGGCAGGTATTCGAGCATATGTTCAATACAATAAAGACAGGTAGGGTTTCTGTCGATGACAAAATAAATAGAAAACACATACTTTGAAGAACGCTAACATAAATACGGTTAAAAAATACATTCACGAGCGTTATTGAAAGACAACTCTCACCCCAACTCCTCTGCCTGAGGGTGAGGGGCTTTTAAGGCGCTCTCTCTGAGAGAAGGCGATAGTATTTAGTTTTGTGGTTTGGCTGTTAAACACTCCCCATCCTACGGTCTCTGGAGCGAAGAGGCAGCGTCAGACGGTTCTTTAAAGTGTTTACAACTGTCTTAGGCAGGAGGATATTCACGAACAGAACAAAGACGTTAGGCTATTTGTAGCAAAAGTGGGCTGTGGACTGGCTCAGGAAGATACGTTTGCAGTTACATGATTTGTTTGCCTATAGACGGGCAGGAATAGGCGAGGGTTTGTCTGATGGGAGCGGTATGAATCGAGAGGTTCACGTACCGTTTTGCGAGGGGCTGCGGGGGGAGGTTCCCGCAGCCTACTCACCTGCGGGTTCGGTGCGGACACCGAATTTCGATACATAATCCTAAATTCCGCAGTAGATTCAACTGAGGAATTTAGGATAATTACCATCTGAACCATTAACCCCTTTACCTTTAATAACATCCGGGTATATTGGCAAGTATGAATGACAACATCGCGCACCTACCGGAATCCAAACAGGACGAGCTAAGACGTATTGCCGAAGTAGTGCGCAAAGAATGCGATAACGTGGAAATGGTTGTTCTATTTGGCTCCTATGCGCGTGGCGACTGGAAGGACGGCCCGCACGAACAGGGTCGGGGCCCAATACCGCTACCTCAGGTTTAACCCAATGAATCTTTTAGCCTCTGAGAGGCCTTGATACGAGGTTCAGTTAACAGTGGGTAGGCTTTTGGTCGTCGTTTAATTGCCCTTGGTTGGGGTGATCGTTTTCTCCTGCCAATTAACGTTGAAGCGATTATCCTTAATAAGGAAGTGTACGCTTTTTGTATCACACTGGATGTTGAGTGGATGAATTTAATATAAGCAATACCCAGTAGCTGTACCGTTGCCTTAAAACTTATTTGACGTGCTATTTCACCCTCTGTTTTTGCTGACTCTGCCATGCTACCCCGAATCAGGTTATAAGCCATAAAGGTTGTTGCTATTTCTTTTTCAACCATCTCGGGTGAATGGCATCGCAACATATCCATTTTCAAATCTGTTTTAATTGTACGAAAATCCAATTCAACTTTCCAACGTTCCTTATACAGTGTTGAAAGCTCTTTCTTAGGGTAAGTATCAACCTCCAACAAAGTGCTAACATAGACTGTCCCATCCACTGAAAATTCTCGAACTGTCAGTGTTTTCGGCAATAGATCAAAGTCTGATTGCGACATCCAAACCGGTTTTCTTTTAGGTTTTTCCCACTCGATAAGATGATCTTTTGCACCAAGCGTTAACCCTGTTTTGTAATCCGCTTTCTTTTGTGCGTGATTCATTGAGACGAATGCAACCCCTTTCGATTGTAGAGCCGCTAAGACAGCATAAGTACAGTAATAGCGGTCTGCCAGTAATAGATCATTGGCGGTTAATGACGTCATCAGGGTACTGAATAATGACATTTCCCCTGTTCCCTTTCCTTGATACTCTCCCATTGCATAATCAATAATAGCGCCAGAACTTAAAGAAATGAGTCCGACTATTCGAGCAATAGGAAAACCTAAACCCGGTTTTTGAGTCTGTTGCTGGGGGTATTTATGTTGATTTTTCTGGGTATCAGGCATGAGAACAGTGGTTCCATCCACAAGCACCACATTATACCCTTTCCATGTCCAAATTTTACCTGCTCTGGCATGTAACGTTGAACCGATTGAACGTACCTCCTGAAGTACCCACGACAGAGATAAACGTTGGCGGGCTTTACAGTAAGGACCGCTATTAAAAGAACTTGGAAGCAGGTTTTCCTGTAAACGATCAACTAGCAGACGGGCGACTGTTTCTTTACAACTGCCATTATCACTTAACACCTGCCAGAGAAATAAACGCAGTGTAACAAGTGGGGTGAATACCCGGTCTCGATAGCTGCCCGATAGTTCGCTTAGGTCGTTTAGACGCTTGGAACAGAGTAAATTATTAAAGTCTCCTGTGTTTAACTGAAAAAAAACACGTTTGATCGTTTTAATTTGCTGTCGGATAGTGAATTTCATAGAATAGGTCAGCGTTAGGTTTTTTGGCGAAGTACTTGTGTGTTTTGTCGCTTACAAGGATACTTCAAAAGGAAACCTAACGTTACCCATCTATATGACTTTTAACGTTATTTTAGTTCTTCACCAGGCTGAGGTAGCGGTATTGGGGTCGGTGACTGTTGCATCTCAACCCCAGCAGTAGCATCCAATTTGTTAACTTGCCCTAAACCCTGTGCCAAGTAGGTGGTCTTGGCGTCGTAAATTTCGTTCTGCCCCAACGGTTTCATCATGAGCACACCTTCAGCGTTCTCTTAATGCAGAAAGTAAGGTTTCTTTGATTGGTGCAATAAAAAAATCGATCAATGATCTTTGGTCTGTAATGATTTCGACTTGTACGCTCATGCCAATTTGTACTGTTTGTAAACCATCGTATGTATTAAAAGCTTTTTGACTCAAATTAATGTGGGCAAGATAGAATGATTTACTACCATCCTCTGACTGTATAGAATCACTACTCAAGTAGACTAGCTTTCCCGGCAAACTTCCATAACGTGTATAGGGGAAAGCGTCCACCTTGATGCGCACTTTCTGATCGGCGCGTAAGAACCCAACCTCTCCACTGGGAATCCGAACTTTTGCAATAGGGGACTGACTAGTTGGTACGATAGTAAGCAAAGCATCTCCAGCGTTAACATAGATACCCGTAGCAGCAACAGACAATTTTTCGACGATACCAGATATCGGATTGAGCAATCGGCTGCTATCCAACTGGGCGACAATGCCTCTATGTTGAGCCTGGAGTTTCTTTTCCTGTAAATCCAATGCCTGCTGTTGCTCAGCAAATTCAAGCTTAAAGCGCCGAAAAACAGTGGGTATTTTCGCGTTCAATGAAACCATACGAACGTCCAGTAGCTCTTTGCGCTGGCGGTATTCGATACTGGCAAACCGAGCTTTTTGTAACTCAATAGAACTTTTTGTTATTTCTGCCTTACTTACATAATTTTTTGCCAGTAAAGCCTCGCGTGCGCTGTGGCTTGCCTGAATTAAGGGTTCTATTTCCTTTGCCTGAAGAGCCTGGGTTTTTGCGTAACGCATTTCAGCTAGGAGTTCAACTCTCTCTCTCTCCATATTGTCAAGTTGGTCTTTAATAGTGGAGAGGCGCTGGATAATCCAAGCACGCTGAAGTGGCTGTACTGATTCATCTTCCGGTATTTTTCGGTGAATCTCCACCAAATTAAGCTGTTTAAAATCCTCGAACTCAAAACGATTAACAGCACTATACAAAATCAATTGGGATTGGACACTCTGTAGTTCTGCCTCTATTTCACGCAATTGCGCACGTAAGCTACGATCATCCATCTGAATCAGTATCTCACCCTGTTTGATCCGTTGGCCATCATGCACTGCCAGCTTTGATACTACACCAGACCGGGCGGCACGGAGGGTTTTTACTTTACCACTGGGAATAATATGCCCTTTAGCTGTAGTAATCACATCAATTGATGTAAAAATAGCCATCGTAATCGCAACAATCACAGTGATAATCACCGACACTGGCATAATCGAAGAGCCTGGCAGTATCGGTCGTTGTTGCGTCATTAAATGCTCAGGATGGAAATTTAGCTTTGGCATAAGTATCAATCTACCATTGCCAAAATACGCGAAGAAACGCCTGTCTGGTATTGACATAAGCGACTATATACCCCTTCGTGCTTTATCAAATCCAGGTGTTGGCCTTGCTCAACGATTTCCCCCGCTTGCATAACCACAATACGATCACAGAGACGTGCCAGTGACAAACGGTGAGTTACGATAATAACCGTTTTTTGCCGCCCTAAAGTCTGCAAGTTATCGATCACTTTCGCCTCAGTTTCATAGTCTAGCGCACTACTCGCCTCGTCTAGTATCAAAAGCGGTGTATCGGCGGCAATAGCACGCGCCAGCGCAATACGCTGTACTTGGCCGCCGGAAAAGTTATGCCCACCTTCCATCACCGGGCTGTAATAGCCTTTCGGCAATGTATCAACAAACTGATCAATGCAGGCGATACGTGCAGCCCTGCGCATTACTTCATCATTTGGTGCGTCACAGGCATAGAGAATATTACTGGCAATCGTGCCACTGAAGAGTATATTGCGCTGCAACACATAAGAAACTTGTCCACGAACCGATGCGATATCAAGCGTGCGTATTTCATGACCATCAAGATAGATCCCTCCTTTATACTCATCGTAAGCCAATGATAAAAGTTTTACCAACGTACTTTTACCTGCGCCTGATTCGCCGAGTAGGCACACGCGTTCGCCGTGGTGAATCTCCATATTAATATTTTTTAACGCCGATGACGAATGTTCAGGATAAGTAAAAGAAAGCTGCCTGAACTCTATAAGACGCTGAAACTTATCTGCCATCCGGTAAGAGGTCTGTGTAGCGCTTTGTTCAATCTGGTGTGCAAGCACAGTATTCAAACGTTCGACAGACAGGCGAAAAGCCAGTATCTCCTCCCAGATGGAAGCGAGCCGGATAAGCGGACTGGTTACCCGGTCTTTCAGCATATTAAAAGCCACCAGCGCGCCAAGCGTGAGGTTCTGTTCCAACACCAGAGTAGCGCCAACATACAAAACAAATACCTCGGATACCACTCCAATAAACTCCGAGGTACGTTCCGACCACATGCCTACCTGCGCCAACCTGTACGACTTTCGCAGACGCTTATCCAGTGTTCTGAAAATACCATCCACTCCAGCGGCCGTTTTATTGCTCGCACGAACGGTTTCAATCCCTTGCAAACACTCGATTACCCAGGATTGATGTTGTACACCGGCTGCAAAATTTTCCTTTTCGCGATGCTTTAGTGTTTTACCGAATAAAAAATACTGACCCGCATGTAAAGGAACGGTTGCCAATACTATCAGCGACAGTGGCATGCTCAAAGAAAGCATCACCAGTAAAAAAATGAGCATAAAAAGCAAGTCCACAGCCAGTGACAATACCCAGCTACTGAGTATGCCGCGAATGGCATCCAATTCTGCCGAGCGCGATACGATCTCACCTACTGGCGTGCGATCAAAATATGATTTTTTGAGTTTAAAGAGGTGGCGATAAAATACACCGGCTGACTCGCTGCCCATGCCGATTCCAACCCATTGAGACACGCGAAACTGCGCCACTTTCAGCAGCTGTGTCAACACTGCCGTAGTCAACAGTATTATCAAGATAACGGTTAAAGTCGCATAACCTTCAGACACCAACACACGGTCAATTACCGCCATAAACGACAATGGTGTCGCTAATGACAGAGTATTTAGGACAACGCCAATTAGCGCGGTCCAAGCAAGCAACCGGGCATAGCGACGAAATAGACCAGCAAAGAGGCTTTTGGATCCCACTTAGCAAGCAACCGTCGGTAGAATTAAGGCAACCATATAAAGCGCGACTGCGCACTCCGCTTGCCCACCAGAACCTGGAGCACACGTTGTAATGCATCGGGAGCAGGTGCCACTGTTCTGGCTGCTATGTTAAATATATAGCGAGGTGTAAATCCGGTTATTGTCGTTGAGGCTACTTCTTGCGCAACTATAGCCGGATTTTTATAAAGCCTCTTCAACCTGTTGAGTTGATTTTTTTTCCATTGTGCTAACTGCGTTGGTTCTGGGGTTGTTTTCGCTAATTTCCTCAATAAGATGTCGATAGTATCAATGATCTCGTCGACATTTCCTGGGTCGCAGGCAAAGCGGATTATCAGTGTATAAACATCCTGCTCCGATGCAGCACCATCTATAGTAGTGTTAATGGCGTACACAAGGCTTCGTTGCTCGCGTATCTCAGTTAATAGCACACCCTGAAGCCAGAGCCTGATAAAATCCATTTTATCTGAATTCATATCAGGCAAGGCTGGCTTTTCGATCTCATAGCGTAACATGACACTGGCTTCTTTTTGTCCGCTACCACTCACCCGGATATCTGCATTATTTTTCGGTCGCGGAAAAAAGCGAACGCTGTCTTTTTCAATCATGTTGGTAACAACTGGCAATGTTGCGAGACTCCGCAAAACTGCTGGTCGGAGGGTTGGCTCCAGAATATCGCCGACGATGGCTATACGATAATTTTGCGCACCCTTGAAATAACGTTGATAAACAGTGCTCACAGCTTGCATATCAATCGAGTTTAGCTCGTCTAGTGTCATCACACGCAAGGCCGCATCGCGGTTGAAAAGTTCAACTCCCAGTGCATCCTGCCAAGGCTTGGCTGGATTTCGTAGAAACCGCTCAAGGTCGGCACGGTTTTTCGCTTTGTAGTGTCGCCACGCAGTTGAATCGATCCGCGCTTCGGTTAGAGCGATATGTAGTAGCCGTAGGAGTGTATCGATATCTTCGCTTTTGCCGCTGCCGTTAATACCCCGGTTAAAGTAGGCAAAGTAAGGCTGTAACCCGGCATTATGATTGTTTAGCCAGTCATTGAATTCGGCCGCGTTTTTATCACGTAAACCACTGGCAGCAATGGTATCCAACGCCAACCTCGCGTGCAGGGTTTGAGCTTCTGACAATCGATTCAGCCCACCTGCACCCGCTAGGCTGTAGTGCACTCTGCCGGGGGACCCACCGCTATATTGGTGCCATACGACAATACCATTACTCAAAGTCCACTCGGTCACCCCTCCAGGCAGTACACGCGTACCAACAATACTACCCTTCACAGCCGGAGAAATAGACCAGTCTTCGCTCGCTTGTATGGGCACCTGCGCAGCGGAAAATCGGGTTTTATCGACGCTTAGCCACCGTTCAACATGCGCCTGCTCTGTCGGATCGGGCCTATCGGCGTGTACCAACAGGACGTGTGGATGACTATCCATAACCTGTGAGACTGCGTTATCGATATCCTCAATCCGCACATTTGCCAATTGTTCTTCTATTAGCGAGTACCATTGTCTGGCACGAACGATGGGGACACCATAGAGAAAGTTGTGCATGGCGGCGTCGGCCAGGCTGTGCGCGGAATCCCATTTCACGCGTTGCTCCGCCAAGTAAGCAGTCCGCCAATTATCCAGTTCGATCTGTGTAATGCCTTGCGACAATAGTTGCGCTCGCTCTTCCGCTAGAATGCGTGTTGCGGTTTCAAAATTTCCCGACGACAATATCGCCTTGAGCGAAACACGCAGCACCTCTGGCGATTCTTGCCGCCACTGGGTATAAAAGTTGCCCACCGCGCCCTCGGTCGCCTGCAATCGATGATTCAGGCGTCGTCTGAGTATCTTTAAGCCTGCCTGCCAAAGCGCAGCCCTGTAGAGTTTGTCGTGCGTTGTAGGTCGTGCCATGCGACTAAAGTGATCGAATGATACAGACTCCTCATGCGTGTGTTTATCATTGATAATGAGTGTTTCCGGAAGAGTGTCGATATTGATATTGTATACTCCAGGGCTGCCGGATAGCTGGGGTGCCCAGTCGGAGAATTTTTCTTTTATCATCTCGATTATTTTGGAAGTGCTGGAAATATCGCCTGTTACGATTATTGCGGCATTGTCGGGGCGATACCAACGCTGGTAGTAAGCCCGTAGTGTGCTTGGCTTGGCCGATTCGATACTTTCTAGGGTACCGATGGGATAGCGCTCAGCGTAGCGACTGTTGCGGTACAGTGCCTGCCAGCGTGCATCATTATCTTCTCGTAAGCGCCACTCCTCACGCACAATCGGTATCTCGCTGGCAAGCACGTCGGGGGGGAAGCGGATATACCTTGCCCATTGAGTCAACAGATCAATTGCGAAGGCTATATCGCTGTCAGTCGGATCTTCAAGCCTCAGCCAGTAGGTTGTATGGTCAAAATAAGTGGCGGCATTACTGTGCTGGATAAACGAGATGCCCCGTTTTTTCAACTGTTCGAACAACTGTTGATTAGGGTAATCACGAGTTGAGTTAAATGCCATATGCTCAACGATATGAGCATGGCCTTGTTGCTCATCCGTTTCGTGTAATGAACCAGATTTTATTACAAGACGAGCTTCCACTACTCTAACACTAGCACTTGAATATTTGTTTTTTAAGACTGTAATCGTCATTTTATTGCGAAGAACTCCGGAGTAATCTCCGGCGAACGCCTCTTTGTTTGCTTTAAATAATGCGAAGGAAAAGATCGTTAGGATGAAAAGTAAAAAAGTAAAAAATTTGATATTTATTTTTAGTTTCATGCGACAATTTACTGTATTTTTTAATGAAAAACCAATTGTTTAAAAATTAAAATTATTTCCTGATCATCGAATAAAAACAATATTAGGTATCTCCTCTGTCCTGGATATAGCCCTGATTAATTCGCGGCATGAGTCTTCCTTTGAGCAGTCATATCTGTTGCTGATAAATATTGTAATCATGTCAGAAGTTGAAAAATATGCAGACATTATAACTTGCGAAGCCAAGTAAGCCTGAGCAAAAATCCGAGGCGGCAACTTGGAAAGGTTGGAACGATCTACAGCGCTTGAGCTAACCTCAAAACCACCTAAGTCGGATTGAATATCAGAAATCCAGTTGTTAATCGAATTTAATAAGTCGTTGTTGGAGGATTTCTGCTGTTCCGTATCGATAATATTTGCAAAATGCAAAGATGTGTTTTTTAAATCTTTTTTCAATATTTCGATAATTTTTAATCTGTGTCGCTGCGCTCCATCCCAGATAAGGTAATTTCTAGCATCAATCTCTTGTTGTTTGTCCTGAATCTCTATTGAATTAAATTTCAATTTTTGACGGCAAGCAAGACAGACTGACTGATAATAATCAGCCTCCGAAGGTGAAAACCATTTCAACTGTTTAAAGCCAGCGGCACATAATCTCTGAGACAGTTCCGCAGGTGTGATAGCTCGCCGTTTCATGGAGATAATTTTCGCGGGTGCCATGGACTTGTCTGGAACCACGAAATAACTGCAATCGTGTATTGGAGATCTCGGTGAGCCTTGCCAAATTCGTCTTTGAAAATACAGTATGTTGCCTTTTTCACGACTAACTGGAGCAACATTTGATAGGGCAATATCCGGCTCCTCAATCATTAGTTTTCCATAGTCATATATTCCAATAACAGCTATGCCATCTGGTTTTAAACAGTTAAATATCTTTTCTATACAGGTTTCCAACTCTGTATCTTCAAGAAAATGAGTGATAAAACTTGAGAGAACAAAAGCAATATCATATTTCTCTTTAAATTCTCTTTCTAAAAAATCTGTGCACTCTAACTGGATATTTAGATTCTGTTTTTTTGCAAGCTGTCTCGCTACTGCCAAACTCTTTTTACTAAAATCGATCCCTGTGACTTTATGGCCCATCTGTGCAAGGGCAACGGTGACCTGCCCCGTTCCACATCCAACTTCTAAAATTCGTTGCCCGGCAGGTAAATCTGAGAATATACGAAAGTACAATCTATGTACCTCATCAATACCTCCATTTTCTTGGCGGTGCATTAAGTCGTAGTCCTCTGACCAGTCATCATATATATTTTTATACGACATGTCGTTTTGTCCCAAAGATAGTGTCCCATAGACGAAAATACAGATCATAGTTTACTGAACAGTCCTGATGATGAATAAGGTGGTAGCGCCCCATCGCAAGTCCAGGTATGTTAATTCGTGGGTTATGATCAACGATGCCTTCGGCAAGAATGAAACCATCAATGTAATATAATACAGCAATCGGCCACGCCTGTGGCCACACCACCATTATGGCTAGTAAAGGTAAAATTTCAGTTATCCACTGATCTGTGGTAGCTTTCCAATCACCAAACCACCCAATAAGATTAAGCCAACTGAACTCACAGTCACCGGCATAATTTACCACATGATGGCTTTTGTGAAACTTCCACAGAAAACTAAAACTGTGTGCTGCTCTATGCGTCCAGTAAATGATAAATGTAAAGAGAAAAAAACAGATCGTTAAATTCAAAATGTATGAAATCATAGTAGTATATCAACCCCACTTACACCAAGTATCAGTAAAAACCACTTCGCAGCTATGGTGCCTGGTTAAAATATTTCCGCGATTGAAATCCAAAGCATAATTGTAATTTCTAGCGCGTTCTCCCAGTGAGGTAGCGATATTTTTAAGTTCGGAATTTGAAGGAGGGTAATATTTAGGCCGGTCATCCAGTGATGCGTAGGCATAATTGATCGCCAAGTTTGTCTCTCCCCAAAAGGAACCATCTTTAGGTGCTGGAAATAAGCGTTCCATAATAGTCATTGCCGAGATCCCATCATCATGATGGCTTAGGATGTTGGGAAGATATTTGCAATTGTTTTTTTTGGCAAAATCTACAAATCTAGTAAAAGCCTCACAGCTTATGCCTATTCGGACTACCGTTCTTTCATCTAATCTGTCGAAAACAATAGCATCGTCCCCTCTACCAATTTCAGAAAAAGATTGCTTGTATATATCTTCCAGCTGTGAGGCAGCAACAAGCCAAGCTGGATGTAGTGAAGTCTTCTGTGTTGCCTCGTCGTTAGGTAGTAGCCTGGTGGTGTTATCACAAGTAGAAATTAGTTTACTGGAGTGCATCTTTTATCCTTTCATTATGAGAGACAGAACTTAAAGTGATACATTCAGGACATCTCTGGCAACTAGAGAATGTATCTACTTCATCATCATAGGAAGGGTTTCTGCAACTTGCAGTAAATTTAAAGATATCATCTGGCAAATAATTCACCTCTTCCTGTTTTGTTGGGGGATAAGGCCACAAAAAACACTGTGGATGATCTTCGTTCCCCCAGATCAACCTTAAAATACGCACTGTGTAAGCGCGAAGAAACTGATAAATCTCGCTACCAGGATTCCAACTCTTGTCTTCATCACTGTTCATGCTCAATAAAATGCGATCTTTACGGCAGAAAGAATGTGAAAGCGCTGAGTGTGCAGAAAAAAACATGGCGGTGGAGGTGTCTCTCGCAAAGTTCCTGAAACTTGTTAAGTTCACACTACTGCTGTCAAAGTGAAACTCCCTATATCTACTTAATAAGATAGGATGCATAAAGGAAATTGCCCGATCTTCGTAGGGTGCTGTATATGTCTTTTTCTTTCCGGTATCATCCAAAGCATATCGACTAATGTGGTGAGCATAAACATCGTCGTTAGTTTCGCGGAGAAGGCGAACCAATCCATAAGTACTGTCCAGTCCACCGCTCCACATTACAAGCGTTTTACGTTTCATTTCCTGAGCTCCTCATTTATACAACTCGATTAGGTTAAATAGCACTTGACATAGCTTTTCTGCCACGATTTGTGAAAACACAATCGAAAAGTATGCGTGAGACTAATTTGACTTGCTTTTTACCCTAGCATATTCGTCTATATAGTGATGTTTTTACAGTAATTAAGTATTGCGATGAAGCATCAGCGTGTGCTAAGCCAATTGCTCAGAGGGTTAATTATCATATAAAATACAACCAAATAAATGAGAAAAAATGTAACTAACTCCACATAGGACAAGCTTTTTTCTGACATGAAAAGGACCAAAATAAAATAAATAACCGTAGAAATAATCGTACTAAGAAGTGACATATATATATTTTTTCTTTTGATAAACATTTTGATTCTCCAATTTTCATTTGGCTTTAATTATAGATGCGGAATAATCATTAAATTTAATTTTATGCAACTATTTTACACCTGAAAGCCAGGTTAACTAAAAACTAAAAATATTTAGTAACATAGCTATAAATAATGTCTTGCTTATATTTATATTACTTAGTTTTCCGTATTATAAACTAGTAAAAAATTTCTGCATAACTAGAGACACTAACAAGAGTTTAAGGGTTAACCTATTCATTTTCAGGCGAACGATTAGCTGTCTATTCACTAATATCCTGTTCTTGAAAAAAATTATCGCAAAGGGCATCTAAATTGATGCCCATTACCAGAAATACCCAAACTTAGTGCTTAAAAAAACGCCTCATTAATCCGCCATTATTGACCCCCGCCACCATAACCGTTGCCGTTACGACCAGCACCGGCATAGCCGCGGGGATTACTAAGGCCAGAGGGATCACCAAAACAATTATCTGATCCGAGAGCGCCGACTACACCACCGCTCACCCCGCCAGCCACCGCGCCTGATAAAGCACCAGGTCCGCACCCGACGCCACCAGCAAGCGAACCTGCGGCACAGCCACCGGCTGCACCACCAATGGCTCCCTGCGCAGCAGCTGTTCCAATGTCACCGGCGCAGCTTCCACCACCTCCACCGCCCCCACCAAAACTGGTGGGTTCAAAAAGATCATCAAAACGAACATTTTCTAATTTCATTTACTCTACTCCTCAAAAATTACGAAGTGATTTGTAATGCACCTCATTTAACTGGCCGAGAACAACCCGACCACCTTATTGAGTGTGATGGAAAAAACCACACTCAGCAATTGTCAACATTGCTGACAACTACATTCCTTACACTGAAGATATATTTAATATCTCCAGAAATAACTGACCGACATGTTATGACTGTCAAGCGCATGCGCCTGATAAAACCAGCCAACGGGTTGAATAAATAAATCACCAGGGTTCAGTATTATCGATAAGCATTTACTAGATTTCGACAATGGAAACAGTTGATAATCAGGTATCTCAGGTTTAAACCAACACGTCTGATAACTGTTATATCCCAGCATAGGGTAGAGCAGTTCTGATTGATCAGCTGAATATAAATCCAGTCGTTTACGCCCAATTACCTGACCCAGAAATTTGTGAAAGGGGTTGCGATGTAGATCTGATACTAGTAGGCGTGTCGGTATTATCCCCAACGATAACTT
The DNA here is from genome assembly GCA_965277715.1 of Gammaproteobacteria bacterium. Classification (GTDB taxonomy): domain Bacteria; phylum Pseudomonadota; class Gammaproteobacteria; order JBCCGL01; family JBCCGL01; genus JBCCGL01. The sequence goes on from OZ255836.1 coordinate 137,865, forward strand.
TGGAGGAGTGAAATCACCGTGATCAAAGTACGGTGGCCCAAAATCGGCAAACATTTCCACAGGCAAATTGACATTTTCGACATAAAGTTTCGAGAAAACATTGACCGCAACCTTCCGGGAGCTAGGTTTCAAACTCTTAAGCTCTTTGGCGAGTTCCCGAATAGTCTGCTGCGAAAACGTTGTGTGGAAGGGAATAACAACATCAGCATAGCGCTCAACTAAACATTCAAACGTCCAGTTCCTATATGGAACAATATTTTGTATTCCGTGAACTATCGTTGGCATACCTGCTTCCATCTGCTCTAGCACTTGCATTTGCGTTGGGCTTTCCAAATTAGTGGGCTGTTCAAGCTTTGCGTACCCCTTCAACATGTGTGTTTTTTCCGCACAACGCAGTCGCCTTTGCGTCTGTATCGACGGTCTCAAACAGGCTTTTGATAAATGTTTGACGAGATTAAGATCCCCCGAGAACTCCACTGCACCAACAATATCAGGCGCACACCAGTCAAAATACTCGCATTCATCAACAATTTGCCTGAGTGTTGTGATCGGCATACCAATCTCGGCTGCCACAGGAATACCCTGCTCCAGTTTCGACATAATACGCAGATGCTGCTGGTCAAATATGGCGAAAAAAGTGCTCTCAGGATATTCAAATATCCGAAACTGAACTGCCCCTCGTATACCGTAAGGGTTTTCAAAACCCTCCTGCAATAATTGGGCAAAAAGTGATATAGCTTCAACATTTGACTGCTGCACTTGTTCATGAGATAGATGACTCATGCATGACACTCGCGGGAAAATGTACGAACTTTACTGCCTGTCCAGCGATTGACCTTGCGCACTGAACCGTCTGAATTTCGGCGTAGGCTACTTGCAACCTGATTGGGGAATACGTTATTAGTCATGTCGCGTACGATGTCCTTGATGTTGCCGTGAGGCGTGATCCAGTCGTTAAAAAACAGCCTGTCACCACACTGCCATTCGCCACTGCAGAGTGAACGGCCCGTGATACAAATCGCTTGCTCAATACTGGTTGATAGCCACGCCCAGGTGACCATAGCGGTTGGCAAACCATCGCCATTTAAATAGATTCGTGCCTGATTAACGTTAAGCGCAGGCAATATTTCGGTGCGCATATACTTCCCTAGTTGAAATCGGCTGTGGTAACTGGATTGCGCCAGCAATTCGAGGGCATAGGCGGTGCTAGTGTAGTAGTCGAGGATCACCAGATCACCTGCTTTCTTTGTCCACCATGCCGATCAACAAACATTGCCGACACGACCTTGTTACCAAACTGTTTACGCAGTGATTTAAGCAAACTTAAATGATCACCGAATGGTGCCGATAGTTTTGTTACATATAATCTATCCTGCGGATATCCACCAACTTCCCAAGCTATATAGCCGACAGGTTTACCTTTGTCAAAATGGATAAAAATCCTATTTTCGAATAGTTTTTCGCGAGCACTCAAGTAGTATTCATATATGGTCTTTTCTGGCTCTCCATGTGCATAATCCGTATCCAGCAGCAACATTGCACCCAAACGTCGATAAATTTCACAAGTAGATATATCACCCACTGATTGTAGGGGGAAGTCCGGCAAATAATTTTCCCGATTACAACTGATTGATGCATAGGGAATTATATTGCCCAAAAGTTCACTTAAGGCTTGCCCCGTGTATAGAGACCAAAGACTGGCAGCGTTACATTCTCTGTTCAGAACAATCGCGGCAACACGTGCTAAGGGATAGTTCCAACGATATAAGTAAGTTTTGCCCGCCGATTTTAGTGCACTACGCAAACATTGTGCATCATCCAACAGATAAGCCCTATTATCCCTCTCCCAGACAATACACATACTAGCATATAGTGCAGGCTGGTCATTTTTGACATAATCCATTAGTGCCTGTTCACCAATAAATGCACAAATTTCACGATCAACTGGTGAAGCTACTGCAATTGGAGACACAATAGACTGTACTGCATGCGAAAATTCATGCGCCAGATTGAGTAGATCTCTTGCACTACCTCGATAAGGGCAATAAATACGGGGGCGAGAAGTATCCGAATGATCAGTAAAAGGCTGCTTTATCACAGTAGCCTCACAACCGTATTCAACCAATGTCGAAGATTGCACATTTTGAATAGCTGCCGATTGATGTGGAAACCGTGCCGCAAGCGTAGTTGCCACAAAATCCAAAGCATCCGGCATGCGAATATTGGTAAGCTGAGCTGTGTTTTGAGTACTATAGTTTTCTTTTTCCTGCTCTTGAACGAGGCTCGCTGCTTCCGCTAGAAGATCCACACAATCTAGAACACTCAAACCCGTAAGCGACAACCAATCCTCAAGTGTAAATCGCTTTCCGTTATTTTCATCATTCATAGCAATCCTAACTTCACTAAAATTCCAAATAAACCTTCCCCAAAATATTAGATTCGTTAATCGATTTTGTCAACAGTCAGTTTTGTTTAATAGCAATTTTCACAGAAAAATAAATTTAAATAATTGATTTTATGAGATAATTTTTTAACGCAACAACAAAATCAACAGTTTATACGATCATGGCGTGTCAAAAAAACAGCTTGACGGTTTTAGCCTATCTTTGACAATTTATGCCTTATTTATTCACATTACTATGCATGCTAGTTGGTTCCTGTGGGTTAAAGGGTGCTTGTGCTGGCAACAAATAACCTACCATAGAACCAGCTTTTTTTGTAATTACTTCAAATGCTTACAGCATAAGGAAGTGCCATTCGAGTATGAGATCATGATTACAAATCACTAGGAAATAATGAGGTAATTATTCCTTGCAGATCATATAAAATACCACTGCTGTCCCGTTAAGAGGAAATAAAGAGATCTGAATAGAATGGCACTTCCTTATGCTGTAAGTATTTGAAAGTATTGGTATTATGTGCTTGGTTCAGATAACTTGGCATATGGTTCTTGAAAGCAATATTTGTAAAACTATCCCGGTTATCATTGGCGGCAACTTTCAAAATATCATTTTTGTTTCTTAGAAAAAATAAATAAACTCTTTACTATCAGTTGCTTACGCCTTAAGGAAGTGCCATTCAGGTCTGAATACAATACCGCTACCTCAGGTTTAACCCAATGAATCTTTTAGCCTCTGAGAGGCCTTGATACGAGGTTCAGTTAACAGTGGGTAGGCTTTTGGTCGTCGTTTAATTGCCCTTGGTTGGGGTGATCGTTTTCTCCTGCCAATTAACGTTGAAGCGATTATCCTTAATAAGGAAGTGTACGCTTTTTGTATCATACTGGATGTTGAATGGATGAATTTAATATGAGCAATACCCAGTAGCTGTACCGTTGCCTTAAAACTTATTTGACGTGCTACTTCACCCTCTGTTTTTGCTGACTCTGCCATGCTACCCCGAATCAGGTTATAAGCCATAAAGGTTGTTGCTATTTCTTTTTCAACCATATCGGGTGAATGGCATCGCAACATATCCATTTTCAAATCTATTTTAATTGTACGAAAATCCAATTCAACTTTCCAACGTTCCTTATACAGTGTTGAAAGCTCTTTCTTAGGGTAAGTATCAACCTCCAACAAAGTGCTAACATAGACTGTCCCATCCACTGAAAATTCTCGAACTGTCAGTGTTTTCGGCAATAGATCAAAGTCTGATTGCGACATCCAAACCGGTTTTCTTTTAGGTTTTTCCCACTCGATAAGATGATCTTTTGCACCAAGCGTTAACCCTGTTTTGTAATCCGCTTTCTTTTGTGCGTGATTCATTGAGACGAATGCAACCCCTTTCGATTGTAGAGCCGCTAAGACAGCATAAGTACAGTAATAGCGGTCTGCCAGTAACAGATCATTGGCGGTTAATGACGTCATCAGGGTACTGAATAATGACATTTCCCCTGTTCCCTTTCCTTGATACTCTCCCATTGCATAATCAATAATAGCGCCAGAACTTAAAGAAATGAGTCCGACTATTCGAGCAATAGGAAAACCTAAACCCGGTTTTTGAGTCTGTTGCTGGGGGTATTTATGTTGATTTTTCTGGGTATCAGGCATGAGAACAGTGGTTCCATCCACAAGCACCACATTATACCCTTTCCATGTCCAAATTTTACCTGCTCTGGCATGTAACGTTGAACCGATTGAACGTACCTCCTGAAGTACCCACGACAGAGATAAACGTTGACGGGCTTTACAGTAAGGACCGCTATTAAAAGAACTTGGAAGCAGGTTTTCATGTAAACGATCAACTAGCAGACGGGCGACTGTTTCTTTACAACTGCCATTATCACTTAACACCTGCCAGAGAAATAAACGCAGTGTAACAAGTGGGGTGAATACCCGGTCTCGATAGCTGCCCGATAGTTCGCTTAGGTCGTTTAGACGCTTGGAACAGAGTAAATTATTAAAGTCTCCTGTGTTTAACTGAAAAAAAACACGTTTGATCGTTTTAATTTGCTGTCGGATAGTGAATTTCATAGAATAGGTCAGCGTTAGGTTTTTTGGCGAAGTACTTGTGTGTTTTGTCGCTTACAAGGATACTTCAAAAGGAAACCTAACGTTACCCATCTATATGACTTTTAACGTTATTTTAGTTCTTCACCAAGCTGAGGTAGCGGTATTGGGGTCGGGGCCGAATGCTTATTCATAAAAAAAGTGACTACGATATTCTTGCTATTACCCGCAACGAGTACATCGCCAAAGATGTCACGCTTTGGCACAAGATCAAAGATGAATGCACCAAGCTGAACGTCAGCGCCTATGTTCGCATTCTCGCCCGTGATATTGAGTTTATTAATTACAAGCTTCATCAGGGACAGTACTTTTTTACCGAGATCATACAACAGGGTATCGCGCTTTATGACAGTGGAAATGTAGAGCTGGATGAAAAGCGACCGCTTGACCCTGCTGAAGAAAAGCGGATCATTCAAGCGGATTTGGATGAGGCTTTTTCAGCCGCTAAAGAATTTTATGAAGGCTGCGAATGGAATATGACAAAAGAGTACTTCAAGAGAGCTGCTTTCAATCTTCATCAGGCGTGTGAACATGCCTACAAAACTATTCTGCTGATTTTTGCAGGAGAAAGCCCACAAGAACACCATCTGAATGTTTTGGGCGATATGGCGGCAGACTACTGCCCAGATTTAGTTGGTGTAATACCCCGTGAAACCCCCGAACAAAAAGCGCTGTTTGAATTGTTGGACTATGCGTATATTGGTGCTCGTTATGATCGGAGTTATAAAATTACCCAAGAGCAGTTGGCAGTTTTGATTCCCTGTGTGAAAAAACTGCATGAAGTGGTCGAGAAATGTAGTAGTGAGCGTATGGCGGGTTTTTGTTGATATATTGTCGATTGCATTTATTTAATCTTTCAGCCAATCCGCATATGCCTCGACATCAATCATTGGTACCGTCCCGGCCATTTGTAATTGGGAGATCAGGCGAAATAGAAAACCCGTAGCTGCTGTTCTATCAGTATTGATCTGATATTTATCTGTTTTTTGATTCAAATAAAAAAAACCGTGTGAAGCAATACAGCCTAAATCAAGGTGTCCGCCCTCACTAGAACTGAGCGATTTGTCAAAGGAGTCACCGAATGGCGGTTTCCACTCAGATTCAAAAGTCAGCATCCCACCCAAGATGTGGAACGGTTTTTTTGCCGGATATTTACCTCCAGCGTGTGGGATGGGTAAACTTGTTCGCTTCAGCCTACGAACGCTTGCAATTTTTTCCCGAGAATAAGCGACGAGGCTTGCATTCATTGTCTGCTTGGCTTCAAAAACACCGTATACACTCTCAGCAGGGATGACCGTTGAGCCTTTGAATTTTTGAATAAATGGTGAGTATTGGCGATCAAAGATCACGACATCTATCTGATCGCTAAAGGTTCCCTCGCTATCTACAACGTGAGCTTTCTTTGCGTGATACCTAGCCGGAAGGTATTCCTGAAGCAACTCAAGCCAGACGCCTTCACTAGCATCTCCTTTCTCTGAAGGATGACCAATGCCCCTAGCTCGACACAACTGCCCCTGAATGTCGCTGTGCAGATGACCCAAGATTGTTTTGAGATTCCACTCTGTCATACTGGCATGTCCTCTATTTTCTTTTCAATACGTATGGGTTGCGGGCTAGTAAATATCTAAATGGGGTGTGAAGTATGAAATCCCACTCAAATGCTACCACCGTCAGCGAAAATGGGAAGCATGACATTTTACCTAATAAGACCTAAATAATGGGCTTATTTTAGCTTGTTTTGACCGGCTCTTTCCATAATCACTGTACGCCAGTATCAACAGGGATAGCTGTCGAGTCAGGTACGTTTTTGCACATGGCTTAGCGCCAATCCGGCCAACAGTGCCAGGCCCATCATCCTCATTAATCCACATCACTGGTGACGCGAATCACTTCGTCGATGGTGGTGACGCCCTGCTGTGCCATGTGCAGGGCACGACGCGACAGGTTGGTGTAGTCCTGCTGTTGTCCGATGGCGTGGGTGAACCTGCGCAGGTCATCGTTGCGCAGCGCGACTTTGGCGTCGTGGCCGAGGATTAACAGTTCGTAGGTGCCGGTTCGACCGTCGAATCCGCTATTGTTACAGCGTGGGCAACCGTCGCCACGAAAAAACGACAGGGTGTTGCTGTCCAGATCGGGGAACAGGGTTTCCAGCCACACGTGCTGGGCATCCTCAATGCTGTGCGGTACTCGGCACTTTTCACAAATGCGGCGCACCAGGCGCTGCGCCAGAATACCGGAGAGCGAGGTCGCCAGCAGGTATCCTTTGGCGCCAATGTCGATCAGGCGGGCGATGGTACTGGCGGCACTGTTGGTGTGCAGGGTGGACATCACCAGGTGCCCGGTGATCGATGCGCGCACGCCTATCTCGGCAGTTTCCAGGTCGTGCATTTCACCGATCAGGAGCACATCCGGGTCCTGGCGTAGCGCGGTACGCAGCACCCGTGAAAATGTCAGGCCAATTTTTTCGTTGATCTGCACCTGATTGATCCGCGCCATTTGGTTTTCGATGGGATCTTCGACAGTAATGATTTTTCGATCCGGTGTGTTCAATTCCTGTAGGCAGGAATACAGGGTGGTGGTTTTACCGCTGCCCGTTGGCCCGGTGACCAATATCAGGCCGTGGGGTTGATTGATCAGACGGCGGAGTTTTTTGATCATACCCGTGGGTATGCCGAGCTGATCCAGCGTCAGTTGCCCGGCGGTTTGGTCGAGCAGCCGCATGACCACTGATTCACCGTGCTGCACGGGCATGGTTGAGAGCCGCACATCGAGGTTGTGGCGTTTTACTTTGATATGGAAACGGCCATCCTGTGGCAGGCGCTTTTCTGCAATATCCAGTTGCGCGAGGATTTTCAGGCGTTGTACCAGCGCCGGGGCAATGCGTGTTTCACTGACAATGTGTTCATTCAGTATGCCATCGACGCGTTGGCGTAGGCGCAATACCTGCTCGTCTGGCTCGATATGAATATCGGAGGCGCCCGCGTGTACGGCGTCTTCAAACATGGATTGCAGCAGTCGGAATACCGGGGTTTCAGAGGTTTTGGCACTGCGTATCAGCTCGTCGAGGTCGAGCTTGATACCACTGGCAGATAACTGCTCGTCGAGTGCTTCAGCGAGGCTGTCGATTTCCTCTGTGCGCCGGTAAACGCTGTCGATACTGTGCAAAACATCGGTTTCGCGCACCACTGCCTGGTGCACACGGCGCTTTAGCTGGCGGCTGATTTCATCAAAGGCGTACAGGTTGGTGGGGTCGGCCATGCCCACCAGCGCCTGTGTGTCATCCATCTCCAGCACCAGGGCGCGGAAGCGGCGCGCCGTGCTCTCGGGCAGTTTTTTGACGGTTCCGGTATCGAGCTTGTAATCGACCAGTTCTATAAACGGTATTTTGAGCTGCTGCGAGAGAAAATTGAGCAGATGGGTTTCCTGGATAATACCCAGTTCGATCAGTGTGTTACCGAGTTTGTTGCCGGTTTTTTCCTGCTCGACGAGGGCGCTTTGCAGTTGTGTCTGTGAAATGATTTCGTTCTGCACCAGCATATCGCCAAGGCGCAGTTTCTTTGCCAGTGGGGCTGTTTTTCCGTGGGTAATTAAACCGGGCGTTATTTCAGAGGTCATGGCGTTATGCTTTTGATCGTGGTGTTTATGGCGTCTACACGCCGCTGTGCGTGGCGGCGTAATTCAACCGACAGGTAAGGGGTGCTGAATACTGTTGCTGTATCTGGGATCACTGCCAGCGCTGCCGGTAGGCGAGGTGTCTGCGGTATTGTGCCCGGTATTGTGCCTGTCCCGACAAAGTAGTCCCGACAAAGTATTTTGCATCGTCGAATACCTGTTGGGCCGGTTTATCCGGGGCCATACTGAGGCAATGCGCTTCGAGCAATTGGGGTTGCGCGTTTTTGCCGTGCTCGATCACGACCGTCAGCGCGTTGTCCTGAATACTCAAGCCAACCTGAAGTGTGTTGTTGCGCCGTTTAAACAATGTTGTCGTCCAGAAAATTATCGATAAGCCTACTGATTATCTATAACGGCCATCGCGGTAGTAGGTTTAACCTATTTTTCAGGTCTGGTCGCTCGTCTAACAAGACGTGACTGAAGATCGATAGATTCTGTGTTTGTCTGCATGAAGAGAATATGCCGTGAAATTCCTTGATCAAAAATTGTGCCAGGTGCGCCATTGTTCGGGGTGTGCGGGGAATCGCTATTGGAGGCTGCGCAGAGCAGATAAGCACGTATCTACGGCATGGCTGTTAGGTCAGGTTGGATTAGGCTACGTTAGGGTAGGTCGGGTGAGATTTAAGCCGGGTGAGGTTTAAACTAGGCCAAATCGGCCTCGGTTTTGTAATCGAGTAAAAACTGGAGGAAGGTATTGGCTACCCGCGACAGCTGTTTGCCCTTCATATAACCGACATACCAGCGCCGCAATAGCGGGAAAGCCTCAACATCAAGAGTGATAAGCTGGCCCGTTTTAAGTTCGGTGTGCAAATTATTGGTAGACAGAATAGACAGGCCCAGCCCTGCCATTGAGCCTTGCTTGATCGCCTCGGTACTGCCCAGCTCCATATAGGGCTCTACACTGAGTTGGTGTTCGGTGAAGATACGCGTGACTGCCAGGCGCGTTCCCGAGCCTTGTTCGCGCATCAGCAAACGCTCTTTGGTGATACGCTGCAAGGGGATATTTTTTTCACTGGCCAATGGGTGTTGTGGGTTGGCGACTACCACCAGTGGGTTATCCATAAAAGGGTAGGCTTGCATTTCCATCGAATCGGGGATTTTTCCCATAATCACCAGGTCATCGCTGTTGTCGTTGAGCCGTTCGATGAGTTTGGCGCGGTTGACGACCACCATACTCGGCTCGACTTGTGGGTACGCCTGGACAAAACGGCCCAGCAGATGCGGCATAAAGTGCTCGGCGGTGGTGACGACAGACAAGCGCAATTTACCCTTGATAGAACCCTGTAACTCACCAATCGCTGCACTCAGGTGATCGATGCGTTCGAGTATGTCGATACAGGCGGCGTGCATTTCTTTACCGGCATCGGTAAGGTAGTTACGCTTGCCGATTTTTTCAAATAATGGCAGGCCAATATTATCTTCCAGGCGTTTAACCTGAATGGAGATAGCGGGCTGTGTGAGGTGCATCTCCCTGGCGGCACGGGTAAAACTGGCGTGCCGGGCCACCGCGTCGAATACTTTCATTTGTTGAAGGGTGAGGTGCATGGTTTAAAATTAACATAATTTTATTAGCTTTATAAAATTTATTATTTTTGTTTATGATAAGTTTGCCCAGAACGCCTATTTACTTACCGTCAACGATGAGAAACACCTGTATGAATAAAGACGTGATCGCGCCCTCAATCCTCGCCGCTAACTTTGCCCGCCTGGGTGAAGAGGTCGACAACGTACTCGCCTCTGGCGCTGATATGGTGCACTTTGATGTGATGGATAATCACTATGTACCTAACCTCACGATTGGCCCGCTGGTGTGTGAGGCCTTGCGTAAACACGGTGTGCAGGCACCTATCGATGTTCATTTAATGGTCAAGCCGGTTGACCGTATCATCCCCGATTTTGCCAAAGCAGGTGCCAGCTATATCACCTTTCACCCGGAGGCCAGCGAGCATATCGACCGCAGTCTACAACTGATCCGTGAGTGCGGTTGTAAATCGGGGCTGGTATTTAACCCCGCCACATCACTGGATTATCTGGATTACGTACTCGATAAAGTGGATATGGTGTTATTGATGTCGGTTAACCCCGGATTTGGCGGGCAGCAGTTTATACCCTCGACGCTGGACAAACTGCGGCGGGTGCGCAAGATCATCGACGCCAGTGACCACCCGATTCGTCTTGAAGTGGACGGTGGTGTGAAGATCGATAACATCGCTGAAATAGCCGCAGCGGGGGTGGATACGTTTGTCGCCGGTTCGGCGGTCTTTGGTGCTGGGCGAGATGCGGACCCCCATCGCTACGATACGGTTATTGGGCAGTTTCGGGAACAGTTGGGGTAGCTTGGTGCTGGTAGGGGAGGAATAGCGTGAGCGGGTGCTTATATCAGTGGTTCGGTTCGTGTACCCTGATTTTCTCAAACAACCAGTTTCTGAATTTTTGCAACTGTCGGTTTGATCGTATGCATGTCTTACGCCGTGCCATTCAATCATAGTCGAAAAGATAAATTAACAAATGCACAACGTCTTACAATTTCAAGAAGACACACTGAAGAGTGAAAGTGCCGCTTGGGAGCATTCAATATCAGACAAGGGGCAGGTTTATACCCGCCCGGAAGTTGTCGAGTTCATGCTTACCGCATTGGGTTTGAACACATGCGATGATTTTAAAAATACCCGTATTCTTGAACCATCGTGTGGTGAAGGTGAGTTTGTCGTCGCCATTGTAGACAGGCTTGTCAACCTTCCGAAAAACCGTCCTACTGTTAAACAACTTGGCGGTAAGCTGCTCGCGATAGACCTTGTGGCAAGCAGCCTTGAAATAACCAAGAAGAAGGTGGCCACATTACTTGAAACAAGAGGTTATAGTACTATTGAAGTAACCTTATTGCTGAATCAATGGTTTCTATCGACTGACTTTCTACTTGCAGATATAACACCGGGTTTTACACATGTTATTGGTAACCCTCCGTATATCAGGGTTGAAAATATTCCTAAAAGTCTTTTAAACGAATATAGAAGACAGTTTGCGACAATGACTGATCGTGCTGATTTGTATATTCCATTTTATGAAAAGTGCCTTTCACTGTTAAAAGATAATGGAAGACTCTCATTTATCTGTACAGATCGCTGGACAAAAAACACCTATGGTAAGAGATGTTAAGGGAGATTTTCCAGTTTCGCTGCACCCCCGGCTGCGCTTCAAGTGGGGCTGATTACAAGGCGTGAGGCATAATAAACACAAGAGGAAAAACCATGATTGAAATTATTGCAACTTTATGCGCCGGTACTTTTTTCGGTGCCGCCGTATATATAAACCTTGCTCAACATCCGGCCACGTTGGAAACGGGAGGTGAATTCGCGGGTAAATTTTTTCCACCAATGTACGCCAAAGCGTCTGTATTACAAATTGCTCTTGCACTTTGTGGTACAGCTCTAGGTGTCATTTCCTGGTTTCTTTCTGATGATACATACTGGCTTATCGGTGCTGTTTTTCTTGTGTCAGTTGTTCCGATTACACTACTCTTTATCAAACAAATAAACGATCAGCTACTACACCCTAAGCACCAACTTAAACCGGAAGAGGTAATCGCTTTACTTGCGCAGTGGAACCCTAGGCATTGGGTTAGAACAGGCGTTAGTCTTGTCGCTTTTGTTTGTTATCTTTTAGCCGTTGCAGGGTGAGCCGTACCAAGCAGGACTATTAAATTTTCTACCGTTGATCGCCGGGCGCCCAACTACTGCGCTCGCCGTTTATGGCAGCGTTAGGCAAATATAGAGAACCATGCCATAACATAATGTATACCCGTGCTATTGTTGTGAGAGAAACAGGTATCAGGCATATTTCATTGTATAAAAAGAACTTATACGAGTAGGAAAAAAATCGGGTGGACGATTTTTCATAGCAATGCCCTGCTGGATACGGTTTAGATATGATCGTTTCTTTTTTGTGGCATTTTTAACATGATAATTATGACGGGCTGTAAGGTGACACACGGCTTGAAAGTTATTAGTGGTCAAGGCACACTGGTAAATTCAAAATAACTTCACCACTCGGGGGCTTTATGAAGCTGGAATCTATTGCACTACACCATGGGTATGAGTCGGAAGCCACGACTAAAGCGGCGGCGGTACCGATCTACCAGACTACATCTTACACTTTCGATAATACCCAACATGGCGCGGATCTGTTCGATCTCAAGGTAATGGGGAATATCTATACCCGTATCATGAACCCAACCCAGGATGTTTTAGAACAACGGTTGGCAGAAATGGAAGGCGGTATCGCTGCCCTGGCTACTGCTTCTGGTATGGCGGCAATCACTTATGCAATTCAATGTATCACCCAGGCTGGCGATAATATTGTCAGTACCAGTGAGCTTTACGGCGGCACTTATAATTTATTTGCTCACGGACTGCCTAATCAGGGTATTGAGGTGCGAATGGCCTCCGGTGATGATATCGGCGCCCTTGAAGCGTTGATTGATGATAAGACCCGTGCAGTATTTTGCGAATCAATTGGTAATCCCCTTGGCAATATTGTGGATTTAGCGGCCCTGTCAGAAATGGCGCATCGCCATGGTGTGCCGGTAATTGTCGATAATACTGTTCCTACCCCTTATCTGTGCCAACCCTTTAACCATGGCTGTGACATCGTTGTTCACTCGCTTACCAAGTATATTGGTGGTCATGGCACGACTATTGGTGGCGTCATTATTGATTCTGGAAAATTCGATTGGGTGATCAATAAGGATCGATTCCCGATGCTTAACCAGCCCGATCCGTCTTATCATGGTGTGGTCTATACGGAAGCCCTGGGGCCTGCCGCCTATATTGGGCGTTGCCGCGTAGTGCCGTTACGAAACACCGGTTCTGCCATCGCGCCCCATAGCGCTTTTATGGTGTTGCAGGGTTTGGAGACATTGGGGTTACGCATTGATCGCCATTGTGAGAATGCGCTGGCTGTGGCCAGTTATTTGTCGGACCATGATCAGGTCAGTTGGGTTAATTACGCGGGCCTTGAAAACCACAAACACCATGGGCTTTGCCAAAAGATTACCAGCGGCAGGGCGTCGGGGATTTTGAGCTTTGGTATTCAGGGTGGCGAAGCAGCGGGTGCAAAGTTTATTGACGCTTTACAAATGATTCTGCGGCTAGTCAATATCGGTGACGCCAAATCACTCGCTTGCCATCCAGCATCCACCACTCACCGCCAGCTCGACGATGCCGAACTTGCAACTGCGGGTGTGAGCCGGGATATGGTGCGGATATCGGTGGGTATTGAGCATATCGACGATATTATTGCGGATATCAGTCAGGCGCTGGATACGGCTGCATAGGGCGCGGTTGTTTGGTGAAATTTGAAAAATGATGCCTATAGAATTAGTTTTGGGATAAAATATAGTAGCCTTAATATGTTTTTGGCTAGGGCCTGTTGACGTTTGGCTATAAGCTTTTGAAACAAAAGGCAAACTCGTATCATTAAGTTTAAACCGGCGTGCAAAAAGCGTGCTTGGCTTAGTTCGACGTTATGTGCAAAAAGAATTCATCCTTTTGGTTGAATCCCGAAAACCCTATATTTGTCATCAGCGTTCCAAAATTCCTGGCTGTCGAGGTTTTAAATGCCTCACTAAGCTATGCATAATAGTTCTAAGGGACTTTCTTGTCATTATTTTTTGCAGAGAGCGGATGGTGAATGAGCATATACGGGTAATTCTAGCGTAAAAAAACAATGGATTAACAAAGCCGCCTTTTTTCTGGGCAATTTGTTGTCTCTTATCAAGCATTTTAGTGTATTTTTTATCAGATGGATGAATACATTCCAGGTTTTTTGTTTTTGATGTTTTTTCAAAAATACGCATGATATTATAGGCCATAGCAGTAAAACGCATTTGACTGTTCAGCGTATTCAGGTTTGAAGACCGAGTATGACCTTAATTTGATGTTGTATTTAAGCGGCGATAAGCAAACTAAATTGACCGACCTTTTGCCAAAACTGCTGCCATCTGCCAGTACTATAGTTTATGCAGCGTAAACCTAACACGGCTGCCGCCCCTTTTTCTTTCCACTTTATTGCAGAACCACATAACCGTTGTTTCATAATCACCTTGCAAGCCGCTTCCGTTACACCCGAACCAATGGGTAAGCTATTTTTTACATTATGAGCATATTTCATCTTATCTTTGTTGTTTGTAAAATAGGTGATAACAGAATTAAGGGCATTTCGTTTCTCTTTCGATAGATCACTGTTATTGCCAAAAGCCACCATTTCGTTCAGTAACCGCGTTGCCGAACCCACACAGTGCTTTAGCTTATGGCAAGATTGATCAAGCCATTCACTCCTATCTAACGCGTTTCTTTTTCCATGAAACATCACATGAGCGGCTTTTCCAAGGTATTCGCTCACATGCCAAAAGTCGATTGTTTGGGTATGAGTATGTCGCTTTAAAAAAGGCCAATTACATTTCGCACCATCAGCAATTCCTACATAGTGGGCATCAGGGTAGTACTTCTTTACTTTGATGATCGCCTGTTCAAAACGCCCCAAAAAGGTCTCCTTGCCATACTCAGGCGTAGCCGCCATATAGATGGTATGTTGTCTATCACCCCAATGGCACTAAGTTAAGCCGCTTTAGCTTGCCAATATTCAGTTTTTAAAACGTTCCTTGGTCGAGTCATTAATGCCCGTGGTTTAGGTCGCCTTTTTACCACTCTTGGTTCAAATCTAAAAGGTCGATGAAGCACACGATCATCCGCAATCGCTGCATATAAATAATCAAGATATTGCCGTCTTTTTTGTGCTGGACTCTGCCCACTACCAAGTGATGAAGTGCTTTGTCGGAGTGTTTGCAAAACACCTTTAAGACTTAGCCGATCAACCGGTGTGTCATGTCGGTATGAAGCGACACACATGATGTGCCTGATCGTGTTGTAAACAATCATGTGCATGATGATTTCCTTACGAACCATATCAGGTGTTTTACAGCGTAATATATCCATACCCATGGTGGTTTTAATATTGCGAAAATACAGTTCCACATTCCAGCGCTGTGCATAGAGGTCGATAATTTCTATAGCGGGATATTGCTGAGCATCAAGTAGTGTCGTGATGATATAAAAATGGTTCGTCCTAAATCCTTTTCGTACAATACTGACGTGTATTTGTCGTAAAGTTAAGGTCTTTGGAAGGTCGCTATGCTGCTCTTTTGTGTAACGGGTCGCTTTTGTGTGTTTAGGTTTTTGCCATTCAATATGAAGGTCATTATCGGCTATCTTCTTTTTGGCCTGGGAGGCAGTGCTGGGCGTTCTCCGCGCCAATGTAACGACACTGTCAACCGTTCGTCGAGAGAGGCAGTCAATATCGTAGAAGCTGCAAAAACCTTTATCACCTAAGAAAATGTCACCTTCATTGAAGGTATCCCATTGTTCTTCTAAAAGTCTTAGCTCATGACTTTTTTTATTTCCTAGTGCATAGCTCAGAATTAAACCGCTATAAAGATTAAAACAAGCTAAAAGCCGTGCTTGAGGAAATCCGCATCCCTGTTTTTGTGATTTCGGTTGTGGGTAAGTTTGTTGATTCGCGGGCGTATCGGGCATGGATAGGCCTGTCCCATCGGCAACGATAACCGGTCGACCTTGGAGCGCTTTGGGTTGAGGTGGCGATAATCGACACGTCCCTGAAAATACGTTTTTAAGATCGTCCATGGGTAGTTTTTTACGTGCTTGGCAATAGGCGGAGGTGGATGATGAAGGTATGGGAATGCCTTGGTTGTGGGCGACATTTTGCAGTTGTCTAACGACTTCTTTACAGCCACCATCGGCGTTCATTATTTGTGAAAAAAACAACCAGAAAGTATTTTCTTTACTGAAAATACGTCGACGACTATTCACACCAAAATCATTCGGTTTAAGAATATTCGTGGGTATAATATCGCCAAGAAAAACAGGTAGTTCACTCAGTGATTTGTGACGTATTTTTGCTATCTTATCGTGCAAGATTTGAATGGCTGAACGGGGTGTTTTGCGGAGTGTTTGGATGTTGAATCCGGGTAGAAATAAGGTTGTATTTTTCATACAAAATTATAACATTTCAGCCTTTTTTATTGGGTTTATTACAGTTATTTTTTCGTTTATTTTACCCGCTAAAACCGCTTAACTTAGTGCCATTGCGATCAAACGTGTTTTTTTTCAGTTAAACACAGGAGACTTTAATAATTTACTCTGTTCCAAGCGTCTAAACGACCTAAGCGAACTATCGGGCAGCTATCGAGACCGGGTATTCACCCCACTTGTTACACTGCGTTTATTTCTCTGGCAGGTGTTAAGTGATAATGGCAGTTGTAAAGAAACAGTCGCCCGTCTGCTAGTTGATCGTTTACATGAAAACCTGCTTCCAAGTTCTTTTAATAGCGGTCCTTACTGTAAAGCCCGTCAACGTTTATCTCTGTCGTGGGTACTTCAGGAGGTACGTTCAATCGGTTCAACGTTACATGCCAGAGCAGGTAAAATTTGGACATGGAAAGGGTATAATGTGGTGCTTGTGGATGGAACCACTGTTCTCATGCCTGATACCCAGAAAAATCAACATAAATACCCCCAGCAACAGACTCAAAAACCGGGTTTAGGTTTTCCTATTGCTCGAATAATCGGACTCATTTCTTTAAGTTCTGGCGCTATTATTGATTATGCGATGGGAGAGTATCAAGGAAAGGGAACAGGGGAAATGTCATTATTCAGTACCCTGATGACGTCATTAACCGCCAATGATCTGTTACTGGCAGACCGCTATTACTGTACTTATGCTGTCTTAGCGGCTCTACAATCGAAAGGGGTTGCATTCGTCTCAATGAATCACGCACAAAAGAAAGCGGATTACAAAACAGGGTTAACGCTTGGTGCAAAAGATCATCTTATCGAGTGGAAAAAACCTAAAAGAAAACCGGTTTGGATGTCGCAATCAAACTTTGATCTATTGCCGAAAACACTGACAGTTCGAGAATTTTCAGTGGATGGGACAGTCTATGTTAGCACTTTGTTGGAGGTTGATACTTACCCTAAGAAAGAGCTTTCAACACTGTATAAGGAACGTTGGAAAGTTGAATTGGATTTTCGTACAATTAAAACAGATTTGAAAATGGACATGTTGCGATGCCATTTACCCGAGATGGTTGAAAAAGAAATAGCAACAACCTTTATGGCTTATAACCTGATTCGGGGTAGCATGGCAGAGTCAGCAAAAACAGAGGGTGAAATAGCACGTCAAATAAGTTTTAAGGCAACGGTACAGCTACTGGGTATTGCTCATATTAAATTCATCCATTCAACATCCAGTATGATACAAAAAGCGTACACTTCCTTATTAAGGATAATCGCTTCAACGTTAATTGGCAGGAGAAAACGATCACCCCAACCAAGGGCAATTAAACGACGACCAAAAGCCTACCCACTGTTAACTGAACCTCGTATCAAGGCCTCTCAGAGGCTAAAAGATTCATTGGGTTAAACCTGAAGTAGCGGTATTGGTACCTGGGTTAATTGACTCTGGTAGCGTTGAAATAAATTGATGTAATTGACCTGTTTCTGGGTCGCGGTATTTAACAAACTGAAATCATAAAATTCTGGTGCTGTTTTTGCTTTTCCCACCATGCATAATCAGTCACCGCCTTATCGTATATATAGAGATGCTTTTGCCAAGCCTCTTTTTCGACACAACGTTGTTCAATATAAGAACGTAACACGGGTATTTCCTGGTGCCGTGTTCAGTACCGTTAGTCACGACACAAAGTGGTCTTAGAAGTCCATTTCTGAGGTTCAAGACATGAATAAAGCCTGCTGCGAAGACGTTGCCCTGACGATTTTTCTCTGTGTGACAAGCATGCTGTATAAAATGACCATCAGCTGCTTCTACTCGATATTCTTCAAGTTCAGGAAATTGTTTTAAATAATCAATGTCCAAAGAAGATAATTTCTCACTTTGCAGTTGATAGCTTTGCTTTTCCATGGCTTGCATCATCTTCATCCGTCTTGTCGACTTCAATGCGTTAAAATAGCTTGAATGACAAATTGTCTCGTCGTATATTTCATCCGTAACCTGTAGATAGTGACGACCACTATGTGCAAGGCTTATACAGCGAAGTAACCCATGGCGAGAAAAAGCTATGTCATCAATGGCATCGCGTGATCTTTTCCATAAAGGGAAGCGTTCAGCAGCAATTGCTTTTTCCATACTTATTTTACAGTGTTCGGTGATATATTCTTCAGCGGTCATCATTTCGTTCATATTCAATTTGCCCATTTAATCAGATATTAAATGGGTATTTTAAAAAAAATTCTGCTGGTGAATGCAAGTGTTTTTTTGGATAATTTTATTTATTTTATGAATTATAAAGCTTGTTATCGGTTTATAAAAAAACAGTACAAATTTTATAAAAAATACTATTTATAGCTTATGGCGGCTCTTTTCAGGTGTTATTCATTTCGTTATTAGCTTCCTGGTAGGATTCTAGTGGTACACCCATGAAAAAAACAGTACAAATATTATAAAAAATACTATTTATAGCTTATGACGGCTCTTGTCAGGTGTTATTCATTGCGTTATTAGCTTCCTGGCAGGATTCTAGTGGTACACCCATGAAAAAGACTGTAAAATCGAAACTGGGAGTCTTATTTAAACTAGGTTTTGTCGGTTTCCCACATTCAACTGAGGTCGGAATCTTCGGCCTAACAAGCTCTGGGGCGTTGCCTTCCGCCTCGCGATGCATAACATGGCGAAGGCTTTCTTAATTTAGAGGATTAGAGTATGACCAAACTAAAAACTATTGCTGCCAGTGCAGCAGCCTTGACCCTCATGGCATCGTCTGCCATGGCGGCTGACAAGGTCTTGCGTATCCAGTCGGTACTACCCGGTTCAGCTGACGAAGTCGTTATGTTGAAAGAGTTCGGTAACGATGTCGCAGCGTTGACTGATGGCTCGCTCACCATCGAAGTTTTGCCAGCAGGTGCTGTTGTTGGACCACGAGACATCATGGATGCCGTTGACGCGGGTCTGGTTGAAGGTGGTTTTGCCTGGACACACTATTGGGGTGGCAAGCACGTTGCAGCTAACCTGTTCGGCGCGCCTGTTGCGGGTGCCGGTGTAGGTCTCGATAACATCGCGTTCCTGAGCTGGTTTCAGTACGGTGGTGGTAAGGAGTTGTATGATCGTCTGTGGGATGAAATGGGTGTGAACGTCAAAGGATTCATGCTGCAGCCAGTGGGTCCTGAGGCACTCGGTTGGTTCCCAAAGCCAATCGAATCGATGGATGACTTTCGTAAATTGCGCTTCCGTGCACCTCCGGGCATGGTTGGTGCTGCATACGCTGAAATCGGTGTTCCAGCGGTTGCTATGGGCGGCGGTGACATCTTGCCAGCGCTTGAGAAAGGCACGATCGATGCAGCCGAGTGGTGCTGCCCCAAACCAGATTCCGTCTTTGGTTTTCAGAAAGTGCTAAAGCACTACTACCTCCAAGGTCTGCATCAGGTGGTCGTGAACGCAGACTTGTATGTGAATGGCGATTTCTACAACTCGCTGAGCACGATTGAGAAGAAAGCACTGGAAGTGGCGGCAAACGCGTCTCTGTCAAAATCCATGTCTTACCGAATCTTTGAGAACGGTAAGGCGCTGAAAGATTTGACGGATAATCACAGTGTTATCCTGGAAGATACTCCAGCGGATTACTTCACAGAGTACATGGCGGCCGCTAAAAAGTCGCTTGAAGCCGCTGCGGCAGAAAACGAGTTCTTCGCAGAAGTGTGGCAGTCGCAAAAAGATTTCGCCGACATCGTGGTCCCATTCTGGGCAGGTGCACAGACCTCAAACGCAGGTTTGGGCCGCGCACACGCAGAAACACTGAAGTAAAAAAGGAATTCGAAGCGAGGCCTGTCAAAGCCTCGCTTCGAAGTTTGTTAAGGGCCTTGGCCCTGTTTAAATAATTAGAGCCCAAAATGGGTACAAGCGTAAGTAGGGGAGAAGGGGCATGGCTGAAGAAGAGGTAAATCCAGAAGATCTCGAAATTGCAGACGAACTGATTGCGGAGCGTCGTGCCGAAGCCCCTGGCGAAACGCCGGAGGATATGACACCTTGGCAACGTCCGATAACCGCAGCGATTGACGTCATTAATTATCGGGCGGGCCAGATTATTGCCCTGCTCATGGTGCCGCTCATTGTTGTCGTGGTGCTAGAAGTTCTTTCACGCAACTCCTTTGCGATCTTGCAAGATGCCGGGTTCGCAGATCTCGCCCGAAGCCTTGGACTTGGCCCCACGCTCTGGGTGTATGACACCAGTCGTATGATAGCCGGGGTGCTCTTCATGGCGGCTGCGGGCTATGGTCTGATGCGCGGAGTTCATATCCGTGCCGACTTCCTCTACCGAAATTGGTCGGCAAAGACACAAGCGACAGTGGATGCAACACTGTACCTTCTGTTCTTTATGCCTTCGATGATCTTCTTCACCGTTATCGCCTCAGACTTCTGGTGGCTCGCCTTTTCAAGAGGTGAAACCATGCAGGTCGACAGTGCATGGGGACCACTCTTGTGGCCCGCGCGCCTAGCGATGCCCGTCGGTGCCTTCCTCTTGATGCTGCAGGGCATCCCTGAGATTTTTCGCGCATTTCACAAGATGGGTAAGGAGCGAGAGCGTTTGTTCGTACAGGCCTTGCCTGTCTATTTAATCGCACTGATCTGGCTCGTTCTGGCGGTGTTCCAACCGGGCATGGTCCCCGGTGGCGAATTGTTTTCTGACCTCATGTCTGCCCGACCGAATATGGATAAAGCTACCATCGGATTGATCATGCTGGGAGCCATGCTCTTCGTGATCTTTATCGGTTTTCCAATTGCGTTCACGTTGATCTTCCTTGCCTTTGTCTTCGGTATTTGGGGCGCCAACTTCAAGCTGACCACGCTGTTGATGACGCTGAACACAAACTCCACTATGTTGAACGATCAGCTCATGGCCGTGCCACTTTTTGTACTGATGGGGATTGTGATGGAAGCGGCGGGTTTGATGGATCGGCTGTTTGTGTCGATCCAGATGATCATGTCGCGCGTTCGCGGCGCGTTGTTCATCGCCGTGCTGATTGTATCCACGATTTTTGCAGCAGCCACTGGCATTGTGGGCGCTTCTGTGACCCTGCTTGGGATCATGGCTGGCGCGACCATGACCAGATCCGGCTATGACGTCAAGCTTGCGGCTGGAACCATCACTGCGGGCGGTACATTGGGGATTCTGATACCGCCTTCAATTATGCTGATCGTCATGGGACCTGTTCTGGAAGTTTCAACCCTTGACCTCTTCCGTGGCGCCTTTATTCCCGGTGCCCTGCTGGCTACCCTTTATCTGGTCTACACGCTTGGACGCTGCTGGCTGAATCCGAACCTAGGGCCAATTTTGGCAGAAGAGGATCAACCTCAAACGTCCACATTTTATGGTGCTGAGGTAGCGCTGATCTGCCTGGGTGTTTTGACTGTTTGCCGAGTTTTTGGCCTTGGCATGGTTGGTGTTTTTGGCGGTGTGATTCCATTTGGTGGCTTGATCGTTTTGGGCATTACTTGTGCTGCCGCCTATGCTGCATACCGTCATTTGAATGTACTTAAGATCGTGCTTCCGATCACGTTGGTCTTCCACTTCTATATGATCGTTGTGAATATGGGCGAGGACGGTGGCCTGCCGATCTGGTCGATCACCTTTGCTGTATTCACCTTGTTTCTGGCGTATCTGGGACGGCCAATTTATAGCACCTCTACAGATAATGGTTTCTATTTTTCTGATCTCTGGAATGAGTTCTTTGCAGGGCTCATGCCTCCCACGATTCTGATTTCTTTTGCTTTGGGGTCGATTCTCCTTGGCCTGGCAACACCTGCTGAAGCCGCAGCGATGGGTGCCTTTGGTGCTATCTTGTTATCTCTCGTTTACGGCAAGTTCACCATGCCTAGTTTCTTTGATAGTCTGATCAAAGCGCTGGAGATCACGGTTTTGATTATGTTCCTGGTTGCCGCATCGAACTTCTTTGGCGCCGAATTCAGTGCCTTGGGCACGCCAAAGATGATGACTGAGTTGCTACTTGGCCTCGATATGTCGCCTTACTTGATACTGTTATTGGTCATGGCATTGATCTTCCTGCTCGGATGGCCACTGGAGTGGGTGCCTATTGTTCTGATCGTTGTGCCAATTTTGCTACCGACGGTCGAGGCGTTGGAAGTCCATGGACTGGGTCGCTACGACCTAATGGTCTGGTTTGGCATTCTGGTCGCGGTGAACCTGCAGACCGCATGGCTATCTCCACCTGTGGCTTTGTCAGCTTACTTCCTGAAGGGTGTTGTGCCGGATTGGGATCTCAAGGACATCTATCTAGGCATGATGCAGTTCATGGTGATTCAACTCGTCGGTCTCATCCTGCTGTTTTCCTTTCCACAACTGGTGCTTTGGCTACCCAAAGTAATGTCTGGTGGGTAAATCATAGTGCATCTCCTTCGGTTTACCTTGTCCTGGGTAAGCACCCGACATGATGATATATATCCTGGCAAAGGCCGGGATGTATGAAACGCGAACGCGGCTCCTCGATCGATCGGTGCTCGATATTCTCGACACCGTCACCGCATCGACGAAGCCGCTTAGCGCAACCGATATCAACGAGGCGCTGAACCTGCCCAAGGTAACCACGCATCGGTTTTGAGCCAAGCTCGAAGCGCGGAGATACTTGCTCAAGAGAGTCGATAGTAAAAGTTATCAGGTCGGCAATCGCCTTTTTGCTGTTGCTGTTGGAGTCCTGGCCAGTTCTCGTTCGACAACCAGGAACTTTATGATGATGTTGTCGCCATCGCGGTACTTATCAAGGACAAGCGAGGCAGATATTATAGTTCGCTCGCGATCCAGGCTCCGGCGTCGCGTCTCTCCATCAATTATAGTGAACGTTACCTGCCATTGTTGTGTGAGGCTGCTAACGAATTAGCGATGCTGGCCGAAGACGAGGAACAGGGAAAAATCCAGGCAAGCCTGGCTGATCCATATGAAAAAAGCAAAGAAAGCAAGAAAGACAGGCACTATATAAAAAATATAAAAACAACTTGAAAATAAAAATAGTATCGAGAGTATCCGAGTCTGGATTTTTTACCTATCTTGGAGGGTATTCAGTGTAATTATCCAATCATTGAGTCTTGTTTTAGCAAGAAATATTTTTTTCAGGAAAATGAAAACAGCCGATTTGAATCGGTTGAGAAAATCCAGAGAGTTGAAACAGTGGAACGGCTGAATGGCTATCCCGTATCAGCAGCAATGATCTTATTAGCCAACGCCTTCCAATAACGCGATTCAAAGTATTGGGTGTTGTTTAGCCAGTTTTCTCTGCCAATGTTGAGCCGTTGTAATATTGGTGGTAGATCTTGAGAAATGTAGCCCCGCTTGTCTTGTCGAATAGCTTTACCCGTCCAGTCAACCAAATTCAAACTATTGGTGATGGTATTCATAATCGCGTTGAGTGAGCAGATCCAGCCCGCAGAGAAAGGTGCGCCGTACACAGCGTGATACGATGTGGTAGTAGGGGGTGTCTGATAGTGAGGTTTGGTCTTTGCGGGGCGGGTCATGATCAGTTCCTTTAACGCTGGCTGGGTTCCATCCTAAAAGAGAGTAAGGCTATCTGTTAATTATTCGATGCCTGTCCTAGTAGCTATACTACCGGTAGTATACTCAAAAACCTGATATAGAGTTTAACCTCTAGCTCATTTAAAGTACTATCAGGCCATGCAAACGGGCATCGAACATTTACCTGCGGAAAAACAAACTGAGTTAAAACAGCTTGCTACTATCGTTCGTCGGCATACCGACGATGTAGAGATGATCATATTGTTTGGTTCTTATGCTCGCGGGGAATACAAAGAAGAAAAAGATTTAAAGCCAGATCGTAAATCGGGCCATGCCTCTGATTATGATATTTTAGTAGTCACTAAAAACCGAGATACCGTTGATAACAGTGAATTATGGAAAACCATTAATGATGATTGCTATGCCCAACAGTTTAGTGCTGTGCCACGTTTCATTGTACATGACATCCAACAATTAAATACTAAACTGGCTCAAGCACATTATTTTTATACAGAAGCAACTGAAGAGGGTTGTTTCCTTTATAATTCTGAGCAGTTTACTTTAGCAAAAAAATGTGAGTTGTTACCAGAAGAGCGTAAGCGCTTAGCTCAAGAGCATTATGATTCTTGTTTCAATAGCGCAGTTGATTTTTTTGAGGGTTATGAATTTTATTTAAACAAAGCCAAATTTTCCAAAGCGGCTTTTCTACTTAATCAATCCACTGAATCTGCGTACAAAACAATTTTACTTGTCTTTACCAATTACGCTCCTCATGAGCATTATTTATCATTATTGGGTAATTACGCTGTAGATGAGCATAAGTTGTTTGCTGATATTTTTCCATTAGATACTAAAGCGCAGCGAGATAGGTTTAATTTATTGGATTATGCTTATATCGGTGCCAGATATGACCCGGCATTTAAGGTTGGAAAAGGCGATTTAGAGTTGTTAGCTGAATGTGTCAAAAAGCTCATAGAACTGGCAAAGAAAATATGTGAAGAGAAAATTCAAAGTTTTGCATAATAGTTTAGCAACAAATTTAACAAAGCATTCCAGCGGGTTAACCGCTGAATGCGACGTTAGCAACTAAGCTGTGATTTGAAGGGAATCGTCGCTTGGTTATACTCAAAAAAGCGTGGGTGGGAAAGTTTCGCTGCTGTGATTTGAAGGGAATCGTCGCTTGGTTATACTGGAATATGCTGAACCAAGAGAGGGTGTGGGGCTGTGATTTGAAGGGAATCGTCGCTTGGTTATACTAAGTTTAGATGATTTAAAGTCTGCTCATCAAGCTGTGATTTGAAGGGAATCGTCGCTTGGTTATACTACCTGTTCTGTAAGTGGTTGAATCGACAATAGAAAAGTATTCAATCGCTTAGAACATTTCGATCTGCGAGGGCGCCTTTTCCGGCGCCCCTCGGCTTTTTCCATGAAAAATTTCCATCTTGCCATACTGTACATCTGTTAAACTCATTACCCTTACTTCACCATCTGGTGGTAAGGCTTGTTTGATGCGCTTACGGTGAACCATGGCTTTTTCTTCCCCCGGGCAGTATCTGGCGTACACGGAATACTGCAGCATACTAAAACCGTTTTTCAGTAATTGTTTGCGAAAATCTGTATACGCCCGGCGGGCTTTCGGCGTATCCGTCGGGAGATCAAATAATGCGATGAGCCACACGGCCTGATAAGGCGAAATCGCCATCTATACCGTTGGCAGCATAAGCGTTTTCCTTTCGCCCAGCATAACCTGCGCCAATGACTGAGCGGACTTTTGAATAGCCCCCTGTAAAGTAAGTTGCTCTTCGTTTACGGTAACTTTGTAACTTATCAGCTCCAATAGCTGGCGTCTCAATTCCTGATCCAGCTCGGCGTTAGCGTCACACGCTTGTATCAACTGCCAGACATGCAAATCCACATAAGGCCGGTAAGGTTCCATTACATCGTCTGATAGGCAATAGGCGTTGTAGCGGTTGTGATGATGTATACCCAACGACGGGTGTAGCCCCGCAGCACACAAGGAGCGACTGACCAAAGCGCGCAAGATAGCGTAGCCATAATTGAGAAAGCGGTTTTGATCCGGTGCGTCTCTATCTCTTTTAAAACCTTCGCCCTTAAACAGGCGGCTCCAATAGCGACGGGCCGCCTGAGCCTCGATATTGGCAGGGTCGCCGGAACGCACCTTTTTTACCAACACTGACAAACCAGCGTCATTTCCCGTAAGGTCTTGCAAAACGCGGCCTTGAAAGCGGATTTTGGCCTGAATCAGTTGCTTCCATAGTGCCTTTTTCACGGGTTTCTGCAGTTCCACTTGTGCGGCAAAGCGTTCGGTTTGTAAGGTATTACTGTCCAGCGGCATAAACAGGCCAATAGGGTGATGGCTCTGGTTACTGCTGATCACCATCACATTTGCCTGTACCAGCTCACTCAAACAATATTGAGTAATCAGTGTTTGCGGATGGTCGATAATCACCGCAGAGAGGTCTTCTATGGGCACGGAGCCAATCTGTTGCTTATCGCGTTCGATAATCAGTTGCTGATGGCGGTAGCTGAGATAGCAGCCTTCTGTGCCGATTTCGATAATCCGCTTACTCATGGGGGGTGGCCACTTTTCCTAGCGGGCTTATCGTTAACAGTCTTGCTCCAGACTGCCTGAGTGTTTCAGGGGTTTTATAAATAAATTTCTGCGAATCCTGACTTGCATCCGTATGAGTACGTAATGCGATAAGACCGTTTTGATCAAATTTCTGCACCCGGCAAATTAAAGCCTGGCCTTGATGGTTTAGTGAGAATACATCTTCTTTGTGTACAGTCATAACAAAGCGCTCATCTTTGCCATGTTGGATTGTTACCACGGGCTGACCGTGCCGTTTACGAGTGGCTGCTTCCAGCATGTTCACCACTTCGCCACGCCATTTAAGCCTGCCTTTTACGTCGGTAAATTCAATAATCTCAATATGATGATTGTTGCGCGTCCAGACGTTACGTTGATGCCTGATGCTTTCATCATTGCTGCCAATAGTGGCGATAGTGCGTTGATAAACCAACCGGACTTTTTTGATGGGGCGAGTTACACGGCCCTGTTTATCCCGAAAACCGAAAGGATTTTCGGGGTTGGCGAAAGCGTCTTTGAAGTTTTGTGACCTGGCAAAGTGCTCTAACGCCATTTGCCGGATTTTAGGGTCACGGATATGGTGCAGATCCTTTTGCTTGCTTAATTCCACCAGCGGTTTGCGTATAACAACTTCTGGCACGCCTTTGGTGTCGGTGTTGCCGGTAAGCCCGTAGAGAAACTCTTTGTGTAATGCGCCTTGCACCTTGCGATTGGTTTTGTGGGAGACCGTGATTTTCCCCACCGCTTTGGTGGCGTGTTGACGCAGGTCAGTGATAGGTTCCGGGTAGTTTTCTATGCGTAGACCGCGATATGAAAGGGTGTGATAGCGACTGAGCCGCTGCACTGCTCGCCTATCTGTCAAGGCAACCACTAACGCATCTATAGCATGGTGGCGGTGGTCCTCTCGCGTTTTTTCACCATCATTGCTAAGAATGCCATTAAGTGCCCAGGCGCGCCTTAAGAGTGCAGTGGTGCCTCCTTTAACCGGTTGTACGTTTACGCCAAGCTGCCCTAAAAAGGTAACGGTTTGCCGCGCAATATAGCGGGTTTCATTTAACTGCTGGCTGACAAAGTCCACGTCGTCAAGATTTTCCATAGTGAAGCGTTTGCGCTTTGGGTAAGGCAACTTTTTTACACGTGCCAATATTTCACCGTATATCACTTGGTTACCAGAATAGTGTTCATAAGGCGTATGGTTTGCTTTGCGCTCGTTTTCGCCTTTTTCACACAAGGTTTTGTTCATAAAGCTGTCATCCAGACTGCGAGAATAGGGGATGATGTGTTCGATATCAAAGCGCGGGGAATCACCGAACAGTGCGTCCATGCTAATAGTCTTACCTGTATAGGGGCACAGGTGTTCGCATTCCTCCCAGAGTTTGTATTTGATGATATCGTTTCGCGTGGGGTTAAGGCCGTATTCGCCTAGTCTTTCCTCTGCTATTTTATTTTTCTTTTCATTTTCTTTATTGCGCCGGTCATCTTCCGCACGCTGCTTGGCGTTGGCTTTAAGGTCACGCGCCATTTCTACCCGGATAATATCGGTTGCCGTAGGTTTTGATAATGGCATTCACTACCTTACGCACCTGATATAAAGCGCGTTCCACCATGGGGTTGCGCAGATCACCGATACACATAGGGCCGTCAGTCAAGTCATCGGCGTGATTGGCAGAGTTGATTACTGTGCCGTCTTTTTTCTCTTTACGCCGGGCGGCTTTACCGGGAAAAGGCAGTGCATCGAAACACTTTTCAGGTTCCGGTTTAGTATGCATATAACCAGCACGCTCGCAGGCTTGGTTGTAGGTGTATCCACGATTCTCTGGAGTGGAAACTTCACTCAAAAACGACAGAATATCGCGGATCGCCTTGTGTGATAAGTGCATATACCCTTTGGGTAGACGAAGGTTGAGCAGCTTATCAATAGTAGATTCTTCAAAGCGCCAGTATTTCCGCAGGCGATTTTTGAGGGGCTGTTCTTCGGCGATATTAATCAGGTCGGATACCAAGTCCTCCTTCTGTCGATTCGACAGTGACTGCCAGGTTTTTTTGGTCAGCGCGCTGGAGAGCATAGCGGCGGTTTGGTTGCCTAGCAGGCCGGATTTGCGCACCCGCTCCAGGTTCAAGTGGCTGGATTTGTCGGGAAGACTCAGGGCTTTTTTCACCTTTTCCCAGGACATTTGCTTACTGGTGCCAAGTTTGCTGTGCAGAATCAGTCGCTCTTTGTCGGTGAGAAAACGTTCTTTACCATCGGCAAAAATAACCTTTAGGTTGTTCAGGTTTTGCCACAACCTAAATTCCTGAGCAGCCAGGGTTGCCGCTGCCGCTCGTTTACGTTGAGTAAACTCACAACTGCCTATCAGATGCTTTTGTATTTTTAATGGCCGCTGGTCAAAAATTGCCGCCCTTATACGCTTACGTGATGTTGGGGTCATGGCCTTGGGGTGATGTGTCTCCTGTGCCAGCCAAATCTCATCAAACTCCTTTTCATACATGCGTCGGGCGGTATAGTTGCCACGGATACGGGTTTTATGCGGGTCGAGTGAATAGAAATACTCGCCGAGGCTACGGTAGCGACCCTCTCGCATCGCTGTATCTATTTCACCGATGCCGCTACTGACTGCGCCGTCTTCTTTGTCATTGCCCACTTTCCGATTGGAAAGATAGCCACGCCGCTGGCCCAGATGGTATAAAGCTCTGCCCAGGTGGTAAGCGGATAACGGTTTGTCCAGCGCCTGAGCGCGTAAGGCGTAGGGATCAAGCTGAAACACTTCTGCCAACTCGACAGGTTTTTTAGGTAACAGGCGACTGTCTTGCAGAGCATGTAACAGCTTCTGCTTGCGGCGCACCCGGCGATAACCCTGCCGCCTTAGCGAACGCGCCTCACGGCGCTCCTGGTTCAGTGATTTTTCGCCATTACTGCGGTCCACCCCTTCAGGGAAGATACGCACGCCCATATCGACTATGGACTGCGGTGTGGGGTCAACGTCAATCAGGCACCAACCAACTGAGCTGGTACCAAGGTCGAGGCCGAGAATGGTTTTTTTCATTCCTGTACTCCTTATGTAAGTTTATTAGGTTTAGTGTTGCAGTTTTTGTAGGAATAGAAAAATTGCTTTGTCGTTTATTAGATTTTAGTGCAGTTTTTGTTTTCGTGTGATTTTACTCAAGGTTGCCCGATTTCACAGTTACTAATTTTTGTTATGAAAATAGCTGTAAATGCCCTTGAATAGTCTGGCTATGATGTGCTTTTCAGTTTGTTTTCCCCTGGAATCGCTAATGTTTAGGCTGATGTCTGTTCCCGGTGGCGCACTCACTGCTATTCTGATGGGTTCATCATTTGCTTTAGAGGGGATTATTTCTTTGTTCATAGAAAAACATCAGTGTTTCAAAATTCCTGGCTGTCGAGGTTTTAAATGCCTCACTAAGCTATGCATAATAGTTCTAAGGGACTTTCTTGTCATTATTGCATTTTGCAGAGAGCGGATGGTGAATGAGCATATACGGGTAATTCTAGCGTAAAAAAACAATGGATTAACAAAGCCGCCTTTTTTCTGGGCAATTTGTTGTCTCTTATCAAGCATTTTAGTGTATTTTTTATCAGATGGATGAATACATTCCAGGTTCTTTGTTTTTGATGTTTCTTCAAAAATACGCATGATATTATAGGCCATGGCAGTAAAACGCATTTGACTGTTCAGCGCATTCAGGTTTGAAGACCAGGCTTTTCTTTCGGTGAAATCACTTTTACTATTGTTGAATGATTTTTCTATCGTCCAACGCTTGTAATAGAGCATAGCAATAGTGCCTTGGTTAATTGACTCTGGTAGCGTTGAAATAAATTGATGTAATTGACCTGTTTCTGGGTCGCGGTATTTAACAATATGAAATTGGACCTTTTTATTTTTATATACACTATAGCCTTCAACCCCTGTATTAATTTCACTACCCTGGTCATAGGGTATAGAGTTGACAAAAGTTGCAACTGCATTTTCTTTGAGTACTGAAATCATAAAATTCTGATGCTGTTTTTGCTTTTCCCACCATGCATAATCAGTCACCGCCTTATCGTATATATAGAGGTGCTTTTGCCAAGTCTCTTTTTCGCCACAACGTTGTTCAATATAAGAACGTAACGCGGGTATTTCCTGGTGCCGTTCAGTACCGTTAGTCACGACACAAAGTGGTCTTAGAAGTCCATTTCTGAGGTTCAAGGCATGAATAAAGCCTGCTGCGAAGACGTTGCCCTGACGATTTTTCTCTGTGTGACAAGCATGCTGTATAAAATGACCATCAGCTGCTTCTACTCGATATTCTTCAAGTTCAGGAAATTGTTTTAAATAATCAATGTCCAAAGAAGATAATTTCTCACTTTGCAGTTGATAGCTTTGCTTTTCCATGGCTTCCATCATCTTCATCCGTCTTGTCGACTTTAATGCGTTAAAATAGCTTGAATGACAAATTGTCTCGTCGTATATTTCATCCGTAACCTGTAGATAGTCCCCCTGTGTCAGGGTAGTTGTCCCCCTCCCTAAATTGGGATTCAATAAGTTATTACAGGAGGCAAAGAGAGAGATATGGGTTATCCAATAGAAAGAAAGGCCGCTGTTTTAAAGAAGATGCTGCCGCCGAACAATCAGACAATTTCCCGGTTAGCCAAAGAAGAAGGCATTGCACAAGGTACGCTTTATAGTTGGCGAGCCCAAGCAAGAGCGAAAGGCGAACTCATGCCAGATGGCGATTTGACACCAGCAGGTTGGGGTTCTTCGGATAAGTTTGCAGCGGTACTGGAAAGTGCGTCATTAAGCGAAACAGACCTTTCAGCTTATTGCCGTCATCGTGGTTTGTACCCTGATCAGATTAAGGCGTGGCGAATGGCTTGTGAACAAGCCAATGACTGGGATCGCGCCCAAACGAAGCGTTTACAAACCAGTCGTAGAGAAGCGGATAGACGTATTAAACGTCTCGAACAAGAACTGCACCGAAAGGAGAAAGCGTTAGCCGAAACAGCCGCTTTGCTGGTGCTTAGAAAAAAGGCCCAAGCGATCTGGGGGGAGGTAGAGGACGAATGACCTGCCATTCAGATCGCCAAAATAGTATCCGTTTAATCAAAGAGGCCGTTGTCGCTGGCGCTACATTAAGCAAAGCTTGCAAAGTGCTTGAATTACACCCTAAGACGTACCGACGCTGGGCAAACGCGGGTACTGTCCGCGCTGATGGCAGACCCAGCGCTCATCGACAGGCGCCTGGTAATAAGTTCACAGCAGAAGAGCGGGCATTGATCGTCACCACTTGTAATGAAGCGAAATACCAAGCGCTACCCCCCTCGCAAATTGTGCCCAAATTGGCGGATGAAGGTGTGTATATTGGATCAGAGTCAAGCTTCTATCGGGTGTTAAAGTCGGAAAACCAACTGCAGCGGCGAGGTAAGGCGGCGGCGCCTAAAAAACGGCACAAACCTAACAGCTACCTGGCATCAAGGCCAAACGAGGTGTGGTCTTGGGATATTACCTTTTTGAAATCGAACATAACCGGGTGGTTTTACCGGCTTTATATGATGATGGATATTTACAGTCGTAAAATTGTTGCCTGGGAAGTACATGACAGTGAATCGGCTGATCTGGCAGCGGCGCTGATCCAGCGTGCCTGTTTAGCGGAGGGATGCAGCCAGAGTCAATTGGTATTACACGCGGATAATGGTGGCCCGATGAAAGGTGCTACCATGTTAGCAAAACTGCAATGGTTGGGTGTGATACCTTCGTTTAGCAGGCCATCGGTAAGCGATGATAACCCTTATTCAGAAAGCCTGTTTAGAACCTTAAAATACACGCCTGCCTATCCGTCAAAGCCATTTGATAGTTTAGCCTCTGCCCGAAACTGGGTGCATGGATTTGTGCAATGGTACAACGACTCTCATTGCCATAGCGGCATTGGGTTTGTGACACCAACCTCACGTCATAAAGGCGAAGACCACGCGATACTGGCAGCCAGAAAAGCAGTTTATGAACAAGCAAAGGCCAAACACCCTGAACGCTGGAGTCAGGATATTAAACACCTCGAACCGGTATCGGGGGTGTGGTTAAACCCGGAAAAGGAAGGCTTGGTTATGAGACAAAAGCACAATGGAATTGAAGAGCAAGTAGCATAGTAAAACGGACAACTACCTTGACAAACACCGTAGTGACGACCACTATGTACAAGACTTATACAGCGAAGTAACCCATGGCGAGAAAAAGCTACGTCATCAATGGCATCGCATGATCTTTTCCATAAAGGGAAGCGTTCAGCAGCAATTGCTTTTTCCATACTTATTTTACAGTGTTCGGTGATATATTCTTCAACGGTCATCATTTCGTTCATATTCAATTTGCCCATTTAATCAGATATTAAATGGGTATTTTAAAAAAAATTCTGCTGGTGAATGCAAGTGTTTTTTTGGATAATTTTATTTATTTTATGAATTATAAAGCGTGTTATCGGTTTATAAAAAAACAGTACAAATATTATAAAAAATACTATTTGTAGCTTATGGCGGCTCTTTTCAGGTGTTATTCATTGCGTTATTAGCTTCCTGGTAGGATTCTAGTGGTACACCCATGTAGAAAAATGGAATATTCTTGACGTGGCCGTGATTAGGCGAAAACCGTCTCTTGGATATATTGAGTTGAAAACATCGTGTAAATTGCTACACTTATAACCAGTATAACCAAGCGACGGTTTCCTACTTATCACAGTAAGACAGATTCTGTCGTGGGCTCTGCACGTTAGTGCAACCCGCCAGTGCCGAGGCACAACCAGTAGAGAACCCCATCTGATCAATGGGGTTTTTTATTTTCTGATGCCGATAAAATTATTATTTAGGCTTGATATCAAAAGCGTGCTTGTTGTACGCATCAGCTCTCTATCGACCTCACTCGGTGCGACTGTCCTGCAACTTCGCCGCGTGCATGGAAAACGCCCGAAACTCGAAGGTACGCGCCTATCGATGCGGTCTTCGCGTGGCGATAGGCCAGTGTCGCGGCGGAATAAACGCTCCAATTGATGCTGTGATCGGTTAACGCAGCGGCGACGGTGGGGATGGGTAAGAGGGTGTTCCAAATGGCGCTTCATTATCACAATAGCTTTGCGCCAACTATCGGAGATAGGTACTTTCTACTCTTTCTACGTAAGCGCCAATATATGGGCGTACTACCCGTTTGACAGTTGGGTTCGGATAATAAAAGCCTTATCCATTGAAGGCACCTATGAATTCATCAATAATGCCATTTAATCAATCGTCCAGTAAGCAAGTTTTTTGGCAGAAACATCTTCAAGACCAGCGTGAATCAGGCCTAAGTCAGCACAGTTATTGCCAAGCTCACAACCTGAAAGCCCATCAATTTTCGTATTGGAAGAAGGCGAATTATTTAATGAAGCCGAGGCATTAAGTGAAACGGATGGGGGGATAACGGCGTTTGATGAGTTACAAGGTAATACAACATCGACAAAACGTAAAGATCGCAAAGAACTTGAAATGGGCGCTTACATTTATGGTGGCCAGGTTAATAGATTTAGGTCGCCCACAAAATCTCCACAAATTTCCCAGATAATTCTTCATCTGAATTTCGTAGGTATCACTAAATGAATAGAAGAGATTTCACCCGCATGTGCGCCATTTTGGGAATAGGAGCACCCATTATTGGTTGCGGTAGTTCGCCTAGCACTACTAATACACCCAGCACGCAAAGCTTTAACACCAACGCTGGGCCTGTGTTGATTATTGGTGCTGGCGCCGCAGGCATGTCTGCCGGTTATTTACTTGGGCAGCGCGGTATTGAGTATCAAATTCTAGAGGCCAGCTCAGTGGTGGGTGGTCGTATGCGCGTAAATGAATCCTTTACTGATTTTCCTATTCCATTAGGAGGCGAATGGATTCATAGTCAAGTTAGCATTCTGGAAGAGGCTGTTAATAACAGTAGTGTTTCTATTACTACACAAACTCAAGGCTATTCGCCTAGTGATATGGGTGGTGTGTGGAATGGTAGCAGTTTTGAAACCTATACCATTGGTGCCTATAGTGATCTGAAGTTTGTCGGCTCGTCCTGGTTTAACTTTTTTGAAGAGTACATATTGCCCACTGTGCAAAACAATATTTTGTTTGATTCGGTCGTATCCAATATCAATTACTCTGGCAATTCGGTCACCGTCACCACCGCTGCTGGTCCTATATATACAGGCTCCCGTGTGATTGTTGCTGTACCACTTAAAATTTTGCAGGAAGGCGATATTACTTTCACCCCCGCCTTGCCTGCTAACAAAACCAACGCCATTTCACAGACGCTGGTATGGCCAGGTTTAAAAGCGTTCTTTGAATTCTCTGGCGAGTTCTATCCAACCTTTATCAGTTTTACTGATACTGATGGAAGCAATGGTGAGCGTATTTATTACGATGCTGCCTATGCACAAACCTCTGATAGAAACATATTGGGTTTTTTTACGGTAGGTACTGCTGCCGACCCCTACATCAATATGACAGCTGATGAGTTGCGAGATAACTTGTTGGCAGAGCTAGATACTATTTTTGACGGTGCAGCCAGTGCTAACTTCGTGCAGTTTTTACACCAGAACTGGCAACAGCAACCCTATGCTCAAGCTGCCTATGTGCAAGATTTTGAAGGTTCAGGTCGAATGACTACATTGGGGCAACCGGTGAATAACATAATGTATTTTGCTGGCGATGCTTATTTTGATGGCAGTGATTGGTCTAGTGTTCATGTGGCGGTAAGATCCGCCCGACGCGCAGTAGACGCTTTCACCTGAGTTAAACCGGTTTAGGCGGCATGAAAAAATGACCCAAAAACGCGTATTGATGATTTATAAAACCTGCTCTCTTACCCGCAGTGTTAGCAATGTCAATTGCATCTGGTCTCTGGGTATACCGATCAACTCCCCGCTCCGCTTTGTAGCACCTCTGTTAGCCTATCATGGAATCAGTGATGGATTATTCATAGAAAGTGGTGTAGCTTTGTTCATAGCGTACTCACGTTGAGATAGTTGTTGATAAGTAAATTTCAACAAAGTACGTTATTTTTTTTATTATCATTCACCCGATTCGAATATAGCTCAAGCACTTCACTACATGTCTTCGCTTGAAAACTCTCTACTATCCAACAAAGTCGCCTTGATCGTTGAAGACGATCCCGACATTCTTCGTATACTTCGACAGTATACCAAGCAGGTAGGCATGCGTGTGCATAGTGCAGGTGACGGCGAAATGGCACTGAAAATTCACCACATGGCCAAGCCGGATATCATTTTGCTGGATATCGGCATACCCAAATTGGATGGTTT
The DNA here is from genome assembly GCA_965277715.1 of Gammaproteobacteria bacterium. GTDB lineage: Bacteria > Pseudomonadota > Gammaproteobacteria > JBCCGL01 > JBCCGL01 > JBCCGL01. Next base: position 173,590 of record OZ255836.1, read on the forward strand.
TGAAGTGCTGAAAGTAATCAATCAGAACACCAAGACGCCCACTATTGTTATTAGCGCTCGTGTCGAAGACGAAGACAAGCTGCTTGGCCTGGGTTTAGGTGCCGATGACTATGTTGTAAAGCCGTTTAACCCGCAAGAAGTTATGGCGCGCATAGAAGCGGTCTTGAGAAGAACAGAACCCAAAAATAAACCCAAACTATTAAGATTTGGGGATTTGTGCGTTGATTTAAATACGGGTGAAGCCTCAGTGGAAAAGGACTCAGGTATGCAAGCTATCAATTTAACACCCAGTGAGTTCCTGTTGTTGACCAAGTTAATGGCAGCGCCCAATAAAACACATAGTCGATTAGAGCTGATTGAAACTTGCTTTCTTGACAGCGATGCGCTGGTCAGAACCATTGATAGCCACTTAAGCCATCTACGCAAAAAGCTGTCTGTTGCTGGAGCTGGCAATTGCCTAACCGTGGTGCGCGGTCTGGGTTATCGGCTGCAAGGCGTGGAATAGAGTCAAGGGCTGCAAAAAAGTGTATCAGCCCAGGTCCAGATCATCTTTGCGGCGCCAGTTAACGCTGACAATCTGTGCTTTTTTTTTTGACATCAGTAACTTTAATTATTGGTGGCACATATATTTATGTATATTTGGGCTTTTCACGATTTATAGACTCGCTTTCTCCGGAAGCACAAGACGCGTACTACACCAACTGGACTGAAGAAGGCCTACCCGCACCGTATCTGGTGGATGAGATCAGTATTGCTGAAGAGACTATGTTGAATCCAATATATGAAAACGAGTTGACGGTGGCGTTACTACTGACGGTGATTACTTTTTGTTTGGTAGTGGTCATCGCACCCGTGGTTGCGCGAAGACTTACCCAGCCACTGGAACAGGCAGCAGCTTCTGCACAGGAAATCGCCGATGGTAATTTTGATCACCGTATAGAGCTGTCATCACATAGGAGTGCTGAAGTGTCATCACTTAATGAAAGCTTTACAGCGATGGCAGCTTCACTTCAGAAAAAAATGCTGAAGTGAAATATGGCACAGCCTCTGTCGCTCATGAGCTGCGCACACCTATGACAATCGTGCAAGGTTATCTGCAGGGTATCCGCGATGGCATTTTTACCGCCGACGAAGCGCAACTGGATTTAATGCTCAAACAGATGGATAGCTTGGGAAATTTGGTAGATGATTTGAAAACCATCTCGCTGGCAGATTCGGGGCAGCTTAAATTGAATCTGGAATCTGTCAATTTGGCTGACATCGCTCAGCAGACCGTGGAAATCATTCGGCCAGAGTATCCAGACATTGATATTCGCTTTGACAGCAATGATCATGCTGAATTTATCACCCGCTGCGACTCTGATCGTGTCAAACAACTGTTGATGGGGCTTATCAATAATTCTGCCCGCTATGGTGGCACTGAGGTACTAATTAGCTTAGCTAATTTTGGTGATGGAGACATCCACCTATCTGTCGCAGATAACGGTCCCGGTTTTAGTGATCAAGCACTACAAAGAGGCACCGAGCGCTTTTGGCGCGATGAAGGCTCTCGTTCCAGGGATATGGGCGGATCTGGTTTTGGGTTAGCTATTGCAGATGCGGTGATGATCGCACATAGAGGGAGCCTGCAGTTAATGAACACAGCGACGCAAAAACATGGCGCTATTGTTCATTGCAGTTTTAATGGCGTGCTGCGTTTAAAGGTTTCTTATAGCTTTCACTCCGCTGATAGGTACAGGTACGGTAGGCGCGGCTGCCGTGCCTGATTTAGCCATTAATAAATTCAATCGTACCTCCTTTCCCTCCGTTTCTTCCCTAAATTCCGTATAATCTCATTGGCTTGCTTTAGCATATTGGTCGACCAGTTTATCTTGAGACAAAAAAATTATCGAGCTAAATCAAAATTTCCAGCTAAGAAATACCCTACAGCTACGAATTCTGGATAACCACCCTATCGTCTAACCCCGCTCTTTGATTAAAAGAACGATTACAATTGAATGACATTCTGCGCTCAAAATATTATCCTTTTACTTACGGTGTTGCTCTAACGACTATCAGTGAGTACAAAGAATCCATAAAAACTATTGAGATAGCTGTTTATTATGAAAGCCAGCAATGTAATAGGTCTGTACAACGTGCCATCTAAATGTATAACAAAAGTGTTATGTTCGCCCGCAAAAAGCGCGGGCTGGGATGGTTTACGCTATCGCTCCAGCCGCCCCATACTGGCGTTAGGCGATACCGTTACTAAGGAGCAGCAGTGAAAGTTCACTACTTGGAAATTGTTTCTCATGATGTCGAGGCAGTGTGCAAGTCATATGAAATAGCCAATTCTGTCAGTTTTAACGAACCAGATGAATTTCTCGGTGGAACTAGAACATGCGCTTTAGCCGATGGTTCAGTCGTCGGTGTAAGAGCGCCACTACGGGATACCGAGGAACCCGTGGTTCGGCCTTATTGGCTAGTTGACGACATTGAGAAAGCCGTAGCTAAGATAGAGGCAGAGGGAGCACAAATAGCCGTACCACCGATGGAAATTCCAGGGAAAGGAAAATTTGCAATTTATGTTCTTGGGTCTAACGATCATGGACTCTGGCAACTATGAGCTTGTATCGCCTAACAAGCGCATGCAGTCGGACAGCCAAACCGCTACGCGCTTTGTCCGCCGCTGATGCGAAGCGTTATGGTTGTAAAAAAGCACCGATATTTAATATGAACTTAAAAGAACAGTTGAAAGCCAAACGTACCGAATCTGAATCTGGTCGTGACAAGATTCAAGTCGACACAATGAGAGATGCTACCGAACGGCTTATAAGAGAAGGAATTGAAAAAAATGCATTAGGTGTCGGAGATAAAATTCCTTCATTCCAGTTGCCAAATATTCATGGGCAATCGGTCGAGATACGTGACTTGCTTGTAAGTGGCCCACACATTCTGATATTTTATCGAGGTAGTTGGTGCCCTTACTGTAATTTGGAATTAAGAGCCTACCAGAAAAAATTGGCAACAATTAAGTCACTTGGCGCTCAAATCGTTGCAATCTCACCAGAACTGCCAGATAGCTCCCTTTCCAATGCAGAAAAACTTGCCTTGGACTTTGAAGTGCTCAGTGATATTGGTAATGAGGTTGCAAGAGAGTTTGGGTTAGTATTTAAAGTGCCAAATGACTTAGCAGAGATTTATAAGCAGCTAAACAGTGATATTACAAAATATAACGGAGATAACAGTTGGGAGCTTCCAATACCAGCGACTTATGTTGTTGACCCCGACGGAATAATTACCTTTTCATTTGTTAATGCCGACTACTTGACGCGGGCTGATCCACAACAAGTAATTTCGGCGCTCACTGAGTTGTCAGCGAAATAGTGAAAGTCCATGAGCTATAACAAAGTATTTCACACGGATTTACTCGCTGTTCTCGCTCTCCGGTGAATGTAGTGTTATGTTTCAAAAGGTTAATATGGTTACATTAAAAGTAGATCGAGATAGTGTTCACGCTGGAGATGATATGTCATCACATGAAATATCTATAGACGTGACCGAAGGTATGAGTATCAAAGAACTTTTAATCTTTGCAGTACAAAAATGTGTTTTACCTGATATTTCTGGTGGTATGGGTATGTGGTTTACTTATGTAGAATCAGAACTAAAAAAATATCTTGGTGTACTTGCTCAACAATGGAAAAATACCAAGCTTCTTGTAAACTCCGCCACTACGGTAGGGGTAATATATTCAAAAGAGCAAATCAAGCTAATTTTTCGCTACTGGTGCCAGGTAGGCCCAGATCTAGTTTTTAAATCATTAGCTAACAATACTGTTAAATACATTCCAACCGAAAAAAGCGCGACTTCCATTGGGCTGGCTACGCGTTGCTTCGCCAGCCGTTTACAGTGGTGTTATGCGGTAGCGATATTCCAGCATTAACCATCGATACTGAATTTAATTCCGGGTAATTCGAAATGTCTGACAAACCAAACGTTATTTTGATACTTGTGGATGACATGGGGTTTGCAGACCTCGGGATCACAGGTTCAGAAATCCGTACACCAAACATCGATCATCTTGCTGGGAATGGTGCCTTACTGACAGCGATGTATAACTGTGCCCGTTGCTGCCCAACGCGCGCCTCACTGCTGACCGGGTTGTACCCGCATAACGCCGGTGTCGGCCATATGGGCGCAAACCTCGGAACACCGGCCTACCAGGGCTTTTTACGCAACGACAGCGCCACCATTGCGGAAGTACTGCGCGCATCTGGCTATCGGACAGCAATGTCGGGTAAGTGGCATGTAGCGGGTGACTTCATGGCACGCGAGGTCGATAGCTGGCGTGTCGGCGATATCGATCATCCCACTCCCCGGCAACGCGGTTTCGATCGTTTTTACGGCATTGTCGATGGCGTTACCAATTTCTTCTCACCGCATTTCATTCTGGAGGACGACGACCGGGTCGAAGTCTTTGCCGACGATTTCTATTTTACCGATGCGATTACCGATAAAGCCATCACCATGATGGAGGAATCGGTTGCAGACGATCAGCCCTTTTTTCTCTATCTCGCCCATGCGGCGCCACATTGGCCGTTGCACGCACCGGCCGAAGACATCGCCCGCTATGACGGAGTTTATAACCAGGGCTGGGACGCCGTTCGGACCGCACGCCATGAAGCGTTAAACGGTCGCGCCGTACTGCGCGCCAACTGGGATATTTCACCGCGTGACAATGATGTACTTCCATGGGAGGCGATCAAACACAAAGACTGGGAGGCCAGCAAAATGGCTGCCTATGCCGCAATGGTCGATCATATGGATCAGTCTATTGGTCGACTGCTTAACGCCTTGAAACAAATCGACCAGTATGACGATACGCTAATTCTGTTTCTGTCCGACAATGGCGGCTGCGCCGAATTCATGGCCGAGGACGGCTGGGCTCAGTTCTATCCCGATACGACACTTGATGGACGGAAGATCACCATGGGTAATATTCCCGGGCTGCACCCCGGTGGAGAGTTAACTTACCAAAGTTATGACAAACCCTGGGCGAATGTTTCGAACGCGCCTTTCCGGTTGTTTAAGCACTATGTGCATGAAGGTGGTATTTCGACGCCACTGATTGCACACTGGCCGCGCCAAATAGCCGCAGGCCAGGTCGCACACGAACCCTGTCATGTCGTTGATGTGTTACCCACTATATTGCAAGCAACGGGCAGCGACTATTTATCCGAGATCGGTGGAAATGCAATTCAACCCTTGCAAGGGGAGTCATTTCTGGATCTCTTGACTGAAAAGAATTGGACGCGTGAACAACCGATATTCTTCGAACACGAAGGCAATAGCGCGATTCGTTTCGGCAACTTTAAGCTAGTGCGTAAGCATGAATCTGACTGGGAGCTTTACGACATGGACGCTGATCGCACTGAGCTGAATAACCTGGCGGGCCGAAATCGTCCACTGGAGTCAGATTTGCTTAAGCAGTATCAGGAATGGGCCGATAAAACGGGCGTGCTAGACTGGAACACGGTGTTACCGATACTGCTGGAAGCCTGGAATCTTCAAAGTGAAGAAGGGTGACTGTTTTTTGCATTTTTCTTTACCTCGATTGTTCTATTTGGTATTTGGGTAATCATCGCTATCCAACAACAAATTCAGGATTGTGGTCGATAAGGAAGTCGCAAACGGGCATTACGCGAATCCCATCCTTTGTGGACCACTTGCGTTCGAGGTGGTGAACTATTTGTATGGCATCAATGCTTGTAAAGCCATTGGCGAAATGTGCCAATGAGCGGCTGATATCGGTATCGCTCAATTTAACCTCTACTAACTGTTTCGGTTGCCTATCCACCAAGGTTAGAAAATCAACTTCTCGGCCTTGCTTATCGCGCACGTAGCGCAAGTCGGCATCTACGCCTTCGGTGTTGAGCAAAAAGTCCATCTCCGCACGCAAGCCGCATGCTACCGCGTTTTCCAACCGTAGGCCCTCTTTCGCTGGCAACGCGCCGCAGTCGTAAAAGTAATACTTAGGCATTTTCAAAATCGCCCTGGCGATATTGCGGTGATAGGGGTAGACGGGAAACACGACATACAAGCTTTCCAATATCGATAGCCAATGCTTAATGGTATGTGACGATACCTGTAAGTCATTGGCTAAGCTGGTGTAAGAAAGCGGGGAACCGACTCGTTCGCCGAGTAACTCCACCAGAATCTCGATGGATTTAATGTCGCGCACTCGCTCCAGGTCGAGCAAGTCTTCGCGCAAAATCCTCTCCAAATGGGATTTGCGCCAACGCCTGGCGAACCGTTCCTCACCCTTTAACAAGGGTTCGGGAAAGCCACCAAACCGGAGAATAGAGGATAACGCTTCTTTCGCTGGCGCTTGCTCGCGCAGTTCCTTAACTGTAACGGGGTGTAATTGGTAGGAATGATGGCGTCCAGCTAGGGAATCACCGCCTTTTTTATAGGTATCCATTCTCGCTGAACCTGTTACCAGCAACCCAGGTGGAATGCTCTCAGTATCGAAAACACCTTTTAACCAACGCTTCCAGCCCTTTATCTTGTGCAATTCATCAAAAATGACTAACTCACTCTGTCTATCCCACATAGTGGCCAGCATTCGCTGGTGCTCAGCCTGTTTATCGGCGTTCAGATAATCGTGGTTAGCGAATAATTGCAGGGATAAAGTAGTCTTTCCCACCTGGCGCGGGCCGGACAGCAAAACCAATTTGTCTTTGAGGTCGTCTTTGATAGGCTCTTCTAGTAGGCGATTCATGCTTAACTATTTTGAAGTGTACTTCAAAATAGTCAAGACTTTTTTGAAGTTCACTTCAAAAAAGTCATTTTATATTACTGTAATTCGAATATGTGGCTGGAATTTCTCGATGACGAAAATAGACAATAAAAGCGCTAGAATAGACACCCTTTCCACAGCCCTATGGCACAAATTTGCGCGGTAGTTCAACCGTTGGAGTTATCCTTATTATGCCTTCGCTATTCAGCACCGCCGATTACCAGCGATTATCCCAAGGGTTTGATTTCGATAGGCCCGCACGTTCACATTCGATCCACGCTGACTGCTACCGCCAACCAAAGTTTTTGCGCGTTGAGCAAGCGCAAGTATTTCACAAAAGCTGGCAGTTTCTCTGCCACGAAGAAAAGTTGCGCGAACCCGGCAGTTACGTTGCGGCTGATGTCCAGGGGCAAAGCATTTTCGCCTGCCGCGATGGCAGCAGTGAGCTGCGCGCCTTTTACAACGTGTGTAAACACCGTGGCCACGAGTTGTTGTTTGGCGAGGGCGTTGCCAAGTCCATTATCTGCCCCTACCACGCTTGGGTTTACAGCTTGGGCGGCCAGCTAATCAATGTGCGCCGCGAAGAATACATCGAAAACTTTGACAAGAAAGACGTTTGCCTCGACGCGGTTAGAGTGGAGGTTTTCTGCCACCTCGTGTTTGTCAATCTCGATCCTCAGGCGATGCCCCTTGCCGAACAGTCCGGTGAGTTAGCCAACGAAATAATGTCCTATGCGCCTGACCTCGCCGGGCTGACCTTCGCCCACCGGTTAACCTACAACATCAAAGCGAATTGGAAATCGGTGGTGGACAACTTTCTCGAGTGTTACCACTGTCCAGTGGCGCACAAAGACTTTTGCAGCCTGGTGGAAATGGATACCTACAAAGTCAAGACCCACGGCATCTATTCCAGCCATATGGCCAAGGCGGGGCGCGGCGATAATAATGCCTATTCGGTGGGTGACGCCAGTGTGACGGATCATGCCGTTTGGTTTTTGTGGCCCAACATTACACTGATGCGCTACCCCGGTCGCGGCAACTTCATGGTTTGGCGGTTTTACCCCGACGGCCCGGAAAGTACTTACGAAGTGTTCGATTTTTTTCTGGCGTCAGCCGAACCCAACGAGGCTGAGGTCGAAGCGATAAAATTTATTGATGAAGTGTTGCAGCCCGAAGATATCGGCCTGGTAGAGAGCGTCCAGCGCGGCATGCAAACGCCAGCGTTTAACCGTGGGCGCTATATGGTCGATCCTGCCGGTAGCGGGTTGAGCGAACACGCAGTGCATCACTTCCATAAATTACTACTCAAAGCCTATCAATCTGGAGTGACCGAATGAATACCCCTAGTGCGGTGCGTGAGAATTATTTACAGGGCAAGACCGCGTATGTCACTGGTGGCATTGGACAGGCGATTTGCGCCCGGTTCGCTCGCGAAGGTGCGCGGGTGTACGCCGCCGACCTCGCCGAATCGCATTCGCTGGCGGATGGTGTAACATTTATCCGTCAGGACGTCACTAGCGAAGAGGACGCGATAGCGGCGATGGAATGCATCAATGACGATGTCGGCCAGTTGGATATTCTGGTTAACGCCGCCGGGATCGAGATCGAAACGACTATCGAAGACACCACGTTGGCGGAGTGGAACCGCATATTCGCCATCAACGTTACCGGCACGTTTCTCACCGCAAAATATGCCCTGCCGCTGATGCGCAAAGCGGACGCCGGTTCGATCATCAACTTCGGCTCCTACGATGGCTTTATCGCCGACCCATCGCTAGCGGCCTACTGTGCGACCAAGGGCGCAGTGCACGCGCTGACCCGCGCCATGGCCTGCGACTACGGGCCAGAAGGTATTCGCGTCAATGCCATCTGCCCAGGCTATGTCGATACGCCAATGTTGCAGAGCTTTTTTGGCGGCGCGGGGGATATTGCAAGCCTCCAACAGGCGGTGCGCGACGTCCACCCGCTGCGCACTTATGGCTCGCCGGAGGATATTGCTAACCTGGTCAACTGGTTAGCGGGCGACGAGGCGCGCTACGCCTCCGGGCAGTTGTGGGTGATTGATGGCGGTTTGTCTGCGCAAGTACAACAAATGCGTTTGTAAGCTGGAAAACTGTTATGGCTAAGCCCGTCAGCGCCCGGCACTAAAAGGCATCGATAACGTCAATATTTGAGGTGAAGTAATGCAAACCAAACAACTAATCCCTGGGAACCGCCCGTGAGCCGCCTGCATGGCAAGGCCGCCATCGTAACGGGTGGCGGCAGCGGCATCGGGCGCGCCATTGTCGAACGGTTCGTCGCCGAAGGTGCGCACGTGTTGACCTGTGGCAGGCGTGATGAGCCGACGGATCTACCTGGGGGAGTGCAGTGGCTGAGCGCCGATGTTTCCTGTACGACCGATGTCAGGGCCTTGGTACAAACCGCTCGCGATGACTTTGGTCGCCTGGATATTCTGGTTAACAACGCTGGGGTGCAAATCGAAAAGACTGTGCTGGAAACCACCGATGAAGATTGGGAATTGCTGATGGGTGCCAACGCTAAAGGCGTATTCTTGTGCTGCCGTGAAGCCATGCCGCTGATGATCGAAAACGGTGGTGGTGCGATCATCAACATCGGTTCGATAGCGGGCAATATTGCCGATATTGGCTTAGCGATTTACAACGGCTCGAAAGCCTTCGTCCACGGCTTAACCCGTTCAATCGCCACCGATCACGGTAAACAGGGAATCCGTTGTAACGCTATCTGCCCTGGCTGGATCATGACCGAGATGGCCGACGCCGCCTTCGCTGCAGCTAACGACCCCGAGGCGGCCATGCGAGATGCGTTAGCGCGGCACGCCTGTGATCGTTTCGGCCAACCAGGCGATATCGCCAATATGGCGACATGGTTGGCCAGTGACGAATCGCGGTTCGCCAACGGCCAAGAATTTACCGTCGATGGTGGGCTTACCGCCGCCTCGCCACTCAATCCGGGATTATTTTGATGGGGTGATATTACTACCGTGGGGTAATCGGTACGGGCGTTATACGCCGAGATCAAACCACACCTGGATACCGGCGTGGTCGTGGCGTCATCCGCGCCTGGCCTAATGGTGAGCGAAATGCAGCAGGGCTGGCGCGCTCCATCGCGCTTCCTTCTGGCACTATTTGACAGTAGCTGGTACATACTTTACCAATCGCGTACTATCGCGCCATGCAAATCGCTAACCCAATCTACGATGTAGTATTTAAATATTTGATGGCCGATGAGCGTGCCGCCAAACTGATTATTAGCGAAATCATCGGCATGGACGTGGTTGACATCGCGCTGCAACCGCAAGAGCGATTGGCCAATCTGCCTGAAAAAAATCTCACTGTTTATCGTCTCGGTTTTTCTGCCAGGATTAAAACCAACGATGGACAATTCAAACAAGTCATCATAGAAATTCAAAAAGCCAAATATTCCAGCGATATCATGCGCTTTCGACGCTACCTTGAGCAGCAATATAGCGATGAAAAGAATGCCCACGAAACCACTTCGGCTACGGGGTTTAGCACATTTCAGGCGCTACCTATTATTACCATTTACTTTTTGGGCCATACACTCAACCACTGCACGGCCTCCGCTATCAAAGTAGGCCGGGTGTATACCGATATTATTACTGGTGAAACACTGACGCAAAAAGAACCTTTTATCGAAAGCCTCACTCACGACAGTTATGTCGTGCAAATCCCCTACCTGAAGGCGCAACGCCGTAACGACCTGGAAAAGCTGTTGACCATTTTCGACCAGGATCTACAAGTGCATGACAAACACAGGTTAGCGATTGACGAAAAGACATTTCCGCAGAAATACCGCCTATTGATCAGGCGTTTGCAGGCAGCGATTAGCGAACCAGAGATTATCGATACCATGCAAATTGAAGACGAGATACTGCTGGAACTGCAAAATAAGGAACGTGAAATCGAAGCAAAAGAGCAACTCGTCGAGGCACAAAGCAAAGCGCTTGAAGAGAAAGACCAAGTAATTGAGGGAAAAGACCAAGCACTTAAAGATAAAGACAAATTGATCGATGAGTTAAAAAATAAACTTAACCGGCTATCTGAATAAATAGGTTTCAAAACCCAATCGATTTCAACGGTGATCTCAGCAGTTCTCGCCACGATTTAACTGAAGCGTTGAGTTTTACGGTATTTTACCCGTTAAAAAATTTCGTATCCACAACGCCCAGGTATCTGCATCAGTCGGCATATCTTGCATACTGCGCTCAGCTTCATCAAGTCGTTGATGGTCAATAGTCTTACGCGTTGCCCTGATAAAATTACGCATTGAATCGATACCCTGTTCCGGGTGGCCCTGAATGCAAAAAATACGGTCCTCAAAGCACCAGGCGGCGTAGCGACAATTGGGCGCTGTGCCCAGGTGTTTTGCCTCCACGGGTAATGTAGCGACTTGATCCTGGTTAAAATAATAGATGTGTGTGTCGGTCAGCGGGGGTGTCATCCACGGCTGGTGATCGATAACGGTGAGCGGGTGCCGACCAATCAGCCAGCCGGTTTGACTGCGCTCGACGCGGGCGCCGAGGCAGCGGGCGATAAATTGATGGCCAAAGCAAATACCGGCTAACCTTATCTTCTGCTGGATAATTTTACCGATCAGTATGGTAAAGCGCGGTGTCCAGTCATATACCAGATTGGCGCTGCACGGGCTGCCAGAAACCAGATAGGCATCGTAACTATCGACGGCAGCGGGCCAGTCGTCTTTTGTAATACAGTGCACCGTCAGCGTGGCATCAATGCCTGTTTTCTGTAGCATAGCGGCGAATTTGTCGCCATCATTGCGGCCTTCATCGTCGGCCCAGTGAACTTCGGGTACTACATCGAGAATCGCTATTTTCATCTTTAGAGCAACCTTATGAATAGTCAGTCATTGATCGAACGCCTTGAGGGCTACCGACAGCGATACCCACAGCAAACAGAAATGGTGGATGATTTTATCGACTTTCTGCAGAGAAACCAGCACGACAGCTTTAAGCGTGAATTACAAGAGGGGCATGTTACGGCGTCCTGTTGGTTGCTGGATACAACGCAATCGCATGTTTTGCTAACCCACCACAAGAAACTAAACCGATGGCTTCAATTGGGTGGGCACGCCGATGGTGAAGCCGATGTGCAAAAGGTGGCGCTAACCGAGGCCAGGGAGGAGTCGTCAATAGCCAGGTTGCAACTATTACTCGATGGTGAAATCTTCGACATTGATAAACACCGCATTCCCGCCAGAAAAAACGAACCCGCACACGTTCACTATGATTTTCGCTTTGTCCTGCGTGCAGTAGCGAGCGACAGCTTTGTGGTCAGCGATGAATCACACGATCTGCAATGGGTGGCGATTGATCGGCTCGACGAATATACCAACGATGAATCGGTATTGCGCATGGGGCAAAAGTGGCTACAGCAGGTGGCTACTGTTGAATAACATCCAGTAGCGCGCGTATCCATTCGCCGATGATCGGCAGAAACTCAAATTGCCCTAAAATATAGACCAACACCGATACAACAAATGTCGCGCCAACCACACTGCCCAGGCCAAATGCGATGCCTTTTAGGAACATAAAGAACAACAATGAGGGTAGTGCGTTGTAAACGCGAATCAATCGGTGCGTGTTTAACTGAGCCAACTCATCGCCAATAAGGCGTATTTCACGGTGTATTTCGTCGATTCGGTCTCGTGTATTGATTGGTTTCATCTTGCCTGTTTTTGCCTTTTTACAAATGCCCTCTATGTTACCCTGCAACCGATTGTTAGGTTAATGTCGTTGGCAAAGAGAACATGTTGCTTTTATTTTTGTCCGAAACGGTTAATTGAGGATTATCGAAATGGGCCAATCGATGACGAAAAATACCCGAAAAATACCATCACCACTATCACTTAAACACTGGCGTCTGACTATCGATACTGCCGGGATATTCTGGCTGTACTGCGATTGTGCCGAGGAAACAACCAACACTCTGGGCAATGCAGTGATGCTGGAACTGGAGCGGGTTGTCGATCTGGCCTATTCGCACCCAGCCAAGGGGATGGTGTTTTTATCGGCCAGGGAAAACGGTTTTATCGCCGGTGCTGATATCCGTGAGTTCGACGGGGTTGATGTTGAGCAGGTCGCTGAGGTGATTCGCCAGGGGCACGCTATTTTTGACAAAATCGAACAGTTGCCCTGTCCCACTGTCGCCGCTATTCATGGTTTTTGCCTGGGGGGTGGTTTAGAGCTGGCACTGTGCTGTGACTACCGTATCGCCCGTGATATACCCTCGACTAAGATAGGTTTACCGGAAGTGAAGATTGGTATTTACCCTGGCTTGGGTGGCTCAGTGCGATTGACTGAACGGGTCGGTGGTTTAAAGGGAATGGAATTGATGTTAACCGGCAGAGCACTCGGCGCGGGGGCAGCCCGTGTGGTTGGCGTGGTTGATGAGCTGGTGGGCCAACACGCTGAACTGTATTGGCATGCACGCCGCGCCGTATTGCAAAAGCGCCGTGCTAAGGCGCCGGGCCTGCTGGCGCGCTTGAGCAATACATGGTTGCTGCGGCCTTTTTTAGCCCGTATTTTTTACCGGCAAACGGTAAAAAAAGCTAACCCGGATCACTACCCGGCACCGTTTGCATTGATCGATGCGTGGCGGGCGTTTCGTGGTGATCGTGCGCGGTTATTTCAGGCGGAGGTTGAACAGGTCAGCCAGTTGATTGTGGGGGAAACGGCGGTCAACCTGCGCCGCGTATTCCGCTTGATGGAAAATCTTAAGGGTCTGGCCAAAAAAGAAGCGGTCAAGGTTCGCCGGGTGCACGTTATTGGTGCCGGGGTTATGGGGGGCGATATTGCCGCTGTGTGCGCGGCACGCGGTATGCAGGTGACCTTGCAGGATCGGGAGATGCAGTATATTCAGCCCGCACTGGATCGCGCTAAAACCACGTTTAAAAAAATCCTGAAAAAACCACTGGCTGTTAAAGCTGCGCTAACCCGGCTGAGCGCTGATGTCGATGGTGCAGGTGTCGCCTGTGCCGATGTGGTTATCGAGGCCATTTTTGAAGATGTTGAAGCGAAAAAAGCGCTGTTTCAAACACTCGAACCCAACATGAAGGCGGGCGCACTGCTGGCGAGTAATACTTCGGCGATTCCGCTGGAGGCGTTATCTAAGGTTTTACAGCACCCGGAACGCCTGATTGGCCTGCACTTTTTTAATCCGGTGGCAAAAATGCCATTGGTGGAAGTGGTGCAAAGCGCAAACGTCGACCACCGGGAAATTGCCAGAGGGTGTGCTTTTTGTGCACAGATTGGCAAGCTGCCGCTGCCGGTAAAAAGCAGCCCGGGTTTTTTGGTTAACCGAGTGTTGGCACCGTATATGATGAAAGCGCTATCGCTGCACCTTGAGGGTCGTTCAAAATCGTTGCTCGATGCCGCCGCTACCGGCTTTGGTATGCCGATGGGGCCTATCGAGTTGGCTGATACAGTTGGCCTTGATGTGTGTTTGAAAGTCGCCGAAACCCTGGTCGCTGAAACTCTGGTCGCTGGCACGCAGGATGATGGAGTGGCTGGTGCGGCTACGCTTGAAAAAGAGCGCGCTATGCTGGAGAAACTGATCGCCGCTGGCCATCTTGGCAAGAAAACCGGCAAGGGTTTATATCTATGGGAGAAGGGCAAGCCCATCCGTACTGGAAGCACCATTGTTTACGATCAACATCTACAAGCCCTGGCCGGGCGGTTGTTGCAGCCGTTTTTCGACGAGTGCCGGGCCTGCCTCGCCGATGGTATTGTCGGGGATGCCGATTTGCTGGACGCCGGGATTATTTTTGGTACTGGTTTTGCGCCGTTCCGTGGTGGTCCGATGCAGTATCTGGCCAGTGAAGCGACTTAAGAATATTGTTAGGTTTGGTTAAGCAGGTATAAATTATGGCTCGAAAAACGATACGCCCTGTCGCTATTATTGGCGGCATTCGCACGCCATTTTGTCGTTCTAATAGCGCGTATTCGGCGTTGACTAATCTGGATATGATGTCGACGGCAATACAGGCCCTGTCTGAGAAATACGCCCTTAAAGGCGAGCTGATTGACGAGGTGATCGGTGGTGCCGTTATCTCTCATGCCAAAGACTGGAACCTCGCCCGCGAGGCCTTACAAAGCACCGACCTATCGCCTTTATCGCCTGCGATTACACTGCAGCAGGCTTGTGGCACCAGCTTGCAGGCGGTATTGACCAGCGCCGCGAAAATTGCCACCGGGCAGATCGAGTGCGCCGTTGCGGCGGGCAGTGATACCACCAGTGACTCACCCATTGTATTCAGCCGCAAATTTGCCCAGCGTTTGATCGACCTGGGTCGGGCGCGTGATATAAAATCCAAACTGGCTGTGTTTAAAGGCTTTCGTTTGCGTGAGCTGGCACCTCAGCCACCCGCGATTAACGAACCGCGCACATTGTTGAGTATGGGGCAGCATTGCGAGCTGATGGCGCAGGCGTGGGGTATCGACCGCGCCGCGCAGGATCGGCTTGCCGTCGCCAGCCACCACAAGGCGGCGGCGGCGTATACCGAAGGTTTTTTTGACGATTTACTTACACCCTGTGCAGGGATTTTGCGCGATAACAATGTGCGTGCAGAAACCAGTACAGCGCAAATGGCCGGTTTGCGCACTGTATTTGATAAGAGTGATGCGGCGACGTTAACCGCCGGGAACAGCACCCCCTTAACCGATGGTGCCGCCAGTGTATTGATCGCCTCTGAGCAATGGGCGAAAAAGCACGATCTGCCGGTGCTCGCCTGGTTGACCCACAGCAAAACCGCTGCAGTCGACTACGTGGCGGGCGAGGGCTTACTGATGGCGCCCGCTATCGCGGTGAGTGATATGCTGAAGCAAGCCCGGCTGGGCTTTGATGATTTCACCCACTTTGAAATCCATGAAGCCTTTGCCGCCCAGGTGTTATGCACACTTAAAGCCTGGGAGTCGGAGACATTCTGCCAGCAACGGCTGAAGAGAAAAGTGCCACTGGGGGCTATTGACCCTGAAAAACTTAATATCAAAGGCAGCAGCCTGGCGGTTGGCCACCCGTTTGCCGCGACGGGTGCGCGCATCGTGGCAACACTGGCGAAAATTCTCGACCAGGCTGAGTCTGGTCGGGGGTTGATTTCGGTGTGCACAGCGGGTGGGATGGGCTTATCTGCAATACTGGAACGCAATTGAAGCAGATGTCGAAAAACGACTGTATTCGCAAGGTTTTCCGAGCGCTTATAAACACCGGGAAAAAACGCTAAAAAGCGCTATTTTGGCATTGCTGGCAAACGGCAAAAACGGTAGCATTCAGCCCTTTTTTACCCTCTCTTAATCGAGGGTGTCAGAAAGCGCAGTAGTTTTCCGGCACCTTCTATTGCGTTTTTGAGGGATCTTTTTTCACCCACAGTATGAAATGCGAGGAAGGCCTGAAATGAAAGTGCTTGTCGCGGTAAAGCGCGTGCTTGACTACAACGTTAAAGTACGTGTGAAAGCCGATAATTCCGGTGTCGAATTGGCGAACGTTAAAATGTCGATGAACCCATTTGACGAAATTGCCGTCGAAGAGGCCATCCGGCTTCAGGAGGCGGGCATTGCCAGCGAGCTGGTCGCGGTATCGCTGGGGGTTACACAGAGCCAGGAAACCATCCGCACGGCACTGGCCATGGGCATTGAACGCGGTATTCTGGTCGAGACGGATCAGGAACTGGAGCCGCTGGCCGTTGCCAAGCTGTTAAAAGCAGTAGTCGAAAAAGAACAACCGCAAATCGTTATTCTCGGCAAGCAGGCAATCGATGACGATTGCAACCAAACAGGCCAAATGCTGGCGGCATTATTAGGCTGGCCTCAAGCCACCTACGCCTCAAACGTTGAGGTTACCGACGGTGCGATGGCGGTTACCCGCGAAGTCGATGGTGGGCTGGAAACCCTCAACTACACACTGCCCACGATTATCACCACCGACCTGCGTTTAAATGAGCCGCGTTACGCCAAGCTGCCAAACATTATGAAAGCGAAGAAAAAACCGCTGGATATTATCCCGGTTGCCGATTTGGGCGTCGATATTACGCCGCGTTTAAAAACGGTTAAAGTCGAAGAGCCGCCCGCTCGTCAGTCGGGCGTTATTGTTGGCAGCGTGGCGGAATTAGTCGCCAAGCTGAAAGACGAAGCCAAGGTCATTTAAGGGGATCGGCATGAGCGTATTAGTTGTAGCAGAACACGATAACGCGTCGCTGGCCGACGCAAGTTTAAACACGGTGAGTGCCGCCACCCAGCTGGGTGATGTCACTGTTTTGGTCGCTGGCGATGCGTGCAGCGCGGTGGCAACCGCTGCCGCTACTGTTGTTGGCGTTGATAAAGTATTGATTGCGGAACATACCGGCTACGATCACGGTGTGGCTGAAAATATCGCTGCGTTAGTGGTGGGCATGGCTGATAGTTATAGCCATATCCTCTTTCCGGCTACCGCCTACGGTAAAAATATTATGCCACGCGTAGCGGCATTGTTAGATGTGGCGGGTATTTCTGACATTACCAGCATCGAATCTGCCGATACCTTTGTGCGCCCAATCTATGCGGGTAACGCAATGGCGACCGTGCAAAGTACCGATAGCATCAAGGTGATTTCAGTGCGCACCACTTCGTTTGAAGCGGCGGCTGCCGAAGGTGGCAGTGCGGTGAGTGAGTCAATCGCTGCTGCGGACATCAGTGATCTAGTGCACTTTGTCGGTGAAGACCTGACCGTATCTGAGCGCCCTGAGTTGACCAGTGCACGTATCGTCGTCTCCGGTGGTCGGGGTATGCAAAGCGGTGATAATTTCCCCATGCTTGACTCGATTGCCGACAAATTGGGCGCGGCGGTTGGTGCATCGCGGGCCGCTGTCGATGCCGGGTTTGTGCCCAACGACTACCAAGTAGGGCAAACTGGCAAAATCGTTGCGCCTGATCTGTATATTGCCGTGGGTATATCCGGTGCCATCCAGCATTTGGCCGGGATGAAAGACAGCAAAGTCATTGTCGCTATCAACAAAGATGAAGAGGCGCCTATTTTTCAGGTGGCCGATTACGGTCTGGTTGCCGACTTGTTTGAAGCTGTTCCCGAGCTGGATGCTGCACTTAGCAGTTAAGTACACCCACCTCTAAATCGCGTGGCGCATTCTGCGCTGCGCGATTGTGGTTTGATGCACTGTTTATCAGGGCGAACTTGCCTGATACCCCGGTAGATTGTTACTTATCAAGGCAAATTTGCCTGATTTACTGAGTAATATCCAATATCAGGGCAAATTGGCCTGATACTAATTGTTAGCGTTATAAGATACTTCGATATAGGTAAACCATGTCTGAAATCGATTCTCAAATTCTGGCTTGGGGTGCTCGTCGTTTCCGACATTTCCCTGGTAGGTTGGTTGCTGACCAATGTCGGCAAAGAACTCGATCTTAAAACCGCAGGTGCTATATTTGGCGTACTAATCATCACTTCTGCGGTATTATTCGTACACAGACGAATTGAGCGTTTAATATCTAAATTAGAGGGTTTATAGCATGGATATTTTGACCACTATTATCTTAGTTGCAGTTGCTTCAGTTTTTGCATTTATAACGTACGATGCTGCCACAGCAAATAATCGCTAACAAGGCGTTCGTTCGGACGCAAACTACGCTGCGCTTCGTTTGCGCCGCACAGCTCTGTCGTTAGGCGAAGAAAAGAGGCAATAGCATGGATTTAGATAAGTATGATTTGAGAAATCAAATAAGAGTACTTCCGCTCGGCCACAGATTGGCTGGGCTAATGCTAGGGCCTGTTGACGTTTCACATGGGTAACCAAAGAAAGGAGCATGCCGAGGCGAGCATGCTCCGATAATTCCGCTTCAACTTATCATATCGAGTGGCAATCGCTCGAAAATGCTTCAATCGAGCAAACACATTTTTCAACCAGGCGTCGGTATTTGTATAAACACCAGTCGATGTAGAAGTGTGATTACCAAGGGATTGTGTCGGTCTAACTACCGAGCGACTTTGTCGTAGATAGGATATCATCCAGTTGCTACACTGGCTATGGTTTACGCACTTTTCTGAGAGCTTGCGATTTCTCTACTCTTAAAGCCGTGGTATTCATATTTTGCCGCAGCCATATACCGCGAACACCACCTGGGCTTATATCAGCACCCAGAGCGGCAGAGAGTTTCAAGGCCACCTTTTGTTGACCAAGATGAGGATGTTCGACAGAGAATTGCACAACGGCATCCTCAATTGCCTTATCCACGCAGTTTTTATGCCGTATGTTGGGTGTTTCTTGTCGTTTTAAGGTCTCTACACCGCCTTGTTTAACCCGCTTTAAATGGCGATAAATGGTGTCACGTGAGACGCCACTCAAACGAGATACTTCAGATACGTTACCCAACCTTTTAACTAAAGCCAACACCTCTAATTTCTTCTGTACAGCTAAGTCTTCGGTAGCTAGTTTGCTTGGTTCAGTGACTTCTGATATCTCAAGTTTTCGCCCAGCGAAGTGGGCAGTGAAGCCTTTCTTGTGGGTATTTCTGATTTCGATTTTTTGATTTGCAATAGAATATTTAAGCGGTGAATCAATCAAGTAAAACTTATTTCCATAGCTGAAGGTGTGGTCGTTGCGTATTTTTCGATGGTCTTTGATGACGCAGATGTCATCAAGATTGGCGTATCTTGGCAAGGGCGTAAATTCAGAAGGTAGCTGTTTTGCTTTGACTTGAATATGATTTTGCCAGAATTGGGGAATAAATACGTGTTTTAGATATGTGTTGGCACTTGCAATGTCTTTGATGTTGCTAAGTCTTAGCTCAGGCACAAGGCGGTCTTGGAAAGTATCGAAGGCACGTTCAATACGCCCTTTTCCTTGTGGTGAATTGGCGAAGATAATCTCAATACCTAATTCTTCACAGGCCCGCTGCATTTGTGAAAAGTTACAACGCTTAGGGCCACCGAAGATACCCGCTCTATCCACATAAAGCGTTTTAAATAATCCCTTCGTTTCAATGCAATCTCGCATGACCTTCAAGCAACCAACGGTGGTTTCAGAGGGGAAGAACTCTGCATACACTTCACTGGTGGCATCATCAATCATGGCAATTAAACAGTGTTTCTTATCGCCAAACCAACGATGCGGGCTACCATCCATCTGCATCATTAAGCCCGGTGCTTCCATACGCTCTCTGCGTTTACGGGCTTTACCGCGCCTACGTTTAGCGCGTTTTACATGGTGGATATCGTGCGCCCAACCGCGCAGAGTTTCGCGCTTTACCATAATATGATCATTCGCCTTAAGCTTTTCAGCAAGATGCAGCAAATTTAAATCAAAATACTTGTCTTTGATTAAGGCTTGCACCGCTTTTTTTATCGACACTGGTATTTTATTCTGCGGCGGCTTACCGCTGTTACCATGCACGGCAAACTGAATACCGACTTGCTGATATCGCTTCACATAACGTTCAATGCTGCGTCGAGACTTACTGAGTAATTTAGCCGCATTGGCAATCGTTATTCTGCCTTCAACTACTTTAGCAATTATATCAACGGTGAGTTGCGTTTTAGAATCCATCATGATCATCCTCAACATGCCTCTAGCATTCAAAAAAAGAACACTAACAAACATGTAAAAAAGAGACCGACAGTTTCCCTTGGTAATTAGCGATTACGACAGAATCGCTTGGTAATTAAGGTACGACAAAGTCGCTTGGTGTTAACACACTTTACTGCACTGGGTTGCATTTTTTTCGGCTGTCGTTCTTTTAGAACTTTCTCCTGGTGCTGATATGGCTTTCATGCTTGGCCAAACTGTTCGCAACGGGCGCATAGCCGGGTTTGCAGCATTGTTCGGGAGTTTAGCTGCCACATTTTTCCACATTGCGATGGCAGCTATTGGTCTATCTGCAGTAATAGCCACATCCGCAATCGCTTTTTCAATCATAAAATGGGCCGGTGTTATTTACCTGATTTGGCTTGGGTGCCAGGCATTGTTTTCTAATGAAAAAAATAAAACGACAGCGGTAATCAAGTCACCGACGACAAGTTCAATCTTCTTACAAGGGGCGCTAATTTCTGCCCTTAATCCTAAAGTCGCAATCTTTTTCTTGGCATTCCTTCCTCAGTTTGTAGTAGAAGGTGCTGGTCCAGTGAGCTTGCAATTGCTACTACACGGAGCACTGATAGTTGTAGTCGGCTGTTTGCTACAAACACCCTTAATACTTATGGGATCACGGATAGCTTCTACGTTGAGAGGAAACCAAAATCTTCGACTTTGGTTTGATCGTTGCCTTGGAGCATTGTACTTCACGTTAGGCATTCGACTTGCAATTAGCAAAATGAATTAATACGGCTGGTTTTTCGCATAAAAAGCGCATGCAGTGGGCTGCCGATTCGCTGCGCGCTTTGTCAGCCGCTGATGCCTGTCCTGCCCAATTGTTACTTTGTGCACACAGTTGTCGTTGGCAACACTGCATTGTTTACCACTATAATTAGTTATTCTATATTCCCATCTATATTGCTGGAGTTTCAGCCTATGGCTTACCAAGTTCCCCTTGCCGATATAGCATTTGCCCTAGAAGTGGCCGGTGCCGAGACTATCTCTCGCCTACCAGGTTATGAAGAGGTTACGCCCGATTTAATCAATACCATTGTCGAAGAGGCTGGAAAGTTTGCCACTGACGTATTGGCCCCCCTTAATGCGCCGGGCGATCAGCAAGGGGCAAAGTGGCACGAAGAGGGTGTAACAACCGTTGAAGGCTGGCAGCAAGCTTATGCACAATTTGCTGCAAATGGCTGGGGTAGCCTGGGTTTTGATCCTGAGTACGGTGGGCAGGGTTTGCCCATGTTGGCCTCAACGGCGGTAATGGAATTGTGGAGTTCATCGAATATGGCATTTGGCTTATGCCCACTGTTGACTCAAGGGGCCATTGATGCGATTTACAGTCATGGTTCTGAGGCGATGAAAAGCACCTACCTGCCAAAGATGATATCAGGCGAATGGACAGGTACTATGAATTTGACTGAAGCGCAGGCGGGTTCTGATTTGGCGGCGATTCGCAGTAGCGCAACCCCTAGCGGGGATCACTATTTAATTAAAGGGCAAAAGATCTATATCACCTACGGCGAGCACGATCTTGCAGAAAATATTATTCATCTGGTATTGGCGCGCACCCCGGATGCACCACAGGGTGTGAAGGGTATTTCCCTGTTTGTCGTGCCAAAATTCTTAGTCCAGGCAGATGGCTCTCCCGGCGAACGCAACGATCTGCGCTGTGTATCGATTGAGCACAAACTCGGTATTCACGCCAGCCCCACGGCGGTAATGGCATACGGTGATAATGAGGGTGCGGTTGGTTATCTGGTTGGTGAGGAAAACAAGGGATTGATTTATATGTTCACCATGATGAATATCGCCCGTCACAGTGTGGGCGTACAAGGCTATGCCCTGGCCGAGCGCGCCTACCAGCAAGCGCGGGATTTTTCCCGTGAACGCACCCAGGGGGCCACGGTATTAGCGGGCGATAGCGGCAGTAAAACCATTATTAACCACCCGGATATCCGCCGTATTTTGTTGTTGATGCGTTCACAAACAGAAGCGATGCGGGCTTTGGCATTTGAGTGTGCGGTTGCTTTTGATCACGCAGGCAAACACCCTGATGCCGATGTGCGCGCATTTTTCCAGCGCCGTGGTGAATTGCTAACACCGTTGGTCAAAGGGTGGTCGACTGAAATAGGTGTGGAGATATGCTCCCTGGGGGTTCAGGTGCATGGTGGTATGGGTTTTATTGAGGAGACGGGTGCTGCGCAGCATCTGCGCGATGTGCGTATAACGCCTATTTATGAGGGCACCACGGGTATTCAGGCAAACGATCTGATTGGCCGCAAGCTCGCCCGTGATGGTGGGCAGGGGGTGCGCGAGTTGGTGGCGGCGATGCGTGAATGCCAGGCTGCACTGCCCGATACCCTCGATGTTGCTATTGCCACTTCGCTTGAAGATTGTGTCAATGCGATAGAGACAACGACTGAGTGGATGTTGTCGCAAGACGATCCGGCGTTACCGGCTGCTGCATCGGTTAATTATTTAATGTTAATGGGGATTGCCAGTGGGTACTGGATGATGGCACGGGGAGCCGCACTCGCCAGTAAACATCAACTGGAGCAGTGTGGGGATGTTGACTACCTCAAGGCCCGTTGTGTGACTGCTCATTTTTATGCGGTGCATGTGGTGCCGAGGGTGGTTGCTTTGAAGGAGATCATTTTGCATGGTTCGGTGGTAGCGATTAAGCTGGATGAAGCGCAGTATTGATTTAGATTTGACGTTGCTCTATCTCCTGTATCCGTACAGTCGTCGGTAACTGCTCCTGTGGACAGCAGGCTTACACTAATTGTTAATTGCTGGTTGCTTGTGGTTGTGTCTCTGGGGTATTGGTTGTTTACTTAGGTGGCTTTGTTATTGTGAGTTACCTTCATGCTGGCAAGGCGCAGTGAGTTGTAGTTATTTAATTGGATAGTTGTAATAAATACCCCGTGCCACCAAGTGCGCGCATTTGCTTCAATATCCAGCGCTGCCGTTTTAGGGTATAGGCGGAAGGCTGGTCAACCCGGTAGATCGCTGGGTTGGGCAATACGGCGGCAAGCAGTGCCGCTTCCCACCGGTTAAGGTTTGAGGCATTTTTGGCAAAGTAGTACTCACTGGCCGCCTGTGCGCCAAATTGCCTGTCTCCCCATTGGGCAATGTTGAGGTAAACCTCC
This sequence comes from Gammaproteobacteria bacterium, assembly GCA_965277715.1. GTDB lineage: Bacteria > Pseudomonadota > Gammaproteobacteria > JBCCGL01 > JBCCGL01 > JBCCGL01. The sequence continues at coordinate 197,140 of OZ255836.1, forward strand.
AATATGCGTTGTTTGGGCCACAGTGATTCAATCAGTACGGTCAACCACGCTTCGATGCCTTTGCGTATCCAGGATTGTGCCGGCCATAAAAATAGATTTTTCGCCACCTGCTGGGAAATCGTGCTGGCCCCGCGACGACTCTCCCCACGTTGGCGTGCCTTGAGGGCCTGTTTGATGGACTCAATATCGAAACCAGTGTGTTGTGCAAATAACTGATCTTCTGCGGCGATTACGGCAATTTTTAGCTGAGGGGATAACCGTTGCCAGTCTACCCACTGGTAGTGTAGTGCCGTTTGGTTTGCGTCGATAAACCCGCTGGGCCATTGGTGTTGTAGCATGAACGATGTGGTGGGAGGGTTTACCCACCGGAACGCCAGGATGGTCAGTGCACTGAATAGCATTAAACACAGTGGCAAAAAAAACAGCCACTTTATAAATGGGCGGCGTTTTTTTGTGGATTTATTTTTCCTGCGGTACATCTATAATACTTGGTCGATCAATAAGTTGCCTATAAGAATAACACTCAAAAATACGCATGATATTATAGGCCATAGCAGTAAAACGCATTTGCTTGATGCCTGTCAGATTTTAAATTTTTGGAGCTAATCTTTTGAACTACGAAAATATTTTACTGGAAATCCACGATGCAGTCGGGCTGATTACATTGCATCGCCCCAAAGCAATGAATGCCCTGTCCAGTGTGCTGATGGGGGAAATGACCCATGCGCTAGATGCACTGGAGGCAGACGATGCGATTGGTGCGATTGTCATTACAGGTAGTGAAAAGGCCTTTGCTGCTGGTGCCGACATTAAAGAGATGAGGGATAAGACCTTTATGCAGGCGTATAAAGAGAATTTTATTACCGTTGGCTGGGAGCGGATCACCCGCTGCCGCAAACCCGTTATCGCGGCGGTGGCAGGCTATGCTCTCGGTGGTGGGTGTGAAACAGCGATGATGTGTGATTTTATTATTGCCGCCGATAACGCAAAATTTGGCCAGCCTGAGGTGACTATTGGCACCATTCCCGGCGCGGGAGGGACTCAGCGTTTAACGCGTCTGGTGGGTAAAGCCAAGGCGATGGAAATGTGCCTGACCGGGCGTATGATGGATGCCGAAGAAGCGGAGCGGGCGGGGTTGGTCAGTCGTATTGTGCCACTGGATCAGCTATTGGATGAAGCGCTGAAAACGGCCGCGAAGATTGCTGCGTTCTCGCGGCCTATTGTGATGATGATAAAAGAGTCGGTAGACAGTGCATTGGAAACCAGCTTGCACGAAGGTATCAAAATCGAAAGGCGTTTGTTTCACGCTGCGTTTGCCACCGAAGACCAAAAAGAGGGTATGGCGGCGTTTGCAGAAAAACGATCACCGGCGTTTACGCATCAATAAGTAAGGCGTGAGTGACAACAACTTCTGACACCCTCTCTGGAGGGTGCCGAAAAAGCCCTTCTCTCTGAGGGTGAGGGGCTTTTAAAACGCCCTCTTCAGGAATAACGACAGTGCAGGCAAACGATAATACGATCAGCAGTGATCGGCAGAAAATGATTGTTTACTTTACGCCGTTTAAATTAAAGCGCTGATATGACAGAAAAAATGCAAACTGGTGGGCAGCTCCTGGTCGAATGCCTGAAACAACTGGGCGCTAAAAAATGCTTCGGCGTACCGGGTGAGAGTTATCTGGATGTGCTTAATGCGCTATACGATACCCAGGGCGAGCTCGATTTTATTCTCTGCCGTAACGAGGGGGGCGCCGCCTTTATGGCGGAGGCTTTTGGCAAACTTACAGGCACACCGGGTATTTGTCTGGTAACCCGTGGGCCAGGGGCTACCAATGCCTCAATCGGGGTGCACACGGCCATGCAGGGTTCAACGCCCATGATCCTGTTTGTCGGTCAGGTGGGCACGGGTATGCAAGGCCGCGAGGCGTTCCAGGAGATAGACTATCGCGCCTTTTACGGCGGTGTGGCGAAATGGGTGGTTGAGATCGATCGGGTTGACCGCATTCCCGAACTGCTCAGCCGCGCCTGGTCGACGGCATTGTCCGGTCGGCCCGGCCCCGTGATAGTGGCTCTGCCAGAAGATATGCTGACCTCGACGAGCGCTATCGCCCCTTGTCGGCCTCTACGTATTGCAGAACCCTCACCCTCCAGTACCGAGGTGAGTGAAATAGTGGGCTTGCTGGCAACGGCCAAACGGCCTCTGGTGCTGGCTGGCGGTGGTCGATGGGACACCAAAGGGCGTGAGGCCTTGCAGTATTTTATCGAGGCGAATGACCTGCCACTGGCCGCCGCATTCCGGTTTCAGGATGTGTGTAATAACCACAGCCCGTGTTATGTAGGGGATGCCGGTGTGGGCATGATCCCCTCGGTTAAAGCCCTGATCCGCGATGCCGATGTGATTCTCGCCCTGGGCATTCGTTTTGGTGAAATGAGCACGGATGCCTATACCCTGCTCGATGTGCCCCACCCCTCGGCGAAACTGATTCATATTCACGCCTCTGATCGTGAGCTGGGTAAAGTGTACGCCGCTGATTTGCCTGTGCACGCCGGGCCTAACCAGGTGGCGCTGGCGTTGCGGCAGCTTGTGCTGCCGGTTAGCTGGTCGGCATGGCGGTCGCGGGCGCGTGATGCTTACCTCAGCAGTTTTCGCGATGCGCCGGTACAGCCTGGCCCGGTCGATATGGTGGCGGTGATGGCCTGGTTGCGTGAACGGCTGGGTGATGATGTGATTGTCACTAATGGCGCGGGTAACTTTGCTGTCTGGCCTAATAAATTCTTTCAATTCGGCCCTGGCCAGCGTTTATTGGCACCCCAGAGTGGAGCGATGGGCTACGGCGTGCCAGCGGCTGTCGCCGCCAAGCTGGCAGAACCTGAACATACCGTTATCTGTTTTGCCGGCGATGGGGATTTTCAGATGAACTGCCAGGAGCTGGGCACCGCGCTGCAAGCGGGCTGTCAGCCGATTATTCTGATTTTGAATAATGGCAGTTATGGGACAATTCGCATGCACCAGGAGCGCCACTACCCGGCGCGGGTATCGGGCACTGATCTGGTCAATCCCGATTTTGTCGCGCTGGCCCAGGCCTATGGTTTTTATGCGGAGAGGGTGGCATCAACGGCAGATTTTGCCGGGGCATTTGCGCGTGCCCAGGCATCAGAATCAGGGGCTGTGCTCGATTTGGCGATAGCGACTGAGGCGTTGACACCCCGCCAAACGCTTAGCCAGATTCGTGCGGCGGCTATGGGCGGAAAGTTATAATGTGTGGGGTTTTTTTGCTTTGAAGCTACGTTTCACCAAGTTGATAGCGAATTCAATAACCAGACATCCTTTATCACGGCGATATTTTGTTGCTGGCTTTAGAATATACACAGTGATGCTTTAGTCTTCAGACAAAATATCTTCTGGATTAAATCAAGCGTTTTTGGGTGTGTTTGTTAATCCTGTTTAAAAATGCGCAAGGTGTGGCTTTATCACCTGCAACATCGCATGAAAAATTTTGGGGTTAGCCGCCACTACCTGCTTACCGTGTAACCAGTCTTCACCGCCACTGAAATCGCCAACCAGGCCACCCGCTTCACGGATGATTAAACTCCCGGCAGGAGCCATTGTCACCAGCCACGCCAATTGAGTGAAGAAGAACGTTCTGTGGTATTGAATACGCTCAATAATTGGGAATTCTATGATCAACCACCAGCACAGGTCTACCACACCCTGCTCAGTCGCTGTATTTATCTCTGCTCCATCAGCACCCTGCACCGACTGCTGCGCCAGTCCGATCAGTCAGGGGAACGCCGAAGACAGCGCCCTGGGCAAGCCAACGCGGTGCCAAGGCTTTCAGCCAGCCAACCTAATGAGGTCTGGACGTGGGACATTACAAAACTCGCCACCGTTGAGTGCGGTGTTTACTTATCGCTTTATGTAGTGATGGATTGATTCAGTCGCTATATTGTGGCTTGGATGCTTTCTCATAAAGAAAACAGCGCACTGGCACAGCCGCTCATTCAAGAGGCCAATACACGTTACGCGATTAGACCCGGCCAGTTGACGCGGCATCAAGATCGCGGGACTCCGATGACAGCACATTGCTACCTGGACTTATTGGTCGAGTTGGCAGTCACTGCAAGCCACAGCAGACCCCGCGTGAGTAATGATAACCCTCACAGTGAAAGCCAATTCTGAACACTGAAGTATCAGCCTGACTACCTGCGTCGCTTTGACCATTATCGCCATGCTAACAGGTGGTGCACTGAGTATGTCGATTGGTACAACCATCAGCACTGCCACAGTGCCTTAGAGGGCTTCACGCCTTGTCAGGTATTGACTGCACAGCACCTGTCTCTCGGTCAAGTTTGTCAACAGGCGCTGGATAAAAAGTATGCCCAACATCCAGAGCGATTCGTACATCAGCGGCCTCTTGTCAGGATGCCGCCTGCGAAGATCTACATTAACCCCGTACACGATGAACTGGGGAATATAGAACACGATGCGCACGTCAACTTTCCAACTCTAAATCGAGCTAAATCTATGCTAACTTGAATAACTATGGCTTGAAACAGGTTGACACCTTCCGTATACTTTTCCTGCCTTAAAATATTTTAATTAAGGAAAAACTCATGTTTGTGACTAATTGGGGATAAGACACCATGCTATGCAGGTATACCAACAAAGGGTTGTTGCTGATTGTATTTTCATTGCTGATAACGGCGTGTGGTGGCGAAAACGCCTCAACACTACCGCTACCACCACCTGCTGGCGATTCAACTAGCGGCTCCCAGGTCATCCTTGGCCCTATTGTCGGGGCAACAGTCAGTGCAGCGCTGGCCAGTAATACCGCCAACACTATCGAAACCACCACCACTACCGGAAGTGCCACCAACTTGAATAGTGCAGGCCGCTTTTCTCTACAGTTGACCGGTGTCACTGATGGTGTCTGGGTGCTGGTCAGTGTGACGGGGGGTAATGACATCGATGCTGACGATAATGGCGTGCTGGATGCCACCCCCACCGCCAACCAAGGCACAATAAGGGCACTGGGCAAAGCGGCGGACTGGCGCTCTGGCAACGCCAATATCACCGTTCTTTCAGAAATACTGGTCAACCGTCTGCTCAATGGCGGGATTGATCTCAATACCCTCACCGATAGCCAGGTCGAAAGTGGGTTGAATGCCACCAGTGTGCAATTACTACAAACCAATGCCGATGTTAACGGTGACAATATCAGCAACTATCAGGACATCCTCGGCTTTACTCCGCAAAATCAAAACTACCCGGCTAGCGTGGCATTGGCTGATCTCAACACTATTGCTGTCATGCTGGAAAGCGGTAACGCTGCACAAACAGATAATCTAATCACGGCGTTGCTTAATCAGCCACCGGTGGCCAATGCGGGCAGTGACCAGGTTGTTGCTGAAGGTAGCACGGTGAGCCTCAACGCCACCGGCACGGATACGGATGGCACTATCGACCGTTATGCCTGGGTGCAAAACGCGGGCACCACTGTTACCTTAACAGGGGCTGCCACAGCGGCAGCCACCTTCGTCGCGCCCCTATTGCCCGCCAATACTGCCACCGAGACCTTGAGTTTTACCCTGACAGTTACCGATAACCTCGGCGCCAGCGCCACAGATACAGTGGTCGTCACCCTCCAGGACAGCAATAACAATGCACCTGTAATAACCAGCGCCAACAGCGCCAGCGTCAGTGAAAATACCACTGCTGTACTCACCCTCACCGCCAGTGACGCGGATACGACGGGTGAAACCACCACTTACGCGCTCAGTGGCGATAACGCCAGCTTATTTACCCTTAACGGTTCGGCGTTGGCCTTCCAGAATATGCCGGATTTTGAGGTGCGTCCCTGTGGTGTCGATAACATCTGTAACCTAATAATAACCCCCAGCGATGGTACCAATACCGGGCCTGGACAGACATTTGCCGTCACCCTGGTGGATGTCAACGACAGTGCCCCGATCATTACCAGTGGCAGTACCGTTAGCGTTTTGGAAAATACCACGGTGGTACTCACCCTCACCGCCAGTGACGCGGATACGACGGGTGAAACCACCACTTACGCGCTCAGTGGCGATAACGCCAGCTTATTTACCCTTAACGGTTCGGCGTTGGCCTTCCAGAATATGCCAGATTTTGAGGTGCGTCCCTGTGGTGTCGATAACATCTGTAACCTAATAATAACCCCCAGCGATGGTATCAATACCGGGCCTGGACAGACATTTGCCGTCACCCTGGTGGATGTCAACGACAGTGCGCCGGTAATGACCAGCGCCAGTACGGTCAGTGTCGACGAAAACACCACGGTGGTACTCACCCTCACCGCCAGTGATGCCGACAGCACCGGCGAGGCGATAGACTTCACGCTTGGTGGTAGTGATGCATCGAGTTTTCGTCTTGTGGGTTCAGCGTTGAGTTTTAGCAGCGCGCCCGACTTTGAAACCCCGGTATGCGGTGATAATGTCTGTACGATTACCCTCACGCCCAGCGATGGGCTTAATACCGGCAGTGGGCAAACTGTAACGGTTAGTGTCCAGGATCTGAACGACACTGCGCCGGTAATGAGCAGCGCCAGTACGGTCAGTGTCGACGAAAACACCACGGTGGTACTCACCCTCACCGCCAGCGATGCCGACAGCACCGGCGAGACGATAAGCTTCACGCTTGGTGGTAGTGATGCATCGAGTTTTCGTCTTGTGGGTTCAGTGTTGAGTTTTAGCAGCGCGCCCGACTTTGAAACCCCGGTATGCGGTGATAATGTCTGTACGATTACCCTCACGCCCAGCGATGGGCTTAATACCGGCAGTGGGCAAACTGTAACGGTTAGCGTCCAGGATCTGAACGACACTGCGCCGGTAATGACCAGCGCCAGTACGGTCAGTGTCGACGAAAACATCACGGTGGTACTCACCCTCACCGCCAGTGACGCGGATACGACAGGTGAAACCACCACTTACGCGCTCAGTGGCGATAACGCCAGCTTATTTACCCTTAACGGTTCGGCGTTGGCCTTCCAGAATATGCCGGATTTTGAGGTGCGTCCCTGTGGTGTCGATAACATCTGTAACCTAATAATAACCCCTAGCGATGGTATCAATACCGGGCTTGGACAGACATTTGCCGTCACCCTGGTGGATGTCAACGACAGTGCGCCGGTAATGAGCAGCGCCAGTACGGTCAGTGTCGACGAAAACACCACGGTGGTACTCACCCTCACCGCCAGTGATGCCGACAGCACCGGCGAGGCGATAGACTTCACGCTTGGTGGTAGTGATGCATCGAGTTTTCGTCTTGTGGATTCAGCGTTGAGTTTTAGCAGCGCGCCCGACTTTGAAACCCCGGTATGCGGTAATAATATCTGTACTATCACCATTACCCCCAGTGACGGCGTCAATATTGGCAGCGCACAAACGATCACAGTAACCGTTAACGACCTCGCCGCCATCACTCTGGCGAATAGCAATATCAACGAGGGAAACAGCGGTACGACAGTAGTCAATGTCAACGTTAGCCTCGCGTCGATAGCTACCGCCAGTGTCAGTTTCAGTGTGAGCGACGGCACAGCGACTACAGCAGATAATGACTACAGCGTAGCCAACAGCACCGGCACCCTTAACTTTACCGGTGGCTCGACAACCGCAGTGGTAGCTATCACCATCAATGGCGACACACAAGTAGAGAGCGATGAAACCCTCAGCATTGTACTAAGTAACCCCATCAACGCCGAACTACAGGGCATTAGCACAGCAATATTGACGATCAACAACGATGATTCAGCAGCCCCAACGCTTAACGACACCGGCGTTGTGTTTGGTGCAGACACCAACCTGAACAACAGTGGTTGCACCAGCGCCGATACGGTTATCGCCCAGCAGGATTGTTCGCGGGGCCGGGATGTCACCAATAACGACGCCAGCGATGGCCACGCGGGGTTTAGTTTCACCAAAATCAGCAGCACAGGTCAACCCCTGGCGGCTAGTGCTAGCGCTTGGGCCTGTACACAGGACAATATCACCGGTCTGATGTGGGAGGTAAAAACCAATGATAACGGCCTACACGATAGGGGTGATATGTACACTTGGTATAGCACCGACAGTAGCAATAATGGTGGCAATGCGGGTACCGAAAATACTACAACCAGCTGCTTTGGCTACAATAATGCCGATGCAGCGACCTTTTGCAACACCCAGGCGTATGTGGCACGCATTAACGCGGCGGGCCTATGCGGTTTTACTGATTGGATCTTGCCGGGCCGTGAACAACTGCGCTCGATAGCCAATCGCAATAGTTTTAATCCGGCTATCGATACCGCTTATTTTCCAAATACCCGATCCGATAATTTTTATTGGTCGTCGTCGCCCCTCGCCAACAACAATGCCAACGCGTGGGACTTCTTCTTCTTCGACGGCAGCGATAGCAACTTCTTCAGCAAGAGTAGCAACCATTTTGTTCGTGTTGTTCGCGCCAGTCAGTAGCCTTGGTTTTTGGTGAGGTGAGGGTGCCGAAATGAATCCGTTTATGCCGACGATTGTCCGAGATGTCGAGCGCCTTAGCTATTGGGGGCATTACAGTCATGCTAATAGTTTTCGCCTACGTCAGCAACTGATGCAGCAATTTCCCTGGTTACCCGTTTTATTTTCAAGCCATCAGGGAAAGCTGATACGCAAGTATTACCCACCCAAACAACTTCATTGGTGTGAAGGCAGGGCTAATCTTGTCAGTCAGTTGCAGTATTTTCGCCACTTTTACCCACAGGTGTTGTTGTGTTAGTACAGTTGGGCTATCAGATGTTGCTGGTAACGCCTGATATGGCGATCGGTGATATCTTGCAAAAAGCCCCGCGTTATCAATGGAACAAAGCCATAAAACCCACGCAATCGGCAGTATGGGTTAGTGAACAAGGCTATCTTCAAAACGGTGGTCGCCACCGTATCGCCACCCATTTTACCAACTATATTTCCCCCCTCAATAGTTATGACTAACCACCTGGAGGCAGTGACCATGCCCGGATTAGAACACCCCAAAGTAACGCAATTACGTTACGCGCTAGTATTACTGCTCTGCTGTGTGGCAAGCGGTATCGCTAGCGCAACGTGCAATAGCAATATCGTGCGTACAGCGCCAGACAACCGCTACCAGATTCAAGCAGGGGGCGCAGAGGTGCTGGATACACAAACCAATTTGATCTGGCAACGCTGTAGTCTAGGGCAAACCTTTAATAATCTAGGCACCGCAGAGACCAGCGATGATCGCTGTGATAACAGCGCCACAGCTTACACCTGGCAGGGGGCGTTACAGGCAGCGCAGGGTATTGCGACTAATAGTGGTCAGGCGTGGTTTTTGCCGAATATCAACGAGCTGGCCAGTCTTGTCGAGCTGGCGTGTAGCCCGGTTATCAATGAAACCGTTTTTCCTGACACACCATCGTCTACTTATTGGTCGTCGTCGCCCGTCGCCTCCAACAATATCGCCGCGTGGATCCTCGACTTCAGCAGCGGCGGCGATGACTTCAGCAGCAAGAATGACAACAGCCGTTTTGTTCGTGTTGTTCGCGCCAGCCAGTAGCCTTGGTTTTTTGGAAGGGGAGTGTAAAAGGTGGAGGGTTGAACAATTTGGATACACCCATAAGCCCACTTTCTAGCCCCCATGTATTTACTTGTATGCAAGCTAATACAAGGTAGGCGGTGCTCCATTGTATATATGGAGTATTTCGACAATGCCATGTGGCTCGTCGATATGGTAGTACACATGATAACGCCGGTATACCAGCATACGTATGTGCGGATACTGTGCGTATCGTGCCACGTTCGCATGAGGAAAAAGCGGTAGCGTATCTTCAATAAAACAGACACCCTAGCATGAGAAGAGTTTTCGCCAATTGTGCGTGATGTGATTCTCTTTGACAGAATAGTTTGCAAAAAACGGGCGCAAAAAAGAGGCAAATCGGCTTTTCTGTAGTAGAGCAGTCTTGAACCCGACAGGCTCCTCGCCCTGATATCGCGCTTTTGTCAAATTCACGTTACAGTACCTAGATGGCTACTATGATTTCTGAAGTTTATGAGGCGTTCCGTGTCGTAGGCGTACCGGAAGATAAGGCCCGTGAGGCGGCAGAGGCTCTTTCTGCTGAGAGTTTGGCGACTAAAGGGGATATTCAATCGCTTAAAGAACAAACGAAACCTGACATTGCCCGATTGGAGACTAAAATTACCCTGTTGCAATGGATGGTCGGTCTGGTGATTGTGGTTGAAATATTGCCTTTGCTGAAGACGCTGTTTTAGGTTCTTATTAACCATTGAAATAGACGCAACTTCAAGAGCCTCAACCGCCTTATTCGTTTTTTTGCGCTAATCAGTAGCCTTGGTTTTTTTGGGGAGGGGTGTGAAGGGTTGGCGTGATATTTGTGGTGCACAAATCCAGTTCAGTTTGTTTTGTTCGACCGGACTTCCTAAGCCAATTCAAAATTTCTACTAGCTTATGAATGCCCCATTTCCCTTTTTCTCCTGGGCAGGAAATAGTATTAATTATGAGATGAGGCCATGGAAATATTCATATATTGATCATATTTAAAAATGCGCAAGGTGTGGTTTTATCACCTGCAACATAGCATGGAAAATTTTGGGGTTGGCCGCCACTATCTGCTTACCGTGTAACCAATCTTCACCGCCACTGAAATCGCCAATTAAGCCACCCGCTTCACGGATGATTAAACTCCCGGCGGCAATGTCCCAGGGGTTTAACCCGGTTTCCCAAAAGCCGTCGAGCCTGCCAGAGGCAACATAAGCCAGATCAAGCGCCGCCGCACCCGGTCGCCGGATACCGGTGGTGTGCTGGATAAAATCACGTAACAATGCCATGTAATGGTCGGTATTTTGTGTTTCAAGGTAGGGAAAACCCGTGCCAAGCAGGCTGTTTTCCAGTGTGCGGTGGTTGGATACGCGCAGGCGTTTGTTATCCAGCCAGGCGCCGCGCCCGCGTGAAGCGGTGAATAGTTCCTGGCTGACTGGATCATAGATAACTGCCTGTTCGAGCTTGCCGGATTTTTGCAATGCAATGGATACGGCAAATTGTGGGAATCCGTGCAGGTAGTTGGTCGTGCCATCCAGTGGGTCGATAATCCACACGTAATCACTGTTACCCGATGCACCGGATTCCTCTGCCAAAACCGCGTGGTCGGGGTAGGACTGGTGTAGCGTCTGGATGATTTTTTCCTCGGCCTGCCGGTCGACATTCGAGACAAAATCATTGTGTTGTTTTTTTTCTATCGTCAGTGTATCGATGCGTTCGAATTGACGCATAATAACGTTGCCAGCGGCGCGGGCAGCGCGGATGGCAATATTCAACATAGGATGCATGTCGCAGACAACAGGTGATTTGGAAGGGGCGGCATGATAGCAGAATTTGAGGTGATCAATGCAGCAAAACGTGCGTTTTGTGCTGGTGGAAACATCGCACCCCGGCAATATCGGTGCCGCCGCCAGGGCGATGAAAAATATGCAGTGCAGTCAGCTTTACCTGGTGCGGCCCCGGTTTTTTCCACACGCCGATGCCACTGCGCGCGCAGCGGGTGCAGATGATATTCTGGCGCAGGCTCAGGTGTGTGAATCGCTGGAGCAGGCTTTGCAGGGCTGTCATCTGGTGTATGGTGCCTCGGCGCGATTGCGCAGTATTGCCTGGCCATTGGAAACCCCGCGCCAGTGTGCCAGTGCTATCGCTGCAAACCGTGAACAAAGCACCCCGGCAATTGTATTTGGTCGCGAGCGCACGGGCTTGACCAATGAAGAGCTCGATCTATGCCACAAGATGCTGCATATCCCCTGTAACCCGGACTACAGTTCACTCAACATTGCGGCGGCATTGCAAGTGGTTGCGTATGAACTCTTTGTGGCAAATGCCGAACCGGAGGTACAAACTGACCACTATGAAACCGGTGAGCGCGCTGCCACGCTTGAAGAAATGACGCTGTTTTACGCACACCTTGAGCGCACTATCACCGCAACACAGTTTCTGGACCCGGATAACCCCCGCCAACTGCCGCGTCGTCTACGTCGTTTTTTTAATCGCAGTAAACCGAGTAACGTGGAGCTTAATATTCTGCGCGGTATTTTAACTTCGGTCGAAAAACACACAGGCTAAGAAAGGCGGTTTTATATTGCCAGTGGATGTGATCGGCGTAGAATAACCTACTAATTTAGTCAAGTATTTGAGTGGTACATATGTTCAGTTATTTGAAGGAAGACATTGGGTGTGTTTTTGACCGCGACCCCGCATCGAGGAATACGTTTGAAGTCATCACAACGTACCCTGGAGTGCACGCCATTATTTTTTACCGTGTTGCCAACCGACTTTGGCGGTGTGGTTGCAAGTGGCTGGCCCGCATGGTGTCGCATATTGCGCGTTGGCTGACGGGCATTGAAATTCACCCCGGTGCGACTATTGGGCGGCGGTTTTTTATCGACCACGGTATGGGGACAGTGATCGGTGAAACAGCCGAAATAGGTAACGATGTGACGCTCTATCAAGGTGTGACACTGGGTGGTACTTCACCAATGGGCGATAAGCGCGGCGATAAGCGCCATCCCACACTTGAAGATGGTGTGATCGTGGGGGCCGGTGCCAAAATACTTGGCCCGTTCAATGTGGGGCGTGGCGCCCGCGTTGGTTCTAATGCGGTTGTTATCAAGCCTGTTCCGCCCGGTGCTACTGTAGTCGGTATACCTGGGCGGGTCGTTGCGCCTAAATCCGGTACGGAAAAGCGTGATGCTCTGGCGAGAAAGGTGGGCTTTGATGCCTATGCAACAACACCGGATATGCCCGACCCCGTCGCCAATGCAATCAGCGGCCTGCTGGATCATATCCAGGCAATGGATAAACGCATGGAAGAGATGTGCTGTGCACTGAAAGCCATGGGTTCGCCTGTGGCAGAACTGCCCCCTTGCGATGTGGTGTTTTCAGAGGAGACAAATAAAGGTGAATAATGACCGACCGGTGTAGTGCGCCTGGCAAGCCCGTAAAAAACCCCAGCATTGATGAGCACCTCGCTATAATCATTCAACTGAAAATAAAAAAGCCCTCTTTCATGCCCAGCCATCATACCGACTTTATTTTTATAGACGAACAAGACACGTTCAACGACTTTTGCCAGCGCATAAAAGAAAACGAGTGGGTGGCGCTGGATACAGAGTTTATCCGGGAAAAAACCTACTACCCACAACTGTGCCTGGTACAAATTGCGACGCCCAATAGCAGCAAATCCAATGGCCAGGTCGCCTGTATTGATACACCGGCTATTAGTGATCTATCGCCCTTTATCGATATTCTGTTAAATCCCAATATCCGCAAAGTACTGCACGCCGGATCACAGGATATGGAAATATTCTGCACACTTTGTGGACAGTCTCCCGTCAATGTGTTCGATACACAAATTGCTGCGCCACTGTTTGGCTATCCAGAACAAATGGGTTATGCGGCCTTAGTTGAAAAGCGTTTGGGTGTTAATCTGCCAAAAAACCAATCCCGTACCAATTGGGCGGCGCGCCCACTCACGGCAAAACAATTGCGTTATGCGGCGGATGATGTGGTTTATCTGGCAGAATTATTTCCGGCTATGTATGAAGAGCTGCACACCAAACAGCGCCTCGACTGGCTGCGCGACGAGTTCGATACACTGTGCAGCACGGATACGTATCAAAAGCCCCCTGAAGATGCATGGCAACGCGTGCGCGGTGTCGACAAACTGCGCGGACATTCGCTGGCTTTCGCGCAGGCACTCGCTGAGTGGCGGGAAATTGCGGTGCGCAAGCGCGATTTACCCAAGAGCTGGCTATTAAAAGATGACACCATTATCGATATTGCCCGCTTAAAACCGACATCAGAAAAAGACCTGCAATCACTGCGTGGGCTGGGCCGGTTTGTGAGTGAAAAATACGCTAAAGACATCGTAGCCTTATGCGTTAAAGCACAATCGTGCCAGCCCAAACCACTGCCTCCACGGTTTGCCAGGCGCAAGCTAAATGCGCGGGAGGATGCATTGACTGATTTACTCAGTGCTGTCGCTAAACTGTACGCCGATCAACACGCGATCAACCATGCCGTACTGGCCCCGCGCAAGGAGCTGGAAAAACTGGTTATGAGGGAAGATGAATCGCGTGTGCTGAATGGCTGGCGCGGGCAGTTTGTCGGGCAGCCACTCCAGCAATTACTGCGTGGTGAGCTGTCATTGTCGGTTGATGTGCAGGGGAAAATAGCACTGCTGGGAAAATCTGGCATATAGCAAAGGAAAACACCCGCTGAGATACCAAAAGAAGTGGTTTTAAACCATCTGTTTCCTGGCTTTCGGGTACAATTTGTATTTTTCGCGATACGTAAACCGGACAGCAAGAGCCACCACCATGAACGAAGTAAAACTTGAAGACATCAATATTGATGAAGAGCTGGCATTGATTACGCCAGAAGCGCTACACCGCAATTTCCCATTGAGTGATACGGGCCGCGCTACGGTACAAGCGGGGCGCCAGGAGATTGAAGCAATTCTCGATCGCAAAGACCACCGTCTGATTGTCGTTGCCGGGCCTTGCTCAATCCACGATGTGACGGCTGCCCACGAATACGCGGGCCGTTTATTGGCGCTGCGCGAGGCATTGGGGGATACGCTGTGTATTGTTATGCGGGTTTACTTTGAAAAACCGCGCACCACTGTCGGCTGGAAAGGGTTGATCAATGACCCACGGCTCGATGGTTCTTTTCGCATTGAAGAAGGCTTGCAGACAGCCCGTGAGTTACTGGTGTCGCTGGCCGATCAGGGCATGCCCACGGGCACCGAAGTACTCGACCCGATCAGCCCGCAATACCTCGACGATTTGTTCAGTTGGTCGGCCATCGGCGCCCGTACCACCGAGTCGCAAACCCACCGTGAAATTGCCAGTGGCCTATCGACCCCGGTCGGGTTTAAAAATGGCACCGATGGTGGCCTTGGTGTGGCGATTAATGCGATGGAGTCCGCCGCCAGTGGGCATAGCTTTCTGGGCATTAATCATGCGGGTAAGGTATCGGTTATTCGCACGGCGGGAAACCCCCACGGCCATGTGATTTTGCGTGGCGGCAGGAAACCTAACTACGATTCGGTGAATGTGACACTGTGCGAGCAGGCGCTGGAAAAAGCCGGTTTGCCCGGTAATATTATTGTCGATTGCAGTCACGCCAACTCGCACAAAAAACCTGAGCTGCAACCCCTGGTGGCTGAAAATGTCGCCAATCAGATTCTCGATGGCAATCGCTCGATTGTCGGTATTATGCTGGAGAGTCATTTGCAGGCAGGTGCACAAAAAATACCCGCAGAAGGGGTGTCTGGATTGCAATACGGTATGTCGATCACCGATGGTTGCATCGATTGGGATACAACGGAGAAAGCGTTGCGCGATCTCTCCAATAAAGTGGCTGGTGCGTTAAAGTCCCGCATTGTTTAGTGTTCTGGCGGGTGTAATTGTTTGCGCATGTAAATCCGCTGGTAGCCTTTAACTGTTTTGCGCTCAAACGCGCTGTATCCCCGCTTCTCGTAGTAGGGGATGTTTTCTGTCATTCGTTCGTGGGTGTACAGCTCGATATGCTGAAAACCTCGCCTGCCCGCTTCGCTTTCTGCCAGGTTTAGCAGTTGCTGACCAATACCCGCACCCTGCATAGCGGGGTCGACGGCGACATTATCGAGTAGCAGGCCATCTGCTGTTTGTATAAGTACCAGCACGCCGACAATAGACGCCTGATTATCGATAGGGCTATCAATCACAAAAACACTGTGCTGCTGGATGACCTCGGTGTAGTTATCCAGCATCGGCCCCGGTGGCTTACCGATGCGTTCAATGTAATGTGAATAGGCGCGCTCAACGCAGTGGGCTACCCCGTCTGCATCGTCGGCGGTTGCTGTGCGTATTGGAAATGTCATTGAACCCTCCATCGTCACCTCTATTGCCTGAACCGTTACCCTATCCACTGCAAGAGTAAAAACAGCGCCATACCGGGCACAATCGTCAACAGCAGATTGCGTGTTTTCCAGGCGATTACGACCGATGCACAGGTCGCCAATAAAAAGGGGTTGTCAACACTGATGGCCCATTCACCGTTGCGGGTCAGCGCCATTGGCATAACAATGGCGCTCAACACGGCTACG
The DNA here is from genome assembly GCA_965277715.1 of Gammaproteobacteria bacterium. Classification (GTDB taxonomy): domain Bacteria; phylum Pseudomonadota; class Gammaproteobacteria; order JBCCGL01; family JBCCGL01; genus JBCCGL01. The sequence continues at coordinate 213,306 of OZ255836.1, forward strand.
GGCACAAACGTTAAGGCATTTAATACAGCGGCAGGCAGTTGTGCACGGCTCAATAGGGCGAGTACCGGGTAGCGCACGCCAAATGTGACTAATAGCATACCGATGATCAATAACCACTCGTTCACGATTCTACCTTTCTGTTCATTAAATAACCCACTGTAACCCCTGCCAGTGCACCGAGCATTAGGCCAAGCTGGTGTGGCAGGTCACGCAGTAAACAGGCTGTTATTCCCGCTACCAGGGCGCAGGCTAACATGGGCCTGGAAACCAGCATCGGCACGACAATGCCAATAAATGACACGACCATCGCGAATTCCAACCCCCACTCGGCGATACCCTGTAGTTGTTGACCGGCGACAATGCCCAGTGCGGTACACAACTGCCAATTGGTGTACATAGCCAGTGCTGAGCCGAGAAAGTACCAGTGTTTGAAAGGGGCAGAATCTTTTTGCCGGTAGCGGTTGATGACGACGGCATAGGTTTCATCGGTCAGCCAAAAACCCAGGGGCAACAGCCAGCGCTGTGGCAGTTGCCGGGTATAGGGAGCGAGTGAGGCGCTGTATAACGCGTGGCGCAAATTGACAATGAGCGTTGTCAGTACAATCAAGGCGACACCGGTGCCCTGCGCGATCAGCCCGGTGGCGACAAATTGCGAAGAACCGGCAAATACAAACAATGACATGCCCATAGTGGCCAGGGGTGATAAACCACTGGCAATGGCCAGTGCACCAAAAATGATGCCGAATGGCATTGCGCCCACCAGTAGCGGTACGGTGTCGCGGGTTCCCTGGCACAATTCGTTACGGCGTGATGGCGTGGGTGTGGTCATTAATAGCGGGTAAACTGAGGGTAAAAACGTGTGGGCGTATTGTGCCTGTTAGCGGTGTCTGGAAGAAGTATTTTTACGCGCCTCACTATTTTCATTGCATCTGATGCCATGTATTTACCCGTATGCGAGTTAATACACAGAGACTAAAGTCAGTTATCATTCGCTTTTTGTTTAATAGTGGAACGGGAATGCGCGCACTCACTGAAGTCAACCGGGTAAAAATGTGTGAAGGCTGGTTAATCACCTGCGAACACGAATCGACCAGCAATCAATGCACTATGCGGTTTTCGGTGTATTTGCCACCACAGGCTGAGCAGGTAAACGTGCCGGGGCTTTACTTTCTCTCTGGCCTCACGTGTACCGATGAGAATGTGATGGTTAAAGCTGGCGCCCAGCGCTATGCCGCCGAGCACGGTATCGCTTTGATAGCACCGGATACCAGCCCACGCGGTGATGCAGTGCCCGATGATGCCGATGCCTATGATTATGGCAAGGGTGCCGGTTTCTATGTCAATGCCACTCAGGCGCCCTGGGCAGATAACTACCAGATGTACGACTATGTGGTCTCCGAGTTACCGGCGTTGATCGAAAGTGAGCTGCCGATTAACAGCAGGCGCTCCGTTACCGGGCATTCGATGGGGGGGCACGGTGCGTTGGTTGTCGCCTTGCGCAACCCGGGTATGTACCAGTCGGTATCGGCATTTTCGCCGATTTGTGCGCCGACACAATGCCCCTGGGGTGAGAAAATTTTCTCGGGTTATCTCGGCAGTGTCGAGGCTGGGGCCACCTACGATGCGGTGCAGTTAGTTGCCAGGGCAGAGGAAAAACTGCCCCTGTTGATCGACCAGGGGGATGATGATGAGTTTCTGGCGGAGCAGTTAAAACCGGCGTTACTGGAGGCGATGTGTCAGCGGCATAATCATCCACTGAATTTGCGTATGCAGCGCGGTTACGATCACAGTTATTTCTTTATACATACATTTATTGGCGACCATATTGCGTATCATGCGGCGGCGTTGTGTGGGTAGTTAAGGAATGTGCGCGAAATAACTTTCGGGATTCGTAAATGCATCGATTTACCTTATAACTGAGTTGGCTTCAGTGTGTTACTGACAAATAACTCATTGTTTAAATAATATTATAAAAACGGAATTTATTTCGTGCCTATTCCTAAGAGTAAAAATTCCCACGGGTTCCCTTGTCCCACCACTTCATCAAAACCGTATCCAGGGTGCTTTGCACGGCAATGCCCAGCTTTTCCGGTAGCGATTGCTTTTCGACGTATTTGACGGCAAATACATCGGATACATCACACGCTTTGGCAATGTATTCATCGCTGGTGATCAACTCATCAACCAACGCCTGATCGATTGCCCGCTGACCAAACCAAACATCGCCATTGGCGACGGCATCAATATCCAATTGCGGGCGGTGCTGGGTGACAAAGGCTTTAAATAGCTGGTGAACGTCCTCTATATCCTCGATAAATTTCTCGCGCCCCTTTTCGGTGTTTTCACCAAACATCGTCAGGGTGCGCTTGTGTTCACCGGCGGTGATCATTTCAAAGTCCACATTGTGTTTTTTCAGTAGGCGGTGAAAATTGGGTAACTGGGCGACCACCCCAATAGAACCGATAATAGCAAAGGGTGCGGCCAGTAGTTTGTTGGCAACGCACGCCATCATATACCCACCGCTGGCGGCCACTTTGTCGACGCACACGGTGAGTGGCACGCCGCGATCTTTAATGCGTTGCAGTTGCGATGATGCCAAACCATAGGTGTGCACCATGCCGCCGCCGCTCTCCAGGCGTACCACCACCTCATCATGGGCCTGGGCAAGTGACAGTACGGCGGTAATTTCGCGGCGCAAACTGGACACTTCTGAGGCTTTAATATCGCCATCAAAATCGAGAACGAAAACCCGTGGCTTTGTACCGTCACCGGCCTTGTTATCCGTTTTAGCATCAGTATCAGCACTCTGGTCACCTGATGGGTTATCGTCTGCTGACTTATCATCGACGACTTTACTGTTTTCAGCCTTATTATTGGGTGCCTGGCCACTTTTGGCGAGTTTCTTGAGTGCCTTTTTGCGCGCTTTACGTTCAGCCTTTTCTTCGTTTTTCTTTTGTTTGGCCTGTAACTTATAGGTATCTACATCGATGACTGTGGCATTGAGGGTTTCGCGCATATAGTCAATTTCATCATTGACCATCGTCACCTCAATATGCCCTTGTGGTGATTTTTTAGCCCGTGCACCGATAGCAATTGAAACACTCACCACCGCTAAAATGGCAATAACAACGGTTATCGACTTGATAGCGAATAAACCATAATCAAAAAAGAACTCAGCCATGTATTTTCTCCAGTGTCTTTCGGCTAATCGGCGTGCATGATACCCGGGCGCGCCCATGCATGAAACATAATCAATAGGTTATTTCCCAGCAGCGGTGTATACGCGGGTTGCGGGCGAAATCACGCGGTACGGTTTGTTTGCTGATTTCCCGGCAGGAAAAATGGCTTTCGACGGCACTGTCGAGCTTGAACCGCTGTCGGTTGGTGGAGAAGAGTAAGCGGCCGCCGTCATTTAAACGCGCCATCGTACAGGCGATCAGGTCCGCGTGATCGCGTTGTACATCCCAGCTAGTGGACATGTTTTTTGAATTGGAAAAAGTCGGTGGATCTAACAATATCACATCGTACTGCTGTTCTTCGGGGGCCTGATTTAACCAGGCGAGGCAGTCGGCGCGAATAAACGTGTATTTATCCCCCGACAAACCGTTGAGTGCAAAATTTCTTTTTGCCCAGTCGAGGTAGGTCGATGACATATCCACGGTGGTAACATGGCGGGCGCCCCCTTTTGCCGCGTGCACACTGGCGGCGCCCGTGTAAGCGAACAGATTGAGCACACGCTTTCCCGCCGCGAGGGCGTGAATTTTCCGGCGTACCTTGCGGTGATCCAGAAATAGACCACAGTCGTGGTAGTCGGCCATGTTTACCAGTAGTTGGCAGTCGGCCTCCGCCACGGCGTGATACTGCCCGCGCCGGGCAAGCTTTTGGTATTGTTCGCTGCCCCGCTGGCGTGTGCGCACTTTTAAGTAAATTTGGCGGGGGTCGCAGTTCAGGGTAGTTGGGATAACCGCCATAATGTTCTGCAGGCGTTGCTCAGCCCGCTGTGCATCGACGGTTTTTGGTGCGGCATATTCCTGCACATGGACACGCAGTATGGCGTCCTGGCCTGGGTAGAGGTCGATTGCCACGGCGTACTCGGGCAAGTCGGCATCGTAAACGCGGTAGCAGTGCACACCGGCACTCTTTGCCCAGGCGCCCAGGGATTTGAGGTTTTTTGCCAGCCGGTTGGCAAACATGGTCGCCCCATCCGTGGTTGCATGGTGCTCCTGTGTATCGGTGGCATTGGTGGGCGTTGAGGTATCCACCTTATAGCATTGCAGTTTGCAGGCAATTTCCCCATTGTTGAGGTTCTTTGAGGCGTTTGTCGTCAGCTTTAAACGGTGAGCCATCGCGGGGTTGCCGGTAAATACGGCGGCGTGCCAGCCGGGGTGCTTACGTATCGTCCGGCCCAGGGCGGAATAAAGTTTCCCCAGGCCCGTCTCGGCGTCCATGCGTTTGCCGTAGGGCGGATTGACCACGAGCAAACCGGTACTGGACAAGGTCTTTGGGGTGTAGGTTTCGATGTTACCCCTCGTCACTTGAATGTGCTCGCCAAGGCCGATGTTGGCGATATTGTTGTTGGCAATGCCAACGGCCCGGGCATCGATGTCAACGCCGTAAATAGCAGGCAGCGACGATATCCCGGTGTCTCTGCGTTGCGTTGCGTCCTCGCGCAATGCCTGCCATAGCGTGGCATCGTGCTGACGCCAGCCGATAAACCCGTAGTGGCTGCGCTTGAGGCCGGGGGCAATATCGGCGGCCATCATCGCCGCTTCAATCAACAGTGTGCCCGAGCCACACATAGGGTCGATCAGGCTGCCGCCCTGCCTGGCAATAGCGGGCCAGTCGGCAAACAGCAATATTGCCGCCGCCAGGTTCTCCTTTAAGGGCGCGCCGCCGTCGGACTGTCGGTACGCCCGTCGATGCAGGCTGCCACCTGATAAGTCCAGGCTCAGGCGCAGGCGATTGCGAAACAGGTAGGCATTAATGCGTAGATCGGGTCGTTCGCGGTCGACGCTGGGGCGCTCACCATCAATCGCACGAAACTGATCGACAATCGCGTCTTTTATCCGTTGTGCAGCGAAGTGTGTGTGGGTAATCGTGGATTTGGCGCTGTGCACATTCACCGCCAGCGTCGAGGCGGCACTCATGTGCGCTGACCAGTCCAGTGCACGCACACCGTTGTACAGTGACTGTTCGTCTGCTGCGGGAAATGCAGCAATGGGTAACAAAATGCGGTTGGCCAATCGTGACCACAGGCAGGCCCGGTAGGCAATGGTTAAATTGCCCGCAAATGACACACCTGCACTGCCAGGTGACACCTGCCGGGCGCCAAGCTGTTTGAGCTCTGTTACCAGTAGTGGCTCCATGCCTTTGGGGGTGGTGGCAAAATAGCTGTGCTCAATCACTCTCAAAACCCCAGCAAAGTAGCTTGTAGGGGGAAACGAACGCCGGTAACAACACTCTCATTGTGATTCAACTGATTAACCAGGATTTAAACGACGGATAATATCACTTCACTGTCTACAGATTCGACCTATACTCAAAAGCTTGCAGGCAAATACAGGGTGCCTACACAGGCATTTTTCGCCGTATTAATGAAAAGTGGGTAATGTGTCGTGATATATTTTTACTTTAGAATCGATATGCCGTTTTTATTGCGTAAAAAATTTTATAGCTACTTCTCCCGATGAGAAAATAAACAACCATGTCAGACAAACACGATCAAAAACCAGGCACTGGCAGTACAAAAACGGATAAGGAAACAGACAGCCTATACAATCTTGATACCAGTGGTCTGTCACTCATGTCGAACCACTCTGACCAAAAGCCTGTTGCCCCTGCTACTGATGAGGCAAGCGAGCCTGAATCTGCCAATGATGCGCTTGAATTTGATGCGCCGGATCTTGCGCTGTTGCCTACCGATTTTGTCGAGGAAGCACCTGAAATACTCCCCGGACAATTTACTGAACACGATAAAACCCTGAAAACCCTTGAGGAAAAATGGAAGCGGTTTGACCGTCGAAAAATCGTTCGCCGTCAGTGCCCTGATAGGCGCCAGGATATACGCTTTGGTGGCCGGGATCGCCGCCTGGCTAAATTTGACCGGCGGCGCAGTAAGCGTGGCTTTCTTGGCTAGACCCCATGTATTGGCTTGTGTGCAAGTCAATACATGGGGTTTAGAAAACGCTGTTTAGCGTCTGTTTATGCATTATCAGGGTCAATACCTGCCCGCTCCAGCAAAGTACGTAAACGGGCTTGCTCTTGTAGTGCGATTTTCTCGCCTTTTATTGCCGCTTGCTCCGATTTCAACGCACGATCCAGCAACGATTGCCGCGTCCTTTCTTCACGGATAGCATTTTGTTGGGATCGATACAGATGGTAGTTTTTTTCCTGCTCAGAAAAGCGTTTCAATATAGACATGGCTTGCCTCATTTTTCTATATATCAAAATGCCACGCTGGTAAATAACCTGGCGGCATTATACGGCTCGTAGCGATAGTTATTTGCCTCAACTACTGGGGTGTTCTCAATTACCTGGGCGAGATCTATTGCAAGGTCTTTTTTGTGCTGGCAAGGTGCAATGAAGCATAATAGTGGTTCTATTACAACGAATTGCAACGCAGTCAGCGCAAAAAATGACTCAAATAGGTCTTTCCCCCCGCTACGAGCGCCTAAACCCGACAGGCTCCTAAGGTAATAACTGGTTTGAATACACAGGAAAAAAGACGCTTACTTACCCGGTTATTGAAGATTATGGCGTGGATCATCATCGTGGTGAGTGTCTTTGTGTTTTTTTAGGTGGTGGCCAGGGGCGCCTATCGGCCAGAGGGCATACCAATCACGCTATGCTTAACCATTGATCAAACACGGATTTAACGGCCTTTTAAGGCATCCTCTAGGTTATGCGCAAATAATGTTGGTTTTGTCGTATTTGGTATCGTAAACAGCGGTTTAATTGATAATAATCCGCCAGGTTTTGATCCTTTTTAACGATGAGGCAGTGCAATGAATAACGCGGTTTTTATTACCTGTGCCGTAACCGGCTCTGGCAATACCTTTAATAGACACCCGGCAATTCCGGCCTCACCGGAGCAGATTGCCAATGCCGCCATTGAGGCAGCGCAGGCGGGTGCTGCAATCGCCCATATCCATGTGCGCGAGCCGGAGACGGGCGCGCCTTCGCGCAATCCCAAATATTACAAAGAGGTGTGTGACCGCGTGCGTGACTCCGGCACCGATGTGATTCTCAATCTTACCGCCGGTATGGGCGGTGATATGGTGTTTGGTGAGGGTGAAAACCTGTTGCCACTGGCGGCGGGTACGGATATGGCAGGCCCCCTGGAACGCTTGCAGCATGTCGAGGAGTGCCTGCCGGAAATCTGCACGCTGGACTGTGGCACCATGAACTTTGCTGAAGCCAATTACGTGATGACCAACACGCCGGGGGTGCTTAACACGATGGCAAAACGCGTTAGGGAACTGGGCGTACGACCTGAACTGGAGGTTTTCGATACCGGCCACCTGGTCTATGTGAAAGAGATGATTAAGCAGGGCCTGCTCGAAGACCCGATAATGATCCAACTGTGCATGGGGATCCCCTACGGCGCCCCCGATGATATCAATACGTTTATGGCCCTGGTTAACAACCTGCCACCGAATGCGACCTTTTCAGCTTTTTCCATTGGGCGGCGCCAATTGCCCTTTGTGGCGATGGCGATGCTGGCCGGTGGCAATATCCGGGTGGGGCTTGAAGATAATCTGTATCTTGAAAAAGGCGTATATGCGAGTAATGGGTCACTGGTTGAGCGCGCCGTAACGATTGCCCGTGCGATGAATGTCGATATTTTAGGCCCGGCGGTGGTGCGTGAAAAATTGTCGCTCAAAGTACAGCACTGAGGTTTATTGGTATGGCGCAAATAAAAAAAGCCGGTTTGATCGGTGGGGGCGTGATCGGTGCGGCGTGGGCGGCGCGGATGATGATCAACGGTATCGATGTGAGCATCTGTGACCCAGACCCGGAGGCCGGGCGGAAAACCAGCGAGGTACTGCAAAATGCCCTGCGCGCCTATGGCAGATTGATACCGGTACCGCTGGATAATATCGGCACTTTTTCGATTACCACCTCGGTTGAAACGGCCTGCGAAGGCGCTGAGTTTATTCAGGAGAGCCTGCCCGAGCGCATTGCCTTAAAACAACAGGTACTCGCCAAAGCCAGCGCGGCGGCGGGGGCTGATATTGTTATTGGCTCCTCGACCTCCGGTTTATTGCCCACCGATATGCAGCGCGACTGCCCGCACCCGGAGCGCATTGTGGTCGGTCACCCCTTCAACCCGGTGTACCTGATGCCGCTGGTGGAAATCTGTGGCGGTGAAAAAACCAGCGATGACACCAAACAACGCGCCAGTGCGTTTTACCAGTCGATTGGTATGCACCCGCTGTTAGTGCGTAAGGAAGTGGATGCGTTTATCGCCGACCGCTTGATGGAGGCCCTGTGGCGTGAAGCCCTGCACATGATCAAGGATGGCGTTGCCACCACGGATGAAATCGACCAGGCGATGTGCTTTGGGCCGGGTTTGCGCTGGTCGTTTATGGGCACTTTTCTGGTGTACCGGTTAGCGGGGGGGGAATCGGGCATGAAACATTTCCTCAATCAGTTTGGCCCCACACTGGAGCTGCCCTGGACCCACCTCAAAGCACCCGAGTGGACGGATGAACTGGTCGATACCATTTGTGCGCAATCCGATCAACAGGCGGGTGATGTATCGATTCGCGATTACGAACGCCTGCGTGATGATTGTCTGGTGTCGGTGATGCAGGGCCTGGCACAGCACGACTATGCGGCGGGCGCGGTGTTAAAGCGCTACGATGCATCGCTGCGCGCACTGCACGGCAAGCCCTGAACATGCAGCGTGTCGTTATTACAGCCGGTGCCTCCGGTATCGGGCGGGCTATCGCCGAGGCGTTTTTACGTGTGGGCGCACAGGTGTATATCGGTGATATTGACGCCGATGCGTTCGCCGCGATGCGCGCCGACAACCCAGCCGCCGCTGGCAGCGTTGTCGATGTTGCCGATGAGCAGGCGGTTGACCGCCTGTTTGCCGCAGCGCGTGCGCACTTTGCGGGCGCTGTTGATGTGCTGGTCAATTGTGCCGGTATCGGCGGCCCGGCGGCGTTTGTTGAAGACCTGAGCTATGACGACTGGCGCCGCTGCCTGGCCGTCAATCTCGATGGCACCTTTCTCTGCACGCGGGCGGTATCGGCGGCAATGAAGGCGGCAGGCAGTGGGTCGATTATCAATATTTCCTCCACGGCGGGCCTATACGGCTACCCATTGCGCGCTGCGTATGCATCGGCCAAGTGGGCGATTATCGGTTTTACCAAATCGATGGCGATGGAAATGGGGCCAAGTGGTGTGCGCGTCAATGCAATTTGCCCCGGCTCGGTAAATGGCACACGGATGGACGCGGTGATTGCCAATGAAGCCAGGGCCAAGGGGATCGCCGAGTCGGTGATTCGTCAACGCTACACCAAAACCTGCTCATTGCGTACCTTTATCGATGCCGAAGACATTGCCGATATGGCGGTTTTTTTGGCATCCTCTGCGGCGAAACGCATCACAGGACAGGCAATCAGCGTCGATGGGCATATCGAAGACCCCGGTGGCCTGGAAGCGTAGACGACAAAATCAATTCCCTTACCTCTATTATTATCTGTAGGAAACCGTATGGATTTTTCTATTAGCGAAGAACAAACCCTGCTCATCGAATCGGCCAAACGTTTTGTTGAGGAAGAACTTTACCCCTACGAGGCGCAGGTTGAAAAAGATGACAAGGTGCCGCCGGAGCTGGTCGCGCAAATTACTGCACGCGCCATTGATGTCGGCCTATACGCCGCGAATATGCCGGAAGCACTGGGTGGCGGCGGGCTGGATATGGTGACCATGTGTATGCTCGACCGCGAACTGGGGCGCGCCAATATGGCGCTGAATTATATCGTTGGGCGGCCCAGTAACATCCTACAGGCCTGTGTTGGTGAGCAGCGTGAAAAATACCTGTTTCCGTGTATTAACGGGGAGAAAGTCGACTGCCTGGCGATGACCGAGCCGGGGGCGGGGTCTGATGTGCGCTCGATGGCGTGTAGTGCGGTGCGCGATGGCGATGATTTTGTGATCGATGGCAGCAAACACTTTATCAGCCACGCCGACCTGGCCGATTTTGTCATCCTGTTCGCCGCTACGGGGGTCACGGAAAGCGCCCGGGGGCCACGTAAAAAAATCACCTCATTTCTGGTGGATAAAGGCACCCCCGGTTTTACCGTGCGCAAGGGCTACGACAATGTGTCACACCGGGGGTATCACAATTTTATTCTTGAATTTGATCGCTGTCGTTTACCTGCATCGCAAGTACTGGGTGAAGTCGATCAGGGTTTTGAGGTCGCCAATGACTGGCTGGGTGCCACCCGATTACAGGTCGCCTCGCTCTGTCTGGGGCGTTGCGACAGGGCACTGGAAGCCGCTGCTGAATACGCCGCGACCCGCAAACAGTTTGGCCAGACCATTGGTAAATTCCAGGGAGTAAGTTTTAAACTGGCCGATATGGAAGTGCGCCGCCGCGCCGCCGGGCTACTGACCTACCAGGCCGCGTGGAAACACGACCAGGGGCAAATGACCGATATGGACGCCGCCATCGCCAAGCTCGAAGCCACTGAGGCGCTGGCGATGATCGCCGATGAAGCCCTGCAAATTCACGGCGGCATGGGGCTAATGAATGACTTACCCCTGGAGCGCATCTGGCGGGATGCGCGTGTCGAACGTATCTGGGAAGGCACCAGTGAAGTGCAGCGTTTGATTATCTCACGCGCCATGCTGCGCCCGCTCGAAGTCTGATTCCTGGCTTTCATGTCACTCTATCAATTACTCAATCCCCGGCATATTGCCGTCGTTGGCGGTCGCTCGGCTGAAGAGGTGATCCGCCAGTGTGACAAACTGGGCTTTGCCGGTTCTGTCTATGCGGTCAATCCCCGCCGTGACACACTTGTAGGGCGCGACTGCTACGCCCGCCTGAGCGATTTGCCTGAGATGCCCGATGCCGTGTTTATCGGTGCGCCTGCCGAGGCGACTATCGCGCTTGTCGAAGACGTTGTGCGGCTTGGTTGCCACGGTGCGGTGTGTCTGGCATCCGGGTTTAGCGAAATCGGCCAGCCGGGGGTTGAACGCCAGGCGGCGCTCGTCGCGGCGGCGGCGGGCACGCCGTTGATTGGCCCTAACTGCTACGGCGTCATTAATTACATGAATGGCGCGGCTCTGTGGCCGGATCAGCACGGCGGCGAGCGCGTTGAGCACGGCGTGGCCATTATTACCCAAAGTGGCAATATGGCCGTTAACTTCACCATGCAGCAACGCGGCATACCGTTGGCGATGCTGATTTGCCTCGGCAACCAGGCCAATGTGGGCATCCAGGATTGCGTGGCGGCTATGCTCGAAGACCCCCGCATCACTGCGATTGGCCTACATATTGAAGGGCTGAACGACATCGCTGCATTTACCGCTGTAGCCGCGCAGGCACTGCGCCTGAAAAAACCGATTGTGGCGCTGAAAACAGGTCGCTCGGCTGTTGGGGCCAGTATTGCGCAAAGCCATACCGCCTCACTGGTGGGAGCGGATAATCTGTTTGACGCACTGTTTCAGCGGCTGGGTATCGCCCGTGTCGACAGCGTTGATGAATTTCTGGAAACACTCAAATTTCTCTCCTTTGCCGGGCCGATAAACAGCAACCACATCGCCTCAATGAGTTGTTCAGGTGGTGAGGCATCACTGATTGCCGATCTGGCGGAAAACAGCCGTCTTGTGTTTCCGGCTATTGGTGAGGCTCAACGACAGCAACTGCTTGCAGCGCTCGGCGAGCGGGTTAGCCTGTCTAACCCACTCGACTACCACACCTACGTCTGGGCTGACCAGGCGGCCATGTGCAAAGCGTTTACGGCGATGTTGCTCGGCGATTACGCCGTGGCGTTTCTGGTTTATGACTTTCCGCGTGCCGACCGCTGCCGACAGGAGGATTGGTGGGCCGGTGTGCGCGCCTTTGCGCAAGCGGCGAAAACGGGCGACAGCGTTGCGGCGATACTGGCGACGATGAGTGAAACCATCGACGAGGCCACCGCCAAACAACTGATGGCTGAAGGAATAGTTCCGATGCTGGGAATGCAGCAGGCAATTGTTGCCCTGGAGAGTGCCCTGCAGATTGGTCGGGCGCAGCGGCAGCCCCCGTGCACACCGCAAATCGACCCCACATATCGCGCAGGTGGTGCACACAACCTCACTGAATGGCAGGCCACACAATTACTCCAGCAAGCGGGCCTGGGTGTCCCCCAAAATGCGCTGATAAGTACGGTCGATCAGGCGGTCACCGCAGCAACACACATTGGCTACCCGGTGGTAATGAAAATTGTTTCAAACGACGTTGTGCATAAGACCGATGCCGGTGGGGTAGTATTAGACCTCGACAGTGCACAGGCGGTACGCGATGCAGCGACGCATCTACTCACCCTGTCCAGCCAGTTGATGGTAGCGCGGATGGTGCAGGCTGCCGTGGCCGAAATGATCGTGGGCGTATCGCGTGACCCCTTGTTTGGCCCCTATATGATGATCGGGCTGGGTGGGATTAGCGTTGAACTGATTGCCGACCGCCGCATTTTATTATTGCCGACCTCTGAGCAGGCAGTGCGTGAAGCGTTGTTAGGTCTCAGGTTGGCGCCCCTGCTACAGGGGTATCGTGGGCGACCAGTGGCCGATATCGATGCACTAGTCGAGGCCGTATTGGCGATTGCCCGTTTTGTCGATCAACACAGCGAGGCGATTATGGATATGGAAGTGAACCCGCTGTTGGTCTGTCGACAGGGAGAGGGAGCCTGGGTGGCCGATGCTTTTATGAACATTATTGGTGAAATATAAGGTTTAAAGACTATGAGTGAATCAGCACTGCACGTTGAACGCAACGGGAATATCCTGGAAGTGACGCTGAACAGGCCCAAGGCAAACGCCATTGACGCGGCAACCAGCCGCCAGATGGGCGATGTTTTTGCCACATTTCGGGATGACCCGGCATTGCGTTGTGCCATATTAACCGCCACAGGCGAGAAGTTTTTTTGCCCCGGCTGGGATCTAAAAGCCGCCGCTGAAGGCGAGGCGGCCAACTCGGATTACGGGGTCGGTGGCTTCGGTGGTTTGCAGGAACTGCCCAATTTGAATAAACCCGTGATTGCCGCCGTCAACGGCCTTGCCTTTGGTGGCGGTTTCGAGTTAATGATATCCGCCGATATTATTATCGCCGCAGAACACGCCACCTTTGCGTTGCCTGAAATCAATTCCGGGGTGATTGCCGATGCCGCTACCCTGAAACTCCCCAAACGTATTCCCTACCATATTGCGCTGGATATGCTCTTTACGGGCCGGGTGCTCGATGCAGAAGAGGGTGCCCGCTGGGGGTTTATCAATGAGATCGTACCGGCGGATCAACTCATGGTGCGCGCCAGAGAAAAAGCGCGGCTATTGGCCGCTGGCCCACCGCTGGTATTTGCAGCGATCAAGGAAGTGCTGCGCGAGAGTGAAAACCTGACGTTTCACGATGCACTGGCGAAGATGAACCGCGAGGAATTCCCTACCATTGCCACACTTTACCATTCACAAGACCAGCTTGAAGGGGCGCGTGCATTTGCTGAAAAGCGCGCACCGGTTTGGAAGGGATGTTAAGTTTAACCCGCCTGTTCATATCGTTGAGTCTATTGTCTTGAGCCCAATACAACACAAAAAAGGTCGTTTATTCAGAGACCTGCACACTGCCGAAGGTATTTTTGTGATGCCCAATGCATGGAATGCGGGCAGCGCTTGTATGTTGGAGGCCGCCGGTTTTCAGGCGATTGGCACCACCAGCGCGGGCATTGCCTTCTGTGCCGGGCTGCCGGACTATGAAGGTGCGTTGACGCTGGACGCTGCACTGGCGGAAACGCACCGCATCGCGCAGGCGGTGAATATACCCGTGAGTGCCGATGCCGAAAACGGTTATGGACATGAACCGGAGGCGGTGAGTGATACCATCCGCCTTATTGCCGACAGCGGTGCAGTAGGGGCCAGCATCGAGGATTTTGCCGCCAGCTACGGCAGTGGCCTATACCCCCGCGATCACGCTGTAGCACGTATTGCTGCGGCGAAGGCAGCGGCGGATGGGCTCGAATGCCCGTTTACCTTAACAGCCAGGGCGGAGTGCTACCTGATTGATCACCCCGACCCCTTTGCCGAGTCAGTGATACGCGCCAATGCCTACCGGGAAGCGGGTGCCGATTGTCTGTATGTACCCGGTGTGAAAGATGCCGATACCATTGCGGCTTTGGTCAGGGAAATTGACGGGCCGATTAACGTGGTTATGGGGTTGGCGGGGGCGCCTATTAGTGTTGCCCAGCTCGAAGATCTGGGGGTGAAACGGGTGAGTATTGGGGGTTCTTTGGCGAGGGCCACGTTTGGCGTTATTCAGCGGGCGGCTGAAGAGCTGCAACAGCATGGTACGTTTGGGTTTGCTGAGCAGCAGGTGCCTGATAGTGTGCTTTGTGCGTTTTTTTCGGGTCGTTCTTCGGCGACGACTTAAACGCTATGCCCAATCCGAACACCTCGTCATTGGCGCTAACCGACTGTTTGGGGTAGTTAGCTGACGCTTTTAACACCAATTCATGCTCATCACCACCAGGCAACTTTTCACCAAGTGGAGTGAACGCTCTCCCAGCGTTTTTACTCCTCTCCTCGTTACGATACCTTGGTACTTATCTGCCCGTATCAATGTTACTGCTCGAAGGATAAAGGGGCTTTATACTTTACTGCTGAGGTCTGCCAGTTTTATCAATGCCTGGCGCAGGCGCTGGTTTTCAATGGATGAGGCGGTCGATCGGATGATCTTTTGGGTGTGCGCTGATAACGGGAGGGCGGTGGTGCGCGGTTTGGTTGCAGGTTTTGCCACGCTGTGTGCTGGGTGGGTGGTGACTTTGATGGTGCGGAATTGGGTTAATCCGTTGTTGTGTAAAACGGTGAGAATGGCATCTGTGTAAAAGCGCAGGCGGCTGCTGTGTGCCGCGCTGTCAGTGGCTAGGTTAAGGGTTGACTCACTGCTACTGATGTATTCAATATGTGCTGTAAAATCAATGGGTAAACACTCTCCCACTAGGGACATGATGCGTGTGCCAGCGGATATATTCGCGTAAATAGTGGGGGCGATCAGTGTGTTTAACTTTTTCATTGTATTTCTATTTTTACTTAAGTTGCTGGTTTATAAGTAGGCTGTTAAACGGCACTTATTTGATTTATTATGGCCGGTCTTGTGCATAGCTTTTACTCACTGTGATGAATATTATTTTGCTAACTGAACGCCGGGGAACGCCGGTGACCCATCAACTTAACACCAGGTTTCAGTTTACTGTGTTATTGATGGCCTTTGCCAGTGTTTGCGTTGGTTTGTGTTATTTGGGGTATTGGTTTGGCGTTGATCGTGGCCAGGCGCAGGCAGCGCAACAGCAGGCGCCTGCCTATGTATACAATTGGCATGGAGAGCTGGATACACAACAATATTCACCGAGCATAGAACAGCAGGCACAGGCGGATATCGATGCGCTAACGCGCCGTTTGGGGCTGATGCAGGGGCATATCACGCGGTTGGACGCTCTGGGCCAAAAACTGGTGGACATGGCTGGTCTGGATAGTGATGAATTCAATTTTGACGCTGTTCCGGCACTCGGCGGCCCCGATGCACAGGATAACTACCAATCACTTAATATTCCCGAGCTGACCAAGGCAATATCCCGGCTTGTCGAACAAATCGAAGACCGCGAGCAACAGCTCACTGTGCTGGAACAGTTGGTGATGAACCGCAATCTGGCCGCTGAAGTACTGCCCTCGGGGCGACCTGTGACAAAGGGTTTTATCTCCTCCGGGTATGGCAGCCGTATAAGCTCGTTTACGGGTAAACAACAATTTCACAAGGGAGTGGATTTTGCCGGCAAGGTGAACAGTGAAATCATCGTTGTCGCCGGTGGGGTTGTCACTTATTCAGGACGGCAAAGTGGTTACGGCTATGTGTTGGAAGTCAGCCATGGAGATGGTTATTCAACACGCTATGCGCACAATGCCAAAAACCTTGTGGGAGTGGGTGATGCGGTTAAAAAAGGACAGGTGATTGCGTTAATGGGATCGACAGGGCGCTCTACCGGGCCGCATGTACATTTTGAGGTACTTAAAAACGGCACGCAGATTAATCCCGGCAAGTATATCGTCAAGTCAAATTAACCCATCTATTCCAACACTCTATAGATAAGCTGTAATTACCGTACCGCCCGGTTTTCGATTAGATTGTCAACCACCGATGGATCGGCCAGGGTCGAGGTATCACCCAGGTTTTCAAGTTCATTTTCTGCCACTTTGCGCAGAATGCGCCGCATGATTTTCCCCGACCGCGTTTTTGGTAACCCTGGCGCCCACTGGATAATATCCGGTGAGGCGATTGGCCCAATCTCTTTGCGCACGTGCTGTACCAGTGCGGTGCGCAATGCATCGCTACTGTCGATTCCTTTCATCAATGTGACATAGGCGTAGATGCCCTGGCCTTTGATCTCGTGGGGAAAACCGACGACTGCCGCCTCTGCCACTGCCTCGTGCAGTACTAAGGCACTCTCCACTTCGGCTGTGCCCATACGGTGCCCGGAAACATTGATCACATCGTCAACACGGCCTGTAATCCACCAGTAGCCGTCTTCGTCGCGGCGCGCACCGTCGCCGGTAAAGTAGTTGCCGGGGTACATTTGAAAATAGGTGTCGTAGAAGCGCTGTGGGTCACCGTAGACGCCGCGCATTTGCCCCGGCCACGAGCGGGTTATTATCAGGTTACCGGATGTGGCCCCCGGCAATTGCTCGCCCTGCTCATCGACAAGCGCGGGGACGATGCCAAAAAATGGCCGTGTGGCCGAGCCTGGCTTGGTGGCTGTCGCGCCCGGTAGAGGGGTGATAAGGATGCCGCCGGTTTCGGTTTGCCACCAGGTATCGACAATTGGGCAGCGCGCATCACCGACGACCTTGTGATACCAGGCCCAGGCTTCAGGGTTTATCGGTTCGCCGACCGAACCGAGCAGGCGCAGGCTGCTGCGGCTGGTGGCTGTGACGGGCTCATCCCCCTGGCTCATCAGAGCGCGAATCGCGGTGGGCGCGGTGTAGAAGATGTTTACCTGGTGTTTGTCGATGACTTGCCAAAAGCGGCCGGCATCCGGGTAGGTGGGGATACCCTCAAACATCAAGGTGGTAGCACCATTGGCGAGTGGACCGTAGACGATGTAGGAATGGCCCGTCACCCAGCCGACATCGGCGGTACACCAGTAAATATCCCCATCGTGGTAGTCGAATACGTATTTGTGTGTCATGGCGGCGTACAGAATGTACCCCCCGCTGGTGTGCAGCACGCCCTTGGGTTTACCCGTAGAACCTGATGTGTACAAAATAAACAGCGGGTCCTCGGCGCTCATTGCCTCGGCGGGACAGTCATCAGAGGCGGCATTAACCGCCTGGTGGTACCAGACATCCCGGCCCTCTTGCCAGGTGACGGGTTCGCCGCCGCGCCTGACGACGATCATGTGTTGAATCGATGGAGTGTCTTCGCAGGCGGTATCGGCGTTGTCTTTGAGTGGCACCGCTTTACCGCCGCGAATGCTTTGGTCGGCGGTAATTAGGATGGAGCAGGCGGAGTCATTAATTCTGTCGCGCAATGCCTCGGCGGAAAAGCCGCCAAATACAACGGAGTGGATGGCACCGATGCGGGTGCAGGCGAGCATTGCCACGGCGGCCTCCGGCACCATGGGCATGTACAGGCAGATGCGGTCGCCCTTTTTGGCACCGTGTGCTTTTAGTACGTTGGCGAACCGACAGACTTCGGCGTGCAGCTCGCGGTAGGTGATTTTTTTGTCTTCGCCGGGGTTGTCGCCTTCCCAGATAATTGCAATCTGGTCACCACGCGTTTGCAGGTGGCGATCAAGGCAGTTGTAGGAGACGTTGAGGGTGGCGCCTTCAAACCAGCGGATGTGGGCTTTGTGGTAGTCGACATCCTGCACTTTGTCCCAGGGGGTGAACCAGTCGATAAATTTCTCTGCCTGTTCTGCCCAAAATGTATCCGGTTCGTCGATTGACTGCTGGTACATTGCCTGGTACTGCGCATCGGTAAGGTGTGTGCGGCTGGCGGCAGCTTCGCTGACCGGGTAGATTTTGTCAGACATTGTGTTCCCCTTTGGTGTTGTCATTTTCGGTGTTTTGATTTTGCTAACCGTATAATGAAACTGCTTGTGTTTTCAAGCCGACATTGGTCGATAGTGAGGAGGGAGGGTGAGGGTGCTTATGCCTGTTTACTTCGTGTACTGTCGATTTTGAGTTGACAGGCTATTCGTTTTAATAAGTTAGCTTCGTTGGAAAAGTGCTGGTAACAAGGTAGGTACGCAATAGAGGCGTCAGAAATACACTTCGTGTTTTGCTGTAAAGCAGATACGCTAACTGATTTAGGATAATGCCAATGCGGTATATGATTTATTTATGTCTGTAAGAGAATATTTTCACTTGCCCGCGATTGCTGCCGGTTTTGTCTGTGTGCTGGTCGGGTTTACCGGTTCGGCGGTGATTATTTTTCAAGCCGCGCAGGCGGCAGGGGCGACGACTGGGCAAGTCGGTTCCTGGATGATGGCGCTGGGGTTTGGTATGGGGGTGACGACTATCGGTCTGTCGTTGCGCTATAAGGCGCCCGTTATTACCGCCTGGTCGACGCCGGGGGCGGCGCTGTTGGTGACTTCGCTGTCGGGTGTTTCTATGGCCGAGGCGGTGGGGGCGTTTTTGTTTTCTGCGCTATTGATTACGCTCAGTGGAGTGAGCGGGTGGTTTGAGAAGGTGATCGATCGTATTCCTTTGCCGATTGCCGCCGCGATGCTGGCGGGGATTTTGTTTCGGTTTGGGGCCGATGTGTTTGTTGCAATGGCGTCGCAGTGGCTGCTGGTGCTGGCTATGTTTGTTGTGTATTTGCTGTGTAAACGCAGCTTGCCACGCTATGCCACTATTGCTGTTTTGGTGGTGGGGGTGTTGCTGAGCGGGGTGCAGGGTTTGTTGGATTTTTCCCATTTGACGTTTGTTATCGCCGCGCCGGTTTTTGTTGTGCCAGCGTTTTCACTGAGTACGCTGATTGGTGTGGGGGTGCCGCTGTTTGTTGTGACGATGGCGTCGCAGAATATTCCGGGTATCGCGGCGTTGCGCACAGCCGGTTATCAAACCCCGTTGTCACCGTTGATTAGCTGGACGGGGATCGCGACGCTGGTGCTCGCGCCGCTGGGTGGGTTTGCGATTAATCTGGCTGCGATTACGGCGGCGATTTGCACAGGCCCGGAGGCGCATGAGAACCCGGATAAACGCTATCTCGCGGGGCTTAGCGCTGGTTTTTTCTATTTGTTAATGGGTGTTTGCGGCGCGACGGTAGCGGGTTTGTTTGCGGCGTTTCCCAATGCGTTTGTGTTGGCACTGGCCGGGCTGGCTCTGTTAGGGACGATTGCGAGTAGTCTGCATACAGCGGTGTCTGAGGTCGGTACGCGTGAGGCGGCGGTAATTACATTTCTGGTCACGGCATCCGGGGTTACGCTGTTGGGTATCGGTGCGGCGTTCTGGGGTTTGGTGGCAGGGGTTGTCGCTTTATGGGTTTTTGGATTTAGGCAGGCTGTGTGAAAACACTGAACCGTATTATCTGGGTGCTATCCGGTGATGGTGCGGTTATAACGTTTAGAAAAAGTGGCGCGTAATGAATAAAAAACCTGAAGGTATTTTGCCCCGTGTGAACACGCTGGCTGTTGGCGATAAGTCTGTCGGTATTTATGATGACTGGGCCAGTTTTTATGAAAGTGACTTACTGGATAAGTATGGGTATGTCTCACCAAAAATAAGTGCGGAGGCGTTTTATCAGGCGTTACCGGATCCCGCGTTGAAGATCATTGATTACGGGTGTGGCACGGGCCTGGTTGGCCAGGCGATGCAGGCGTTGGGTTATCGTTGTATCGATGGCATTGATATTTCTGAAGGGATGTTGGCGCAGGCGCGCAGTAAAAATGTGTATCAGCAGTTGTTTTGTGGTGATTTGACGCAAGCGATCGATTTGCCCGATGAACACTATGATGGCGGTTTGTGTGTGGGGTCGATGGGGGCGGGGCATATCGATGCCGGGCATGTGCAGAGTCTGCTTCAACCGATTAAAAATAGTGGGTTGTTTGTGTTGTATATGAATGATATGCACTATCAATCAGAAGGTTTTGCCGATCAGTTCAAGCAGCTTGAAGCGCGGGGTGTCTGGCGGATTGAGCGGCAGGAGCGGTCTAATTACATGTCTGAGCTGGATCGGCCTGGGTGGTTGGTGGTGGCGTATAAGTTGGCAGTATAATCTCTGTTTTTTTGAACTGCGTTGTTTTTACTCACCATAGCACCACGATGATTGCGCAAAAACGCCTTGCTCTGCCACGCTTGTGGGCTAACTGAACCCGTCAATATAAGGTAGACGGTGTACTAAGATATAGCGGCAGCGGAATAAGGTATCGGATGCGCCATTACGGTCAATGAGTGGGGTGATCCGCCCGGCCTGTTTGTGGTCGATGGTTATTCTGTTTTGTGCTTCGTGTGCAGGCCCTGCTGTCATTCTGGTAGCTAAGCGTGATTTTTGACTGGGGTTTTGCATGGTGATACTCAATAAATTCTGTTCGTATTGATTTCAATTCAGGTGTAGCAAGCGGTTTCTATCTTATGCCAGTAAAACGAAGCTTAACTTCGTTTTTATAGAAGTCTAACTTCAATATTCTGTTTGCCTCACTCCCGGAGAGGCAGATGCAAACAAACTTGAAAACTCAGTTTGGCCTTAGGCTTAAAGTGCTTCGTAAACAGGCGGACTTAACGCAAGATCAGCTTGCCGAAAGCACAGGCTTGACCGTTGAGTCTATTAGCAATATTGAGCGAGGTGTGTTTGGCCCCAAATTTGATAATTTGGAAAATATCGCGAGGGTGATGAACGTTGAGGTAAAAGTGTTATTTGATTTTGAGTAATACAAGCCCGGTGACGGGTATCAAATAAATTAACAGCTAACACCACTCTCTTTTAGGAATTAAAAAGTGCCTGTCCTTGATAAATTGTCCTTGATAAATTTTGTCGAAGAAAACAAAGGTCTTTACTACAAGGCACTTCTATGAAGAGTAAGTTTCATTGAACGCAGTTGAAATAGAAGAGGCGATAACCAATTTATCCGAGCAAAATTTTGACCCGGAGGCTTTTCCTTACGCTTTTTTAGAGGCATTTGGCAATAAAGCCACCACAATAAAACGGCTTAAAACTGGCTCCTCGAATGCGTCAGATATTAAGGGTGGCGTTTTACAGCGGAATAATATCCACCTTTCGGTCTGTCCCGAAGGTTGTGTAACGGAGACCTTGAGTAAACTCAAAGCCAGTTCTGAAACCAGCAAGAAAAAAGTTAAATTTGTGCTGGCAACTGACGGCATTGATCTGGAAGCGGAAGATCTCATATCGGGTGAAACGGTTGCGTGTGCCTACAAAAATTTTCCCGATCACTTCGGTTTTTTCTTGCCATTGGCGGGTATCACCACCGTTAAGCAAATCCGCAATAACCCAATTGATATTCAGGCAACCAGCCGCTTAAACCGCCTCTATATTGAATTGTTGAGTACTAACGAGGAGTGGGCTACCAACGAACGTCGTCACGATATGAACCAGTTGATGACGCGCCTGATATTCTGCTTTTTTGCGGAAGACACTGATATCTTTCTCGGCGACAATCTGTTTACCGCAACCATTGAGCAGATGACGGACAGTCGTTCTGGCAACACGGGTTTTGTATTGGGTGAAATCTTTCGAGCTATGGATACACATCCCGATAAGCGGGCGGAAGCCAATTTGCCACGATGGGCTGATGCGTTTCCGTATGTAAACGGCGGGCTTTTTTCTGGCTGTAAAGAGGCGCCCAAATTCAGCCGGATTGCGCGCTCATACTTGCTACATGCTGGTAGCCTGAATTGGAAAGAGATTAACCCCGATATTTTCGGCTCAATGATTCAGGCGATTGCCGACGAAGACGAACGCGGCGAACTGGGTATGCACTACACCAGCGTGCCCAATATTCTTAAGGTGCTTAATCCTTTGTTTTTGGATGATCTGCGTGAGCAGTTAAAGCTGGCGGGGGATAGCGCCCGTAAGCTGCTCAATTTACGCAAACGCCTTTCCAATATTCGCGTGTTTGACCCGGCTTGTGGTTCGGGCAACTTTTTAGTGATTGCCTATAAAGAAATGCGCGCTATTGAAAACGAGATTAATCAAAGGCGAAAGGATGGCCATCAAAAAACAGCGATTCCGTTAACGAATTTTCGCGGCATAGAGCTTAGAGACTTTCCGGCCGAAATAGCCCGATTGGCATTGATTATCGCCGAATACCAGTGTGACGTGCGCTACCTTGGCCAAAAAGATGCCTTAGCCGAATTTCTGCCACTGAATGCTGTGAACTGGATTACTTGTGGCAATGCTTTGCGCCTGGATTGGCTGTCTATTTGTCCGCCAACAGGGAAAGCGGTGAAGCTGATGGCAGAGGATTTGTTGGAAATGCCGCTGGATCAAGTCGATATTGATTTTAAAAATGAAGGAGGGGAAACTTATATTTGTGGTAATCCTCCTTATCTAGGCAGTACTTGGCAGTCTAAGGAACAAAAAGCTGACTTGGAAAAGATATTTGGACATCGTACTAAAAGTTGGAAGTCGCTGGACTATGTTGCGGGCTGGTTTATGAAAGCCGCTGACTACGGAAAATATACCAACTCAGTTAGTGCTTTTGTTAGCACTAACTCTATTTGCCAAGGGCAGCAAGTTCCTATTCTCTGGCCATTAATTTTTAAAACAGATCATGAAATCAGCTTTGCATATACATCTTTTAAATGGGCAAATCTTGCTAACCATAATGCAGGAGTAACTGTAGTGATTGTTGGCATTGCAAATCAGGCTAACAAGGTACGGCGTTTATTTTCTACAGATGAAAATGGTCAGACTATTGAAAAGAAAGCAGGCAACATTAATGCTTATTTAGTCGTAGGGGCTAATGTCGAAGTAATAAAATTAGCTAGCCCCATAAGTATAGTAGGCACAATGGATCGAGGTAATGGCGCTACAGATGGCGGGAATTTGCTTTTAGATAAAATGTCTCTTCATGCTATGAATTTAACTCTAAAACGACAAAATAATTTTATACGTCCGTTTTATGGTTCTGCTGAGTATATAAGAGGTCTACAACGATTTTGTCTATGGATTAGCGATGAAGATGCTGAAGAATCCAAGAAAATAGAACCTATCAATGAACGAATAGCAGCAGTTAAAACAATGAGACTCGCGAGCAAAAAAGAAGCGACTCGTAAAGGCGCAGTTTATCCTCATCGTTTTGATGAAAAAAGGCAGATAGGAGATGAAACAGTTTTAATAATACCTCGTGTGTCATCTGAAACCAGAGAGTACCTTCCGGTTGGATTTTTACCCCCCGAATCAATTGTTAGCGATAGTGCCTTTGCCCTATATGATTCGCCACTTTGGAATATGGCTCTAATTGCATCAAAACTTCATATAGTTTGGATTGCGACGGTATGCGGCAAGTTAAAAACAGATTATCGTTATTCAAATACTATGGGCTGGAATACTTTTCCAGTCCCCAAACTAACTGAAAAAAATAAAAAAGACCTAACTCGCTGCGCAGAGGATATTCTCCTTACACGTGAAGCACACTTCCCCGCCACCATTGCCGATCTTTACGATCCAAAAAACATGCCCGCAGACCTACGACATGCACACGACCGTAATGACGAAGTGCTGGAACGCATATATATCGGGCGACGATTTAAAAACGACACCGAACGCCTTGAAAAACTCTTTGATCTTTACGCCAAGATGACGGCCACCACACATACAACAGTGAATAAAACCCGTAAAACCAACAAGAAGGTATCCTGATGACGGCGCATAAAGCTATCCCCTCAGTTTCCGTTAAATACGCCTGCAACGGCAGCTCAAAAAAATCTAATGAGCTGGGTATGCGCGTTATGCAGGAGCGCGCCTTTGAAAAGCGCGGCGAACAATACTTACTGATTAAATCGCCGCCTGCATCGGGTAAAAGTCGCGCTTTAATGTTTATCGCGCTGGATAAACTGCACCATCAAAATTTAACAAAAGCCATTATCGTAGTACCTGAAAAATCCATTGGCTCCAGTTTTAATAATGAGCCATTAACTGAAAACGGATTCTATTGGGATTGGGCGGTTGTACCAAAATGGAACTTATGCAACGCCCCCGGCGAAGAGGGTGGCAAGGTTAATACTGTAAAAAACTTTCTTGATAGTGATGACCGCATTCTGGTTTGCACCCATGCTACCTTTCGCTTTGCCGTAGATCGCTATGGTGTCGGTGTATTTGATAATTGCCTGGTTGCTATTGATGAATTTCACCACGTTAGCGCTAACCCCGATAACAAACTGGGTGCCCAACTCGGTCAGTTTTTGGTGCGCGATAAAGCGCATATTGTGGCAATGACGGGTTCTTATTTTAGAGGGGACGCCGAGGCCGTCCTTGCCCCGCACGATGAGGCGAGTTTTGATACCGTCACTTATACCTACTATGAGCAATTAAATGGCTACGAGTACCTTAAAACGCTGGATATCGGTTATTACTTTTATTCCGGCAACTATACAGATGAAATTCTGAGTGTTCTTAACCCCCATGAAAAAACGATTATTCATATTCCCAATGTAAACTCACGGGAAAGTAGTAAAGACAAGATTAAAGAAGTCGAACATATTATCGAAGAACTAGGTAGCTGGAATGGCATCGATGCCGATACGGGGTTTCACTTGGTCAAAACCAGTGCAGGCAAATTAATCAAAATAGCGGATTTAGTGGATGACGACCCCGCTAAACGCGATAAGGTTTCGGCGGCTTTAAAACGCCCCGAGGCAAAAAATGATCGCGGCCATGTCGATATTATTATCGCCCTTGGCATGGCCAAAGAAGGCTTTGACTGGATTTGGTGTGAGCACGCCTTGACGATTGGCTATCGTTCCAGTCTCACCGAGATCATTCAGATTATTGGCCGTGCCACCCGCGACGCCGAGGGAAAGACACACGCACGCTTTACCAATCTTATAGCAGAACCGGACGCCGCAGAAGAAGCGGTGACCGATGCCGTGAATGACACATTAAAGGCGATAGCAGCCAGCTTATTGATGGAGCAGGTGCTGGCACCCAAATTCAACTTTACACCCAAGGATAACCAGAACGGCCCTATGGCGGGTTATGGCTACGGTGATAATGGTTATAACCCTGATGGCAGCAATGTTGGCTTTAATGAGCCAACTGGTCAGCTCCAGATGGAAATAAAAGGCCTCGCTGAGCCAAAGAGCGAAGATGCGCGGCGCATCTGTCAGGAAGACTTAAATGAAGTGATTACCGCCTTTGTTCAGGATAAGACTTCGCTTGAACGCGGCCTGTTCGATGAGGAAATGATTCCTGAAGAATTAACGCAGGTTCGGATGGGTAAAATTGTAAAAGATAAATACCCGGAACTGGACGAGGAAGATTGTGAAGCGGTCAGACAGCACGCTATTGCCGCACTTAACCTGACTCAGAAAGCGAAAGAAATGGTTAACCAAAGCGATCAGACAGAGCAAGGAAGCAGTACCGCTTTTATCGATGGTGTCAGAAAGTTTGCGATGAATGTACGCGACCTTGATATTGACCTGATTGATCGTATTAATCCATTTAAACAGGCATACGCGATTCTCGCCAAATCCATGAGTGAAGAAAGCCTCAAACAAGTGGCTATGGTCATCAACGCGAAAAAGCTATCACTCACTGAGGATGAGGCCAGAGAGCTAACTTCGCGTGCGATCAAATTTAAGAAAGAGTGCGGACGCCTGCCCGAATTGACCTCTCCTGATCCTTGGGAGAAACGCATGGCTGAAGGTATCGCTTTCCTTCAGCGTAAAGTCGCGGAGGAAAGCAATGACTGAGAAGTCAAACAAAGCATTGCTTGAGGAATTGGGCGTTGGTTCAGTTCCTACCAAAAAGAAGACCCGTTCACCACGCGAAGAACGCGTTATAGCAGGGTTTGAGGAAATCCAACGTTTTATCGAAGAGCACGGCCGTCTCCCGATGCACGGTGAAGATAAGGATATATTTGAACGGTTGTATGCCATGCGTCTGGATAAAATCCTTTCGCAAGAAGAGTATAGAAGCCTTGTTGCGGATATTGATAAGCAAGGGCTACTGAAAGATTGGTCACGCATAGCAGAGCCGCAAGCAGAATATCGTAGTGACAAAGAGCTACTTACCGAGCTTGGTATTAATGCGCCAAAAGAAGGTGAAATTACGTTTTTAAAACATGTTAAACCGCGTGTGGAAGTAAGAGCAGCGGAGGAAATAGGCAGTAGAATACCGTGCGAGAATTTTGACGGTTTTAAACCCATTTTTGATGCTGTTCAAGAAGAGTTGAAAAGTGGTGTACGCATAACACGCCCCTTTAGAGATAATGCCGAAATCCGACAGGGAGATCTTTTTATATTATCCGGGCAGAAGGCCTATGTGGCTGAGGTAGGTGAAGAATTTGTTACCGAGTACGACCGCAAAGACAGCCGCCTGCGCGTTATTTACGACAATGGAACCGAAAGCGATATTTTATTACGCTCTTTGCAAAGAGCACTTAATAAGGACAAAGCGGGACGAAGAATAACCGATAAATCACTTGGCCCACTATTCTCAGGTGACGCTGCTAATGAAGATTTGGCGAGTGGTACAGTCTATGTTTTACGAAGTAAATCGGAACACCCAACAATACGGGAAAACAGAGCGATTATTCATAAACTGGGGGTTACGGGTGGAAGCGTGGAAAAGCGCATTGCCAATGCAAAACTGGATCCAACGTATTTAATGGCTGAGGTCGAAGTCGTGGCAACTTACGAACTTTACAATATCAATCGAACTAAGCTTGAGCATATCTTTCACCGATTCTTTGAACAGGCCAAACTTGATATAAAAATCCATGACCGTTTTGGCACCCTGGTAACACCAAGAGAGTGGTTTTTGGTTCCTTTGTTTGTTGTCGATGAAGTCGTTGAAAAGATTAAGGACGGCACTATCGGTCAATACTCTTATGCCATGGAGTCAGCCAAGCTGATTTTGAATCAACACTAAGTTAGAGGGCAGACACTACCTGCTATAAAACCGTCCAGTTGCTTGCCTTGTTGGGCTGGGCTACATTGCGTAATAATATTAGTTATAACTTATTTGCAGGCCAAATCGGCTTTCCGGCAGTAGAGCCGCCCTGAATCTGACAGGCTTCTAATTACAATTGCGCTATCTTTTTCAGCAGCTCTGCGTTTATCGCCCGCGTCGCTGTCGATAAACGATTATTATGACGACGAGCACCCGGCAGGCGAGCGCCATCGAGTGATTCAAATTGTTCAAAAAAGGCTTCGCAGTGTTGTTGCCAACCCTCTCCCGCAATAATTTCAGGCGATAGAGCAAACATAAAGTGCCCGCCTCGCGGTGGCCCGCCGTCTTTATTGTCGGCTTCATTGGCCTCAAAGCTGAAGCGCTCACCCATTGCCCCGGCCGCCAATAGTTCGACCATCATTGCAATTGCTGAGCCTTTGTGACCACCAAACGGCAGTAAGACGCCCTCGATAATTTTAGCGGGATCGCTGGTGTCATTGCCATTGGCATCCAGCCCGGTGCCCAGCGGGACACTGTGCCCATCCCTCGCCGCCACCATGACCTCACCCATCGACATAGCGGCAGTGGCCATATCAAAAACAAACGGTGACTTTCCAGACCTGGGCCATGCAAATGCAATCGGGTTGGTGCCAAACAATGGCTCCGCTGCACCAAACGGCGCCACAGCAGGCATGTAACAAACGCAGGCGAAGCCAACCAATCCGTGCCCTGCCAAAGCTTCTACTTCGGGCCACAGGGCTGCAAAATGGTGGGTATGCGTTGTCGTCATTACGGCTATCCCCAGTTTTTTGGCCGACTCAACGAGTAGCGGAATCCCCCGCTCCAGGGCGAGCGGCGCGTAGCCGTTATCCCCGTGGACGCTGATAATCGCCGGTGTTTTGTTCGACGTTCGAGGCGCAGCCGCACCATTTACCTTGCCGCTCCGCAGTGATGCCACATACCCGGGAATGCGAAAAAGGCCATGCGAGACTGAGCCATCGCGCTCGGCCGAGACAATCGTGCGCGTCAAGGCGTCAATATTGGCTTGATCGCAACCATTGCGGGAAAAAACCGCACGACAAACTGCTTCGATTTCATCCAGAGACATTTCTACGGTATTCATAAACACACCACCCCATAACGAAAATTAAAATGATTATTCACTGCTATGCCATCTGCCTGGAATATATTGCCTTACTTGGATGGGTAATACACCACGACATCGCCGTCGGTGGTAATGCCGAAACTGTTTAGCTGGCGGTTGACGTAATTAAGAAAGAGGAAAGGGCAGGCATTATATACCAGGAGTTCAATCAAAAATTAAACCCGTAGCCCATATATAAATTCAACTGTAAGTTCAACCAGGCGTTCATGCCTGTCCCAGGAACTCCAGGGGCTATGTTCCACTGGATAGCAATGCACCCAGTCTGTTAGCTTGGGGTATTCTATTTTTTAAACTTGAACTATCAATTGTAGTGCAGTTGTCCTGATACCAGGAGCGTAATGAAATTCACGTCCCAGAAACTTTGTTGGTAGCGTTTCATTACCAATTGCATATTGTTGTTAACATTAAATCCATGTGCATGTTTGACACTTGATAACTTTGCACCGGTATTGGTTTTTTCTGCCAGCTTGGAAACGCGAGTGGGTTCAGGAAGGTCGAGATACAAACCAATAGCCTGGCTGTTTCCTCGCAGCGGAGAAACACCGCGAATATAACGCGCTGCATCAATCCAGGTAAAATTGATAACAGCTTCATTAAAAGGGTTTTAGTTTTTCCAAAAATGCCTAATTAAAATCATCAATAAGAAGTGTAGTTCACCAAAGAAGATATTTCTGAGAATAGAGCGTAATCTTTGGTGATATTTTTCACGATAGTATTAAAGCATTAGCAAATGTAATGCCAGGGAAATATATTTTTTATCAGAATCGAATGGTGAAATAACTTAAATCGGTCTTTCCCTCGCTACGAGTGTCTAAACCCGACAGGCTCCTGGTTTTTTTGGCGGTCAATGCAATTAAAATAAAACCGCTGCCCTCTCCCCTACCAGCACCCGTTCTCACAGGGGTGTCCAATAAATCCACTTATGCTCCCCGGCATTGGTAAATACCTGATTTTCCGGTAATTGCGCCGCCAACTGCCCGGCGGGCGCGGCTATCCTGTCCTGTTTTCCATAAGCCAGAATAATAGGGTGTTTATATTTGCCGGGGGTGAGAAATGCATCAATCCAAAACCACGGTTGTTGATCGATATCCGGCTTGCCATCAAATGTTTCAACCCAGCCGCGAATCCCCCCGTGGTGGCGAATTTCCTCTATTGCATCGGCGTCTCCCAGATACGGGGCAAACAGCACTACGGTATCGATATATTCAGATAACTGGTAGGTGGCCCATGTCTCGTTTCTGGGGGTGTGTCGCTTTACGCTAAATTAATCAGGCGGTTGAGGCAGTCGAGATAAACTACGTGCTCAACTGTGTGTTTTTACGATAGCATATATTATATGCTCTATAACGATACGGCGGGTCAGGCAAGTACATGGGCAAGCACATGGGCAAGCACGTGAAACACGTATTGTTTTTTTCGTGAATTGCTGCTGTTGTATTTCTATATCTGTTCAGATATAGCGTACTCCATCGTTTTTATTAGGGTTTCTATAATGAATATTAATCAGTTAATTGCAGGTTGTAAGCCCGGCTTTGCTCTCCCTGCCGCGTTTTATAATGCAGATGAAATATACCGGCGCGATGTCGAGCAGATTGTGATGCGTAGCTGGATTTATGCCTGCCATCAAAGCGAGCTGGCGGAGGTGGGCAGTTTCAGGTTGTTGGAATTGGCGGGCGAGTCGGTAGTGGTTGTCAAGACGGCGACGGGGGAGATCAAAGCGCACTTTAATGTGTGTCGGCATCGCGGTTCACGGGTGTGCCTGGCAGAGTCCGGGCGGGCGCAGAATCTGGTGTGTCCCTATCACGGTTGGGCTTATGATTTACACGGGAAGTTACTCAATAGTCGTGAGATGCCTGCCGGGTTTGATAAGTCTGCATATGGTTTAAAACCTGCCAGTGTGTCGGTTGTTCACGGGATGGTGTTTGTCAATTTCGATGCGGATGCCGCGCCATTTTTGCCGTTTACAACGCCATTAAATAAAGCCCTGGATATTTATGATTTGGCCAATGCACAGGTTGCCTATCAGGAAACCTGGAATGTGCAGGCGAACTGGAAGCTGGCGGTGGAGAATTTTATGGAGTGTTATCACTGCGCGCCCGCACACCCGGAGTATGCGCGGGCGCACAGCCTTAAGTTGCCCTCGCGTTTGAGTGAGAAGTTGCTGGGGCCGATGTATGAGAGGTGCGAGTCACTGGGCATTTATTCTGAGACGATCGATGGGGAAGGTGGGGAGTCGGGTACTTGGCTTAATAGTATTTTTTATGGGCGCCATCCGTTGTTTGATGGTTATGTTACCGGGAGTGAGGACGGTAAACCGCTGGCACCATTGCTCGGTAATATGCCGGATTACGATGGTGCGGCGGCCGATATACAAATGGGATTGATGTGTTACGGTCTGGTGTATCCCGATCATGCGGTGATCTATAGTTTTTTACCGATGGGCAAGCATTCGACTGATATGAAAATAATCTGGTTGGTGCGTGGTGATGCCGTTGAGGGTGTCGATTATCAGCGGGATCAGTTGACTTGGCTGTGGCGAGTGACGACGGAGGCGGATAAGACGATTATTTTGAATAATCAGTTGGGGGTTAATTCGCGGGTTTATGAACCTGGACCGTATGCGGAGATGGAGGCGTTTACGCAGCTTTTTGTTACCTGGTATTTGAGTGTGATTGGGGAGGAGTGAATGTGGGTGAATCTATCCATGTATGGCTTTTTAAGTAGTGTAGGGTGCTGTGTGGGCCATTTGTGAGGCTTTGCTTAACCAGGCTCAGGTTCGATTGACTAGGCCCCATGTATTGACTTATGTGTAAGTTAATACATGGGGTCTAGCCTGGATTTCTTTCTAACCGCAGATGAGTGCGGCACAGGCGGTGAGAATATCTTGCTAATTAATACGGTAGTACGCCAACTGTTTCTGTGTAAAGTAGGCTGGTGTTAATTGCTGATGGCGACAGGCAGTGATAAGAGCGATAGTGCCACCAGGTAAACCAGTGGTCTGGTTTGTCGTATCAGGGCATTACAGCACGGTGAAAAAAGTGCGTGGTGTGACCTCTCTTTAATCCTCTGGTGTACCAGGAGTATGTCGGATTCAGGACTGCTCTACTGCGGAAAAGCCGATTTGGCCCTTTTTTGTGCACCTATTTTTTGCGTACCATCCTGTCATATAGAACCACTATGTTCCTCAATAGTGCGTAAAAAATGACTCAAATCGGTCTTTCCCCCGCTACGAGCACCTCAACCCGACAGGCTCTTAGCTCAATATATAAAAACATAGAGTATTGGGTAATAGTTGAAATATTGAAATCATCAACTACGCTTAGTGAAAATAAAATAAATTCCCAGTGGTTTTAGCCTGATCATATCTTTAATCATATTTAGAGAATGTGTTCTTTTGGTGTGTCTTCTTATCGGGTGCGCCATATAGCGCTATGAAGCTGTTAAAGGGAGGATCCTTTTTATAAGGAGGCATCAAATCAGTTCTCTGGAAATATTAACTAATAGAAAAAATAACTGTATCAAGAGGAAAATTCGATGAATATCCAATACTTACCGGTAGTTACGGCAATATCTTTATTATTGGTGGGCACTGCTGCTGCAGACAATACCAACTTAAACAAACTCGGCGCGTTTAAAACCACAGGTGTTAGTGGTGGTGAAAGCATTCCACAGGAAGGCAAATACGCCAATAATCTACGCAAAATTCTACAAACAATTAAAATGCCGCCGGGGTTCAAAATCGAACTCTTTGCGCTGGCACCTGATGCCCGGCATATGACTGTAGGCCGCAATAAAGCAACAGTATGGATTGGCACCAGGAAGTCTAAAATCTGGGCGGCTACTGATCGTGATCTGGATAACATCGCCGATACGGTGGAAGAGTTTAGCCCCAGCGTTAAATTTGATATCCCCAACGGAGTGTGCTATTCACCCGATGGTTTTCTGTTTGTCGCCGAGCGCAATCGGGTGATGATGTTTCCCGCCGCAGAGTTTTTTATGGAGAGCCCGGATACTGTCGCTATCCCGATAGTTCCCCAAGGCGAGCTGATCCCGGTAGACGAGGAATCTTACAATCACACCGCCAGGGTGTGCGCGATAGGTCCCGATAACAAATTGTATATCAGCCTTGGCCAGCCGTTTAATGTGACCCCTGATGATAAGATCGAGCGGTATAAGCAAACCGGCATCGGCGGTATGATCCGCATGGATCGTGACGGCAGTAACCGTGAGGTGATCGCTACTGGTATCCGCAACTCAGTGGGGCATGCCTTCAACCCGGCAGATGGCAGCTTGTGGTTTACTGATAATCAGGTTGATGGTATGGGTGATGAAACGCCGCCCGGCGAGTTAAACAAAATACCCGGTGACGGTATGTGGTTTGGCCACCCTTATTTTGGCGGTGGTGAAGTCAGAACCAATGAATACAAAGACCAGGCCATCCCCGAGGCAGACATGGCCAAATACGTTGCCCCTCAAGTAGAGATGACGCCTCACGCGGCCGATCTTGGCATGATGTTTTACACCGGTAAGATGTTTCCAGAGAAGTACAAAAACGCTATCTTTAGCGCGCAGCACGGTTCCTGGAATGCCACGGTGCCACGCGGTGCGCGAGTGATGGTGACATTCCTGGACGATGACGGAAACGCGGCAGAAACAGTGCCCTTTGCCGAAGGCTGGTTACAGGATAACGGCGTGTATTCAGGCCGCCCTGTCGATGTACAGCAATACGTCGATGGTTCTATTTTAGTATCAGATGACAAGGCGGGTGCTGTGTACCGCATTTCTTACAGCAACTAAAAAAAGAAAAATACCGGTCAGGGCAGCGCTGGTTTTGCCCTGATCGGCTGTAGTGATTGAATTGATTATGCGTATGAAATATTTTGTTGCGGCAATACTGTTGCTGGGCTTGTCTGGTCTATTGATTGGCCAGTCTGTTTATGCCGATAACTTGGCCGATGACCTGACAGCAGGCAAGGTAAAGGCCGAATCATCGTGCCAGACCTGCCACGGGATGGATGGTGTGGCGACAATCCCCACTGCACCGAATATCAGCGGCCAGCAAAAACACTATATGATCATACAGCTTGAAGCCTACCGTTCCGGTAAGCGACAACATGCACAGATGTCGATTATCGCCCAGAGTTTGAGCGATGAGGATATTGAACGTGTCGCGCAGTGGTACGCCTCAATCAATGTCACTGTCGAACTACCCGAAGGGCACAATTAACCACCCTTGGTTTAAGTGTCCTGACCAATACAAGACCCCACCACTGGGAATAAACCTATCGGTATAAGCCGGTAAAAAATAATCGGGTGGCTAGTGGGTTCTGGATCGAGATTCGTATGTTAAGAACAATAAAACCCCTGGTATATCTTATTGGGTTGTGTGTATATACATCCGTCGCGATAGCTGAGGTGACCGAGCTGGACGCGGTTACCGTTACGGCAACGCGTGTTGAAAAGAACCGTGATGAAATTCCGCTGGCCATCAGCACTGTCGAACAGGACGATATCCAGCTTGCCACTGAACAGCTTGGCCTGGATGAATCACTGGTGGGCATCCCAGGCGTATTCTTTTTTAACCGTTACAACTTTGCCCAGGATTTACGTGTATCGATACGGGGTTTCGGTGCGCGCTCAAGCTTCGGGATTCGTGGCATTAAAGTACTGGTCGATGGCATACCTGAAACGCTGCCCGATGGACAGGGGTCAGTCGATGGTGTGGATATTGGCTCGGCGGAGCGGATCAGTGTTATCCGTGGCCCGGCGTCTTCGCTATACGGTAATGCATCGGGCGGGGCGATTCTTATCGAGAGCGAAAAAGGCCCGGAAGAACCCTTTATTGAAACGCGCATCAGCGGCGGCGACTATGACCTGAATAAGCAACAGCTTAAATTTGGTGGCGATACCGGCAGGTTCAATTACCTGGTCAATGCATCCAACACAGAGATCGACGGCTACCGTTTTCACAGCGAAGCGGAGAATCGCCAAATCAATGGGCGCTTTGAGTTCACCCCCTCTGACAAAACCAGTCTGCTGGCCACACTGCACTATACCGATCAGCCATTGGCCAACGACCCTGGCGGGATTACCGCAGCCGATGTAGCGGCAGATCGCAGACAGGCACGCGACAATAATGTCACCTTTGATGCGGGTGAATCACTGGAGCAGACGCGTGCGGGGCTAGTGTTTAAAAACGAGCTCGACGCACAACAAAAACTCCAAACGCGGTTCTATTACACCACCCGCGACTTTAACAACAGACTGCCTTTCCAAAACGGTGGCGCTGTTTCACTGGATCGAGATTTCGTCGGCGGCGGTATTAGCTATATCAATACAGGCACCATTGGCGATTATCAAAACCGCCTGCTGGTCGGTGTGGACTACGACTACCAGGATGATGAGCGCAGGCGATTCAATAATATGCAAGGGGTTATCGGCGCGCAAACACTGAACCAGAACGAAGAGGTAAGCGCGGTAGGTGTTTATTTACAAAATGAAATGCAATTGAGTAACCACACCGAATTAACACTGGGCTTACGTTACGATGAAGTGACCTTTGACGTCAGCGATGCATTTCTTAGTGACGGTAACGATTCCGGCAAAGTCAGCCTGGATGAAGTCAGCCCAATGATTGGCATCAGCACGGCGATTGCCGAAAAATCCCGTCTTTACGCGACCCTATCCAGTGCCTTTGAAACACCCACAACAACAGAGTTTGCCAACCCTAACGGTGGTGGATTTAATCAGGCGTTGAAGCCACAAACATCTATCAACTACGAAATAGGCCTTAAATCATCAATGGGGGCGCACCATTTTGAAGCGGCGCTATTTCATATCGACGTTGACGATGAGTTGACACCGTTTGAGCTTGCCACCCAACCTGGGCGTACCTTCTTTCAAAATGCCGGTTCATCGGAGCGCGATGGCGTGGAACTCAGCTACAACGGCCAGCTTGCCCACGGGTTTACACTTTCTGCCGCTTACACCTATTCAGATTTCACCTTTGATCGTTTTAGCGATGCCAACGGCGGCGTATTTGATGGTAATCAATTACCCGGGATACCAGAGAGCCTGCTCCACCTGAATGTATCCTGGTTTAACAGTGCTGGTATTTATGCTTTTTTAAGCACCACCTATACGGGCGAATTATTTGCTAACAATGCCAATACCGAAAGGGTCGATTCACACACGGTATCCAATTTTCGCCTGGGGTATAACGGCTTTGTTGACGACTGGGAGTTCTCACCGTTTATTGGCATCAATAATTTGTCCGATGAGGAATACAATAACAATATTCGTATTAACGCCTTTGGTGGGCGCTTTTTTGAACCAGCACCCGACAGAAATGTGTATTTTGGCCTTACAATACGCAAAAATTTTACAGGGTAATAGAAGCGGGGAATCGTCTTTCAGTTGCTAATCGTTTTCCCGACATTGAACCATGCGTGCCATCTCGGTTGGTTTTGTCATATCGTTGTTACTGCATAGCACCGTAATAACCAGCGTCCTATGGGCATTGCCACGCTATCAAACACCGCAAAATAAATTACTTTCACTGGTATTACTCCATCCTCCTCAGCAGGTGGATAAGACCACTCCAGTACCAGCAGCCAATAGCCCAGCGCCTAAATCTAAACCTGAAGCGCAACCCGAATCCAAGCCAGCCCCCAAGCTCATCACTAAACCACAACCTAAGCCTAAGCCCCAATCCAGGCCTGTGTCTAAATCACAACCCGACTTCAAACCAGCGCCTGAGCCTATACCTGAACCACAGCCAGAACCTAAACCAGCGCCCAGACCTGCACCAAAGCCACAGGCCAAGCCCAAACTACCCTTAGAATCAACGCGTGTACCAGTTTTAAAGGCAAAGCCTGATGCGATACAAAAGCCAGCGTCTGAGGTAACACCCATTCAAACATCACCATCAACACCGGCGCCGTTAAGCACGCAGGCAGATATTCGAGCGGAAAAAGCCTATATAAACGCTGTACGCGATTTGATTGAAAAAAATAATACCTACCCCAGAAAGGCAAAGCGGCGGCGAATACAGGGTGAAGTTATTGTTCGCTTTACCCTCTCGGCAAATGGCGTGGTAACCCGTCGTAATGTGCATAAAACATCCGGGTTTTCTGTGCTTGATCAAGCGGCGTTATCCGCTGTTACTAAAGTGAGAAGGTTTCCTCCTTTTCCTAAACACACTCAACGTACACAATGGGTGTTTACAATACCATTGCGCTATGCACTTAAATAAATACCTCTAAAACATATTGACGTTTCACATGGGTAACCAAAGAAAGGCGCATGCCAAGGCGAGCATGCTCCGATAGTTCCGCTTCAACTTATCATATCGGGTGGCAATCGCTCGAAAATGCTTCAATCGAGCAAACACATTTTCAACCAGGCGTCGGTATTTATATAAACACCAGTCGATATCCTCATCGCCTATTTTTGAGTTGCTTCGCCGTGGAATAACCGGAACGGACTTTTTCTGTCTAATCTGATGGCGTAACGCCTCGCTGTCATACCCTTTGTCAGCCACCACATACTCGCTTTTTGGCAAGGCATCAATCAATTCAGGAGCTGTTGTGGAGTCATTAACCTGCCCAGCAGTGATATCAAATAATACGGGCAACCCAAACCCATCTACAATCATGTGTATTTTCCTTGTTTTCCCGCCTCGACTGTTGCCAATGGCTTGATTTTCATGCCCTCTAGCCCCTGCGCTATGTTGGTGTGCCTTCACAATACTTCCATCAATAAATGCCCATTCTTGATCGGGTTCTTCGACAAGCGCATGGAAAATGTTCATTAACTTGCCTTTCGATGACCAGTCATTAACGCGTTTATAAACACTATTCCAGTCACCAAATGACGCCGGTAAATCTCGCCACGGACACCCCACACGCAATCGATAAAGAATTCCTTCAACGACTAACCGTAACTTCGGCTTGTCATAAATGCCTTCTTTAAGCATGCTACTCCGTAGCTTCGACCAATACCCATCGTTGAGCAATAATCGGGACATGGCAAACTCGTATTTGTTGTTTTTCTCACATCCAATGATACGAGTTTGCCTTTTGTTTCAAAAGCTTATAGCCAAACGTCAACAGGCCCTAGCACCATTGATTTGTGTTTATCGCTGTTTCCTTGGGCCGATTTTCGAACGACCAAAGGTGCGATTAAATTGCATGTTGGTTTGAATCATGCAGGATACCTACCCGAATTTGTGTCGATTACCGAGGGTAAAGTACATGATGTTACTATTGGTAAGCTGTTGAGTTTCCCTAAAGGTAGTATCATCGCCATGGATAAGGGTTACAATGACTACAATTGGTATAAGCAATTGACTAACAAGGGAATATTCTTTGTCACGCGACTCAAGAAGAATGCTAAATACAGGGTTGTCAGTCGTCGTTCGGTATTGAAAGATAAAGGGCTAAGCTGTGATCAGACCATTGAATTTACGGGTGTTCAAACATCAAAAAAATGGGGCTACGCACGGTTATTATCATACTGCATCAAACTTAACAGTAAACACGCAAGTAAGTGCAGGGCAAGTGATAGGGAGCAGCAATTTTTCAGGTCGAGCTACAGGGTTGCATCTTCACTATACGATTCAGACAGGAGCTACAAGAGCCACGAGAATTGATCCCTTACCATACTTGAGAAATCTAAATCCAAGTACACCAGGTCAATGAGGGTATAGGTATGTGCAGAGTTTTTGTAATAATTTTATTTTTTGTGTCTGTAAATGCAATAGCACTAGGCGCGAAATTTGAAGAGCCTAGTGATGCTTCGGTTTCCGTGGTTAAACAGTTTGGCTTGGGACAATTTGAATTTACTAACAACGGTAATTTTTCTGGTGTTATTAATATTAAAAATCATGTGTCTGGCAAGAGCTTTAAAGTATTTTCTGGCAGATATCTTAATGCACAGAAAGGGGATAAAAAAAGCTTTGTTTTAATAACGAGTATTATCGGTGATAAGCTGAATAAAGAATCACTATATGAATTTTATACCAAAACTATAGAAAATATAGTATATGAGGATAAAAAAATATACGTAATTTTCAAACGCGAAACAGAAATGTATGGATGGATAGAATGGCGAAATAATGAATTTACATTTGTCTTATTTCGAGACCCAGAATTATGATAAGTGTCGTGGATATCTATGGACAAAAAATCATGGGCATCTATTATTTGAAGAACCATAGCGTAGCGTGTCATTTTCTGATCGTATAAATTCCCAAATTATCGATGGGCGGTTACTACTGCGGTGATTGAGGGTACTGCCGCTGAGCTTGGCGGGGGTAAGTTTGCAAACGGGGCACAAACCGCCGCGTTTGCGCATTTGTTTAATGCGGAGATGAGTAACCTGAAGAAAATAATAGACAGTACGAGTGAAGCGATAGGTCATTATTTCAATGGCAATGGCGAATAGGTAGAGCTTGGGCCTAATACAAAAATGGCCTTGCGAAATCACCCGCTGGTGCAACGCCAATCTGAAGTTTTACGAACAGAAACAGCCAATCACCTTAATGATAATTTGAGCGTTGAGTTAAGAGGAGAGGTTTATCATGTAGGAAAAACAAGAGTGGATTTTTCAACTGCTTGCCAATCTGGCTCTTGTACAACGACTTATATAGGGTTCTCCAATGACGGGTTCTGGGGTCCTAGAGCCCCTGTGGGATTTGGTGATGGAATTGGAGGTGGTTGGGAAATTCCTGGTGGTATTGGATATCGTTATAATCCATATAGATGGTCAGAAACGTACCCGGATAGGTTTTAAGATGATCTACTATTTACTGTTTTATTCCATCATTTTCTTGAGCTTTTTACTGTTTGATAGGTTTTCCAAAATAGGTTGGTCGAGTGTAAAAATATCTTTTTTTTCACTTTTTAGCTCTGTTGTTATTTTGCTGTTTTGGAATTTTTTTCTCAGCTCGTTCTTTTTTGATCTAGAAACTCTCGGTAGTGGTGTATCAATGGTGCTAAGTTCAATTTTCTCAATAATTGAATTATTTGTTTATTCGTCACTGTTTTGTATTGCATTGTATTTTTACAGGCGAATGGCTAAATGAGTCAGGCGCCTGGGCAGGCAAACTAATTAGAACAAACAATAGCTAAAAGGACAGTCACTGAACCCTTTCTGGTTCAGTGAAAAAGCGAAGTAAGACATAGCTTATATTGCCTGGTTGCTCTAATCGTTCGTCGAACAGCAGCCTTTTAGCTGTCTTTTTTATGTGCTGACCACGAGCTGCTTTAGCTGATGCTGCTTAATGACCACATTGAGAAAATGGCAGATCATCTCCTGGTCGTGGTGTTTTAGCTGATCGACCTTTGGTATTGAGCTTGATCATTACTCAGCAACAATAGTGTCCACAAATAATTTTATGGGTAAATACTATGGACAAACTGCTAGGGCACTCGATAAAATTTTCTATAGAGATAGTTGCCAATAGAATATTTATCCTAATTAAATTATAAAGGTATCTGCAAAAATGATGTCTACTTTGAAAAATTTATCCTTTTTATGTGTTCTATTTTTTTTAGTTTGAATGCTCAATCTTCTGTAAATTATAAATATGTCGATATATTTAATTCTTCAAAATGTTTCCTCATAAACCTTGACTTAAATCAGTTAATTTTAGATGGCATAGGAGGTTCGACATCTTTCTGTTCCAAAAAAAATAAATATTTTTGCTTTTATAGTAAACATATTTCTTTTGCCATACCGAGAGGGAATTTTGAACTACAAAAAGAATGGGTATTTAAGAACATTCGCTATAGAAACGAAGGAAAGAAAATAGTAAATTTTTTAGATAATTCAATCGAGATTTATAATATACTTGTCATAAAAAATAAAATTATCTATTCGTTTCTATATTCTAAGCCTCATGGCTTGATAGCTATAGGATTGTTTGACTCTTCGATGAGCCAAGGCCGTACTTATTTATTAGTTGGTAAATATGGTTTTGCTTTTCAGAAATAAAAACCCACGTGTAGCGTGCTATTTTTTGGAAATATACGGATCCTAGCGGGTATTTTTTAAAGAGCTTACTTAAAAAAGCATTCGGGAGACTTGCGGGTCTCATATTAGGGTTGCCGGCGGCTTTGCAGTGACTTGAGAAGAAAGTTAAAAGAGCCGCTATTCGGGCTGTAGGTCCAAAAATTGCCAACCTCGTGGCGGCCATTGGCTCAGCATTTTGTGGCCCCTATGCGGCGGCGGCGCTGTGTTATGCGACGGCGCAATACGACATAGCCAGAGCGCATGGGGCTTCGCCCTCGGAAGCCGCTAGAGGTGCCGCTGTAGCGGGGGTAACGTATTATCTTGGCCAACAAGCCAGTAGTTGGGTTGGTTCAACCTTTGACATTAATGCTGGTGCAGGTCAGTATGCCTTGAATGTGGCTGCTAATGGTGTGGTTGGTGGTACTTTGACGGTTGCGCAAGGCGGAAAGTTTGGTTATGGGTTTGTTTCGTCGGCCTTTGCTGCAGGGGCAAAGTCGTTGAATTTTGATATTTGGGGGAAGTCCGCTAATTATAAAATTCATCGGACGGTTACTGCTGCGGTGATTGGGGGGACGGCATCTAAGCTTGGTGGGGGGAAGTTTGCAAATGGGGCGGCTAGTGCAGCGTTTACTCATCTGTTTAATGCAGAGTGGAGTGCTAAGCGAAATCCAGCAAAACAAATAGCCGATAAAGCCTTGGAAGATGAGCATTTAAGTTGGGGTGAAGCCAATAAGATTTGGCGCAATAATGATGCCCCGAACTTTGAGGTTACCGTTGATGCCAGTCAGTTAACGGTTGAGCAAACAAGTGATTTCAATGAAAATGGGATTGCAACAGGAAAAGTTCAGGGTAGTGATTGGCTTGTTCATGGCTCAGTCACTTTAAGTAGGGACGCTCAAGGTAATATTACTCTTCCACCTGGCCCATATGATTTTCAGCCTCATGGTTCATTTTTGAGTCGTCCAGTTCGTAACTTTGAAACTTATGGTGGTTTTTATATGGCTTCCAATGCTGGAATATCAGTAGGGACAGATTTTCTAATAAAGTATTCAGGGCACCCTAATGTTATTAAATAAGGTAATTAAATCTGTTTTAATTGTATTTGCTTTTTTTGTGTTTCTATATCTTTTAGCTAGCCAATTACTGGGGCCAGGTGTTGGGGATTTCTCTACTTCAATTGCCAATGGATATAAGTATGAATATTTAGGTGGCAATGAAAGGGTTGTTGTTTATCAAGGAGAAGAGCGTTCAAACACAATTATTATTGACTCCAGGGTTGATGATTATTTTATTGAAAATAATAATTTATTAGTTGCACGGCGACCTAGGGAAATATACAAAGATCATGGCATAACAAAAAGTCGCCTCTCTAATAATTGTGAATACTGGGTTATCAACATTAAGACGCATGAAGTCAAACAAACCACTGATTTTGGTGGTTTACGTTGCAAAAAAAACTAATTAGGACATGCAGAGCGCCGAGGTAAATCGGCAAGAGATCGGAGGTGAAAGTCCTCTACACGGTAAGTTTAAGGTCAAGGAAGGCAGGTGTTGAATTACTGGTTTTTGCAAACGGGGCACAGACTGCCGCTTTTGCGCATTTGTTTAATGCGGAGGGTATCCTTAAGAAAATGATAGACAGTACGAGTGAAGCAATAGATCACTATTACAATGGTAATGGTGAACAGGTAGAGCTTGGCCCTAATACTAAAAGTGCCTTGATAAACCATCCCTCAGTAGTTCGTCAATCTAATGCTCTTAGAAGTGGTACAGCAAAGCACTTGAATAGCAACTTAGGAGTTGACATGACGGGTGATGTCTTTCATGTAGGAGATACTGCTGTTGTGTTTACTACCAGTTGCTCA
Organism: Gammaproteobacteria bacterium; assembly: GCA_965277715.1. Taxonomy (GTDB): domain Bacteria; phylum Pseudomonadota; class Gammaproteobacteria; order JBCCGL01; family JBCCGL01; genus JBCCGL01. The sequence goes on from OZ255836.1 coordinate 255,682, forward strand.
TCGAGCGAATGTACAACTAACTATACAGGTTTTGTTGAGGCACATAATCCTGGGATGCCAAATATTACTGGTTCAGATGGGTTTAGAGATCCCCTGAGTTTAGGGTTTGAGATTGGTGGTACTCCTTATGACTATTCGCCCTATACATGGTCGGAAACTTATCCAAATAGGTTTAAGTAATGTTTACGTGGTTTATAGATTATGTTTATGCAGGATTGATAATCCTTATTGTGGTTTTTTCTCCTTTTTTTATATGGATTATGCTAAGAAAAAATCTTGAATTTTTTATAAAAGCTAAAGTGGTTTTTGTTGCTTTAATTTTTAGTTTTTTGATGACTATATTGCTTCTTTTTTTAAAAGATTTTCATATAGATGTGATTAGAAATATATGTTTTGATTGGCCGTTAATAGAATATAAAAGTAAGGATATACCTAGTGCTTGCTATGATTTTGATAATAATAAGTATATGGGTATAGGTTGGCCATTGGCAGCGATTTTTTATACAGTTGTTGGATTTATTTATATGCTAATGATATATATTTTATGGGTCTTTGCTGATTTTTATAAACATAAAAATTGGCGCATGTGAGTGGGTGTGACTGGAGACATTGGCTGCAAACTAATTAGGACAGGCATCGATAGAGATGACAGCTTTATCGTAGAAGAAAGCAGCTCTCCAGTCGGCCATGACTTGTCTGACTCAATTTGTAATGGTCAAGTATTTCTGTAGTGACTCTAAGCCACATTGAGTAATTTCTGCCTTTTCATTGCTGGTGTCAGGCATCGAGAAAAGGGGCCATATATGGACCCGCAGTTAAATTCAACAATTTTTTAATCGTTCATTCATTTTTTAGCGTTCAGAGCAGACATAGTAAATAAGGTTAGCAGTCATATATCCGGCTTCTCGATAGAACGGATTGTATTTGTTTATCCGTCCAGAACCATAATGGGAACCGCGCTCAGACACCTCATCAAGCAATCGGTCTGTGAAGACCATGACCCCTCCAGGTTCTGTCTTAGCCGGTTTAACCTGTTATACCCTTTACTGCTCTTTCGCTACCTCGTGGTAAGAAATCTTCAACGATGTTATTAAACTGTTTTATGCACGTAAGTTGTATTATTAGCCGCCACCGCCCAGCTAATTCTGGCGAGCTTATTGGCCAATGCCACCGCCGCCACACAATGGCCCCGACGTGCTTTGACACGACAGGCCCAACGACTTAGCCCATCATCGTGTTTAGGCATTCGACTTAATGCCGCTTGCGCCCCCTGTATCAACAAAGTGCGCACGTGTTCGTCCCCGCGTTTACTGATACCTTTTAGTTGCGTTTTGCCCCCCGAACTATATTGACGAGGAACGAGACCCAAAAAGGCGGAAAACTCACACCCATTTTTATAAAAACCCGGATCGCCCATTGCTGTAAACAAGGCAGTGGCGACCAGAGGCCCTACACCCGGCAGTGTTTTTAATTGCTGACAGCGCTCATGCTGGTTGCTCAACTGGGTTAACCGTTTTGTGTAGTGTGTTACGCGTTTATCAATCGCCACTAGTTCATCATACAAAGAACTGAACACTTCACGTGCTGTGGCTGAACCGTGTTTATTAGCACCACACACTTGAAAAATAGTTTTGGCTAGATCAATACCCAATCGGGTGATATTCTCGTTCATGGACTCGCTCCTACCTTTATTAGGTGATAATAGATTGGTTGTGTTACCGCTCAATCTTGGCACATTGTGATGCCGGTTCAAAGGGAGCGGGTCCATCCCATCAGGCATAGACTGACCCCCGGCGCTCACGTTGTTCGCTTGTGCCCCCGAGCCAGTGTCCGCTGCGCCGCATAATCAGTCGTTATGTTAAATGGCCGGTCGCTATCGCTCCATAAGGTGTGCTGCGCACTGCGCACGGTCTCTTGCGCCGCTGTCGCGCGCCAGAGCCGTGCTGTTTTTAAAGAGCCCGCCCACCCCGGTCAGCTAAAGGGCGCTCCAGCCCGCACAAAAAGCGTGCGTTCTTCCATTTCCCCTTTAGCTGCCCTCCCTGAATCAGGTGGGTGTGGTGGACAAGGGCTGACTGCACATGCTGTCAGGTTAGCACCGTGCTCGAACCGTCAAGGCCAAGCCCTACGGGTTCTTCGCTCCACGGCGTTGCGCTGCGAAGCCTTGACAGTCCTGCGCGCGATGCAAGGGGTTTTGCATGTCCAGTCAGTCCTACTGGGCTGTCAACAGCCACAGGAGCAAATCAACATGAAACAGCGAATAACCATCGACCTACCCGACGAGTTTATCGCGTTGTGTCAAGCAGACGAAGTCGAGCCGGAACGGGTGCTCAGGGGCTTCATTGCTGATCTATCTGGCATTATGAACTGGGCAAATGATCCCAGGGAAGACGGCTACTCAAGCCATGGCAGAGACGAGCGGATGAAAGCTCGTGAGTATTATGATCGAGTCGGTTATCCGTACTGGAAGCAGTACAAGTAATCCATAAAGGCCGGTGCAATCCCGGCCTTTTAGCGCGGCCTGATGGTTCAGAAAAAAGCGGCTAAAAACAGAAGCCTTCATGATCGTGCCGTCATCGCGTAAACTACCGGCCATGACGTATCCGATTCAATCCCTCCTTCAACTGAATGTCCCGCAGGTTCTCTGTCTGTGGCGGTTGACCTGGCTGTACCTGATGGCGGCTTCTATCCTGAAACAAAGTACCGCGCTGGTCGTATCGGTGCGAAAACCGCCTCAAGGGAAAAAATCGCCAGAACAGGATGGTATCAAGGAAAAGAGACGTTTAACGGATTGTTTTATCAAAGGAAAAGTGGGGTCGTTACGAGGATGCACGTCAAGCGTACCCATCCTTGCAAACGGGGCACAAACCGCCGCTTTTGCACATTTTTTTAATGCGGAGATGAGTGCTCGGAGGGGCTCGGCTGACAAGGATCTTCGTGATGGAAGTGTACATGTGGACAAATCAAGACTAGAAGATATATATGAAACTGGGGAATGGGATACCATTGGAGCAGTGGGAGATATTTTAGCATCGATAATGCAACGAGTTCCCCATCCTGAGATACAAGGAGCGGGCTATGCTTTAGATTTAGCAGATGTCTTATCGGTGCAATCTAGAATGGTAACAGTAGGGCAGGTTCGTTTAACAGAAACGTATTCCTATGACACATTGTATGACGCTACTGGTTCACCTAATAATCCTGATTTGTGGTCAGAAGTTCCAGGTTTTAGATCGGGAGGGAATTTAGTCAGCACAAAAAGAACAACGCTTTATCGCCGGACTGGAACTGAATATAGAACGTGTTTTGCTCAAAGCTTAGGATGTTATTAATATGTATGTCATGATATTCAAGGGCCTATTCTTTTCGTTTTTGGTTTCAATTTTGAGTTTAGTAATAGTGACTTACACTCCTATAGAACTAACCCAGAGAGAGCCGAGTAATATCTATTCACCATATTTGGATGAAATTAATGTAATACAAAAAAAAACGGAACAAGGCTTACATCCGTCATCACCTGAGTGGAAAAGGCTTGATGAGTTGATAGAAAAAAATAATCAGTGGCATGAACAAGATCACAATGAAAATTTTCAAAATACTACAATTAGCTTACGTGTTTCCTGGAAAAAGAAAAGCAACTATATGTCTCCTGTTATTATGTTGCTTTGGGTTTAGCATTTTATTATTTTTTTAAATCTCGTTCAGAAATTCAATTGCTTAGCGTTTTGATATTCCCTGTTATTTTATTAGTTACCCAATTGATGTCTATATTGCAAGTAGTGTTAATTGTGTTTGTTGTTTTATCAATCTTGTTTTGGAATAGGAAAAGAGCATCGACTGGGACAGGCATAGACTGAAGAGCAAAAGAGAGCAAAAGGAGCAAAAGGGGTCAAGGCAGAATGGCACTTCCTTAAGCTGTAAGTATTTGAAGTAATTACAAAAAAAGCTGGTTCTATGGTAGGTTATTTGTTGCCAACACAAATACCCTTTATCCCACAGGAACCAGCTATCATGCAGAGTAATGTAAAAGTCAACATTCTTCAACGTCGCATCAAAAGCCGAGCTCAATCCTCGGATGCATTGAGTTTTTATCACTTGCTGACATCCTCTCAGTTACTTACGAAACTGGAAGAATTACAACCGGATTTTCGAGCGCGTCGCTATCCTCCTCTAGACACCTTATCGCTGTTTTTATACCAAACAATGAGTGCAGATCAGTCCTGCCAACAAGCTGTCAACACACTCGCTGTACAGCGATTAAGTGAAGGTTTATCAGTGAGTAATACGTATACAGGGAGTTAGTGTAAAGCGCGACAAAGGCTGCCAACCCCCCTCGTCTCAGGGCTTGCCCGTTGTACAGGCGAGTGTGTGGCGAATGAAGCGGCCAGTCACTGGCACTGGCAAGGGCGTTCAGTTAAATTGGTTGACGGCACTACTGTGACGATGCCCGATACGCCTGAAAATCAGGTAGTTTATCCACAACAGTCAGGCCAGCAAGTGGGGATCGGTTTTCCTCTTTGTCGCTGGGTAGGAATTATTTGTTTAGCCAGTGGTGGTGTTCTCGATGCGGCAATGGGTCCTTTTAAAGGTAAGGGAGCGGATGAGCAAACGTTATTGAGAAAAATACAAAATGCGCTTAAACCGGGTGATATTGTGGTGGGTGATGCCTATTTTGCGGGTTATTTTTTTCTAGCAAACCTTATAGAGCAAGGAGTAGACGGTGTATTTGAGCAGCATGGTGCGCGGCGTAAATCCACAGATTTTCGAAAAGGCAAAAAGCTTGGATCGAAGGATCATCTGATTTGTTATACAAAGCCCAAGAAAAGACCAGAGTGGATGAGCGAAGAAGCCTATGAAGCGGCGGCTGATGAAGTGGTTATACGTGAACTGAAAGTGGGTAAAAAACTGTTGGTGACAACGTTGTTATCAGTTAAATCGGCGTCTAAAGAGGCTCTTAAACAGCTCTACAAAGAACGCTGGCATGTCGAACTTGATTTACGCCATATAAAAACGACAATGAAGATGCACACTTTCCGTTGTAAGACGCCAGAAATGGTTGAGAAGGAAATGTGGGTACACATATTAGCTTACAACCTTATTCGCTTATTAATGGCGCAATCTGCCTTACTAGTGGACATACTGCCTCGACAGATAAGTTTTAAGCATACGTTACAAATTTGGGTAGCGTATCGTTATCAGAAAGGCGGTAGCCCTCTGGGTAGTGATAAGGTGTTGGCGCTATGTGCGTTGATTGCAGAAAACTGTGTGGGTAATCGACCGGGGCGTATTGAACCAAGAGTGGTTAAACGAAGACCCAAACCATATCCTTTATTGATGCAGCCAAGGGACGTGGCCAGAAGTGTTGTTAAAAAATATGGCCATCCCAAAAAACAGAAATAGGTCATTTACAATGAAAGTACTTCCATATTTTTCATGTACTTAGAGCTTAAGGAAGTGCCATTCGGGTCAAGGCAGTTATTTCCTATATTTCTTGCTGGAAACCACTGTTTTTATCCGTATTAGTCGTTGTATGGTGAATAATAAGCCTGACCCCCTTGCTTTCTTTTAACTGAACCTCGTATCAAGGCCTCTCAGAGACTAAAAGATTCATTGGGTTAAACCTGAGGTAGCGGTATTGCCCTCTGACCCCAATGGCACTAAGTTAAGCCGCTTTAGCTTGCCAATATTCAGTTTTTAAAACGTTCCTTGGTCGAGTCATTAATGCCCGTGGTTTAGGTCGCCTTTTTACCACTCTTGGTTCAAATCTAAAAGGTCGATGAAGCACACGATCATCCGCAATCGCTGCATATAAATAATCAAGATATTGCCGTCTTTTTTGTGCTGGACTCTGCCCACTACCAAGTGATGAAGTGCTTTGTCGGAGTGTTTGCAAAACACCTTTAAGACTTAGCCGATCAACCGGTGTGTCATGTCGGTATGAAGCGACACACATGATGTGCCTGATCGTGTTGTAAACAATCATGTGCATGATGATTTCCTTACGAACCATATCAGGTGTTTTACAGCGTAATATATCCATACCCATGGTGGTTTTAATATTGCGAAAATACAGTTCCACATTCCAGCGCTGTGCATAGAGGTCGATAATTTCTATAGCGGGATATTGCTGAGCATCAAGTAGTGTCGTGATGATATAAAAATGGTTCGTCCTAAATCCTTTTCGTACAATACTGACGTGTATTTGTCGTAAAGTTAAGGTCTTTGGAAGGTCGCTATGCTGCTCTTTTGTGTAACGGGTCGCTTTTGTGTGTTTAGGTTTTTGCCATTCAATATGAAGGTCATTATCGGCTATCTTCTTTTTGGCCTGGGAGGCAGTGCTGGGCGTTCTCCGCGCCAATGTAACGACACTGTCAACCGTTCGTCGAGAGAGGCAGTCAATATCGTAGAAGCTGCAAAAACCTTTATCACCTAAGAAAATGTCACCTTCATTGAAGGTATCCCATTGTTCTTCTAAAAGTCTTAGCTCATGACTTTTTTTATTTCCTAGTGCATAGCTCAGAATTAAACCGCTATAAAGATTAAAACAAGCTAAAAGCCGTGCTTGAGGAAATCCGCATCCCTGTTTTTGTGATTTCGGTTGTGGGTAAGTTTGTTGATTCGCGGGCGTATCGGGCATGGATAGGCCTGTCCCATCGGCAACGATAACCGGTCGACCTTGGAGCGCTTTGGGTTGAGGTGGCGATAATCGACACGTCCCTGAAAATACGTTTTTAAGATCGTCCATGGGTAGTTTTTTACGTGCTTGGCAATAGGCGGAGGTGGATGATGAAGGTATGGGAATGCCTTGGTTGTGGGCGACATTTTGCAGTTGTCTAACGACTTCTTTACAGCCACCATCGGCGTTCATTATTTGTGAAAAAAACAACCAGAAAGTATTTTCTTTACTGAAAATACGTCGACGACTATTCACACCAAAATCATTCGGTTTAAGAATATTCGTGGGTATAATATCGCCAAGAAAAACAGGTAGTTCACTCAGTGATTTGTGACGTATTTTTGCTATCTTATCGTGCAAGATTTGAATGGCTGAACGGGGTGTTTTGCGGAGTGTTTGGATGTTGAATCCGGGTAGAAATAAGGTTGTATTTTTCATACAAAATTATAACATTTCAGCCTTTTTTATTGGGTTTATTACAGTTATTTTTTCGTTTATTTTACCCGCTAAAACCGCTTAACTTAGTGCCATTGCCCTCTGACCCCCTTGCTTTCTTGCTTTTTTAAAAAAGCATTCGGGGGACTTGCGGGTCTTGTATTAGGGTTACCGGCGGCTTTGCAGCGACTTGAGAAGAAAGTTAAAAGAGCCGCTATTCGGGCTGTAGGTCCAAAAATTGCCAATCTCGCGGCGACAATTGGCTCAGCATTTTGTGGCCCTTTTGCGGCGCTGTATTATGCGGCGGCGCAACACGACATAGCCAGAGCGTATGGGGCTTCGCCCTCGGAAGCCGCTAGAGGTGCCGCTGTAGTGGGAATAACGTATTATCTTGGGCAAGGCAACGGAGGAGATAGTGGGTGGTCGAACTTTGCCTATAAGGTTGCTGCCAGGGCAGGTCAAAATACGTTGAACGGAGGAGATGATGGTGGTTCGGGTGGTCGATCAACAATTGCACAAGGAGGGCGGTTTGGTGCAGGATTTGTTACCTCATCCTTTGCAGACAGTGCGAAGCCGGTAAGTCTGAGTGTGGGTGGGAAATCGGCCACGAATAGAATTCATCGGACGGTTGCGGCGGCGGTGGTTGGGGGGACGGCATCTAAGCTTGGTGGGGGTAAGTTTGCAAACGGGGCGCAGACCGCTGCGTTTGCGCATTTGTTGAATGCAGAGTTGAGTGCTCGGAAGGGAAGAGAAGCGGGTAAAGTATATGTAACAGGTCATAATGTCGGCGGCGTTGGCCCCGTGCATACGGCGATTGAATATACTGACGCTAATGGTGAAACTGTGACGTTTAGTGCTGGCCCTGACGGCGGATTATTGGTTAGTGACCTAAATCGATCATCAGATGCCCCCGCTAATAATTTTACTGTTGATTTGGTAACACTCCCTAAAGGTGCGACAGCTCAAAGTTATGTGAATAGCTTGAGGCAGGCTGATAGTGCTTATTGTGATTGCGTTGATTACGACCTGTTTCCAGGGGTTGTAGACAGCTTCAATTCAAATAGTTATGTACGCGGTTTATTGAATGCTACTGGAGGTAGAACGTCTGTAAATCTCGGCGACTATTATGGTGGTAACGATCCACTGCCTCGTCATCATTTCCAGTCTAGCCCATAGGTGAGTGGTATGAAAAGAACCGTTATCATTTGTACAATCCTTCTATTTAGTGTTGGTTGCATGTCTAAATCGTTTGACTACAAGTACATCTCGCTAGAACAACTTGAAGGAATTGAGATTGTATCTCATGGAAAATCTGAGTTATCACGCCTTAAATCAGATGATGATATGCCGACGCGTTATAAGCTATCTAGGAAAAATTATATTCTTATTTTTGAATTGGATAAAAAAAATCATTGGCCATCAATTTTAGTTAGCTCGAAGTCTTTGAGTGGCGTTGGCCTTGTTATTGAAGCTATTACGGTAGGGGATTGCGGTGGTTTTGATGATTGGGGTGTGCAATACAAGGTAGATAACCTACAGGCTTTAAGATATGTGTGGTCACCTGCCTTTAGGCGAAATTGTAAAATGAGTGGCAATGAGGATTATCCTAGTCAGCAAGTGATTAGTTTTGTAGTGAAGGATCAAGAAGGTAAAGTGTTTGGCGAAGAAAGGTTGCCATTTGTTTTGATAAAAAATGGTACCTACTATGAAAAAGACAGCCTTTAGAAAAGAGAAACTAATTAGGAAAACTAATTAGGACAGGCATTGAGAGCAGGCATCGGCAGGCATCAGGACAGGCAGAGTAAAGACATCGACTAGTTTTAGTGCCTGTTCGGAGGTTTTTTTGTTGGTTTGATGAGAGTGAATTCATCGAGCGTGCATCCATCGTTTAGCGTCATGCTTCAATAGCATGCCGTCGATTAACGCCATAATGCCTGTCCTGTCCATTTCGGCGTCCATTGGCTCAGCGTTTAAAACCTTTCTTTTAGCGGCGGTTACTGGCGGATGTATTGAGAGAAGGGAAGGGGTCATATATCAATACCGCTACCTCAGTCTGGTGAAGAACTAAAATAACGTTAAAAGTCATATAGATGGGTAACGTTAGGTTTCCTTTTGAAGTATCCTTGTAAGCGACAAAACACACAAGTACTTCGCCAAAAAACCTAACGCTGACCTATTCTATGAAATTCGCTATCCGACAGCAAATTAAAACGATCAAATGTGTTTTTTTTCAGTTAAACACAGGAGACTTTAATAATTTACTCTGTTCCAAGCGTCTAAACGACCTAAGCGAACTATCGGGCAGCTATCGAGACCGGGTATTCACCCCACTTGTTACACTGCGTTTATTTCTCTGGCAGGTGTTAAGTGATAATGGCAGTTGTAAAGAAACAGTCGCCCGTCTGCTAGTTGATCGTTTACAGGAAAACCTGCTTCCAAGTTCTTTTAATAGCGGTCCTTACTGTAAAGCCCGTCAACGTTTATCTCTGTCGTGGGTACTTCAGGAGGTACGTTCAATCGGTTCAACGTTACATGCCAGAGCAGGTAAAATTTGGACATGGAAAGGGTATAATGTGGTGCTTGTGGATGGAACCACTGTTCTCATGCCTGATACCCAGAAAAATCAACATAAATACCCCCAGCAACAGACTCAAAAACCGGGTTTAGGTTTTCCTATTGCTCGAATAGTCGGACTCATTTCTTTAAGTTCTGGCGCTATTATTGATTATGCAATGGGAGAGTATCAAGGAAAGGGAACAGGGGAAATGTCATTATTCAGTACCCTGATGACGTCATTAACCGCCAATGATCTGTTACTGGCAGACCGCTATTACTGTACTTATGCTGTCTTAGCGGCTCTACAATCGAAAGGGGTTGCATTCGTCTCAATGAATCACGCACAAAAGAAAGCGGATTACAAAACAGGGTTAACGCTTGGTGCAAAAGATCATCTTATCGAGTGGGAAAAACCTAAAAGAAAACCGGTTTGGATGTCGCAATCAGACTTTGATCTATTGCCGAAAACCCTGACAGTTCGAGAATTTTCAGTGGATGGGACAGTCTATGTTAGCACTTTGTTGGAGGTTGATACTTACCCTAAGAAAGAGCTTTCAACACTGTATAAGGAACGTTGGAAAGTTGAATTGGATTTTCGTACAATTAAAACAGATTTGAAAATGGATATGTTGCGATGCCATTCACCCGAGATGGTTGAAAAAGAAATAGCAACAACCTTTATGGCTTATAACCTGATTCGGGGTAGCATGGCAGAGTCAGCAAAAACAGAGGGTGAAATAGCACGTCAAATAAGTTTTAAGGCAACGGTACAGCTACTGGGTATTGCTCATATTAAATTCATCCATTCAACATCCAGTATGATACAAAAAGCGTACACTTCCTTATTAAGGATAATCGCTTCAACGTTAATTGGCAGGAGAAAACGATCACCCCAACCAAGGGCAATTAAACGACGACCAAAAGCCTACCCACTGTTAACTGAACCTCGTATCAAGGCCTCTCAGAGACTAAAAGATTCATTGGGTTAAACCTGAGGTAGCGGTATTGGGGCCTGATCCATATGAATGGGCGGGTATACGATGCAAGCCTGGCGCGGTTTGTTAGCGCTGATCCGCATATACAGGCGGCGGGCATGAGCCAGAGCTATAACCGTTATAGCTATGTGCTGAATAACCCCATGAAGTATACGGACCCTAGCGGGTACTTTTTTAAGAAGCTTTTTAAGTCGATTAAAAAAGCGGTTAAAAAAGTGGTAAAAGCTATTAAGCCATTTATAGTGGTGATCATTGCGGCTGTGGTGACTTTTTATTGCCCACCCTGCTTAGCGTTAGTGGGGGGAAACGCAATTGCACTGGGCGCACTGGCCGGGGCAGCAGCAGGGGCAGCCAGTGCGGCTATTAATGGTGGTAATATACTTAAAGGCGCCATTACTGGTGGTATATCGGGTGCTATATTTGCGGGGACAGGTGTGTCAGGTTGGGAAGATAAAGCGAAGGTATTGGCTCATGGTATAGCGGGAGGATTTATGTCTGTGGTGCAAGGAGGGAAATTTGGGCAGGGATTTTTGAGTGCTGGGTTTGCTAAATTTGCAACGACCAGCCTGACTAATGGCGGTGTTTTTAATATGGCTGATCGAAGTACTGGGAGTATTGTGGGCAGAACGGCGGTTGCGACAGTGGTTGGAGGTACGGCGTCTGAGCTTGGTGGGGGTAAGTTTGCAAACGGGGCCAGGACCGCCGCGTTTGCGCATTTGTTTAATGCGGAGTCGGGCCTTCTGAAGAGGAGCCGGACAGATATTGGTGCTCCAACTGGGAGACAGAGATGGACAATGCTTGGGTATGTCGTTGATGATAAGTATGTTCCTGTCCCCCTGTGTCAGGCTAGTTGTCCCCCTCCCTAAATTGGGATTCAATAAGTTATTACAGGAGGCAAAGAGAGAGTGATATGGGTTGTCCAATAGAAAGAAAGGCCGCTGTTTTAAAGAAGATGCTGCCGCCGAACAATCAGACAATTTCCCGGTTAGCCAAAGAAGAAGGCATTGCACAAGGTACGCTTTCATAGTTGGCGAGCCCAAGCAAGAGCGAAAGGCGAACTCATGCCAGATGGCGATTTGACACCAGCAGGTTGGGGTTCTTCGGATAAGTTTGCAGCGGTTCTGGAAAGTGCGTCATTAAGCGAAACAGACCTTTCAGCTTATTGCCGTCATCGTGGTTTGTACCCTGATCAGATTAAGGCATGGCGAATGGCTTGTGAACAAGCCAATGACTGGGATCGCGCCCAAACGAAACGTTTACAAACCAGTCGTAGAGAAGCGGATAAACGTATTAAACGTCTCGAACAAGACCTGCACCGAAAGGAGAAAGCGTTAGCCGAAACAGCCGCTTTGCTGGTGCTTAGAAAAAAGGCCCAAGCGATCTGGGGGGAGGGAGAGGACGAATGACCTGCCATTCAGATCGCCAAAATAGTATCCGTTTAATCAAAGAGGCCGTTGTCGCTGGCGCTACATTAAGCAAAGCGTGCAAAGTGCTTGAGTGACACCCTAAGACGTACCGACGCTGGGCAAACGCGGGTACTGTCCGTGCTGATGGCAGACCCAGCGCTCATCGACAGGCGCCTGGTAATAAGTTCACAGCAGAAGAGCGGGCATTGATTGTCACCACCTGTAATGAAGCGAACTACCAAGCGCTACCCCCCTCGCAAATTGTGCCCAAATTGGCGGATGAAGGTGTGTATGTTGGGTCAGAGTCAAGCTTCTATCGGGTGTTAAAGTCGGAAAACCAACTGCAGCGGCAAGGTAAGGCGGCGGCGCCTAAAAAACGGCACAAACCTAACAGCTACCTGGCATCAAGGCCAAACGAGGTGTGGTCTTGGGATATTACCTTTTTGAAATCGAACATAACCGGGTGGTTTTACCGGCTTTACATGATGATGGATATTTACAGTCGTAAAATTGTTGCCTGGGAAGTGCATGACAGTGAATCGGCTGATCTGGCAGCGGCGCTGATCCAGCGTGCCTGTTTAGCGGAGGGGTGCAGCCAGAGTCAATTGGTATTACACGCGGATAATGGTGGCCCAATGAAAGGTGCTACCATGTTAGCAAAACTGCAATGGTTGGGTGTGATACCTTCGTTTAGCAGGCCATCGGTAAGCGATGATAATCCTTATTCAGAAAGTCTGTTTAGAACCTTAAAATACACGCCTGCCTATCCGTCAAAGCCATTTGATAGTTTAGCCTCTGCCCGAAACTGGGTGCATGGATTTGTGCAATGGTACAACGACTCTCATTGCCATAGCGGCATTGGGTTTGTGACACCAACCTCACGTCATAAAGGCGAAGATCACGCGATACTGGCAGCCAGAAAAGCAGTTTATGAACAAGCAAAGGCCAAACACCCTGAACGCTGGAACCAGGATATTAAACACCTCGAACCGGTATCGGGGGTGTGGTTAAACCCGGAAAAGGAAGGCTTGGCCATGAGACAAAAGCATAATGGAATTGAAAAGCAAGTAGCATAGTAAAACGGACAACTACCTTGACAAACACCGCTGTGGTAGATGCTGCTATTAAAGAAGCGAAGCTTGCTCTGAGCCCAGTGCCTCGAAGAATAACGGGGGGAGCTTTTGGTTCTTTACTTGGACCTGAGGCAGGTAATCTCATTGGCGATGCACACTACCAGCAACATCAGTGTTTCAAAATTCCTGGCTGTCGAGGTTTTAAATGCCTCACTAAGCTATGCATAATAGTTCTAAGAGACTTTCTTGTCATTATTGCATTTTGCAGAGAGCGGATGGTGAATGAGCATATACGGGTAATTCTAGCGTAAAAAAACAATGGGTTAACAAAGCCGCCTTTTTTCTGGGCAATTTGTTGTCTCTTATCAAGCATTTTAGTGTATTTTTTATCAGATGGATGAATACATTCCAGGTTCTTTGTTTTTGATATTTCTTCAAAAATACGCATGATATTATAGGCCATGGCAGTAAAACGCATTTGACTGTTCAGCGCATTCAGGTTTGAAGACCAGGCTTTTCTTTCGGTGAAATCACTTTTACTATTGTTGAATGATTTTTCTATCGTCCAACGCTTGTAATAGAGCATAGCAATAGTGCCTTGGTTAATTGACTCTGGTAGCGTTGAAATAAATTGATGTAATTGACCTGTTTCTGGGTCGCGGTATTTAACAATATGAAATTGGACCTTTTTATTTTTATATACACTATAGCCTTCAACCCCTGTATTAATTTCACTACCCTGGTCATAGGGTATAGAGTTGACAAAAGTTGCAACTGCATTTTCTTTGAGTACTGAAATCATAAAATTCTGATGCTGTTTTTGTTTTTCCCACCATGCATAATCAGTCACCGCCTTATCGTATATATAGAGATGCTTTTGCCAAGTCTCTTTTTCGCCACAACGTTGTTCAATATAAGAACGTAACGCGGGTATTTCCTGGTGTCGTTCAGTACCGTTAGTCACGACACAAAGTGGTCTTAGAAGTCCATTTCTGAGGTTCAAGGCATGAATAAAGCCTGCTGCGAAGACGTTGCCCTGACGATTTTTCTCTGTGTGACAAGCATGCTGTATAAAATGACCATCAGCTGCTTCTACTCGATATTCTTCAAGTTCAGGAAATTGTTTTAAATAATCAATGTCCAAAGAAGATAATTTCTCACTTTGCAGTTGATAGCTTTGCTTTTCCATGGCTTGCATCATCTTCATCCGTCTTGTCGACTTCAATGCGTTAAAATAGCTTGAATGACAAATTGTCTCGTCGTATATTTCATCCGTAACCTGTAGATAGTGACGACCACTATGTACAAGACTTATACAGTGAAGTAACCCATGTCGAGAAAAAGCTACGTCATCAATGGAATCGCATGATCTTTTCCATAAAGGGAAGCGTTCAGCAGCAATTGCTTTTTCCATACTTATTTTACAGTGTTCGGTGATATATTCTTCAACGGTCATCATTTCGTTCATATTCAATTTGCCCATTTAATCAGATATTAAATGGGTATTTTAAAAAAAATTCTGCTGGTGAATGCAAGTGTTTTTTTGGATAATTTTATTTATTTTATGAATTATAAAGCGTGTTATCGGTTTATAAAAAAACAGTACAAATATTATAAAAAATACTATTTGTAGCTTATGGCGGCTCTTTTCAGGTGTTATTCATTGCGTTATTAGCTTCCTGGTAGGATTCTAGTGGTACACCCATGATCATTATATAAAGCCGGTAAAACCACCCGGTTATGTCCGATTTCAAAAAGGTAATATCCCAAGACCACACCTCGTTTGGCCTTGATGCCAGGTAGCTGTTAGGTTTGTGCCGTTTTTTAGGCGCCACCGCCTTACCTCGCCGCTGCAGTTGGTTTTCCGACTTTAACACCCGATAGAAGCTTGACTCTGACCCAATATACACACCTTCATCCGCCAATTTGGGCACAATTTGCGAGGGGGGTAGCGCTTGGTATTTCGCTTCATTACAAGTGGTGACGATCAATGCCCGCTCTTCTGTTGTGAACTTATTACTAGGCGCCTGTCGATGAGCGCTGGGTCTGCCATCAGCACGGACAGTACCCGCGTTTGCCCAGCGTCGGTACGTCTTAGGGTGTCACTCAAGCACTTTGCACGCTTTGCTTAATGTAGCGCCAGCGACAACGGCCTCTTTGATTAAACGGATACTATTTTGGCGATCTGAATGGCAGGTCATTCGTCCTCTCCCTCCCCCCAGATCGCTTGGGCCTTTTTTCTAAGCACCAGCAAAGCGGCTGTTTCGGCTAACGCTTTCTCCTTTCGGTGCAGGTCTTGTTCGAGACGTTTAATACGTTTATCCGCTTCTCTACGACTGGTTTGTAAACGTTTCGTTTGGGCGCGATCCCAGTCATTGGCTTGTTCACAAGCCATTCGCCATGCCTTAATCTGATCAGGGTACAAACCACGATGACGGCAATAAGCTGAAAGGTCTGTTTCGCTTAATGACGCACTTTCCAGAACCGCTGCAAACTTATCCGAAGAACCCCAACCTGCTGGTGTCAAATCGCCATCTGGCATGAGTTCGCCTTTCGCTCTTGCTTGGGCTCGCCAACTATAAAGCGTACCTTGTGCAATGCCTTCTTCTTTGGCTAACCGGGAAATTGTCTGATTGTTCAGCGGCAGCATCTTCTTTAAAACAGCGGCCTTTCTTTCTATTGGACAACCCATATCACTCTCTCTTTGCCTCCTGTAATAACTTATTGAATCCCAATTTAGGGAGGGGGACAACTAGCCTGACACAGGGGGGAAGCTTGACTCTGACCCAATATACACACCTTCATCCGCCAATTTGGGCACAATTTGCGAGGGGGGCAGCGCTTGGTATTTCGCTTCATTACAGGGGGTGACGATCAATGCCCGCTCTTCTGCTGTGAACTTATTACCAGGCGCCTGTCGATGAGCGCTGGGTCTGCCATCAGCACGGACAGTACCCGCGTTTGCCCAGCGTCGGTACGTCTTAGGGTGTCACTCAAGCACTTTGCACGCTTTGCTTAATGTAGCGCCAGCGACAACGGCCTCTTTGATTAAACGGATACTATTTTGGCGATCTGAATGGCAGGTCATTCGTCCTCTCCCTCCCCCCAGATCGCTTGGGCCTTTTTTCTAAGCACCAGCAAAGCGGCTGTTTCGGCTAACGCTTTCTCCTTTCGGTGCAGGTCTTGTTCGAGACGTTTAATACGTTTATCCGCTTCTCTACGACTGGTTTGTAAACGTTTCGTTTGGGCGCGATCCCAGTCATTGGCTTGTTCACAAGCCATTCGCCATGCCTTAATCTGATCAGGGTACAAACCACGATGACGGCAATAAGCTGAAAGGTCTGTTTCGCTTAATGACGCACTTTCCAGAACCGCTGCAAACTTATCCGAAGAACCCCAACCTGCTGGTGTCAAATCGCCATCTGGCATGAGTTCGCCTTTCGCTCTTGCTTGGGCTCGCCAACTATAAAGCGTACCTTGTGCAATGCCTTCTTCCTTGGCTAACCGGGAAATTGTCTGATTGTTCGGCGGCAGCATCTTCTTTAAAACAGCCGCTTTTCTTTCTATTGGATAACCCATATCACTCTCTCTTTGCCTCCTGTAATAACTTATTGAATCCCGATTTAGGGAGGGGGACAACTACCCTGACACAGGGGGGTGTTGGAAGACTTCAAACAATGGCTGGATAAGCATATTACTAAGGTGGCTAAAAAGTCCCTTACTCGTAACGCCATGGACTATGCACTGAATCAATGGCATACCCTCACAGGCTACTGTGATGATGGACGGTTACACATCAGCAACGTGCTGGCTGAAAATGCCATTAGGCCTTTTGCCGTGGGTAGAAAAGCCTGGTTGTTTGCCGATTCAACCCGTGGCGCCCATGCCAGTGCCACATGTTACTCATTGATCGAAACGGCCAAAGCTAATGGGCTTGAACCCTATGCGTACATACTGCACGCCCTTAATCATATCGGCAGTACGGATACTCTTGAAAAGATAGAGGTCTTGCTGCCTTGGCATGTCGGTTTGGACATTACCTTGGAATAGAGGCTGATTTAAGGGCGCTTACAGCACTTCCCGTTATAGGTTTGAATACCCCAGCCACCCAGTAAAAACGCGGTATCTGAGAAAGTGCTGAAATAAGTTTTCGTAAACATTTAATCTGTTTTTGGTTATCCTGTGACGCCAAGCCAATCGCTTGGAGTTCTCCCGATGCCCAGAACCGTGTTTCGCCAGGATGTCAGTATTCCAGGGCTATTGTCCCTGGTCCGACGGGCCTTTGAGGCAATACCCGAACACAAAACGCGCTGCCAGATTCCCCTCGTGGATCATTTGATGAGTGGATTGGCGGTGTTTGGTTTGAAATATCCCTCGCTAAAGAAAGCGATCATAGGTTTTTGTTCGACTGGGTTGACAAAACCACCGGGGTGGCCGAGCACACGGATACCGATAAGCGCGGGTATACCTCCCGTTATCGTGCGCTCAATGGTGTGCCGCTCAATGAGACCCATTTTGACCTGGAGGTGAATTTCCTGGAGTACTGGGAAACCTCACCGAAGGGTAAAACACAGCACTTTGCCTGGGTCACCGACATCGAAATCGATGCCAACAATGCACCGATGCTCATACGAGCAGGGCGGGCGCGGTGGCGCATTGAGAATGAGACGTTTAACACCCTGAAGAACCAAGGCTATCACTTTGAGCACAACTACGGTCACGGCCATCGCCACCTCACCACGGTGCTCATGCACCTCATGATGTTGGCCTTTTTGATCGACCAAATCCAGCAACGCTGTTGTGGTCTATTTCAGCATGCGCTGGACAAGGCGCTGAGCAAAACGCGCTTTTGGCGTCGGCTGCGTAGCTTGTTTGCCAGCTTCCTGATTCCCGATTGGGTGGTTTTATACCGAGGGGTTGTCGGCCAACTCAAACCCACGATCATCCCCATCGACACCTCTTGAACGATGGCTGTGACTGGGTGTGCCTAGGTGAGGTTTTTCAGGAAAATCAAGCCATAATCAGAACAGCCGTTCAACCGGTGACGGACACGGCTTCCCTTGATAAACGCGAGCTTTGCATTTTCCCTGTACATCAACGGATATCTTTTTCAGCGGGAGCCTCTGGGGCGCTTACTTTTCTATTGCTTGTATACAATCTGGATATTAGAATATACCTATTTTCACTTAGCAAACCCACTAGCACCCATCTGAAAGATTCTTTAGTGGCACATAACAACAAAAATAAACGAGAACTGAAAGCAATCCTATTTGCCGATGTAGTAGGTTACACGCGCCTAATGCAAGACAATGAAGAAGCAACTCATATAGCAACCACCGAACTAGTCGATATTTTCACAAAGGGTTGCGATAAACTGGGTGGCGAAATGCTTGAAATAAGAGGCGATGGTATCTTTGCATTATTCACTAGTGCTATAAATTCAGTTCGGTTTGCAGATAAAACACAAGACCTTATTGAAAAACATAATCAAAAATACGAAGACCATCGAAAAATACGCTTCCGTATAGGTATTCACTTAGGTGATGTGGTAAGAAATAATAAACACTACTATGGGGACAGTATCAATATTGCTTCACGCATTGAAGGTTTAGCTGATCCAGGCGGTATTTGTATTTCCAACTCGATATACGAACAAGTCAAAAATAATGGTGATTTTGGTTACGAGTACCTCGGACTACAAAGATTAAAAAACATCACTGAACCTATTAATATCTATCGAATTATAAAAGATACAAATACAGCCGTTCTTGTAGCAAGCCCACGGAATTCAAGAAAAAGGGGGGATTCCGTGTCAGAAGAAATTCGCCCTTCTATCGCCGTATTACCATTTAAGAACACTAGTGGAGACCCAAATTTTGAATATTTTTCCGATGGAATTTCAGAGGATGTAATTATAAATTTATCTAAATTTCACAATCTATTTGTAATTGCCAGAGGATCTTCTTTCGCTTACAAAAACAAAGATATTTCAGCAAAAAGAATTGGCCATGAACTTGGAGTTCGATATTTAGCTGACGGAACGATTAGAAAAACTGGAAGTCAAGTCAGAATTTCTGTTCAGCTAGTAGATACAGACACGGGGGGTATTTTATGGACAGAGTTTTATGATAGAAACCTTGAATACATATTTGAGATACAAGATGAAATATCAGCGATTATATGTAATTCAACAGCAGTAAAGATAGAAAAAGAAGAACGAGCACGCATCACAAGACTGCTGCCAACTAATTTGCACGCGTATGATTGTGTGCTTAAAGGCCAACAGGAGATATCCAGTTACACTAGAAATGGCCTTACTCAAGCAAAAAAATATTACGAATCTGCCTTAAATTATGACCCTAAATATGCCCGAGCACTAGCCTCTATTTCTCACACACTAAATCTGGAATGGTTATTTTCATGGGCAAATGAACATGAAGACCAAACTCTACAACGAGCATTAGAAATAGCTCGTGAAGCAGTTTCTCTTGATGAAGGTGATGCGAGAGGTCACGCAAGCGTAGGTTTTGTGCAGCTATACCAAAAACAACATGAACTCTCCATGAATGCGTATCAACGAGCAAGACAGCTTAATCCTAATGATGCTGAAGTTATGGCAGATATGGCTGACGCTCTAATTCACTATGGTGATCCACAGAAAGCTATAGATTTACTCAAAAAAGCGATGCACATTAACCCTTTATACCCCGATAGATATCTATGGAACATGAGTAGTGCTTACTATAATTTAAAGTTATATAACATGGCAATTGAGTCCATTCAAAAAATGAATAATCCAGCACAAGGAAGTCGAATACTCGCCGCAAGTTATGCCCAATTAGGCGAAGTTGGTCGAGCCAAACACTATGCCAAAGAGGTACTTGCTGCTGAACCTGGTTTTTCGCTAAAAAGGTGGCAACTAGTTATCCCCGATAAATTTAGCCATGACACAGAACATTATATAGAAGGATTAAAAAAATCAGGGCTCTAGAATTAGGTAGCCGAGCATATATAAGCTCATGCCTAACCTGATTGTTCCTTAGACAAAAGCACAATGGAATTGAAAAGCAAGTAGCATAGTAAAACAGACAACTACCTTGACAAACACCGGATGGACACCAACACTTGAGATTGCCTAATCGTTCGCTTAACTGTCCGGTGAGTATATGTACTCGATAAAATATCTGATTGGAGTAACAACTCTGCTTTATTGCTTGAGTTGCGAAGGTGGTGGAAGTGAGACTCATATTGGGGTTCTGCCGTTAGAGCTATCATCGGAAGCTCAATCTCGTGATTGTCGTTTTATAGATGATTTTTACTCTGATTATGGAGTTGTAGACCCCCCATATGTTTATGGTTTTAGATCTAAAAAAAGGCATAAAAGTGCTGCATTTTGGTGCAAAGAAATAAGTGGTAACTACAAACTTGTTTTTGTTGAAAAGGGGACATTAACAGCATTTAGAGATTTTAGTGAGTGTAAATCTGCTCTTGTAACCCCAATACTATGGGGTGGGCTGTCATTAAAGACCCAACAAATTGTATTATCAGATTTCTACTACTATCCGAAATTTGAAAAGAAAGGATCAAAGACAGAACGTACTAAATATCCAATATTAGTCGCTGAAACTGAAGGAACAAGAATAGAACTATATTGTCATAATGGAGATTGGCTTTTCAATACTTATGACTAAAAAAACCTCTGTACACGACACAATCTAAGTAATCTGCGGACAATCATGTAGCGTGTCATTTTCTGATCGTATAAATTCACAAATTATCGATCATAATATTGTTCAGTTTTCCGACGTTTTGCCACACTCTGACCATAACAAAAAATATTTTTACCCTATTAAAATATGACATTTTACCCATCTATATCATACCCGTACGATAACGTCGACTGTAAGCGCCCTTAAATCAACCTCTATTCCAAGGTAATGTCCAAACCGACATGCCAAGGTAGCAAGGCCTCTATCTTTTCAAGAGTATCGGCACTACCGATATGATTAAGGACGTGCAGTATGTACGCATAGGGTTCAAGACCATTAGCTTTGGCCGTTTCGATCAATGAGTAACATGTGGCACTGGCATGGGCGCCACGGGTTGAATCGGCAAACAACCAGGCTTTTCTACCCACGGCAAAAGGCCTAATGGCATTTTCAGCCAGCACGTTGCTGATGTGTAACCGTCCATCATCACAGTAGCCTGTGAGGGTATGCCATTGATTCAGTGCATAGTCCATGGCGTTACGCGTAAGGGACTTTTTAGCCACCTTAGTAATATGCTTATCCAGCCATTGTTTGAATTCTTCCAACACCGGTTGGCTAAGTTTTTGGCGAAACCTTTGTTTTTCTGCGGGTTCAAGCGCTTGTATCTTTTTCTCAATGAGATAGAGCTTGCGGATTTTACCGATGGCGGCATCGGCTTTCGAGGCACGGGGGTTTTTCGTGTTTGCTTTATCGGCAGCTTTAATGGCATCAATGAATTTTCGGCGCACATGATCCCAGCAACCGATACGTGTCAGATTTTGCTGCTCGCACACCCCGTTATACCCTGAATAGCCATCGACTTGCAGAGTGCCTTGAAAACCTTCCAGTAAGCGTTGTGGGACTTCGCCCGAACGAGAGGGGTCGTATTCAAACAACACACTGGGCTGGTCTGGAGGGCCACCGCGCGTTAGCCACATCCATTTATCGGATTGGGCGGTTTTGCCATTTTCTTTGAGTACCTGGATACGTGTTTCGTCCATTTGCACATAATCACCGTCATTTTGACTTTCCCGCAGCAAGGTCATCAGGGGTTTAAAAACCGCTTCCAGGCGAATCATCCAGTTGGCCATGTTGGTGCGGCTCACGGCATGTCCATAACGCTTTAAAATGCTTTCCTGGCGATACAAGGGCAACCCATCGGCGTATTTGGACACCATGATGTTGGCGAGCAGAGCCGTGCTGGCAAAGCACTTACCCAAAGGGTGTATGGGGCGTTGCGCGGCGATGATGTGGTCATCACCTGCGTAGCTGAAGACGGCCTTTTCTTGCCAGTACTCTAAAACGTTGAGTTGTGCGGGAATGTATTGGAGTTCTTCTTTGACTTTCACAAAGAAAGTACGTGTAGCGCCTGATTTTTCCTCATCGCTTAAGGCTAGCTCAACGCGCACACGGGGTAAGTGGTTGGAGAAGCCGCGTTGACGTTTTTTCTTGTTCGTGACCGTAGGCTGAGGTAGCAACTCATCCGGTAGCTGGCTATCAATGTCGACAATGGCTTGTTCGAGTTCCGCTTCATCAAACAAGTCAATCTGGAAGGCAAGCTTTTCGCTGTTAGCGCCGAACCTCTGAACCTTGGAAAGACGCAACCGTTCTTCCAGCAAACGAATGTAGTGATCGCGGTTTTTAATGGTGTTTTTGTGACGTTGAATAATTTGGTTATGGTGCGCTAATTCGGCTTCTTTTTCTGCCAGCACGGTCACTAATTCAGCCGCCGTTAAGCCGGTGTAATTGCGTTGTTTTTGTTGAATTTCCGATGCCAAAACCATCGCGTAATAATACCAAATAGCCGTCTAAAAATCACTAAAATCAAACACTTTTTCACCCTTTAGCGAGCTAAAAAACAGACTCGTAATGCAATACTTTGTGGCCTCTCATTGCGGCTAAATCATAGCCATCAAGCAACCCGTTTATTTGCGTTCCGGTAAGTGATATGACTTCCTCATCGAGGTCAGGCCACTTAAACTGCTCTTCGGCCAAGGCTTTGTAATACAGTACAAAACCGTTGTCCTCCCACATCAGACACTTGATTTTGTTGCGGTGGCGATTGGTGAACACGTATAAGCCACCCTCAAACAGGTTGTGACCCAGCTCTCGCTCAACAATGGCCGCAAGGCCATTGCTTTGCTTACGAAAGTCCACCGCCTCTCGGTATAAAAACACCTTTGGAATATCGAGCGATGGCCGTAAATAACGGGCCGTCATAACTGCGCCAGTAACGCGCTAACTAACGTCACGTTAGCGGCGGTAATGCCAGAAATGGCACAGCCATTGGCCAGCGTAAAACACAAACCTGAATCAGCCCTTTGCCTATCAGCCACCATCACTTGGGTAAAGCCTGCTACAGGCATGTTACTCTGCACTGCTTGAATAGTTTTACGCGAACATTTACGGCTCCAATAGTAAAACTGCTTCAAGTGGATGCCGTTATCCTGGCAAAACTGCGCACCACTCAAACCGGATGCTTGCCATTGTTCAATTTGATTGCGCCAGTACGACGCGCGTTCTTTATTACTCATATTACACCTATGCGGGTATTGGGTTGATGTGGTGCAGTGTGAGGACCAACCCGAGTAATTGGTAGACGCCTATTCTTTGGCGCTTACGTTTAAATGGAATAAATTTAGGTGTAGTAGATGGTGTGAAGACTATGCTGTCTCGCCAGCTTTTATTATGGAAAAATCAGAAATAAAAATAAACATTTAGTTGAATGTCAAAACTGAGTTCAAAATCCCTAGCGGCTTGCTAGGGCTTTTTTGCTTTTACTCTTCGCTAGTCAACACCAAACACCCGTCCATCACTCTGACCTTCACTGGCGAATCAATCTCAAATCCCGCTTTGATTAACCAATGGCCTTTGAGGTGAATCTCGCCAATGGGTGTGCGCTGTCGGCAGTTCTGGCTGAAATAAAAGGAAAAGGGGTCAGGCTAGTTATTTACGGTTCTTCCCCGGTTTGTGTGAGGTTATAGTATTTCATCCTCCTTTGCTATTGAGAGACTCCGGTGCTATCGAGCCTTGAAGAACACTACAGCCAGCTCCTATGCCTGACAGATGACTGGTCAGTGACATCAGTTGATTTAGACCCTTCAGGGTTAAAAGTATCCATTTCGTTGGCGTTTAGCGGCAACCACGGCCCTTGCTCGCACTGTGGCGAAGTGAGTCCGTTCTATGATCACCGTTCACAAGAGCGATCCTGGAGACACCTGGATATTATGCAGTTTGAAACGCGCCTACACAGTCGCATTCCCCGAGTAAATTGTCTGGAGCATGGTGTTAAAAGTATGATGTTACCCTGGGCAAGCAAGCGCAGTCGTTTTACGTTGTTGTTTGAATTATTTTCCATCAGGGTGTTGCAAGCCTCACGTAGCGTCGAAGAGGCGCGTAAGTTACTGGGACTTAGCTGGAACGCAGTGGAAGCCATCAAAGCCCGCGCTGTCGAACGGGGACTTTCGCGTCGGGAATTGGTGACAATTGAGTACCTGGGTATTGATGAGAAGTCCCACCGTAAAGGGCATGACTATGTGACGCTCATCAATGATATCGATGGAGGGCGAGTATTGGATGGAGTGAAAGATCGCACCCAGGCAGCTTGTGAGGAGGCGTTGGAGGTTGCGCTGACGGATAACCAGCGAGAACAGGTGAAAGCTGTCGCTATTGATAGGTGGCCTGCGTTCATTAATGCCGTTGAGGTAAAACTGTCAGACAGTGCGATTGTTCACGACCGTTTTCCTATTAGCCAACACCTGAATAAGGCGGTGGATCAGGTCCGTCGTGACGAACATAGAGACCTTTTGTCACAGGGTGATACTCGATTGAAAAAGAGTCGTTATCACTGGTTAAAAAATGAAGAAAATTTGTCTAACAAAGCAGCCGAGCACTTTGAGTCACTCAAGCATGATCAGTTATTGACAGCCCGAGCCTGGGCGATAAAAGAACTGTTTCGTGATTTTTGGACGTATAAGACAGCGGGTTGGGCAAAGCGTTTCTTTAGCGCATGGTATGCGTGGGCAATTCGGTGCCGATTGGACAGCATAAAGAAAGTGGCCAAGATGATAAAAACGCACATGCCGAACATATTGACATGGTTTAAGCACACAATAAGTAATGCCGTATCAGAGGGTTTGAATTCAAAAATTCAGACAGTCAAATCGAATGCAAGAGGGTTTCGTTCGTTTGAAAGTTACCGGCGGAGTATTTTGTTTTACTGCGGAAAGCTGGATAGGGAACCAGTGGCTTCACAATAATCGGGGAAGAACCCTCTTTCATTTTCGGTTCCTCGCGTAAACTCAGTTTACTTCAAGTGAGGGGTCCGAATTAGTGTAGCCACATCACAGTAACCGCTGGGCGTTGTTGTATACGGCAGCAGCAAGTGGCACAGGCGACGATCGTTGTGTGGTCACTGCTAGAGCCAAGGTGACCACAATTTACATCCCATATGCTGAAAACAGAACCACTAAGTACGAATAAGTGGTTTATCTGGTGCAGGTGCTTGTTTTCTTGGAAGTTTATCTGTTTAAAAAATCTGAGGTAAGCGATGTGTAAGCGAATTGATTGATATGCTTGAGTAGAAAGCCCAGTGTGGCCTGGGCTTTGTTCAAAGTTATGCTTTAGAATGCTTGTAGGCCGAAATACTAGTTATATTTTCTGGCAAATCTAACTCGGATAAGAGTGGAAGCAATAAGCTTTCTGTTTGTGTGAGGCTAGTTAAGAATTCGGCCTTCATTCCTAGTTCGTTTAATAGTCCACCAAAATTTCTCCCATAGCTCTTAAGCAGAAGGGCTAAACTCGATGGTAATAATTCGGGAAAATCTAAGGATACTCTGTCGTCATAATATTCTTCTTTTGTTTGCCCTGTTTTGCTGAAATGAATGTTTGCTGTTCTGTATTGTGATGGCGTGATCATTCCATACTGGTTTAGCCTGTAAATAATAGCTCTAGCGCTTATCCCCCACTTAATCTTTATTGAGTATATGCTGTTCCAGTCAATTCGAGTTTTACTCTTGCTTGTGTATTCTCTAATCAGTGCTGCGCGGGGCAGAAGAAAGTGGCTGGCGAAGTGGTCTGCCTGCGACTCGGTATCTCTATCTCCGGTTTCGATACCATTGTGGCCAATGATATGTAGCATCTCGTGACCTATATCCATTCTTATACGAGGAGCGTTTTTTGTTGTATTAAGAATAATTATTGGACGCCCTCTGTTTAAAGACAGAGCGTCAATTTTTTCAGATATTTCACCGAATGTTGAAACAATCACGCCTGCATTTTCTGCAACACGAATCATATTTTTAATTGGCCCGTCACCAAGCTTCCAATACTTCCTGCATTCGATACTGGCATTTTCTGCATCGGCTATGGAGGTTATCTCTAACTGCGGAAAGTTTACTGCTGGAAGATCAAGGTATTCCTCTAGAGTGGCAACAAGCTTGTTGAGAAGTGTTGCACGAGCAGCACTCTCTCTTCGTGATGAAACCAAGGTTGTCTTTAATTTCCTGAAATGGCACTCCTCTTCTTTAACCTGATTACCTAGTTGGTAGCCAAAAAAACTTGGTTCAACTTTTAGTTCGTAAGCCAGTGCATCCACCAACTCTTTGGTTGGTGTTTTCTTATCGGTGGTTTCAAGCTGATGAATGTATTGACGAGTGTTGCCAACTCGTTGTCCCAACTCATTTAAAGAAATGCCCGACATAAGCCGGGCAATCCTCAGGTTGTCTCCATTAAATGCGATTTTGTCACTCATTCGTCGTGCTCTTTGGAATTAGAAACTTTGTCTGTTGCAGCTTTTGGCAAAGATGCTGACGCAGCAGGAAGATCTACTGGCTCGCTTTCCACACTGTTGATTGCAACTATATTAGATGCAATATCGAAGATTGGCACTGTGCGAGAAGCTATAACTTCACCAGACTCTGTCATGCCGAAAAATTCTATATTGGTTGTTGTGCCTTCTAGGTCGGTCTCTACTGCGTACACCCAAACAAGCTTTTCTGGGATCGGTGAATCAAATAGTAAGCTGTTTTGTCGCAGTTCTGGGTGGGACTGCGCACGATTATGAATATTTGCCTTCGGTTTGTTTGCCATGCCTTTATAAAAACTAAACTCTACGCTGCCAATTTTGGCAATAAAGCGTAGTGAGGGGTCAACAATATTTAACCAAGGAAAACTTTTAGATTGAAACACTATTTCATTGCTCACCCATGCATGTGCTCGACAGCCTATACTCCAGCCATTGTCCCGATCTTCTACGGCATCAAGGTTTTCAGCTCTGACTCTGGCAATTAGTTGGCCGATATAATCGATGCGCTCATCGGTTAGGCAGGAATGTATTTCAGAAGGCTGTTTGATCATGTGGCAGTACCCATTTATGAGTGTAGAAGACAATGCCATGATATGGGTAAAAACGGGTTTTTGTCAACCGCGATATGGTTTGTAAATCAACTTTGCTATTGTCAACTTGAAGTGAGGTTACTTTCGCTGATGTTTATTAATAAGTAATCACATGTAAGCAGTTTCTGACGCTCCTTGATTCAAAATAAAAAAGCCCCGAAAACCTTACGGCTCGGGGCTTTGATATGCTGGGCCTTCGCAGACTTGAACTGCGGACCTGCCGATTATGAGTCGGATGCTCTAACCAACTGAGCTAAAGGCCCTAAACTGTTTTTGCCGCTTACTAACTGCTTACTTTCACTTTTTGCTTTAGTTGTTTACTTGGCGTAAGCGGCTGTAACTAAAGCCTTTTTTGTTCTTTCTCTCCATCTAGCCCGCTCTATTATGAGTCCCCTGCTCTAACCAACTGAGCTACAGGCCCACATGTTTAAACAGTGGGGTAGGGCGATTGCCCTGAGTGGTGATTTTAATCGCCGTCGAGGAAGCTGCGCAACTGTTCCGAGCGGGTCGGGTGGCGTAACTTACGTAACGCTTTGGCTTCTATCTGCCGTATCCGCTCGCGCGTTACGTCAAATTGTTTGCCGACTTCTTCCAGTGTGTGGTCGGTGTTCATGTCGATACCGAAACGCATCCGCAATACTTTTGCCTCGCGTGGCGTCAGGCAGGATAACACATCGTGGGTGGTTTCACCCAGCCCTGAATTGGTCGCCGATTCGACTGGGGATACGGCGCCCTGGTCTTCGATAAAGTCACCGAGGTGAAGCAAAAGGGGTCATGAAGCAAAAGGGGTCAAGACAGTTATTTCCTATATTTCTTGAAGCAAAAGGGGTCAAGACAGTTATTTCCTATATTTCTTGCTGGAAACCACTGTTTTTATCCGTATTAGTCGTTGTATGGTGAATAATAAGCCTGATGGGATGGACCCGCTCCCTTTGAATCGGCATCACAATGTGCCAAGATTGAGCGGTAACACAACCAATCTATTATCACCTAATAAAGGTAGGAGCGAGTCCATGAACGAGAATATCACCCGATTGGGTATTGATCTAGCCAAAACTATTTTTCAAGTGTGTGGTGCTAATAAACACGGTAAAGTGGTGTTTAATAAAAAACTTAAACGCGATCAGCTACCGTCTTATATCGCCACTATACCGGCCTGTGAGGTGGTGATGGAAGCGTGTGCGACGTCCAGTTATTGGTCGCAGGTTTTCACACGCTACGGCCATACCGTCAAACTCATTAACCCAGCCTATGTACGCCCTTACGTTAAAACAAACAAGAACGATGCAGCGGATGCAGAGGCGCTGTGTGAAGCAGCCTCACGTCCGAATATGCGATTTGTTTAGCCCAAAACACCCGACCAACAAGACAGCCAATTACTCCACCGGGTGCGCAGTCGGCTAGTGTCAAAACGGACGAGTTTAAGTAATCAGATAAGAGGGTTACTGGGTGAGTATGGGCTGATTATTCCGGTAGGTATTCGCCACGTCCGCCAGCACTTGCCTGCGCTTTTAGAGGATGCTGAAAATGCCTTGTCAGCCACAGCACGTGAAGTGTTCAGTGCTTTGTATGATGAACGAGTGGAGATTGATAAACGCGTAACACACTACACAAAACGGTTAACCCAGTTGAGTAACCAGCATGAGCGCTGTCAGCAATTAAAAACACTGCCGGGTGTAGGGCCTCTGGTCGCCACTGCCTTGTTTACAGCAATGGGCGATCCGGGTTTTTATAAAAACGGGCGTGAGTTTTCCGCCTTTTTGGGTCTCGTTCCTCGTCAATATAGTTCGGGGGGCAAAACACAACTCAAAGGTATCAGTAAACGCGGGGACGAACACGTGCGCACTTTGTTGATACAGGGGGCGCAAGCGGCATTAAGTCGAATGCCTAAACACGATGATGGGCTAAGTCGTTGGGCCTGTCGTGTCAAAGCACGTCGGGGCCATTGTGTGGCGGCGGTGGCATTGGCCAATAAGCTCGCCAGAATTAGCTGGGCGGTAGCGGCTAATAATACAACTTACGTGCATAAAACAGTTTAATAACATCGTTGAAGATTTCTTACCACGAGGTAGCGAAAGAGCAGTAAAGGGTATAACAGGTTAAACCGGCTCAGACAGAACCTGGAGGGGGTCATGGTCTTCACAGACCGATTGCTTGATGAGGTGTCTGAGCACGGTTCCCATTATGGCTCTGGACGGATAAACAAATACAATCCGTTCTATTGAGAAGCCGGATATATGACTGCTAACCTTATTTACTGTGGCTGCTCTGAACGCTAAAAAATGAATGAACGATTAAAAAATTGTTGAATTTAACTGCGGGTCCATATATGACCCCCTTGCTTACCTTGGGTGGCGCACTATAAGCATACGTTACGCCATGCATAGCAAAGCGTTACGCGGTTTTCCCGTTATGGATTATGTTTTCAGGGTGATAAAAACCGGAGCGGTGAGTAAGCCAGGAAATTTTTATAAAAATGTCTTATATGTTGAACAGTTAAGCTATATATTGCACTCTATATAAGACATTTTATGAAAACACAAGCAACCAGTACACTGCCCCGTGCAGCCCGACAGGCCCTTATAGAACTCGGTGGGGACATTGCTGTCGCACGAAAAAAACGACGTATTTCTACTGTCTCAATGGCTGAACGTGCCTTTATTAGTCGGGGTACACTCTATAAAGTCGAAAAGGGTGACCCAACGGTTGCAATGGGTATCTATGCCACGGTGCTCTCGATTCTGGGGCTTGTTGAACGTCTTGGGCAGGTGGCTGATCGCAGCAGTGATTCGCTGGGTTTGGATATAGAAGAGGATCGGTTACCCAGGAAAGTACAACCGCGTAAGCGTAAAAAGGAATTGTTATGACGGAGACCGGCTTCCTTAGTCGTCGGGCAGTGGTTAGTGAGTGATATTCCTTAACCCTAAATTCCGCAGTTGAATCTACTGCGAGCACCTGATGCACAGAATCTAAAGCGCTTTTACCCGCATTTCAGCTTCACCTGTAGAATGACTACAGGATGGCTAAAATGCGGGTAAAAACACTTCATCTTCAGCACCTTAGACGCCCTCGCTACGATTCAACTGCGGAATTTAGGTTAACTGACCTGGCTGTATTGCTGATAGTGATACGCAGGAAGAGGCTTTAGTAGAAGCGAGGGTGCGTTTGAGGCGTGGAAAATGGCCCGAAGGGCAGGGCACAGAGCGTAGAGCCCCCCTACTGTCATAACATTGACGTTTTTTCCATGATTTTATAGTAAATCACTGAATCTTATCATTTAACTCAGCGTGGCATAGTTTCTGCACTCGTCCCGACTACTGTAAATACTGGTCGGAGCCATAATGCCACAAGCCTGCGCAATTGCGCCCTGTACGCCCCTGGAGTACTGCAAACAACCCCGTATAGCGCCTGGCACGGCAAGTGCGTCAACTGTCTGTAAATCACTGATCGATGCCGTACCCGGTGCGCTGTTACTGCTGGATGCCAGTGGCAATATTGCCAGTGCCAACGATACCGCCTGTAACTGGTTGAATGGCCCATTACTCGGTCAGTGTTGGCGCGATGTTTACCAGCGTGAATTTCAATCAGGTCTCAATCGGGGGGATTTGTCGACCCGCGATAACCGTTTGTTAAATATCTCAACCCGGCCACTCGGTGACAAGCCTGGGCAGGTTGTCCTGCTCAGTGATGTCACCGAAAGCCGCATGTTACAACAACTAATGGAACGCAATACGCGGCTGGTATCGATGGGGGAGATGGTCGCCCGTCTTTCCCACCAGATCCGCACACCTATCGCCACTGTCGTGTTGTACCTGACGCAGATGCAGGCGACTTCACTGAATTTGAGCACTCAGCAGGCATTTATCGAAAAATCGCTGGCACGGTTACGCCATGTCGAAAAAATGATTCGCGATATGTTGATGTTTGCCCACGGAGCGCGCACCGATGTGGAAACCATGTCGATATCGGTGGTGCTCAATGAGCTGGATCAACAATTGGCACCGCTGATGGAATTGGCCGGTGCACAGTATCAGATTAATTGCGACACCACGGCATTGCTGCGCGCCAATTGCACCGGCATGGTGACGGCTTTATTGAATATTTGTAGCAATGCCATCGAGAACGTCGGCCCGAGCCTCCGCTTGACCATTAATGCCGATCAGGACGAGGCAGAAAATACGGTGATTAAAATAGCCGATAACGGCAAAGGCGTTGCACCGGCACTGCGTCAGCGCGTATTTCAACCTTTTTTTACCACGCGCAACGACGGCACCGGGCTGGGTTTATCCGTGGTTAAGTCGATTGTCGAGGCGCACAACGGGACGATTGAAATAAAGCGTGCAGCAATGGGCGGGGCGCTGTTTGTGATAACAATCCCCGCACTTAACACCAGTCGGCGCGGAGCAACTCAACAGCCTGCCAAGGGCGGTAACAAGCGTGTGCCTATGCCCTCTGTTGCCAGCCGTTTCGCAATGCGCACCGCTACCTGATCGTTGCTATGACAATTCCTCGTTATAGTGGGAACAGTGTAGGGGCGTTCCCCTATTTGCCAAACAGATAGAACTGTTAACAAAAAAGATCGATTCGAGAGAGGTAATAAGTATGAGTAAAGCAAAAATCCTGGTGGTTGAAGATGACGATGCACTGCGCCAGGCACTGACCGATACGCTGGAACTGGCGGGTTACCCGGTATACGCCTGTGATAATGGCGAATCGGCGCTAACGACGCTGCACCTGCAAACGGATATTGCGCTGGTTGTCAGCGATGTGCAAATGGCCCCTGTCGACGGTTTAACGCTGCTGAAATCGATTCGCACATCGAATACCGATTTACCGGTCATTCTAATGACTGCCTACGGCAGCGTGCCTCGTGCGGTCGATGCATTGCAACACGGCGCTAATGATTACCTCGCCAAGCCATTTGAAGTGGGAGCGCTACTGGAAAAAATAGACGGTTTATTAGTCTCCCAGCAAACGCGTGAAGACACCTTTATCGCCACTGATCCGGTAATGCAGAAACTGATTGGTATCGCACAGCGGGTTGCCAGTACCGATGCCACGGTGATGATCAGTGGCCCCAGCGGTGCTGGTAAAGAGGTGATTGCGCGTTTTATCCACCAACATTCGGCGCGTGCTGAACGACCGTTTATTGCCATCAACTGCGCCGCTATTCCGGAAAACATGCTCGAAGCGGTGTTGTTTGGTTATGAAAAAGGCGCGTTTACCGGCGCCTATAAATCCACACCCGGCAAGTTCGAAATGGCGCAAACCGGCACCTTATTGCTCGATGAAATTTCTGAAATGGATCTGGGCCTACAGGCAAAATTGCTGCGTGTATTACAGGAGAAAGAGGTTGAGCGACTGGGCGGGCGCAACCTTATTTCACTCGATGTGCGCATCCTCGCAACGACCAACCGCAACCTGAAACAGGCGGTGGCAGAGGGGCATTTTCGCGAGGATTTATTTTACCGTCTGAATGTCTTTCCGATTATGTTACCGGCGCTCAATGCCCGGCGTAGCGATATTCCTCTGTTGGCCAATTATTTTATCGCCAAATACCATAAAGACGGTGAAATAGCGCGTGAGCTGACGATGGCTGCTGAGTTGAAGTTAATGGAATATAGCTGGCCCGGCAATGTCCGCGAGCTGGATAACGTGATTCAACGTGCGCTTATCCTGGCGTCTGGCCAACAGATTGCGATCGACAGTATTTTATTTGAGGAACCCGGCGGACAGGCAACGATTGCTGCGCATGATGGCACCAGCCAGCTTAACTCTAACTTGAGAAACCGTGAAGAGGAAATAATTCTCGACGCGTTGACGGCATCGGGCGGGAGCCGTAAGTCGGCCGCTGCCGCGCTGGGTATATCGGCACGCACATTGCGGTACAAATTATCGCGTATGCGTGAGGAGGGCATTGCCATTCCCGGACAGGCCAACGTGGCATTTCAATGACCATTCGATAAATGGAGGATGAGTAGTATGAACAATATCGCTGTTACCAGTGTGCCCAATATTCTGCTCGGTGAATTGGAGCGGATGCGCGCACTCGCTAAAAATGAATCATCGACCAGTGCGGGCCTGGCTGCGCTGGCTATGCCGGAAGACCCACAAGACAGTTTTTCTGCGTTGGTACGTCGGCAGGTGGAGAGTGTTAACGCCACGCAAAAGCAAGCGGGAAAGCTCGCTGAATTATTTGAAATTGGTGACCCGGATGTCAGCCTGGTCGATGTGATGATCGCTGGGCAAAAATCCAGTGTGGCGTTTAGCGCATTGGTGGAAGTGCGCAACAAAATGCTCTCCGCCTACCAGGAAGTGATGAATATGCAGGTGTGAGTCAGGCGATGAATCTGACAATTTCCCAATCAATATGTATGGATATATCTATATTTGCTTACGTGCAAATTAATACATGGGCGTTAGATCCCCGTATTGAGCACGGGCTATAAGAATGGTCGATGTTGCAACAATAGAGGACGATTTCCCCGGCACTGGTACTGGCACTGAGCTGCAGGCCAGTCGTGCCGACCAACTCGCGAGCCCAATGCCCTGGCGTCAGGCCCCGGTATTGCGCCAGGTTGTGGTATTGGTGGCGCTGGCGGTGGCCATTTCCATTGGTGTGGCGGTAGCTTTGTGGTCCAAAGACCCTAATTACACCCCATTGTTTTCAGAGTTGATGCACGATGATGTGTCGAAAATTGGCGAGGCGCTAAAGAGCGGTGATATCCCGTTTCGCATAGACGCAAATACCGGGGGCATACTGGTGCCCAGCGCCCGCGTGCGCGAGGTGCGTATGCGCTTGGCGGCGCAGGGGCTGCCAGAGAGCAGTACCACCGGGCTGGAGATTCTGCAGGAGGAGCAAGACCTCAGTACCAGTCAGTTTATCGAATCGGCGCGTTACAACCACGCCCTGGAAACCGAGCTGGCCCGCTCGGTTTCGACACTGAAAAATATCAAGACCGCCCGCGTGCACCTGGCGCTGCCCAAACAGTCGATTTTTGTGCGCAAGCGCATCAAGCCAACGGCATCGGTTATCGTCTCATTACACCCAGGGCGGATATTGGAGCGCAGCCAGATTGCTGCAATCGTCCACCTGGTATCGTCGAGCATTGCCAATATGGAGGCCGGTCAGGTCACGGTGGTCGATCAATATGGTCGTCTGCTGACCGATGCCGACAGCAACCCGGGCATTGCGCTGAGCGCCAAGCAGTTTGAATACCGCCGTTCGCTGGAGCGGGATTACAGCGAGCGCATTGTCAATTTGCTGGAACCGATTGTGGGGTACGGCAAAGTGCGTGCGCAAGTGACGGCGGAGCTGAATTTCTCGCAGGTTGAGAGTACCCAGGAAGTCTTCGACCCAGACCAGAAGGATGCGCGCCAACTGGTGCGTAGCGAACAGACCAGCGAAGAGGAAAACCGCCTTGATCGCGCACTGGGCATACCTGGCGCGCTCACCAATCAGCCACCGGGTGAGGGCACAACCGATGCCGAAGCCACAGCAAATGAAGACGGTGGAAAACCCAGCAGTGTCAGCCGTGCAGCCACGCGCAACTATGAGATTGATCGCGTTATCAGCCATCAGCGAAAGTCGTCAGGCGATATCCAGCGTTTGGCCGTGGCCGTTATTGTCGATGATAAACAGGTGGCTGTCACCGTGCCACAACCGGTGAAGATAGGCAGTGCCGACACCAGCAGTGCAGACGATGTGGCTGTCGATGACAATGCCGACGAACCGGCGGAGGCCGGGTCGGATGCGGTGGAAGGCACTGACCAGGCACCCGTATCTACATCTGGCATAAGCATGAAACGCCAGCCTTATACCGACCTGGAACTTGAACGGCTTACCGAGCTGGTACGCGAGGTAACGGGGTTTAGTGTTGCCAGGGGCGACACGATTAAAGTACTGAATGCGTCGTTTTTCGAACCGGAGATCAGTGATATTCCTGAGCTGCCTCTCTGGGAGCAAATCTGGTTCCAGGATCTGGTCAAACAGGTGCTGGGGGGGATTTTTATCCTGCTGTTATTACTGCTGATCGTACGCCCCATTGTACGTGGGTTGATACCTGTCGATAAAGAGGAGAATGTCGATGATGAGAGCGAAGATAAAGAGGACGACGATGAGGACGATGTGGATGAAGACGACGACTCGATTGAAGGCGAGCTTGCCGAGGTTGAAATTATCTGGGGTGAAGATGGTCGCCCCATCGACCCGGCAGCCGATGCGAGCATGATGCAATTTGATAAAAAACTGAATTACGCACGTATATTGGTACAGGAGGATCCGGCACGCGCTGCCACCATGATGAAGATCTGGATGAACCAGGCCGAAGAAGAAAAAGATGCCGCTTGAAGACCCTGAAAACATTGGCAGTATTGAGCAGGCAGCTATCTTCCTGCTCAGTATCGGTGAAGACGAAGCCTCCGAAATTATGAAAAACCTTGGTCAGCGCGAGGTTCAGGTGCTGGGCGCACGCATGTCAACCCTCAAGGGGGTGACGCGTAGCATTGTCGACGATTCGATTACCCGGTTTGTCAATGAAATACAGGACAAAACGTCGGTGGGTATCGGCGGGGATGCATACCTGCGCTCGGTGCTGGTTAAGGCATTGGGGACGGAAAAAGCCGAGGGTATTATTGATAAGATTCTGCTCAATGGCACGGGCCAGGGGATTGAGGCACTCAAGTGGATGGAGGCGCGGGCTGTATCTGAAATTGTGCGTTATGAACACCCACAGATCATTGCGCTGGTGCTTTCATTCCTC
Organism: Gammaproteobacteria bacterium; assembly: GCA_965277715.1. GTDB lineage: Bacteria > Pseudomonadota > Gammaproteobacteria > JBCCGL01 > JBCCGL01 > JBCCGL01. Next base: position 291,726 of record OZ255836.1, read on the forward strand.
GACCCCGGGCAGGCGGCCAGTGTGCTGAACTTCCTGCCAGAAAACCAACGCACCGACATTATGATGCGTATCGCTACACTCGATAGTATTCCGCCTGCGGCAATCCGGGAACTTGACCAGATTCTCGAACAGCACGCCACCTCAGATATAAATATCGAATCTGCCAAGCTGGGCGGTGTACAGACAGTGGCGGAGATACTCAACAATATCGGCCCGGCATCGGAAGGGGTGATGGAGCAGTTAAAAGAGGAGGACGCCGACCTCGGTGATCGTATTGCCGATTTGATGTTTGTCTTTGAAAATCTGATCGATGTCGAGGATCGCGGCATTCAGGCTTTATTGCGTGAAGTGTCTACTGATAGCCTGACCCTGGCACTTAAAGGTGTTTCGGAAGAGTTGAAAAATAAAATACTGAAGAATATGTCGAGCCGTGCGGCGGATATGCTCTCTGAGGATATGGAGGCGAAAGGCCCGGTACGCCTTAGCGAGGTCGAGGAGGCGCAGAAGGAAATTCTTCTTGTTGCGCGCAGGCTGGAATCTGAGGGCTCGATTATGCTAGGTGGCGGTGGAGAGGAGTTTGTTTAATTCAGCGCCCGTAAGCCGCTGGCAATTACCGGATGTCGGCGATCAGGCCGGCACACAATCCATAGCACAAAGCGAAGACCTGGATACTGAATCTGAGTTGCCCGCACTGCCCACTGCCGAGGAAATTGCGCGTTGGGAGGAAGAGGCCCGCAAAAAAGGCCAGGAAGAAGGGCATCAATCCGGGTATCAAGCTGGCTATACCTCGGGGGAGGCCGATGTCGCCGATAAGTCGGCGCAGTTTGCCGCGCTGATCAATGCACTCGAATACCCGTTTGAGCAGCTCGATAAACAGGTTGAGCAGGAATTGATGCAATTGGTGGTGACATTGGCACAACAACTGGTGCGGCGTGAAATCCGGCTGGAGCCAGGGGAGATCATTGGTGTGATCCGCGAGTCGATGGCCTTGCTACCGGCCAACAAACGGCGCGTTTCGATTGATCTTCACCCGGAAGATGCCGCCCTGGTGCGCGAGACACTGATGGCGGGCGAGAGTGACAACAACTGGCGGCTGGTCGAAGACCCTTTGATTACCCGTGGTGGATGTCGTATTAGCACCGATGTCTCGCAGCTCGACGCGACCCTGGAGGCTAGGCTCGCCTCACTGGCGGCGACTATGTTAGGGGGTGAGCGCCAGGGTGATGAATAAGGTTACTGGGCCAGAACAGCAACCCCCTGACAATAGCCAGCGGTGGTTAAACTGGCTATCTGAAACGCAACAGCGACTACCAAAAATTTCCAAGCCCCCTGTCGAGGGCATGCTGACGCGTATGGTTGGTTTGACCCTTGAAGCGGTGGGGTGTCAGGCCGCCATCGGGGCGCGCTGCCATGTCGTGGCTGCGGGTATCGATCCGGTCGAAACAGAGGTTGTGGGTTTTTCCGGTGACAAGTTATTTCTGATGCCTACCGGTGACATACAGGGCCTGGTGCCCAATGCGCGGGTGATTCCCAGTGATCGCGTGTACCGCGTACCTGTGGGCAAACAACTCCTTGGGCGTGTGCTCGATGGCAGCGGGGCACCGCTCGACGGTAAAGGCCCGCTGAACGTGGCGGACGCTATGCCATTGCACAGCCCACCGATCAACCCGCTGCAACGTGAACCTATCAGTACAACACTGGATGTCGGGGTGCGCACCATCAATGCGCTGCTCAGTGTGGGGCGTGGTCAGCGGCTGGGTTTGTTTGCCGGTAGTGGTGTCGGCAAAAGCGTGTTGCTGGGCATGATGACCCGCTACACCAGTGCCGATATCGTCGTGGTTGGCCTGATTGGCGAGCGTGGTCGGGAAGTTAAGGAGTTTGTCCAGGAGATTTTGGGTGAAACGGGGATGGCGCGTGCTGTCGTTGTCGCGGCTCCGGCAGACACCTCACCCCTGAACCGCCTACACGGTGCACTGCTGTGCCACAGCATCGCCGAATATTTCCGCGATCAGGGGCACAATGTACTGCTACTGATGGACTCACTCACCCGGTTTGCCCAGGCGCAGCGGGAAATTGCCCTGGCAATCGGCGAATTGCCCGCCACCAAAGGTTACCCTCCTTCCGTTTTTGCCCGTTTGCCACAGCTCGTTGAGCGGGCGGGTAATGGTGGAATGCAGGGTGGCTCGATCACCGCGTTTTACACTGTGCTGGTTGAAGGTGACGACAACAACGACCCCATCGCCGATGCATCGCGTGCGATACTCGACGGGCATGTGGTGCTGTCCAGGCAGTTGGCAGAATCCGGCCACTTTCCGGCTATCGATATAGAGGCATCCATTAGCCGGGCGATGAATGCCATTACCGGGCGCGACCAACAAAAATGGGTGCAGCAGTTTCGGTATTTGTATTCCAACTACGAAAAAAACCGCGACCTGATCAGTGTCGGTGCCTATCAACAAGGCACAGATTCGGCCATTGATCACGCGATTCTTATGCATCCCCATTTAATGCGTTTCCTCACCCAGGACATGTACAACGCCGTCAACAGTGAAGACAGCCTGAGCCAGTTGCAGGCCTTATTGGAAGGTAATGCAGCGCCGCCGGTACGGGCAGAGGTAAGCAATGCCGAACCGGCATAAGCAGCTTGAATTGATTAAACGCGTCACCCATGACCGCGTGCTTGACGCGCAGCAAGTGGCCATCGATTCGCAGCAGGCGTTACAACAAAACAAAGCGCAGCTAACGCAGTTACTCGCCTACCGGGGAGAGTACAGCACCCGGTTTGTGGATAACGGCAGTCAGGGCATCAATGCCAGCCAACTGGCTGAATACCGTGCTTTTCTCGCCCGGCTCGATCAGGCGATTGGTGCGCAACAAGAGGCGATTAAAAAAAATAACCTGCGATGGATTGATAACCGGGCGTCGTGGCAAAAAGTGCAATCGCATGAAAAAGCTCTGGATAAGGTTATGGAGAAGCGTAGGGCTGATGAGCTGCATTGGCAGGAACAGCAGGAGCAGCGAGTGAGTGATGAGCGGGTACTGATTAAAGGGGTGAAGGGTGAAGGGTGAAGGGTGAAGGGTGAAGGAGTTTGACTCCTTATACGTTAATACTCAGTCGAATATAATCAGATATACTAAGCATACCCTACCTTTATGCGATGCTTGACAATAGCAACGATGATTTCTGAAATATACACGGCGTTGCTGGATGCGGGCGTGACAGAAGAAAAAGCGCGTTTGGCGGCGGAGGCTTTGTCCGCTGAAAATCTCGCGACAAAGCAGGATGTTAACGAGCTTAAAGGCGAGGTTCGCTTGTTAAAATGGATGTTGGGTATTGTCATTGCTGCCCAAGTAGTGCCTTTGCTAAAGGCGCTTGGCGTCGTCTGAAACCATCAACTTTCCACCAGCGTAAAATTAAATTCATCCAAGCCCCAGGTTTGCTCGCCATTGGTATAGTTTGCATACCGCCACGCCAACTCGCTGCCGCTTATCTGACCGTTCTTATGGTTAATACTATACCAATGACCTGCGTCGCAGTGTCGTAGTGTGCTGAGGTATTTTCCAGTGTCTGAACACCATATTTTTGATGGTATTGTCGTCGGAATTGGAAGCGATGTATTTGCTGTTGTGGTCGAAGGCAACGCTGAGAACTAGGCTTAGGCTTTGATGACCTTTTAAGGTGTGAATACATTGCCCTGATTGGGCGTTCCATATTTTGATGCTTTGATTAGAGGGAGTAGAAGCGATGGATGTCCCGTTGTGATTGCTGCCTCCGAGATTACTTTAGTAATGAGCGAGCGCAAATTAAAGGCATGAAGGGTGCTGAAATGAGTGTGGGATGTGTAGAGTGCACATTGAATTGCGGGCTCAAAGATTTTGACTTTATATGAGTGGATGAATAAACTCAGACTAAGTGGACTAAGCGAGGTGGTATTGTGACGCAGATTGTTAATATGCATGAAGCCAAGACGCATTTCTCCAGGATAGGCGCAAAAGTCGCCAGCGGGGAAGAGGTCATAATTGCGAAGGCGGGAAAGCCGTATTTTCGTTGCGTACCGTTAAAACAAACGCTTGTTGACCGTTCAGGACTCATCGGCGCCTTTGGCGGAAAAATTGCACGCACCGATGACGCTTACGATGACCTACCCCCAGATACCTGGGATGTTCACAACGACGACACATGAATCAAGGGTATATTGTCGACACACATGTGATGTTGTGGATCCTGGAAAACCGGAAGGTTCCAGAACACATTATTAAGGCCGTCGTCGATAAGGATAATCAGTGTTACTACAGCCTGGTATCGGTGTGGGAAATTGCGATCAAGTATGCCCTGGAGAAAATAAATATAAGCCCTGAGCAATTCGTCGGTTATATGGAAGCGTATGAGGTTTTTTCACTGGATATCAAAAAGTCGCATATATACCAGGTTGCCACACTCCCCCATATACACAAAGACCCATTTGACCGCCTGATGATTGCCCAGGCAATGGTCGAAGGCTTAACGCTTGTTACTGCGGATGAACGTATTGTGCAATATAGGGGTGTAAATATCTTAAAATTTTAGTGTGGCCATGGAAGGGGCACCTTGGTTTTCCTGTGCTGTTTTCGGTCACTTTATCGAACCCAATTTTCCAGTTTTAGGCCATCTACACGCTCAAATTCTTTCGTATTATTCGTTACCAGGGTTAAATTCCGGCTCAAGGCTATTTATTGCCGCTATTTGTAGATCGTAGGGTCCGATAGGCGTTCCCATGCGTTTTAAAGCGGCGCGAATCCTGGCTGCATACAAAGCGTCTTCCTTGCCGAATTCGATAATCTCCAGTGGCGCTAAAAATTGGTTAAGCGCCTGTCGGTTACGTTTGCCTGGCTGGCCGTTTTCAATGCCAAAGGCGAGTTCGAAAACGCTTATAGATGAGATATATACTTGTGTTTTTTTTAGCGCGGCAAATCGTTGGCGAACAACTGCTGGTTTATGTTTGATGATGTAAATACAGATATTGGTATCTAACAGATAATCCATTACCAATCCCTTTCCTGCATCTGAGGTTGTTCCCGCCCTTGTTCCATGAAATCCTCAGTAAATTTATCCAGCCCATCAAACCAGGCATCCCAATTGGTTTCCAACGGTTCTAAAATAACCTGGTTGCCTTGACGGGTGATTTTTACCTCTTTACCTGGCAGGCGGAAAGCTTTTGGTAGCCTGACAGCTTGAGAACGGCCATTTTGAAAGAGCTTAGCAGTTTGCATTGCGATGGTTTCCACTGGTATATGCCAAAAGTATATTCCATTTGAAGTGTTCAATTCAGCCTTATTCGTTAATACTATATCGATAATACACATCGCCGTGTACACAGGCATCCCTCAGACTTTCGATACTATGTTTTGATGCTTGGGTTAGAGAAAATGAACCAAGGATGTCGAAGTACTCGACGAGCCACGCTGTTTTTTGTTATTTGTCTTTATACAAAAGGATTCCCTCTGTCTTAGAAAAGCGCTACTATGCGTCAATAATTTGTCGCTCAGCCGTTGTGGATTGGCGGAGCAGCTTAATGAGGCGTGCGTTTATGTTGACACCCACTGATACTAACGATGTGGTCAAAACCGATTTTTCGACGGTTGATTTTGATGAATGGATGGCGCTCTATCAACAAGACCCGGAAGCGTTTGAGCAGCGCCGTGCCGACTTGATTCAATCGGCTATTAGCCGTGCGCCCAAGCACCATCAGCGTCGCCTGAATGGCTTACAGTTTCAAGTGGATATGGAGCGACGACGCACACACTCTCCATTGAAATGTTGCCTGCGCGTATCAGCGTTGATGTGGGAAAAATTTGATACGCTACGTGCCAATCTGAATGAACTCAGCGACCAGCAGTACAATACAGCGACTGTACAACGCAGTGAAACACAGCCTCACAACGCAGATATCTTGCCGTTTTCGCCCCAGTAATTAGCATGCCTATATAAGCATTCTAGATATTGAGCGGAGGGGCGGGCCAGGTATTCACTATTCAGTTCATTTTCAATCTGATGAATCATCTCTTTAAGTTCTCCGTTGTCTAATTGCTTCCTGACTTAGGCTATTGCACTCGATACACCACCAGGATGACTCAAGGCAAAATAGTGAGCAATCGCTTTTAATGGCACACTACTAAGCCGCTGGCAGTAAAATACATAGCCAGTTTACGGGGAATGTTCGCACTACTGCCCTTACCTTGGCTGTCTAAAATACTGCCCTCGCTCACCCGGCAACAACTTGCCACAGTTCTTACTACCACACGGGCGGGCACCTTTTCCTGCAATTGTGACCGGACATCAAGTCCATTCTGACTTTCCTTGTATTCGATCAACCATGAGAGAAATGTTTTATCCCCGTGGGAACTGCTGGGACAATGCATCCATGGAACGCTGTTTTAGATACTTTAAGACAGGGTAGGTGTCAGGCCAGGGTTATCAGAATTATGAGCAAGCCAAAAAGAATATTTTATCGTATATAAAACTTTACCTAATTACCACTCAAGCTAAGCCTATTTTCAGCATTTTTTCGGTCATAGGTGGTGTTCTTAATCCCACATAGAAGAACCGGGGGAGTATATCTTTAAGTGAAAATCGCCGATTAAACCGGTACTGAAAGTCAGCAAGGTAGCGCTGAGCATATTTTGGCTGAATAGCATGATAGGTACTGCGTAAGGCAGACTTAAGACTGCCTAATATCGTATTTACCCAGTAAAACTCCGGTTCCTCTACCGAGGCTTTACCACCACCACACACAATTTTATCATGCAGACAATCCGCTTTGGTAACGGCATTAAAACAAGCAAGGCCATCCGATATCACTGTTGTACCCGGTTCAATATGCTGCTTCGCCCACGCTTCAATCGCGTCACTACGAAACCCCTCAACGACATTTAATTTTATGCGTATAGGTTGGCTGTTGGCTGTCGTTTCAACCGCCGCTACAAATGCTGTTTTCCCTGTTGCACCGCGTCCTCTCTTGCAACCTGAATGCTCACCCCCTAAATAAGCATCATCGAGTTCAACTAATCCTGATAACGGTTTTGATTCATCACGTTCATACATCACTTGCATGATCTTGTGCTTCATATGCCAAGCGGCTTTATATGAAATACCTAGATGCCTGTGTAACGCCATTGCAGACAGGCCTTTTTTATCTTGGGCAATCAAATACAGTGCTTGAAACCAACAGGTTAATGGGCGTTTTGTGGCTTGAAAAATCGTACCGGCTGTAATGGATGTTTGGTGGTGGCAGCGATAGCACTGTTGGAGCTTACGTGTGGTTAATTGACACCCTTTATTATGTCCACAATTGGAACAGATAAACCCTTGGGGTCAGCGCCAATTGTAGCGTGCTGTAAAACACTGTTCCTCTGTGCCATAGGACTCAATGAAACGACTTAAGCTAAGGCCCATTTGAAACTGTACCGTATTGCGAGACATCATAAAAACCAATTAATTCAATGGCTTGTATTTTATCATAGAGTAAGCTTAGCTTGGGTGGTAACTAGGAAAGACTTTAAACCTAGAAAACGCAGTTGAGCTTGAAAAAGCTGTGCAAGGCATTGGTGTGCATGGGAAAGTTTAAAAATAACCCCTTCTGGATATACACAATTACTTAACCACTACACCGTCCTTAAATCCTCGACGGCCAGCTCGGAAAATTCTCCCACTGATAGATTGCCGAACCTCTGTCCATCCAAGCCTTGGCCTGTCTTAGGACTTCCATATGCTGCTGGCGTGCAATAAACACATTCTCGCCGTACGTCGTAGGGTCTAATCCCTCTACTTCAGATGGCCTGCAGTTCGCCCATTCTTTCGCTAGTTATGGGATCGAATGAACCTAAACCATTTCTGTGGGTTCCTTATCTCAACAAAGCCAAGTCTCATAATACTGTGTATACGCCAGTCGCCGAACTTAGCGGAGGAAACACAGTAAGATTGGAAACCATCTACCAAGCGCGCATATTTCTGCAACCCGATGTTGTTCAAAACGCCCCTACCTCTAGCAAGGGTACAATAGTAATCTGAGGCAAATTAATGCAAGAGAATAAAATGGCAAAATACATTGTGCTATTTGAAGATAACGTGGAGTTCGCTGACCAACGCACAAATTTCATGTCCGAGCATCTAAAATTTCTAGCGCGCAACGCTGATTGGTTAGAAGCAGAGAGGCCGTTATTTGATTCTTCAGATGGCAATAGCGCCGGGGGGCTTTGGCTGGTTGACGCCGATACGCCCGAAAAGGTCATGTCCCTGACGCATGAAGATCCTTTTTGGCCAACTGGCCTTGGCCTGCGCAAAAGTGTTCGGATACTGAATTGGAAGCAAGTATTTAACAAAAGCTCGCGCACAACCCTACTATGAATGGCACTATCTTTACGGACTTTACTTTAGCCAGTTTGCCAATCTTGCTACTTATTGCAACTGGCTTCCTTACCCGACGTCTACTGGTACAGGATAGTGCGGTTTGGACTGCACTTGATCGGATAAATTTCCGCATTCTCATTCCTGCGCTGATTATTAGCACGATAGCACAAACGAATATTCACGCCGTATCTGGTCTGCGGCTTGGAGCAGCAATTGTGCTGGTGCTGCTTACTTTGACGCTTATTCTGGTTTTTCTATGCCGTTTACTGGTTCCTGCAGTGGTAGATTACCCAGCATATTCAAGCATATTTCAGACATCGACTCGTTGGAATGCGTCAATTGCAATTGTGGTCGCAACCCTCATCTTCGATCCTGTTGCTATCACTGTAATCGCTATAATAATGGTTGTGCTTATGCCAATTGTAAACGTGATCAATATATCGATGATGATGCGTTTACCTGGTGCACACGATACATCGGTTGCAGGTACCCTAGTGCAGTTTTCGCGAAACCCAATCATACTCGGCTGCCTAATTGGCATCCTGCTTTCTGTAACAAGAGCGCCATTGCCAGAACCGATTATTAACAGCCTAGATATTCTCGGCATGGCGTCAATCGGAACGATACTACTCAGTCTCGGAGCGGGATTGAACCTTAGCGCCTTCCAAAGAAGGCTGATACCGATTGCAATAAGCTCTTTCTTAAAGCTTATCGCCATGCCTAGCTTGGTTCTACTCTTCGGTAGTTTGCTCGATATTGGTGCGGCCTTTCTAATTGTTATAACTGTCGCAACGGCTATGCCGACAGCGACTAACGGGTATGTAGTTGCTCAGGAGATGGGAGGTGACGCCCCTCTCTATGCATCCATCTGCACAGTTCAGATGCTGCTATCATTTGTCACTGTACCACTATGGCTTCTGTTGTGCTTACAGTTGCCCTTGCCTTCCTGAGAATGAATGGCCCTAAGGCCAAGAGGTCGATTCCGGTTGAGAAAAAGCAGCGAAGCGCGTCAAGTGGAGATCCAACAATTGGCTCACCCATTATATTAAAGCTGGTGTTGAGTATTACTGGGTGTCCCGATAGCCGACCGAATTCAGTGATCAGTGCGTGGTACTCGGGCGCAACACGTGAATCCACCGTTTGTACACGCGCAGTGCCATCAACGTGTACCAATCGCCGGGATTTTTTCGCGCATCTCATGCCGTACGGCAGCTACTTTCAACATGTATGGGACGTCTACGGAAATATCAAAGTAATCTTGCGCATGCTCGCGAACCACCGATGGTGCAAATGGACGAAATGCCTCGCGGTGCTTGACTTCCGCATTGATCTTGCGTTTCATGTCGGGGTTTGTTGGATCTGCTAGTATACTACGTGCTCCAAGCGCCCTAGGGCCGAATTCCATGCGGCCCTGAAACCAACCGACGATGGCTCCTTGATGCAGTGCCTGCGCGACCACCAATGGGATGTCATTCACTTTCTCAAAGTGCACTTTTGCCTCCTCAAGCACTCTTAGAATCTCATCGTCAGAGTAATTTCGCCCTAAAAAGGGGGTAAAATGACGAATAGGTGGTTTCTGGCCGAGGCGTACCGAATGAACATATGCCGCCGCCCCAATTGCAGTGCCATTGTCACCAGCCCCCGGTATTAGGAATACGTCGTCGAAGATACCTTCCTTAAGTATTCGTCCATTCGCCACACTGTTCAGAGCCACTCCACCTGAATAGATGAGGTGCCGCTCACCAGTCTGCTCCCGCAGATATCTCGCGATCTTTAGCACGCTCTTCTCAAGTACACATTGAAAGGCCGCCGCAATATCGCAATGGTAGTCACGAAACTCCCCACTGGGTTGGCGTGGTGAACCAAACATTCTGATGAATTTGTCGCCACAGAGACGTCCACCCAGTGAAGGATAATCGAACCAATCTAGATCGATTGAAACTCGGGCATCCTCCTAAAGCGTTGTCTGGTGGTTACATTGGACGCTGTAACAGCAGCAATGAAAGCTATCCTAAAAGATGTCCAATTCGGAAACGGCAACACAAGTATCGAAAGCGCGTATACTATTATTAGCGTCAGAATTAACATCTAAAATCTCCTCTATCAAAATCGCTGAATCTAGACTACGACCAGAACAGAGAGGTATGGAATAGCAAATCATGCAAGCCGTTATTGCAAGAAACTGGAAGAGCGTCAAATGGAGCAACTTGCATTGCGTACTCATTGTAGCTAATGCTAAATCGATCAAAAAAGCCGCCGTGCAGCTAAAAACGACGGAAAGTACAGTCTCTCGCCGTGTAAGTAATATTGAAAGCGCTCTCGGTTTTTCTATTTTTGAGAGAACACCAATGGGAGTCGTGCTAACAAAGGCTGGTGAAAAACTTGTTCAGCACCTTACTCGCGCAGAAGCTGAAGTGGAAGCGGGTCTAGAGGAGGCCATCAACCAGCAAAACGCACCGAAAGGAAGGATACGCCTCACAACCGTCCCTACCCTTATGAACTACCTATTGATACCTGCAACCAAGCGCTTTTTTACCCGTTACCCTGAGATCGAGTTAGAGCTCGTTGGGTTGGCTGCGGATTTGAGCATGATGAGGCGCGAAGCCGATATTGCTATTCGGTTGGCCCGTCCCTCATCCGATCTAAATGCTGTAACACGTCGCCTCGGAGCTATCGAATACGGTGTGTTTACTTCCACAACCGCTATTTCCAATACTGATAAGAGCGTGCTACAACCTTGGGTGACTTATGAAAAAGATATGTCCCAACTACCGCAGGCTAAGTGGATCGAGAAACGAACACAGGAGAGTAATGAGTCGATCAGTATGCTTAGATGCAACGATGCCGATGGCCTAATTCAGGCTTTGCGCAACGATTTAGGCAGAAGTTTGCTGCCGAAGCTTGTCGCTTCAAATATCCCCGACCTCGAAGAGTTGCCTGGATACGATAACCTTCCCTCGCGTGAAATTTGGTTATTAGTCCATCCTAATGTAATAATGACAAAGAGAATCAGAGTCGTAATTGATTGGCTGCAAGAGATATTTCGCTCGTCCAAAATCTGAATTCCTGCAAAACGCTTAAGTGTAGTAGTCAAGCATCCTCGTACTATTGGATAGGTTTTTTAAGCCACGTAAGCCATAGTGTCCGGTTGTGCTTGTTTGTAAGTATTATAACTATATTTAGTCATCCACTCGTTTTTGAAACTACGGAATGTACGTTCCATGGGGATGTTGATATATAAGATATAAGGAGTAAGTATCATTTTGAATTTTAAATTATTTTTTTAAAATCTTCTAGGGCTTGTTGACGTTTCACATGGGCAACCAAAGAAAGGAGCATGCCAAGGCAAGCATGCTCCGATAGTTCCGCTTCAACTTATCATATCGAGTGGCAATCGCTCGAAAATGCTTCAATCGAGCAAACACATTTTCAACCAGGTGTCGGTATTTGTATAAACACCAGTCGATATCCTCATTGCCTATTTTTGAGTTGCTTCGCCGTGGAATAACCGGAATTGACTTTTTCTGTCTAATCTGATGGCGTAACGCTTCGCTGTCACACCTTATAGCCCCTGCGCTATGTTGGTGTGCCTTCACAATACTCCTATCGATAAAGGCCCATTCTTGATCGGGTTCTTCGACAAGCGCATGGAAAATGTTCATTAGCTTGCCTTTCGATGACCATTCATTGAAGCGTTTATAAACGCTATTCCAGTCACCAAATGACGCCGGTAAATCTCGCCATGGACACCCCACACGCAATCGATAAAGAATTCCTTCAACGACTAACCTTCACTTCGGCTTGTCATAAATGCCTTCTTTAAACATGATATTCCGTAGCTTCGACCAATACTCATCGTTGAGCAATAATCGGGGCATGGCAAACTCGTATTTGTTGTTTTTCGCACATCCAATGATACGGGTTTGCCTTTTGTTTCAAAAGCTTACCTAATTACCACCCAAGCTAAGCTTACTCTATGATAAAATACAAGCCATTGAATTAATTGATTTTTATGATGTCTCGCAATACGGTACAGTTTCAAATGGGCCTTAGCTTAAGTCGTTTCATTGAGTCTTATGGCACAGAGGAACAGTGTTTTACAGCACTCTACAATTGGCGCTGGCCCCAAGGGTTTATCTGTTCCAATTGTGGGCATAATAAAGGGTGTCAATTAACCACACGTAAGCTCCAACAGTGCTATCGCTGCCACCACCAAACATCCATTACAGCCGGTACGATTTTTCAAGCCACAAAACGCCCGTTAACCTGTTGGTTTCAAGCACTGTATTTGATTGCCCAAGATAAAAAAGGCCTGTCTGCAATGGCGTTACACAGGCATCTAGGTATTTCATATAAAGCCGCTTGGCATATGAAGCACAAGATCATGCAAGTGATGTATGAACGTGATGAATCAAAACCGTTATCAGGATTTGTTGAACTCGATGATGCTTATTTAGGGGGTGAGCATTCAGGACTTATGTGTTTAGGTACTAGGTGCACCAGAAAATACTCCACTGCTGAATGGATTATGAGTGAAAACCTGTTCAAGGGCAGTGTCTGCTATTGTTACTGCTTTCAAATGGCAGACCTTGAACAGCAGATCAATGGATGTGTTTTTTTAAAGATGCAGATTAAGTGGGAAATACTTCCCACCGAACTTGATACCGACGAAATGAGGCAGGCAATGGCCATATTGAAACGCTTTTCAGAGTAAAGAACAAGACTATCACCTTTACCAAGCCAGACAGAATGTCTAGCGAGAAGAAAAGACCTAGTACAATCTATTAACCGAGGCGATCCAGGCGAGCAATTATGAGTGCAGGCAAAAAGAAGCCATATTTCAGGAAAAAGACCGCTTACGTACCCTTTTACAGCAAGCGAGTATTGACCCAGATAGCGAATAGTCGGTTTTTTATATTTATACTCATGCGTCTTCCGCGTCGTTGTTGCAGCCACAAGTGTGGAAATAAAAAATTAACAAAATCAATAGCTTGTAATACTCTATTTAAGAAGAGGTTCTTGCGTTCACGTAAAGATAACTACTTTTCAGCGGTGTGCATAATTTGATTATCTCTTCATATCTCACCGCAATGGCGAACGGTGCGGTTGCTGTGACTGTTAACCGGCGGCTATCGCGCACACTGCGTAAGCAATATGACCAGGCGCAGGTTGATGCTGGCAGGTTGGCCTGGCCAGCACCGCATATGCTTCCCTGGGATGCTTGGTTAAATCAGCTTTTTCAACAGTTACGCTGTATTGATAATGAACCGTGGCAATTGCTTAACAGTGCGCAATCGCTCTGCCTATGGGAACAGGTGCTGGCTGAGTCAGACATTGCCGAATCTCTACTAAATGTAACGGCAGCGGCATCGCTGGCCCAATCCGCCTGGGCTATCCAACACAATTGGGGGGTAAACCCGGCTAATGCGCACTTGTCTGGTGACCAACTCGCTTATACACAGTGGGCGCGTAGTTACCAACGCCGTTGTGAACGCAGTCACTGGCTGGATTCTGCCAGCCTGATAAATTGGCTGGCTGCGCGGATCACTGATATCAAGCCATTGCCGTCGCAGTTACTTCCCACGCAACTATTAGTACTCGGCTTCGATACTTTATCGCCTGCCCACACGGCGTTATTGGAGGTGCTGCGGTGCAGTGGTGTGCAGGTAGCGATTGATGATCTACCGGGTGTCGATAGGCATAACGCGGTGTTACTGGCGTGTGAGGATGAATACCAGGAAGGTCTAGCGGCGGTCAATTGGGCGTGTAGTCAACTGCGGCAAAATGCCGATTGCACAATAGGCATTGTGGTACCGGATTTGGCGGTACGGCGTACGGCGCTATTGCAGGCATTAGACCAAACCCTCGAACCGGATAGCGCATTGATTCCGATGCCGCCGGTTTCGCCACACTACAATATTTCGTTGGGTAAGCCACTGGGTGAGTACCCGATGGTCGGCGATGCTCTGCGTTGGCTGGGCCTGATGTGTCGGCCACAACCGCTCGAACAGTGTACACAACTGATACTGTCGGCGTACCTCGGTCTGAGTGACGCTGAGCGATTGCACTGCGCCCAGGCCGATGTGCAACTGCGCCGGATGGGGGGGAGCCGCTTTTCTCTGCACGCGCTGGCACGGGCATTACGGCAGTATGCTCCAGGTGGTTTTTGTGCGCGTCTGGATAAGCTGATTGCACTGTGTGACACCTTGCCACCCCGGCAGTGTTGTTCGGCCTGGTCTCAGTGTATCGAGGCGTTATTGGCGTGTATTGGCTGGCCGGGTGAGGTGGGTTTATCCAGTGAGGAGTTCCAGTTACACGGCGCCTGGCGGCAAATACTGCAAGCGCTAGCGGGCTTTGATACCGTAAGCCCATTGTGCAGTTTTTCAGTGGCGCTTGAGTACCTCGGTGCGCTGGCGCGCAATAATGTGTTTCAGGTCGAATCGCAGAGCGATGCGCGCCTGCAAATCGTCGGCCTGCTCGAAGTGGCGGGCATGCAATTTGATGCCCTATGGGTGATGGGCATGGACGAACAGCGCTGGCCGCCACGGCCTCAGCTCAACCCGTTTCTACCACTGGCTATGCAGCGCAGTGCGCATATACCCCACAGTACTGCCGCCTGGGAGGTCGACTTCGCCCGGCGCTCGATGTTGCGCCTGTCAAGCAGTGCCGGGCGGGTGATCTTTAGTTATGCAGGCAATGAGGGCGATACACCAATAGCGCCCAGCCCGTTGGTTGCGGATAGGCCGCTTTGCCGTGTTACCGCCGAGGTAGCGGGCTGTTATGGGCCTGCCGATCTCCAACCTGTCGACCTCGAACCCCTATTGCCTGAACCTGTTTATCATGGCCCAGCCTATGAGTTACAGGCACAGGCGGGCCATTTAAATCGGCTGGATGACAGCGTAGCCCCCGCCCGCCAACCCGGTTTGCCCGTGCGGGGTGGGGTGACGGTGTTATCCGATCAGGCCGAGTGCCCGTTCCGTGCCTTTGCCCGCCACCGCTTGCGTGCAGAACCGCTCGATGAACCCCATACTGGGGTGAGTGCCAGTGAACGCGGCTCGATTTTGCATACGGCGATGGAGTTTCTCTGGCGGGCGCTGCAATCGCAATCCAAATTATTATCACTAGGCGGTGACGCGCTGAAAACCCTGATTGATGAGGCGATTAACCACGCCATCCAAAAAGTGTATGGCGCTGTCAGCAACGCTTTTATCACATTGGAACGTGGCCACCTGGCCGGGCTGATCGATAGCTGGTTAAAGCTTGAGAAAAACCGCCCGGCGTTTCAGATTGAGTCACTGGAACAGGCGCATGTGCTGGCCATCGGTGGCCTGTCACTTGAATTGCGCATAGACCGGGTGGATAAGCTGGAAACCGACGCGTACCTACTGATCGATTACAAAACCGGAAAGCCCCAGGCACAGGACTGGATGAAAGCGCGCCCTGGCGATGTGCAGCTACCGTTGTACACACTCGCGTATGCACAGCCGGTGAGCGCGCTTGCGCTGGCCTATGTACGGCCTCAACAATCGACCTTTGCGGGGGTCTCCGCTGATGAGACCGGGTTGTCAGGTATCAAACTGTGCAGTGAAAAATTCAGGCGGCAGGACGCCTTGCAGTTTCAGGACTGGACGGCGCTACAGCAACACTGGCGCACTGAAATCACCACGCTGGCGGAGGAGTTTGTCGGTGGTACGGCATCCGTGACCCCGCGTGCCCTGCCACAAACCTGTGCGTATTGTGCGCTTGACCCACTGTGCCGGGTGGGTAGCCAAGCTGTCGTTAACCAGGCCGTTGCTAACCAGGCCGACACTGACCAGGGTAACGATGAGTAACACAGTCGCCGATGCGGTCGCACGCCACCGGGCGCTTGATCCCGCGCAATCGTTTATTGTGCAGGCGCCCGCAGGCTCCGGTAAAACCGAGTTACTGACACAACGTTTTTTGCGCCTGTTGGCGTGTGTCAGGCACCCGGAAGAAATCATTGCACTGACATTTACCCGCAAGGCGGCTGCTGAAATGCGGGCGCGTATCAGCACCGCCCTGCACGATGTGGCGGCGGGCAAAACCCCTGAATCAGATAACGACAAAACCCGCTTTTCACTGGCGGCGAAAGCGCTGCAACGCGATGCCGAGTGCCACTGGCAATTACAGGAGAACCCCCAGCGCCTGCGCGTGATGACTATCGATGCCTTCAATGGCGCCCTGGTGCGGCAGATGCCTTTGATGTCACGTATGGGCGGGCCGCTGACGACCACCGACAGGGCCGGTGCACATTACCGCGAGGCGGTGCGTCGCAGTATCCTGCACCTGGAGCAGGAGGGTGAATATCAGAGTGCGCTGGCGACGCTGCTGGGCTATTTTGACAACCGTGTCGAGCGCGTCGAACAGCAGTTGGTGACCATGCTGGCGAAGCGCGAGCAGTGGCTGTCGCTGGTCGGCTCAACGCTGGCGCTCGATGAAGCCGAATTAAAGCGGCAACTCGAAGCAGTGCTCGCTGAGCACGTTGAAACACGCATACGGGCGTTGTGTGAAGCCGTTCCCGAGGGTTTGCCCGCCCGCCTGTTACCACTGGCGCGCTTTGCCGCTGAACAATTGCGGGTGAGTGGGCGGCAATCCCCTATTCTGTCGTTGCTGGACATCACTGAAATGCCGGGCAGCGACTGGCCTGCGCTTGACCAGTGGAAGGCGATAGCGGCCTTATTGCTGATCAGCGACAAGGCGACTCCACGAAAGAAGGTGAATGTTGGGCAGGGGTTTCCCGCAGGGGCCAATTTTGCCGACAACAAACAGGCGATGCAGGCTGTACTCGGTGCGCTTGTGGATGCCCCGGCGTTTCTTCATTGCCTGGATAGTGTGCGCAATCTGCCTGAACGCGGCTACTCGGATCTGCGCTGGCGCGTATTGCGCGCCTTATGCAAGGTGCTGTTATTGACCGTGGCAGCGTTGCGTGTGGAATTTGCCGCGCACGGCCAGGTGGATCACAGTGAGAACACCCTGCGTGCGCTACAAGCGCTGGGTGACGAAGATCAACCGAGCGACCTCGCCCTGTCGTTGGATTACCGCATTCACCATTTGTTGGTCGACGAATTTCAGGATACCTCGGTAGCGCAATTTGATCTGCTGGCGCGTTTGCTGCGCGGTTGGCAGCCAGGCGACGGGCGCAGCCTGTTTCTGGTCGGTGACCCGATGCAGTCGATCTATCGGTTTCGGCAGGCCGAGGTGAGTTTATTCCTCGGTGCACGCGAATACGGTGTGGGCGATGTTGCCCTGACGCCCTTGTACTTAACGCAGAACTTTCGCGCCAGTGCTGCGCTAGTCGGTTGGGTGAACCGCACCTTTGCCCAGGTATTTCCCGCAGTGGAAAATCTGGCTGAGGGAACGGTTGCGTTTGCCGCCTCGACTACAACGGTCGATGCACCCTCTGATGATGCCTCCTCTCACGATACCCCCCCGGACGATACCCAGGTACATATCTACCCCGCACCTGACTGGCGGCAGGAGGCACAACAAATCGTCGATATTATTCAACACTCCCAGCAGGCGCACCCGGAGCGCACTATTGCTGTACTGGTGCGCAGCCGTACGCACTTGCTTCCGCTGTATCCATTGTTGCAGGCGCACGCTATCGACTACCAGGCTGTCGGTATCGAGAAATTGTCCGAGCGCGAGGTGGTGCGCGACCTACTCTCACTTACCCGGGCGCTGTTACACCCTGCCGATGCGATTGCCTGGCTGGCGATCTTGCGCGCGCCCTGGTGTGGGTTGACACTGGCCGATCTGCTCGTGTTAAGCGATGTGGCAAGTGCCTCGGCTGCGGTGCTGGATGCGGCACTGGTCGAGCGGCTAAGCGATGACGGCGCGCAACGCCTGCAGCGTTTTCAGTCGGCGTTACGCCCCGCTTTGCAGTGTGCGGGCCGTGTGCCCTGGGCCGGGCTGGTGAGGAGTACCTGGCTGGCACTGGGTGGCCCGGCCTGTGTCGCCAATACAGCGGCGATCAACGATGCAAAGTGTTTTTTTGAGCAACTCACTGCCGCGCAGAATGCTTCACCAACGCTGTCAGTGAGCGATTTGCAGCAGCGCCTGGCGGAGCAGGTGGCACCGGTGGAAACCCCCGGCGATACCCGCCTGCAACTGATGACTATCCACAAATCCAAAGGGTTGGAGTTCGATACGGTGATCGTGCCTGGCCTGGGGCGGTTTGGTCGCGGCGATGAGGCGCTGCCCATCAAATGGTTGCAAACCCACGATGGCCGACTATTGCTCGCCCCGGCAAAACAACCGGACGAGCCTGAAGCCGACGCCATCTACCAATTGATTGGCGCCGTCGAAAAAGAAAAGGCCGACAATGAATTGAAACGCCTGCTCTATGTGGCGGTGACCCGCGCTCGCTCCAGCATTCACCTGCTGGGCCACGCTACCATAAGAAACAATGGTGTGAGTTGCGATAAGCGATCACTGTTGCAGGTTATCTGGCCACAGGTTGAGGCAGCGTTTGCCGACTTGTGTGCAGCGTGTGATGACGATGAAGTGATCCAGGACTTACCGGCTTCTCCGCCATTGTTGCACCGCCTGCCAGGTGATTGGCGTATGCCGCCCTTGCAGCCTGCTCTGGGTTGTGATGATGGGGTGCTGAATACGCAATCACCTTCGCAGCCGGATCAACAGGCTATCGAATTCGACTGGGCCAGCCTGGTTGCACGCCACATCGGCACGGTAGTGCACCAATACCTTCAGCGCATTGCCGATGAAGGCGTCGCCCACTGGTCGTTGCCACGCATTAGTGCACAGCGGGCCGCTATCAGCGCCTCGCTAAAGGAGCTTGGCGTTGCCCAGGAAGCGTGTGAACAGGCGGTAAAACGTTGCCAGGAAACGCTCAACAATACACTGGATGATCCACGTGGTCGGTGGTTGTTGTCATCGCATCAGCACGCTGCCAGCGAGTTTGCTGTGTCGGGGCTACACGAGGGGGGCGTGGCAATGTACATTATTGACCGCACTTTTATCGATGAGAGCGGTGTTCGCTGGATAGTCGACTACAAAACCGGTGACCATCAGGGCGGCGATAGCGCGCAGTTTCTCGACCGCGAGAAAACCCGCTACCAGCAGCAGTTACAGGGTTACGCGGAACTGATGCAGCACCTGGATTCTGCGCCCATTCGACTGGGGTTGTATTTTCCCACGATCAAGGGGTGGCGTGAGTGGGCTGCAGGTGAAGGGTGAAGGGGCCAAATGGTTGGAAATAGTGAGGCCAGTTGAAGTTGAACGGTTTTTTTTTTGTTGAGAATGAAGTAAGTTTGCCTACACAAAATAGTTGATAATGCGTGCAACGCTATTCCGCCGTGGTGGGTGGCGTGGTTGTTAGTTATTTTGCACTAAAGCAGCGGGTGTTTGTGTCATCCGTATTTGCGTTAATCTGGAGGAAGAGTATGTCCAAAAAGCTATCTCACACTGTCAATCGATCTCGTCGCGATTTTTTGAAGACGAGCACAATCGCAGGTACAGCCGTCGCTGCGCCCTGGATCATTAGCCGCGAGGCGATGGGTGCAGGCGAGCTCAACGTGCTGATGTGGTCAGATTACCTGCCCCCCGACTGGATTGCTGCGTTTGAAAAAGAAACCGGCATCAAGTTGAACTACACCGGCATCGGCTCTAATGAAGAAATTATCAATAAAATGAAAGCCACCAACGGTGCGGGCATTGATATCTGTAGCCCAACCAACAACCGCTCGGGTCAATGGGTCGATCTCGGTCTGTTACAACCCTGGGATTATGGCCGTGTCAGCAACATCGCAAATGCCAACCCAGCGATGTTGAAAGTGGGCGATACCGAGTGGAATTTTGCCGGTAAAGGTTCGCATTGGTTACCGCATATCTGGGGTACTGAGGCAATTGGCTGGCGCACCGATCTGTTCTCACCTGCTGGTGGTGTGCCGAGCTATGGCAATATCTGGGATAAAGACAATGCCGGTAAAACCATGATCCGTCCGCACAGCGGTATGCTGGGTGCCGGTTTGTACATGGAAACCATCGGTGAACTGGAGCCGGGTGATGTCTGGAAGGCCTATGGCAGTGAAGCGGCTATGCGCCCGATCTGGCAGAAAATCACCGATTTCTGTATTGCCCGCAAATCACAGATCAAACTGTTCTGGAATGATGCAGACAGCCAGAAAAACGGCCTGCTCAACGACGGCGTTATCGTCGGTCAAACCTGGGATGGCCCGATACTGGCACTCAAAGGTGCTGGCGAGCCGGTTACCTATCAGGCACCCAAAGAAGGTGCGATGGCCTGGGTCGATGGTATGTCATTGTCCAAGTCGGCTAAAAATGTCGATGCAGCTTACGCATTCGTCGAGTTCTGTTTCCGTAAAGAACCGGCGGGTAAAGCGATCGACAAGCACGGTTATAACTCCGCTGTTCTCGGTGCCGATGCATACGCTGGTGCACAGTACAAAACGAACTTTGCAGAAGCGTATCCGGGTGATGCACTGGCCAACCTCAACCCCTGGCCAGCAGAGCCACAATGGTACGCAGACGTACGCACCGAATACCGCAACAAATTCGTTAATGCGTAGTAACCGTACAAACCTGTAGTACCCATAGCTGCCCTGGTGTGTATCAGGGCAGTTGTGGTTTTGTATAACAATATCAATACCACCGGGAGACAGCGAGCTATGAGCGCTGACGTACAGTTAGATAACGTCTGGATCCGATTTGGCGACTTTGTCGCTGCACGCGAGGCGAACCTCACTATTGAAGGCGGCGAGTTTTTTAGTTTTCTGGGGCCGTCCGGCTGCGGTAAAACCACCTTGCTGCGTGCGGTATCCGGCTTTCTTGAACCCTCTGAAGGGCGTGTCCTGATCGGTGGTAAGGATATGCACGGCATTGGCCCGAATAAGCGCCCCACTGCCCTTATCTTCCAAAACCTGGCGTTATTTCCCTTGATGCCGGTGTGGGAAAATATCGCCTTTTCGCTTGAAGTCAAAGGCGTCTCCAAAGCGGCGCGGCGCAAGCGAGCAGATGAATTGCTCGACCTGATTGCCCTGCCCGGCCAGGGTGATAAAAAAGTCAGCGAGCTATCGGGAGGCCAGAAACAACGCGTTGCCATTGCACGGGCACTGGCGGCCGAACCCAACGTTTTACTGCTCGATGAGCCTCTATCGGCACTCGATCTAAAACTGCGCCAGCACATGCGCACGGAACTGCGTGAAATTCAACAGCGTGTTGGCCTGACATTTATCTACATCACCCATGATCAGGGCGAGGCGTTGACCATGTCGGATCGCGTTGCGGTGATGAGTGCCGGTGTGATCGAACAGATTGCCGATGGCACAACGATTTACGACAAACCCGGCTCGGCTTTCGTCGCTTCGTTTGTCGGAGAAAACAATTTATTTAAAGGTAAAGTGGCCGCCGTAAATGCCGGTGTCGCCGATGTCGAGACCAATGTCGGTGTGTTACATGCACGGATTTCCGGGGATAAACCGCTGAATACCGGTGATGAGGCGTTTGTGTTTGTTCGGCCTGAATCACTGCGTTTTGCCAATGGCGCAGAGGCAGACAATCTGTTTGATGCTGAAGTGCAACAGCAGGAATTTGAAGGCAGTTTTCATCAGGTGTTTATGCGCGTTGCGGGTAGCGAAAAACCGATTCGCCTGTCGATGGTCAACGATGGCCATTCATTAGTCCATGGCAGCGGTGATAAGGTGCGGCTGGCGTGCTCTGCTGACCTGGCTGTGGCGCTTCCCGCTGGCCCGCTGGCGGCGGAGTAGCGGCATGAACCCACGTGCTTATTTTCAGGATTTTTTCCGCCGTAACGGCACGGCTCTATCGATCTTTCTGTTGGTATCGGTGGGGGTTTGGCTGTTTATTATGATTATCCTGCCGCAGCTGTTTATGGTGGATTTTTCATTCCGCTATAACCTGCCACCTGCCGATATGGGCAGCCACAAGGATGTTTACACAATAAGCCATTATAAGTTCATGGTGTTTGGTAGCGAGAGTAGTGGCGAGGCCTATAACACGGTGGATATCAGTGTTTTTTTCCGCACTATTCTGGCGGCTGTGTTTGTCACCGTTTTTGATTTAATCCTGTGCTACCCGGTCGCTTATGTCATGGCACATACCGCCGTGGGTGGCTGGGGACGGCTTATGGTATTGGCGTTGATTGTGCCCTATTGGGTGAATGAATTGCTGCGTGCGTTTGCATTCAAGATTATGTTTGGCTCCACCGGCATCATCAATGGCGCCTTGATGTGGCTGGGTGTGATCGATCAGCCGTATGATTTTATCCGTGAAAATGTGGCGCTTTACTCGGGCTTGGGCTATGCCTACCTGTTATTGATGATTTTCCCCATTTACAATGCCGTGGAGAGCCTCGACAAAAGCCAGCTGGAGGCGGCGGTGGATATGGGTTCACCCTGGTGGCGGACGCATTTGCGGGTGGTGATTCCCTATGCCAAGCCCGGCATTACCTCGGGTTGTACGATGGTGTTTATGTTGAGCGCCGGAGCATTGGCCGCGCCGCAAATTCTGGGTGGTCCCAGCAGTCTGTGGTTTACCCAAATCATCTACCAGTGGTTTAACACGGGGGGCAATTGGCCGCGTGGATCTGCCTATGGGATTATCCTGCTTGGCAGTTGTATCATCTTTGTGTTGATTATGATGAAGGTGTTTAAAGTCCGGCTTGGGGAGATCGCACGATGAGATCGGAAACCATGCTGCGCCTCTGGTCGGTTTTTTTCGTTCTCGGCTTTTTCATCTACCTGTTTGGTCCATTGATTCTAATGAGCTTCACCGCGTTTAACAGCTCGGCATTTCCACGTGTTAGCCCCTGGGATTGTTTTAGCGTCGAATGGTTTAATGTGTTGAGTCAGGATGACCGCCTAATGCTCGGTTTGCGCAATAGCATCATTATCGGTTTTGGTGTCGTCTGTGTCTCAGTGCCCGTTGGTTTGGCGGGCTCGCTGATGTTGATGCAGGTCAGTACCCGCCTGCGCCCCTGGTATTACACTATCGTTATCTCACCGATTCTGATTCCCGGTGTAGTGCTGGGGATCTCCACGCTGATTTTCTGGGAGCGCATTCGCCAGATGTTTGGCCTGGGGGCGGATACGTTTATGAGCAACGGTATATTTCTCACCATCATCGGTCAGGCAACCTTTATCTCTGCTTATGTCATGCTTGTGTTTATCGCCCGTTTACAGCGATTTGATCCGGTGTTGGAGGAGGCCTCGCTCGACCTGGGGGCCACACACGTACAGACATTTCGTAAAATCCTGTTGCCGTTTTTGAAGCCTGCTATTGCCTCTGGTGCGGTGTTGGCCTTTTTGGCGTCGTTTGAAAACTACAACACCACCGTGTTTACGGCTTTATCTGAGAGTACGCTAACGACCGTGTTGGCCAGTAAAGTACGTTACGGTATCGATCCGTCGATCAGTGCACTGGCGGTGATTATTGTTTTTCTGACATTGGTTGGGGCGGTGGTATATGAAATTGCCAAGCGCCGGGAACTTGCCGAGGCAATCCTGTCATCCGGTTCAGAAAAACCTGCCCGGTTAAAAAAGCCGCTGTTTATGGACCCTGCACTGTTGATTATGGTGTGCGTGGTTATCGCGGGGTTGGGCACGGTCTATTTTGCGGGCACTATTGGTGTTGACGAGTGTAAAGTCGCCGTTAAGGAACAAAAGCGCCTCGATACGCAACGACGCATTGAAGCGCTGAAAAAGAAACAAATGTTTCAAAGTGCACAGCCGCAGGAAGAGGCTGCCAGCAGTGAAATAGTACCGAAAGCTAAAAGTAAGGATAAGGCGAAGGGAACAGAAAATTTCCAGAATTTATTTGCCCCGGATAATCTTGAGGGACAGTCCGGCTCTTCTAATGATCAACCGGTGAAAGGCACGGAGAACTTTCAGAATCTGTTTGCCCCGGATAACCTGGAAGGGCAGGTGGATTCTGCTGAGGGGGCGGAAACAGACCAGTAAACAGGCCGACAAACAAGTCAGGTAAAATATTGGAACGGCAGTATTGAAGCGGTGATAATGACTATTCGGCCCGCGCAAAGCGCGGGTCGAAATCAAAACGTATAGAAAGTATTGAGAATCGCTTCGCGTTTGAGGTGCACGGGTAATTCCATTGCCTCCAGTGCTTTGCTTGAGGCGAGGTAGACTACCCGTACACCTTTACTGTTCCAGCGGCCACCGTGCAAAAAGGCGCCTTCACCGGATAGCATTTGCCCGGTTGATACTGCGTATTTGATTTGCCTATCTCGACGTTGTCCGCAGTTTCTGTGGCGTAATATTGTAGTGATCGCGAAAGCACTTGGTGAAATGCGATTGTGTGGTGAAGCCTGTCGCAATGGCAATTTGCATCACCGACATTCCGGTTTCCAACAGCATACTGCGTGCGTGTTGAATGCGGATTTTCATATAAAATTTTTGCGGTGTGCAGTGGCAGTATTTGTGGCAGAGCCTTTCCAGTTGGCGCAACGATAAGCCAATTTTCTGCGCTATCGCCATCGGGTTCAGTGGAAACTCGACGTTTTGTGTCATCAGCCGCACAGCCTCTGCCAATTTGGGGGATTTTCTGGCCAGTGCTAAGCGTTCGGCCAATTGCTGTTGATCCTGTGGGGTACGCATACGGTCGTGTTGAAAAAATACCGCTACACGTGAAGCCAGGTCCACGCCGTGGTGGTCACCAATAAGGTTTAAAATCATATCCATTGACGATGTACCGCCAGAGCTGGTCAGTCGATTGCGGTCAATTTCAAACAGGCTGTAGGATGTGTCCAGTGTGGGAAATGCCTCGACAAACGCGGGCATATCGTCCCAGTGGATCGTGCAACGATAGCCATCCAGCAATTTGGCATTGGCGAGCACAAAGGGGCCGGAACTGACCGCACCAACAACAATATTTCGGCTGGCTGCATTGCGTAACCAATGTAGAATAGATGGGCTTTTAACCTTGTGAGCGCCCACACCGGCGGTGACAAACAGATAGTCGACATCGGCCGGTGCCTCGATGCTGGTATCGGGAACAATCTCGATATTGTGTTTGGACGAGATATTGTTCCCATCCGGTGAATACACTTTCCAGGTGTAGAGCAGTTCACCACTGAGCTGGTTCGCCGCTCGCAGTGGCTCGATGGTGGCGGTGAATGCCATCAGTGAAAAACCGGGGATGAGCAAGAAACCGAATGATCGGGGGGAACTGGGCTGCATGGTTTTTCCGACGAAATAATCGATGAAGTCAATTCTGAATAATACGATAAAAAAAGTCGTTTAAAAAATAATTACTGGCATATCAATAGTTTTTATTGAGGTTTTTATACGTTGCAAACACCGAACTGCGCTGCTCCCGCTTCCACGCCTACACCACTCGATGGCATCAGGGTGCTGGACTTAAGCCGTATTTTGGCGGGGCCAAGCTGCACCCAGCTATTGGGCGATCTGGGGGCCGATGTGATCAAAGTCGAGCGCCCTGATGTGGGCGATGATACGCGTAGCTGGGGGCCGCCCTATATTAAAGATGTGGAGGGTGAAAACACCAGCGAAAGTGCTTATTACCTGTGCGCGAACCGTAACAAACGCTCGATTGCTATCGATATTACCCGCCCCGAAGGGCAATCACTGATTTGTGATTTATTGGCACATTGCGATGTGTTGGTGGAAAATTTTAAAGTCGGTGGGCTGCAAAAGTACACACTTGCCTATCCACAATTAAAGGCAGCATTTCCCGATCTGGTCTATTGCTCGATCACCGGGTTTGGTCAAACCGGGCCTTATGCCGCCCGCGCAGGCTACGATTTTATGATTCAGGGCATGGGCGGCGTGATGAGTTTGACAGGAGAGCCAAACGGTACGCCACAAAAAGTTGGTGTTGCGATTGCCGATATTATGGCTGGCATGTATGCCAGCAATGCGATACTCGCCGCCTTACGGCACCGCGATAATGGCGGTGGCGGTCAGCATATCGACCTGTCGCTATTGGATACACAGCTAGCCTGGCTGATGAATACCGCGACCAATTACCTGACTTCCAACGAAGTACCCGCCCGCTACGGCAATGCACACCCGAATATTGTCCCTTATCAGGCATTTCCCACCGCTGATGGTTTTTTGATTCTGGCGATTGGCAACGACACGCAGTTTCAGAAGTTTTGTGGTTTTGCCGGGTGTACCGGGCTGGCTGAGGATCAACGCTTTGCCAGCAACCCGTCACGCGTGGTCCATCGCGATACGCTGGTGCCGATGCTCAATAACATCATGCAGACAAAAACCTCACAGCAATGGTTGGATGGCCTGGAAAATCTTGGCGTGCCCTGCGGCCCTATAAACGATCTTGAGCAGGTGTTTAATGACCCACAGGTACAATACCGGGAAATGAAGCTGTCTATATCGCATCCTTTGTCGGGAAAGGGGGTGGAATCACCCGCTGAACCCGGCACTATAGATTTAGTGGCAAACCCGATTCGATTTTCAGAAACACCTGTGCGTTACCGCCATCCACCGCCCACATTGGCACAGCATACAGATGAAATTCTTGAAACGTTATTGGGGATGGATAAAGCGCAACGTGAGCGGCTGAGGGCGTTAGATATTATTTGAGCGTAGTGGTCGTTACATTGGTTGTGTCAGTCTTTTGTTTAACTTGGTGTCTAATTATTTTACGGTAATTTTTTTTGGGTGAAACTTCAATCAAATCGACATACCCCTGTGATTAAGTGAGCAGACCACTAAGACCCTAAACGCTCCAGGAAACGTTTGCGCAGTGTTGAGCTTATTGTAGGGTGTAACAGGTTTTGCTTTTATTACAGGTGGATTTTTTTTGTTATTTAAAGGTGTAGCGTTCTTATTATATTGAAAACGATAATGTTTTTGCTGTCCATAGCATCACAAGCCAAACAATACCGTATCTGTGTGGCTCAGTCTAACGCTTATGGTGGTAGTTTGTAGCATAAGTTTGTTTGAGGGGGCTGGCGTCAGTGACCCGCTGCCAACCAGCTGTTAAAATAAGCGGATTTGATTGCGTAGTAATCTGAGAGACACTATGGCTGGACACAGTAAATGGGCAAATATTCAACACCGCAAAGGCGCTCAGGATGCCAAGCGCGGTAAGTTGTTTACCCGGCTCATTCGGGAAATCACCATCGCGGCAAAAATGGGTGGTTCTGACCCGGCGTCAAACCCACGTTTGCGCCTGGCTATTGATAAAGCGCTGTCTGGCAATATGACCAAGGACACCATCGAACGGGCGGTCAAACGCGGTGCCGGTGAGCTCGAAGGGGTTAACTACGAAGAGGTGCGCTATGAGGGTTACGGTACTGGGGGCGTTGCCATTATGGTCGACTGCCTCACGGATAACCGCAACCGCACCGTGGCTGAAGTGCGCCATGCGTTCACAAAATACGGTGGCAATATGGGCACAGATGGCTCGGTGGCTTATCTGTTTGGCAAGATTGGGGTATTGGTATACCCACCGGGTAGCGATGAAGAGTTGATTATGGAGGCGGCGCTGGAGGCGGGAGCCGATGATGTGGTTGCACACGACGATGGTTCGGTGGAAGTGATCACTGATACGGAGCACTTTGTCGATGTGAAGCAGGCTATTAGCCTGGATGCAGAACACGCAGAAGTGACCATGAAAGCCGCTACGGAAATAACCCTGGACGACGAACAGGCCGAAAAGCTATTGAGAATGCTCGATGCCATTGAAGAGCTTGATGATGTGCAGGATGTCTATACCAACGCCGATTTCCCCGATTCTGTACTGTAGCCCGTTTAGTGGCCACTCCCCTTGTACGCATACTGGGCATCGACCCCGGCTCGGTTATCACCGGTTACGGCGTTATCCAGAGTGATGGAATGCGCAGCCAACATCTGTCGCACGGGCATATCCGCGTACAGGGTGGCGACTTTCCCCAGCGGTTGGGGAATATTTTTGCCCGCATTCGCGAGGTTATTATCGAGTGGCAACCACAGGAGTGCGCGGTGGAATCGGTATTTATGAGTAATAACGCCCTGTCTGCACTCAAGCTGGGACAGGCACGCGGCGCGGCGATCAGTGCGGTGGTCGATGCGGGTGTCGATGTCAGCGAATACATGCCACGGCGGATTAAACAAAGCGTGACGGGCACCGGCGGTGCCACTAAAGAACAGGTGCAACACATGGTGGGCGTATTGCTAAACATACGCAATAGCCTGCAGGCCGATGCGGCTGACGGGCTGGCGGTGGCTTTGTGCCATGCCCACTCGCGTGGCCTCAAATCAGTGGGAGTAAAAAAATGATTGGCAGACTCACCGGCCTGCTGTTGGAAAAGCGGCCACCGCAACTGTTGCTCGATGTCAACGGGGTTGGCTACGAAATTGAAGCGCCGATGTCGACGTTTTACGCGTTACCTGAGCTGGAACAGCGCGTTGCACTGCACACACACCTGGTGGTACGTGACGATGCGCATTTGCTCTTTGGCTTTGCCAGCGAGGCTGAACGCGGCCTGTTTCGCGCCCTGATTAAGGTGAACGGTGTGGGTGCCAAGGTGGCGCTGGCGATTCTCTCGGGGATTAGCGCCAGTGATTTCGCCCTCAGTATCAATAGCGGTGACGTCGCCACCCTGACGCGCCTGCCTGGCATTGGCAAGAAAACCGCCGAACGCCTGATTGTGGAAATGCGCGACAAACTCAACGAGCAACTATTGGGCATGGTGCCTGGCGCCCGTATTGATGGTGCTGGCCATGAAATACTGGGAGATGCCGCATCGCAGGCGGGTCAAGCCCTGGTCTCGCTGGGATACAAACCGGCAGATGCCGCAAAAATGGTAAAATCGGTGGCCAGGGAAAACGCCAGCACCGAAGACATTATTCGCCTCGCACTGCAATCCCTACAGAGCTAACCCTGCTCCCTACGCCAGTCCAATGCAATGAGTGAAGAAGACCGCATAATCGCCGCTAAAGAGCAATCTGAAGACGATGCGCACGAGCGCGCTCTACGGCCCAAATCACTGGCTGACTACCGGGGGCAACCGGCGGTTAACGAACAAATGGGCGTGTTTATCCCCGCTGCGCGGGCACGCCATGAGCCACTCGACCATGTGTTGATATTTGGCCCGCCGGGGCTGGGTAAAACCACTTTGGCGAATATCATTGGCTACGAGATGGAGGTCAACGTTCGCCACACTTCTGGCCCGGTACTTGAAAAAGCGGGTGATCTAGCGGCTTTATTGACAAACCTGGAACCGCGTGATGTGCTGTTTATCGATGAAATCCATCGGCTCAGCCCGGTGGTTGAAGAAGTACTGTACCCGGCAATGGAGGATTACCAACTCGATATCGTTATTGGCGAAGGCCCTGCCGCTCGTGCCATCAAGCTCGACTTGCCACCGTTTACACTGGTTGGTGCGACAACCCGTGCCGGGCTGCTGACCTCGCCGCTGCGGGATCGGTTTGGCATCGTACAGCGCCTGGAGTTTTACAACACGCGTGACCTGGCCAATATCGTTCAGCGTTCAGCACGCATTCTAGACACCCCGATGGACGACCAGGGTGCCAATGAAATCGCCCGCCGTTCACGGGGTACACCGCGTATTGCCAATCGCCTGCTGCGCCGCGTGCGCGACTACGCTCAGGTCAAGGCAGATGGCACGGTGACTATCGATATTGCCGACCGCGCGCTAAATATGCTGCATGTCGATGCCCAGGGGCTGGATGGTATGGATCACAAACTGCTGCGTGCGGTTATCGATAAATTCTCAGGTGGCCCGGTGGGTGTGGATAATCTGGGTGCGGCGATTGGCGAGGAGAGCGGCACGATTGAAGATGTTATCGAGCCGTATTTGATTCAGCAGGGGCTATTGATGCGCACACCGCGTGGTCGTGTTGCGACAGCCAACACCTACCGGTTGTTTGGTTTGGCGTATGAAGGCGCCACTGGGGGTAGCACCCCCGATTTGTTTACATGAGCGGTAATGCACCCCACACACTACCGATTCGCGTTTACTATGAAGACACCGATGTGGGTGGTGTGGTTTATTACGCCAACTACTTGAAGTTTATGGAGCGCGGTCGCACTGAGTTTTTGCGCTGCCTGGGTTTTCACCAACGTCTGTTGCAGAGTGAAACACACTGTCAATTTGTGGTGCGTTCAGTGGCGATGGATTTGCACCGGCCCGCGCACCTCGATGACCTACTGCAACTCGAAACCGAGGTGGTACATTGCGGTCGGGCAAGCCTGCGTTTTCACCAACGCGTCATGCGCCATAATACCGCCCAAGGTAATGTGGTTTCGGATAAAACGATTCAGGCGCCTGTATTGTTGTGTGCCGCCACTATCAGGATAGCGTGTGTCGATACGCTATCATTTCGACCCATTGCTATGCCGGCTATTCTGGCGGCCCAATTGGTCGATATCGCCGGGGCCGCTACTGCGGCCAACCCAGCCACTGTGAGAAAATAAATTGTGAATGCCGATCTCTCCTATATACAGCTAATTTATAACGCCAGCCTACTGGTGCAACTGGTGATGTTGGCGCTATTGCTGACATCGGTGTTGTCCTGGTCAGTCATCTATAAGAAGTACAGACAATTTACTCAGGCAAAACGCGCCGCCACACGTTTTGAGACCCTGTTCTGGTCGGGGGGGGATGTCAACGCCATCTACAAAGCCCTGACTTCGCGCCGTGCCAGTCTGCACGGTCTGGAGCGTATATTCGAGGCGGGCTTTTCAGAGTATGGCCGTCTGCACAAACAGACCAACAATGGTGAGCAGATCCTTGAGGGCGCGCAGCGTGCGATGAAAGTGGCCTTATCACGCGAAACAGACGAGATAGAATCCAGCCTGCCATTTCTCGCCACCGTCGGCTCGACCAGCCCTTACATTGGTCTGTTTGGCACGGTGTGGGGGATTATGAACGCCTTTCGTGGGCTCGGTGGTGTACAACAGGCGACCTTGGCAATGGTCGCACCTGGTATCGCCGAGGCGCTGATTGCCACCGCGATGGGCCTGTTTGCTGCAATACCCGCAGTGATTGCCTACAACCGCTTCGTCAACACAGTCGATCGGCTACTGAACCGCTACGATAACTTTCTCGAAGAGTTCTCCACCCTGCTGCAGCGCCAGGTCTATTCACGCCAGTGAGGAAACAGCAGAGAAACGGGGAGTAAAATGCCTATTTTTACGGGGTGGCAGTAATGACAAGACACACTAAACAGCGCAAACGCCCGATGGGTGAAATTAACGTAGTACCGTATATCGACGTTATGCTGGTGCTATTGGTGATCTTCATGATTACCGCGCCGTTGCTAAAAACCGGCGTTGATGTGGAACTGCCCAAAGCGGCATCCAGCCCCTTGGCGAATGATCAACAGGACGAACCCTTAATATTGACCGTACAAAAAGACGGTGCCTTTTTACTCGGTGATGAACCGATGGAAAACGATGAACAGGTGAGGTTGAAAGTGTCTGCGATACTGCGCCTGGCAAACCAAAACGGCAGGCAGCCTGAAGTATTGGTGGCGGGTGATGCCGGTGTCAATTATGGCCGTGTTGTACAGGGCATGGCGCTGTTGCAGGCTGCAGGTGTCCCTCAGGTTGGTCTGATTACCGAACCGGCGCAGTGACCTAATGTGGGAGCTGGTCAAACATCATCCACAGTCGTTGTGTATTTCCGTGATCGGGCATGCGCTGTTGTTAGGTGTGCTGGTTTACGGTATCGATTTCGATGCGCTGAAAAAAGATGATCAGGGGCACGCTCAAATAGACCGGATCAAAGCGGTTGCTGTCGATCAAAAGCTGATCCAGGATGAAGTCGGAAAACTCAAAAAAGCCAATGAAGTAGAAGCTAAGAGGCAAAAAGAAGCGGAGATTAAAAAACAAAAGGAAGCGGAGGCCAGGAGGCAAAAAGAGATAGAGGTTAAAAAGCAAAAGGAGGCCGAAACCAAGAGGCAAAAAGAAGCGGAGGCCAAAAAACAGAAAGAGGCCGAAGCCAGACGGCAAAAAGCGGCTGAGGCCAAAAAACAAAAGGAGATTGAAGCCAAAAAGCAAAAAGAAGCTGAGGCTAAAAAACAAAAAGCGGCCGAGGCAAAGCGCCAACAGCAGGAGCGCGAGCGTATTGCGGCCCTGGAGGTGGAACGCAAGCGCGAAGAGGAGCGCATTGCCGCCCTGGAAGCCGAACGCAAACGCGAAGAGCAGCGTATCGCCGCAATCGAGGCGGAGCGCCAGAGCGCCTTGCAAGCTGAGCGCTCGCGCAAACAACAGCGGCGATTGGCGGGTTTACTCGCTGAGTATCAGGCCGCCATCAAACAAAAAGTGCGGCGCAAATGGATCAAACCGGGCAGTGCCAATCAAAGCCACCAGTGCACAGTACGGGCGGTACAAATACCCTCGGGAGAAGTGATTGATGTGAACGTCTTGTCATGCACTGGCGGTGGCGATGCCCTGGCACGCTCGGTAGAATTGGCTGTGCGCAAGGCCTCGCCTTTGCCATTGCCCAAAGATATGGCACTGTTTTCCCGTCAACTGGAATTTACATTCAGGCCGGAATAGGTCATTCTGGTGCCGGTTGCCCACACTTAAAATTAAACCAGATACAGATACATTGCGAACAACACCATGCGCCTGATCCGATCATTACTCTTCTTTATGTTCGCCTTCCATGCTTTGATGCTCAATGCCGCCGATGACATACTGCATATTGAAGTGACCGGTGGTACTGAAGGGGCCTTACCTATTGCGATAGTCCCTTTTACCTGGGAGGGGGCGGGTGCACCACCCCAAGACCTGGCACACATTGTCAGCGCAGACCTGGCGCGCAGTGGTCAGTTTGCACCGCTGCCTGTCGGTGATCTACTGGCACGGCCAAAAAGTGGTGCCGAAGTAACCTTTGCCAACTGGAAAACGGGCGGCATTGAAAACCTGGTTATCGGCAAACTCAAACAGGTGGATAACGGTGGCTATGTTGCACAGTTTCAGTTGTTCGATGTGTTTAACGAAAAACAAATGCTCGGCTACAGCTTTCCGGTGCAGGCCACGCAGCTCCGCCAGGTGGCACACGAAATCAGCGATATTATTTTTGAAAAACTCACTGGGCTGCGCGGTGCGTTTAATACACAGGTCGCCTACGTCTCGGTAGTGAACACGGCTGATGGCAAGCGCAGCCATATCTTGAAAATTGCCGATTCGGACGGGTTTGACCCACAGACCATTCTCTCGTCAAAATTGCCGCTGATGTCACCATCCTGGTCACCAGATGGCCAACAAATTGCCTACGTCTCCTTTGAAAACCGCCGCACATCCGCCATCTATATACAATCGGTCAATACCGGCAAACGCCAAAAGATATCCTCTGTACAAGGCATTAACGGCGCCCCGGTATGGTCACCAGACGGCAGTAAGCTGGCCCTGACCCTGTCGCACCAGGGCAACCCTGACATCTATCTGCTCGATGTGGCATCGGGCCGTTTGACACAGCTAACGCGCAATCGGGCCATCGATACCGAGGCCACCTGGGATCCCTCCGGCGACAGCCTGATTTTTACCTCTGATCGCAGCAGTGGCGTGCAGTTGTACGAGATACCGGTTACCGGTGGGCGGGCGCAACGTTTAACTTTTGAAGGTCGTTACAATGCCAGCCCATCGGTCTCGCCTGATGGCCAGTTGATCGCGTTCGTATACGGTGATCAGGGGCGTTTTCGTATCGCGGTGCTCAATCGGCAGACCGCTGAGCTGCGTATTCTCACTGATGGTCGTCTCGACGAATCCCCCAGCTTTGCACCCAATGGTAGTATGATTATCTACGCGGCGGCTGGCAGTCCTCGGGGGGTATTGGGTGCCGTCTCGGCTGATGGTCGGATCAAGCAACGTTTTACCCTGAGCGAAGGGGATGTGCGCGAGCCAGCCTGGTCGCCCTTTTTAAAATAGCATTTACAATAGGCACTCTGTTTATCGGGAGAGCCGCAATACGATGAACATAAACCGATTAACCAAGGCATAGGTGCCATAGGAGTATTTGATGATAAAAATGTTAGTTAAAGTAGTGTTTGTATCCCTGTTTCTTGGTGGGTTGATAAGTTGTAGTACAACCACTGAAAAGCCTCCAGAAGTCACTGTCGATACGAGTGATAAAAGTGCAGCCACTGATTCAGGTGATGATGCCGGAAACGACACGGGGGCGACCACCAGTGGCACTGAAATAGCGGCTACATTTGCGCGTAACGCAATCAGTGATCCAAGCAGCCCGCTCAACCAAAAAGTCATCTATTTCGATTACGACAAGAGTGCTGTATTGGCCGAGTATATGGGGGTGGTCGACAACCACGCCAGATACCTGACTGATTACCCGGACGTGAGAATACGCCTGGAAGGCCATACCGATGAGCGCGCCTCACGGGAGTACAATATTGCCCTGGGTGAACGCCGTGCTGCCACTGTGCGTCGCTTATTGTTATTGCAGGGCGTGTCTGCTGATCAGGTCAGTATCCTCAGTTACGGTGAAGAGCTGCCCGCCGCGCTGGGGCACGATGAATCTGCCTGGGCGCAAAACCGCCGCGTCGAATTTGTCTATGAGCCTTAATCTTTCCACGAGTACCTAAACCTGATAGAAGGTGTTGGAAGTGTTGTGAGTGCAGCAGTTTTTCGGCACCTTCAATAGGTATTTAATCCAGGAATATAACGGTATGTTCAAAACTGCCTCTGTTGCGTTAGTTGCCCTGACAGGGTTTGTGTGTGTGGGAGAGGCCTTAGCGGCTACCTCTGTGACCAGCACCACGGCTGAATCAGCGGCTACCAGTACCTCCCTTGCCGGTGTCAATCAGCGACTCAAACGTATTGAGCGCGTACTCGAAAACCAGGTAATGCTGGAAATGTTGCAGCGTATCGAAAGCCTGCAGATAGAAGTGCGCGAACTGCGTGGGGAAATTGAAAGCCAGGGGTTTGAGCTACAATCGATGCGTAAACAACAACGCGATCTGTACCTCGATACAGACCGGCGTTTACGTGACCTTGAGCTGGTTGGCAGCGCCCCTAAC
Source organism: Gammaproteobacteria bacterium (assembly GCA_965277715.1). Classification (GTDB taxonomy): domain Bacteria; phylum Pseudomonadota; class Gammaproteobacteria; order JBCCGL01; family JBCCGL01; genus JBCCGL01. Next base: position 327,123 of record OZ255836.1, read on the forward strand.
AGCCAATCCTCTGGAGTAACCATTGAACCGACGGAGACAGCTCCATCAGGTGGTGATGCGACAGCGGCTCTTAACACTGCCGGTACAAATAGTACTGGGACTATAGCCTCTTTCGACCCGGCCCAGGAAAAGGCTGCTTATACCGATGCCTTCAATTATCTTAAAGAAGGACGCTATGAAGGCGCTATCAAGGCGTTTGGCCAGTTTTTACAGAATTACCCTAATGGTAACTATGCCGATAATGCACAGTACTGGCTGGGCGAAGCCAATTACGTATCACGTTTTTATGATGTCGCGATTAAAGAATTTAAGACCGTTGTCAGTAAATACCCCGCCAGCCCAAAGATAGCTGATGCGCGTTTGAAGATAGGGTATGTGCACTATGAACTTAAAAACTGGCAAGCTGCACGTGATGCCCTCACCGCACTGGAAAGTGACTTCCCCGGCACTTCTGTTGCCCGCTTGGCTAATAAGCGATTGGCGCGGATGCGCGATGAAGGTCACTGATAATCAGTGATTGTCAGGGGTATGCATTTGGCACGCGTTTATAAACAGGAAACGCTTTAAAATGGTTTGTGACTCCTGTATTATGCCCCGCTTTCTTCCAGGGCCGTTAGCTCAGTCGGTAGAGCATCTGACTTTTAATCAGGTGGTCGAAGGTTCGAATCCTTCACGGCCCACCATTTTTTCAGCTTTTGCTTATAAGTTAATGAATTATAAGTAAATAGTTTGGTCGAGATTCGATCAAGTCTCATTAATGTTGTGAGGAAGGTAAGCCCCCTCTTTCTAAGGCCTGCACCGTGAATGCGGGCCTTAGTTTTATATGAGGTTCTCTACCATCTACTATCAGAATCATCAGTGTTTCAAAATTCCTGGCTGTCGAGGTTTTAAATGCCTCACTAAGCTATGCATAATAGTTCTAAGGGACTTTCTTGTCATTATTGCATTTTGCAGAGAGCGGATGGTGAATGAGCATATACGGGTAATTCTAGCGTAAAAAAACAATGGATTAACAAAGCCGCCTTTTTTCTGGGCAATTTGTTGTCTCTTATCAAGCATTTTAGTGTATTTTTTATCAGATGGATGAATACATTCCAGGTTTTTTGTTTTTGATGTTTCTTCAAAAATACGCATGATATTATAGGCCATAGCAGTAAAACGCATTTGACTGTTCAGCGCATTCAGGTTTGACGACCAGGCTTTTCTTTCGGTGAAATCACTTTTACTATTGTTGAATGATTTTTCTATCGTCCAACGCTTGTAATAGAGCATAGCAATAGTGCCTGGGTTAATTGACTCTGGTAGCGTTGAAATAAATTGATGTAATTGACCTGTTTCTGGGTCGCGGTATTTAACAATATGAAATTGGGCCTTTTTATTTTTATATACACTATAGCCTTCAACCCCTGTATTAATTTCACTACCCTGGTCATAGGGTGTAGAGTTGACAAAAGTTGCAACTGCATTTTCTTTGAGTACTGAAATCATAAAATTCTGATGCTGTTTTTGCTTTTCCCACCATGCATAATCAGTCACCGCCTTATCGTATATATAGAGATGCTTTTGCCAAGTCTCTTTTTCGCCACAACGTTGTTCAATATAAGAACGTAACGCGGGTATTTCCTGGTGCCGTTCAGTACCGTTAGTCACGACACAAAGTGGTCTTAGAAGTCCATTTCTGAGGTTCAAGGCATGAATAAAGCCTGCTGCGAAGACGTTGCCCTGACGATTTTTCTCTGTGTGACAAGCATGCTGTATAAAATGACCATCAGCTGCTTCTACTCGATATTCTTCAAGTTCAGGAAATTGTTTTAAATAATCAATGTCCAAAGAAGATAATTTCTCACTTTGCAGTTGATAGCTTTGCTTTTCCATGGCTTGCATCATCTTCATCCGTCTTGTCGACTTCAATGCGTTAAAATAGCTTGAATGACAAATTGTCTCGTCGTATATTTCATCCGTAACCTGTAGATAGTGACGACCACTATGTACAAGACTTATACAGCGAAGTAACCCATGGCGAGAAAAAGCTACGTCATCAATGGCATCGCATGATCTTTTCCATAAAGGGAAGCGTTCAGCAGCAATTGCTTTTTACATACTTATTTTACAGTGTTCGGTGATATATTCTTCAACGGTCATTATTTCGTTCATATTAAATTTTCCCATTTAATCAGATACTAAATGGGTATTTTAAAAAAAATTCTGCTGGTGAATGCAAGTGTTTTTTTGGATAATTTTATTTATTTTATGAATTATAAAGCGTGTTATCGGTTTATAAAAAAACAGTACAAATTTTATAAAAAATACTATTTGTAGCTTATGGCGGCTCTTTTCAGGTGTTATTCATTGCGTTATTAGCTTCCTGGTAGGATTCTAGTGGTACACCCATGAATGGGATAGTATTTTTCCCGACAGTATGATGACCGTGGCTGCCGTTGACAGGCTCATTCACCATGCCGCCATTGTCGAAATGAACGGCGACAGCTATCGGAAAAAACAACAAATTAATAGTTTGAAAACACAGGGGAAAACAACCTCCCTTTTGTGACAACTAACCGGACAACTTAATTGACGCCTATCGGACAAAATAATTGACACTTAACAAGCGTACCTTGTGCAATGCCTTCTTCCTTGGCTAACCGGGAAATTGTCTGATTGTTCGGCGGCAGCATCTTCTTTAAAACAGCGGCCTTTCTTTCTACTGGATAACACATACCACTCTCTCTTTGCCTCCTGTAAAAACTTATTGAATCCCAATTTAGGGAGGGGGACAAATACCCTGACACAGGGGGCATTATCCGTAACGACAACCGCGCTATCTTTAAAGCCGCTGCACAGGCGCAGAAGGCCCATGAGTGGATTACTCAGGCTTATGAAGCCAATCAAATTCACACCAAGGCAGCGTAGATATACAAACCACTAACACCACGGGGCATTTGCCCCGTGGCCTACACTCTACTTTGAATAACCTAGTAAGTAATCGTTGTATATCAAAATAAGTACAAGTACAATAATAAGTACAAATAAAGAGAGATGTCAAATTATGAACACAATGAGCTATTCAGCTTTTCGAACTCAACTGGCAGGTACTCTGGATAAGGTAAACGAAGATCAAAAGCCATTATTAATCACTCGACAGAATGGTAAGCCTGCTGTCGTGATGAGCCTGGTGGAATTTCACTCCTATGAAGAAACAGCCTACTTGATGGCCAATCCTCGTAATGCGGCTCGTCTAGCGGAGTCTATTGCCCAAATTGAGTCAGGTGATGTTGTTGAAAATGGTCTAATCGAAGAATGAGGCTCACTTGGTCGCTAAATGCTTGGGAAGATTATTTGTACTGGCAACAAATCGATAAAAAGCTGTTAAAACGCATTAATAAACTGATCAAAGATATTATGCGCAATCCGTTTGACGGTATTGGAGACCCTGAACCTTTAAAGCATAGCTGGTCTGGTTATTGGTCTCGACGTATCAACAGGGAGCACAGGCTTGTTTATAAAATTGAAGGTTCGACAGTGATTATTGCTCAGTGTCGATACCATTATTAAACGGAAGGAATTAGGTATGTTGGATTCAAATGTAATTTCATTAGAGGGAAAACTGGTTGAAAAATACAGAATTTTTTCAGTTAAAGATCTCCATCTTTAAACATTTTATAAACGAATATCTATTATAAACTAGTAGGTATAAAAACCTTACCCGATATAATCAGAAAAACAGGAGAGGCAGCAATGCTTATATGGTTTGCGGTGAACTGGTTTCAAATCACTTATTAGGGCTGATCGAAAATTTATGTGACCGGCTGATCGCCAACGCTTGATACTGATACTCCAACGCCTCATCGTGTCGGCCTAACTCACCCAGGGTACTCCCCACATTATCCACACTGATTGGCTGATCGCCAATGCTTGCTGTTGGTACTCCAGTGCCTCATCATAATAGCCGTCTAAGCCGGTAACATGACCTAACAAGCTGTAATAAACTCCCCCTTCCTGGTTATGCGGTATGCCACCCGATATGATAAGTTGAAGCGGAATTATCGGAGCATGTTCGCCTTGGCATGCTCCTTTCTTTGGTTACCCATGTGAAACGCCAATAGGCCCTAGGTTCTGAGTTCTCTTTGGCAGAAGTTATTGTCGTATTCATCATCTTATTCCGTCATCTATATTCAATAGTATAGGCGCTTTCATTGTCTTTTCAATGGCTGAAAAAGAGGGGGTTTTCTTGTGGTATGTAACAAGGAAAAATCGGCGAAAAATTTTTTGTGCGCAGGCTTTTAGGCATCCAATAACCCACCAAGCTCGGCCTTCAGCCTTGTTTCTATATCGTCGTTGAAGATATCACGTATCGCGATATACTGAATACCGGCATTCTCAAGGGCGATTTTTTTAATACCGTCACGAAAGCCCGATGTGTCGTTATCGTGGCCTGAACCATTAACTTCAATGATAGCTATGGGCAAGTACTTTCGGTCGGTGATACAAATATCAACACGTTTGCTATTGATAAACCGATAACCTTCTTCGTTATCACACGACAATACCTCACCAAGATTAACCTGGCCAAAAATGTGGTAGCGCTTTGGTGCATACTGAGTAATGAAGTGATTGCACCACAAATGCATCAAACTCATCTGAATCATCAGGCATAGGCTATTCTCCACGAGGCTACGTAACTAACTTTCTTGAGGCAACATAATGGGAGTAACGGAACTTCCGTACGGCTGCAATAGTAAATAGTGTTGTCGGTATATCGTGCGCGGTAAAGTGCATCATAGTGCAATGGCACTAAGTTAAGCGGTTTTAGTGGGTAAAATAAACGAAAAAATAACTGTAATAGACCCAATAAAACAGGCTGAAATGTTATAATTTTGTATGAAAAATACAACCTTATTTCTACCCGGATTTAACATCCAAACACTACGCAAAACACCCCGTTCAGCCATTCAAATCTTGCACGATAAGATAGCAAAAATACGTCACAAATCACTGAGTGAACTATCTGTTTTTCTTGGCGATATCATACCCACGAATATTCTTAAACCGAATGATTGTGGTGTGAATAGTCGTCGACGTATTTTCAGTAAAGAAAATACTTTCTGGTTGTTTTTTTCACAAATAATAAACGCCGATGGTGGCTGTAAAGAAGTCGTTAGACAATTGCAAAATGTCGCCCACAACCAAGGCATTCCCATACCTTCATCATCCACCTCCGCCTATTGCCAAGCACGTAAAAAACTACCCATGGACGATCTTAAAAACGTATTTTCAGGGACGTGTCGATTATCGCCACCTCAACCCAAAGCGCTCCAAGGTCGACCGGTTATCGTTGCCGATGGGACAGGCCTATCCATGCCCGATACGCCCGCGAATCAACAAACTTACCCACAACCGAAATCACAAAAACAGGGATGCGGATTTCCTCAAGCACGGCTTTTAGCTTGTTTTAATCTTTATAGCGGTTTAATTCTGAGATATGCACTAGGAAATAAAAAAAGTCATGAGCTAAGACTTTTAGAAGAACAATGGGATACCTTCAATGAAGGTGACATTTTCTTAGGTGATAAAGGTTTTTGCAGCTTCTACGATATTGACTGCCTCTCTCGACGAACGGTTGACAGTGTCGTTACATTGGCGCGGAGAACGCCCAGCACTGCCTCCCAGGCCAAAAAGAAGATAGCCGATAATGACCTTCATATTGAATGGCAAAAACCTAAACACACAAAAGCGACCCGTTACACAAAAGAGCAGCATAGCGACCTTCCAAAGACCTTAACTTTACGACAAATACACGTCAGTATTGTACGAAAAGGATTTAGGACGAGCCATTTTTATATCATCACGACACTACTTGATGCTCAGCAATATCCCGCTATAGAAATTATCGACCTCTATGCACAGCGCTGAAATGTGGAACTGTATTTTCGCGATATTAAAACCACCATGGGTATGGATATATTGTAAGCGCCAAAGAATAGACGTCTAGCAATTACTCGGGTTGGTCCTCACACTGCACCACAGCAACCCAATACCCGCATAGGTGTAATATGAGTAATAAAGAACGTGCGTTGTACTGGCGCAATCAAATTGAACAATGGCAAGCATCCGGTTTGAGTGGTGCGCAGTTTTGCCAGGATAACGGCATCAACTTGAAGCAGTTTTACTATTGGAACCGAAAATGTTCTCGTAAAACTATTCAATCAAGACAGAATAAAACCCCTTTGGCAGGCTTTGCTAATATCGTAGTGGCCGACACCCAAAGGGCTGATCCGGGTTTGTGTTTTAAGCTGGCCAATGGCTGTGCCATTTCTGGCATTACCGCCGCTAACGTGACGTTAGTTGGCGCGTTACTGGCGCAGTTATGACGGCCCGTTATTTACGGCCATCGCTCGATATTCCAAAGGTGTTTTTATACCGAGAGGCGGTGGACTTTCGTAAGCAAAGCAATGGCCTTGCGGCCATTGTTGAGCGAGAGCTGGGTCACAACCTGTTTGAGGGTGGCTTATACGTGTTCACCAACCGCCACCGCAACAAAATCAAGTGTCTGATGTGGGAGGACAACGGCTTTGTACTGTATTACAAAGCCTTGGCCGAAGAGCAGTTTAAGTGGCCTGACCTCGATGAGGAAATCATTTCACTGACCGGCACACAAATAAATTGGTTGCTTGATGGCTATGATTTAGCCGCAATGAAAGGCCACAAAGTATTGCATTACGAATCTGTTTTTTAGCCTGCTAAAGGGTGAAAAAGTGTTTAATTTTAATGATCTTTAGACAGCTATTTGGTATTATTACGCGATGGTTTTGGCATCGGAAATTCAACAAAAACAACACGATTACATCGGCTTAACGGCTGCTGAATTAGTGACCGTGCTGGCAGAAAAAGAAGCCGAATTAGCGCACCATAACCAAATTATTCAACGTCATAAAAACACTATTCGACGTCACACAAATACCATTAAAAACCGCGATCACTACATTCGTTTGCTGGAAGAACGGTTGCGTCTTTCCAAGGTTCAGAGGTTCGGTGCTAACAGCGAAAAGCTTGCCTTTCAGATCGATTTGTTTGATGAAGCAGAGCTCGAACAAGCCATTGTCGACATTGATAGCCAGCTACCGGATGAGTTGCTACCTCAGCCTACGACCACGAACAAGAAAAAACGTCAACGCGGCTTCTCCAACCGTTTACCCCGTGTGCGCGTTGAGCTGGCCTTAAGCGATGAGGAAAAAGCAGGTGCTACACGTACTTTCTTCGTTAAAGTCAAAGAAGAACTCCAATACATTCCCGCACAACTCAACGTTTTGGAGTACTGGCAAGAAAAGGCCGTCTTCAGCTACGCAGGTGATGACCACATCATCGCCGCGCAACGACCCATACACCCTTTAGGTAAGTGCTTTGCCAGCACGGCCTTGCTCGCCAACATCATGGTGTCCAAATACGCCGATGGGTTGCCCTTGTATCGCCAGGAAAGCATTTTAAAGCGTTATGGACATGCCGTGAGCCGCACCAACATGGCCAACTGGATGATTCGCCTGGAAGCGGTTTTTAAACCCCTGATGACCTTGCTGCGGGAAAGTCAAAATGACGGTGATTATGTGCAAATGGACGAAACACGTATCCAGGTACTCAAAGAAAATGGCAAAACCGCCCAATCCGATAAATGGATGTGGCTAACGCGGAGTGGCCCTCCAGACCAGCCCAGTGTGTTGTTTGAATACGACCCCTCTCGTTCGGGTGAAGTGCCGCAACGCTTACTGGAAGGTTTTCAAGGCATTCTGCAAGTCGATGGCTATGCGGGTTACCAGCCGGTGTGCGAACAGCAAAACCTAACACGTATCGGTTGCTGGGATCATGTGCGCCGAAAATTCATTGATGCCATTAAAGCCGCCGATAAAGCAAACACGAAAAACCCCCGTGCCTCGAAAGCCGATGTCGCCATCGGTAAAATCCGCAAGCTTTATCTCATTGAGAAAAAGATACAAGCGCTTGAACCCGCAGAAAAACAAAGGTTTCGCCAAGCACTTAGCCAACCGGTGTTGGAAGACTTCAAACAATGGCTGGATAAGCATATTACTAAGGTGGCTAAAAAGTCCCTTACTCGTAACGCCATGGACTATGCACTGAATCAATGGCATACCCTCACAGGCTACTGTGATGATGGACGGTTACACATCAGCAACGTGCTGGCTGAAAATGCCATTAGGCCTTTTGCCGTGGGTAGAAAAGCCTGGTTGTTTGCCGATTCAACCCGTGGCGCCCATGCCAGTGCCACATGTTACTCATTGATCGAAACGGCCAAAGCTAATGGGCTTGAACCCTATGCGTACATACTATACGTCCTTAACCATATCGGTGACGCCGATACTTTAGAGAAGATAGAGACCTTGCTGCCTTGGAATGTCGTTTTGGACATTACGGGGGAATAGAGGCTGGTTTAAGGGCGCTTACAAACAATGGCTGGATAAGCATATTACTAAGGTGGCTAAAAAGTCCCTTACTCGTAACGCCATGGACTATGCACTGAATCAATGGCATACCCCCACAAGCTACTGTGATGATGGACGGTTACACATCAGCAACGTGCTGGCTGAAAATGCCATTAGGCCTTTTGCCGTGGGTAGAAAAGCCTGGTTGTTTGCCGATTCAACCCGTGGCGCCCATGCCAGTGCCACATGTTACTCATTGATCGAAACGGCCAAAGCTAATGGGCTTGAACCCAATACCGCTACCTCAGGTTTAACCCAATGAATCTTTTAGTCTCTGAGAGGCCTTGATACGAGGTTCAGTTAACCGTGGGTAGGCTTTTGGTCGTCGTTTAATTGCCCTTGGTTGGGGTGATCGTTTTCTCCTGCCAATTAACGTTGAAGCGATCATTTTTAATAAGGAAGTGTACGCTTTTTGTATCATACTGGATGTTGAATGGATGAATTTAATATGAGCAATACCCAGTAGCTGTACCGTTGCCTTAAAACTTATTTGACGTGCTATTTCACCCTCTGTTTTTGCTGACTCTGCCATGCTACCCCGAATCAGGTTATAAGCCATAAAGGTTGTTGCTATTTCTTTTTCAACCATCTCGGGTGAATGGCATCGCAACATATCCATTTTCAAATCTGTTTTAATTGTACGAAAATCCAATTCAACTTTCCAACGTTCCTTATACAGTGTTGAAAGCTCTTTCTTAGGGTAAGTATCAACCTCCAACAAAGTGCTAACATAGACTGTCCCATCCACTGAAAATTCTCGAACTGTCAGTGTTTTCGGCAATAGATCAAAGTCTGATTGCGACATCCAAACCGGTTTTCTTTTAGGTTTTTCCCACTCGATAAGATGATCTTTTGCACCAAGCGTTAACCCTGTTTTGTAATCCGCTTTCTTTTGTGCGTGATTCATTGAGACGAATGCAACCCCTTTCGATTGTAGAGCCGCTAAGACAGCATAAGTACAGTAATAGCGGTCTGCCAGTAACAGATCATTGGCGGTTAATGACGTCATCAGGGTACTGAATAATGACATTTCCCCTGTTCCCTTTCCTTGATACTCTCCCATCGCATAATCAATAATAGCACCAGAACTTAAAGAAATGAGTCCGACTATTCGAGCAATAGGAAAACCTAAACCCGGTTTTTGAGTCTGTTGCTGGGGGTATTTATGTTGATTTTTCTGGGTATCAGGCATGAGAACAGTGGTTCCATCCACAAGCACCACATTATACCCTTTCCATGTCCAAATTTTACCTGCTCTGGCATGTAACGTTGAACCGATTGAACGTACCTCCTGAAGTACCCACGACAGAGATAAACGTTGACGGGCTTTACAGTAAGGACCGCTATTAAAAGAACTTGGAAGCAGGTTTTCCTGTAAACGATCAACTAGCAGACGGGCGACTGTTTCTTTACAACTGCCATTATCACTTAACACCTGCCAGAGAAATAAACGCAGTGTAACAAGTGGGGTGAATACCCGGTCTCGATAGCTGCCCGATAGTTCGCTTAGGTCGTTTAGACGCTTGGAACAGAGTAAATTATTAAAGTCTCCTGTGTCTAACTGAAAAAAAACACGTTTGATCGTTTTAATTTGCTGTCGGATAGTGAATTTCATAGAATAGGTCAGCGTTAGGTTTTTTGGCGAAGTACTTGTGTGTTTTGTCGCTTACAAGGATACTTCAAAAGGAAACCTAACGTTACCCATCTATATGACTTTTAACGTTATTTTAGTTCTTCACCAAGCTGAGGTAGCGGTATTGGGGTCTGAGCACAATACCGCTACCTCAGGTTTAACCCAATGAATCTTTTAGCCTCTGAGACCCCCTGTGTCAGGCTAGTTGTCCCCCTCCCTAAATTGGGATTCAATAAGTTATTACAGGAGGCAAAGAGAGAGATATGGGTTATCCAATAGAAAGAAAGGCCGCTGTTTTAAAGAAGATGCTGCCGCCGAACAATCAGACAATTTCCCGGTTAGCCAAAGAAGAAGGCATTGCACAAGGTACGCTTTATAGTTGGCGAGCCCAAGCAAGAGCGAAAGGCGAACTCATGCCAGATGGCGATTTGACACCAGCAGGTTGGGGTTCTTCGGATAAGTTTGCAGCGGTTCTGGAAAGTGCGTCATTAAGCGAAACAGACCTTTCAGCTTATTGCCGTCATCGTGGTTTGTACCCTGATCAGATTAAGGCATGGCGAATGGCTTGTGAACAAGCCAATGACTGGGATCGCGCCCAAACGAAACGTTTACAAACCAGTCGTAGAGAAGCGGATAAACGTATTAAACGTCTCGAACAAGACCTGCACCGAAAGGAGAAAGCGTTAGCCGAAACAGCCGCTTTGCTGGTGCTTAGAAAAAAGGCCCAAGCGATCTGGGGGGAGGTAGAGGACGAATGACCTGCCATTCAGATCGCCAAAATAGTATCCGTTTAATCAAAGAGGCCGTTGTCGCTGGCGCTACATTAAGCAAAGCGTGCAAAGTGCTTGAGTGACACCCTAAGACGTACCGACGCTGGGCAAACGCGGGTACTGTCCGTGCTGATGGCAGACCCACTGCCCATCGACAGGCGCCTAGTAATAAGTTCACAACAGAAGAGCGGGCATTGATCGTCACCACTTGTAATGAAGCGAAATACCAAGCGCTACCCCCCTCGCAAATTGTGCCCAAATTGGCGGATGAAGGTGTGTATATTGGGTCAGAGTCAAGCTTCTATCGGGTGTTAAAGTCGGAAAACCAACTGCAGCGGCGAGGTAAGGCGGCGGCGCCTAAAAAACGGCACAAACCTAACAGCTACCTGGCATCAAGGCCAAACGAGGTGTGGTCTTGGGATATTACCTTTTTGAAATCGAACATAACCGGGTGGTTTTACCGGCTTTACATGATGATGGATATTTACAGTCGTAAAATTGTTGCCTGGGAAGTGCATGACAGTGAATCGGCTGATCTGGCAGCGGCGCTGATCCAGCGTGCCTGTTTAGCGGAGGGGTGCAGCCAAAGTCAATTGGTATTACACGCGGATAATGGTGGCCCGATGAAAGGTGCTACCATGTTAGCAAAACTGCAATGGTTGGGTGTGATACCTTCGTTTAGCAGGCCATCGGTAAGCGATGATAATCCTTATTCAGAAAGTCTGTTTAGAACCTTAAAATACACGCCTGCCTATCCGTCAAAGCCATTTGATAGTTTAGCCTCTGCCCGAAACTGGGTGCATGGATTTGTGCAATGGTACAACGGCTCTCATTGCCATAGCGGCATTGGGTTTGTGACACCAACCTCACGTCATAAAGGCGAAGACCACGCGATACTGGCAGCCAGAAAAGCAGTTTATGAACAAGCAAAGGCCAAACACCCTGAACGCTGGAGTCAGGATATTAAACACCTCGAACCGGTATCGGGGGTGTGGTTAAACCCGGAAAAGGAAGGCTTGACCATGAGACAAAAGCACAATGGAATTGAAAAGCAAGTAGCATAGTAAAACGGACAACTACCTTGACAAACACCGGAGAGGCCTTGATACGAGGTTCAGTTAACAGTGGGTAGGCTTTTGGTCGTCGTTTAATTGCCCTTGGTTGGGGTGATCGTTTTCTCCTGCCAATTAACGTTGAAGCGATTATCCTTAATAAGGAAGTGTACGCTTTTTGTATCATACTGGATGTTGAATGGATGAATTTAATATGAGCAATACCCAGTAGCTGTACCGTTGCCTTAAAACTTATTTGACGTGCTACTTCACCCTCTGTTTTTGCTGACTCTGCCATACTACCCCGAATCAGGTTATAAGCCATAAAGGTTGTTGCTATTTCTTTTTCAACCATCTCGGGTGAATGGCATCGCAACATATCCATTTTCAAATCTGTTTTAATTGTACGAAAATCCAATTCAACTTTCCAACGTTCCTTATACAGTGTTGAAAGCTCTTTCTTAGGGTAAGTATCAACCTCCAACAAAGTGCTAACATAGACTGTCCCATCCACTGAAAATTCTCGAACTGTCAGTGTTTTCGGCAATAGATCAAAGTCTGATTGCGACATCCAAACCGGTTTTCTTTTAGGTTTTTTCCACTCGATAAGATGATCTTTTGCACCAAGCGTTAACCCTGTTTTGTAATCCGCTTTCTTTTGTGCGTGATTCATTGAGACGAATGCAACCCCTTTCGATTGTAGAGCCGCTAAGACAGCATAAGTACAGTAATAGCGGTCTGCCAGTAACAGATCATTGGCGGTTAATGACGTCATCAGGGTACTGAATAATGACATTTCCCCTGTTCCCTTTCCTTGATACTCTCCCATCGCATAATCAATAATAGCACCAGAACTTAAAGAAATGAGTCCGACTATTCGAGCAATAGGAAAACCTAAACCCGGTTTTTGAGTCTGTTGCTGGGGGTATTTATGTTGATTTTTCTGGGTATCAGGCATGAGAACAGTGGTTCCATCCACAAGCACCACATTATACCCTTTCCATGTCCAAATTTTACCTGCTCTGGCATGTAACGTTGAACCGATTGAACGTACCTCCTGAAGTACCCACGACAGAGATAAACGTTGACGGGCTTTACAGTAAGGACCGCTATTAAAAGAACTTGGAAGCAGGTTTTCCTGTAAACGATCAACTAGCAGACGGGCGACTGTTTCTTTACAACTGCCATTATCACTTAACACCTGCCAGAGAAATAAACGCAGTGTAACAAGTGGGGTGAATACCCGGTCTCGATAGCTGCCCGATAGTTCGCTTAGGTCGTTTAGACGCTTGGAACAGAGTAAATTATTAAAGTCTCCTGTGTCTAACTGAAAAAAAACACGTTTGATCGTTTTAATTTGCTGTCGGATAGTGAATTTCATAGAATAGGTCAGCGTTAGGTTTTTTGGCGAAGTACTTGTGTGTTTTGTCGCTTACAAGGATACTTCAAAAGGAAACCTAACGTTACCCATCTATATGACTTTTAACGTTATTTTAGTTCTTCACCAGGCTGAGGTAGCGGTATTGGTGCTAGGGCCTGTTGACGTTTGGCTATAAGCTTTTGAAACAAAAGGCAAACTCGTATCATTGGATGTGATAAAAACAACAAATACGAGTTTGCCATGCCCCGATTATTGCTCAACGATGAGTATTGGTCGAAGCTACGGAGTATCATGCTTAAAGAAGGCATTTATGACAAGCCGAAGTTACGGTTAGTCGTTGAAGGAATTCTTTATCGATTGCGTGTGGGGTGTCCGTGGCGAGATTTACCGGCGTCATTTGGTGACTGGAATAGCGTTTATAAACGCTTCAATGACTGGTCATCAAAAGGCAAGTTAATGAACATTTTCCATGTGCTTGTCGAAGAACCCGATCAAGAATGGGCATTTATTGATGGAAGTATTGTGAAGGCACACCAACATAGCGCAGGGGCTAGAGGGCATGAAAATCAAGCCATTGGCAACAGTCGAGGCGGGAAAACAACGAAAACACACATGATTGTAGATGGGTTTGGGTTGCCCGTATTATTTGACATCACTGCTGGGCAGGTTAATGACTCCACAGCGGCTCCTGAATTGATTGATGCCTTGCCAAAAAGCGAGTATGTGGTGGCTGACAAAGGGTATGACAGCGAGGCGTTACGCCATCAGATCAGACAGAAAAAATCAGTTCCGGTTATTCCACGGCGAAGCAACTCAAAAATAGGCAATGAGGATATCGACTGGTGTTTATACAAATACCGACACCTGGTTGAAAATGTGTTTGCTCAATTGAAGCATTTTCGATCGATTGCCACCCGATATGATAAGTTGAAGCGGAATTATCGGAGCATGCTCGCCTTGGCATGCTCCTTTCTTTGGTTATCCATGTGAAACGTCAACAGGCCCTAGGTCTTGTCGTGAAACTTAGACAACTTGAAAGAGGTTTATCTTTACATTTATTCCTTTTATTTCAATGCTTTAATTTATTTTTGTCCTGTACAGAGCAAGATTCGTCAGGTCTTCCTCTAAAAGCAACCGTACTCTTTCAATTTGCCTGGTTAACGCCGACACCAGCTCCAGGGCTAAAGTGGTAAACCTGTGTTTGCGGCCCTTGCCATTCCAGATACGAAGCTGTAACAAATCCATATCAACATCATGTACACGTAAACGTACAGATTCCATGCGACGTAACCCAGACCCATATAGGATACCGATTATTAGTTTGTATTTAGGGTCAACATGTTTAAGTAGACGGCTGACTTCACTTTGTGTACGCACCACGGGTAGTTTTGCCTGGCGACTTGCACGTTTAAATTCCACCATTTCTCCCAAAGGCTGTTCGAGAAAGCGGTTGTACAAAAATACCAGCGCATTCAGCGCCACCTGCTGCGTGGCAATAGCAATCGTGCGGTTGATGGCCAAGCGCGACAAAAAACGGACGACATCTTGCTCTCCCATTTCCTGAGGGTGTCGGTTGTGGTGGAAACGAATATAGGAACGAATCCAGGTGATATAAGCCGAGATTGTGCGCTTACTGTAATGCCGCACCAACATGAACTCGTAAAGAGACTACAAAAAGGGCGACTTGTACACGTATAAATCCTTGTAAAGCAGAGAGTGTTATATGATAATCCAAAACCAAAGGTTTAGGGAGTCGTTCCAGCATTTTTTTGTCTGTTATTTGCGATTTTCGTAGGGTTTTGTCATGTTAATTAATACTTTAGTGTGTCTTTATGAACTCAGTCTCGCGAAATTATCGCGATTCCACATAATATTGTTATCGAGGATTCGTTCCTCGATAACAGGCTGTTAGCATCAATAAATGGCAGACAACGCGATGGCAGAAGGTACAAATGGGAAGCTGTGGGCAGTCATTCTGACCGGTGCATTCGCTCTTGCGGGTACAGTAGTAGGTGGATGGCTAGAAGCACAATCCAAAATAAGCCTTGAAAGGACAAAATTAGATTCAAGCATTATTTCTCTTGCCTTGTCCCAAAAAACAAAACAAGAACGCCAAGACTTTTTAGAGTTTCTAGTGGATACAAATTTAATCAAAGATGATGCCACTAAAGAAGGCCTAAGGGGCTATTTTGGAGGGCCAGAAGCAAAATCGCCTCCTTTTTTAGCGCCTGAAACCAACACTCCTCTTACTAAGCGAACTTCAGAAAACACTCAAAACACGGATATAGATTTCTTTGTCTGCGCAAAAGACCTCGAGAATCCCGACATTATCAATCTAGCAAGAAAGTCGCATGCTGCAATTTCAAGCGCCGGTGATTTCGGTGAAAGTATCTACAAAGAATGGGGAGGAGATCTTTATAAAGAAGTTGCAGAGGGTGAATTAAAAGGGAAAGTAACTGTAATAATGGACTTCGACCATCCGGAATATGGTGAGAGGCAAAAAATTGAAAAACGCTTAAAAAGCGTTTCTAACCAATTGCCTGTATTTTTCCTGGACAATAGGGTAGAACTTAGCCCCTGGAGAGTCAGCGTAGTTTTTTGTGCGAGCTAAAGATGCTAACAATCACATCCAGCCGACCCGAAAACCGCTGCGCGGTTTTCGGGTCGGCTGATGTGAAGCGTTAGGTGAAACTTAGGCTATTCCCATGAAATTAAAATTTTTCATCGTCATGCTTTGTTTGTCCAGTAATGTCTATGGCCTTGAGCTTTCTAAAGAAATACCAAAGAATTTCCACGGGAGGTGGGCAGATCATCCAGATAACTGCGCATTTATCGAGATGATTGGATCATATCATCCCAATTCCATGAAGATTGACTCTAATTCAATTACCTATTTTGAAAGTGGTGGGAAAGCTGCTGCAATTGTTTCTCGAAAAAGAAATGAGGTCGCAATGATTTTCGATTTCCATAGTGAAGCAGATAAGTTTATTTACTTTAAACACTTTTCGCTGTCTGAAGACGGTAACAAGCTTTATGATTATTCCAAATATGAATCAAGCAAAGAAATTTATTTTCGGTGTGCAAAGGAATGAAGGACTCACCTAACAAGGGCATGCAGCCGGATCAAAATGCCCGCTACGCGCTCATTTTGACCGCTGATGCCAAGCGTTATATTTTAGGAGTATTCATGAGGTTTTTACTATTTTCAGTTCTTGCTCTAGTTGTTTCAACAGGAGCGTTTGCAAACGAAGCAGCTGACCTTCGCCTTAAAGGTGTACAAGCTGCATCAACCGGAGATTATACAACCGCTCAAAAGCATCTCCGTCAAAGTGCTGAGTTGGGCTACTACACCGCCCAAGTAGAGTATGCTTACCTTCTTGAATCTAGCCCTGAAAATATTCAAAACAAGCTTGAATCTTACGCTTGGTATAATGTAGTTATCACACAAAAAGGTACGGATACAGTATTTGCTAAAGAGGGTTTGGCTCGTTTATCTAAACTCATGTCAGTATCCGAGATTGAGCATGCAAAACAATTAACTGCAAAGTATATTGAGCAATATGCTAAGTAAAAATATAACAATTTGCTCCAGTTGGCGCAGCGGTCTACGCGATTTTTGTGTATTCGCTGCGCTCAATAATCACACAAAAACACTACAACCGCTGCGCAACTGAGCAAGGCGTTATGTGGCCCGAGCAACAATGAATAACTTCATTGTCCTAGTCTCATTATTGTTAACTTTGAGCGGATGCGTCTCTGTAGAACAGCAACGAGTGAACATCGAAAGTAATATTGCTGAAGTTTATACGGTTCACTATAGCGAGGAAATCCAACAGTTCTTTATTGAGGAGGCTATCAATGCTGGTGTAAGAACTATCCGAGCGATGAAACCATCTGAGAAACGTCAAAGCTCTAATAAAAACGAAATCGTCGGTTGTGCTTATGCAGACATTTGGAGAAAGCTCATTTTAATCGAAGTTAACCAGCCACTGTGCACAAAACTATCGCACTTGGCTCATGAAATCGCCCATATTGGTTCAAACTGCGGTGCTCACGATAGCGTGTTTTATAAGTACAACTTTGCAATAGCAAAGCGATATGAAGCGGAGTTTCCTAATGCAGCCACAAGAAAATGGTTCGCACCAGTACAGAGTGTCGCAAACGTTGAGGCAATATATAGAAATGGGAGTTGTTAATTTTTCGTGACCCAGGATGAAACCCAATTGCCACATAACAAACGTATGCAGTCGGATCAAAATGTTCGCTACGCTCTCATTTTGCCCGCTGATGCGAGGCGTTAAGCTTCAAAACATATAAATAGAGAGTGTATGTTGAAAATAGTCGTTTTATCTTTGATCATATTTGTAACAGGCTGCGCGACAAATTCGCTTGCCCCAACCCCTGTAACTCAATCAGATTTGAGTGCGACCCAAGGAATTCTAGTTGGAAGTTTTTCTAGAGACCCAAGTGGGCCAAACTATTACAGCCAAACTTTCCGTTTCAAGAATGTCTTAACCGATGAAGATCATCGAATAACCTCTCAACCAACCTTCAATATGTTTACCGGCAAGACTCCCGACGACTTTAGGACACCAAATAGTAACGGTGGTGTGTTTGTATTTTCATTACCTGCAGGAGAATACATTTTTCACAATTTTCGTTTATATCAATCAAACGGTTACTTTGAGCAAAACTGGACTTCTAAAGAACCATATGCGATTCCATTCGTTGTTCAGCCGAATAAAGTAAATTACGTTGGGGAAATAAAACTCATACCTCATACAGGAAAAAACTTTTTTGGGATGCAAATACATGCTGGAGGAATATGGGTGATAAACGAACAATGGGATAGAGATATAGAGGTCCTATCAAGAAAGCACCCAGAAATTCCATTAGAGGAAATCGTTAATGTTATTCCAAACAAAAAAGATATTTTTACTCCACTAGTAGTTCTTCCTTCAGAAACAGAAGAGTTTAACAAGTAAGTCGTGCGGGACATTTCACCGCTGCGCGCCTCATGCCCCACACCCTAAGCGTTATGCAAAATAAGTTGTGAATCGTACTAATAATTGAATTGGAGAAATGAATGAAGAAAATTTATATGCTTTCAATGTTAGTGGCTGGGTTGCTAATTTCGACATTAGCCACTGCAGCTCCTAAATTTCCGATACAAGAGCCCATGGGCGGGAAGGCCTTTGGTCATAGCGTAAAAAACATTGGTAATGGGTTGTATGTATTTCGCTGGTGGGTTTATCGAAATATTTTTCTTGTCACTGATGAGGGAGTTATTGTTACCGACCCAATGAACCCCAAGGCGGCAAAATTATTACGAAACGAGATTCGTAAGGTAACAGACAAGCCGGTGAAATATGTTGTTTATAGCCATAATCATCATGATCATATTTCAGGTGGGAATGTTTTTGAGGCAGAGGGTGCAAAATTTGTGGGCCATGAGAACCTGCTAAAGGAATTGGGCGATCATCCGAGTCCAGTAATACCATTGCCAAGTATCACATTTTCAGACAAGCACACATTGACACTGGGTGGTAGAACTTTGGAATTATCCTACTTCGGGCCAAACCATGGTGAAAGCTTGGTTGTTATGCGGCTTCCGAAAGAGAAGATATTATTTACGGTAGATATTGTCACGCCGCGTAGAGTGGCCTTTCGTGGCATGCCCGATTTTTGGCCTGATGAGTGGGTAAGGTCACTGAAAGAAATAGAGCAGATGGATTTTGACTATGTCATCTCGGGCCACGGGCCAGAAAATCAACCTGCAATAGATCCTGCCTCAATTGTTGCAGAGCAACGCATATATTTAGAAGATTTGATGGCAGCTGTAAAAAAAGCAATGGATTCAGGAACTCACAGCCCTGATGCATTAAGAAAAACCGTTAAGCTTCCTAAGTATGAAAACTGGCAATACTACAAAGAATGGCTCCCAATGAATATTGAGCGCATATGGACTTATTATCATATGGGATGGTGATAGCCAATGGCATAACAATGCATTGCACCGGGCTTCGCCGGTGAATGCGGCGTTATGCGACCTCAAGAATCAAAATATGATTAAAAAATTATTTACAGTAGATCTTTACATTAAAATCAGAAAAAATAGATTCGAAGCCAAGAACTTATCGTCTAACAGCATTTGGGAAACTATTCATTCGGAGCTACCGTTTACAACCGAGAGGTTACTGGTTGGTACTTTTTCGGCTGCCGAGCCAGCTTTAACTAAGCTGATGAAAGATATTATTCCTAATGGTCTATTTAAAAAGAATCCTCAAGTAGTGGTTCAGCCAATGGAGTTAGTTCACGGCGGGTTATCGGAGGTCGAGGAGCGCACATTTAAAGAGCTAGCACTTGGCTCAGGTGCTTTTAAAGTAGTGTTACACACTGGCCCTGAGCTAACTGACAGTAAGGCAGTAAAATTAATACACAGCACATAACAAAGCCAAGCACAATCGTACAATGCAAAAAACGCATTGCACTGGACCTCGCTTTGTTCGGCCTGTGTTGGCGGCGTTATACGTACTTTAATTCAGGTTACAACTGGAAGAATAGTGGAAATAATAAGAAGTAAAGAATTCAGATCTGATCGTGCTTGGGGCGCAAAAAATATCTCCAATATGAATGGAATTACGACTAAGTTGCATTGGACGGACCAGCCTTATAAATGGCACATTAACGATGGCGAAGAAGTATTTGTTGTTTTAGATGGTATCGTTGTGATGCTTTATAAAGAGAATGGTATCGAAAAATCTACCACACTAAATGCGGGAGATATATTTTTTGCATCGGTAGGTACTGAACACGTGGCTCGCCCAAAGGGGGAGGCTAGAATTCTAGTTGTAGAGTCAGAGGGTAGCGTATAACAAAGCTATCGTAGGGACTTTTGTTGCTGCGCTTCGTTTTGGGGTGGCTTCGCCACTGTACCCCAAAACTACACTACACAACAAAAGCCCCACATAGCGGCGTTATGCAGAAGGGTAACTATGAATTTAATTGCGTACTTTTTTTTGGTTTCGCAGCAATGTCCTTTCTAGGGATATTTGTAATGCCTGGAGGTTTTGGCGTTTCAATATTCTATATTTTTATGGTCGGGCTTTGGTACCAAACAGGTGCAAGTTTTCTTAAGAGAAAAAAGTGGGCATGGTGGGTATCGCTAATATTGATATTACTCATCTGCGTGGGTAGTTTTGCTTCTGTATGGTCAACTATTATTGAGCCTCTTTTCAACTCTAGTGTTAAGGGTGTAGGTTTTGGTCGTTGGCTTTCGCTAGCAATCCTTTGTTTAGCTGAGTACTTAATAGTTTTATTGTTTAACACGAGTACTAGGCAGGCTTTTAAAAATGCATAACAATACGGTCAAGGGGACGCAAAAAACGCGCCGCTTACCTCGGCGTTAGGCAGGCACACACAGAGATGACCATAAGAGTTTCAAGTAATGGACGATTATTACAGGCGTTTCAGTTGAAACACTCCCCCGCTCTAACGCGGAGCAGTCGACCAACACATCGGGATAATAGTAGTTGTTTTCTACCTGTACTTTCATATTCGATGAAAATGGCTGGCAGGGACCATTTTTCACATGATTTCTTATTTCTCCAAAAACATTTCCGGTTATTTGGTTATGCTCCAGCTTGGCAGGGTATGACCTTAATTTAATGTTATGGAGATATTCAGTATAATATGATTGTGATCAATTAGAGTGTTTTAGAGATGAATGCTAGCATAGTAGAACAAAACGATACGCATTTTACCGTACAAGTTAAAATTGCTTATAGTAGCAGCATGCTAGATTTTGAAGAGGCAATACAGACAGGAGTTAATGAGGTAGGAGCAGTATCTACCCAGGAGGCCTTGTCACAATTTGACGCAGATGGTTCACCTATAATAGTGGGCAGCACTAAATTTACCAGCAAGGGTAAAGAATCAAAAATATATCAAACGCCTTATGGAGCAGTAGATATACAACGCCATGTTTATCAAGGTTCAAAAGGGGGAAAGACGTATTGCCCTGTTGATGCCAATGCCCGTATTATCATTTCCTCGACCCCCAAATTTGCCAAGATGGTCTCTTCAAAATATGCCGACCTTGGTGCATCGCGTGTTAGAGCTGACCTTGAAGAAAACCATAGTAGAAAAGTGGCACGTTGTTTTATACAAGATATCGCTGAGGCGGTGAGTGCGGTGGTTACGGCTAAGGAAGCACAGTGGAACGATGAGCTGCCCAAGATGGCCTATCCGGTGAAAACGGTATCGATAGGGATGGATGGTACTTGTATGCTGCTTTGCAATGAAGGCTATCGTGAAGCAATGGTGGGCACCATTGCTTTTTATGACAAAAAGGGTGATAGACAACATATTACCTATATGGCGGCTACGCCTGAGTATGGCAAGGAGACCTTTTTGGGGCGTTTTGAACAGGCGATCATCAAAGTAAAGAAGTACTACCCTGATGCCCACTATGTAGGAATTGCTGATGGTGCGAAATGTAATTGGCCTTTTTTAAAGCGACATACTCATACCCAAACAATCGACTTTTGGCATGTGAGCGAATACCTTGGAAAAGCCGCTCATGTGATGTTTCATGGAAAAAGAAACGCGTTAGATAGGAGTGAATGGCTTGATCAATCTTGCCATAAGCTAAAGCACTGTGTGGGTTCGGCAACGCGGTTACTGAACGAAATGGTGGCTTTTGGCAATAACAGTGATCTATCGAAAGAGAAACGAAATGCCCTTAATTCTGTTATCACCTATTTTACAAACAACAAAGATAAGATGAAATATGCTCATAATGTAAAAAATAGCTTACCCATTGGTTCGGGTGTAACGGAAGCGGCTTGCAAGGTGATTGTGAAACAACGGTTATGTGGTTGTGCAATGAAGTGGAAAGAAAAAGGGGCGGCAGCCGTGTTAGGTTTACGCTGCATAAACTATAGTACTGGTAGATGGCAGCAGTTTTGGCAAAAGGTCGGTCAATTTGGTTTGCCTATCGCCGCTTAAATACAACATCAAATTAAGGTCATACCCTCTGTTCCTAACGAGGCCAGCAAATCTGACCTCCGTAAACTGTCTTCTTTTTTGCAAAAACACGCAAAAAAGCAGCCAATTCACTCCGGCAGTTTCTGGCGGCGTTAAATGGCAATTCGGATGAGTAAGGTAGTCTTAATTTCAGAGGGTGGATATAGCTCGGAATATGATGAATTGTTATTGTCATTTCTAGATCACAAGTTCGAGCTATTTTGCGCCGTAGGTAAAGATTGTGAACTTTGGGAGGATGTAATGGATGAATTGGCTGTTGGTAATGGCGAAAACCCTAGATTCATTACAACTACTAGTCATCCCGATGAATCAATTGAAAACGTAATAGAGTTTGCCAAAATGTTTACCACAAAAACAAAAGGCGAGGTTCAAGTTGTTCGCATTTAACAAAGCAATCTTGCCTCGTTCGCTGCGCTCACTGGACCTCCGTTTCGGTGCTTCGCACCTACACTACGGCCGCAAATTGCGGCGTTATGTGTAAAAACATGGATGCGAAGCAGATACAAAAAAAACTAGATGACCTCGGTATCGAGGAGAGACTAAATCTGCTGATAGGTTACGGTCACCAACTGACGATAATGTGCCGAGATGCTTACGAATTTCAAGGCCCTGGTGTTACGGATCCCCGTTTGCTTAGGGACGCAAATGAAATTCAACATAGAGTTTATCAAGCTATTCGTGAGCTGACCCAAGGTGAAAGCAATGGGTTTTCAGTAAATGGTATTTCTAATTGGATTTCTGCGAAAGAAAGAAATGAAAAAATTCAAAGTGCAAGTATTGAAGCATTCAAATGGGCGATCCAGAAATACACATAATAAGCGCATGCAACGGACTGCCAAACCGCTACGCGCTTTGTCAGCCGCTGATGCGAGGCGTTATGCTTCCCAAACTTTAAGTCTGTGCTGTTGAAAGGAAACTGATATTATTCACCTATGAAAACTTCACTTGACCACCTGCCGGAACAGAAACAGCAGGAACTACAGCGAGCTGTGGAAATTATCCGTGAAGAGATCAATCCCGATATGCTCATTTTGTTTGGTAGTTATGCGCGTGGTGATTGGGTGGAGGATATAGACCTGGAAACCCTGCACTACCGTTATCAAAGTGACTTTGATCTATTGGTTGTTACAGAAACCCGGAAAGAAGCTAGTAAAATTGAGCAAAATAATCAACTCAATCAGCGTTTGATAAAAACCATCCACCGAACTCCAATCAGCCTGATCGCGGAAGATATCCAATTTATTAACCGACGCTTAAGAAAGAGCCAGTACTTTTATATTGATATCAAGCGTGAAGGAATTGTGTTGTATAACTCAGGAGCATTTGAGTTAGTCGAGCCAAAGGAAATATCGCCAAGTGAGCGAAAAAAACTGGCAGAAGAGGATTTTGAATATTGGTTTATAAGTGCTAAAGAATATTTTCTCGATTTTAACGCACCATTTGATAGGAGTAACTATAATAATGCTGCATTTTTACTCCACCAAGTCACAGAGCGCCTTTACGGTACAATTCTTTTAGTTTTTACCCGTTATAAACCTAGCACACATGATTTAGTAAAATTGGGTCAACGTGTAAGCAGCATTGAACCACAGTTTCTTACTGTATTTCCACAAAGTACAGAAGAAGAAAAAAACCGCTTTAAAATTTTACGCAAGGCATATGTGGATGCTCGCTATAAACCCAGCTACATAATTACAAAAGAGGAGCTAAAATGGTTAGCAGAGCGGGTACAAAAATTACAAGTTTTAACAGAAAAACTGTGCAAAGAAAAAATTACAAGCTTTATATAGTCATGAAGCAAATAGGCATAACAATAGCTTCGTGTGGAACGCTCCGCGTTGCTGCGCGCCGCACAAGCAAGCGTTAGCACGATGAAAGAAATGAAGAAAATTCTCACCTTAGTATTAATGCTTGTTCCTCTTGTTTTATCTGCCGCTGAGTATCCGTCACTACTCAAAGTTCCGGTAGGCGAAAGATTTTCCCACCCTCAAGGGATGCAAAACAAAGATAAAGGTGGGCCTACAACTCAATTCCGAGTCCCAAATCATGGTAACATTTCATCTATTTTTCCTGAGTATTCAATTGCCTATTTAAATGCAACAGGTCACGTGGTAATAGTAACAGCAGAAAAGGCAGTTAAAAATTGGGAAGAATGTGAGAGCCTGGAAGAGAAGGCATCGCTGCTAATCAGTCAAGCATTTCCTAACTATAAGAGTTCACCCGTTTCCAATAGTCAGCTTGGCGCTCCCGGCGAGTTTTCGTTAGAATCAGCAGATACTTACTACGTGCTTCGGTGTAAAGGTTCGTATGGCCCGTTTGCATACCTTCATTTTCAAATTCGCAGCAAGAGCCAAGATATAGAGTTAAAAAATGCATGGGATGAATACTTCAAAAAGCAATAGTGCTAACAAGGCGCTCAAAATCGCCCACAAAAAGCGTGGGCTGGGACGCGCTAACGCGCGCCCTTTAGTGCGACGTTAACTGCCTACGAATGGAGAATCAATGAACGCGAAAGAAATTGGACGTAAAGCAGGCAGGATACTCGAATTCCATTTACCTGATCACTGGATATTTAGATCACAAGAAGATCAAGAGGATTACGGTATAGATGGTGAAATTGAACTTGCTAATGAATCTGACAATGCAACCGGTTTTATCTTTAAAGCTCAAATAAAAGGTCAGAAAGCAGTTTCCATAATCGAAAATGGAACCATTGCATATTTGGTTCCTCCCCGGTTTGTGTGAGGTTATAGTATTTCCTCCCCCTTTGCTATTGAGAGACTCCGGTGCTATCGAGCCTTGAAGAACACTACAGCCAGCTCCTGGGCCTGACAGATGACTGGTCAGTGACATCAGTTGATTTAGACCCTTCAGGGTTAAAAGTATCCATTTCGTTGGCGTTTAGCGGCAACCACGGCCCTTGCTCGCACTGTGGAGAAGTGAGTCCGTTCTATGATCACCGTTCACAAGAGCGATCCTGGAGACACCTGGATATTATGCAGTTTGAAACGCGCCTACACAGTCGCATTCCCCGAGTAAATTGTCTGGAGCATGGTGTTAAAAGTATGATGTTACCCTGGGCAAGCAAGAGCAGTCGTTTTACGTTGTTGTTTGAATTATTTTCCATCAGGGTGTTGCAAGCCTCACGTAGCGTCGAAGAGGCGCGTAAGTTACTGGGACTTAGCTGGAACGCAGTGGAAGCCATCAAAGCCCGCGCTGTCGAACGGGGACTTTCGCGTCGGGAATTGGTGACAATTGAGTACCTGGGTATTGATGAGAAGTCCCACCGTAAAGGGCATGACTATGTGACGCTCATCAATGATATCGATGGAGGGCGAGTATTGGATGGAGTGAAAGATCGCACCCAGGCAGCGTGTGAGGAGGCGTTGGAGGTTGCGCTGACGGATAACCAGCGAGAACAGGTGAAAGCTGTCGCTATTGATATGTGGCCTGCGTTCATTAATGCCGTTGAGGTAAAACTGTCAGACAGTGCGATTGTTCACGACCGTTTTCATATTAGCCAACACCTGAATAAGGCGGTGGATCAGGTCCGTCGTGACGAACATAGAGACCTTTTGTCACAGGGTGATACTCGATTGAAAAAGAGTCGTTATCACTGGTTAAAAAATGAAGAAAATTTGTCTAACAAAGCAGCCGAGCACTTTGAGTCACTCAAGCATGATCAGTTATTGACAGCCCGAGCCTGGGCGATAAAAGAACTGTTTCGTGATTTTTGGACGTATAAGACAGCGGGTTGGGCAAAGCGTTTCTTTAGCGCATGGTATGCGTGGGCAATTCGGTGCCGATTGGACAGCATAAAGAAAGTGGCCAAGATGATAAAAACGCACATGCCGAACATATTGACATGGTTTAAGCACACAATAAGTAATGCCGTGTCAGAGGGTTTGAATTCAAAAATTCAGACAGTCAAATCGAATGCAAGAGGGTTTCGTTCGTTTGAAAGTTACCGGCGGAGTATTTTGTTTTACTGTGGAAAGCTGGATAGGGAACCAGTGGCTTCACAATAATCGGGGAAGAACCGGTTTTTTAGTAGAATCGATGAGTCAAAAAGGCAATGCTGAACCCGCCAACACAAGTTAGGCGGTGTACTAAGTAGAACAAAGTAACCCTACAGGCGCGTTAAGTGCTTGCACACTATCCAATGAAGCTTGTAAGATACTGATATATAGTGGGAATAAGGACTTAATAAGTATGTTTACGATAAAAAAAGTATTATTCAGCAGCGCGGTTGTTGTGGCGTTGGTCGGTGTCTACGCACTGGTAACCAGCGGCATTATTACCCATAGTAATAATATTCCCGCCACGGCTGTGTTCAAACCGGAAGTCCTGTCCCAGGATTACCTATCGAAGAATCTTCTCCAGAAAACACCTGAACCCACTGTTATAGAACAAAGTGCTGATGGACGCGGTGTTATAAAAGGTGCTTTGCCGCCTGAGCTGGTGCCAGTAAAAGCATCGCTTGATCAGCTTGATGCCACTGTCATCCAGGCAAAACAAACACTTGAGCAACAAGCCGTCGATGCAGAAGGTTATCAACAGTTTCAGCGTGCTGACAGCACCGTCGATAATATGCAGGCACTGATCGCCGGTATTATTACCCGTGAAGGTATCGATGCCGCCGCACTCAGCCGCGCCGATCAAGAACAAAACAGGGTCTATCCCAAAACGGCTGAAGCACAGGCGCTTCTAGACGATCTGGCGAGCACTAAACAAAAACTGGAAAATATCGGTAAACCCTAAGATTCGCTCAAGCAACTAAAAATCATCGGTACGCTCGGTTGCGCAAAGCACCGATACGGTAGCCGGGAAATACAACGACAGGAATACAAGGCATGTATAGTTTTATTAAGATCATAGCTAAAACCCTTCTGACATTCGCCGCACTGTTGGTGATACAAATCACCCCATCGCTTGCTGAAGAGCAACTGTTAGTTGGCAAGCTCAGTGGTGATGCTGAAGTGCGACAGGGTATGCTTAGCTACAGTCTGCCGCTGGAATTACCGGCTGGAGTCCATGATATGCGCCCGGCGTTGTCACTCAATTACCAGCAGGGAGCCAGCAACGGTGTTTTCGGCCTTGGCTTTGCACTCGGTGGTGTCTCTTCTATTCAGCGCTGCGCGGCGGATGAGGACAACGACGGTTTTCAGGGTGCGATTCGTTTCGATAGCAATGATCGCTATTGTCTCAACGGCCAGCGATTGATAGTGGTTGCCGGTACTGACGGTGGTAATGGCAGCGAATACCGTCTGCGCTACTCGCCCGGTACCAAGGTCACTGCACATGGTCAGCAGGCATCGGGGCCTGAGTACTGGGAAGTAAGATCGGCAGATGGTTTTATCCACCGCTATGGGCAAGGTGGCGACAGCATTAAACTTATCGCTGGCAAAGCCCAGCAGTGGTATCTACGCGAACAGCGTGATCGATTTGACAACACGCTTACCTATACCTATCAGAATCAAAATGGACTAATACAACTAAAGGACATAGAGTACTCCAGTTACACCGTCGAGTTCGTCTACCAACAGCGTCCCGATGTGATGACCTCCTATCAGCTCGGTGAGGCTACTACACAGGATAACCGTCTAAGTCGTTTGCAGGTAAAACGCCAGAGTCAATTGATCTACGAATACCGTTTCGGTTACTCGGATAGCCCTGATGATGCATTCATTCCACCGGGTATAGCACGCGACAACAGCCAGACGAAACTGGAGCACGTAGCTCGGTTGCGCGTTCAGGCAGACAGTATCGATGAGCTCATTGAGGAACGACGTAGCGAGCGTGCTCAGCATACCGATCAACTCGATGAATACAGTGCACAAAGTGCTGATCTGGAAGAAAAAATTCAGAATGCCGAGGATGATGCCACTAATAAACAGAATGCCGCGACGCTATACCGCAGCAATGCACTGCAATTGCAGCAGGAGGCTATGCAGATATACCAGCAGCACACCACGACGACCACTGAAGCCTACCCAAATCCGGTGCCTATTTCGGTTGGCGATATTATGTTTTTTGTCCACGAACACACCAACACCACCTTCAATAGTTCTTTCTGGGAAACTGCCCATGAGGATAAACTGGCGCAGTCAAATAGTTACATGCGATTGGCTAGTAGCCACGAAGATCTCGCACAAGCCAGTACTGAAAGCGCTCAGGGCTATAGCGAGGCGATAGCGGAAATCGAGGCTGCGCGCACTCTGCCACAACACGCCGCCGAACTGGCCAACGCAAGTATCAGCAAACTCGAAGCCTCGGCTGCCAGCCTGCGCCAACAGGCGGACACCCTTGAGGATGATGTGGCCACCACTCTCAACCAGCAGGTACAGACCAACACCACTTCGACAGCCAGCGAGTCGCGCTACAGTCGCCTGTCGAAAGTAACGCGCTGCGATGCGCAAGGCAACTGCCTTGCCCCATTGCAGTTCGACTACCACTCAGAACCTGCGGAAATTAGCGCCCCCAGCGCTATTCAGCAGGTGTTACTTGCCGCCTCGGATGAACCTCTTACCTATGTTGTTGGCGATCTGAATAAGGATGGTAACAATGACCTCTGCTACTATGAGGATGGTCTGTACTGCTCACTGAATGCAGGTGACGGTAACTTCTCCACGGCCACTAAGTGGACAACCGCGTTGGATCCGGGTGCTGGCGGTGAAAACTGGACCAACTCCAACGACGATGACCGTGGCGAAGAAGAAAAACTCATTACCTTGAGTTTGATTGATATCAACCGTGACGCACAACCTGATTATTGCCTGCTCGGTGACAACGGCATTTTCTGTGGTATCAACGAAAACGGCGAGCGCTTTGTTGATAGCAGTTATAAGGTGAGTGACCTCACTATCGACAATGCCGTACGCTTTATTGATATAGACCGTGATCGGTGGGTGGATTTTTGCGCCTTTAAAGAGGACGGCCTGTACTGTGCACGCAACCTGGAAGGCACGTCAGTGACTGAGACCGTCAAAGTGCCCGGTACTGATTTTGGCTTTTTGCTGGAGCATGCCGTCAGCAAAACCACTACTACCATACATAAGACTAAAGGCGATGACCGTATTGAAACCAGCACCACAACCGAAACCAGCACCACAACCGAAACCAGCAAAACCCCCCAGCCCTCCCGCATGGATGTCAATGGCGATGGCTATGCGGATATCTGTGGTCTGAAACGCGATCCAGATTCATCTGATCTGGACTATCAGTGCGCCCTGGGCCACGGTTATGCCAGCGTAGATGGAGTTGAATACCCTGAGTTTGGTAGTCCTGAGGTATGGGCCGCTAGTTTGCCAGCACTCAGTACCACACAGGAATTTATCGAAACAAGAGTCCTGAACCGCACGTTTCGCCACGCTGATATCAACGCCGATGGTTTGGCTGATCTCTGCTACCGGCGTGGTGGTGACTATATGTGCCGAATCAACACTGGGGCAGGTTTTAACGCTGAGACGAGTTGGTTTACTTTTAGCGGGGCAGACTGGGCCGAGAGTGTATGGTTGCCGGTCATTGAGGCCTCAATCAGCCTGACCGACAGGAATGGTGATCAGCTGGCAGATTTCTGCACCCTGGTTGCCGACGAACAAAAATGCGCCTATAGCGACGGTGGGGCGTTTACCAATTATGCCGCCAGGATGCCAGTATTGGCCGACTATGAGATTGAAGATAAGAGCGAATCACTCTACCTGCACTCGCTAAAAAGACTATTTGGGCTAAAAACCCATATCCACACAGTCATCATGCGTGCCGCCTATGGCCCCTTCAAGCAAGTGTCGGATATTGACGGTGACGGCTACCCGGATGATTGCTACCGTAGCCACGACGGCATTAGCTGTGGTATCGCCGTCTACCAACCACTGGCGCGCTTGGTGTCAGTTACCGACGGCTATGGTTTGCGCACGGACTTCAACTATTCCAATCTCGCCAGCCCCGCAGTCTACACCCCAGAAAGTGATGCGGTGTCACCACTGCTTGATATCACACCGGCAACACTGGTGATTAACAGCATTGTCTCGGACAACGCTATAGGTGGTAAAAACACGCTGGAATTCCACTACCAGGGCTATAAAACCCACCGTGAAGATGGTGCTGTTGGTTACCACAAGATAGAGAAACGCAATCTCACCAGCGGCCTCACTACCTTGACCGAGTACAGCACCGATGAGCTGCTAAAAGGCACGCCAGTGCGCGTGACCCAGCATTCTAACGGCCAGCTGATAAGCGAAACCGCCTCCACTCACGAAGAAATAACCGACCCACTTACCGGTCGGGAGCGCGCTCGTGTTAGCTATTCTGTAGAGCACGATTACGCACTCGACGGCAGCCTGATAAAAACCGAGGAAACCCACTACCACGCATACAACGCTTTCGACCAGCTGCTGCGCTTGGAAACGGTTACCCGTGGTGCCGATGGTATCGAGTATCGTCAACTTACTGAGAGTAATTACCTCAACGATGAGGCCGAGTGGGTACTGGCCAAACCCTTAACAATAGAAGTTACCCACTCTGTGCCAGGTGATACCAAAAAACGCGCCACCGCGTTCAGCTACTACCCCAACGGCGCCCTGCGTACTGAAACCATACAGCCCGGTCATCCATTGGCCCTGGAAAGTACCTTTAGCTATAACACCGAAGGTAATCTCACACAGACCTTCATCAAGGGCGTTGAGAGTAGCGAAACGCGTACTAGCAGCCTGGGTGAATACGACGTCGATGGCCGCCCTGGGCTTGCCACTAATGCACTGGGGCATACCAACCGCACGCAGTACCATGCACTGTGCGGGCTGCCGGTGGCACAAACCGATGCCAATGGCCTGAGTGTCTTGTGGGAGTACGATGGTGCCTGTCGAAAAATCAAGGAAACCCTGCCAGATGGCCAGGTGACCGAGTGGTTTTACCAGTGGAGTGACGGCGCCGACGCAGGGCTGGATTACCAGTCCCTGGGGCTGCCGCTGGGGGATCGCAGCGTGTATATGATTACCGAGCGCAACAACACGACCGGTGCCTGGTCACGCATATACTACGATGCCCTGGATCGCGAAGTGCGCACTATGCACCTGGACGGCAATTACAAATACGTGATTACCGATAAGGTATACAACCACCGTGGTCAAATTGCCGCTGCCACCCTGCCGTATTTTGAAGGTCATTTCCCCGGTGATAACACTTTCTGGTCGACCATTGAGTATGACCAACTGGGCCGACAACTGGCGCAACATATGCCATCCAGTGATGGCCCTATTACCACCCGCTATGAATACCAGGGGCTGACTACTACCGTTATTGAACCCAATGATTATCGTAAGGTCACGGTAAGCGATGTGCGCGATAACCCTGTTTCCATTGATGAAAATGGTGCGTCCACGGTCAGCTATCAGTACGATGCCTTGGGTAACGCTATTCAAACCAATAGTAACGGCTATATCACCACGCTGGAGTACGACCAGCTGGGCAATAAAATAGCGATGAGCGACCCCTCGATGGGGCGTTGGGAATACCGCTACAATGCCTTCGGCGAGCTGATTTACCAAAAGGATGCCAAGGGCCAGGAAGTTGTATTGCAATACGATGTGCTGGGCCGTAAAACGGCCAGCCAACAGGTCGATGGAAACTACCATTGGCGTTACGACAGTGCCGAAAACGGCCTGGGCCAGCTCAGCGAGCGCGAAGGGCCGGAATCGCTGCGTCGCTACACCTATGATGATCTCGCCAGACCAGACAGCGAAACCCTGAATATCGATGGTCGCCGCTTTACCACGCGCAACAGTTACGACCAAGCCAGCCGTATCGATAAGGTTGAACATGCCGACGGCGTTGTGCTTGAGCACGACTACACATTGGATGGCAATCTCAAGCGGGTCAGCATCCCCAAAAGCGTTATCTGGGACTATGACTACCTACAAATTGAAGATGCCTTTAGAGCGATTCTGCAGCGCATAGCCGGGTTGGAAAGCATCGCCACTGAATATGAAAGTCGAGCCGGTCACTATGCAGGTCAGCTGGAGAAATTTCGCACACTGGCCAACCAGCTCTACGCACAACAGGCTACCACCTTAACTGAAACCCAGCAGATACAAGCGGGTATCGCCGAGCTGGAAGCCGCGTTGCGCCACGCTCAGGATCGCGCCAGCAATTATCGCACAACGGCGGACGTAGCCTGGCAGGCCTTCGGCAGCAATTACCTCGAATACCAGCGCACTACCAACGGTTACCACCTCTACAGCAATACCGAGTGTACCAATAGTAACTGGAAAAGGCATTGCAAGAATCGCAACAGTTTCCACCAATGGATAGAGGCCAACCTGATTCAGGATACCGATAATTGCACTAGCTACGTTCGCAGACTCGGCAAGAGTCAGGATTTTGCGGAGATCACTGTTACCCACTGTGTATGGGGGCCAAAATCGCGTATTAATGTATCAGAAGTGTATCTGCAAGCGGCCAGCCAATGGCAGTCAGAAGCGGATGCAATAGCTGAACAACTCGACGATTCCAATGCGCAGCTTGCCCATTTTGATGGCGTTGCCGATGAATATGGTGCACTGGCCAGTAACTATATGGCGCTGGCAACGATTTATGCGGACATGGCGCGCCGTCAAACCGATATGCTTGCGGCTATTAGCACAGAGTTGGAAGATCTGAGAAATGCCGCGCAGGAACTGGAAACAGTATTGGGTGACGATACTCAGGATGATAAAACAGTATTGTTATGGGCGTCGACCAGCCGTGATGCGGCGGGCCGTTTGCAGGGCGAATTGTATGGCAATGGCCTGCTGACTCGGCGCGAGTTTGATCGTAACACCGGGTGGTTGAACAGCATCAAAACTGGTATCGGCAACGATTTGCTGCGCAACCTGAGCTACAGCTACGACAAACGTTATAACGTCACCAGCCGACACGATACGCTGGCAGGTGTAAGTGAGCACTACGGCTACGATAGCCTGGATCGCCTGCAAAGCTGGCAATATAGCGATCCACAGCGGCAGTTGGCGCGCAGCTACAGCTACGATAGCCGAGGCAACATCACCCACAAGAGCGACGCGGGTTCGATGAGTTACGCGGCCAACAATCGTCTGCAAAGTCGGGTAGACCCAACCGGAGCTAATCATACCTATCTTTACGACGCCAATGGCAATATGCAGTCGGGTGACGGCAGAAGTTACACCTGGACCAGTTTTAACAAAGTGGCACGCGTCAGCCAGTCGGGCCACCAGGTCGATTACCGTTACGACAGCGAACAAAACCGCGTATCGCGTCAGGCTAATGGGCAGACCACCTACTACATCACCCCCGGTTTGGAGCTTGTGACCGAAACGGATGCCAACGGCGAGGTGATAAACCGTGCCAGACACAATATTTTTGTTGATGGTCAGGTCGTGGCTACCTACGAGAAGACGCTGGTGGGCACGACCGAAACGCCCGATAAGGTGGCCTATATTCACCGTGACGCCTTGGGTAGCGTCGATACGGTAACCGACAGCCACGGTAATGTGGTGATGCGCAATCAGTTTGCACCGTATGGTGAAAACCTGAGTGCGAACAAACCAAGCCCGGCGTTTAAACGACACGAGCTACGTGGTTACACCGGGCACGAATCGGTAGCGGAAACTGGCTTAATTAATATGAATGCGCGTCTGTATGATCCGGTAATTGGGCGGTTTATCAGTGCCGACAGCGTGGTGCCTGAACCGGGTATGGGGATGGCGTATAACCGCTATATGTATGTGGTGGGGAATCCGCTGAAGTACAGTGACCCTACCGGGCACTGGTGGCACTTTGTCGTTGCGGCGGTGCTTTATGTTATCGGGTCCACTACGGATGACCCAACGATTCGCACGGTGAGTTTTGCTGTGGCCAGTGCGTTGTTGATAGCCAATCCTGTATTTTCGGCAAATACTGTTGTCAGTACGACCATAATAGAACCGGGCCTGGCAATCTCAACGACGTTAGGTGCGACTGGAGCAGCGGTAGCCAATGGTGCTTTGGTGGGGTTTGTGAACGGCTATTTCGCCAGCGGTGGTGATTTTGGTGCGGCGCTTCAGGGAGGGATTATTGGTGGTGTGAGTGGAGGGGTTACGGATCAAATAGGTCATGGTGGCATTTTTACTGGAGAGAATGCGTGGTTTTCGCAGGCGTTGGCGCATGGGGTTTTTCAGGGATTGATTAGTGAAATTCAGGGAGGGGAGTTTCAGGCGGGGCTTGCCAGTGGGTTTGTTGCGAAGGTTGGGGGGCATTATTTAGAAGGTACAGCGCTGGATAATATAGCGGGTATATCTATTTTGGGTGGTTTGGCGAGTAAGGCGGCTGGAGGGGATTTTTTGCAGGGGGCAATTCAGGCGGCTTTTGTTTATATGTATAATGACAAGAATGCACAGAAGAGACCGAGTTATTCGAAAATGGAAAAGAACTATCCTAGTGGTGACGCGGAAGATGTCTTTGGTGCAGTTGGAGGTAAAGTAGCCATCAATGGAAAGATACCAGCTGATCAAGGTGGTTGGGAGAATTCCTGTACGGTTAGGATTTCCGTTTGCATGAATGCTAGTGGTGCTGATATTCCTTTTATGAAGGGAGAGACAAGTTCAGGGGCAAATGGCAAATGGCATATTTATAGGGTTAAAACACTGGAAAGATATTTGACTGATATGTGGGGGGCTCCAGATATATTGAGTACGAATAAGGCCGATTTCTTTGGACATAAAGGCATAATTATTTTCGATACTATGGGGACTTGGGTCAATGCATCTGGTCATGCGACTCTATGGCATGGTTCAGGGACGGTTGATGGTAGCAATTATTTTGATGAGTCTAGTCGAATTATGTTATGGGCTTTACCGGACTAGTAAGTATGGTTTTTTTTAAAGAGGTAAAAAGGAAGCTGATCGCTGTGCTGTTATTTCTTTTTTTGAGTTCTATAGGCGCTGTGCTCCATGCAGAGGTAGAAAAGGAGTACATTGAAGAGCTTGGGCAGACTCACTATAGCTACAAAAAAGGTAACTGTTTTTTTAAACTTATTTCTTTTGATTCTAGTTCGATTAATTCTAATATTTTAAATGTACGACGTTCTTGTTCATTTGGAGCTGTAGAGCAAGCGGGTTTGTTTGGTGTATTATTTTCTGAGATGAAACTGGATGGAAAGGTTGATCTAATTAATAGGATATCTTGGGGGAAAGTATCAAATTATGAAATAATAAAAAGACTGGCTGTGTCGGCAGTTAATTCATCGAGCTGGCGTGTTATTACTGGAAATAATACAAAGAAAATACTTGCTAAAAATATTCCAGAGGTGGCTAATATTTTAAACAACTCATTGGTTTTTCGAGAGTTGGTTAATATATCAAGAGCACTCGGTTTTCAATTAAGTGTGAAATCAACCGAAGGTATTTTGGTTGCTAGAGTGGAAGAGATTGATGAATTTTCTGAGTTGATTTTACCTAAAGAATCTATAGTGCCATTTTCTGTAAATGTCTGGTTTTCCATTAGTGTTCTTGAATAAAAAAATTTAAGCCATTGGCGAAGAAAGATAGGACAGATACTGTATTAATTGTAGCGTGCCATTTTCTGATCGTATAAATTCCCAAATCATTTATCATGATGTTTTTCATTTTTCCGACATTTTTGCCACACTCTGATCATAACAAAAAATATTTTTACCATATTAAAACCGGTTCCTCCCCGGTTTGTGTGAGGTTATAGTATTTCATCCCCCTTTGCTATTGAGAGGCTCCGGTGCTATCGAGCCTTGAAGAACGTAAGCGCCAAAGAATAGGCGTCTACCAAATAGTCTGATCCTCCTTCACACTGCACCACAGCAATCCAATACCCGCTAGGTGTAATATGAGTAATAAAGAACGTGCGTTGTACTGGCGCAATCAAATTGAACAATGGCAAGCATCCGGTTTGAGTGGTGCGCAGTTTTGCCAGGATAACGGCATCAACTTGAAGCAGTTTTACTATTGGAGCCGTAAATGTTCGCGTAAAACTATTCAAGCAGTGCAGAGTAACATGCCTGTAGCAGGCTTTACCCAAGTGATGGTGGCTGATAGGCAAAGGGCTGATCCGGGTTTGTGTTTTACGCTGGCCAATGGCTGTGCCATTTCTGGCATTACCGCCGCTAATGTGACGTTAGTTAGCGCGTTACTGGCGCAGTTATGACGGCCCGTTATTTGCGGCCATCGCTCGATGTTCCAAAGGTGTTTTTATACCGAGAGGCGGTGGACTTTCGTAAGCAAAGCAATGGCCTTGTGGCCATTGTTGAGCGAGAACTTGGCCACAACCTGTTTGATGGTGGCCTATATGTGTTCACCAACAGGCACCGCAACAAAATCAAATGTCTGATGTGGGAGGACAACGGTTTTGTACTGTATTACAAAGCCTTGGCCGAAGAGCAATTTAAGTGGCCTGATCTCGATGAGGAAATCATTTCACTGACCGGCACAAAAATAAATTGGTTGCTTGATGGCTATGATTTAGCCGCAATGAAAGGCCACAAAGTATTGCATTACGAATCTGTTTTTTAGCCTGCTAAAGGGTGAAAAAGTGTTTGATTTTAATGATCTTTAGACAGCTATTTGGTATTATTACGCGATGGTTTTGGCATCGGAAATTCAACAAAAACAACGCAATTACACCGGCTTAACGGCTGCTGAATTAGTGACCGTGCTGGCAGAAAAAGAAGCCGAATTAGCGCACCATAACCAAATTATTCAACGTCATAAAAACACTATTCGACGTCACACAAACAGCATTAAAAACCGCGATCACTACATTCGTTTGCTGGAAGAACGGTTGCGTCTTTCCAAGGTTCAGAGGTTCGGTGCTAACAGCGAAAAGCTTGCCTTCCAGATTGACTTGTTTGATGAAGCGGAACTCGAACAAGCCATTGTCGACATTGATAGCCAGCTACCGGATGAGTTGCTACCTCAGCCTACGGTCACGAACAAGAAAAAACGTCAACGCGGCTTCTCCAACCACTTACCCCGTGTGCGCGTTGAGCTGGCCTTAAGCGATGAGGAAAAAGCAGGTGCTACACGTACTTTCTTCGTTAAAGTCAAAGAAGAACTCCAATACATTCCCGCACAACTCAACGTTTTAGAGTACTGGCAAGAAAAGGCCGTCTTCAGCTACGCAGGTGATGACCACATCATCGCCGCACAACGCCCCATACACCCTTTGGGTAAGTGCTTTGCCAGCACGGCCTTGCTCGCCAACATCATGGTGTCCAAATACGCCGATGGGTTGCCCTTGTAGGGTATAACGGGGTGTGCGAGCAGCAAAATCTGACACGTATCGGTTGCTGGGATCATGTGCGCCGAAAATTCATTGATGCCATTAAAGCCGCCGATAAAGCAAACACGAAAAAACCCCGTGCCTCGAAAGCCGATGTCGCCATCGGTAAAATCCGCAAGCTCTATCTCATTGAGAAAAAGATACAAGCGCTTGAACCCGCAGAAAAACAAACACTTCGCCAAGCACTCAGCCAACCGGTGTTGGAAGACTTCAAACAATGGCTGGATAAGCATATTACTAAGGTGGCTAAAAAGTCCCTTACGCGTAACGCCATGGACTATGCACTGAATCAATGGCATACCCTCACAGGCTACTGTGATGATGGACGGTTACACATCAGCAACGTGCTGGCTGAAAATGCCATTAGGCCTTTTGCCGTGGGTAGAAAAGCCTGGTTGTTTGCCGATTCAACCCGTGGCGCCCATGCCAGTGCCACATGTTACTCATTGATCGAAACGGCCAAAGCTAATGGTCTTGAACCCTATGCGTACATACTGCACGTCCTTAATCATATCGGTAGTGCCGATACTCTTGAAAAGATAGAGGCCTTGCTACCTTGGCATGTCGTTTTGGACATTACCTTGGAATAAAGGCTGTGATTTAAGGGCGCTTACGTTGAATCGTAGCGAGGGCATCTTCAGTGCATTAGGTGCTCACAAAAGCAGTGAAGCTAATACGATCAGAATGTGGTGGAAAAACGACGGTCTGAGGAAGGAATCGAGGCATCAAATAATGGCGCCCCGAAGAGGATTCGAACCTCTGACCTTCCGCTTAGGAGGCGGACGCTCTATCCAGCTGAGCTACCGGGGCTTTAGGTGTTTGTAGTGTAGACGATCATGGTTTGTGTTGGTACTACTTCAGGTGTTGTGTTGAAGTACGCCTGCTAAACTGACCGTTAGCCCAGTGATGCCTATGCTCGCCGCCAACCAAAACTAACCCGCTCTAATTTTTGCAAATCGCGTTGAGACTGCACGCCGATAAACCCCTGTTGTTGGAATATCGCCCTAACCGTTCTTCCTTGATTAAAGCTGTGCTCGACGGCCAATACTCCCTTGTTCGCCAGAAAAGGCATGGCGTTGACGACAATATGGCGAATGGCGTCCAGGCCATCGTGGCCACTAACCAATGCATTGCGCGGTTCATGCATTACGTCACCAGCATCCAGGTGTCTGTCTCCCTGGGCGATATACGGCGGGTTGCTGAGGATGATGTCGAAACGATCATCGGCCAGTGCGCTGAACCAATCACTGAGTAAAAAACGCACATTACTGATACCGAGCGACTGGGCATTTTGCCGGGCGATGAACAGGGCCTCTGCTGAGTTATCACAGGCGCAGATGTTGGTTTGTGGGCACTCTGTGGCAATGGCCAGTGCAATAGCGCCACTACCTGTGCCGAGATCAAGAATGCGCCGGGTTGACTGTACGCCCGGTTGTGCCTGTAGGTGGTTTAGCGCAACCGCTACCAATAGCTCGGTTTCCGGGCGTGGGATTAGGGTGTCCTGCGATACCTGTAGAGGCAGCGACCAGAACTCTTGTTTGCCGATCAGGTAGGCGATTGGCTGGCCTTTTTTGCGCTGCGCAATGAGCGTATCAAAGTGGTGCTGTTGTTCGGTGTTGAGTGTTTTTTCAGGCCATGCAAACAGGTGGCTGCGCGGTTTATCGAGCACATGCGCAAGCAGAATTTCTGCCTCCAGGCGCGGGTTGTCGCTGCCGAGTGTGGTAGTCGCCGTTTGCAGGGCAACGGCGATGCAGTGTAAATCAATCACCCAGTTCGGCGAGCAGGTCGGCCTGGTGTTCGGTGACCAGGGGGGATACTACCTGGTCGAGGCCACCGAGCATAATCTCGTCCAGCTTATAGAGGGTTAAGTTGATGCGGTGGTCGGTAAGGCGGCCCTGGGGATAGTTGTAAGTACGGATGCGCTCCGAGCGGTCACCTGAACCGACTTGTAGGCGGCGCGATTCTGATTGTTCGGCTTGTTGCCGGGACACCTCGACATCGAGCAGGCGCGCCTGCAATAAGGACATGGCGCGTGCGCGGTTCTTGTGTTGACTGCGTTCGTCCTGGCACTCGACTACTATGCCGCTGGGTGTGTGGGTAATACGGATGGCCGAATCGGTTTTATTGACGTGCTGACCCCCCGCACCGGAAGCGCGAAATGTATTGATACGCAGATCCGCAGGGTTGAGGTCGATTGCCTCAACATCTTCAACTTCAGGCAAAATTGCAACGGTGGCCGCTGAGGTGTGCACACGACCCTGTGACTCTGTTTCGGGTACACGCTGTACGCGGTGCGCGCCGGATTCAAACTTTAACTTTGAGTAAGCCCCCTGGCCGATTAGCCGTGCAATCACTTCTTTATAACCACCGTGGTCACCTTCGCGCTCATTGAGTAATTCGACTTTCCAGCCAAGGCTTTCTGCATAGCGGGTGTACATACGCATCAGATCGCCGGCAAAAATTGCCGCTTCATCACCGCCTGTACCGGCGCGAATTTCCAGAAATACATTGTTATCATCGCGTGGGTCCCTAGGTAATAGCAGTTTTTGCAGCGCTTGCTCAAGCGATTCTATTGTGTGCTTTGCACTGTCTATTTCCTCTTCTGCCATGGCGCGCATATCTGTGTCACTGTCCTGTGCCATTTCCCGTGCCGCTTCGAGATCGGCCTCGGCGGCGCGAAATTTTTGGTAGTTATCGACCGCTGGCTCCAGGTGCGCGTACTCGCGTGATAAATCGCGAAACTGGTTTTGGTTGGCGATAACCTCAGCCTGCCCAAGCAGCATCGCGATTTCTTCGTGGCGTGCACTGACGTTTTCAAGTTTTTGACGAATTGAATCTTTCACTTACAGAGTCTTTACCCGGTTAGGTCGTAAATTTAAACAGCGTTCGCGCAGCCGTCAGTATGGTTTCGTCACCCTCTTCAGCGGCTGTGCGCAATTGCGTAGAAGGGCCGTGCAGCAATTTATTACTTAGCCTGTGCGCCAACGCATCAATAACCGCCTCGGGTGGCTTGCCTGCGAGAAGGGCTTTTTTGGCTTTTTCGATTTCTGTTTGTTTTATACCATCGGCGTAGTGGCGATAGTTGCGAATAATATCGGCTGATGCGAGCGAACGCGTCTGGCGCATAAACACATCGACCTGTGAGTCGATAATCTGCTCTGCCTGAGCGGCGGCATCAAGCCGTTTTTGCTGACCTTCCAGCACGACCTTGTGCAAATCGTCAACTGCGTATAAAAAGACATCTTCCAACTCACCAACCTGCGGCTCAATATCACGGGGCACGGCGAGGTCAATCATGAAAATCATACGGTGTTTGCGTGCCTTGAGTGCCTGCTCGACAGCACCTTTACCTAAAATAGGTAGCTGGCTGGCGGTTGACGATACCACGATATCGGCGTGCTCAAGCAATGCGGGTATCTGTTTGATCTCGACGGCACTGGCGGCGAACTGCTTGGCCAGTGTGGTGGCGCGGTCAATACTGCGGTTGGCAATAATCATTTTGCCAATACCCTGTGCCCGTAAATGGCGGGCGGTCAGTTCAATGGTTTCGCCCGCGCCGATTAGCAAGGCTGTCCGGTCATCCAGTTTACTGAAAATTTGCCTGGCCAGGGTGACCGCTGCAAAGGCGACAGATACCGGGCTGCTGCCGATGGCGGTGTCGGTGCGCACTTGCTTGGCGACGCGAAAAGCGTGCTGAAATAGTTGTGTTAAGCGGTTGCCCAGCGTGCCGAGACGGCTGGCTTCGGTAAATGCCTGTTTGATCTGGCCGAGGATTTGTGGCTCGCCCAGTACCATTGAATCCAGCCCGCAGGATACTCTTAGCAGATGGTGAACTGCGTCACGATTTTCTCTCTGGACAAGGTACGGTGCGAAGTGACTGGGGGGGCGTCGATGGTAGTTGTGAAACCATTGTGCGATCTTGTGCTCAGAACCACTCTCCAGCCCGCAGTATATTTCCGTTCGGTTGCAGGTAGAAACAATCGCCGCCTCGTGGACGCCGTCGACCAATTTGAGCTCGCTGAGTGGCTCATACAACGACTCACCGACAAACGCGACTTGCTCGCGCACGTCGACAGGGGCAGTATTGTGGTTGAGTCCAAGAGCGATAATAGGCATAACCATTTATTTTATCAGAACATTGCGCAGTATTTTTATTTTACGGTTTTATGGTGTTGGTATCTTGGCAATGGCGGCTAATGCGCCTAGAGTTGTGATCAGTAGCTTGTGATTAATGCAGACAGAATTACGATACTGAAACAGCGCGGTGGTGTAATCTGTGA
Source organism: Gammaproteobacteria bacterium (assembly GCA_965277715.1). Classification (GTDB taxonomy): domain Bacteria; phylum Pseudomonadota; class Gammaproteobacteria; order JBCCGL01; family JBCCGL01; genus JBCCGL01. Next base: position 369,076 of record OZ255836.1, read on the forward strand.
ATAATGAAGTGGCAATTTGCTGTTTAGAAGATAACGTTTAAGAGATTGGAATGATGCGTATCACTATATTACCGGCATTACTGTTTGGGCTGACCGTTACTGCATGTAGCGCGCCCGGCACATTGTCTGATAAATCGACATTGCCAACACAGGCCAAGCGTGATGCGGGCAGCCAAAGTCAATCGAATCAAGGTACGCAAACAATACGACCGATCCAACCGGGTAGTGGTGATAACAACTTTGACTTGATGTACTACATGCTGGTAGCTGAATTGGCGGCGCGGCGCGGCGCACTCGATATGGCCTATCAAAATTACCTTGACGCCTCAGCATTATCCGACGATCCGCAATTACCTGAAAGGGCAGCGCGTATCGCTGTGTTTGCCAAGGCCTGGAACAAGGCCGTCGTCGCGGGTAAAAAGTGGTTGGCGCTTGACCCCACCAATATCGGCGTGCGCCATATTCTCGCCAGTAGTTATATGCGTTTAAAAAACAAGGCGGCGGCAGTTGAGCAGTTTATGGCCATCATCGAGAGCCACCCAGGTGGCATCGACCAGGGCGCATCAGTCAGTTATGCACTGCTCAGGCACGAAGCTAATCAGCCGCTGACCCACGCTATCGCACAAACACTTGCCAATCGATTTACAGATAGCGCTGTGGCGTACTTTACGCTCGCCCGCCTAAGTGCTGCGATGGGTGATAAAACCACGACAATCGACGCATTGAACAACACACTGATCCTACAGCCAGATCACCCCGAAGCAATTCTGCTACAGGCGCAAACACAGATAGAAATGGGCGAGGGTGAACAGGCGTTTACCCATCTGCGGCAGGCACTGCAACGGTTGCCGGATAATATTGCGCTCAACTCTGGGTATGCGCGGTTGTTGGTGCAGTCGGGCCACCACAATCAGGCAATTGAGGCGATGGAAAAAACATTCAAACTACAACCCAACAACGCCACGGTTGTGCTCAACTTGGGGCTGATGGCACTCCAGGCGCGGCGTTTAAACGAAGCTAAAGCGTACCTCAATCGTGTTGTCTCACTTAAACAGCGCGTTTCTGAAGCCAATTATTACCTGGGGCGAATTGCAGACAGTCAGCGTGAATACCAGGTGGCGATCAAACACTACGCAAAAGTGGCTGATAACAACCTACAGCTCGACGCACAGACGCGCATTGTTGAATTACTGGCGTTACTGGGGCATGTTGACCAGGCGCGCTTTCGACTGCAACGCTTGCGCGAGCTCAATACCGAAGAGGCGCAGCAAATTCATTTTATTTTGGTTGAAAATAAAATTTTGCGTGAAACCGGTCAGCACCAGGAGGCATTGGATGTACTGACTGCCGCGATGGCACGTTATCCGCAAAACGTCGATATTTTATATGCGCGTGCGCTGGCGGCAGAAAAAATGGGGCACGAGGATGTATTCGAGCAACATTTGCGTAGCGTGTTACAAATCGAACCCAAGAATGCGCGTGCCCTCAATGCGCTGGGTTACTACCTGGTCGATCGCTCGCGTGAGCTTGATGAAGCGGAGCGTTATATAAAACAAGCCATCGAAATTATGCCGACAGACCCCGCCATAATCGACAGCCTCGGTTGGCTGAGTTACCGGCGTGGCAACTACACCGAAGCGCTACAGTTATTGCGCAAAGCTTACCAGTTATTGTTCGACCCTGAAATTGCAGCGCATTTGGGTGAGGTGTTGTGGGTGTCTGGTGATCGACAGAGTGCCAATGAAATTTGGGATGATGCGCTTAAACAGCGTCCAGGCGATGCATTGTTGAAACGCGTTATCAAACGTTTTCGCCCATGAGGGCGTATTTTTTATGCATTATCGTAACACTACTGACCGCTTGCTCGACGTTACCATTAGATGAACAACAGGCACAGCGCCGGGCGCTCTGGGAAACGCACCTTGCTTCGCTGGATGGTTTTACGCACTGGCGTGCCAGTGGACGTATGGCGGTTAGCACAGCGCACGATGGGGGAAGCGCCCGGTTACTTTGGGCACAGCGTGGCGATAACTTTACATTGCGGCTCAACGCCGGTCTTGGCCAGGGCACGTTGCAGCTCAGTAGGAACGCCTGGGGCGCCCGGTTGATCCCCCCCTCTGGTGAGGTGTTGGTCGGCAGGCATGCAGATGCATTGTTATATCGCCACCTCGGCTGGCATGTGCCTATCGACCAACTGCGCCAGTGGCTCACTGGTCGGCCTGGTAGCGCCAGCGATTATATTATCGGTAGTCAGGGCCTGTTAGAGCGCATTCAGTTTGAAGGTTGGGTGGTTGTGTTTGAAAAGTACCGGGATGATATATATCCCGCCCTGCCATCGAAGGTATCGCTCAAGAAAGCGGATATTAAAGTGCGTGTCATCATTGATGGCTGGAGTCACAGCAAGCAAACCATTACCTCAAAACGCATTGCCCTGCCAGCAGCAACACCGGAATGACCCCATTTGATAATACCGGTTTGCCGCGTTTTTGGCCGGCACCGGCAAAGCTCAACTTGATGTTGCGCGTTACCGCACGCCGGGCAGACGGCTACCACCTGTTACAAACCGTATTCCAGTTACTGGATATTGGTGATGAGCTCATCATTAACCCATTGAGCTCAGGGGAAATTAAAAGGGTTAACCCGATTGCCGGTGTGGATGAGCAGGATGACCTCACCTTGCGGGCGGCAAAACAACTGAAACAAGTGACCGGCTCATCAATGGGCGTTGTGCTCTCTGTGAGGAAACGCCTGCCGATGGGGGCAGGGCTGGGTGGTGGCAGCTCTAACGCGGCCACAGTGTTATATGCACTGAATCATTTGTGGCAGACGGGATTGAGCGTTGACGAGCTGGCCACTATTGGTTTGACATTAGGTGCGGATGTCCCTGTCTTTGTTAAAGGGGCGTCGGCCTGGGCCGAAGGTGTCGGTGAACAATTGGTTCCCATTGCGTTGCCGGATCGATGGTTTTTGGTGCTACTTCCAGGGGTTCATGTCACCACAGCAGAAGTCTTTAGCGATCCCACGTTGACACGCAATAGCGCAGCAATCACAATACGCGCCTTTCTGGACAAGCAGCTTGATGGCGTTGTACAAAACGACTGTCAGGCAGTGGTTGTTAAGCGTTATCCAGAGATAGGCAAGGCACTTAATTGGCTTGAAGCCAACGCTGTTTCACGCTCTATTGGCATGACGGGAACAGGCAGTAGTTTATTTGCCGTATTTATCGATGAGTGCTCAGCACGTGATGTGCTTGAGAAAATACCTACACCCTGGACGGGCTTTGTCGCCAGAGGTGTCAATACGTCGCCACTGCATACAATGTTTGGCGTTGAAAACAGTTAACGATAATTGGGCCGTCGCCAAGCGGTAAGGCACCAGGTTTTGATCCTGGCATGCGCAGGTTCGAATCCTGCCGGCCCAGCCATTAACTTAGAACATATTGACCAACACATGCCAAAGACCACTCGTATGATCGATCGCCACAGTAACCCACCCTCTGAAAAAATGATGGTTTTCGCCGGTAGCGCGAATACTGATCTGGCCAAACGGGTCTGCGATCACCTGAATTTGCCACTGGGGAAAGCGCAGCTCGACACTTTCAGTGATGGTGAACACAGCGTAGAGATACTCGAAAATGTGCGTGGCCGTGACGTTTATATAATCCAGTCGACCTGTGCACCTACCGACAGTAACCTGATGCAATTGCTGGTAATGGCCGATGCATTAAAGCGTGCCTCGGTGGGCCGGGTTACCGCTGTAATACCCTATTTTGGCTATGCGCGCCAGGATCGCCGGGTGCGCTCACAGCGTGTGCCGGTAACCGCCAAGCTGGTGGCAAACTTATTGTCGACAGCCGGTGTCGATAGTGTGTTGACCATTGATTTGCACGCCGATCAAATTCAGGGTTTTTTCGATATGCCCGTCGATAATGTCTATGGCTCACCCCTGTTGCTGGGCGATATTTGGCGGCAGAAATACCCCGATTTGATTGTGGTATCACCCGATGTTGGTGGCGTTGTGCGCGCACGTGCGGTAGCCAAACGTCTCGATGATGCCGATCTGGCGATTATCGATAAGCGTCGCCCACAGGCAAACCAGTCTGAAGTGATGCATATTATTGGTTCGGTTGAAGGTAAAACCTGTGTGCTGGTCGATGATATGGTGGATACGGCGGGTACACTGTGCGCCGCCGCCAGTGCCCTGAAAGAGCATGGCGCAAAAAAAGTGGTCGCCTATGCAACACACCCCGTGTTGTCAGGGCCCGCTATTCAGCGGATTAGCGATTCTGCCATTGACGAGCTGGTCGTCACCGACACAATCCCATTGAATGAAGCGGCAAATGCCAGTGGGATAATTCGCCAGCTTAGTGTCGCCAGCATATTGGCAGAGACATTGCGGCGCATGCAAAACAACGAGTCGGTCAGTACCCTCTACATGGACTAATCCTTAGTTTAACCTGGCAGTAGTTTATTCTGCCCACGCAGTAAAAATCTGATAGAATCCGCCGCTTTTGCCCGTCTTGGTCGCGATTCGGGCGTCCACTCTCAATTGGAGAACCTATATGAGCGTTTCATTTACCGTTAGCGCGGAACCGCGTGCTGACCAGGGGAAAGGTGCGAGCCGCCGCCTGCGTCGTGCGAATATGGTGCCCGCCGTTGTCTATGGTGCTGGCCGTGAGCCAGAATCGATCATGCTTAAGCACAATGAAGTGCTCAAGCACCTCGATCACGAAGCCTTTTACTCGCATATTCTCATTTTGAGTATCGGCAAAAAAAGCCAACAGGTTATTTTGCGCGACATTCAACGCCACCCGCATAAATTACTCGTAATGCATATGGATTTCCTGCGCATTGAATCAGACCATTCGATTCAGGTACATGTGCCGCTGCATTTTATTGGCGAGGAAGACTGCGTTGGCGTTAAACAAGGTGGCGGTATTATTGGCCACATCGAGTCAGAGGTGTTTGTCGATTGCCTGCCTGGCAACCTGCCCGAGTATATCGAAGTTGATGTGACCAACCTTGAGCTGGGCGCCTCGATACACCTCTCTGAAATCACACTGCCTGAGGGTGTTCGCTCTGTGGACTTATCCCACGGTGAAGACCATGACCGTGCAGTCGTTTCGGTGCACGCATCGCGTGCATCGAAAGCAGATGATGACGAGAGTGCAGAAGCCACACCAGAAGAATAACCCTTCGCAATACTTTAACGTGCAGAGAGCGTGCCGGTGGCATCAGTCAGTGCACAAATTGACCTTATTGTCGGGCTGGGTAACCCTGGCCCTGACTATTCAGAAACCCGCCATAATGCGGGTTTTTGGTTTCTGCAGCATATCGCTGAGGCACAAGGCAAATCCTTTTCGGTCGAGCCACGGTTTTTTGGTGAGGTAGCCAGCGTGGTGATTGATGGCCACACGGTGCGGTTACTGAAGCCCACGACATTTATGAACCGCAGTGGCCAATCGGTGGCAGCGTTAGCGCGTTACTTTAAAATTCCGCATGAAAACATCCTGGTTGTACACGATGAGCTCGACCTGCCAACCGGTGATGCCCGTATCAAATTCGCGGGTGGGCACGGCGGGCACAATGGATTGCGGGATATCATCAGCCATTTTGGTGATGCGAATTTTTGGCGGGTTCGCTTGGGCATAGGCCATCCTGGTAAACAATCTCAAGTCGTGGATTACGTGTTGAAACGCGCCACAAAAAATGAACAGGATTTGATCGGCGAGGCGATGGCCTCCGTGCTCACTGTATTGTCATGGCTTGTTAATGGCGATATACAAAAAGCCACCAATAAAGTGCATTCGCGTCGCCCCAAGAAAACACCGATCAACGATAATTGATAACATTTCAGAGAACATCATGGGATTTAAATGTGGAATAGTAGGTATGCCAAATGTGGGCAAATCGACTTTATTTAATGCGTTGACACAGGCTGAAATAGCCGCTGAAAACTACCCGTTTTGTACAATCGAACCGAATGTTGGCATGGTGCCAGTACCCGATCCGCGTTTGCAGGCGCTGGCAGATATTGTTTCGCCTGAGCGGATATTGCCCACTACAATGGAATTTGTCGATATTGCCGGTTTGGTTTCCGGTGCCTCGAAAGGTGAAGGGTTGGGCAATCAGTTCCTTGCGCATATCCGCGAAACGGATGCCATTGCGCATGTAGTGCGCTGTTTTGACGATGATGATGTCGTCCACATCAACGGGCGGGTTAACCCACTCGATGATGCAGAGGTGATCAACACAGAACTGTTATTAGCCGATGTCGATACCGTCGACAGAGCGGTTCAGCGCATTAGCAAAACAGCTAAATCGGGCAATAAGCCTGCTATTGCAGAAAAAGCCTTTTTGGAACGATTATCAGAACACCTTGATGGTGGTAGTCCGGCGCGCACTATTGACGTCACCGATAGTGAAAAAGACCTTTTGAAACATTTGCACCTGCTGACCAGTAAACCGACGATGTACATTGCCAATGTCGATGACAGTGGTTTTACCGATAACCCCATGCTGGATGCACTGCAAGCACATGCGGCGACTGAATCTGCCAACGTAGTGCCGGTGTGCGCTGCAATTGAGGCTGAAATTGCCTTGCTGGATGATTCTGAAAAAGCAGAGTTTCTGGAAGACCTGGGTTTACAGGAGCCGGGTCTGGATCGTGTAATTCGTGCGGGCTATGCGCTCTTGGCATTGCAGACATTTTTTACTGCGGGTGTAAAGGAAGTGCGCGCCTGGACAGTGCGTAAAGCGGCGACTGCGCCACAGGGCGCTGGTCGTATCCACACTGATTTTGAGAAAGGCTTTATACGCGCTGAAGTCATTGCCTATGGCGATTTTATCCATTACAACGGCGAGCAGGGTGCAAAGGAAGCGGGTAAGTGGCGGCTGGAGGGAAAAGACTATCTGCTGAAAGAAGGCGACGTTGTACATTTTCGGTTTAATGTTTAATTTATTGCCTGTTGGCCTCGTTTGGCCCGCCCTTGACAGCGTTGAAACAAGCCGTCAAAATCGCGCCCCTTATTTCTATGGCTATGTAGCTCAGTTGGTTAGAGCACAGCATTCATAATGCTGGGGTCCCTGGTTCAAGTCCAGGCATAGCCACCATTTCTCCATTCTTTAACGTCAATAGTTGTAGACCCAATGTAGCTTGTTTAAATTTGGGCTGATTACCTTTTACTGCCAGCAAATAAAATAGTCGGCTTTTTTACCTACTATTGTCTCTGCAATTGCTTTTTGGCAGCCCATTGCATCAACTGTAATCAAACACCTTTCTAAAATCAGCGATTGGAACAGCTCGGGAATCGCTGTAATTTCATTGGATTTCGCTGACGTTTTTACTTGACCTGGCACCAAACCGCTTGCCGTTGCCCAAGCACTTACTCTATAGATGGCGGCTTTATTGGCCTCATTAGGCAGCAATCAGAATGTCGATGAGTTCGTTCCGTTTATTGGCATTGTCTCGCCTATAATCTTCAATTTCTTCAAAATAATCAAAAATACTGCTCTGGTATTTTTCCATTTGTGCACTTCTGTCGTGGTCGAATCGCAAAAGTAAGACCCTGTACACAATACAGCGTATTGGTATGGATGTTGCTGCCAACGACTAAGTTTTACCAGGAGAGCATAATGACCACGCTTTACCCTCGTACCCTTTGGTTTTTTTTACTGCCATGTCTACTCTGCGCCTGTGATTTCGGTGCCTCATCATCACCATCGGCGCCATCAAGCCGGGTAATTTTGGGGCCGATTGTCGGAGCACAAATAACGGCTGTACGAGCCAGTAGTGTGTCCACCGCGATTGAGACCACCACCACCCTGGTATCCAATGACCTGAATACGGCTGGTGGTTTTACCTTGTCATTACCCGGTGTTGCTGACTCGGAGTTCATACTGGTAACGGTGATCGGTGGTCGTGATATTGATGCCGATGGCGACGGAACGCTGGATGCAACCCCCACACCCAACAACGGTGTTATCCGCGCCCTGGCGACCGCAGCAGACTGGAGGGCGGGAGTGCATGTTACCGTCTTCACTGAAATACAGGTGCAACAACTGATCGGCAACAATTTGCAAGCGTTGCAAAACCTCACCTCTACAGCCATTACCCAGAGCCTGGACACAACGGCTCAACGATTATTGCATTCAGATGCGGATGTTAATGGAGACGGTCAAACCAACTATCGGGATACACTCCAGTTTACCCCCACCAACAATAGTTTCCCCCTGTCGGTATCCCGGAATCAGATCAATCAAATCGCCCAACGTATCAGGCAGGGCGAAAGCGCAGATGCCAGCCAGTTGATTGATAATCTTATCTCATTGAATGTTGCTGCCGGAGCAGACCAGACCGTAGAACCCGGTAACACCGTCACCCTGAACGGAAGCGCCCAGAGCAGTCGCACTGGCGCAATTCTTAGCTATGCCTGGACACAAACCGGCGGCACCACATTAACACTCAACAATGCAAATAGTGCTGATGCCAGTTTTACCGTCCCCAGTGTTTCCACCACACAAACCCTGATTTTTTTGCTGACCGTCGCCGATGGCCTCGGCATCACAGCCACCGATAGTGTGCGCATCCAGGTAGACCAGCAACCGGTGCCCAACGCACACCCCAGCGTTGCTGCCGGTGCTGACCAGACCGTGACAGAGGGAGCCAGTGTCAGCCTGAGCGGTACCGCTACTGATAGTGATGGCACGATAGCGCGGGTTCAGTGGTCGCAAACCACCGGTCCCAGTGTTACGCTGAACACTGCTGAGAGTATAAATGCCAGTTTCACAGCCCCCCAGGTAGACACATCAGGTGTTTCGTTGAGCTTTACTGTCACCGCAACTGATGATAACGGAGCCAGCAGCAGTGACAGCATTACTGTCACCGTCAACGATATCCCCCCGCCAGCGAATATAATACCGGTGGCCACAGCGCAAGCTCTCAGTGTTGATGAGGATGGCAGCGTGAGTGTAACCCTGAGTGGCACGGATGCAGACGGCAGCGTAACAGGGTTTGCTATCAGTGCCGCACCAGCCAATGGCAGCCTTAGCGGCACTGCGCCCAATCTCAGCTATACCCCCAATGCCAACTTCAACGGCAGTGATCAATTCACCTTTACCGTCACCGATAATCAAATGGCTGTCTCCAGCCCGGCTATGGTCAGCATTACAGTCAACTCTGTTAACGATTTGCCCACTGCAAACGCAGGCCCCGATCAAGCTGTAGGCGAACAGACCATCGTAGCACTCACGGCAACCGCCAGCAGCGATAGTGACGGCACCATTGCCAGCTACGCCTGGGTGGAAACCAGCGGCAGCGGCATAACATTAAGCAATGCAGCCACTGCCACCGCCAGTTTTACCGCCCCGACCTTTGCCACCGATACAGCGCTGACCTTCCGGTTAACGGTAACGGATAACCAAGGTGGTGTATCGACCGACGATATTGCAGTCACCGTACAGGATGTTAACAATCAGGCGCCTGTTATTACCAGCGCCAATAGCGCCAGCGTCGCCGAAAATACCACAGTGGTACTGACGCTGACCGCTACCGACGCCGATACCACCGGCGAGGCCACGGTTTTCACTCTGGGCGGTGATGATGCCAGTCTGTTTACCGTTACTGGCAGTGCATTGGCATTTACTGCCGCACCGGATTTTGATACCCCGGTTTGCGGTGGCGATAATGCCTGTACTATCACCGCCACACCCAGCGATGGCATCAATACCGGTGTGGCGCAGGCTATTACCATAACGGTGACCGATCTTAACGATACCGCCCCGGTAATAACCAGCGCCAATAGCGCCAGCGTAGCGGAGAACAGCACTATCGTACTGACGCTGGTGGCGACTGACGCCGATACCACCGGCGAGGCCACGGTTTTCACTTTGGGCGGTGATGATGCCAGTCTGTTTACCGTTACTGGCAGTGTATTGGCATTTACTGTCGCACCGGATTTTGAAACCCCGGTTTGCGGTGGCGATAATGCCTGTACTATCACCGCCACACCCAGCGATGGCATCAATACCGGTGTGGCACAGGCCATTACCATAACGGTGACCGATCTTAACGATACCGCCCCGGTAATAACCAGCGCCAATAGCGCCAGCGTCGCCGAAAATACCACAGTGGTACTGACGCTGACTGCTACCGACGCCGATACCACCGGCGAGGCCACGGTTTTCACTCTGGGCGGTGATGATGCCGGTCTGTTTACCGTTACTGGCAGTGCATTGGCGTTTACTGCCGCACCGGATTTTGAAACCCCGGTTTGCGGTGGCGATAATGTCTGTACTATCACCGCCACACCCAGCGATGGCATCAATACCGGTGTGGCACAGGCCATTACCATAACGGTGACCGATCTTAACGATACCGCTCCGGTAATAACCAGCGCCAATAGCGCCAGCGTCGCCGAAAATACCACAGTGGTACTGACGCTGACCGCTACCGACGCCGATACCACCGGCGAAGCCACGGTTTTCACCCTGGGCGGTGATGATGCCAGTCTGTTTACCGTTACTGGCAGTGTATTGGCATTTACTGCCGCACCGGATTTTGAAACCCCGGTTTGCGGTGGCGATAATGTCTGTACTATCACCGCGACACCCAGCGATAGCGTCAATACCGGTGTGGCACAGGCCATTACCATAACGGTGACCGATCTTAACGATACCGCCCCGGTAATAACCAGCGCCAATAGCGCCAGCGTAGCGGAGAACAGCACCATCGTATTGACGCTGGTGGCGACTGATGCCGATACCACCGGCGAGGCCACGGTTTTCATCCTGGGCGGTGATGATGCCAGTCTGTTTACCGTTACTGGCAGTGTATTGGCGTTTACTGCCGCACCGGATTTTGAAACCCCGGTTTGCGGTGGCGATAATGTCTGTACTATCACCGCCACGCCCGGTGATAGCGTCAATACCGGGGTGGCGCAGGCGATCACGATAACGGTGACCGGTCTGCCCACACTTACCCTTGTCGACGCCAGCACTCCAGAGGGAGATACCGGTACCAGCACTGCGAATATCACTGTCACCCTGGCACAATTTGACCAAAGTGCCGATGTGAGCTTTACCGTGACCGATGGCACGGCCACCTTGACGGACAACGACTACAGCGCCACCGCCAGCGGCACCTTGAGCTTTACCGGCGGTGCTACCACGGCGACTATTCCCATTACCGTAAATGGTGATACACGCATAGAAACGGATGAAACGGTGACGATCACCCTCAGCAACCCGGTCAATGCCGAGCTGGCAGTCGATACCATGGCGACACTCACCATCACCAACGATGACTTCGCCGCCCTCAACGACACCGGTATTCAATTTGCCGGGGTTTTCCCCAATGGGAACAACAGCAATTGTAGCGATAACCCCGCCACCAACACCGTGCTGGCGCAGCAAGACTGTACCAATGGCAGAGACGCACAAGCGACAGCGGGCACACTGATAAAAGTCGGCGGTGGTCAAGCCGGTTTTGACTTTACTAAGCTGGGGGGCGACGGCACCCCGCTGACGATTCAAAATGCCACCTACAGCGATACTGGCAATGAGGCGAACGGCACCATGTGGTCATGCGTGAGGGATAATCGCACTGGTTTGGTCTGGGAGGTAAAAACTGCCGCCAATCGAAACACCACCTACCGTTGGGGTGGCTTGACGGCGGTGGGCCGCACAAGCCTTGATCGCCAAGGCAGCTATTTTGACGACTGGAATACTCTGGTAAACACGGCTAACGCCAATACCGGTCTGTGCGGTTTCACCGATTGGCGCGTGCCGAAGCTGTATACCCTGCAAACTATCGTAAATAAAGGCAGGTTTAACCTCGCTATAGACAGTAGCTATTTTCCCAACATCGGGAGCGGTAGTTTTTATTGGTCTTCTTCCCCGCTGGCCCGGCTTAGTAACAGTGTCTGGTTTATCGATTTCAATAATGGCAATGATTTTAACTTCAACCGCGATAGCGCCCTAAGGGTTCGATTGGTTCGCGGCGGACAGTAGTTTTTATTTTTCTTATGAGTATTTACTTGAGTTGAAAGCAATGCCAGTTGCGTGAATTATTGATTATAAAGTGAGAGAGCACCATGAAAAAAACCCTGTTAACCCCTGTTTTAGTTTTACTGATTGGCCTTTTTGCGCTGCACCAGGCCGCCATGGCACAAACCATCGTCAGTTATATTGACGATGACTGGCCAAATAGCCGCTATAGCGTGCAAACGAATGGCACGGTGATCGATACCGTGACGGGGCTACAGTGGATACAATGCAGCGAAGGAACCAGTGGGAGTGACTGTGCCACCGGCTCGGCAGCAGGCTTAAATTGGCAGGCCGCGTTGCAACGTGCGCAAAACAGCAATTTCGCAGGTTTTACTGATTGGCGTCTACCGAATGTGGAGGAGTTGCGTTCGATAGCGGCGCTTAACCGCTTTAACCCCAGTATTAATGCCACGGCTTTTCCTAATACGCTGAGTATATTTTATTGGTCTTCTTCCCCACTGGCCCGCTTTACTGGCGATGTCTGGGTTATCGATTTCTCTGATGGCAATGATGGCGACAGCGGTTTTCGCATTAGCAGCTTTAGGGTTCGACTGGTGCGCGGCGGACAGTAGTTTTTTTCTTTTTTTAACGACGATACCGGGGCGAAGGCGCTGAGGTTGAAGAACGACAATAGAACAGTATCCAATGGTCTAAAGGGATTGGCCACACAGCAGGCAAGGGAGGGTGTTACAGGAACTTAACCAGCGTGGCGACTACAGCGCCCTGGGCCAGTAGTAAGCCTGCCATCCACTTGATGAGGTCCAAACTTAATGGTCTCTATCTTTGCGCCTATTGAGGAATTTAGGTTCAAGCGTAGCCAGTGAAGCTGTGACTCTTAGTGGTTCTCTTTGACGAAACAGGGCCAAATCGTCTTTTCCGCAGTAGAGTAGACCCACAAGCCAAGGAAGAGAACCGGCTGTATGAAATGCTGTCGCTTGAATGAGAAACACCTTGTTACCCAGTGCGTCAGTGGTAGAATACGCGCTCCAAAATTCAGCTCGTTTTAGAGGAACATTGTTAATGTCATGTTTAAGCGCCGCGCAAACGGCAGAGATTATCGACGAATATAAAACCGACTCTACGGACACAGGGTCTCCAGAAGTTCAGGTTGCATTGCTGTCCGCCCGTATTACCCACCTGACCGAACACTTCAAACTACATACCCATGACCACCACTCGCGTCGGGGTTTGATACGCATGGTCAACCAGCGTCGCAAGTTGCTGGATTATCTGAAACGGAAAAATCAGGATCGCTATCAAGACCTGATTAAACGTCTCGGCCTGCGCCGTTAAGCGCGCCAACAGTAGGGAATTCCAGTGACTATACATACTAAAACTTTTCAATACGGTGACCACGAGGTCACGATCAAAACCGGCGAAATTGCCAGGCAGGCCACTGCCTCTATTGTTGTCAGCATGTCTGATACAGTGGTACTGGTAACTGCAGTGGGGAGAAAGAATGCGGAACCAGGGCGCGATTTTTTCCCACTCACCATCAACTATCAAGAACGTACTTATGCCGCCGGGAAAATACCCGGCGGTTTTTTTAAGCGCGAAGGTCGGCCAAGTGAGGCTGAAACACTGACCTCACGCCTGATCGACCGGCCACTGCGCCCGCTATTTCCCAAGGGTTTCAAAAACGAAGTGCAGATTATCGCGACAGTGATGTCGTTGGATGCTGAAGTCGATCCCGATATCGTCTCGTTGCTGGGAGCCTCTGCGGCATTGGCCATTTCCGGTTTACCGTTCCAGGGGCCGATTGGTGCAGCACGCGTTGGCTATAGCAACGGCGCCTATCAGCTCAACCCAACGCGCAGTGCGCTGGTCAGCTCTGATCTCGATCTGGTGGTTGCAGGTACTGATCAAGCGGTATTAATGGTTGAGTCGCAAGCGAATATTCTCTCTGAAGAAGTGATGCTCGGTGCGGTTATGTACGGTCATGAGCAGATGCAGGTGGCAATTAATGCCATCAAAGAACTGGCGGCGGAAGTGAATACGCCTCTGTGGGATTGGCAGGCGGTTGAAGCCAATCAGGTATTGGCAGATGCCGTTGCCAGCGCAATCGGTGACGGCTTACAACAAGCCTATACCACAGCCGATAAGATGGAGCGCCAGGGTCAGGTGGGCGAGCTGCGCAACCAGGTCGTCGCCGCACTGGCAAACGAAGACAGCGAATGGTCAGAGGAGGATGTACGCGGTGCATTCTCCAAACTGGAAAAATCACTGGTGCGCAGCCGTGTGCTCGATGGTCACTCGCGTATTGATGGTCGTGATACCAGCAGTGTACGCCCAATTAGTGTGCAAACCGGTTTGCTGCCACGCACCCACGGTTCAGCGCTGTTTACCCGTGGCGAAACCCAGGCGATTGTCGCCACGACTCTGGGCACAGGGCGCGATGGCCAGATTATTGATGCGCTGGAAGGCGAGCGTCGTGACAATTTTATGTTGCACTACAACTTCCCCCCTTACTGTGTCGGTGAAACCGGTTTTGTCGGTTCACCCAAGCGCCGGGAAATTGGCCATGGAAAACTGGCCAAGCGCGGGGTACAGGCGGTTATGCCTGCTGAAGAGGATTTTCCCTATGTTATCCGTGTCGTTTCTGAGATTACTGAATCAAACGGTTCCAGCTCAATGGCCAGTGTTTGTGGTAGCAGCTTATCGATGATGGATGCCGGTGTGCCTTTGAAAGCACCGGTTGCCGGTATTGCGATGGGTTTGATCAAAGAAGGTGATAAATTTGCCGTATTGTCTGACATTCTGGGTGATGAAGATCACCTCGGTGATATGGACTTTAAAGTGGCAGGCACCAATGAAGGTATCACCGCCCTGCAGATGGATATCAAAATTGATGGCATTACCGGTGAAATTATGCAGACCGCGCTGGATCAGGCCAAAGAGGGGCGTATCTATATACTGGGTGAAATGGGCAAAGTGATTTCCTCACCCCGGTCAGAACTGTCTGAGTTTGCACCGCGCTTTATCACCGTCAAGATTGACCCGGAAAAAATCGCCGCCGTTATCGGCAAGGGTGGTGCGGTGATTCGTGCCATGACCGAAGAGACCGGCGCCACTATCGATATTGGTGATGATGGTTTGATCAAGATTGCCTCGGCAGACCGCTCGGCAGGTGAAGAAGCCAAACGCCGCATCGAGCTGATTACGGCTGATGTTGAAGTGGGTTCTGTCTACGAAGGCAAAGTGCAGAAAATCATGGATTTTGGGGCATTTGTTAACATCCTACCGGGCAAAGACGGTTTAGTGCATATCTCGCAAATCTCTGAAAAGCGTGTACAGAATGTCACTGATGAACTATCTGAGGGCCAGGTGGTACGTGTCAAAGTACTCGAAGTGGACAGGCAGGGTCGTATCCGGCTCAGCATGAAAGCACTGCTTGAAGATGCGGCTGCTGTGGGATAAGCGATTGGATCAAAACGGAAAATAAGAGTAGAAAAAAAGGGGGGCTTTAGTCCCTCTTTTTTGTTGAGCTAGTTGGGCTATTTGTTCACAGTTATAAAAAATGAATGACGAAGACTACATGTTGCAGGCTCTGCAATTGGCACAGCAGGCCGAGTTGGCGAGTGAAGTGCCGGTAGGTGCGCTGGTCGTTTTGGCGGGAGCAGTCATCGGGCAGGGCTGGAACCAACCAATTGGTCAGTGTGACCCCACGGCGCACGCTGAAATCGTCGCACTGCGACAGGCTGCACAGCTAATCGACAACTATCGACTGCCAGGCACTACGCTATACGTCACCCTCGAACCCTGTGTAATGTGTATTGGCGCGCTGGTTCACGCACGCGTTGAACGTCTGGTGTTTGGTGCCCATGAACCACGTTCGGGGGCGGTTTGTAGTGCATTTACCCTCCTGGAACCGCATGCACATAATCACTCGGTTGAGGTGGTAGAGGGGGTGTTGGCTGAACAGTGTGCGTCAGTGATGCGCGGGTTTTTCGCCAGGCGCCGTTGACATTAATCTGAAGGGTCATCCAAACCTGCTTCACCACCAAACAAGCCCAGCGTTAATCCCAAATCTACAGGTGCGAGGCCGGGGAATTCCGCTGCAATCACTTGTTCCAATATCGCAGGGTAAGATGGTGTACAGGAAATCGTATTGATATTTAGTTCCTGAATCACCTTAATTAAGCTTTTTGTACTGCCCACCCCATAGGGGATTACCATGGCGCCCGTTGCTTCAAGGCAAGCATGGTCGGTGTATCCACCCATCCGTAACTGATAATTCAGACAGTGAACGACACGGTGTTCGGCGGTAAGCCCGGACGCTTTTTGTGCTCGTCCGCCAACTGTAGCCGTCATTAGCGCATCGGGCATTGTCAGTGCGAGATTCATCACCGTTCCTGTTGTGCCTGAAGTGCGATGCAGCTTAACCACTTTACTGTCCGACACTGCCAGGTAGCTTCCAAACGGTGGGTTGTTACGTTGATCCTGGCGTAGCATTTCCTTAATCTTATCGGCTATCGTTGTGCCGCATTTGCCCCATAGTGGAATTTAGGTTCAACCCAGCCGAATACGATTAAAATTACTGTGTAAAGATTGGGGCTGTGGAAAGAATCAAGGCGCAAGAACCGGGTGGTTTGTGATTTACAACCTCGCTAAATTAGCGCAATTATTTACTGGCAACACGTGACCGTATGACCCAAAAACAACCCCCGAGTATCGACTTGACATCCGGTTTATTGTTGCTTGCACTGGCCACTGTGTGGGGAGGGTCATTTTTCTTCGCCGAAATAGCCCTGAGGGAAGTCCCGCCGTTAACGATTGCTCTTCATCGTGTCTTCTGGGCTGTCCCGGTGCTGTTTCTCGTTGTCTGGTGGCAGGGCATCAAGATTCCCCGGTCAATTTCAGCGTGGATATGCTACCTGGTGATGGGTGCATTGAACAATGCCATTCCATTTTCGCTGATATTTTGGGGGCAGGTGACTATCGATAGTGGCCTTACTTCTATTTTGAACGGCACAACGGCGGTTTTTGGGGCAGTCGTCGCGGGTGCATTACTTGCCGATGAGCCGCTGACAGCACGTAAAATTATCGGTGCCATATTCGGTGTTTTTGGTGTGGCTGTGATCATGGGCCTCAATGCGTTGACCAGTTTCGATCTACACAATCTGGCTCAGCTCGCTATTCTGGGGGCTGCCTTATCCTATGCATTCGCCGGTGTTTGGGGCAAGCGTTTTCTTTCGCGTTACCCGCCGGTTATGAATGCCTTTGGAATGTTGGTCGGCGGCACTGTTCTCATGCTCCCTGTTGCAATTTTTACTGAAGGGTTGCCGGTTCTGACACTCTCGACGGAAGTGTGGGCTTCTCTCATCGCTGTCGCAATATTTTCAACCGCCGTGGCTTATCTCCTCTACTTTGAGATTCTTGTGCGGGCGGGGTCTTCAAACCTTATGCTGGTAACGCTGTTGATTCCACCCATCGCGGTTGGTCTGAGCGTTACATTTCTCGGGGAGGAACTGGAGTATGAAGCATGGATTGGTTTTGGATTAATCGCTGTCGGTCTCGCCGTGACCGATGGCAGGCTGTTGGATCGGCTACGTTGACACCGTTAAGATCTCACCCTACCGCCTCACGATGTGCATCTCTCATACCTTTTCCTTAAATGCCAGCAGCCCCCACCAAACAGGCGCTCTCCCTCTGGCTCTTTACGCATTTCGAGCACTTCGGGAATGCCTTCGGCGTATATCACGCCCTGATCGCTATGGTGGCAAAACAATGGGCCAAAATGACTGACAAAATCGCGCAGTGCGGCGGCGCTGAGTGCTTGTCCGGGGAGTGCCAATACCAGGTATTGGTCCAATGACTGGTTAATGTAATCAACGAGCTGTTGGCTGGGGTCAGCGCTTAATTGCAGCCCTTTAACCTAAATTCTGCACCCAATGCCGGGGTTATCGGTGAGAGGTCACTGGATACACGGGGTTTACACATTCTTAAAAGTAAAACAGTTCAGGGGTTTTTATGCCGGGGCTGGTGATATATCTTCGGTTGAAATAGTAATGGCCCTGTCTTTATCAAAACCACCCGAGAGGATTTTACGCCTGGCCATTTCCCGAATGTGTAATTGGTTTTCCATAAAGTACGCCTGCACGTTTTTTTCTTCCTCATCGCTTTGTGCAAAGCTGTTTAGGGTGTGCTCGTCGACCCAGCAAATGTGGGGTTCACCATCGATCAGCGCCCAAAACTTCATGGCATTGCGGGCGGCGCTCCATTCGTACTGTTCGTAAAATGTAATTTCTTGCATCGTCGTCGCCAGTGTCGATTTGCGTGGCGCCAATCCTAACAGAGAAAACCAGCAGTGTAACAACGCTTAAATCGTCAAATAATACCCTCTACAACCCGCTAATTTAGCAATATATTTTGTTAATTAATAAGTTAAGTCCTATAGTTAAATTCAATTATATAATTGAGAATACCCCTAATAATAGGCCCTGTCCGGCATACTGGCTTTTCGCTCAGCGATATAGGCTTGTAATGCTTCGTCAATCGCTGGGTCCAGCCCTGGGTCCTGGTATTGTTCAAGCTGCCGTTTCCACTGAGTATTAGCGCGGGTGGCGGCATCCTTGCTCCCCTCCGCAACCCACTGTTCGTAGGCGTTGCTATCGCTGGATTCTGACGAGTAGAAGGCACTGAGAAAGTTGTTCTGGGTGTGCGCGCTGGAGAGAAAGTGCGCACCAGGCCCCACTTCGCGAATAGCATCCATCGCCAGCGCATTGGTCGATAAGTCGACTCCGGCAAAGAAACTGGCCACTTTGCCACATAGGTCGGCATCGATCAGGGTCTTTTCAAAGCTGGTTACCAACCCACCCTCTAACCAACCGGTCGCATGGTTAATCACGTTGGCCCCGGCCAACATCGACATCAACAGTCCCCAGGTGGCTTCTTGCTCCGATTGCGCATCGGGGACTTTTGAAGAAGACAAGGTGCCCACTGTGTGCAGCGGGACACCGAGTCGCCGCGCCAACTGACCAGAGGCCAATACCATTTTCCCCGCCTCCGGTGTGCCGAATGTGGGGGCGCCGCTTTGCATCGAAATAGTGCTGGCGAAGCTACCCATTAAACACGGCGCGCCGGGGTTTATCAGTTGTACTAATGCCAGGCAGGCGAGTGCCTCGGCCAATACCTGGGTGAGGGTGCCCGCGACTGTACACGGGCTCATCGCCCCGGCCAGTGTCCAGGGTGTGCAGGCCACCGGTTGGTTATTGCGGGCATAGGTTTTCAGCGCCCCGGACATGTTTGCATCCAGCACCAGCGGTGCATTGGTGTTACTGACACAGTAGAGCACCGGGTTATCGCGCACAAAGTGTTCGCCAAAAACTATCCTGGCCATGTTCACCGAATCCTGGGCGCGCTCGGCGCCGATCAAGGCACCAAAACAGGCCCTGTCTGAATAGCGGAAATGGGTGTACAGCATATCCAGATGGCGCTTATTGGCCGGTAGGTCGACCGGCTCGCAGACCACCCCACCGGAGTGGTGCAAATAGGGAATGGTGTGGTGCAACTTGACCAGTGTGCGAAAATCATCCAGCGTGCCGTAGCGCCGCCCCCTATCCAGATCAGAGACAAAAGGCGGCCCCCACGAAGGGCACAGCACCGTGTTGTCACCACCGATAATCACCGTATTGTCTGGGTTGCGTGCGTGTTGTTTAAATTGCCGGGGGGCGGTTTTCTGCACAATGGCGCGGCACATGCCAGGTTCGAAGCGCACGCGGGTGTTTTGTACATCGGCGCCAGCCTGATGAAACAGGTGCAGAATTTCAGGGTCGTCGTGAAACTCCATGCCGGTTTCCTGTAACAGCCTATCGGCATTGTGTTCGATCAATGCCAGGCCCTCTTCGTCGAGTACATTGAAGGTGCCGAGTTTGCGCTGGATATAGGGCGAGCGAACAGCGCTGGATGTAGCGCGCTCGACTTGTTTTTGGCTGCGCCCGCCCGCCCGTCGCTTGCGCGGTTTAAGCTGTTTAGACATAGTGTTTAACCTCGCATACGCGTCCCATCGGGATCATAAGCCGCTTGTGCCAAAGGCTGTAGCGGGTAGCGTTTACCGGCGACAGCGATCTCATAGTGTTTACCGAGTAAGTGTTGTTTGGAGGTGCTAGGCTCACAGGCGATATACGCCATGCACAGGGTCTTGCCCGTGCGAAAACCGCGCCCGCCGGAAGTGGTGTGGCCAAGTAATTGGCCGTCGCTGTAGATAGGCTCGTCGTGCAACAGTATGGGAGGGTGTGCGGTGTCTATCGCAAACGACAATAAACGTTGGCCAGGGCAGTTTTTACGCTGTTCCAGCAGTGCCGCCTGGCCGCTGAATTCATCGGGCTTATCCCACGCCACGGCAAAATCCAGCCCGGCCTCCAGCGGGGTCTCCCGTGGGCCTATATCGTGCCCCCAGTGGCAAAACCCCTTCTCAATACGGCAGGCATCCAGGGCCAGGTGGCCTGCGTGCAACAAGTCAAACTGCCTGCCTGCATCAATAATCGCGTGGTATACCGTCAATGCCCACTCGGTGGGAATGTAAAGCTCCCAGCCCAGTTCACCGCTAAAACTGACCCGCATAGCGCGCACTATGGCATTGCCAATATCGATCAATTGGGTTGTGGCAAAAGGAAATGATGCCTTGGATAGGTCGACACTGCTCAAGGATTGTAACAACGCACGGGCGTGCGGGCCGACCACTCCCAGCACCGCCTCAGTCGATGTGGCGTCAAACACACTGGCGTTGAATGGCCGTGTGTCGCGTTGCCGGTGTAACCACTGTTGATCGCGGTAACGGGTGGCCGCCCCGCTGATAACCCGAAACGTGGTTTCACCATGGCGGGCGATAGTGACATCGGCCTCTATACCGCCGTGGCGGTTGAGAAACTGGCCATAAACGGTTTGCCCGATGGCTATATCCACATCGTTTGCACACGTGTACTGCAACAAGGCCAGCGCATCATTGCCCGCTATATCGAGCTTAGTGAAAGGGGACAACTCCAACAGCGCGACGCGATCGCGCATTGCATCGCATTCCCGCTGTGCGGCAGGCCACCAGTTTTGTTCCTTATAACTGTAGTGAATAGTGTGTTCTGCAGGGGTTTTTGCAAACCACAGTGGGCGCTCCCACCCCGTTGGGGCGCCAAAAAAAGCCCCGTTATCACTCAGTACCTGGTGTAGGGTCGAGCGGCGCAGGTTGCGCCCGGCCAGCGCCTGCTGGTGTGGCCAATGCATGGCAAATACATCGGCAACGGCCTCTTGCATACGCGTCTTCAGGTAAACGGGGCTGGCGACATGGCGATCAAACCGCGCTATATCCACCGCCCACAAATCCATCGATGGTTCACCGTTCATTAGCCACTCGGCCATCACCCTGCCAACACCAGCCGATGACATCATCCCGGTGGAATTCATCCCGGCGGCAACAAAGAAATGCTTTAGAAAAGGCGATTCGCCAAGCAATTGCCGCGAGTCCGGTGTAAAGCTTTCAGGCCCATTCATAAAGTGCTGGATACCGGTATCGGCTAACACGGGCAGGCGTTCCAGTGCCGCCGTCATAAAGGGTTCAAACTGATCCCAATCTTCCGCCATCTCCAGAAAGGCGTGATTACCTTGTGGGCCGTTGGCGGGCCAGGGTTTTGCATTCGCTTCAAAACCGCCGATAAGCAACCTCCCCGCGTCACCTTTGATATACGTGCCGCGATCCAGGTCGCGCATAACCGGGTAGGGTGTTGGCAAACCTGTGACCGGCTCGGTGACCACATACATATGCTCGACAGCCTGCAAGGGAATAGGCACACCTGCCAATACACCAATATGGTGCGCCCAGACACCGGCACAATTAATTAATTTATCGCAGCGAATCGTCTCACCGCCTGTCAACTGAACACTGTGCACTGCACCGTTTTGTGTATGAATAGCGGTAACGTCAGTGTGTTCGCGCAATTCGATACCATTACCCCGCGCCGATTTCGCATAGGCCATACAGATATCGACGGGGTTTGCCTGCGCATCGGTGGGTACATACAGCGCACCTGCAAGATCATCAGTGCGCAAATAGGGTTCCCGGATCGCCAGCTCAGTAGCACTGACAATTTCCGCTTCAATGCCCGTCATCTCACCTATCGCCGCCACACGGCGCAGTGCGTGCAAACGATCCTGAGTACGGGCTAACCAATACCCCCCCGTTTGCCGGTAGCCGGTTGACTGACCTGTTTCAACTTCAAGTTGCGGCAACAATTCACTGGCATAAGCGGCGATACGCGTCATATTCATACTCGCACGCAACGGGCCGACAATCCCTGCTGCGTGCCATGAAGTGCCGCTGGTCAACTGATTCCGCTCCAGCAACAACACATCGTCGGCCCCCAGCTTACCGAGATGGTAGGCTACCGACAGGCCGATAACCCCACCACCGACAATGACTATCTTTCTCGATTCCCGATTTGCCACGAAACCTTGCTGCGCGTAAAAAGTAATACCGCTATTTTCCACGTGCCACCTGCGTTTACAATGAAAATAAGAACAAAAATTTTGCTACACGAAGACACAACCCCCACACCACCAGCAACCTGCTTTCCACAGAAACAGTTGGCGTACGACTGTATGGATACAGGAGCTAGAGCAACGCAGGAGCAGTTGCCGACACCTGCATTGATTGGCTAGGTGTTACTTGCAGTGCGCCTAGAAAATGCCAATAAGAACACTGACTTTTAGCGCACTGGGTTTAAACACCACGAGCGAAACCCTATAGAAACTACGCCCCACCTTGAAACAAACTCCTCACCAATTCAGAATTGACAGCGCATCAAAAAATAAATGAGAACCCCATGCCTGAAATAACCAGCTACCGCTCACCAAAAATAGAGGTACGCAACACCAGCCTAAGTGGCCGGGGCGTATTTGCCCGCGAACCCATTTGTGCCAAAGAAATTATCGCAATCAAAGCAGGGCACATCGTCAACCGCGAACAAGTCGAGCGCATCACCCGTGAGATCGGTGACTACAGCCTACAAATTCACGATGACTTCTACCTAACCCCCATCAGCGAAGAAGAAGTCACGCAAACCACTATCTTTATCAACCACTCCTGCGATGCCAACGTCGGGTTTCGCGGCCAGGTCATCTATATCGCTATTCGCGACATCAATGCCGGTGAAGAGCTATGCCACGACTACGCAATGGCGCGCACCGACGGCTATACCCTCGACTGTCACTGCGGCGCCGCCGACTGCCGTGGCACAGTGACCGGAAAAGATTGGCAGCGCCCCGATGTGCAGGCAAAATACGGCGAGTATTTCATCGATTATGTGCTCGAAAAAATCCGCTCAGGCATATAACCTCGCTGAAGGTAAGCTTATTGGGACATTTCAGCGCTAAACCCGCATAATTGACTATTTTACATTCACCGTCTATTTACACCTTTAAAAACAATAGGATTCAATCCATGCATCTAGCACGCTTTAACAAAGTGACCCTGGGTCATTTTCCAACCCCGTTAGAACCCCTCGAAAACCTGACACGCTCGCTCGATGGCCCCAATATTTTCATTAAACGCGATGATTGCACCGGCCTGGCCAGTGGCGGTAACAAAACCCGTAAGCTCGAATTTTTGGTTGGTGAAGCGATTGCACAAGGTGCCGATACGCTGGTAACCCAGGGCGCCACACAGTCTAACCATGTGCGCCAAACGGCGGCGGCGGCGCGCCGGGTGGGAATGAAATGCCACGCTTTGCTGGAGCGCCGGGTAATAAACCAGGGTGACGATTATGAACGCGCTGGCAATGTGTTACTCGATGACATTCTGCAATGCAGCTATGAGTTCCTTGACGAAGGCCCGGATATGAATGCCGAAGCCATTGCCTGTGGTGAAAAGCTGCGCGAACAAGGGGCTAAGCCCTACGTGATTCCCGGCGGTGGCTCCAACCCGATTGGTGCCTTGGGCTATGCTGCCTGTGCCGCTGAGCTGGTTGCCCAGGCCGATGCGCGTGGTTTGAAGATTGACAAAATCGTCCAGGCGACAGGCAGCGCAGGCACCCAGGCCGGGTTGGTTGCCGGTCTGCACGCCATCAACGCCCCGATTGATGTCATTGGTGTTTCAGTGCGCGCACCGCGCCAGACACAAATCGACAATGTACACCGCCTGGCCTGCCTGACCTCTGAACTGCTTGGCGTCAAAACCCCACCTGAAAAATCCCTGTTTGAAGTCTACGATGGTTATGTGGGGGATGGCTACGGCCAGCCGACAGCGGGTATGGTCGAAGCGGTACAAATGTTCGCCCAACAGGATGCTATTTTGCTCGATCCGGTTTATTCCGGTAAAGGGGCCGCCGGTATGATCGACCTGATTCGCAAAGGCGTCCTTAAAAAGGGCGAGAACGTTGTCTTCCTGCACACAGGTGGCGCAGCCGCATTATTTGCCTATTCGGCACAGTTTTCTGCGAGTGGTATGTAACTGAACCCGTCAATATAAGGTAGACGGTGTACTAGTCACTGCAATATCCCTGAAAACAGTTTTACTACAGCTTTACTACGGTGTGTATCTAAAAGTGCATTTTTAGACCTACACTGAATAAGCAGGTAAGCTACCTGCTTATCTTTCGAGTAAAAACAGTCGCGCAGTGCGACAACAACTTAAATCCTAACTAGGAGGAATAACTATGCAACGTAGCCTAATCAGTACACTGTGTGCCGCGACACTTGCGGTCAGTAGCTCAGCCGGTTTTGCCGCTGAGAAAATCAACATCGGCACCCCCAATTGGACGGGCGCCAAAGCTATCGCCAACCTGGTGAAAGTCATTGTTGAAGAAAAAATTGGCGGTGAAGCCAACTTAGTACCCGGGTCCAATGCCACGATCTTTCAGGGTATGGACGCCGGTAAAGGTGATATCGATATGCACCCCGATGTCTGGCTACCCAATCAACAAAACTTTACCAAAGAGTATGTCGATGAAAAAGGCACCGTAGTATTAAGCAGCAATCCCTATCAGGGTAAGCAGAATTTCTGCGTATCCAAGCAGTTTTCTGAAGCCAACAATGTCACCTCCATATTTGACCTGGCACGCCCTGAAGTGGCCGCAAAAATGGACAGCGATGGCAACGGTAAAGGTGAAATCTGGATCGGTGCGCCGGGTTGGGCGTCTGCCAACGTCAACGAAGTCAAAGTCCGTGACTACGGCTTGATGGCGTTTATGGAGCCAGTGCGTGCAGAGCAAAGCGTTATGGTCGCCACCGTTGGTGACTCCATCGCCAAAGACCGTGGCTATGCATTCTACTGCTACGCACCCCACGCCATTTGGTTTATGCACGATGTCGTTGCGCTGGAAGAACCCGCTTTTGACCCGGCCAAGTACACCATGATCCAGCCAAAGGAAGACCCGGATTGGTTTAACAAATCAAACGTGGAAACCGAAGATGCGCTCAAGCAAATTCAGATTGCCTACTCAAAAACCCTGCCGGAGCGTTCGCCTGTGATCGCCGGTTTGCTGGCCAATATCAGCCTGACCACCGACGACGTCAGTGGCTGGGCATTTGAAATTGCAGGCAAAGGCCGCTCTGAAGCCGAGGTGCTGAAAGAGTGGGTCGCCAATAACGGTGCACGAGTGGATAAATGGCTCGGCCTGTAATTTAATTATCTCTCCAGTTGGTCCACGAAAAGGGCCACGGCACCCCCGCTGTACAATACAGCGGGGGTATTACCAGAAGAGAGCACCTCCTGAGTTAACAAACAAAACACCCCACGCTGAAACAGCGCTGTGCCTGAGGTTTTACTGTGAATAAGCAAAGTGACCAACCGGTTGCCGATAGTGCCTACGCGATAGAAATTGAGGGCGTGTGGAAAATATTTGGCGACCGTGCAAAACAGGCGCTCGATGATATAAAGACCAATCAGGTTTCCAAGAAAACGATACTGGAAAAATACAACTGCGTTATCGGTGTCGCCGACGCCAGCTTTCAGGTAAAGCGCGGCGAAATATTTTGTGTGATGGGTCTCTCGGGGAGTGGTAAGTCGACCCTGGTGCGCCATATCAATCGACTGCTCGAACCCACTGCCGGAACCATTCTTGTGAATGGCGTCGATGTTATGTCGATAGGGCAGGGGGATCTTCGCCGCTACCGCAATGAGCACATTGCCATGGTGTTTCAGAATTTTGCCCTGATGCCACACCGCAGTGTACTGGATAATGTTGCCATGCCGCTGGAAATTCGCGGGATGAACAAAAATAAACGCATGGAAATTGCCGAAAAAACCCTGGCGATGGTCGAGTTGAATGGGTGGGGTAATAAATTTGCACACGAACTTTCAGGGGGGATGCAACAGCGCGTGGGTCTGGCCAGAGCCATCGCCGCTGACCCTGAAATTCTCTTGATGGACGAGCCGTTTAGCGCGCTCGACCCATTGATTCGCCGCCAGCTACAGGGTGAGTTTATGCAGCTTGCCTCGATCATGAAAAAAACCACCGTATTTATCACCCACGACCTCGATGAAGCTGTGCGCATCGGTGACAGGATTGCCATTATGCGCGATGGCCGCGTTGTACAGATCGGCACCCCGGAAGATATCGTCATGCACCCTGCCGATGATTACGTCGCCGATTTTGTCGCCGGTATTTCACGCCTTAAAGTCGTGCGCGCCCACGCCGTGATGCAAGCCATCGAAGACTATGAAAAACAACACGGCGCGGTGGATGGCAATGCCCCCGCCTTTAACAAAGACGCTAACCTGAGTATGTTAATCAACACCGCCATCGAATCGGAATCGGTACTTGTTATCACGGATGAAAACCAACAGCGGGTTGGCGTGGTGACCCGCACAGACCTGCTAAAAACCGTCATTGAAGGGACGGAAACATCATGAATACACCCACAACAGATGAAGCTGACACGCTGGAAACCAACCGCGATCTGGTCGATAAGTTTGTCGGCGTCAGCGCGCAATACTACGAACAGCAATTCGCCAAAATCGGTGCCACCTCGCACTTCACCTGGACATTTAATCTGATCGCTGCACTGCTTGGGCCTATATGGTACGGCGTTAGAGGTCTATGGAATTGGGGCTTACCTTTTGCCATCGTCGAGGCGTTTGCCTATGTGCAAATCGCCCGTGGTTTATGGGGTGATCTGGCCGCCGATGCCCGCTTGCGGATTGCGCAAATCGAAGGGACGCTGGAACTTCGCTACAAACAATTACAGGCCGCCATTGATAACAACGCAAATAATATCGATGTGTTCAAACGCGCCGTGGAATCACTGGAAAATACCATGGATGGTTTTCGCGCTGAAATACAAACGGCTGAAGCCTCGTGGATCTGGGTTACCTTATCGGGCGTCGCCCTATTAATTTTTATCAAGGGCGTTCAAGGCGTGCTGGCCAACGTTACCCTGGAGCGGCGTTTCTCTGACTGGCTGTCAGACCGCTCTGTCAACTCGGGTTTGAGCTCCTCACGCACCGCATTGAGCATCGGGTTTATACTTTTTGTGTACACCATTAGCGTGATTCACTTTGGCTTTCCCGGCACCCTGGATGTGGTGGCTGTATTTCCAACCGACCCGGATTATCGCTTAACCGCGATTGCCTGGATCAAGGCATTTTTTGAGTGGTCACGCATAAAAGGCGAGTGGGTATTCAACCTCATCACGTTTAACATTCGTTTTGTCCTGGATCATTTAGAGCTGGTGTTTGTTAAAACCCCCTGGCTGGTTATGGCCAGCTTTATTATCCTGTTGACTGGTTTATCGGCGGGCAGGCGCGCCGCCATTTTCTGTGCGGCCTGCCTTGCGTACATCGGGCTATTGGGGTTTTGGGAGAAGTCCATGACAACTCTGGCACTGCTGGGCACGGCGGCATTTATCAGTATTATTCTGGGTATTCCACTGGGCATGTTTTGTGCCCGCCGCCCGCGTTTTTATGCAGTCATCAGGCCCATTATGGACTTTATGCAAACCATGCCGGCGTTTGTGTTTATGATTCCCGTTATCGCCTTTTTTGGCACAGGTAAACCGGCGGCGGTGATTATCACTATGATCTTTGGTGGCACCCCCGTGGTGCGCCTGACGGTACTGGGCTTGCTCGGTGTGCCGGAGACAGTGCGCGAGGCCGCCATTTCCTACGGGGCATCGAAGTGGTATTTGCTGTTTAAAGTCGACCTGCCACTGGCGGCGCCATCGATCCTGGCCGGTATTAACCAAACGATTATGTTGAGCCTGGCAATGGTGGTCGTGGCATCGCTGATCGGTGCCAAAGGTCTGGGTGAAGATGTACTGGAAGCCTTGCAATACGCCTCGGTAGGGCAGGGCATTCTCGCGGGGTTTGCGATATTGTTTTGCGCGTTGATACTAAACCGGGTGGTGCAGGGGGAGAGTAAGTAGCGTATTGGTTTATCTGGGGGCATAGCAGGCCGTGAGTACAATACTCCCTATCCCCACTGTGGTGGATAAGAACCGGTTTGATGAGGATGGTTTCTTAATTGTCGATAAACTGATCGACCCAGCTACACTGCCCATGCTTAAGGCGGCTTTTACCGATGTGTTTCAAGGGCATTTTGAAACCGGAGTAGTACCGGATGAAGTTAACTGGCAGGCGGGCAACAGTGATCCCAGTCTAACCCGGCAAATCTGTAATGGCTGGAAGGCAAACCGGGCAATCGCCCGTATTGTATTGGATAAAACACTGGGTGAAGCCATTGCCACATTGGCCGGGTGGCCCGGCGTCAGGGTTATGATCGATAATGTTATCTGGAAGCCCGCTGGTACACGTGCACTGGGGTATCACCAGGACAGTGCTTTTTTGGCCTGGTACACACCTTCAGATCTTCTGACGTGCTGGATAGCCCTGGATGATACCCATGCAGACGGCGGCACCATTGAGTTTGTGCGTGGTTCGCACCGCTGGCCTTTATCTGAACCTGATGGGGTATTTCACGGGCCGGATGAGTACCGTTGGCCGATGTATAACGCTGCGGCAAAGCAGGGTATTACCCCGGATATTGCCTACGTTGAAGTAGCGGCGGGTGGTGGCTCTTTTCATCATGGCTGGACGTGGCATGGTTCTGGCCCTAATACCAGTACACAACCCCGGCGTTCGCTGGTATTGCATGCTATGCGCAGTGATGTGGAGTATGTGCCAGGGAATTTTAATCAGGGTATTGGCCCCATTTATAGCCGTTATAAGCGATTGGCTGACAATGTGTTGGATGAGAATTATTTTCCTGTGTTGTGGCGTGATGATGGGTACCGCACTGCGCAGATTGATGATTATCTGATGTAGCCTTTGTCCTTCCGACTGAATAGCCCGATGCGCTTTCCAGGTTCAAGCACTATGACAATAAAGCCCTATACCTCTGAAGAGGTCGCTTACACCCCTCCGCTACCGATTCAACTGGCGCCTTTTTTACGCTGGCCGATCAGGCCCGGTGCTTTTTTGCGCTATCTGTTTGATGCCTGGACGCCCTTGGGCGAGCGCACGTTTATCCTGTTTTCAGCCGTGCTGACCTGGTATTTCACCTCACCGGCATTGGCGCGCACCCATACATTCGCGCTCGACTGGATTGCTCAAATCTGGGTGCGCAATATTGTCCTGGTCGCGGTTATTGTCGGGGGGCTGCACCTGTATTTCTACACCTTCAGAAAACAGGGGAATCACCTCAAATACGAACTGCGTGATCTGGCGCGCAACAGCCGTATTTTTCATTTTAACAACCAAGTGCTGGACAATATGTTCTGGACACTGGCGACAGCGCCGTTGCTTGCAACTTTTTACGAGGCGCTGTTGCTTTGGGCCTACGCAAACGGCATCGCGGCACATATCGCATTCAGCGATAGCCCGGTATGGTTTATCGCGCTGCTGCTGCTCGTGCCCCATTGGCAGGGAATATATTTTTACTGGACTCACCGCACGCTGCACTGGCCACCCCTGTATAAATATATCCACTCGTGGCACCACAAGAACGTTAACACCGGCCCGTGGTCTGGCCTGGCGATGCACCCGGTCGAGCAGTTTGTGCTGATGGGTGATGCGTTGTTGTTTATGCTATTGGCCTCGCACCCGGTGCATGTGATTTACCAGGTTCAATCCCATCTGATTGGTGCGCCGACATCACACACAGGTTTTGCTGGGTTGGCGATCACCGAAAAGCGCTCCTTTCGTTTGGGGGATTACTTTCACCACCTGCACCACCGCCATATTGATTGCAACTATGGCACCACCGAAACGCCCTGGGATAAGTGGTTTGGTACTTTCCATGATGGGACAGTGGCACCGGCTACAAAGCAATGAATCGATGCTGAAATGGTTTAAAAGTGATTCAATTGGAAGGTACAAAAATGTTTGGCATCGTTATTCTGGTTTTAGTGACTGTTTTGTACGCAGGGTACAATTTGTTCCTGAAAGTGTCGGGAGGGTATGTACCCGTTTCGGCTACAACAACAGTGCTGGCCACTATTGCACTGCAACTGGGTGCGCTTTTCACTTCGGTTATTTTTCTTAGCATTCTGGTTTTTCGTGGGGGGCATGTATTTTCTTTGTCGACGCCGTCTTATCTGTGGGCGGTTGTGGCGGGGCTTTGTATTGGTGGTGCAGAAATAGGTTATTTGTATTTGTTTGGGGGTATTGGGCTTGCCGAGCCGATGCCAGCGAGTGTGGTTATTCCGGTTGTTGTCAGTGGGACGGTTGTTATTTCGTTGGTGTTTTCTTATTGGGTGTTTAAGGAGGTGATTGGGTGGCATCAGGTGTTGGGGGCGGGGTTGGTTGTATTGGGGATATTTTTTCTGTTTATTCGTAGTAGGTAATGTGGGGTTTTGTTTGCACTTTGTAGAGCGAGGCTACTGCTTCTCGATAACTGCTCCTGTTATTAAAAAAATTAATGCATTGACGAACCCCGGTGTTTATTTCGTGCACGTTCCTGGGGAAACTAAGACTGTGACACGTACAGTCGCAGTTCCTAAGGCAAAGAATCGAGCCTGCCCGTTGCGAGGGTGGTGGGTTGGAAATATCAACAAATCTGGGGGGATGGTAAAAATGCTAATTGACTGAATGACATAAATGTAGTGCCATAACGGCACAAAAAAATTTAACTCATTAGGTTTAATTTGAATTTTTAAGAATCAGTGTCAAAGATGGATTAAGTGGCAAAAAGACTATCCAATATTGCAACGAAATCGGTTCTGCTGATAACAATAGCCCCCATATGCTGCAAATGTGCAGAGGGCAACTGGCAGTCGATCAACTGGTAGTTTTCCCGTTGTGCTAGATGTACCAGGGCAATTTTCGATGCATCGGGCACTGCACTGAACATCGATTCACCAAAAAAAACGTTACCTATACAGACACCGTATAACCCCCCAACCAACTGCCCCCCATACCAGCACTCAATTGAACGCGCATGACCCTGCGCGTGAAGCTGGCAATAGGCATCTTGCATCTGTGCTGTAATCCAGGTGCCGGTACTCTCTGCACGCGGCTTTGCACAGGCGCCCATGACCGCTTCAAAGGCGGTATCCACACGCACCTCAATGGCGGTATGGCGCAGGGTTTTTTGTAAACTGCGGGAGAGGTGTATATCGTTGGGCCACAGAATGCAGCGCGGCTCCGGGCTCCACCATAAAATCGGCTCGCCTTCGCTGTACCACGGAAAGATGCCGTGCTGATAAGCGTATAACAAACGGGCAACCGATAAATCGCCACCCGCCGCGAGTAAACCATTGGGTGATAACAGCGCATCTCCAACCTCGGGAAATGCCTCGATGGGATCATCGGCAAACAACAATGGAACGGGCATTAGCGATTGCTACCCAATATGTTCGCGATGGAAAGGAACGTACTGCATCAGGTGTTGACACTGTGCTTCCATCATCTCGGTTTCCTGTACCAGGTAGCGGCTAATCGCATCGCGAAACTGCGGGTCTGCTATCCAGTGTGCCGACCAGGTTTTTGTGGGAATAAATCCACGCCAGATTTTGTGCTCGCCTTGCGCCCCTGGCTCAAAGTGTTGAAGCCCGTTGTTGATGCAATAGTCGATGCCTTGGTAAAAGCAGGTCTCGAAGTGCAGGCTGTTGTAATCCTGATCGCACCCCCAGTAGCGGCCATACAGTGTGTCAGCACTGCGAAACATAATGGCACAGGCAATGGGGTGCTTATCGATGTGGGCGAATACCACCAGCATCGATTCGCCCATTGTGCGGGCTATTTCCTGAAAGAAGGTACAGGTAAGCGAGGCCTCCCCCGATTTTTTATCAAATGTGGATGCGTAATAGTGGTGGGCGCGCACAATCTCTGCATCGCTCAACTGGTTTCCGTGTTGAATGCTCAGCTCAATGCCCTGCTCGTGTGGGTGGCGTCGCTCGCGTTTGATTTGTTTGCGCTTCTTGGCGCGCAGCTGTTGAAGAAAATCGTCGAAGTGTGTGTAGTTATCGTTGTGCCAATGGTATTGGCACCCCAGACGTCGCAGCAGGCCATCTGATTCGAGCAGATCAGTTTCATGTGGCAGTGTAAATAACCAATGCAAACTGGAGAGGCCCTGGTCTTTGCAATACTCCTGTACTGTGTGGTGTAGGGCGCGGGCAGTCTCCAGATAATCCACCTCGCTGGAGATTAATAGGCGCGTGCCTGTCACCGGTGTATAGGGCGAGCTAACCACCATTTTGGGGTAATAGCGCAAACCGTGTTTGTGGTAGGCATCCGCCCAGGCCCAGTCGAACACAAATTCACCGTAGGAATTGGTTTTTATATAGGCGGGGACAGCGGCGATGAGCTGCTGCTTATCGTCGTACAACACAAAGTAGCGCGGATACCACCCGTGGCGCTGGCCGAGGCAATCGTTGTTTTCCAGCGCAACGAGAAATTCGTAGCGCAAAAAAGGATTTCCCGCAGGGTTGAGTTTATTCCAGGCAACACAATCGATGCGTTGCAAGCTGTCGTGTACTTCTATTTCCACTCGCGGTTTGTATCAGTAATAGGGCAGTTGACGGTCAATACATTATGTCTAGAGAAGGGCGTCGAGGTATTTCTCTGCGTCCAGCGCTGCCATGCAGCCCGTGCCCGCCGACGTCACCGCCTGTCGGTACACACTGTCCATCACATCCCCGGCGGCGAATACACCGGCGACGCTGGTCGCGGTGGCGTTGCCCTCAAGGCCGCTGTTGACGTGTATGTAGCCGTTTTTCATCGCCACCTGTCCGTCAAAAATAGCGGTATTGGGTTTGTGGCCGATAGCAATAAATACCCCCATCAAATCCACGGTTTTACTCTCGCCAGTTTCCACGCTCTTTATGCGCATGCCTGTTACACCGCTGGCGTCCCCTAACACCTCGTCGAGCTGGTGATTCCATTCAATGCTGACATTGCCATGAGTGGCTTTCTCAATGAGTTGGCCCTGCAAAATTTTCTCTGCACGCAAGCTATCGCGGCGGTGTACCAGGGTCACGTGTGAGGCGATATTCGATAGGTATAAGGCCTCTTCGACAGCGGTGTTACCGCCGCCGATGACGGCCACTTTTTGCCGGCGGTAAAAGAAACCATCGCAGGTGGCGCAGGCGGAAACACCCCGGCCTTTAAAGGCCTCCTCTGAATCCAGCCCTAAATACATGGCGCTCGCCCCGGTGGCAATAATCAGGGCATCGCAGGTGTAGATGCCGTTGTCCCCCTGTAGTGCCAGTGGGCGGCTGGAAAAATCCACGGCATTTATGTGGTCGAAGCATATCTCCGTCTCAAAGCGTTCGGCGTGCTGGCGAAACTGTTCCATTAATTCCGGGCCTTGTATACCGGCGTGTGCGGCGGGCCAATTATCCACATCCGTGGTCGTGGTGAGTTGCCCGCCCTGTTCAATACCGGTAATCAACACAGGACTGAGGTTGGCGCGTGCAGCATATACTGCTGCTGTGTACCCGGCTGGGCCAGAACCCAGGATTAACAGGCGGCAATGCTTTGCCTGGCTCATGTATAATGCTCCACGGTTAGTTGGTACAAGGCTGCGCCCGTGCACAAAGAGGGTGTCGATAAAGTGGGCGCTATAGTAGTGAAGCCTGTACCGATGGTAAAGAGACGTGCATAAATTTAGTGTTTGGAATGGTTAGCTTTCCAGACCCACTCAGGCGGATAATCATTTGGCACAGGCGAGTAAACCCAAGCCCGACATTTTGCAACCGGCGGTGACGCATATTGTGCGTGGTCTGCGTGAGGGGGCATCCATGCTATTGGCGGCACTGGCGGCCTATTTACTGATCTCCTTATTGAGCTTTGATGCGGGTGATCCCGGTTGGTCCAGCACCGGGCAGCACAGCAATACGGTCAACACGGGTGGCAAGCTGGGTGCATGGTTTGCCGATGTGGCTTTTTACCTGTTTGGCTATGTTGCGTATTTGGTTCCCGTATTGCTTGTCTACAGCGCCTGGGTGATGTTTCGCGAGCGAAACGCCCTGCAAACCCCGCTGTATTTTTTGTTGATCCGCTGGTCGAGTTTTATCGTGGTATTGGTTTCTGCCTGCGGTCTTATGGGGTTACATTTCGCGGTTGCTGAAGGCACGCTGCCAAACGGGTTACGAGCGGGCGGTGTCATCGGCACACTATTGGGTGACCGCCTGATGGTCGCAGTGGATACCCTGGGTACCACCTTGTTGTTATTGTCCCTGCTGCTCGCCTCGATCACCTTGTTTACCGGTATTTCCTGGTTAACGGTGATGGATAAAACCGGCGAGTGGGTCTTATGGATTGTCGATTGCTGTGTTGCGCGTGTTTACGCTATTGGCACAGCGTGGTCGCAGCGGCGTGACGCCAGTGCCTCGCGTAAAAAGCGCGAACTGGCTGTCAGGAAAGATCAGCTCGCCCGTGCCAAGCGCCCCCATGCACCGCGTATAGAACCGGTGCTTAAGCCCATCGAAATCAGTGCCCGCGCTGAAAAAGAACGCCAGATTCAACTGTTTGAATCGCTCCCCAATACAGATTTGCCGCCCATCTCTCTGCTCGATGAATTAAAACCCCAGCCGGGTGGATATACCAATGAATCCCTGGAGGCCATGTCGCGCCTGCTGGAATTAAAACTCAATGACTTTAGCGTGAGTGCTGAAGTAGTCGCGGTACACCCAGGGCCGGTTATTACCCGGTTTGAACTGCAATTGGCACCCGGTGTTAAAGTCAGCCGCATTACGGGCCTGGCCAAGGATATTGCGCGCTCGATGTCGTTAATCAGCGTGCGCGTGGTCGAGGTCATTGCCGGTAAATCGACAATAGGGTTGGAAATTCCCAATGAGCAACGGGAAATTGTGCAGTTGAGTGAAATCCTCCAATCCACCGCGTATGACAAATCTACCTCACCTCTGACACTGGGTATGGGCAAGGATATCGGTGGCAAGCCGGTGGTTGCCGATCTGGCTAAAATGCCGCACTTATTAGTGGCTGGCACCACCGGTTCCGGTAAATCAGTTGCGGTTAACGCGATGCTGCTGGGCTTGCTCTACAAGGCGACACCGCAACAAGTGCGCATTATTTTAATCGACCCAAAAATGTTGGAATTAAATGTGTACGAAGGTATTCCGCATCTGCTCGCACCCGTGGTCACCGATATGAAAGAGGCGGCCAATGCCCTGCGCTGGTGTGTGGGGGAAATGGAGCGGCGTTATCGACTAATGGCCGCGCTTGGTGTGCGCAATATCACCGGCTATAACCGCAAGGTAAAGGATGCAATCAAAGCGGGCCAGCCGATAGTTGACCCACTCTACAAACGCGAGGAGGCATTTGACCCTGAAGCTGAGCCGCCGATGCTCGAACACCTGCCCTATATCGTGGTGGTGGTGGACGAATTTGCCGACATGATGATGGTCGTGGGCAAAAAGGTCGAGGAGCTGATTACACGTATCGCCCAAAAAGCGCGTGCGGCGGGTATGCACTTGTTGCTGGCGACACAGCGCCCCTCGGTCGATGTGATCACCGGGTTAATCAAAGCCAATATTCCCACACGGGTAGCCTTTCAGGTTTCTTCCAGAATCGACTCGCGCACGATTCTTGATCAAATGGGGGCAGAGCAACTGCTGGGGCATGGTGACATGCTGTTTTTGCCGCCAGGCACCGCGCAACCCGAACGGGTGCATGGCGCATTTGTCGACGACCACGAGGTGCACAATGTCGTGGATTTTTTAAAGCAGAGCGGCAGTGCCAATTACATTGAGGAAATTACCCGCGATTCGGTTGCTATTCCCGGCATGCCGTCT
Source organism: Gammaproteobacteria bacterium (assembly GCA_965277715.1). Lineage (GTDB taxonomy): Bacteria > Pseudomonadota > Gammaproteobacteria > JBCCGL01 > JBCCGL01 > JBCCGL01. The sequence goes on from OZ255836.1 coordinate 405,300, forward strand.
GAAGATGGTCAGGATCAGGAAATAGATGCACTCTACGACCAGGCGGTCGCTGTTGTGACCGAAACCCGCAAAGCCTCGATCTCTTATGTGCAGCGACGTTTAAAAATTGGCTATAACCGCGCAGCCAGAATGATTGAGGAAATGGAGTCCAGTGGGGTGGTTAGCCCAGTGCAGCCAAATGGCAACCGGGAAGTGCTGGCGCCGCCGCCGGTAGATGCTTGAGCGATAAAACCTTTGCAATTACTTAATCGGATGAAAAACCAATGCTGAATAAATACACTTTTATTGCGCTCGTATTCTCACTGTTTATTGGCGTGTTCACGACGCCAGTCAGTGCTACCGGGTTGGAGCGCCTGCAAACATTTATCGGTCAACTGGAAACATTTCAGGCCGGGTTTGTACAAACCCTCTACGACGAGGACTCGAAACCGGTAACAGAATCCAAAGGCGCGGTTATTTTAAAACGGCCTGGAAAGTTTCGCTGGGATTACCGTGAACCCGAAGTGCAGTCGATTATTGCCGATGGTGAAAAACTATGGATTTATGATGCCGATTTAGAGCAGGTCACCGTAAAAAAACTTGATCAGGCCCTTGGCAATGCGCCGATTATGTTACTCAGCAACAACCGGCCACTGGATAAGGACTTTGAACTGCTTGACCTCGGTGCACGCGAGGGTTTGGAATGGGTACAGTTACAGCCTAAAATCCGGGACACCGAATTTGAACAAATCTTCCTGGGGTTTAGCGAGGCCTCACTGCAAGTGATGGAGCTGCGCGACCAGTTTGGCCAGGCCACACAAATCCGTTTCAACGATTTTGAAATGAACATACCAGCCGATGACCGTTTGTTTACGTTTACCCCGCCTGCCGGTGTCGATGTCGTCGGTGATATATAAATACTGCCGGTTAGCGTGAGTACACCATAGGGTGCCGGAACAACCTTCACTGTTGCACGGGAATAGCGCACCAGACTCTTTGCGCCCACTGGCTGATCGTATGCGACCGACGACGCTGGATGCATTTTACGGCCAAACCCACCTGCTGGGTGAGGCCAGTACATTGCGCCAGGCACTGGAGCGTGATCGTCTGCACTCGATGGTGTTTTGGGGGCCACCGGGCACAGGTAAAACCACATTAGCCAGGATGATTGCCCACCATTGCGGTGCGCAGTTTATTTCGCTCTCTGCTGTATTATCGGGTGTTAAGGACATTCGCGCTGCGGTGGAAAAGGCGCGTGAAGCACGCGCTTACAATGGCGAACGCACGGTATTGTTTGTCGATGAGGTACACCGTTTCAACAAATCACAGCAGGATGCCTTTCTGCCCCACGTTGAAGACGGTACGGTCTATTTCGTTGGCGCGACCACAGAAAATCCCTCGTTTGAATTAAACAACGCCTTGCTGTCGCGTGTGCGGGTGTACGTTTTGAAACGCTTGGAAACCGCTGATATTCGCAAAATTATTGATCGGGCGCTCTGTGATAGTGAGAGTGGAATCGGCGATAGAGCTATTAACTGCGCGGCAGAAGTGCGTGACAAACTGGCACAGACGGCTGACGGCGACGCACGCCGTGCCTTGATGCTACTGGAAATTGCAGCGGATATGACCGAATCCCCTGCGGTTATTGATGACACAATTTTACAGGCCGTTACCCGTGAGAGTTTTCGGCATTTTGATAAAGGCGGCGATATCTTCTACGACCAGATCTCTGCGTTACACAAATCGGTACGCGGCAGCAATCCCGATGCTACGCTGTACTGGTTTTGCCGGATGCTCGATGGTGGTTGTGACCCGTTGTACATAGCGCGCCGGGTATTGCGCATCGCCTCGGAGGATATAGGTAATGCCGACCCACGTGGTTTACAACTGGCGATGCAGGCCTGGCAGGTATTCGAGCGGCTCGGCAGCCCGGAGGGTGAATTGGCGATAGCACAGGCATTGGTTTATTTGGCGTGTGCGCCCAAGAGCAACGCCGTGTACACCGCCTACAAGGCGGCGCGCCAGGCCGTTGTGGAACACGGCAATGCCGAAGTGCCCGTGCACCTGCGCAATGCCCCCACCCGATTAATGGAAACGCTCGGGCACGGTAAAAACTACCGCTATGCACATGATGAGAAAGAGGGGTTTGCCGCCGGAGAAACCTATTTTCCCGCATCGGTTGGTGAACAGGTGTTTTATCACCCGGTCGACCGGGGGTTGGAAATAAAAATTGCTGAGAAGCTTAACTACCTTCGCAATAAAAACGGTAAACCATAATCGCGTACCACTTTTGTTTGTCGGTATCTAAACCTGACAATTAGTTATATCTTCCAGATTAAAGCTTTCCCAGTTTTTGCCGCTGCTAATCCGTATCTAATTACCACAGAAGATTGCGATGTATAACGAAAAGCAAGCGAAGCTGGAACCCTGGCGCCCCTATGAATTTGTGTTGTTATCCAGAGACTTGCGCAGTGTTCGCTATATCGAACAGGTAAAGCAGCTTCAGGATGGTGTCGCAATAATTAATATTGAACTACGGCAAATGTTTGATAGTGAAAATTAATGCACTCGGTGAATATATTGACTATTTTCTATGCTGATCAAGCGCCCAATCAATATGTTCATTGACCATAGGGGATTCGCAGCCCTTGCGTTTATTCAGCGCCTCGATTGCCATGGCACTGTCTGACGCATTGCCCAGCGCCACCGCGATATTCCTCAGCCAGCACTGGTAACCGATTCTACGAATTGGGCTGCCTTCAAAACGGCGCAAAAACATCGTTTCTGTCCAGGCGAATAGCGTTGTCAGTGCCGTGCAGTCGAGCGCGTGGCGCGGCTCGAAGTCGGCTTCGCCAGTGGTCGTTGCAAACCGGTTCCACGGGCAGACTAACTGACAGTCGTCACAACCATAAATACGGTTGCCCATCGCCTTTCTGAATGCGACCGGAATACTGCTACGCAGCTCAATTGTCAGGTATGAAATACACCGCCTTGCGTCCACCTGATAGGGGGCAACAATAGCCTGTGTTGGGCAGGCATCAATACAGGCGCTGCATTTTCCACAATGATTGTTAGCTTGCCCCGGATAGGTAGCCTTTGAAACAGGCGACGCTGAAACAGCGGGCGGTGCATCACACGGCAGGGGTAAATTGGTGTACAACTCAGCGAGAAAAAACCATGACCCGGCCTCGCGACTGAGTAAATTACTGTGCTTGCCAATCCACCCCAATCCGGCTTTTTCTGCCAGTGCTTTCTCCAGTACCGGCGCGCTATCGACAAATACCCGGTAGCAGAAGTCGTTACCTTTATTGGGATTGTTTGCAGCGGTATCGATTTCAGCGGAAATATAATCGGCCAGTTTTTGTAGGCGTTTACGCAACAATTTGTGGTAGTCACGCCCCAGTGCGTAGCGGGATACATAGGCCAGGTTATTATCACTCAGCGTCGCCTCGGCACTGGCGACATGTGCGGGTAGGTAGTCCATCCGTGCACTGATTACCCGTAAGGTACCGGGCTCCAGTGCTTGCGGGCGGCTGCGGCGGGTGCCGTGGCGGGCCATATACCCCATTTCACCGTGGTAATCCCGCTTTAACCAGTTTAGGAAATGGGTTTCATGTGCGCCTAAATCGGTATCCGTAATGCCGATTTGTTGGAAGCCAAGTGCCTGTCCCTGCTGCTTTATTTTTTTTGCTAACAACGTATAGTCGATTGGCGTTACGCCACCGCTTACCGTGGTATTACCGCTGAATGTGTTGTCTGTTTTGGGCACTGCTACTGTCTGATGCTAAAGTTCTAACATGAAGTTTACTCTTTAATGTGTTTTGATTTTGCCTAATTGATAAGAGGCTTACAGGTTATGTATGAAGTGTTTGCTGTGGCTGCCGGTGGCGCTATTGGGGCAACTGCGCGGTTTGTTATTGTCAATGCGGTATACGCTACTTTTGGTAAAGGGTTTCCCTGGGGGGTGTTGTTGGTCAATACCCTGGGGTCGTTTTTATTGGGGTTTCTGGGGATGTTGTTTTTAGTGAGAGTGACGGTTGCCGATGAGTGGCGTGCAGGCATTCTGGTGGGGGTTTTAGGGGCGTTTACTACGTTTTCTACGTTCTCTTTGGATACGCTGTTGATGCTGGAACAGGGGGATGTGCTTAAAGCAGCGGGTAATGTTGTTTCTAATGTTGTTTTGTGTTTGGTTTTTGTTTGGGCTGGTGTTGTACTGGCAAGGCAGGTATAGACACAACAAATAATCGCTGTAACGGTGGGGCAGCGATCTTAAATTTGGCAGGAAGTTTTGCAGGCATTAGTAGCGCTGCTATGGTACAACCATTAATCAGATGTTTGAGTAGGAGGTAGTTATCATGTCTAAATACATTTTTATTTACCACGGCGGTAAAATGCCAGAAACGCCAGAAGAGGGCGCCCGCGTAATGGCCGACTGGATGTCCTGGTTGGCTGGAATGGGCGATGCCGTCGTTGACAGTGGCAACCCGGTAGGCCCGTCATCGACAGTACAGAGTGATGGCCTAATAACGAGGGATGGCGGTTCTAATCCAGTAAGCGGCTACAGCCTGGTAACTGCTGATAGTATGGAGCAGGCGTTGAATATGGCAAAAGGCTGCCCTATCCTGAAAATGGAGGGGACAGTGGAAGTTGCTGTGACTATTGACATATAAATGGCAATACGAAACTGATTTTCCCCACAAGCGCTGGAAATTGGATATACATAGCGGATGATTGGGCGGGTAACGGTGCTATAATCGCCGACCCAATTAGCTGCCCGATATTGTGCTCCAATGATCGATCCAAAATTGCTTCGCGGTGATCTCGACGCGACCGCAGCCAATCTTAAACGCCGAAATTTTATTCTCGATACCGAACACTTCAGCCAGCTCGAAGCGCGGCGCCGCGATGCGCAGGTTGAGGCGCAACGCCTACAAAATGAACGCAACAGTCGATCCAAAATGATCGGTAAAGCGAAGGCGGCAGGTGAGGATATTCAAGCATTGCTCGATGAGGTCGCGTCGATAGGCGATCAGTTGAGTGAGGCCGGGCAATCGCTGGCCGCTGTGCAGGCGGAGATCGATGCGATTGTCGCGGGTATTCCCAATTTGCTGGATGATTCCGTGCCCGCTGGCGCTGATGAAGAGGATAATGTCGAAGTGCGCCGCTGGGGCGGTATACCGGCTTTTGATTTTGAACCGAAAAGCCATTTCGACCTGGCCGGGGGCGATATGGATTTTGAAACCGCTACTAAGCTGACCGGCTCGCGCTTTGTCGTGTTAAAAAATGACATCGCCTGGCTACACCGGGCGCTGATTCAGTTTATGTTGGATACCCATATCCACGAACACGGTTATCAGGAAATCGCCGTACCGTATATCGTCAATTCAGACACTCTGTTTGGTACGGGGCAGTTGCCTAAATTTGCTGAAGATTTGTTTGCCCTGCAAGGGGATGCCGGTTACTTTTTGATCCCGACGGCTGAGGTGCCGGTGACCAATACCGTGCGCGGTGAGATTGTCGATGCCGCACGGTTGCCGATACGGTACACCTGCCACACGCCGTGTTTTCGCTCTGAAGCCGGTTCCTATGGGAAGGATACACGCGGGTTGATTCGCCAGCACCAGTTTGAAAAAGTGGAGCTGGTGTGGGTGGTTAAACCCAGCGAATCCTGGGCGGCGCTGGAACAGCTCACCGGTCACGCCGAAGCGATACTACAGAAACTTAATTTGCCCTACCGGGTTGTCAATCTGTGTGCGGGTGACACCGGTTTTGGGGCGGCGAAAACCTATGACATTGAAGTGTGGCTGCCCGCACAAAATAAATACCGTGAAATCTCATCGTGCAGCAATACCTGTGATTTCCAGGCGCGGCGTATGCAGGCGCGCTGGCGGAACCCGGAAACAGGCAAGCCGGAATTACTGCACACGCTAAATGGCAGTGGTCTGGCCGTGGGGCGTACACTGCTGGCGATTCTCGAAAACAACCAGCAAGCCGATGGCAGTGTGCTAATCCCCGATGTACTACAGGCGTATATGCGCAACCGTACCGTTATCGGCGCAGCCGCTTAATCACGATACCTATCCACTTCCCGGTAACTAAAATTTCCAATTTCCTGAGGTAAGCATGCAATTAAATGATAGCCAACTACTCAAACAACAAGCCTACATTAACGGTGAATGGGTAGATGCAGCAAACGGCGACAGCGTCGAAATCCTCAATCCGGCAACGGCTGAGGTTGTGGGCCGGGTGCCGAATATGGGCGCACAGGAAACGCGTGCAGCAATAGAAGCGGCGGACAGGGCATTTGCCAAGTGGCGTGATGTACCGGCAAAAAGCCGTGCGGCCACTATGAAAAAGTGGTTTGAATTGATTCTGGAAAATCGGGAAGACCTTGCGGTAATTATGACAGCCGAGCAGGGCAAACCACTCGCGGAGGCGCGTGGTGAGGTGGTCTATGGTGCCTCATTTGTCGAATGGTTTGCCGAGGAGGGCAAGCGTGTGTACGGGGAGACTATTCCCTCGCACATGAATGACCGGCGCATTTTTGCATTGAAGCAACCCGTGGGCGTCAGCGCGGCGATTACCCCGTGGAATTTCCCCAATGCCATGATTACCCGCAAATGTGCGCCTGCACTGGCAGCGGGCTGTACCTCCGTGATTAAACCCGCGCCACAAACGCCATTCTCTGCCTTGGCACTGGCTGAACTGGCGCACCGGGCCGGTATTCCCGCCGGGGTGTTCAGTGTTGTCACGGGAGATGCCGTGGCGATTGGTGGCGAAATGACCGGCAATAAAACTGTGCGCAAATTGTCGTTTACCGGTTCCACAGCGGTGGGCAAATTGTTGTTGGCACAATGTGCTGATACTGTGAAAAAAGTCTCGATGGAATTGGGCGGTCATGCGCCGTTTATCGTTTTCGACGACGCGGATATCGACGCGGCGGTAACCGGCGCAATCGCCTGTAAATACCGGGCCAGCGGTCAAACCTGTGTGTGTGCAAACCGCCTGTATGTACACGATAACGTCTACGACGAATTCGTGGAAAAATTTGCCCGCGCATCCTCGGCACTCAGCGTGGGTAACGGCACAGCGGATGGAACCGACTTAGGGCCATTGATTAATGCCGCCGCCATTGCAAAAGTCGAGGATCAGGTGGCCGATGCCAAGGCAAAAGGTGCTGCGGTATTGACCGGGGGGGAAAGGCATGAACTGGGTGGTAACTTCTATTTACCGACTGTCCTGACTAATGTCACTGACGACATGAAAATCACCTATGAAGAAACCTTTGGCCCGGTGGCGCCGGTTATGCGCTTCAACGATGAAGCCGATGTGATCGCACGGGCGAACAGTACCGATTACGGTCTCGCCGCGTATTTATTTACCCGTGATGTGGGGCGCTTATTCCGTGTTTCCGAGGCACTGGACTTTGGTATCGTCGGAGTAAATGCAGGTGTTGTGTCGTCTGAATACGTACCGTTCGGCGGGGTCAAACAATCGGGCATTGGCCGTGAAGGTTCACACTACGGCATTGAGGAATATGTTGAAGTGAAATATTTATGTGTCGCGGGCATCGATAAATAACGCAAGTTTCGGGTCGTCGGGCCACGGGGTCAGCCTGCATTATACCGGTATGCCAATCGAGGGTGCCGAAATGAATAACACTGATGATTATGCCCGCGTTGAACGGGCGTTAAATTTTCTCGCTCAACACTTCAAAGAACAACCCACACTGGCCGAAATTGCCGCCAGTGTGCACCTCAGCGAATTTCACTTTCAGCGGTTGTTTACCCGTTGGGTAGGTATCAGCCCTAAAAAATTTCTGCAATACCTAACCCTCGACTACGCCAAACGGTGCCTGGCGAATGCACAAACAGTGCTCGATGCCAGCTATGCATCGGGTCTTTCCACCAGCTCACGGCTGCACGATTTGTTTGTGCGCTATGAAGCTGTTTCGCCGGGTGAATACCGCCGTGGTGGCGCGGGTTTACTGATTCGCTACACCACGGTAGATACCTTGTTTGGCGCCTGCCTGTTAATGGCCACCGAGCGGGGTATATGCGCACTCGCATTTGTTGGTGATGATCCAAAAAATGACTTCGCCGAAATGGCAGCGCGCTGGCCTGCGGCGGAGTTTATTCACGATACAGAATTTACAGCGGCTTACGCGCATACCTTTTCGACAATAGGGCGCTCGACAGAACAGAGTAAAAGCGAAATTGTACTGAACCTCTACGGCACCCCTTTTCAATTGCAAGTGTGGGAAGCACTGCTGCGGATTCCCGATGGGCAGCGGGTTACCTACCAACAAATCGCCGGGGCCATTGGTTCACCCAAAGCAGCGCGTGCCGTTGGTACAGCAGTGGCGAAAAACCCCCTCTGTTGGTTAGTGCCCTGTCACCGGGTAATACGGAGCAACGGTATGCTGGGTGGGTATCACTGGGGCGAGGCGAGAAAACTGGCAATGTTGGGGTGGGAGTCGGCGGTGTGTGGTGAAAGGTAAAGGGCGGCTTTTTTATTTCACCCTTCACCCTTCTGCTTACCCTTTCACGCAAACGCCGTCCATACCGGGCAGTGATCAGAGGGTTTTTCCATTGCGCGCACATCGTAATCAATACCGGCATCGATTGCCCGTGCCAGCAGGCTGGGGGTCACCATAATATGATCGATTCGCAGCCCGCGTTTAGGGTCGCGGTCAAAGCCTTTACTGCGGTAGTCAAACCAGCTAAAAAGTGCCTGGCTGTCCGGGTATATATGGCGGTAGCTGTCTGTGAGGCTCCAATCGACCAGTTTTTGCATCCACGCCCGCTCCTCGGGCAGAAAACACGTCGCCCCATCGCGTAACCAGCGTTTGACATTGGCCTCACCGATACCAAGATCGGCATCCACTGGGGCAATATTAAAATCGCCGATCACCGCCAGGTCTTTACTGCAATCACAGCAATCATTCAAATAAGTCATCAGGTCGGCATAAAATTTTTCTTTTGCCGGAAACTTTACCGGATGACTGCGGTTCTCGCCCTGAGGGAAATAACCGTTGATTACCTTCAATAGACCGTGGTCGGTCTCGAAGTCTGCTGCAATCAAACGGCGCTGGGCCTCTTCGGTGTCCCCCGGAAACCCTTTTTGTACATTAACAGGCACCTGCCTGGACAACATGGCAACGCCGTAGTGCGTTTTTTGGCCAAAATAACTGGCGTGGTAGCCCATTTCCTTTAAAGCATCAACCGGAAACTCTTCATCCGTTACCTTGGTTTCCTGTATGCCGATAATATCCGGGCTATGGGTGTCTGTCAGTTTTTGCAATTGGTGCAGGCGCAAGCGGATGCTATTGGTATTAAATGAGACAATTTTCACGGTCAGTGTCCGTTGTGTTAATGGTTAAATGGTGTGGCGTGCGCGCAGTTTACCCGATTGAGGATAACTATTGGGTGGGTTTCAAATATAAGGCTTTCTACACTTATCTATTGGCCATGACTAATACTTGACTAAAATAGTAGGTTATGACAGTCTTGCCGCCCAGTTACTTCCTCCGGCAATGACCGGCAGTAAAAACGTTCAAGGTGACAGATGAAGCTGACAACGCGTGGGCGATATGCAGTAACAGCAATGCTGGATCTCGCTATTCACACAAATGATGGGCCGGTGGCGTTGGCAGAAATTTCACAGCGCCAGCAGATTTCCCTGTCTTATCTTGAACAATTATTCGCCAATTTACGCAAAAGCGGCCTGGTTAAAAGTACCCGTGGCCCAGGTGGCGGGTATCACTTGATAGCGCCGGTCGACGAGGTTCCTGTCTCGGTTATTATCGATGCGGTGAATGAAACAGTCGATGCGACAAATTGTGGTGGTATGCAAAACTGTCACAACCACAGCCGCTGTTTAACGCACGATTTGTGGGCGGGCCTGAGTGCACACATTGAAACGTTTCTCAGTGGTGTGTCGCTGGGGGACCTGATCGACAAAAAGCCCCTGCAGTCAGTAACGTCGACGCTGAATGATAAACGCAATGATAAACAAGCCACCCGGCCATCAATACAGAATGCTACCCATGTCATGGGTAATTAACGATAAACCACTATAACCAACGCCTCTTTTTACACGCGAGTAAACACAGTGAAAGCCACTATTAACCTACCTATCTATCTCGACTACTCGGCCACTACACCGGTCGACCAGCGAGTGGCAAAAATAATGACAGACTGTCTGACCCTGGAAGGTAACTTTGGCAACCCGGCATCGCGCTCACACCCTTTTGGCTGGCGGGCGGAAGAGGCGGTCGAACAGGCACGCCAACAGGTCGCCACAATGATTGGTGCCGATCCACGCGAAATTGTCTGGACATCCGGGGCGACAGAATCGGATAACTTGGCGATCAAAGGCGCCGCCTATTTTAACCAAAAGAAAGGCAAACATATCATCACCATGAAAACCGAGCACAAGGCGGTGCTGGACACCTGTCGCCACCTTGAGCGCGACGGTTTTGAGGTAAGCTACCTCGACCCCAAAGCAGACGGCCTGCTCGATATGGATACATTTACCGCCGCACTGCGCGAGGACACCATCCTGGTGTCGATTATGCACGTCAACAACGAAATCGGTGTTATTCAGGATATCGAAGCCATTGGTGCGATCACCCGCGCACGCAAAATATTGTTCCATGTCGATGCGGCGCAAAGCCCCGGCAAAGTGGCTATCGATGTCGACAAAATGAATGTGGACTTAATGTCGTTGTGTGCACACAAAGTGTACGGTCCTAAAGGCATTGGTGCACTGTATGTACAGCGTAAACCGCGTGTGCGCCTGGAGGCGCAAATTCACGGTGGTGGGCATGAACGGGGTATGCGTTCCGGCACACTGGCCACGCATCAAATTGTTGGTATGGGGGAGGCATTTCGCATCGCTCACGAAGAGATGGAATTTGAAAACGCACGGATTAAATCCCTGCGCGACCGGTTGTGGAATGGTTTCAAAGATATGGAGGAGGTGTACTTAAACGGCGATCTTAAACAGCGTGTGCCCGGCAATTTAAATGTCAGCTTTAACTTCGTCGAAGGTGAGAGCTTAATTATGGCGATGAAGAATTTTGCCGTCTCCAGTGGCTCGGCCTGTACCAGTGCCAGCCTCGAACCCTCTTATGTATTGCGTGCATTGGGCCGCAACGATGAGCTTGCGCACAGCTCGATCCGCTTCACACTGGGGCGCTACAGCACCGAGGCAGAAGTGGACTTTACCATTAGCGAAGTGCGTACTGCGGTGGAAAAACTGCGGGCACTTTCACCGCTTTGGGATATGTATAAAGACGGCATCGATCTCGATACCGTCGAATGGGCGCAGCACTAGCGCGGAAAAAGGCCGAAATCAGGCTGTGAAGAGGATTGAGAGCACCCCTTAATACGACTGACAAACAATTGTTCCACTATTATTTTTTGATACACATTCTGGAGAAGACCAATGGCTTACAGTGACAAAGTACTCGACCATTACGAAAACCCTCGCAACGTCGGCACAATGGATAACAGCGACCCCAATGTTGGCACTGGCATGGTCGGTGCACCCGCTTGCGGTGATGTGATGCGCCTGCAAATTAAAGTAGGTGACGACGGCGTTATCGAAGACGCAAAATTTAAAACCTATGGCTGTGGTTCTGCCATCGCCTCTTCATCGCTATTGACCGAATGGGTGCGCGGCAAAACGCTTGAAGAAGCCTCTTTAATTAAAAATAAAGACATTGCCGAAGAGCTGGCGCTACCGCCGGTCAAGATTCACTGTTCGGTACTAGCTGAAGACGCTATCTCTGCGGCCATTGCCGATGTTAAGGAAAAGCGCGGGAAAACCGTCGACAGTGCGGCTGCGTAAAGGGTAACAGTCTATGGCCATTACACTGACAGATGCTGCGGCAAACCGGGTGTCGCAGTTTATTGCCAATCGGGGAAAGGGGCTGGGGTTGCGACTGGGTGTGCGCACAACAGGTTGTTCCGGTATGGCTTACATCGTCGAATTTGCCGATGAAATTGCAGACAGTGACGTTGTCTTTGATGACAACAACATTAAAGTGGTTATCGACCCAAAAAGCCTGATTTACCTTGATGGCACTGAATTGGATTTTGCCAAGGAAGGATTAAACGAAGGGTTTAAGTTTAATAACCCCAATGTCAAAGATGAATGCGGCTGTGGTGAGAGTTTTACTATCTAGTGATCCGCTCTATAGATCATTCCCAGAAATAACCAGGTGACCTTCAAACACCCCCCCGACCCCCGCTTTGCGAAAGAGGGGGCGGGGTTTTCACTGTGAATGGCAGCATACTTAAGCAAATGCAGATCTAATGGTCTTTTAAGACCCTCTCTATAACCTTATAGAGGCGGCAGGAACAATAACCTTCACTGGATTTTTTGTGCTCGATTTAAAACAAAATTATTTTGATTTATTTTCGCTACCGGTCAGTTTTGCGGTGGAAGCGGCGGTGTTGACAAACAACTACCGCGCTTTGCAGCAAGTGGTACACCCCGATAAATTTGCCAACGGTACAGCACAACAAAAACGATTTTCCATTCAAGCCGCTGCCTATATCAATGAGGCCTACCAGGTATTGGGTGATGGGCTGAAAAGAGCCGCTTACTTACTGTCACTACAAGGTATCGACCTGAATGCAGAAACTGACACGCAGGTTGATCCCGCTTTTTTGATGGCACAAATCGAATATCGCGAACAATTAGAGGCAGTTTCTACCAGCGAGGATCCGTTTTCTGCCGCAGACAGTTTACGCCGTGCGATCACCGCAGACGTGGCCGCTTTGCAACGGGACGTTAGCCAGCAGTTGTTTGAACAGGCGTTTGATGCGGCGCGTGATACGGTGCGAAAATGGCAGTTTCTGGCAAAACTGACCCACGAACTGAGTGAAACGGAATACCAGCTCGAAGAGAGCGGTGGCTGATCTATGGCACTTTTACAAATAGCAGAACCGGGACAATCGACCGTACCGCATCAACGGCGGCTGGCTGTCGGCATCGATTTAGGCACCACCAATTCGCTGGTTGCCAGTGTGCGCAGTGGCACAGCAGAAGTGCTGCCCGATGAACAGGGCAGGGTGTTACTGCCCTCGGTGGTGCGCTACCTGGAAACCAGTGAACGCATTGTTGGCAGTGAGGCAAAACAACAGGCGGTCAACGATCCATTGAATACAATCAGTTCAGTGAAGCGCTTGATTGGCCGCAGTTATAGCGAGGTGACTGAAAGTGCCGTTGCAAGCGGCCATACACACTATCGGTTTTCACCAGGCCCATCGGGCCTGCCGTGTATCGATACCGTTGCGGGCAGTTTTAACCCGATAGACATCTCTGCCGATATTCTCTCCAGCCTGCGCGCACGTGCTGAAGCCACGTTAGGTGGTGAGCTGGTCGGTGCGGTGATTACTGTGCCCGCTTATTTCGATGATGCGCAACGACAATCGACAAAAGATGCCGCGCAATTGGCTGGCCTGCATGTGTTGCGCTTGATTAACGAACCGACAGCCGCAGCCATTGCCTATGGGTTGGATAAAGCCTCTGAAGGCATTACAGTAATCTACGATTTTGGTGGAGGCACTTTTGATGTGTCTGTGCTGCGCTTGAACAAAGGGTTGTTTGAAGTCATGGCGACGGCGGGTGACACAGCGCTCGGCGGTGATGATATCGATGCCTGCCTGGCGCGTTGGTTAGCGCAGCAAATGGGTGTGGTGTTTGGCAGCACAGCAGCGACTGATCGCGCATTATTGGATACGGCGCGTGCAACAAAACAATCACTGAGTGATGCCGAAACGGTATCGATTGCTGTTCCCAGTGAGTTGGGGGTTGCAACGTTGCGCCAGCCAAGCCTGTCACGGCAGCAGTTTGACGCATTAATTGAGCCCTTAATACGTCGCACCCTGAGCCCGTGTCGGCGCGCACTGCGCGATGCCGGTGTCGATAAAGACCAGGTATGTGCCGTGGTGATGGTCGGCGGCTCAACGCGTATACCATTGGTGCGCACAACGATCAGCACATTCTTTAACCGCCAGGTGTTGACGCATATCGACCCCGACAAAGTCGTTGCCGTTGGTGCCGCGATTCAGGCCGATGTGCTCGCGGGCAATAAAACCGACGATGAAATGCTGTTGCTGGATGTAACACCGCTGTCACTCGGTGTGGAAATGATGGGCGGGCTCACCGAAAAAGTCATTCCCCGCAACACCACAATACCGGTTGCCCGCGCCCAGGAATTTACCACGTATGAAGATGGGCAAACGGCCATGGCATTGCACGTTGTTCAGGGTGAGCGGGAGCTGGTCGAAGACTGTCGCTCGCTGGCGCGCTTTGAATTGCGCGGGTTTCCACCGATGGTGGCGGGCGCAGCGCGGATTCAGGTGACGTTTCAAGTGGATGCCGATGGCTTACTCACCGTAACCGCAAACGAGAAAAACAGCGGTGTGCAGGCCAGCATCGACGTTAAGCCCTCCTTTGGGCTGGCAGACGGTGAAATTGAAACCATGTTGCGTGAGTCGATGGACCTGGCCAGCGACGATATACAGGCACGCCGCCTGCGCGAGCAACAGGTAGAAGCCGACCGCGTGATTGAGGCACTGGACTCAGCGCTGCAAAAAGACGCTGAACAGTTTCTCGATGAAAATGAGAGAAACCAAATTGATGCAGCGCGCAATACCTTACTGACAGCGAGACAAAGCAGCGATGTCAGCGCAATCAAAACCGCTATTTCCACACTTGAAAAAGCCAGCGAAGGCTATGTCGCCAAACGTATGAACGCGAGCGTTGATGCAGCGATGTCGGGTCATCATATTGACGAGTATCAGGCTTAGAAACCTGTCGGTCAGGTTTGTTAACAACGAGTATTAATCCATATGCCGCAAATAGTTGTACTACCCCATGAAGAAATGTGCCCCGACGGGGTCGTGCTCGATGTTGAATCAGGCATTTCAATTTGTGATGCCCTGTTGAAAAACGGTGTTGATATTGAGCACGCCTGTGAAAAGTCCTGCGCGTGTACAACCTGCCACGTTTACATACGGGAGGGTTACGATTCACTTGAAGAGGCGACCGAACTGGAAGACGATTATCTCGATAAAGCCTGGGGGCTGGACACCGAATCGCGATTGAGTTGCCAGGCACTGGTCGCCAGTGACGACCTCATTGTCGAAATCCCCAAATACACGATTAACATGGTCTCTGAAAATCACTGAGGATCCTACTATGCAGTGGACTGATACATTAGAAATTGCCATTCAACTCGATGAAGCACACCCGGATATCGATCCACAATATGTGCGTTTTACCGATCTGCATGCCTGGGTCTGCGCGCTGGATGAGTTTGCCGACGACGCTGAACGGTCTAACGAAAAAATCCTCGAAGCCATTCAAATGGCCTGGATCGATGAACGCGACTGATGTAAGGGGTATCCTAAAAACGCCACGAGTGAAAATAAGATAGGGCGGAAATTGACAAAAAAGCGCAGTTTGCACAGAGTAAATGAACATTTTTTGTCCGCTTCCAGCACTGCATCACCGGGCGCAGTCGTTTTAAAATACCCTTTTTATGCGGTAAGGCAGGGCGTATCAGCCATACTGTGCGCTTTATAAGCATAGGGAACCCCAGTACAATAGCCTGTTTACCCACGTAAATCTGGAGTCCATTATAAATGGCTATTGAGCAAACCTTTTCCATCGTTAAACCCGACGCAGTGGCAAAAAATGTCATTGGTGAAATTTACAGTCGCTTTGAAAAAGCGGGCCTGAAAATTGTCGCTTCACGTATGTTGCATATGAGTGAGCAGCAGGCACAGGCTTTTTACGCCGTCCATAAAGAGCGTCCTTTTTATAGTGATCTGGTGGCTTTTATGACCTCAGGCCCGGTAATGGTACAAGTGCTGGAAGGCGAAAATGCCATTGCGCGCAATCGTGAAATTATGGGGGCGACTAACCCTGCGGATGCCGATGCCGGTACTATTCGTGCAGATTTTGCCAGCAACGTGGAAGAAAACGCCGTACACGGTTCCGACGCGGTAGAAACTGCGCGTGAAGAGATTGCATTCTTCTTTCCCGATGGGGTTTGCCAGCGCACCCGCTAAGCTCACTATGCCAAGACAAACTGCTAAAACAAAGTTTAACCTGCTGGATTACGACCGGCAGGGTTTGCAGGATCTGTTTGTCTCGCTGGAAGAAAAACCCTTTCGTGCCACCCAGTTGATGAAATGGGTATACCAGGCGGGTGAAGATGATTTCACCCGCATGAGCAACCTCAGCAAAGTGTTAAGGGAAAAACTGTCGCGCCTTGCCGAAGTGCGTATGCCCGAGGTGGCGTTGGCACATAAATCCACCGACGGCACCTGGAAATGGCTGTTCAGGCTCGACAGTGGCAATAGCATCGAATGCGTATATATCCCCGAAACCAACCGTGGCACATTGTGTATTTCCACACAGGTCGGCTGTGCACTCGATTGCTCATTTTGTGCCACCGCGAGAGAAGGCTTTAATCGCAACCTGAGCACGGCAGAAATCATTGGTCAGTTGCGTTTAGCGAATCAGCTATTAGCGCAGGATGCGGCCCAGGACGCAACCCGGAGCACGAGCCAGGGCACGGTTCAGGATACTGCGGCCCAAAGTGTTTTGGAAAAGGGCAGCCCCCATGGTCCACCACGCATTAGCAATATCGTGTTGATGGGCATGGGTGAACCTCTGGCAAACTTTGATAATGTTGTCAAAGCATTGCGTTTGATGATGGATGATTTTGCCTATGGCCTCAGCAAACGGCGGGTAACCCTAAGTACCTCTGGTATTGTACCGGCCATGTATCGCCTTTACGATGCGGTTGACGTTGCCCTGGCGGTTTCACTGCACGCCCCCAACGATGCATTGCGTGATCAACTAGTGCCCATTAACCGCAAATACCCTATTGATCAATTGATGCAGGCGTGCCACCGTTATGTACAGGGAGACCGTAAAAAACACGTTACCTTTGAATACGTTATGTTGGCGGGAGTTAATGACCAGGCGGAGCACGCCCGTGAACTATTGGCGCTGGTGCGCAATATGCCGGCAAAGGTTAATCTGATTCCATTTAACCCATTTGCCGCATCTGGCTACCGTTGTTCGAGCCGTGAAGTGATCGATCAGTTTCGAAAAATACTCAGTGATGGCGGACTAATCGCCGTGACGAGAAAGACCCGGGGCGATGATATCAGCGCAGCCTGTGGGCAGTTGGCGGGAAAAATTGAAGATAAAAGCCGTCGACAGCTAAAGTTTTCCCAACTCAGATTTGGCGAGCAGGCATGACAAAAAAAGTAATATATATGCTATTACTGATGGTGTTATTGCCCGCTTGCACGACGACGACATCCTCACCAAATACCGGCAATCTGAAAAAAGCGGCAGAATATAACGCCAGCCTGGGTTCCCAATACCTGAATGCCGGTGAATTAAAAAAAGCCCGCGCCAAATTGCTAAAGGCACTCGATCAGGATAGCGAAAATGCCGAGGCAAATTTTTCCTACGGCTTGCTATTATCCCGTGTTAAGCAGGCCCCACAGGCCGAGACTTACTTTCTCAAGGCAATCAAACTGGCCCCGGATGAAACGTACTATCAGGATACGTTTGGTATATTTCTATGCCGCCTCGATCGTTTTGATGAGGCCAATACGTGGTTTATCCAAGCGGCCAACAACCCATACAATGAAACCCCCGAATACGCTTACAATAACGCCGGAAGCTGTGCATTGAGCCAGGGAAAACGATTGGAGGCAGAAGAGAGTATCCGCCAGGCACTGCGCAAAAATCCGCGCTTTGCACCCGCTTTATTGAATATGGCTGAACTCTCTCTCGATCTGAAAAAATACCGTATCGCCAAAGCCTATTATTCACGCGCATTGAAATACACCAAACAAACAGCCGATAGTTTGTGGTTAGGCGTTAAAATCAACAGATTATTAGGTGATCGACGAGCAGTGGACAACTACGGTTTGATGCTGAAGCGGGATTTCCCACAATCCCAGGAAACCTTGTTATACCTGGAATCAAAACAGCTATGAGCGAAGAGATACAAATAGAAAGTGTTGGTAGCCAGTTACGCAAAGCACGCGAACAGCAACAATTAGCCCAGGAATTGGTGGCAGGCCGGTTAAACCTGAGCGTACAAACTATTGACGCATTGGAAACAGACGATTTAGATAAATTGCCCCCTCCATCCTTTACGCGTGGGTATCTGCGTGCCTATGCAAAATTGCTCGCTATGGACTCAGATGACCTCATCGTTGCCTATAACAAACACGCACCGATCGAGCCGGAGTTGATGCCTAAAAGCCAAATGATCAATGAGAACAAAAAGCGATCTCCGGTAATGGCCTGGGCAACGTTAGCGATTATATTGATTATATTGACACTGCTGGGAATGTGGTGGTATGGCGTGTCTAACCCGGAAAGTGGTATCGGTGGGTTTGAGCTTTTGTCTGGCCAAACCGATGACGAGGGTGGCGATGAAACAGAAAAAGAGGCAACAGTGTCACTGCGCACGATAGACATAGCACCTGAAAATACCGGGCAATCTGATGGTGAGCCATTGCCGGATGGTACGCTGAAATTACCCACTCAAACGCAACCCGAAGACAATACATCTGAAAACACACCACCAAATAATCCAACGGATGAAGCCGCAGCGGGTGGGAATACCACTAACACGGATGATTCAAACGAGGTGGGGTTTATAGGTCAATCGCCTGCCAAATTAACCTCTATTGATGATGTAGTGACTACGCGTGACGATACACAGAAGCAGGCAACCCTGTCTTCACCCAAGAAGGTGGATGTACTGGAAATCCAAAGTGAAAACGACTCCTGGGTGGAGGTTGTCGATGCCAATGGCGCCCGCTTAATGTACGATATGTTAGCCAAAACACAAAAACGCGAATTGCGTGGCACAGCGCCCTTTCTGATTTTTCTTGGTCACGCGCCCGGTATTTCAATGACAATGAATGGCATAGCAGTGAAAGCGCCAGAGTATAGTCAAAGCAGTAAAACCTCACGTTTTATCGTCTATTCGGACGGTAGCCAAAATCTCTGATGCCCTCCTCAGCACCCTCTTGTACACACTGATTCCATGAGCCAGACAATTAACAGTATCCGCGGGATGCACGACATCCTGCCAGTGCACAATGATGCCTGGCATTTTCTCGAAGAAAAAGTACGCCAGCTAATGGTGGGGTATAACTACGCGGAAATTCGCACCCCGATTATTGAAAAAACAGCACTATTTTGCCGCTCGATTGGTGAGGTAACCGATATTGTTGAAAAGGAAATGTACACATTTGCCGACCGTAACGGCGACAGTTTGAGCCTGCGTCCGGAAAATACCGCCAGTTGTGTACGCGCAGGTATAGAGCACGGTTTGTTGTACAACAATATCCAGCGCCTATGGTATAGCGGCCCGATGTTTCGCCACGAGCGCCCACAAAAAGGGCGGTACCGTCAGTTTCACCAAATTGGCGCTGAGGTTTTTGGTGTTGCCGGCCCCTATATCGAAGTGGAACTAATACTGATGAGTGCACGCCTATGGCGTCTGTTAGGCATTGATAGTGAAATACAATTGGAGATCAATAGCCTGGGTGACAGTGAAGACCGCCAGCGCTACCGTGCCTGCCTGGTCGCTTATTTTGAGCAGCACAAAGACGTGCTTGACGACGATAGCCTGCGCCGGTTGCACAGTAATCCACTGCGTATTCTGGACAGTAAAAACCCTGCGCTGCAGGCGCTGATCGAAGCGGCACCACGCCTGATGGATGAATTGAGCGATGCATCCCGTCAGCACTTCCAGACATTGACAGAATTGCTCGACTGTAACGGTATTCCCTACCGCATAAACCACCGTCTGGTGCGCGGATTGGATTACTATAGCCATACAGTCTTTGAATGGGTAACGCAGCAACTGGGCGCTCAGGGTACGGTGTGTGCAGGCGGGCGTTACGATGGCTTAATTGAACAACTCGGTGGTAAGCCGACACCGGGCGCCGGGTGGGCAAGCGGTATTGAACGCTTGTTGGCACTTATCGACGTGAGGCAAAAACGGGTACCGGTGTGCTCACCACATGCTTATTTAGTGTTGTCTGGCGCGCGCGCGCGCACAGATGGCCTACCGCTGGCTGAGTACTTGCGTGATCAGGTGGATGCTTTGTGTTTGCAGGTCGATTGTTCGGGTGGCAGTATCAAAAGCCAGTTTAAACGGGCCGATAAAAGCGGGGCCGAGTTGGCGTTGGTGCTCGGTGACGAGGAAATCGATGCGCAGACAATTACCGTTAAACCATTGCGGGGCGGCGGTGAACAGCAACCACTCGACCGACTGGCTTTGTGTGAATTATTGAAAAAAACGACGGGATGTACCTAAGTTAATCAGCTTAATTAATCAAACCGATGAATCAACCGATGAACCCAGAGGCATTATCACGGGTGCAAAAAAGTGCCTGTTTGCAGGGTTGTTGGGTTAACAATTGCTATTGATAGTGATAGTGGAGTTTTGCGATGAACGATACAGAAGAAGAACAAATTGAATCCATAAAAAAATGGTGGGCCGAAAATGGGCGTGCCATTATTATCGGCGTCATCATTGGCGCGGGGGGCATATTCGGCTGGCGTTTCTGGGAGGGACACCAACAGGGACAGGCCCAGGTGGCATCACTGGCCTACGAGGCCTTAGTCAGTGAATTTAATAAGGGGGATGCCGAACAAGTCGATACCCTTACCGAATCATTGAAGGACGAGCACGCATCGACGCCTTATGCGGCACTGGCATCCCTGTTAAACGCAAAGCTTGCCGTGGATAACAGCGAGCTGGACAAGGCGGCCAGTGCATTGCGCTGGGCCGTGGAAAACACACCGGAAGAAGGTGTGCGCAGCATTGCAAGGTTGCGTTTGTCACGGGTGCTGAGTGCACAGGATAACCACGATGATGCGCTCAGTGTGCTGAATAATAGTTTCCCGGATGCATACACGGCGTTGGTCGAAGAACTCAAAGGCGATGTGTTGGTGGCTCAAGGTAACCCGAGTCTGGCCCGCGAAGCGTATTCACGCGCCATGCTTACGGATCAGTCGCAAGGGAGCACCGCCCTGTTAAAAATGAAACTGGATGATCTATCTACCGTGGCAGATGAGTCATAATCATGCGTTTGTTCAAAGTGCCCCGCTATTTATCTGCGTTACTGGTTGTCGGTGTATTGGCGGCCTGCTCGGCCACCGATAACGCTGAACCGCCGACGCCATTGACCTCATTTCCCGCTACGGCCCGCGTGGTCAGCGTGTGGACATCGCGTATCAGTGGTGAGGCTAATTCTTTTGCCTACACACTCGTGCCGTATGTGCAGGGTGAAGCGGTTTATGTTGTCGATGACAAGGGCACTGTATTGGCGCTGTCTCAGGAAAGTGGTGAAACCTTATGGAAACAGTCACTTGATCTGAATGTATCAGCGGGTATCAGCGGTGATGGCAACAACCTTTACTTTGGCACACTACAGGGCGAGCTTGTCGCGCTCAATCAAGCCGATGGCAGTGAGTTGTGGCGCAATCAAATGACCACTGAAATCGTGGCGCCTCCCACTGCAGGTGATGGTGTGGTCGTTGCGCGCAGTATCAATGGCAGAGTATCCCTGTTTTCTGCCGATGACGGTGACGAACAGTGGACCTATAACCACAATGTGCCTGCGTTGACCATCCGTGGCAATAGCCCTGCTTTTTTAATGTCGAATGGCGTGTTGGTCGGGCTGGATAATGGCCGATTGTTAGCGCTTGACCTTGAGCGTGGCCAACCATTTTGGCAGGTAACGCTTTCTGAACCTTCCGGTCGTTCCGAAATTGAGCGGCTCAGCGATATTGACGCGAGTATCCAGACCGATAATGAATTTATCTATGCCGCTGGGTTTCAGGGGAAGCTGGCACAAATCAGCCCGGACAAAGGGCGCATTATATGGGCGCGTGAGGTATCCACTATCGCGGGTTTTCGCGTTACAGGTGACGCCATTTATGTCTCTGACACCGACAGCAATGTATGGTCTATCGACCGCAATACCGGTGCGGCACTGTGGAAACAGGAAAAACTGCGGGCGCGCCAGCTTACCGCTCCCGTGCCGATAGGCGAATATGTCGTGGTGGGGGATCTGGAAGGTTATGTGCACTGGCTTTCACGGATTGATGGCAGCTTGGCTGCACGCAAACGCATCGATAGCAGCCGGATTGTCACTGCCGCTGCCGTGGCAGAGGGCACCTTGTTTGTGCAAACAGGTAATGGGGCGATTGCCGCTTTGCAAATTATTCCTGAGGAGTGATTTATAATTTGGATTAAACACGCATCATACAGGCATGTTTTTTGTGCTACAAAAAACGATCAAAAAAGATACCACCTGAGACGTTATTTACGTTTTTAACCCTAACACAATATGAGTAACAAACCAGGCAGAAAAATAGCGTGGCTTATGGCGCTTATATGTTTCTTTCTGGGGGCATTACTATTAATCGTGGCGCCTTTTTTTACGGGTATTTGGGTTGAAAAAAATATCCGCCAGCAGATTGCTGCGCTTAATCAATCGTCGCCATTGGCCATTTCGATTAATTATTACCAACGGAGTTGGTGGAACAGTGTGGTATTTTCCAGTGTGGCACTCCCATCGCTAAATTTAACCTTTAACTTTTTGCATGAAATTCAACACGGCCCTATAAACAGCAGGCACTTTGCTGAAAATACACCCTTGTTTTTCTTGGCTGGCGTTTATAGCCAGGCTGTCTTACAGCAACAAACAACAGCGCAACCCACCACCCCTTTACTGTTCTCATCGATTGCGTTCAACGGTGATATTGAATCATCGGCGATACCCACTGATAAACAATTATTAATTGATGATACTGCTGATTTATCGATAAATGTAGATCTGGTGTATGCGCAAGCACGCAATCAACGACAATCTCAGCTAATTAAAATACGTGCGCAAATGAACGGGTTAAGTATTCTTACCAATAGCGCTGAAATTGAAAACAGCAACGTATCTTTTAGCATTGATCGGGAGCAAAAAGATAAGCGTTTAATAAGCGAGTTGAAATTGAAAATTGAGCAACTTGACTACAACAGCAGTGGGTTGCAGTTGTCATTTTCTGATAATGTGATAGAAACCCATTTTCATGTCAATAATGCACAATCAGAAATACAACTGATAGGCACAACGGGATTACTTGAAGGGCTGGCGTCGTCTTTTACCGATATAGAGTACCACCTGATGATCAGCCAACTCTCACCCGGTCTGTCTGAGTGGAATAAGAACACACGATCTTTCAGCGAGTTTTTTGCAGGCAGTAAAAATGGGGCGCAGTCGGGTAAACCTGTTTATGAACAATGGATAATGAGCCTGCCACCCGGCATCAAAATCCAATTGAGCAACCTGTCGTTCAAATATCAGGGGCGGGAAATGAAGCTCTGGGTTGAAGCGACGATACCCGCAGCACCCGACGATGGTGCGTTGGATTTTGTGGGCCGTTTACACGCAATCACACTGCAGGCGAGATGGACAGTTGACGAATCAATTATCTTCGATCTTATGGAAAGCCGCACCCGCGATGTTATAAATCGAACGGATGAATTTGGTCAAATGGAAAAATTTAGCGATGCCGAAGCGGCACCCCTGGTCGTGGGGTCGGTGGAATCACAGTTAAAAATATTGCTCAGAGAAGGTTATCTGGATTTCCATAACGGTTTTTACTCTGCGCATCTATCGGTGCAGGATGGCCGTGTAAGCATTAATGGAAAACCCTTTCTTTTGGGTGTTGGAAAACAATAGATTTACGCACATTTTGTGTGGGCACTTGATGACGTGGCATTATCCGTTGGGGTTTTGCTACGCTTTCATGCGATAATCTCCAACAGTTAATTCTTTCTCTCACGTGCTTTCCACAGTAAACCTTTCTATGAAACCCGTTTTTGCCCTGGTCGGTCGTCCCAATGTCGGCAAGTCGACCCTGTTTAATAAATTAACCCGCACACGCGATGCGCTGGTAGCCGATATGCCGGGTCTTACCCGTGATCGGCAGTACGGCGATGGAAAAGTGGGGGAGGGGGAATACATCGTTGTCGATACCGGTGGGCTGAGTGGTGAAAAAGAAGCGCTCGACGTCAGCATGGCACGGCAGACACTCACGGCGATTGCCGATGCCGATATTATTTTTTTTATTGTCGATGCGCGTGGTGGGCTAAGTCCGGTAGATGCCGACCTGGCGAATGCCATGCGCCGTTTCAACAAACCGATATTGCTGGTTGTCAATAAAGTCGACGGCCTTGATGTTGATCGCGCCAGCAGTGATTTTTTTAGTTTGGGGTTCAGTGCCTTAGCGGCGACTTCTGCGGCACACAACCGTGGCATTGTGCAATTGGTTGAGCAGGCTTTTACCCTGCTGCCAGACGATGACAGTGAGGCAACTGAGGCTGATGAAGACGACGAGCAGCGTGTACGTATCGCTATTGTAGGTCGTCCCAATGCGGGAAAATCCACGCTGATTAACCGCCTGGTGGGTGAGGAACGCGTTGTCGCCAGCGCGCTGCCCGGCACGACGCGGGACAGTGTCAACGTGCCCTTTGAACGCGATAAAGTGCTGTATACCCTGATTGATACAGCGGGGGTGCGCCGTCGTGGCAAGGTCAGAGAGACGGTGGAAAAATTTAGTGTAATTAAGACGTTACAATCTATTGAGGCGGCGCATGTTGCCGTATTGATGTTGGATGCCAAAGAGGGTATTGCCGATCAGGATCTGCACTTGCTCGATTATATTATCAGCAGTGGCCGGGGTTTGGTGATTGCGATTAATAAGTGCGATGGGCTGAGCAGTGAAGCCAGGCAGGATATCAAGCACGAAATTGACCGGCGGCTGGCGTTTGCGCAGTTTGCACGCATCCACTTTATCTCTGCGCTGCAGGGTACCAGCGTCGGTAAGTTGATAAAATCGGTTCACTCGGCGTACCGCTCGTCGATGGTGGATATGTCGACGCCGGAGCTGACGCGTATGCTTGAGTACGCAGTACAGCAACACCAACCACCGCTGGCAAATGGGCGGCGTATCAAATTGCGCTATGCTCACCAGGGTGGCTCCAACCCGCCGTTGATCATTATTCACGGCACTAAAACGGATAAAGTGCCTACAAGCTATCAGCGTTATTTGAGTAATTTCTTTATTGATGCACTGAAACTGCAAGGTACGCCATTGCGTATGGCATTTAAGTCATCAGAAAATCCTTTTAAGGGGCGGCAGGTCGGGCGTTCTGCCAAAGAAGGCCGTGTGCGTGAGCATCGGCGTAACCGTTAGTTCACTGTTGATTTTTAATTGATGGGATTATGTGAGGAATGTAATCGTTGGCGGTTGTAAAAAAACCTCAATGTATTCAAAAATAGCTTGTCTGACCTCCTCTCGGGTTGACCAGCTTTGCTGGTAAATTAATGCTGTTTTCAGTGTGTGGAAAAAGCTTTCTGCAACACTATTAACACTCGGGGAACACCAATACTGATCGACAGGTCAACGCAAAGGCAAAAAAGCCAATCCCAGCACGGGTCAGATCAGCAGGGTATTCTCAAGCATAGTAGACTGAGTATCCCAGCAATTGCCTTTGCGGCTCATACTTTGAATGATCTGGTGACAGAGAGCCGTTATCGAGCGGTACGCAGCATTCGAGAATCACGCCAGTACGCTGTTACTTCCGCTGGTTGGCCCGAGAGAATTATATTCTGTACAACTCGGCGAGTGATTTAGCGTTACCGCGTTTAGGGCAACGGCTACCGAGAACGGTACTGACACCGAGGGAAGTGGAACAGGTTATGGGGCAAGTGGACGTCAGTACAGCGCAGGGCATCCGAGGTCGAGCGATCCTGGAGACGTTATACAGTACGGGTTTGCGGTGTTCGGAGTTGGCGAATCTGGGGCTTTGGGATATAGACGCAGCGCGTGGCACGGTATTGGTGAGAGAGGGAAAGGGGAATAAAGACCGTATAGTGCCGATAGGGGAAAGCGCGTTGTACTGGGTACGTCGTTATCGCGATGAAGTGCGTGCGGGGCTTGTGATTGTTGAGAGAGAGGAAACTTTATTCCTGTCAGCGTATAGTCGAGGATTTAAAGGGAATGTGCTATCGGCTTTGGTGGGTGGTTATGTTGATTGCGCGAAGTTAGGCAAGCGGGGCAGTTGCCATGTTAGCAGAGGTAATGCCAGAAATGACGCTACCATTGGCCAGCTTAAAACACAAACCCGGATCACCCCTTTGAGTGTCGGCCACCACGATATTAGCAAAGCCTGCCAAAGGGGTTTTATTCTGTCTTGATTGAATAGTTTTACGGGAACATTTACGGTGCCAATAGTAAAACTGCTTCAAGTTGATGCCGTTATCCTGGCAAAACTGCGCACCACTCAAACCGGATGCTTGCCATTGTTCAATTTGATTGCGCCAGTACGACGCACGTTCTTTATTGCTCATATTACACCTAGCGGGTATTGGGTTGCTGTGGTGCAGTGTGAAGGGCGATCAGAGTAATTGGTAGACGCCTATTCTTTGGCGCTTACGTTTGTTCTGAATCATTTTATATTTTCGAATATTGCGAATATAATAGCGTTATTCAAAATACTGAGTTCTCCTATATGAGCACTTCACTCACGATATTACCTTCTCCAGAAGAAGCAGCTTTGGCGCGTAAGAGTAGCCGTGAACTGTCGGCGTTTTTATCTGCACACAAGCCTATACAGCAACTGAGCATCACCGATACTACGGGGGCGACCCATACCGTAGAGGTACCGGTTACCGCTTTGCGGCTATTGGTGGAATCGCTGGCCTGTCTAGGCGGTGGTCACGGCGTTAACCTGGCACCGGTCAGTGCAGAACTGACAACCCAGGAGGCGGCGGACATTTTACAGATGTCGCGGCCGACCTGTATCAAGTTATTGGAAACAGGCGCTATAGCGTATCACCGGGTCGGTAACCGGCGTAAGGTACGCTATGCGGATGTGGTGGAATATAAGACGACTCAGGAGGCCAAACGCCGGGATGCCTTGGAACAATTATCAGCGCTGGATCAGGAACTGGGTTTGGGGTATTGATGTCCGCACCGCCCACAGTGGTGTACGACGCCTGTGTGTTATACCCTGCGCCGTTGCGCAGCCTGCTGATGTATATCGCTCTGGCGGGTCTGTGTCGTGCTCGCTGGACAGACACCATCCACGAGGAGTGGATACGCAGTGTGCTTAAAAATCGCCCGGATTTACATCGACAACAACTACTTCGGGTACGAGACTTAATGAACCGACATGCCCCGGACGCACTGGTAGAGGGATATGAACCGCACATTTCGACGCTAACCTTACCCGACCCGGAAGACCGGCACGTACTGGCTTGTGCATTACAATCGGAGGCGGAGTTTATCGTCACCTTTAATGGCAAAGATTTTCCCGCGCAGGCGCTACAACCCCACCACGTTCGAGCCGTGCATCCTGATGATTTTCTGTTGGATCTTCTGCAGCGCTACACCGATGCAGTCTTAGATGCTGCGCGAGTGCACCGGGCCGGTTTGAAAAATCTGCCGATGGACGGTGAGGCCTACCTGGGTTGTCTACTAAGACAACGGTTGCCGCAAACCGTTGCCCGGTTGCGGCTCCACGCATCTGCTATATAAATGATAAGCACCACAAGACAAAGGTTTTCATCGACACATTGCCGGAGGGTGTTCAAAGGCCGGATACCACAGCCTCAATAGCCGGAATAGCGATATTCCATACCGTTTGACCCGGTGCTACCAAAGGCAAGGTCGCCGACATCACACTCTCAATCACGGTAGGCGTGTTGTACAACCCCATACCACCGCCCACACCAAGCGCAAACCCCATTAAACTCTGTCGGGCGATACCAGCCACCAGACCGACAATCACCATCGCCCCGGCGATAATCCGTCCCAGGGTTCCCTGAGTCCAGTCTTTCAAGGTGTTCCATACGGCATCAAAGGCCGTTCCGCCCGTACCCGCCAGGGCCGGATCGGTTATCAAAAGCCCGATAACACCGATGGCACTAATAAGCACCATTTGCTGAGTGGATAAGGTTACAGGTAATTTCATCATTCGCGGTTTTCTCCGTACAGGTTAAGTTCAGGCCGCCGGACGGGTTTATTGTCCGTAACGGCAGGGTTTTGCAAAGGCCGCAACCCCGGCTGGGGATTGCGGGATATAGGTTCACCTAAACGCCAACGGCGGGAGGTGATTTCGGTAACGATGGTGCCAGGCAGGTGCAGATCGCCTTGATCATCCTCCCAGGGTACGACCCATATCCGCAGGATGCGGGGAACCGTACGTAGCGGCCGGGTTTCCAGTGCTGGCGATGAAACCGTCTCGGATATAGCGATACGCAGTATGACAGCCGCTTTACGTGCCAACGCGACCATAGCAACATCACTGCCGCTTATCTGCTGATACACGTCCCGCGCCGACTGGCAACGCACCCCGATGGGCAGACCGGAACAACCGTATTCGGTGTTACCCACATCCCAGGCGTCGCAACCGCTTAAGCCTCCTAACGGAAGCGCCAAAAACCATAAAAAAACCAAACGGTGCATAGGTATACCTCGATAGATATTCAGCATAATGTCAGTTGTAGGCTATCAGCGGTGGGCAAGATGCCATTTTTCGTCAACTTTCACGCCCGGTAGGAGGCAAGGCTAATGCTGTATCACGGGTAACAACCACCTCCACCCGTCGCGCTGCATCGATCTCAATCACTGGAAACAGCTTTTCCGCTAAATCCAGATAAAGCTGCGCAACCCGCTCCAACGCCGTACTGGCACCTTTAATCGAAGCACCTTGTACTGCCTGCGCACTCAATACCTGTTGGTAGCGTTGGGTTTCATCCGCCACACCGGTTTGAATAACGGGCACGGGATTCACATCAAAAGCCCCGGCCAGTCCCTGTAAAAATCCAGCAGTGAGGGATTTGGCGATCAACTACCCCTGCTTGGTAACCAACCGATCTCGCAGACCGGCTTTACCGTCTTCGCCGACCGCATAGCTGTCTAAGCGGGTTTCCATTACCCCACCGTCATCGCGGATACAAGAGAGGGTTTCCCCGCGCAGATAAGCACGTTCGGAACTTAAGTCGCCATAACCGGCAGCCAGCAAAAAGCAGGCGCGGATATCGGCGCGAAAACGGTTAGGTAGGATGGCGGCTTGATCCAGACGGATTAATACTGGAAACGGTTCACGCTGGGCAGCGTCGTGGGTAGGCGCGTCGAGGCCGGTAATCAATGCGCCGGAAAGTATACTCCCGGTGGGTAGATACAGCGGCGGCGGTTCGCTCACCATAACGTCCGACTCCGCTATCGGTTCCGGTTCCGGCTCAATCATCCGTATTGCAGTAGGGGGCGATACGCTCGCAGAGGGTTTACCGTCAGGGTAGGGTGGTGTCACCACCGGCAAAGGCGCGGTGGCAAAATACGTGGTCGCCGGGATAGAAACGGTGTCTACCTCTTCGGATAAAGACGTGAGAGAAAGCGCCATTGGCTTTGTACCTTCGCCCGCTTCCTGTACCAGCATTTCCAGAACAAAGCTCTCCTCCGTAACCGTAGTACCGGCTGATGATGCCTCCAGTTCGGTACGCAACTGCTGTAACGCATCCTCCCAAGCCGGTGGAACGCCTGCTACGCCATCTTGCCGCCGAGCCTGATCTACATCACGTCGCAAGGTATCGATTTGCTGTTGCAAGGTGGTGTTTTTGGCATTCAGCATCTTGACCTGGGCGGCCAGACTGTCCACCACGACAGCGCGAGTATTGGCGTCGGTCAGAATATGCCGGATAGGTTCCGGGGCGCGGCGGTCATTATCATCGCTATCAACTGGCGCGAATAACGCTACCAACACCGCAAATACCCCGGCGATTCCGGTCAGCGTCAGCCCCCGCTTAACGGTAGGGTGCAGGGATTCCCAGGCAGTTTGCATTACGGCTGCCCTCCAGGTAACAGTGAGGGCCGCGTAACGGTAGCGTCCGCCTCTTTTGCCTTACGCATTACGATAAAGACTTCGGTTTGTTCGCCCGGTAAAAGCGTTTCTTTTGGCCAGAATGCACCTGCCGCCATACTGGGGCTATGACAGGAGACCGCTTTTAGCGCAAGCAACCGTTCGGCAAAGCTGCGGACAACTCCGACATAAGCCGTAAAGTGATGACCAGTAAGCACTTGACCGCCAGTAAAATCAAACCGGGAACCCGGTTGAAAACAGTGTGGAATATGTTCCCCTGTCTGTACCGGGCGCAGGCCATAACCGGGGGGTAAGACGTTTAAAGCCAATGCACGAAACAATGCCCGTAGTGTATCTGTGTAAGTATCAGCGGTTTCCCAGCGCGCTGCTTTGGCGGTGGTGATACGTACTGGCTGATAACCTTCTGCCAGCCGTAAAGTTAGCTCACGTGGCGGTATCCGTTTGGGCACAAGCGTTAATGATAACGCCGGTTGTTCGGTATCGGCCGGGGTAATATAAAGCGCCACCGGGGTGTCATTATCCGTTGCCAGGTACACCACGTTATCGACGATTTGGGTTTGCGCATCGTTGGTAGTACGAATACGCGGGCCATCAAATGGGGTGACAATACGGTTTAAGTGACCGAGGGCAATAGGTGCCAGCTCATTCACACCGGGTATTAATATCAGTGGTGTGGATGCTGCCGACTCTACTGAGGTATGGGAGTTGGATACCGTAGCATCCCCTGTGTTCGCTGGACGCATAATATCGGCCGGAACGGCAGGTAACTCGACTTCACCAGCTACCGACAATAGAGGCCAGACTAAAAAAAACCTGTAAGCAGCCAGCGACGGATAAAACGGGAAATTACGCTAGGCATCATTTGCCCTCCGTTGCGTTTTAAGGTTCTGTTGTGCGCGTACTTTTTGTGTACGGGCCTGACCTTCGTAGGTGTCCATCCAGGTCAACAAAGGCCGGTAATGATCGATCTCCAGTACAAACTCGTAGGTGCGCGTTTGACGCTCGGCGTCCCCGGCAGGCCCAGCGATGCGTGAGTAGCCCGTAATAAAGACTTTGCCGCTCACCGCCTCAAACTGCACCAAACGTGGCTGAAAACGCAAGGTAATACGATCCTCCCGAATCTGCTGGGCTTGAGATTCCAATACCCGCATCACATCGGCGTAAACCGTGGGTGACAATAAAGGCTCTAATGTTTCACGGATAAAACGCAGATTACCGGGGGTTACATTGCCGATCAGTTCCGCCAGACATAGCCCCCAGGCTTCCAGGTACGACTGAGAGGCGTGACTGCGGGCGACTTCCGCCGAAGCGGACAGGCCCGGCGGTTGTAATACCACCACCGTGTTGCGGGAGAAGGTGGCCACGGCTAGCAGCAGATTGGCTACTACCAGTATGGCCAATGCAGCCCGCTGCCAGCGGTTTTCCATCAGAACCCCTTGCCAGGTCTGTAAAAAGGCTGCGAGCTTCATGGGAAATATACCCGGATAAACGGATTGGGAATGGTACGCGCCTTGGTTGGTAACAGACCCGCCCAATAGAGGGCGTGCAATAAATACCCATCGGGATGGCCGTCACGAAAACGGCGGTACAAGCGGGTCACGGCAAGGCCCAACAAACACAATAAAAGTGCCTGGCCGGTGAGAATGCCGATCACCAGACCGAGCATCAATGGGGCGATTTCATCAGCGCTCCAGAGTAGAAAATGGGGTGGATCGTCTATATACGACGGGATGGATACCGGCTCCATGTTGACCTCAAGTTAATTAGAGGTGAGTAGGATGCCGCTTTTTGGGTTTGCTCAGCAGTGGGTTAAGTGCAAGTTTTTGTCACCTTTTGCGGGTTCGGTGCGGACACCGAATTTCGATACATAATTACCATCTGCACCATTAACCCCTTTACCTTTAATAACATCCGGGTATATTGGCAAGTATGAATGACAACATCGCCCACCTACCGGAATCCAAACAGGACGAGCTAAGACGTATTGCTGAAGTAATGCGCAAAGAATGCGATAGCGTGGAAATGGTTGTTCTATTTGGCTCCTATGCGCGTGGCGACTGGAAGGACGGCCCGCACGAACAGGGTCGGGGCCGATTGGTTATTCATAAAAAAAGTGACTACGATATTCTTGCTATTACCCGCCACGAATACATTGCAAAAGATGTGACGCTTTGGCACAAGATCAAAGATGAATGCACCAAACTGAACGTCAGCGCCTACGTTCGCATTCTTGCCCGTGATATTGAGTTTATTAATTACAAGCTTCATCAGGGACAGTACTTTTTTACCGAGATCATACAACAAGGTATCGCGCTTTATAACAGTGGAAATGTAGAGTTGGATGAAAAGCGACCGCTTGATCCTGCTGAGGAAAAGCGGATTATCCAAGAAGATTTGGATGAGATATTTTCATCAGCTAAAGCTTTTTATGAGGGCTGCGAGTGGAATATGACAAAGGAATATTTCAAGATAGCAGCTTTCAATCTTCATCAGGCATGCGAACATGCCTACAAAACCATTTTGCTGGTTTTTGCAGGTGAAAGTCCTCAAGAACATCATCTGGATGTTTTGGGTGATATGGCGGCTGACTATTGCCCGGAATTGGCAAGTGTACTGCCGAGAGAAAAACCGGAGCAAAAAGCGCTATTCGAGTTATTGGATTATGCATATATTGGCGCTCGTTATGACCGGAGTTATAAAATTACCCAAGAGCAGTTGTTAGTTTTGATTCCCTGCGTGAAAAAACTGCATGAAGTGGTCGAAAAATGTAGCAGTGAGCGTATGGCGGGTTTTAAGGATTAAAGAATTGCGAATCTACGCAATGCAAAGTGACTACATTCGGCAGAAATGGCTTTGTACCAGGCGAAGCAAAATGGCAGAAACTGCATCCATGCGGAGATGAAGGGCATCGCTCACGGAGAATCTACCTTACGCTGAATTCAGGTATTACAAAGTAGACAACATCTTCATCGCACTTTCACTACCGGCCCAATATTTTCCATAACATCGCCAATACTCATACGCCTGATCGGCTCCACCCCAGGTAATCCCGCCCGACCAGCTTGATTTTGGCCGGGTGTGTCGTTTCTTTTTCAGTTCTTTAGCTACCAATGGAAGCGTATTGGTTGCCGAGACTAACAGCGGTTTAGCTTTATCGACTTCCCCCAGCAGTATCAACGCCAACGGATAGGTATAGGCAATTTCAGGGCCGCCGTCATCAGCATATGCTTTGCAGTGACGCACTATGGATAACACATCACCTTTTTCCAACCACAGTTCAGGAAGCAGATAACGTACGCCTAAATTGTCGTTGGGACAAACCGCCAGAAGCCGGGAGTACACGGTTATGGCGGCATCCAGCTCACTTCGTTTTATGTACCACAGTCCCAGATTATGATAGGCGCGCATAAAGGGGCGGTTTTCCAGAGCAAGCCATTCAATACGGGATTTTTTCCAGTTAAACTTTTCGGGCAGGGCCGAGAGGCCGATGCGGGTGGCTTCGCGGCAGCACAGATACGCCTCTAGCTCACGGGAGGTTTCTTCAAACAGCAACGAGAGGTGATGAAAGGCATCGATATGCCGGGGGTTTTTGTCGATGAAACTCCGAAGGAGTATTTCTGCTTGATCAAATTGCCCTTTGCGCCAATATTCCAGTGCGTTATCGAATGCCTCGCTTGTTTCCTGCGTAATAGTCGGATCACAAAAGACCCATTCGCCTTTTTCCCATTCTTCCCATTGCATATTTTCTACCGCTTACTATGTGATGTTACTTTTATATTATTCTATAAAATTTTCTACGGCGCTATCGTAAACGCCGATGTTAAAAACCGATTTAACACTCAACAACTTACACCCGCTTCTGCACATGACTAAGCGCAAGCCCCGCCAGCAAGGCCAGCCCCATAATAAATCCCGGCAACACCCAGGGGGGTATTGCTACTGGCATCCACAGGGCCATCCGCAGCAACAGGACACCGTAACCCAGCCCAACCATACTAAACCGATGAATTACAGGGCTGGTGTAGTCAAAATTAGTCAGTCTAATCCGCCGAGTCATCCCGCCATCCCACAGGGCCGGTAGCATTAATAGCAAAGCAAACGGTAGCCAGGCCCGTAACAGCGCTAGGCGCACCAGCATTTGCTGTACGGTAGCGAAGAGTGCGGTGATGCGTCCCTCCACCCAATTAAACCATTGCACACCCAGGTTTTCTAACTCGGTCGAGTTTTGGCGTTGTGTCTCCGTGGGAACCATAAAACGGTATACGGCTTGTTCTGCGCCGGTGTCCGTAACCCATTGCCGATACCAATCTTTCGCGTGTTGGTTTATCCATTGTTGGGTATCCGGCCCCAGTTGCGATTGTATATAGCCCTGTTCTTTTCTAATCACTTTGCCTGTCCAGTCGCCGCTCGATTAGCCGATGGGCTTTTGAGAGCGCTTATCAATGTTCCGCCCTTAAACACAATATCTGATTGGTACGCTGATTCGTGCAAGCGCTTTAGTACACGCGTCACCCAATAATCCTTTTCCACGTATACCGCCGGGATACGTTGGTACTTTGCTGTGGCTTGAATTAGCTCGCGAAACACGTCAGTCTATGGCAACCAGCACTAACCATTTTGTCGATAATAAAATCACCATTGATCCTGATATTTGCAATGGAAAACCGACGATCCGTGGCAAACGGATAGCTGTACAAATGATTATAGAATTTTTGAGTGTCGGTGAATCGCCAGCAGAAATATTACGTCAATACCTCTCATTAGATGCTAGTGATATAGATCAAATGGTCGCCCTCACGAAAGGCAATGTGATAGATGGCTCCATTGCTGAATCACTGCAATGCCCCTAAGAAGTTTATAAATAACCAAAAAATTATACTATTAATGTAACTATAGAGATATTTATAAACTCATAGTTTATTATATAGGGTATATAGATACTTTTAGTTTCACTATGCCATCAAAACTAAACTGGTTACTCAGCAATACAATGCCCGGTACACTCGTACTTCAAGCGTGGTTGAGTAAACATGGCATCAGCCCCTCACTTACCCAAAAATATGCCGCCAGCAATTGGCTGCAAAAAAGACGGGCGGGTGTGTATACCCGCACCGGCCGCTCGTCAGAATGGCTCGATGCGGTTCATTGCCTGCAAACGCAATGCGCACTTTCGGTTCACTTGGCCGGTATTTCCAGCCTGGCGTATCAAGGGCGCACGCATTACTTATCCCTGGGTGAGGAAACGGTATGGTTGGCACTGGAAGAAAAGGTGCACCTGCCCGCCTGGTTCATGTACTTTGCCGACGAGCAATGGTATCGAATATCCAACGTCAAACTGACGCACTTTACTGAAGAGGACTTCTGCCACTTAACGATAAAACATACCGAAATAAAGGCGAGTAATATGGAGCTGGCGGCTCTGGAAACGCTCGCCACAGTGTCAAATTCATTGTCGTTTGAACATGCGGCAAAGTTGTTCCAGGGTTTGGTCAACCTCAGCCCAATTAAGGTTCAGTCGCTGTTGGAGCGAAGCCGCTCTGTGCAAGTCAACCGATTGTTTCTATTTTTTGCCCACTAC
Organism: Gammaproteobacteria bacterium; assembly: GCA_965277715.1. Classification (GTDB taxonomy): domain Bacteria; phylum Pseudomonadota; class Gammaproteobacteria; order JBCCGL01; family JBCCGL01; genus JBCCGL01. The sequence goes on from OZ255836.1 coordinate 440,888, forward strand.
TACAAACACGCATGGTTGAGCCGACTGGACGAAAGTAAAATAAATATCGGTTCGGGTAAACGGCAAATTGTCAAAGGCGGCAAGCTGGAGAAGCGCTATCAGATTACCGTGCCGGAAAATTACGCTAAAGATACAATAAACGGTGGATAAAAACTCTTCACATTACAAGCAAGTTTCACTGCTGGTGCAAACACTCCCCTATATTGCGCGGGAGTCTTGTTTCGCCCTCAAAGGTGGCACGGCAATTAACTTATTTGTCCGGGATTTTCCACGATTATCCGTGGATATAGATCTGGTCTACCTGCCGTTTGAACCGAGGGATAGTGCGCTAGTGCATATTAAGGAGGGGCTGCGGAGAATTAGCGATCAACTTAACCAGCAACTTGCACTATCGGCGGTGCTGCAAGATGTCAAACCTGACGAAATGCGCATTATTGTTGAATCCAGTGAAGCACAAATAAAGATTGAAGTTTCCCCTGTAGCTAGAGGCACACTTTACCCACCGGTAGCAATGGATATTGTCAAATCTGCTGAAAGGGAGTTTGGGTTTGCCTCCCTGCCTGTCGTCTCTATGGCCGACTTATATGGCGGAAAACTGTGTGCTGCTTTGGATAGGCAACACCCCAGAGACTTATTTGATATCAAGTTATTGCTTGAGGCGACGGGTGTTGAACGGGACGTATTTGACGGGTTCATTACCTATGCGCTTTGTCATAGCAGGCCAATAGCGGAAATATTCGCCCCGAATTGGCGGGATATAAGCGAGGATTTTTATAGCTAATTTTACGGAATGGCGAAGCAGGCAATAACGGCGAAAGAATTGGCTGACGTACCCTTCCAAATGCTCAAGGCGTTGAAGGCAAATTTTACTCCGAGGGATCACCACTTTATAATGTCGTTCAAAAGTGGAAAACCCGACTGGGAGTATGCGCCGAATGAACGTATCTAAGATTTACCTGCTATAAAGTGAAAACTAATGAATATTCAAAAAATGCCTGCGGATAAGCACCAAAAACCGGTAGAAAAACTGAAAATGGTATTGGATACATGGCTGTGAATCACCAACCATAGTAAAACCTATAGGCAGCGCCTGATAGTTTCGTACCAGATGACAAGGAAAATTAAGAACATCCAATAACAATCTTCACCGCTTATTGGCAGTGAGCGACAATCAGTACTTGAAGGCATACCTAACCTAATGGATGATGTCTCTGTGTTTCCCGTTATAGTCGTGTTAGTAGTCTTTCTCCTGCAACTGATTATGTAAAGAGTGGGCTGTCAGACGGCAGTTTGAAGAGTGTGTTTGAGCAGGTTTGTAATTTTTTAGAAAATATTAAATATGACTGACCCCTTGGGTTGTCAGCATAATTTTGATTATAATGGGGATAATCCCTTGGGTTTAAGAAGCGGCCATTTACCGATTGAATGAGTGAAATTATGGATTGGATGCGTCTAGATAAATATGAGGAAGCAAATAATGTTCTTGCGGATATAGATTGGCCACACTCTTTCATTAGAGAAGCCCATATTGTATCGCCAAGTTACATTTTACCTGATAGCTTAGGAACAGTCGCACCTGATTATTTGCCATCTGCAAGAGTGTTTATTAGTAGTGCTTCTAGAAAAATTCCAGGGTTAGAATTATTATTTGTAGAAACAGAGGAATTTTCTGCTTGGTTTAATGGTGAATTAGAACCAGATATTTCAATTTTTGAAGATAGAGTTAAATGGAAATTCTATAAATTTCATGCCTCGATAGTATCTAAGCGTTTGTATTATAGATTTTTGGAAGTTAATTCTTGGGGTAGAAATTTGCACTATGGCTGGGAAGATGTTTACAGCGAAAAAGGGGAGTTAGTCATTTTATGAATATTGTAGCGTTGTAGCGTGCCATTTTCTGGTAGTATAAATTCCCAAATTATCGATCATAAGGGAATATAAAGCGCGAATTCAAGTAGTAAGTGCAATTCCTTCTAAATTAACGGTACAAATTGTTTATGATAAAAGGGTCAAGTATACTATTGCATAATTTTGGTGTACTGCTATACTCCTTAAATGCCAAGACCTCTACGCATAGAGTATGAAAACGCCTACTACCACGTAACGTACCGATGCACCGTTATTGCAGAGGCGTTACAAAGCGATCTGCATTGAAGAAAATAGTTATCAGCTTCAACTCTCTCGCTATATTCACCGAAACCCGCTGGAAGCTAGGTTAGTAAAGAATTTGGCGGATTACCCCTGGTCCAGTTACAACGATTATGCAAATGGTCGTTCATCACAGGAGTGGCTTTACCAGGGGGATATCCAGGCTCAGCTCGGTGTGCCTCATCAGCGGTATTTTGCGCAACGATACTGAGTTTATGTGGAGCAAGGCATTGATGAAGAAATCAGGCGATTCTACGGACGGGGAAATCAAATGCCTTATTTGGGCAGTGAGGATTTCCGCAGTTGGGCCTACGAGCAACGTGAAACTATAGATAGTGCAGTTAACCGTAGTGACTTACAGCAGTTTAGACCTATGGTAGGTGAATGGATTATTCGGGTGTCGAAATCGTTGAAGATTGAGCGTGAAGATATCCTCCGACCGTCAAGGGGAGGGTTGAAAGCGAAAGTAGCGAGAGATTTATGTATGTACCTGTGTCGAGAAGAGGGTGGGCATAAGTTGGTAGATATTGCCGAAGTCTTCGGTTTCAAGCGATACGGTAGTGTATCAACAGCTATTAGGCACTTTTAAACTCAATTGGCAGGTGATTTAACGTTGCAAAAATTACTTAAAAAACTTATATGATACATGACCCTTTTACTGATAGAAGGGGTGGTTCTCGGAGGGGGGGCTGTGATTAGAAATTTTCTTGTTGTATTTTTTTTAATTATATTATATTCATTTTCATTGTTTTTTTCGGAATTAATTTTTTGGTTTTACGCAATAATTAGCCCTATAATAGTTAGTACTCTGGGATATAGTGCCTTATTGCTATCTCCTATAGTGAAAAGATTTATCCTCTCATTTGTGCCTTTAGTATCACTGCCAGTTACAGTATTTTTTCCAAATTTAGAAAATAACCAAATAATTATCTTTTTACATTTTTTTGTAATTGGTTTTGCTTTAACTCAATTGTATGAGGCAACTTTGTGGATTTTTGAGTTGGTTTTTTCTATTTTTATAAAAATAAAAAACCACGTTCTTAGAACGTGGTTTTGACTTCATAGTATTTTGGGTTTTCAAAGAGCTTTCTTATTTGTGAGAAAAGCCGTATTGGGATAACCAGCTTTAGATGAAAGGGGTATTGTGTAGGTGCAGCAGGAGTGGGAGCAGAGATAATACGGGGTATCAAGAGAAAGTGGAAAGAAGCTTAGAACTAAATTTTTAGATCTATTTATAGCCGAAGCGCGATGACGGGTAGCCTGTCTTCTATGAAAGCTGGCTTTATACGCTCTTCTAGAGCGTGAATTTTTACTTAAACCATTGTTACTATCGATGATGACTAGCTGGTGAATTTAATTATGCATAATTTTCATTATATTTTTTATTTGTTACTTTTTATATTCGCAATTATAGGTCTTTTATTTCAAATTAAATTAAAACGTTTATTACTTGAAAAAGAGAAAATTTTCTGTGAATCGATTTCTTTAACAAATAGTTTTCTAACAGATAGTCCAAGAGCGTCATGGAAATTTTTGATGCTGATAGTTTTTGATACTAATAGAGAATCTTTATCAAATGGTGAAGTTCTAGTTAAATTGAAAAAGGCGAAAATATTTTTTTATATATACATTGTAATTTTTTTTATCTACGTGGCTTTTTTTTTAGCTGTGGCGAGCGGTGTTTGTCAAGGTAATTGTGGCGTGCCATTTTCTGATCGTATAAATTCCCAAATTATCGATCATAATATTTTTCAGCTTTCCAACGTTTTTGCCACACTCTGTGTCATAACAAAAAATATTTTTACCATCACTGCTGTCTCGTGAAGATAAAGGGGCCAAGAATAAGAAAATAAAGGGGTCAAGTATACTATTGCATAATTTTGGTGTGCTGCTATACTCCTCAAATGCCAAGACCTCTACGCATAGAGTACGAAAATGCCTACTATCACGTAATGAACCGAGGTAGGGGAAGGCAGCGTATATTTCCTGACGATGAGTACTACTCGCTTTTTCTTGAACTCCTTGCGCAGGCTTATAGACGTTTTGGCCTACAGGTTCTTTGCTATTGCTTGATGAGTAACCACTATCACTTATTGGTGAAGACACCGGAAGCTAATTTGGGACGGTGTATGCGGCACATCAATGGGCTTTATACACAGCGGTACAATAAACAGAAACGTACCGATGGGCCGTTATTTCAGGGGCGTTACAAAGCGATCTGCATTGAAGAAGATAGCTATCAGCTTCAACTCTCTCGCTATATTCATCGAAACCCATTGGAAGCCAGGTTAGTAAAGGATTTGGCAGATTACCCTTGGTCCAGTTACAACGATTATGCAAATGGTCGTTCATCACAGGAGTGGCTTTACCAGGGGGATATCCAGGCTCAGCTCGGTGTGCCTCATCAGCGGTATTTTGCGCAACGATACCGGGCTTATGTGGAGCAAGGCATTGATGAAGAAATCAGGCGATTCTACGGACGGGGAAATCAAATGCCTTATTTGGGCAGTGAGGATTTCCGCAGTTGGGCCTACGAGCAACGTGAAACTATAGATAGTGCAGTTAACCGTAGTGACTTACAGCAGTTTAGACCTACGGTAGATGAATGGATTATTCGGGTGTCGAAATCGTTGAAGATTGAGCGTGAAGATATCCTCCGACCATCAAGGGGAGAGTTGAAAGCGAAAGTAGCGAGAGATTTATGTATGTACCTGTGTCGGGAAGAGGGTGGGCATAAGTTGGTAGATATTGCCGAAGTCTTCGGTTTCAAGCGATATGGTAGTGTATCAACAGCTATTAGGCACTTTGAAACTCAATTGGCAGGTGATTTAACGTTACAAAAATTACTTAAAAAACTTATATGGTACTTGACCCCTTTATTTATGTAAAAACAGTTGATGAAGCACCTGCTTTGGCTCTTGGTGTGACCCGTGCACGTAATTTTACTAAATTGTCTGTTACAAATTTTGGTAAGTTATCAATTGCGGCTGAAGTTTTATCCGATATAGATCGAGGTTATGAGGCTTATTTCGGTGATTAAAGAGAGATGAGTTCGATAGTTTTTAATTAAAATTATTTATGAAATATACAATTTCTAAAAAATATATAAAGCGAGTAAAAAGAAGTCCTGTCTCCTATACAGTATTAGGGGTGGTATTAGGTAGTATTCCACTTTTAGGCAAGGAAGTTCCTGTATATATAGGTGTATCTGTCACTATTAGTGTCGCTATCTTAATGGGAGGGGCTCGCTGGCTTTGGGTGAAAAAGCGAGTTAAGTTATATTATGAGCATAAACTTGAGGTGTCTCAAGGGAATTTAACCCTTGAAAATGAGGGAATGAAATCAACGTTACAATTATCTTTTGTGCATAAAATTATATTATATAAAAAAGGAAATTCTGTACATTTAATAGCTATTGAGAACACTAAAGGTTATAAAGAATGGTTATATCAATATGAAAATATGAGTGAATTGGCTGATAGTTTACAAAAATATGTTCCACTAGAAAAGATTAAAGTGAAAAGTTGGCTTTATTTATATTTGTAGTATAACACTGCTGTCCCGTTAAGAAGAGATAAGGAGGCCTGATAAAGGAAGATAAAGAAATAAAGGGGTCAAGTATACTATTGCATGATTTTGGTGTGCTGCTATACTCCTTAAATGCCAAGACCTCTACGCATAGAGTATGAAAACGCCTACTACCACGTAATGAACCGAGGTAGGGGAAGACAGCGTATATTTCCTGGCGATGAGTACTATTAAAAACACTGCCGGGTGTAGGGCCTCTGGTCGCCACTACCTTGTTTACAGCAATGGGCGATCCGGGTTTTTATAAAAACGGGCGTGAGTTTTCCGCCTTTTTAGGTCTCGTTCCTCGTCAATATAGTTCGGGGGGCAAAACACAACTCAAAGGTATCAGTAAACGCGGGGACGAACACGTGCGCACTTTGTTGATACAGGGGGCGCAAGCGGCATTAAGTCGAATGCCTAAACACGATGATGGGCTAAGTCGTTGGGCCTGTCGTGTCAAAGCACGTCGGGGCCATTGTGTGGCGGCGGTGGCATTGGCCAATAAGCTCGCCAGAATTAGCTGGGCGGTAGCGGCTAATAATACAACTTACGCGCATAAAACAGCTTAATAACGTCGTTGGATATTTCTTACCACGAGGTAGCGAAAGAGCAGTAAAGGGTATAACAGGTTAAACCGGCTCAGACAGAACCTGGAGGGGTCATGGTCTTCACAGACCGATTGCTTGATGAGGTGTCTGAGCACGGTTCCCATTATGGCTCTGGACGGATAAACAAATACAATCCGTCCTATCGAGAAGCCGGATATATGACTGCTAACCTTATTTACTGTGACTGCACTGAACGCTAAAAAATGAATGAACGATTAAAAAATTGTTGAATTTAACTGCGGGTCCATATATGACCCCTTTATACTGGCTACACCAAACTGCGCCAAGATATAATCTACGCTAAAGATACGACAAACGATGGATAAAAACTCCTCATACTACAAGCAAATTTCACTGCCAGTGCAAACACTCCTCTATATTGCGCGGGAGTCTTGTTTCGCCCTCAAAGGTGGTACGGCAATGAACTTATTTGTCCGAGATTTTCCACGATTATCCGTGGATATAGATTATGACTAATATGTTTCTATGAATGAGCAACATATCCCGTTTTCTCGCCAATTTGCTTCACCAACAGAGGAAATGCTTCGTGACCCTGAATATCTATCGATGTGTGGACACAAACTTGACAAAACCCTCAGTTGGAAAGACATCTTGCAGGCCCTGTGTGTCAACCTCACCTCAAGCCACTATGATTTAAGTTAACATCTAAATCAGGGCAGCTATCGAGAGTGAGAACAATGCCAAAACCAATGTTAGATAAACCACAACCTGAGTCATGTGAGATCAAGCCTGATCGGACACTTGAGAAAAAGACTCGCCGCACTTTTACAGCAGCCTATAAGCTAAAGATGATCAATCAAGCTGATGCTTGCCAGCATGGACAGCTTGGCGCTTTGCTACGCCGTGAGAAGCTTTACTCCAATCAATTGTCTCAGTGGCGAAGAGAACTGGCCGAAGGCGGTTTGTCAGGGCTATCAAAAAGCGCGCCCGGCCCTGCACCGCAAATGACGTCTGAGCAGCGCCGGATAGCGCAGCTTGAAAAACAAGTAAACCGTCTGGAAAAACAAATCGCCCTTAAGGATGACTGTCTGGAACTCCAAAAAAAAGCCTTGGCGATGCTCGACCGATTGAACAGCGGGATCGAGCAGTGAATACCGCGTTGACTGACCGCCCACCCTCAGTGTCCCAACGTCTGGCTTGTAAGGTATTGGCATTGTCACGGTCACACGTCCGGGCCAAGCAAAGCCGCCGCCATTTCTGTGGCCCTCCCAAACCAGCAGGAACCGTGCGAATCACTTGCCATCAGCCACGCCAACTGAGTGAAGAAGAATGCTCTGTGGTATTGAATACGCTCAATAGTGAAGCGTTCTATGATCAACCACCGGCGCAGGTTTACCATACCTTGCTGAGTCGCCGTATTTACCTCTGCTCCATCAGCACCATGCACCGCCTGCTGCGTCAGTCCGATCAGTCGGGGGAACGCCGAAAACAGCGTCCTGGGCAAACCAACGCAGTGCCAAGGCTTTCGGCCAGTCAGCCTAATGAGGTCTGGACATGGGATATTACAAAATTGGCCACCGTTAAGCGCGGCGTTTATTTATCGCTCTATGTGGTGATGGATTTATTCAGTCGCTACATCGTGGCCTGGATGCTTTCCCATAAAGAAAACAGTGCACTGGCACAGCAGCTCATTCAGGAGGCCAGTACACGTTACGCGATTAGACCCGACCAGCTGACGCTGCATCAGGATCGAGGGGCACCGATGACCGCACATTGCTACCTTGACTTACTGGGCGAGTTGGCGGTCACCGCTAGCCACAGCAGACCCCGCGTGAGTAATGACAATCCTCATAGTGAAAGCCAATTTCGAACACTGAAGTATCAGCCTGACTACCCGCGTCGCTTTGATAGCTATAGCCATGCCAATGGATGGTGCACTGAGTATATTGATTGGTATAACCATCAGCACTGTCACAGTGCGTTGGAGGGCTTCACACCTTGTCAGGTGTTTACTGGGCAGTACATACCACTCAGTGAGGTTCGTCAGCAGGCACTCAATGAAAAGTATGTCCAACATGCAGAGCGATTTGTCAATCAGCGGCCTGTTGTCAGGATGCCGCCTGCGAAGGTCTACATTAATCCCGTGCGCGATGAACTGGGTAATATAGATCACGATGCACCCGTCAACTTCCCAACACTAAATCGGGCTAAATATATGGTAACTTGAGTAACTGTGGCTTGAAACAGGTTGACACCTTCCGCAGGAACGCTGTGTTGTCGTACTGGGAGAAGGTAAATCTGGAAAAACCCATGAGTTCAAACAACAGGTAAAAGAACTGAGTTCCCAAGGCAAGCCTGCCATCTTTCTGCCACTCGAACTGCTCCACGACAATGTAATTGAGGACGTCTTGGGAGCCGAGGATAACCGAATATTCCAGAACTGGCTAAACTCGGAATATGGGGATGCCTATTTCTTTTTAGACGCTGTCGATGAATTGAAGCTTCGCAAAGGTTCGTGGCGAGTCACGCTAAACAAACTTCAACGCCTCATAGGGCCAAATATTGATCGAGTACGTCTTTTTGTTTCGTGCCGTCCTTTGGACTGGAATGACGAAATCGACATAGAGGAACTCAAGTCTTGGCTAACCCAAGGTATAGAAGTACAAGAGAGAAAGCACACAAACACTATATCTACATCAGGTGAAGATGTTTTTTTATCGGCGATCAAGCAAGCAGCCGATTCAAATACCGAGTCGAGCGATACGACGAATAAACCTGCCAAGAGACAAGTGAAAACCCTTGCTTTGTTGCCACTAAGCCAGAGTGAAATTACCGAGTTTGCAAGCTTATATCGCCCTACGTATGTTGAAAAACTCAAACAGGTGTTCGAAAAAAACGAACTTTGGCATCTTTATCAAGCGCCCGCCGATATTATGGATGCGCTGGATCTATTACACGCAAACGGGCAACTGGGAAGCCTCGAAGAACAATTGCGATTTGGCATTGAAAGCAAACTTAAAGAAACTTCAAACAAGAAACGTAACGCGCTTTCAATAGCGAAAGCAAAGGAAGGTGCGGAGCGTATTGCATTGGCGTTATTCCTGATAAAACAGAGGTCAATTCAACTTCACGGAAACCAGAACGAGGGGTTTGACGTCGCCAAATTACTCACTGATTGGGCGCAAACAGATATAGAAGAGCTTCTGGGACGACCAATATTCGACCCAACAGGTGTTGGCTCGGTTCGTTTCCATCATCGCTCTACGCAGGAATTTCTTGCGGCAAGTCGGCTTAAGTTGTTGCTTGAAAATGGTCTATCTCGCGCCGATTTAAATGGCTTGCTCTTCAACGAGGTAAGTGGCGAGCGTGTGACTATTCCCAGCATGGAACCCATTACAGCGTGGCTTGCTCTATGGGATAGCGATATCTTACGGGAAGTCGTAGAGCGAAAGCCCACCTTACTATTTCGCGAAGGTTTGCCTGCATCCATGAATGTTGATCTGCGTGCCAAACTCCTGCGTCGGTACGTTGAACTTTACGCCAATAGTGAATGGCGTGGCGTGGGTGTTGGCCACTCAGAATTGAAACGGGTAGCTTCACCAGAGCTGGGTGCAGTGGTGCGCGAACTCTGGTCAACCGCCTATACCGGTGAAGATACGCGTGAAATTTTTCTGGAATTGATTTGGCTAACGCCATTACGTGACTGCCTTGATTTGGCTTATCAGGCTGCCTTTGATAAACAACTGCCACCGCATCATCGCGTCTATGCCTGCTGGTCTATTACACAGTTTGGCAGCAGCGAACAAAAAAAGGCGCTTGGTACTTCAATATTAAAACAGCATTGGCCTGAACGAGTTGTCTGGGATGTAATGCCTTATCTATTACCAGAGTCGCTTACCGTTGAGCAGTTTGCAAGGCTTTCTCTGGCTCAACAGGAAACACCGAATACTGTATATGATTTGAGCTACTCACTTTATCAAACCATGAAGTCTGACGATATCTCAGATGCCATAAAAGTTGAATTACGTAACCGTTTCACTAATGCGGTTTGGGAAAATCGCAGGCCTGAAAGCAAAATTTATCAGGCCCATTCAAATTTTCACCACCTAAACGATGCAATATTGACCTGCTGTAACGCGATCAGACCACACTCAGATAAAGAAATTGCAGTTTGGACATGGTCGCTTTGTGTAGCGTTTCATTTTAGCAAGCGGCACTCAAGCACTATTGCTATAGATGACACAAATGCTCTACGTAAGTTGCTGAATACCAATACCGCATTCAAAGAAGCTTTCTATTGGGCTTGCTTTGAATTTGCTGAACAGATTGAAGACTCGGGAAATGACTGGGAACGCTTTATTAACACTGACTACGAAACTATTAGGCCTCTCAAGTTAAACGATATACCGTGGTTACTAACCGCACTTGGCAATGTGAATCAAGAAGAACGGCGTGGCACGGCGTTCTATGCTCTGTCAGGTTTTATTAGAGCTGGTGAAAAACCGGATTTATCTGCTGAAATTAAATCGAATATTTCTGATCGCCTCGATTTACTTCAAGAGTTAGAAAAAGCACTGAACCCACCGAAACGCGAACCACAAGACTATGAGGTCGAACGTATTAGACGAAAAAAAAAAAACAAAAACGTAAAGAAAAAAAGCGGATCGAACAGTGGCTGGAATGGCGCCGAGAGGTTTTGAATGCGCCAAATTTTCTGTTGGATGAAAAAGAACGAGAACACACTCTTTACAATTTCCATAAAGTGTTACGAGGACATAGTGACGGGCGCTCCTCTTGGGGAAACTGGGATGCAGGTTTTATTTCAGATGCATTTTCCAGTGACTTTTTACTTAGCTTGCGCACCGCACTGCAACTATTTTGGCGAGGCCAGAAGGTTCAGCTTTGGAGTGAGCGTCCACCAGACAAACGAAACTCATTTTGCGACTCTTGGTTGTTATCCCTTATCGCTGTAAAAAGTGAAGCCGGGCAAAGGGGCTGGGCAGATAAACTGACTGAAAGCGAAACCAGATTGGCCGCTAGAATTTCCACACTTGAATTGAACGGTTTTGCAGGTTTTCTCCCTAGCCTTGAGCAGACCCATCCAAGCATAGTCTACGACGTTATGGGAACAGAGTTGGGAAGCCAGTTGCGCGGCTTTACAAGCAATGAAACGGCGCCATTACTACATGACCTTTTGTATCACGGCAGTATAGGTATACAGCGATCCGTCGCCGGCGTTATTACGGATAATTATCATTACTTACCCACAAACCTTTCCGGCAATGTGAAGAACGAGGTGAAATACGCTTTTAAGATAGTAGCCTTACACGGCACCTGCGAAGAAAAACATGCAGCATTGCGGTTAATCCAACATCGCCTTGACGCACTAAATTCGCAGGGGAGTGAAATTGAAGCTATTTGGATTAGCCTAATGGCAAAGCTGGATTTGCGACTTGCCTGCAAGCGCATACTAAGTAAAACAAACAACCTGAATACCGGAGACGAACAGGATTGGGCCATTACTCTATTCGCCGAAATTTTTGGTGATCGACATACTGACGCCAGACCTGGTTTTGACCAAATACCCATGTCGGAGCGGGGACAAATATTGAAGGATATGGTTATACGCGCCTACGCCACTGTTCGCGTGGAAGACGATATACACCACGATGGGTGCTACACACCTGGGAAACGTGATCATGCTGAAACAGCCCGAAGCTATCTGTTTAGCTCACTGATTGAAACTAAGTCACCGCATACCCTGTTGACCTTATATGAATTCTCGGAAATGCCTGAATTTGCTCATATGAAGGATCGTCTTAAACAAATAGCAACAGAAGTGGCTGCTCAAATATGCGAACCAGTCCCCATGCCGCTCGATACATATCGTCGGTTCGATCAACAACAATCATATTCACCGTACGACAAACCGTCACTATTTATGGTGATGAATAACCGAATAGCGGACTTCCGTCATCATCTATTAAAAGATGAGTTTTCTACTATTGACACATTAAGGAAGATTGATAGTGAAACCGAGCTAAGGCGTTTTATTGCCAATTGGCTCAATCAGAATAGTCACGGTGCTTACACCATCACTCAAGAAGCAGTGAAAGTAAGTGAAAACCGGACAGATATTCGTCTTCAACCTTATAGTGGTGATTTCCACGCGACCATAGAGCTAAAACTCGTTGGAAAGAACAAACCATACTGGAGTGGAGTTGATCTGAAAAATGCATTGATTGATCAGTTAATAGAAAAATACCTCAGCGATGATCGCTGCACGGTCGGATGCTTGCTGATCTGCATGCGTGAGCCACGGCAGTGGCAAAACCCCGAAACAAAGAAAAAGATGAATCTAAAGCAGACAGTCGATTGGTTGCAAAGTATTGCAGATAAATTAACGGAAAATACCCCCAATTTGTGGGTTTCTGTCAAAGGTATCGATTATTCTCGCCAAGAAATTCGCCAATCCCACTAGGCTAGGCTATAACGTCTATGCTACCTGTTGATCATATACCCAATTCAAAACGGGTAGCTCTCACTAAATCAAGCTCGCTACGCTTGCCTGATTTAGTCGTGTGTCAGATTAGATCTAAACTTATACCACTTGGTACGAAAATACTTGACCACTACACTACCTGGCCACTATACGAATTCTTTTACCTAAATTAAATGGTCACTGCTGAGACTCTCAATCTTCCTCAAACAAAGCCTTTCCACCATCCCCTGCAAGCACACCACGCGCTCGGCCAACCACTCAAGCTCTTCCGCCGTAATTTCATAGTGCTCAGAATAACGGGCGTCTACATAGGCTTTTTTCAACAACTGAAACCGGCGGCGTTGTATTTTGGTATCTTGCGGAAAAACCCCGGCAATGCCTTCATGTTGCAAAATAGCCAGGGAGTTAAGTTGTTGCAAATTGTGGGTATTGGGTTTGTAGTTGGTTAATACCAATAGGAAGCAGGAATATAGTCTTTCCGTCGCCTGATGAAGTTCAAAAGCCGCTTTTTTATAACGATTTTTTCGCAAGTCATCGTGGAAGGTATCGAAGAATTCACCAGCACTCTCAAACCATTGCCTATAATACTTTTCCGCAATAGCCTTATATTGCGTTGGCGATAAATTACCCTCTTGCACCAACTCAGTTTTGTCAAATTCATACAGCAAAACGCCCTGCTGTTTAATATCAGAAAAAAAATACTGCCCCTCCATTAAGGCATTATTCACTTCCTTCAGGGTATGTACCAGAATATTGATAGGGGGCCGCACACGCAGGGCGACCCGCTCATCAACGGCATTCCAGAGTTTGTAGTCCTCCACCAGTTCGGCTTTATTAAGAATCACCAGAATATCGTAATCGCTGACATAACCGTGGGCCGGGTCATTCACCCACTTACCCGTGGCAAAACTGCCAAACAGAATAATCTTGGCGATACGGCTGTGCTTTTTCTTGCCGTTGGCAAAGCCGGTTACTTGCTCAAATTCGTCACGTATTACTGAAACGATATGGGCAATATCATTTTGCTTGGAGGTGGGTAAATGATCGAGGGATCGCTGCATAAGGGCATTATACCCGCGTAATGTAATGATGGGAAAACGCTTCGTATTACCGTGTCCTATGCGTGAATTAACGTACTAACGTAAGCGCCCTTAAATCAACCTCTATTCCAAGGTAATGTCCAAACCGACATGCCAAGGTAGCAAGGCCTCTATCTTTTCAAGAGTATCGGCACTACCGATATGATTAAGGACGTGCAGTATGTACGCATAGGGTTCAAGACCATTAGCTTTGGCCGTTTCGATCAATGAGTAACATGTGGCACTGGCATGGGCGCCACGGGTTGAATCGGCAAACAACCAGGCTTTTCTACCCACGGCAAAAGGCCTAATGGCATTTTCAGCCAGCACGTTGCTGATGTGTAACCGTCCATCATCACAGTAGCCTGTGAGGGTATGCCATTGATTCAGTGCATAGTCCATGGCGTTACGCGTAAGGGACTTTTTAGCCACCTTAGTAATATGCTTATCCAGCCATTGTTTGAATTCTTCCAACACCGGTTGGCTAAGTTTTTGGCGAAACCTTTGTTTTTCTGCGGGTTCAAGCGCTTGTATCTTTTTCTCAATGAGATAGAGCTTGCGGATTTTACCGATGGCGGCATCGGCTTTCGAGGCACGGGGGTTTTTCGTGTTTGCTTTATCGGCAGCTTTAATGGCATCAATGAATTTTCGGCGCACATGATCCCAGCAACCGATACGTGTCAGATTTTGCTGCTCGCACACCCCGTTATACCCTGAATAGCCATCGACTTGCAGAGTGCCTTGAAAACCTTCCAGTAAGCGTTGTGGGACTTCGCCCGAACGAGAGGGGTCGTATTCAAACAACACACTGGGCTGGTCTGGAGGGCCACCGCGCGTTAGCCACATCCATTTATCGGATTGGGCGGTTTTGCCATTTTCTTTGAGTACCTGGATACGTGTTTCGTCCATTTGCACATAATCACCGTCATTTTGACTTTCCCGCAGCAAGGTCATCAGGGGTTTAAAAACCGCTTCCAGGCGAATCATCCAGTTGGCCATGTTGGTGCGGCTCACGGCATGTCCATAACGCTTTAAAATGCTTTCCTGGCGATACAAGGGCAACCCATCGGCGTATTTGGACACCATGATGTTGGCGAGCAGAGCCGTGCTGGCAAAGCACTTACCCAAAGGGTGTATGGGGCGTTGCGCGGCGATGATGTGGTCATCACCTGCGTAGCTGAAGACGGCCTTTTCTTGCCAGTACTCTAAAACGTTGAGTTGTGCGGGAATGTATTGGAGTTCTTCTTTGACTTTCACAAAGAAAGTACGTGTAGCGCCTGATTTTTCCTCATCGCTTAAGGCTAGCTCAACGCGCACACGGGGTAAGTGGTTGGAGAAGCCGCGTTGACGTTTTTTCTTGTTCGTGACCGTAGGCTGAGGTAGCAACTCATCCGGTAGCTGGCTATCAATGTCGACAATGGCTTGTTCGAGTTCCGCTTCATCAAACAAGTCAATCTGGAAGGCAAGCTTTTCGCTGTTAGCGCCGAACCTCTGAACCTTGGAAAGACGCAACCGTTCTTCCAGCAAACGAATGTAGTGATCGCGGTTTTTAATGGTGTTTTTGTGACGTTGAATAATTTGGTTATGGTGCGCTAATTCGGCTTCTTTTTCTGCCAGCACGGTCACTAATTCAGCCGCCGTTAAGCCGGTGTAATTGCGTTGTTTTTGTTGAATTTCCGATGCCAAAACCATCGCGTAATAATACCAAATAGCCGTCTAAAAATCACTAAAATCAAACACTTTTTCACCCTTTAGCGAGCTAAAAAACAGACTCGTAATGCAATACTTTGTGGCCTCTCATTGCGGCTAAATCATAGCCATCAAGCAACCCGTTTATTTGCGTTCCGGTAAGTGATATGACTTCCTCATCGAGGTCAGGCCACTTAAACTGCTCTTCGGCCAAGGCTTTGTAATACAGTACAAAACCGTTGTCCTCCCACATCAGACACTTGATTTTGTTGCGGTGGCGATTGGTGAACACGTATAAGCCACCCTCAAACAGGTTGTGACCCAGCTCTCGCTCAACAATGGCCGCAAGGCCATTGCTTTGCTTACGAAAGTCCACCGCCTCTCGGTATAAAAACACCTTTGGAATATCGAGCGATGGCCGTAAATAACGGGCCGTCATAACTGCGCCAGTAACGCGCTAACTAACGTCACGTTAGCGGCGGTAATGCCAGAAATGGCACAGCCATTGGCCAGCGTAAAACACAAACCTGAATCAGCCCTTTGCCTATCAGCCACCATCACTTGGGTAAAGCCTGCTACAGGCATGTTACTCTGCACTGCTTGAATAGTTTTACGCGAACATTTACGGCTCCAATAGTAAAACTGCTTCAAGTGGATGCCGTTATCCTGGCAAAACTGCGCACCACTCAAACCGGATGCTTGCCATTGTTCAATTTGATTGCGCCAGTACGACGCGCGTTCTTTATTACTCATATTACACCTATGCGGGTATTGGGTTGATGTGGTGCAGTGTGAGGACCAACCCGAGTAATTGGTAGACGCCTATTCTTTGGCGCTTACGTACTAACGACCATCAATTAGCACTTGCCTCCTCTATATCTCCTGTTTATGACGCTAAGGGCGCAGAATTTTGCCCAATACCATTACGGTTTTCCCCAGGGGAACGGTATTTTTTATTCAACACCTTTTCCACGTCTTGTATGGCATGGGCAAGCAGCGTGACAATATAGCCACCCCCCGCCTCAGCACCATCAAAATCACTTAACTGTGGATTGGTATCCAGTGACTTACCGATAAAGTGCAATGAGCTGGCGATAAACGACAAGGTGTCGATGGGGTTGTCTTCTACTACGACTAAAATAGAGCGTTGTATTTCACGCGTGGTGGGCGGGAGAGTATTGGGCATAATGGTTTCCTCTTCGGTATGTTTAACCACCAAAGAGGTCTCAATCTCCAATTGGTGGCAAGCCAACAGGGTTGAGACTACCGGCCCAAAGAACGGCCCACCTAAAGGCGGCCCCGTTGACCTGCCATAACAATAAACTCGACTAAAAGGCATCTATCCGCCTTTTAATCGCTTCGAGCCAGGGTCTCAATCCTGACACCGGATTTTGCCGATGCCAACACAGAATAACGTGGTGGGTATTATTGTCAATCGACAAATGACGCGATGAGAACGAGGCAAAATAAAACACTACCCAACATGTCCATCGAGGAAAGAGAGCGCTGGCAGTTTTTCAAAGTAATGCTAAAACCACGCAAAAATACCTGGACAGGCAAATCGATTGGGTATTTTACAGCCAATACTGAAGTTGCGATGTTGAATTCCACGTTGCGCAATGCTGGAACCACCAGTGGAATAGCACGATAATTCTGAGCAATTAGCGAATTGGCGGCTTTTGCATTCCATAGAATAACTCCCTATTGACTCTATCAATATCTGGATACCAAAGAGAGTCCCTAAAGCTTTCATTAATTTTCGCTCGAAGAGAGTTACCGTGCTCGCGAGTAGCACGAATTTTACTTCGGCTTACTTCATTAGGATTTACTGAGCCAGAAAGGACTTCGCTATGAGCAAATCGCCATTTCTCACGTCTATATCTGAATTTATGCAGGTGCGTCATACAGCAAGCGCACTATAAGCACTTACATTTTCTGGATTAAGGCGTTCATCATTTTCAATGATAAAAAACACCCTAAAAACTTGGGTGACGCGGAAGTCGAATCATTTTTAACTTACCTGGCCGTCAAGCGAAAGGTTGCGGCTAGCACTCAATCGCTGGCATTGAATGCGATTGCCTTCCTTTATAATAAATTCCTTGATTCACCTATCGGTGATTTGAGCAATATCACCGGTCTTACAGACAGCGCAAACTACCTACCATCCTTACAGCCAGCGAAATCAAGCTGCTGTTTTCCCACCTCGAAACAAAGCATCGGTTGATGGCTTGCGTTATGTACGGATCCGGTTTACGCCGTATTGAGCTGGTAGAAATGGACTTTAAGGGATAATGCTTCCGTGTAAGCACATGAAAAACATGAGAAAAGTTGGTAGGCGCGGAGGAACTCGAATCCCCGACCCCCACCATGTCAAGGTGGTGCTCTAACCAACTGAGCTACGCGCCTGCCGAGGGGGCGCAAGGTATCATGCGGCTACTTTCAACGTCAAGAAGGATGCGTTAAAAAAACGTGGGGTTAAGACCAAACGGGTAACATCACAGCACTAAAAACAAAGCATGGTACGCCGCCCAACTGTATAATTTGCGCGCTTTGAAGTATGGGAAGTAATAAGCTTCACACCCACTGCCCTGTCTTCTGTTCTCATATGCCCTTGGTTACTATTATGCCCTTTAGCTCCCTCACCGCGCTCTCACCTATTGATGGTAGGTACGCCAGTAAAGTCGATGCTCTCCGGCCTGTTTTCAGTGAATTTGGCCTGATCCGTTACCGCGTGCTGGTAGAGGTAAGATGGTTGCAGGCGCTCGCACAGGAAGCCAGCATCCCGGAGGTGCCCACGTTGTCGGCTGAGGCCAATGCCTCACTCAACCAATTGGTGGACAATTTTTCAGCGCAAGACGCGCTAAGCGTAAAAGCCATTGAAGCGGAAACCAACCATGACGTAAAAGCTGTTGAGTACTTTCTGCGTGACTATTTTGCCGGGCACGCGGAATTGACCGCACTGCGCGAGTTTATTCACTTTGCCTGCACCTCTGAGGACATTAATAACTTATCTCATGCGCTGATGTTACAAGCCGGGCGAAACGATGTAATCGTACCGCAGCTTCAACAGATAATTACCTCACTGGAAACCCTGGCGATCACCCACGCCGATCAAGCCATGTTAAGCCGCACCCACGGACAGACAGCATCACCCACCACAATGGGCAAAGAGATTGCCAATACCGCCTACCGCCTCAAACGCCAGCTCAAAGCCATTGAGCAGGTACAACTACTGGGGAAAATAAACGGCGCAGTCGGCAATTTTAACGCGCACTATGCCAGTTATCCCGGCACCGACTGGCCACAGTTTTGTGCGCATTTTGTGCAAAGCCTGGGCATCGGTTACAACCTTTATACAACGCAAATAGAACCACACGACTACATCGCTGAACTGTTTCAGGCTATCAGCCGTGCCAACACGGTATTGATCGATTTTTCACGCGATATATGGGGTTATATCTCGCTGGGTTACTTCAGGCAAAAAACCATTGCCGGGGAGGTCGGCTCTTCGACGATGCCGCATAAAGTCAATCCGATTGACTTTGAAAATGCTGAGGGAAATTTTGGTATTGCCAATGCTCTACTCCATCACCTGAGTGAGAAATTACCCATCTCACGCTGGCAGCGGGATTTGACCGATTCCACCGTCTTGCGCAATCTGGGGGTTGGCTTGTCACACACATCGATTGCCTATCAATCGTTACTCAAAGGCATAAATAAACTGGAGATTAATGCGGATGCCATGACAGACGATCTGCAAAAAAGCTGGGAGGTGCTGGCCGAACCCATTCAAACCGTTATGCGCCGCTATGGTATCGATAACCCTTACGATAAATTAAAAGCGTTGACACGCGGCCAGGCAATTACTGCGGCAACCCTGCAAGCCTTTGTTGCCACACTGGCTATTCCAGAAGAGGCCAAAGAAACATTGCTCGCCTTAACGCCGATGGCGTACACCGGCAATGCCGCAGCGCAGGCAAAGTCTATAAAAGACGCCTAAATAAAGGATGGAAATCCATTGGCCAATTGGGTTGAACGAGGCGCAATTCATCCACGATTATTGGCAAAAACAGCCTTTGCTCATTCGCCAGGCGTTTCCCTGTTTTGAAAACCCATTACCCCCGGAAGAGTTAGCCGGGTTAGCCTGTGAAGAGGGCATTGCAGCCCGGCTGATAAGCCATCAGGCCGACCGTGGCTGGCAATGCAAACACGGCCCTTTCTGTGAGCATGACTTTGCTGAATTGCCAGACAGTGACTGGTCACTATTGGTCACGGATATCGAAAAGCACTTACCGGATTTTATCGCCTACCTACAGCCTTTTCGCTTTATCCCCGACTGGCGCATCGATGATTTAATGATAAGCCTGGCACCACCGGGTGGCTCAGTAGGCCCGCACGTTGATCAATATGATGTGTTCCTGCTCCAGGCAGAGGGGAGCCGTCGCTGGTCGATCACAACGAATCCTGATGCCCTGCAAACAACAGCCAATACAAACCAAAACAGTCGATTAAAAATGTTGGATGGTTTTATTGCCGAGCAGGAATGGGTGTTACAACCCGGTGATATGCTCTACTTGCCACCGGGTGTTGCGCATCACGGTGTTGCAATTGATCAGTGTATGACGTGGTCTATCGGTTTTCGTGCCCCCTCTATTCGCCAGCTTGTAACGGCGTGGTTTGAGCACTTTATTGATACATTGCCGGACGATGAACGGTTTCACGATGCACTGAAATCACCACAAACAGTGCGGGGAAGGATTGATGCCAGGACCCTGGAAAACATTGATTCGATACTCCAACCTTTATTGACCCAGGCAATGATTAACGCCAAAGACTGGTTCGGTGCCTCCATTACAGAAGCGCCGCTGGTATTGGAAGGTGGAGAGGAAAAAATTCAGGCGGACGAGCTTGTTGCGTTAATCCAGCAGGGCGCTGTGATTGAACGGCGTACCGATTGCCGTTTTGCGTTTATCGAGACCCAGAACACCTGCCTGCTATATGTTAACGGTGAGTCGTTTGTAAGTACCCCTGAGTTGGCGGCATTGCTCTGTGATGGGTATGGTTATTTGTCTATGCAGTTGGTGCCCTATATTTCAAACACGCACGATTGTGAGTTGCTTTGTTGTCTCGTCAATAATGGGGCGTTGTTTGTAACAGCTTCGTAGTAACTGATAGGTTTATGTATTACTGGTTATATACGCTCTTTAGGTAAATCTACTCGCAGAAAACGCGGAAATATCAATATCAGGTGATGCCCCGCAGGTTATATCGCTGATGATTTTCCCTGTAATGCCGCCCAGCGTTAACCCTATATGGTGATGCCCATAGGCAAACAGGATGTTACTGGAGACAGGCGAGGCGCCAATGACTGGCAGCGCATCCGGCAGGGTGGGACGAAAACCAATCCAATCCTGTTCGGGTTTGCCAATATCACCAAACATATGGTGTGACATGCGGGTTAGGTAATCGATTCGCCGCTGGTTTTTTGGTTTATCCAGCCCGGCGATTTCAACCGTGCCAGCAATGCGCAAACCAGCATCCATGGGCGTGCTGTAGAAACCGGCATCTGCCCAGCCCACGGGCCTGCTCAATAAACCCCTGTGTTGTGGGTATTGAATATGGTAGCCCCGCTCAGTGCCGAGCGGGGTGTGTGCCGCACCACAACCCGCAATGCGCTGTGAATGCGCGCCTGCGGCGATAACACAAAAACGCGCTGCCACTGTTTCACCGCTGTCGAGGTGTACGGATACTCCATCAGTGCTGGCTGTGGTGTGCATTGCCGACCGTGCTACATATTCACCGCCTACAGCAGTGAACTGCGCAACAAAACGCTCAACCAGTGTTTGTGGGTTAGTGATGTAGCGTGCGCCTTTGTAGAGAAACCCTTTGTAAAGCGGCAACTTTAAGTGGGGTTCCAGCGCGAGAATATCATCGGCGTCGAGCGTCTCCATCACGTTACCATTGCGCCGCCGGGTTTCATAACCGGCGCCCGCATTGTCAAACGATTGTTTGCGTGAATAGACATACAGGCAATCGTTGGCGACCACGAGGTCTTGTGCCGCTGCCGCTTTAATTAACGGATCTAACCCGGCATTGCTGTGGCTCAACAGCCCACCTAAACTATCACTGATATGGCGGACACGTGCTTTAGTACAGTTGCGCAGGAATGCCAGTATCCACGGCATGTGCTGGATGGCATAACGCCAATCAAACGACAGAGGGCTGTCTTTGGCAAACAGCAGTGAGGGCAGTTGGCAAAATAGGGCTGGGTCGTTAATCGGCACACACCCGTAGGTTGCGATGGTGCAGGCGTTGCCGTAGGAAGTACCACTACCCGGCGGGTTTTTGTCGATTAATAACACCTTCAGCCCCCGCATCTGCGACCATAATGCGCAACAGGCGCCAACGATGCCTGCGCCGATAATAACGACATCATAGGGTTGTTTGTTCATTGTTGGCCTCGTAGGGGCGATGCCCTAATGCGTTAAAAATAGAAAGCGGGTGTTGATGGGGATTTCACGTGTTATCGTTTAACAGTTAATAGTATCAAAATTAAAACACTAAATTTGAAGGTTCAATAAATAATGAATAACCCTGCTACTTACGATGTGATTGTTATTGGGGCCGGTGTCGTCGGTATCGCTGTCGCCTCGGTGCTCTCCAATGATTTGCGCGTACTGATATTGGAGCGTGAAACGGTACCAATGTACCACTCGACCAGCCGCTCGGCGGCTATGTTGATCGAAAGTTACGGGGGAAGCGCGATGGAGCAGTTTATTCGCGGTAGCCGCCCGTTCTTTGTCAACCCGCCCGCTGGTTTCTGTGATGCGCCTCTGGCCAGCCCACGCGGTATTGTTACCCTCGCCAAAATCGGCCAGGAAGCGTTACTCAAACAGGCATTTGCAGGGCAGACAGGCAGTGATTTAATGTCGATAGCGGCACTGCAACAGCGCATCCCCGCTATTCGGGCGGGAAAATTTACGGGTGGTCTGCTCGATGAAAACGCCATGGATTTGGATGTCGATCAATTGTGCCAGGGGTATCTGCGCCAATTTAAGCAATTGGGTGGTGAGTTGGTTTGTGGGGCGGAGGTGAAACAAATACAGCGACGGCAGGGGCTGTGGACGGTAGGGTCGTCGGCAGGTGATTACTCTGCACCACGCCTGATCAATGCTGCGGGAGCCTGGGCTGACGATGTTGCGAAAATGGCGCAGCTTACCGGGCTGGGCTTGCTACCGCATCGACGCACCGCCGCTATTGTGGCATTTGAACAGCCCGCTGGGCGTGACTGGCCAATGATCGGTGATTTTGATGAAACCTGGTACGGGCGCCCGGAAGGCGAGTGGATGATGGTGTCGCTCGCCGAGGAAACGCCGATGCAGGCGTGTGATGCCTGGCCTGATGATATTGATGTGGCGACGGGTATCGATAACTTTCAACAGGCGCTGGATTTGGGTGAAGTAACCAAAGTAGTACGTAGCTGGGCGGGCTTGCGCACGTTTTCGCCAGACCGGCACCCGGTTGTGGGCTTCGACCCGCGCCAAGAAGGTTTCTTTTGGTTGGCAGGGCAGGGGGGAAGCGGTATTCACTCAGCGCCCGCTTTAACCCATGCGGCGGCGAGCTTAATTACAGGCAATACCTTTCCTGAATGGCTAAAGGTTGATACAGCGTTAATAACGTCCTTATCGCCACGCCGGTTTATGGACAAGTGATAGTAGAATGACACAGTTAGGTTTACGTCGACGGGGGGTAAATAAATGACGGCATGGATAAAAATGATCGGCGACGACGAGGCCGATAGCACGTTACTGGCGGTGCTGGATCGGGCGCGCACGCCTCACGGTACGGTTGATAATGTGATGCGTGTGCATAGCCTGCGCCCGCATACGATGGATGGGCATGTAGCGCTTTACCGGGCGGCTCTGCACAATGATAACAACACACTGCCGCTGTGGTTTCTGGAGTTGGTGGGCAGTTACACCAGCTTACTTAATCGCTGCGACTATAGTTACACCAACCACGCCACGAACTTTAAGGTGCAACTGGGGGATGAACAGCGCGGCGATGAAATACTCGACGCCTTACACCAGCGCGCACCTGAGCGGGTGATGCAGGGCGCGCAGCTTGCCCTGCTACGCTACACTGAAAAGCTCACCCTACACCCCGGTGATATGGTTGAGGAGGATATAGTAAAGCTGCGTGACGCCGGTGCCAGCGATGGTGAAATACTCGAAGTGAATCAGGTCTGTGGTTATTTTAGTTATGCCAATCGGTTGTTAAATGGCCTGGGCGTGTCGTTGCAGGGTGATCATGTTGGGTATTATCGTTGAATTATGAAGCGGTTAATCCATGAATATTGACTGGCACAAAACCAGGCTTAGCTGTGATATTGACCTGTCAAAACCAGGGCGGCAGATAGGTGATTTGCGGTTGCCATTTTCAGATAACAATACGCCCTTGGGTTATTACCCCATGCCTATTATCTCGCTGGCAAACGGTGAGGGGCCAACACTGTTGTTGTGCGGGGGCACACACGGCGATGAATACGAAGGCCCGGCGGCCATTATGGATCTTGTGCACTCACTCGATCTGCGCCAGTTGCACGGGCGCATCATTGCACTGCCCGCCAGTAATGCCCCTGCATTTGCCGGTATATCGCGCTGTTCGCCGCTGGATGGCGGCAACCTTAACCGGGCGTATCCCGGTGATGTCGACGGCGGGCCTACGGCGATGATTGCCCATTTTATTGAGTCCTTATTATTGCCACAATGCGATGCGGCAATTGATTTTCACGCGGGGGGCAAGGCGAGTATTTATTCGGTGTTGGCGATGATCTGTTGTAGTGATGGCGCATTGTATCGGCAGAATTTACAACTGGCCCGCGCATTTGCCCCCGATTTTATCTGGCTATTAAACGGCCCGCGAACCGGCGGCTCGGTTAATGATGCGGCAAACCGGCAGGGTGTGCCGATGTTTGCCAGTGAGTTGTTTGGTGGTGGCCGGGTGTCCAGAGAGAGCTTTCGCAGAACCAAAGAAGGCGTTTACCGGGTAATGCGGTCGCTGGGTATGTTGGCAGGTGAGATGTCTGAACCCACTACAGTGGCACTGCTGATTGAAGGCATCGAAAACGGTGGCGTGTTTGCGCGCCGCGCCGGTGTATTTGTACCCAGTATTGACCTTAATGAGGTCGTTGCCAGGGGCGATAAAGTCGGGACGCTATACAGTGTGTTGGAACCGGAGCGTGCCCCCTTGCCTTTGTACAGCCCGGTGGCGGGAACACTGATCTCGATGGTGCACCGTGGAGCGGTGGAGCGGGGCGAACGTTTGTTGTTATTTGCGCAGGTTTCGGCGCACGAACCCTTGCCAACATTGGACAGCGTTTGACACAATTTGATGCTAACCATCACAGTGGTGAGCCGGTGCAGGTTGATAAGGCACCTGGGGTTGGGTAGTAGCAGGCTATTGTACATAATCACATGATGGCCGCACAAAATCGGCAATCCGCCGCATGGTATAGGTATCGTAAGTTGCCGGATTGTCCGCATAGCCATCGGCGAGCCGATAGGCGGTTACCCCGTTTGGCACCATAATCACATAGTTTCCCCCCACGCCGTGCATGGTGGGCGCGACGATCCAGCAATCGTCGTCAACCTGGTACGGTATTAACCACAGCGATGTCGCGTAGTGTGCCTGGCCACCCCGCCGGTAATACCAGCCACTCGGCAAGCCGGTCTCTCTATCGACCTCCATCAGCTTGCGGGTCAGTGCCTTGTGCAGCACTTGTTCACTTTTGTAACGCCCCTGGTTTCTGATCAGTTTTACCACTTTGGCAATATCATCGACGGTGGCAAACATTTGCCAGCCCAGCTCGGGCACGCGCCTGCGCGGGTCTGGATCATGGGCGTATGCCACCGGTAGATGGCGAATGCCGATGGGCCGGTAAACCTCGCTTAGCATCATCTCCCACAACTGGGCATCGTCACCTTCGCGTGTCTTAAGGAAACGATCCATCGCTGCGCTCAACACAAAGGTATCGACAGTGCGGTAGCGCAATACCTCGCCGGGTTGCCAGGGGTAACGCCCAAACGCGCCGATAGCGCGTAGCTTATCGTCGACGGTACGCGCTGCAAAAACCGCTTGCCCGAGCGGTGAGTTGTCAGCGTCGACGTAGGTGTTGACGCGCTCGGGAACGACGTTGCCAATACCGGTTGCCATGTCGATAGCATGGCGAAAGCGCACACCCTGCCAGCCGTCGTGATCGGCGGGTATATCGATATAGTCGAGGATTTTTTCGTCCAGCACATCGACACCGTATTTTTCTGCCAGGCGCAACAGGGCCAGTGCGGCTCCCATCGACTTGGCCACCGAATACACCGAGTGGCGCATGGCATCGCAATAGGGGTAGTCGCCGTAGCGCGTATGGCAACCCCGGCTGTAGATCACGCCATCGATAATCATACCGCTGCTGGTAATGTGCTCTTTACCGCCCTGGCTATCGAAGTAGTCGAGCAGCGCCGGATTGATGCTGTCGTATAGCACCGACCAGGGCTTGACCGGTTCGCGCCGGGCGGCGAACGCCAGGTAGTCATCGATAAGGTGTTGCGTATCGGGGGGGTGTGTTGCAACCCTTTGTGCGTTGAGCTGCCCCCAGGCGTCGAATTTATACCAGGGCGAAGACTCCTGCACGATCTGGTAGCGGAGGTTGGATATCGTCTGTTCATCGAAGGTAAACATGGCCAGACCATTGCGTGCGCTGCCATCGCGTTTACCGATCAGGGCGAAGGGAAATGAAGCACGCGAATAACCTGCATCACCGGCCTCAGACCAGATTCGGCCAGCCCCTACCAGGAGCGACCAGTTGGGGTTGTCGGTTTCCATTAACCCCGGCTCAACGGGAATCAATTGGCCCTGGTGCGAGACAAAATGAATAGTCACGGCGGGGAAGCTACCAAACCCGGTGCGCGGTACCCCACCGGCGCGTTGGCCAATAATCTCACTCGTGTCGATTTTTACACCTGCATTAAAGGCGTGAAGGGCTGCACTGTGCTCACCTACGGGTAAAAACTGACTATTCTGCAAGGGTGCCTGTAGGCTGGCGGTGTCGTCCATCAGCCCGGTGTGCCTGGCGTGTACTCGCCCGTGTGCCTTATTGGTTGTATTAGTATTGGCGGCAGTGGGGGGTGGTGCAGCAAACCTGACCACGGGCGACCGGCTGCTCAGTTCGGTGGCAATATAGATTCCCAAACCGGCCACACCTGCCGCGATAGCTATTTTGTAACCGGCGCGCAAGTGCCCAGGGGTGATGTAGGCCATTGCCTGCCTGCTGACCAGGCGGGGGTTGGCAGCTATCGATACAATATCTGCCAGGAGTATCAAAACCACATAAATACTGGCAAAGATAACCCCACAGGCCTGAATAACCGGCACATCGCGGGCCGATACGGCATCGACAAACAAGGTGCCTAAACCGGGGTAAACGAAGATTATTTCAATAATCACCACGCCGGTAATCAACACCGCGAAGCCGAGCGAAACCGCGTTGGCAATGGTGCCGATATTATTGGGGATAACATGGTGCAACATAATGCGCGCTGGCGTCAGGCCTTTTAATTCGGCCATTTGCACATAGGGGGCCGACAGCGTATTAATCAGCGCGGCACGCACAATACGCATTACCGGTGGAATGGTGATAATCGCCAGGGTCAGGATCGGCAGTATCGCGGCGTGGAGTTTTTCCAACAGTGGCGCTGAGTCCTCGACCAATGCCAGGCTGGGCAACCAGCCTAGGCCAACGGCCAACATCCCCATCAGCGCATAACCGACCAGAAACTCCGGTGTCGAGATCATCACCGCCGAGCTGCCAAGCAACACCCGGTCTGTCCTTGAGTAGCGCCGCAATGCTGTGAATACCCCTAGCGCAATAGCGATGGGAAAAGACACCAGCGCGACGAAAAATGCCAGCCACAAGGTGCGCAGCAGGCGCCTGCTGACAACCGGTTCAATGGCATAACCGGCCCAGGCACTACCAAAGTCGAACCGTACCATGCGCACCAGCCATTGCGCATAACGCTCTGGCAGTGAGTGGTAGAGGCCGAGTTTTTCGCGGATAACATCGCCGGTCTGTTGCGAGTATTCACGCCCCAGCAGTTCTGAGGCGAAATCACCAGGCATCGCCTCGGTGCCGAGAAAAATCAGCAGAGAGGTGGCAATCAGGGTTACCAGGCCATAGAGAAATCGCTTGATAATAAGCCTGGTCATGGCATTTTAAGGCTTAACCTCCGGCGGCTACCAACGGTATTTCCCGACGAAACAAGTGTGCGTATTGATCCGCCCCCGATTCAAATAAGCGTGCCGCCTCGTGCCCGGCATACACGGCGGTGGCCACTGTACCGGGCACTTCACAATCGCCAATTGCCTGGAGTGTTTTAAACTGTGTGGGGCTTTCTATCAACGCCTGATACAAGGCATCGTTTGACGTTTTCGATGTCACCACAACCAACGTATCCGCCGCTAAGGATTGTGTTTGCCGGGTGTCATTCACGGTGTCAAACACATTGTAAACCGTCAGCTCAGCAGGGTTGACCCCGGCGATGGCGTGCGAGGTGATCAGCCTGACGCCTATACCTAACAACCTGGCTTGAATTTTATCTTGCTCCAGCGTGTTAACCGTCCAGCTCGACACCAGTGGTTCCGGGGTGAGCAGGGTGACATCGATGCCGCTTTCGCGCAGCTTTTCAGCCAGTGCGCCCCCCATAAAGTAGTGATCGTCATCGTAAATAACCACCCGGCCACGGGTTTCTGCGCCATTGAAAATATCGTCGGGTGTCAGTACGTGTGCGCTGTCGAGGCCATCAATCGGCTGGTGATGGTAGCGACCAACGCCATCGCGCCGCCACTGCGCTCCGGTAGCGATAAACACATGGGGAATATCCAGCGCGCAAATCTCGCTGGCACTGAGTGCATTGCCGGGGAAAATCTGTACATTTGGGTGCCGTTGCAATTGGGTAACGCGGTAGTCACGCACACGGATAAAGCTGGATAAGCCGGGCAGGGTACTCTCTGGGACGACACGCCCGCCCAGCGTTTCCCTGGTTTCTGCCAGCATCACCGGGTAGCCACGGTTGGCCATTTGCAGCGCGCACTCCAGCCCGGCCGGGCCAGCACCGACTACCAACACCGCATCATCACTGGCGGCAGGGGCGATGTGCTCCGGGTGCCAGTTGCGTTTCCACTCCTCGCCCTGCGTTGGGTTTTGTGTACAGCGAATCGGCCCGCCCATATTGTCTTGCGCCACGCAAATATTACAGCCGATGCACTCGCGGATTTCATCGATGCGGTCTTCTCGAATTTTATTAGGCAAAAACGGGTCGGCGATTGAGGGCCGTGCCGCGCCAATAAAGTCCAGCACACCACGGGTAATTTGCGACACCATCGCATCGGCTGAGGTAAACCGGCCAACACCGACCACGGGTTTGGTGGTCAGGGATTTGACAAACGCGGTGTATTTTTCCTGGTAACCTTCGTTCGGTTCAAAGCGTGCAGTGGCGGAATCGTTGCCCCAGTCGGAGACATTGACATCCCATAAGTCGGGGATTTCGGCGAGCATTGCCACCACATCGTGGCCTTCGCCGTGCGCCTGTAAACCGTGTTCGCCAAGCAGTTCGTCAACCGCAAAGCGCAGGGCGATGGCACAACTATCACCGACGGCTTCTTTAACATCGGTCAATGTCTCGCGCAGAAAACGCACGCGATTTTCCAGTGAACCCCCATATTCGTCGATGCGCTGGTTCATCTGCGGTTTTAAAAAGTGCATCAACGTGACCATATCGTGCCCGGCGTAGACATAGACAATATCGTAGCCCGCACGTCTGGCACGCTTTGCCGATTCAACGTGCCAGCGGCGTACATTGTGGATATCCGCTTTCGTCATGCCACGCGCCTGGATTGGCATATTGCCGTGGACGATGGTTGGGCTGGGCGCCATCGGTGCCAAACGACTGTACAGATTGCTGGCGTGATGGCCGTTGTAGGCCAACTCAATGCCCGCCAGTGCGCCGTGCGCATGCACCGCATCGGTCATAAGCTGGTGTTGGGGGATGTCATCGTCGTCCCACAGGCGCCCCTCAACATAGGGAGTTAGCTCCGAGCTGGGGTGGATTTCGACCTCCTGTGTACATACCACCCCCCAGCCGCCTTCCGCTTTAACGCCACGGTTGTGTGCCTCTGCGCGTGGTCGCGCATGGCCCAGGACATTGCAATGAGGTACCTGGTAAAAACGGTTTTTTGCCGTTACCGGGCCAATTTGTACGGGTTCAAACAGAATGTCATAGCGTGATTGGGTCATGGCGATACAATACCGAAGCGTTGCGAACAAAGCGCCACTGTAGCAGACAGTCGGCCTGTCTGAAAACACAATAGAGTAGCGCTGTGCGGCAATGTCCTATAGTCTCGCGGCTCACCAGATAACCGGTAAAACGGATTGACTAATAGAGTAGGTGCAATTGCACAATAATAATATTAAGGCCGCTATGCTGGTGGTGTTGGCAACCACGATGATCACCACAAATGACGCACTGTTTAAGCACCTCTCGCAGATGTTTAGTGTGGGGCAGATTATGTTTATTCGCGGTGTGCTGGTGTGCGCAATTTTTACCGTGGTGCTGCTCGCCTCAAAGCAGGCGGTGTTTAATAAACGGGCATTACACCGTTGGAATATTATTCGGGCGCTATTGGAATTGGCGGCGACACTGGTTTTTCTGACCGGCTTATCACTGCTACCCCTGGCAATTGCCTCAACGCTGGCGTTTTCCTCGCCCATTGTCCTGGCCATACTGGCAGCGGTTTTTTTGCGAGAGCAGGTTGATTGGGTACGTTGGGTGGCGATTATCGCCGGTTTCATCGGCGTGGCGATGATCGCTAATCCATTTGCCGATGAGGTTAACTGGGCAGTGTTGTTTCCGATAGCCTGCGCCATACTTGTCGCTCTGCGCGATCTGGCGATTCGCTATGTTCCCGATGATATTCCCTCATTGCACGTGGCATTTACCAACGCCTGGATGGTGATGCTGGGCGGTGGTCTATTGTGTTTGTTTCAGGGTTGGCGCCCCGTCGATATTACCTGGTATTTTTGGTTTGCTGGCCTGGCGGTGGCTATTCTCGGTGGTTACACCTGCTATGTGATGGGTACGCGGCTGGGCGAGTTATCATTCTTGGCGCCGTTTAAATACGTCAGTGTATTGCTGGCTATTGCCATCGGTTACTTTGTGTGGAGTGATGTTCCCACTGTGCTAATGCTGTCGGGTGCGGCAGTGATTGTGGGTGCGGGCATCGTATTGCTGGTGGGGGAGAAGAGAAGACTATGACTGACACCGTGAAACATAACCGCTTTTTGCTTGGCTCACTTGCGCTTGGCCACCTGACCAATGATTGGGTGGCTGGCACCTTATGGCTATTGGCACCGGCTATTGCCGCCAGTATGGGGTTGGGGCCAACGGAAGTGGGTCTACTGCTGACAATAAACGGCATCGGTGCGGGTTTGGTGTATATCCCCGCCGGTATCCTGACAGACCGCGCTACACGCCCTGGGTGGTTAATGGTGATTACTTTCTGGTGGGTGGCGATTGGTTATTTTTGTGCCACCCTGGCACCGGGTTTTTGGGCGGTTACCTTATTGCTGGCATTCGGTGTTATGGGTGATGCATTTTGGCATCCAGTTGCCACTGGCGTGCTGGTCAAACGCATGCCCGGGCGGCGCGCACAAGTACTGGGTATCCACGCGATGGGTGGCAGTATTGGCGCGGAGGTGTTGGGGCCGATAACGGCGGGGTTTCTGCTCGGTTATTTTGACTGGCAAACCAGCCTGCAGATTCTGGTGATCCCGGCAGTTGTGATGGGGGTTTTATTTATTCCGGTAGCCAGGCGGATTGGCACCTTCACGCAAAAGAAAATGTCGGCGCTCGACTTTAAAAACCTGATTGTGCGCTGGCGGTCTGTGCGGGGTATACAACTGGTATTGCTAATGATTCTTTACAATATGTCATTGATGGCTATTTTGGCGATGACTCCCTTGTATTTGCAAACCAAACACGCCCTGGAACCATTCGCGACCAGTGTTATCTTTGCCGCCATGCTCTTGGTCGGCACGGCTTTTCAGCCCTTTATAGGGCAGTTCTCGGATCATATCGGGCGCAAATCGATCATTCTCTGTGTGTTGCTTACCGCCACCGTTTTTTCATTAATGGCTGGGTTTGCCGACAGTTTGCTGCTTTTTATCAGTTTGATATTCGTGTCGGCTGCGCTGCTAACGGCTGTACGACCTGTCGTGTTGGCGGCTGCGGTGGATTTTTCTGCCGAGTCAGAGGCGACCACACTCGGCATCGTGTTTGCCACACTCGATGGCGTAGGTGCCTTTGGTGCGCTTTGCGCGGGCTATGCCGGTGAGTTTGATTTGAGTTATGCCTACGCCCTATCGGCGGCGTTGTCGTTGGCCTCGGCGGTATTGTGCAGTCAATTTGTATTTGCCGCTTCGACAAAAAATGCAGAATAGGCGTTGCTCTTTATTTTAAATAACAACGTGAGAAAACTACCCAGAGGAGAAGTGATATGTTGGCACTGACAAAAAAACGCACATTGGCATTTCAGTCGAGGTTGCGCGACGCGGGTATCGACCTTGCGATCCTGGCCGATGAAGACAGTATTGCCTACTACGGCGGATTTTGGGGGTATCTCGGTGTGGAGTTTGGCCGCCCCACGATGATGTTAGTGCCCGCAGAAGGTGAGTGCAGCGTTATCACACCGTTAATGGAATCCGAGATGGTCACCGCTATGACCTGGGTAGAGAAGGTCATTCCCTGGCAGGATGCCGGTACCGAACGCTGGGAGAACGTGCTACGACGCGCCTTACCCAGGCAAGGTTCACAGGCGGTGATTGGCTGGGAGGCGATGAAAACCCCGACGCTGGTGAGTGAGTGCATTGATGAATTGATCGGGCGGGAAAAAATCCGCGAAGTCAGCGGTATCGTCGGTGATATGCGCATGATTAAATCGGCAGAGGAAATCGAGATTATGCATCAGGCCGGGCAGGTGGCAATAGCCATGCTCGACGCCGGTAAAGCGGCACTCGGTGAAGGTGTCCCGGAATACGAAGTGGCACTGGCTGTGCTCGGCGGCGGCACCCGCAAGGCCGCCAGCTTCCTCACAGATAAAGGCTGGGAGGCATTTGTATCGCCGACCGTGCACAACCTGCAAGTGCTGCAATCCGGGCACGATACTTCGATGGTGCATCGCCGTTCAAATGTGCGGGAATTGCAACGCGGTGACCCTATCTACTTCTGCTTTTGCGGGATGGTGAATTTTAAACAGTACAAGCTGGGGTTTGATCGTGAGATTTTTATTGGTGAGGCGACCGACGAGCAAACCCACGTATACGAAACTACCATCAAAGCCCAGTTGGCGGCCCTTGCAGAAGTGCGCCCTGGTGTATTGGCAGAGGAGGTGCACAATGCGGCCAATGACGTCTATCGGTCTGCTGGGTTTAGTCCCGGCTACCGCACGGGCAGAGCGATAGGGTGCTCTTTTCTGGAAATGCCAGAAATCAAAGAAGGGGACAAAACACCGCTGCAAGCGGGCATGACCTTCGCCATCGATGGGGGGATTACACTGCCCGGCAAGTTTGGTGGCCGGGTCGGTGATTCGATTGTAGTGACAGAGGACGGTTTTGAATACTTCACGCCCTATGCGAAAGACTTGTGTATTGTGTAAGTTATTGATTGTTTGTAAAGGTATAAAAACGCGTGGTTGAAGAAATACAGGCAACACAAAACGGCACAACCTGTGACTGGGCGCTGGACCCGATTATTCAGTGGTTATTTAAACACGCCCGGCTGATAGACGACCAAACCGAATTTGTACACGAACTGTCGCAACGTATCCTGCAGGCAGGCGCGCCAATCGACCGGCTGACGGTTACCTTTCTCACCATAAACCCACTGGTGCTGGTGACTACGGCCACCTGGTCAAGCGATACTGGAAAAACCATCCCCGCTCAGGCACGGCATGGAGTGCGGGAAAGTGAGCGCTATATTGGCAGCCCGATGCAGCAAGTGAACGAAACCAAACGCAGCCTTCGCCAGTCACTGCTTACATTGCCGGAAGATGCACATTTGGCTTTTACCGAACTGGCTGGTGATGGGTATATCGATTACTACGCGATGCCAATCAGTTTCAGTAACGGGCTGGGTAGCATATTTATCGTTGTCACCAAAGCCAAGCAGGGGTTTTCCGCGTGTGATGTGAAAAATTTAAAACGCCTGCGCGATTACTTTGCGCCTATTCTTGAAGTATTTTCATTGCGGCATACGTCCCTGTCGTTGATGAATACTTATCTGGGCAGGCGCACCAGCCAAAAAGTGTTGTCGGGTATGATTAAGCGTGGTGATGCCGATGTGATTAATGCCGCGCTGTGGTTTAGTGATCTGCGTGATTTCACCCATCTGACAGAAATACTGCCCGCCCAGCAGATACTGGACATGCTCAATGAATATTTTGAGTTTATTGCCGCAGCGGTAACTGCATATGGCGGTGAGATCCTGCGGTTTATTGGTGATGCCATGCTGATTGTTTTCCCCATTGATGAAAAAGTCAGCAAAAAATCGGCTTGCACCGCAGCGCTTAATGCGGCCAGAGATGCACAGCAGACACTGGCTGTGCTGAACTATCGACGGCGGCGCAATGCACAGGCAGAAATCTGTTTCGGCGTGGGCCTGAACGTCGGTGAAGTGATTTATGGCAATGTCGGGGCGCCAGACAGGCTGGATTTTACCGTTATGGGGCCTGCCGTTAACCGTACTGCCCGGCTGGAATCGCTAACCAAAACCGTCGGTGAAAATATACTCGTTTCAGAGGCGTTTGCCGAAACAGTGGATTGCCCCATGCGCGCCTTTGGTAAACACGCTATGAAGGGTATTGCGCAGCCACAGGCAGTATTTGCCCCGGATAATGGGTAGCGTTAAAAATGCATTATCTTTAGCACTGCCTTAACGCGTGTGCTTAAACAATAGCCATCAATAAGACAACAAACCCAACAACCGCAGCGATAGGTAAAACCACACCGCCCCAATCACCTTTTTCGGCTTTTGGACTGTTTGTTAACATTTGTTTTGCACGGGGAAAGACCATCACAATCATCATTACTAACAGCAGTGCTGAGCCAATTTTGAACCAGTCCATACCTACCCCTCAAAAAAACCCCGGGCAAGCCGGGGTTTTTGTTGTTTCACAGTGTAAAAAAGCAAAGATCAGTCGTCACTATTGGCAAAACCGAGGATGTGTAGCAGAGAGGTGAATATATTAAACATATTGATATACAGGCTAACGGTCATCATTATGTAATTTTCGCCCTGACCATGCACCATACGGCTGGTGTCATACAGGATAAACCCACTCATCAACATAATAACCACAGCAGAAATAGCCAGTGACAGCGCGGGTATATTCAGAAAAATATTGGCCAGCGCAATGAACAATACCATCAGTATGCCCGCGAACAGGAAGCCGCCCATGAAATTGAAGTTTTTGCGGGTGGTGAGTGCATACCCGGACAAGCCCAGAAAAATGGTGCCGGTGCCGCCAAATGCAGTCGCGACCAGTTGTGGGCCATTGGGTAGCGCGAGATAGGCTTGCAGCAATGGCCCCAGTGCGAAGCCCATCAGGCCGGTAATAGCAAAAACGACCCAAAGACCAGATGCTGAATTGGCTGTTTTGGGCAGTACAAAAAACATCAATAGAAAAGCGCCACCGATACCCAGCAGATAGGTCATGGGTGGCATATTCAGCATAACCGACACACCTGCCATGATGGCGCTAAAAAACAGCGTAACCGAGAGCAGGGTATAGGTATTTTTAATCAGCTTGTTCGTCGCAAGGGTTGCTGTATTCGCAGACTGAACACTATAGGTAGACATTGTCTTTCTCCAAATCAGTTAAATGGTCAAACGGTGATTTTTGGCAGCCCTATTGAACAAAACCGCCCACAATCGCCGATGGCGCTATCTTACGATACTACAATCTTGTGTCAATTAAGCCTGTTTCAAGTGTAATACAACTTAATGTTATTTATCCTGATACAAACGGTAGCATATTCCCTGTCGATTAAGTATTATGCCCCGCGTTTACAGGGGCGCTGGCTGAGTGGTCTGAAAAATCGTCTGGAACGATTTTTCACCGAGCGAAGCGAAGGCCCCGAAGGGGTGAGGGCACGGACAGCCCGAATAAAGCGGCGCGCCGCTTGAGACCTTACGGAGTTGGATTGAGTACAGAAGCTAAGTGCACATGATGTAGTAAAGACGGGAGAGCTGGCTGAGTGGTCGAAAGCGGCGGTCTTGAAAACCGTTGAACCGTGAGGTTCCGGGGGTTCGAATCCCTCGCTCTCCGCCAAATTAAACTTATTAAGATATTGTTTTTAAAGGAAAAAATATGAAAAACATGCCTAATACCTGAAAGAGATAGACCCGCAAAAACTAATAATATACTCTTACACATTCCTTACACAAAACTTCACATTTTGGAGGAATGTTCAAGTGGCGGAAAAGCACTCAATTCTTGGTGGAAAAGTCCACGTCTACAAGCGAACGGGAAGCCCTGTATGGCAATGTTCAGCCTATTTAGCGGGTAAAAATCACCGAGTAAGTTCAAAAGAAGAGAGTTTGGCAGCAGCCAAGGATTTTGCTGAAGACTGGTATTTAACACTTCAGGATAAAAACCGCCGTGGAGAATTGCTCACAGAGAAAACGTTCCGGCACGCCGCTGAGCGTTTCAAACTTGAATATGAAGTTTTAACCGAAGGTGAGCGAAACGCCGTGTGGGTGAGAGATCACTATCGGCGCATTGATAAGCATTTGACTCCTTTCTTTGGCAAGATGGGACTTTCAACTATCACATCTGGAACAGTTCAAGATTATCGGATTAGCCGTTTAAAGCCGGAAGATGGGAAACATATACCCTCCAGAAGCACCCTGCATCACGAAATGGTAACGCTACGTATGGTAATGAAGGCGGCAGTGAGGCATGGGTGGCTTCAATACCTGCCTGATCTCTCTGAACCATATCGTGTTTCAAATAAAGTGGTTCACCGTGCGTGGTTTTCGCCAAGCGAATATCAGCTATTGTATAAAACCACTCGTAAGAAATTAAAGGAGAAAAAAGACGACAAATATGGGTATATCTGGGCGAATCTCCACGACAAGATATTATTTATGGCCAATACCGGTATTCGTCCTGATGAAGCCAACTGCCTTGAATATCGGGATGTCGAGATTGTCAAAGACGACGCCACCGGCGAGACAATTCTCGAAATAGAGGTGCGCGGTAAGCGCGGTGTAGGATATTGCAAAAGCACCACCGGTGCTGTTAGACCTTTTGAAAGAATGAAGGAGCGAAATCAGCCAGAATCGACCGACCGTCTCTTTCCGACTGATAACCATAGACACTTTAATGAAGTGTTGACAGAAATTGATTTAAAATTTGATCGGCAGGGGAACCGCAGAACACTCTATTCTCTCCGCCATAGTTATATTTCATTTAGGTTGCTGGAAGGCGCTGATATATATCAGATCGCAAAAAACTGCCGTACCAGTGTTGAGATGATTGAGAAGCACTATGCTGTGCATTTAAAGAACAATCTGGATACAGCGGCAATCAATGTAAGGAAAGGCCGTTTGTTTCATCCTGCTTAACCTGTGCTATTTCGTTTAATTTTTTGTAGCTAATGGACGAAATTTAAAGTAATAATACCCTCCTAAGTGTCAGTTTTTTGCTCTAAGTAGACACTGGAAAAGCTCACTACTTGCAGACTTATCGGTAATCTGGTGAGATAAATACTTAAACAAAATAGAGCTACTTGGAAGTTAGCGAGAATAGACTTGCATTCAGCATTTAAATTAGTACCCTGAATACTGACCCGTAGGTCACCGAGAGAAATAATTTTCTTGGGTTGCGAGCACATGCTTAATTCAATGATAGAGCGAAATTTGCCGTTAATATCGGGAAGAAACGGGCTCATAACCCGAAGGTCGTTGGTTCGAATCCAGCCTCCGCGACCAAGTTTCTAGATTATCAGTGGTATAATGGGTTTTCAAACCAGTAAAAAAGCGCTCTCAGTGACCTATGGGCTAAGCCCTAACCCCACAGAGAATGTCAGAAATTTACCACCAGCTTCACGCCTTCTGCGAGTACTCTCTCGTTTTTAAAGGTAACACCGAGCGTTCCGTTGACACCTACCGTCGCGAACTAAGTGCTTATATCAAGTTTAGCGATGCACAAACCGTCGCCGATATAGACCAGTCGCAAATACAAAAATACATAATGCGTGGCAAGCTAGAACTTAACTGGTCGGCCAAGACGATTCGCAATAGAATTATCTCTCTTAGAATATTTTTAGATTGGTGTCTCAAACAAGGGTTAGTGACAGATAATCCTGCACGTACCATTGACCTTCCTCGACTACCCAAAACTCTCCCTCGTTCGTTGTCTAAAAACGATGCTTTTACCTTGCTCGAATGGGCGGCAAACTATCGATATACCTATAAATTCGAGCAGACGCGAGCTATTGCCATTCTCTCTTTGTTTATCTTCACCGGTATTCGCTTAAAAGAGCTGTACGGCCTCAAAATGCAGGATATTAGGCTGACCGAAAGAAGTGTGTTTGTCTGTTCGGGTAAAGGACAAAAAGACCGCCTAATTCCGATGAACCACGATTTAGCGATTGCACTACAAGCCTACATTAAAGAGCGTGATCGTCGTAAACGCCATTGCCCTTACTTATTCGTTTCTCTCAAGCACGATATTCGTATGGGTGACAAAGTTGTGCCTCGTTTAGTTAACAAATTGCGCGAATGTAGCGACATCTATTTTTATCCACATATGCTGAGACATACCTTTGCGACTCTCATGTTAGAAGGCGGGGCGGATATTTTTGCCATCAGCAAAATGATGGGGCACAGCGATATCAAAACGACCACTATTTATCTATCGGTCACCACCGCTCACCTTCAAGCGGAAGTGGCCAAACACCCTCTTGGCACTATAAAAGCCTTATCTCACTAATGCTACTCTTTAAGCTCTCAGTCGAAACGGAAAGGTAGGTCAATGTAGTGGTAATGCAGGAATGCCCCAATATTTCTTTAATTTTAAACACATCAACGTTGGCTTCAACCAGCAGCCGAGCACAAGTGTGCCGCAACATATGCGGCGTAAAATAAATCCCTGTTTCGTGTGATAGTTTTTGGCAAACAGTACGCACATTTTTTCCCGAAATTGGTTTTTCAGATTGAGCGCCTGTGAAAAAATACCGGCTATAGTTTCGGCGAGATTTACGTTCTGCAAGGTAATTTTTTAGGATGGGTAACAACCGAGGATGAATAGGGACGATGCGATCTTTCTGCCCTTTTCCTTGACGTACCAGAATTTCTCGACTGACTAAATTTACATCTGGCACTTCTAAATCCAACATTTCTTGCAACCGGAGGCCGGTGTAAACTAATAGATAAAGCATCGTTTCGTTGCGGATAGCTTCAAATCGATACCGCCAAGCAAACCATCTAACGCCGTTTAGAACCGACTGAATATCCTCTCTGCACAGGCAACGCGGTAATCGCTGGGGAAGTTTGGGTTTTTCTATGCCATCAATCGGATTGATTTTAATCAATTGTTGTTTAACGCACCAACTGAAAAATGATCGTAAATATTGCCAGTTATTGCGAAAGGTTCGCGCTTCCCATGCCCGTTCTTCTTTACCCCAGTAAAGAAAAGCCCGCACTGTTCCACAATCTAGTTGCGTAATTTCTACCGTATCCGCCCACACGCAAAGTGCGTTTACCGTAGCCATGATGCTGCGAAAACTTTTAGGTCGCATCCCGCGTTCGTGCAGGGCATAACGTTTAAAGGCATACACCACATCATTTACTTTCATTACTGGTGGGGGTAGGAAGCGGAAAAGGATTAGCAGGCGTATTGTCGGCAAAATGCCAGCCTCCCGAAAAATTTGTGTTCAGATCATCTAAGGCACGAAACACAAAATTGTGTTTAAAAGGAGCAAACTCTGGATGTGCGTTTAGCCGCGTTTTAACGCTGGCTAGCACGCTGGCTTGATGGTGTACCGAACAGATAATGGGGTGGCCTGCATAACCAAACTGCTGTTGAACCACGCCACTTTTGATGACTTCACAATACCGATTCAGTTGCTCGGTGACGGCTTTGCTTTGGGTCGAGCGATGAATCTCTACCAAGTACACCGCTGTCTGACCTGTATTCAAGCCAACGGCAAATACTCCATCAGGAATGACCGTATTAATTAAACTGGACACCACCAGCTCTGTGGCTGATTTGCCGCGCCCTTGGCCAGCGTTTCCATGGCGGATAAAATCTTGCAGTTCCAGTAACACCTCAGCATCGCCTCGCTGTTCTGTCCATTGCCTCAAACCAATCTGAAAGTCCACCTGTGCAAAGCGGTGACGGGCAAAAAGCGCGGAAAATGGCTGTTTTTTGTTTGAAGGTACAGGTTCGCTTTCTATCCGCTCGATTTCCTGCAAAATACTGCGTCCCCTGTTGGTCAAATGGTGAACGTCCGGCAAAAACGAACCTATTTTTTCTGAATGAATGTACTTGTGGTGTCGGAGAGCGAACAAGGTTTTATCGCGTAATGACTTCGCATTCTTAGAAATACCTAATTGCAGCATTTGCTCTACGGTTAGAAACCGATACAGGTGCAAGGCTTGC
The DNA here is from genome assembly GCA_965277715.1 of Gammaproteobacteria bacterium. GTDB lineage: Bacteria > Pseudomonadota > Gammaproteobacteria > JBCCGL01 > JBCCGL01 > JBCCGL01. The sequence continues at coordinate 481,216 of OZ255836.1, forward strand.
ATTACGCGCCACTGTTGGGGACTCACAACCGAAAAAGCCGTAGTCATAAGAAAAATACAATTAGAAAAAGTACGGCGTCCAATCCGTTTCAGAATGGAGTTTTTGCTCGCTATCACTTTGGGGGGAGGGTTTGCGATAGTAATCTTTGACCTGCTGTCGCGTCACTTTTCCCCACTCTTTGGGTGTCATAGCGAATCGGCGACCGATAAAACGAAGGCGCTGGCGAACGGTGGGCTTATCACCAACCACTCGAAAAAAAGATAAATTAGGTAGGGTACGAATCTGTGCCGTCCCTAAATCGGTTTCCTTCGCTAGTTTTTCGGCGGTGGTGTGACGCGAAGCCCCCACCCAAATAGTACCAACGTTGCCTAAAATGGCGTCTTGCAAATCGGGATCAAGCCGTTCGACCCGCTGGGTGGCCAACGTGGCATAAAGCCCAAACTTTCGGCTTTCGCCCAATATGTCGGCAATGGTCGGACTAACGAAATACTGGCATTCATCCACAAATAAATGAATCGGCTGCCGCTTGTAAGGCGTCCGTCCCAGCACATGGCTCAAAATGGCGGCATTGAGTAACTGACCAATAGCGCGGATAGTGTCGGCACTTTGTTTTGACGGGTCAAAACACACCACTAACACCTTGCCAGAATCCAACACTTTTCCCAGATCAAAACTGCTTCTATGACAGGTAAAGCGTCGCACAAAGGGATCACGCACCACATCAGTCAAGCGAGCCACTAAAGCTTGTTTGGTGGCGCGGTAGTGCGACTTGGCAAAGGTGGCGATAAAGAACTGTCGGTCAATAATATTAGGCAAGTTCTCTTTTCCGTAGCGCACCAGATCAACATTTTGCTCGTCTTGCAGCAAGCGCACCAAATCCACCAAGGTCATATCGGGTTTGTGAAGCATGACCCCCAAACACGCTCGCATCAGTGTTCTCTGGATCGGCGTAAATGACTGGCCGATGATTTGTTCTATAGCACCGGAAAACTGCAACTGGGCGCGATTAAGTTTTTGCTCGGTGGGATGGGCTAAATCGAACGGGTTGAGGTGCACATGCTGGCCAGCAATGCCATTAAAGTTGAGATAGACCAACCGGTTATTTTTACGGTTTACCCGATCACGCACGATAGATCGGGCTAAGTCTCCGTGTGGATCAAGCACTACCAAAGATGGTTTTTTGTTCCACACCAAATAATGACGGATGAGGTTGTGCAGTAATACAGATTTACCCACACCTGTGCGCCCGACGATAAAGGTGTGTAGCCTCCGAAGATGTTCATTGACGAAAAACCAGATAGGTAACATGGCTCCAAGTAACTGGCCGAACCAAAGCAGGATACGAAAAAAACCAGTGGTAATAAGCCACCAAATACTGTCAAAACATAGCGTCATTAATCGCACCGATAAGGCGTGTCGATAGAAAAAATTTCTAACGTGTTTGGGGTCTTGTTTTTGTCTTTGCATGGCTTCCAGAATAACGGAGGAACACACGACTTGTGAAACATTACGACTAGCGTTAACCCCTTTGAAATGGGAGTGTAGGGCGTTTTGAAAGGGGTATCGATTGAGACTTGCAAAGTGGTTTTTCAGGTGGTTTAGAAAGTGGTTACAAGAGAGATTTTTAACGGTGGTGTAAAGTATGTTTTGATATACGTATTCGAGGTAGCCCCGATGCCTTGCAAAAACCGTTTGCCAAAGCAAAAAAGTTCCCCATTCTCGGTGTAAAAATATCTGAATCAGTAGATAGGGGGATAAAAAAATCGATGCCATAAAAGAATTAAAAAATAAAATATGTCAGTAGTTTATGATAAAAATTGGTAGAGACTGAGCTTTGGGTATGACGTAAGAAGCCAGATTTTATTGACAGCCGATTTTAACGTAAATCTCAGGTAACAAGGCCACTTCCTTATTTAAAATTAATAAAACAACAGTAAGTACATACTGATTCACCGCAAATAATGAAAATTTGATGAAGTTGTGGTATCACATCGAAGTGTAATTTCGTTAAAGTGCTGGCTCTTAACCCTTTTCACTTATGGACGATACCGAATTGCAATACTGGTATAAATATCAAACGCAGCTAGATCAAAACGGTTATGACGAGCTAGCCTCGCGGGTAGAGTTAATCACCAAGGTAGCAGCACCGGCGGCGACCGAAATAGAAAAAACAATCCGCATCTGTACGCTTAACGATGTCTTACGGATTACCGGTATTGGCGGCGAAATTTATATGACTACAGGCATACAAGCTCTTTCTGAAAATACCCAAAATAGTGTCCTGCTTGCTATCCGTACATTTGTCGATTTTAACAACGACAATGACCCCTACAAAAAGCATGATTGCGCGATCCTTCAGTCAACAAATCCCCGTTCAATGTTCAAGATTGATTATTACGACAAGACCAAGACCTATGGATCAGAAGCACCGGAAAACCCAAGTGTCACGAGCCGCGTAATGACGATGATGACACCAGGCGAGTATTAAACAGGCGAAAAAAGCATCATTTTTTTAATTTTTCCTGTGATTCTTTGTAGCGCCGTCTGCTCAACTCAACTGTTTTCAGGTGTAGCCGCAAATGGGTTGGTGCTGGCTTGAAACTGTTCCTGTTTTCTCTATTTGGTCGTTTTTTGGCACTCCCGTCGACTTTTTCGCCGATATCTTGCTCTGTTCACTATTACTATAGTACAAAATATAAAAAAAACATGGGTTTTTTATCATATATGATATGCATACCTCTAAATGATAATAGACAAATTCATGCATAATACAGTCGTTTTAAGGTATGAATATTGATATAAAAGACAGTTCTGGAAACTGGGAGAATGTTTGTGTTTAGATTTTTTCGACTTGGATTTTTAGTAATTAAGTATTGACTTTGATACCCGCAGTACATGGGCTTTACGTCTTAACCTTCCTAATCTACTGGTGGAAGGTGTTGTGCAATATAAAAATAAGAGATTGAATTGTGATTAAAGGCATTGGTTTGATAATAAAGAAGTTTTTCTGCGCATTTTTTCTATTAGTAATACTCGTTGCAGGGCTTGCGCCACTTCGTGCGGAGTGAAGTATTGGCCGAGGGATTTTCGACCGTAGTTGGTGGCTAAGGCTTGGTATGTTTCGCCCAGAATATCGGCAAACGGTTGGGCTATTATTTGCTGGGCGTAAAGCCTTCCTAACTCGAATAGGTGCGTGTTGGTAGGTTCGTCCCACGGGGTGTTTAGTTTGTGGCTAAAACTGGCCATGTTGTCGTCTAAAAAGTGCTCAAACCACTGCGTGGCGGTTTTGCCTTGGTGGTTATGCGATTTGATGATTTCGGTGGTCAGGGACTCGGTGGGGCTGGTTTTTGCCATTGGCTCCCACGGTAGAGAGTGGGGCTAAAAAGGCAAATTTACAACCGAGACACAAAATCCATGTTCCCGCACAAAATGGCAATAACTGAGACAGTCAATGTGTGATCGTGAACCTGATTTGGTGTCGATAGCGCCGTATAATATGGCCAGCTTAGCTTGATTTTTCAGTTGTAAGCCCATATTAAGTCTCTCTAGTAAACGAACTGTGTTTAATTGAAGAACAATAAACACAAACATTGCTTTTTTGTAATATATTAGAAAAATTCTTATATATCAAATAGATAATGATTCTCGGTGATTTGTAGGTTGCTTTTGGCCAATTTGTGCAAAAAAGCTAATATTTACAGAAGGTTATATCTTTTCTGTGCAAGAGTTTTATTTGAATTTTGACGTTTGTGAAGGTTGCGTGAGTGATAATTGCTAGACAACTGCATGGCGGCTTCTATAATTATCTCTCAAGCGGGTTCAAAAGCCTGCTTATCGGTGGGAGCGCTTTTTGCTACCTTGTTGAAGCCAGTTCCCAGACAAGCAGCCTATCCAGGCATTCCATGGTATCTTCATCTTATGCTAAAGATATGCCCAAATTGGTCGATATCTAAGGAGCCTCTTATGCTTTTTGGCAGTTCTATTTGCAAACTTCTCTCAGTGAGTAAACTGAGAGTGTCTCAATTAATTACTAATTTCTTAACACGATGGAAAATGAATTTAACAAGCAAAAGGAGCCAGATGTGAACAATTTCACCATACTTGATCATATCATAGTAGATAGAATAGATCGTTTAAAACCAAATCCAAAGTACAGAAAATTTGTGGCTAGGATTGAAGACGCAAGAAATAATGATGAAAATATCAATATTCAAATATCTGATGTAGAAAACCATTTGATATATAAGTTATTTGCCTTTCAAGAGCTAATAAAAAACGCTAAAGAAAATATAAATATATTTAGTCGGAATTTACCCTCTCAAATATATGATAACCCTCATATACTTTATCATCTCTCTGAATGGTTAAAAGCTGGTGAAGATAGAAAAATAAAAGTGCTGCTTAAAGAATCAGTTGATTTGAAGGGAAGATCTATTGGCGCTATTTTGTGTTCAGAATATTTTAAAGATAGAATTTCAATAGAAGTATCTAACCTTCGAGAAATTGACCAGTGCTATCGTAGCTGTGTTCTTTTTGATGATAATGCCTTTATGGCTGGTGAAGCGAATCCGTCAGGTGATATTGAAATTGCTATTTTTAATTTTCATGACAAGAAGGCTGTCAACTCTTTAAGTCGAGTTTACAATGCAGCTTATAATTTATCTAAGGAAACGAATCCGATTCAAAGCGAAGAAAATATAGTTGAGAGTAAGATTAATGAAATAATCCACTCGTCAGATCCTGTATCTATACCTCCTTATTTTGTTGCCCATAATATATATCAACCGCATGGATAGAATTAAGTATTAGAAGTTGAATGAGTAATATTTTAGTTTATATCTATAATAGTCGTTTTGGTCAACCTTGTAAGCATAATATTCTACAATAAAGTAAATAAAGGGCGGAATGACAGATATAATTCCTTTAGCGAGTCTGATACTGGGGGTTGTTGGTGCAGTAGGTGTTTTTGCTTTTTTGCAGAGCTGTAGAGATATTCCTATTGTGGTAACAAAAAAGATAATTGATGGATATGGACTGCAAGAAAAAATATACAAGAAAAAATATTATGCTGCCTTAGCCGATGGATTATCTGAGGGAGTATATGTTAGTGGGAGAGGTATTGACAAAAAAGGATCCGATTCTGATTTATTAAGGTTTCACAACAAAAAGTATTTTGAAGACTATATAAACTCTGTGAAAAGAGCCCTTCGTCTAACTGCTTTTATATGTTTTTTTACTTCATTTGGTGTGTTGCTTATAGCGAGTATAGTGTTGTTGCCTTTTAAAATATCGACCAGTCCAATTTTCCTTCAATTTAAATTGGTTTTTATTTTTACTATGCTAACTGTTTTTTTCTTTCAGTCAATTGAAGCTATTTTTCTAAGGCCGAAGCGTCAAGGGAAAGCGATGATTGAACGCATAAAAGATGAGATAAACAAAGTAGAGGGCATGTGATAAAGATATCAAAAGAACATCGTCCCTAAGAAGCTGAGCTATGGCTTACCCTGTGCTCAATATATATAGAATAACAAGCAAGTAGTTGTGGCAAGCACCGCTTTCATCAGACTATTAAAGCTAACTCTTTAATCAGTCGTTCCATTCTTTTGGCACACTCTTTCAAATTTGAGTCATATCTAAGGCGGTGGTAACTTTGGTGGCCAGTATGCCAATCGCTATTTTATCGCTTAGTTGAATTCTGTTCATTTCATCTTGGATTTGATCGAATCGGCTTTGCACCAAATTGGCTTATTTTTCCAGATTCATCATTCGTTCTTGCAAGCTCTCGGTTGAACGTCGCATAGCTCTCTGTTCTTCCCGAATTTTGAAAAATTGCCGATTGGTATAGGTTTTGAAACCCTTGGATTCTTCCTTGAAGGATTTGAGTAATTCGTAGAGTTGTTCGTTGGTAATCTTTTTGTCCATCAGAAGTAGGTTATACCTGTCCTTAATTTCTGATAATTTTTACGTTTTCGTCAAATTTTGCTACATTGCAGGGTCAATTTTACGTTTTGTAGAAGGTGAGGATTTGTAGTTTTTAGAAAAGATTAAGCTTTTTATAAAAAAAGACTATATCTTTTTTAATTTAGGAAAAATAGTTGTTTTTTAAAATTTATTATTTAAAAAAAAATTTTCTCTAGATTTAAATATGAATTTAATTACCTTTCTATTTAATGACTCATCTTTTACGAAACTCAAAGAAACTTTTATTATTAATTCTATTTTCTTCATTTTTCGCTACCAGTGCTTTTTCACACTCTGGAAGAACTAACTCATCAGGTTGTCATAACAACAATAAAACTGGTGGATATCACTGTCATAATAGTGGTTCAAGTTCTAGCACTTCCTCTAGTAGTTTATATAATTCATACAAGCCGTCATCAACATATAGCTTTAAGCCTGCTCAAATTTCCAGTTCTGATGTTTGGGTTAATGGTTATTACAGATCAAATGGAACTTACGTAAACGGACATTATAGATCTAAGCCAGATGGTGTATTTTCAAATAATTGGTCTACGTTCGGTAATGTTAACCTTTATACAGGTAAATTAGGAACTAAAGTGGCTCCTAGTACTAATTCAAGATATAACTACAATAGATCTTCTTCAAAAACAAACTCTATCTCTACATACTCTAACGTAGATAAGTCATTGCCTATAGTTAACACTGTAAAAAAACCTCAAAAAAAATTGCACACTCCCAGATCCCACAAGAGGCCAACTTTAATATCAGCTAACCGAAATAGAAAAAATTCATCGGTAAAAGCCGTTCAGTCGACCAATTGGGAAGATTTTATCAGTTCAAGAAAAGCTATTTGTAGAAATAATGGTATTAGCATTTTAGCCTCTATTTATTATGAAAAAATAATGTTAGATGAATCAGTCATTAACTCAATTCCAGCCAGAATAAAGCCTGAAGTTGCTAAATGTTTAGATTTTCTTCAGGACTTATAATTTCTATGGAAGAAAAATAATTTACCTTTACTGAAAAAAAGTAATTTTCTGATAGATTAATTTTTAATAAATTTAAAAATAGTTAGATACAAATACCTATAATAAAAAATTCATTACTTGGTCTTTTTTGTCGGTTTTGGGCGGATTGCTATTCGTTGTATGTAGTTGTGGCAAGCACCGCTTTCATCAGACTATTAAAGCTAACTCTTTAATCAGTCGTTCTGCAATTTCGACGCACTCTTTCAATTTTGGGTCATACTCAAAACGGTTTTTTATTTCTGTCAGCAGTTCGCTGGCTTTTTTTTGCACTTGTTCGTGGCTCCACTCTGTGCCAGTATTTTTGCTTAATCTCATGGCTTCACCGGCTAGATCACAGTGATCTAATCCGTAGTTATTGACCGAGAGAACTACCAGTTTGATGCCTAAATTTTGAGCCAATTGATAAGCGATTTTTGATTGTTGCATGGAAAATTTGTTAAAGTTGCACTCCAAACATACTTGCTTTTTTGAAAAGCGAACCTAAAAAGCCCTTGTTTCTTAACGTAATTTTCATCTTTCCTCATACTATCCCCAATACTAAGCGCGTTAGCAGCCTCAGCGTAATTGAATAAAACTAATATAATACGTTCGCTTTTCAAATAAGCGCACTGATAGCTCCTAAACTCCATGAAAAACGTGACGAGCCACAATGGTGGTGCTCAGATACAAAGTCAGTCAACGCCCTTGAACACCAAAAGAAAAAAGAAACGCGGTGGTGGCTGGAACAAAGGCAAAGCGCAAGGACAGAAAAGACCTTTCGAGCCCACAGAAACAGACATTTTATCCGAAATGTTCATCAACGAGGAAAATTGGCACGATCTGGCTTTGCTATCCCTTGGCACCGACAGTTTTTTTCGGTCTGTCGATCTGCTTTCTTTGCGTTGCATCGATGTGTGCTATTCAACTGGGCAAGTCAAAGAGGTGTTACCCAAACAGCAAAAGAAAACATCGGGAGTGGTTTACCCTCCTTTAACCCCAGTAACACAAGCCAATTTGCAACACTGGATAGATGTTTCTGGCAAAAAATCAGCGGATTTTTTGTTCACTGGCACCAAGAAAAAGTCAAAAGGTCTGACACAACCTATTACCAGATACCACTTGAGCCGCAAGGTAAAGACATGGGCGGAGTGGTTGGGGTATCCACCAGACGATTATGCTTCTCATTCATTGAGGCGTACCAAAGCCGCTTTGATGTACAAAAAAGGCGAACCAATCGAGCATATATCGGAACTACTCGGTCACAAATCGACCAAGGTAACCCTGCGGTATTTAGGTATCACGCTGGAAGAAATCCACGCTTCGGCGTTGCGGCATACCATGACCCGATCCTTCGACAGCCGCAAAACAGGCCGAACAAAACAGGAAATCCGGCGAGAATTTTTGACCAAGAAAAAGAAATAAATTTGACGAACTGTTTATTTTGGGTAGATATTAAAGATACAAAACCCTTTATTTTTGATGACGGCTCAAATTACCAACGACCAACTCAACCAAAAAATCGATCACCTCGACCAGAAATTAGGTCAATTATACGAATTGATGAAGGATTTCAAAGCCGACACCAATCGGCAATTCGACCGAATCGATACACGAATGGGTCGTATCGAGGAGGATGTGCGAGTGCTCGACCAGCGAACGCAGCGCCTCGAACAACAAACCAATCAAACCCAAAACGAGTTGGCTCAAGTCACGGCCAAAATCGGCCAAATACACGTTTCTTGGAACCACAAACTTGTAGGTGGTGTATTGGCTACCAGCGTGACCGCTTCGGCTTTGGTGGTTTTGTTAATTCATCATGCTTTGTAACTCTCTTTTACAATGATGACCCAAGTTACCAACGACCAACTTTACGAACTCCTCAAGGAGTTCAAAGCCGATATGAATCAATTCAAAACCGAGATGTACCAGTTCAAATCGGATACGCAGAGAGGCTTGTCTCAGCTCGATTTCGACCTGCGAGCACTCGACCAGCGAACGCAACGCCTCGAAACCAAAGTCGATGGTATTCACGTTTCTTGGAACCACAAACTCGTGGGCAGTGTACTAGCTACCAGCGTGACCGCTTCGGCTTTGGTGGCTTTATTAATGCAACATGTTTCTTAAACTTTTTAACCTTTTTAAAAATGGCTTTAAACCAATTCGGTACCGGCGTGGCAGCAGCAGCATTGGCTCTTTCCGCCAATAATGCTTTGGCTGATGAACCAGCCACGGGCTTAGAACACCTTGCCCCAGCCGTAGTAGAGCAAATCGCGGAGAACTATCGAGCGTGTATTGAGGAAAATATTTTAGCGTCTGATTGGAATGGTGACGGAAAAATTTCTAACACCGGTTCACCCGATGGCTACGAAGAAGCAGACGCTTTAGCTGACTTAAACGACAGTTGTGATGAAAATGTTGAACAAGACATCACTCTGGCCGAACTGAAACAACGAATTGCTGTAGCAAAACAAGAGGGTGCTGAGGCTGACATAGCCATTGCTGCCATAACGACCAAGTTGATGGAGGAACTTAGAGTCAAATTCAATCAAGAAAATAACTAAGCGGTTAACCTGCGATGAATGACCAGCTATCGTCAGCCCCCAGCGAAGACCAGCACGCTCTTGAAAAGCAAGCCTACTGCGCGGCCTGTACCACTGAGCGCGCCGCCTTACAGCAAGAGGTTGAGCCACCAGAAAACCGGGTAGCCGTGTTTGCACAATTAACCATTGCCGGTGGCAAGTGGGAGAAGCTCGAACCCCAAGACCGGCAAGCCGAAGCCTGCCAAATTTTGTGTGACTACGAAATAGATAAACGTGAAAGAACGCCCGCATTTGACCTGACAAGTCGGCCTATTCAGTTTGTTCAAAGACTCGTTAATCAAAACCTCACCACGGTTAGTAAGGACACCGCAATCAATGATGAAGAACAACAGGCGCAAAAAGAAGAAACGGTAAAACAAAAAAAACAATCTACGCAAGCCGACTATCAGAACTTTATAAGTGAACTAATCGCTACCCCCGAATGGCAAAAGCTATCATTCATCGAGCAAATGAATCAATTAGTCACCGAGCCAGCCGTGCCCGAAACAGAAAAAGCCAAACTGCGCCAGTTCCAAAAGATTTTGGATTTATCACAGGCCGTACCAGCCGACCAAGCCATTATCGAGCAGCGCTTAAACACGCTGGATTTTAGCCAAGGCATCCCCAGCCCCACGGCCTTTATCCAACAGGCTATTTTTAGTTCGCCAGAGTATGACAGCGGCATAAGTGCGGCCACCCAAAACGCCATTGCCACCGAGTTTAAACTGACCCCACGCTCGATTAAAACCGGCAGCGATTACACCGCCGCCATGAGCGCCACAAAAACGAATGCCAACGGCCAAGTGTCACCCGCGTTTCCCGAAAGCGCACCGCTCAAGTTTCGCCCCGGGTTGGAAGGGTTTACTTCCAATAACGGCCAAGATGAATTTATGCGAGCCACCACCTCGCACGGTGACCGCTGGCAAGTAGAAGTAACCGACTGGACTCCCAACGATAAAGCGCTCGCCGCTGAGTTATTGCAACTGTGGGCGATGACCGAAGAAGCCGGAGAAAGTGGTTATTTAATGTCGCTAACCCAACTAGATTGGGCGGCCACCAGCCGTATAGACCCACTCAAATTAAAAGACGCCGCCCAAATTATCAACGCCACTTTTGGCGGATTTTCGGGGTACAACGGCGAAATTTTTTACGGTGATGACGAACTCAACATGATTCGCTGGCAAGCCCAACTTAAAACCCCCAAAGGAGACGCAGCGCGTAGTGACCGCAATATGAGCATGACCGACGACGCTTTAAAAGGCTTAAAAATTCGCGATAATGAAGGGAATGTAGATTTAGACGTATTGCGAGCCTTCGGTGAATATTCCAGAGACAACTGTTTTGTCACCCCCGACTATGAGGCGGTACAAACCCATTTGGCAACATTATTTCCAGAAAAATTCAAGAACGACAAAAACCGCCGGAACTTTTGACATTGGCATAATCATGTGTATGCTAATGACATACATATAACCGATCTAAAAAAATGCCATCTAGTTCTATACTGAGCGTCCGAGTCAGCCCAGACGAAAAAATAATGATCCAACACGCCGCCGAACGTACCCGCTCGTCCGTGGCCGAATTTATGCGCCGCAAAGCCTTAGAAGGGGCAGAATTAGAGTTGATGGAGCGTCGAGTGGTACAGATTGCCCCCGATCAGTGGGCAAACTTTGAAGCCATGCTGGCGGCACCTGCTACCGATATTCCAAACTTAAAAAAACTGTCTCAACGCCCGCCTGCATGGGAAAAATAACCGCGCCACGCCCGCTGGCGCAAACCGACAACCGAGATAATTTTGATTGTGGCCACGAGAGCCTTAATCATTGGTTCAAACGCCACGCGTGGGGTAATGAGCGCCAAAATGCGTCACGTACCTATGTGGTTTTTGATAAAGAAATCGACCAAGTAGCAGGCTATGTGACTTTGGCGACCGGACAGATTGAGCGAGCGTACTTGCAAAAAACCAAGCAGCGAAACTTGCCCGACCCCGTACCGGTTTTGATATTAGGACGGCTCGCCATTGATATTAAATATCAGGGGCAAGGCCTCGGTGCCGACTTGCTCAAGTTCGCCCTGCAACTCACGGTTGCCATCTCACAGTCTGTGGGCATTGTTGGCGTGTTAACTCACCCGTTATATGCAGATGTTAGACCCTTCTACGAACGACAAGGATTTTTGGCAGTGCCGGGAGACCCCAAAGGGAGTCTATTTTTGACCGTCAAGCAACTAAAGCAAAATGGGTTTTGACACCTCTATTGAGCACGCTAAAATAACCATAAACTAACATTACCCCTTATGCCCCATCGCGCTGTTGGTGTTTACCCAGACCAAGACGGCGAAATATTCGTCAACTTTGAAAGCGGTCAAAAAGGGGTTCGGCTTAAAAATCTCATCCCAAAAAGTGCTCGGGGTGAGGCATTCGATGATTTTGATGTCAGCGGCTACTTTAGCTTGGCACAAATGGTTTTAGTCACCCCCGAAGACTTGGCCGTTTTTAACCACGACTCAAAAATTAAAGGATTAAGAGAAGCCCCTTTACCCTCCATAAACACCGTTGGCCTTGGACTTTGTGAACCAAACGGAGACTTGAACCCCGACCGAACGGCCGAGCTTTTTAACGTAGTGGCGGCCTATTGGGAATACAAAGACAAAATGGGGCTAGAACTTGGCTATGTGGCGACCCTGTGGGAGCGTACCAATAATGCGGAAGAAATTATTAAGTTTATCAAAGACAACACGCAACAAAACCCACAAACCGGAAAGCCTGAATTGGTTTTTCCAAAAGCCGCCCCAGAGGAAGCATTAGTTGCGGCACTATTACCACTCGATGCACCGTTTGCAGAAATAACCAAAGAAAAGCTGGAAGCCTTGACCGAATGGCTAAGCTCCGTCCCTCGTGGCCACGCTATCTACGAAAATCCTAAAAGCAGGGCTGCAGATTTGGTCTTTTTAGGCTTGGTTGATGCTTCTAGCAAGATAGATAAAACCACCGCCGATGCCGCCAAAAACTACCTTTGGGAACGGCTCGACCAGCCACCAAACTATCCGGCACTATGGCGACACATACAAGCGACTAAAGGTCTCTATCCTGCCGATGATTTGGAGGCCGATTACAACGCGTATAACCTGCATTTGGCCGAACTAGCCGACAACGGTGTTAGTAATGTGGCTCTTGTAAAAGCCATTCTTGCGCTTGCCAAAACCAACGTAGCGATACCCACGGAACGACTGTATCGGGCTGCACGAGTAATGTGGGAACTGGAACAAGCCAAAGATCATCGCGGCACTATGGAAAAGACGCTTAATCAAGAAACACTAGAGGTGGGTAGTTGGTTATTTTTTGATAAGGCTATAAATTTTACGCGGACGGCACAAAAAATGGTGGTCTCTGGAGCGTCTAAGGTTGAATTGGAAGCTTACCTAGAGACCTCACTAAGCAAGGCCAGTTCGCCAGATTATATTCGCTCTTTTAAAAATTTTTACCAAAGACCGGAGTACCCCAAAACGTTGCAAGAGATTGGGGTGATAGATGAAAGGGGAAAGTGGTCTGAAGTGGGTTTTATACGGCAACAAATCTTAATAGCCGAAGCTGAACAGAAAGAGGTTTCACCGTCCTTGGAGTGGCTGAGATTGGCATTACACCTTCGTTACCATCCCGAAGATACCATGCCGTTTGCGTGGGCGTTGCAGGATGGTAAATTAACCACAAAATCTTTAAAAAATGCACGTCTTTTGGCAAGTATGGCCTTATCTGGTGGAATGACCGGCTCAAAATTTCAGATTGGCGAAGTTATCACGCCAGAGCAGTTCCAACTACTCTGGAAATTTGGGGCTTGGTTGGCTGATGATGTAACGGTTTACCTCAACTATGAGTACCCTAGTTTGTGTTGGTTGGCAAAATATACCCAACACCCACGTTTTTGCGTAGAAGACTGGCAGGAGATTTGTGATTTTGTCTTTGGCAAGATCCATCAAGATCCAGATCCAAACTTGCTATGGGACTACTTAACACAAAAGGGAATAATCTCTCCAGATTGGCAAGAAGACGATTATCAGCAAAATTCAGCCTCGCCATTTAAAAACGCAAAAATTGGCCGCAATGACCCTTGTCCTTGTGGGTCAGAGAAAAAATATAAAAAATGTTGTGGGCGGTGATGAGGGGCGTAAAAGGCTAAAGTTCTCATGCCAAGCGTAGAAAATGGAATCATCGGTTATCGTCACGACCTTCTCGAATCTCGGCTATAACGTCACGAATTTGACAAATAACCAGCCAGTGTTAGCATGAGGACTATACTAAAACCAGTATCTATGAAAACAACCAATATGCACACTATTACAAAGCAAGTACCTGTTAGCGAAGTGCCTCAGCAGTGGCGTGCAGGGTTAAGCAACAGCGCATTGATTAAAGTGACATTAGAAACCGTTCCTGAAAAGCCGAGTTCTCGACAAGTAGACCGCCAGAAAATCATCCAACAAGTTGCGGGTATTTGGAAAGACCGCGAGGATATTTCTGCCTTGTACGAAGACATGCGGCAAGCAGATAAGACAAAACTCGATTCCACTATACCCAAAAATTAAATGGCGGTGCCTCTGCTCGATACTTGTATCTTGATCGACATCTTGCGAGGCAAACCCTCCGCAGTTGATCTTTACAGCAACCTCGAAGCCGAAGCGGCTGTGTCTGTAGTATCAGTGCAAGAGCTACTTGCAGGCGCACGGCCTGCGGAGTTAAAAGACATTCAAGCCTTGCTCGCCACCTTTACCCATGTACCGGTTGATTTTGACGTGGCTTACAAATCAGGCGAATACCTCAACCAGTATTTTCGGAGCCATGGCGTTGGCTCTAATGATAGTTTCATAGCGGCCACAGCCACCCTTTTTAACTACCAGTTGCTAACGCTAAATTTAAAACACTTCCCGATGATTCCTGACTTAAAAAAAGCTTATTTGTAATTTTTTTACGAAAAACTCATTGTTAAATATCATGCAATTTTCCAAAGATCAAGCAGCGCTCTAGCATGATATAAATGATCGCCTTCGGGTATACCGAGTTGATTCAATAGTGCTGGCGGCAGTTTTACTGAGACATCTCTTTCGAGTACCGAACTTGATATGCTACCTCTTATGCATATTAGCTAGATACGTATTAAGACTACTTAAATATGCCAGAAGGTTCTATAGTGTGGTTAATTTTCAATAAAGTAAAAACCCGATGGATGAGAGTCCATCGGGTTTGACGAGGCTACCGAAACTGTTTGGTGGGTAACCACCAGAAAGTTGGGCGACCAGTATACCGAGGTGTCCAGATAGCCCAGTAATACTGTTGCTTGGCTATTCTGGCTTGCCGTGAGGTTGGTTTTCCCTCCGGCCAGCAGGTTAGATCATCCAAAGCATAAATAGCGCTGGGTGGGGTTTTAGTAAATTTTGGTGTCCTATCAGGATTACACAATGACCGTAGGTTTAAGAGCATGGCCACGGTGCCACCGGTTTTTTGGCAGTGCATGAGGGCTTTTCGGACAAAGGCATCGCCTAAACCGTGCATACCATAGGGCGGATTGGTAACGATATTTTTAGCCAACGGTTGCGTCGATTTTAGGAAATTTTGGTTGCCTTGACCATAGCCACGGTCGATAAGATCGGTAGAAACTACGCGGTAACCGGCATTTTCCAGTTCTTTGGAAATATCGCCTGTGCCACAAGCAGGTTCCCAAATATCACCAGAAAAATTTTCAACAGACAGCAAGGCGCGCGTAGCTTCTGGCGGCGTTGGGTAGAACTCAAAAGGCGCACGACCAGTGTATTGGGAATGGTTTTTTGTGCTCGTAGCGCAACGTGAGCGGTAGTTTGGGGTGTTCATGATTTATAGGGTTAAGAAATAGTGAACACCTTGGCACTAAGCAAATGGTTTTAGCGGAACTGTCAAAGGAGGAACCCGTAGGGGCAAATCCTTGATAGTGTAGTGCCATTTGCAGGGTCAAAGGAGGGCAATTTTTCTGAACCCTATAACTGAAGACCATTGACGCTGGCGGTATGTCGCTACCCAAAAAAACCAGCTTAATAGCTGACCAGCTCTGGTGTGGTAACTCACAATGATGCTCGGAATCTACTACGCCTTGTTGTCCACGTTTTCCAAAATGGTATTGGTAACCTCTTGGGCAAGGTGCAAAGCCAATTCTGGTTTGGCCAATAGCCAAGCTTGATCTTCCGACACGGGAGTTTTAGTGTCTACCGACAACTTTCCCTTAAAATCAAACTCGGTCAAAAATGGCTGGCGCTGCGATTCCCACTGGGTATTTCGCCGTGAGTCCACTTTGTAATTAAAGGCCACGCTAGGGGCAACATCACAGCCATTAGGGGCCATTTCGTAAGCTGAGTGGGTCATACCTACCAGAGCGTCAGCAGTGGCTTGTTCTACTTGGGTGCTGAGCAGCGCCATAATTTCAGCGGTAGTCATATTTTCTAATGGTTTATCGCCATTAACTTTTACTGTTAAATCCCAGTCAATATCGTGCTGGCGGTGCTCGCCGTAATCTTGCGGTTTATAATGACCAGTCGGGCAGGTAACGCTAATGGGAACATAGTTTTCTTCCATGAAATAAAATTACTAAGTCACTGTATTATAACATATTTATAGAAAAAACCTAATAAGTCACCGAATAAGGCTAATTATCTTTCCTTGTGAGGTTTGCCAAATGTCCCCTTTTAAGAGAGTTGTTGCTGTCACTTGTTTATGATCGGTTACTAGCGTAGTCGGTTTGCACTGCATTTCGTTAATCAGGCGTACCATGTTGGCCGCCCGACGGGGGCTATTGGTCTGAAATAGCACAATAAAGCGGTCAAAGTCACCATATTTAGAATAAAGTCTGTGGGTGGCGTAGAGGTGATAGGCGGCTATTTTCCGGCGGATGGTTTCTAACCCCTCCGTGCCCCGATCAATCTCAACAAAAAAGAGGCGTTTTGCTTCATTTTGAGGGCTTTCTAAAATAACGGCGGCGTCAGGAAAAAACACCGTGGTTTGCCCAGTAGCCGGATCACGAATTTCCTCGTAAAGTCGATACCGTTTCAGGCCAGTAAGTGAAGTAGCGCCTTCTTTGAGGAGAAAGTCCGGCACAAACAGGCGTAGCGTCAAACTCTCCGCTTGTTGCAAAGCCAATTCTAAATTGACGCGAAACTCCGCTAAATCCAAGGCGTGAAGCTGGGGGTTATGTTTTAGTCGCTTTTTGGTGCGTGAAAAAACAAGACCAATACCATTCTCATTGAGGCACTTTGCTCCAGCCTGATCGAGAAAATAAGCAACTTCTGAATTTTGACCCTCGTTGCCATACTGTAAAAACGGATGGGCGCGACCTAGATACTTATTGTGAAACAAGAGCTTTAGGCGTTTTTGGCAGCTTTGCGACGATTGATTTTCGGGAAAAATCAACCGTTTAATTTGGCCGGTGCGCATGTAACGATAGCGGTTCACCGCCTTGAGAATATCAATATCTCGCTCGGTTACTCGAAAAGCCACGCCTCCTTTTATACGCTGTGTCCGAGCGTTACTCATACATTAAACAGACCGTCGGTGTCCCCATCATCTTCAATAAGGGGCATAGCCTCTAAATCCATTTCGTTAAGTTGTAGCGGCTCACCAAAAAAGGGGATTTGCCGGTTATGGGCTTCTTGTTCTATGGTTAATTTTGGAGCGTAATATCTGGGGTTGGCCGTTTGCAAACGGATTTTGGTTTGGGCTAGTTTTTTAGCGGAGGAACGCTCAGTAATCGCAATCGGTTTGACGTAAGGAATCTTGATATAGGCTGGTGTCCCCCCTTCATTGTTAAACAGGGCTATACCAGTAGGCAGGGTCATTAAATCACCTTGTTGCATGGCTTGGAGTTCTGGCAAACTCCAAAAGGTGGTACTAGAAATTTCTTGATATTCTTCTTTTTCGTCATAAGGGGCGGTGGTTTTCGACCGGCTGACAGCTTTGCTGTGACTCACGCTGTCACTGGTGCCTTGACTGCCGCCGGTGCTATGGCTTTGGGTGTGGGTGTTGGTATGAGACTGACCACGAGCGTCGGCATAGCCAGTACCGCCGGAATGTCCTTCACTGTGAACTTGGCTTTTTCCCTGACCACCTCCACGGCTCGCACTGGTACTGGAACTGCCGCCCCAATTGCTGCCGCTTGTCTTGGTGTCGGTGTAATTAGCACCAGAACTAAAGCCCTTCGTGTCGTTGGTGTTAGAGCCTGAACCGGTCGTAGCGCTTTCATTTTTGGTATGACTGTTTGACTTGGTTTTACTACGGCTTTCTGATTCGCTTTCACCAGAACTTGAGGTGCTGCTTTCGCTAAAAGCATTTGCTACCGTTTGGCCGCCTGAATCGCTGTGTATAGCGGTAGTTGTGCCTACGCCGTCAGGGATGTATTGCGTATTTTTCCCCTGATTTTGGCTTTCGCTGTTAGTGCGTCCTGAGCTATAGCTGTAGTTGTTACTCCTAGAGCGGCTGACACCGTAAGTGTCGGCTTCGCTTTCTGTTTCTGAGGTGCCGTGTGTGACGGAGTCGTTTTTACTCGTACCGTAGCTATGGCTTGCGTTCTTGCTTTGTGAAGTCCCATAGCTATCGGCTTGGCTGTTACTTTTCCCCCAGTTGTTGCCGCTATTTTGCCCTCTATTCCAAGTACTGTTTTGAGTCTGGCCGTGAGCGTTGGCGGTGTTCCAGCCTTCTTGCTCACTTTCGGTATGAGTCTGGGTTTCTCCGTCGCTGTAACCATCGCTAACACCATCAGAATAGTTTGTTCCCTCACTGTCGGTATGCGTTATACCATCGGCCACGGTGTGACCTTCGGAGATACTGGTTCGGGTGCTTTCTTTGGTACGAACTTTCGTTACCCACGTATTATGCTTCTCTTGCTTTAGATCATATTTGCCCGTCCAAATGAGCTTTGAAATTTGGTCGGCGTCATAAGGCGTTAACCCACCAAAGGCCACTTTAAGACGGCAGTTAGTCATAACCGAATTAAGGATTTGCTTGCCCATTTCGTCATTTTCCAACTGGGCTAAATGCTGGTGAGCCACGGTAAAAAAGATATTTTTTTTACGAATTTCATCGAGGGCGGCGGCCACTACTGGCGTTACATACTGGCCAAACTCGTCTACGTACATATGAAATGGGGGATTGTCACGCCGTTCGTTGCGTTGCATGCCCACACGGTAAATTTCGCTCAAAAGCATGATCCCCAACATGCGTAAGTTAGCCGGATGAACACGGCCATAGTTACGTAAACTAACCAGCACAATTTTGCGCTCGGACATGATGCTGGCAAAGTCTAGGGCATTCTCTTGTTGCGACAAAACAAGCCGCATATGCTCGCTATTTAAGAGTCGAAACAACCGGTTTTGCACGCCTTCCAACATTTTGAGTTTTTCGGTACTAGAAAGCGTTTCAAAACTATCCCAAGCCGATCTAACTTGCATCGAGCTAACCCCAGACAACAATGCTTGTCGCTCGGCTTTGGCATATAAACTAATCATCGGTAGGGCTTCAACCAACGTTAGCTTATTGGCCAGTACCGGATAAAGCACATTGTAGAGCCACGATTTTAGGCGTGGAAAAGCTTCTTCCCCTTGTCCCCACGCAAACAAAATGCTTTCAATAATGCCATCTACCGCATTGGGGAGACTGTCATAATCGCGTGGTATAGGATTAAATCCAGTGATTTGGTCGGTTTGAGCGGCTGGCTCAAATAAAATTATCCGGCTGGCCAAGTGGGGGGCTTTGTGGGCGACGTAGTCCATAATGTCATCGACTAACGCCCCGTGTGGGTCAATCACGCATGCGCCAACTTTGCGGTTTTTTAAGTCCTGCCGGATAAGCCGTTCCAAAAACTTAGATTTGCCTTTACCGGACGCACCAATAACGTGCATATGTGCTTTGCGGTCTTTGGCGTTTACCCGAAACTCGGCACCGGTTTCGTCACGTCCAAACAGATAACTCTCTTTTTTGGAGGAGGCACTACTCATTGGTTAAATCCTCGTCGGTTAAGGCGCCGGTTTTAACTTCTGCTGACGACATCAACGCGTCTATGGCTCGTTCTTTTACTTCGTCTGGCCAGTTATCACGGGCATTAATGGTATTGATTTTTTGCGCCAGGACGTCATACATGGCTTCTAACTCATCATACTTATTTTGCGTGTTAAGCAATGAGGCTGTTTCTGGTGCGGCTACGCCTTGAGAGTCCGTTACTAGCTGGTTGAGCTTGAAAGCCAAGGTTCGTAATTGTGGGCGTTCTAAAAGGGCTACTTTTGCACCACCCTCAACGAGGGTGTAAAGTCGTTGGGTAACGGCTTCTAGTTCCAGCTTTTCGGCGTTGTCTTTGATTTGTTGTAGCTGTTGGGTAGCTTCATCTTTGATAGCTTTGGCTTCTTTGTGGGCTGCGGCTTTGATATCGGCGGCGTCTTTGTGAGTGATCGCTATTATTTCTTGGGCTTTACTTTCAGCCGAACTGACTATTTGACTGGCTTCATCCTCCGCTTGTTTTTTAGCCTCTAGCGCTTCGCGTTCTTGCTGTTTTACACGTTCCAAAATAGCGTTTTTTTGAGTTCCAGCTTCCGTTTTAATTTTGGTCGCTACTTGGGTGGCCGCTTGTGCGCCGTGTGTTCTGGCTATTTCGATAAGGTTTTCGGCTGCTTTATTGGCCTTGGTGATAATTTCTTTAGCTGTCGTGTGTGCTTTATCAACTACCTTTTTGGCTTTTTGGGTAGCATTAGTAATGCTATCGGTGATCTGTTCCTGTTTTGCTTGGTCTTTTTTGATTAGCTTTTGCAAGGATTCAATTTCTTTCTCAAGCGTTTTTTTTTGCCCCCTAAGCACCTCTACATCATCTTTTAGTTTTGCTTCATCCGCCTCTTTTTTGAGTTTATTATCAAATCTTGTTGCCCACTCCTTCGGCATTAGTTCAACCAGGGGCTGATTACGCCTCACGTATGTACCTAGATTATCATCAGGTATTAGCCACCTAACAATCTTAAAGTTATGGAAGTCTAGTCCTTGAGTTGCGTAATATAATAACTCAGTTTTTGAATCAAAGCTTATTATCTTGCGATTATTTCGATAAGCTTTTTTATTAAACGGAGAAACAAGTGTAAATTGAAATAAAGACATATCCTCAACATCTACAAGGTCTTGTGCAATAGCTTCAGAGAGAGAAATATAGGACATAACATTGAGGCATCCACGACCATCGCTAATATCTACTAATTCTCTCTTATTTTCTTCATTTTGATAGTGATAAATTCTCTCGCCATTCTCGTAATTGAGATGTGTTACGTACCCATCCCCGTAAGCTTTCAATGGTTCAAAATAACCATCGTTTCCCTCGATACATCCAATAATTTGATGTTTAAAAATCAAATCTTTAGGTTTAACAAAAAGGGTAATCGTACACTCCTCCTCATTGTATACACCTAGATCGGCCTGAATAAAAAACTTTTTTTGTAAGCTCAATTTTCTATCACTCTTGCTATCGATATGAACACATCATATCCTTACCCTGCGAACAAAAATTTGGCTGTCTAGTCTTACCCACAGATACCGGCTTATTTTTTGTGTAGTTTGCGTTGGTTGCTTGATTCGCTCAATTGACTAACAAAAAACCGCGTTTTTAGTTCTTAACCCCTTATTGGTTATGCAAAACCAAAAAACGGCTGCCGCACCGCTTCAAGGCGCACGGCTCTACTTTCCGGGCTATTTCCCAAAGGGAAACGCCCCGTATGTAGAGTTGGGAACGGGTTCTAGACCCCTACCCACTGATCGACGTTGGATCATTCCGCGTCCGATCTGTAATGCTCTTTGGGCATTCTTGTTTGGGTTTCCACCTAAACAGTCGACTTCTCGTCGTCGTTAATCAGCGAAAAGCCAGTGTGTTAACCCACACTGGCTTACCTTTTATGGTCTCGTATGCAACCAAGGCCAAATGCCGCACCCCTCACGATATACGCCTTCACTATTCCGTCAAGTTTTCACCCGAAGCACCAAGATCGAGCGCCCGAAAACAAGCAGAGGGCTTGCCTTACCTACTACAGGGTCTCATCAAAAAGCATTCCGATTATTGGGGGGCTTTTTCGCACGCGAAAAAGAGAGCCTTGAAGGGATCGAATACCCAGATATTTTCATACCACAAAAAACGTTAAATATCGGATCAAAAACCGCTCCTGTCAAGGCGTCGGGTTGTTAGGGTGTATCCCTGACCCCACCCCGCTTATGAAAAACTGTTAAAACGAGGGGTGGGGTCAGGGATTTATTGAGCCAATTATTTCTCCTTATCCACATTTACCCGACAGGGGAAGCGTGGATAAGGTACTGAAATAAAAGTGAAATAACAGACCTGACAACCCACCCCCCAATGTGGCCAATGCCGCGCTCCCTGTATAGTCTGACTTTATACCCTCTTTATGGGTAACTTTATAGGTAAGTGTATAGTCTTCCAGTAATATTTTTGCTTTTTTTGACCTACCACACTGATGGCCTGACTCGAAGGAGAAAACAAAGCTATGAAATCATTGAGAAGCTTTAGACCCTGATACCCCCTATCACTAAAAACTCCCAGCTCAAGTGGAACCTTGAAAGCTATAGCGAAGTTATAGGCATTTTTTAATTTCGACATCCGCACCCAACTAGAGTAGGCATCAAAATATCATCAGGAAAGTGTAAGTGTTACTAATATGAAAGTTTTTCAGCGGATGAATTATAAGTTTTACTTGCACAAAAACTTTCACAATTATTATTTTTGTAAATTTTTTATTATATAAAACAATTGGTTATATTATTTATACGCGGTCTTGAAAACCGTTGAACCGTGAGGTTCCGGGGGTTCGAATCCCTCGCTCTCCGCCATTTGGTTTGGCCATGAGGCTTGTCAATTACAAACAAGGGATGAATAAAACGTAAAGGACAATAAGTACTTTCAAATAAACCTCATATCTGGGGTTGGTTAGTTATAGGCGATGCATACCATCCAGTGCAGTTACAGCCTGGGCAAACGGCCCCATCGGCATGTCAAAAATCCCGCCACCGATACGCCCTGCCTGGCCCTGGCAATCGAGTATGCCGAGGCTAACCAAGGGTGTGCTCGCCTGATCAACTACACGGTGAGCAGTTAAGCCGGTGAGGAAATTCAATGTGCCGAATCCGGGGTGAGTGCGTGCAAATAATTCACCGGGCCGCTGCATACCTTTGTCTGGCATAAATGCACCCAGCAGGGATTGCTGCGTTGTTGAATAATGCATGGCCATTGCGCCAAAGCCGCAGATATCGACAATCGCACTGTCGCCAATGGCGCCGAGCGCACGTTCAGCCGGGTATCCGGGGGTGTCACCACGCGGCGGGGTTGCGGTGTCCTCGAACCATTGGCCGGTCAGTCCGGCAAGCTGAATACCAACCCGTAGGCCATTGCCACCAGCGGCGGTGATAACGCTGCTGCCCGGTATCCCTGTCGCGGCACTTAATTGGCACTTACACGCGGCCATCCACAGGTTTAAAAAGAAACTGGGGCTGTCCTGTAAAAAAGCCAGTGCCTGCTGGTGCTCACCCATACCGGGTTGTAGGGCGTTGATGGTTTCACGTGTGCCCACAGGTGTGCGACCGTGGCAGTCGTCGTCTTCGGTGAGTGCGGTGGCGGCAATATCAATCAGATCGATGGGGGTGCGGTGGGCATCCACTAATGCCTCAGCAAATTCTCCGTTTAACCATTGTATATGATGTAATACTGCCTGGTTGCATAAGCCCAGACGCATAGCCGCGCCGTTACCGCCATTAATCGGCGTATAGGTGCAGTGCGTTGGGGCGTGGCTATCGATCACTTCGTGTACCCACATACTGGCTGATACTACGGCGGCGAGCGGTGTCACCAGATTGAAATCCTGTGCGGCTTTTAGCTGGATTTCACCGTGGCGGATTTTCGCCTCGGCTTGCGCAAAATTATCTGCCAGGCCTTCAAATACTGAGGCGATGCAGGCGGAATTCAGGATCGGTTGAGTAATTTCCCGGGGGGATGAAAAGGGTGGCCCGGCGTGTAATAACACGTTTGCCGGAAGATCAACCACATCGGCCAGTTTTTTTGAACTGCGCCAGACGGGCCGTACAGCGAGGATTGCGTCCAGCGCTTTTTCATCGGCCAATAGTTTATTCTCATGCATGTCGTTTGCTCTTTGCGCACTATTGAGGAGAAAAGAACGCATGGAACGTTCTTTCACGCCAGCCTTGGAAGGGGCAGGTATAAGGGTATACCTGACAATAGTGGCTCAACTGAGGCATTCGGGTTTAATCCAGGTTTCCGCAAAGTAGAGGAACGCTGTGGTGGTTTCGATGCCCGCCTGTACGCGGGGCACTGGCACGCCGGGCAATGCCTCGCCATCAATACGAATTGTGGCTTTTTGGGATTCGACCAGTAGGGTGTACATCTCCCGGTCTTTTGGGCCAGTGAGTTCGGGCGGTAATTCCAGAGCGACGGGTTTGCCCAGCTCGCGCCACTCCAGCTCGACGGTAAACGTGTCGGTTTCGATGGTTTCACTGTAAACACTGCGATGATCACCGGCGGTGGTTATCGCGTTGGCCGTAATATAGCGTAGGTTGGCAAACGCTGGCGCGCCGCTAAACGTGGCCAGTTTGGCAATAAAGTGTTCGACCAGGTAGTGCGCCATCGCTTGATTGTCGCTGATCATGACATTGCGTATGGTGGGCAGACTGAGGGTGCTTTGCGGGTCTTCATACAACAGCAGTGCCTGACCCCGACCGGCAGGGGAATAGGCGATACGGAAAAATAAAGCCATCGCAGTAAAGGGGCCATCGGGGTCGGTTTTTAATAAAATGCCGGGGTTTTCGCCAGACCAGTCGATATCACCGGGATTGATTGTAGGTTGAATAGGCATATTAATCTCCCTGTGGAATGGGCTTGACCCAGGTTTCCGACATAGCGAGAAAAGCTGAGCGCATGCTAATCCCGAAGAAGGGGCGGTCGACGACCTGCCCTGTGAGTGGCTGGCCGTTAATCGCGATAGAGGCATCCTCCGCCTGCATAAAAAAACTGTACATATCGTGCTCACCGGTAGCCGATTGTTCTGGCGATGCCTCGACGGCAAAGGGTTCGCCAATCTGTTTCCAGTGCATTGTCAGGCTGGTTGTCTTGTTGTTTTGGTTGCTGATAAGCGTTTCACTGTATTCACCGCCCGGTATCGGATTGCCGGTGGAGTGGTGTTGGTCCATCGGTAGTTGGGTCATGTGTTGCAGGCCAACCCGACCCCGAAAGGTGGGGAATTTGCAGAGAAACGTCTCAACCAGGTAGTGCACCATCGCCGGGTTATCGCTGATACACAAGTTGCCTGCCTGTTGGCCAGCGGCTTGGTCTGGCTCGCCGAGCACCAGCATTGCCTTGCCCCGGCCGTGTGGTGATAGCACGATATTGAAGTACAGGGCCAGCCGCCGCCAATCGCTATTATTTGTGCCCTCTCTATTGCCATCCTTCAGGTAAATGCCGGGATTATCGCCGGACCACTCTACTGTTCCGGGGTTGACCGGTGTTCGCTGACGTTGTTGCATAGTGTTTACCGAAAACCTGGTGATGAATATTCACTGTATATTCGATGCCTGCCTGTGCTCCGTCAAGTAACAAAATAGAGTGGATAAATAACCAGGTGTTATGTTGAGCCTGGAGGGGCTAATTAAATATATGATATTTGAATATGCATCGATAAAAATAAATCACTATAATTTATGTTAACGCTACTTATACTGAAGTCACTTAATTGCGCGGGAGGTATAAAAATAGCATGTCTGATGAGATCAGGTGGTGTGAGAAACCTTATAGCGGCTACGCTATCCGCAATCCGATAGCCCCCGATTTTGATTTTCTGCGCGTAGGACCTGCCACGCCGGGTGGTGAGTATCTACGCCGTTTTTGGCACCCGGTTGCGATGTCAGAGCAACTGGGTGATAAACCGCTGGCCATCCGTGTGCTCGGTGAAGACCTGGTTGTTTTCCGCGATCTATCCGGTCGTGTTGGCCTGTTGCACAGGCATTGTGCACACCGGCGGGCGTCGCTGGAGTTTGGCCGTATCGCCGAACATGGGTTGCGTTGTTGCTATCACGGCTGGCACTTCGATGTTGACGGCACTATTCTGGAAACGCCCGGTGAGCCGGTGAACAGCCCCATCCGTCACAAAATCTGCCAGGGTGCATACCCCGTGCACGAGTTTAAAGGCCTGGTCTTTGCCTATATGGGGCCACCTGAGGAAAAACCAGCGTTTCCCTGCCTGGATTCGATGGATATCCCCGACCACGAAATGTTGCCGTATTCGATTCACTCGCCGAATAACTGGCTACAAGAAACTGAAAACGCCATTGATCCTTTTCACAGCGTCTTTTTACACGGGCGAATCAATGGACCACAGTTTCCTGGGCTGGAGCATTTTGTCGAGTTGCCCGTGGTGCGTTATTTTCAACGCGATGAGGGGTTTGTCTACGCCCATGCGCGGCGTACCGGGGATTTGGTGTTGCTGCGGTTTCACGATTACCTACTGCCTAATCTGGCGCAAAATGGTGGCATGTTTCAAGTGCTCGACCACCCCAATACCTTTGGCCGCACCAGCCTGACCAAGTGGGTGGTGCCCGTTGATGATGTGAATAGCCGCAAATTTGGCTGGCGTCATTTTAATGAAAAGGACGAAGTATTGCGCCAGGGGGAGCGGGATCAGATCGGTTGGGAAAAAGTCGATTTTTATGGCCAGACAAGCCATCGCAGTTATCAGGAAATGCAAAATAACCCCGGTGACTGGGAAGCGTGGAGTAGTCAGGGGGCAATGAATGTGCACCAGCGTGAATACCTTGGCACCACCGATCAGGGGGTGGCCATGCTGCGTTCGCGGCTGAAGAAAGACATACGTGCAGTTGCTGAAGGGCAATCGATTGCCACGATGGCCGGTAGTATGGCTGGTAGCGCAGCCAGGCCGTATCACACTTACGGTGGTGATACGATTCTGCGCATACCCAAAAGTGACGATGACAAAGCCGTTCAGCAGCGTTTGATGCAGGAGGTTATGGCCATTTACTTTGCCGCAGATCAATACGAAGCGGATGAGCGCAGTGACTTTATCCGCCGTGAGGTGGCGGCAAAGTACCCGCAGGCCTTGTAGGGGGTGCGGCGTATGAATGAGCCAAACCGACCTCAACCACGTGCAGGTATCCTGCGCATCAAACCGCATATGTTGGTTGCGGATGCACTGCCTATAGATCAATCACCCACAAACCACCCGCCTATTAATATTGCCTCAAATGAAAGTGCCTACGGGCCAAGCCCACATGCGCTAGGCGCTGCACAAGGGGCAATAAATTCAATACAGCGCTATGCCGAAACGGCGCAACAGCAACTGGCCAACGCGATTGCCAGGCAATTTAACCTGAACCCGGAGGGTGTCGTGTGTGGGCACGGTTCGGATGACTTACTGGCGCGGATTGCGCGCACGTATCTGTCGCCGGGGGATGAGTTGATTTTTAGCTGCAATGGCTATCAAAAAATACCCAACTACGCCTACGCCAACGACGCCGAGGCAATCGCTGCCAGTGATAATGACTTTACCGTCGATGTCGATGCGATTCTCGCCTGTGTCAGTGATCGCACCCGGATAGTGATGATTGCCAACCCGGACAACCCGACCGGAACATATATACCATCGTCTGAAATACGGCGTTTACACGCCCACCTGGCGCCGCATATTTTGCTGGTGCTGGATTCGGCCTACCTGGAATACGTCGATGCCGACGACTACGAAACACCTCAACACCTGATTGAAAACCACCACAATGTGTTGATGACGCGTACCTTTTCAAAAGTCTATGGCCTGGCCGGTGCGCGTTTGGGATGGCTGTATGCCCCCGTGGAAACCGCCGATGTGTTACGCCGTATCGGTATTACCTTTCCCGTGTCGTCGCCTGCGCTGGCAGCGGGTGTTGCCGCGTTGCAGGATCGTGCGCACACACAGTGGGTGCTCGAACAAAACAGGCGGGTGCGCCAGCAGTTTGCCCAGGTATTGACGCAACTGGGTGCCAGGGTCTACCCCAGCCAAACCAATTTCTTACTGGTGCAATTTACAGATAAAGCCTCAACAGCGTCTGAGGTCTACAATTACCTTGAGGCCAATGGGGTTGTCGCACGTCGTTTTGCCGCACAGGCGTTTTCTGACTGTGTGCGCTTCACAATTGGCCTCGAAGCAGAAATGCACCGCGCCGGTGATTTACTGACTGCATTTTTTAACTTACGTGAGCACTGATATGGCGGTGAACCTTCATCCACACCGGCTCCAGGGCGGTGCAATTGTCCACGCTATCAAGCAGGCGAAGGTAAACACTGTCGTGGCTCTGCCGGATATCGTCACCTGTGAAAGCACCTTGTGGCCAATCTCCGGTGACCCGGATTTAACCCTGGTGCCGGTGTGTAAGGAAGATGAAGGGGTGTCGATTTGTGCGGGGTTGTCCTATTGTGAGCAGCGTGCCGTATTGTTGATTCAACACACCGGTTTTCTCGATTCGATCAACGCGATTCGGGCTATTGCCATCGAGTACGCGTTGCCCGTTGTAATGATCGTCGGTTTGCAGGGTATGGAAGCTGATCGCCTGCCAGCCGATTCAGAAAAATATGGCTTGAAAATCCTGCAACCTATTTGCCAGGCAATGGCGCTCGACTATCACTGGTTGGTTGATGAATCCGACACAGCGACAATTACCCACACCATAGAGCAGGCTTACCAGCATTCACGGCCGGTCGTGATGTTTGTCGTGCACAGCCCGGAGTGTTCGCAATGATGAAACGCGATCAGGCATTGCGTGTATTGGCACGGCACTACCCTGACGGCATCGTCGTGCCGGTCTACCAATCGGCCTTCGACTGGATGGCGATTCGACCGCATCCATTAAACTATTTGTGTACCGGTGCGATGGGACAGGCATCATCGCACGCACTGGGGCTGGCGCTGGGGGCGCCCAGCGAAAAAGTGGTCGTGTTAGACGGTGATGGCAGCTTGCTGATGAACCTCGGCAGTCTGGTGACGATTGCCAATATGGCGCCAAAAAACCTTGTGCACTTTGTTAGCCACAACGGCATTTACGAGGTGAATGGAAGGTTTCCGATACCGGGTGGGTGTGCATTGCGGTTTGATGGTATGGCGCGTGAGGCGGGGTATGCCAGCACCTGGTCATTTGATGATATTGATGACTTCGAGCGGGATATTGAGCAAGTGTTGAATACACAGGGGCCGGTATTTGTTAGCTTGCAGGTAGAGGCGGGGGAGTACCACCCCTGGGATTATGTGGCTATTCACAGCGCTGAGTCGCGTGCGATATTTCGGGCCGCTTTGCGGGAGCGTTTGTCGGTTTAAGCTAACGGGGCACAATAATGTGTTTTTTGGCAAGGTGCTAATCTGGTCATACCAATCCGTGAGTGTTGAGATAAAGATTAGCAGGGTACTTTTATGCAGATAGACGGTGTACTAGGTTTTTAGATTGGAAAGTAGTGCCATGTGTGTATCATAAGCTAAGCAGCTAATGACCGCCGTTTAACGCCAGCACTTACAAACCGTGATCACCCATTACCAGCAAAAAGCGCGTGAGGAATTGCAAGCGATGAGAGAAACGGTATTTTCCAAGTTGCCGGATAAAAATATTCCTCAATATCAAAATGAGTCTGATCGCAATGGCACTAAGTTAAGCCGCTTTAGCTTGCCAATATTCAGTTTTTAAAACGTTCCTTGGTCGAGTCATTAATGCCCGTGGTTTAGGTCGCCTTTTTACCACTCTTGGTTCAAATCTAAAAGGTCGATGAAGCACACGATCATCCGCAATCGCTGCATATAAATAATCAAGATATTGCCGTCTTTTTTGTGCTGGACTCTGCCCACTACCAAGTGATGAAGTGCTTTGTCGGAGTGTTTGCAAAACACCTTTAAGACTTAGCCGATCAACCGGTGTGTCATGTCGGCATGAAGCGACACACATGATGTGCCTGATTGTGTTGTAAACAATCATGTGTATGATGATTTCCTTACGAACCATATCAGGTGTTTTACAGCGTAATATATCCATACCCATGGTGGTTTTAATATCGCGAAAATACAGCTCCACATTCCAGCGCTGTGCATAGAGATCAATAATT
The DNA here is from genome assembly GCA_965277715.1 of Gammaproteobacteria bacterium. GTDB lineage: Bacteria > Pseudomonadota > Gammaproteobacteria > JBCCGL01 > JBCCGL01 > JBCCGL01. The sequence goes on from OZ255836.1 coordinate 510,940, forward strand.
TCTATAGCGGGATATTGCTGAGCATCAAGTAGTGTCGTGATGATATAAAAATGGTTCGTCCTAAATCCTTTTCGTACAATACTGACGTGTATTTGTCGTAAAGTTAAGGTCTTTGGAAGGTCGCTATGCTGCTCTTTTGTGTAACGGGTCGCTTTTGTGTGTCTAGGTTTTTGCCATTCGATATGAAGGTCATTATCGGCTATCTTCTTTTTGGCCTGGGAGGCAGTGCTGGGTGTTCTCCGGGCCAATGTAACGACACTGTCAACCGTTCGTCGAGAGAGGCAGTCAATATCGTAGAAGCTGCAAAAACCTTTATCACCTAAGAAAATGGGTTCCTCCCCGGTTTGTGTGAGGTTATAGTATTTCATCCCCCTTTGCTATTGAGAGGCTCCGGTGCTATCGAGCCTTGAAGAACACTACAGCCAGCTCCTGGGCCTGACAGATGATTGGTCAGTGACATCAGTTGATTTAGACCCTTCAGGGTTAAAAGTATCCATTTCGTTTGAGTTTAGCGGCAACCACGGCCCTTGTTCGCACTGTGGAGAAGTGAGTCCGTTCTATGATCACCGTTCACAAGAGCGATCCTGGAGACACCTGGATACTATGCAGTTTGAAACGCGCCTACACAGTCGCATTCCCCGAGTAAATTGTCTGGAGCATGGTGTTAAAAGTATGGTGTTACCCTGGGCAAGCAAGCGCAGTCGTTTTACGTTGTTGTTTGAATTATTTTCCATCAGGGTGTTGCAAGCCTCACGTAGCGTCGAAGAGACGCGTAAGTTACTGGGACTTAGCTGGAACGCAGTGGAAGCCATCAAAGCCCGCGCTGTCGAACGGGGACTTTCGCGTCGGGAATTGGTGACAATTGAGTACCTGGGTATTGATGAGAAGTCCCACCGTAAAGGGCATGACTATGTGACGCTCATCAATGATATCGATGGAGGGCGAGTATTGGATGGAGTGAAAGATCACACCCAGGCAGCCTGTGAGGAGGCGTTGGAGGTTGCGCTGACGGATAACCAGCGAGAACAGGTGAAAGCCGTTGCGATTGATATGTGGCCTGCGTTCATTTTAGCCAACACCTGAATAAGGCGGTGGATCAGGTCCGTCGTGACGAACATAGAGACCTTTTGTCACAAGGTGATACCCGGTTGAAAAAGAGTCGTTATCACTGGTTAAAAAACGAAGAAAATTTGTCTGACAAAGCAGCCGAGCACTTTGAGTCACTCAAGCATGATCAGTTATTGACAGCCCGAGCTTGGGCGATAAAAGAACTGTTTCGTGATTTCTGGATGTATAAGACAGCGGGTTGGGCAAAGCGTTTCTTTGACGAGTGGTATTCATGGGCAAGTCGGTGCCGATTGGACAGCATAAAGAAAGTGGCCAAGATGATAAAAACGCACATGCCGAACATATTGACATGGTTTAAGCACATAATAAGTAATGCCGTGTCAGAGGGTTTGAATTCAAAAATTCAGACAGTCAAATCGAATGCAAGAGGGTTTCGTTCGTTTGAAAGTTACCGGCGGAGTATTTTGTTTTACTGCGGAAAGCTGGATAGGGAACCGGTGGCTTCACAATAATCGGGGAAGAACCTCTAAAAGTCTTAGCTCATGACTTTTTTTGTTTCCCAGTGCATAGCTCAGAATTAAGCCGCTGTAAAGATTAAAACAAGCTAAAAGCCGTGCTTGAGGAAATCCGCATCCCTGTGTTTGTGATTTCGGTTGTGGGTAAGTTTGTTGATTCGCGGGCGTATCGGGCATGGATAGGCCCGTGCCATCGGCAACGATAACCGGTCGGCCTTGGAGCGCTTTGGGTTGAGGTGGCGATAATCGACACATCCCTGAAAATAGATTTTTAAGATCGTCCATGGGTAGTTTTCTACGTGCTTGGCAGTAGGCGGAGGTGGATGATGAAGGTATGGGAATGCCTTGGTTGTGGGCGACATTTTGCAGTTGTCTAACGACTTCTTTACAGCCACCATCGGCGTTCATTATTTGTGAAAAAAACAACCAGAAAGTATTTTCTTTACTGAAAATACGTCGACGACTATTCACACCACAATCATTCGGTTTAAGAATATTCGTGGGTATGATATCGCCAAGAAAAACAGATAGTTCACTCAGTGATTTGTGACGTATTTTTGCTATCTTATCGTGCAAGATTTGAATGGCTGAACGGGGTGTTTTGCGGAGTGTTTGGATGTTAAATTCGGGTAGAAATAAGGTTGTATTTTTCATACAAAATTATAACACTTCAACCTGTTTTCTTGGGTTTATTACAGTTATTTTTTCGTTTATTTTACCCGCTAAAACCGCTTAACTTAGTGCCATTGGGAACTGATCCAGAATACCCTAGATAGCTACCAGGAAGAAAAGCGTATACCAGCGAGTGTTCTTCATGCAGAAGGAAAGGCAGAGCATGGAGATTACTACCGAACACCGGGCTATTACTTGCGCTTATACCGCCAACGTTTAGACATGCCACAAGTGTTGTTATCAAAAGCATCAGGAATTCCTCAGCGCCATGTGTCTGAAATGGAAAATAATAAACGGGCATTGGGAAAAGCGGCAGCGAAAAAGCTGGCGGCGATCTTGAAGATTGATTATCGAAAGTTGTTGTAAAGCCGGACGCGCTGCGCAGTAGCGGACAAAGTGGTAGTCAGCCCGCCGGTCACGGTGCTTGCATCGCCAGGCAAGTATGGCCATCCGTGGCCGGTTCCGTTCAGTTCTTGTTTTCTTTTTTACACGCTCGGCTCCTCGGCTTTAGCTTCCTGCGTCGCTCTACCTCCCCCATCCATGGGGTCGTGCGCTCGATGCACGGGAAAGGCAGCCCCAGGAACCCCTCCGGGATTAGCAGGAGAAAAAGATAAACAATCTACACCACACCATCCAAAAGATCATAGATGTAGCAAACGAGTTACAGCCAGAGGTAAAACGGGCGCGAGTACGGGGGAGATAATTGCAGCAGCGTTAGCGAATTTGTGTACCTGCGACCTGCTTGGGAAAATAATCCTGGCAAGCCCCTTCACGCAACACATCGGCCGTCGCGCAATGTATACCACCGCCAAATGGGTAGGCATCGCGAAATTCAATGGGAATCACTTCCATACCCAGCTTGTCCATCTGCTCGCACTGGTGCACTTCGCTGGCTTCGACAATCACGGTTTTGTGGTCGATAACCAAACAATTCATCGACAGCCAAACACTGGAATAACACAAAGGTGGCGGTGAATCGTTCGCTGGTTGTGCGGCGTCGATGATCTCCCAATCGTTGGCGGCAAAGATCTTGCGTTGTGTCTCGGGCAGGCGGCGATTGGGGTTGTTGATAATTAACCCAGGGCGTAGCGGTACAAACGTCGCATCAATATGGATGGGGTAGGGGTCACCCGGAAAGTTGACAGCGTGTACTCGGTGGTCTGAATAATGGCGTTGCAACCACTCCATCGCCCGTCGATTGGTCGTCAGGCCGTGCTGGCAAAACAAATCCTTGCCGATACGGCAGACATCGGCGGCGTCAAACAAAGGCTCGTGCTCGTTGGTGACGAAATCGAGTGCGGCGGTGCGCGCCAGCCTGTCTTCAATGGTTATTTCATCGAAATAACCTGTCTTATATGAGCGGTCAGTGAGCCGTGGACGGGGAGCCTGTTCCCAGCGGAAGTTAGGGTCTTCATCAAAATACTGTTGCATTAGTGGTTCGTAGGCGAGGTACTCCCAAAAACGGCAGCGAAATGACATCGGTGCCATCAGAATCTCACTGCCGATTGTCAGTAATACATCGCGTGGGGGCATGCAACCAAACTGTGTGCCTGTACTAAAATCTGGCGTGATAACCGATTGATTCCACTGTATCGGTGTTGGGCGATCAACGCGAATGCCTCTGGCTTCGAGGATACGCGCCAGGTTATCGAGCTGCACATTGGCTTTTTCCACCGTTTCCAGTGGCCGTGGCCCCCACATGCCGCGCATATCACTGTCTTCCGGTACTTTAGCCTCAGTGGCAGGTTCGTTGGGGGGAATACACGTGTGGTCGGCCCGACCTACAATAGCGTGCTTGAGTGGGTCAAAATCATTCCACGAATTGACGGTTGTTATTGGCATGGTAGTGGTTCCGTATGGATGGTGTGGTTGTTATGAAGCATTCGGGTTAAAACCGGCGATTATAAGCAAGCAGTGTGTGTGGGCAAATTTAATTGTCAAGTGGTGTTGGTAGGCGAATCGACTACCGTGTTTCCCGACACCCTCTTTAAGTATTGGAAGAGTGCCCGTGCTGACTTTGGGGGTGATTGCCTGCTCTGTTCGCGGTGTGTATTGCGCACCAGTTGCCTGATTGTCTGACGCTCGGCGTGCGGCCATTGTGCCAATAATTCGGTGAGTGCGTTGTCGCCTTCATCGATCAGCCGCTCGCGCCACTGTTCGAGTTGTTTGTGGTGTTTTCGGCTGATTTCTGCGTGATCTTCGATTGCCTGTAACTGGGTATAGATACCATCGATATCCGTATTGCGCATCAGCTTCCCAAGGTAGTGAATCTGCCGTTTGCGACCAATATGTGCGTTGATACTCCTCGCCAGTACAGCCGCTTCACGTATCGGCTCGGGAAGCGTAAGGCTTTTGAATAACTTATCGCCTAAAGTGACCAGGGTTTTGGCCAGGTCGAGCACCCGTTGAGCATCACGCTTACGCTGGCTCTTGCTGACGATCGTATCGTCTTCGTGCGTGTTGTCGCTTTGTTCGCTCATGTTGTCTCAGTTGGGTGGTAGTATGCTGATTAGGATTATATCCTTTCGTTAATTGTGGCTGCATACTGGCATGGCTACAATTTATATTTCTTATCATACTAGAGGGTGCCGGAAAGCACGGTTATTTTCCGGCATCATCATAACGGGTGCTAACTTACGCAATGTCTATTAATACCGCCTCCAGCAAACCTCAGCTGAACGATGTAGAGCTTGAAACACTTTGTCAACTTGCACTGGATGAGGCAAAAAGCCTGGGTGCAACGCAGGCCGATGTTGACGTTAGCCAAGAATCCGGACTAAGCGTCAGTGTGCGTTTGGGTGAGGTCGAAACCATCGAGCACAACCGTGATAAAGGGCTGGGTGTCACTGTTTACTTTGGCCAGCACAAGGGTTCATCGAATACCACCGACTTTAGCGAAGCGGCGGTTCGCCAATCGGTTCAGGCGGCCTGTTCGATTGCAAAATACACCACAGAAGACGCATGCGCGGGCCTGGCCGATGCGGAATTGATGGCAACAGAAATACCCGATCTCGACTTATTACACCCCTGGGATACCAACGCTGAACAAATGATCGAGATGGCAGCGGAGTGCGAGCAGGCTGCACGCGATTACGATGCAAAAATCAGCAACTCGGATGGCGCCACTATTTCAACGCATTCGGGTGTCAGTGTGTACGCTAATACACACGGGTTTTTTGGGCGTGTCGATAGCTCCCGACACAGTAATAGCTGCTCAGTCATAGGTGGCGAGGGTGACGCTATGCAGCGCGACTACTGGTACAGCGCAGCACGCAATGCACAAAACCTGGAGAGCGCGGCATCGGTTGGCCAGCAGGCCGCTGAGCGCACATTGCGCCGCCTCGGTGCCAGAAGTATCAACACAGGTGTCTACCCTGTGCTGTATTCACCGGAAATGGCGCGGAGCCTGCTGGGTTCATTTTCCAGCGCGATCAGTGGTGGCTCCCTATACCGTAAGACGACATTTTTACTCGATAAACTCGGCGAACCCGTTTTTTCGCCACTGGTTAACATTGATGAACAACCACTGCTTATCGGTGAACTGGGCAGCTCGCCGTTCGATGGCGAGGGCGTTGCGCGCCAAAACCGCCATATCGTGCAGGATGGCGTATTACAGGGGCACTTTTTGAGCAGTTATTCGGCGCGCAAACTCGGCGTGCAAACGACAGGTAATGCCGGTGGTGCACGCAATCTGGTGTTACAACCTGGCGCCTACACTCTAGAGCAACTACTCGAACAAATGGGCAGCGGGTTTTTAGTGACTGAAATGATGGGGTCAGGGGTCAACCTGACAACGGGTGATTACTCACGCGGTGCAGCGGGTTTCTGGGTTGAAAAGGGTGAAATTGCCTACCCTGTCGAAGAGGTAACGGTGGCGGGTAATTTGCGCGAAATGTTTCTAAATATTCGCGCACTGGGTAATGATGTTGATAAGTGCGGCAATATACATACGGGGTCATTGTTAATTGAACAACTGACCGTTGCCGGGGGGTAAGTTGCTCTACGCTCCTTACTTACTGCCCTGTAGGCAGGGCGGTGACTGAGCAACCTTGCCATTGCGCGCCTCCCATTCGCTGGGTGTTGTCGTGTGTAACGAGAGCGCGTGTACCCCGCTGTTTAATTCGTCAGCCAACAGGTTGTTTATACTGCGATGCCTGGCGATAAGTGCCTTCCCCTGAAACTGCGCTGACACAACGATCACTTTAAAGTGCGATTCAGACCCTGGTGGTACATTATGCTTATGGCTTTCATTCACCACCTCCAGGTGAATGGGGGATAAAGCATGGCTGAGTTTTGAATAAATTGTGTCTTGGGTGGTCATTTGTCGATATTTTGGCCTTGAGCGATGGTAAATTATCCGCCTTAATGAAACCAAATGCCAACAGGATAAGCGCAATACCCTTAATCCCTGTGCTTTTTACCTGTCTACAAAGAAATAACCTATGTGTCTGATTCTACTGGCATACCGCGTTCATCCTGAATTTCCACTTATCGTGGTGGCTAACCGTGATGAATTTTATGCACGCCCTACGGCGGTTGCGTCTATCTGGCCAGAGCCAGGTGGCATATTGGCTGGCCGGGATTTGCAAGCCCAAGGCACCTGGCTAGGCGTGACTGGCTCTGGAAAATTTGCCGCAATCACTAACTACCGCAGTGACGAGAAACCAGTAGCGACCGGCACATCCCGTGGCGACCTGGTGGCCGGGTATCTGCGCAGCAGTAAAAATGCACAGTGCTGGTCATCAGAACTGATTGATAGTTCTGACGAATATCAGGGGTATAACCTGCTGACATTTGATGGTGAGCACTTGGTTTACGCCTCAAATAGAGGCAGTGAACGCCTGCAGTCACTAACGCCAGGTATTCATGGGCTCAGTAACAAACACCTAAACACCCCTTGGCCAAAGGTTAGGCAAGGTTGCGAGGCTTTGCAGTCATTAGTAAATGAGGATGCCGTTTCAACCGGGCAGCTAATCGACTTGATGGCAGATAACCAACAAGCGCCCGACAATCAATTGCCAGACACGGGCGTATCCCTGCAATGGGAACGGTTGTTATCTTCAACGTTCATTCACTCAGAATACTACGGCACGCGCTGCACCACTGTGGTCAAGTTCTCGGTTGAAAAAAACATTGAATTTATTGAGCGAACCTACCGTGACGATGGCAGGCAACTTATTACCAATCAGTTCCAGTTTAAAATCAGTCCCTGTTTAGTATGAATGATAAATCAACGTAATGTGCCGTGGCACTGTTTGAATTTTTTGCCTGAGTTACAGGGGCAGGGTGCGTTGCGACTAACGATTTTGCCATCGTAGGTAGGCGAGGCAGCACCGGGTTCTATCTTTGTTTCGGCAATAGGGTTTTTATCTTCGGGGCGCACAGTAGCGTTTGGTACCCAGTCGATAATAAGGTGGATGCGTTCTTCATCACTCTGGTTTTCTACTGAATGTATGGTCGCGTTATTAATTTCCCATACCTCGCCTGTGCGCATTACTTTTTCTTCACCGCCTACCATAAACATATTCTTGTCATTCGTTATGATAGGTATATGAATACGGTGGCAGTTCAATAAGGAATAGAGCCCATCAGTGTGTACGGGTATTTTTCCATTGCCAAACAACTTTGCGAAAATTATTCTTACTACAAACCCATCGTGCTTGTAGTAGTCATTGATTCGATCAATCAAGGGCTTTAAAACTGTCTCAAACTGGGTGTAAATATCGTGATAAGTCGGGTTGAAATGACGAAAGTCTTCATCGTATATCAACATCAATGCCTGGGTTTGCTTATGCACTTCATAGCGATTCTCGCGCCCGGATAGCTTCCATGCACTCTCTGGAATTTTAGCGAGTTGGTTTTTAATAGGCTCTACATCAAAATCAGTATGCAACAATAAATAATTGCTTTGTTTTCCCAACAACTTTTGAAACGGGTTAGAACCTTGATGCATTTGTGGGTTTGAAAGCGCGATGGTTTTTTCCGGGGCGTCACTACTTTCAAATGTATAATCAAATTTATGGATTAGCGCCGCTTCTTTTTCAGCGATAAGTTCGCGCAGTTCATCATTGTAGTAGCATGAATAATGGCTGTGATGGGACGCGTTTATTCGGTGCCTATTGCCAAATTCAGATTGAATTGCATCGATTTGCTTGACAGAGAGTTGCCGCATAATAGACAGAAAATCTTCTTCCAAGTGCTCGAACCGGCCAATAAACAGTGATGCACCATCAAAGCCGCCATGCATACGTTTAAATAACCACGAGTAATAGCCCGTGTTATCGTCGTTAAAATTCCGCACACAATTTTTTGATAAACCTAGCCCCTGGTTACCTTGTAAAGAGTCGGGTAGTATCGAAACAAGCGCTTTTCTGTGATTTTGGCTTTTTTGCGTATCTGAGCCCAAATTTACCAGGTTTTTTATCGTCGTTTTAAAATCAGCCTGACAGCCATCTGAAAGAATAAAAAATAAAGGGTTGCCAGCATTAGGCCGGATATTGAAAGCGTACCAGGATATATACCAGTCCCAGGGGTTACGAACGATACCGACCAGAGGTAAATCTGCACACTCAGGTGGGAGGAGATGACAGGGGTAATGGTAACCAATAGGGCGATAGCCTGGAATGCACCGTTCAATAATATGGTTTAGTGTCTGGCCACCTGTTTTGTGCATATGAATGAACACAAACTGCTCAGTGGTTATCATCGATTCACTCCTGCGCACGCTGGAAAAAAATGACGATTATCATACGTTTTTCTCAAGTGTCTGCAAGCTGAACAACGCAGCGTTGAGGATGTGTTGGTTGCTTATTCTTGGTGGTAATTAGGGGTTCTTAATAATATTTCACTCCAGAAAGGGAGCCATCTGCATACTGTCGGCGATTGGTGCACCAATGCGCTGTAATACAGTGGGGGCTATTTGTAATTGATCCAGTACCTGCGAGGTATCCGGCCCGCTGGCATCGCCGAAATAATACAGTGGCACCTCGCGCATGACTGCTTCGGTGCCGCCGTGGTGGCCGCGATCAGTTTGCCCGTGGTCGGCGGTAATCATTACTTCGTAGCCGTTGTTGCGCCAGCGGGGCAGGTAGCGCGCCAGTGCAGCGTCGACGGTGTAGGTGTTCTTGTCCATTTGGATCGATTGCTGCCCGTAGCGGTGACCAACACTGTCGGTCGAGCTGATGTGGTTCAAGATGTAATGCGGCGTGAAGCGCTCGGCTAACAGGGTGGTCTGGGCAAATAAGTCATAGTCTGAGGGCACGGCCAGGTTGCCGCTGCTCTCACCCAGCATTGAATAAAACCGGGCGTGCTGAATGGGCATATTTTCGTCGTCGATTTCCATATCGCGCACTGTGTCGTAAGGTGCGCGTTGAAAGTAAGTGGAAAAAAATGAATGGGCAACCGCGCCAGTACCACGTTGTGCCTGACGTGCCTGGGAAAAAATATCCGCCTGCGTTACGTTGATTAGATGGTCATTGCTCAGGACACCGTGCTGCTGAGGTGCCACGCCAGTGTGAATGCTGGCGTAGCAAGGGCCAGAGGTGGTCGGTAGCACCGCTAACATTTTCCACACCTGTGCGTCGCCACGGGCAACCCAGCCCTCGATATTGCCCAGTAGCCTGCGCGCCTGTGCGTAGCCCAGCCCATCGAGAATGACTAAAACCAGTTTGCCCATTACAACACCTACTCTCGTTAATGATTAATTCAGGATAAGGCGTGTGAGTGATTTACTCTCGCCCGCCACAACGTATATCATAAGTGATTTTTTTCGCAATCAACCCCTGCGGGTTGGAGATTCCTGATGGATAAATTAATAATCAGTGGCGGGGCACCGCTGGGTGGAGACGTGCGCATTTCCGGCGCTAAAAATGCCGTGCTGCCTATTTTGGCCGCCACATTATTATGTGACTCGACGGCTACTATTGAGAATGTTCCCCACCTTAATGATGTGACGACAACGATGGCGTTGTTAGGGCGCATGGGCGTGTCGCTGACGGTTGGCGATAAGCTGAGTATTGAGGTTGACCCAACGACGATCACTACCTTTGACGCCCCCTACGAGCTAGTCAGAACCATGCGGGCGTCGATTCTGGTGCTCGGCCCGCTGTTGGCACGTTTTGGTGCGGCAGAGGTATCATTGCCCGGTGGCTGTGCTATCGGCACGCGGCCTGTCAACCTGCATATCGATGGTCTGCGGGCGATGGGGGCTGATATCACGGTGGAGGATGGGTATATTCGCGCCCGCTGCAAACGCTTGAAAGCCGCGCATATTGTGCTGGATACGGTCACGGTTACCGGTACGGAAAACCTGATGATGGCGGCGGCCCTGGCCGAGGGTGTGACGGTATTGGAAAATGCGGCGCGTGAACCCGAAGTGGTTGATGTGGCCGATTTTCTCAATGCAATGGGTGCCAATATCAGCGGCGCAGGCACTGGCACCATTACCATTGAGGGTGTCGAAAGCCTCAATGGCACGCGCTATCGCGTTGTCTCAGACCGTATCGAAACAGGCACTTTTCTGGTTGCCGCTGCCATCAGCGGCGGAAAGATTCGCGCCAAAGACACAGAACCAAAACTGCTCGAATCGGTATTGCTCAAGCTGGAGGAGACAGGGGCGCATATCAATACCGGCAGCGATTGGATCGAATTGGATATGCGTGGCAACCGGCCCAAAGCCATCCACCTGCGAACCGCGCCGTTTCCCGCCTTCCCAACGGATATGCAGGCCCAGTTCACCGTATTAAATGCCGTCGCTCAAGGGTCTGGTACGATTACTGAGACGGTGTTTGAAAACCGCTTTATGCACGCACAGGAACTGATGCGTATGGGGGCGGATATTCGCGTTGAGGGCAATACGGCCATTATCAACGGCGTTGAAAAACTAAAAGGTGCACCTGTGATGGCGACTGACCTGCGCGCTTCGGCCAGCCTGATTTTGGCCGGTCTGGTTGCCACAGGTGATACCACCGTGCAACGTATTTACCACATTGATCGTGGTTACGAGCGTATCGAAGAAAAATTGCAGCAATTGGGCGCCTGTATTCGACGCGTACCGGATTAATTGAATGAATAATCTGACCCTCGCCCTGGCCAAAGGGCGTATCTACCAGGAAGTGTTGCCCCTTTTGCGGGCGGCGGGTGTCGTGCCCGTTGAAGACCCTGAAACCAGTCGAAAACTGATAATCGACACTAACCAGAAGGGCGTTAGGCTGGTGATTGTGCGCACCACCGATGTACCAACCTATGTGCAATACGGCGGTGCAGACCTGGGCGTGGTGGGCAAAGACGTGTTGATGGAGCACGGTGGTGAGGGGCTTTACGAGCCACTCGATTTAGAGATAGCGCGCTGCCGGTTGATGGTCGCTGGTGCGGCTGATTCCCCCGCTGAAAATGAGGCGCTGTATGCGCCCGCACGTTTGCGCGTCGCTACAAAATTTGCCAATTGCGCACGCCGCTACTATGCACGGCAAGGCCAACAGGTCGACATCATTAAACTTTATGGTTCAATGGAGCTGGCACCGCTGGTGGGCATGGCGGATAAAATCGTCGATGTAGTAGATACCGGCAATACCCTGCGGGCTAATGGCCTGCAACCACAAGCAGTGATAGCAGATATCTCCTCGCGCCTGATTGTTAACAAGGCGGCGATGAAAATGAAACACAAAAGGGTGTGCGCCCTGGTGGAAAAGCTGCGTAACGCTGTTATCGCACGCCGTTAAATGATTAATAAACCCGGAACCAACCCATGAAACTTGCAACAGACGATCTGCGTATCCAGGAGATCAAAGAGCTGAACCCGCCGCAACAGCTACTGGAAACCTATGTGCTGAGTGATGCCGCCTCACAAACAGTCCACAGTGCGCGTGAAACCCTGCACAATATCCTCAACCAGCGGGACAATAGGCTGGCAGTAGTGGTGGGGCCGTGCTCGATTCACGACCCCCGGGTGGCGCGTGAATACGCGGGCAAACTGATGCCATTGGCAAAATCACTGGCCGATGATCTGTTTATTATCATGCGCGTATATTTTGAAAAACCGCGCACCACGGTGGGTTGGAAAGGGCTGATAAACGACCCGGTGCTGGATGACAGCTTTGAGATCAATAAAGGCCTGGCGATGGCGCGCAGCCTGCTGCTCGACCTGGCGGAGATGGGGCTGCCCGCCGGCACCGAATACCTCGACCTGATTAGCCCGCAATATATCGCCGATCTGATCAGTTGGGGGGCGATTGGTGCACGCACCACCGAGAGCCAGTCACACCGTGAGCTGGCCTCGGGGCTTTCCTGCCCAATGGGGTTTAAAAATGGCACCAATGGCAACCTGCAAATAGCGGTTGACGCGATTGCCTCAGCGAGCCACTCGCACCACTTTCTGTCGGTGACCAAGCAGGGCCACTCGGCCATTTTTGCCACCCGTGGCAATGAGGATTGCCATGTTATTTTACGCGGTGGTACACACACCAATTATGACTACGCCAGTGTCGAGGATGCCTGCCAATTATTGCAGAAAGTGGGTTTGCCCCAGCGTTTAATGATCGACTGTAGCCATGCCAATAGCCGCAAACAGCACCACCGGCAAAAACACGTGTGCCGCGATATTGGCAACCAACTCGGCGATGGCGAACAACGCATTATCGGCGTAATGGTTGAGAGCAACCTGATCGAGGGGCGACAGAATCTGATCACCGGCCAAGAGCCCGTTTATGGGCAGAGCATTACCGATGCCTGCATTGGCTGGTCGGATACTGAGGCGGTGCTGAATAACCTGGCGAGCGCAGTGCGCGCCCGTCGTCAAAGCAGTCACCGCTGATGATGGAAATCACGCGCCTGGATACCCGCAATGGCAACTTTCAATCGTCACTGCAGGCACTGCTCGCCTGGGAGGCGGCGTCTGATGACGACGTGTCGAAAACCGTTAACCACATCCTTGCCGATGTGCGCGCACGCGGTGATGCGGCGGTGCTCGAATACACGCAACAACTGGATAACAACCCGGCGCAACAATTTTCAGACCTGATTATCCCGGCTTCACAGCTACAGGCAGCATTGCACGCTATCAATGCGCAACAGCGCGATGCGCTGTCGGTAGCGGCTGAACGCATTCGACGTTATGCAACGCATCAAAAACTTGAATCCTGGCAATACACCGAAGCCGATGGCAGCGTGCTGGGTCAACAGATCACCGCGTTGGATCGCGTTGGTTTATACGTGCCCGGTGGCAAGGCCGCCTATCCCTCATCGGTACTGATGAACGCGCTACCCGCCAAAGTAGCGGGTGTGGGCGAGTTGCTGATGGTCGTGCCGACGCCACAGGGCGAAACCAACCCCCTGGTGTTAGCCGCCGCTGCGATTGCCGGGGTCGACCAGGTGATTGCCATTGGTGGCGCCCAGGCGGTTGCCGCGCTGGCCTATGGCACTGAGTCGGTCGCCGCCGTGGATAAAATCGTCGGCCCCGGCAATAGCTATGTCGCCACGGCCAAACGCATGGTGTTCGGCACCGTGGGTATCGACATCATTGCCGGTCCCTCGGAAATCTGCGTGGTTTGCGATGGTGGCACTGACCCAGAGTGGATCGCGATGGACCTGTTCTCCCAGGCCGAACATGACGAAGATGCCCAGGCGATTTTACTGTGCTGGGATGATAACTTTATTGATAAAGTCCTGGCCGCCTGCCAGCGTCTGTTGCCGACAATGCCGCGTGCCGGGACTATCCGCCAGTCAATGCAGGCACGCGGTGCAGTGATTCGCGTCGCCGATCTTAATGACGCCATTGATGTCGTTAACACCATCGCCCCGGAACACCTGGAACTGTCGGTTGAAAATGCCCAGCAAGTGGCACAAAGCGTGCGCCATGCCGGGGCAATTTTTGCCGGTCGTTACACCGCCGAGGCACTCGGCGATTATTGTGCGGGGCCTAACCACGTATTGCCAACCGCACGCACCGCACGTTTTTCATCACCGCTGGGGGTATACGATTTTCAAAAGCGCAGCAGCCTGATTGCCTGCTCGCCGCAGGGCGCGTCAACGCTGGGTAAAACAGCGACTATACTGGCACGTGGCGAGGGTTTGATTGCACATGCGGAGTCTGCGCGATACCGGATTTGAGCGGGAAAATGTTTTTTCTTAATGGGTGTCAAGCTTGAGCTAAGGTATGAAAATCGGTGGCCCCTACCCCAATCGACGCAACCTTGTTTCAGCGTCAAAAAGATGCGCTTTGCCAACCTGGATACCAAAGCTTAATACCGTATTGTCGGTTGGCAATAGGTGCACACCCTGTAAACTCACCGTGAAACGCTCTGTGGTGCCCGTGAGCACTCCATGCAATAGTGTGTTCGCGCCCAGTGGCTCGGCCACCTTTATCTTCACGCGGATTGGGCCGTTACTATCGGCGACTAAATGCTCTGGCCTAATACCTAATTTGACGGGGCCATCACCGCCAACCGCATCCGCGACGGGCTGGCCGTCCAGCAAGACCTGCCCACCCTCTACCTGCGCATCGACGATATTCATCGCAGGGCTGCCAATGAACTGCGCAGCGAACAAAGTGCGCGGCGTCTCATAGACTTCTAGCGGCGTACCGATTTGTTCGGCGAAGCCTGCATTCATAACGATCATGCGGTCCGCCATGGTCATCGCCTCGACCTGGTCGTGGGTCACGTAAAGGGAAGTGATTCCCAGTGTCGATTGCAGTGCTTTGATCTCAAGCCGCATCTGTACCCGCAGCTTGGCATCAAGGTTCGACAACGGTTCGTCAAATAAGAACACCGCCGGTTCGCGTACAATCGCACGACCCATCGCAACACGCTGGCGCTGACCGCCGGACAGTTGTTTGGGTTTGCGATCCAGCAAAGGCTCAAGCTGCAATAGCTTTGCAGCCTTGACCACTTTGGCGTTAATCTGAGCTTTTGGCAACCCCGCGATCTTCAGCCCATAGCCCATGTTTTGGCGCACGGACATATGCGGATAAAGCGCATAATTCTGGAACACCATGGCGATATCGCGATCCATCGGCTCCTTGTCATTGGCCCGCTCGCCGCCGATGTTCACCTCGCCTGCTGAAACAGATTCCAAACCCGCGACCATGCGCAACAACGTTGATTTGCCGCAACCAGAAGGGCCGACAATCACGATGAACTCGCCATCAGAAATATCGGTGGTAATACCGTGAATCACGTCTGCCGTGCCGAAACTCTTCTTGACATCTATAAGGGAAACCGCCGCCATATTTTATTTCTCGCTATCGACAAGGCCGCGAATAAACAGCCGTTGCATGCTGATCACCACGATCACTGGAGGGATCATCGCAAGGATCGACGTCGCCATAATCACCGGCCATTCCGCCACATCGTCGCCAGACGGAAACATCTGCTTGATACCCATAACAACTGTGTTCATCTCGGGGTCGGTGGTAATCAGAAGTGGCCAGAGGTATTGGTTCCAGCCGTAGATAAAGAGGATCACAAACAGAGCCGCCACATTCGTCCGGCTCATTGGCACAACGATATCCCAGAAGAACCTCATAGGGCGCGCACCGTCGACGCGGGCGGCCTCGGCCAACTCATCCGGTATGGTTAAAAAGAACTGGCGGAACAGAAAAGTCGCCGTGGCCGAGGCGATCAACGGCAAGATCAGGCCGCCGTAGCTGTTGAGCATGCCAAAGCCCGCGACGACCTCATAAGTCGGAACAATGCGCACCTCGACGGGTAACATCAGTGTCAGAAAAATCATCCAGAAAAAGATATTCCGCCCCGGAAAGCGGAAATAGACAATGGCAAAGGCGGAAAGTAGCGAGATGGCAATCTTGCCGACGGCGATGCCGATGGCCATTACAAAACTGTTGAACAGCATCGTTGTCACTGGAACGTTGACGCCGGAAAACAACGCTTTGGAATAGTTCTCCAGGAAATGATCACCGGGCCAAAGCGGCATCGGTGGTTTTACAATTTCAGGCTGAGTTACAGTTGAGGCGACCAGGGCGAGCCAGATAGGGAAAAAGATCACCAACACACCAAGGATCATCACGGCGTGGGTCAGCCAAAGGCCCGTGCCGCGTTTTTCGATCATGCCATGTACCTCTTGGCCATCAGTAATGCACCCTTTTCTCAATAAACTTGAACTGGATAATGGTCAGCAATCCGACGACCAACAGCAGGATAACAGACTGCGCTGAAGATGAGCCAAGATCCTGGCCAACGAAGCCATCGGAAAAGACCTTGTAGACCAGTATGGTTGTGGATTGCTGTGGCCCACCTGAGGTAATAGTGTGGATCACGCCGAATGTCTCGAAGAAAGAATATACGATATTGACCACCAGCAGGAAGAACGTGGTCGGTGATAACAGCGGCAGCACAATCGTCCAGAACCGCCGCCAGAAACGTGCGCCGTCAATCGCTGCCGCCTCGATAACCGAACGCGGCACCGCTTGCAGCGCCGCAAAGAAGAACAGGAAGTTATAGCTGATACGGCCCCAAGCAGAGGCGACAACGACAAGCCCCATCGCCTCGCCATCGTTCAGCACATGGTTCCAGTCGTACCCGAGGTTGCCCAGATACCACGACACCACGCCGACGCGGGTGTTGAACATAAACAGCCAAAGAACCCCGGCAATCGCGGGTGCCACCGCGTAGGGCCAAATTAACATGGTGCGATAAACGCCGGAGCCTTTGATCAAGCGATCTGCCATTACCGCCAGCAATAGCGCAGGGATCATAGAGCACAGTGTGACAAGGATAGAAAAGACCGCCGTGGTCACAAACGATGCGCGATAAAACCTATCGCTCAGAAGAAATTCAAAATTTCCGAGACCGACAAATTGAGAGGATAGCCCAAAAGGATCAGCGACAAAAAGTGACTGCCAGATCGCTTGGCCCGCAGGGTAGAAAAAGAAAACGGCTGAGATAATGACCTGGGGTGCGATTAGCAGAAGAGGTAGCAACCAGCCGCGAAAAATGACACGTTTTTCTATGTGTGTGCCTCCTGGGGTCAAAGAGGAAAGACAGGCCGCAAACCGAGCCTGTCTTTGTGTGTTTAGCGGTTGGCCGCTTCAAAGCGGCGCAGCAATGCATCGCCGCGCTCCTTCGCGCTGTCCATCGCCTCTTGGGCTGTTTTATCGCCAGACCAGATGCCTTCAAGCTCCTCGTCGATGATGCCACGAATCTGATCGAAGGACCCAAGGCGTAAACCTTTGGAATTGGCCGTCGGCTCTTTGGCTGTCATTTGGATCACCGCCACGTCGGTGCCGGGGTTCTCTTTGTAAAAACCAGCAGCGCGTGTTGCCTCGCCTGCCTCTGTGGTGATTGGCAAGTAGCCCGTATTCTGGTGCCAGGCGGCTTGAACATCAGAGGAGGACAGGAAGCTCAGAAATTCGCCCGCGCCCTTGTATTCTTCGCTCTCGTGACCATCCATGACCCACAAAGACGCGCCACCGATGATGGTATTCTGCGGTGAGTTGCCAACACCTTCCCAATACGGAAGTGGACGGACATCAAAGGCAAATTCAGCTTCAGAACTGATACCCGCGTAGCCAGCGGAGCTTTCGGTAAACAGCGCGCAATCACCCGCACGGAAGTTTGCACCACCCTCATTGCGACGACCGGTATAGATAAATTTGCCGTCTTTTGCCCACTGCCCCATCGCGGTGAGATGCGCAACCTGTGCCTCACCATTCAACATCAGCTCTGTGTCGAGACCGGCAAAGCCGTTATCTTTTGAAGCAAATGGCACGTCGTGATAGGCCGAGAAGTTCTCCAGATGGATCCAGCTTTGCCACGCGGTCACAAGCGGGCACTCCTCGCCGCCTGCCTTCAACGCATCCAGGGCTTCACCCACTTTTTGCCAGGTGGATAAATCTGTGTCGGGATCAACCCCCGCTGCTGTCATCGCATCACGGTTCACCCACAAAACAGGGGTGGACGAGTTGAAGGGCAGGGACAGCATATCGCCGTTTGCAGATGTGTAGTAACCCTTGACCGCACCAATATAGGCGTCTTGATCAAATGTTGCGCCGCTTTGCGCCATCACTTCGTGGATGGGGCGAACAGCGCCACCAGCGGCCATCATTGTCGCGGTGCCTACCTCGAACACCATCAGGATGTGCGGTTGCTCGCCGGCGCGGAATGCGGCGATGCCAGCGTTAAGTGTCTCAGAGTAATTGCCTTTGTGGCTTTCAACCACGGTATAGTCGCTTTGGCTGGCGTTGAACTCCTCAACCTGGGCTTTCACCAACTCGCCAAGGCGGCCTGTAAACGCGTGCCAAAACAGCACTTCGGTTTTTGCCATCGCTGTGGCTGATGTCAGTATTGTGGATAGGGCAAGCGCACCGATTAACGATTTTTTCATAGTTCCTCTCATGCACCGTTTCGGTGCGTTTTTATTTGATGTGTTGGGCCAAGGCCCATGCTGATTGTTGTTCTTTAAACCTAAATTCCGCAGTTGAATCGTAGCGAGGGCGTCTAAGGTGCTGAAGATGAAGTGTTTTTACCAGAATTTTAGCAATTCTGTAGTCATTCTACAGGTGAAGCTGAAATTCTGGTAAAAGCGCTTTAGATTCAGTGCATTAGATGGTCGCAGTAGATTCAACTGAGGAATTTAGGTTATAAAGAATACACGCCCATTTGCATAATGCAAGGCCGCATCGTGTTTATGATCGGGGAGGTCAGTGAGGGCTGGTTTGTTAGAAGGGCATAGGAATAACGGAACCACATAAACCAGTGCTGATTTAGGTGGGTGGCAGGTTATTTCTGACGCGTCCCAATAAACTGTGTCGCCAGTAAAAGTATGGTTGAAATAATAATCATAATAGTGGAAATGGCGGCTATCGTGGGGTCGATGAAGTCGCGTAAAGCTGCAAACATGTGTTTCGTCAGGGTTGCGTTTAATCCGCCGGATACAAATATCGCGATGATAACCTCATCAAATGAGGTGAGAAATGACAATAAAGCCGCCGTCACAATTGAAAATTTAATTTGTGGCAGGGTGATGACAAAAAATGCTTTGAGCCGGGTTGCACCAAGGCTTCTGGCGACGCGTTCCTGGTTCAGGTCGTAGTTGCGAAGGGCGGCGGTGATAACGATCATAACCAGCGGTGAAGCCAGTACTGTGTGCGCGAGCACTATGCCTGTAATGGTGTTGTTCAGGCCAACGCGACCATAGGCGTAAAAAGTACCAATGGCGATTAAAATAACCGGCACGATCATCGGTGTAATCAGAAAGGCAAAAATTGCCCGGGCGGCCCGGTGCCCGGAGACGAAAAGAGCATAGGCTGCCATGGTGCCAAGCGGTGTTGCCAATAGCATTGTGAGCGTGCCTGTCTGGAATGAGGTGACGGTGGCCCGCATCCACTTTGACGATTCAAAATACACGCTATACCAGCGTAAAGACCAGGTTTCCGGTGGAAACTCCAGATATTGTGAGTTGGAGAACGACATCGGAATGACGATGAAAGAGGGAATGACCAGCAGCAGCATGATAATCGCCGCGACAATATATAACCACAGTCGGTCACCGTGGGTGATCTGGGTGTCAGACGCCGGTTTTTTTAACCATCTCATACTAATGTTTACCGAAAAGCGCCGCGTCTAATTTGAGTAGCCGCGTTGCCGTGAATAAAACCAATAACGTAGCAATCAGTAGTACCACGCCGAGCGCGCTGGCCGCCCCCCAGTTGTATTGGTTTTCCAGTATTGAGGTGATTTGCGTGGCTACCATTATCACGCGGCCCCCACCGAGCACGGCGGGTGTGACGTAAAATCCAAGGCAGAGTACGAATACGATGAGTGATCCGGCGACCATCCCGGGGAGCGATAAAGGAAAGTAAATCTGCCAGAAAGACTGCACCGGTGATGCCCCCAAATTGGCGGCGGCGTGTATCATATCGCGCTCGATTTTTTTCATGGAACCGTAAAGCGGCAGTACCAGAAACGGCAGCATGATATGCGCCATACCAATTAGCGTACCGGTCATATTGTGAACCAGCTTAACCGGCGTTTCCCAGATACCGGCGGAAATGGCGAAATCATTTAATAGGCCATTTTTCTGTAACAGCACAAGCCAGGCATAGGTGCGCACCAACAATGATGTCCAGAAGGGCAGCAACACGGTCAACATGAAAATGCCCGCTAATCTTTGCGGTAACATCGCCAGAAAATAAGCCAGCGGGTAGCCAATCAAAATACAGATTACTGTGGTCAGAATACTCACCTGAAAGGTGGTTATAAATACCCGTGCATAGGATTTGTATTGGATCATTTTCTGGTAATTGGCCAGCGAAAACTGCCCACTGCTATCGACAAATGACAAATAAAATAACCAGCCAACCGGAATAACGATAATCGCCACGATTGCCAGCGAAGCGGGCAGAGCGAGGCTGAGCAGCAGCCGTTTCTCGCGCACGCCCTGAACCTTGAGTACTTTTTCGTTCAGGCCTTCCTGGTGGGCATCATTGGCGGTCGAAGCGCTCACTGCGCTTTACCCTGCGGGATAATGATCAGGTCATGCCGTTTTAAACCGAGTGAAACCTTATCACCTGGTTGCAGGCTGCTCTGTGATAATGCATTGGTGCCAAAGCGAAATGAAAGCACATGCCCACTGCCCAGCGACATCAATGCAAAAGCCGTTTCACCCTGAAACACAAATTCCCGCACCTCGCCGGAAAATACAATAACCTGGTTTGGGTCGACGTTGGCACCGTCTTTTATTATGAACAGTCGTTCGGGACGAATCACCAGTGACCATTCAGAGCCGGGGTCGGTTTTTAGATCGCTCTCGATAAGGTGGTCGGCAAAAAATAGTTTACCTGCACTATCGCAGGTTAAGGGCAGTATGGTCGATTCACCGATGAAATCGGCGACAAACGCGTTAGCCGGGTGATTATAAATGGCATGTGGCGTATCAATCTGCACCAGTTTCCCGTTGTTTATCACCGCGATGCGATCAGACATGGTTAAGGCTTCACGCTGATCATGGGTAACATACACCGTGGTGACGCCGAGCTGTTCGTGCAGGTGTTTAAGCTCAATTTGCATTTGTTCGCGCAGCTTTTTATCGAGCGCGGAAAGCGGTTCGTCCATCAACAGAATACGAGGGCGAAACACGAAGGCACGCGCCAGCGCAACGCGTTGACGCTGACCGCCAGACAATTGATCGATGCCACGGTCGCCAAGGCCGTCGAGTTGCACGGTCGCCAGGGCGGTTTTTACGCGCCCGGTGCTTTCCGTTGCGCTAACGCCCCGAAGCTTCAACGGGAAAGCAATATTTTCAGCGACGCTCATATGCGGGAATAGCGCGTAACTCTGAAACACCATACCGACATTGCGTTTGTGCGGTGGTGTGAGTATTACCTCAGTGTCGCCAAACCGAATGCTACCGGCGTCGGGTCGGTTGAACCCGGCTATCGCCATAAGCAGTGTTGTTTTTCCCGAACCGGACGGGCCTAGCAGCGTGAGAAACTCGCCGCTCTTAATGTCCAGATCAACGCGATCCAGTGCGTAGAGCTGGTTGTACCGTTTGCTCAGGCCCTGGATATGAATGGGTAGTGCGGTCGTTGGTTCTGACGGCGGGTTCTCGATATGATCAACCAAAAAGATAACCTCTACAGAGCGTATATCAATAGGGTTGCCGGGCAGAAAACCTGCCCGGCAATTTTAACAAGTGCTTTAAAACGTCACTATTCGCTCATCAATTCCAGGTACATTTCAAGTGCTTCAGTGCGGTGCTTGGCGTAAAAGTCCAGGCTTACAGGCAGCATTAACGGCACATTCTTAGGGTGAGACGGCAGCGATTCAATCAATTCTTTCGGCGCTGTAGTTACCTCGTAAGCCTTTTTGTTGGTTGGGCCATAGGTGATATGAAAGGGTAGGTTAGCCTGGTATTCCGGTTTGGAAATCTCGGCCAGAAACTTCATCGCGGCGTCCTTATTTGGCGCGCCTTTTACCATGGCCATGCAGTCAAAATCATACAGCGCCTGGTTGAAGGTATAGCCGACTTTGGCACCGTCTTTTTTGGCATTGTCAAAGCGACCGTTCCAGCCGGTGCTCATATCCACTTCGGCATCTTTCATTAGCTGAGCCTGTTGTGCGCCAGAACCCCAGAAAACGGCAATATGGGGTTTTAACTCGCGAATCTTGTCAATTGCGCGCTGCATACCGGCTCTGGTCGAAAGTACTTCGTATACCTTCTCGGGCGGAACACCGTCTGCCATCAGGGCCGGTTCGAGTGCCCCATCGACGTTATTGGCCCGGTAGGCGCGTGTGCCCGGGAATTTTTCCACATCCCAGAAATCAGCCCACGAACTGGGTGCGCCGGGGCTGCCAGGCTCGCCGTATTTGTCCGTGTTCCAGGACATGACGGTCGCAAAAACATCGGTGCCGACACAGTAATCGGTATACATACCCGGAATAAAATCTGAAACATCGACGACGCTGTAATCGATTTTTTCCAGGCAGCCTTTTGCCGCAGCAGAAGCGGAGCCACCGGAGCCGGTGACGACCAGATCCCAGGAGACCGATTCAGATTCAACCTGCAAACAGGCTTTTGACATGCTGGCACCTGATTCCCGGGTAATGGCGATACCCGAGTTCTTTGATGCATCGTTAAACAGCGCGGCGTCCTGCGCGGCGCCGTAACTCCCACCCCAGGAAACAACGGTAACGGGATCGGCGGCGGACGCTGTGCCCACCATTGTGACGCTGGCCACCAGACTGGCGGCGAGCAAGACTGAACAATTATGACGCGTTGGTTTTTCTACATATGACATGATGACTCCTCACTTCGGCTTTCATTGTGGATCGTTGGTTTAAACCTATCTTATTTCTAGCTTACTTATGGCTGATTACCAAGGTATTTCATTAGCACTCGCTAATGCGATAATCCGCTTGTTCCAGCCAGGATGAGCAGATATCAACCCCCCAGCCAGGCCCCTCGGGAATTTGTACCTTGCCCTCTTTGGCAACCGGGAACGCTTCATAGAGTCCGTATTGCCAGGGATAATATTCGTCGTCTTCAATCGAAAACTCCACGTACGGACCGGCATTTTCAATGGCGCCCATCAGGTGAAGCGTAAACACAGTGACCAGGGAGAGATTGGCCGCGTGTGGGGTGATAATCTTCCCGGCATCGGCGGCCATTTTGACAACCCGTAAACTGCGTTCCATACCGCCCAGGTAACAAATATCCGGCTGGTAAATATTCACCGTGTCATTGTCAATCATGTGTTTCCAAAGGGCCAGGTTATTATCCTGCTCCCCGCCAGACACATTGATGGGCAAGGCGTCGGTGACCTGTTTCGTCCACTCGTATTCCCAATAAGGGCAGGGTTCTTCAAAGTGGCAGATGCCATAATCGCCCAGGACTTTGCCCAGTTCAATGGCTGTCTCGGGTCGGTAACAGCTATTGCCGTCCACCATCAAATCGACGTCACTGCCGAGTGCCTCGCGCACGGTTTTCACAATTTCTTCGCTGCGGCCCGGCCACTGATCCTGATTGCGCCCGCATTCGGCGCCGACGCGAAACTTGAAAGCATCGTAACCATGCTTTTCTCTTAGCTGGAGAAACCGGCTGGCCTCATCCTGGGGGGTAATATCCCGGCGCATACTGGAGGCATAAACACGGATAGGCCGTGGGGTGCCGCCGAGCAGTTCGCAAACAGACTTTTGCTCAATTTTGCCGTGTAAATCCCACAGCGCGGTATCGACACCACAAACGGCACGGCAGAGATAAGAGCCTGGAAATTTGTGTTCTTTCTCGAAAACAAAATCAAACAGATCACCGAGTTGCGACAGCATTGAAACGTCTCGCCCCAACACCCAGGGCGCAACCTGGCGATGCAAAATAGTGCAGGTGATATCGGCGTGGTAGGTGGAGACCTGCCCCCAACCCTGGTCACCGGTATCAGTCGTGACCCGCACGAGGCCGACATCAGCGGTGGAAAAGGATTCGATACGGTTAATTTTCATCGGGATTGACAGTGATTGCTCTTGTATTTATGTCGAGGTATTTATATCGGGGCATTCAATGAGAAAAGCGTCGTTATCAGTCAGTATTGGTGTTTTAATGGCATTAGATAAATAACCAATATGAAATAAATGCACATACCAATTTTTTCTGAGCGGGGGCATTTCGCGTGGTTAAAAGCGTAGCGGGAACGCTATTTGGTTCCATCGACTTAAAGCGCGGAGGCCCGGTTCACCTACATACCCAGTTGTACAATTCGCTGCGCACGCTGATACTGGATGGTGTGTTAAAAAGTGAGCAGAGGCTGCCTTCGACGCGGGTGCTGGCAGACGAGCTCGTCATTTCGCGAACCACCGTATTGACGGTGTACGATCGCCTGATAAGTGAAGGGCTTTTGTACTCAAAAACGGGGGCGGGCAGCTTTGTCAGCAGTATTTTAAAGCAACGCCAGCGCGCATTGGATGGGGTGGTCACGGTAAACACCGTCTCAGGTAACGATTCGCCGCCGCTATCGCGGGCCTTCCGGGAAATGTATAAACGCTTACCGATTCGCGTCGAGACCAGCAACCCGCAGGCCTTCTCCACCGCCATCCCCGCGATTGACGTATTTCCGATGGCACTGTGGAGCCGTTTGGTTGCACGCTATAGCCGTCGGCCCGATCTGGTTCGCTATATCCCGAGTAAAGGTTATCCACCACTGCTAAGCGCCATAGCGGCGCACTTGCGTACCGAACGCGGCCTGGAGTGCCACCCGGAGCAGATCTACATCACCAACGGTGCACAGCAGGCATTGTTTTTCCTGGGAGAGATTCTGCTCGATCCGGGCGATACCGTGTGGTTTGAAAACCCCGGTTCGCGGGTTGCGCGCAATGGTTTTAGTGCGCGTGGCGCAACGTTGGTGCCGGTGCCGGTTGACAATCAGGGCCTCGATGTAAACAGAGCCATTGCCACCGCGCCTAATTTCAAATTGGCATCTGTGACGCCTTCACACCAACAGCCAAGGGGGTCGATTATGAGTCTGTCCAGGCGCCTCGAACTGTTAAATGCGGCGGATAAGGCGAATGCCTGGATCATTGAAGATGATTTCGACGGGGAGTTTTTTTACGCGAAGCGACCCTTGCCTACGCTGTTCAGCATCGCCCGAAACAAGCGTGTTATTTATGTCGGCACTTTTAGCAAATCAATGTTTCCATCATTGCGGTTGGGTTATTTTGTCATCCCGGATACTCTGGTGGAAAGGCTCGACCAATCGGTTGGCAGCTATTTACCCGCCGTGCCGTTGCTGATTCAGGCGGCGGTGGCTGAGTTTATCGAAAAGGGTCACTTTGCAACCCATATTCGCAAAGCCAAGAAGGTGTACATTGAACGCTACGGTGCGCTTACAGCGTCAATCCAGCGGCATCTTGATGAATACCTGGCATTAATCCCGACCGAAACCGGGTTTCACGCGCTGGCCTTGTTTAAAAAGGATTTTGACGAGCGCCAGGTAGCCGATAGGGCGATGAAAGTGGGTATATTGGTTCGTCCATTGAGTAATTACTGCATAGAACCAATGGCTGGTGTAAAAGGCATTGCGCTGGGGTATGGGTGTGTGGCACCGGCTGAAATCGACGCATCGATAATGGCATTAAAGCAGGTGTTTGAATCGTTTTAAAACGGTTCGGTAAGGGGCGTGTACGAAATAAATTCCGGGATTCGCCAATGCATTGATTGATCTTGTAGCTGAGTTGGCTGAACGTGTTATTAACACATAGCGCATTGTTTAACCTAAATTCCGCAGTTGAATCTACTGCGACCACCTAATGCACTGAATCTAAACCAAAACATCATGGCTAACCACGTAGCCATGAATGCGTGTACCATCAGTTATACGGTATTCCCGTGCATACCATTACCGGCGCCCGGGGTCTACAACCCCTATGGCTGATTGGGCCTGGGGTTACTGCCAATAACCCAGCCTAAATCCTGGATAAAACCTATCAATACAGGCGTAAAAAGAGTCCCGTTCGCCATAAGCTCAGTCTCCAGGCTGGGCAGCACCATACCGTTAAATGACCGTGTTGATCCCGAGGGTGTATTTTGCTCGTTGGAATACAGATGCCCGGAGTTCACCGGCGCAAAGTCAAAACTCGAACCCGTAGCGCTATTATAAGCAGCGACCCCCGCCGCCTGGCGATAGATCAATCCCTGGTGCGCAGTGCTATTACTCACGTAATTACGGAAACTACCACTGCCGGGATCCACCGGTAAATAGCGTGTGGCATTCGCCGTGGTATCCAGATTCCACAGAGACCCAATACCAAAAATATGCCCCATTTCATGGTGGATATTGGCATTGAACTCCGCTATTCGAGCGCTCCCGGTCAATACGTTGGGGCAGGTTGTGCTGGTGACTTCCACATACAAACACTGGTTTACCGCAAACATACCCTGGCTGGGAAATATATTACCGCCACTAACATACATATTATCCAATGAAGGGGAGGCGACACCATTGCCACCGGTGTTAGCCGATTCATTAACCGAGATATTCATCTCTAACATATATTGAGTCAATGACCCCGCCCGGCTCAAAACCTCTAACCAACGAGTGGCGCCCGCAATATAAGGTGCCTGCTCTGTTGTTGTCCATGTCCGCGTTGTACCGTCCGGCAGTGGTATAGTGCCCCGAAAGTTGAGCTGAAACGTTATATTCCCACCACTGGCAGTATTATTGACTAACGCTTGAGCACTAATTGGCAAATCCAATAAATTCAGGAAAGGGTCCATTTCAGCCGTCACACCATTACCGTTAGGCGTGGCCGATCGATCGGCAAAACGCAAGGTTTCAATATTGCGCAATGTAGTCGTGCCATCCCGGTTTAACATGGAATCCACTACTGTAATTTCAGTGCCATTTTGGGTGATGGTGTATTGGCTGAAATTACCGCGAAAGAGCGCGGTATCATTGCCCGCCAAACCATCGAGAATGTTATTGCCCGCATTGCCCCCCAGCGTATTATCCTGTTGATTACCGGTTAAATTACTATTATTGACACCGGTTAAACGTGCGTTTAACAGATACTGTGATCGATTGGTATAGATCTGGTTAGCGTCATACGTCAGCGTAAAAGTGCCATTAAATGTGCTGTCAATACGCGCCAGATAAGTAACAAACTCATTAAAGTATTGTCTTGGGTTAGCCTCCCCTACCAACGCCCAGCCCATCGGATCCATGGTGCGAATTTGATCGCGGGTTTGAGGCGTATATTCAAGGTTTTGCCCAGATAAGGCGGCTGAAAGCCCATAATATGTATCAATAATCTGTGCCAGATATTCCTGAGTCAGGCTATTTTCTTCAGACAACTCATTGAGAAATGTGATGTCGCTTCCCCCCCAGATACCCAGTTGAGCGGCACCTGTAGAAACACCATTGACCCCCATGGTTATGGCGTTTTCTGTCGCTGCTCTCAATGCCGTTTGATAAGGCGCGAGTGATGTAACACCGGGTGATGTATTATTTGTACCATCTACACCAATCCCGGTGTCGTGCATCAAATGAAGAATCTCTTCAAAAGCGGCATCTCTGAATTGCGGGTCACCAGACAAATAAGCGGCTGAACCTTCTATCGGATTTTCATTTTGAAACAGTGATTGTCCAGTGACACCGCTGGGTGGCATAGTGGTGTTATTGTCTGAACCGTTGAGCATAACCAGGGTGGCATTATTTATCGCCATTTGGTTGGCGACCAACACTTTGTTGGTGCCGTAAACTGACAGTGGCACGTTTTCCAGGTAAAAGTTTAGAATGTTGCGCGCGCGCGCCATTTGTTCATTGCTCACCAGATTTTGAGCGTAAAAGTGAATGGGCATACCGTTAGGCGCAGTGATACTGGTGTACTTAACAAAGTTATTCCTAAAAGCCTGTGGGGCCGATGTGGGAATGGTACTAATGCCCAATTCCACTGCATCTGGGCCTAAACTGCTTATTGTTGGTGTTGGTGTTGTCGTTGTCGTGTTCGATGAGCCGCCGCCACAAGCAGATAAAGCGGTAACGACGAAGCCTGTTACCGCCAGTTTTACAGATTTTGAAAAAACAGATTTTATACACATAATTAGGGCCTCAGTGTTGGTGATAAACAGCATGTCAGGAAAAGTGCATACGAAGCTCACCGTTGAATTAATCACTATCGGCCAGTGTTTTAATTCCTGAATAAATTCTGTGTTAAGTGGTGTTTTCTTGGCTTTGAATTGATGGGGTACTCGTTTTAACAAGCAAGTTGGCTTCTATGGCTTTGCTTGTGGGGTGTGTGCATAGGGTTTCGCCCGTGGTGTTTCAGTGTATTTCTCTATCTTTTTACAAGCTAAGCTACCGCTCCCCGGCATATGCCTAAACAATTTCCAGACCAAACTGCCTTGCCGATTCGACAAATCCCTCCCAGAGTGACAGCGCAAATCCCCGTGGCATGAATAATTCATACCCCTTATCCGATCGCCAGAGTGTCACACCAACGTGGTGGGTGGCAGTGGATGCAACCGAGCCGACAGGAAAGGATTGCTCGCGTAAATCGAGCGATAAGTGCCGGTTTAAAAACGCGCTGGCTTGTGCGCCATTGATGCGTATCTGTGTCCGGGAGTGTGATATATCCAGCGTGGTGCCCTGGTCGGCGTCGAGTGCAGGGGCTGTTGTGCCATACAACCACCACGTTAGTGGTTCAATGCGAAGTGCCGCAGCCTGTTTGCCGGCTTCTGCCTTGCAGGGCGCCGGTGCGCTGCCGCAACCCACTGCCTGGGCAAGCTGCCCGCCCACGGAGGTCACGCTACCCGGCCAGGCGGCAACCTGGTACAACACAAGCCCCTCAATCACCTGGAGGCTAACGCCCGCGATGTTCTCTTTACCCAATAAGCCGGATTTGCCCGGCTGGTAGTGGCCAGCCAACGCTGATATTCGATCAACCATACATTTTCTCCCCACTTGGGTCATACATGTGAGGCGAAATAATCTCAACCTCAATATTGCCTTTGCGCACCGGGTCCGCAGCGATTACCGTCTTGCCCGCCCAGGCTTCGTGGCCACTGGATATAAACCCAAGCCCAATCCAATGACCGAGTGCCGGTGAATGCGTCACAGCGGTAATCCAGCCTTCGCCCAGTCCAGATACATTATTCTGAGCACACAATAGAGCACCGGCATTAAACGTCTGGTCAGTGTTTTTCGGTTTAATGCCGACCAGTCGCGGCCTGTCTTTGCGCATCAGCTCCGGGCGGTTGCGCATGGTACTGCCGATAAATGATTTGTTCGGTGACGCCATTTTACCCAGCCCGGCATCATCTATCGTGACACGGCCATCGAGCTCTGCGCCGGTGACATGGCCTTTTTCAATGCGTAACGCACCCAGCGCTTCAAGGCCGTAAAAGCAACCATCCAGAGGTTCCGCTGCGGACCATAGCAAGTCCATCATCGCGTTGGCGTAATCAGACGGCACATAGGCCTCGAATGCCATTTCACCGGAGAAGCTGATACGCGCAATGCGCACCGGGATACCGCCTTTTAAGGTGGTTTCGATCACACCCATAAACGGAAACACATCATTCGACATCACCGCCGCATCGTCCACACAGGCCTCCAGCACGGCGCGGGACTGTGGACCGGCAACCGCACAGCCCGCCCACTGCTCGGAAACCGAGGTGACGTGCACACGCAGATTCTGCCAGCGCGTTTGCAGTAGCTCTTCCAGCCAGACCATGACCTTACCGGCGTGGGCGGTTGTCGTCGTCATAAAGTAATCGGTCTCAGATAAACGCCAGGTCGTGCCATCGTCCATAACGATGCCATCGTCGCGCAGCATAATGCCGTATCGCGCCTTGCCAATCGGCAGTTTGGCAAAGGGGTTGGTATAGATACGGTTGAGAAATTCGGTGGTGTCCGGCCCCTGAATGGCAATTTTTCCCAGTGATGTCACGTCGCATAAACCCACCGTGCGCCGCACGGTTTCAGCCTCGCGCACGTAAGCCTCGCTAATGCCCTCACCACTGCGGGCAAAATACCAGGGGCGATGCCATAGCCCGGCCATCGTCATTGTCGCGCCGTGGTCGAGGTTCCAGTCGTGCATGGGGGTGCGCCGTAACGGGCGGAAGTGTTGATCGACATTGCGGCCTTTCAATGCCCCGATTGAGATCGGCGTATACGGTGGCCTGAACGTCGTGGTGCCGACCTCGGGAATCTCCTTGCCCTGTGCTTTGGCCATCAGCGCCAGGCCGATGATGTTGCCGACCTTGCCGCCATCGGTGGCCATGCCCAGGGTGGTATAGCGTTTTAGGTGCTCGACCGAGACAAAACCTTCGCGGTGTGCGAGGTGCACGTCGTCGGTGGTGACATCGTGTTGCGGGTCGACAAAGCTTTTCAACTTGCGCCCAGGCACGGTGACCTCGTACAGTGGCTGGATGGGGTTTTCCCAACCGCCGACACCCGGCGCCTTCTTTTGACGAATAGTCCCACCGAGTGCCTTTACCGCTTTGGCCGCCGCAGACTGGCCTGAGCTAATGCAGTCTGCGGTATTCCAGCGTGCCGCCGCCGAACCCGCCATATAAATCGGTTCATCAATGGATTCCGGTGCGACGAAACAGGCCTGTTCAGCGTCCCACACCGGCTTAATGCCGCGATGTGATAACAAATGCACAACCGGGGACCACCCCCCTGAGACCAACACCAGATCGCACGGCTCCGTGCCATGCGCCGACCAGCCAGCGCTGTCGGCAACGGCAAAATCGAGGCCGCTTACCGTGCGCCAGCCCCGGCTCTGTAGCGGTGCTGATCGCGTGTGCACATTCACCCCGTTCTCACCGACGAGGCGCAGCAACGATTCCGCTATCACCGTTCTGGCGTCCAGCAAACTGACATCGGCCCCCGCACCGGCGAGCGCCGCCGCCGTCGCATAGGCCGAATCGTTATTCGTGGCAACGACGATATTCTGGCCCGCCAGCACGGCGTAACGGTTCAGATAAGCCAAACCGGCAGAGGCATTCATCACCCCTGGGCGGTCATTGTTGCCAAAGGCGATTTGCCGCTCTAATGCACCCGTTGCCAGAATTGTTTGTTTGGCGCGAATCGTCCAGAAACGGTGCCGGGGCAGGTGCCTGTCCGCATGTGGCATATGGTCGGTAACGCGTTCGAGCAGACCGGCGACACCACAATCGTAAAGCCCAAAAGCCGTGGTGTGCGTCATTGTGCGCGCCCCGGCTTTTTCCAGTTGCGCAATCGTATCCAGGCGTTGCTTTTCCGATGCCGCGTCGGACTGGTTCAACCAGTCACCGCCGAGCATATGATCCTGTTCGACCAGCAAAACATCCAAACCGGTTTCCGCCGCTGTCAACGCGGCCGACAAACCCGCCGGGCCGGAACCCACCACCAGCAGGTCGCAAAACCCCTGCGCATGATCGTAGATATCCGGGTCGGCCTCTCGCGACGCCTCGCCCATACCGGCGGCCTTGCGGATGATGCTTTCGTACTTCATCCATAAGCCGGTGCCCTTACCCCATTCCATCGGTGGCAGACCCATAAAGGTCTTGTAATAGAAACCCGCCGAAAAGAAACGGCTGAATAAACCACTCACCGCGCCGCAGTCAAAGCGCACATTCGGCCAGGCATTCTGGCCACTGGCCACCAGGCCGGGGTAGAGCGCCTGCAGCGTCGCCTTCACATTCGGGTCGCGCCGGTTGCCCTCGCCAACCGTTACCATGGCACCCGACTCCTCGACCCCCGCCGACATAATCCCGCGTGGCCGGTGGTATTTAAAACTGCGTCCCAGCACGGTTTCGCCATTTGCCATCAATGCCGATGCCAGCGAGTCACCTTCGTAACCGCTCATGCTGTTGCCGTCCCAGCTAAATCGGATAGCTTTATCCCGGTTAATGCGGCCCCCCTGGCGTAAGCGTTTTGCGCTCATTGTTCACCTCCTGCAGGCTGCGCCGATAGCACTGATGCATTGCCGTCGTGCGCCGGGCGCACCGATTTAATGTCATGCGACAGCGTGTCGCGCTCGACCACCAGCCACATGCGGCAACCACTGACGTGATGCCAGGTTTCCGATTGCATACCGCGAATATTTTCACGCATAAAAATCGCATCGTGCCACGCGTCTACATCGGCATCGAGTGCGGGATAAACAATTGAGGCATCGCCACCGTAACTGAATTCGGTGTGATCGCGCTCACCACAAAAAGGACAATTGATTCTAATCATGTCTATTCACCCTAACCGTGCAACTTGGGATCGGGTCCCGCACCGCGTTCATCGATGATAACGCCGCGTTTGAAACGGCCAAGATCAAACTGGTCGATCACCGGGTCCGGGCGATCATTGGCGATCAAATCGGCAAAATACCACCCCGAACCCGGGCTGGCTTTAAACCCGCCATAGTTCCAACCGGCATTCAGATAGAGATTATCCAGCGGGGTTTTGCAAATAAACGCCGAGCCATCCATCGACATATCCATCACCCCCGACCAGTGGCGCAACAGCCGCACCCGACCGAGGCAGGGCAGGATTGCCGTCGCGCATTCGGCGACATCCTGCACCACCGGTAAATTGCCACGCTGTGCATAGGACTTGTAAAAATCGAGATCGCCACCGAACACCATGCCGCCCTTATCCGATTGTGAAATATAAAAATGCGCGCCACCGATGCCATAGACAACAACGTGATCGAGGAGCGGCTTTAAAGGCTCAGAGACAAACGCCTGCAACTTATGGCTCTCAATCGGCAGGTTGCCAAGCCCGGCCATTTGCCACAGCCGGGAGGTATTGCCCGCCACCGCAAACCCGACTTTGTGCGCAGCGATCCGCCCACGGCTGGTTTCCAGTGCGGTCACCCTGCCATCTTCACGGCTGACCGCCGTCACTTCGCAGTTTTGAATAATATCGACACCCAGGCGGTCGGCACCACGCGCATAGCCCCAGGCCACTGCATCGTGACGCGCATTACCCGCCCGTTTTTGTACAGCGGCGCCAATAATTGGAAAGCGTGCGTTGTTGTAGTTGAGGTGCGGAATTTCGCGTTGCAGGGTGGGTAAATCCCAAAGCTCACCGTCCGATCCGGTTAAACGCATCGTATTGTAGCGCCGTGCGGCCGCGTCACGCGCCGCCGGGCTATGCAACAGCGAGACGTGATGACGTTGACTGAACATCACATTGTAGTTCAGCTCGTGGCTGAGCTCTTCCCAGAGGGTTAACGAGTGTTCGTAAAAATCGCGATTGCCCGGCATCATATAATTGGAACGCACAATCGTCGTATTGCGCCCCGCGTTGCCGCCGCCGAGCCAGCCTTTTTCCAGCACGGCTATATTCCTGATACCGTGATTCTTCGCCAGATAATAAGCCGTTGCCAGGCCGTGCAACCCCGCACCGACGATAACCACATCGTATGCTTTCTGCGGCTCTGGATCGCGCCATTGACGATCCCAGTTTTTCTGACCGCTAAAACCGTTTTTGAAAACGGCCCATGCGGAATATCGGGACATGTTGTTGTACTCCGGTGATTGGGTGTTGGTTTCTGAATCGACGTTCGTTCTGTCGCGGGATAGTAGTGTAACTGAGCGCCAAGGTATAGCCTCTGCGCGCAATTCTCTCCTGGTGCCGGGTACTCAACTAGGCACTCAACCGGGTACTCAATCGGGCAGGTACTCAACCGGGTACTCATCCAACACAGCAACCCGAAATGCTGTCAATTTAGAGAAAAACTTTCGGACGTATAATAAATTACTAGACAAAAGCTTCGTGTGAAAGTTATATTATTTCAAACGAAGTATAATTTGTTGCCTGATGGGTGAATTCCCGGTTGTGGATCCACCCATCGAGAGAATTCAAATAATCAATAAATATGACTTTATCACGCCGACAACAGCGGATTATCGATAAGCTCCACGAGACCAATGGCGTGCTTTCCAGTGCGGAAATCACCTCCCTGTTCGATGTCTCGGTGCAAACCATCAGGAAAGACCTCAACGAACTGAGCGAGCTCGGGCTGGTGCGTCGGGTGCACGGTGGCATCAGCCTGCCGGGCAACCACCACAATCTGTCGTTCAGTAACCGCACCGTGATGAACCTCGCGGCAAAACAGACTATTGCGCGCAAAGTGGTTGAGTTGTTGCCTGAAAACAGCAGCCTCTTTCTCGGTATCGGCACCACCCCGCAGCAAGTCGCCCAGGCCTTGCTGGACCACCCCGGGTTGACCGTTGTGACCAATAATATCAACGCCTCACTGACGCTGGGCAACAACCCCAATATCCAAACCTATCTGGCCGGGGGGGTAGTGCGCGCCAGTGACCAGGACACGATGGGGCCGGAGACAACCGCCTTCTTGAATAAATTCACTATCCAATACGGCGTATTTGGCATTGGAGGGCTGAACCAGAAAGGGCAGCTACTCGATTTCTCTCCCGAGGAGTCGAGTGTGTCCCGTACAATTATGGAAAACAGCGAGACGTGCATACTCGTCGCCGACCATACCAAGATCGACCGCTATGCACCGGTCATTACCGGCACGCTGGGTGATATTGATATGCTGGTCATGGATTGCATACCGGAATCCATCAAGCAATCCTGCGTGGGGTTTGAAACTGAAACAATTGACGTGGGGCCTACCCCGGGATTTTTATCTTGTTAAAGGTTGATGCAATATCGCGTAGCTATGGCGGCCTAACGGTTGTCGACAAGCTGAGTTTTACCGTCAAAGAGGGCGAGTTCGTCGCTTTGCTGGGGCCTTCTGGCTGTGGCAAGTCGACTTCCCTGAAAATCATCGCGGGCCTGGAGACGCCAGACACCGGGTCGATTGAACTGGAGGGCAGGGACATCACCCACCTCTCCCCCGGCGAGCGCAAACTGGCGATGGTGTTTCAATCCTACGCGCTCTTTCCGCACCTCAAGGTCGAGGAAAATATCCTGTTTGGTCTACAGGCGAGAAAAGTGCCCAGGGAAGAGCAAAAAAAACGCCTTGACGCCGTTGTCGAGCTGGTCGGGCTGGGCGACTACCTACAAAGAAAACCGGGACAACTTTCCGGTGGCCAGTGCCAGCGCGTCGCGTTGGCCAGGGCGATTGTTGCACAAGCCAAGCTGTGCCTGATGGACGAACCCCTGTCTAACCTCGATGCCAAACTGCGCAACG
The DNA here is from genome assembly GCA_965277715.1 of Gammaproteobacteria bacterium. Lineage (GTDB taxonomy): Bacteria > Pseudomonadota > Gammaproteobacteria > JBCCGL01 > JBCCGL01 > JBCCGL01. The sequence continues at coordinate 546,284 of OZ255836.1, forward strand.
AAATGCGCACCGAAATCAGAGCGCTGCAACAGCGCCTGGGCATGTCGGTCATTTATGTCACCCACGATCAGGTCGAGGCGATGAGCATGGCCGACCGGATCGTGTTGATGAATAGCGGAAAAATCGAACAGATCGATGTGCCTGAAGCGCTCTACAACAAACCAAAAACAGTTTTCACAGCTCAGTTTATCGGCAGTCCACCGATGAACATCATCTCATCAGGGAGTGACGACCCGGTATCAGGGAACGACTACCTGGGTATCCGGCCCGAACATATCGAGATTTCAGAACAGGGTATGCCGGCCAGGGTTATTAGCTGCGACTACCACGGCGCCGATACTATCGTGCTCGCCGCTGTTAGTGGACAGGGGGAACAACAAAAGCGGGTCAAAATACGTTATCCGGGGCACGCCCTGTTTGCATCCGGCCAGCCAATAGCGATTCGCTGGGCGCCCGAAAATGAACACAGATTTCCGCGTTGATCGCTGCGTTCGATTCACAACCACACAACCTATAAACACGATGAGGAAGAGTATCAATGAAAACCTTCACTAAATGCCTGAAGACTGTTGGCATTGCGTCAATCCTGGGATTGAGCAGTGCGGCCAGTGCTGGCACTGAATTGACGATGTACTACCCGGTTGCCGTCGGTGGTTCGCTGACGAAAATTGTCGATGGCATCGTCGATAAATTCGAGGCCGCAAACCCCGATATTGACGTTACCGCCATCTACGCCGGCAATTACAACGACGCCCGCGTCAAAGCGCTCGCCGCGCTGCAAAGTGGTACGCCCGCCCAATTGTCGGTGATGTTCTCCATCGATATCCACGAGTTGCGCAACCTTGAGGCCATCGTCGCGTTTGATGACATTGTCAGTACTGATGCAGAGCGCGAGTGGTTAAACAGCTTCTACCCGGCGTTGATGGAAAACGGCAAGGCCGACGGCAAAACCTGGGGTGTGCCTTTTCAACGCTCGACCATCGTCATGTACTACAACAAAGACATGTTTCGGGCGGCGGGCCTGGACCCTGAAACTCCCCCCACCACTTGGGAAGAATTTGCCAGCATGGGCCAACAACTGGTTAAAAAAGACAGCAATGGCAATGTCCAGCAGTGGGGCGCGATGATCCCATCCACGGGCTACCCCTATTGGATGTTTGGCGCCCTGGCCAAGCAAAATGGTGAAGTGCTGATGAATCAGGCCGGTAACCAAACCTACTTTGACAACCCCGGCGTTATCGCCGCGTTGGAATACTGGCAGGACCTGGGCAACAAATACGGCATCATGCCCAAAGGTGTGATCGAATGGGGCACCCTGCGTCAAAACTTTCTCGATCAGAAAACCGCCATCATGTGGCACTCGACCGGTAACCTGACCACCGTTAAAAACAAAGCCGGTTTTGATTTTGGCGTCGCCAAATTACCGGGTAATAAAGAACTGGGCTCGCCTACCGGTGGCGGTAACTTCTATATCTTCAAAAAATCGTCTGACGAAGAAAAGCAGGCGGCGCTGAAACTGGTGAAGTTCATGACCTCGCCCGAGCAGGCCGCACACTGGTCAAAAGCAACCGGGTATATGGGTGTCGGCCCAAGCGCCTACGAAACAGAAACGCTCAAAGCCTACGTAAAAGCGTTCCCACCTGCGGCAGTGGCGCGTGATCAGCTCACCTATGCCACCGCCGAACTGTCTACCCACGAGGCGGGCCGTGTGCGCAAATACCTCGATGACGCAATCCAGGCCGCGTTAACCGGGCAGGCGACGGCAAAAGAGGCATTAACGGACGCTCAAAAGCAGGCCAAGGCGGTTTTGCGTCGCTATAAATAGGCCATTGTCGGGGCCGGTTTAACAGTAACCGGCCCCAACCACCACCTTGACGACGCCAATACCTACGTTACAAAAATAATGCTTAACCGATTCAATTTGAAAGCCTGGCTGCTGTTGCTACCGGCGCTATCGCTGCTGATGGCATTCACGCACTGGCCCACGCTCACCTCCTTTTGGCGGAGCTTTACCTGGGCCAGGTCAGACGCCGCCCCAAGTAAATTCGTCGGTCTGGAGAACTACCAGATACTGCTGGACGACCCGGTATTCTGGATCGTCATCGAAAACAACTTCTGGTACGCACTCGGCACAGTCCCTACATCCATTGCCCTCGCCATCGCCATGGCGCTGTGGGTGAACAGTAAAATTCGCTGCACCGGCCTGCTGCGCCTGGCCTTTTTCACGCCGACCATATTGCCGATGATTACCGTGGCGAATATCTGGTTATTTTTCTACAGCCCCAACATCGGTTTGTTCAACCAGCTACTGGGGCTTATCGGTATCCAAGGCCCCAACTGGCTCGGAGACCCCGATATCGCCTTGTCCAGCTTAATGGTCATGACGGTCTGGAAAGAGGCGGGGTTTTTTATGATTTTTTATCTCGCGGCCCTGCAAACACTAAGCCCCGAGCTATTTGATGCGGCAAAAGTAGAGGGTGCCAGCGCGTGGCGCATGTTCAGAAAAATAACCTTTCCACTGCTGATGCCGACCACACTCTTCGTCTTGATCAATGCACTGCTGAACGCCTTTAAACTGGTCGATCACCTGTTTATCCTGACCAAGGGTGGCCCCAATAATGCGAGTAATTTACTTTTATATTATATCTACGAAACCGCGTTCAGCTTTCTCGATAGCTATTACGCCGCCACCCTAACCGTCGTTATGCTGGTGACCCTGGCGTTGATTGCCCTGGTACAAATGCTTGTCATCGACCGCAGAATCCACTACCGGTAAAAAGTCATGTCTACCTGGTTTCAATATTGTTCAAAAATATCGGCCTACCTGCTGGGCATTGTCTGGGTATTGCCCCTGCTATACGCATTTTGGGCCGCGTTTCACCCCCCCGAGTTTGCCACCCATTTCTCGCTGACTGCGCCATTGACGCTGGACAATTTTGCATCGGCCTGGGAGCAGGCGCCGTTTTTCCGCTATATGCTAAACACCATCGTTATCACCACCCTGATTCTGGTGTCACAGCTCATCCTCTGCACCTTGGCCGGTTATGCGCTGGCGCGTGAAAAGTTTGCCGGGCGCGGCTTTGCCTTTGCCCTGGTCCTGACACAATTAATGGTGATGCCTGAAGTCCTGATCGTTGAAAACTACCAAACCCTGGCCAGGCTCGATCTGGTCGATAGCTACCTCGGTGTCGGCCTGCCGTACCTGGCCAGCGCCTTCGGTATTTTTCTGTTGCGACAGACATTTAAAACCGTGCCCCAGGAGCTTGAAGACGCCGCCCGGGTGGAAGGCCTGTCCGGCCTTGGCATTATCTGGAAAGTATTTGTACCGCTCGCCTTCCCAACCTACCTGGCCTTTAGCCTGGTCTCTGTCAGTTACCACTGGAATAATTTTTTATGGCCCCTGGTTGTCACCAATACCGAGGCGAGCCGACCGTTAACCGTTGGCATGGCAATTTTTGGCGCCCCGGAATCGGGCGTCGATTGGTCGGTTATCTCGGCGGGCACCCTGATCGCCATCGGCCCACTATTGATTCTGTTTTTGATCTTCCAGCGCCGCTTTATTCAATCGTTTATGCAGGCGGGTATCAAATAAATGCGGATCCTGTCCTGGAACGTTCAATACGGTAAATCGGCTAATAACACGCTCAACTTTATTCGGACGCTGGAGCACATCCAATCGCTGGGCAAATCTGTCGGCGAATTCGATGTTATCTGTTTGCAGGAGATAGCGCGCCACATGGCGGACTATTGCCTGCCGGGGCAGGAGGATCAGGTACAGCTCGCGCAACAATATTTCGAGCGCTACAGCCCGGTGTGGGGTTCTGGGTTTAGCTGGCCGGGCGCCAGCGGTAACCGGTTGGCGCGACAGGCGTTTGGCAATTTGACCCTGACCCGGTCTGACCCGCTGGACTATAAAGTACATCAGTTGCCGCAGCCCGCCGCGCCGGGAAAGTGGCAAATGCCACGGGTTGCGATTGAGACCTGTATCGCCTCGAAGATTGGCCCCTTGAGTATCGTCAACACCCACCTCGCTTTTCACGATAGCAATGAAACCCAGCGGCAGCTTGAACACTTCACCCACCTGGAGCAGGAGCGCCTGGCGCATCATCAACTGCCGAAAAATGCAGGCCCGGGGTGTTACCAAAAAGGCTGCCTGGCATCGGCGCGTATCGTCTGTGGCGACTTTAATTTTGAGCCGGAATCGGCACATTACCAGTACCAAATAAACAGCGGCTGGCACGATGCATGGCGAGGTTATTGCCCCAGTGAACCACACCAGCCCACCTGTGGCATTTTCGATACGCAGCAGTGGCCCCAGGGCGTGCACTGCAGGGATTATTTCTGGCTCAGCAATGCACTTGCCGCCTATCCAGTCAGCGTCCGCGTCGACAGCGAGACCGATCTGTCAGACCACCAGCCCATTATTCTTGAGATAAACGTTTGAATCCCCAGCCCTTACCCAAAATATTTCCGCATCAACCCAGGGTTCTTTTCACCGATGTCGATGACACCCTGACCTGGAAAGGGCGCCTGCCGCATGAGGCCTTTACGGCCCTGGTCAAACTGCAACAATCGGGTATTAAGGTAATTCCCGTTACCGGTGCGAGTGCGGGCTGGTGTGACTGCATGATCCGCACCTGGCCTATCGAATCGATTATCGGGGAAAATGGCGCTTATTTTGTTGATCGCAACAGTGAGGGCCGTTTGTCCTATCACTTTTCGGTGGGGGAATCTGAGCGCTCGGCCAATTGGCGGCGTCTCCTGCAACTCAAAAAAGAAGTGGTCAGTAAATTTTCGAGTGCACACCCAACAGCGGATCAGCCGTTTCGGCTCACCGATATAGCGTTTGACATCAATCAGGATCGAAAAGTGGAAAGAGCGGAGGCTTTTGAAATTGCCAGATTTTGTGAAGCGTCCGGGATGAATGTGAAAATCAGTTCGATACATATCAACGTATGGTGTGGGGAATACAATAAAGCATCGACGGCGAATGAGTGGTTGGCGCACCATAAAATTGAGCACAGCGACGCGATGTTTATCGGTGACTCCCCGAATGATGATTCGATGTTTTCAAACTTTTCTCATACTGTTGGTGTCGCCAACATTCAGCCGTTTATCGATGAGCTTAATGCGCCGCCAGGTTATATGACGCACCATCCCGGTGGTTATGGGTTTGCTGAAATGGCGGCTTCTTTAATAGAGGGGCGCCGTGTTGACGGGGGTCGCTAAACAGTAGTGGTTGTACTTCAATTGGTTTTGCATTTTTTTCAGAGCCGTCACCCCGGCCCAGCCAGGCCGGGGGTTATCGATGTTTATTTTAATTGGAAACCTGCTGTTTATTTACTAAGAGGCACCCACTCTCCATTAACAGATTGATAATTCAACCAATAGCTGTCTCCACCGTGTTTTTTACGAAATTTCCCTGTTTCATACGCGTTATAGGGAAGACTGAAACTTGAATCTGAGTAATCCTCCCGACAGCGAGCAGCAGCGTTATCAAATGTGACGACGGCTTTTGTTAACTCCAGTGTATTATCAGTGGTGCGCATAAAACCCATGCTAAAGTAGAATAAAAAAACTTCATATATCTATCACCTATAAACTTCTCTTCTATGCTTCACTTTAACAACCAAAACATGAAGTTTTTCATCATCTCTTGAACACAGAAGCCTATAATCCCCAACCCTGAATTTATAAAGCCCTGACTTATCGCCAGTTAAAGGAATAAGGGCTAATTGGGGATTAATTACCAGTCTTTCAAAAACAGCCTTTTTAATTCTTGATTGTATTTTATCATCAAGCTTTTGAAACTGCTTTTCAGCTTTCTTTGAAAATTCAAACGTCCACGTCATATTAGCTATTTTACGCTTTTAAAAACTTCTTCAAAAGGAATACCTTTTTCACCCGATGCAATAAATGCATCATGGGCTTGTTTAGCTTCCTCATAATCTTCTAAATCTTCAAGCTTATCTCTCAATAATTGCTCTAGTCCTTTTTTGATGTAGTAGCTTTTAGACCTTTCCTCAGCCCGTGAAACTTTGTCTAGCATCTCTCCTAACTCTACGGGAATATTGGCGGAAACGCTTATAGATGTAGTAGTCATAATCACACCTCATTAGAAAATAAACCTATCGTAGGTATAGTATAGCGCTCTTTGCAGAAGTCAATATTTTTTGCAATACTTTGCAATATCAAAATATCTATATCATAAAACCTACCACTGCTGTTCCGTTAACTTTCATAGTAACTTCATTTGATTAATATCAGGCATACCATCTTGTATTGGGTCACCACGGAGTAATGCCATCAGGTCTTGCTTTTCAAACAGATTGGTCTGCAATAGCCTTAATATTTGTTGCATACTTTTAGTCAAGCCCGATTGCAACTTGAGGAAAGCCAGTATTAAATAAACGCACATTGCAACCCATAACAGAAGTGTACAAATGGAAAAATACCCGAGCAATATTTTTGATTATTTTGGAGAAATTGAAAATTATAGACGTGTTTTTTGCATTGGGTTGAATCCCTTAATCCATTGTTAAATAAAGAGGTTGTTGCAATAGACGGTAAAACACTACGTCGTTCACATGAGAGTGAAACCAATAAAGCTGCCATCCATATGGTAAGCGCCTGGGCAACGGCAAGTGGTTGAGTGTAAGGTCAAGTGAAAACGTCAGAGAAATCCAATGAAATTACAGCTTACCGCATAGATTACCTGAATTGTATAAAAAACCATCAATAGATTTTCATGAAAGTGAAGGAAAGTGAAGGAAAGGGAAGGGAAGGGAAGGGAAGGGAAGGGAAGGGAAGGAAATAAATTGCAAAGAAATAAGGCGCTGCTGGTTTACCAGGTCTGTTAACAAGCTGCCTATGTTGAGCGAGTGGGCCGGTTTGACAGGTATAGCGATGATAGAGTTCGAAGGAACATTATTCTTTCACGCCAGCTTGACAGGCTGGTTATTGATTGTACTTCTTTAAAATTTTATCGTACTGCCCGGTTCTTTTTAATGTATCAAGCGCCTCCTGAAACTGCCTTATGTACTCGTCTGGGGTGTTTTTATTAAATGCAAAATAAAAATCATAGGTTCCCAGTGTATAGATGACTGCGTAGTCGTTAATTTCCTGTCCTTTTTTGGCGATCATGGAGAACCCAGCCGATTGTGCAATAGCGATAAGGTCTATCTTGTCATTGCTGAGTTTGTCGATATTGACCTCTGGAAAGGTACTGATATCAAGATAGTACTCGCTAATGCCCATTTCCTTTAAAAGTTGAATCGCCGCCGTTTTGGCGGTCACGCCCACCCTGTAATTTCTAATATCGTCTATATGCTTGATTTTAATGTTTTTTGATTTCTTGCCAATTAGTACATAAAAATCTGTATTTATCGGGCCTGCCCATTTAAACAGATCCTCTCTTGATCCTGTCCTGGCCATGGAAAATAACATGCTGTTATTCGTGATTCTGGTGATATCATAAGCAGCACTCCAGTCCATAAGCCGAATATGTTGAGTGTCAAAGTCTGTGCCCATTACATGAAATATGGCTTTTAACAGATCGACGCCGATACCTTTTAATTCTGAACCTTCCCGGTAATTATAAGGTGGTTCTGCCACTGTGAAAATTGGCATTTTATCCTCTTTCCTGGAATTATCTTCTGTTATTGTTTTTTCGATTAGTCTATTTCCAACAACAGATAAATCGACCCCGATAAATTTAAAAACGAGAAACACAAGCAATAGGCTGCCTAACAATGCAAGCATCCATTTAGGTACAAAGTTGATCAGGTCGTTAATATTGGTGATTGGGTTTTCCGGTTTATCTTCTTTCATTTTTTTTCTCATTTTTAATTATGAAATGTATAGTTAACTCGCTATTTTTAATATTGCGCAATAAATAACCTTATATTTTATAATTTTATTTAGACAATGAGTAATTTTTTAATAACGCATTCAAGTCAATTTACCTATAAGATAAATAAATCCATTTACAAACCCGGCGTTTATTTCGTGTATGTACTTGATGTTTACCGTGTTTTTATTTAGGCAGCGTAAGGTGTTACGAAACGTGCGCGAAATAATTTTCACTTTTATAATGCTACTTGAATAATTTCTGGACAAACATCTTTATTATAAAATCAGCATCGATGTCATTTCTGTGCAAGGTTTACTTATTGTATCTTTTCAATATTTTTTCGTATTTTCCGCTTGCTCTCAAGTTGTTTAGCGCCGTTTGAAATTCCTTTACACGCTCATCAGAAACCGCTTTATTAAAGGCAAAATACCTACCGACAATATCCAGCGTATAAACCGATTGATAGTCATCGATGTTGTGCCCCCGGCTAGCTATCATCGCAAAGCCAGCCGACTCTGAAATGGCAACAAGGTCTATTCTGTCATTGCTGAGCTTGTCGATATCAGTATGGGGCAATGTGCTACTTTCAATATGATATTCACTCACCCCTCTTTCCTTTAGAATTTCAATTTCCGCTGATTTAGCCAGCGCGCCAATTTTATAGTGTCTAATATCGTTGATATTATCGATTTTTATATTGCTTGATTTTTTCCCGATTAACACATAGGAATCCGAGGCGATTGGGCCTACCCATTTAAACAAATTTTCCCTTGATTCTGTTCTGGCGACGGTAAATAACAGGGTATTGTTGGTGAATTTGGTGATCTCATAGGCGGCAGCCCAGTCCAGAAACTGAATACGTTTAACCTCAAATTCCACATTCATTTCATCGAACATGGCTTTTAACAGATCGACGGAGATGCCTTTAATGTCCAATCCATCCAGATAACTATAAGGTGGGTATACTTCTGTAAAAATCGAAAGTTGATCACTTTCCACAGAGACGTCTTCTGTGATGGCGTTTTCAATAAACCGGTTCCCGACAACGGACAGGTCAATGCCGACAAATTTAAAAACAAGAAATACAAGCAACAGACTTCCCAACAGAGAAAGCAGCCATTTAGGTACAAAATTGATCAGGTAACTAACATCAAAACTCTGTTTTTTCGATTTATCCTCTTTCATTCTTTACCTCTTTTTATGGAGATATGGCACTCACTATAGTGGCGTGAAAAACTTATCTTTAACCAATTATGGCTAAACCAGCGTCGGGCTTTTTGCCCCTGATAAACGCGTGTTTTTACGTTTGATTATTTCCTTGTATCTATCGGTTGATGCGTATGGCGTGTCTATATAATCAATTGAGATTATTCCAGGATTATCAACTCTATCGACGGCATCGGCGACGATTTTATGGTCAGACTCAGCCACGCTGCGAATACCGGGGTGGAGTGGTGGCTTATTTTTTTTACTGAAAACAGGCATATTTGTCTGTGTGATGGTAATGTCATCTTCATTCCGTTTAGGTTGATATGAAAAATCCTCAATATGTTGTGCCAGTGGCGCACCTCTGGACATATTGCCCCACTCTGTATGAACATTTGACCTGTAATCAAAGGCAATATCACGAAACCCTTCAGGGGAGCCGCCATTCACTAAAGCGGCCATATTTTTGTTCTGCTCGATTGAATCACCGATTGTTACGCTACCTAATTGCTCCATTGTGTTTGAAGAAATAAAACGGTGTTTATAATCCTCTATCGCCTGTTCAAAAAATTCATTGGCCTGTTGATCACCTTTAAACACAAATTTAAAGATATATAAATCACCCGCATCTTTTTGTGCGTGGGCGAGCAAAGCCCTGGTCTCTTTTACGGCATCGCCTCTTGCCTGTGATGGACCGTGAAAGAACCCCCAGCTTCCCTGTGCATTTTTTTTAATTCTGATGTCAAAATAACGTGCTCCGGCTTGGGCCTGTTCAACCAAATCCAGTTTTTGTGTTTTAAAAGCAGACGGCAATAATTCACCCAATGCCATCTTTCCCGCCAATCCGCGAGCTCTTTTCCTGCTGTACATATAAGTGCCGGAATCATGGGTACCCAACATGCTGATTTCAGATATTCTGGTTTCAGAGGGGAGTGATGCGACACGCGAATCAGCTTGCATTTGATTTGTGCGTTCCAAGGCTATGCGTTTTTGGATCACAGGGTGATCTTTGTACATTTTATAAGCAGCCCTGCGAAGTTGTTCCGGGGCTAAATGTTCATCTTCTTTTGTGCCTTCCAGGGCTGTGCGTTGTTGGATCACAGGGTGATCTTTGTACATTTGATAAGCAACCCTGCGAAGTTGTTCCGGGGTTAAATGCTCATCTTCTCTTATGGATTGCTGTTTTTTGTTGGTGTGTAGAGGCATGGTTCTCTCCGCTGATGGTTGTCTTTTGCCTGTATTTCAGGTGCTTTCCGGCTTTACTTCCTGGGTTCCTGTGGTTGACCAGTCGCCGATCAGGGTCTCGTCCAGGGTCTTTTCCGTTTTATGGTATTCCCGCCGGGTGGCATCGAGAATATCGCGCATGGTGATGGCCCGCCGGGCTGTCGCGGCGATAAAGGCGGCTTGCAGGGTAATGTTGCGGATGCTGCCGCCGGTCAGGGTTAAACGTGCCAGTTTGTGGTAGTCGATGCCATGGGTCGGCGCGTTGTCGGGAAACATCTGCTGCCACAGCCGTTGCCGTTGCACCTTGTCGGGAAAGGGAAACGGGATGATAAAACGCAGCCGACGCAAAAAAGCATCATCCATCGCACTTCTGAGGTTGGTGGTGAGAATGGATAAACCGCTGTAGCTTTCCATGCGCTGGAGCAAGAAGCTAATGCCCATATTGGCGTAGCGGTCACGGCTGTCCTGCACTTTGCTGCGTTTGCCAAACAGTGCATCGGCTTCATCAAACAGTAGGATGGCGCCGCTGTTTTCGGCGGCCTGAAAAATCTTGTCGAGTTTTTTTTCAGTTTCACCGATGTATTTATCCACCACACAGCTTAGGTCAATATGGTACAGATCCAACTGTAATTGACTGGCAATAATGCGCGCCGCCAGGGTCTTACCAGTACCGCTGCCACCGGAAAATAGCGCGCTGATACCTAGTCCATAGGGCATCTTTTCGGCAAAACCCCATTGCCTGTACACCTGCTGGCGCAGGCTTACTTGGGCGGTAATATCCTGCAAAATAGCCGTTTCGGTGTCCGCCAGGGTCAGATCCCCCCAGCCCAATGACCCCGGCGAAATCACCCGGGCCAACCCATGCAGGTTTTGGCGACACTGTTCGCGGCTGTGTTGCCACAAGTTTTGGGCTAATGCACCCGGTAGGTCACCCGCGCTCTGGCGAGCATTATCGGCAATCGTGCGTATTTGTTGGCCGCTGAGATTAAATTGCATACTGAGTTGTTGCAGGGTGGTATTCAGTTGGTTTATAGGTTCGCTCGAAGGCTCACTGATGGATTGGTTGTTATCCAGATTCAGGCAGTGTTGCCAGAGTTGCACCTGCCCGCTTTGCGATAAGGGTGGCAGATACAGGTGCTGCACATGGGCCGTTGACAAGGTTATTGCCTGGTCTGCACTCAGTACACAATACGCGGGCAGGTCACATACCAGGCTGTCGAGCCAGTTGCGCAAAAGATATAAATCAGCCTCGGGTTCGGCGCCGTTTCCCGCTTGTAAGCGCTGACAGTCAATCAACAGCAGGCACTGGCGCGCCACTATTTCCCGCTCCAGTAACCGTCGGTAGACAGCCAGTTCCTGCCCGTATAAGGGCAGGTTGCACAGGTCGAGTTCATATACCACACGCCTGTCCCGCTGTGCGGTCAGCGCCGCTACCTGCTGCCGGTCATCCCTGGCGGGTGTTACCAGTTGTGCAACGCTGTCAAAGGGGGTGCTGCCATGCTGCCAGATCCCATATAAACGCCCGGCACTGTGTTGGTAGCCTGGCAATAGCGGTGGCAATACCGGCACCCGCTTCAGGCAAGGCGCCAGCAAGGGTTCCATATAGGGTTCACCGACCAGGTAAAACAAGGCCCATGGGGTGATGGTCAGGCTTTGTTTGACCAGGTTGGGGTGATCTTTCTGCACATCGATTAACTGGTAATAACGCAATGGTGATGTGGGCGCCAGGGCCGACCAGTTGCCCTGAAAAACACGCAATGCCAGAGCCAGGCAAGGATACGGCTGTTGGCTGAACTGCGCACAAAGGGCGGATAGTTGCATATCCAGCTCCATACCCGCGCAGAGCACCAGCAGTTGTCGCTCAAATACCGATAGATCGAACAGCTCGCACAGGTTGTCCAGCAGTATAGGGGTGTCGTCTGGCGACGGCGCATTACCTGGTCCACTGTCGGTGGCAGCACTCACCACAGGATCAGTATCGCTTACTGTTGCAGGCCGATTGTCAGCCATCGCTTCGGTTGGTGGCTGTTGCGATTGAAGCTGCCTCTGTAGCTGTTGTTTAAGCACAGCAACCTCGGCCAGCAAGTGTGGGTAGTTGTGCTGTAAGCGGTTTTCAGTTTGTGATGTGGACATAGAGCCGTTACCATGCCGTGGTCGCTTGCGGGCGAAAGGGGTATTGGGATGGATTACCTTTTCACGGCATCTGTCAGGGGTGAACGTTTGCTGGGTTCCCAATTTCTACCGTAGGTTTTTTTCGGTTTATAGGCATTCCATTGGGGATCATTAAAAATTATATCTTGAGGGATTTCACCACTCGGATCGTAGAACTTCACATGGTTAATCACATCGTTCGTATCCTTGTGTCGATATAGCCAGCGCAACTCGCTGCTGGTTATGCTCGTGCCGTGTCCCATCTTCGAGGCGACAACATCAATTTTCAAATCTTTTACGATGAAATGTACGGTCGCCGCAGATTTTACGTGGTGTTCCAGCCCCGCTTTACTGGTACGCCGCCAGGCATTCGTGCCCTTTTCAACAGGATCAGTCGCTGAGTCAGGCCGGTCGGCTACATTATAGGTAGGGTGGTTACTCAAAAAATCTTTAAACCCGATTCCCCGCTGACTGTCCAGCAACTCCTTTTTTATGCTTTTATTGCTGGAATATTCGTTGGGAGAAGCGGGGTTCCAAACGGCATTGGTAATATCATTTTGAATGATAATGTTTTTTTTCGTTTTTTTGCGACCAGGCAGCCCGCAAAAATAGGCGCTAGTGACCAGCGCCTGTCTTTCAACACCGCGTTTTTTCAGTGTTTGTAATGCTTCGCTCCGTGGAGAATCCAGGCCATAAATAATATCGCCATCAGTGAAATTATCTGCAAGTTTTTCGTAAGTCATCTAAACCCCCATTTATTAAGGAATGTCTGATTAAGTGATAGCCGGGCGGCATCAATGTTTATTTAGGTTGGCCGCCCGGAGTTTGTGTAGCTGGCAGGTGGTTTTTTGCTCGACACATTCATACGATTATTGAGGACATCAATAACAGTTGAGAGTGCCTGCTTGGCATCATAGATACCGGAGCTGGTCGGGGTCAGGGTGCCCGAGCTGGTGGTGCGATAATCATCTCCCTCACCACGTGACATATTGTGTGCATCGTCTCCCGGATATAAATTTTGCACAGAGTCGTTGGAGAGTGTTTTTAATCCAGCGGTGATGTCTGTCAGGCTTTTCTTTCTGGGCAGGTTCCCAGCAGGTATGTGTCTGTCTAAAGAATCCTTGAATGCATCGAATTTTTTATTCTGTGCCTTAGTCTGCAAACCTGGGTCATACATAGAGTCGATATAGTTATGCAAATTTTTATTGAGTTTTTTCCGTTGCGCTGCCGACTTCAGTGTTGGCGCTATTTTAAATGCTTCCAAAATCACCTGGCGCATGGATTTGTCCGATTCCCGGTGCGCTGCATGAAAATTGGCTTTGGCGTAAGACTGACCGCCTTTGCGTGCTTTGGTCACGCGACCTGTCATCACCTTGTCGTAACCAATGGCACTCGTGCTCGCCAGCGTTTCTCTTTTTGCTCGTGCGCTGGGTACTCCCTTTCTTTTGCGCACTTCTTTATCAAAATCGGTAAATTTCATAATATCAGGATCTCTTCTTTGTTAAGCAATCAGGTAATTAAGGCAATTTGGAAACAAAGGTTCAAAGCCCTTTTGTATTTCGATGACGGACGGGAAAGCTATCAACGGCCCTATTGATTTACGCCACCAGCGGCACGGCAATCCTTGTATTGCTGTGTATATGACTAAACAGGGTGTGCATTTCATTCGCTGTTTGCTGACGAGTTTGTAAAGGACCACGACGGAAGAACAACTGATCATCGTGTGGTGCCTGCGCCGCTATATTCAGGCGCGTAAATCCCAGCTTTTGTAATCCCCGGTGCGAGGACAGGTTATCCCGATACGCTTGCGCATAGCAGCACTTCAAGTCCCAACAATGCCCGGCTGTATCCAGAAGCTGCGATACCGCAGCAGGTGCATATCCCTGCCCACGAAATTCTGCTCCCACCCAGTAATAGAAAAACCCCACACCTCTATGCAGCATCAGGCTGGTGACACCGATCATCCCCCATTCACGGTGTATGATGGCAAACAATAATGCACCTCTCCGGGCATACTCATCGTCCACCCAGGTGTGCCACTGTGCATCAGCGTGGTATTCGGGAAGTTGGCACAGTTCGGTAATCGCCGCATCGTGATATAACCAGCGAAAATCATCGATATGGTGGTGCCCCAGCAGTTCAATAGACAGTTCACCCGATGCCATCAAACCACGCCGATAACAATCGTATTGCTGGCAAAACGACCACCAGGCTTGAAGGTCGCGATACAGCACCAGCGAATCCTGCTCGTGGGGATTGAGCAACAATGCCTGGCGACAGTTTGCCAGTGCCACAGTGGTATTGCCCCGGTGCCACTCGCACAGTGCCCGTCGATAGTATTGCCAATCCACGCGACTATCTGCTTGCTGTAACAGCGTCGCCAGGTAATCCAGCAACGGCCAATCAGACCAACAATGTGCCGCATGGCACAGGCTTTCGAGGGTCTCGATATCCAGTGCAGTCTTTTCGTCGCGGTGGACGATTTCCGCTCGCAATTGTGAAAGTACCCTCACGCGATCACTGGCGATCAACCGTTCGGGCTGATTCACTAATGCCTGAAGTGTCTCCATCGGTTCGTAGTTCCCCTTATATCGAGATCGGTAAAAAAGTAGAAAAAGGGGGCATATATGACCCTTTCTGTTGCCTCGGACGGAACTTTAATCCGCTAGATTGATTGCCGATGGCGGTGTGCGACTTGATTCCTTGTCTTTTTTAGCAGCAATTTGCACGCTTACCCTAGAACAGTTTAAACGCATCGGTTTGCCATTTTTTTTCTTTTGGTTTTTCAATAACTTCACCGGGTTGTCCAGAAATCAAAAAATCCAGGAAGTTGGCTTTATGTAATAAGTTACCTTTTGGTTTAGCATATCCCTGCATTTTCTCCTTTCCATCTTTTGCATCTACTTTCAACCCAGTGTCAATGTATTCTTGCTTGGAAACGCCTACATGTCCTTCTAACTTACCTTTACCAACAGTTGCTCGCACTGAAAGTTTAGGCAATTCCTTTCTTAATTCATCAGCAACCTTCACTACATACGCGCCATCCTGATAAGCACCGACATGACAGGCATAAATATCTAAGACTGTTATTGCCTGCTTTCGGGCCTCTAATACAGGCGTGGCGGCAATTATCTCTTTAATATAATTCGGTAGATTTTTTGCTGTAAATCTTTTTCCTAAAGTGATAGCTGCCGCTTGTTTATTTCTTGGTGTTTTCTTGCTTGCAATTTCCTGATAGCCACCACTTCCATGCGCAAGAATCACAATTCTCCCATTAAAGTTTTCCGCTTCATCCTCCGATAATTTAAGATCGTTTGGTGAACCATCCAGCTCTCTGGTTATTATTTTTGTTCTCTCCAGGTTTTTTATGTAATGCGGTATATCACCTGCGGCGTGCAACAATAGTGCCTTTCCAGTGGTTGGCAAGTCAAGCGGCGGGATTATTTTTCCTTCAGCTTCTTCATTTATAACTTCAAAATACTGTTGATCTGCTTTTTCACTTTTTTCACCATCCATTATCTCTTTGTATTGTTCCGTCGGTTCCTCAAGGGCAGTATCTTTAAAATCATTTATTATACTTGCATCATCCCACGCATCTTTATTTGAATCTGTTTTTAGATACGCGCCTATAGTTTCTTCGCTAATACTGATTTTTCTTTTTTGTTGATGTTCATTGTTTATTTGATCAAACGTCAATTGCGTTTTATCAGGCGTTTTAAATTTATGCTGATGCGGCGGTAATTTCGATCCCATATCACCAGCTTCCTTGTCGCTATCTGTTGTAAAATATCCTTGCAACACATCACTATTAGTTTTACTCGGTATAATTTTTTGCTGTATTTGCGGTAAATCTTCTGGGCGATTGTCCAAAAACCCAGGGACTTGTGTCACTTTACTTCTATTCTGACTAACTGAATTTGTAACAGCTCTACTCTTATTCTCTTTTGATTTCTCTACTTGTGCATACATATCTCAAACCTTTTTAAATTGGATTTTTCGTTAGTCATAACAAGAAATAAGGGTCAAATATCATATCAACGTGTTTAATTCTTTGACGTTCCTGCCAAACCCGGCACCACCGCCCATTAACTCCTTCCTGTTCGTCAAAGTCTATAACGGCGGCACAGGTGTGAGGGTGGTAAAAGTATCTGCCTCATCAAAGCGTGACCGGAGCAAGTGCGGAACTGTTTCACCACTGGTATCAAATGCATCGGTGCCGACCCGCAGTGGTTGTTCCCAGGTGATGGCCCATAGCGCCAGGTTGCTGATGGGGTCTGTGGCGCCGTAAAGATCGGCCGCCCGCGCCAGTACCGCCGTGCCCAGGCGCCAGTCTTTGACATGGGGTTCAAAGTCTTTGGTCAGGCCGTGTACATCGGCACTCTCAACAGCGGTTGCAGGGTGCGCGGTGGCCACCCCCCAGCGCTGGCCACTCAGGCTGATGTAATTCAACAGGCCGGTTAATAAGGTTTGTGCGGTCTGCTCGCGCGCGATGGCGTTACTGTCCACCACCAGCAGGTAGGCGACCATTTGCAGGGTAATATCGATCTGGCCGGTGGCAACCGGCACGGTGTCACCACTGCCAACCGAGGCCACGAAGACACCGGGTGTATTGGCATGTACCACGGTGAGGTCGGTGCCCTCCAGGTAGCCGGGCAATGCCACGCAGGTGTTGAGAGTGGGGAATTGGGTGTCGAGTTGGGTGACCACGGCGTTGATGAAGTCGTTGGTGTTGGACATGGTTCATTCCAGGGGTTGGATTGTTGAACGATTAAGTTGTTGTATTGCTAAATTGTTATTGGATTTTGGTATAGCGGTTGGTGTTGAGGAAAGTATTATTTTGTACAATTTAATTTGTACAATTAATCACAACTTGTTACGCTTTGCGCACACTAAAAAGGTACTTCTCATGCAGACTATCACCTTTTCTCAATTGCGGACTTGTGCGGCAGAGCTTAAGTCCGCACTTAAACGTGGCGAACACGTTAATTTAACCAGCCATGGCGAGGTAATCGCCACGATTGAACCCTTGCTTAAAGCCCCCGGCAACGAGGAAAAAAAAGCAGCGCTCGAGGCCTTTTTCCAGTTAGGCGAGGAGGTTTCACTGGATGATGCGCTAGCACGGATACAAGTTGGCAGAAAAGGGCGCGTTGATGCTGTTTGATACCAATATTTTCATTTATCTCGAAAAGCAAAATACCAACGCTGTCAAACTTATCGAACAAACCAGACACATTGAAATCAGTGCCATTACCTATATGGAACTCGTTCAGGGGGTAAGCAATAAATATAAAGCCAGCGCGGTAGACCGGTTATTGAATGCCTTCCAGATCCGTATACTGGAGATTAGCGAGGACACCAGTATCATGGCCCGTACGCTAATTAGACAATATGCACAAAGTCATGCGCTGACTATGGGCGATGCATTGATTGGTGCCACTTCGCTTTCTTCAGGCATTGAATTGGTCACCGCAAATTATAAGAATTTTCGGTTTATTGATGGTCTTGTGGTAAAAAAATTTACCCCTTCCAAAGCGTAAGAAACCGGGTGCGTGTAAAGTTGGGGTTATGGTTATATGGTTATATGGTTATATGGTTATATGGTTATATGGTTATATGGTTATATGGTTATATGGTTATATGGTTATATGGTTATATGGTTATATGGTTATATGGTTATATGGTTATATGGTTATATGGTTATATGGTTATATGGTTATATGGTTATATGGTTATATGGTTATATGGTTATATGGTTATATGGTTATATTGGGCTGGATACCGGCATGACGGTCAGGTAGTTAATGCGAAATTCCTGGCAGCAATAAAACAATAAAACAATCTAATAGTTTAACAATTGACCAAAACCAAACCTATCTATACGCCTGAATACTGGTCTGATACCCCCCACTACTAAAACTATGAGTGGCACTTTTAACAATCCATTTACCATTGACACCAGAGCGCAGACCACTGACCAGGATAGCACCTTCGGCGGTAATATCGGGGTTGCCGAGCAGTGTCATGCTAAGGGTCGTCTCGTCGCGGTTAAGGTCGTCGAATTTGGCCTTGGCGGCGGCTTTTGCCTCAGCCTCGGTGTTGAACAGGTGCGGTAGCCTGAAAATATTTTTATTCGACGAGGTCGTCAGTGACAGGCCCGCGCTGACGATGGCTTCGCTGTAACGGGCATTGACCCGGTCGGGGTAATAGGCAATTACCTTGCTGTAGTCTTGCCGATTGGCGAGCTGGGTACGCCACTGTTGCACATTGTGAGGCTGTACTGGAATCGGCAGCATGGGCAGGCCGCTGGCCGAGGTGCCCTGGCCTTTTTGCATAAACAGCAGCTTGCCCGCCATGGGTTTACACACCGCATTGTAACGCTCTGCCAGGCGGGTTAAAAAGGCGAGGTCAGATTCGTTGGATTGATTGATGGCCTCAAGGGTTGTGGTGGCAAATGCCGGGCTGATAGCTGCACTCAAGCCGTGCTTTTGGGCAATGGTTTTGACTATATTGGCGAGGGTTTTACCCGCCCAGGTGCGGGCGCTTTCGGTCAGCATCAACTCCGGTGTTGCCGAAACAGACAAAGTACGCCCGCCGGTGGACCCGCTAAGGTCGGTCTGATTGACAATAAAGATGCCCATGGGCACCTGGTAAAGCGCGTAGCCCATGGACACCTTGATGCTTTTTCCCGGTTTGGGCAGGCTGATAGCGCCATTGAGTAGGGCAGGGCGGTCATCAAACTCCATCGATAGCTGATCGCTACTATGGCCGTTGTTGAGTGTTACGCGCAGCGATAACAGACGGTCTTTCAAGGTGACACCCGCCAGCAGGCCACCGATGGTGAGCTGATAGGACGGGGCGCTTGAGTGGTTTAATTGGGGCAATATAGACATAATAATTGAGTGTTTAAAGGGTTAAACGGCATCACATAAAAAATGTGGGCGGCAGAAAGTAACCCTCAATCCCACAATTTAACCGACTCACTTTCTATCAGTTCCGGGGTGAATTCGGGTAATGCAATGGCAATACCCGGCGGCAGGCTCAGCGGGTAATTTGCCAGGCCGGGGTTTGCGTTCAGTACTGTTTCAATAACGCCGCGCAGACTTTCATCGGTCTGGTTGTTGAGCATAAAGCCGCTGTCAAATACTGAACTGTCGTTCGACAAGCGCGGATCGGTGGCCATGGCGGCCGTGCCCAGGCTAACTTCGTGGATGTAGTAGTGCCAACAGATCCAGTCGAGAGTGTCGCCTTGTCGGGTGCGGTAGTGGATGCTCATAAGTCGTGTCCTAAAGCAAAAGGTCTTCGTTATAACGTTTAAGGCTGAGGCTGAAGTCGATTTTGCGGGGGCTGCCATCGGCAAACAGGGCGCTATTGGTTTCTTGCACGCTCTCAATCAGCCAGCGGCCAAAAATAAATCCAGAGGGGTTCATCAGCGGCAGGGCCACGCCAAGACCGGCGGTCAGGCGTATGGCGGAGAGTGTCAGGGGGCTGCCTTTATACTGGGGGTACAGGGTGCCGTTAAGGTTGATGCTCTCCTCCCCCGGCCCGATAAACTGATAAGCCGGGCCGCCAATACCGGCGTGTTTTAACAGTGGGTGCCCCAGGCGGTTTTGTGCGGCCCACTGGTATTGGGTGTTGCGTTGCAGTTGTTCGTAGGCGGCGGTGTTGAGGGAAAAAAACACAGGACCTAATATCATCATCACAGACATGGCGTTGCTCGTTAAAAGTTACTCAGAATTTCCCGTAAAACGAGGGTGGTTTTATACGCAGGGGGTTGCCCTGTTGCTGTTGGCTTAGCATGGTTTTTAATTCTTGTATGCCTTGTTGCAGGCCGTGTATTTGCCGTTGCTGGCTTTGGCTGTCACGCTGTTGGTTT
Organism: Gammaproteobacteria bacterium; assembly: GCA_965277715.1. Classification (GTDB taxonomy): domain Bacteria; phylum Pseudomonadota; class Gammaproteobacteria; order JBCCGL01; family JBCCGL01; genus JBCCGL01. The sequence continues at coordinate 566,590 of OZ255836.1, forward strand.
TCCTTTTCCCGCTGATGGCCTTCTATTGTTTGTTGATGGCGCTGATTGAATTCAACCAGTTGTCGGTTTATTTGCTGCAAGATAGATATATCGGCCCGACCGTTACGATCCACCGGATCGTCATACTGGCCTTTGACAGTATCCACAAGGGTACGGCGAAGTGGCGATGCAAACCCCTGGATACCGGCATACGCCGGTATGGCGGATTTAATTGTATTGACACGCCGACGGTTGCCATCATCCACAAGAGTACGGCGAAGTGGCGATGCAAACCCCTGGATACCGGCATACGCCGGTATGGCGGATTTAATTGTATCGACATGCCGACGGTTGCCATCATCCACAAGAGTACGGCGAAGTGGCGGTGCAACCCCCTGGATACCGGCATACGCTGGTATGGCGGATTTAATTGTATTGACATGCCGACGGTTGCCATCATCCACAAGAGTACGGCGAAGTGGCGATACAACCCCCTGGATACCGGCATACGCCGGTATGGCGGATTTAATTGTATCGACATGCCGACGGTTGCCATCATCCACAAGAGTATGGCGAAGTGGCGATGCAAACCCCTGGATACCGGCATACGCCGGTATGGCGGATTTAATTGTATCGACACGCCGACGGTTGCCATCATCCACAAGAGTACGGCGAAGTGGCGATGCAAACCCCTGGATACCGGCATACGCCGGTATGGCGGATTTAATTGTATCGACACGCCGACGATTGCCATCATCCACAAGAGTACGGCGAAGTGGCGATACAACCCCCTGGATACCGGCATACGCCGGTATGGCGGATTTAATTGTATCGACATGCCGACGGTTGCCATCACCCACAAGAGTACGGCGAAGTGGCGGTGCAAACCCCTGGATACCGGCATACGCCGGTATGGCGGATTTAATTGTATCGACATGCCGACGGTTGCCATCATCCACAAGGGTACGGCGAAGTGGCGATACAAACCCCTGGATACCGGCATACGCCGGTATGGCGGATTTAATTGTATCGACATGCCGACGGTTGCCATCATCCACAAGAGTACGGCGAAGTGGCGGTGCAAACCCCTGGATACCGGTGTGTGCCGGTATGATGGATTTAGTCGTGCCGTTATGCTGGTGGCTGCCAGTGTCCAGTGGGGTCATGCAAAGTAGCGATGCAAGCCTTGCCGATATTGGCTCATTTGCCTTATTGCCGGGGACGGTACCCGCAGGAGAGTCCCCTTTATCTGTTGAATTAAAAAACTGGATACTGGCATGTGCCGGTATAACGGGCTTGATCGAACCGCCATGCTGGCGGTGGCCAGTATCCAGAAAGGCACTGCAAAGTGACTGTGTAAGCCTCTGGGCTTGGGTATACACCGCAATAATGTGGTAGCGGCTTTGCAGGCACGCATAGAAAGCCTGCTTTATTACCTGTGACAGAGACTGTTGGTATTCAAACCGTGTCGGGTAGTGATTGTGTTCGTCAATCCGGGGTAACGATGGCCTGCGTTCCAGGTTGACCGCCGGTGTATTTTGAGGTGCTGCATCCACCGCACCCGTCTGCCATAGCCCGGCAAGGGCGTAATCGAAAAATACTGCCGTTAATCCTAAAGCCGGTAATGTAACAGTCCTCATCAAACGGGGATAAGGGCGGCCGTATAACCTCGCCGGTGCGATAACGGTTTGCCAGAGGCGTACCGTGGTTTGCCGCTTGCGTTCAGTTGTTTCAAGCGGTGGCGTTTTATTGGTTCCAGAGGTTTGCGCCAGAGTGTTACCTCTGGCGTTTTTTCTGGTTTTTCTGGTTTTTTTGCGTTTCATAGAAATTCCTGAAGGCACGCTGCTTCAACCTAAAATCCTCAGTTGAATCTACTTCCAGGTTCAACTCTGTTCCATCTGCGCAGCCACCCGTTGACCGGCATCCAGCCACGCCAGCAGTTCGCCTTCCTCCAGCGCCAGCAGTTCGTTCAAACCCCAGCCGGTGCGTTGCGCCAGCACGTATACCGCTTCACGCAGGCGGCCCGGCGTCAGGATAAAAAACCGGCCAGGCACTCCTGTAGTTTCACGTAATCGGCCATATCCAGTTGTTCAATCTGGTCGGGTGCCATTTCTGCCAGGTTGGCCAGCAGGTATATTTCTTTCTCGACTTCGTTACCGCTGGCTTTCTCCGCCGCCAGCCGGTCGCGCACCAGAGGGCGGCGCAGGGTGATGGAGGTGACTTCGGCACCGTCGAGGGTGGTTGGGTATTTTAGGGGGATGGTTTGCATCGGGGTGTCTCCAGGTTAGGGGGAATTGTTAAATTGTTAAATTGTTATATGGTTGATTTATTAGTGATATTGGGTGTCAATAGATACGCCCTATAAAGCGTGATACGGGCACACATCCCTTCTTTGTAAACTCCCATCGGGGTTAGGCCCGCTGGCATCAGCAGTGGGAAGCTAAATGGCTCTCTCGTGCCCCAATCCGGCGGGATATCAGGGAGGCATTCCCCACCAAAATGAGTCGTTGTTATTACCGCCCCTGTTAGTCGGGGCTTTTGCAATTGACAAAATAGTAGCATAGAGCTACTCTTTTATTTTCTAGGTATTTTCGAGATAGATATCATGGTAGCGTCAACTAAATCCACCCTCATTCCGTCAGTATCTAAAGCGCGTAAAGCGAAACAATCATCACCGATTCGTTTATCTGAACCCTTCTATAGACGAATTAGCGCCTCCGCTGTATTGAATGATCGCTCTATCCCAAAGCATCTGGAATATCTGATTAATATTGCCGAAAGCGTAAAGAACGTATTGAGCCGAGAGGAGCTACTTAACGTGCAAGCGGGTCTCAATAAAATTGTCGTTGAAAAAATTGAGTCGCCACGAGTCAACAAAACGACATTGTTTGATTCATTGGAGGATATGCGTCACTCAGGCGCATTAAGCCAATCGATCACTACCGCCGAAACAAAATACCAGGCAAGCCCCAACCACCCGGGTTACCTGGAACGGTTAAACCCTGACGGCAGCAGAGACGTTGGTCTGTTTAAAGGGGGCAAATTTAAGCCTGCTAAGGGTATTGAGTGAATAAGCCTGAGCTATGGGCAATCGTTGGTGGTAACGGTGCGGGCAAATCGACGTTTTACAAGCAATTCCTGGCGCCTCAACACATTCCTTTCATTAATGCTGACGTTATTGCAAAAGAGATTGCGCCTGAAAATCCCGAAGCAGCGAGTTATGCTGCCGCTAATATCGCTGCACAACAATGTGAACAGGCACTTCGTGATCATCAGAACTTTTGTTTCGAAACCGTTTTTTCCCATGAATCCAAAATAGATTTATTAGCTAAAGCCAGAGCGGCTGGCTACGAAATCAATCTTGTGGTTATCTACTTATCCAGCACTGAAATCAATAAGGCACGGGTTAAACAACGCGTAGCAACGGGTGGTCACGATGTCCCGGAGGACAAAATTGAAAGCCGCATCCCAAGAACTCACCATAATATAGCCGTCGCTGTTGACTTAAGCGATTCCATTTATATTATGGATAACAGTTCCTGCGACAACCCTTTCAGACGCGTTGCAACGGAGGAAGACGGCCTGGTTACCCTTCACGTTCAAAACCCACCCGACTGGGTGACGAATTTATTTAACAATCTATAAACAATAACAAAGTGCCTGATGGGTCAAGTATTGTTTAACAATTCAACAATTTCAGTAAATCTTCAAACACCGTTTATCTTACGCATCTGATTATCCACATCCACCTCCACCCGTTCTTGTGTGTCTATCTCAAGGCGGTAATAACACAGTGCCAGGCGTATGTTTAAGGCGGTGCTTTCACCGGCTTTCCACTGGCCGAAGTCCAGCTCGGTAACGCCGCCTGCCAATTGAACGACCACCGGGATGACTATGTTGGTCTGCTCGTCGCTCAGGCCGCCGCGCAAGGTGAAACGCCAGGGTGCCTTGTCGGCACTGCTTCCGGATTGGTACATTTTCTTTGACCCGAAAGCGCCTGTCGCTAGTCCGGTTATGGCCGCGCCAGTAAGGTCGGCGCCAGGCCCACTGTTTGAGCCGGAGGTCGCCTCGGCCTTTAGGGTAGGCAGTCGTTCGGGGCGGCGGGCAATGCCGAGCATACTGATCATCTGCGGGTCGTATTCGCGCAGGCGCAGGCCACATTCGAGCCTTTCCATGCCCATGTCCATTTGCACGGGGGTATCCAGGCCACCCAGTTGAAAGTCTTCCGTTTTAATGGTGAGTTTCGGCAGGGCCACTTCCTCTACCCGTCCGGCATAGCCGTGACCATTGACAAAGAGGTTAAAGTTTTTGAGTACTTTGGGCAGCATAGGGAGGGCCGTTCATGGTTAACTATTAAAAAACAATTGAGAAAAATCAGGCGGCTAACTGCAAACACCGCCTGATTAACTCACGCTTACATTTTAAACGCCAATGGCATCGCGCATGGAGGCCAGTTGATCGACACCGTCGATCTTGCGCACCATATTGGGCACATCCACTTCCACTAGCTCCTCGCTACCGATGGTGAGCTTGTAGTAACGCAGGGTAACGCTGACTTTTAAGGAAGCCTTGTCGCCCGCTTTCCAACTGCCCATATCGATATCCTTCCAAATGCCTTTAAGCTTGACTTCCACCGGCGTGACGGTTGTGCTTTCATCGTCCAGTCCACCCTTCAGGGTCAGCGGTACTTCGGCACCGCTGCGCAGGCCAAACTTTTTAATCACCTCCGGCTTGTACTCGCACAGACTGAAGTCACATTCCAGTTTATCCATGCCCATTTCCAGGTCGATGGGTGCATCCATACCGCCGGTGTACAGGTCGTCCATTTTCACACTGAGTTTGGGCAGGGTCAGGTCTTCCACCACCCCGGCGTAGCCTATGCCATCGACAAATAAATTAAAGTTCTTTAAGACTCTGGGTATCATGCGAATATCTCCTCTAGATAATCATTCACTAAACTGCTGCGAAAGGTAATGTGTTCCGCCGGGTACGGCGGGGTGAAATCGAAGTCGAAATACACCTTGCCCTGGGCAATTTGATCCGGTGTGTTCAGGTCCGGGTCGGCCCAGCAGTTGCCATCGATAATGGCACCGATGTTTTTCAGTGAACGCAGGTAGGCATTGACCCCCTCGGTCACATCGTCGATATAGGTTTTGGTGATGTTGCGATCCACTGCCCACAGGTGGGCGCGCAGCAGGGAGTCGTTAATCAGGTCCGCCGTGCGGCGCACGCTGATAAAGGCCCATTTTGCGTCTGACGAACAGGAGCGGTTACCCCACAGCCGGTAGCCGTTCTGGTGAATGACGGTGGCCACCTCGTTCTCATTCAACAGGTTGGCGCGGGCCAGTTTGTCGTCCAGGGCAAAGTCGATGGGCCGCGAGGTGCCGCTGATGCCGAGCATGGGCCGGTTGGAAGGGCTCCACCAGAAACCGCGCTCGTTGTCGGACTTGGCGATAATACCCGCCACCCGCGCCGAGGCCGGTTGATCCACATCGACCTTGTTGGCACTGTCGAAGACCTTGACTTTGGGATCCACCAGATACAGGCGGGCACTGTCGAACTGGTCCCGATAGCTGATAGCACTGGCATCGGTATCGCCGGGGCCGTCGGCAATTACAATGGCACGCAGACGATCCGCCACGCTGATCAGGGCATCGGTGACAGCCTTGGTGTCGGTAAAGCCCGGCGCAATCAACAGACGTGGGGTCACATGGACAATGCTCTCTGCCCCCAACAGCGCCGGAATGCCTCCATCGGGGTTGGCGGTGCTGATCACATCGGTACTGGTGGCAGCTGTGCTTGAGGCTTTGTCGTAAACCACGGATAAGGTGGCTGTGTCACTGTCGATAGCGCCGCCCTCGATACGCGTCAGTTTATCCTTGCCGGTCGGGCCGGTGGTACTGCTGGTGATCAGGTAGTCCTTGCCCTGTACATAGGTCGTGGCCGGGGTGCTACCATCAGTGACCACGACGTTGGAAACGTAGCCATGGGACAGGTCTATCGCGCCGTCGACCAGGGTATAGCTGGCCGCTGTCACTGTTTCTTTAAGTTGCACATTAATCACCACCACCGCAGCGCCCGCCTGGTCAAAAATCGCGTTCAGGGCATCGGGAATGGTACTGCTGCCGTCGGGGATGCCGAATTGGGTGATGGCCTCCTTGCGGGAGCCGGACACCAGGGTAGGCACGTTAGTGGGGCCTTTGGCGGCAGTGCCGACCAGGCCGATAACGGACGAGGCCACACTGCTGATAGGGCGCGGCCCGCCGTCGAGTTCAATAATCTCTACGCCGTGTAAAAAAGCCATAGGGTTTTCTCCTGATTGGTTTGGTTGGTTTGGTTAGCCGGTTTGGTGCATCACCAACATGGCAAGCACCGGAACTGACAATGAAATACGCCCAGGAGCAACCTGGGGTCACCCCCTGATTGATTGGTGGTAGTGTGGAATCTGGACGATAAGTAGCCCTGCCGGGAAAGCAGGCGTCACCGCCCTATATTCCTTGTGCAGAATATAGGGCGGTGTTTCCCTGGAAGTTACCGAACAACCCCCAGGGGGTGTGTAACGATTCTTCGGAGGGGAAAGGGGGGTTAAATGTTAAATGTTAAGAATATTGGCATTTAGATATGTTGTTAGGGTAAGGGTTTAATGGGTTCTAAAATAAAAAAATATGCCAAAGAGTGATCGGTTTTTGATTAGCTGCTTAATTGACAGTTAGCCATTAATACCCGATTTCCTCTACCAGATGTTTATTGACAAACATTACATCAACAGACCAGGATTCATCGTCATTATGCGTGCGAAAGTCAGCTCTGATATACCAACTCCCAGAGACTTTACGCATATAAACCTGAATAATATCGCCATCATTATCCTCCTGAATATCACCGTCCAGCGCCTGAAAACCGATAATGGCAGCAGAATAGGTTGAAGTGCTATAGCCCGTAGACCAATCTATATTGTCACCCAGATTGCTATACCGCCTAAAGATAAAAGGCTTCGCACTATTAATATGGATATCCCCGGAAACATCAAGTTTTGCCTTTGGACTATCGGTGCCGATACCGACGTTGCCATCTTTAATCACCATCTGGACGGTGCCGCCAGTACCGGCGGCAAGCGCGGTGTCGCTATGGCTACCGCCCTTATACCAGGCGAAGTTAGCACCTGTTCTAAAGTATTGGGTACTACTCTGGATCCCTATACCGTACGAAGTCGAGTACAAATCAATCATCTGGCGTACAGTTGAGCCGAAACCCGCCTTGCCATCCACCAGCAAATTATTATCACCGGGATCCGAATTGCCGCCTATATGCACACCGCCGTTGACCGCTAATTTTGCAGCGGGGCTGGCGGTGCCGATACCGACGTTGCCATCTTTAATCACCATCTGTACGGTGCCGCCAGTACCGGCGTTCAATACGCCATCGTTATGGCTACCGCCCTTAAACCACGCGAAGTTAACCGCAGTTCTAAAGTATTGGGTACTATGTTGAATTCCTATACCGTAGCCAGCGTTAAACAAATTGATCTTTTCGCTCATATCCTGGTCGAAGTCCATCTTGCCACTCACCGCCAGGTCGCCACTGAGATCGACATTGCCCTCGCTGTCAACCGTTAACGCCGCCGTGCCATCGTCCTCGTGTAATTGCAAGGCACCCCCGTCAGCAATGCTGATACGGCTGGTGCCACCGGCATCTTTTAAGGTTAGATTACCGTTATCCGGCAGGCTGATACGGTCGGTGCCACCGGCATCTTTGATATCGCCGCCACTGACCTTCAGATCACCCGTAACGGTGGCATCGCCATCCACCACTAATTTTGCATCGGGGCTGGCGGTGCCGATACCGACGTTGCCATCTTTAATCACCATCTGGACGGTGCCGCCAGTACCGGCGTTGAGCTCATCATCGTTATGGTTGCCGTCCTTATACCAGGCGAAGTTAAGCGCAGTTCTAAAATATTGGGTATTATTTTGTATACCAATACCGTACGCAGTCGAGTACAAATCAATCATCTGGCGTACAGCTGAACCGAAACGCGCCTTGCCATCCACCAACAAATTATTATCGCCGGGATCCGAATTGCCGCCTATATGCACACCGCCGTTGACCGCTAATTTTGCATCGGGGCTGGCGGTGCCGATACCGACGTTACCATCATCGTTAATCACCATCTGGACGGTGCCGTCAGTACCGGCGTCAAGCGCGGTGTAGCTATGGCTACCGTCCTTATACCAGGCGAAGTTAAACGCAGTTCTAAAATATTGGGTCTGACTCTGGATCCCAATACCGTACGCAGTCGAGTACAAATCAATCATCTGGCGCGTAGTTGAGCCGAAACGCGCCTTGCCATCCACCAACAAATTATTATCGCCGGGATCCGAATTGCCGCCTATATGCACCCCCCCGTCAATCGCTAATTTTGCAGCGGGGCTGGCGGTGCCGATACCGACGTTGCCATCTTTAATCACCATCTGGACGGTGCCGCCAGTACCGGCGTTCAATGCGCCATCGTTATGGCTACCGCCCTTATACCAGGCGAAGTTAGCCGCAGTTCTAAAGTATGGGGTCTGATACTGGATCCCTATACCATACGAAGTCGAGTACAAATCAATCATCTGGCGCTTAGTTGAGCCGAAACGCGCCTTGCCATCCACCAACAAATTATTATCGCCGGGATCCGAATTACCGCCTATATGCACCCCTCCATTGATCGCTAATTTTGCAGCGGGGCTGGCGGTGCCAATACCGACGTTGCCATCTTTAATCACCATCTGGACGGTGCCGTCAGTACCGGCGTCAAACGCGGTGTTGCTATGGCTACCGCCCTTATACCAGGCGAAGTTATCACCCGTTCTAAAGTATTGGGCGCTACTCTGGATTCCTATACCGTACTTAGTCCCCCACATATTAATCATCTGGCGCTGAGTTAAGCTGAAACCCACCGTACCACTCACCACCAGGTCGCCACTGAGGTCGACATTACCTGTGTTATCAACCGTTAACGCCGCCGTGCCATCATTTTTGTTCAACTGGAAAACGTCGCCATCGGGTATTACCTGGCTGTTGTTACAGTGCTGTGCCGTGCAGTTAAACAACCGCAGCAGCGCCTTGTCGCAACTGTGCGCGCCGCTGCCGCTGCCGCTGGTGGCGGTGCAGTCGTAAACAGTCAAGGTGGAGTGGTCGCATTGATACACCCCGCCGCCATTGGCCGCCTTGTTGTGGTGCAGTTGGGTGGCGGTGATCTGTTTAACCGCGTTGGCACCGTACAGGCCACCGCCATTGCCACGGGTGTTGTGGTTAATGATCTTGCAGTTCAATTCAGACTGTTCGCAGTAATCCAGAAAAAAAGCGCCGCCCGAATCAGTACCAATCAAGGCACCGCCGAAACCATCAACCCCACCACGGCCATCAAAACTCCAGCCACGCAACTGAATACCAGTGACGGGTGTGCCAGCGCTGCCCTGCACGGTGAACCGGGTCTGTGCATTGTCTTTAACCACCACCGTATCTTCCTGGTTAAAGCCGATAATGCTGACGTTTTCCTGGAGTTCCACGCTGTTTTTCAGGATATAGGCGGGTCGGCCATTAAAGGTATTTTGTGGGTTATCGCCCATGCCGCCCCAGGCGCCACTGGCAATATCCGAGCCGATAAAGGGCGTGGTGATGGCAAAGCTGTCGGTAGTCACATCGCTAATGGTGTAGGTGCCGCTGTAGTAACGGCTCTGGCCGATCAACACAGTCGTATTGTCACTCAGGCCGTGACCGGCAGAGGTGCAGACCACCTTGGCGCCGGTTTCAGTCGCTGAGTCGGCAAAGGCGCTAATGGCGCTATAACTTGTGGTGCCCCATTTGGCCGTACCATCGGCAATAAAGTGGGCATTGATATCAAAGCCGTTGGCGGTGACATTGCTGATGCTGTAGTGACCGTTGTGATGGGCGCTTTGGGTAATCACAATCTGGGTGCCGTCGTCGAGTCCGTGGGCGGCGGCGGTACAGGTGACTTTGGTATTCGGTGAGTTGGTGGCGTTGGCAAAGGCGGTGATTGCCTGCAACACCTGCCAGCGACCGCTATCGTTTGGCTCGTAGGCACCCTGGATGGGGCTGAGGGCTATGGTGCTGTTGGCGGCAATGACCGTGTCGGTGCCGAGGTTAAACACCTGGTCGAATTCCGCCTGGCTGTGAATTTTAACCGTGTTGGGGCCGAGCAGCAGGGTGTCCCTGGCCGCCGGGGCCTCCAGCTTGCCGCTGCCATCGATAACGATATCGCCCGCATCGGCCCCAGAGAAAGTCAGGTCGAAGGCCAGCATGAAATCGGTGCTCGCTACCTTCTCGGCCAGTTTTTCATCATTGGCGGCGTAAAGGGCAAAGAGTTCGCCGGTTTCCAGAAAAAAGCCGATTTCGTAGATGGGGTAAACATTGGGCACATCGGTGCCCTCGTCTTGCAATATGGCGGTTAAATGTAACTGGTTTTGCCGGTTGCCGATCAGTTCACCACCGGCAACGACAACCCGCTGGATTTCGTGTTTGAGCGCCGTCATGTCTTGGCTGGCGGTATAGGGGCCACTGCCCGCGCCGGCTTGACCATCGCCCACCGCCACCTCGGCGATGCGTGCAGACATGCCACGGTTTTTGGCATCGATCAGGGCGGTGATGCCCGCGTCGGTAATTATTGGGGTTAGTGTGCTCATTGGTTTATCTTTTCTGTTGGGGAACAGGAGGTTGTTTGGGATCGGGATGGTGTTATATGGTTATATGGTTATATGGTTTGCACCAGACTCAGGTTAAAGCGGTAGTGACTGCGCACTGGCTTGAGCGCATCGATGGCCTGGTGCAATTTAGTGTGAAAACTGGACGATGAGTTTGCCTGCCGGTAATGGCAGAGTTTGCTGTCGCATACCTTGAAACAAGGCAATCACTGTCCCTAATCAACCATTAGAGCAGAACAGGGCCAACAAGAGAGAATAGATAGGCGCTGCCGGCACTAGTCCCTCCCGTGTCTTCAAGATGAGCCCCAACGAGGGCGTGATCATCACTGAGAGATACCGAAATACCGAAATAATCGGAGGTCTGTTTGTCATCCGCCTGTAGCTTATGCTCTTGTGCCCAGGTATTACCCTCCCGGCGGAAAATATAGGCACTGCCGGCATGAGCCTCTCCCGTATCTTCAAGATAAGCCCCAACGAGGGCGCGATCACCACTGAGAGACACCGAATAACCGAAATAATCGCCGGCCTGTTTGTCATCCGCCTGCAGTTTATACTCGGGTACCCAGGTACTACCCTCCCGGCGGAAAATATAGGCACTGCCGGCATTATCCTCTCCCGCATCTTCACGATAAGCCCCAACGAGGGCGCGATCACCACTGAGAGACACCGAACGACCGAAATAACCACTGAGCTGTTTGTCACCCGACAGCAGTTTATACTCTTGTACCCAGACATAACCCACCCGGCGGAAAATATAGGCACTGCCGGCATCAGCCTCTCCCGCATCTTCACGATAAGCCCCAACGAGGGCGCGATCACCACTGAGAGACACCGAATCGAAGTACCATTCCTAGTTCATATGGCCGGGGTTTATCCAAGTTACCAGGTAATGTCCTTTGCGGTGAGATATCGCCCCTGACGGCACAGTATCTCGCCCTCTGTATCGGACCACACCCGCCAACGGGACCCGTGACCGCTAATAGTCATCTTGGTCTCTTATACCGAATCAATACTCCATTCCTGGTATCTGCCGTACCGGCGTTTAAATTACGCCATGTTATAACTACCGGCTTCCAATGCCAGTGCGCGTTTACGGTGAGATTTCCTTCTATGACCGCATTGCCATCTACCTCTAGATTATCATCACCGGGATCCGAATTGCCGCCTATATGCACACCGCCGTTGACCGCTAATTTTGCAGCGGGGCTGGCGGTGCCGATACCGACTTTGCCCTCTTTAATCACCCCCTGCAGTTGATACTCGTGTACCCAGGTACTACCCTCCCGGCGGAAAATATAGGCACTGCCGGTATTAGGCCCTTCCGTATTTTCACCATGAGCCCCAACGAGGGCGCGATCACCATCGATAGACACCGAATAACCGAAACATTCGTTGACCTGTGCTTTAATCGCCTGCAGTTTCTGTTGCGTAGCGTTAACGACACTGGTATCAAGCCTACCGATGATTGATCCACTGATCGTGCCACTCACCGACAGGTCGCCACTAATATGGATATTGCCAGCGCTATCAACCGTTAACGCTGCCGTGCCATCCTCTTTGTATAATTGCAAAGCACCCCCGTCAGTAATACTGATACGGTTGGTGCCACCGGCATCTTTTAAGGTTAAATTACCGTTATCCGGCAGGCTGATACGGGCAGTGCCATCGGCATCTTTGATATCGCCGCCACTGACCTTCAGATCACCCGTAACTGTGGCATCGCCATCCACCTCTAAATTATTATCGCCGGGATTTGAAACGCCGCCTATATGTACACCCCCGTCGACCGCTAATTTTGCAGCGGGGCTAGCAGTGCCGATACCGACGTTGCCATTTTTAATCACCATCTGGACGGTGCCGCCAGTACCGGCGTTCAATGCACCATCGTTATGGCTACCGCCCTTAAACCACGCGAAGTTATAGGCAGTTCTAAAATATTGGGTGTGACTCTGTATTCCTATACCGTAATCGGTGCCCCACATGTCAATCATCTGACTCGTATTTTGGTCGAAGCCCATCTTACCACTCACCACCAAGTCACCACTGAGGTCGATATTGCCAGAGGTATTAACCGTTAACGCCGCAGTGCCACCGTCCTCGTGCAATTGCAAGGCACCCCCGTCAGCAATACTGATACGGCTGGTGCCACCGGCATCTTTTAAGGTTAAATTACCGTTATCCGGCAGGCTGATACGGGCAGTGCCGCCGGTATCTTTGATATCGCCGCCACTGACTTGCAGGTCACCCGTGACGGTGGCATCGCCACTCACCGCCAGGTCACCACTGAGGCCGACATTACCTGTGCTATCAACTGTTAACGCCGCCGTGCCACCGTCCTCGTGTAATTGCAAGGCACCCCCGTCAGCAATACTGATACGGCTGGTGCCACCGGCATCTTTTAAGGTTAAATTACCGTTATCCGGCAGGCTGATACGGGCAGTGCCATCGGCATCTTTGATATCGCCGCCACTGACCTTCAGATCACCCGTGACGGTGGCATCGCCATCCACCACTAATTTTGCATCGGGGTTAGTGGTGCCGATACCGACATTGCCCTCTTCAATCACCATCTGGACGGTGCCGCCAGTACCGGCGTTGAATTTTGCATCGTTATGGCTACCGCCCTTAAACCACGCGAAATTGTGCTCGGTTCTAAAATATTGAGTATGAGTCTGTACTCCAATACCGAACACAGTATTCCACAAGTTAATCATTTGTCGCACAGTTGCGCCGAAGCTCGCCTTGCCATTAGCCACCGACAGGTCACCACTGAGGCCGACATTACCTGTGCTATCAACCGTTAACGCCGCCGTGCCACCGTCCTCGTGTAATTGCAAGGCACCCCCGTCAGCAATACTGATACGGTTGGTGCCACCGGCATCCTTTAAGGTTAGATTACCGTTATCCGGCAGGCTGATACGGGCAGTGCCGCCGGTATCTTTGATATCGCCGCCACTGACTTGCAGGTCACCACTGAGGCTGACATTACCTGTGCTATCAACCGTTAACGCCGCTGTGCCACCGTCCTCGTGTAATTGCAAGGCACCCCCGTCGGCAATACTGATACGGTTGGTGCCACCGGCATCCTTTAAGGTTAGATTACCGTTATCCGGCAGGCTGATACGGGCAGTGCCGCCGGTATCTTTGATATCGCCGCCACTGACCTTCAGATCACCCGTGACGGTGGCATCGCCACTCACCGCCAGGTCACCACTGAGATCGACATTGCCCGTACTATCCACCGTTAACGCTGCCGTGCCATCATTTTTGTTCAACTGCAAAACGTCGCCATCGGGCATTATCTGGCTGTTGCTACAATTCTCTGCCGTGCAGTTAAACAACCGCAGCAGTGCCTTGTCGCAACTGTGCGCGCCGCTGCCGCTGGCAGTGGCGATGCAGTCGTAAACAGTCAAGGTGGAGTGGTCGCATTGATACACCCCGCCGCCATTGGCCGCTTTGTTGTGGTGCAGTTGGGTGGCGGTGATCTGGGTGACATTATTGGCACCATACAGGCCACCACCATTGGCGCTGGTGTGATGATTAATGATTTTGCAGTTCAGTTCAGACTGTTCGCAGTAGTCCAGAAAAAAAGCGCCGCCCTGGTCAGTGCCGGTTAAGGCACCGCCCAAACCATTAACCCCACCACGGCCATCAAAACTCCAGCCACGCAACTGAATACCAGTGACGGGTGTGCCAGCGCTGCCCTGCACGGTGAACCGGGCCTGTGCATTGTCTTTAACCACCACCGTATCTTCCTGGTTAAAGCCGATAATGCTGACGTTTTCCTGGAGTTCCACGCTGTTTTTCAGGATATAGGCGGGGCGGCCATTAAAGGTATTCTCCGGGTTATCGCCCATGCCACCCCAGGCGCCACTGGCAATATCCGAGCCGATAAAGGGCGTGGTGATGGCAAAGCTGTCGGTAGTCACATCGCTAATAGTGTAGGTGCCGCTGTAGTAACGGCTCTGGCTGATCAACACAGTTGTATTGTCACTCAGGCCGTGACCGGCAGAGGTGCAGACCACCTTGGCGCCGGTTTCAGTCGCTGAGTCGGCAAAGGCGCTAATGGCGCTATAACTTGTGGTGCCCCATTTGGCCGTACCATCGGCAATAAAGTGGGCGTTGATATCAAAGCCGTTGGCGGTGACATTGCTGATGCTGTAGTGACCGTTGTGATGGGCGCTTTGGGTAATCACAATCTGGGTGCCGTCGTCGAGTCCGTGGGCGGCGGCGGTACAGGTGACTTTGGTATTCGGTGAGTTGGTGGCGTTGGCAAAGGCGGTGATTGCCTGCAACACCTGCCAGCGACCGCTATCGTTTGGCTCGTAGGCACCCTGGATGGGGCTGAGGGCTATGGTACTGTTGGCGGCAATGACTGTGTCGGTGCCGAGGTTAAACACCTGGTCGAATTCCGCCTGGCTGTGAATTTTAACCGTGTTGGGGCCGAGCAGCAGGGTGTCCCTGGCCGCCGGGGCCTCCAGCTTGCCGCTGCCATCGATGACGATATCGCCCGCATCGGCCCCAGAGAAAGTCAGGTCGAAGGCCAGCAGGAAGTCTGTGCCCGCTACCTTCTCGGCCAGCTTTTCATCATTGGCGGCGTAAAGGGCAAAGAGTTCGCCGGTTTCCAGAAAAAAGCCGATTTCGTAGATGGGGTAGACGCTGGGTACATCGGCGCCCTCGTCTTGCAATGTGGCGGTTAAATGTAACTGGTTTTGCCGGTTGCCGATCAGTTCACCACCGGCAATGACAACCCGCTGGATTTCGTGTTTGAGGGCTGTCATATCCTGGGTGGCGGTATAGGGGCCACTGCCCGCGCCGGTTTGACCATCGCCCACCGCCACCTCGGCGATGCGTGCAGACATGCCACGGTTTTTGGCATCGATCAGGGCGGTGATGCCCGCGTCGGTAATTATTGGGGTTAGTGTGCTCATTGGTTTATCTTTTCTGTTGGAGGGGCAGGGGGTGGTTGGATTGCTGAGTAGCTGCTTGCCTCGTTTTCTGCGGGTGTCTTTATAGCAATTTGCTCTTGATAAGCGCTAATTAGCTTTTCAAGTCGGCGTAATATTGCTCCAGGCGTTCGATTTTGCTTTCCAGAACGGTTTTTTCGCGGTGTCCCTCTTGGATGGCGCTGATGCATAGCATCAACACACTGTCATAATCAATGGAGCGGAAATCATCGACCTGTTTGCCGTAGACAAAGACTTTGTCCACGGGGGTTTTCCAGTCGCTCACAGTAAATGAGTATGCGTCCTCAACCGCAATAATGTCTTTGTCCACTTGGCCTTGTTCGTCGACGATCAGTCTGATCTTGTCGCCTACTTGCAGGTTATGGGGGGCAGTCAGGTAGAGGCTTAAGCGCGATTGATCCGCGTGGTAGTCGATGGCAGAGGCAAGGGTATAAATATCGGGAATAAAATCTGTCGACTGTTGTACTGCCTGAGGAAAGACCGTTTCAAGCTGCTGGGCAATTAGACCTTTTTTCTCATCGCTGCCCTTTTGCACGGTATCGATATAAGCGTAATCCGTCACCTCTATATTAAGTAGTTTGGTTACATCCGCCGCCGCATTGGAGCGCTGTTTAATCTGCTTGATTCTTTGGTCTGACACGGCTTGAAACTCGGTAGATCTGATGGCGTTATCTGCTTTTATGCTGACATCCCAAGTACTGGTAACACGGCCTATACTACCGCTGCTAGACAAGTATCCATAAGTAGCGCGTGACGAAGTACCACCCGCCACATGCAGTGGAAAACCAGGGCTAGTGGTGCCGATACCGACTTTGCTACCTTTAATCACCATCTGGACGGTGCCGCCAGTACCGGCGTCTAACTCGTCACCGTTATGGCTACCACCCTTAAACCACGCGAAATTATACTCGGTTCTAAAGTATTGGGTATGATGCTGTACTCCGATACTGTACTGAGTACTCCACAAATCAATCATCTGGCGCGTGGTTGTGCCGAAGTCCATCTTGCCACCCACCCGCAAATTATTATCGCCAGGATCCGAGTCGCCGCCTATATGCACCCCCCCGTTGACCGCTAATTTTGCAGCGGGGCTGGCGGTGCCGATACCGACATTGCCCTCGCTGTCAACCGTTAACGCCGCCGTGCCACCGTCCTCGTGTAATTGCAAAGCACCCCCGTCAGCAATGCTGATACGGCTGGTGCCACCGGCATCTTTTAAGGTTAGATTACCGTTATCCGGCAGGCTGATACGGGCAGTGCCGCCGGTATCTTTGATATCGCCGCCACTGACCTTCAGATCACCCGTGACTGTGGCATCGCCATCCACTACTAATTTTGCATCGGGGCTAGCAGTGCCGATACCGACGTTGCCATCTTTAATCACCATCTGTACGGTGCCGCCAGTACCAGCGTTGAACTGGTCATCGTTATGGCTACCGCCCTTAAACCACGCGAAGTTAAGCGCAGTTCTAAAATATTGGGTGTGATACTGTATTCCTATACCGTAATCGGTGCCCCACATGTCAATCATCTGACTCAGATTTTCGTCGAAGTCCATCTTACCACTCACCACCAAGTCACCACTGAGGTCGATATTGCCAGAGGTATTAACCGTTAACGCCGCAGTGCCACCGTCCTCGTGCAATTGCAAGGCACCCCCGTCAGCAATGCTGATACGGCTGGTGCCACCGGCATCTTTTAAGGTTAAATTACCGTTATCCGGCAGGCTGATACGGGCAGTGCCATCGGCATCTTTGATATCGCCGCCACTGACCTTCAGATCACCCGTGACGGTGGCATCGCCATCCACCACTAATTTTGCATCGGGGTTAGTGGTGCCGATACCGACGTTGCCCTCTTCAATCACCATCTGGACGGTGCCGCCAGTACCGGCGTTGAATTTTGCATCGTTATGGCTACCGCCCTTAAACCACGCGAAATTATGCTCGGTTCTAAAATATTGAGTATGAGTCTGTACTCCAATACCGAACACAGTATTCCACAAGTTAATCATTTGTCGCACAGTTGCGCCGAAGCTCGCCTTGCCATTAGCCACCGACAGGTCACCACTGAGGCCGACATTACCTGTGCTATCAACTGTTAACGCCGCCGTGCCACCGTCCTCGTGTAATTGCAAGGCACCCCCGTCAGCAATGCTGATACGGCTGGTGCCACCGGCATCCTTTAAGGTTAGATTACCGTTATCCGGCAGGCTGATACGGGCAGTGCCGCCGGTATCTTTGATATCGCCGCCACTGACTTGCAGGTCACCACTGAGGCTGACATTACCTGTGCTATCAACCGTTAACGCCGCCGTGCCACCATCCTTGTGTAATTGCAAGGCACCCCCGTCGGCAATGCTGATACGGCTGGTGCCACCGGCATCTTTGATATCACCACCACTGACCTTCAGATCACCCGTGACGGTGGCATCGCCATCCACTACTAATTTTGCATCGGGGCTGGCGGTGCCGATACCGACGTTGCCATCTTTAATCACCATCTGGACGGTGCCGCCAGTACCGGCGTTCAATGCACCATCGTTATGGCTGCCGCCCTTAAACCACGCGAAGTTAACCCCAGTTCTAAAGTATTGGGTGCTACTTTGAATTCCTATACCGTACCCGGTGCCCCACATGTCAATCATCTGACTCAGATTTTCGTCGAAGCCCACCTTGCCACTCACTGCCAGGTCACCACTGAGATCGACATTGCCCTCGCTGTCAACCGTTAACGCCGCCGTGCCACCGTCCTCGTGCAATTGCAAGGCACCCCCGTCAGCAATACTGATACGGTTGGTGCCACCGGCATCTTTTAAGGTTAGATTACCGTTATCCGGCAGGCTGATACGGGCAGTGCCGCCGGTATCTTTGATATCGCCGCCACTGACTTGCAGGTCACCCGTGACGGTGGCATTGCCACTCACCGCCAGGTCACCACTGAGGTCGATATTGCCAGCGGTATCAACCGTTAACGCCGCTGTGCCACCGTCCTCGTGTAATTGCAAGGCACCCCCGTCGGCAATACTGATACGGCTGGTGCCACCGGCATCCTTTAAGGTTAGATTACCGTTATCCGGCAGGCTGATACGGGCAGTGCCACCGGTATCTTTGATATCGCCGCCACTGACCTTCAGATCACCCGTAACGGTGGCATCGCCACTCACCGCCAGGTCACCACTGAGATCGACATTGCCCGTACTATCCACCGTTAACGCTGCCGTGCCATCATTTTTGTTCAACTGCAAAACGTCGCCATCGGGCATTACCTGGCTGTTACTACAGTGCTGTGCCGTGCAGTTAAACAACCGCAGCAGTGCCTTGTCGCAACTGTGCGCGCCGCTGCCGCTGGCAGTGGCGATGCAGTCGTAAACAGTCAAGGTGGAATGGTCGCATTGATACACTCCGCCGCCATTGGCCGCCTTGTTGTGGTGCAGTTGGGTGGCGGTGATCTGGGTGACATTATTGGCACCATACAGACCACCACCATTGGCGCTGGTGTGATGATTAATGATTTTGCAGTTCAGTTCAGATTGTTCGCAGTAGTCCAGAAAAAAAGCGCCGCCCTGGTCAGTGCCGGTTAAGGCACCGCCCAAACCATTAACCCCACCACGGCCATCAAAACTCCAGCCACGCAACTGAATACCAGTGACGGGTGTGCCAGCGCTGCCCTGCACGGTGAACCGGGCCTGTGCATTGTCTTTAACCACCACCGTATCTTCCTGGTTAAAACCGATAATGCTGACGTTTTCCTGGAGTTCCACGCTGTTTTTCAGGATATAGGCGGGGCGGCCATTAAAGGTATTCTCCGGGTTATTGCCCATGCCACCCCAGGCGCCACTGGCAATATCCGAGCCGATAAAGGGCGTGGTGATGGCAAAGCTGTCGGTAGTCACATCGCTAATAGTGTAGGTGCCGCTGTAGTAACGGCTCTGGCTGATCAACACAGTTGTATTGTCACTCAGGCCGTGACCGGCAGAGGTGCAGACCACCTTGGCGCCGGTTTCAGTCGCTGAGTCGGCAAAGGCGCTAATGGCGCTATAACTTGTGGTGCCCCATTTGGCCGTACCATCGGCAATAAAGTGGGCGTTGATATCAAAGCCGTTGGCGGTGACATTGCTGATGCTGTAGTGACCGTTGTGATGGGCGCTTTGGGTAATCACAATCTGGGTGCCGTCGTCGAGTCCGTGGGCGGCGGCGGTACAGGTGACTTTGGTATTCGGTGAGTTGGTGGCGTTGGCAAAGGCGGTGATTGCCTGCAACACCTGCCAGCGACCGCTATCGTTTGGCTCGTAGGCACCCTGGATGGGGCTGAGGGCTATGGTACTGTTGGCGGCAATGACTGTGTCGGTGCCGAGGTTAAACACCTGGTCGAATTCCGCCTGGCTGTGAATTTTAACCGTGTTGGGGCCGAGCAGCAGGGTGTCCCTGGCCGCCGGGGCCTCCAGCTTGCCGCTGCCATCGATGACGATATCGCCCGCATCGGCCCCAGAGAAAGTCAGGTCGAAGGCCAGCAGGAAGTCTGTGCCCGCTACCTTCTCGGCCAGCTTTTCATCATTGGCGGCGTAAAGGGCAAAGAGTTCGCCGGTTTCCAGAAAAAAGCCGATTTCGTAGATGGGGTAGACGCTGGGTACATCGGCGCCCTCGTCTTGCAATGTGGCGGTTAAATGTAACTGGTTTTGCCGGTTGCCGATCAGTTCACCACCGGCAATGACAACCCGCTGGATTTCGTGTTTGAGGGCTGTCATATCCTGGGTGGCGGTATAGGGGCCACTGCCCGCGCCGGTTTGACCATCGCCCACCGCCACCTCGGCGATGCGTGCAGACATGCCACGGTTTTTGGCGTCGATCAGGGCGGTGATGCCCGCGTCGGTAATTATTGGGGTTAGTGTGCTCATTGGTTTATCTTTTCTGTTGGGGAACAGGAGGTTGTTTTGAGTTGTTTATAATGAAGCCGCCATATTAAACCGCTTATAACTAACCGCCTTGCTACTGACAGCCAGCCGCATATAACCGGTTTGCACCAAACTTAAGCTAAAGCTGTAGTGGCTGCGCACTGGCTTGACCGCATCGATAACCTGGTGCAGTTTATTGTTGAGCGCCGCCGTACCCGCACCAGGGGTGCTGGCGTTGACCAGAAACTCCAGGTGAAAGGTGTGGGGCAGACCCCTGGGCGTCTGCTGCCACCATTCGGTGAGGGTGATGCTGATATAGGCAAAGGAGCGTTCAAGCGCATTTTGTACACTGGCCCGGGTGCCTTTGTGTTGATGAATAAAGGCGCTTTTGCGGATCAGGTTCCGGCGGCGGATGGATTCTTCCACCGGGTCATTGGCATTGCTGAACCAGGTATCACCGGAGGTGGCCCAGGCCAGCCAGGGCAGTAAGGCCTGTGGGCAGCGAGAAGGGTCCCACAGGCTGTCGATCAGTACCGGTAACTGGTTCAGGCGGTCACCCGTCAGCGACAGTTGCCGCTCCAATCTGCTGGCATTGGGGGGCAGCAGATGCACCTCGCTTTTTAAGGGGCGACTGGCGTACAGGCGTTGGCTTTGTGTGGTATCAGTCACCCACACCAGCAGGTGACTGGCACCGTCTGGAATGACGGTATTGTCAAACCGATGGAACAGCGGCCGCTGGTAGGTATAGACAGGTGCCTCCTTGGTACCGGTATTCAGGGAACTGTATTCGGCAATTTTACTGTGAACGGCCAGCTTTTCCTGTGCGTTGCGCCCCCAGTGGAGTTCGATAACACGCAGGTTCCGGTGACTGTGATCGTGACAGAGGATCAACGGCCCATTGAGCACACCGGTGCGGGTGGCCGTATTCACAAAGGCAATGGTATCGACCTTCTGGTTAAGGGGCACAGTGGCGGTTATCGACATGAGAACTCACTTTTCAGATTGGGTTGAAATAAGACCGCTGGCCCCGAATTAAACACGCCAGAAAAACACACAAGGGCCAAGCCCTCCAGCCGTATAGCCATATAACAATTAATCAATAGAAACACTCACCCCATACAACATTTCACCAAATTCATTTTTGCTAAAAGCAATCAGATGCGTGGCCCCGGTGGGCACTGGGGTATTGGCCGCAAAGTGATGGGTCAGTGCACTGCCTTTAACGATTTCGGCAATGGGCGGCAGTGCATAACGAACACTGACCTGGGTATCGTTCAGCGTATTGTTGGTGGCTGTGACCACACCGGTGGTATTGTCCAGGCTGTAATCCTTACCTTTCAGGTAGATAATTTTACCGTCGTTACTGGTGATCAACAGGGAGGCGACCGGCTGGTGGTCGAGGGTAAACGTGTCCGTTGCAAAGGTGTAGTTTTTAGCGCCCCTGGGCAGTTTTTCGGCATTGTTGGCACCCCAGTAAAGGATGTAGTGGGTAATATCATAGTCAATATCGGCGGCGGTGAGGGTCACAGTGCCTTCAATCTCGCCGGATGTACCACTATTGGTAAAGGCGATAGCCTCGACCATATTGTTTGGCGTACTGTAGGGGTGTTCCTGGTAATCAATGGCACCCAGGGTGCCGTAGGGGGCCTGGTAGCGCTCAATCAGCAGATCGGTGGTAGGCTGGTGCAGTTCGACATTTTGCACACCCGGCTGGTAAAAGGCGGCAAATAAACCCGCGCGGGTAATATCGATGCCGATACCATGGTGTTTGTCGAGAAAAGCCTGGGCGACCGTACTGGCAGCGGTCAGGACTTCATCCGCCCCGACACCGGGGAACATCTGCACGGTGGCGTCGACGGTAAAGGGGATAATCTCTGCCGAACTGACCCGAATCTGATCGGTAATGGGGCGTATTTTATCGTGGTTAAGGGCCGCACTGACCGTATCGACTAAATCGGCCGCATTGCCATTGCCTTCTTTGCTGAGCAGTCGTACATCCACAATACCCGGCGATTCGGAGTAGACGGATACGTCTTTGACCAGGGCTGAGGCCGACAGGGCATGAAACACATAGGCGCCCTCGGGACCGGCGGTGGAAAAGCCTTCAAAAGCCAGTTGGGTGCGGGTGCGCAGGTGTTCGTCGTCTTCAT
Organism: Gammaproteobacteria bacterium; assembly: GCA_965277715.1. Classification (GTDB taxonomy): domain Bacteria; phylum Pseudomonadota; class Gammaproteobacteria; order JBCCGL01; family JBCCGL01; genus JBCCGL01. The sequence continues at coordinate 589,286 of OZ255836.1, forward strand.
AGGTGGGCGCTATCGGTGGCGAGGCGTCGGGGTCGCCGGGGTCGGTTTGCAGGCGACCGATATTCACCAGCGCCGCCAGGTTATCCAGGTTGCTGCCACTGGCGGTGGCCAGCATTACCCCGCGTGCGGCCTCGTTGATGCGCTGGCGCAGGTGCATTTCCCGGTAGGCGACAACTTCCAGCAGTTTACTGATGGGGTCGCTTTCGGGCAGGTCGTTGACGATTAATTCCGGTGCCAGGTTCTGCAGCTCGGTTTTGGTCGCCGCCAGCAGGGTTTCGTAATCCAGCGTCTCGATGATGCTGGGGGGCGGGAGTTTGGAGAGGTCGATGGTGGTGAACAGGCTCATGGGAACCCCTGGTTAGTTGTTGGTTGTCAATTGTTATATTGCTATATGGCTATATTGCTGGGCGTCACTGTCCTACTTTGATTGCTACGTAGGCTGGTATCCAGCACATGAAAGCAGGGTGAACCACCTTGCCACTGGATTCCCGCATTTGTGGGAATGACGGCTGGGGATAGGCCCAGAATGGCGAATTTAAGCCGATGTGAATACAGCCTCCTCACCCTGTCCATGCTGTTGAACTTTCCAGGTGCCGGATTTCATCAGCAGGAGGTCGGGCACAGGTGGGGAACCGATCGGTGGTGGCGGTAGCGCCATCATCGCAGGTACCGTCGCGGTAACGGTAAATGAACCACTGGCATTATCTAAAACAACGCCTTGCGATAGAGTTGAAGATTTCTCGGATGCCTTGAGGCCACTTAAGGTAACTTTCAACAAGGTGCCATCCACACCGCCAACCTTAGGTGCTACCGTCGAAAATGCGCCATGGGTCATTGTGTGATAAGAATCGGTAACACTGTCCATGGCCGTGATGATATCCGACACCAACACGGCGGCTTTGCTGCCGCCAACCGTTAATTTGCTGCCCGAACCATTGATCTCAACGTCAAAAGAGTTGGCGGTACCGGCGGGGGGGCTGGTTCCCCAGCCCCAATCCGCCGCTGCGGTTAAGCGTATAATCGCACCCTTTACCAAGACGTTAGCCATCAGCTGACATCCAGGGTGCCGGTCACTTTGACATCGCCTTCGATGGCAATGTTCTTGGCGGTGATGTTGAGATCCTGCTGGTCGGCATTAATCTTGACAGCCCCATTTTGATTAATCGTGATTATCGTAGACCCCGCACTGAACTCTATTTTTTTATTTCGATTAATCGTGACCTCCGTAGCCCCCGCACTGAGCACCATTTTTTCCTCATCTTTAGCACTGGCATCAATCAGCACTTTAACTTTGGGGTCACTCGCCGAACCGGCAATCAGGGTGGTTTTTGCTTTTGACACCAGTTGTAACTCGCCGCCCTTACCACTGGTGGTGTCGATCTCAAGGGCGATATCCGGCTCTGTTGTGCTGCCCACTTTTAAGGCCAGCCTGGCGGTGCCTTCGCTGCTGCCCTCGGGGTCCATGATCGCGGTAAGGTTCAGGGACTTTTCAGCCTTTGGGCTGCTTTTGATTTCCAACCCCAGTTCGTGTTTGCTGCGGTCGTAGTGAATGTGGGTGCCGTCTTTATAGAAGCGTTGGTGAATGAGTGCATCTGTGTCCTTGGGAAAAAGGTCTCGTTTTATTACCCCGCTGGCGTTTTCACCGTCGAAGGTAACGCTGGCCCGGTACAGGGCACCTATCACAATACCCAATGCCAGGTCACCCGAGGGTGCCACGACCAGTACCTGTTCGTGCAGTTCCGGCTGCCACCACTCGCCATCGTATCCGGCGCGCAGGGTTACCCAGGGCATCCAGTTGCGGGTAAAGCTGTCTGCTGTTTTACCGCCCACCTGCACCAGTACGTGGGGCACATCTATTGGTGCCTTGCTGTCATCAGGGCCTTTTTCGACGATTTTGCCGGTATGCACTATGCCACTGAGCATGGTGTTGTGCCGACTGAGCGCACCTTCCATTTCAAGGGAGGACTGCTCGACCGTATCGTCAATAAGTGGCATGGGCGTTTACTCTTGTTAGTGACTGATGAACACTGCTAAAAATTGGCATTTCCGCCTCTGCGGGCGTCACGAAAGATACATTTTTAGTGCTGCGCTGATGGTGTTATTGGATGGTCAGATTTTCCAGGCGGATAATCCGATTGTCCGGCAGGTAGTGCCCTTCAATGGTGAAGTCAATACGCCCCTCGGCCACGTCGTTAACGGCCACCTGGCTCAATTTTAAACGCGGTTCGTAATACCCCAGGGCTTCGGTAATGGCCACCTGGATAGTCGCCACCAGGTTTTCGTTAACGGGTTGATCCAGTAGGTACATCAGCCGTGATCCATAGCTGCGGCGCATAATACGGGTGCCAATAGGGGTTGACAGGATGTCTTTGATGGATTGTTCCAGGTGCTTCATGCCATTGAGAACTTTACCTGTTTGCGCGTGCATGCCTTTCATTGGGAATGTCTCTGTGTGGGGGTTGGTGCGGTGCTTATGCGCTGACAGGCGCAATATAGCTGGCCGGAAGCACCAGCCTGGATCGCTCGCCCAGCATGTCCAACAGGATAATCACCCGTTCTTTACTGGTGAATGCCATCAGGATTCCCTGGTAGTGTTGCATTGGCCCATCGGTTATCTGTACTGCATCGCCCGACTTGAGCCGGGACTTCAGCATGCATTGAACCCTGTGTTCATTTTCATTGTTTATAAATGCCGACACTAATAAATCCGGCACTTTGGCGGGAGTATGGTCGAAACTCACAATGCTGGAAACGCCGATTGTCGAGCGTATGGGTGACCAGTTGTCCTGCGTTGTGTCCAGGTGGATAAATAAGTAACGTGGAAACAGTGGTTCTATGGACACGATGTCCTTTGACCGGTGCCGACGTTTCTGGCTGATTAATGGCAGGTATGTCTGGTAACCCTGGCGTTTCAGGTTTTCCTCGGCAGATCGTTCTTTGTGGGGCTTGCTGTGAATGAGGTACCAGGATTTATTGTTTTCTTTCTGTTCCGCTGGCATTGTATTTTTCTCTAAAATATTGGCCAAAAAAATACTGGGGGTACTGATGCGTCACCCCTGGATTATTGGAAAAGGAGGGGTGAGGCAGGTCAGTGTGCGTTGTGGTTTCTGTTTTTCATAGAAACCACGCTACCGCCCTGCGAATACAATCGCATAAGAATAAAAAATTTATTTCTGTCCGTGATTAAAAAATCGCGGAGAGTGCAAACTACCCAGCCAATCTTTTAAAGCGCCTGTATATTGTGTTGTTGCGCGATGTTTATCTGCCTGGTTGATTTAAATTATATGCAGTTATGATTTTAGTACTTCATGTTTTGTCATTTTTTTTTTCAAATTTTGTCATTTATTTGTTCGTAAATAGCATCAGGTAAAAATATACGATGGAGAATTCTAAAAAATCGTCATCGGGTCTCCTCTGGCGATATCAGGAATTTACCTTTTTTCTATGTGGGCAGCGCAGGTTGTTATGGAACAGGCACGAAGTAATTTATACTTCTATAAGGTTTAAATAATACGCTGTGTGTTAATAACACGATCAGCCAACTCAGTTATAAAGTTAATCGATGCATTTGTGAACCCCGAAAATTATTTCGTGCACGTTACTTAATGATTGATTATCGAGTGTATTTTTTTCGATATTTACCCGGTGGTAAATTAAAATATTTTTTAAAGGCGTCAGAGAAATAGTTGGGATTTTTGTAGCCAACCCGATAGCCAATATTCTCAATGGGCAGCCCGGTTTTCCTACAGAGCCTTTCGGCTTCTTTCATGCGCTTCTCAACTAACCACTGGTGAATACCCATACCCAATATGTTTTTAGAAGCTTGCGCCAGTGTATTCCGATTAGTCCCTATTTTATGGGCCAGGTCTTTCTGAGAGCAGTTTAACGATAGATCGACTAACAGATGCTGGCAGGCTTTTTGTACTAGTTTTTGCTCGGCGTTCTGTGTCTTTTTCTCTACACTATCCGCTGCAGAAATATAATTCTGCGCAATTGATCTGCTGCCCTCCCGGTGGTTCCGGGTGTTATGGCGGCTGAGGCAGGATCTAACCCGAATAAGCCATTCGGGGGAAACAACAGGGTACGCAATGTAATCCCATACATCGAGGGAGAAAACACGCTCTCTCGATTCCAGGTTATCAATTAGCGCCAGAATAGCCGTGCTATCAGGTTTTTTCCTTGTTATTGAAACTAACGGGTCAAAATTTCTCAAGCAATCGACAATGATCAAATCATTTTTTTTTTTCAGGCTTGGCATCCCAATCCGTCAAAGTACAACGAAGCACCTCATACCCTTGTTTGCGTAACAACACTGGCATTAGTGTTTCTTCGCTATTTTCATCACTAACGATTAAAATATTGTATTTTTTATTCATAATTATTATTTTTACAACCTTACTGCCAGTAGATTAAAAATACTAACCACGCCCCAGGAGCATGGAAAGATTCGAGACTCTGGCCTTAAACGCCTACCTATTATTGTTTGTATAATAAATCAGAGTGATTCGATAGGGCTAAACTCCTTAATAATAAAAACAGATACGAAGTTATAATTAAAAGGTGTTACCTGTCCTGATTTAAACGGGCATCAGTAAACTTAATTCTGGATCAAGGGTGTTTTTATTCGCAGGCGTTAGCCCTACGGTGAGTGAGTCAGTTTATTGTTTTCATGGAAATACGCTACCGCCCTACGAGTACAATCGTATAAAAATAAAAGCCATCCACACAGCCTTTTAAAGGTTATCCGCATTGCGTTGCTGTGTGGCACTCAATTGTTGAGTTGATTTAAAGTATATGTAGCCCGGTTTTTAGCACTTCATTTTTTGTCATTGGTTTTTCATATTTTGTCATTTATTTATCTACAAATAACACCAGGGGGGAAATATGCCACGACAAGCTCTAAAAAATTAATCTGAGATCAGGTGTAAAGGCATACCTGATAATAGTAGTACCATTTGGCGAAATGATGTGCAAAGCAGAGGGGAGGGGAAAGAGGTATAAAAAAGAGCCAAATTGGCTTTTCCACAGTAGATCAGTCCTGAACCCGACAGGCTCCTGATATGTATTAACCTGTAACTAATTGTTTCAGAAGGTTTTTTCTAATGCATTAGCAAAACTGAAGATCAACTGGGCGGAGAAACAGCGGAAACGGTGGGTAAAAAGTCAATGTCGGCATTTACGGGAAGGTAAGCATCATGGTGTTATTGATGCGATCAAATTGGTCTGTAAAGGCAGTCGAAGCAAGCTGTTGAAAAGAGAACGAGAGTGCTTTATCAAAAACCTACCAATATCGTGGGACAAACGGTTTTCAAGGTCGATCAGTAGGTAACGATAGCAGTTTGAACCACTACGGGGAAACCTGTTCAATACACTGAACTAAAATATGCTTTGGCTGCCTATCTGTGCTTATCATTGCAGGTGAGCAGTTAGGTGTTTTATCCAAAAAAATACGCTATGTGGTTGTTGACGGCGTTTATTGTGTTGTTTAACGGTGCTGTACTTGCAGTACCCGCTGCACAGTTGTGGGAACGGTGGAATCAGCATAACCCGGCATCAACTGAGACTATCGACCACAATGTGTGGGATGTTTTGCTCAAACGCTACGTTGGCGCGCATCGGGATGGTATCAACCGCGTCGCGTATTCCAGGATTGGCAGCCACGATGCCGCTGTGTTAAAGACCTATATAAAGCAGCTTGGTAAAGTAAAAATCAGTCATTACAATCGCGACGAACAGCGCGCTTACTGGATTAACCTATACAACGCACTCACCGTTAGTGAAATTCTTGATCATTACCCCATCACCAGCATCCGCGATATCCGCAGTGGTATTTTTACCTCGGGGCCGTGGCAAAAGGAATTGATAGAAGTGGAAGCTGAGGCACTCACACTGGATGATATTGAACACCGCATATTGCGGCCCATCTGGCGGGACCCGCGCCTCCACTATGCGGTAAACTGCGCCTCGCTGAGCTGCCCCAATTTACAGTTGCAGGCCTTTACCGCCGATAACACCGAGCAATTGCTGGAGCGCGGCGCACACGAATACGTGAATCACTCTCGCGGTGTCAATGCTACTCACAGGGCGTTGCAGGTATCCAGTATTTACGATTGGTTTGTTGCGGATTTTGGTGGCAGCGAGGCAGGTGTGATCGCACACATAAAAAAATATGCAGAACCGGCACTGTTGTCGAGGTTAAAAAACAATACCCGTATCGATGATGATTTCTACGATTGGTCATTGAATGGTGTAAAGCGTGTAAGCGCAGAGCGCCGCTGACAGGTCAGTTCAAAAACAGCCCGCAGTGCCACGGCGATAATAATCAAGCTGCCACCGGCTACTGTCCAGATTGTTGGTGTTTCGCCGATAAAAACCCACACCCAAATTGGCCCCAGTGAAAACTCTAACAACATAATCAAGGTAACTTCCGCCGCCGCCAGGTGTCGCGCAGCAATGATAAACATCCAGTTAACAAAACCGGCCAGGCAACCACCCCAAAACAGGCATAGCAGAACATCCTTCAGTGGAACAGCAATATCGCCCCCTTTTACCCACGCGGCGATGGCGATAATAAACAATGCTGACAGCAGCATTACCGGCAGCATTTCGGTTTGGCGTTTGTAACGCACGATCACCGCATACAAAGCAAAACTCAATGCGGTGATTAGCGCCATCGCATTGCCAAAACCCGAACCGATGCTGATTCCCTGAGCCACCATAATACCCAGGCCGATAGCGGCACCGATCATGGTGATCAGTGTTGTACGGTGCAATTTTTCACCGAGAAACAGCCGGGCAAACAGCGCGGCAAAAAAGGGAATCGCACCGAGAATAAACAAGGCATTAGCGACAGTGGTATGGGTTAGTGCCTGGATAAAGGCAATCCCTGCAACAGCCGCCAGTGCGCCACCGAGCAGGCCCAGCCGACCGATACCGAAGGTGGTTTTTAACAGGCGACCACGAAAGCGAATGCTGACAATAAGCGCAACGGCCACGAACATCCCCAGTGCACGATAGAAGCTGATCTGCCACGGATCAGCGGATTCGATATTGCGTTGAATCAGGCCACCGAAGCTAATAACCACTGACCCGGCGACCATCAGTAATACCGCATAGCGGTGGCGTGAATCGATTGCGTGGGGGAGAGTGATGTGAGTGGCCACCGGCGCAGTGTGCGCTTGCCTCAAGCGGGAAGCAAACACTAATATCCACTAAACCAAATTAACCTGAATTCCGCAGTTGAATCTACTGCGAGCACCTGATGCACTGAATATAAAATACCTTCACCCCTCTGTCTTCACTATTCATTCAGGGCAATATATAAACACTATACGGTGACCAGGAAACCCATAACGGTATTTCTCCATCCAACGTAAAGCGGTCGATATCACGTTGTTGCTTCTGAATTTTGAGCTCTACGCCATCGCCGGTTTCTACCAGCAGCGTGACCACAGTGCCAATAAACGCTTCACTGACTACCGTACAACACACTTCATTGGCCTGGTTTTGGGCGGTGGTTGACAGTTCCAGGCTGTCGGCGCTGATAACCAGTTCCACGGTTTGGCCAATGGCTAATCCCCTGTTTTCAGGCTGTTGTGCCTGTACGTCACCGAGTGGTGTTGTTACGGTTATTTTACTTTCCGCCATTGCTGCTACTGTGCCGGTAAGGATGTTGTTTGAACCGACAAACTCCGCGACAAACCGACTGGCAGGTTGTCGGTATACGGCGCGTGGCGCGCCCACCTGTTCGATCTTGCCCTGGCTCATAATCACCACGCGATCCGCCATCGCAAAGGCTTCTGACTGGCTATGGGTGACGTAGACAAAGGTGATGCCGAGGTCTTTTTGCAAACGCGATAACACGCCCTGCATACGCACGACAAGGTTGGCATCCAGTGCGCTTAATGGTTCATCCAGCAGTAACACAGGCGGCTCGGTGACCAGCGCACGGGCGAGGGCGACACGCTGCTTTTGCCCTCCCGACAATTGCTCTATACGGCGCTCGGCGAATTCGCCAATTTCCATTCGATCCAGCCATATTTGCGCTTTTTTGCGGCTTTCATCTGCCGCTATGCCGCGCATTTTGAGGCCGTATTGCACATTTTCGATGACATTTAAAAAGGGAAACAACGCCAGTGACTGCCAGACTAGTGGGGTATTGCGCTGTGCCGGTTTGAGTTCGTTAATGCGTTTGCCATTGAGCCTGATCTCGCCTTCTGATGGTGTTTCCAGCCCGGCCAGCATCCTGAGTGTGGTGGTTTTTCCGCAGCCACTGGAACCCATAATCGCCAGGAACTCACCTTGCTGAATTTCAAGGTTCATTTGCGCCACGGCCACGCTTTCGCCGAAGCATTTGACGATATTGTCGAAAACTATTTGTGATTCTGGTTGCGGTTCTGGCATGAATGAGGTCTTTTACTGGGCGTTTTTATCGGTTAATGCTGTCAGTCAGTCGACTTTATTGCGAGCGGGTTTGCTACGAACAACAAAAAATACCTGAGCAATGATAATCAGGGTCATGGACGTAACGAATACAAAGGTGCCAATGGCATTGATTTGTGGGTCGATGTTGCCTTGCAGAATTTCGAGAATCAGTACGGGAATGGTTTTATTCAACCCGGAGACAAACCAGGCGACGGCAAACTCATCGAATGAGACGGCCATTGTCAGGCACAGTGAAGAAATTAAAGCGGGCCGGACAAAAGGCACGACGACCGTTTTCATGGCAGCCCATTCAGAGGCGCCCAGGTTCCAGGCCGCCGCTTCGAGGTCGGCGTCCATTTGCTGTAAACGCAGGCGAACAATGGCCATGGCAAACGGCGCGCACAAAACGGTGTGGGCAATAATAATCGAACCAATATGCCCGGAGACGCCGATTCGTGAGAACCAGGCGAGCATCGCCAGAGCCAGAATAATCAGTGGAATGGTCGGTGGCAGTAGCGACAATGCCAGGTAGGCGCCCTTGAAGCGGAACTGGTAGCGATAATCGGTATACGCGGTACAGAAACCGATAAAGGTAGCCAGTATGCCGGTACACAGCGAAACCAGGAGGCTGGTTTTCGCCGCGTCCCACACATCCGGGTCATTTAAAATGGTTTGATACCATTTGAATGTAAAACTGCCCAGCGGCAGGGTGGGGAAACGGTCTGAGTTAAAGGAAAAAATAACACTGGTAATAATCGGGGTAAATACAAAGCAGAATACCATTGCCAGGTAAACCCACAGAGACCATTTAATCAGGCGATCGCTATTCATGGTTTTTTGGGTTGCCGATAGGCCAGTGCAATAGCGCTGAATGCCGCAATGAGTAGGGTTACCATCATCACCACCGCGACCACCGCTGCCCGTGGCCACTGCTGGCCCGATTTGGTGGTATCGATGATTAAAATCGGCAGCGTGGGTGGTTTCGAGCCACCGAGGTAGTAAGGGGCCACAAAATCGCCAAATGAGAGAATAAAACAAAATACAGCGCCGATAATTAACCCGGTTTTCGCCGAGGGGATCACGACAGTGATAATGGTGCGTACAGCGCCTGCCCCCAGGTTGTGCGCGGCTTCAATCAGGTTTTTATCGATGTTGGCCAGCGACAGGGTTTGCAGAATAATCACCAGTGGCAGGGTCAGGGTCATATAACCGACCATTGTGCCAAAGCGGGTGTTGAGCATGGTGTAAGGGCCGAGGCCGAGCGTTTCCAGCAAGGCATTGATGACCCCGGATTCAGCGAGGATCACATACCAGGAAAAAGTGCGCACCAGGTAGCTGGTAAAAAACGGGATAATTAATAAAAAAATAAGCCAGCGGCGTGTGTTTTCTGAGACTTTAAAGGCAAGCCCGTAGGCGGCGGGAAACGCCAGGCAGGTTGCCAGCAGGGTGGCCGTCACTGCCAGCACCAGGGTGAGCAAGTAAGCGTCCCAAAAATACCCACGGCTGAACATTTTGGCCCAGTTGGCCATCTCGAACGCTTCGACCATGCGGTAGTTCTTTACCAGAAAGAACGACATCGCCAGCATAAACAACAGCGGCCCGATAAAAAACAACAATTGCCACACGATCACCGGCAAGCGCCAGGTGAGTGCATAAAGATCAAGCCAGGATTGCGGTTTCATAGTGTAAACACCCCCCAGCCCTCTCTTTTGTAAAGAGGGGGAGTGGTTTCGATAAATTGGGTGTTGGGGGTGTTTGCAAGCGAAAACACAAAACCAAGTACCACCGTTTTCCTTTCACTTATCAGGCGTTTTTATACTCTGACCAGAAATCATTCCAGTCTTCCAGCGATTGCTGGCGGGGAATGTCGCGGTAGTGAATACGGCCTTCTTTGATGAGAGTAATCGGGTTGTTGGCGACCCCCTCAATCTGGCCGGTGCGTTTGGCTTCAGCCGGGTGTGATTGGCGCAGGGCGGCAACCCCGGATTTTGTAATGCAGAATCCGGGGTAAGCGCGCATATTGGCCGAGCGTACCTGGCCTGCCGGGGTCAGCATGTACTGGATAAATTTATTGACTATATCGGCATGTTTCGAGCCTTTGCCTATGCAATAGGACTCTGTCCATTGAATACCACCTTGTTCCGGCACGACTGAGGCAACCGGAGCCCCGTCTTTTTCCAGCACGCCGGTGATCCAGTCACCGATACCGCACATAGCCAGCATTTCGCCATTTTTGAGTGAGCTGAACGTGCCGCCATAATCAAAGAAACCACCGACTTGCGGGCGTAGGCTCATGGTGGTTTTCTGCACTGCCTGCCAGGCGTCGTCGTTAATATCAAACGGGCTGGGTGTATTGTTGCCGTTATTGAGGCTCATCATGCCAAGGCTGGGCAGGTGCCAGTCGAAGTGGCCAACCTTGCCTTTGAGTGATGGTTTCCAGAAACACTGATAGCTCATCGCCTCTTTTGCGGTTACGGCGTCTTTATTGTAAGAGACGCCGAGGTGGCCGAAGCGCACCATCGTGGAATACAGTTTGCCGTCGGCCCAATGGCCGGGGAACTGGCGGAAATCGTCATACAGAAAATCATCGAACGGGTAGTCTTGCGGGTTGAGTTCTTCAATATAACCGGCGGCGTTCAATTGTTGTACGAATTCACCATCGGAAAGGATGACGTCGTAGGTGCCGGGTGGGGATTGGGCGATCAGGCCCAGCATATTGTCACCACCCGCGTAGTATTTAGGTTTGAATTTAACATTGTGTTGCGCCTCGAACTCTTCGACCATATCCGGCTCGCCGTGTCCGTACCAGGCCAGCATATTGATTTCGGTGGGGGCCGCCGAGGCTTTGCGCGAGATCAGCATTGGCGCTGCCAGCGCACCGGCTGCCACGGCAGTCGATTGGATAAATTGCCTGCGGGTGAAGTTTTTAGGGTTTGTCATTGTATTTTCCTCCAGGTGGATTAAATATTGTGTGTTATTGGCCATTGGGTTTTATTTAACCACGAGGTCTGTATTTATGGCTGTATTTTATGGAACCTGTGTTTTATGGAACTTGGGTTATAGAGGGGGAGCCTATAACAGGAAAACAGTCTTCAGGCTTGAAATGCGCAAAGCTGTCGAGTGTTTGCCGGTTGCACTGTTCCTGAATGGCCGACCCGGGCTGTACGCAAGCGGATAATTTATAGCGGCTGCGCATAATGCGCGAGGCGTCAGTATCTTCGATACACACTGCCGCGATGCCCGCGACAATACCCCCTTGGCGTTCGACCAGGGCAACCCCGGCATTCATCGTACCACCGGTTTCGATCCATTGATCGACTAGCAGAACCCGCGTACCGGGTGCAAACGCAGGTTTGCGCATTTCCATCGTTTGGGTTTGGCCGGAATAGTTACTCATATCGACTACATCGTAATCCACCGGGATCTTGCCGCCTTTGCGAATAGTCAAAAAGCCTTTGCCCAGCCGCACTGCCATACCGGCACCCAGCACAAACCCGGCGGCGTCGAAACCGGCGACGACATCAATCTCATCCCCGGTAAACGGTGCCAGCAGATCATCGAGCATAGCGTGAAAGCTGCGTGCATTGATATAAGCGGAAGAGGGGTCTAGCCAGGCGTACTTCTCTCCACGTGAACGGGGTGCCATAGTGGCCAGGTAGTGGCGTTCGCTCTGCTCAATGGGGGGTTGCGTATTTGCAGTGCCAAGGCTGGCAGATCGGCAGTAACGCACCAGGCGGGTCAGCCGTTGTGGGTCTATATTGTAGAAATCATTCGGTAAATTAATGCCGGTGGCGACCAGTACGGCATCCACATCCTGTGCGTAATGAACGATATTCTCCGGGGTAATGCCCGATGCCAGGGCCAGTGGTGATGGGGGCAGGGGCGCCGCGTCGAGAGCATCGCGAAATGTGCGTATTTTTGCCGTGTCAGCCCGCTGACCCGTGGCGATGCCCGAGGTGGTTACCACGTCCATATACTGTGCACCGAGTGCCGCAGACTGCGCATAGTCTGCCGGGTCTACCGTGCGTTGTTTCTTGAAGGCGATGCCGCCGAAGTACATACCCTGCCAGGTCTACCGTGCGTTGTTTCTTGAAGGCGATGCCGCCGAAGTACATACCCTGCCAGCCACAGCGCTGTTTGACGTTGTTTATTGCCTGCGCCGCGTATTGCTGTGTGGTATCAGATGACTCATCAATACAGGCATCATCGGCCCAGTAAGCATCGACCGTACATCCGTCCTGCTGTAGCCTGGCGAGTATCGGGAAAGCCTCGCGACCGGTCACTGCCAGAAAATTGATGCCCAGCCAGAGCGCGGGAAAACGCTGGCGCGTAGCGTGGATAATCGGCAGAAACCGATCCACGGAAAAGTCGTGATTGATCAGGAATACCCCCTGGGCGCCACACTGCATCGCGGTGTTTACGTTACGTGTGACCTGATCAACGTCGACCACGTGAATGACCGGCAATACCGCAGGCCCTGTGCTCTTGAAAAATTTGCGAAATTCAGTGCGATTCATTATCTGGACACCTAAAGGGTTAAACCGTCTCATTACCGGCAATATCCTCAAACCAAATGGCCGGTTGCTCGGCGATAAAGCGCGCCATCAGGGCTTTACATTCGGCATCATCGACCAGCACCACCTCGACACCGTGCTGTTTGAGGAAATCGATATTGCCGGGAAAATTGACATTTTCCCCCACCACCACGCGTTTAATGCCGAAATGGAGAATGGCACCGGTACACATCATGCAGGGGCTGAGGGTGGTATACAGATCAATCCCGGCATAATCATCGCGCAGACCCGCGCTGCGCAGGCAATCGGTCTCGCCGTGCATCACTGCATCGCCCTCCTGGATGCGCTTATTTCTGCCACGGGCGATGACTTCGCCGTTTTTAACCATAACCGCACCAATCGGCAGGCCGCCTTGTTCAAATCCCTCGCGAGCTTCGTTGTAGGCCTGTTTGAGGAAGTCGAGATCGGCTTGCCGGGTGTCGGTTGGTTTTATCATAATGGTTGAGTGGATTGATTATCCGTTGCCAGGGATTGACAGCCTGTGTGCGCGATAAATGTAATGGCTACCTGTTTTTCCCGGAGCAGGGATAAACCGGGTGGTTTTTCCCGGTCGTCTGCCTGCGCGTGCATTGGTGTATTCAGGGGGGGCAGGCCAATCACGATGTGGCCGATAGAAAACTGCAAAATCGTACCGACACTGAGTCTGTCCGGGTAGCGGGTGGTATACAACGTGAGCGCGGCCTGGTCATTGCGGCGACCGGCCCGGCGGATACAATCCAGCTCGGCAACTGCCACCGGATCATTGAGCGCCCGCCTGCGGTCATGGCTTTGTGCCACTACCTCACCGGCCTTTACCAGCACGGCCCCCACCGCCGATTCACCTTGTGCCTGTGCTTGTTTTGCTTCGTTGCAGGCGATATCGAGAAATGTCTGGTGTGTCATGTCGTTTTTTTTCTATGTGCCCTGTTTATCTGCACGGGGTTGACCGTGCAGGCAATTATTTGTCAGGCATCAGTGGTTGCTGTAGAGTCGGCGGCAAAGATAACAGCAATCAAAGTGCAATGAAAATACAAATTGTTGACCACCCTTTAATCCAACACAAACTCTCCTTAATGCGGCGCAAAGACACTTCGATTCGCACCTTTCGCGAACTGGTCAATGAAATCGCCATGCTGTTGGGCTATGAAGTCAGCCGCGACCTGAAACTGACTCTGGAAACCATCGAAACACCGATGGAGACCATGCAGGCGCCCGTTATCGAAGGGAAAAAGCTGTGCTTTGTGTCTATTTTGCGTGCGGGCAATGGTTTGCTGGATGGTTTGCTCAGGCTAATGCCATCGGCCAGAGTCGGGCATGTCGGCCTCTACCGTGACCCGCAAACACTGCAAGCCGTGGAGTACTACTACAAAGTGCCGTCTGATATAGGTGAGCGTTTAACCATCGTTGTCGACCCCATGTTGGCCACGGCAAATTCGGCGATTGCCGCTGTCGAGCGGCTTAAACGAGGGGGTGCCAAAAGCATGAAATTTGTTTGCCTGCTGGCGGCGCCTGAAGGTGTTGAGGCTTTTAATCAGGCACACCCGGATGTGGAACTATTCACCGCTGCGGTTGATCGTGAGCTGAACGATCACGGGTATATATTGCCGGGGTTGGGGGATGCCGGGGATAGGATTTATGGGACGCGGTAGCAGTTTCTTCAGCGCGAATACTTTGGCTTAGGAACGTGCACGAAATAAATTCCGGGATTCGTCAATGCACCAATTTACCTTATATTTGAGTTAGCTGAGCGTGTTATCAACACATAGAGCATACAGTGGTGTTGTAGTGCAATTGCCCTGGGTGTTGTTAGGTTTCACTCGCGATGTTTTAGTGTATTTCTCTGTAAGTAACCAAACCCGAATACCTGTTGGCGTGTCGAAACCAAATTGACAAGACATCAGAACCAGGGGCGGGAGGTACAACTGGGATAAGTCTGTGCGTGAATGCCGAATGCGGCGCAGGCGGTGTCCGGCATACAGTGTCCGCGACTGTGTATCAGGCTTTTTGTTTTAACCTAAATTCCGCAGTAGATTCAACTTAGGAATTTAGGTTTAACCGCCTGTTTGCCTGGGTAGGTGTCAAGCCCACCACTTTTTCTAATTTATCCCGGCTTCTCTGTTGCAGTGTGAGTTTACCCCGCTGGCTTTCCCAGTTAACCACGCTTACCTGGCTGACGCCGAGCAGCCGGGCAAAGTCGGACTGTGTCATTGCCAGGCTTTTTCGCAGCCTTTTTACTGATGCGGCGGTCGCACTGAAGGGTTTTTCTTTTGCAATCCGCTTTTTCGTGGTTTTTTTGCTGCGCTGTACCTGTATCGGTGCTTCAGTATCGACTTCAATGTCAAATAGCGCGCCGAGGTCTTGCCCGGCCAGACGACGACCACTGCTTGCTTTGCCGGTGGCAATATCCAGCTCGGTATCGACTAATTCCTGGTGGTCGACGCCGCGCAGTTTAAACAGCAGCTCCGGTTGGTTGTCCAGCCTGGCGCCAACGGCGTATAGCACGGCCGCCAGGTGTTTGCACAGGTGTGCCCCGTCAGGGCAGTCACAGTCGAGTGTAATTTCGCTGGGCTTGGGAAACAACCCGGTTTTTATGTCGGTGATGATGGTCATTATATGGCGGGAGAAACGCCCTTGTAGCAATTCCAGCATGGAGCCGATCTGCCCGCTACAGGCTTTTTTTACCTCGCACCATTTGTTCTTTGATAGCGATTTTATTGCAATCCTTATGCGGTAAATATCTGACCCACTCACGTAGGCGTCGATGAGACCTGCGGATATACCCAGGTGGCAGACTGAGCCATTGCGCACGTAGGTTCTACCGCGTGGCAGGCGGTTGTCGTAGTCGCTGAATGTTTCCAGGTTTTCACACCAGGCGGCGCCCCAGAAGGTTTTGGCAATTTTGCGCCCGGTGATTTCTACAGGCTCTATCTTTTCGCCTTTCTTTTTTAGTTTTGCCATGGCTTTTGTGGCTTTGGCGCGCCGTTTGGCAACAGGCACATAGGGGGGCCAGTAGCTGTATGACATAACAGGTCTCTAATTACTCGGTGTTGGCTTTGTCGATATCGAGTGATACCAGATGCATGATCTCATCGTTGCTCATTTCGGTGAGTGACATTTCACCACCGCCTTCGAGAATGTCAGCGGCCAGGGCGCTTTTCTCGTTGAGCATGGTATCGATTTTTTCTTCTATCGTACCGCGACAAACAAACTTATGCACCAGCACGTTGTTTTTCTGGCCAATGCGAAAAGCGCGGTCGGTCGCCTGGTTTTCCACGGCGGGGTTCCACCAGCGGTCGAAGTGGATCACATGGGATGCTTGGGTCAGATTCAGGCCGGTGCCGCCCGCCTTAATGGACAGTACAAAAAAGGGCGGGCCTTCCTCGCGCTGAAAGTCGTCGACGCGTTTTTGTCGCTGCTTCACCGGCGTACCGCCGTGCAGGATTAAACCGGGCCGGGCGAACACGCTCTGCAGATAATCGGCCAGTGCGCCGGTTAGCTCGCGGAACTGGGTGAATATCAGCACTTTTTCCTGGCGTGAGGCAATCTCTTCACAAATTTCTGCCAGCCGTAAAAACTTGCCGCTGTCTTTGGGGGTATAACTATCACCACCAGTCATTTGGGCCGGGTGATTGCATATCTGCTTGAAGCGTTGCATATACGCTAACACCAGGCCGCGCCGTTTTATGTCGTCCTGGGGTTGCAAAGCTGCGTGTAGTTCTCTGACAGAGCGTTGATAGAGTGCCGCCTGTCGTTTGCTCAATCCGCAGTAGGCGTGTATTTCGGTCTTATCCGGCAAATCGTCGATGATTGAGCGGTCTGTCTTCAAGCGACGCAAAATGTAGGGCTGTACCAGTTTACGCAAGGGGGCGTATGGGTTGTCATCGCGGCTGGCGAGTGCTTTGGTAAATGTTTTGAAGCGACCTGCCGAGCCGAGTAACCCCGGGTTGATAAAATCGAACAGTGACCAGAGATCGCCAAGGCGGTTTTCCACTGGGGTGCCGGTGAGCGCTATGCGCGCATGGGCGTTGAGTCGTTTGACCATCTTAGTCTGGCGGGTGGCGGGGTTTTTGATTGCCTGGGCTTCATCGAGTACCACCAGGTGCCACTGCTGATCGTGCAGGTACGATTGCCCGGCGAGGGTGGTGTAGGTGGTGAGCACGGCGTCGATAGTGGCGAGTGATATGGCGGTATTGGTGGCGAGTTTTGCCATGCTTGCTTTATCCATTTCGCTGCTGTGAACAAATAGGCAGCGCAATGAAGGGGCAAAACGCGCCAACTCCAGTTTCCAGTTGGATAGCAGTGAGGCTGGTAATACCAACAGTGACGGGGTTTTTTGTTTTTCCCGTTGCTGTGCTTTTTTGATTAATAACAACAGGGTAATGACCTGTATGGTTTTGCCCAGGCCCATGTCATCGGCAAGGCAGGTGCCCAGCCCCAGGCGGGAGAGCATCCACAGCCAATTGACGCCCTGCTGTTGATAGGGCCGCAGGGTGGCTTTGAGCACCTTGCCGGGTTTGGCGTCTTGTATGGCGGCGGGGGAACGCAATTGCTCAAGTAGTGTTCCCAACCATTTCCCGGGCGTGATAAACGACCAGTCTGGCGATGTTGCCTCGGTGTCTTTGCCGCTGAGATCAGCGGGGGCGCCAGCCAATAAACGCATGCCCTCAATAAACGACAGGCCACTACGGGCCAGGTCGGTGGCCACGGTTTCCCAGTGGTTCAGTGCCTCTTGCAGTTTGGCCTGGTCGACCTCTACCCACTGGCCTTTGAAGTTGACCAGCCCGGCATCCATTTCCATCAGTTGCTGTAGTTCCTGTCTGCTCAGTGATTGTTCGCCCAGGGCAATATCGAGTTTGAAATCCAACAGGGCGTTGGCACCCACTGCCGATTGTTTTTTGTCACCCAGGGTGATGCCGACTTTGGGGCGTGGGCGCTGTTGCCACCAGTTTGGCAGGCGCAGCAAAATGCCACTGGATTCGTAGTGGGGGGTTTCTTTTAAAAAGCGGTATGCCTCATCGGCGCGCCAGGCGAGTGGGTGGTATAAATCGCCGCTATCATAAAGCGCTGTAATCAATGGGCTATTTTCTGCGGCCCGGCTAACGGGTGATAACAGCTTGATCATCGCCTGTCGGTTTTTGCTGCCCGCGTACTCCTGTAGCGCATGGCTTAACGGTCGGTAGCGTAGTTTGCCGTGGTTGGTGACTGCCTGTGAGTAGGTTGCCATAAAGGCGAAGGGGTAGTCCGGGTCATTTTTGTTTTCTGCCAGGTGAAAGCAAACACGCCCCACCTGGTGCCATTGCGGGGCTTTATCGGCGAGAAAGGCGCTCAAGCCGCCAGCGGGAAGCTGCTCCAGCAGCCAGTCGTCTAGCTGCCGCCACAGGGCTTGCAGGCTGTCGGCACACAGGTATTCGACGCCCTGCATGGGTGGGGCAGTGTCCAGCAATGTGTTGATCTGGGCTTCGTCCAATAGGTCCAGCGGGGCTATGCCGTCCTGTTCTGGCGTATTCAGGCAGCGCGCTTTGAGATAGTGTGTAGCAAAGTTGCGCCAGTATATAAAAGTTACTGGCCATGTTGTTGACAGTGCTTTGCCTTTGATGGCCAGGTGAAATAAACCTTCAGCGGGGTGGTGGCTGAAGGCGGTGGTTATCTGTTGTTCAATCGCGGTATTATCGCCGCCTTCAGCGCGTGGGTAACAGTGAAGATGCCCGGAGGGCAGCAGCCCGATTTCGTAGTTCATTGTGTAGGGAATCTCAATTGCATGGGGCTTAAAGCCCCAGTGTATCGTTTTATATATTTTGGAGAGCGTATTTTGTGTCTATATCCCAAGCGGTAGAACGCAATCTGATAGAGGGCCGACCGGCGCTGATTGTCGTGGATATTCTGGTTTCGAGTGTTGTCGAGCAAAAAAATGAGGCGCATTCGATTCCTCATATGGCAAATTATGCAGGGCGGATGCGCAAAGCCCGGTTACTTGTCGATAAAGCGCGTGACTGCGGTATACCCGTGATTTTTATTCAGGAAGTGCACCGGCCCGATCTGGTTGACTTTGGCCGTGAGCTGGATGGCAGTGAGGATATTCACTGCCTTGAAGACAATCCCGACACCGAAATAGCCAAGGAGGTGCTGGGTTTTTTGCCAAATGATTATGTGATTAAAAAGCGGCGCTACTCGGCCTTTTTTGGGACTGATTTTGAAATATTGCTGCGGGGTCTGCGAGTGGACACACTGCTACTCTGTGGTGGCCTGACGGATGTGTGTGTCCACTACACTTTTGTCGATGCTCATCAATCTGATTATTTCTGCCGGGTGATCGAAGACTGTGTTGCAGGGTCCAGCGATGAGGCACACGAAAGCGCTCTGCGGGCGATGCAGTACCTGCAACGGGGGGCACGCCGTTCGCTGGAGGAAGTGTTGACGGCAATGGATGGCTTTCAGGGTTTACCCTCTTCGGCCACATGACAAAATGCCCTGCATTATTTTCCAGGTTTAGCCGCAGGGCTTTCTGTTTCTGCCCCTTCGCGCAGCACTGTACATTGTCTGTGGATCGTATAGACTCGTCACCTAACGATAAAAGCAACCGTTTACACGGATAATAATCAGCACGTGACTTCCCCTGAAAAAACATCGGCCCTGGTGGTTGAGGATTTACATAAGCGCTTCGGCCAGGTCGATGTGCTAAAAGGCGTGAACCTCAATGCGCATGAAGGTGATGTGATTTCGATGCTCGGTGCCTCGGGTTCCGGGAAAAGTACTTTTCTGCGTTGTATTAACCTTCTTGAAACACCCAATAGTGGCCGTGTCACCGTGCAGGGTGAAACCATCCGTATGCACAAAGATAAATATGGATTACAGGTGCCTGAAGATATGGTTCAGGTTATCCGGTTGCGCGCCAAGTTGGGCATGGTCTTTCAGGGTTTTAATCTGTGGGCGCATATGACCGTCTTGCAAAATGTTACCGAAGCGCTGTTGCACGTACTTCAATTGCCTCGTGCAGAAGCACATGAGCGGGCCGAGGCGGTGTTACATAAGGTCGGTATGTATGACCGGCGCGAATACTATCCGTCGCATATTTCCGGTGGGCAGCAGCAGAGGGCGGCCATCGCCCGGGCGTTGGCGATGCAGCCTGATGTGATGTTATTTGATGAACCGACATCGGCCCTCGACCCCGAGTTAGTGGGTGAGGTGTTGAAAGTCATGCGCAATCTCGCTGATGAGGGCACGACGATGATTGTGGTTACCCATGAAGTCAATTTTGCCCGTGATGTGTCGAGTAAAGTTATTTTTCTGCACGAAGGCCTGATCGAGGCAGAAGGCCCTCCGCAGCAAATGTTTGGTCATTCGGAATCGGAGCGGTTTCGCCAGTTTCTGGCGCGAACAGCGCACTGATAAGCATGACTGCAAAAAAAACCGGATCGATAAGTGAGCCGGAATTGTCACAATGAAACCTTTAGGAGGTAAATATATTATGAGTATGAAAAAACTGTTGGGTCTGTTTTTTGCCATGGCTGTGGTCAGTGCTTCAGCGCAGGCAGATGCACTGCGTGTCGGTGTCGAGGGCGCTTATCCCCCTTTTTCCTGGAAAGAGGCAGATGGCACACTGAAAGGCTTTGATATCGATATTGCTTACGAGGTCTGCAAGCGGCTCAATCGGGAGTGTGTGCTTGTCGAGCAGGAGTGGGACGGCATGATCCCGGCACTGCTGGCGAAGAAATACGACACGATCATCGCCTCGATGTCGATCACCGAAGAACGTAAAAAGAAAGTTGATTTCACCGATAAATACTACAACACACCTCCCGCTATTGTGGCCAGATCAGACGCTGACTTTACTTCCACTAATGCCAGTATGAAAGGTAAAAAGTTGGGCCTTCAGCGAGCTACCACTCATCAGTGCACCGCAGAAAAAATGTTCCCGGACGCAGAGCTGGTGCTGTATGCCTCTCAGGATGAAGTTTTCCAGGATTTAGCCAATGGCCGCCTCGATGCCCAGATCTCTGATTCATTACAGGCATTAGAAGGCTTCCTCAAGCAGGATATGGGTAAAGGCTTCGCTTTTCTTGGCGATATGATCGACGATGTAGAGTGCCAGGGTGTGGGTGCCGGGTTTGCCGTGCGCAAGCAGGACACCGAACTGCGTGATGCCATGAGTACCGCGATTAAAGCCATACGTGCTGACGGTACTTACAAAACCATTAACGACAAATATTTCGAAATCGATATTTACGGCGGTTAGTCGTTGTCTTTGCGTACTTGCTGTTTACCAGTAACCGACCTGATCCCCTTTGGTGATCAGGTCGGTTGACGCGTTCTTATGGGTACTCTCTGGGAATACCGCAATCTGTTGTTTGAAGGCACTGTTGTCACGGTGCAACTGGCGATTGGGTCACTGTTTTTATCAGTGTTGCTGGGTTTGATTGGGGCGCTGGCGAAGCTGTCATCAAACCGGCTCTGGCAAAAACTGGCCGATCTTTATACAACACTGATTCGTGGCGTGCCGGATCTGGTGTTGATGATGCTGTTGTTTTACGGTGGGCAACAGGTATTGAACGATTTAGGCGAATTGACCGGGTGGTGGGACTACCTTGAGCTAAACCAGTTTACCGCCGGGGTTTTTTCAATTGGTTTTGTTTTTGGCGCCTATATGACCGAGACATTTCGCGGCGCCATCCTGGCGATTCCACGCGGGCAGATTGAGGCGGGCATCGCCTGTGGCATGACGCCGATGAAGATATTCCAACGCATTACCTGGCCACAGATGGTGCGCTTTGCATTGCCCAGCTTTACCAATAACTGGCTGGTATTAATCAAGGCGACAGCGCTTGTGTCTGTGATCGGCCTGCACGATCTGGTCTGGAATGCATCGACTGCCGGTCGGTCAGTGCGCGAACCGTTTACCTTTATGTTTGCGGTTTTAGTTATCTACCTGATAATGACGGCGGTTTCCGATGTGGGTTTGCGTTGGCTTGACCGGCGGTATTCAGCCGGTGTGAGAAAGGTCAGCTGATGGAAACAGAAGAAGACCGCACGTTCTGGGAATATCTGGCGTATATCAGTGAACACCATTCACCGCTCGATTTTGTTCTGGTCTGGGATCATATCGATCGGTTTTTGTGGGGCGCATTACTCACCCTCGAAATTACTGTCCTGGCGTTGTTTCTCGGTGGCATATTGGCCGTGCCAATGGCGATTGCACGCGCTTACAAACACCGCTGGCTGAATGGGCCTATCTGGTGCTTTACCTATGTTTTCCGGGGGTCACCCCTGCTGGTGCAAACCTACCTGATTTACTATGGGCTCGCGCAGTTTGTCTGGATACGTGAGAGCTTTTTATGGGACCCGGTTTTGTCCAGTGCCTGGTGGTGCGCGATGATTGCATTTACGCTAAATACGGCGGGGTATACCACTGAATTTCTACGCGGATCGATTGAAAACACGCCCAGTGGTGAAATTGAAGCGGCGCGTGCCTGTGGCATGTCACCGTTTGTGATGGTGCGCCGGATTGTATTGCCCAGCGCGTTTCGGCGCGCACTGCCCGCCTATTCCAATGAAGTTATTTTTATGTTGCACGGCTCGGTGGTATTAAGCACGATAACATTACAGGATTTATTGGGTGCCGGGCGCTGGCTGAATGGGCGTTACTACCTCGCTTACGAGGGGTTTATTACCGCCATGTTGTTTTATATGGTGCTGGTTTTTATTATCAGCCGTGGGTTTCGTTGGTGGGAAAAGCGCTGGTTGGCACACCTTCGGCCTGTAGATGACTCGGCTTGAGCTACGGTGGTTAAACCGAAAAGGGTAGAGTTAACGATGAAAAGTACACTGAAATATTTGATCTTGGCGGGATTTGTTTTAGCTGCACCCACTGCGCTCGCCGATGAAGAGGATAAGTCGTGGTGGCAACTGACCAAGGATTATGTCAGCAAGACACTCGATATTGCCAGTGATGAGTCCAAAGGGGTTGGCAATGATGTGGCCGATGGCTCCAAAGAACTGCTGGACGAGGCACAAGAAAGCAGCGGAAAACTTTGGGAAAAGAGTAAAGAAGTATCTAGCGATGCCTGGCAGGATATAAAAAAAGGTTCTAAATCAGCTGTGGATAGTGCCAGGGAGGCGGGCAGTGATCTTCTGGATAAAACCACTGAGATATTGCAATCAGATGAAAAAACGGCAAAACAACCTTCTATTTGATTTTAAGCCAAAAAGTGTAGTGCTTTAGGGCACCTTTTCATGCCTTGGTAATTTTCATCGGTAAAGGCAATTGGGTGGCCGGTCTCCCAGTCAAAAATCGACCTATCGGTTTTCGACAACGGGCCAGTATAGACGTGCGATGTCGAATAACCGGCGAATTGATTGGCTGGGTGTGCATGATCGTGCTGCAGTACTTGCATCCGTTACAAATTGATCGAAGGAAAACGTCATTTTCTTGGTTTCACGTTGCTATGGTAAGGGGAAAACCACCCGAAACCCCAGGTCTTCACTGGTGTAATTCGGTGGGGCTTCACCAGATTGGTTGATCTGTCCCCCTTCTTCTGGCATAAAAAAACTCCCGCCCTTTATCACTAACGTAAACGCGCTGCCGTGTAAAACGGTGGTGTTGGTCCATTCAGCCACATTGCCGGCAAACCCTAAAATACTGTCTTTACTCGGATCATTAGAGGCATCGACGGCCAGTGCTTGCCAATGTGCTTGAGGCGTGTTGCGGTCAATCGCACGCTGTGGTTGGTATGTGTTGCCATAGGGGAAACGGGTGAGTGCTGCGCCCGCCAGTGCCTGCCATTCATTAGCTGAGGGTAAGCGCCCGCCTGCCCACTTGGCAAATGCCCAGGCGCTCCACCAGCTTATCCGGGTGACCGGGTGGTGTGGCTGATCGATGATGGTGGGCCAGTTTTCAGGCCTATGCCCGATGGTGTGCGGTTGTCTGGCGTGGTTGTAGAACCCCAGTTTTACCAAAGGGTCGCGTAGAAACTGTGCGTACAGGGCGCGGGTGACTTCGTGGCGCATAACGTGCAAGTTTAACGCTATCGGCTCGATGGCAAAGTGTTCGATAACGCGCAGTTGTTGATCGTCCAGGTGGCGCAACAGTGCGGGAATTTTCGCCTCGGCGGGCGCGCCTATTTTGAGGGCTTGCCTGTCAATGCTGACTACCTGTGCAGCGTCACCCCAGGGAATGTGAGGTATATGCATATATGCCTCCGGGCCACGGTCGTAAACACAGCGAAAGCCGGTGTAGTGCGAGCGGTAATCGGCGGGGGCAGGGCGGCGGATGCTGTTGAGCGCGTGCAGTGCCACCGGGCGGTTGTAGGCATTGCCGCCCATCAGTACAGGTTCATTTTGCAGGGTCGTCCATTCGAGCAGGCTGCTGCCCATATCGTGAATACCCTCGGGGGTATCGGTATCGGGAGAGGCGGCACAGTGTTTGGGGATATTCAGCGATGGGTCTCTGTGTTGCCAGGGGCTGTCGATAAACACATTACCCCAGGGGTAGAGCCGTTGTTGTGCACCGCTGGCGATGGCTTCAAATTCCTGACTGGTGGGCAGCCGACCACCGGCAGCGTGGCAATAGGCCCAGGCGTCGTAAAAACTCAACCCGCCCGCCGGTACGGTTAATTGCCCCAGCAGTGTGTGATCTTGGCTTTGGCTTTTGTACATCCACCCTTCAGGTTGTTTGGGGTGGGGCAGTGGGGGATTAACCTGTACGGCGTACCAGTGGCTGAAGCGGCGAAAATCCCCCTGGCTGACCTCACAACGATCGACCCATAACTCGCCCAGCGAGAAGTTTTCTGGTTCGCGCCTGAATTGGGTCAGTAGTGCGGTGTTTGAAGTTAAGGCAGACAGGTTGTTTTGCAGTACGCTATCCAGCGGGTGTGCGGCAACCGTGTGTTGATAGTGTACCGTGACGGTATCCAAATCGCTGGGTGGCAGGTATATCCAGCGCCACCAGAGCGCAGCCAACAGGCCGATGATGGCCGTTATCAGTGTAATAGATAACGTGCGTTTCATTGGCGTTGCCGCCTAACGCGTAAGCGGTAACGAAATAGCAGTAACACAATGCCCACAAATGCCAATAACCATACCCAGGCCAACAGGCGGTGACCGTGGTCGCGTTCGCTGAGTAAGGGATTTGCCACAGGCAGTTTGTTGAGGCGCAGTTGGTTGACACCGGCGCTCAATAGTAATTGCTGACCTTCCAGGCCCGCGTGCACAAATCCCAGGCTGATGTCGTTTAGTTGTGCATCGAATACGGCGATTGGGCGCCACTGGGTGTGGGGGTGGGTAAATTCATCCGGGTGTATCAGTAGCGTATAGCCTTTGGGTACTTCCAGTCGTTCGCCTTTGAACAGGCTGGGGTAGAGCCGCAGCAGAAACCCCGGCTGCACTTGTTCTGCCTGGCTGAGTGGTTGTAGCCAGGGGGTGGGTTGATGCAGTTCAAGCGTTGCCGATGGCAATACTGTGTTGGTATCCAGCCGCAATTGGTTCTGGCTGGCGGTGGTTGTCAGTAAGGTGTCTTTTAGAGGGGGGTGTCTGTGCGCAATCTGTGCGCTAATTTGCTGGGCGAGCCGGTCAACCAGATTGCGGTGCGGGAAGTTTGTGACGTTATCGGTATCGAGTGCGTAGAAAGCGAGCCACTCTGGGGCGCTGGGTAGTTGCAGGGTTTTTTCAGTGCGTGCTACCTCCAGCAGTTTTAGCAGGTAGGTGATGATGGTTTGTCTGTACTGCAATGGCGTCAGTTCAATACGCTGGCTGTTTTGATCGGCAGAATTGGTTTCGAGTAATTCGGCATTGGGAACATTCAGGCGCAGGGTGCCCTGGACGTTTTCGGTACGGCGGTCGCCGCCTTTTTGCCCATTGCCACCAGACCAGGGGCCGCCAGACCTGGGGCCGCCCGACCCCGCCACCATGCCGATAAGTGCTTCAAACAAGGTGCCGGGTTTTTGCTGTCCGTTATTGGGGGCTTGTGGCTCACCGCTATTGAAAAAAGGGCTGGATGGCCTTTTGCCAAATGCTGATTGGGCCGCCTCAAAGCGGGGGGGAAGCAATGTATCGTATTGCAGGGTGTCGAGTGTTTGTGCATCGGCCTGTTGTGTCGATGCCAGAAATTGTGCGGTAGCTGAGCTCTTGCTATCGCCTGGTGGATTGTCGTTCGTCTGTTCTGCCCCGGTCTGCCCCGATCCGGGTTGTCCTGCCTGTTGGTCGGCTGTGTCATTGTCGGTGTCAGTCGGTTGCTCCGGTGGTTGGTCATCGTGTTGTTCGAAAGCATTATTTTTAAGCGGGGGAACACTTTCCCCCAGATAGTGCCAGTGGTGAACGTTTACATTGTTTTCCTGGAGAATGGCCATCGTTAGGTAGTACTCGCTGACGGCGTGTACATCCAGGCGGATATGGTTGCGTTGATCGGTGTCGAGTGAACGCAGGTAGGTGTCCAGGGCATTATCCTGGCGCAGTAGCGCACGGCGGTATATGCGTGTGTTGGTATTGAAAATACGGATATGGCCGTTGAGCATTTCAATGACCGGGTAGCGCATCGGGTTGCAGTCGTGCTCGATGGTGCAGGCGTGGTAGTCGTGCAATTGCGCAGGCGGGCTTGAGGGCAGGTCGTTGTAGACCAGTGTGGTCGATAACTGCCGTGAGAGCAGGGTGGTGATATTGGTGCTCTTTTCAAGCTCTTCCTGGGCGTGCTGTTCCTGTACGCTCAGGGTGACGGCGATCAGGATTAAAATAACAGCGACACTGTTGGCGAGAATATCGGCGAGTGCCACGCCACCCAATCCGAGCAGGGAGGTGGAACGCTTTCTGCGGTGTGTGGGTGACGATGCCATTAAGGGGGATCGATTGTGCGTTTGATACGGGCGGGCAGGGATTGCAGGTGCACTGTGGAGAGCAGGTCGCGATTGGCGATAATCCAGCCGATGCTGATGGCGTGTTGTGGCCAGCGCTGTAGCAGGCAATTGCGCGAGAGGGCCATAGTGCCAACCCCGCCTTCGGTAATTGCGAAGATCAGTTGTTGTTTTTCCGTCGTGTAAATTTTTTCGACGTAACGCATAAAGGCGCTGCCAGCCTGGCATATTTCGGCGCGGGGTATTTGCTCGTTGGTTTCGATAATGCGCAGTTTGTCGGGGAAACTGATAACCACCAGGCCCTCGCTGCCATCCTGCCAGGACACCTGGTATTTTGCGCCCTCGGTGGAGCGTTCCAGCATGGCGCGTATATCGCTGGAAACGATAAGATTAATCAGGATGAAAATAATAATCAGCAACGCCAGCGTACTGCCAAATACCTCCACCATGGGGGCGTCCAGTTCGTTGTCTGCGCGCTGCGGGCGCGAGTGTCTGAGTCGCTTTGGCATAGTCAATCGGCTGGGTACTTAATGTGTGTCGGTAAAGCCGTGTCGGTAAAGCCTAGGCCAGCGTCTCTTCCAGCAATAATAGCTGGCGCTCTTCCCAGCGGTATAACAGGGTTTGCAGCAAACCCAGGACAACCGAGAGCGATAGCGCGATCAGCGTGGTGTCAAATGCGATGCCCAGTGGTGACAGCGCCGAGGCCAGTAGCTGGCTAAATTCTGCGCTGTTGTTGTTGAGGATAGCGCTCAAGCCCTCCGTTGCCAGGGAGATACCCAGCACGGTGCCAATAAAACCGAAAATGGGAATGCTCCAGTTGATATAGCGTGGCAGCGAATAGAATGACTCGAACTGCTGCCAGATAATGGCGAATAACTCGTCGCGTTTTTTTACCGACTTACCTGCACGTTGGCGCGCCACCCGTAGTGGTGAATCCTCATCGTCGGTGTGTTTTAGCGCGTGCGCCATCAGCAGCCACTTACCGAGCAATAGCAAGGTGCCCCAAAAAAACAGAGTGAGAGTAATCGGGGGAATAACCCCGCGATCGAGCAGCTTAGGCGTGATAACGTCGAACAGCGGGTATTCACCAATTTGCAGCCACGTCATCAACAGGTCACAAAAAATCAGGCCAATGCAAAAGGCAATCGCTATGGCGGGGCCTTTGAGCGTATCTTCAACCAGTTCATTGAGGCTGGGTGATGCACTGGGGGAAGTACTGTGCAGGTGCAGCAACTGGTTTGACGCGGCGAGAATCAACGCCAGAATCAGCACTAACAAATGTGTGGACAGATCGGTGTCCTGCCCCGTGAGCAGTGAGCGCCACAGATCGGCTGAAGCGATCAACACCAGCAGAAACAAGGCACCGATATTAGCCAGCATGGCCCATCGATAAAACAGACTGCGCCATACGCACAACAGGCTGGGCAAACCGGCCATCCCCCCGAGTAGCAACCACAGTGGAGACCACCCCCGTGCGATATACAACAGAGCAAAACACAATACCGGGATCAGTGCACATAAAACCATTGCGGTTTTTGAGAGTAAATTTATGGAAGCGGAGGATTGTTGAGTATTTTGAGTTATCGGCATGCTATTTCCTCTTTAGCCAGTATTGACGAAAGAATTATGGCGTAAGATTAACAGCATAACGTGTACTGCGGCCACCGTCAGGTGTTAAGGCTGTTAAGAGGCGTTCTCAATCCCCGCGAACAAACATTGCGCCCCTTTTGGACATCACCCGCCTACCTTCCACAGAAGCAGCCGGCGCCCACCTGTCTTGATTAGCAAGGTATTCTAATAACATCCTACGCAACCTAGACAGAAACACCCACCAACCCAATAGAGAAGTAAACTCAGACTTTATCCTGTTTGGCTGCCCACTCAGCAGCCGTATATGCCTTGATCGTCAACGCATGAATTGCACCACTGGTAATATGTTCGTTGAGAATGGCATAAATCATCTTATGGCGTTTGATAATACTTTCACCGGCAAAGGCATCGCTGATAACCAATGCTTCAAATTTACTGCCATCACCGCTGACATCGGCCTTGGCACCAGGAATGCCTTTTTCTACCAGATCACTGAAATAATCCATTCGCATAGGAATGTACCCGTACAATTTAAGTGTGCGGATTATATCGTGCCTGGTGAAGTGATGTTAGAGGGTGTCGGGAAACCTCACCCATGAACAACAAAATTATCGGCGCTTAATTCTACTTCATCGACACCGAGATAGGCCTCAATGGTCAGCATTGTACGGCTGATCTCAGCACCGACTTCCCGTGCGTGAAGCACCTCCTGGGTTATACCTTCACTCCAGCCGTAAATACTGTGAATCAACTCCTCGTCTGTGCGCACGTTATGTTGGATATCGTGCAGAATACGTGCAAATTCGCTCAATGTAGGCATAACGCCGATTTTGCTAAACAGTGCATGAAGTGCATTGATCACTGCCTGTATATCCGTTGCCAGATCGAAATCCTCGGCCCGGTAGGGTTGGCTGCTCATCGACGTTGCATTCACCCACACGCGAAAGCTGTGCTTCTGCAAGGAGTGATACAGTGGTTCTTCAGAAATCAGAAACATCAACAGCTTATCGCGATTGGCAAAGAACTGCGTATCACTGGAATGCCACTCACCGCTGCGAATAAACTGATAAAGCTGAATATGCCTGGCAAATTGTGCTGCCTGCAATTGATCGAGGATAACAACCGTCTGCTCGCCTTCGCTAAACGCACAGGCGTCACTCATAACGTGATCGAATGCCGAAACAGGTGTTGGTGTCGTTAACGGCTCACCGTCATCGTCGCTGACTGCTGGTGGGGTAGGTGGTATTGGTTGTTCATCACTAAAATCGTGATACAGCACATGCTGATATTCGAGCGAGGTCGCCAGGGCATTGGCGAAAGCGGTTTTACGCCGACCAGGGGCACCTTCAATATTGAGGCAGTGAATGTCGTCGCTGCGGCTGTTAAGCAGGCACTTGATGTGGTAGCTATAGTCGTCGTTGGATTCATAGCCATTGGCGGCCATTTTTTCAAGCAGGGTTGTCATTGACAGCTCCAGAGATTTCTTGCCCTATTTTAACGGCTCTATAGAAGAAATTTGTACGGCATTGTTAGAATCCGGTGGGTGAAAAAAGTGATAGGATTTGATCTCGTTAGAAATCAATTGGATAAGGTACATTGCATGTCTGTTGAAACCATTGTATTTGTTGCTATTGCGATAGGCGTCATCTGGTTTTTTATCGCGGTTTACAATCGTTTAGTCGCGTTGCGCAATCAATTTAAAAATGCTTTTTCACAAATCGATGTGCAGCTTACCCGTCGCTATGAGTTGATTCCCAACCTGGTCGAAACGGCCAAGGCTTATATGCAGCATGAACGTGAAACACTGGCATCGGTGATTCAAGCACGCAATAGTGCCGCGTCTGCGGCGACGGTTGCCAATGCAAATCCGGCAGATGCAGCGGCGATGCGTGCATTAGCGGGTGCTGAGGTGGTGCTAGGAGAGGCGATGGGGGGCTTTTTTGCGCTGACCGAGAGTTATCCCGATCTCAAAGCAGACGAGACTATGACACAGTTAATGGAAGCACTCAGCACTAGCGAAAACCGTGTAGCGTTTTCCCGCCAGGCATTTAACGATGCCGTTATGTTGTACAACACCAGCCGGGAACAATTTCCCAATAATATCCTCGCCGGCTTTTTTAAATTCAAGGAAGCTGTGCACCTTGACATCGAACGGCCACAGATGCGTGAACCGATTAATGTTTCTTTCAACTGATGTATCTGGGTTCGATCAGGTGCGCGGATGAATTTCTTTCAGCATCAGGAGGGTGCGCGTCGTCAAACGCATAAACTAATCGGTTATTTTATATTCGCTGTATTGCTTATCGTGCTGGTAGTGAATGGGGTTGTCGGTTTAGTCGTCTTGATGGTGACAGAACAGCCTAATAACACGCTGTATCAATGGATTGAGCAACCCTGGTGGTGTGTGGTGTCTGTTATTACGCTGTTGGTGATTGTCGGTGGCAGTATCCGGCGGGTGCATCAATTGCGTGAGGGTGGTGATGCTATTGCCGAATGGGCGGGGGCAAAGCGATTGGATATGTATTCGCGGAGACAACAAGATAAGGTGTTTATCAATGTTGCAGAGGAAATGGCTATCGCCTCAGGTATGCCATTGCCGAGTTTGTGGGTAATGGAGCGAGAGGGTGGCATCAATGCTTTTGTCGCGGGTATGAGGCCAAGTGAAGCGGCGTTGGTGGTTACCCGAGGCTGTCTTGAACAACTGGATCGCGATGAACTGCAAGGTGTGATAGGCCACGAATTTAGCCATATTTTTCATGGCGATATGCGCTTAAATATTTGGTTAATGGGTGTGCTGGCAGGTATTTTGGCCATTGGTCAAATGGGTGGTTTGATGTTGCGTTCCACAGGGGCAGGCATCAGCTATCGTCGCAATGCGAAAACCCTCGGTGTGGTGTTGGTCACGGGTATAGCGTTGTTATTGGTGGGGGCGGTGGGTTTATTTTTTGGTCGACTGATCAAAGCCTCCGTTTCCCGACAGCGTGAATACCTGGCTGATGCAGCGGCGGTGCAATACACACGCAATACCCACGGCATTGCCGGTGCCTTAGTGAAAATTCGCGACACCCATTATGGCTCACATTTAATAGGCGCACGTGCGGAGGAAATGAGTCATATGTGTTTTGGTGCAACTTTGAGCGCACGTTTTGGTAAGCGCTTGGCGACGCACCCGCCACTGGATAAGCGCATTCAGCGTATTGATCCCTATTTTATGGTGAAGGCGCGCAGTAGAGCGCGTGCCCGTCAGCTACAAGAAAATAGCGAAAAAGTACCCAACGATACACTGACTACCTCAAGGGGATTTGCAGCGCTAAGCCAGGATGTGGTCAGTATTCATGCCCGTGATGTGGTTGAAAGTATTGGTAACCCAGGCACAGGGCATATAGCTTATGCCCAGGCTTTGCACGCGGCGATTCCCGTTCAGTTTAGCCTGGCACTGCATGAAAAAATGGGGGCAAAGTGGTTAGTAATGGCCATGTTACTGGGCAGCAAACAACCACACATCGACAAGCGTAAACAGATTATTAGCCTGTCGGAGGGAGTTGCTACTGCAGATAGTGTGGTCGAGTTGCATACTCTGGCACAGGCGCAGTGGCCGCGCCTGCGTTTGGCGGTAGTTGATCTGGCGTTGCCACAACTTAAAATGCTGTGTTTCGATGAACGCAAACAGTTTATGCGTACAGTGGGCGATTTGGTTGTTGCTGATGGCAAGACATCACTATTTGAATTTACCTTACTGGCAATTTTGCGTCGGCATTTACCTTTTTCACCTGTCGTGGAAACCAGGCCTACATTTTTTACTTATAAGCCAGTGGAACAGGAAATTGCGTTATTGCTCTCATTGATGATTCGTGTCGGTGGTGATTCTGACGATGCGAATACGCGCTATACACAGCTGTTGCGTACATTCACTCGCAATGTCATTAATCGTCAGTCATTGCCCACCTTGGGCAGTAAAACACTCAATGTTGTGCTGGGTAAACTACAAAATCTGGCGCCAATCCTGAAAGCATCTGTTATCGAGTCGCTCATTGAGTGTGTGCTACACAATGGGCATATAAAAATTCAAGAGGCAGAGCTATTGCGTGCGGTTGCAGAAATGTTGGATTGCCCGCTACCGCCGCTAATAGACACACATCAAAATACGGGGCAGTTAATTTAATGACGATAAGCAACGCTGTAAAATACCTCACTGGTCGATGCCAATGCGGGAATATCCGCTACCAGATAAACGGTGAGCCACTCACCTTGTATGCATGCCATTGCCTGGATTGCCAAAAGCAATCGTCGAGTGCATTTGGATTGTCGATGTGGGTGTCGGTGGGGGATTTTATAGTGCTACAGGGCGCGCTTAAATTCTGGTCGACAACGGTTGATGATGGCAGTGAAAAGCGCTGTGCATTCTGCCCCGAATGTGGCACCCGGATTTATCATGCGCTGGATGATACGCCTGAGATTTTCAGCTTGAAGGCCGGTACATTGGACGATACCTCAACGCTTGAGCCGGTTGCACATATTTGGGTCAAACGAGCACATCACTGGTTGAATTTAGCGCACGGTGAGGCTTTGTGTTACGACGCTGATCCAGTGTCTTTTAAACAGATACTCTCGGCCTGGTCTGTTCGTAACCGTGTGATGTAGTGTGTATTTGATTTTAGATGTGCTTTGTGCAACGATCATTCGCGCTATGCTACTGTAACTTTACTTAAAAAAGGATTAAACGATGACAAATGATAATACTGTCTCGATTGAGGAGATAACATCTATTCAGGCAGAGAGCGCCCGTTTGCAAAGGGAAGTGCTTTCAATGCAGAAAGAAAATGCTCTGGAAATGCAGGAAATAAGTCGAAGGTTTGTTGAGACAGATCGCAAGTTTGTTGAGACAGATCGCAAATTCGCAGAGACGAAAGTGTATTTGGATCAGGTGCTGGCACGGGCAGATAAGGTGTTTGCTATGGCGGGTAACTTGACCAACAATATTGGTGATGTCGCCGAGGAATTTTTCTATCAGGGTTTGTCCACCAGCATGGCGCTCGGCGGGATGCACTTCGATATGATCGACCGGCGGATTAAAAACCATGTCGGTACACTGCAGGGTGAATACGATTTAGTACTCTATAATGGCAACAGTGTCGCCCTGGTTGAAGTCAAACACAAACTACACCCCAACGATGTAGACCGCTTCGCCAATAAAGCCCTGCCGAATTTTCGCCCTTTGTTTCCCGCTTACGCAGACCATCGAATATACGGTGCTGTCGCTGCGCTGTCAGTGCCGGAGGAGGCGGTTGAAAGAGCGATGGCCAACGGTTTGGGAATACTGACGCAGGCTGGAGAGGATATGCGCTTGCTCAATCCACCGGGGTTTAGCTTGCGCTGTTACTAAAGCTCAGCACCTAATCGCAATACCTCATCAACCAATTGATCCGCCTGGACAAATTCAGTACGGGCGCCGATAAAACACGGGCGAATAACCAGTTTGCCATCAAGCAGGGTCGTGCTGGGCATGTTCTCACCCGCACGAATCAACGCGCGGTGAATGCGCGTATTATGTGCATTTAAATCGCTGATAGCCTCATCGATATAGCGAAAGCAACAAATCGAGAGCGTTGGCTCCATCACCAGTTCCAGGTTGGGGTGTGCTTTGGCGCGCTCAGCGACATGCCGCGCCATATCGTTGTGGCGGCAGATACGGGCGCGCATACCCTCGCGACCAATCTCGCGCAACAACCCCCACACGGTGATGCCACGGGGGGGTGCAGATAACTCCACACCATAATCACTGTATCGGTGGCCGGGGTTGTCGAGCGAGTGTTCGGCCTTGTCAAAATCGAAGGCGGTATCCAGGTAGGCCGCTGGTTCCTGGGTAAATGCCCGTTCTAAAATACTGCGGTCACGGACAAAGGTCGCGGCAATGCCAGTGGCGGCACCCAGCCATTTATGGGGGTCGACGATGGCTGAATCGGCCAGCTCCAGACCGGCGTAGAGAGGGGCCACACGTTCATCGAGAATGCCGGGCAGGCCGTAGGCACCATCGACGTGAAACCAGATATTGTTGGCCGCCGCGATTTCACCCAGCGATTGTAAATCGTCGATTGAACCGGCGTTTGTTGTGCCCGCGTTAGCGATTACAGCGATGGGTATTTTGCCCGCCTGTAGATCGCATTCAATGGCTTTTTGCAACGCTTCTGGGCGCATACAGCCACGCGCATCGCAGTCGACGCCCAATACGGCATTCCTGCCCAAACCCAATACACCGGCGGCACGTTTGATCGTCTGGTGCGTGTGTGCCGAGGCGTAGAGTGCCACCGGCCCATAAACACCATCGGCTGCCGGGTCGTGGCCGCGCAATTCGAAGGCGTGCTGACGCGCTGCACCAATAGCCAGCAGATTGGCGACTGAACCACCACTGCTATAAACACCGCGCATGTGCTCAGCGAGGCCACAGAGTGTCGCCAGCCAGTGCAGCGATTGTTCCTCTAAAAAATTGCAGGGGGTCAATCCAAAACGCTGTGGGTTGGTAACGGTGGCCGCGAGTGAGGTCAAGGTGGCAATGGTTGCTGCACCGGTGGTGACAAAGCTGGTAAACCCCGGTTTGCACACTTGCGAACCATTAGGGATTAGCTGTTCACACAACTCGTTCACGGTGGCGTCGATACCCACGCCTTTTTCAGGCAGGGGGATGTTGAATACAGGGTGCCACTGTGTGTGATTTTGCATAGCGTCTGCGTGCTCAAATCGCAGATACTGCGTCAGTGCTGCGCCAACTTTGGTCAGAAGTGGCGCGATATTGCCTGTTTCGGCGTGTTCGCCTTTTTGCATTATTGCTCTTCCCCGTGTCGCTGTTGGCTGGCTTGCCTGCTGCGTTCAGCGGGGACAAACAGTTGTTCGATCAGGTAGGTTTTAAAATCGTCGGCGTAAGGCTGTTCATCCAGTGCTTTTTGCATGCACAGCAGCCAGGCGTCGCGCTCTTCTACACCAATCCTGAATTGCGAATGAAACACAGGGATACGAATGGAGCCGTATTTTTCCTGGTATAGCATCGGGCCGCCCATCCAGCCACAGAGGAATAAGCTGAGCTTTTCACGCGGCAGTGTGAGATCTTTTGGGTGCATACGGCGAATTGTTGCGGCCTGTGGCAGGGTGTCCATAAAACCGTAAAAATGATCGACCAACTGGCGGATGCCCGCCTCTCCACCAGCGGCGTTAAATGATGCCGGGCCATTGCCATAGTTGCTGCCAGGTTTGGTGATTTGCATAGCGGTTATTGCTCGTTGTTTCAGTATAAATTCAACTGATTATTAAGGCGGGTGAAAGTGCGCTAGGGGTGATTAAAATACAGTGGGTAAAACCATACCGTGAACACATTTTTTCGGCAATCTTAAACGCGTTAAAAACCCCCATTAACTCAGCCGCTCTTCCAGTGCACGCATCTGCTGACTGATCGCCGCTTGTGTCAGGTTCAATACCTGCGCGGCGCGGGTGAAACTAAGCAGGCGTGCCGCCGCTTCATAGGTCACCAGGGGTTCCAGTGGTGGTAGTTGGCTTTTTAGTGGTATTAGAATTATTTATCGATTGCCACGAATGTAGCATTACAGTAGCTTATGTGAATATAAACCTAAATTCCGCAGTTGGATCGTAGCGAGGGCGTCTAAGGTGCTGAAGATGAAGTGTTTTTACCAGCATTTTAGCCATCCTGTAGTGATTCTACAGGTGAAGCTGAAATGCTGGTAAAAACGCTTTAGATTCAGTGCATTAGGTGGTCGCAGTAGATTCAACTGAGGAATTTAGGGTAAATAATGCACCACGATGGGGAGACAATTTAATGCATAAAAGCGTCCTTACATTTCAACCGGACGACTCACCCTTTACCCAAGGCCCTAATGAATCGTTTACCCTGCCTGCCCGTTACTACTACGACAAAACGATTTACGAGGCGGAGAAGAGCGCTATTTTTTACCGTAGCTGGTGGTATGCCGGGCATAAGAGCCAGTTGCTGGAGGCGGGCAGTTATCTAACGGTAAAAATACACCAACAGAACGTCTTTGTGGTGCGTGATAAAGCGGGTGAATTGCGCGGGTTTTACAATGTGTGCCAGCACCGTGGCCATGAGCTGCTCAACGGCACCGGGAAGGCCACTCATATCGTCTGCCCATACCATGCCTGGACGTATGGTTTTGATGGCGAGCTGATTGCTGCGCGCAATAGCCAGCAGGTGAAGGGGTTTAATAAATGTGATTTCTCACTGAAGCCGGTTCGTGTCGAGCAGTTTTGTGGGTTGGTGTTTGTGAATCTGGATGCAGATGCAGTATCACTCAAACAACAATCGGGCAATCTTGAAGACGAGATTCGCCACTATTGCCCACGTGTCGATGAAATGGTGTTCGCGCAGCGCGATACCTATGATGTGGCGTGCAACTGGAAAACCATTGTCGATAATTTTCTGGAGTGTTACCACTGTCACGTAGCGCACAAGGACTTTGTCGATTTGGTCGACATGAACAGCTACCGAACCAAAACGCACGGCATTTATTCCGGCCAGATTTCCAGTGCGGTGCGCTCGGCAGATAACGCGGCGTTTACGGTTAAAAAAGGCGATGTCGATTTTGGTTATGCGGGCTGGTATCTGTGGCCCAATCTGACGATTTGGGCCTACCCTGGTGAGGCAAATTTATCCGTGTTGCAAATGACGCCCGCAGGCACTGAGCGCACCATTGAATTTCAGGATTGGTTCTTGCCCGGCACAACACCGAGCGAGCAGCAAAAAGCGGCGATGGACTACCAAAAAGAGGTACTACAACCTGAAGATATAGGGCTGTGCGAAAGTGTACAGCGGGGGCTGAGGTCTAACGGTTATAACCAGGGGCGGTTTATGGTCGATGAGGCGATGAGCGAACTGTCTGAGCACGCGGTACACCATTTTCAGCGTTTGGTCATGCAGGCGATGGGCGTGGCAATGACGTGATGGGCGCTCTGAAACCACCTCGTAGGCTTACTGTTTAATCGACGTTAAACTTAACCGCGCCACCAATGCCCCTTTCTTAAACTGCTCGATCTTTACCGGCACAAACCCCAGCGCCTTTGCATACCATATATGCACTTCACGGTTGCTGTTGCCGGTTCTGCGGACCACATGCCGGGCGGCGTAACGCCCCATGGGGGTTTCCACTGTTTCTGTGGTGGCAAATTTAAACTGTGTTATAGCCACCTTACCCCGGTTGAACAGAGACAGTTCAAGTGATGCGGGGTCGCTATTGGCCAATAGCTGCATGATATGAAACAGGCTCGATAATGGATCGTACACAGGCGGCGTACTGTTGAGCACGGTCTCGCTCTTATCGTCATTAGTGAGGGTGATTTGCCCTGTCGCGGGCCTGAATTTAGCGTTTTGATTGCGCCCCGGTTTTGCCTTTTGTTGAAAAAATGTGTAGTGCAGTGTTGTGAGCTGCGCCGCCTGATCTGAACCTGGCTGGCCCACTGCAAACAAGCTGGTTTCATGGGCATTGCCCCGGCTTAGCAGGCTGTATAACCCCGTGGGTTCCGTTGTCAATGCGGCCAGCCAATAGGCTTTTTTCCTGCTTAGTGACAAGCTGGCGTTGCCAACCGACTGTTGCCCGGTCGATACGGTGTAGTGCGCTTCAAAAGGGGTCAGAGTTGTTGCGTATGCCGGGCTGAATACGCCAGATAAACAACAAATCGACAGCAGGCATGTCAGCGGTAAGGGGTTAATTTTCATCTTCATTCAGACCGAGTGGATTGTGAATTGGTTCATCGTCGAGCCAGGCAAGCGTACCATCGCTGCGTAAACGCCCGGCGGTAAACCAACCGATAACTTTGGGGTAAATTCGGTGCTCTGCCTGCAACACACGGGTGGCCAGTGATTCAGCCGTATCGTTTGGTTCAATGTTTACGGCTGCCTGTATTATCAAAGGGCCACTATCTAATTGGGGGGTGACAAAATGAACCGTTGCGCCGTGTTGTGAAAAACCCTGATCGAGGGCACGCTGATGGGTGTCGAGCCCAGGGAGTGCAGGCAGCAGTGATGGGTGGATATTGATAATGCGCCCTGTGTAGTGTTGAACAAAACCGGCTGTCAATCGGCGCATAAATCCGGCTAACACCAACAAATCGGGGGTGTGCTGGTCGATGCATTCTCTCAGGGCGGCATCAAACGTTTCGCGGGTTTCGAAGTGGCTATTATCCAGCGTATATGTGGGAATGCCGGATCTTGCGGCGCGCTGTAAACCGTAAGCATCTGCCCGGTTGCTGATAACGGCTACAATAGTGGCATCGATTGCCGGTGTACTACAGTGATCGATGATCGACTGAAGATTGGAGCCGCCACCGGATATCAAGACAACAATGCGCGGTGGTTGGTTCATCTGGAGATTATCGAGACACTGGGTGCGCTGTCAGCGTGTTCGGCCCGCTCGATAGTGCCGATGCGATAAGCTGTTTCGCCGCTGGCATTTAACCGCTCGATTGCCTGCCCTGCATCGCAGTCCGGGACGACGATAACCATGCCAATACCACAATTGAGTGTGCGCAACATTTCGGTTTCGGCGATATTCCCCTGCACTTGTAGCCAGTCAAATAATTCACCACGCGGCCAGCTACGCTGATCGATAACGGCCACACGCCCACGGGGCAGAGCGCGAGGCACATTTTCCAGAATACCACCGCCGGTAATATGCGCCAGTGCCCGTACAGTTACCGAACGCATTAGCGCCTGGAGCGGTTTGACGTAAATACGCGTCGGGGTGAGCAATGCCTCGCCGAGCGGGCGGTTATCGGTGGCGCCTGTAAAGGGCTTGTCGAGTGGGTGGTCGCCGGTGTCGAGTATTTTACGAATCAGCGAATAGCCATTGGAATGTGGGCCGCTCGATGCCAGGC
This sequence comes from Gammaproteobacteria bacterium, assembly GCA_965277715.1. Lineage (GTDB taxonomy): Bacteria > Pseudomonadota > Gammaproteobacteria > JBCCGL01 > JBCCGL01 > JBCCGL01. The sequence continues at coordinate 628,578 of OZ255836.1, forward strand.
CAATCAGGGTGTCGCCCACCGCAATATCGCTACCATCGATAATCGCCTTTTTTTCGACAATGCCGACAGCAAACCCGGCCAGATCGTAATCACCCGCATTGTACATGCCCGGCATTTCAGCGGTTTCACCGCCAATCAGTGCCATCCCGGCCTGTCGGCAACCCTCGGCAATGCCCTCAATGACACCGCTGGCGGTATCGACATCCAGGGCACTGGTGGCATAGTAATCGAGGAAATACAGCGGCTCTGCGCCGGTGACGACAATATCATTGGCACACATCGCGACCAGATCAATGCCGATAGTATCGTGTTGGTCCAACATCATCGCCAGTTTGAGCTTAGTGCCGACACCGTCGGTGCCGGATACTAACACCGGATTCTGGTAACCACTGGGGAGCTCGAACAAACCACCGAAACCACCGATGCTGCCGAGAACCCCCGTTCGCAATGTGCTTCTAACACTGGGCTTTATACGCTCGACCAGTGCATTGCCCGCATCTATATCGACACCGGCATCGCGATAACTAATGCCACTGGTGGGTGGGCTTGAGTCACTCATGGGGCTTCCTGTTTCTATGCAGCGGCCTATACGGCTGCAAGGCTACGAAAAAAGCTGTTATTGTACACCTCCTGTGTTCTGGACTGATTTGATTTCACCCATGTATTTATCATCTTTCATAATGCGCCGCTGTTTAGCGCTATCGGTATTGGTTTCAGCTACCGTATTGTGCTCGCCGGTGTTGCATTGCGCTACTGTCAACGGCCTTTACAGCGCAGATGTCGCTGTGGCCGGGCAGGGTGCTGAAGAGCGACAGCAAGGCTTTCGCCTGGCCCTGGAAGCCGTGTTGATTAAATTGACCGGCAACATGACCGTTGCGGCAGGCGATAAGCTGAATGACCTGCTAGGCAAATCGCGCACCTATGTAGCGCAATACCGCTACCGGGTGTGGGACGCAGATGCACTGCTGTTGTCGACAACAACCGCCGAACCAACCCATATCCTTGAAGTCAGTTTTTCACCTGACAGCCTTGACCGCGCACTAAACGGGCAAGGGTTAGCGCTATGGGGCGCTGATCGACCGGAGACATTATTGTGGCTGGCCGTGCAGGCAACGAATAACCACTACATTCTCGGCAGTGATGGCTCACCGCAAATACTTGAGTCGTTGCTGGGATCGGCACAAAAGCGGGGTTTACCTGTGCTGTTGCCGTTGATGGACCTGCAGGATCAGAGCGCCGTCGACTTCGCCGATGTAAAGGGAGGGTTTAGCGGGCGCGTGCAGCAGGCATCGGAACGCTATGGCGTCGATGCCATCCTCACCGGCAGTGTGCGGCAAACGGCATCGGCCTGGGTTTCAGACTGGGTATTGCAACACGCCGGGCACACATATAACTGGCAGTCCACGGGTGAAAACATTGAGCGCGTGATTGACAGCAACATGGAGCACCTGGCCAGGCAACTGGTGGCAGCGTTTTCTGCCGATGCCAACCCCTCGCAGGTTTCGGTTATCCGTCTCCGTGTCGATCGTATTGATTCGCTGGACGATTACGCGCAGTTACTCAATTATCTCAATGGGCTGGCCGCCGTTGAGAAAGCCAGCCTTGACGGGGTAACGGCGACCACCAACGATTTTCGGTTGATAGTACCCGGCGGTATCGACAGCCTGCGTAACGCGATTGCGCTCGATGTTCTGCTGCAGGCATCTGACAGCGGTCAGAGTGACCTCGCGGGTGATGAACCGCTGCTGTATTATGAGTGGGTGCAATAGCCGCTGGCTGCCAGCTTGCGTACCATCAACCCACAATTGCCGTTAGTCGGTATCTCGCCGCGCATCGGCGAGCGGTTTAACAGCTTCTTCATCGGTGAAAACCACTTATTGGTAAGCCTGGCACGGGATATGGCTGAGCGGGGGAGCGAACAACAACTGGGTATTTGGGGGGCGGCAGGTGTCGGTAAATCGCATTTGCTCAACGCTGTGTGCCATGCGGCCAGTGACTGTTCGCGCACCGCCACCTACCTGCCATTAAGCGATTTGATCGATCGGGCGCCAGCGTTGTTGCAGGGGCTGGAAGGTGTCGATGTAATCGCCATCGATGACCTGGAGCGCTTACACGCCCGGCCTGAATGGCAGCGTGAATTGTTTAACCTGATTAACCGGGTTCGCCAGCAGGGCACCAGCGTTATTACTGCCTCGCAAAGCAACCCCGCCGCACTCGACTTATTACCTGATCTGGTCTCGCGTCTGGTATGGGGGCCGGTTATGCGTTTGCAAAGCCCCAGCGGTGACACACTTGCCGATGCCCTACTGGCCAGGGCTGAATCATTGGGGCTGACAATGCCTGTTGAAGTGGTGAACTACCTGTTGTCCCATTATTCCCGCGAACTGGGCCGGTTATTTACAGTGCTGGATGACCTCAATCGCGCTTCACTGGTTGAACAGCGCAGGTTGACTGTGCCGTTTGTGCGGTCAGTGTTGAGGGGTAATCGGTAGCGTTGATGTGTTTTATTGTATGTCGTTACGCACTATTTTCCGGTGAGCGAATCGCATCGATCTGAACGATTCGTCAATCAGCGGCCTGTTGTCAGAATGCCGCCTGAAAAGGTCTGCGTTAATCCGGTGCGCGATGAGCCAGGTCATATTGACCACGATGCCTCTGTCAACTTCTGCAAGGTTGGCAGGCTTACTCAGTTACTCAATTAAATTACCTTCTGCATCATAAAAAGGATAGGGGCCTTCGTATTCACCAATAAAACTAAGATGCCCTACCAGGTGCGTACCGTTCCAATGTAGAAGCTTGATGGCTCTCGGTTCAAGCCTGAAAGCGGAAGGGCCAGAGGGGTTGATATCAAGCGCTATCGAATGACAGGGGCTGGGATCAAATCATCAAAAAGAAAATAAGCGTACTGATTGAAACCCGAAAGCTGCGCTTTCTACTGCCAGATGCCCGATTAACCAATCGTATACACAAGCCCCGCTCCCAAAACAGAAGAAGCCGCTAATACCCGTGAAATTGACCAGCGCAGTTTGAAGATCATTACCGCGCAAAGTGTCGTCAGCACTATCACCCGTAGATCGATTGAGGTCAGATCGGGCTGCCACACGGTAAGCAGCCCGTATTGTTGTATCGATACAGATTTAAACACGACGTGCAGCGCAAACCAGATTGATAGGTTGAGTATGACACCCACCACCGCCGCTGATATAGCGGTAAGTGCACCCTTTAATCTGGGCCGGCTACAGATCCACTCGATATGGGGTGCACCTGCAAAGATCCACAGGAAGCAGGGCACAAACGTTGTCCATAGAGTGATGGCAGCGGCGGTAAGACCGAGCATTAAACCACCTTCCCGGTAGGCGGCGATAAAGCCGACAAATTCTGTTACTAGAATCAACGGCCCCGGTGTGGTTTCGGCAAGCCCTAATCCATCCATCATTTCCCCGGTGGTTAACCAGCCATGCTCGCTCACCACCGCCTGCCCCATGTAGGCGAGTACTGCGTAGGCACCACCAAAGGTGACGACTGCCAGGCGGGAGAAAAAAGTGCTTATTTCGAACAATATAGTTTGTGCGTAAAAGTAGTCGATAGCCACGAGCGGCAGTATCCAGATAGCCAGCCAGAGGGCGACTGTACTCGCCAACTGAGACCAGGATCGATTGGCTCGGTGGGTTTCGGTTTCTATATGGCTATCTACCGCCCCAGGTTTTAGAAAAAAACCAAACATTGCCGCAGCCAACACAATCAGTGGGTAGGGTAATGACATAAAAAAGATACCGACGAATGCCATTGCCGCGATTACCCAGTAGGCCGCGCCTTTAAGTGCGCGCCTCGAAACACGCAGCAGTGCCTCAAGCACAATAATCAATACCGTGGCTTTGACGCCGAGAAACAGGGCATTGATCAGTGGCACATCACCCAACGTTACATAGATGATAGCCAGGGTCAGCACGACTATTGCCCCTGGGAGAACAAACAGCAATCCGGCAAGCAGGCCGCCCAGCGTGCCATGCAAACGCCAGCCAGCGTAGGTGGCAAGCTGCATCGCCTCTGGCCCTGGCAGTAACATGCAGAAACTCAGGGCATTGAGAAATTTTTGTTCACTCAGCCAACGCTTGTGTTCGACAAGCAATCGGTGCATTAAGGCTATTTGTGCCGCTGGGCCACCAAATGACAGGAACCCAATCTTTGCCCAAAGGTGCACCGCCTCGCGGAAGGTTGGCTTACGGGCGCGCTCAGCACCCGCTTCTACGGTGGTATTGACCATTGTTTAGCACCTCACCACTACTTAGAGGGTGCAGGCCAGTCATGCCTCTCGCCTGTTGCATCACGGCACCACCGGTAAAAGGCGTCATACAGCATCATGCTCGCATTGAGTTGGGTTAAGTCGTCCCGGTACATACGGGATAAACCCAGGGATGCGGCAAGCAGGCCCGCCGACTGAGGTGTCAGGTTATGCCGGTCTGTGTCTGCACCGCGTACCACGGCGGCAAGGCGTTGCAGTGGTTCAGTGTCGAGTCCAAATTCTTCAATCATAGTGTCAAACGTGCATTGATCCCCCCGGTGTGTCCAGAACACGCCTTCGACATCGAAGGGGGCTGCGTTGAATTTGTCTGCGACAGCCAGGACTTCAGCGGGTGCCACAAATAAAAATTGGGCGTTGGGATCGATGAAACGGCGAATCAGCCAGGGGCAGGCAATGCGGTCAATTTTTGGCCGGTGCCGGGTGACCCATACGGTGCGGTTGTGTGCATTGACCGGTGGTAGCTTTGCCTGGGGCACTAATGGCAGGCCAGCATCCCGCCAGCCAAAATGGCCACCTACCAGACTTTCTGTTTGAATGCCGTGATCCCTCAGTAGCGCGGCTGCGCCCTGGCTGATTTTTTTGCCTTTTTGGCAATACACCACCACAGATTTACCCGTCAGCGCGGGCGCTAATGCCTCGACATCGCGAAAAGGGTGTCGAAATGCGGTGGGGAGTAATTGTGGATCGTCGTCAAAATCCCCGTCGATACGGACATCGATAAGGGTGGGGGCGGTAGGGGTGCCGATAAGACGGGCGAGTTGAGAAACAGTAATGTCAGTGGGTGATGGCAAGATGCATCCTCCTTATTTAAGGTAAATAAAGGTTAATGTTGGATGCGAAACTTGAGCTGGCGCCTCACGGGGTGGTCGCAACCCCATGCGGTGAATAGTGCATCAGTCCTGTGTTGTCTGTCAACCGACCCAGCTCACTATCACTGACAAACTGACACTGCCGGCTAAAACCCCTGCAAATAACATGCGCCGAAAAACGAAATAAGCGATAAATGCAATGGCGATTGCAGTACAGCGAATCGGGAGTGAGACGTTGGCCAGTTCGCTTTCTGGCATGATCAACATGCGAAATATCAACCCCGCGACCATTGCGTAGGAGACGCAGGTAATCCATTCAAAAACAGCACCGTCCGGGTCGATTTTTTTTACCGCAACAGCGGCCAAAAAACGCCAGAAAAAGGTCGCTGCCGAACACCCCAAAACAATCAACCATAATGTTTCGCTGTTCATGACAGTACGCGTTTTATTGTGGGTATTCTGCTCAGAAAGAACCCCAGGCTTCCCCCCACAACGCCGGTAAGCAGTAGGTCGATGGAGGGAAAATATTTGTGGGCCAGTGGTACTGTCAGGCAGCCAAGCAATAGTGCCGCCCGCTCTCCGGGTTTGGAGGCTGAGGATAATACCAATGCAAAAAATAGCGGGCTTAAAAAAATCAACCCCAATATCACAGATGGAGGCAGTACCGCCGAGGCGTGATAGCCGAGTAAAGTGCCGATAATAGCGGCGCTCAAAATTGTTGTAGCGAACACCACGTAGTACAAAGGGCGGTATGCCGGGGCCACTTCTGGAAATTGTCGCAGGCACATTGCCCAGGAATTAATCGACAGCAATTGCGCGTATAAAATTAATGCGGGGAGCCTGGTTTTTTCGCGTGTCATCGCCGGTATGAACGATACCACCATGGGAAAGAAACGGGCGTTAGCGAGTGAGCAGGCAAAGATAATTGCGATGGTGTTTTGCCCTGTTGCGGTGAGCTCCAGCATGGCAAGCTGGCCGGGTAAACCCCAGATTAGAGCGGTGGCCAGTGCCGCCATTTCAGGGGCAAAACCAACGCTGCGTGCCAGTGAGCCAAACCCCATCATTGTTGCCAGTAAAATAAAGGCGGGCAGCGAGAGGGCGGCTACAATGGCTTTTAGAAAGACGTGGCCAGTGCCACTGGTTTGCATCATAAGTGTGTCTACTGTGTGTTACCGATGGAAAGAGGCGGGTGGTGTATGGAATGGCTTGAGGGGGTAAATATCCAGCAAGTATAGCCTCAGGTTGAAGGCAGTAGGTATAGTGGTTTATCTGGGTTCTGTTTTTATATAGGTAGTGTCGGGTGTTATGAGGTTTCGCTGGGGATGTTTTGGTGTATCTCTTTTCGTATTTGGCATATCAATTGCTCTTGCTAAGACCATACAAACCAGTGTCCAGTTTACGTGCAGCCACAAGTATTATTTAATTTAGAGACTTTACCCACTATAACGGCGGTGCCAGTCGCGCCGCAGTCGGTGGTGCCTGGCGCGCATTTTTCAAGCCAACTCCAGGTAATAATCGATCAGCAAACGGCTGATTTAAGTGAAGTTTCCCCAGATTCTCCCACGAATATTGATAATGTGGCCAACAGTCAGCGCCCCATTTTTCTATCTCAAGTTGCAAAGGAAATACCGCGACAATCAACATTGCCTACGGAGGGAGGTGGGCAGCACCCACCATTATCCTCTACGTTGATACAGCCTCGACATGGAAGTGATTTGCCGCCGCAAGATCAGGATTTGCCTGGTTCTGTATTTTCTGGCGTAACCGTTTCGCCACATTTGAATGCGACGCTGGCGCAAGTCAAGCTAGAGAGGGTAGGCCCAGAGCCGGTTGTTCTAGAAAGAGTGGGGGCAGGTGTAAAAGAAGGGCGGCAGAGCCCACTCGATCATCGCTTGCTCGCTGAAACCGCTTTTTATCAGCCGACAACGAATATTGCTGCGGATGGTGACGGCCTGCCCATAGCTCAAGAGGTGGCGGTAAAACCGTCGAATGTGCCGCTGGAGGGCACTCACTCGTTGGTTCTACAACAGAGAGTACCGCAGGTTGTGCAAATGCGTAGCACAACAATTAGGCATGATAGTGTGAGTGGCAATGAGCCTGCCGTAACAACGGGCCTTCATGTGCCGGATGTACAGGTACGATTAGAGCAACTTCAACAACCGCGACAAACGACACAAGAGGCAATGCAGCCTGTTTATCAAAAACCAATTGAAACACCGCCTGTTGTGTCGCGCCAACTCGATGATATACCACAGAGAATACCGCAGGTTGTGCAAACGCGTAGCACAGCAATTAGGCGTGATAATGTGAGTGGCAATGAGCCTGCCGTAACAACGGGCTTTCGTGCGCCGGGTGTACAGGTACGATCAGAGCAACTTCAACAACCGCGACAAACGACACAAGCGGCAACACCGCCTATTGTGTTGCGCCAACTTAATGATATGCCACGTGTGCAAAAAACCATTGATACAACTGCATCGGTAGAAATTGATACCAGTGGGTTTGAGGCGGGCAACAATACACTGTCGCCACATCGTGGCCTGGCCAGTACCTCTCAGATACCACAACTATCGTTAGGTAGCCGCCTGGAGAGTGTCGATTGGTCGAATAATTTTGCCGACAAGGTTCAGCAGATTTTAAAGGGGGATTTTAAGCAGGCGGAAATTCGTCTGGATCCGCCACACCTTGGCAAGATTGATGTGCGGATTGATCTTAACAGTGACCGCACAGCGATTATTTTTCATGCCGATCAAGCGGTGGTACGCGAGGCGATTGATCATTCGGCTACGCGTTTGCGCGAGCAATTGGCAACGGCGGGCTTTGGTAATATTGAGTTGGGTATTTCTTCAGGTGATGCCCAGAAAAATCAGCGGGGTCGGCGTGATGGAAATGGCGGGGGTGCAGGGCAGTATGCTGTTGATGATGAGGGTGTCGATGGGGATATTGTCAGTGATTCACAGGTGGCCCGGTTGGCATTAAATGAAAGGGCTGGGTCGGTTAATGTGTACGCATAAAAGACGCCAAAGCAAGAAGTGGTTGGCGCTGAATTTCTCCTATTGTTTTACACCGCCTACCTTGTATTGACGGGTTCAGCGTTGCGCTGTACTAGGTTTAGCCTAAATGGATGGGCCTATCTTAAAACCCTGTCTATTTTTCGGTATAGAGGTTATTTACCACCGCTGCGATCTGGCTGCCTTTAAATACAGGTAATGAACAGGCCTTATCAGAGCAGGCAAAGGCGGCGGCACGGTCGAGCTGTGGGTAGGTGACGTCGGCATTGGGCAGCGGGCCTTCGCGTTTGTCCCACCAGTCGATACGCAGGTAACTGCCGGGGTAGGCGCGTGCAGCGGCGTGCAATGCGCTGGCGGCCGGGTCATCTTTGGCACCGACGATGGTGATATGTGCCGGTTCGTGGGTGAGCTCGTAGTCGGCCAATAGGATATCCGGTTGGAAAATAAACTCTTCGCTTAATTCCGGTGCGGCAAGATAACGCATGGCGTGTTCTGCGATGGCGCGCAGGCGTGGTTCCCCTGTGTAATATGAGGCGATATTGGCGGTGCGTGCCAGAGCGGCAATTTCATCAATTTGTTTAATGGGTTTGCTGAATACACCGGTTGAGGCGGGTTCTTTGGCGGCGCTGTTGTAACCACCACGGTTGTCTTTGAAAGTACGCTCGATAAAGTCCAGTGTGGTCGTTGCCTTTTCCAGCCAATGGCGTTCACCACTGCTTTGATAAAGGGCGATAAATGCCTGTGCCATAGCCTGGTTATCACTGAGATATGGACCGCCTGCGTCGTTGCTGCCGTGGCTGAATCCACCACCCGGCAGGCTGCGCTCGCTGAGGATAAAGTGCGCCGAGGCAAGTGCCCGCTCGCGTGCCGTTTCAAGCCCACTGGCGTTGTACAGACTGAGCAGGGCGCGAATTGCCCAGCCGTTTTCGCGTGCATAGATATTGGTATCGATACGTGGCATGCCCTTGGCACGACGCTGCTGATCGTTGAGTGGAAAGTAATCGTGTCCGTCGACCTCAATGCTGAGGTCGGCATCCTGGCTGGTGTAAAACCCACCACTGGGCGCGAGTAGAAATGTTTCCAGGTAGTTATAAATTTGCAGCGCGGCACTGAGGTGGTCGGCCTGTTGCCAGCGCGCATAGGCGAGGGCGTAGAGGCGCAGGTTTTCAGCCTGGTAAAACATGATTTTTTCAAAGTGGGGTGATAGCCAGTCCTTTTGGTCTGAATACTGGTAAACACCCCCCCATTGCGGGTCGATTAAATTGAGGCCATTGTGCAGGGTAAGCCGTGCCATTAGTGCGTATTGCGACCTGCCGAGGCGGGATTGTTCAAGTGAGTATTCGGTGGCGGGCGCGTTGACAAATTTGTGCACATTGCCCCAACCGCCATATTCTGCATCGTAGAAGTCATTAAATGTTGCCTGTAGTTTTTTCCTCAGTGTCTCGCTGAGTGCCGCCTGATTGGCAGGGGTCGCCTCTGGCTCTGCGAATACCGAAGGGCCGGGGCTGGGATCGTCAATAATGGCTTGCAACATGGCGACCATACCGATAGTGGGGATATAGCCACGGCGTTTGACTATTTCCTCTCCCTGGGCTGAGAAGACGATAGTGGCTGGCCAACCCCATCGGCCATAGCGGCTGGCCATATCCGGGTTGGCATCGGCGTCGACCCGCACGGGGATGTAGTGTGCGTTGATTAGCGCGATCACCTTTGGGTCACTGTAGGTTTTTGCTTCCATGACATGGCACCAGTGACACCATACGGCTTCAAGATCTAAGATAACAAAACGCTGTTGCTGTTGGGCGCGGGTGAATAAATCATCCTGCCAGCTTTGCCACTGGATGCCCTTCTTGTGGCTGCTCTGATTGTCGGCAGCATGGGCATGAGATATAACGATTGCCAACAGCAACAAAACGGATGACAATAGGTGCACAATTGATAAGGTTTTTTTATGTAAGGGTATACAGAAGCTTTTCATTGAGCAGACCTGTTTGTAACAACAGCGGCTTGGATAACTATAACGGGTTGAAGTTCAGGAATTATGCTAAAACAACGCTGAAGAATTTCTTGTATCGTCTATATTACTACCCTAAAAAAACTTAAATTTAGAACTGCCTGTTAACATTACCTGAAAGAGATGTTTTGCCTCATAAGGGTTGTTTTGACAGGCTTAAATATTTATCGTCACTCTATAAGTAGCACAAAATAGGGCGTGTGTGTTGACACCGATTAGTCAAATTATTGAAAAACTCCGATCCGGCAAGCTGAGCAGTGTTGCTTTGGTTGAGAGTTGCATCGCGGCGGCAGAGCGTAGTGATGCGGTATTTATTACTCTGAATGCCGATCAGGCCATTGCCCAGGCGACGCGGGTCGATAATGCCCGTCGCTCGCATGGCGCATTGCCACCCTATGCCGGTATTCCCATTACATTGAAGGATTTATTTGATGTGCAGGGTGAGGTGACGACTGCCGGTTCACGTGCATTGGCTTTCGATCCGCCCGCGACTCAGGATGCCACTGTTGTGCAACGTTTGCGCGATGCGGGGTTTATCTTTCTCGGTCGCGTCAATATGAGCGAATTTGCCTTTTCCGGTATGGGAACCAATCCACATTATGGTACACCGCTGTCGATTTGGGATCGACAGATGCAGCGCCTGCCGGGTGGTTCTTCTTCAGGCAGTGGGGTCAGTGTTGCCGAGGGTATCGTGCCCGGCTCTATCGGTTCAGATACCGCCGGTTCCACGCGTGTTCCTGCGGCGTTTAATGGTGTGGTGGGGTTTAAACCGAGCTATGGCCGGTTTCCACTCGATGGGATGTTTCCATTGTCACCGACGACTGATGCACCTGGCCCGTTAGCCAGTACAGTCGAGTGTTGTTACCTATTGGATGCCGCGATGGATGGCGATCTGCGCCCGGCACAACTAATAACCAAACCGGCAAAGGATATAAAGCTATTACTGCCGCGTGCCAATGTGATGAGAAATCTCGATCCTGTCGTCAGCCGGACATTTGAACAGGCAATAAACAGTTTGCGCACGGCTGGATTGCGTATCGAGTCAACGCCGGTGCCCGCGTTGGATGGCTTGTTGGCGTTGTTTCAGAAGAGACCGTTAGCCACGTATGAAGCCTGGAGGGCGCACCGCAAACGGATTGCCGAATGCGGTTATGAATATGATCCATTTGTGCGTTTACGTATTAGTGGTGGTGCCGATATAAGTGATGATGATTATAAGAAAACCCATAGCCAGCGGCGTATGTTGATTAAAGAGCTGGCAAAATCAATGCAGGGATATGATGGCATGCTCTACCCAACGGTACCCATTGTGCCCCCCAGGCTGGTGGAAGTGGATGATGTCGAGGCTGCACGACCAATCAATTTTCGCTGCCTGCGCAATACAGCAACGGTAAACTATTTTGATGGTTGTGCGATTTCGCTACCTTGCCACAGGAAGGGTGAGTCGCCGGTTGGCCTGATGTTATCAGCCGGCCACGGCCAGGACTTTAACTTATTTCAACTGGCAATTACTGTGGAGCGTGCTCTGCGGCGCTAGGAGTCTGTCGGGTTTAGGCGCTCGCGGTGGGTCAAATCCGCTTTTGCACAGTAGAGTAGCCTGAATTCGACAGGCTCCCAGGAGACAGTGAGTCATATGCAATACCCCCAGGCAATTCAACGTTTGCAACGCAGCGAGCTGGCTGTACCCGCTATTAACCCCCGTATGTTTGAAAAAGCACTGAACAGTGCCGCTGACTGTGTGTTTCTGGATCTGGAGGATTCGGTTGCTGTTGGCGATAAACAGCAGGCGCGTAAAAATGCCGTTGCAGCGTTGCACGATATTGATTGGCGTGCTGCCGGTAAAACGATTTCAGTACGTATTAATAGCACTGATACACACTATATGTACCGTGATGTGGTGGATGTTGTCGAGCAGGCGGGTGATAAAATTGATACCTTGATAATCCCTAAAGTTGGGGTTGCCGCCGATGTGTACATGCTGGATACACTGCTGACACAAATTGAAAATGCCATGGGTTATAACCATCGAATTGGTATTGAAGGCATGATTGAAACCGCGTTGGGCATGATGAATGTGGGTGAGATTGCCACTGCCAGTACGCGTATGGAAGCGCTGCATTTTGGCATGGGTGATTACGCTGCTAGCTGCCACGCCAGGACAGTCGATATCGGCGGGCTGAACCCTGATTACCCCGGCGATCAATGGCACCACGCCTTGTCCGGCATGTTGATTGCCTGTCGTGCCTATGGGATTCGTGCAATCGAAGGTCCCTTTGCCGACTTTAAAGATCCAGATGGTTTTATACACGCTGCGAAGCGCTCTGCGGCGCTGGGCTATGAAGGTAAGTGGGCCATCCACCCCGCGCAAATTGAGCTGGCCAATCAGGTTTTTTCTCCACCGGCGGAAGAAGTGGCGCAAGCACAATTAGTGCTGACAGCGTTACAGGAGGCCGCTGCAAAAGGTAAAGGTGCAGCGCAGCTAAATGGCCGTATGATTGATGCGGCATCGGCGCGTATGGCCGAGAATATTGTCGCTATAGATAAAGCGATTAAGGCGAAGGCACTGACGCCAAATGTTTAAACCGCGCTAAAACCCGTTGCCGTGCCTGTTGGTAGTCGATGATGGGTTCGGGATACCCCAATTTTTTGCGTATATCAGAGGGTGGATTGTGAATGGCCTTGCCGTCCAGCGGTGCCAGTTCAGGTATCATTTTGCGGATAAAGTGACCCTCTGAGTCAAACCGTTGCGACTGTTTTAAAGGGCTGAAAATACGAAACCAGGGCGAGGCATCACAGCCGGTTGAGGCACTCCACTGCCAGCCACCATTGTTCGAGGCAAAGTCTCCGTCGAGTAAATGCTGCATAAAAAATGCCTCTCCCTGCCGCCAATCGATCAGCATGAGTTTGCTAAAAAAGCTGGCAGTGAGCATTCTCAAGCGGTTGTGCATCCAACCGGTGCGCAGTAGTTGGCGCATACCGGCATCGATAATGGGAAACCCGGTCAACCCCTGTTGCCAGGCGTTGACCGATTCTGGGTCGTGTTCCCATTGCACATGCAGGGTTTCTTTTTTAAAAGGCTGGTTTTTGCACAGCGAGGGCGAACAGACCATCAGGTAACGGTAAAACTCACGCCAACCCAATTCCCTCAGCCAGGGGTCCTGGCGCCAATCGGCACCCTGCTCAGTGGCAATTTGTTGCACGGCCTGCAGGCAGCGCCGTGGGCTGATCAAACCACTTGCCAACCAGGGTGAAAGGGTGCTGCTGCCGTTTAGGGCCGGGAAGTCCCGCTGGTTGTGGTAGTCCATTAACCTTTGTGTGGCGAATGTCTCCAGGTGTTGTCTGGCGCGCTGTTCACTCCCGGGCCATAGGTCGTTGCGGTAGTGCGTGCTACCGGGCAGTTTGATTGGGTGCGTAGGTGCTGGTAAGGCGCTGGCAACGGGGGCGGGTTCAGGAAGGGGTTGCGGTGTATTTTCAGCTAAACAGCGGTTCCAGGCGCGGTGCCAAGGCGTAAATACCTTATAGTAATTGCCTTGTTGATTGCGTATGGCGTGGTGTACTAACTGGTCGCCATCACAGCTATGGCATTGCACGTTATCGGTTTGCAGGGCATCGACAATGGCTTGGTCACGCATTTTTTCATCGTAGGGGTGATCCTGGTTAAACCACATATCCGTTATATGGTGCTTCCGGCAGTAACGGTGTATTAACGGTGGTAGGTCGATGTAGTACGCCGCGTGTAATAGCTCGAATGCGATTCCCAGTTGTGCAAGCCGCTGGTGAATGTCGGTTAATGCATCGCTGCGCAGGCCCAGTTTAGCTGGGGCTTCGTTGTGCAAATGCCATTGTTCGGGGGTTGCGCAGTAGATAACCCGCACCGGCTGTTTTTGTTGGCAGGCGTGATAAAGTGCCGGGTTGTCGTCCAGTCGCAAGTCATTTCGCAGCCATACTAGGTTAACTGGATTGGCCCGGTTCGTAGCGTTGGTTTGATTCACAACATTGGCCAGGTATCACTGAGCTTGTAGCCTTCTGGCCAGGGATCGCTCGGATCCAGGGTGTGTTGGTGCGTGCCGGTTAACCAGGCGCGGCCACGAATCGATGGCACGATTGCCGGGGTGCCGCCCACTGTGGTGGCAGATTCAATTTTACAATCAAACCGTGAACCGATAATGGATCGGCCAATAAATGCATCGCCAGTATTGAGCAGGCCTTTTGCATGGAGTACCGCAAGCCGTGCCGAGCAACCCGTGCCGCAGGGTGAGCGGTCAATTTTGCCCGGCTGGATAATGACGGCACTGTGGCCTGACAGCGTGCCCTGGTCGTGGATTAGTGGCATTGCCATCTGGCAAAAGGAAATATGCTGCCAGTCGGGGTTATCTGGGTGGGCAAACCCCAGTTGTTGGTTGGCGGCCTGGGTAATTTTAATGCCGGTTTCGGTGATATCGCGTGCTTCGTCGGGGGTAATGGCAAAGCCAAGCGCGCTGGCATCGACAATAACAAAGCTATCGCCACCGTAGGCAACGTCAACGGTCAGCGTGCCAAGCCCCGCGACTTCGATATGTGCATCCAGCGCTGTCGCAAACGAGGGCACGTTGTGTGTTTTCACCGAGGTAACTTTGCCCGCTTTACAATAAGCGGTGATATTGATCACACCCGCCGGGGCCTCGATAGTGATCCGTGTCTCCGGTTCCTGTATTGGCAATATGCCGGTTTCCAGTAATACGGTCGTGACGCACATACTATTGGAACCAGACATAGGGGGCGTATCTTCCGGTTCCATTACGATCCAGCCCATATCCGCGCCTGGGTTTTTTGGCGGTACTAATAAATTCACATGGCGAAATACACCCCCGCGTGGTTCGTTGAGCATAAAATTGCGCAGTGTCTGGTCGTTGGCTATCCAGCGGGATTGCGCCCAAAGTGTGTCACCGGGCGGTGGGGCGACACCGCCGACGATAACATCGCCCACTTCACCTTCAGCGTGACAACTGACGGTGTGAATAACTTTGCTTGATCTCATTGGGTATGGCCTTTAGGGCTAGAGTAAGTTGTGCTGTGTTATTGAGTAACAAATTCTTGTTGGTTTTTTTGTTTGCCATTAAGCTGGGCGGTATTGTATGGGAAAAAGGAGGCGTATTGTGTGTAGTGGCTATTGCCAATAACCCCCATATAAATAACCCCAAAATAACCCAGATATTGCACAGGCCATGAGCGAAAAAGAAACCCCTCACCATACACACGATGCACCATTGTCTGATATCGAACAGCGAGTCAAAGACCTGGAGCAATTGCTGATTGAAAAAGGCTTGATCGATCCGGCCGCATTGGATGAATTAATCGATACTTATGAACACCGCGTGGGGCCGCGCAATGGTGCCGCTGTGGTGGCAAAAGCCTGGACAGATGCCCGTTACAAGGCGCGGCTACTGGAAAATGCAACCGCAGCCATTGCTGAGCTTGGCTATACCGGTCGACAGGGTGAGCATATGGTGGTGGTCGAAAACACGCCACAAGTGCATAACCTAGTGGTTTGTACCTTGTGCTCCTGCTACCCGTGGCCTGTGCTGGGGTTGCCGCCAACCTGGTATAAGGCCTCCAGTTATCGGGCGCGTGCCGTCAGCGAGCCACGCGCTGTCATGGCAGAATTTGGCTGTTATTTGGACGATGGTATTGAGGTGCGGGTATGGGACTCAACCGCCGAGGTACGCTATCTGGTGTTGCCTATGCGGCCACCAGGCACGGAGCACATGGATGTAGCGGCACTGGCTGAGTTGGTGACGCGTGATAGCATGATCGGCGTCACCCAGGTTGCGATACCGTGAACGGTGCGCACGATTTAGGGGGTATGCACGGTTTTGGCCCCATTGATATCGAAAGCGGTCACGCGCCGTTCCACCATAAATGGGAGGAACGCGTCTTTGCTATGACACTGGCCTGTGGGTTTCTTGGTCAATGGAATATCGACCAATCCCGTTTTGCCCGAGAGCGGATGGAGCCGGGTGAGTATTTGCAAACCAGCTATTATGAGCACTGGCTGTATGGCCTGGAAACCCTATTGGTAGAGCGCGGTTTGCTGCCCGTTGATAAAACGCAAGACAGCCGGGCAGTACCCGCCGGGCGGGTGGCGGGAATTTTGGCCAGCGGCGGCCCATCGTATTGTGCCAGCCAGACACCGCCTCAATTTAACGTGGGTGATACGGTTACCATCGGCAACCAACACCCGGCAGGGCACACGCGTGCGCCACGTTTTGTGCGGGGCAGGCAGGGGACTATCACACGCTACCACGGCAGCCATGTATTGCCGGATATCAGCAGCCAGCCGCAAGGGATTAAAAAGGGAGCACATTTATACAATATACGCTTCGAGGCGGATGCACTGTGGGGTGATGCAGGGGATAGCAACAGCGCCGTATACGTCGATGTCTTTGAGCCTTATATCGAGGAGCGTCTATGAGCAATAACTCTGTGCCACTGTTACCCCGGCAACCGGCAGACGATGATGGGCCGGTGTTTAGTGCACCCTGGCAGGCCAAAGTATTTGCGATGGCTGTGCACCTGCATGCACAAGGTGTTTTTAGTTGGCGGGAGTGGGCAGATAGCCTCTCTGTGCATATCGCACAATTTGAGCGCGAGGGAGGGCGTGTAGAGGGTGATCGATACTACCGTTTGTGGCAATGCGCCCTGGAGGCACTCCTGGTGCAGAAAAAACACATGGCAGGTAAAGCTGACAGTTAATCTATTTCGATAGTACACTCCCCGTTTTCCGACACCCTCTTTACAGGAAACCCACCCGATGAATAGCCCCGGCCCCGCCAGCGTAGCGGTGTTATCCTCAGAATCTATTGTCAATACAGTCACTTATCCGATCGATGCCGTTGGCTCTGAAAGCTACGCTGCCTTGCTGCACCGTTGCCAACAGCATATGGTTGATGAGGGTGTTTGTTTATTACCAGAATTTATCACCCCCCATGCGCTTGATCGTATTCGCGATGAGGCGACGACTGTATTGGATAAAGCCTATTTTTGCCACAACACACACAATGCCTACCTACAGCCAGATGATCCTCAATACCCACCCGCACACCCGCGTCGGCGCCATTTACATACAGACGTAGGGTCAATTGCCTACGACAACCTGCCGCAGGCAGGGGTGCTTTGCCAGCTATACCAATGGGATGCTCTGACAGATTTTATTGGTGCCGTACTGGGGCATACAGCGTTTTACCGGGCTATTGATCCACTGGGTGCCCTGTCGGTCAACGTCTTTGAACCGGGGGGATCACACGCCTGGCACTTCGATGAATCTCACTTTACTGTCACACTGATGGTGCAGCCTGCCGAGGCGGGTGGTTTATTTCAGTATGTGCCGAATATACGCACGAGTGACGATGATAATTTTGATGTGGTTGGTGGCGTGTTAGATGGTGACCACAGTGCGGTGAAAACCCTGCCATTTACAGCGGGTACACTATCAATTTTTGCCGGGCGCAATACACTGCACCGGGTTACACGCATCGAAGGTGATCGCCATCGCCTGGTGCCGGTATTGTGTTACGCCACCAGACCCGATGCACAAAACAGCGAAGCCGTGCGCACACTATTCTGGGGGCGCGCCAGCTAGACCCCATGTATTTACTTGTGTGCAAGCTAATATAAGGTAGACGGTGTACTTGACCGGCCCGACATTATTTTTTACATAAACAGGTTTAATACATTATGAATGCAAATTGGAATTACCCTACGGCGGTGCGTGCAGGTGCAGGCCGTGCCAGTGAGCTACCCGCTGTGTGCCGTGAGTTACACATGCACGCTCCCTTACTGGTTACCGACCCTGGCCTGGCGGGGTTGCCGATGGTGGATAATGTAGTCACCGCCTGCCAGCAGGCTGGCCTGGCGATAGCGGTGTTCAGCGATATCAAACCCAACCCGACT
The DNA here is from genome assembly GCA_965277715.1 of Gammaproteobacteria bacterium. Classification (GTDB taxonomy): domain Bacteria; phylum Pseudomonadota; class Gammaproteobacteria; order JBCCGL01; family JBCCGL01; genus JBCCGL01. The sequence continues at coordinate 646,644 of OZ255836.1, forward strand.
GGCACGAATGTCGACAACGGTATTGCCGCGTACCGCGCCGGTAACCACGATGGTGTCATTGCCTTTGGTGGCGGCAGTGGATTAGATGCGGGAAAGGCCATTGCTGTCGCGGCGAACCAGACTTGTTCACTGTGGGATCTCGAAGACGTTGGCGACAACTGGTTGAATGCCGACGCTGAAAAAATCCCCCCCATTATTGGCGTACCAACCACGGCGGGCACCGGCTCTGAAGTGGGCCGTGCCTCGGTGATTGTCAATGAGGTGGAACACAAAAAGGCAATTATCTTTCACCCTAAAATGTTACCGGCCTGTGTGATACTCGACCCCGGGTTGACGGTTGGCCTACCTGCCGGGTTAACTGCCGCGACGGGGATGGATGCCCTCTCGCACAACCTGGAGGCCTTCTGTTCGCCGGTATACCACCCGATGGCGGAAGGCATTGCTATTGAAGGCATTCGCATGATCAAAGAACACCTGCCCACTGCCGTGGCAGACGGCGCCAATATCGAAGCGCGTATGCACATGATCGTCGCCTCATCGATGGGGGCCACCGCCTTTCAACGCGGTCTCGGCGCGATGCACGCTCTCGCGCATCCACTGGGTGCCATCTACGATGCGCACCACGGCATGTTGAATGCGATTTTGATGCCCTATGTGTTAAAGGCGAATTACCCTGTTATTAAAAAACCGATTGCACGGCTTGCGCGCTATCTGGATCTGGCGCCCGATTTTGATGCATTTTTAGACTGGGTACTGTCAATGCGCGAGGATATCGGTATTCACCATGCCCTGTCGGAGATTATTCCAGAAGAGAGTCGCCTGTCGGCGATTGGTGAGATGGCCGTAGTGGACCCCTCGGCAGGCACAAACCCAATACTGCATGATGCGGCAGCGTATACGAAGATAGTGCGGAGCGCCTATAACGCTGAGTTGTAGCGTTGGTGTGTAGGTGTGTGATTACCGGTTATTGAATGCGCTTGCATTCACCTATCAGAACTCACCAGAGTAAACCATGAAGAAGAGACGATTTATACAATGTGATGTATTCAGCCCCACACCAATACAGGGTAATGGCCTGGCGGTAGTGGTTGACGCGACAGGCTTGACTGATGCCCAAATGCGGTTATTTGCCGCCTGGACAAATTTGGCGGAGACCACTTTTTTGTTACCGCCTGATGACCTTGTGGCCGACTATAAAGTGCGTATTATGACGCCAACCCGGGAGATGCCGTTTGCGGGCCACCCGACGCTTGGCAGTTGTGCGGCCTGGCTACACACGGGGGGTATACCAAAACAACCAGGTGTTGTTCGTCAGGAGTGCGGTGTTGGCATCGTTGACATCGACATCAGTGGCGAAACGCACGCGTTTATTGCGCCACCGACGACAATAACCCCATTACCTGAACAGCAACTGCAGGCGATTATTGACGCGTTGGCGATTTCGCCAAATGCGATTCTGCACACGGCGCACCTCGACAATGGTCCGGTTTGGCAGGTACTGCAACTGGTGAGTGCAGAGCAGGTATTGGCTGTCAACGCAGCACGGGTTAGCTGGCCAACGCACAAATACATTGGGCTTATCGGTCAGCACCCAGCGGGCAGTGAGTGTGATTTTGAAGTGCGTATGCTGGCACCTTCCAGTGGCATGAGCGAAGACCCGATTACGGGGTCACTAAATGCGGCGATAGCGCATTGGCTACACGCAGAAGGCAGGCTAACCCAAGCGGTGACTGTTGCCCAGGGCACCAATATCAACCGTCATGGCCGTGTGTCTATTCGCCCGGACTCTCAGAGTAATAACATTTTGATTGGTGGTGATACGCACATCATCATTGATGGTACGGTAATGTTGTAAACCATTTTTCGATTCCCTTGTGTAAAAAACCCGATAGGAAACAGACTAATGCCACACGATCAAAAAGTAGATTATCTCGAATTGCCCGCCAATGATTTTGATGCGGTGCAGGCGTTTTATGAAAAGGCGTTTAATTGGTCGTTTACCGACTATGGCCCGCAATACCGTGCATTTACTGATGGGAAAATAGACGGTGGTTTTTATAAGTCCATACAGCACTCATCAATCGCCAATGGGGCGGTATTAATTGTCCTGTACGCCGCTGATCTGCAACAAACACAGCAAATCGTCACAGCTTGTGGTGGCCACATTATCAAGGAAATTTTTGTTTTTCCAGGCGGAAGCCGATTTCATTTTGCTGACCCGCACGGTAATGAATTGGCTGTGTGGTCAGATACGTAAGCCGGAGTAGTGCTGGTTAGGAATGTGTTTGGAAAGGCTGATTTCAATTTAATCAATGAATTATATTTCCCTTTATAAGCTGCTAGGCGGGTTAAGTATTTTCGCCTGAGCCTGACCCTCGATGGTTGTTCAGGTCTTTCCATCAATGGCAAAAAACCAGACATCGCAATAAATTAATTAATATTGTTATTTTCAATTTATTTGCAGTAGAAATTTGTGTTGCCACATTATCGTTATAACACAGTGATGCTACTACGATCATAATGTGGTTGAAAAACACGGGTTTGTACAACAGTAGTTTGGTAAATAACACCTAGACCCATGTATTAACTTGCACATAAGTCAATACACGATAACTGGCTTTTTGAAAATCAAAAGGTAAGTTTTATATTTGCAAGAAATAAAGGGTGGAGGATGAAGGGTAAAGTTTTAGGCTTTTGCCAGTTTTCGGGAAATGCTTTCTTCATCGCATTTACCCGCTACTGTGTAGGCGGGCTGGGTATTGATAGGTCGGCCTGTCAGGAGGTTTAGGGTTTGCCGGGTGTGTTGCAGACGGCCACGCACGAGGGTGCCGTTCGCGCCATTTCTGAGTTGGCAGTCGTCGATGATTTGTTTGAATGCCTGCCACAGGGCGGTTAGTTCACTATTGTCTGGTTGTGCGGTTATTGCCTCGGATACGGCGTTTGGCGGAAAACCGTTTGCCGTTAACCAGGCTTGCAGGGCGTTGTTGTGGTGTTCGAGTTGTTTGAGGATGTCGGTTTTTTCTACTAGTAGGGATTCCAGTTGGCTGTAGTCTGTTTTTGTTACCGACACGGTAGCAGTTACCGCATTTATGTTTTCCTGTAAGGTTTGCGCCAGCTGGTATTGTTGCTTGAGCAAACCAGACAGTTGATCCGTGTCGGGTTGTTGGTCAATGCTGTTTTGGATGGCCGTCTGCATTACAGGCGGTCTTTACACTTTGCCCAGTGCACGCTCTACTTCCAGGAATTTTTCAGCAATCAGATCCGGGTTGATCTTGTAGTCACCTGAATTCAGCGCCTGTTTGATCGATTCAACTTTTTCTGAGCTGATAAGCGCATCAGAGGCGAGGGATTTCTCCAGTTGTTGCAAGGTCTCCGCCGCGTTGGTCAGGTTGACGACATCGGCTGCCCCTGTATTTTGGGATGACTGGGCCTTTGCACTGTTGGTTTTTGCACCATCGGAAGTCACGCCAGGGACGACGGGAATGTTGCTACGGGAAACACCATTAATCGGTTCATTCATCTTTATGGACTCGTTGAAAAATTATTAAGCTAACCGCTGTATCGGACAAGCTATCGAAATATTGAGTGTATTACCAGTGTCTTTTATCCTGCATGTGATTTACATGGGGATTTTAACCACTCCTTTACCTGTCACGATGCCTTCCACAATACGCCCCGAGCTGGCATTTTTTACCCGTACCGGGCTATTGGCGGTGGCATTGGCCAGCGCTTTGCCTTTCATGCGTACCTGAATACCCGCAACTGTGGCCAGTAGGGTTACCTGTTGACCACGGTTAACGAGGTAGGGGTGTTTGAGAAGTGCCGGTGTAACCACTTGCCCGTGCCCGATGGTGCGGGTGACTTGCATGCCCTTTAGTTGTTTTACTTGAGTAAAGTAGCCGGAGCGCAAGGTTGAGAGTCTGCGGGTTTCAAAATCAATATCGTCACTGCTCAGGGTTTGGTTGCGCAGGAGTGGTTTATTGGTGATGAGTATATTGACGAACATGTCGATGCTTGCAGTGACGTAGATGTTCCAGGGTTTGGCTGTTTGGCAACTGACACTCAAAAATGTACGGCCCGGTTTGAACTGGTCGTTTACAAAGCTGATGGTCAAGGGTTGACCACAACGGCGCAGGCGCAGGCGGGTGTCTATTTTCCCCACAGTGGAGGTCACCGGGTAGGTACTACCAAAATCGTATGTGTCAATAAATTGTTGTATTTGCTGGCGAATGTTGTTGATCGATTGGTAAGGTGTGTCGGCAAATACAAAAGTAGGGAGCAGGAGTGCCGCTAATAGCCATAAGGTTTTCCGCCTTGCCTTAACTTTGTGGGCAATGTTTTCCAACGCCCGTGTTTTGGACTGCCTTGTCGCGCTGAATCGCTGCCTGTATATCGTGATCATCATAATGTCCGATACCAAAGCAATCTATACGCCAGTATTTAGGTTAAAGCATTTAACCGGGCGTCCGCTATAGGCAAAGGTGTTTTTTGAATAAACCGGGAGTGGGGTTATGACAGGTTTTATCGCAGCAGTGGATGCGAGAACGCAACTTGCCGGCCAGAACCGTATGGAGTTGTTGTTGTTTCGCCTGCGGGGTCATCGACGCTTTGGTATTAATGTGTTTAAGGTCCGGGAGGTTATCCAGTGCCCCCGGTTAACGGTTGTGCCGCAGGCTAATCATGTTGTCCGTGGTGTTGCCAATATTCGTGGCAAAACTATTTCGGTTATTGATCTCGGTGTTGCGATTGGTATGCCACCTATTGAACATACAGCGGATGCTTTTCTGGTGATTACCGAATACAACCGCCATATACAGGGGTTTTTGGTGGGGTCGGTAGACAGTATTGTCAACCACAATTGGGAGCAGATTTTGTCGCCGCCGTCTGGCACATCTACGCAAGGTTATTTGATCGCGGTTACGCATGTAGGTGAAGAGTTGGTGGGTATTCTCGATGTGGAGCGTGTGCTGGCTGAGTTAATGGGCAGTGAGGTCGAAGTATCGGAGGCATTGCGCAAAGCACATGCTATCGGTGACCAGGCGAAAAAACTGGTGTTGATCGTCGATGATTCGGTTGTGGCACGCAATCAGGTCAAACGCACGGTTGAGCAGTTGGGTGGTGATACGGTAGTCGCCTGCGATGGCCGGGAAGCCTGGGGTATGCTCACGCGTTGGGCCGAGCAGGGCAGCGAAGAGTTTGAGCAGTTGGCGCTGATTGTGTCTGATATTGAGATGCCGCAGATGGATGGCTACACCTTGACGACAAAAATTCGTGAACACCCGGACCTCAAACATTTTGGTGTGATGCTGCATACCTCAATGAGTGGTGGGTTTAACGAATCCATGATTGAAAAAGTGGGGGCAGATGCCTTTATACCCAAATTTGACCCCGAGGAGTTAAGCCGGACTTTGTTTGAGAATATGAACAAACGGCATGTACCCACAGCTACTGTGGTCGCCTGATTCGTTTAGCTTAATCTGCCGTTGGATTTTAGTCGGCAGGGCGTGCAGCGGTTTGCCGATTTACGGCAAGTATTGTCCTGAGAAAAGGGTTGTGACGGCTCCCTTATCGTGGTGCTTTTAGCGCGGCGTTATTTTAGCGCGGCATAAGGTAATGTATTTGTAGCGGGTTTTACTGTCGGCAATGCATTTTTGCGTATTTTAATACGGAGTGGCACGGCTACTGCTTAGTGTTCACCACGACCAATCGTGGAGCGGTACACAGTGCAGCAAATACTCGACAAAGCAATGGGCATACACGATGATGCACTGCGCCTTAGAGCTTACCGCTCAAACATTATCGCCTCTAATATCGCCAATGTGGATACACCGCGCTATAAAGCTAAGGATATTGATTTTAAACGCGTTTTAAGTCGGCAGGTCACCCCCGGTGGTGTCGACCCGGTGGCTATCGGTACCACTAACGCCCGCCATATCAGTATTAAACAACCGTTATTAAGTGCTGAGCAACAGTACCGCAATCCCCTACAGGCGTCGCTGGATGGCAACACCGTCGACGCGCACGTCGAGTACAGCCAGTTCACCCAAAACACCATCCAATATCAGTCGAGCCTGCAATTTTTGAGTGGCCGTTTCAAGGGCTTACAGAAAGCGATAAAAGGCGAATAAGTATGTCTCTGATGCACAATTTTGATGTGGCGGGCAGTGCGATGAGCGCGCAATCGCTGCGCTTGAATATCACTACCAGCAATATGGCGAATGCCGACACGATCAGTGCCGACAGGGAATCTGCCTACCGGGCGCGCAGCCCGGTATTCAGTTCTATGTTAATCAACCGGGCGCAAGAGTCGGTGGGGGTGGAGATGCTGGGTGTCATCGAAAGCCAACGACCCGTGACGGCGCGCCATTCGCCGGGGCACCCACTCGCTGATGCCGATGGCAATGTCTATTCCTCAAACGTCAATGTGATTGAGGAGATGGTCAATATGATCTCTGCTTCACGCAGTTATCAGAGCAATATCGAAGTGCTCAATACCTCTAAACAATTGTTGATTCGAACGCTGAGTCTGGGGCAATAAACCAGCCTTAATCTGTCAATTAAATACTGCTAATCAGGGGCTGACCTACTGTGGCCTGGTGTGGAAAGAAACCATGAATATTAATGAAACCAATGGCACGAGTATTTTTGAGCAGCTTAATCTGGCTCAACAGACCGCCAATGACAGTAATAGCAGCGAGCTGGGTCAAACGGACTTTCTTCAGCTAATGACCACGCAATTGCAAAATCAGGATCCGTTTTCACCGCTGGAAAACGGTGAGTTTATTGGTCAGTTAGCCCAGTTTGGCACCGTTTCCGGTATTGAGACATTGCAGCAGTCGTTTGAGAGCTTTGCCGGTGCATTGCAGTCCAACCGGGCGCTTGAGGCATCGGTCATGGTAGGGCGCTCGGTCCTGGTGCCCGGTGCCACAGCGGCGCTGGCGCAAGGCGGCACGCTCAGCGGTGGGGTCAGCCTGCCCGCAGCGTCTGATAATGTTGTGGTCAAGGTGCACAACACAAGTGGTGAACTGGTCGCGACGCGCAACCTCAATGGTCAGGCGGCGGGCATTGTCCGGTTTACATGGGATGGTCTCAATGACGGCGGCGACCCGGTGGTGGCCGGTAATTACCAGATCCAGGCCGAAGCACAGATTGGTAATGAGGTTGAGCAGCTTGGCACGTTTGTTTCCGGCAATGTCGATAGCGTGACACTGGGGGGCAGTGCCGGTGAGTTCACCTTGCACGTGGCGGGCATTGGCGATGTGCGTATCGATGATGTTGTACAGATTAACTAAACCTAAAACCTTAGCAGAGAGGAATTAACTATGTCATTTGCAATCGCTTTGAGCGGTCTTAACGCGGCCAATGCTGAGTTGTCGGTCACCAGTAATAATATTGCCAATGTCGGCACCGTTGGGTTTAAAGGATCGCGGGCGGAGTTTGCTGATGTTTATTCAGTCAATCAGTTCAGCACATCGAGAACCTCGATTGGTTCGGGGGCGCTGTTGAGTCAGGTGCGGCAGTTGTTTACCCAGGGCAGCCTGGAGTATTCAGAGAATAGCCTGGATCTGGCGGTCAATGGGCAGGGTTTTTTTGTGACCTCGACAGACCGCAATACATTCAATCCCTCCTATACACGGGCCGGGGCATTTGGGGTCGATGCACAAGGTTATGTCACCAATCCCCAGGGGCAGTTCTTACAGGTATTTCCAGTGGATACAACGACTGGCAATGCCACCTCCACAAGTGCCTCTGCTGCGCGGGCGTTACAGGTGCCGGATTCTTTTGGACCACCCAATCCGACGTCCAATATAGGGGTTGGGGTCAATTTGCCCGCAACGGCAACCTCACTCGACCCGGCGTTATTTAACAGTGCGAATGCCAGCACTTATACCAATACCACCTCGACGACGATTTTTGACTCTCTAGGCACATCACACACCCTGCAGACGTTCTTCATCAAATCGAATGCGGCGGCCAATACCTGGGAGACACGCACGCTTATCGATGGCAATGCCATCACGCCGGCTGCGGGTGCAGATGAAACACTGGTATTTAATCCCAGCGGTGTTTTCCAAACGCCAGCGGGCGGTACCGTACAGTATGCCCCCAGCCCTTTGGCCAATGGTGCCAGCCCACTCAGTATCACGGTCGATTACACCCCCGCTGCGGGTACAGATTCAACCCAGTTCTCATCCGGTTTTCTGGTGTCATCGTTGTTGCAGGACGGTGCCGGTACGGGCCGTTTGAATGGTTTGGAAGTCGGTGATAATGGTTTGGTACGGGGCAACTACACCAACGGTGAGGCGCGATCACTAGGGCGCATTATTATCTCTGATTTTACCAATGCGCAGGGTCTGCGGCAGGTGGGTAACACTATGTGGCGTGAGACATCGGCCTCTGGTCAGGCATTGATCGGTGAGGCCTCCACAGGCCGCTTTGGTTCGGTACAGTCCGGTGCAGTGGAGACCTCTAATGTAAAGCTCACGAATGAATTGGTGAAGCTGATTACCGCGCAGCGCAATTTTCAGGCCAGTGCCAAGGCGATCGAGACTTCAAACACTGTCACTCAAACCGTTATCAATATCTAACGTGGTTGCATTGGACGCAGTGGAGTTGACACGTGGATAAGCTGCTGTACACGGCAATGACGGGTGCTAAAAACGTACTGTTTGCGCAAAGCACTAACGCCAATAACCTGGCCAATGTGAACACTTACGGGTTTAAGGCGGATCTGGACTTTTTTGTCTCGGAGCCAGTGTACGGCCCTGGACACCCGACGCGGGTGTACGCCGAGGATGCCCGCGCCGGGTTTAACACTGCCGCTGGCAGCCTGATCCAGACCGGATACCCACTGGACATCGGTATTACCGGTGAGGGGTGGATCGGTGTGCAGGCAGACGACGGCAGTGTGGCTTACACCCGGCGCGGTGACCTGCGCATCGATGCCTCCGGGCTATTGCTCAATGGTGAGGGCCGCCTGGTATTAGGTGACAGTGGTCCCATCACTGTTCCCCCCAGTGAATCGTTGATTGTGGGGCGCGATGGCACTATCAGTATTCGCCCCCTGGGGGCCGGTGCCAATGAGCTGGCAAATATCGACCGGGTGTTGCTGGTCAACCCGCCGGAGCAGGATATCGTTAAGGGTAATGATGGTTTGTACCGGCTGAAAAGCGGCGAGCAGGCAGAGCCGGATGCGTTTGTCCAGGTGACATCCGGGGCTATTGAGGCGAGCAATGTCAATTCAGTTGAAGCCCTGGTCAATATGATTGAGTACGGGCGCAATTTCGAGTCGCAGATACGCTTTTTTCAGGTGGCCGAGGACATGGACGCACAATCGGCACGCCTGATGAGCCTGACATAAACCGTGTAACGCAGGTTAAAGCACGGGCCAATAATGACAAGCTAATAATGACAACTAGAGTGACAAAATGAACCAGGTGACAAAATGAATCCGGCACTGTGGATTGCCAAGACCGGCCTCGACGCACAGCAAACGCGGATAGGGGTTATTTCCCATAACCTGGCAAATGTCAGCACGACAGGCTACAAGCGCGAGCGCGCAGTCTTTGAAGATCTTTTTTACCAGAATATACGCCAGCCCGGTGCGCAGACATCGCAAAACACGCTACTGCCCTCGGGGTTGACGCTGGGCACCGGGGTGCGCGTTGTCGCCACTGAAAAGCTACACACGCAGGGCAATGTGTTGCAAACCCAGAACTCGCTTGATCTCGCCGTCAATGGCCGGGGCTTTTTCCAGGTTCTGCTGCCAGACGGCAATATCGCCTACACCCGCGATGGCAGTTTTAATCTCGATGCACAGGGCGGGATGGTGACATCCAACGGCTATGCGCTGCAACCGGCTATCACGGTGCCCACTGGCACGCAAAGCCTCGAAGTCGGCGGTGATGGGGTGGTCACGGCCTTACTTGATGGGGCAACCGCACCCACGGCGGTAGGCAATTTAACCCTGGTCGATTTTATCAACCCGGTCGGTTTGCTGCCGGTTGGTGAGAACCTCTACCAGGCGTCGGTCGCCAGTGGCGCTGCCACCACCGGCACCCCAGGGGCCGCCGGTTTTGGCGCTATCCGCCAGGGCTTTTTGGAAACCTCCAACGTCAATATTGTCGAGGAGCTGGTCAGCATGATTGAGACACAGCGGGCTTATGAAATGAATTCCAAGGTGATTTCCACTACCGACGATATGTTGCAATACCTGAACAATAACGTTTAGAGGCCAGATCAGTATGTTTAATCTCAATGTGTTGTGTGATTTTGCTGGTATGCCTTTGCGGTGTTTGCTGTGGCGTGCCGGGTTATTGTCCATATTATCGCTCGGCGCTGCCTGCTCGCAGATAATCCCGGCGGTGGAGCCTGACCCTGACTACGCGGCGACTGATCCACTGCCACCCACACCGGCGCTTGAGTACCAGGGCGGGGCAATTTATCAAGCGGAGACGGCACAGGCCCTGTTTCGCGACGGGCGCACCTACCGGGTGGGGGATATTCTCACCATCAACCTGGCCGAGAGGACAGACGCCAGAACGCTCTCCTCGACCACCACCGCCAAGGACGATACGATTGGGCTAACGGTGGGTAATCTGTTCGGGGTGATACCGACCGATGGCGATCGTGCCATCGGCAATACAACCAGCGCTGCCGAGCGAAGTTTTACCGGCAGCGGCAACAGCAGCCAGAGTAACAGGCTGACAGGTGATTTGACGGTAATGGTCTCGCAGGTATTGGCCAATGGCAATTTGATGGTGCGCGGCGAGAAAATTGTTTCCATCAATCAGGGCACTGAATATATACGCCTCTCAGGTGTTGTGCGCCAAAGTGATATTGCGCCTGACAATACCGTGTCATCCACCCGGGTTGCCAATGCGCGGGTTTCCTACGGGGGCGGTGGGGCATTGGCCGACGCCAATGCCGCTGGCTGGTTGTCGCGGTTCTTTAGCAGCGAATTCTGGCCTTTCTGATGCCATTATATAGTGCCAAAAACCGGGTATTGCGCCGTTTATTGATGGTTGTTTGCGCCGTGCTGAGCGTGTCACTGGCCGGGCTTGCCAACGCCGAGCGTATCAAAGACCTCGCCTCTATCGCGGGGGTGCGCAGTAACCAGCTCCTGGGCTATGGCCTGGTGGTCGGCCTTAATGGCACGGGTGATTCGGCGGCGCAGACGCGCTTCACTGTGCAGAGCCTGCGCGCTATGTTGTCAAAATACGGTATTTCGATACCGCCGAATGTGACCCCTGGGGTGGATAATATTGCCGCCGTTATGGTGCACGCCGACCTCCCGGCGTTTGCCAAGCCCGGCCAGCAGATCGATATCACGGCTTCATCGTTGGGGGATGCCGACAGCCTGCGGGGCGGCACATTGTTGATGACCCCATTAAAAGGGATCGACGGTAAGACCTATGCATTGGCGCAGGGTAACCTGGTCGTCGGTGGCTTTGGTGTGAATGCGGGTGATGGGTCGAGTATTACCGTCAATGTGCCCAGCGTTGGGCGCATTCCCAATGGCGCCACAGTAGAGCGTGCGGTCCCTAACCCCTTTGCCGAAGGCGGCTCGATTTTGCTTAATCTGCACACCCCTGATTTCACCACAGCCAAGCACCTAAGCGACCAGATCAATCACGTTATCGGCCCGAATACGGCGCGTGCCATCGATTCGGTATCGATTGAAGTGGGCGCCCCCGTGGCGACTGATCAACGGGTCGGCTTTGTCTCGTTTCTGGAGAATATGCAGGTGGAGCCGGGCGAGGCGGCGGCTAAAGTCATCATCAACTCGCGCACGGGCACCATTGTTATTGGCAGTCATGTGCGGGTGGCACCGGCGGCCGTGACCCACGGTAGCCTAACCGTGAGTATCACCGCCAATAATACGGTGAGCCAACCGAACCCACTGGCTGAAGGCGAGACCGTCGAGGTGCAAAATAATGATATTGAAGTGGCTCAGGAGAGTAGCCGCATGTTTCTGTTTGATGCCGGTGTGACACTGAGCGAAATCGTCAGTGCGGTCAATCAGGTGGGGGCCGCTCCCGGTGATCTGGTGGCGATTCTGGAGGCCTTAAAGCAGGTCGGTGCACTGCGTGCGCAGTTGATTGTGATTTAACTCCGGCAATCTGCTGAATGATATGACCGTCTCAAACGATCTGCCGCAGTACTACCACGATGTCAAATCCCTGGCACCGCTTAAACGCGCTGCCAGGGAAGACCCACAAGACAGGGAAACGCTGCGCAAAGTAGTGCAACAGTTTGAAAGTATCTTTATGGCGATGGCGCTGAAAAGTATGCGCGCCGCCTCGCGTGTCTCGGATACGGGTGAGTCGTTGTTCGACAGCAAGCAGACGCTGTTTTACCGCGATATGTTCGATCGACAACTCTCGGTAAAGCTGGCCGGTGAAGGGGGTTTGGGTCTGGCTGATTTAATGGTGGAACAGCTCAGCACTATACCGGCGTTGTCACGCCCCGATCCCTTTGCTAGTGAGCAGGGCGCCCGCTACGGGGGCTTGCCACTGTCTGCGCAGCAGTTGCATACATTGTCACTAGCTGGCCAGCCGCAACATGCAATGCCACAGAGCCTGGCTATTGCAACAGTGCATACCCCAACAACGCGCACAATCGCGACTGAAACCCAGGGCAATACCGCAGATAATATCGCGAAAACACACAGCGCCCGTTCGCAAGTGGCAGCGAAGGTTGAGAGACCACTGCCTGAGCGCCAGATAACCAAGGAGGTGACCAGGGAGGTAGCCAAAGAGGTTACCAGTGAGCCGCTGGGTCGGGAACAGGTAGCGGAGCAGGTAGGACAGGCATCGACAGAGCAGGTAGCACAGCAGGTGGGACAGGCATCGCCAGCAGAGCAGGTAGCAGAGCAGGTGGGACGGGCATCGCCAGAGGGCCTATGGCACTCCCCCACAGAATTTGTGCGTGCTATCTGGCCGGGCGCCCAGCAAGCGGCTAAACAACTGGGGGTTGATCCCAAAGTGCTGGTGGCACAATCGGCACTGGAGACGGGGTGGGGCAGTAAGTTGCCACAACACGCCGATGGGCGCAGCAGCTTCAATTTGTTTGGTATCAAGGCCGGGAGTGACTGGCACGGTGAGCGTGTGACGGTCAATACGCTGGAATTTGAGGGCGACCGTTTTGTCACGCAGAAAAGTGCCTTTCGCGCCTACGCGTCGGTGGCCGATGCAATGGCCGATTACACCGATTTTTTGCACAGCCGCGAGCGCTATGCCGATGCCTTGAAAAATGCCGGTAGCCCGGAAAAATATACACATGCTCTGCAAAAAGCGGGTTACGCGACTGACCCCGTATACGCGGATAAAATACTGCGCGTCATGCAAAGCCAACCCATCAGGGAAGGCGTGGCAAAATGGGGCGCGATACCTCAGAAAATGGATGGTCTGTAGGGGCTGCGCGCTATGTCAGATCTACTCAACACAGCGGTAAGCGGCCTGTTCGTGGCCCAACAGCAACTGGCCACTACCAGCCACAATATTTCCAATATTGGCACTGACGGTTATAGCCGCCAGCGCGTCGAGCTACAGGCCCAAACCCTCCGATTAAACAACCGCTTCAATATTGGTAACGGTGTTCTCACCAGTGATATTAACCGTATCCACGATGCGTTCACCACGACCCAGCTACGTGATGTCACCTCCGAGCAAAGTCGGCTGAATACCTTTCACCAGCTCGCCAGTGTCGTCGATGATCTGCTTGCCGACCCACAGGGTGGCATTACCCCGATACTGCAAAACTTCTTTTCCGGCGTACAGGATTTAGCCAATGACCCGAATTCAGCGGCGGCCCGTATCGCACTGCTGGACCAGGCCGGTGCACTGACCGCACGGTTTGCCTATATGGACAGGCACCTCAATACGCTACAGAGCGATCTGAGCAGTCGCGCCACTGCCACAGTCAATGAGATTAATCGGCTGTCCGGGGCATTATTTGCCACCAATCAGGATATCCTCGCCGCTCGTGGCAATACTTCAGGCCCACCCCCGGATCTACTCGATCGGCGCGATACCCTATTGCGTGAACTGAGCGAGCGGGTTTCGATACAGGCGGTCGAAGTGGCCGGTGGTGCGGTCAATGTCTTTGTTGGCCAGGGGCAAGCCCTGTTAACCGAGGGTGTGAACAATACCCTGAGTACTTCGCTGGACCCCAGTGACCCCAGCGTGTTGCGCATTGCGGTCAATAGTGGCACTCGCCTGGTCGATGTGACCGGCAGTATTGCAGGGGGCGAGCTGGGGGGTATCTTCAATTTTCGCAATACTGTGATCGATGGTGTGCGCAATGGCCTGGGTCGCGTTGCTGTGGGGCTGGCCACGCTGTTTAATCAACAACACCAGGCAGGTCTCGATCAAAATGGGGCGTTAGGGGGGAATTTCTTTTCGCTCGGTACGCCCTCTGTTCTCACCAATGCGGGTAATACGGGCACTGCCACTGCCAGCGCACAGATTAGTAATGTCAACCTGTTAACGACAAACAACTACACCTTGCGGTTTGATGGCAGTAACTGGACACTGGCCAGTGCAAACGCCAGCAGCAGTGTGGTGGGCGCGGGGCCAACGCTGGCACTGGATGGCCTGAGCGTCACACTGGCCGGTGGTGCTGCGGTGGCGGGGGATAGCTTTTTAATTAAACCCACGCTCGGCGCGGCGGGTAGCCTCGGCGTGGCTATTTCACGCCCGGAGGCGATTGCCACGGGGTTGCCGATTCGCAGCGCCGCCTCATTGGCCAATACGGGCAGCGGTGATATCAGTACAGGCACCGTCGTCACTGCGGGCAATGCCAATTTACGCGACCCGGTAACCCTGCAGTTCAATACCCCCCCGACCACCTTCAATATTCTCAATAGCACCACAGGTGCCGTTCTGGCGGCGGCACAGCCCTACACCACAGGGGCGAACATTGCCTTTAATGGTTGGCAGGTGCAGATTAGCGGCACGCCATCGGCAAATGACCGGTTTAGCATTGAGGCGAACACCGCCGGGGTGTCAGATAATAACAATGTATTGGCCCTGGCCAATTTACAAAATACCGGCGTCTTTGATGCCGGTGGCACTAATCTTCAGGAAGCCTATAGCGAAGTGGTGGCGGATGTGGGGTCGCAAACCCGCTTTGCCGATATCAACCGCAGCGCCCAAACGGTGTTACAGCAGACCCTTAATGACCGGCGTGAATCTATTTCCGGGGTTAATCTCGACGAAGAGGCCGCCGACCTGGTGCGGTTTCAGCAGGCTTACCAGGCGGCGGCGCGTGCTATCAGTACCGCCCAGGAAATTTTCCAAACCCTGATCGGTTCCTTCTGATGCGTGTATCCACCGCGCAGATATACGCACAAGGGCTACGCGGATTTCAAACCCAGCAGACGAATATTGCGCGGTTACAACTGCAGTTATCCTCGGGTGAAAAGCACCTGCGCCCCTCAGATGACCCGACAGAGGTGGCGCGCAGCCTGGAATTGGACCAAATCGTCTCGCGCACCACTCAGTACCTGGACAACACCAATGCCGCCGAGAGCCGTCTGCAACTGGAGGAGAGTACCCTGGCCAGCGTCAACAATAGCCTCATCCGTGTGCGTGAGCTGGCCGTGCAGGGGGCCTCGACGATTCTCCCACAGGACGCCCGTCAGGCGCTGGTCATTGAACTGCGCGAGCGCGTCAGCGAGTTATTTTCACTGGCTAACAGCGTCGACCCCCAGGGGGACTACCTGTTTGCCGGTAACCAGGGCAACAGCCTGCCGCTGACCCAACGCAGTGTGAGTGGCTACACATTGACCGAGTTTGTCGGTGATCAGGGGAGCCGACGCGTACAGGTGAGTGAATCCGATCAAATCGAAACCGGTGATTCCGGTAGCGATGTCTTTTTTAAAATCCCCAGCAGCTATGCCGCGCACGCCGTTGCCGAGTTGAGCAATACCGGCAGTGGGCAGGTTGCACCGGTATTTCGCAGTGGCGCGGCGCCCGTCACGGGCAACAACTACCGTATCGACTTCACCTCGGCCACTACCTTCAACATCGTCAATGAAACCACCGCTGCCACCGTCAGCAGTGGCTTGACGTATACGAGTGGTCAATCGATCGAATTCGAGGGCTTGCGCACCACCCTCACCGGCACCCCGGCCAGTGGCGATGTATTTCGTGTGCGCAATGGGCAATACCAGGATGTCTTTACCACACTGAACAAAATGATCCTGGCGCTGGAAAATGGCGCAGCGACAGAAGCGGATCGGAATAGGCTCACTACCTCCATGCAACAATCGATAGACGACATTGATAATGCCCTAACGCATGTGAATACCTTTCGCACACGGATTGGCGGTCGCATCAACATCATCGATGCCCACCGCGAACAAAGTGAGGCGTACCTGGTTGATGCGCGCTCGGCTATCTCATTATTACGTGATGTCGACTACGCTGAGGCGGTGACCACTTTGCAGCAAAATACCCTGTCGCTACAGGCGGCCCAGGCGGCTTTTGCGCGGCTTGAGGGGAATAGTCTGTTTAATTTTTTGTAAGGCGCGGTTGAGTGTTTACCCTGTGATTCGACCGCTTTTCCTCTTTCTGTAAACGCGCTGAGACACTCTCTGTGTTGCCGATTAAATTTTCACTCAAGCTCCGCGTGTGTTGGCCGTTATCCGGGTGTTGCCAAGAAACAAATTCTTTGCCAGGGAAACACTATGACCGTTAGCCAATTTATGTCGAAAAAAGATGAGCAACCCAAAAAACAACAGCCCATCACGTCAAAAGCAAAACAGTCAATCGCCAAAAAGCCAACCGGTGAGGCATTTGCTAACAACCGGTTTCAAACGATTGCACAGCGGGCGCCTGTGCTGTTATGGACGTGTGATAAGCAAGGGGAATTGACGTTTACCAATGATAAATGGAAGGCGTTTCTCGGGGTAAGCAGTCGCCGTAAACTGCGCGATCAATGGCTGGCGGCTATCCACCATGAGGATCGGGAGGTTTATACCGAGGCGATAAGCTGGTGTTTGTTAGGGCAGCGCTCAATGGATGTTGAGTACCGTATTACCCGCAGTGATGGTGAGATACGCTGGCTGAGCGATTCTGCAGAAGCGCTGGCGGATGCACAGGGGCGATTTACCGGGTTGATTGGCACGATGGTGGATATTACCGATAACCGCCGACACCTTGCCACCCTGCGCCACTCGAATGAAGAGGCGAGGGCACACGAACGTGAAAATAGGCTGATCGATAAGATGAACAGCTATTTACAGGTGTCCCTCTCAATGAGAGAAACTTACCCCGTGATGGATTATTACCTGCAGCGGGTATTTACAGGGTGTTCCGGCGCGCTGTATTTATTTAACGAAAACAAAACTGTTGTGGAGCCTGTGGTTAGCTGGGGGGTGGCAGAAAGTGTCAGTTATGTGCTCGACCCCAGTGCCAGCTGGGCATTGCGCAAGGGTAAAGTGCATGAGGTGATTGAAGCCGGGCACGGTATGTTGTGTGATTTTCTCGATGAGCATCCCCCTCATGGATATATTTGTGTGCCGGTGATTGCCCAGGGGGACATGATCGGTATGCTGCATATTCAATATGCGCAGGTGCCGACCGATTTTACGGCGGATGAAGTCGAGCATCACTATAACGCCAGGCGCAGGTTGGCGATCATTACGGCTGATAATCTCGCTCTGGCACTGGTCAGTTTGAAATTGCGTGAGGCGTTAAAGCAGCAGTCGGTAAAAGATCCTTTAACGCAGCTTTATAATCGGCGTTATATGTCTGATTCACTGGAGCGTGAGTTTGCCCGTTGTCGGCGGGCGAGTTGGGAGTTGAGTGTTATCCTTATCGATATCGATCATTTTAAGCGCTATAACGATGAATTTGGGCACGATGCCGGTGATTTGGTGTTAAAGGAGCTGGCGGAGTTTATTCGCTGCCATATGCGCGCTGAGGATATTGCCTGCCGTTTTGGTGGAGAGGAGTTTTTGCTGTTGTTGCCAGGGGCGGCGCTCGATGAAGCGAAGAAGCGCGCAGAGCAGTTGCGCGAGGGTGTCAAGCAGTTGAATATTCGTTATCAGGGGGCGCGGTTGAATAATATTGCTATTTCTGCTGGCGTTGCGGCGTGTCCGGCTAATGGTGAAAATGAGACGGCTTTGTTTAAAGCGTCAGATCGTGCGCTTTATCTGGCCAAGCAGAATGGCCGGGATAAGGTGTGTGTTGCGGTGACTACTGCGCGCAGTGGTGAAGGTGATGTGGTGCATTCGGTGGTGAATTGATCTGGTGGGATATTTGGTTTGTTGTATGTGGGTAGCGCAGGGTGTTGTTTGTTTGCGCTTCGAGGTTTATGTTTAACTGATTGTTCCGTCAACCTAAATTCCGTAGTTGTCAATAGTGCGGGGGCGGTTGGTTGTCGCTGTCGGTTTGTTCGCTCAGGCGCTGCATGTGGGTTTTTGCCTGGTGGAGTTGTTGCGTTAGGGTGTCTATTGCCGCTTGTTGGTTGATGATGACCTGGCTCATTTCTTCATTGGCCTGTTCCAATAAAGTTATTTTTATTTCCATTTCATCGGTACGCCGACTTAATTCAGTTATTTTTTGGGTCATCTGCGCTTTTAGGTTTATGTGTGTTTTAGTGGTGCAGCCGATCTCTAACGCTGCATTACCGGGAATGATCGTGTTCCGGCACGCTCTTTAGTTGATACGGTAACGTCGGCGTATGCCACGCAAAATAATAAATGCCCAGGGCCACAGTAGTAAGCACATTAGTGAGGGCACGTAGTAGAGTATGAGGTTGTCAGGCAGTTGACCAATAATGCCGTAAACCCACAGTACCAGTGTTTGCTTTACCAATAATAATACGCTGATTATGACCGCTTGCTGTCCCAGTGGGGATAGGCGGATTTGTTTGTGGGTGCGGTTGGCGATGTACACGACAACGCATAACCCCACCGCGTGTTGGCCGAGCAGTGAGCCTTGTGCGACGTCCAGGATCAACCCGATCATCCAGGCGTTGCCGAGGCCAAATGTGCGTGGCATCGCCAGACACCAGTAGAGGGCGACCATACTTACCCATTCTGGCCGCATGGGTTTGGCCCATTCTGGCAGTGGTAAAACAACCAATATAAAGGCGACCAGAAAGGTAGTAGGAATGACCCAGATATTGCGTATGTGGATCACGGTTTGGCGCCTCCATTGCCTGCGTCTGTTATTGCGTCTGTTGTTTCATCCGTTGCAGTGTCAGGTTTGCTCTGTGGCTGGTTGTGCCATACCAGTAACACTTCCCGGCTACGGTTAAGTTGGGCGGCGGGGCGTGCGTAGACTTGTGCGAATGATTTGCCGGGCGGTTGTTCGACTGAAATGATATGCGCCACAGGGTAATCTGCCGGGAAGCGACCACCAAGCCCGGAGGTGACGAGGGTGTCACCCGGCTGAATATCGGCGCTGGATGGGATATGGAGTAATGCCACGGCATCGGTTTTGCCCAGGCCTGCAATGACACTGCGCAAGCCGTTGCGCACCACTTCCACCGGCACGGCGTGGTCGGGGTCTGATATCAGTAAGGCGGTAGCATTATAGGCGGATGTGTGTATAACCTGCCCCATGATGCCGTTTGCATCGATCAAAGGCTGGCCGATATAAACGTTGTCGGTGGTGCCTTTATTGATCACAATCTGTTGTCTGTAGGGGTCGAGGTCGACGGCGATTTGCTCTGCTACCAGTACATTTTCCTGTACGCGTGCCGAGGAGCCAAGCAGGGCGCGCAGGTGTGTGTTTTCGGTTGTCAGTGATTCCAGTTTTTGCTGCTTGGCCTGCATCGTTAACAGCGTGGATTTGAGGGCGGCATTTTCTGCCAGCAGTTGTTTGCGTTCGGTAAACGCCTGGTAACTCCAGCCCACTAGCTGCGCTGGCAGGTTAACCGCGTACTGGATGGGGTAAATAGCGTTGGCGATGTAGGAACGCACGACCTCAAGGTGGCTGAAGCGGTGGTCTACGGTCATCACCACGATAGAGGCGACGATAAAAATGATTAGCCGAAAGGATGCCGCCGCTTCATGTTGAAAAAGTGGCTGCTGCATTCAGGCCGGATTCATTGCGTATTTTCGCAGATAACGGTGGCGCTGCCGGTTGCTCATTCGACTGAAAAGAATTCGCCGCTTTGCTGATCCATCAATTCGAGGATACGGCCACCGCCACGGGTAACGCAGGTTAACGGGTCTTCGGCAATCAGTACCGGCAAGCCGGTTTCCTCCATGAGCAGCCGGTCTATATCGCGCAGCAGTGCGCCGCCACCGGTCAGGACGATGCCGCGATCGGCGACATCGGCGCCCAATTCCGGTGGGGTTTGCTCAAGTGCTGTTTTCACTGCCGAGACAATACCGTATAGGGGTTCTTGCAGCGATTCGAGTACTTCGTTGCTGTTTAGTGTGAAGCTGCGCGGCACACCCTCTGAGAGGTTGCGCCCTTTGATTTCGATTTCCAATAGCTCTTTGCCGGGGTAGGCCGAGCCAATTTCGTGTTTTATGCGCTCGGCGGTGGCTTCACCGATCAACGCGCCATAGTTGCGGCGTACATAGCTGATGATGGCTTCGTCAAATTTATCGCCGCCAATGCGCACAGAGGCCGAGTAGACGATACCGTTGAGTGACATTACCGCGACTTCTGAGGTGCCGCCGCCGATATCGAGCACCATTGAACCGCGTGGCTCGTCGATGGGCATACCCGCACCGATGGCGGCAGCCATCGGCTCTTCAACCAGAAAGACCTGGCGTGCACCGGCACCGGCCGCAGATTCTTTGATGGCGCGCCGCTCGACCTGTGTGGCGCCGCAGGGAACGCAGACCAATACCCGTGGGCTGGGGCGAAAGAAACGGGAGTCGTGTACTTTGCGAATAAAATGCTGGAGCATTTTTTCAGTGAGATTAAAGTCGGCGATAACGCCGTCGCGCATTGGGCGCTCTGCGCGAATGTTGCGGGGTGTACGGCCCACCATACGTTTTGCCGCGAGGCCGTAGGCTTCAATCGATGTAGTGCCTGTGGGGCTGCGATCCTCTCGGATAGCGACGGCGGAAGGTTCATTGAGTACTATTCCTTTCCCGCGCACATAAATTAGTGTATTGGCAGTACCGAGGTCGATGGATAGATCGGTCGAAAACAGACCACGAAAACGTTTCAGCATGTCGGGAAGGGGGTAGTCCAGGTTGGTAATACGGGCGTATTGTAAATGAAAATAACTGCAAATAGTTATTTATAGTTGTTTGTCATAGGGATGTATACCTCTTTAATTTAATGCAGAAACCGATTGATAACATTATCCAATAAATCTGAAATATTATTATTAAAATTATTGTGTGGCAGGCTGCCACAAAAAGTGATCGAGCCACTGGCAAATACCGCGCCGCCGCCAGGGTATTCGCAATAGGTCATATCCGCCCGGATGGCGTCTTCGGCTTTGCCGCCGGGCCATACAGTAATGTGCGTGAGCTGTTCCTCCGGCACTAAAATAAAGGAATCGTCATGCCCTTCTGAGCGGGCGATAACGATGGCATTTTCCGGTGTGCCGAGGCGGGTGTCGGCACGGTCCAGTTCAAAGCCTGCGGCGCCGCCGCCGCTGAGGCCAAAATCACCAAGAACGGTATCATCGATACCCGCAAGAATCCACGCCGCCGCCGGGGCATCCGCCCCCGCAGCGCGCCGATAATAACTGCCCTGAAACTGCCCCTGACCGGAAAAACCAACGGCGGCGAGCTGTTGAGGTGGCCTGCCATTGCGCCGCCACAGACCACCGTAATGGCCATCAAACGCATTGTAGTATTCACCTGGTTCGGAGGCCCAGGCGCGAATGCCGCCCTCACCCCGGCGAATTTCAATTGTGTTTGGGTGCTCGCTGTGCAGCGCCACACGCCAGTAAAAACCGTTGCCGCCCAGGTACATCAGCTTTCCGCCGTTATCGCGGTATTGTTGCAGGGCGTCGAGGGTTTCCTGGGTGTGGTATTCCGGGTGGCTGCCCGTGGTCACGGCCTTATATCCCTCAAGGGCTGAATGACCTTCCTGGTGCAGCTCCCAGTCGGTGATGATGTCGTAGTCGTGATGCTTATTTTCCAGCCAGGCGATTAAGTGGCTATCGGCCTGAAAATGGCGCAGGCCGGAACCTTCACCGTAACCAAAGGTGAGGTAGCCAGCGCGCAGGTTGAGCAATGGCCGTTGTGATGAGGCATGGCAGATACCACTCCCGTCGTGGTGGTGGTTGTAAGTCGATAAGCCATACTCGGGGTGCTCGGCGGGGTTCCACGGGTAGGCGTTCCAGGCGTCGATGCGGGCTTTCCAGTCCGGGTGGAAATCGGGGCGTGCGTGGTTGCCGTAAACGGTGTAGGTAAATGTCGACACCAGCACGCATAAATCGGCGCGGCGCTGATTTTTGGGTGGGCAGACAAAAAAGGGCAGGTTGTCCTGGTATTCACCGCAGCGTATACGCACTGCGTAAATGCCGCTGGGCAGGGCTTCGGGGAGGGTGAAGCTGAAGTCGGTATGCCAACCGAAATCGACAATATCATCGCTGTGGAAGTGAATCGCCGCGTAGTGTTGCGGTGCGTGCCGCCAGGCCATTTCTGTGCCGTCCCAGCGGGCGCCGGTCATCCCGCGTGCCGGAAAGTTGCGCAGTTCGCCGTGTAGCTGGTGTGGGCCGGTATCAATGATCCGGGTGCGGCTGATGTGTTGACTGAAATCCCATTGGGCGAGTGCACCACCTGTTGGCTGATGGGGGTTGTCGAATTGGCTGGTGGTGCAGGCGTGTGGGTAAATGGCAGGCGCTTCAATCTTCCCGTTAAAACAATCCAGGGGGTGTTCACTGCAGCGGCTGGCGATGCCAATTTTATTCAGTGCAAGGTGTGCTGGCGGGGTAATTTCTGCACAGTGGATATGCGGTGTACGCGGGGTATTTAAGGCCTTAAAGCCAACAGACAGTGTATTGTTAAGCGAGTCAAAACACATCCACACGCGATACCACTGGCGTGCGATCAGGGGCGTGTCACCAAGCGCGACACGCTGCACTGTGCTATCGCCAAGGCTCGCGCCAAGCTGTGCCTGATCATCGATAAATAGCGTGGCCTGGCAGGTTTCAGCCCCTGTTTCAGTGGTATGTGCGAACGATAAAATGCACTGTTGTCGGGTGCCGGGCAGTGTTGGCCAGATCAGGGCGGTCAGCGTAAAGCTTTCCAGCGTGAAGGGTTGACCGGTATCAATCAACGCACAGGAACCGGGGTGAAAGGCCTGCTCACGTGAGGGGTAGGTGCCGGTAAAGTGGGCCTCGACAGATTCTTCAATAATGCCGGGGCCGTCGGGGTTTGGGTCTGCGCAGATAAGGCGCACCAGTTTTGCGCTGTAGTCCTCCGTTAAGCGACTGCTTATCTTGCAGGCGATGGTGTCACCTGGGCGGGCGGAAAGCTTGTCGGTATAGCCAATTAGAGGGATCATGTGGTGGTCGTATCTGTTTATTTTCAGGCGCTTAGTATTACGCAAAGTGCGTACAAGGGGAAACCGGACATTATGAGTACCGTGACAGTTTTAGAGGGGCGCAGGTTAACGCCGGAGATTTTATCGGCGCTGGCCTGCGGGGGCAGCGTATCGATAAGTGCCGGTGGACGGGCGCGTATGTTAGCTGCGCGGGCGCTGATTGATGCAGCGGTGCAGGAGAAGAGGCCGGTATACGGCGTTACCACCGGTCTTGGTTCCAATGTGGATAAAGTATTGTCTGCGGATGAGCTGGCCACGTTTTCGGTGCAAACCTTACGTGGCCGGGCGCAGGCGCTCGGCGCTCCGCTGCCCTGCCGGGTGGTGCGTGCCGCGATGGTTGTGCGTTTGAATACCCTATTGAGCGGCGCGGCGGGGGCATCGCTGGCGGTTGCCGGGGTGTTGCGTGATTGCATTGGCGCGGGGATTACCCCGGTGGTTGGTGAGAGCGCATCGATTGGGGCCAGCGATTTGGTGTGGGGGGCGACGATGGGGGTGGCGCTGATGGGCGAGGGGCGTATGCACGATGCGGCTGGCCTGCCCGGTGATGCCTTTGAGGTCTTGCGTGCAGCGGGTATCGCCCCACTGCAACCCGGCCCCCGCGACGGCCTGGCACTGGCCAGTCACGCCAGCTTTTCTGCGGCGCTGGCGGCGCTGGGTGTCGCCGATGCCCAGCGGGCGCTGAGTGCGGCACAGTCTGCAGCGGCCTTGTCGATGCAGGGGTTTGTCGCCAATACCTCGCCCTTGCACCCGGATGTATTGGCGTTGTGTGAACGACCGGGCGAGGCGCAGGCGGTGGCGGGGCTACGGGCGCTATTGGCTGGCGCTGCCATTGAACAAATGGAAAATGCACGGCGTTTGCAGGATCCGTTGTCGATTCGCAACCTGGCGCAAATTCACGGCGCTGCGTTTGCGGCCCTGGCGTATGCACGCGAGGCGGCGCAGGCGGATATTAACGGTGCCAGCGATAACCCGGTGGTGCTGCTTGAGCAGGGGGAGATCGTCTCCGGTGGTGCCTACCATACAACTCATCTGACTATTGCTGTCGATACCTTGTCGCGTGCGTTGGCGCATCTCGTCACGGCGCAGCTTGCCCGTATTGGCAAAATGCTCGCGACCCGGTTTACCGGTCTGCCGCAATACCTGGTTGCGCCGGGTTGTGCTGGTAATGGCTTTGCGCCCCTGCTGAAACCGGCGGAGGCACTGGCGGTGGAGATTGCCCACCTCGCCACCCCTGCACCTGTATGGCCGAGTATCAGTGCCGATGGTGTTGAGGATGTGATGAGCAGTACGCCTTTAGCGGCGAAATCGTTATTGGCCATTATCGAAAAGTGGCGGCGATTGACGGCAATTGAGATGGTGGTGGCTGTGCAGGCGATTGAATTGCGTGGGCAGGTTCAGTTGGGGCCGGCACTGACGGTACTGCGGGATCGCGTGCGGGAAATAGTGCCTGTGCTACAGGGTGACCGGTCTTTAATTGCTGAGATTGAGGTTTTGGCGGGTGGTATTGGTGAGGGGCGTTTTTCGATGTAGAGGGTGCTATGGGAATCTAAATCTGACGCCTTCATTATCCTGAATTCCTCAGTTGAATCTACTGCGAACACCTTATGCACTGAATCTGTAGAGCAGGTATTGAAGGAGGAGAGAGGTTTATTTTTTCAAATGGTACATATTTGCCAGTCGACTGGCAAATATGTACCATGAGCGCATCTCAGCACTCGCGGTTCACTATGTCCCCTATACTAATTGACCGGCGGGCCCACGCGTTGTTAAAAGCCTTGTCTGCAAGTTATCCGGTGTTAGCTATTACCGGGCCAAGGCAGTCTGGAAAGACGACGCTGGCGAAGATGGCTTTTCCCGAAAAAACCTATGTCAACCTTGAAACGCCCACCAATCTGGACTTTGCCCGTAGCGATCCCGTGGGGTTTTTGCAGCGGTATGAAGCGGGTGCAATTATTGATGAGGCACAGAATTGCCCAGCGTTGTTTTCATATCTACAGGAGATTGTTGATAGGCGGCAGCAAATGGGGCAGTTTGTCGTGACGGGTTCGCAGCAATTTGGCATGGTTTCCAAAATCACCCAGTCGCTGGCAGGTAGAGTGGGGCTAGTCGAGTTGCTGCCGTTCACCATCAGTGAGTTGCAACACCTGGAGCACAGCAGTGACTTGCAAATGCTTAAAGGTTTTTATCCGCCACTCTATAGCCGCACTATTGAGCCAGAGTACTGGGCAGAAGATTACGTAAAAACCTATATTGAAAGAGATGTAAGAAAGATCATTAATATTGTTGACCTGAGTAAATTCAGAACCTTTCTGAAATTGTGTGCTGCCAGGACAGGGCAGTTGATTAATCTTTCAGAAATTGGCGATGCGGCAGGTGTTAATCTGAAGACTGTGAAATCCTGGCTGTCGGTTTTGGAGAGCAGCTACGTCCTGTATTTACTGCCACCACACCATAAAAACTTTACCCGGCGTTTAGTCAAATCACCGAAACTTTATTTTTACGATACGGGTATTGTTTGTTACTTATTGGGTTTGACTCATGCTAAAGATCTGCAAGTAAGCCCGTTTCGAGGGCAAATTTTCGAGACAATGATAGTGTCTGAGCTGGCAAAATGCAGGTTGCATGGGCGTGATAAGATGAGCTTATATTTTTGGCGGGACAATAAAGGAACAGAAATTGATTTGCTGATTGAGCGGGCGGGTAAGCTGCTGCCGGTTGAAATTAAATCGGGGCAGACGTTTCATTCATCCTGGCTAAAAAACCTATCGACGTATACCCACCTTGCACAGGAGAGTGTTGAGAATAAAGCGCTGGTTTATGGTGGTAGTGAGCAGTACAAGCGCCAGGGTGTTGAGGTCTTTTCCTGGGCGGGTAGCTCGGCCTTGCTAGACCTCATGTATTAATTAAGTATGTGTCTATTGCTTCTCCTGGAGGTTAACTACGCATAGGGCAAGGTACGGTTCAACCCCATCGATTTGGCTTTTTCCAGCATCGCCGCACCCAGGGCAATATCGGAGGTCGCCAGGCCGCGATGCCAAAATAAGATGGTCTCATCATCACTTTCCCGCCCCGGTTTTAATCCGGCGGCGATTTCGCCCACTTCGGCGTAGAACGATTGTTCGTCGATTTTTCCCGCGTTGATATGGGGGCGTAACGCGCCCAGTGGGCCGGAGCGCAGTTGCCCTAAATCATCCATGACGAATTTGTCGAAGTGGTCAGTAAAGTCGAGCGGCAGGGTCGACATGGTGCCATAGGGCACCACTAGTGTGCCTTTGCGCACCCAGGCGCTGTCAAACAGGGGGGTTGGTTCAGATAGTCGGGATGCCTCGACCTGGATATCGGCACCCGCCAGGCAGTCCTGCCAGTTGTCGGTTACGCGTATGGGTTTGCCGAGGTCGTTTTGTAGTTTTTCGGCAAAGGCGTCGCGGCTTTCCGGGCGGCGCGAGTGTACGCGGATTTCGTCAAAGTCGAACAGGTGGTCGAGTAGGCGCACGTTCCAGTAGGCGGTGCCACGCGCACCGATATGGCCGAGTATGCGGGGGTTTTTGGGGGCCAGGTGTTTGGCGCCGAGTGCGGTGACGGCGCCGGTGCGCATGTCGGTGATGCCGCTGGCGTCGAGTACGGCCAGCGGGGTGCCGGTGCGTGGGTCGAAGAGGTTTAGCAGGGCCATTTCAGAGGGGAGCCCGCGTTTGTAGTTGTCTACGTAGTCACCGACGATTTTGAATCCGGCGTAGTTTAAGGGGGCGATGTAGCCGCGCAGGATGTTGAAGTGGCCGTTGAATGTGGGGTCCGGGTGTAGGTGTAGGCGGGGTTCGATGACGGTTTCGCGGCGCCCGGCGGCGATTAGGCCGGTGTCGACTGCGGTGAGGATTTCGTCATTGCTGAGTGCCAGTTGGGCGATATCCGGGCCGCTTAGGTATTCGATATTGATGTTTCCCATAGAGGTGGGTTCCGCAGATAAAGTTGTGTTTTATACGAGTGGGGGGAGGGTGTCAAAGTGGATAGGGAGGGTTTGCTGAATTTTTGTCTCTATGTGAGACGTGTTAGGCGTACGCCAACTGCCCCTGTGGAAAGCAGGCTGATACTGATTGCCGGTGGTATGAGGTTGTGTTTCTGATGTATTGCCTGTTGGCCAAAAAGGTGTTTGCTTATTTAGGGCTTTCCGCTTACCAGGCGAATATGGTATGTGCGTTGTTTTCTGGCGCCGTAGGCGAGGCCGTTGAGGAAGTTGACGCTGGTCATGATGCTGTAGTCGTTGATTGCGAGAATTTCAGACCAGTATTGAAATGCCTGGACACCGGGGAAGTGGGCGAGTTGCTCCGGGTCGTAGTAGTGGGCGTAGATGGTGTTTGACCAGTAGTAGTATGAACGCGTGTTGGGGAAATAGCGCGGGTCGATTTTGGGGATGTAGGCGCTGTTGTATACGAGTGATTGCAGTTCTTCGGTGGTGGGTAAACGCCAGTTCTCCAGCCCGCACAGTTTTTGCCGGTTGATTGTGTCGAGGTAGGCTTCGGTATCGCAGTCTGAGTATAGGCAGGCGCCGCCGTCGGCTCGCCCTGAGGCAGGTACGCCGTTTTTATCGCCACGGGTAAACCAGGTGTAGGTGTGTTGTGCGTCGCGCAGTCCGCCGTCACGGGTTTTGACTTCCCACACCAGGTTGGTGTCGTTACTTCTGACGCACTGCCAGTGGTCAGCAGATGGCGGCAGTTGTTTGCCATATATGTCGAGTTTGCTGTACGGCGGGGCCAGCATGGCGTTGAAAATGTCGGTGATGAGTGTGTCGTTGTACGCCGGGTAATCGCGCTGCCGGTCGGCCTGTTGTTCTGCCTGTAGGCGGGTCTGTTCGGCTTGCCTGGCGGCTTCGAGGCGTGTTATCTGTGCTTCGCGCATGACCGTTGCCTGGTGGAAAACCAGCCCGATAAACAGTAGCAGTGTGAGTAACGTCAGCTTGCGCCAGGTAAGCCGGTGAAATACTGATGGTGGGCTGCTGCTAACCATTGGATCACTCCAGAAGGTGTCAGAAAACGATTGCGCTCGGTAATACGGCACTCGTGAGGCTTTACAATACCCTTTTCCAGTTGATGAAGGAAATTTCAGTTCCAGCGCATCTGTGTATAATCCATGCGCCGTGCTTCGTCGTAAAGTACGTACTGCATTTTGACACTTGGAGGATCGTTCATGAAAAAAAACAGTATTGTAGGTGTGTTAGCGGTAACCGCCTCTGTTTTCACCAGCACTGCCTGGACTGATGTTGTCACCGTTGATCTGTCTCACCCCATCCCCACTTTTGCGCCCAGCGCGGAAGACCCGATGAAACCCGATTTGTCCAAACCCTACCTGGATTCTGTACCCATCCCTACATTTGGCAGTCAGGCCGTTTTTGCCCTGGGGCAATTCCCCACCAGCGATGGTCATTTTGATTTGGGAACGCTGGTGCTGGCCGAGCACCACGGTACTCACCTGGACACACCGGGGCACTATATCAACAACGAAAAAAGCATGGAGCCTGGTGGCATACCCGTTGCCGATCGAAAATTGGCTCACCAACTGGATGCGAGCGATCTGATTGGCAAAGCGGTAATGATTGATATATCCGGGCGTGTGGATACCGAACTGGCCAAAAACGGTGGTGTGCCCAGCGCAGATGTAAATGTCACCGATTTTTCCAATTCATCTGCAAACGTGGTGGGCGCCGATGACATCATGGCGGTTGCCGATGATATCGATAACGGTGTGTGGCTGGTAATCAACACGGGCTGGTCGCGGTTCTATTTTTCGGGAACCGATTTTGCGAAAGATCCCTACATCAATGGGTTTAACCACCCGGGTATCAGCAGGGCCGGTGTCGACAAACTGATTGAAATCATGGATGAAAAAGGCGTCCTCATTAACGGTATTGTCGCCGACAATATCGGTATCGATTCCGGCCAGAACGCGGTTGGTGACGATGACAAATGGACTAACTCCTGGCATGCCCATGTACGCCTGTTGCAGCGGGGGGTTAAGTTTGTCGAAAACGCGACGAACCTTGGCCAGCTCAAAATGGTCGGTGACCCAGGCGACTGTACTATCGTGGTGGGCGCACCGAAACACGTACGCGGCACAGGTGGCCCCTCGCGTGTTCTGGCAATTTGTGAATCCTGACTAGACCCTATGCATTGACTTGCACACAAGTCAATGCATCGAGTCTAGCGGTCCAGCAAACCCAGCGCATACGACGCCGATGCCCTGACTTGTGCATCGGCGTCGGACTGCGCCAGGCCGGTTAAAACCGTTTTGGCCTGCGGGTCACCCAGGTAACCCAGTGACAAGGCCGCTTCTTTTCTGACCCTCGCGTACCTATCTTTCGTTGCCGCCAGCAGTGGGGCGATATTTCGATGGGTACGGTCCCGGCCCAACACCATCGCCGCTTGCCAGCGCACCTCGGCTGAAATGTCGTTTAATGCCTTAACCGCCAGGCTGCGGAAACGGGTGGGGTCACTGACGCCCATCGACCGCAAGGCAACGGCGCGCACGCGTGCATCCGGGTCAGCTATGCTGCGTTTTAGCACATCATCTGCAGTGCCCGCGTGCGTGTAACCAATACCGTAGAGACCGTGCCAGCGGGCGCGGTATAGCCCCTCAGCTACTTGCAGCAGAAGCGGGCGATTACGCGCAACGACATAGGGTTGCGTTACCACCTTGAATAATTTATCCGCATGATGGGGATCGATGGCGATAACCGTGCGCAGAAATTCGTTCAATACCGATAGCTCGACGACAGCTTTATTGGGGTATCGCTCCACCCATGCAACCGGGTGGTCAAAAAACGCCTCTGCGTACCGGGTGGCGATGGCGACGATAGGGTCAATGCTTTCTTTGTCGTTGTGTTCGCGGAAAATTTCCAGCGCCTGAATTTGCAACAGTGGGTCGTCGCTGTTCAATGCCTGCAGTAAACCGTTAGTCCCGCCGTCGAAAGCAGCCAACGCAATTAAAGTGAAGCGGCGCACCCGGTCACTGCCGGTGGTGTTGAATAGCTGCTGCACGGTGGGTGGCGCTGTTGTGCCACCGATACCCGCTATTGCTTTCAGCGTGGTTACCAGCGTCGCCTCGTCGGTATCGGCTTGTACCAGGGGCAATAAGTATTTTAACGCCGCAGGGTGACCGCTGTTGCCCAGCGCGACGATAGCGGTATGGCGAAATATGGTATCGCTACTCTGAATGGCGTGGCTGAGTATCTGCAGCGCCTCGGGTGTACGATAATTGCCCAGGCTGCCGAGTAGTGCGCGCTGCACGACGCTGTTTGTCACCGTATTGGCATCTGCCAGAATATTTCCCGCTATTTGTTCAGATCGCGGGGAAACGATGCCAGACAAGGCCGTCGCACACGCGACGCGAACAGGTGCCTCACTTTCTGACATTAGGCATTTTTCAATCGATGGCAAAGCGGCGGGTGCGCCGATCTTTCCCAGTGAGATAAACACCGCCTGACGCACTGAGGGTTGCGGTTCACCGCGTTCGAGTAAAGCCAACAGTTGCCTGGTAACCTCCGCCCCCCGGTGGTGGCCAAGCGAGTGCGCGGCCCGCTGCCGTATTTCGGCATGTTCGTCCTGTAACGCATCGAATAGCGCGGGCAGGGGAATAGCGGTGTGCTCCCAGCCGTTCGCGTGTGCCGTAGGTGGAGAGGTAAATAGAAAGCAGGCCAGAGCACTCCAGAGTACAAGCGGTAAATGAACGCGGCAGAGCATAGAGATAGATTCTTTAAAAAACCAGTTGACCAATATACCTTATCGCAAGACTCCGGGATTGAGAAAAAAGCGTGTAAACGGATGGTGTATTAGCGTCGGCGAACGACTTTATGAATAACCGCTAACAGGTTACTTATTGACGGGTAATCCAGACGATATTTTAGTGGCTATCCAGCTATCCACTGCACTACGGCAAATCGATTGCGAGTGCGCTATTTCCGGTACTTTATTCAATGTGTTTAACCACTCGGTGAGGGTGGGCGGTAAGGTTAATGTCCGGCCAAATATCTGTAATAGTTTATTAGCCATTTGCAGTGTCGATGGAAACCCGCAATCAGTCAGGCTTATTTGTTCGCCACCCAAAAAAGGTGACGGCGGTGCGCTGTGTAGGATGATTGTTTCCAGCCGCTCTAATGCATTGTTGAGGTTTAGGTAGGCTGTATCAAATGTTTCACCCATCCCATCACGGCTACACTCAACCAAGGGGAAAAAAGCGCGTATGGTGGGTTCCAGGGCGGTATCGTGGTAGCGGGCAATAGCCCGTAGCACGGCCCGTTTTTGTTTGTTTTCCGGGCGCATGGGTGGGTTGGGGTATTGGTCTTCGAGGTATTCGATTATCGCATCTGAATCGTGTAGTACAAAACTGCCCTGGCGAATGGCGGGAATGGACCCTGCGGGTACGATTGCCCGGTAACGGGGAGAACCATAGCCGTCGGGTGGCGGGGTTTCGGTGTATGCGATGCCTTTTAAGTCGAGAACGACACGCACTTTGGCACAGTAGGCACTCACGGGGAGGGCAAATAATTCAATCATTGTAAGCTCCATGAAACGTGGGAATTGAATTGAATCAGTGCGAACACTGAGTTGTTGGGTAATTTGCGGTATTATTGCGCGCTTTCTCTCTACACCAAAGAATACCATGCCAACCGAGTACGATTTCCAACAAATCGAAGTGGCTGCCCAACAGTTTTGGGCAGAAAACCGCAGTTTTAATGTGACTGAAAAAGCGGGTGCCGAGCGGTTTTATTGCCTTTCGATGTTTCCCTATCCCAGCGGTAAATTGCATATGGGGCATGTGCGTAACTACACCATTGGTGATGTGGTGTCGCGCTACCAACGTATGTTAGGGAAAAACGTGCTGCAACCGATGGGGTGGGATGCGTTTGGTATGCCCGCTGAAAATGCAGCGATGCAGCATAATGTCCCCCCAGCACAGTGGACTTACGACAATATTGACTATATGCGTGAGCAGTTAAAGCGCCTGGGCTTTGGCTACGATTGGGAGCGCGAAATGGCCACTTGCAAGCCCGATTACTACCGCTGGGAACAATGGTTTTTCACTCAGCTAATGGAAAAAGGTATCGCTTACAAAAAGACCGCACCGGTCAATTGGTGCCCGGTCGATGCCACGGTACTGGCCAATGAGCAGGTGATCGATGGCTGTTGCTGGCGGTGTGATACGCCGGTCGAGCGCCGCGAGATTGCCCAGTGGTTTTTGAAAATCACCGATTACGCCGATCAGTTGTTGGCCGATCTGGAAAATGTCGATTGGCCCGAGCAGGTGAAGACCATGCAGCGAAACTGGATTGGCCGCTCAGAAGGGTTGGAGGTGGACTTTGAGGTGCCTGGCAACCCGCCATTAACGGTATATACCACCCGGCCGGATACGCTGTGCGGCACAACGTTTATGGCGATTGCCGCCGAACACCCGCTGGCGTTGCAGGCCGCTAAAGATAATGCCGATATCGCCGCGTTTGTCGCGGCCTGCAAGCAGACCAATACTGCAGAGGCGGCACTGGAAAAGATGGAAAAACGTGGCATTGCGCTGGGTATTGATGCTGTCAATCCGGTTAATGGTGAAACTATCCCCATATGGATCGCCAACTTTGTCCTGATGGGGTACGGTACTGGGGCGATTATGTCAGTGCCTGCCCACGATCAACGCGACTGGGAGTTCGCGAAAAAATACGGTCTTGAAATTCTCCAGGTTGTCGCCCCGCAAACGGGGGAGGTGGTCGACCTGAATGTGGGGGCGTTTGTCACTAAAGCGGGGGTTTGTTGCAATTCCGGCCCGCTGGACGGGATGGATTTCCCCACCGCGTTTAATGCTATCGCCGAATTGCTGGAAGACCAGGGCAAGGGTGAGCGTAAAGTCAATTACCGGCTGCGCGATTGGGGCGTGTCCCGCCAGCGTTATTGGGGGGCGCCGATTCCGGTAATTAACTGCACAGACTGCGGCACAGTGCCTGTCCCTGCCGCCGATCTGCCGGTGGTGTTGCCAGAGAATATTGAATTTGATGGTATCGGTTCCCCCATCAAGCGTATGGACAGTTTTAAGCAGGTTGATTGCCCTGCGTGTGGCAGGCCCGCCGAACGGGAAACGGATACCTTCGATACGTTTATGGAGTCCTCCTGGTATTACGCCCGCTATGCCTGCCCGGACCAGGAGTCGACGATGCTCGATCAACGCGGCGATTACTGGACACCGGTCGATCAATATATCGGTGGTATTGAACACGCTATTCTGCATCTTCTATACGCCCGTTTTTACCATAAACTAATGCGCGATGCCGGGTTGGTCAGCTCTGATGAGCCGTTCAAAAACCTGCTGACACAGGGTATGGTATTAAAAGATGGCAGTAAGATGTCGAAGTCCAAAGGCAATACCGTCGACCCGCAGGCGATGATCGACCGCTACGGTGCAGATACGGTGCGCTTGTTTATCATGTTTGCCTCGCCACCACGCGATTCACTGGAGTGGTCAGATGCGGGGGTCGAGGGGGCGTTCCGTTTTATCAAACGCCTGTGGCGCATTGTCGGTGAGTTTGTCGATGCCGGTGTGAAAACGGAGACGCTGGGTACGGTGGAATTAAACGCTGCCCAGCGCGCAATGCGCCTGAAGACCCACCAGACAATTGCCAAAGTGTCCGATGATGTAGGCCGTCGCTATACTTTTAATACGGCCATTGCGGCCGTTATGGAACTGCTCAACGATGTGGCAAAGTTTACCGATGATTCGCCACAGGGCCGCGCTATCAGTAAAGAGGCACTGGACAGTGCTGTGTTGTTACTGTCGCCGATTGTGCCGCATATCGCCCACCGACTATGGGCTGAGCTGGGGCATGGTGACGCGCCCGTGGATGCGCGCTGGCCGTCTGTCGATGAACAGGCGCTGCAACAAGATAACATGCAGTTGGTTGTGCAGGTCAACGGCAAGCTGCGCGCCCGCATTAGTGTGGCCGCCGATGCCAATCAGGCCACCTGTGAAGCCGCTGCCATGCAGGATGAAAATGTAGCCCGGCACACTGAGGGGAAAACCGTTCGCAAGGTGATCGTGGTGCCCGGAAAACTGGTCAATATAGTGGTGAATTAATATGCATAGATACCGTTCAATTGCACACCTTGGGGTGTTACTTATCGTGTTGTTTGTCGGCTTGAGTGGCTGTGGTTTTTACTTGCGTGGCAGCGGTGTATCGGCAGACGTTATCGGCCCGGTGTTTATCACCTCAGGTGCACGCAGTGAAATTGCCAACAACTTGCGCCGCACACTGCAAGACCGTGACGTGGTACTGAGTGACAAACGCGAAGACGCAGCTATCCAGCTCGATATTAATAGCGAGGAAACCAACAGCCGCACGCTCTCTATTGGTCTCAATTCCAGCCTGCGCGATATTGAGCTAAATTATACCGTTAACTTCACCGCACGACGTACCGATGGTGAGGCCACACTGCCCGAGCAGTTGCGCATTATCCGCGAATATAATTACGATACCAATGAAGTGCTGCGCAGTGCCGATGAACAGGATTTATTGTACAAAGAAATGCGCCGTGAGCTGGTGCGTCGTTTGCTGGTGCGCCTGTCGACCCTCAGCCGGGAGGGTGAGCAGTGACACTGGTCGATTCGCATTGCCATATCAACTTCGATGGCCTGGGTGAACGCCTGCCTGAGGTGATGGAAAATGCACGCTTGAACAATGTCTCGCACATGGTGGCGATATCGGTGGATATGGCAAATTACCCCCGTGTACGCGATATTGCCGATAGCTATCCCAATGTATTTTGCAGCGTGGGTGTGCACCCCAATACAGCGCCAGATGGGAGTGAAGGGTTTGAGCCGAGCCGCGAACAATTAATTGATCTGGCGGCGCATTCACGCGTGGTCGGCATTGGCGAAACCGGCCTCGACTACTTTCGCAGTGAAGGCGATCTGGAATGGCAGCGCGAGCGCTTTCGGCGGCATATCGACGCAGGCAGGGAGACCCGGTTACCATTAATTATCCACACCCGTGAGGCGGCGGCGGATACGTTGAAAATGTTGCGTGAGGAACAGGTCGGTACAGCAACCGGCGTTATCCATTGTTTTACCGAGGACTGGGCCTTTGCCGAGGTGGTATTGGATCTGGGTTTTTATTTATCATTTTCCGGTATCGTTACCTTTAAATCGGCAAAAAAAATACAGGAAGTTGCCGCCAAAGCACCGATTGATCGTATTCTGGTGGAGACAGACGCCCCGTATTTGGCACCTGTGCCACACCGGGGCAAAACCAATGAACCGGCGTATGTTAAGCACACCGCAGCGTTTGTGGCCGAGTTGCGCGGCATACCGCTGGATGAGCTGGCGGCGCGCACCACAGAAAACTTTTTTCGTTTATTTTCACGCGCTGCGGCATAGAGTGCGTTGGTGTTAGTGGTGCTTAACAGGGTTTTTGCCCCATTGTATCCGCGCTATAATCTTCGCCGTATCCTGTACAGTAATAACCCCACAAACTGCCAACCCTAAGGTAATCCTATGTTTGATGCACTCGGCGAACGCCTGGGCAAAACGATCAAAACCCTGAGTGGTCAGGGTCGACTCACCGAACAAAATATCAAGGATGCGCTGCGCGATGTCCGTATGGCGCTGCTGGAGGCGGATGTTGCATTGCCGGTGGTCAAGACATTTATCGATGCGGTGAGTAATAAAGCCCTGGGGCAGGAGGTGGTCGGTAGCCTGACGCCAGGGCAGGCGATGATCAAGGTGGTCAACGATGAGCTGACGCACTTAATGGGTACGAGTAATGAAGCGCTGGCACTCAATGCGCAACCCCCGGTTGTCATTCTCGTCGCGGGTTTGCAGGGGGCTGGTAAAACAACCTCTATTGCGAAACTCGCCCGCTACCTGAAAGAGCGACAAAATAAAAAAGTGATGGTCACCAGTTGTGATGTCTATCGCCCTGCGGCGATCGAACAACTCAAGGTATTGGCGCAGGAGGTTGGGGCTGGGCACTTTCCCTCGAATGTGGAACAGAGCCCATCGGCGATTGCCAGGGCGGCGATTGATCAGGCGAAAAAATCGTTTGCCGATGTGTTGCTGATCGATACCGCCGGTCGCCTGCATGTAGACGACGAGATGATGGCGGAGATAAAGGCATTGCACGGCGTTTGCCAGCCCGCTGAAACCTTGTTTGTGGTGGACAGTATGACCGGCCAGGATGCGGCCAATACAGCCAAAGCATTTGATCAGGCATTACCGCTGACGGGGATAATACTCACTAAGACGGACGGCGATGCGCGTGGTGGGGCGGCATTGTCGGTGCGTATGATTACGGGTAAACCGATTAAATTTATCGGCTCGGGTGAGAAAACCACCGCGCTGGAGGTTTTTCACCCTGAGCGCATCGCCTCGCGCATTCTCGGTATGGGGGATGTGGTTAGCCTGGTAGAGGAAGTTCAGCAAAAGGTCGATCATCAGAAGGCGGAAAAACTCGCCAAAAAAATCAAAAAGGGAAAAGGGTTTGATATGGTTGATCTGCGCGACCAGATGCAGCAGATGCAGTCGATGGGCGGGCTGGCTGGGCTGGCGGGTAAGCTGCCGGGTATGGGTAAGATGATGGATACCGCCAAAGCCAAAACGGGGGAAAAGGATATGGCGCGTGCTATCGCGATAATCAATTCCATGACCCCGCAGGAGCGTCGCTTTCCCGCTGTGATTAAAGGCTCGCGAAAACGCCGTATTGCCGCCGGTAGTGGTGTGCAGGTTCAGGATGTCAACCGCCTGCTTAAACAACACCTGCAAATGAGCAAAATGATGAAAAAAATGGCCAAGGGCGGTATGGCGAAAATGATGCGCGGCATGCAGGGCCAGCTGCCGCCGGGTATGGGGTTTTAGTATGCAGGCAGACCAACACCGCGCAGCGCGGGTCGATCTGGCTGCCGCTTTTCGCTGGGCGGCCCGCCTGAATATGAAAGTATTCTTGATGAAGAAGCGCCCGCTTACCGGCAATAGTGGGTAGAGGGTGTTGGAATCAGATTGGTAGCTGAATGAAAAACAAAAATGGAGTAATATTCCAAGATTAATATTCTGGCTATATCAAAACAATGAGTACCCACCCCAATGTCACCACACACGGTGATTTGTGCATTGCCACGCCCTTGTACCAATTTGTCACGAAGCAACTTACCCCCGGCAGTGGCGTCGATGCGGGTCATTTCTGGCAGTCGTTACAGTCGATTGTCGC
This sequence comes from Gammaproteobacteria bacterium, assembly GCA_965277715.1. Taxonomy (GTDB): domain Bacteria; phylum Pseudomonadota; class Gammaproteobacteria; order JBCCGL01; family JBCCGL01; genus JBCCGL01. Next base: position 684,354 of record OZ255836.1, read on the forward strand.
CGAATTTGGCCCGCGCAATAAAGCTTTGCTACAAAAACGCGATGCATTGCAAACGCAAATAGATGACTGGCATGTGGCCCACGCCGATAAACAACACGACCCGCAGGCGTATAAAGCATTTTTGCAGTCTATCGGTTACTTGGTATCATCGCCGCATGCGGTGAAGATCGATACGGATAATGTCGATGCTGAAATCGCCCGCATAGCGGGGCCACAATTGGTTGTGCCGCTGGATAACGCCCGCTATGTATTAAACGCGGCCAACGCACGTTGGGGCAGCTTGTATGATGCACTGTATGGCACCAATGCCATCGCCGAAGATAACGGCTGCGAAATTGCCGATAAATACAACCCCATTCGCGGTGACCGGATTATCGACTTTGCACGTGATTTTCTCGACAGGCACTTTGCCCTGGACAAAGGCTCGCACCGTCAAGCGACGGAGTACTGTATCGTCGACGGGCAACTGGTGGTGCGCCTGGGAAATGGCAACAAAACCTGCCTGCTAAGGCCTGAACGGTTGGTGGGGTACTGTGGTGATGCGGCCAACCCTGAAAAACTGCTGTTGTGCAAAAATGGTCTGCATGTCGAATTGCGTTTTGGTGAAGGCTTTTTTATTGGCCGTCGCGATCACGCCAATATCTATGATATACAGCTTGAATCGGCCCTCAGTGCGATTATGGATTGTGAGGATTCGGTTGCAGCCGTCGATGTCGACGACAAACTGGAGGTCTACCGCAACTGGCTGGGCTTGATGCAGGGCACCCTAACGCGCCGTTTTGAGAAAGACGGTAAAACCATTGAGCGTGCGTTAGAGGGGGATCGCGAGTATATAGACCCAAACGGCAAACCCTTCTCACTACCGGGCCGGAGTATGCTGCTGGTACGTAATGTCGGCGCTCATCTGGACACCGATATGGTGCACTACAAGGGCGAGCCAATTGCCGAGACGCTGTTAGATACGATGGTGACATCTCTGGCGGCCAAGCATAACCTGCTCAATACCGATCACTACCCGAACAGCCGTAAAGGTTCTGTGTATATTGTTAAACCGAAAATGCATGGCCCGGAAGAGGTGGCACTGGCGGCAGAACTGTTTGGCCGGGTGGAGGATGCCTTGGGCCTGTCGCGCAATATATTGAAAATAGGCGTTATGGATGAAGAGCGGCGCACCTCGGTTAACCTAGGTGCCTGCATTGCCGAAGTCTGCTCACGGGTGTTTTTTATTAATACAGGCTTTCTCGACCGCACAGGTGATGAAATTCACACTTGCATGAAGGCCGGGCCTGTGCTGCCCAAAGAGGAGATGAAATCGGCGACCTGGTTGTCGGCGTATGAAAACAATAATGTCGATGTAGGGCTGGATTGTGGTTTTATGGGCCACGCACAGATTGGTAAAGGCATGTGGGCCGCGCCAGATGAAATGGCGGCCATGCTGGAAGGCAAGATTCTACACCCCAAGGCGGGTGCGAATACTGCCTGGGTGCCATCGCCAACGGTGGCGACTTTGCACGCCCTGCACTACCACCTGGTCGACGTGATCGCACGCCAGCAGGATCTGGCAAAACGCACACGCTCAAACCTTGATGGCATGTTGACGCTACCGCTGTTGCCCGCCAACAGGCAGTTGAGCGAGGATGCGTTACAGCGTGAACTGGACAACAATGCACAGGGCCTGCTCGGCTATGTGTCGCGCTGGGTGGGGCAGGGAGTAGGCTGCTCCAAAGTACCGGATATTAATAATGTACAACTAATGGAAGACTGCGCCACCTTGCGTATTTCCAGCCAACATATCGCCAATTGGTTGTATCATGGGCTGTACACGGAACAGCAAGTGCGCGCCGCGATGGAAAAAATGGCGCATTTGGTCGATGCACAAAATGGAGGTGATCCCGGTTATTACCCTATGTCTGATCATTTCGATACCAGCCAACGCTTTCAGGCGGCATTGGATCTGGTCTTTAAAGGCTGCGAGCAACCAAATGGCTATACTGAGTTTATACTGCAGGCACGTCGACGCGATGCAAAGGCGGTGGCTGGGTAATATGATTGCCATTTGCCCGGGTGAATTATGCGAGGGTGAATGGCGATGAAATCATTTGAGGGGAAGTTGCGGCTGGGCAGTGGCATTGTGCTTGCGGTTTATGTCGTGCAGCATTTGCTCAATCACGCATTTGGTATCGTATCCTTCGAGGCGGCAGAAGCTTTTCGCACCTCTGTCGCGGTGATGTTCCAGATATGGCCGGGCCAGTTATGCTTATATGGCTCGCTGTTAGTGCATGTCTTCCTGGCGTTAAAGTCCGTTTATATGAAAACCAGTTTGCGTATGCCGCTTTGGCAATGGATGCAGTTAGGGTTTGGTCTGTCGATATTGCCTTTATTGGCGGGCCATATAATCGGTACACGTGGTATGCACCTGGTTGGGGATGTCGATCCGGACTATTACTACGAAGCCACCGCCTTTTTACTCAACCCAATTCTCCTGATCAAGCTGGGTGTGTTGACCGTTATATTGTGGTCACATATGGTCATTGGTCTGCACTACTGGCTGCGCCTGAAAAAGCACTATGCCGCGTTTGTACCGTATCTTTATGCATTGGTGGTATTGATACCGGCGTTATCTGCTGCCGGTGTTTTCAGCCTGTTGAAAGGCGCCATGCTGTGGGTGGATGATGCCGACCGTGTGGCTGAAATTTTTGCGGGTGTCCGGGCCATGGACCCTTCGTTGCTGCGTTTTATGCAGGGTCTTGAAGTGCGGGTGCTGGCGGCTATGGGGGTGTTACTGCTTGCGGTGCTTGTCGCCCGGCAGTGTCGGTTATGGTTTCAGTTGCGCAAAGGTGTGTGCTCAATTGAGCACAGTAACGGTCGGAGTGTGCGCTTACATCAGGGACAATCACTACTCGAAGCCTTGCGTGTGGCCAATATTCCCCACGCCTCTATATGTGGCGGGCGTGGGCGGTGTACTACCTGCCGGGTGCGGGTGCGCAGCGGGCTGTCGACGCTGGATGCCCCTAATGACCTTGAAGCGCAGGCGCTATCCCGGATTGTAGCGGGGGCGGATATACGCCTGGCGTGCCAGATGCGCCCACATGCCAACATTGCGATTACGCCGTTGGTTATGGCGCAGCAATCGCTGAGTGTGGCTTTGCACGCAGGGGGTGTGCAGGGGCATGAACAGCGCGTTGTTGCGGTATTTGTCGATATGCGCGGCTCCACCAGCATGGGTGAGCGGGTGTTGGCTTATGATGTGGTCTTTATTCTCAATCGGTTTTTTACCGAGTTGTCACTGGCGCTCGACGAGACGCACGGGCATTACGCACAATTTGCCGGTGATGGTTTGATGGCACTCTACGGCATCGATGCGCAACGTAAACACTGCGCCTGTCAGGATGCACTAAACGGCGCACGCGCCATGTATAAACGGCTCGCCAGGCTCAATCTTCAATTGCAGGAAGAGTTTGGCGAGCACATTAAAATGGGTGTGGGCATTCATGGTGGTGAGGCGATTGTCGGCACAATGGGGCCGCCGAAAACGCCACTGCTGACGGCGGTGGGGGACAATATCAATATCGCTGCACGTCTGGAGTCACAAACCAAGCTGCTGGGTTGTGATGTGATTGTCTCCACGGAGACCCTGGCGGCAGAAAATATCACCTACCCGGAAGCCAATGTGCAGGATGTCCCTGTGCGGGGGCGCAATGACAATGTCACTGTATGTACCTTGAGTGAGCAGGCGTTGTTAGATTTGGGTGCAGCGGATTAATGCATCGTTCAATTAAACCTTGGCGACTTCTTCGAGCAATAAATCCTTGGCCCGGTTAATCTGGCTGGCGAGGTAATTACTGCCCCCCTTGTCAGGGTGTAATTTACCCATCAGGCGTTTGTGGGTGGCGATAATCTCCTTGCGTGAGGCGCCCACAGGCAGGCCGAGAATTTCCCAGGCATCGGCTGTGTGCATTTCACTGGAGGCACCTGTGGTCTGCTCACTCCCAGTGCCTGAAGGTTCCCATTCACCTGCCCGTTCGCGCTGTATATAGGCGTTGAGCAAACGCAGTGCTTCGGGGTCATGCTGCTGACAGTCGGTATAAAACTGTTGTAGTTCTTCGCGCTTAAGCGAACTCAGGGTTCTCCCGGTAAATTCGCCATCGAGAATCTCACCGTCGATTTCACCGCTGTCGTGATCCAGCGTCATCGCCAGCCAGGCGGTGCGTACATTTGACTGGTTACCACTGCCGGGGTTTTGGCTTGCGTAGCGGTTGCGTAGCTGCTGTACCATCGGCCAGAAACGCAATAGTGGTAGCAATCGACCGACAAACGGAATCGTCGCACCTACCAGGGCAAACAGCGCGTGTGCCTTGCCGGTGACCGCTGCCAATACAAATACCCCCGCGAGTACAAACAGAGCTACTTTGATCAGGTAACTACGCCCCTGCTTTTTGACCTTCTGTTTGCCGAGGTGGTAGATAATCCAGATGCCCGCAATGAGCGCGATGATAAGAATAAGGCGTGTCATGGGGTTATTTTAATTGTTTCAGCAACGCTTGTATGGGGGAATTTTGTGACAGGCTGAATTGTTGCAGCGCCTGTTTGCCGCCGGTAGCATAGAGTGCCGCTGCGTTGAGCAGTTGGCCGAGTTGGTCGGCACTACTGCTGTCAAACTGGCAATGAACCCCACCGCTGACTTTGGCTAGCTGTGCAAACCCGCTGCTGGCAACGGGATCACGCCCCTCCTGGAAAATAAATAAAGGGGCATTTAACAGACGCAATTCACCGGCCAGTTTGCCGAGGCGGTCGATATTTTCTTCAATACAATCACCAACATACACGACTGCATTCACTGGTTTTTTTTGCGTTGCCTGCAAGGCGTGCTGTAACACGCGCTCGATTTGAGTGGCGCCCGCCTCACAGCGCACACTTGACATAAAGCGATGCAGCGTATCCGCCTGTGCCACCCACGGGGATGATTTGCATTCAGCGTAACCACGAAAATAAACCAATTGAATATCCAGGCCACCGATAAGGCTTGCCTGAACAAACATATCACTTTGCAGTTTGCGCGCAAGGTGCCAGGTGTGCTCACGGCTGGCTGTGGCGTCCATGGCGAACATCAAACGGCTTTGTGTGCTGTTGCGTTTAACCGGTGGGGCACTGGCCAGTTGCGTCAGGAAACTATCAATATGCCGGGCTGTGCTGTTGGTGCGAAGGGATTTATCGGGCATTGCTATTGGCGTTTGTCTGTGTGTTGTAAATCATACGCAATATAACCATTGAATGGGGGATAACATCGGCTAGTATGTGTGCTTCATGGTTATTTTTGAGTATTTTTATGTCTGTATTTAAACGCCCGGTTTTTGATTTTGCAGGTAAATCGGTATTGGTTACCGGCGGCACTTCCGGGATGGGGGCCGCCACTGCGGAGGCATTTGCACGCAGTGGCGCCGCCGTTGTGATTGCCGGTCGCAATCGGGCGCGGGCCGATGCCTTGCTGGGAAAACTGCGCTTGTCTGGTCACCCAGCGCATTTTGTCGGCGGTGATATTACAGAGGCCGGGTATTGCCAGCGGCTTGTTGAGCAAACAGGTGAGTTGATCGGCGCGCCGGATATTGTCGTTAACAGTGCCGGAGTGATATACCACGCGACCGCCGATAAGACCACCGATAGGCAGTGGCTGGATACCTTTAACGTCAATGTGCACGGTATGTTTTATGTTTGTCGGGCGGTGGTGCCCGTGATGCGGGATAACGGCGGCGGTGTGATTGTGAATATTGCCTCTGATGCGGCACTTTCCGGCAGTAGACACCTCGTTGCCTATTGTGCGAGTAAGGGGGCGGTGTTACAAATGACCCGCGCAATGGCGATTGACCACGGAGACCAGGGGATTCGCGTTGTGGCTGTTTGCCCAGGGGATGTTGATACGGCGATGTTGCGCGGAGAGTTTCGCGACCGGGGTATCAGTGCCGAACAGGGGTTGGCTGAATCGGCACAGGGGGTGCCATTGCAGCGTGTTTGCTCGGCTGAGGAAATTGCCGATATGGTTTTGTTTGCCGCCTGCGATTCGGCGCGGTTTATAACGGGCTACCCACTGGTGGTAGACGGCGGCAGCCGCGCTTGAGTGTAATGCTACTCATGGCCGCTTTCCCCAGAGTCATTATTATCGGGAAAACGCAGCCTGGTAACGCCATTATAAGCCCAGTCGTTATACCGCGTTGTTCCACGTAAGCAGTGCTCGACCACTTGATCGGGGGCGGTGTAATCCCATTCTGTACGCCTGCCAAGTGCGAGTGTCTTGCGTAGGAATAACCGACGCTTTTGGCTCAGGTTGATATTGTCGGTCAATAGAGACACATTCCATTTCCGCTTTGCCAGGTCACGCAGTTGCTGTTGGCCTTGTGCGTAGTCGGGGTTGTCAATGACATTGTTTAATTCCTTAGGGTCTACCTCAAGATCAAACAACTGCTCTGGGTCTACACCGCTGTAAACGTATTTCATCCGCTGTTTTTTTACCATCAGAATTGGGGCCAGTGCGCCCTCGGCCAGATTTTCGCTGTAAACCGCTTTGTCCCACGGTGCCTCACCGTTTGCCATACCCCATAAGCTGTTTCCCTCAATTTCCTCAATAAGGTTTGAGGCGCTGTGGTCACCCGCAATATCCATCAACGTAGGCAGTAAATCGACCAGTGAAACATCGGCGTCAATACGCTTTTCGGTCAGCATGGGGCCGCTGATAATCAGAGGAATTTTGCACGAGGCTTCAAAAAAAGATTTTTTGTACCATAAGCCCCGCTCACCCAACATATCACCGTGGTCGGTGGTGATAATGATCACCGTATTGTCGTTCAGCCCGGTCTTTTTTAGCACCGCTAACAACCTACCGACCATATCGTCAAAATAACTGACTGAGCCATAATAAGCGTGCCGTGCAACGCGTATCTGCTGCGCTGTCGGCTCAAAGTCTTTTAGGCCATATTGCACGCGCAGGCGTTGGCTGTAAGGGTCGAGTGCATCCATCGCCAGCGTGCCGACACGCGGCATATCGATGTCATCGTGTCGGTAACGGTCCCAGTGTGTTTGCAGGCACTGGTAGGGGTCATGTGGGTGGGAGAACGAAGCCAATAACAGAAAGGGGCGTTCATCATCATTCTGTGCGAGGCTATAGATCTTGCGTTCTGCACGGTGGCAGACTTCCTCATCGTATTCCATTTGGACATTGCGCAGGCAAATCCCCGATCCAGTAAAGGTGATCGCATTATTGGAATGGCTGGATCGAACCTCGGTCCAATCACCTGTCCAGTTAAAATCAGCGGGGTAGATATCAGTGGTCAAACGCTGTTCAAATCCATGCAATTGGTCTGCGCCGACAAAGTGCATTTTGCCCACAAGACAGGTTTGATAGTGCATGCCCCGTAAATAGTGCGCGAAGGTTGGAATAGCAGAGGAGAACTCAGCGCCGTTGTCGTAAGCACCAATAGTGGATGCCAATTGACCGGACATCATCGAAAAGCGTGAGGGTGCGCACAAAGGAAAATTCGTGTAAGCCGCGTCAAATACTGCACCGCCTGCCGCCAGTGAATCGATGTGCGGGGTTTTTGCTATGGGATTATTGTAGGCGCCCAGCATACGGGCGGTGAGTTGATCGGCCTGGATAAGCAAAATATTGGGAGGAGACTGATGCATAGCGTGTGATGTCTTTTGCGTATTGTAAGCGGCGATTTTAACAATTCTGCCCTTGAGTGTCGTTGGTATCTATAACGGTTATTTTTATACCATAAAGAATATAATCTGTATTGAAAACAGTATAACTACTGTTCATAATATAAAATATTTCAGTGTGCAAATTTGTAGGCCAAGTCTTATGTCATCCAGTATAAAAACAGCCATATCCATGCAACGGCAGTTGTTCGACGATGTAAATGCACTGGCAAGCGAATTGAATGTATCGAGAAGTAAATTATTTGTCCTCGCGATAGAAGCGTATATAAAGCAAAGTGAAAATAAAAAAATGCTATCCCAAATAAATGCAGCTTTTAGTGGAGGGGCTGATAGGGTGGAAACTGAAACCATTACTGCCATGAAAATAAAACAGAAAAAAATTGTAGAGAAGGATTTATGGTAATAAAACAAGGTGAGGTTTATTGGTTGAACTTAGGGGAACCTACAGGTTCTGAGCCAGCTCATAAGCATCCGCATATTGTTATACAAAATGATGTATTCAATGCAAGTTTGATCAATACGGTTGCGGTGTGTGCGCTTACATCAAATGTAATGCGGGCAGGCTCTCCCGGAAATGTTTTATTAAAAAAGGGAGAGGCGAATCTTCCCAAGAGAAGCATTGTCAATATTTCACAAATCTACACGGTTAACAAAGTAGACCTTGCTGAAAAAATAGGTATGGTTTCTCCAGGAAAAATAAACGAAGTGATAAAAGGTGTGCAGCTTCTTATTGAAAAGAGAAGTGTATAGAATTGCCATTTTTATCAGTTATGTGAATGGATGGGAACGCCATCTATATAAATTTCGTGAGAACCAAAGAAGTTAGTTTTGCTAAATAAATTTCAACTGTTTGATAGCCATTTCCATGTCATTGATGATCGGTTTCCGCTTGTTCCAAATAATGGCTATATACCGGGCGTATTTACCTGTGAAGACTATCTAAAAAAAACCTCGGCTTACGCATTGTGTGGTGGAGCGGTTGTATCGGGTTCTTTTCACGCATTTGACCAAGGTTATCTGATCGATGCGTTAAAAAAACTAGGTTCTGCTTTTGTGGGTGTCACTCAACTGCCGGTAACGGCCACTGATGATGAAATTATCTGCTTAAATAAGGCAGGGGTACGCGCTATTCGGTTTAATTTAAGGCGTGGCGGTTCTGAGGGGGCTACCCATTTGGCACGAATGGCGCAAAGAGTTTATGAGATTGCTGGTTGGCACGTGGAATTGTATGTCGACTCAAGGGCGCTTCCTGATTTATACAGCACGCTTATCCGGCTGCCTTTAGTGAGCATTGATCATTTAGGGTTGAATAAATCTGGTTTTAAATGGTTGGTAAAACTGGTGGAGCAAGGTGTTAGAGTCAAAGCGACGGGTTTTGGTCGTGTGGATTTTGATGTTAGGGATGCACTTAAAACACTGTATATAGCAAACCCAACATCACTCATGTTTGGTACAGATTTGCCGTCGACCAGGGCGCCGAAGCCCTTTACAGATGAGGATTTTATGTTGGTTGTGGATGTTTTGGGTGCTGAGGAGGCGGGTGATGTATTTAGTAAAAACGCGATTGAATTTTATAACCTACGCAGGTAGCGTAGAGTGTTATTAGGTTTCACTCGCGTTATCCAGGTGGTGCATGGATTCTGCGCATCTGGAAACCGTGTCTGAAAGTGCCTGTCCCTGACACTCGTTTCCGGTTCAGGTGAACAAAGGGCAAGAAATAAAATTTGACCATGTTAGCTAACATGCTCAACATGAATGGTATTAAAGAAAAAGGGAATTGTCATGAAGGAGGTAGCATCAACAGAATTTCAAAATAAAGCCGGGTTGTATTTTGAGAAATCCGCAAGAGAGCCAGTATTTATTACGCGGTATAACCGCCTCGCCCGTGTTCTCATCGACATCAAAGAATATGAACGGCTGAAAGAAGGATACACGTAAATCGTTAGCTGTTGAAGATCTCACTCGGGAAGAAATCAACAACCTATCAAACGTTGAATACGGCACAGTTGATCCAAAACTGGAAAAACTACTCGACCAACAAGGTGTAGGAAAAAGCCAGAACCACAAACCTAAAATTAGAACTTAGTGGCCGATTGTTTTCAATAGAATCGCGTGATTATTTTTGATTGGCGAACGTCGAAAGGGGGATAAATAACCTGTTTTGTTCGTTGAGGCACTGTCGTAAACCATGGTGCTGGTAGAAGGCTATAGCCGCATCATTTTTTGCTTCAACGACAAGCATGTGCACGCCAATACTGGAACGGCTAGCACGCGATGCGGCATCGACCAAAAGAGCACCACCTAATCCTCTACCCTGATAGCGACTGTCAATCGCCAGGCGCCCTATCAAAACAGAGGGCACATTTGGGTAGCGTGGCAGCCGACTACGCCAATCGTCATCTAGACCATCAAGAAGAACATGGCAGGCTGATAATGTGTAGAATCCGGCAATCCGTCCACTTGGTTTTTTTGTATCCGTACTTTGCGCAATGAAGGCTGTTGCGATTCTACGCCGAACATCTTGTGTAATTCGTTCACGAAAATACTGATTCAGTACTTCTTCACCACAGTTAAAATCTCTCCGATTCTCCTTTTCCAGCACTTTGGTGGCAAAAGCTGCCTGACTCATTCCTGTGTTATAAGCGCTTGATGATGAACAAAGGCACGTTCCAGTGCTGAGGTAGCTTTTGGCGGATCAAGAAGAAGACGGGCAAATATCTCAGTGTCACGGTGACTGAGACGGATGATTTCCGTTTGTTCAATCGTGTTGCGTGCAGCAGCACTGGCTGCTGAGATGACAAAATCTGTCAGCGTACGCCCTTCAATATTTGCAGCACTCTTGAGCATTGCATACACGTCAGGCGCTATTCTTGCTTCGAGTCTTGCTTGCTGAGTTTTCGCAACCATATTTATATGGTGCGGCATATTGCCGTACATGTCAAATACTCCCATCGTGGAAGCTAATGACACTGAAAGCACTGAAAGTGTCTGTTCGCGACAGATTGCCCTTACCCACGTCCTGTAGGCAAAAAGTGGAGAGTAGGCTGCGGGAACCTCCCCCGCAACCCCTCGCAGAACGGTACGTGAACCTCTCATTCATACCGCTCCCATCAGACAAACCCTCACCTATTCCTTGATGTGGCTACACTAATTCGGACACCTCACTTAAAGTAAACCGAGCTTACCAAAGGAACCGAAAATGAACGGGAAAAATCTCTATACCGCAGAGCTTCGAGAATCAGCAGTTAAGTTAGCCTTGAACCTAAATTCCTCAGTTGAATCTACTGCGACCACCTAATGCACTGAATCTAAAGCGCTTTTACCAGAATTTCAGCTTCACCTGTAGAACGTGCCTGAAAGTGCCTGTCCCCAGCATTTGCTACTACCTTTACGGAGTGGTTTTTTCGATAATTTGTGTCGAACTTAGATCATAAACACTTAAACATTCGAAATAAGTTTTATGTATTAATGCATATTTAATAATTTCAGCTATTCTTTTTGCATTATCTGTTGGCGATGATTTCTGCCCCTGTGACTAAAACCTCCCAACAATCCTCGCCTAGCTCGTTTAACTCAATGTTGGTATTCGTTAGTGTTCTAATAACCGCTATATTGGTCAGCAAATGCTGGCTGGGCTTTAATGTTCGAAAACACCCTCCGCTACCTAATACCATAGGTAGCACTAACTGATCAGCGAGGTGTTTCCCTACGGGCACTCCGGCGGCCAGATAGCGTTTTAAATCGCGGATCGCCCGGCCCGCTACCCGTTCGGCGGTGACATTTCGTTCACCTACTGCTTCACACACTTCTGTTACATTCGCCATTTCAAGGCGCAGCGATACGATATTACCTGGCCCTGCTGATTGTACCCATTGTTGATGCAGTGACGCTTCAGGCCATAAACACTTTTTTTGAATATGGTGTAGCTCCCGCTCGGCAACATGCTTGGAGATGCGAGATGATATCGCGAAGGCCGACTGGCTAAGCTGTTCACCAGGTTGCAATAGTGTCAGTGGTTTAATCGTGCTCACCGGCGAAATTCGCGCTCGCCATGCGCCTCCTCCCGCAGGGTAAAACCCGTGGCGTTCAAGTGTTGGTTCTACCTGATAACCCATTTTCAACATGACCGGCAAAAAGCAATGGGCAATAAAATCATAGCTGGGCGACATACCATTATGGGTGCCACCTTCTATGGTTAGTTCGCTGACACTTTCTGCCATTAATAAAGGCAATAGCACGGTTTGAAATACCAGTGTTGTACTGCCCGCAGACCCAATTGCAAAACGGTACTCGCCCGCCTTTATTGCGCCGGGCGAGAATGTAACGCTTGATGAACCCAGTTCGGCGCCGGTTATCTGTGCGTCACAGATGGCTTGAGTGGCCTGCAAGCAAGTCAGGTGCTGACGAAGTAACCCTGGTTTGTTTCGACCTGCGCGAATATTTTCAATGCGCACTGCTTGACCAAGGCACGTCGAAAGTGTCAGCGCGGTTCGAAAAATCTGACCGCCACCCTCACCTTGTGAACCATCAATCACTACGATACTTTTACTGTCTGTATTCATTTCTCTTATTCCTCAGCGGGGCATCCTTTCCCCTTCCCATTGTCGGTATCCAACCGATAGCTTACCCTTTTACACAGACCACTTGCTTCAGTGTATAAACCACTTCAACGAGGTCTTTCTGTGCCTCCATCACCTTTTCGATGGGCTTGTAGGCTGATGGTGTCTCATCGATCACACTCTCATCTTTTCGGCATTCCACATCAGCGGTTGCCTGGCGGTGCTCCTCCAAAGAGACCAGTTTTTTGGCTTTGGTGCGTGACATCACACGGCCCGCACCATGACTGCAACTGCAAAAACTCTCTTCATTGCCAAGGCCACGAACGATGAATGACTTGGCTCCCATACTGCCGGGAATAATCCCCATCTCGCCTGTGCGGGCGCTTACAGCTCCCTTGCGTGTTACCAGTACATTTTTTCCATAGTGGTTTTCGCGTGATACGTAGTTGTGATGGCAGTTCACCGCCTCCATACGTGCCTCGAATTCAACCCCCAAGGCGCTTTGTACCGCCCGAATTACCCGTTCCATCATCACTTCGCGATTAATCCGCGCAAAATTTTGCGCCCACTCCACCGCTTCCACATATTGGTCGAAATGCTCAGTACCCTCTGGTAGGTAGGCCAGGTCAGCGTCAGGTAAGTGGATATGCCACTGCTCCATATCTTTTTTCGCCTTTTCAATAAAATGCGTGCCAATACGATTACCCACACCCCGGGATCCACTGTGTAGCATCAACCAAACACTGCCGTGTTCATCCAGGCACATTTCAATAAAGTGGTTGCCTGTGCCTAGTGTACCCAGGTGGTTGATATTGTTAGTGTTCTTTAATACCCGGTGCTTATCTTTCAGCGTATCAAACTGTGTTGCCAGTGGTGTCCAGGCGTCCATCACATCGTCGGGGATATTTGACCATGCGCCTTTATCCCGGCCACCTCGCGCACGTTTAGAGCGACCATGCGGTACAGCTCGCTCAATGGCGGAACGCACACCTACCAGGCTATCGGGTAGCTGCGGGGCTTTCATGCTGGTACGCACGGCCATCATTCCACAACCTATATCGACACCCACGGCAGCTGGAATCACTGCGCCCAGAGTTGCTACTACGCTCCCAATAGTTGCGCCTTTGCCAAGATGCACATCGGGCATAACAGCCACCCATTGGTGGATAAAAGGCATCTGTGAGATGTTTTTAAGCTGTTGCTTGGCCTCAGATTCAAAGGGTACGCCCAGAGTCCAGGATTTGATTGGCACCCCACCATCCTGCATTACTTCGTATGATTGTTGCGTCATTGTTTTCTCCGTTAATGGTTTGTTTTGATTTTTATGGTGTAGCTATTGCGAAGAGGGTGCCAACTTTTGTATGAGGTGTTTAAATAATTATAACTAATTGTTTTATATAGTATTTTATTTTTATATTAGTATACTTATCACTTTTCAGTTTGACAAAAGTGGGTAATATATTATCTTATTAGATAGATTGATAATATATTAGATAATATGAAAACAGTGGCTATTAGTATTCTTGGCACGGTCCTGGATCGACGCGGCAAGGGGGATAAACGCTGGGATAATTGGCGACCAACTCTCTCTATGTGCCAGCATGATGATCTGCTTATCGACCGTCTGGAGTTGTTATTCGACAATCACTCCCAGAGCCTGGCCAACCAGATCACCGAAGACATTACACAAATTTCCCCCGAAACGGCGGTGGTGCATCACGCTATTAATTTCAATAATCCCTGGGATTTTGAAACGGTCTATAGCAGCCTGCTTGACTTTGCCCGAAGTTACAATTTTAGACCTGGTAAAGAGGAATATCTCATTCACATCACAACGGGCACGCACGTTGCACAAATATGTTTATATCTGCTAACTGAAGCGGGCTATCTGCCAGGTCAGTTAATACAAACATCGCCGACAAAGCGTAATAGGAAGCAGATTGGACAGTACCAGGTTATCGATCTCGATCTATCTAAATACGATCAGATAGCGTCACGATTTAAAAAGGAACACCAGGAAGGTACTACATATCTTAAAGGCGGCATTGAAACCAATAATGCTCATTTCAACCAAATGATTGAACAATTGGAACAGGTTTCAGTGCGTTCTAATGAACCTATATTGATTACTGGCCCTACGGGTGCAGGGAAATCACAGCTAGCTCAGCGTATCTTTGAATTAAGAAAGCGACGCGGAAAACTGTCGGGTCGGTTAGTGTCTGTAAACTGCGCGACACTTAGAGGTGAAAATGCCATGTCGGCACTTTTTGGCCATAAAAAAGGTGCTTTTACCGGTGCTGTTACCAACCGTGCCGGTTTACTGATGGAAGCTGATGGCGGTCTATTGTTTCTTGATGAAATTGGCGAGCTCGGTTTGGATGAACAGGCCATGTTGCTCAAAGCGGTAGAGGATAAATGGTTTATACCCTTTGGTTCAGATAAGGAGACCAGCAGTGATTTTCAAATAATTGCCGGAACCAATAAAGCCTTGTCACAACTTACTGAAAAAGGTCTGTTTAGAGAAGATCTTTTGGCCAGGCTTGATCTATGGACGTATCAATTGCCCTCACTTAGAGAGCGCCTGGAGGATTTAGAACCTAATATCGATTATGAGTTAGAGGTGTTTTCCAGTAAATCGGGTTATCTGGTTAATTTCAATAAAGCGGCCAGGGAAAGGTACTTGGCATTCAGTGTATCACCAGGGGCCATCTGGTCGGCAAATTTTCGTGATCTTAATGCAAGTATCACCCGCATGGGCACCTTAGCTGACGGTGGTCGCATCACCACTGCCGTTGTTGATGATGAAATCAATCGATTAAAACGAAAATGGCAAGCGGGGTCACAAGCCCCTTTTGCCCCCGGTAGCGTTATTGATGGCGTGCTCGGCGCTGGCAGCAGTGAGCCAATGGATTATTATGAGCAAATTAAGCTTGCGCACGTAATCAGCGTTTGCCAGTCGTCTCAATCAATGGCAGAGGCTGGTCGTACACTTTTTAATATCAGCAGATTATCAAAGAAATCAAACAATGATTCCCATCGTGTAAAACAATTACTGGAAAAATACGGGGTAAGCTTTGAAGATATATCGGCTTCGACGCGTTTTCCATGTCGTTAATTCGTCATTATGCGCGTGTAGTACCAAAACATGAAAGATATAGAGAGGCAAATCTATACGCTTCCATAAAGTAACGGAATAATAGATTTGTTCTTATTTTTAACCAATCAGCTCCAGGGAAACGGGCTATTTGAAACAGGGTGCAGTCTACCTTCAGCATAACGTGAGAACCGGAATGGATCGAGTAGCTTCGTTGCACCGCCTGAAGTAATTTCTTCAGCAACCAGTTTACCGACACCAAGCATTTTGTAACCGTGGTTAGAGTCGGCGATTAAATACAGGTTGTCGCAGAATACATCGAATACGGGGAAGCTGTCTGGGGTGAATGCACCTATGCCGATACCCACATATGGGCAAAGTCGGGGCCGACAATAAATTCTGGCGATTCAGGGCCATAGGGGTCGACAGCGACTTTGTCTGGATCAGTGGGCACTTTGAAAGGCGCTGCGCCACCTTGAATGCCACCGAAATGGAAGTCGGGTTTGTAGTAAATACCCCACATTTCATCGGTAATAAGCGAGCCATCCTCGGTCCAATCGTAGTAAGCACGCTCAATATGAATAGAATAATGGAGGCGCCTCATGAGATCACGCACTTCTATAAGCAGTTTTTTGTCCTTTGTTGGAGTTGGCATACTTGTCTGATTTCCTTATAAGCGTGGGTAAGTTTTATGATATCAGCTTGCCTGATATCCCGGTAAATTGTTGCTTATCAGGGCGAATTTGCCTGATTTACTGGATACTAATTGTTATATCCCTATTTCGGTGCGCCACTTATCCCCGTTCAAGTAAACTACTGAGTGGGCCTTTAACGCCCTGAGCACCTTGTTTGAGAACATGGGTATAAATTTCAGTTGTTTTTACGTCGCTGTGGCTAAGTTGTTGTTGTACAGTACGTATGTCAGCGCCGCTTTGTAGTAAATGCGTAGCAAAAGAATGTCGTAATGTGTGTGATGAAATTGGCTTAACAATGTCGGCCTTTTTCCTTGCGCTTGCAATTACCTTATTAATGGACGATTCATCAATGTGGTGACGTCTGACGTTGTTGGAAACTGGGTCAACGCTCAATTTTTGCGATGGAAAAAGATACTGCCAACCAAGCGTTTTATTCGCCATTTTATATTTTCGACTCAAGGCATCGGGCATCCAAACACCTGCATAAACAAAATTCGTCAGATCTTCCTCTAAAAGCAACCGTACTCTTTCAATTTGCCTGGTTAACGCCGACACCAGCTCCGGGGCTAAAGTGGTAAATCTGTGTTTGCGGCCCTTGCCATTCCAGATACGAAGCTGTAACAAATCCATATCAACATCGTGTACACGTAAACGTACAGATTCCATGCGACGTAACCCAGACCCATATAGGATACCGATTATTAGTTTGTATTTAGGGTCAACATGTTTAAGTAGACGGCTGACTTCACTTTGTGTAAGCACCACGGGTAGTTTTGCCTGGTGACTTGCACGTTTAAATTCCACCATTTCTCCCAAAGGCTGTTCGAGAAAGCGGTTGTACAAAAATGCCAGCGCATTCAGCGCCACCTGCTGCGTGCCAATAGCAACCGTGCGGTTGATGACCAAGTGCGACAAAAAACGGACGACATCTTGCTCTCCCATTTCCTGAGGGTGCCGGTTGTGGTGGAAACGAATATAGGAACGAATTCAGGTGATATAAGCCGAGATTGTGCGCTTACTGTAATGCCGCACCAACATGAACTCGTAAATAGACTGCAAAAAGGGCGACTTGTACACGTATAAATCCTTGTAAAGCAGAGAGTGTTATATGATAATCCAAAACCAAAGGTTTAGGGAGTCGTTCCAGCATTTTTTTGTCTGTTATTTGCGATTTTCGTAGGGTTTTGTCATGTTAATCAATATTTTAGTGTGTCTTTATGAACTCAGTCTCGCGAAATTATCGCGATTCCACATAATATTGTTATCGAGGATTCGTTCCTCGATAACAGGCTGTTAGGCATTTCAAGGAGTTCAACTGTGCTGTTTAGTAAAAAGAAAAACTTAGTCGAAGAATATAAAGGCAATGAAGCTCAATCCAGAAAAGAATTTTTAAAAGATGCTGAGAGAAAAGCAAAAAAAGGCTATGTTCCTGTATCTGAAAATTATACAGCTGGAAAATATGGTATTGGTGCCTTTATTTTAGCTCTTCTTTTATGTTTTGTGCTGATCGGTATTTTGGTATTTATCTATATGCTAATTGTGAAACCAGCTGGAACTCTAACCGTTACCTATGAGTTAAAAGATACAAGCGATGAGCAAGCATGCCCTAAGTGTGCCGAAACTATAAAATCCGCCGCAATTGTTTGTCGTTTCTGTGGCCATGATATAGCAAATGCCTAACAAGCAATTCAACAAGGACAAAAAACAGTTGGCTTTTGTTCACTACGTTCACCTATTTTAGCCAACCATTTTTTGCCTGTTAATTGGGCGTTAGCGCTACAAAGGACAAAACATGGGTGACGAAAATACTTTATCCGAAAAAATAAGAAAGCATCCCGTCGTCGTTGTTCTGGCATTTATCGGTGCTGCAATCGTCGGTTTGGCAAGCTTTACAGAAGCGCTTGGAACAATAACGGAAAAAGCAAGGTGTATCCCTATCCATTTGTGATTTGATGATGGGTACAACGGAAAAGCCACGTTAAAGTATTCTACGCAACAAAGAGGTTGGGTAAATATTGGGGTTGTAAAGGAAATAAAACCGACAGGTAATCACCATTGTAGTCAGTATTGCCGGGGAGAGCCTACTAGAACAAATTATCAGGTAAGCCTTTCAGTAAATGATTACCGAAGCCCTAGTTTAGGTGAAAGAAAACTCGTAGATCCCAAGCTAAAATGTAAATCAGGCCCTTGCAATGGTTGGAATCAAGTTCTAAATATTGGGCTTACAGGTGATGGGAAAACAGCTACAGCATCATTTGACGTATGGAGCAATCCAACATCATGGGAGCTAACTGCTAACGTTCTAGAATATCAAGTCGTTTCAGAAAAAATAGTAGAAAAAGATGTATCCATAAGCTCATTAATGCCACTTGAAGTGATTATTCCTACTAATGCGGTGTCTGCTACTCTTGGGGGTTCGATGAACGATGGAAAACCATTTTCTATTAAGCCTAGTGATAAAAGCAGTGACAATTTGTTTGTTTTTCAATCGTCAACTGTAAGAGATGGGAATATTGAGCACACTTATCTTGTAAATGATGCAAGGTGTGAATAATTGCGCTAACAACGCCATAAACTCGGACTCAAAAAGCTCCGCTCGTTCCTCGCTCTGCTTTTTGGGTCCGGTTATGTCTGGCGTTAAGTTCAAATAAGGAATGGAGCGAAGTTATGACAAAATATATCTGGCCTGCAATCATAGGCGCTTTAGCAGCAATATTTGTGGCGTTAATTCAATTTGTTGTTGCACCGATCGTTACCCAGCAGCAGCTAACTGATGCTAAAGAAAAAAGGGGTCAGGCTAGTTATTTACTATTTAAAAGATGAAAGTGTAGCGTGCCATTTTCTGGTTCCTCCCCGGTTTGTGTGAGGTTATAGTATTTCATCCTCCTTTGCTATTGAGAGACTCCGGTGCTATCGAGCCTTGAAGAACACTACAGCCAGCTCCTGGGTCTGACAGATGACTGGTCAGTGGTGTCAGTTGATTTAGACCCTTCAGGAAAGTATCCATTTCGTTGGCGTTTAGCGGCAACCACGGCCCTTGCTCGCACTGTGGAGAAGTGAGTCCGTTCTATGATCACCGTTCACAAGAGCGATCCTGGAGACACTTGGATACTGTGCAGTTTGAAACGCGCCTACACAGTCGCATTCCCCGAGTAAATTGCCTGGAGCATGGTGTTAAAAGTATGGCGTTACCCTGGGCAAGCAAGAACAGGTGAAAGCTGTCGCGATTGATAGGTGGCCTGCGTTCATTAATGCCGTTGAGGTAAAACTGTCAGACAGTGCGATTGTTCACGACCGTTTTCATATTAGCCAACACCTGAATAAGGCGGTGGATCAGGTCTTTCGTGATGAACATAGAGACCTTTTGTCACAGGGCGATACCCGGTTAAAAAAGAGTCGTTATCACTGGTTAAAAAACGAAGAAAATTTGTCTAACAAAGCAGCCGAGCACTTTGAGTCACTCAAGCATGATCAGTTATTGACAGCCCGAGCCTGGGCGATAAAAGAACTGTTTCGTGATTTCTGGATGTATAAGACAGCGGGTTGGGCAAAGCGTTTCTTTGACGAGTGGTATTCATGGGCAATTCGGTGCCGATTGGACAGCATAAAAAAAGTGGCCAAGATGATAAAAACGCACATGCCGAACATATTGACATGGTTTAAGCACACAATAAGTAATGCCGTGTCAGAGGGTTTGAATTCAAAAATTCAGACGGTCAAATCGAATGCAAGAGGGTTTCGTTCGTTTGAAAGTTACCGGCGGAGTATTTTGTTTTACTGCGGAAAGCTGGATAGGGAACCAGTGGCTTCACAATAATCGGGGAAGAACCAGTAAATTTGGGTCTGAAGCTATGTTCTATACTAATGGAAAGTTTGGTAAGGTTGAAACGGGCAAAAAATTAGTTTCGTCATGGAATCCAGCAACCGATGCAACCTTTGATACTGATGTAATAGTTATTTACGAAGAGATTGTTGGTTGTGTGTGGGTTATCGACGAAGATTAGTGCTAACAAGTGCCTGCATAGGACAAAGTACAGTTGTCACCTTTTGTGAAAAAACACTCACAAAAGTCGCCAACTGCACTTTGCCCATGAGGCAGGCGTTATGTTTCAGGGAGATTGAGCTATCGGCATTGAGTCCCTAATTCCGTTTGGTTTGCATCAAGAGTCAGGTGAACTTGTAGACGTTTCAAGTGTTGCCCGGGGCCGTAAATGCGGATGTATCTGCCCCTCATGCGACACACCTTTGGTGGTTCGCCAGGGAGAACAGAAAGAGTGGCACTTCGCACACTGGAGTCGAAATTCTTATTTTGAGACAAAGAGCGAGTGCGAATATTCCTTCCTCGTCTCAGTTCGTCTGATGATTCGTCAGCTCTCAATGACTGGGCTGCGGATTCGTACACCCAGCTTAATTGAAGAATTGAATGTCTATAGTGAGGTCTCTCATCAATATTTTTGCAATAGATTCGTTGTTACCGAAGAGTTAGTGATTGAATTGAAATCACCTTGTGTTGGAGCTACGTTCTCAAATGTGGAGGTCGATGTGGTCGGGAGCGTGAAAACCGTTCCATTTGCCGTATATTGCTCTTATCCCGGAAGGGATGTGCCAGAATCGTTGTGCCAACCTGATATAGAACTAAGTGGCGTCATCGAGATCAGTTTGGTCGGAATAGCGCAAAGATTTAGGCATGTGGTATCTGGCCGATACGTCGACGCGCTACGGTCATACATTGAAGAGTCTTCTGAAGGGAAATTCTGGATATATCATCCCCGATACAAGCGTAAAAAAGAACAAACCGAGATAGAAAATGCGTCATGGCTATCGCAGCAAAAACCACGAAGTAGGGTAAAAAAAGACTTCCAGTCGGAAGAAACGATTGCACCAAAGAAAAACATGCAAGCATCGTCTATGCCAAATCGAAGAGCGAGGAGCTATAAGTGTATAATCTGTGGCAATCAGTGGCATGGTATATCCCGAAACTGCACTGCCTGCAAAACGCACCTGTATACGACTGAAAGCGGGATGGGTGGTGATGAAACATAACAAGCACATTTTGTCGGACTGGTTTTCCGCTGCGCTCCAAACCAGCCTCAAATGTGGGCGTTAGCAATCTTATGAATCGACGCAAGCTATTAGCAACATTAACTGGTTTAACTTTGATTGGTGGCCTTATTTTGGCGGCAACCCCGTTCGTGGGTTCTCTGAGTCCAAATAAAGTTGCAAAAAGTAACGCAAAAGTAAGGGTGAAAATTACTGACATCCCTGAAATTGGTGCTCTCGAAGTTGATTACCGGTGGTACAAGGCTTTAGTCGTAAAAAAACCGGAAATGGCAGTCTTCCTAATGCCATATTACGACAACGCATACCGCTTGCCTGATCCAACATGGGAAAGGCCGTTTGTTCCGTGCCATAACTTCATTACCGATGAGAAAGGTTTTTCCTGCAAAGATCCAAGTTTGCATGAAAGCTGGAATGCGCAAGCAACATGGGATTTCACGGGCAAAACTAAAGGAACCTGGATGCCAAACCTGCGACAAGCTAAATTTATAATAGAAGGTAAGCATCTTGTTCTTAGCCCGGAGTACAACTAATTGCTAACAAAGCAGTCAAATTGACAGCTTTTCCGTCACTTGTTTATGTGGCGGTCGCTACGCTGCCACAACACAATCAACTACAAAGCTGCAATTTACTGCGGCGTTAGAGGGCAAAAATAGGAAATACTATGCCAAAGTTTTATGAAGTTTATGGGCGTGATGTTTATGATCAGTCTGAAGTAGCAGTAGCAGAGAGAAAGGCTGCTTATTGTCCTTTTACTGAAAATGTTTGTGATGGTGGAGGTAATAGGCATCAAACAAAAATAAAACTAGCCGGATCTGAATTACGAGAATTCTTTAATGATGAACTATCATCAGTTATTCCTGGGATATGCTCTATTCAATATGGTGATGAGACTTGGGTGGTGTGCCCTAGAAGATTGTTTGGTTTCTTTTCAAGGAGGAATGAAGTTCCTAATATAAATGAATCGTTACATCCTCATGAGCGTGAGGCATTAATTGAGGCTGGAGTACCGAAGGGTGTAGAGTTGGGAGTATGGCCTGAGGTTTATTTGCAATATGGAGATGAAGACACATCCATAAATTATCATTTTGATTTCGTTATTGCCCCAATACAACGAAACAAACCATTCTCATGGTTGTTAGAGTCATACAATATTGGTGATGACGAAGTTGAGGCTTTTAAAGCAGCAGCTAAAACAGGAAAGTATTTAGAAGGTAGATATTCTCCAGATAAAGAGCTGGAAATTTTGCCTGATCTCAATTCTCCGATAGTGATCGAAGTGATGACTGCAAGCACTTCGGGTTCAGATAAAGAGGCGAGCACAGATATCGCTGCTTCATTTACCGATGCAATCAAAGGAAACGACCACAATTGTCCCGGCATTAATAAAAGACAGGTATGGGGTCGCATGGCAACACAACTTTTTGCTAAATCTGCTTTGGCTGAAGAGTGGGGAGGAAAAACTATCTGGCTAGTTCAAGATCAACTATTAAAAAATATTGAATTAACGACAAAGTTGAATCTTGATATTCCAAGTCCAGATTCCTCGGGTACCATTAATTTTCTAAGCATGTCTTATGCGGATGGGCAAAAAGGTACTGAATCACTGCGGTTCCTTAAATACTCAGAGAAAAGTGCAGGTTTGGATTTTCAAGGCAATCAAATGGCAACTGATATTTTGTTGCCAAAGGTAAATCCAGATAAAAAAGTATTATTGAAAGCTGTCTTACGCAGAAAACTTTCGGCCATAATTTCTTTATAGAAAATCAGGCTGCATTTTTCTTTTTGTTGCCAAATAGAGCAAAGTAAATTGCTTTACCCATGGCCTCTGCAAGAGGCGGTGGTACAGCATTTGCCACTTGCCTGTGCCGGTCTAAATCTTTGACAGTTCCGCTTCTGGCCCGAATAGGGCCTGAAAGTATGTGCGTATCTGGAAACCCATGTAGCCTAAGATATTCTCTAGGCGTTAGGTAGCGATTTTCCTCCGGATGATAAAACGCTTCACCACCACGAAGTGTAAGAGCCGGAAGGTCCCACGCCAATCTTCGAAATTTTGTCGTGTCTTTTTCTGGGTTCAATCTTTGCCTTTGGTCGGCAGGTAAGTGTAATTGTCTAGCCAAGCACTCGCCTTCAGGAACACCGTTTATCCGCTCTCTATCTCGCGGAGGAGTAATATCTAAGTGGCTTGGTATGTTTTCGATACGGCCTTTAAGTACAGGAGACGGGAGGTCACCAATAGCGTCTTTCACAGATATATATGGAGCTTTGTCAGTTGAAAAAATATCTTTCTGTTTACTTTTCTTTTTCGGATCAAAGTGAGTTGGGGAGGGAAATTCAAATTCTCCCCCTTTTACTACACCAACAATAAATACCCTGTCACGTAGCTGAGGCACCCCATAATCTGCTGCTCTCAGAAGTCGAAAAGAAACGTCGTAACCAATATCTTGAAGGTCGGAGATAACCACTTTTAATGCAGAGCCGCCTATACCATCAGCACCTTTTGCGCTAAGCAACCCTTTGACTTGCTCGATCAATACGGCTTTAGGTTTTAAAACTTTTGCGAATTCAATCATTTTATGAAGAAGTAAACCACGGTCATCATCAAGCGATTTTCGATTGCCAATTAAAGAGAAAGATTGGCATGGTGGCCCACCTGCTAACAAATCTAATTCGCCAACTTTTAAGCCAAGCTGCTTCTTTAAAGAGTGAGGTGATATATCGTTGATATCGGTTGCTAAGATAGGGTTAACAGATCTTCTGCTACACCAGTTTCTCAATGATTCATGTGCATGCTTATCAATCTCTGAGCAAAAAAGAGGGGTAAAGCCTGCATTGTGCAAGCCCTCATCTAGGCCGCCAATGCCGCTGAAGAGTGAAACTAATGTTTTCATAGAAGACCAATTATGGAGATTTTCAAGGAGTATACTCAAGCTTAATTGATAACGCAAGCGTTAGAACATATCTGTTTTTGGTCTTCCTGTTCGCTCCCTTGGCCTAGCAGCAAACTCTCTGACTTTGTCTGGTTCAAGCAGTTGATCACGGCCAATTTTGGTGGACTCCAGTCTACCCTCGATTATCAACTGCCTTACCCTTGAAGCCGAAACGCCTAATATTGAAGCTGCCTCGCTGGTTGAAATTAGTTTTTCCGTCATTTCAAATTTTGCTCAAAATTGATTTTAACTTGTAGTATATTGATCTCTAACAAGCGGTTCAACGCGGACAGCCAAAACTCCAGTTGTTTTGTGTATTTCGCTTCGCTCAATTATCACACAAAACAACTTCCGTTTCAGCTGCCGGTTAACCGAGCGTTAGGCAATACAATGAACTGTCCTCATTCAAAAATAGAAGCTGCACTTGATCGTTGGTCTGAATGTCATTGGCATATTCACCAAATCGAGAGCAACTATCATTCTCCGGGTCTATTTCGCTACTCTTTGAACTCATTTATTCGTGCCATTAAAGAGATTCCTCAAATATTAAAAATGGAACTTCAAAACAGCCCGAAATACAGGAAGGTATGTAAGCCTATAATCGATGCTCTAAAGTCGGATGAACTACTATCTTTGCTGTCAAAGAAACGTGATTTTATAGTTCATCAGGGCATGTTAAATGTTCTAAGCTCAGGGGTGGCTGGTACTACTGAAGATCGAGGAATAAAAATGGCTGTAGGCTTTAAAGTTGAGCTATACGAAACAACTGAAGAAGCATATAAAAAATTTAAATATTTGCTTCGTAAAAATCCCGTAGTAAGAGGTGCAGTTGGACCTGACTGCGATTCATGGCCAATGATTCGCCGAGAGTGGAAAGTTCCTGAGTTAGATAATGAGTTATTGGAAGTCGCAATCACGGCCTGGAGATTGTGCGGTGAAGCTATTTCTAAGATAGTTGTAAAACTTGGTGGAGAACCCTTGGATTTATCTTTCCCTTGCAGGCACGACCCAGAGCGCGTAAAAACTATGGAATTTAGCCAGCAAGAGTTTTTTGATTCAGTAGGTGGCGTGAAAGAAAATGCCTAACAAGGCCAGCCAGAGGGAACAAAAAATCGCCGCTTCGCTCTGGTTTTCGTCCCCTGCTGGCGGCGTTATGCAAAATAAGTTGTGAATCGTACTAATAATTGAATTGGAGAAATGAATGAAGAAAATTTATATGCTTTCAATGTTAGTGGCTGGGTTGCTAATTTCGACATTAGCCACTGCAGTTCCTAAATTTCCGATACAAGAGTCCATGGGCGGGAAGGCCTTTGGTCATAGCGTAAAAAATATTGGTAATGGGTTGTATGTATTTCGCTGGTGGGTTTATCGAAATATTTTTCTTGTCACTGATGAGGGAGTTATTGTTACCGACCCAATGAACCCCAAGGCGGCAAAATTATTACGAAACGAGATTCGTAAGGTAACAGACAAGCCGGTGAAATATGTTGTTTATAGCCATAATCATCATGATCATATTTCAGGTGGGAATATTTTTGAGGCAGAGGGTGCAAAATTTGTGGGCCATGAGAACCTGCTAAAGGAATTGGGCGATCATCCGAGTCCAGTAATACCATTGCCAAGTATCACATTTTCAGACAAGCACACATTGACACTGGGTGGTAGAACTTTGGAATTATCCTACTTCGGGCCAAACCATGGTGAAAGCTTGGTTGTTATGCGGCTTCCGAAAGAGAAGATATTATTTACGGTAGATATTGTCACGCCGCGTAGAGTGGCCTTTCGTGGCATGCCCGATTTTTGGCCTGATGAGTGGGTAAGATCACTGAAAGAAATAGAGCAGATGGATTTTGACTATGTCATCTCGGGCCACGGGCCAGAAAATCAACCTGCAATAGATCCTGCCTCAATTGTTGCAGAGCAACGCATATATTTAGAAGATTTGATGGCAGCTGTAAAAAAAGCAATGGATTCAGGAACTCACAGCCCTGATGCATTAAGAAAAACCGTTAAGCTTCCTAAGTATGAAAACTGGCAATACTACAAAGAATGGCTCCCAATGAATATTGAGCGCATATGGGCTTATTATCATATGGGATGGTGATAGCCAATCGCATAACAATGCATTGCACCGGACTTCGCCGGTGAATGCGGCGTTAGAAACCTTGGAGAGTTAAGTGACAGACCGAAAACGTACCGTCGGTAGCGTAAAATCTGAACTGATCTCCAAGCCTTGGGAGACTGCGTTCGCTGCGATCAAGATTTTCAATGATCCATTAATATCTTTTAAGTGCGAAGCATTTATTATCTTAATGGTCATTGCTTGGACCTATCTTCTACATGCATATTATCGGGCTAATGGAATTGAATACCGTTACTACCGGTAAGGCCCAAAACGCAATATTTTTGATCGTACCAAGAAAAATGTGCACAAATATTGGGAGTTGGAACGCTGTCTTAATTGCAATAAATCTCCAATTGACCAAAGCACGGCAAACAATCTCAGATTTTTAATCGGGCTTAGGCACAAGATTGAACATCAAATGACGAAATCGCTTGATTCATACTTGAGCGTGTTTGAAAGTGTCTGTCCCTGACACTCTTGGGAGAAATGCTACAAACAATAATTGATCGAAATGACATGAATATAGTGCCATGACGGTACAAAAAAATTTAATTTATTGTTTTTATTATATTCTTTAAGGATCAGTATCAAAGATGAGTTAGGGAAGTACCATTCGGTACTGAGTTCTTTAACGTACAGATAATTTGCCAGTCCAAACCCTCATAACTATAACTCAACACCGCATCGCCACATCTGTGCTTCGGCACATTTTCCATGCCGTTAACTCGTTGGCATTATGAACGTGTAGCACCAAAGGATAAGAGGGGCAAATCTATAAGCTTCCATAAAAATAATTAAATAATAGATTTGCCCCTTATTTCTACCCAATCAGCTCCAGGGAAACGGGCTATTTGAAACAGGGTGCAGTCTACCTTCAGCGTAACGTGAGAACCGGAATGGATCGAGTAGCTTCGTTGCACCGCCTGAAGCAATTTCTTCAGCAACCAGCTTACCGACACCAAGCATTTTGTAACCGTGGTTAGAGTCGGCGATTAAATACAGGTTGTCGCAAAATACATCGAATACGGGGAAGCTGTCTGGGGTGAATGCACCGATGCCACCAGATGGCTCGTTTTTGTACACATCCAGCGTGCCTTCAAAACGTTTTTGGCAATGCGCCAATGCCGATACCCACATATGGGCAAAGTCGGGGCCGACAATAAATTCTGGCGATTCAGGGCCATAGGGGTCGACAGCGACTTTGTCTGGATCAGTAGGCACTTTGAAAGGCGCTGCGCCACCTTGAATGCCACCGAAATGGAAGTCGGGTTTGTAGTAAATGCCCCACATTTCATCGGTAATAAGTGAACCATCTTCGGTTGAGTAGAGCGGGGCATTGGAGTCGACGTGAATAACCGGCGGCATTTTGCCATCGTTGGTTTTTTGTACTTCGGGGTCGACACCCAGGGTGCCTTCTTGTAATGACCAGTAAACCCACATGGGGATATTGTCGTGCATGCTGCCATCTGCACCTTTGATTGAAACCGTTTTGGGCAGATCCAGCATGTCCCACACGGTCTTGGCCCAGGGACCTACACCGGCGACAACGTAATCACAGGCAATGTTGCCCTTGCTGGTTTCGACATGGGTGATCGCGCCGCTGGCATCACGTGTAAATCCGTTGACCGGGACACCTGTGATGATGCGCACACCTGCCGCTTCTGCTTTGGTGGCGAGGCCGTAAATGGCTACCGTGTTATTGGCATAGCCGCCACGCTTTTCGTGCAATACCGAGGTAATGCCCTGTGCCTGCCAATCGTGAAAAATATTTTTCATGTACGCCATGCTGTCGGCCTCGCCTTCGATAAAGGTGGATTCGTAGCCGATTTCCTTTTGTTCTCTGGCGATTTGTGCCACATCAGAGTGCATGCTTTCTGGGCTGATTTGCATATAACCCACGGGGTGGTAGCCGAAGTCGCTGGCATTTTCTTCCCACACACCCACGCTGTGGGCCATTAACTCACGCATGGCGGGCTGAAAGTAATTGTTGCGCACCACTCCGCAGGCGATGCCGGAGGCGCCCGCAGCAATGGCGGTTTTGTCGATGACGAGGATGTCGCTGCCATCGCCGGTACCCTTGGCTTTCAGTTGTTGCGCCAGGTGCCAGGCGGTGCTGAGACCGTGGATACCCGCGCCGATAATGACGTATTTGGATGACTCTGGAAATGCCATGATGTTCTCCCGTTGCATGAGTGCCGGACAGCGTTTGTGTCAGTGGCGTGTTGGGCAATTTGTAAATGGTGGGCAGTATGTGAAGTTAAGCATTATGTATGCCCCGAAAAAACGACGTTATTTGTCATCACCTCGCCGATAAGGTGCAGCATAAAACCACACACAGAATGGCAAAACATAACGATCTGGTGTATTGGTTTAGGTTAAAAACAGGTCGAAGTTGTAGCACTGTATGGGGTTTCTGTGTGCCAACATCGGTTCAAATAACGTCGGAAATAACTCCATGAATCAAACGGTCAATTTTATCCACCACTGTGAATTCGATACGTTGCCAGAGGCGGTGGTTGCACAAACGTTGCGTTGCTTACTCGATCTTGTGGGGGTCGCGGCAGGCGGTATGACGACACCCGCCGCCAATATTATGTGCGAACACGTTACCCAGCAATATCTGAGTGCTTCCCAGGGGGCGCGTATTCTATTTGATGGGCGTCGGGTTAGTCCATCGGGCGCCGCTTTGGCGGGGGGCATTGCCATCGATAGCCTCGATGCGCACGATGGCCACCAGCTTACCAAGGGGCACGCCGGAGTGGCGCTGTTACCCGCCTTATTGGCGTTTGTCGATGCAGGCCGGGCTGGTGCGGGACAGGTTGGTACAGGGCAGTCGCTCACAGGTAAATCGTTTATTGGCACCCTGGCGATGAGTTATGAGTTTGCCTGCCGCGCCGGTATGGCGCTGCACGATAGTGTGTGTGACTACCACACGTCTGGCGCGTGGAATGCCATTGCCTGCGCCGCGATGGGTGCGCGTTTAATGGGGTTGAGCGAAACACAAACCCGCGAGGCGATGGGGATTGCCGAATACTACGGCCCGCGCAGCCAGATGATGCGCTGTATCGATCATCCCACGATGGTCAAAGATGGATCGGGTTGGGGGGCGATGACGGGCGTTGGTGCCGCCTACCTGGCCGCCTCGGGCTATACCGGCGCGCCTGCCATTACTGTCGAATACGACAATGTGCAGGCATTTTGGCACGACTTAGGTGACCGTTGGCATATGCTTGAACAGAATTTCAAGGCTTACCCAGTGTGCCGCTGGGCGCAACCCGCTGTCGAAGCGGCGCTGAATTTACAGCGTGAGCACGGTGTTGCGCACAATGACATTGAGTATATTGAAGTATTTACCTTTCACGAGGGGATGCGTTTGGCTGCGGCCAGCCCCGAAAATACGGAGCAGGCGCAGTATAGCTTGCCGTTTCCGGTGGCGACGGCGTTGGTTTCCGGCCAGTTGGCGGCGCAAGAGGTCACGGGTGATGCGCTGAGTAATCCAGACGTATTGCGGTTGAGCCAAT
This sequence comes from Gammaproteobacteria bacterium, assembly GCA_965277715.1. GTDB lineage: Bacteria > Pseudomonadota > Gammaproteobacteria > JBCCGL01 > JBCCGL01 > JBCCGL01. Next base: position 714,046 of record OZ255836.1, read on the forward strand.
CGATGCAGCTCAATGATCTACCCGCCTACAGCGAGCAGTTTCCAGTGGTGCGCCAGGCGCATGTGTGCTTTGTTATGCATGATGGCAGTCGCCTGGTATCACAACCTGAATCGGCACGTGGCAATTACGATAATCCTATTCCCGACCAGGAACTGCGGCGTAAGTACCGCCTGTTGACAGAGCCTGTATTGGGTGAGGCACGCAGTAGTGCAATTGAAACCGCTGTCGATGCACTGCCCGGTGCGGTCAGCACGGATGCGTTATGTGATTTATTACTTAATGGGCGTACATAGCAACCCATGAATGGCACAACAGATGGGCAGTCGATTGCAGAGGGTCGTCAGTTTCTCATTGATAGCGGTTTGAATCTGTTTGCTGTACTGGATTGCGCTGCATTGCCAGAGGATGTGTGTGCATTGATGTCCACATCGATTCACTTATCGGACTACGCAAGGCTTGTGGTTATCGGCAATACGGGGAGGAAATTCTGGCACGCGCTGCAAGGTGAGAGTATGTCTGTCGCGGATCCCATCGATTCACTGAGTAAAAAACTGACACATAGGTTTTGCACTGAGTTTATACAGGATCCAGCGTATCAATTGCTCTTTCCAAGTGATCTGTCGATCCCGTTACAGCGCATTGGTGCGCTGTTGGGGTGGGGGCAGGTATCGCCATTGGGAGTCGGTATTAGCGGTGAATACGGTTTGTGGTTTGCGTATCGCAGTGCGTTTTTAACCCATGTTGCACTGCCGGTTTCAGAAAATACACCACCGTTATCTCCGTGTGATGCCTGTGTCGATAAGCCTTGCATAAGCCACTGTCCGGCGGCGGCGGTCAGTGTGGATAATGCATTCGATATTTCAGCTTGTTTTAATTTTCGCTTGCGGGATCATTCGCCCTGCCTGGATCGCTGTGTGGCGAGGATGGCCTGCCCTGTCGGTGTTCAGTACCAATACCCCCTGGAAATGATTCAGTATATTTATACATTTTCGATGGCGACGGTGCGGCGTTATCGCTCTCTATAAGTTGGGTTAAGTAGTGGGAAAATACAGCGTAGGTATTTGAACAATGGCCATGATGAGTTGGCTTGGATAACCCTAAACGACGTTAATTATCTCGATTCATGGATGGGGAAGTACTCGTGCGGTTAAGATTGAATCAACTGGGTGGATTAGGTAGAATTCCCCGCCTGCCGCTATTGGGCGGCAGTACAATTCGATTCTCCTTGTCTCACCGCCTTCTGGTGGTAGGCTAAACCCGTAAGGAGCTCTTAGATGAGACACTACGAAGTCGTGTTTCTGGTCCACCCTGACCAGAGTGAACAAGTTCCGGCAATGGTCGAACGCTACCGTTCGATGATTGAAAATGCCGATGGCATTATCCACCGACAGGAAGACTGGGGACGCCGCCAACTCGCTTACCCCATTAATAAAGTCGTTAAAGCCCACTACGTCTGCTTGAATATTGAGTGTGGCACAGAGGCGCTTGAAGAATTGACCAGTGCATTTCGGTTTAACGATGCGGTTATTCGCAACATGGTCATGTCGTGTAAACGGGCGATGACAGAACCCTCGCCATTGCTCAAAAAAGATGACGACAAACCTGCACCGCGATCAACCGGTGGCGATGCACCCGAAACAGTGGCAAATGCTACTGCCGATGAACCATCGACCGCCCCGGCGGCTAATGCAGAGTAGAGGATAACCTTATGTCACGCCATTTTAGACGTAGAAAATACTGCCGTTTCACCGCCGAAGGCATCACCGAAGTCGATTATAAAGATATAGAGTTGCTCAAGGCATTTGTTACCGAAACGGGAAAAATTGTGCCCAGTCGCATCACCGGCACTAAAGCAAAATACCAACGACAACTGTCTACCGCGATTAAACGCGCACGCTACTTGTCGTTGTTGCCTTATACAGACCAACATTAAACAACCTTATTGGCATAACCACTATTTAGCAATAACAAAGTGTCAAGGTTGGCTCACTACGCCTTAAAGGGCGTGCCACAAGCGGGTTTGTTAGCGGCAACGTTTCTTACATTGTCGCTATTGTTCCCCCCATTAGCCTGGTTGAGTAGTGCCATTATTGCGTTGGTAACATTGCGTAAAGGGTGGCAACACGGGCTGACTGTACTCGCTGCTGCCACACTGGGTGCCACATTATTGTTTTATGTGTGCTTTGGTGGCTGGCAATCGGCACTGATGCTGGAATCGATGTTCTGGTTGCCGGTTTTTTTAATGGCATTGGCGTTGCGCGCTACGATCAGGCTGGAGGTTGGTATGCTGGTGGCATCGGCAATTGGTTTTGCCGCGTTATCCGTGATGTATATTATTCAGGATGACCCGACTGCAGTGTGGTTGGCATTGTTGCGCGAGGTAATGCAGGTAGAGGTATGGGCATCGCGGTTTAATGTGCCGCCAGCAGAATATGATGCCTTCCTGTTGGGTGTGTCGCGTTTAATGCCCGGCAGTACCAGTGCCTGTTTAGTGTTTAGCGCTATAGTGAGTTTGTTATTGGCGCGCCGCTGGCAGGCGAAGCTGTTTAATCCAGGTGGGTTCCAGTCCGAATACCACCAGCTTCGCTACGGTCGACAGGCTGCGATTGTGGCATTGCTTGTCGCGGGTGCCGGGTTGTTGATTCAATCGAGTTACACACTGGGTTTGGTGGCCATAGTGGTGGTGACTTATTTGTTCCAGGGGGTTGCTCTGGCGCATGCGGTGGTTAAATTAAAGTCGCTGAATACCACCTGGCTGGTGGGCATGTATGCGCTTTGTGCCATGTTGCCGCAAATGTTAGTGATTTTAGGGGGTATCGGCCTATTCGATGCCTGGTGGGATTTGAGAAAACGCGTGGCAACCACCTAAATCAGTGCTTGTTTGTCGCGCAGTAAAGTCAACGAATTGATGTAGAGGTAGGGTATTACTATGCAAGTTATATTGCTGGATAAAGTAGAAAACCTGGGTGGGCTTGGCGAGTTGGTCGAAGTGAAACCAGGGTATGCGCGCAATTTTCTGTTACCTGGTGGCCATGCGAAAATGGCGACACCAGCCAATGTAGAAGAGTTTGAGAAGCGCCGCGCTGAACTGGAGAAGGCTTCAGCAGACCGTTTGACGGTTGCCCAGGGACGCGCCAGGCAACTGGCTGAAACGTCGGTGACAATTACGGCAAAAGCGGGAACGGAAGGTAAGTTATTCGGCTCAATCAGTGCCGAAATGATTGCCGATGCACTCACCAGCAGTGGTGTTGAGGTGGAAAAACGCGAAGTGCGTTTGCCGGAAGGCCCGCTGCGTAGTTTGGGCGAACACACAGTAGGCGTACACCTGCATACAGATGTCGACGCCAGTGCTGTGGTTATGGTCGTTGCAGAACAAGAATAGCGGCGTACCCTTCTTGGGCTTATGGTAATGGTAGAATTGGCACATAACCTGGGCGCCGACGACCGGCTGATTCAGAATACCAAAATTCCACCGCACTCAATTGAGGCAGAGCAGGCGGTTCTGGGTGGTTTGATGCTCAGTGGCAAAGCCTGGGATGATATTGCTGATCGCGTTGCCGAACAGGATTTTTACCGACGCGATCACCGCTTAATATTTCGTGCATTTGGTGGTCTTGTCGATGCACAAAAACCCCGTGATGTCGTGACCGTCAGTGAATGGCTTAGCCACTCAGCGCTGCTGGAAGATGCCGGTGGCCTATCTTATCTCGCTGCATTGGCACAGGAAACACCGAGTGCCGCGAATATCGTTGCCTACGCCGAAATTGTGCGCGAACGGGCGGTGCTGCGTAAACTGATCGAAACCGGTACCGATATTGCCAATTCCGCCTATTTTCCCGAAGGGCGGGATAGTAAAACATTGCTCGATTATGCGGAAAGCCAGGTATTCAGTATTGCCGACGAGAGCAGTCGAACCCGGCAGGGATTTGCCAATATCAGCACTGTGCTCGGTGCAGCGGTCGAGCGTATCCACCACATTTTTGAAAGCGGTGCCTCGATTACCGGCGTGCCCACGGGCTACGATAAATTTGACGAGTTAACCTCGGGCTTACAGCCTGCTGATCTGATAATTATCGCTGGTCGACCCTCAATGGGAAAAACCACTTTTGCTATGAATATTGCCGAGCACACGGCAATGAGCCAAAACGAGGCAGTGGCTATTTTTAGTATGGAAATGCCCGGCGAACAACTCGCTATGCGTATATTGGCATCACTGGGGCGTGTCGAACTACAGAAACTGCGCACCGGGAAAATGAGTGACCCCGATTGGAGTCGTATCAACAGCGCAGTGAGTATGTTGGTACAGAAACAAAACCTGTTTATCGATGACACCCCGGCGCTGACCCCCACTGAATTGCGGGCGCGTGCCAGGCGTTTAAAACGTGAGCACGGTATCTCCCTAATCGTTATCGATTACCTGCAATTGATGCAGGTCTCTGGCAATGGTGAAAACCGCGCTACGGAAATTTCTGAAATATCCCGCTCGCTAAAAGCGTTGGGAAAAGAACTTAATGTACCGATTGTCGCCCTGTCACAGCTCAACCGCAGTCTGGAGCAACGTACTGACAAACGCCCCATTATGTCTGACTTGCGTGAATCGGGTGCTATCGAGCAGGATGCTGATTTAATTGCCTTTATCTACCGTGATGAAGTCTATGATGCCGAGAGCCCAGATAAAGGCACTGCAGAAGTATTAATCAGAAAACAACGTAACGGCCCGATTGGTTCGGTGCGTTTAGCCTTTTTGGGTGAATTTACCCGTTTTGAAAACCTCTCTCCTGAGATGTACAGCAATAATATGCCGTTATAATCGTGCACGCATTGGCTGTGTGACAATAAAGAGGCCGCTGTGCAATTGAGAATACTATGATTAAAAATAGCACTCTTCTCATCATTCTCACATTGCTGTGTGGCTGTGGCGCGAACCTGCAATCCACGATGTTTATGCGCAATGCCAGCCACTCTGGGTATTACGCTGGCAAAGACATCAGCGCAGAAAGCCGTGAAATTTGGTCTTTCCAGGCACAAGGCGCCGGGTATTCTACGCCTGTGGTGCATCGGGGGATTATCTACTTTGGCAATAACGATGGGAATTTGTATGCGTTGCAAGCCAGTACAGGGAGGGAGTTATGGCGTTTTAAAACACAGGGAAAAATTGAATCATCACCAGCGGTTGCCAATAACGTCGTGTATTTCGGTAGTTGGGATAAACACCTGTATGCGGTTTCAGCAAAAACAGGCGCGTTGCAGTGGAAATTTAAAACAGGTGGGCCAATCTACGCGGCACCAACGGTGGTTGAAACAGCCGTTTTAATTGGCAGTACCGACAAGCATCTGTATGCCATTGATCGACAGTCGGGACAATTACAGTGGCGTTTTACTTCGCGTGGAGCTATTTACAGTGCACCGGCCGTTCATGCAGGTTATGTTTACATGGGTAGTACGGACAGTTTTGTTTATGCACTCAGTTTAGTTGATGGCAAAGAAATCTGGCGGTTTCAAATGGGAAAACCTGTTTTCCCGTCACCTGCTATTGAAGTATCGGCCGTCCTGGTGGGGGCGGACAATGGTGTTATACGCGCATTAAACAGCGCTACAGGTAGAATGCTATGGCAATTTCGTGCCGATAACAAAATTTACACCAGTCCGGCGGTTAATCAAAATCGTGTGGTATTCGCCAGCACAGAGGGGCATGTCTATGCCCTTAGCCGGGGAGGTGGGCGGAAACGCTGGGAATTTAAAGCCAATAGAGAAATATTTGCCTCGCCATTGCTTACTGAAAGCGTAGCGTATATAGCCAGCACTGACGGTACGCTCTATGCGCTCAAGCTGAATTCAGGCGTGCTATTGTGGCGCAAATCGTTGAAAGCCAGTGTCATTGCCAGCCCGGTAATTGATGATGGTGTGCTTTATATACAGGATATAAACGGGAAACTTAGCGCTTATCGTTGAGGTGGGCTCGCACAATAATAACGAAATGTCACACCGTTTAACCTCCTTGATCAAGGTACTGTAATTTATCAGCCACGCCATCCCATTGCTCGGCATCTTCCGGTGGTGTACCCATTTCACTGATTACAGGCCACTTTAGCGATAGCTCGGCGTTTAGCTGAGTGAAGTGTTGCATACCATCGGGTAGATCCTCTTCGGCATAAATAGCATTGGCCGGACACTCTGGTTCACACAGTGAGCAATCGATGCACTCGTCAGGATCGATAACCAGATAATTTGGCCCTTCGTGAAAGCAATCGACAGGGCAAACTTCCACGCAATCCATATATTTGCAAAGAATACAGTTTTCAACTACAACGAATGTCATCGTAACCTCGGATGTTTTTCCAGTTTCAAAAAGGTAATTAACATGTCCAATTACCACGAGGTTATTTCTGAACAACCTCGCGAGGCAGTATACTGCACTCCTGTCTTATACTAAATTACGTTTTGCACTATTGATAGAGTATTCACTTATGCTGGACGCGTTATGCGCACGATAAAAAAAGTGGTTTTCCCCGTTGCCGGGATGGGCACCCGTTTTCTCCCGGCAACGAAAGCCAACCCCAAAGAAATGCTACCCGTTGTCGATAAGCCACTGATTCAATATGCAGCAGAAGAAGCCGTTGCAGCGGGTATCGATACGTTGATTTTTGTGACGGGCCGCAATAAACGCTCGATTGAAGATCACTTTGATAAAGCCTACGAACTGGAAATGGCGCTAGAGGAAAAAGGCAAGTTGGATATGCTCAAGGTAGTGCGTAATGTACTGCCATCGCATGTCGATTGTGTCTTTATTCGCCAATCGCAAACATTAGGCCTGGGGCATGCCGTGTTGTGTGCAAAACCTGTTGTCGGCGATGAACCTTTCGCGGTTATCCTTGCCGATGACCTTATTGGTTTTAGTGACGAACCCGTTTTAAAACAAATGATCGATGTATACAACCGCCACCACTGCGCTGTGCTCGGTGCTGAAACGGTTCCCAGGGAAGACGTAAGTGCTTATGGGATTGTCGATGGCGAATCGCAGCAGGATAATACCGTTAAAGTCAGGAGTATTATCGAAAAACCCACCGTTGAAGAGGCACCGGGTAATCTCGCGGTAGTGGGCCGCTATCTGCTGACACCACGTATCTTCTCTCTGCTGGAAACCACTGGCCGTGGAGCCGGTGGGGAAATTCAGCTCACTGATGCAATTGCCAGTTTGTTAATTGAGGAACAGGTGCTCGCCTATAAATTCCACGGCAAGCGTTTCGATTGTGGAAGTAAACTGGGATATTTACAGGCGCAAGTCGAATATGCATTGGTACACGACGAATTGAAAACCGAGTTTCGTGAATACCTCCACCATTTTCACCTAACAATCAATAAATGATCCTGTGTTTAATAAAAGTCCCCTTTATAGCGTGCTGGAAAATGTTGTGAGGCAAGGTAAAAGTAACAAAAATTGCAGTAATTTTCCGGCCTTTCCAGGGAGTGTTTTCAAGTAACTGAGAACACCCCCAATCTATGTTAAGTATGGCGTCAAATTAATGGCAAAACTATCGGCAAACCTGGGGTTTCTATGGCCGGAACTGAGCCTTTGTGAGTCCATTGGCGCAGCCGCTAAAGCGGGGTTTGATGCCGTGGAATGTCATTGGCCTTATGCTGTCCCATCGAGCCAGGTGGCGATCATACTGCAAGCCGTCAATTTGCCTATGCTGGGCCTGAATACCCGGCTGGGTGAACAGTCCGGTGACTTCGGTTTGGCCGCTGTATTAGGGCGTGAAGCGCAGGTACGTTCGTATATCGACGAAGCGGTTCTCTACGCCCAGTCCATCGGTTGTTGCAATGTGCATGTTATGGCGGGTAAAACAAATGGCAGTCAGCGAGCCGAGGCGGTCTATCAGGCAAACCTGGCCTATGCCTGTGACCTGGCAGCACCTTATGGCATCACGGTGCTAATTGAACCAATCAATCATCGCGATGTACCTGGTTATCACCTCAGTACTGTTGAAGCGGCAATAGCCACAATTGATGCAGTGGGTAAACCCAATCTTAAACTGATGTTCGATTGTTACCATACGCAGATCATGCAGGGCGATGTATGCATGCGTTTGCACATGTCTCTAAATTACATAGGGCACATTCAAATCGCCGCTGTACCCGATAGAAGTGAACCCAACAACGGAGAGCTGGACTACACCTATGTAATCAATGCCCTCGATACTATGGGTTATGACGGTTTTATCGGGGCTGAATACAGACCCAGAGAATCGACAGAAAGTGGTTTATCGTGGATGAATACAGTGCAGCGTAATGCTGAACCCGACAGACTCCTGGACGACCGCAATCAGGATTCCCGCTAAACTATCTGACTGTGTGATATAAATCATTCGCTTATTCACACAGGTTTTATGCTATTAAATTGAGATAAATTTGACATGAACCAACTGTTGAGTGATGTAATTAATCTGCAACAATACCCTCTGCGCAGTGTTGGTTTTCGCGCCCAGTGTAAACGTGTACTAGACGAAAAAGGTGCGCTGGTTATGCACAATTTTCTACCGCCGTCGGTTATTGCTTCTGTTCAAAAAGAAGGCGAACAGAACCAGCATCTCGCCTATTACACGGTGAAGAACCACAACATCTACCTTAAATCCTCTGACCCGGTATATCCGGCCAATCATCCCCGCAACCGAGAGGTCGCCTCGTCAAAAGGGTGTATCACTACCGACCAGATTCCCAGCGATTCTGCATTGCACACGCTTTATAACGCCGCCGAATTTCGTTCGTTTTTGTGTGAGGTACTTAACGAGGCCGAGTTGTTTGAATACGGTGATAACTTATCTTCAATTAATCTGCACTATGCCAGCGAGGGGCAGGAGTTGGGCTGGCACTTCGACAATTCATCTTTTGCTATTACCCTAATGATCCAGAACCCCGAAGGTGGTGGGGAGTTTGAATACGTGAAGGATGTGCGCGATGCTGATAATGGCGAGATGAACTACACATTTTCAGGGAAAATCCTCGATGGAGAAGTGTCAACAAAAACGTTGTCGATGAGTGCTGGCACGCTTGTATTATTTCGCGGTCGTAATTCGATGCACCGTGTCACCCCGGTAAAAGGCACTCAAACCCGCATGTTGGTGGTATTGGCCTACAACACCGAACCGGGTATATCGCTGTCTGAGTCGGCGCGCATGACATTCTATGGGCGGCTTGGGTAGGGCATGGAAATACTTAAATAGTTGTTTTAAAACAGTACTGAATAGAGCGATCTAATCAGGTTTTTTTAGTACTAATAAGTGTTTGACTTTAGAATAATTTCCCTGTGTCAGGCTATAGCTCTTCTATGGTCAGATGGAGTGTAGGTATTAAAATAGCGGTAAACTGGACTGGTAGTAAGTATTTACTTTGCTTGCGACCAGTTGAATTTTGTAAAAACGCATATTTTGACTGGTGTTAACATCTTCAGCAGTATTGTAAGAAACACTGCGTTAACCTCATTGTGACGGCTAACTTTGGTGTATTGACTCTGGTCAATTGGACATTTTACACAATAAAGTTCACTATTATCTGTACTCTGCACCAAACTATTAAAGATACGGTATGACCCATAAACTGGTTCGCTTTGACTGGGCAATAAAAAAGCTTCTTCGTGATAAAGCTAATTTCGATATTCTGGAAGGCTTTCTGACGGTAGTGTTGTCGGAACCGGTAGTGATTGAGCAGATTCTGGAAAGCGAATCCAATCAGGAAGCCGGAGGTGATAAGTTTAATAAAGTCGATTTGTTGGTTAGAAATAGCCGGGACGAGTTGATTATCATTGAAGTTCAGAACAACAAGGAATACGACTACTTCCAGAGAATGCTCTACGGCACGGCCAAGGTCATTACCGAGTATGTCGAATTGGGGCAGGCCTATGCCCAGGTTAAAAAAGTGTACTCTATTACTGTGGCATACTTTGATTTAGGACAGGGGGATGATTATGTATACCATGGTAAAACCGAATTTCGGGGTATTCATAATAAGGAACAGCTACAACTTGCGGCCAAACAAGTAGAACTGTTCAATAAAAACCAAGTACATGAAATTTACCCCGAATACTGGATTATTAAGGCGGATAAGTTCAATGACCAGGTAGGTGATAATCTGGATGAATGGGTCTATTTTCTAAAACACAGTAAAATACCAGAAGAGTTTGATGCGCCTGGATTGTCGGCGGCTAGGGAGAAACTCCACGAGCTGCGTTTATCTGACGCAGAGCGACAACAATATCTGGCATTTCAAAAGCGCCTTCATGATCTGGCTAGTGAGCGTTTTACCCAGGAAGTTGATTTTGCTGATTTGCTCAAAAAACGTGAACAACAGGGAATAAAGCAAGGTATTGAACAAGTTGCGATTAGTGGTATAAAAACAGGTTTGGATAATCCAACCATCATGCAACTGACCGGTCTCACAGAAAAACGGGTTAACGCTTTGAGAACCGGGTTGGAAAAATCGTAAATAGTAATATACGGTTAAGGTGTTAGAAATTTTCAATAAAAAATCCATTGTCACTGGCTAAAATCTAGGGGTGTTCTCAATTACCTAGGCAAGGATCGATTGTGAGGTCTTTTTTGTGCTGGCAAGGCGTAATAAGGAGTAATAGTGGTTCTATTGCGACGAATTCTAATGCAGTTAGCGCGGCAAATAAGTGCGGTTTGGCTGGTGTTAGCACCCGATGCTTCACTGATTAATTCAGACTGAATATTCGCAGGTATTGTAGGACAGACTATATCTCTATTCTGTCCCTGTAGCCTCTTCGTTATAGCGCTTTTGGCACACCCTGTTACTGTGTTTTTCTGGGGTAGAAAAATTCCAATGGCTCCGGTATTCCACAACTGTTGATTATGCGTGCATGTTCACGCCGAAGCGACCGGGGTTCTCTGGCACCACACGAATGGGCGATAATCTCCACTTCCTTGGTCATATTCAGCGCATAGGCTTTAACCCGCTCTGCTTTATTGGTGGGATCCAAGCCTTTCTGCAATTTCTTGTTATGCGTGGTGATCCCGGTAGGGCAGGTGTTTTTGTTGCATTGCAGGGCTTGGATACAACCCAGTGAAAACATGAAACCACGGGCGGTGTTGACAAAATCGACACCAACGCAAAGCGCCCATGCCACTGCAGAGGGGTTAATCAACTTGCCTGATGCAATGAGTTTTATCCGGCCCTTGAGATCGTGATCCACTAGCGTATCCACGACCAGCGGTAGACTGATTTTGAGCGGCATGCCCATAAAATCCATCAGGCTCTGCGGCGCAGCTCCCGTGCCACCATCGGCGCTATCGACAGTGATAAAATCTGGAGCGGATTGTTTACCGCGCTCGTTAATCTTGACACATAACGCTTCCAGCCAGCCGATATCGCCAATAACGGTTTTGAAACCAACCGGTTTGCCAGTTATTTCACGAATATGATGAATTTTGTCCAGTAAGTTATCCAGGCTGCGAATATCGGTATGACCATTGGGGCTGATAGAATCTTCGCCTATCGGGATACCGCGAATAGCGGAGATTTCTGGCGTTACCTTACCGCCGGGAAGAATGCCACCTTTACCGGGTTTAGCCCCCTGGCTGAGTTTGATTTCAAACATCCGAATCTGCTCATGTGCAGCGATGATTTTTAAGCGCTCGTCCGACAAATTGCCCGCCTCATCCCGCACACCGTATTTAGCGGTGCCGATCTGAAAAATAACATCACACCCCCCAGCCAGGTGATGATCGGATAGGCCACCTTCTCCCGTGTTCATCCAGATCCCCGCTGCTTTCGCACCGTTTGACAAAGCCAGCACCGCAGGTGTTGAAAGTGCGCCGTAGCTCATCGCGGATATGTTGATAATAGCGTTAGTGGTAAAAGGCGTGCGCGCCACGCCCTCGCCAACCGTCACACTGGCCGGCGGGATGATCTCCTTTTTCAGTACCGGAAAAATATCGTTCACGAAAATAACGTCACCGGGGCGGTCTAAGGGGTGGGTGGAACCGAAGGCCACTGTGGTATCAGTATTTTTTGCAGCGCGGTATGCCCAGGACCTTTCGGCGCGGTTAAACGGTAGCTCCTCACGATCCATAGCAAAAAAATACTGGCGAAAAAATTCACCCATATGTTCAAAAAAGTAGCGAAATCGACCGATAACAGGGTAATTTCTGCGTATCGTTTGGTCTTTCTGGGTTACATCGACAATATAGAGATACAGTATAAACAGCAGCGCCAAGCCGAAGCAAAATACCAGTAAGAGTGAGGAAAACTCTATTATGTCCATCGACCAACGTTGAAATACATCTAAGTGCTGCATATCAAACCTCTTTATCTTTTGTTATCAGCATTCTACCGCTTCTCTAAGCAGAAGTATTAACGTATTTATATAGTTTAGCGGGAATAACCCGTAACGGTAGAGGGCGTGATTAAAACTTGAAAGTAGTTTAACTGTTTGAAAAATATGGATTTTTTTATGAATTATTTGGTTGAAGTGGCCTCTGTCAGGGCTACCCCCAATTACCTAAAGTATGTCGGCGGTCATCTGTGCTTAACGGTATAACCGCTTGATGAGGCACTGCCTGTGTACTGCGTACCAGTTGCGGCGCCAGCGCGAGAAACCCAGCTTTCGTCTGTTCGTCTTTAATCGCTTGGTTAAACATCGCCGGGCTTACCCAGCTTATTTTGCCCGATTCCATGCAGGCGTAAATCACCGCTGTATCGCGGTCGACGAAGTTCAGTTTTGGAATTTTTTGCGCACAGCGTTTCAGAAAACAGGTGTTGTGCTTCGCCAACATGGCCTCTTTATTCAGATACACTTGCTCTGGGCTGGCGGCATCGATATTGATTTTTGTGTAGCGGTCGATGTCGATCATGCATTTGAAGTCGAGAATGTTCATTTCGTCGTTGAAGCCAAAAGCGATAGTGCGTGGTTGATCGCCTTTGCCTACGCTGTTGTCGAGAAATTCGTAGTGCACAGATTTGTCCTTGCGTTGCGCCCAGGTAAAAAATAGCCGTGGTATGCCCGTAAAAGCTTCAATGTTGTGGTCTAGTAGATCATCTACGGCTTTGTAACGCCCCACCTGATTGCCGCGTTTCCAGGCGCGCTCTACGGTGGCTTCAGGCGGCGTTATCATAAACACCAGATAAACAGTGTGGCCAAACCGGGTGAGTAGGTTGCTGCCTGTTTCGGTCTGTGGTTCAGAGGGGTGACGACCAGAGGCAAAGCTATCAAATCGAAAGCGGTCGATAAGTAAGTGAGACATTCGCCTCTGTTTGGCTTTGTTACTCATATAGCGGTCAAGTTTTTTATCGACAATCGGCAACTCATCGCCGGTCAGGGTGCCTGCATATTTGCCTATATCGCCCAACGAGGCGTAGTCCAGCAAATACTTACGCCATATGTCCGGGCTTATCAGGGCGAAATCCTCCCATTTAATACCCAACTCTTTGGCAAGCATTTTTTGCCTGGGGCGCATGGTGCTTTTTCCCGATGCAGATGCACCTTTTATATTGATGACTACCGGCTGCGGTTGTACTGGCAGTAGGCGATAGTCGGCTTCTTTATTGACAGCCTCGTAAATGTAGGGAGCGATAGTACGGCCAATCGCGTCGCTGCCGTAGTCATTGCTGACCAGTGTTGTGGCCAGCTTTACCAATAGTGTCCTGTCGCCACACAAGCGCCCATGTTTTATACAAATTGCTTTGGCTATTTTGTTTAATGCGCGGTAGATCGCTTTGTTGAGCGGCCCATCCCCGGTTTTGGCTTTTTGCTGCCACCGGTCGAGGATGCGCTGTTCACGTAACTCAGGCGGCTCGGCTTTAGTCGCTTTTTTTGTTTTAAACAGCCCAAACAGATACCCGGTTGCTTGGTTGTTTTGAGGCTTGACTGGCTGTGCAAATAAGCTGGTGGATAATTCAGTATCAAGCAGAGACTGAATTTGTTGGTTCAGTTGTTTGTGCGATTGCACAATGTCTGGCATATGTGGGTCTATATAGGCTGATAATATTCTACTGACTACAGCGCGAAAGTTGACTCCCAGGTCTTCGTATTTGCAACCATCTGATACAAACAGGTCGGCTGATACGCGAATTAATAGCTCGTGTACAACCAGCCGCTGTGGTTGAAACTGAACCAGTTCCTGGAGGGGAAGCCCGGTAAAATCACTTAATTCCTTTGCGGTTTGAATTGATGTGCTGACATTTTCTTTGCGAAATATCGTCGATAGTGGCAAGTAATTTACGGGGAGTTGCGACTGGATACCTGGATTCCAGGGGCCATATTGTTCTTCTTGGCTGAGTTCTATGGTCATAACACATAATCGAGACACAGTTGTTAAACGAAGCCGCTACGTATGGCCTGTCTTTATTTGTTATGTATAGCCCTTATATGTGGAGATTTAACCACCGAGTGACTCACCGATGTTAAACCCACTGCTGATGGCATAATCTGAGGCGCTGATTTTGCCTGCACCGGTGGGCCGTACACGGCTTATCAACACGCCTTGTGTATCACCTGTAGCAATCAAAATACCCGCATCACTGATATTAACGATAGTGCCAGGCTTTCCCTGTACATCGTCAACACAACGGCTGTCGTAAATTTGCAGGGTTGTGCCCTGGTGTGTTGTCCAGGCGCCCGGTTGCGGGTTGGCAGCGCGAATTGTGTTGTAGATGGTCGTTGCCGGTTTGTGCCAGTCAACTTCTGCCTGTGCCTTGCCAAACCAGGATTCGTAGCTGCCTTCATCAAGGTTTTGTTTGATGCGGGGTGCGGTGCCCGCTTTAACCTGATCGAGGGATTCGATCATGGCGTCCACACCCATGGGGAACAGTTTTTTGAAATAGACATCGCCGAGTGTTTCATCCGGGCCAATCTCACAGGTTTTTTGCATCAATATCTCACCTTCATCAAGACCCTCGTTAGGCCAGAATATCGATAGGCCGGTGTGTGTTGACCCCATCGCTATGGGCCAGTTGATCGATGAGGGGCCACGGTGTAGGGGAAGCAGGGAAGGGTGGTATTGAAAAGAACCCAGTTTGGGGGCGTCGAGCACCGATTGAGGAATGAATAATAGTACATAGGCCATGATGCATATATCCGCATCAAAAGACTGCATCAACGCCAGGGATTCAGGTGCTTTCCAGGAAGCGGGCTGGTGCACTGGCAGGCCTTTTTCCAGTGCCAGTTCTTTTAGCGGGTCGAGCGGCCTGCCTTCTTTATCGGGTGCGGTGCATACCGCAACGATATTTTCATCGCGTTCCAGCAGGCGCTCTAATACGCCACGCCCAAAAGCCTGTTGCCCATGTATGACGATACGCATAGTGATTCGCTCCTAAACGGCGCCAGAAGAGTGGATTTCAGCAATTTCATCATCGCTGTATTCCAGTACCTGGCTGAGGATTTCATCGGTGTGTTCACCGAGCAGTGGGGAGCGCGTTACCTCCACATCGGAGTCCGATAGTTTAATTGGACAACCAACACTCAGGTAGCTGCCACGCTCGGGGTGGTCGACTTCGACGATAGTGCCGGTCTCACGCAGTGAAGGTTCCTCGGCGATTTCCTTCATGGATAGAATTGGCCCCACCGGAATATCCAGCGGGTTGCAAATATCCATGACCTCGTATTTGGTTTTTGTCATGGTCCATGCTTCGATAGCTGCGAATACTTCATTGAGACGCGATAGGCGGGCGGGTGGGGTCGCGTAATCCGGGGCTTCCCGCCATTCAGGCTTACCAATGACATCGCAGATTTTGCCCCAGACGGCGGCTTGGGTAATAAAGTAGGTATAGGCGTTTGCGTCTGTCTCCCAGCCCTTGCATTTGAGAATACGGCCCGGTTGGCCACCGCCTGAGTCATTGCCGGCACGCGGAGTCGCATCATCAAAGGGAATACCTTCACCGTATTGTGAATATTCTTTTAATGGGCCGTGTTTCAGGCGTTGTTGGTCGCGCAGTTTAACCCGGCACAGATTGAGCACACCATCCTGCATTGGGGCGAGTACACGCTGCCCACGCCCGGTTTTTTCGCGTTGTAATAGGGCTGCGGTGATCCCCAATGCGAGGTGTAGGCCAGTACCGGAGTCACCGATTTGCGCACCGGTTACCATGGGTACACCGCCCAGTGCACCTGTGGTCGAGGCGGCGCCTCCAGCACACTGTGCAACGTTTTCGTAGACTTTGCAGTCTTCGTAAGGGCCGGGGCCGAAGCCTTTGACTGAGGCCATGATCATGCGTGGGTTGAGTGCCTGAATACGCTCCCAGCTAAACCCCATGCGATCCAGTGCGCCGGGGGCAAAATTTTCCACCAATACATCGCACTTCCTGACCAGCCGTTCGAGCACTTGTTTGCCGGTTTCATTTTTAGAGTTGAGTGTGAGCGAACGTTTATTGTGGTTGAGCATAGTGAAATAGAGACTGTCTGCACCTTCAACATCGACCAATTGCTTGCGAGTGGCATCGCCAACACCAGGGCGCTCCACTTTAATCACATCGGCGCCCATCCAGGCCAATAACTGGGTACAGGTAGGGCCGGACTGGACATGGGTAAAGTCCAGAATTCTTAAACCATCGAGTGCTTTAGACATTGCTTACCTCTATAAAAATTACGCTGAATAAATACTAGGCGCTACCGGTACTTATTTATACATTGTTTGCGCTTTGGTGCCGGGCGCGTATTCATTCGGGTCGACCCAGACATTGACCACAGCACATTTGCCGGTTTTGGCGATGGCTTCGCGGGCGCGCAGCAGGGCGGGTTGAATATCTTTTGCCTCGTGCACCTCTTCACCGTAACCGCCAATCATTTTTCCAAATTGCGAAAAGGGCACGTCACCCAGTTTGTTACCCACATCGCCACGTTCCTGGCCGTATTTCGCCAGTTGTCCATAGCGAATCTGATTCATCGCTGAGTTGTTACCGACAACAGCCAGATAGGGTGCGCCAAAACGCTGGGCGGTTTCCATATCAAATGCCGTCATACCAAACGCCCCATCCCCGTAGAGGCACACCACCTCTTTATTTGGGTGTGCCAGCTTGGCCGCCATTGAAAAACCTGTACCAACACCCAGCGAGCCGAGTGCGCCCGGATCCATCCACTGGCCGGGGTTACGTGGCCGCACGGCCTGGGCAGAGATGGTCACAATATCACCACCATCACCAATGTAAATGGTGTCTTCACCCAGAAATTCATTTATTTCGTAGGCGAGCCGGTAAGGGTGGATTGGGCTCTGATCGGTGGTAAACATCGGCATTAGCTTTTCCCGTTTTGCCGCTTCGATTTTGCGCAGTTCGGCCATCCAGTTTTGACGGTCTTGCCGTGCGCCCTGATCAATGCGCCCAGAGGCCGCCTGTTCAACGGCGGCCAAAATAGCGCCGGGATCACCGACTAACCCCAGGCTAATGTCCCGGTTTTTACCAACAGTGGCGTAGCTTTGATCAATCTGTACCAGTGTCGCTTGCGGGGAGATTCGCTTGCCATACCCCATTCTGAAGTCGAAGGGGGTGCCGACGATAAGAATGACATCGGCATTTTTAAACGCATCACTGCGGGTACGGTCAAAATGATGCGCATCACCCTGCGGCAGCATGCCCCGGCTGGCGCCATTCATATAGGCGGGAATATCCAGGGCGCGCACACAGCTAATCGCCGCCTCGTGCCCTTGCGCTGCCCACACCTGCTGCCCCAACAGTACAGCCGGTCGTTTGGCTTTGACCAATATATCGGCCAGTTTTTCAATATCGGCGGGGTCGCCAATCGCATTAACCGATGCCCGATACCTGCCGGGCTTAGGAATGACAGCCGACTCGGTTGGAATTTCACGGTCGAGAATATCGCGTGGAATTTCCAAGTAGGAGGGACCGTAGGCACCATTGAAGCACTCGCGTGCCGCCATCGAAACCATATCGGCAACACGCTCGGTGGAGAAAACACCCGAAGCGAATTTGGTGATGGGGGTCATCATATCGACGTGAGGTAAGTCTTGTAGTGAACCCATTTTGTGTTGACCGAGTGAACTTTGACCACCGATGTGGAGTATCGGACTCTCCGAGCGAAAGGCGGTCGCCACGCCGGTAACGGCATTAGTGCAACCGGGACCCGCTGTGGTGACAACACAACCTAGTTTACCTGTTTGGCGAGCGTAGCCGTCTGCGGCGTGGGCAGCGGTTTGCTCGTGGCGCACATCGACAATACGGATGCCTTCATCGAGGCAGCCATCGTAGATGTCGATAATATGGCCGCCACACAGGGTGAAAACAGTATCCACACCTTCGGCTTTAAGGGCCTTGGCTACCAGATGACCACCGGAGATAACCGAGCCGTCCTTGTTTTTTTGTTTCAGGGTGTCGCTGGCCGTATCTGACATTGATTTGTTTTCATTGCCTGTAGTCATTGTTTATCTCCCGATAAATACGTGTTGTTGGCCGTGTCATTGAACAGCCAAAATAAATAAAAGACCTATGTGGCAATACGGTGGCTGTTCACCGCAAACCAGGCCATCGGTGATGCTATTTAAGATAGTCCACGTATTTTTCAACGTGTTTCGCCAGCTCCAGTGCGTGGTCGCGCACCAGTTGCTCTGCGTGGTAGGCGTCCCGTTCTTCAATCGCCTCGATAATCCGAATGTGATCGATCACTGAACGCGATACCCTGTCGCGCTCTTTAATTGTGCTGGTGCGGATAGCGCGCATATGAAAAAACAATTGATCCGACATTTGTTTAATGAGGGGGGATTTCCCCAGTTTGATAATCGTTTGGTGAAAGTTGATATTGGTATCGGAGTACTCATCGATATGGGCGCGTACCTCATCGGTATCGTCAAAGGTGGCAAATACCGTGCGTAGATGGGCTATTTCCGCATCGCTGGAGCGCACTGTTGCCAGCCTTGCCGCCATACTTTCCAGGGCGGCCCAGACGTCAATTATGTCCAGTACTTCGTCTTTGGTTTTGCGTACCACGAAGGCCCCACGGCGGGGAATGGTTTTTACCAGGCCCTCTTGCTCAAGCCGGGATATAGCCTCGCGGACGGGGGTTCGGCTAACCCCAAGTTGATCTCCGAGCGCACGCTCATCCAGCCGGGGGGGTTCATGGTTGGAGTAAATATCCATATGGCTAATGACTTCCTTGAGTGCATCATAGACACGTGCCTTAAGCACTTTTGTTGGTTCCAGCGGTAAAATGGCTACTGTCATCACTCAATTTCCAGCCAGTAAGCTTTCATCAATCGGTTAACCAACTAAGAATGACTCACACACTGAAAATAAAATGCTTTACCTTCAGTGTTATAAAACACGCTCGTGGCAACTCAAACGATTGTTAAGTTAAAAGGTGTTATGTGTATTTGGTATACAATATACCAATGCTTATTTTGAATCAAGAAAGACATGCCGCTATCCAGTTTTTATAAGCACTTAAAAATAGCGGTTGGCTTTTGATGTGCTTTTAGGCGTTTTAGGTACGGTTGCGTATTTTACCGTAAAGCATCATAAACAAAGGCATGAAAAGCAATAACATTGCTATAACCATAATAGGCCCGGCGTAAGGGCGGTTAAAAAAGATCGAAAACGATCCACCACTGATTAACAACGATTGACGCAGGGCAGGTTCAGCCAGTGGCCCCAAGACGATGGCCAGTACCGCAGGCGCCAGCGGGTAGTCGAGTTTGCGCATGAGGTAGCCGACAATACCGAAGGTCAGCATCAGCCACAAATCGTGCATACTCTGTGTGGGGGCATAGCCGCCAATCAGGCATAGCACAAAAATGATCGGTGCAAGGATAGTGAACGGCGTTTTCAGTATTTTGATAAATACCGGAATAAACGCAACATTGATAATCACCGCAAACAGATTAGCAGCATATAAGGAGGCAATTAGCCCCCAAACAAAATTACTGTGTTCAACAAATAACAACGGCCCAGGCTCCAGTCCCCAGATAACCATGCCACCCAGTAAGATAGCGGTGGTCGGTGACCCCGGAATACCCAGCGTCAGCATCGGTAACATTGAACCCGTGCTGGCGGCATTGTTCGCCGCCTCTGGAGCGCATACCCCCTCAACGGCACCGTGGCCAAATTTCTCAGGCTCTTTGGAAATTTGTTTAGCAATACCGTAGGCCATCAGTGAGCCTGGTGTTGCCCCTGCTGCGGGTAAAATACCGACAAAGTAACCCAAAAATGAACCCATCACAGACGCTTTCCAGGTGCTCAACAACTCGCGCAGGTTATCCATTGTACGTTTGACGGTGACTGTGGCCTCAGACAACATGCTTTTACCGCCGCCCAGGCAGTGTTCTTCCACTGTCCAGAGCATTTCGCCAATACCGTAAATGCCAATGGCCAGCACCAAAAAATTAATGCCATGCAAAAAACCGGTGATATCACCAAAGATCAGGCGGGGTTCGCCAGAGAGAATATCGAGCCCCACCGCGCTTAATACCAGGCCAATGCAGATGGAAAACAAGGTTTTGTAAAGGTCATCCCCACCCAACCCGACAAAGGTGGCAAAGGCCAACATCATCAGGGCAAACTCTTCTGGTGCACCAAATACCAGCGCAACGTGCGCCAGGGGCGGGGCAAAGAAGGTGAATAAAATGACAGAGATAGTGCCGCCGATGAAAGAAGCGACAGCGGCGGCGGTAAGTGCCTTGTCAGCCAGGCCCTGTTTAGCAAGTGGTCGTCCGTCGAATGTTGTTGCCACGGCAGTAGAGGCCCCGGGAATACCGAGCATCACCGAGGAAATAGCGCCGCCATACATTGCGCCGTAGTAAATAGCGGCGAGAAATATAATCGCACCGGTAGGTGGCACCAGAAATGTCAGGGGCAGTAGTATGGCTACGCCGTTAACTGAACCCAGGCCCGGCATTGCGCCGATAAATAGCCCCAGTGCACAGCCAACGAAGATCAGCATTAAATTCAACGGTTCAAATACTGTGACAAAACCGTCTGCCAGGAATCCCAGAATTTCAAACATATTCTTATCTCTTTAGCTAATGCAGCAAATCAGTGTAAACCTGACTTTTCACTGTTTATAAATAACGGGTACTTATAAAAACAGCTTGTACAGTGGGTAAAACAGGGGTTCGGTAATACCTTTGGGTAGTGTGATGTTCAGGGTTATTTCAAAAAAGTAAAAGGTGATTATGGGTGTGAGAATCGACACAGCCACCGACAACGTCCAGGAATGCTTACCCAGATAACGCAAATAAAACAGCAGGAATAAAGGCAGGGCGGCGTAGAGGCCAATAAATGAAAACAACCCAACTGTTACAATCAGGGAAATGGCAACTGCGCCGACATCCATTAATACCGGTGTCTGGATAAAGGCTTTGTCCGAGGTGGCAACCGGGCCGTGTTTGCGAAACCAGTTAAACAGGATACCAATACACGAAACCAGCATAATGGCCGATAACCAGAAAGGCCAGGCACCACCGCCCGGTCCTTCGTCTTCAATCCACCCTATGGGTAATTCGGCACTCTTATACATTAAGTAAATGGAGAAAACCCCCATCAACAGGCCCATTAACAATTCAGCCGTTCGAACCGTCATGATGAAAAATTCCCCTGGTTACCTAAGGGATGCTCTCAATCACTTGGGCAGACCGATTGTGACCCTTTCCGCACTGGCTGTGCTGCAACTTGTCGCAATAGAACCGCTATTACGCCTCATTAAGCCTTGCCAGCACAAAAAAGGCCTCACAATCGACCTCCCCAGGTAATTGAGAACACCCCCTGACACATAAAAATGCTTGTTTACAAAAGTGCTTACTTAATAACGCCCATTTCTTTGAGCATTTCACCGTGTATATCGCGCTCACGTTTCCAGTAGGCCATTAATTCATCACCGGTCAACAGGTCACCCTGAAGGCTCTTTTTGTTGCGGTATTCCTGCCATTTATCTGAGTTAAATACGCGGGTGAACAAATCGGTGTAATACGCTGCTGCTTCATCACTCATGCCCGGCGCGCCGACAACGGTGCGCTGCATAAAGTACACAAAATCCTGATCCAGCTCACGGAAAGTGGGTGTATCCGGAAACAGGGGCAGACGATTAGGGGTAAATGCCGCGAGGGCTTTGGTTTTACCCGCTTCATAGAAGCCGAGTTGTTCAGAAGGGTTGTTAACGGTTGAATCGGCGTTGTTACCTGCCAGCTCTTTGGCTACCTTGCCGCCCCCTTTGTAGGGGACATACTTCATATCCAGGTCATAGGCGGTATTCAGGAAGTCGGTTAGCAGGTTATCTTCAGAGTTCTTACCTGTACCGGCCATAATCCATTTATTGCCTTTGGATTTTGCCGCTTTGACAAAGTCGGCCACGTTGTTAATGTCTTTGCGGTCTGAATTTACCCATAACAGAAAGGTGTCTTCTGCCATGCGGGCAACCGGCGTGAAGGTGGCAATATCGATACCGAGCTTCGGTTGGCGTAGCGGCGTGGTGTAAAAGCTGTTTAGCGTAAACATGATGGTGTGATCGTCACCGTCCTTACCTTTCATGTGCACCAGCGCTTCAGCACCGGAGCCACCGGGCTTATTGACAGGGGTAAATGGCACAGGTGCCATATTTTCTGAGGCAATAATACTCTGCATCAGGCGCACAGCTTTATCAGCGCCGCCGCCTTTGCCTGCCATAACCACAAACTCGACGGGTTTTTTAGGTTCCCAGGCGGCTTGTACTATGGCGGGCAGGCTGATCAGCATAGTGCTGACACCCACCGCACAGACCAGTTTTTTCAAGGTGTGTTTCGATTTAAACATTAGGATTTTTCCTCCACTTGTTAATGGATCTGTTGACGATCCAAAAAATCGGCATTTCAGTGTGTAATACACTCAAACACCGCTTGTCGGGTTCCAGCGAGGGCGCCCGAACACTAGAATGCCGTATCAAGGCATTGTATTTATCGTATACCACGTTCTTTTCGCCATGGGCAATAAGTGCTCTTTAGAAAGCGCTAAACCGACCGAAGCATTTTCCAGGCGTAAACGCTTTATTGGCAAATTAACGATGATCGTCAGTTTGTCCGCCGTGCTGAATGTATTTTTATTTATGACAGATTTTGTATATTGTATACCATCTTGTCAAGATCAGACTCACAGACAAATGATCAATGACATAGCGATGTGCTGTTTTTCTAGTATAGAGTACATCTAAAAAACTTTTCGATTTTCAGATGTTTAAACCTGAAAACACAGTAATCAATAACTTTAAACAATGCGGAAGCGGCAGTGATGATAAAAAAATGGGTGCGTTATGAACACGCTGGCCAACAAGGTTTTGGGCTGTTTGATGGTGAAATAATTCACTGTCACAGTGGCAGTATGTTTGATAACCCACACGCTGACGGAACAACACTGCGGTGTGAGGACGTGCGTCTATTGTCACCCTGTCGGCCTGGAAAGATTGTCGCCATGTGGAATAACTTCCATCAGTTGGCAGCGGCACAGAACTGGGAACTACCGGAATTCCCTTTCTATTTTATTAAGCCAGGTAGCTGTGTTATAGGCCACCAAGGGGAAATCATTCACCCACAGGGTTACGATGGCCGGGTTATCTACGAAGGTGAATTGGGTATTGTGATGGGCAAAGCCTGCAAAGGTGTGAGTCGTGATGAGGCAGCCGATTATGTGCTCGGCTACACCTGTGTGAACGATGTGACAGCTATCCACCTGCTTTACAAGTATGCTGCCTTCCCACAGTGGACCCGCTCAAAGAGCTTTGATACGTTTGGCGCGATTGGCCCCTGTATTACGGCACTGGACAACCCTGATTCACTGATTGTAAAGACGCAGGTGAATGGCGAAGAACGCCAAAACTACCCTGTTTCTGATATGGTATTTTCACCTTTGGATCTGGTGAGTTTAGTATCCGGGGATATGACGTTAAACCCAGGGGACGTGATTGCCTGTGGAACATCCTTAGGCGTAAAAACGATGAAACCCGATACCACGGTCGACGTGGTTATTGAAGGGGTTGGCACGTTGACTAATTATTATATGACTGCTAGTTAGCACATTAAGCAATGTAGAGGTATAAAGATAATGAGAGATTATCAACTACCTGGCCGTTCGGCGGTGATGAGCACTGAAGTTATGGCGGCGACCAGCCAGCCGATGGCAACCCAGGTAGCACTGCAAATCCTTCGCGATGGTGGTAATGCGTTGGATGCGGCGATTGCAGCGAGTGCGACTTTATCGGTAGTCGAGAGCTACTCTTCAGGGATTGGCGGGGATTGCTTTATTTTGTACCACGAGGCGGCGAGCGGTAAGTTGCACGCATTGAACGGCAGCGGTCGATCACCCGCTGCGGCAACGCCTGATGCGATGCATTCACGCGGGCACACCAGTATGCCGGACAGTGGTATTTTACCGGTGACGGTACCCGGTGCTATCGATGCCTGGTATACGGCAAATCAGGCACTCGGCAGGCTCGATTTTGCCGAACTGCTGCAAGCGGCTATTGGCTACGCTGAACAGGGTTACGTGGTCAGCCCGGTGATTGCACACAACTGGCAAACCAGCGAATCGTTACTGGCACAAACCCCGGAAGCGGCCGCAGCCTATTTGGTTAATGGGAAAGCCCCTATGGTAGGGAGTGTACACCGGCAACCTGATTTAGCGAGAAGCCTGCAGGCGATTGCCAAACAAGGCCGCGATGCTTTGTATTGTGGTGAGATTGCCGAGGAGATTGTCCGCTTCAGCAATAGCCACAATGGTCTGTTGAGCCTGGATGATTTTTCCCAACACCGTTCTGAATGGGTCGAGCCAATCAGTAGTGATTACCGGGGGTACACTGTTTGCGAGATTCCGCCAAACGGGCAGGGCATCACCACACTAATGGCATTGAATATAATGGCGCAAACCAATGTTGCCGATTTCGCGCATCTGGGTGCTGACCATGTACAGCTTCTCAGTGAGGCATTTTCATTGGCGATGGCCGAGCGTGACCGGTTTGTCAGTGATTCAGCCTTTAATACATTGCCAGTGGAAAAACTGCTATCGGATGCATTTGCGGCGCAGCAGTTTGGCCGGATCAACTTTGCTCAGGCGTTATCCCAACCGGTAGCGTCTGCTCTACCTAACCATAAAGACACCGTTTACCTGACGGTGGTCGACAAAGACCGCAATGCGTGCTCCTTTATTAACAGTGTGTTCTATTCTTGGGGAAGCGGATTGGTGGCGGGTAATACGGGCATTAATCTACAAAATCGCGGGGGCGGTTTCACACTTGAAGAAGGGCATTTCAATCAGCTTGAACCAGGTAAAAGGCCGATGCATACAATTATCCCGGCAATGGTATACAAGGCGGGAAAACCGGTGCTTAGCTTTGGCGTAATGGGGGGGCAGTACCAGGCGATGGGGCAGGCCTATGTATTGTCAAACTGGATTGATTACGCAATGGATATGCAGGCATCACTGGATGCTGCACGATTCTTTCTCTACGACGGTGAACTGTCAGTTGAGACCGGCGTACCGCAGGAAACGCGCCGTTTACTGGCTGAACGTGGCCACCGGTTGGTCGACGCAGATTCACCGCACGGGGGAGGGCAGGCCATCTGTATCGATTGGGAAAACGGTGTTTTACAAGGTGGTTCAGACCCCAGAAAGGATGGCCTGGCGGCAGGGTATTGACGCACAGGCATTGAACTACTAACGGTGAGTTCAAACGGCAGGTAATTTCGCGAATGCTACGAAGGCTATGCGTGAGCGCCGGTACTGCAACATAAATTTGCCGCACTACATTGAAGTATGCTATAAAGCGCCCGCGCAAAAGGCGCCTATTTTCCCCTGGTTGAAACACACCAGGTATTTCACACGCACACCAGCAAGATTTAGCCGGGTGCCAACAGTGCTTCGGGACGGTTGGTTGGTTGTAATCGGTGTGCGGAGGTCTAACCCATACTAATGAGGTAATTTCATGGCGAAAGTCAGCATGCGCCAAATGCTTGAAGCAGGCGTACACTTCGGTCACCAAACCCGTTATTGGTGCCCAAAAATGGCTCCCTATATTTATGGCGAGCGCAATAAAATTCATATCTTCAACCTCGAAAGCACCCTGCCGATGTTTGAGGATTCACTCAACTTCCTCGGTAAACTGGCATCCCGCCACGGTCGCATTATGTTCGTTGGCACTAAGCGTGCTGCGCGTGATGCCGTGCAGGAGGCCGCCCGTTCCTGCGGTATGCCGTATGTCAATCGACGCTGGCTCGGTGGCATGATGACCAACTTCAAAACCGTGCGTCAATCGATTAAGCGCTTAAAGGAAATTGAGGAAATGCTGGCCGATGGCGCTGTCGACCGCTTGAGCAAAAAAGAATCGTTGAGCCTGAGTCGCGAGCTGGAAAAGCTTGAACGCAGCCTGGGGGGTATCAAAGAGATGGAAAGACTGCCAGATGCCCTGTTTGTTGTCGATGTCGGCCATGAAAAAATCGCTATTGCCGAAGCCCGCAAACTGGGCATTCCGATTGTGGCGGTTGTCGACAGTAATAGCCCTCCCGATAATATCGATTACCTGATCCCCGGTAACGATGATGCTATCCGCGCTATTCAGTTGTATGTAAGCGCAGCGGCAGAGGCGATTCAGGAAGGCAAGGCATCGGTCAATGTACCTGGTAGTGATGAGTTTGTCGAAATAGACCCGGATCAGGAAGCCGCTACAAATAAAACCAGTACGAAAAAAGTCACGGTGAAATCAAAAAAAGTAACTGACGAGGTCGCCGCCTCAAGTGAGGAAGCAGCGGTTGAAGAAGTGCCTGAAGTTGCCGGGGCGACAGATGATACCGATGTTGAACAAGGTCGTGTCGAAGCGTAAAAACAGACGTTTCCACTCCTCAGTTAGTTGATTAAATTTAGAGGCTTATACATGCAAATTACGGCTGGAATGGTCAAAGAACTGCGCGAACGTACTGGCGCAGGTATGATGGAATGTAAAAAGGCATTGGTTGAAACCGACGGTGATATCGATGTCGCTATTGAGCAGATGCGCATAGCGGGTCTTGCCAGGGCGGATAAGAAATCGGGGCGTATAGCGGCCGATGGCACTATCGCTATTTGTATCGCGGAGGATGGGAAATCGGCGTCGATGCTCGAAGTCAATTGCGAAACTGATTTTGTGTCAAAGGGCGATGGTTTTTGTGCTTTCGCGGGCGATATTGCCAGTCGGATACTCTCTGATGCCCCTAGTGATGTCGAGCGTTTGCTTGAACTGCCGATGGGCGGTGGTGAGCAAATCATCAATACGGCACGCCAGGCACTGGTTACTAAAGTTGGTGAAAATATTCAGGTGCGTCGTTTCGTTCGCGAATCCACCGATAGCGGTGTGTTTGGTAGTTACTCGCACGGTGCGCGTATCGGGGTAATTGTCTGTGTGGAAGGTGGTGGCGATGCTGCACTGGCAAAAGATATCGCCATGCATGTCGCGGCCAGCAAACCGGAATGTATCTCCGAAGAAGGTGTACCCGCTGAATTACTGGCGAAAGAAAAAGCGATTTTAATCGCTGAGGCACAGGAGAGTGGTAAGCCGGATAATATCATTGAGAAAATGGTTGAAGGGCGTATCAAAAAATATCTGGCCGAAATAACGTTGGTCGGGCAGCCGTTTGTCAAGAACCCCGATGTGACTGTGGGTCAGTTGTTGGCATCGTCTGGCGCCACCGTTGCCTTTTTCAAACGTTTTGAGGTGGGTGAAGGCATTGAGAAAAAGGAAGAGAATTTTGCCGATGAAGTTATGGCACAGGTGCATGGAAGTTAAACTTTCCACTGTGACAGAATAAGTGACGAAAAGCCGGGGTCTCCCCGGCTTTTTAGTGTATGTAATAAAAATTTCTGAGTTAAAGCGTCACAAAACCGCGTAACAGGTCGCACCGGGAGGCTTAATTCAGTAAACTCCGAACAGTTTTTTTGAAGGTATTGAACACTATCTAATGCGTGAATCAACAGATGGAAAATACAAGCGGTTATTGCTCAAACTGAGCGGTGAGGCATTGATGGGGGGTGAGAATTACGGCATCGATCCCGCCTATATCAAACGTATTGCCAATGAAATCAAACAGTTGGTGGAAATGGAGTTTGAAGTGGCGATTGTTATTGGCGGTGGCAATATTTTTCGTGGTGCCGGTTTGGCTGAAGCGGGAATGGACCGGGTGACGGGTGATCATATCGGTATGTTAGCCACAGTGATCAACAGCTTGTCACTACAGGATGCCCTGGAGCAGCTCGGTGTGTTTTGCCGCGTTATGTCAGCGCTGAAGATCAATGAGGTGTGTGAGGATTACCTCCGCCGCCGGGCCATACGCCATCTACAAAAAGGGCGTGTGGTTATTTTTGCCGCAGGCACGGGCAACCCGTTTTTTACCACCGATACTGCTGCCAGTTTACGGGCCGTGGAAATCGGGGCAGATTTGATGTTGAAAGCCACCAAGGTCGATGGCATATACTCTGCCGATCCGATGCAGGATGAACAGGCAGTACGCTACTCGCGTATCACCTATGCTCAGGTACTGACCGATAATTTGCAGGTGATGGATACGACAGCAATTGTCATGTGCCGGGATCACGACATCCCACTGTATATTTTTAATTTGAACAATGAAGGTGATTTGATCCGCGCTGTGAACGGTGAAAGTGTTGGGTCCATCGTTGAACGAGGTGAGTAATGATTGACGATATTATCGAAGATACAAAGCTGCGCATGGGAAAAAGTGTCGCCTCTCTGAGTCAGGATTTTGACCGTGTGCGCACAGGGCGTGCGCACACCAGCTTACTGGATCATATTACGGTTGAATATTACGGTAGTCTTGTGCCGCTCAATCAGGTCGCCAATGTGGGGGTCGATGATGCGCGCACACTATCGGTGACACCCTGGGAAAAGCCTATGGTATCGGTCGTGGAAAAAGCCATTATCAACTCCGACCTTGGGCTCAACCCGACAACGGCGGGCACGGTTATCCGCATTCCACTGCCGCCGTTGACGGAAGAGCGCCGTAAAGACCTGGTTAAGGTGGTTAAGCACGAGGCGGAAAATGGCCGGGTGGCCGTGCGCAATATTCGCCGCGATGCAAACAGTGACCTGAAAACCCTGCTCAAAGACAAGAATATTTCTGAAGATGAAGAGCGCCGTGCGCAGGACAACGTACAGAAACTCACCGATAAACATATAAAACAAGTGGATGGCGCGCTGGCAGAGAAAGAGAAGGAATTGATGGACTTTTAGCGGTTTTTCAATCGATTTTACCTGTCATTCATAACCAGACCGAATTAATGCAATTTACCCAGGGCATAACGCCATTGCCGCGACATATCGCCATTATCATGGATGGCAATGGCCGCTGGGCCAGGCACCAGGGTAAACCCAGAACTGCGGGCCATCAGGCGGGGCTTAAAGCGACCCGCAATGTGGTGCAAAACTGCGTTGAACTCGGCGTTGAATCGCTCACGCTGTTTGCGTTTAGCAGTGAAAACTGGCGCCGCCCGGATCAGGAGGTGAGCATATTGATGGACTTGTTTTTGCGCGCCTTGAAAAGCGAGGTTGAGCAGCTACACCAGAATGGTGTTCGCATACGGTTTATCGGTGACCTCAGCGCGTTTTCGACGAAACTACAAAAACAAATGCACACGGCTGAAAAAACCACCTGTGACAATACCGTGTTAAATTTATCGATTGCGGTTAATTACGGTGGGCGTTGGGATATTGTTCAGGCAACTAAACAAATCGCACTACTCGTTAAATCCGGTGATTTACTGCTGGAACAGATAGATACTGAGGCGCTGGGCAATCAGATTATGCTGAATGATTTACCTGACCCGGATTTACTGATCCGCACCAGTGGAGAACGGCGTATCAGTAATTACCTGCTGTGGCAGATGGCTTATACCGAACTTTATTTTACCGACACACTGTGGCCAGATTTTGATAAACACGCGCTGCAACAGGCCATTGCCTGGTTTGCTCAGTGCGAGCGGCGCTATGGAAAAACAGGTGAACAAATGCAACAGGTGAGTCACCATGCTTAAACACCGGGTTATTACCGCCTGCTGCCTGGCATCGACGTTGCTATGGGCTGTCTATTATTGGTCATTTAATGCGTTTGCGGGTTTGCTTGCCCTGGTATCACTGGTGTCTTCGTGGGAGTGGTCACGCCTATGTGGTTTGCGCTCCAGTGTGCACCGTGGATTATATGCGCTGGTTGTGGGCACATTATCGGTTGCACCGGTCTTTTTTTTAATACGCGATCCTGCGCCGTTGTATGTGGCAGGTCCCGGTTTTTTGTTGTGGCTTATTATCAGCCTGTTTTTACTGGGTGACCGGGTTCCACAACCGCTTAAAGACCGTATTGATCGCTGGAAAATGCTGTTTGCTGTGCCGTTGTTCTCTGTCGTGGTATGGGGGTTGGCATGGCTGCGCGATGGCGAACTGGGTAGCCCGCTGCTGTTTATTTACGTTTTCTGTATTGTCTGGCTCGCCGATATAGGGGCTTATTTTGTAGGCAAACGCTGGGGAAAACACAAACTTGCCCCCAATATCAGCCCTGGGAAAAGCTGCGAAGGCGCACTCGGTGGACTATTGGCCGTGGCTGTATGGGCCGTGTTATTTGTGTTGATTAATCCATTTCCTTTTTCTGGGGCGGCGCTGTTTTTGGCTTCGATGGTTGCGGCGGTCTTCTCGGTGTTTGGTGACTTGTTCGAGAGCTATATGAAACGCGCTGCGGGTGTCAAGGACAGTGGTGCAATTCTACCGGGGCACGGGGGCATTTTGGATCGCATTGACAGCTTGCTTGCAGCGGTGCCCGTGTTTATTTTTATTGTTGTTCTGGGTATTTAATGCACACCCCGGAAACACAAGGCGCGAAAATGCAAGGTATTGCCATTCTCGGCGCAACCGGCTCAGTGGGGCTTAGTACGCTGGAGGTTATCGCCCGTCACCCACAGTTGTATCGGGTCGTTGGTTTAGCCGCCAATCGACAGGTTGAGCGTTTATTTCAACAGTGTGTGGCATTTCAGCCGGATTTTGCTGTTATGCAGGACGCCGATGCCGCCGAACAACTCCGCCGTAAACTGCAATCAGCCGGTATTGCCACGTGTGTGCAAAGCGGTGATACAGCGCTGTGTGATTTGGCTGCACATCAATCAGTGGACATTGTGATGGCGGCAATTGTCGGTGCGGCGGGCCTGATGTCGACACTGTGTGCTGCCCGGGCCGGTAAACGGTTGTTGCTGGCCAATAAAGAAGCCCTGGTTATGTCAGGCCAGTTATTAATGGATGAAGTCGCTGCAAATGATGCCTGTTTACTGCCTATTGATAGTGAACATAACGCGATTTTTCAATGTGTGTCGCAAGCACAGAGTACGCCTGCGCTCAACGGCGTAAAAAAAATACTGTTAACCGCCTCTGGTGGGCCGTTTCGCACACTCAATGCAGCGGCACTGCAGCGGGTTACCCCTGAACAGGCGTGTGCACACCCAAATTGGGTGATGGGGCGCAAAATATCGGTGGACTCATCGACCCTGATGAACAAGGGGTTGGAGGTTATCGAAGCCTGTTGGTTGTTCGCTGTGGATGTCGACAGAATAGAGGTCATATTGCACCCGCAAAGTGTTATTCATTCGATGGTGTCCTATGTCGATGGGTCGGTATTAGCCCAACTCGGCAACCCGGATATGCGCACACCGATTGCACACGCACTGGCGTGGCCTAAACGCATTGAATCGGGGGTGGAACCTCCCGACTTTCTAACGCTTTCAGCCCTGACCTTCGATACACCTGACACGGATCGGTTTCCCTGTTTAAGATTGGCCATTGAGACGATGCGGGTAGGCGGTACGGCAACCACCATATTAAATGCCGCGAATGAAGTGGCGGTAGCCGCATTTTTGGATGGTCGCCTGGCTTTTACCGGGATTCCCGCCCTGATTGAAGATGTGTTGGGGCGAGTGCCTAACCGTGCCCAGCTTACCCTGGAAAATGTGCTGGAAGTGGATCGGCAAACGCGTGAAGTTGCTGAGGCGCGCCTAACCATTCGACCTGGACGTGTAGCCTGAATATGTTCGATATTATTTTCAACACTATCGCTTTTATTATTGCACTCGGGGTGTTGATCACCTTCCATGAATTTGGTCATTATTGGGTGGCGCGTAAAGCCGGTGTCAAAGTACTGCGATTCTCAGTTGGTTTTGGCACACCGCTGTGGAAACGCACCGCTGGGGCAGACAATACGGAGTATGTGCTCGCGGCCATCCCTTTGGGTGGCTATGTGAAGATGCTGGATGAGCGTGAGGGTGAGGTTGCCGAGGATGAGCGGCACCGCGCATTTAACAATAAATCTGTGCTGAGCCGTTGTGCGATTGTCGTCGCTGGCCCTCTTGCCAATTTTCTGCTCGCCATCGTCACCTACTGGTTGATGTTTGTGATTGGCATCAGCGGCATTGTACCGATTGTCGGTGAGATCGAACCGCATAGCATCGCAGCCAGAGCAGGGTTTGCTGAGCAGGACCGTATTGTCTCTATGGATGGTAAAACAGTGACTACCTGGGAGAGTGTTCGCTTTACGCTGCTCGACAGTAGCCTGGGCGGCGATGGAACACGCGTTGCACTGGATGTTGTCGACGAACAGGGCCTGGCACAAACGCGTTATATCAATGAGGATTTCTCCCATCTGTTGGAACAACGGGGCGATCTGGTTAAAAATATCGGGTTGAGCTATTGGTGGCCACCAGTCGTGCCGGTGATTGCCAGTGTTCAGGCGGGTAGCCCGGCCGATGCAGCGGGTTTACAGGCCGGTGATCGCTTTGTTGAACTCAATAAGCAAGCAATTCCAGGTTGGTCTGATCTGGTTAGGTTGGTACGTGCGCAACCTGGCCAACAGGTTGATGTTGTCATTGAGCGAAATGGTCAGTTGGAAACACTGGCGCTCACCATCGGTGAGCGTGATATTAACGGGGTGAAAACGGGTTTTATTGGCGCCCTGGTAGACCAATCCTCTGATGCGCGTGAAAAAATGCGCGCCACAACACGCTATGGTTTAATTGATAGCCTGTCTGCCGCGTTACAGCGCAGTTGGGAAATGTCTGTATTGACGTTGCACATGTTGGCAAAACTGGTTACCGGGCAGGCTTCGCTGAGCAATATCAGTGGCCCGTTGACGATAGCGCAATTTGCAGGTCAGTCTGCCGCTATTGGTTTTGACCACTACCTTAATTTTATTGCCATTATCAGTATTAGCCTCGGTATCCTCAATTTGTTACCCATTCCCGTATTGGACGGTGGGCACTTACTGTTCTATATCATCGAATGGGTTAAAGGTGCTCCCTTATCTGAAAAAGTACAGTTATTTGGCCAGCAACTGGGTATTGCGTTATTGGTTGGATTGATGAGCCTGGCTTTTTATAATGACATTTGGCGCCTGATGCAATGACAACAACGTATCGATATAGTAATGGCATTGCAGGGGGGATTACCTCACGCTGGCGAGTGTCTTTTCAGCGGGCACTGTTGAAAAGCGCCACTCAATATACTACACACGAATCAGAAGCAGCCTTATGAAAAAAAATAAACTGTGGCTACTGTTTGTCGCAATGGGGTTACTCAGTGTGTCCCTGTTGGTCACTGCATCCGATACCTTTATTATTTCCACTATTGAAGTGCGTGGCAATACCCGTACCGATGTGGGTACCGTGTTGAACTATCTGCCAGTAAAGAGCGGTGATGCCTTTGACGTCAGGGCAGATACCGGTCGGTCTATCCGGGCACTCTATGAAACAGGGTTGTTCGACGACATCAGCCTACACCGAAATGGCGATACGTTGATCGTTGAATTGAGCGAGAGGCCGGTAATTGCGACAATCGATATCGAGGGCAATGAAAAAATAGACGATGATGCGCTGGAAGAATCCCTGAGAAATGAAGGTATCTTTCGTGGGCGCGTATTCAATCGGTCTGTGTTGGAAACAGTGCAGCGCGAATTGCGCCGTTTGTATGCCAGTGCCGGGAATTATTCGATGCGTATGGAAACCACCGTTGAAAAACTGGAGCGTAACCGGGTCGCTATTTCCATCAATATTTCTGAAGGCAAGGTGGCGACGATTCGACACATTAATATCGTCGGCAATACAGTTTTCGAGGACGATGAGTTATTGGATCTGCTCGAATCAGGCCTTGAATCCTCAAACCCTTTCTCCAGTGCGGATGAGTATTCGCGTATCAAGCTTGAAGGTGATCTGGAGATCCTTCGCTCGTATTACCTCGATAGGGGGTATATCAATTTCACCATCAGCTCGACCCAGGTATCTATCTCCGCCGATAAAAAGGCGATTTACGTTACGATTAATATCGAGGAAGGGGAGCGCTACACGATTAATCAGGCTTCGCTGTCCGGTGATTTTTCTGTGCCCAGGGCTGAGCTTGAGTCACTGCTGGAATTCAGCGCGGGCGATACCTTCTCCCGACAGAATGTTATCCGCACGCGAGACGCGATTATCGATAGGCTTGGTGAGGATTCCTATGCGTTTGCCAACGTCAACGTCTCTACGGATATAGAGCCGGAGAGCAACGCGGTTGATATCACTTTTTTTATTGATGCGGGTAAGCGTGTTTATATCAACAGGATTGTTTTTACCGGGCACAGTGGCACCAGCGATTATGTTTTTCGGCGGGAAATGCGCCTGGTTGAGGGCGGGCGGTACTCGCCGAAACACCTGGATCGCTCGCGCATACGCCTGCAAAGGCTCGCCTTTATCAGTGAAGTCAATGTGGAAACCTCTCGTGTTGTCGGCAGTGACGACTTAATTGATATTTATATACATTTGCAGGAAGGGGCCAGCGGTTCATTTACAGTCGGCCTGGGGGTTGGTTCCAATGGCCTGATATTCAATGCGGGTATCAGTCAGGATAATTTTCTGGGCACGGGTAACCGGGTCAGCTTTAATGTCAACAATTCCCGTAGCAACCGGCAATTGTCTGCTGAATATGGCGAATCATTCTATACCGTTGACGGCATCAGCCGCACAATCAATGCGTTTCTGCGCGAACGGGATGCCACCGAGATCACCTCGACAACCGATTTTGTCGCCGATAGCTATGGCTTAGGTTTACGCTATGGTATTCCCTTAACTGAATTTTCTTCAATGAGTGCTGGTTTTAATTTTACTAATACACAGATTACTGCAACAGCGGGCACGTCAAATGAAATCAGAGCAGAACTCAGCCGGGAGGGCAACGATTTCGATATTTTTACCGTGGATCTCAGCTATGCATTTGATGATCGCAATCGTACCGTTTTTGCTGAAACAGGTAGCCTTCATCGCATATCCTTATCAGTGGCGGTACCTGGGAGTGATTCGGAGTTTTATAAACTTGGGTATCGTTTGGAATACTATTATCCATTGACCAAAAAGCTGGTTTTTTCATTGAATAACCGCACGGATTTTGGCGATGGGTATGGCAGCGATCAGGAACAATTGCCTTTCTTTGAACGGTTTTTTGCTGGCGGTGTGCGTTCTTTACGGGGTTATCGACAGGGTAGCCTTGGACCACGGGATTCTACCAATGATGCTGCCGGTGGCGACTTTCGTTTCCTGAATACGATTGAATTGATTTTTCCACCCACATTTTCGGATATTGAAGGCCAGACACGGGCGAGTTTTTTCACTGATTTTGGCAATGTCTATAACGATATTGATAATTTTAGATCCAGCGAGTTTCGCGCTACATACGGTTTTTCCTTTGTGTGGCTGGCGCCGATTGGCCCCTTAACATTCAGTCTGGCAAGACCCTACCAGAGTGAACCCGGTGACTCGCTACAGACCTTTCAGTTTACCCTTGGGTCAGTTTTTTAGTGGTTAAATTAACAATACAGTCTTTCATCGACAACACTTTGCCTTATAATTATGGTCTTATAGTGCGCGATTGACAGGAGTATAGGTTTGAGAACAATTTTTATTATTGGCCTGATTTGCGGTCTTTTTTCGACTCCGATAATGGCAAAAGAACTTGTTATTGGCTTTGTCGATGTGCCGCGCCTTATTGACAAATCACCTCAGTCACTGGCGGCGGGTACACGGCTTGAAAAAGAGTTTGCACCGCGTCAAAACCGGCTTAAGGCCGAACGTAGCAAACTCAAGAAAATGAGTGATAAGCTGGAAAAAGAAGCACTGGTGATGACCAATACCCAGCGCTCACAGTTGGAGCTGGATATTCGCAAGCTTGAGCGGAGTCTAAAACGCGACGAACAGGATTTTCGTGAAGAGCTGAATATCAAGAAGAATAATGAATTTAAAAAGGTGCGCCAACTGGTACTGAAATCGATCCTACAGTTCGCCAAAAGAGACGAATACGATTTGATTCTGAGTGAAGGCGTGGTATTTGCGCACAAACGCATTGATATCACTGAACAGATTATCAAAATAATGACGGAACTTGATCGATCGGGTAGCTAGTGTCTCGCAACCGGTTTATCCACAGTGATCGAGAGCACTCCCTAGGTTAGCCGAAAAAAAAATGTCTATTACCAGCGGTGATATTGCCAACAAACTGGGTGTTTCACTGGTAGGTGATAAATCGGTAGAAATCACGCATGTTGCGCCACTCTATCGGGCGGGGGCGCAGTCGCTCACTTTTATTAATCATTCACGCTTTATACCTCAGCTCCAAAGCACTGGCGCCTCGCTGGTTATACTCAAACCTGAATGGGCATTACACAATAGCAATGCCAGTATTATTGTCGATAACCCCTATGCGTATTACGCACGGGCCGCAACCATTCTCTATCCACGTGAGCGCCCTTCTACGGGCATTCACCCCAGTGCGGTCATTGCCCCCAGTGCGACTATAAGCGGGCAGGTTTCTGTCGGTGTTAATAGCTCTATTGCCGATGGGGTCTCTATTGGTAAGGGTGTTGTGATTGGCGCTGGCTGCCGTATTAGTGAAAATGTGCGTATAGGTGACAATACTGTACTCAGAGGCAATGTCGTGGTCGAGCATGAGTGTCAGATTGGGCAGCAGTGCTTATTGCAGTCCGGTGTCGTCATCGGTAGTGATGGGTTTGGTTATGCACAAGACAACGGGCAGTGGGTGCCTATACCGCAGGTGGGTCGCGTATTAATCGGCGACCGGGTTGAAATTGGTGCGAACACCACGATTGATCGTGGCGCATTAGACGATACGGTGATTGAAGAAGGCGTGATACTCGATAACCAGATTC
Source organism: Gammaproteobacteria bacterium (assembly GCA_965277715.1). Classification (GTDB taxonomy): domain Bacteria; phylum Pseudomonadota; class Gammaproteobacteria; order JBCCGL01; family JBCCGL01; genus JBCCGL01. The sequence goes on from OZ255836.1 coordinate 751,215, forward strand.
AAGTGGCGCACAATGTCTGTATCGGGAAAAACACAGCGATTGCTGGCTGCGTGGGCATTGCCGGCAGTGCAAAAATAGGCCAACGCTGTACTATAGGCGGCGCAAGCACGGTGCTGGGTCACTTGGAGATTGTTGACGATGTGCATATCAATGCGATGTCACTGGTGGCTTCATCAATTAAACAGCCGGGGTGTTACTCATCGAGTACCCCCCATGATGAAGCGAATCAATGGCGGAAAAATTTTGCACGTTTTCGCCACCTCGACAAAATGGCAAAACGCCTTAAAGCGGTTGAAAAAAAGTCGCAACAACTTGAACAAAAATTTAATTTATAGCGTGAGTTTGTAGACTGTTATTTGCCTGAATGCCAGTTAATTCAGCATTCTTAGTCATGGCTTCAGACGCAGGTTTTAGGGGACACAATTTGCCAGATTTTACGATAAACGAAGTACTGAAATATCTGCCTCACCGCTACCCGTTTTTGTTAATTGACCGGGTGATGGAATACGAGCAGGGGGTTCGGCTCAAAGCGGTTAAAAATGTCACCTATAATGAGCCATTTTTTCAAGGACATTTTCCTATCAAACCTATTTTTCCGGGTGTGATGATTATTGAGGCGATGGCTCAGGCAACGGCAATCCTCTCATTGCGCACACGTGGTGGGTATCCGGCTGAAGGCGAATTATATTTATTGGTTGGCATCGACAATGCACGCTTTAAACGCCAGGTGGAGCCGGGTGATCAACTGACTATCGATGTCAATATTGTGCGTGGAAAACGCGGTATATGGTGTTATCAGGGAGTGGCCAGTGTCGATGGGCAATTAGCCTGCTCGGCAGATTTAATGGGTGCATTTAAAAAGGTTGAGGTTTGATTCACGCCTCCGCCATTGTCGACGCCACTGCAATTGTTGCCGATGATTGTGATATCGGACCGTTTTGCACAATTGGCGCAGGTGTGGAAATTGGCAGTGGTACAACAATACATTCGCACGTGGTGATCAAAGGGCCGACCACCATTGGCAGGAACAATACCATCTATCAATTTGCCTCAGTGGGCGAAGCGCCACAGGACTTGAAATACGCAGGCGAACCAACGCGATTGATCATAGGGGACAATAATGTCATTCGCGAATACGTGACCTTACACCGTGGCACGGTGGATGGCGGGGGGGTTACCCGCCTTGGCAATGGCAACCTGTTAATGGCCTACGCCCATGTGGCGCACGATTGCATCATCGGCGACGGTGTTATTATGTCAAACGCCGCCTCGATTGCCGGGCATGTAACATTGGGAGACCAGGCCATTCTTGGTGGTTTTACCTGTGTCCACCAGTTTACCCGGATCGGCCCGCACAGTTTTTCTGGATTGGGCACAGTGATTAACCGTGATGTCCCACCGTTTATTAGCGTTGCAGGCAACCATGCGCGTGCCGTTAGTATTAACAAAAAAGGGCTACAGAGGCGGGGTTTTAGCGATGAGACAATTGCCGCTCTACACAAAGCATTCAGAGCGTTGATAAAATCGCGTTCGTCGCGTGTTCTGGCTTTAGAACAGCTTGACGCACTAATAACAACATTTCCCGAGGTTCGCCAGTTTGTCGACTTTATTGTCTCAAGCCAACGCAGCGTTGTGCGTTAACACACCCTATCGGCACCCCATTGCGTGAAAACACAAGCGCTTTCGAACATTCGAACGGCTGTTATTGGCGCGGGTTATCTCGGTAAATTTCACGCTGAAAAGTACGCAACACTACCACAGGCTTCACTGGTTGGTATTGCCGATACGAATGCGGATAATGCGCGAAAGATTGCCGGTCAATATACCGTTCCCGCCTATACCGACTACCGCGATTTATTGGGTAAAGTTGATGCCGTCAGTATTGCTGCACCCACCACATTGCATTTTGAAATAGCCGAGGCCTGTCTACTCAGTGGTGTGCATGTATTGGTTGAGAAGCCGATTACAGTGACAATTGATGAAGCCGATGCCCTGATCGACATTGCGCGTCAAAAAAAATGCATACTGCAGGTTGGGCATATGCAGCGCTTTCACCCGGCCTTGTTGGAACTGGATACGCTGTTGTGCCGCCCTACATTTATTGAAACGCATCGTCTGGCACCGTTCAATCCGCGTGGTACTGACGTTAATGTGGTGTTGGACCTGATGATTCACGATATCGATATAGTCTTGAATCTGGTCGATGCCGGTGTTGCCAGCATTGCCGCCAGTGGTGCCTGTGTTTTATCTGACTCTATCGATATTGCCAATGTGCGGCTCAATTTTGACGATGGTTGCGTGGCCAATATTACGGCCAGCCGGGTTAGCCAGAAGACCGAGCGCAAGATGCGTATTTTTCAGCAGCACCAATGCCTTTCGGTGGATCTGTACCAACACCGGCTGACGAATTATTTTCGCAGCCATCACCCGGATTCAGCGCAAACTGCCACGATTGCCAGCCACACCAGTGAATACCAAAACAATGATGCGCTGAAAGTACAAATAGCGTCTTTTCTCGATTGTGTGCGGCATACCCGCAGGCCCTTAGTCGCTGGAGAGGATGGCCGTCGTGCGCTGGCGACGGCTATGGAAATTACCCGTATGATTTCAGCGGATTAACTGGATATTACTATGATCCCGATGGTCGACCTGCAAGGTCAATATCAAATACTGAAAACTGAAATAGATGCGGCACTTGCCGTGGTGTTGGATAATGCCCATTACATCCTCGGCCCCAATGTCACTGCTTTTGAACAAGAAGCCGCCGCATACATTGGCTGCAAACATGCCATTAGCTGTGCCTCCGGAACAGATGCGCTACAACTGGCACTATGCGCTGCGGGCATCGGTCCAGGCGATGAAGTGATTACCACACCGTTTACGTTTATTGCGACAGCCGAAGCCATTTGTTACACCGGCGCTACACCCGTATTTGTCGATATTCTGCCGGGCACCTTTAATATTGACCCCGAGGCTGTTGCCGCAGCGATTACACCGAGAACGCGTGCAGTGCTCCCTGTACACTTATTTGGACAACCCGCTGATTTACTGGCGATCCAGGCAGTGTGTGAACAACACCAACTGCTACTTATTGAAGATTGTGCCCAATCGTTTGGGGCTGCCATCAATGGCAGGATGACAGGTGCGTTTGGTTTATTTGGATGCTATAGCTTTTTTCCAAGCAAAAACCTCGGTTGCTATGGAGACGGTGGCCTACTGGTCTGCGATGATGATGATATGGCTGAGCAGTGCCGGGTGTTGCGCAACCACGGGAGTAAACAGCGTTATTACCACGATGTGATTGGCTACAACAGCCGTCTTGACGAGATTCAGGCGGCGGTGTTGCGGATTAAATTACAACGAATCGATGCATATAACGCGCAGCGTCGCAGAGTGGCGGCCCGCTATACTGAAAAATTGACATCGGCTAATGTAGTGGCGCCGCTTGAAGACGGTATAGGGGTACATGTTTACCATCAATACACACTATTGAGTGAGCGGCGCGAAAGGATCATATCGGCATTGCGCCATGCGGATATTGCCAGCGCGATTTACTACCCGGTGCCATTGCATCAACAACGTGCGTTTGCCGATAGTGCTATCACCGCGCAGGGTTTTGAGCATACAGAATATACCGCATCCCATTGCGTTTCCCTGCCGATGTACCCTGAATTAACTGAACAGCAGATTGAACAAATTACCGATCTAGTCGTAGCGTCTGCCTGACGGCCTGCTCGCATGTTGCCGTTAACTGCCAATGTTATGGTGCTCGCCGGAGAGGCGTCCGGTGACTTGCATGCCGCCCGTATGGTGCAGGCTTTGCAGCAATGCGGCCAGGATATTCGCCTGCGCGGCATGGGAAGTGATCAGCTACGTGCCGTCGGCGTCGACTTACTCTTCGACTGCAAAAGCATCGCTGTCGTAGGTTTATTTGAAATACTCAGACACTGGCCGCAAATCAAACGTGCGCTGCACACCATCGAAGCGGCCATTGTGGAAGACCCGCCCGATTTATTGATATTGGTCGATTATGTCGAATTTAATCTACGTATGGCCGCTGTTGCCAAACGGCTGGGGGTTAAAGTGTTGTTCTACGTCAGCCCACAAATTTGGGCGTGGCGACCTGAGCGTATCAACAAAATTGGCACCCTGGTTGACATGATGGCGGTGATATTTCCCTTTGAAGTCAGCTATTACCAGCGTGCGAAGATTCCGGTTCGCTATGTTGGGCACCCCTTGAGTGGTCATGTTATGCCAGGCTGTTCTCGCGATGCGTTTATGCGTGAGCACAACATCCCCTCAGAAAAAAAAATTATTGGCCTGTTACCTGGCAGTCGTGCCAGTGAAATTCGCTATATCTTACCCGTATTGCTCGATACGGCGCGTTGCCTTAATCGCAATAGAGACGATATTGTTTTTGCCCTGCCACTGGCACCTAGCTTATCCCAGAGCGATATTGAACAATATATAAACAAGAGCGGTATAAAGAATATACTGTTGTTGGATGGCCGGGCCTACGATGTGATGCACTGTGCCGATAGCATCGCTATCGCCTCTGGCACCGCCACGCTTGAAGCGGCAATAATCGGTGTGCCAATGGCCATAGTGTACAAAGTCAATGCACTGTCCTGGTTATGGATGAAACGCAAGCTGCAAATTGCACACGTCGGCCTGGCAAATATTGTCGCACAACGTGAAATTGTGCCCGAGTTTATTCAAACGAACTGTCGGGGAGAACTGATCGCCAAAGAGATCACCCGCCAATTGGACGAATCTGGTTACCGGAATACCATGCTAAAGGCCCTGTCATCGGTCAGTACTTTATTGGGTGGCAAGGATACGGCGCAGGAAGTTGCGGCGTTAGTACTGGATATGTTGAAGGGATGTGAAGGGTGAAGGGGGAGACAATGCGCTTTTATGGTTTCCATAGGAGTTCGTCCAGTGATTCGTGCCAGCCAAATCGATTCAATGATACTTTTCCGCCGATAAACGCTACGCCTTCTTGAGTCAGTAATTTCTTTTGTAGTGCGTATTGTTCAGAATCTACCGGAAACGCCGATTCACCTTTCGCATTGACTATCCGGTGCCAGGGAAGGCGCATATGATCGGGCGTATGGCGCAATGCATAGCCGACTAAACGGGCGTGCCGGGGCAGGCCAACCATAGCCGCTATTTGCCCGTAAGTTGCGACGCTTCCATAGGGCACTTCGCCGATTTTGGCCCAGATTTTTTCATATTCAGCCTGCATAGTTATATCTGACTATCTATGTGTCAAAACGCGGTGTTAATGTGGCCAGAAAATGGCCCAGGTCGTTAGCAATAATGCGCTCGACTTTACTCCCGGCCTGTTCCAGTACAACCTCACCTGATTGATTGTCGATGGCCAGGCAATATTCACTTTCAGGTAGGGTAGTGGCAAAAAATACGGTGAAAGGGAGTTTTTGTTTGCGTTGCTGTAGAGCATGACCAATGATATTGCGCTGCAAATTGTCATAATCATCCAGGTTCCAGATGCCGATTAAATTGAGGTCACCGTCAGATGATGTCGCTCCCAGTGTTGGAAACCAAAACTGACCGTAGTAAGTTTTAATATCGGGGTGCAGGGTGACTTCCAGTGCGCGTTCAAGCCCGTCAAATGATGTATGACTCTGGGGGGTTATCTGCCAGGTGATCTGGCCCTGATCATCTGCTGTGCCGGTTTCACAGAGCGAGCGCCAATCTGGATCATAGTCAACGCGCGCAGGCGAATTGAAGCGGTTGATATGGTGTTGCTGGTAGTCGTGAAGAAATTGTTTAAGTGAGGTAGCCGTCGTAGTCACATTTTATTCGCGGTGAAAACACAGCGTACAGTTTACATGAAACCAGGACTATTCAGTATCGCCTCTTAGTGCACGAAATAAACCGATAAGCAGTAATAGCACCGACAGACTGCCGATTGATATTATGCCGCCGCCACCACCGCCACCACTGCTACTACTGTTGCTGCTACTTGTATTATTGGATGGGCTGGTAGCCGCTGGCTGTGTATCCTGCAGGCGGATAGTAATGTTTGTACTACTGGATGTTGCCATACCATCTGAGACAGTCACGCCGAGGGTAAATTCTGGTGTTTCGTCAATATCCAGTAGTTGGTTGTTAGCGATGGATAACTCACCTGTTTGTGGGTTAATGTTGATGGCCTGTTGCAGCGCCCCGCTGTCGATGTTGAATCCACTTAACGGGTCATTATTAAAATCATTTGCCTGCACAATGCCTATTACAGTGCCATTTGAACTGAGGTGATAAACATCAAATACCTGGCCGGTAGTAATGATGGGTGCAAAATTCGCCGAATTAATAATAACCTCAGCACTGTCGGCGTTGTTGCTACTGTTGGTATCCAAAGCGATATTGTTAACATGTGCTGTGAGCACCAGGGGCAGACCATTCGGTGGTGCAGATAAAAATATATCGAGGCTGGTATTGGCACTTCCAGATAACAGATTGCGTTCGCAGATAACGTACCCGGATATAGGCAGGCAATACCACTGGTCACCATCACCATTTAGATACACACTATCTTCGGGAATAGGCATTATCAGCGTCACCTCGCGTGCGCTAACACCCTGTAAATTGGTGATATGTGCCGATAGGGTGATCATTTCACCGGGATTGACCAGTGACGGCGTAACCTGTAAGGCCAATGATAAATCAGTGGCATAGAGTAGCTCCAAAGCTTGTGAATCACCACTGCTAAGGCTAATTCGCTGACCGATGATGGCATTGGAAGGGTTGATTGGTGTAATCGTAGGGCTGCCGTTACTGGAAAAGAAAAACCGACCATAGTGCATGATAGAATCATAATCGTAGTTGCCAATATCGGCTGCATTGGAGAGCTGTTGCTGAAAATTGATTTCGGCGCCGCTGGTAATATTTTCCCAGTGAACGGTAATATAGCTGTTACGGTCACTGCGTGACTGCTCATGGTAGAGTCCCAACGCGTGGCCTATTTCGTGAATAATATTGCCTGTCGAACAACTATCGGCAAGCCAGATATTTTGTCGGCCACCCTGTTTACCGATAAATGATGCACACCCTGTCGACGGGATAAATTCTATAAAGTCGGGGTATTGTGAGGCGTTAGTAGCTGTTCGCTCAATGAAGGTCATCGAGGTTCTACTCTCGATATGATCGATAGCGGTAGCGATGCGTTGAGGGATAGGCCCACCAACAAGGCCGCTGTCGATCTGGTATGGCATGATATTTTCCCGCCATACAGAACCAATACTGGTCACCGCGATAGCCTGTGCGAAAAGATCCGGGTCGAGGCCATCAAATTGACTATTCAATTGTGCAGCGGTACCCAACACAATATCGCCTTCGACAACTGCCATTTCGTCGACAACAGTATAAATAACCGATGTTGTTTTACCCGTATTGGCGTGCCTCACCCAACCCTGGTTACTGACACCGGTCCCCCCATTGGCGAATTGCTCTGCGCTGGCATCACTCGGCGATTCTGTTGCGTGAGCGCCCGTTATAAAGCAACCCAAAAGTAACGATACAGAAGACCACGCAAATTTGCGCATAAAAAACAACACCATCAAGTGACTCTTTGTATCTATCGTCCTCTCTGGTATTTTCTTTAGCGTTTAGTACTGATTACGAGCGGATAACTGGTATTGGCCACGCGTAGCACAGCTAAATAAATATACAATTTACTTTATATAAACATAGTAATTTTTTGAAAAAATTAAAAATGTAAACATTTGGCAATATAGCCATTTAACAATACAACAAGCGATTAATTTTCCCTCTGGCAGGTGAGCTTTTTTACCAGGTATTGTAAGCTGTATACACATCGCCGGATAATTGTACTTATGTGCCAATTTAATCAGCCCCCCCACCTTTTGATTGCAGGTGTCGATGAAGCGGGGCGCGGGCCACTCGCGGGGCCAGTAGTGGCGGCGGCGGTGATACTCAACCCGGCTGCGCCGATTGAAGGGCTTGCCGATTCAAAAAAAATATCAGAAAAACGTCGTAACACATTGAACCAAGTAATAAAGAATCAATCGTCTGCCTGGTCTATCGGCATTGCCAGTGTGGCTGAAATTGATCAATTGAATATTCTATGGGCTTCCATGTTGGCGATGCAGCGCGCTGTGGCGGGGCTGTCAATACGGGCCGATTGGGTGAAGGTCGATGGTAACCGTTGCCCGGATATTGATATAGAATGCGAAGCGATTATCGGTGGTGATGCGCGGGTGGCGGAAATCAGCGCTGCGTCCATCGTCGCCAAGGTCGAGCGCGACAGATTGATGTATCTACTGCACACCGACTATCCCGACTATGGGTTTGATCGGCACAAAGGTTATCCCACACGTGCGCATCGCCAGGCGCTTTATGATTTTGGCGTAACCCCTCATCACCGTAGCAGTTTTTCACCGGTCAACCAGATCATCGAGCAATCCACCCCTACACGCCAACAGACAATACCCCAACCGACAAAGGCCACAGAATAATACGATGGAAGCACGCTTCGTTCACTTGCATGTACACACAGGCTATTCACTGGTCGACAGTGTGATGCGCATCAAGCCTCTGATGCAGGCGGTTGCCCGTGACGCCCCCGCCGTGGCGTTGACAGACCTCAGCAATATGTTTGCCATGGTCAAGTTTTACCGTGCGGCAATTGCCGCCGGAGTGAAACCACTGATTGGCGTCGAAGTATGGGTGGCCGGGGAAGAACCCGCCGCCATACCGGACCGCATGGTGTTGTTATGCCAGAATGATACAGGTTATCGCCATGTGACCGAATTGGTTTCACGCAGCTATCAGGAAGGGCAGATCAATGGTCGTGCGGTTGTACAAAAAGCCTGGTTCAGTGGCAAGACCGAGGGCGTGATTGCACTTTCAGGTGCGCGTTTTGGCGATGTGGGCAAAGCGATTCTCGCCGGTAACCGTGAAGATGCGCTAAAAAGACTGGCCGCCTGGATGGGGCTGTTCCCGGACCGTTTCTACCTCGAATTGCAGCGCACAGGGCGCGACAGTGAAGAGATGTACCTGCGAGGTGCAATGGCGCTTGGCAATATCATGCAGTGCCCGGTGGTAGCGACTAACGATGTCCGCTTTATTGAGTCGAGCGATTTTGAGGCACACGAGGCACGCGTCTGTATCCACGAAGGACGTACCCTGACCGACCCCCGCCGCCCCCACAACTACAGCAATCAACAATACCTGCGTTCCAGCGACGAAATGTTGCAGCTGTTTGCCGATATTCCCGAAGCCCTGCGCAATTCAGTTGAAATTGCCAAACGCTGCAACTTGCATATTACTCTGGGAGAATCGGTGTTACCCGATTTCCCCGTGCCCCAGGGTATGACTGAAAGCGATTATTTTCGACAGCAGGCACAAGCCGGTCTGGAGCAACGTTTGATAGAATTGTTTGATACAAAATCAAATAATTTCAATGAATTAAGAGTTAATTATGATAAAAGACTTGAAGAAGAGCTTAACGTCATCCTCTCTATGGGGTTCCCCGGCTACTTTCTGATTGTCGCCGATTTTATCGATTGGGCGCGCAACAACGATGTCCCGGTGGGGCCGGGGCGTGGTTCTGGCGCGGGTTCACTGGTGGCCTACGCCCTGCGCATTACCGACCTGGACCCACTCGAATACGACTTGCTGTTTGAACGCTTTCTCAACCCTGAGCGCGTTTCCCTGCCAGACTTTGATGTGGATTTCTGCATGGAGGGCCGCGATCGTGTCATCAACTATGTATCAGAGAAATACGGCGTTGAGAGAGTTTCACAAATTATCACCTACGGCTCGATGGCCGCCAAGGCGGTGGTGCGTGATGTCGGCCGGGCTTTAGGCCACCCTTACGGGTTTGTCGACAGCATTGCCAAACAAGTGCCCTTTGAACTGGGCATGACATTGGGAAAGGCACTGCGCGAATCTGAAGACCTAAAATCCAGCTACGACACCAATGACGAAGTGCACGCGCTCATTGACCTTGCGCTGTCGTTGGAAGGCCTGCCGCGCAATGCGGGCAAACACGCGGGTGGCGTGGTGATCGCACCCTCCCGCTTGACCGATTTTGCCCCGCTCTATTGCGAGGCAGATGGTGCGGGTCTGGTAACGCAATTCGATAAGGACGATGTCGAATCTGTCGGTTTGGTCAAGTTCGATTTTTTGGGGTTGCGCACCCTCACCATCATCGATAAAGCGATGAAAACGATTAACGCCGACAAAGCCGCCGGGCACACTATCGACATCAACCGCGTGCCATTAAACGATGCCAAAACCTTTGCACTGTTGCAGCGCTACGAAACAACGGCTGTGTTTCAGCTTGAGTCACGCGGCATGAAAGATCTGATAAAACGCCTGCAACCGGATTGCTTTGAAGACATTATCGCCCTGGTTGCCCTGTTTCGGCCGGGGCCACTGCAATCTGGCATGGTCGATGACTTTATCGTACGCAAGAAAAACGAACGCAAAGGGGATACCGGCAAGGTCGATTACCTGCACCCCAGCCTGGAGCAGGTACTCAAGCCCACCTATGGGGTGATTCTGTACCAGGAACAGGTCATGCAGATTGCCCAGGTATTATCCGGCTATACCCTCGGCGGTGCCGATATGCTGCGCCGGGCGATGGGCAAGAAAAAGCCGGAAGTGATGGCACAGATGCGCAGCTCATTTGTGGAGGGTGCGATTGACAATGGCGTCGAGGGTGGCGAAGCGGGGCACATCTTTGACCTGATCGAAAAATTTGCCGGTTATGGCTTTAACAAATCGCACTCGGCCGCTTACGCCCTGCTGTCTTACCAAACAGCCTGGTTAAAGGCGCACTATCCCGCTGAATTTATGTGCGCGGTACTGTCAGCCGATATGGACAACACCGACAAAGTGGTGACCTTAATTGACGAGTGCCAGCACATGGGGTTGAGCATTGTACCGCCCGACGTCAACACCTCCGACTTTTCATTTACCGCCGTCAATGCCGATACTGTGCAATATGGCCTCGGTGCGATCAAAGGCATCGGTGAGGCGGCACTGACGCACCTACTCGAAGACCGCAAAGCCAATGGTCACTATCGGGATATGGACGATTTTTGTCGGCGTATGGATCTTGGCCGTGTTAACAAACGCGTTATGGAGGCGCTGGTACGCTCGGGTGGTATGGATAGTCTGGGGGCAAATCGGGCCACTCTGATGAAACGCCTGCCCGATGCATTAAAAGCGGCCGAGCAGTACCACCACAACCAATCGGCAGGGCAGCATGACCTGTTTGGTGGTGCGTCCACAGATGAGGTCGTTTTTTCCTCGGCAACCGTTTGTGCAGCGGTGCCCGAATGGCAAGAGGCAATGCGCCTGGATGCCGAGCGGGAAACCCTGGGTCTCTACCTCACCGGGCACCCTATTGAACAGTTTATCGATGAATTATCTGCCTTCACCCACGGGCGGATTAAAGCGCAGTGTGAAAAAATAGACGATTCAGGTAGTCACTCAGGCAGCCACTCAGGCAATAAGCGCCGTAAACGCGATACCGAGACAGTCGTCGCTGGCCTGGTCATTGCCGTGCGCAGCAAAAACCTCAGTGCTGGCGGCAAAATGGGCTTTGCCACACTGGATGACCGCAGTGGCCGCCTTGATGTTGTGATTGGTTCTGAGCTCTATGAAACCAGTAGCACCCTGCTGGTCAAAGATACGGTACTGGTGGTGTGTGGTGATTTAGGGTACGACGACTTCAGCGGTGGCTACCGCGTGCGCGCCAAACAAATAATGGACATCAACGCAGCGCGGCAGCGCTTTGCCCGGCAACTGGTAGTGAATGTCGAACAGTCGCTATTTGGCAATGGTTTCCTCGATAAATTCCAGGAGACCATTACACCGTATACCGGTGGTGACTGCGCTATGGTGGTTCACTACACCAACGATACCGCCCGCGTGCCGCTGGCTTTAGGGGATGCCTGGCGTATTAAGCCGTGTGGTGAGTTGCTGGAAAAAATTGATGCACTGCATACCCGATGCAGTGCCAGGTTGGTGTATTAACGCGTCGTTATCCAATATACCGGGGGTTTAGTGGGGCGCTGCAGGAACCTTAACAGCAAAACCTCCGTACACCTCTAATCAGCACAAGCACTAAACCCGACAGGCGCTTGTTTGACAGTGTATATCGATACCAATATAGTAATACCAATGCTTTATCGATAAATATAACTATGGTTGCTGTTACCGTTTCACCTAAATTTCAGGTGGTAATTCCCAAAGAGGTCAGAGAATCCATGGGCATTGTACCTGGACAAAAGGTGCAGATACTAACCTACAACAACTGTATTGAGCTTATACCCATCAAACCGATGGGCAAAATGAGGGGCTTCTTAAGAGGCATCGATGTCGTTATAGAACGAGACGATGACCGCTTGTGAATGTAGTGGACTCTTCAGCCTGGCTATCTTATTTTGCCGATGATGCCAACGCCGGTATTTTTTCTAATCCTATTGAAGAGACAGGTAAATTAATTGTCCCCAGCATTACCCTTGTTGAAGTATTTAAATGCCTTTTGCGCCAATCCGAAAAAATGCTTGCTCTGGAAGCTATCGCTCACATGCAGCAGGGCAGGGTGATCGCGTTAGATGACATTCTGGCAGTTAAGGCGGCACACTATGGTATTGAGTACAAATTGCCTTTGGCAGACAGCATTATCTATGCAACAGGGCGTGAGTTTGGCGCATTAATATGGACGCAGGATGCGGATTTTGAACAACTGGAGGGTGTTAGGTACTATAAAAAAAATCCATAGACCCGCTTAACAAAGCGCTATCACCACCCTTGTCCCTGCAAAATGTACTATCAGACACCCCCGCAGTGTATCATTGCCACCAAGTCTACTTACAATACTCAACCATGAATCCCAATTTCCTCGAATTTGAACAGCCCATCGCCGAACTCCAGGCCAAAATCGAAGCGCTACGCCACGCCAGTGACGACGCCAATATCAATATCAATGAGGAAATCGCACGCCTGCAAAGCAAATGCCAATCGCTGACAGACAGCATCTTTGCCGACCTGACCCCCTGGCAAATCTCACAATTGGCACGCCATCCACAGCGCCCCTATTCACTCGACTATATCCAACGTATCACCACCGACTTTCAGGTCTTGTGTGGTGATCGTGCCTACGCCGATGACGCCGCGATTGTCGCCGGGCTGGCGCGTATTGATGGTCGTGCCGTGGCCATCGTCGGTCATCAGAAAGGACGGGATACCAAAGAGAAACTCAAGCGCAACTTTGGTATGCCGCGCCCGGAAGGCTACCGCAAAGCCTTGCGCATTATGAAAATGGCAGAAAAATTTCATTTGCCGCTGATTACCTTTATCGATACACCGGGCGCCTACCCAGGTGTCGGTGCAGAAGAGCGTGGCCAGAGCGAGGCGATTGCACGCAATCTATTTGAGATGTCCAGCCTGCGCACGCCGATTATTTGCCTGGTGATTGGCGAGGGTGGTTCGGGCGGTGCGCTCGCCATCGGCGTCGGTGACCGGGTGATGATGATGGAGTACAGCACCTACTCGGTGATCTCCCCGGAAGGCTGTGCCTCGATTTTATGGAAGAGCGCAGAAAAAGCCGCCGATGCCGCCGAGGCAATGGGGATCACCGCCGGTCGGCTGAAACAACTCAACCTGATCGACCATATTATCCCTGAGCCACTCGGTGGCGCCCACCGTGATATCGATACGGTAGCCGCGTCGATCAAACACGCCCTGCTGGATAACATTGAGCGGCTCAGCGCATTGCCCATTGACGAACTGATCGAACAACGCCATAGGCGCCTGTCGTCTTACGGCAATTTCAAATCGACGTAGCGCCGTGGCGCACCATACATTCGATTAATAAGACATTCAACGGATTAACCTGGGCCGATGCTGTCGATGGCGGTGTGCAACAAACAGCCTGTTCTCAGTGCTATACAGCAGGCTGTAGAAACATCACCCACGCTAAAACGGCTCTGCATCGCTTACAGCGGTGGCGTCGACTCACACGTGCTATTGCATGCAAGCCATGCACTCATACGGGCGGGCACCGTATCAATCCCCCTGCGGGCTGTGCATATCAACCACCAGCTACAAACGCAAAGCCCTGCCTGGAAACGGCATTGTGCCGCAGTCTGCCAGCAGCTTGGCATCGATTTTACAGGGATTGATGTCGATGCATCAGCCAGCACGGGGCAAAGCCCGGAGGAGGCCGCCCGCGAGGCACGCTATGCCGCGATAAACAGGCAACTGTGCGCCGGTGATGCGCTGTTGACGGCGCACCACCGCAACGACCAGGCTGAAACGGTGTTGTTGCAAATGCTGCGCGGCAGTGGTGTAGCGGGCCTGGCCGCGATGCCGTCACAACAGCCGAGGGGGGAGGGTGTGCATCTGCGCCCCTTTCTCGATTTGCCACAAACGGTATTGGCAGACTACGCCGACACGCACGGCCTGCAATGGATTGAAGACCCCAGTAACCAGGCGACACACTACCAGCGTAATTACCTGAGACAGACACTGTGGCCACTGATTACTGCGCGCTGGCCGTCGGCTGATGCAACCCTGGCGAGGGTCGCCCACCACAGCGCCGAGGCGGCGGGTCTGAACGCAACGCTGGCCAATAAAGATAGCGAACAGGTGATCGATCGAGATCATTGTATCCACTTGGCCAGTCTTCTACAGCTTGATGCACCACGGCAGAGAAATGTAGTGCGCCACTGGCTGAAGCAGGCCAGTGGGCGCTTTCCATCGCAACGGCTTATGCAGACACTGCTGACAACCGTTGTCAATGCAAAGGGCGATGCACAACCCGCCGTGCAGCATGACACACTGACGGTTCGGCGCTACCGGGGGCGTTTGTACGCGCTGCCCTCATTGCCGACCTTGCCCCCCCACTGGTCGCTGGTTTGGCAGAACACACAACAACCGTTGGAAATTCCGGCACTGGGGCTCACATTGCCTGTGTCTTTATTGTCGACTAGCGACGATGAATCGCTGCATAAAGGGCGGGTTGAGGTTACATTACGCCGGGGCGGCGAAACCATTTCATTGGCAGGGCGACCGCGCAAATCGCTAAAAGCCCTGTTGCAGGAAAAGGGCGTACCGCCGTGGCAGCGCAGCCGGTCACCGCTAGTGTATGTGGATGGCGTATTGGTTTGCATTTATATAACGCCAGATATAATATTTTTTAATAGTAGTGAAAACAAATAGTTAATACTGTTTTAGCGGTTCTGTTACACGCGGCTTTATTGTTCTGGGCGGGACAATTCCGTATACTGTCTAACCGTCTTTTGCGCTCTCCTTTGAGGGTGTTTTAAAGCGTCACAAACGCAGTCGTTTTAATACACGCTCTTTCCTTGTACGGGTTTTTTCCAAATGCCTCAATATGTTTTTGTAACGGGTGGTGTGGTTTCCTCATTGGGAAAAGGCATCGCCTCCGCTTCGCTTGCGGCCTTGTTGGAAGCGCGTGGTTTGCGCGTCGCAATGCTGAAGTTAGATCCTTATATCAATGTCGATCCGGGCACCATGAGCCCCTACCAGCACGGCGAGGTATTTGTTACCGATGATGGCGCCGAGACCGATCTGGACCTTGGCCACTACGAGCGTTTTGTGCGTATCAAAACCTCACAGGCCAGTAATTTCACCACGGGCCGCGTGTATGAAAATGTCATCTACAAAGAGCGCCGGGGTGACTACCTCGGCGCAACGGTACAGGTTATTCCCCACATCACCGACGAGATAAAGCGCTTAATCGTTGCCGGTGCGGGGGAGGCCGATGTGGCCATGATTGAAATCGGCGGCACAGTGGGGGATATCGAATCGCTGCCCTTTCTGGAGGCAATCCGCCAAATGGCCGTCGAGCTGGGGCGTGACAACACAGTGTTTATGCACCTCACTCTCGTGCCCTATATCGCCACAGCGGGAGAAGTCAAAACAAAACCCACCCAACACTCAGTAAAAGAACTGCGCTCGATTGGCATCCAGCCGGATGTGTTGCTGTGCCGCGCTGAAAACACCCTGCCAGACGATGAGCGGCGCAAGATCGCGCTGTTTACCAATGTCGTGGAAAAAGCGGTTATCTCGGGTGTCGATGTCGACTGTATTTACGATATACCGCGCATCTACCAGCAGCAACAGCTCGATGAAATTGTGGTCAGACAGTTGGGTCTGAACACCCCAAAGGCCGATCTGAGCGAGTGGAACCAGGTGGTCGATGCGATACGCAATCCCGATACCGAAACCACCATCGGCATGGTGGGCAAATACACCGAGCTGACCGAATCCTACAAATCACTCAATGAAGCCCTGACCCACGCGGGTGTACAAAACCGTGCGCGGGTAAATATCCGCTATATCGACTCTGAGCAAATAGCGACAAATGCCGCCGAAGTGCTCGCCGGTGTCGACGCAGTACTGGTGCCCGGCGGTTTTGGTTCACGGGGTGTCGAAGGAAAAATTGCCGCCGTCAAATACGCCCGCGAAAACAAAGTCCCCTATCTCGGCATTTGCCTCGGTTTACAAGTGGCCGTGATCGAGTTTGCCCGCCACTGCGCGGGTATCAGCCAGGCCAACAGCACCGAATTTGACCCCCATACAAGCGAGCCGATCATTGCATTGATCACCGAGTGGAAAAACCAGGATGGACGCGTTGAACAGCGCGACACCCAATCTGATCTGGGCGGGACGATGCGCCTCGGTACCCAGGAATGCGCCTTAAAACCCGGCTCTAAAGCCGAGCAGGTGTATGCCAGCAGCACGATTTTTGAACGCCACCGACACCGCTATGAAGTCAATAACAACTATGTGCAGCGGCTTGCCGATAGTGGCATGACCTTATCCGGGCACTCTATCGACGAAGACGCCCTGGTAGAAATGATCGAACTGGATGATCACCCGTGGTTTATTGGGTGCCAGTTTCACCCGGAATATATCTCAACCCCCCGTGATGGCCACCGGCTGTTCACCGGGTTTGTCGCGGCGGCACTGCGCCATGCGGGGAAAATTGCATGAAGCTGTGTGGGTTTGCCGTCGGTATTGACCGGCCATTATTTTTAATTGCCGGGCCTTGCGTTATCGAGAGTGAGGCCCTGGCGATGCAAACAGCCGCACAGCTACAGGCCATTACAGCGCGTTGTGGGGTGCCGTTTATTTATAAATCCTCGTTTGATAAGGCCAACCGTTCATCGACGGGTAGCTTCCGTGGCCCCGGTATTGCCGAGGGTCTGCGCATTTTAGACAAGGTTAAATGTGAGCTCGGTGTGGCTGTGCTGACCGATGTTCACGAGGACACACCTATCGATGAAGTCGCCGATGTGGTCGATGTATTACAAACCCCGGCATTTCTGTGCAGGCAAACCAATTTTATTCAGCGTGTAGCGCGTGCGGGCAAGCCGGTTAACATCAAAAAGGGGCAGTTCCTCGCCCCGGAAGATATGCAGAATGTGGTCGATAAAGCCACTGCAACGGGGAATTCGTCGATTATGGTGTGCGAGCGGGGGGCCTCGTTTGGCTACAATAATCTGGTGTCTGATATGCGCAGTCTGGCAATTATGCGCGGTACGCATTGCCCGGTGGTTTTTGATGCGACTCACTCGGTGCAGCAGCCGGGGGGGTTGGGGCACACCTCGGGCGGGCGGCGCGAATTTGTACCTGTGTTGGCGCGGGCGGCGGTTGCCGCCGGTGTGGCTGGGGTGTTTATGGAGTCTCACCCCAATCCAGATCAGGCGTTGAGTGATGGGCCTAATGCCTGGCCGTTAGGTAAACTTGAGGCGTTGCTCAGTACTCTGGTGGAAATCGATGCGCTGGTAAAAAGTGGGCCATTTTCGGAGTCGGAGCTACTATAGAAGGTGTTGGTCGTTAATGCGCTTGGGCTGAATGTTTAGCGGCGGTATTTAAAGCCAGTGCGCTTTAGGTGGTTGTTCTTATTAATACTTTCTATGCGCATTGCAAGTGACATCTAACCAGGCCGAATGTCGCCTTGACTGTCCTCGGCTTCTTTAAAGGCTGAAAATGAACGCGGTACAGGCCGTGAGAATATTCTGCCAATCAATATCGGTGGGCGCCAACTGTTTCTGTGGAAGGCAGGCTGATGTTGATTGCTAATCGTTGATTGCTGGTGGGATGGGATTGTGGTTCTGGTGTTTGTTTTTATAAAAACCTTTTTTTACATTGGGTTATAAACGTAGGTTAATGAGAACTGTTATGAGTAAGATTGTTGATATTACTGCACGGGAAATCCTCGATTCGCGTGGCAATCCCACTATTGAAGCCGATGTCACGCTGGCATCGGGCGTTGTTGGCCGTGCGGCGGTGCCTTCCGGTGCTTCCACTGGCGCACGCGAGGCGATTGAGCTGCGCGATGGTGATGCCAGTCGTTATCTGGGGAAAGGGGTGCAAAATGCCGTTGCACATGTGCGCGGCGAGCTGCGCGAGGCTTTGCTGGGCCGCGATGTCAATGATCAGGCCGGGCTGGACAATTGTATGATCGATCTCGACGGCAGTGCGAATAAACAGCGGTTGGGTGCCAATGCCCTGTTGTCAGTGTCTATGGCCAATGCGCAGGCTGGGGCGTTGCAGGCGGGTAAGCCTCTGTATGCTTATTTAGGCGGTGACCAGGCTGTCACTCTGCCGGTGCCGATGATGAACATTATTAATGGCGGCGCGCACGCAGATAATAGTGTCGATTTACAGGAGTTTATGGTCGTGCCCGTCGGGGCGACGAGTTTTCGCGAGGCATTGCGCTGGGGTGCCGAGATTTTTCACACGTTGAAAAAGGTGCTCAGCACACGCGGTATGAATACAGCCGTTGGCGATGAAGGCGGCTTTGCGCCGGATTTGTCGTCGAATGAGGCGGCTATCGAAACGATTCTCGAAGCGGTTGAAAAAGCGGGCTTTAGCCCCGGTAAGGATGTCTACCTCGCGCTGGATGCGGCCAGTTCAGAATTTTATAAAAACGGGGTTTACGATCTCACCTCAGAAAGCCGACAGTTCGACTCGGCAGGTTTTGTCGATTACCTCGCCAATTGGGTGGGTAAATACCCGATTGTGTCGATAGAGGATGGGCTGGACGAAGGCGACTGGCCTGGCTGGAAACTATTGACCGAGCGCCTGGGCGATAAGGTGCAGCTAGTCGGTGATGATTTGTTCGTGACCAATTCAGCGATTTTGAAACGGGGTATTGACCAGGGCGTGGCCAATTCAATTCTTATCAAAGTCAACCAGATCGGTACATTGACAGAGACATTTGCCGCCATCGATATGGCGCATCAGGCCGCTTATACCACGGTGACCTCGCACCGCTCGGGTGAAACGGAGGACACCACTATTGCGGATATCGCCGTCGCCACGCATGCCATGCAGATCAAAACGGGGTCGCTGTCGCGCTCAGACCGTATCGCTAAATACAATCAACTGTTGCGCATCGAGGAGCACCTTGGTGAGCGCGCTGTTTACGCCGGTAGGGCGGCATTCAAACACAGTGTATAAGCCTGTAACGTAACTGATTATTAGCGTAATAGGTTCTAAGGCTGTCCTGGTCCGGTGGCGGGGTCGATGAAAGTGTTACTGGTCGTGCTGATCGTGCTGTTGGCGTCGCTGCAATACAAACTGTGGATTGATGAGGACGGCGTTCGCGAGGTGTGGCGTTTAACCCGGGAAGTGCAGGCACACCAACGCGAAATTGCTGTGCTGCGTGAGCGAAATAACGCGCTCGCCGCCGAAGTCATCGACCTGAAAAGCGGCCTCGGTGCTATCGAGGAGCGCGCCCGTAGCGAGCTGGGCATGATCCGTGAAGGTGAAACCTTCTACCACCTTATCGGTAAGGAAGCGGATGCGGGTGCGCGCATCCAGCGGCGCGATACCACAACAGGGACACAATAACCGTGGCCACTGAACAACAGCACACCGCCCTGGCTGTGGTGCCTGCTGCGGGAATAGGGCGGCGCATGCGCAGTGACCTGCCCAAACAATACTTGCCACTGGCGGGCCGCACGGTCATTGAGCACACCTTGCAGGTACTTCTGGACAGTGCGCTGATCGAGCGCGTTATCGTCGGTATTGGGGCGGGGGATGCGGTCTGGCATACCTTGCCAATCGCCTCTCATCCTGATATCACGGCTGTAATCGGCGGGGGTGAACGTGTGCAAACGGTGCTCAACTGCCTCCAGTCGGTTCCCATTCAACACCACAGTCGCTGGGTTATGGTGCACGATGCAGTGCGCCCCTGCTTGAAAAACAGCGATATAGCGACACTATGGAACACCCTGCAATCCAGCGCGAGTGGTGGCTTATTGGCTGTGCCGCTGGTCGATACCATTAAGCGTGCAGACTGCCTAAGCGTGACTTCCCTGGATTCTGGTTTGCCAGTCAACGTGGCCACAACGCCTGACCGGCGCTACCTTTGGGCGGCGCACACCCCACAAATGTTCAGGCTGGGGGAATTGCTGTCGGCCTTACAGCAGGCGAGGCAACGCGGCTGTGAAATCACTGATGAATCATCGGCAATGGAGGCGCTTGGCATCGCGCCAACACTGGTTGCCGGTAGCGTGGAAAACCTGAAAATCACCCGACGGGAGGACCTGCCTTTGGCTGAATTTTATTTGCGCCGCCAACAACTGGGCTCAGTATGATGCGCATAGGGCACGGTTACGATGTGCACGCCTTTACAGCGGGCGACCACATCATTTTGGGCGGCGTGCGCATTCCCCATACACATAGCCTACAGGCGCACTCAGATGGCGATGTG
Organism: Gammaproteobacteria bacterium; assembly: GCA_965277715.1. Taxonomy (GTDB): domain Bacteria; phylum Pseudomonadota; class Gammaproteobacteria; order JBCCGL01; family JBCCGL01; genus JBCCGL01. Next base: position 771,973 of record OZ255836.1, read on the forward strand.
CTGATCCACGCACTGTGTGACGCCCTGCTGGGCGCCGCCGCGTTGGGGGATATTGGCCGCCACTTCCCGGACACCGATGCACAGTACGAAAATATCGATAGCCGCAAATTGCTGCGCACTGTCATGGCGGAACTCAGAGACGAGGACTATGCCCTTGGCAATGCCGATATAACCGTGATTGCACAATCGCCTAAGCTGGCCTGCTTTATCGATGCAATGTGTGCGAATATTGCCGCTGATCTCGGCGTGGCGAGCGGTGCTGTCAATGTCAAAGCAACCACCACCGAGCGGCTGGGATTTATTGGTCGCAAACAGGGTATTGCCGTTCATGCCGTGGTATTGATAACGCGTTCCACACCTATAATTTAAATTAGATAAGTTATATAACTCTCTGAAAAAAATATTAAAAATGATAATTGGTTCATTAATGATTGATGTGCACGGCCTGGATTTAACGCCTGAAGACATTGACATCCTACAAAACCCACTGGTGGGCGGTGTTATCCTGTTTGCGCGAAACTACCGCGATAAAGCCCAGCTCACCCGGCTGTGTGCCCGTATCCGTCAGGCCTGCCCCCGGCCTGTTTTGCTCGCCGTCGATCAAGAGGGCGGGCGGGTTCAGCGGTTCGGTGCACCCGATTTCACCCGTATCCCGGCGATGCAGCGTTATGGCGCGCTGTACGATACAAACCCTGACGCTGCCCGGGCACGTGCTGTCGATACAGGGCGTTTGATGGCTGCCGAGCTTATCGAAGCCGGGGTCGATTTTAGCTTTACCCCGGTGCTGGATCTCAATTACGGCGTCAGCCATGTAATCGGTGATCGCGCCTTCCATCGCGACCCCGCCGTTGTCTCACTGCTCGCCACCTGCCTGGTTGACGGCCTGCGACAGGGGGGCATGGCGGCCGTCGCCAAACACTACCCTGGGCACGGCGGTGTGGTGGTCGACTCTCACGTCGGCCTGCCTGTGGATAACCGCGATGTCTCAACCATCATTGACCAGGACCTTGCCCCCTTTAAGCGGCTAATTGCGGCCGGCGTAGCAGGCATCATGCCCGCACACGTAATCTATGCACAGGCCGATGCGCAGGCCGCTGGCTTCTCCCATTACTGGTTACAAACACAGTTGCGCGGTGAGCTGCAGTTCGATGGGGCGATATTCAGCGATGATTTAAGTATGCAGGCGGCGCATGCAGCGGGTGGCGTCGTGGAGCGGGCCATAGCGGCGGCGGAAGCGGGTTGCGATATGTTGCTGTTGTGTAACGACAGGGCATCGGTCAAAACCCTGCTATCTGACTATCGCGACACCACCGCGACACCACAGCGGCAAGGTCGACTGCACGCTATGCAGGCGCGACCATTGAACACTGCCAGCCCCCCTGACTGCTGGCAGGCTATCCGAAAACAAATAACGAAACTCTGAGAAAAACACCATGCTGGATGACACACTGGAAACAATCAAAGACCTGTTGGGCGGTGACTTCTGGATATTGGAAGTGTTCACCATCGTACTGCTGGTGTTAGTGATCAATTTCTTTCTCAAGCGTTTTTTCAAACGGCTCGCTATGCAACTGTCGAAAACATCAAACCTGTGGGATGACGCCGTACTGGACGCCGCACGACGACCCGCCCTGCTGGTGGTATGGGTGCTCGGCTTGACCTTTGCTGCGCAGATTGTCGTCTCTGCAACGGATACAGAACTGTTTCAACTCGCTATACCCGCCCGTATCGTGGGCATTATTGTCGCGATAGGCTGGTTTCTTACCCGGCTGATTCGCGACCTTGAAACGCGCTATATCAAGCATACCCAAAGCCTTCAATCTGAGCACACAATAGACCGTTCAACGATTGAAGCGATGGGCAAACTACTGCGACTGGCCGTGGTTATTACCGCCGCTATTGTTACCTTACAGACCTTGGGATTCAGTATTTCAGGTGTCCTGGCGTTTGGTGGTATCGGCGGGATCGCCGTGGGGTTTGCCGCCAAGGACATGCTCTCCAATTTTTTTGGTGGCCTGATGATATACCTAGACCGACCGTTCAGCGTCGGCGACTGGATACGCTCACCCGACAGGGAAATAGAGGGCACCGTCGAATACATTGGTTGGCGGTTAACGCGGATTCGCACCTTCAACCTGCGCCCTCTGTACGTCCCCAACTCCATTTTTACCAGCATCGTCGTCGAAAACCCCTCGCGGATGCAGCACCGCCGTATCTATGAAACGATTGGCGTGCGCTACGACGATATTGCCCAGATCGAGGCGATTGTCAGTGATGTGCAAAAAATGCTGGTGGAACACCCCGAGATCAATGAACAGCAAACCCTGATGGTCAACTTCAATGCGTTCGCCCCTTCATCAGTTGATTTTTTTGTCTACGCGTTTACGCACACAACCAGTTGGGCCAGGTTTCATTCGATCAAGCAGGAAATCCTGCTGTTAATCGCCGGGATTATCGACAGCCATCAAGCTGAGATTGCCTACCCGACGTCGACCCTGCACCTGGTTAGACAAACACCGGCAGATGAGGCGGCGTCTTGAGTCAGACGCTGACTACCACCGGCATTATTGGTGGCACCGGTTTGTCATCGATCGATGCCTGGGTAAGCACCCAAACGCAGGCAGTGGATACGCCCTATGGCAGGCCATCGGCGCCCTTATCCGTGGGTGAACACAATGGCCAGCACCTGGTGTTTATGCCTCGCCACGGCACCGATCACAGCGTGGCACCGCACCGAATTAACTACCGGGCCAACCTCTGGGCATTGCACCGCGCTGGGGTTTCACAGCTTATTGCCATCAACGCTGTAGGGGGTATTAGCGCGGCATCACAACCGGCTGGTATCGTCATCCCCCACCAGTTGATCGACTACACCTATGGGCGTGCGCACACGTATTTTGATGGCGAGGATAATGCACTGGAGCACATCGACTTTACGGCGCCGTATTCACCGCCTCTGCGAACCGCACTGATTGAAGCATCCAGAGCCTGTGGTACACCCTGTGTCGAAGAGGGCGTACATGCCGTTACCCAGGGGCCACGGCTGGAGACCGCTGCCGAGATAGACCGCCTGGCACGCGATGGCTGTACCATAGTGGGCATGACCGGGATGCCTGAAGCGGCCCTGGCCAGGGAATTGGGTATGCAGTATGCCTGTTGTGCCGTGGTGGTAAACTGGGCGGCGGGCCGCTCACAGGAGACCATTGATATGGCATTGATACAGCAGAATGTGATCAACGGGCAGGAAAAACTCAAGCTGATATTGTCAGCATTTTTCTGTGGCTAGTATTATTAATATCAATAAGCTATGAAAACTTATTAAATTAGAGAATAACTATTTTTTTCGACGGGCAGCACAACAGACAGCGAGTCAACCCACCATGGCACAGCAAGACTGTATTTTAGCGATTGATCAAGGCACGACCAGTACCCGGTCAATGCTGTTTGACGCAGCGGGAAAAGCCATTTTTACCGCCCAGCGTGAATTTAAACAATACTACCCCGCCGACGGTTGGGTGGAGCATTCACCGGAAGACATCTTTACCTCCGTACTGGCGACGACCCGAGAGGCCCTGGAGTATGCCAAAACACAGGGGTATCGGGTGGCGGCAATGGGCATAACCAACCAACGTGAAACCACGGTGGTATGGGAGCGTTGCAGCGGCCAGCCAATCTATAACGCCATCGTATGGCAGGATCGGCGCACCAGCGATACCTGTGCGCGTATGCGTGCCGATGGTCAGGAGGCCGGTGTGCGCAGTAAGACAGGGTTGCTACTCGATCCATACTTTTCGGCCAGCAAAGTCACCTGGATTCTGGATAACGTCGAAGGGGCGCGCAACCGGGCAGAGAAAGGGGAATTGCTATTTGGCACCATAGACAGCTATTTAATCTACCGCCTGAGTAACGGCGCCCACCATGTGACCGATGCAACCAACGCCAGCCGTACCAACCTGTTCAATATTGTCGACCAGACCTGGGACAATGAATTATTGCGCCTTTTCAACGTGCCCGCTGTGATGTTGCCCAGCGTCCTGGATTGTGCGGCAACCTTCGGCAGCAGTGATCCGGCAATATTGGGTGAAACAATCCCTATTCTGGGTGTCGCGGGTGACCAACAGGCGGCGGCAATCGGGCAGGGGTGTTTTCAGGTGGGCGATATTAAAAGCACCTATGGCACGGGGTGTTTTGCTTTATCGAATACCGGCGAGCATATTATCGAATCGAAAAACCGGCTGCTGACGACAGTGGCTTATCGTCTTGAGGGAAAAGTACACTACGCATTGGAAGGTTCTATTTTTGTTGCCGGTGCATCGGTGCAGTGGTTGCGTGATGAACTGCAGGTCATTGCCGATGCAACGGAAACCGAAGCGCTGGCCAGCGGGCTTGAGGGCAATCAAGGGGTCTATCTGGTGCCCGCATTTACAGGGATGGGGGCGCCTTATTGGGACCCGCAGGCGCGTGGGGCAATCTTTGGTATTACCCGTGCGACGGGGCGCGCTGAGTTTGCCCGCGCTGCATTGGAGTCGGTATGTTACCAAACGACCGACTTATTGGCGGCGATGGCGGAGGATGGGGTCAAGCCGGTTTCGCTCAAAATTGACGGCGGTATGGTGGCGAACAATTGGTTGGCACAGTTCCTTTCCAATATGGTCGATCTGCCGGTTGTGCGCGCCCCGATTCTGGAAACTACGGCTCTGGGGGTGGCGCGTCTGGCAGGTTTTAAAACCGGGGTTTATGACAGGCTTTATAGGCCGGTTGCTGAGGGCGGTGCGCATGATGTGTTTCAACCGGATATGGCCGCTGGATTGCGTGACAAGTTGTTGGGTGAGTGGCACGATTCGGTCAAGAAGGTGCTCTCTAGCCCTGCTTAGCAGTGTATCCAGTCTATTCCGTAAATGCTGGCATAACCACTTCAATCAACAACCTTAAAAAGATACGTTACCACCTCTCGCCCAGTCGGCGTGAAAATTGGGGCAGGCACAAAAATTTTGGATGATTTTGGGTGCGGTTGTGGTTTCAGCAGGCAACGATAAAAAGGGAATCCAGCTACTATGCTGAAAAATATCGTGCTGGTAAGCACGGCGCAAAGCATCAATTAACACCACAAGAGGCGGGTCGTTCTCACACACAGAAAAAAGCAAGATAGCGCTTCGTTAATACACAGGGGCTTAAAATGCCGTTTAAAATTTCCGCGCTGGATGGTGAGCAATTTAGGTTTAACCATATATTTACTGTGTCGTGTGGTTATTACAAACTCTCCCATGCCGACCAGTCGATGGTTCTACCAGGGTAAGCCGGGCTGGAAAACGGCCAGCTATTATCGATCCAGGCTTTGGCGTGGGTGAAAAGGTGCTCATCCAACCCTGTGTTGGCTTCTGACTCGCGCACCCACAGCGTAACTTCAACATCGTAGCCCGGTTTTTGTGTGGGGTAGATATACAGGCAGCCAAGCACAGTGCTTTCATCGAGCGAAACCACCGTATAGGCAAATGACGTGCGCAACTGAAATTCAGTCTGGTGCCAACCCAGCTCAATTAGATTTTGCTCCAGCGTGAGGCCGCGAGGCCAGTCACCATCCTGGCGAAAAATAGTGCGCAACCGCGTTTCGCTGCTGATAACGGCATCGTAGTCTTTGACCGCATCGTTAATAGTCAACGGGCGCAGGCGCATACGCGTTGTTTCCAACTGCCCAGGCACAATAAAATCGTCGGGTACAATGGCCAGGTTATACATGAATATAGGTATTCGCAGAATCTGAGTAATTGATTATTCTAAAAAAACCGTGTCGAAATAGCGACACTCGCGTCGCAAAAAACTGTGTAACACTAAAGAACACCTCTAAAAATGCACTTTTACCGTGAGCCCTACAGATGAAACTCAAAGATATCAATACATTTGTCACCGTTCCACCCACAGGGATCGGCGGTGCGTTTTGGGTACTGGTAAAAATTACCACCGATAATGGCATTGAAGGCATCGGTGAGTGCTACGGTATCCCCGTTTCAGGTGATATTGCCTGCCGTATGGTTGAAGACACCTTTGCGCGCTTTATTGCCGGTGAAGACCCACACAATGTCGAGACGATGTTTCGGCGTGTCTACTCGGCTGGTTTTACGCAGCGCCCGGATGTGTCGATGATGGGCGTGTTTAGCGGTATCGAAATGGCGGTATGGGACATTCTCGGTAAAGCCAGTGAACAGCCGGTTTACAATTTGCTCGGTGGCAAATTTCACCAGCGCCTGCGCACTTACACCTACCTGTACCCAAAACAGACCACAGTCGATAGTCAGGCAACAGACGATGTGCCGGATGTTTACCACGACGGTGATGCAGCGGCACAGCGGGCACTCGACTACATCGAAATGGGCTTTACCGCTGTCAAACAGGACCCTGCAGGCCCATACAGTTTTCAAGGGGGCAGGGAGCTGTCACTGCGCGAATTGTCACGCAGTGAATACAGCGTAAAGCGGATTCGCGAAGCAGTTGGCGAGCGGGCCGATATTCTATTTGGCACCCACGGGCAAATGACGACCTCCTCGGCAATTCGTTTGGCAAAACGCCTGGAACCCTACGACCCACTGTGGTTTGAAGAGCCGTGTCCGCCGGATCAAATGCAGGCGATTGGCAAGGTGGCGCAAGCTACATCGATTCCGGTAGCTACCGGTGAGCGCCTCACCACCCGTGTTGAATTTCACCAGGCACTGATGGCGGGGGTAGCCATTTTGCAACCGGATATTGGCCGCAGTGGCGGGATCTGGGAAACCAAAAAAATTGCAGTCATGGCCGAGCTTTACAACGCGCAAATTGCGCCGCATATCTACTGCGGTCCAGTGGCCCACGCGGCCGCCGCGCATGTGGCATTTAGCTGCCCTAATTTTTTGATACTGGAAACCATACAGACTGAATTTCACGATGCCATCTTGAACAAACCACTGCGCTGGGAGGCGGGCTATATGCTTGCACCCAACGAACCGGGGCTGGGTATTGAACTCAATGAGCAAGTGATACTTGACCACCCTTACACCAGCGGTGGACGCCTGCACCTGGAGATGTGCCAAACCCCGCTAAGCTCCGCCAACACAAAAACCATTGTGGAGATTGAATAATGCACCTCGATTTTGGCCCGGAGCTGGATGCATTTCGCCAGGATGTGCGCGCCTTTATCCGCGAAAACCTACCGGATGATATCCGCAAAAAGTGCGAACAGGAACGTATGTACATGACGCCCGCCGATGCCAAACGCTGGCACCGGATTCTCGCCACGCGTGGTTGGGCATGCCCGCATTGGCCGGTGGACGCTGGTGGCCCCGGTTGGTCTGAAATGCAGCGCTATATCTTCGAGGAAGAACTGGCCTACGCGGATGCACCCCGCACCCCAGCCTCAGCGCAATTTATGCTGGGACCCACCTTATTGAAATACGGTACTGAGGCACAAAAACAGCGTTTTTTAACCCCGGTGCTGGAAGAGGGTGTGATCTGGTGTCAGGGGTTTTCTGAACCCAATGCCGGGTCTGATCTCGCCGCGCTGCGCTGTTCGGCGGTGCGTGATGGCGATGAATACATCATTAACGGATCAAAACTGTGGACATCAGAAGGGCACTATGCCGAGTGGATGTTCGGCATTTTTCGCACGGACAATGGTGGTAAGAAACAGCAGGGTATCACCTTCTTATTGTTGGATATGGCATCGCCGGGTGTACAGGTCGATCCGGTGGTGTTGTTTAATGGTGAGCACGAAGTCAATGCCACCTTTTTTACCGACGTGCGTGTGCCGGTTGCGCAGCGTATCGGTGAAGAAAATGACGGTTGGACGATTGCCAAATATTTACTCAGCGCCGAGCGTTTAGGCATTGCCGAAGTGGCGCGTACAACGCGCACTCTGCAACGCCTGAAACAACTGGTGCAGCGACATCCCAGCAAAGCTGACCCCGCCATTGAGCGGGCTGGAATGGCCGGGCGGATTGCGCAAATCGAAATAGAACTGCGCTGCCTGGCGCGGATGGAACAGCGAGTGTTGTCCGGGCATGCCAGGCAGGGTACCGAAGAGGCCTTATTAAAAATCAAAGGCACGGATTTGCAACAGGCCGTGCTGGAATTACAACTCGATATAATTGGTCCCTATGCTCAAATCGACGCAGGCGAAGTCGACCCGGAAGCGGGGCCACCGGCTGGGCCGTGGGCTTGTGGTCACGCGGCCCGTGCCTATTTTGACTACCGTAAAGCCTCGATCTATGGCGGTTCAAATGAAACCATGCGCAATATTATGGCGAAAATTTTACTGGCGGCATAACTTCAAAAACCTCTGTGGTTTTTAGGCTACAGCGGTGGGTAATATAAATGATTGATTTTTCCCATTCACAAGAACAAATACTCATGGCCAACAGCCTTGATCGGCTGCTGCTGGATATTTATCCCTTTACCGGGCGTTTAAATATTGTGCAAGCGGGTTCAGACAAGATTCACCCAGGATTCAACGATACGCTATGGATGGCGTTAAGCGAGCTGGGCATCACCGCCATTATGGTGCCTGAAGCCTTTGATGGGTTGGGGGGGAATGCCGAAGATATCATGGTCATTATGCAGCAAGTGGGTAAACACCTGTTGGTAGCGCCATTATTGAGCAGTGCGGTATTGGGCACCCTGGCGTTATCGCAGGCGGCGACACAGCAGCAAAAAGAGCAGCGCTTGCCTGCACTGGCCAGTGGTGAGCAGCGCACGGCGCTGGCGGTGAGTGAACCACAGGGATACGGGCTGGCGGCGGTGTTTGCCACAACGGCACAAACAACCGCGCACAAGACCACCTTGTGTGGGCATAAATCACTGGTGCACTTTGGGCAAGTGGCCGACTACATTATCGTCGCGGCACAACAGGGCGATGAACAGGGGTTGTACCTGCTGGAGGCTAACAGCCCCGGTGTGAAATATTGCCCCTACCGCACCCACGATGGTGGTGCTGCGCTCGATTTGCATCTTGATCACGCTCCGGTAGAACGATTGGGCGAGGGTGAAGATGCGGCACCACTTATCCGCTACCTATGGGATCTGGGGGCAGTGGCGGTATGTGCCGAAGCGCTGGGGTGTATGGATGCAATCTACCAGCAAACGCGGGATTATCTGAAGATACGCGAACAGTTTGGTGCGCCGTTGGCCAGCTTTCAAAGCTTGCAGCACCGCCTGGTGGATATGCATATTGCCTGTGAGTTATCCCGTTCAATAACGTGTGATGCGGTTTGGTCAATCGATCATGCCGAATCTGTTGAGCGCAATAAAGCCGTCTCGGCGGCCAAAGTGTTAATTGGCCAGCATGGTGTTCAGGTGGGGAAAGAGGGGGTACAGCTACACGGTGGTATCGGCATGACAATGGCGCTGCCCATTGGTCACTACCTGAAGCGATTGACGCTGATCAATCAGCAATTTGGCGATGTTGTCGAGAGGCTTAAACGCTATCAGAGGCTCATAATGAACGAAAGTAGAAAATAAAATACTTGGAGGAAATAGCCATTGTCTTGGAGTAAAAGCCAATTTAAAAAATTCTTATAACCGTGCTAATAAATGCGCGTAGATTTTTGCTTAGCCTGGGTACATTACACACTATGGCTGTCTCTCATTTTCAAAATACTGTTGATGAGGGTCAGGAATTTACTCTGAGCCTAACCAATTGGAATTTTTAATCATTAAGCAACCGAATTTCAGCCGTTTCTAAATGTGGCAGATCCCGATGGCAGTTAGCGGGTATCTGAAAAAATGCCGTTTGAAGAATTTGCAGGATATCGCCGTGGGCGATTAACAGGCAGTTAATTCCGCAAAAACGATTCTCTAAATTTAAAATGACATCGACTGCCCGTTTGATGACAAAAGCCACTGTTTCAACATCGTCGGGAAGAGCTAGGCCACTTTTATCGGCGGCCCACACTTCGGCATAGCGATGATCGGGGCCGAGTTCCAGTATGCCAAAATTGCGCTCGCGAAGTTGTCGGTTTATCTCAAAATAATGGGTGCATCCGAGCATTTGGTGGGCTAATTTAGCCGTTTCGCGGGCGCGTTTAAAATCTGAGCAGATAATGCGCGTCGAAGTGTCCAGTGTGCATAAAGCCAATGACGATTTTACCTGTTGCCGACCTGTTTCATTAAGTCCATAACCGTTAACACCGTAAGCGGGTTGGCTAACAATCAAACCTTCGCTATTAGCCATGCTTTGGCCGTGACGCATTGCGTAGTAACTATTTTTAAGCTTGGGTAAATAATTTATTGTTTGGTTTGCGTTATCTATCATGCGGGTGATTCGCTGTACGATTACATTAGGTGTTTGCAATGGGTGCTGATTAATTTAGAAAACAGGGCGCCGCTAAACACAACTGTTTTAGCGGCGCCCTGAGAGTAGCGCCCTGGAGAGTGACCCCGCAGCGTGAATATATGCGCGGGATCATGCTCGTTTACGAATAACGATACGGGACGCCCGCTTTTTCCATCACGGCAGAGTAGTCTTTAAATGCTTTGACCACCTTTGCAGCACGCGGGCTGATACTGGCCAGTTCGTTCCAGAATTCTGCTGAGTCAGCAACCACCGTATCCCATTCGTTGGCTGGAATCGTGGTGAGCTCCATCTTCTTGCCATTGACGCGAAGGTCTGCTTCACCCCCCCAATACCATACTTGGCGGTAGTAGTGTGAGGCGTCCATCGACATCTTGAACAGTTCCTGCAACTTAGGCGATATGCCCGCCCAACTCTTGGAGTTGGCAAAATAGGAACCACACCAGGCGCCGGTGATATTGTTGAGTAGCGCGTAGTTGCAGGCATCAGCCCAGCCCACTTCGTAGGCTTCGGTGAAGCCACACCAGGCGACACCATCAAGCTCACCCGTCTGTAAAGCCACTTCAATATCATCCCACGGCAGGGTGACAGGAATCAGGCCATAGCGGGATAAGAATCTACCGGCGGTCGGCACACCAAATACCCGTTTGCCTTTCATATCGGCAAGGCTTCTGATGGGGTCTTTGGTGAAGATATGGCACGGGTCCCAGGCACCGGCACCCAGCCACTCGACGCCTTTGACTTCATCGTAAGCTTCCTGCCAGATTTCATTCAGACCGTAGTACTTAAAAAGCACCGGAAGATCGAGGCTGTAGCGGGTTGAGAAGGGAAAGTAACCGCCAAAGACGTTAATGTCGACCGGCGAGGCCATTGTCGCATCATCGCTTTGCACGGCGTCGATAGTACCGTTTTGTACGGCGCGGAACAGCTCGTCTGTTGGTACTAGCTGGTCTGCATAGTACAGTTCAATTTCCATTTCGCCGTGGGCTGCACGGTTAAAGGATTCAATTTGCGGCAAAATAACATGCGCGCCCAGAGGTGCTCCCGAATAGGTTTGTAAACGCCATTTGATCGGGTTGGTGGCGGAGTAGACATAGGGGGCGCTGGATGCGGTGATTGCACCCGCTGTCGCGATGCCGGCTTTCTTAAGAAAATCACGTCGGTTGCTTGTCTCGGGGACAGTGGTTTTTGGCGTCTTGTCGTTCACATTTATTCCTCGCTTTGGTTTTGGCAGTGTGCCACTTTAGGAAAATGCGTTCCCACTACTCAGCAGCCGGATTAGCGGCTGTATACGTATTCAGGCAGCCATAGGGCTATCTGCGGGAAGCGCATTACAACGATCAACCCAAAACTCATTACCAATACAAACGGTATGATGGATCGATAGATGTCTGGCAGGGTTATTTCCCTGGGGGCCATCGCACGCATAAGGAATAGGTTGTATCCGAATGGTGGGGTCATATAGGCAATCTGGCAGGTGATTGTGTAAAGCACACCATACCAGATAGGGTTGAAACCCAAGGCGATAACAAGGGGTACGTAAAGCGGCGCAACGATAACCAGCATGGCGGTATCGTCCAGGAACATACCCATAACAAGGTAGGAGAGCTGCATCATTATCAGTACTTCCCAGGGCGTCAGGTTCCACTGTGTTATAAACAGGGTTTCGATTGCTTTGACGGCGCCGATACCATCAAATACTGCACCAAAACACAAAGCGGCCAAAATAATCCACAGAAACATGCAGGACACACCTAAGGTCTTGTGCAAGGTATCTTCCAACACTTTTTTGGTTAAAGCGCGTTTGTAAAGTGCCGCGAAAACGGCACAGGTGGCGCCCACCGCTGAGCTTTCCACCAGGCTGGTGATCCCCATGACGAAAAGCCCGGTCATAAAAAAGAAAATAAGGAAGGGAATAATACCCGCCCGGAGCAATTTTAATTTCTCGGCCATTGGAATATCCCGTTCCTCTTTGGCGATGGTGGGGCCGAGATGTGGCTGTAGGCGACAGCGGATGTAAATATATAAAATAAACAGCGAGGCCATCATCAAACCGGGAATAGCGCCCGCCAGCCACAGTTTGCCAACCGGTTGGCGGGCGATCATGCCATACAGCACCAGCACGACACTCGGGGGCACCAATATCCCCAGCGAGCTGCCCGCCTGAATTACCCCTGTGATCATTATTTTGTCATACCCCCTGCGCAACATTTCCGGCAGGGCGATACTGGCGCCGATGGCCATACCCGCGACGCTCAAGCCGTTCATCGCCGAGACAACCACCATCAGGCCTATTGTGCCAATGGCGAGGCCACCTTTGATATTGCCAAACCAGACGTGAAACATTTTGTAAAGGTCGTTGGCAATGCCGGATTCTGATAATAGGTAACCCATGAAAACAAACAGTGGCAGTGTGAGTAATGGATACCAGTTAAACAGTTTAAAAGCTGCATTAAAGGGCATTTCAACGCCACCATCGCCCCATAACAGCAGGGCTGCAACGCTGGATACCACACCGATAGCGCCAAACACCCGCTGCCCTGAAAGCATCATCAGGAGCATGGAGGTCACCATCAATATGGCGATGAGTTCATAACTCATGAAATGCGTTCTCCTTTAACTTTTGCATAATCTTTGAAGAACAGGGAGGCGGTTTGTAAAATCATCAGGATAATGCCAAACACCATAATGACTTTTATCGGCACCATTGACGGGTTCCATTGGGAGAATTTCCGCTGCCCGTATTCAATGGCGTACATTGTGCTGGAAAGGGAGCCAATAAACAGGCAGACCAGGTAAGTCATAAGAAAGAAACTGGTCACCATATCGAGAATTGCTTTGGTGCGTTCCGAGCAGCGGTCATAAATCAAATCCATGCGCACATGGTCATCGCATTTCATGGAATAGGCCCCGCCCAGAAAGTAGTAGGCCGTCATAGTGAACTGTGCCATTTCCACACACCAGGAGAGGGGGTAGTTGATAACATTGCGGGTGATTGAGCTGAGCAGGAGTGTGGCAATCATGATTAGCACCATATACATGGATAGCCTGCCGAACTTATCGGTGACGAAATCGACGTATTTGACATAGGCGATGATTATTTTAGGCATAGTGTTTAGAGTATCCGAGCCGTTTTTTTATTACTTTACGCCTAACTCCGCGATTTTTCTACAGCGTAGTGGTGCTGCAAAAGCCCTTCTCCCAGTTCGGGAGAGGGACTTTTCCGACACCCTTCGATAGGAGAAAGGGTCTGAAGCCCAATGGTACGAAAAGTTACTCTAAGAACCCTCTCTCTATAGACCTCTATCTAAGGCATCCTGATTCAGAGGACTCAATTCCCCCAAGACTATAGTTCTATAAATCGATTCAGTATAGATTCTATGGCCTCTACCAACGCTTCACATTTTTTGCTATTGACACTATCAGGATGCGGCGGTGAAAAGTCACCAAGGTCATTATCAAAGTACTGACCTGTAGCTGTGGAAAATTCATCACCTAGACTTGCACGAATCAAAATATCAACTCCAATGCCAAGATCTTTACCTTCTACACCAAAGCCTTCTTTGACCATCTTACTTGCGAGCATTGAGCCCGGATTAACAGCAATAATTGCTGGGCTATTACTTTCGAGTGAAAAGGCTAAATGACGAGACCACATGGTAATTGCCAATTTGCTTTGCGCATAAGCGCTAAACTGATCTTCTATATGATGCTCTCCTCGCATGGTATCAATATCTACAGGTGCTTGTGCTGCCGAGGATAAATTCACAATACGTCCCGTTTCGTTCATTAAAGGCAGTAAGCGTTTAGTGAGCAAGTACGGGGTAAGGGCATTTACGACGAAGCGAACATCTAATCCATCGTCAGTGATGGGGGCCTGGGTCTTATAAATACCGGCATTATTCACGATGACATCAATATATGAATGTTTGTCGCTGATAGCTTTGGCTAATGCATCGACGTCAACGAAGCTTGATAAGTCTGCTCGGTAGCTTTCAACCGTACCTGTTCCTAACGCGGTTAATTTATCCTCAACGGCTTTTAGCTTCTCGGCATTTCGGCCATGGATCAATAGGTGATGACCCTGTGCAGCCAGCTTCTTGACAGTAGCTAAACCGATGCCATCGGTGGCACCGGTGAATAGAATAGTTTTTGTCATAGTAAACACCTCCTGATTTTATATTGTGACGACTACTTTCCCCATACCTTGGCCGCTCTCGGCATAGCGATGGGCTGCTGCGATCTCAGTCAGCGTAAACTGCTGCTCGGTCATAATAGGCTTGAGTCCACCGGACTCAACAATGTTTGCAATTTCGCTTAGTATATTGCTATGTGCTTCCCTGCCTTGGTTATGCAACATAGGAATCAACATAAACACTACGTGTAAAGATAAGCCTTTAATATGTGCGAGAGTTAAATCTAGCTCAACCATGGAAACGGTCGTGGCGATATCACCATTGAGTGCTGCGGCTTCCATAGAATTTAATAAATTCGACTCTCCTACGGTGTCATAAATAACATCGAAGCCTTTTCCATCTGTATATTTAGCGACATAGTCAGCAACTGTTTCAGTTTTGTAGTTAATGGCTGTTGCACCTAGCGCTTCAATCAATGCCAGTTGCTTCTCTCCACCTCCGGTTGCATAAACATCGGCTCCAAGATGTTTGGCTAACTGCACTGCAATATGACCAACACCTCCGGAGCCTCCATGTATGAGTACCTTATGGCTTTTTTTCACATTGGCGCGACTCAAGCCTTCATAGGCCGTTATCGCAACTAACGGTAATGCGGCAGCTTCAGCCATGCTTAGATTATTAGGCTTATGGGCTATTAATCGTGTATCGGCCAGCATATATTCAGCCAGGCTACCGGCTAGATCACCGAGACCACCAGCACAGCCATACACTTCGTCACCCACTAGGTAACCTGTGACACCCTCGCCAATGGCTTCAATCGTACCGGAAAAGTCCATACCGAGTACAGCAGGTAACGCAGGGGCAAAAGGCAGGCTTTCACCCGATTCACGAATCTTGTAGTCCACTGGGTTGATGCTGCTTGCTGCCACTTTTATTAACACATGCCCAGTTTTGAGCTTAGGCTTTTCGATATCAGCCGCTTCAAAAACATCGCTGCTGCCAAAATTGTTGATGATCATTGCTTTCATTGTGTATCTCTCAGGCGGTATTGGTAATAACTGCACTTAGTATATTGATATTGATTTAATTTATAATATGCTTAGATATATAATAACTTTATAGTTTTTATTGATAATAATGATAAGCTATCCCCATGAACATTGAGCACCTACGGCTATTTGTTCGTATAGCGAATACCCATAACATTAGCCAGGCTGGGCATGAACAGGGGTTGTCACCTGCTGTCGCCAGTAGCTATATCAACAAATTAGAAAAGGGATTGGGTATACGTTTGATGCATCGCACCACCCGTAAAGTATCATTAACCGAAGATGGTGAAACCTTTCTACCCCACGCTGAAGATGTTTTAGCCAGTATTGAATCAGCACATACCTCGGTAGGTGCCGGTAATAATTCGCCAACGGGGACTTTGCGCATTACTGCACCCGTATCGTTTGGTCGCATGCATCTCATGCCTGCCATGAAGGCTTTTATGCTGGCCTATCCGAACTTGAACATAGACTGCCGCTTCTCCGACAGCATTGTTGACCTGGTCGAGGGTGGTTTTGATATTGCCATTCGCAACGCCCAGTTAAAAAGCTCCAGCCTGATTGCCAGAAAACTAGCACCAGACCATCGACTGGTTTGTGCCTCACCTGACTACATTGCACAATTTGGTGAACCGCAAACACCACAAGAGCTGCAACTGCACCAATGTATAATCTTGTCAGGCATGGACAATTGGCAATTTTCATCGCTCGATGAAACTATCTCCGTAAAAGTGAAAGGTAAATTTAAAGCTGATAATGGTGAGGCCATTCGAGACGCCTGTATTCAAGGTTTGGGCATTACCATTAATTCCAGCTGGAGTGCTTATGAATACCTACAACGTGGTGAATTAATACCAATACTAAAAGATTATCCGTTGTTATCTGATACAGCGATTTGGGTTGTGTACCCAAGCTCACGGCAGTTAGCGTCAAAGGTTCGAGCGTTTATAGATTTTTTTGCTACGGCCTATGGTCAAAAGCCATATTGGTCCTTTTTAGAGTAACTTTTCATTCCATTGGGTTTCAGACCCCGGGAACTACTGGACCTCCGCTTACAATACGTGCAAATGTAGGGCACACCTCAGCTGATCGGTACTGTCGTCACCGTTAAATCCGGCGGTCGCTGATCCATATCCACGTTGAACTGCTCGGACGACCGAAGGAGGCACTAGGTCGCGCTAAGCTGGAGGGGCGCGAACCAATTATTGCACTTTATTCAAACACGGCATATCGATTCGGCATAGACGGTGATGTTGACCGGCTATATCAACGCCAGCATAACTAAAGAGTGTTTCAATCAGCAGGAGACCAACGAATATTCTTTACCTAAGCACATCTAAATTACCTTTGATTTCATGCGCTGTTTTGGCAATTTCACCTTAGCCAATGAATGCAGATTTGTATTGATCCCTCAGAATGTTCTTTTGAACTTTCCCCATTGTGTTTCGCGGAAGTGCTTCGAGTGTTACTAATTTTCTAGGGTGTTTGAATCGTGCAAGTGAATGCTTAACCGCATTCATTATCCCCTCGTGGTCGACTACACTTCCTTTTTTGGGCACTACAATGCCGATAACTGTTTCACCAAAATCTGGATGCGGGACTCCAATAACAGCACTCTCCATAACCCCGGGTTGTTCATCTAAAACCAGTTCGATTTCTTTTGGATAAATGTTATAACCTCCTGAAATGATTAGGTCTTTATCTCGGCCCACGATATGCAAGTAGCCATCCGTGTCAAATTTACCCAGGTCGCCTGTAATAAAGAATCCATCTTCGCGGAGCTCAGCAGCCGTTTTTTCGGGCATTTGCCAATAACCTTTGAACACATTCGGTCCACGCACTTCTATTTGACCTACCTCACCATCTGCAAGACGTTTACCACTAGCTGGCTCAACAATTCTTACGTCCACATTTGCAAGTGGAAACCCAACCGTGCCAGCGCGGCGCTCACCATTGTAGGGATTTGATGTATTCATATTTGTTTCTGTCATCCCATAGCGTTCAAGTATCTTATGTCCGGTTCGCTCTTCAAATTTCATGTGAGTTTCCGCTAACAATGGTGCCGACCCTGACACAAACAGCCTCATATGTTGGGTGAGATCTTTATCAAGTCGATCATCATCGAGCAACCGAATATAAAATGTAGGCACGCCCATCATGACGGTCGACCGAGGTATGTTGTCTACAAACAAATCTACGTCAAATTTGGGCATAAAGATGATACTGCTGCCTGCAACCAAAGATACGTTTATGGCAACGAAAAGACCATGTGTATGGAATATAGGTAATGCGTGAATCAGTACGTCCTTGTCACCGAAATTCCACTCCTGAGCGAGCGTTTCGCTATTCGACAGTAAATTGTCCTGTGTTAGCATCGCACCCTTAGATCGACCCGTTGTACCAGAGGTATAGAGTAAAGCGGCGAGATCATCGCCATCTCGGTCAGCTGTATCGAAAGTGTTAGACATGGTGTTGGCCCGCTCCATCAGGGTGCCTCCTCCATCTGCACCCAACGTTTCCAATTTAGCTCCAAGCTCACTTGAAAGAGCGCTTAATCCTTGCGAACGACTGGGATCGCAAATAATCAATGAAGCGCCACTATTCTCGATAAAATAGTGCAATTCATTGCTTGTATAAGCGATATTGAGGGGGAGAAGTACAAGGCCCGCCTGAGCACATGCGGCATATACGGCAAGCGCCTGGTGTGACTTCTCAACTTGTGTTGCTACGCGATCACCGGGTTTCAGCCCGAGTTGGTTTGTTACATTCGCGATTTGCGCCGCGATCTCTAAAAATTCTTGGTGACCTAATGTGGTGCCATCCGGCAAATGTAAAAAAGGCGATGTCTTTCCTTTGTGAACACCGAACAACTGGTCATATAGTGGATTTGCCACGATGAATATCCTTCCTACATTCATTAAAAAGAAGCGGAACCCGCCAGGGCTTGAATATCAGCCGCCGCAAAGCCAGTCCTGCGATTTCTCCGTCAGAACCAACCAAAATCATAAGCCAACTCTTTTAAAGGTCTATGGCAATGCCCCTGAGGCCTGAGCCGACGATGTGTCCGTTCAAAGAGAGTGGATAAAAAATCGGCTAACAAACTCACCGGACAGAACCCATAACGACATCGGGCAGCCAAGTAGCCATCTCTGGAATCAGGCAGAGTAAAACAATCGCTAAAACCATACAGGCGACATAGGGCAATGAACCGGTAAGGATTGTTTTCAGCGAGATTTCCGGCGCGATACCGTTAATCACATAGAGGTTAAGACCCACTGGAGGCGAAATTAACCCAATCTCCATGTTAATGGTCAACACAACGGCAAACCATATTGGGTCGAAGCCGGCTGTTACGATAATGGGCAGCAATATCGGCGCCGCCATCAAGATGACTGCGACAGGCGGTAAAAAGAAACCGGCAATTAGGAGAAACACGTTGACGGCGCCCATCAACACCCAGCGATTAACATCCAACGTGCCGATCCACTCTGCGATGGATTGGGTGATGAATAGCGAAGACAACATATAAGAAAACACACCAGCGGCGGCGATGATGAATAGAATCATCACTGACTCCTTCGTACTGTCGCGCAACACCACCCAGATTGAACGAGGGTGCCAAAGCTTGTAGATGACAATAGCAATCAACAGGCAAAGCAAGGCACCTACGGCAGCAGTCTCTGAAGGCGTTGCTACTCCGCCATACATGGCATAGAGCACACCAATAATAATGAGGATAAACGGTAGCACCCGGGGGAGAATTTCAAAACGCTCTGCCCACGTGTACCTGACTGAGCCCATTTGTGCTCTGTTACCCGAACGCCAGGTTGAATACAAAGACCACGCCATGAACAATCCGACCAGCATCAGCCCTGGAATTACCCCGGCGAGAAAGAGGCGACCAATGGATGTTTCTGTGGCGATGCCATAGACAATCATCGTTACCGATGGGGGAATAAGGATACCCAGTGTTCCCCCTGCAGCGATTGAACCGGCCGCCACTGCGTCGGGATAGCCTCGTTTACGCATTTCTGGGATACCCATTTTCCCAATAGCCGCACAGGTTGCCGGAGAAGAACCGGACATTGCTGAAAATAATGCGCACGCACCAAGGTTAGAAATCACCAGTCCGCCAGGTACACGCGTTAGCCAACGCTCAAGTGCTTCATACAAATCTGCACCGGCCCGGGTAGAGGCAACAGACGCGCCCATAATGATGAACATAGGGATCGACAACAGTGCAAAGTTGTCCAGTTTTCCGAAGAGGATTTCAGGCATCAATTCCAGAGAACGCAGCCCGTCGAAGGTGATCAGAAACCCGGCAGATACGATTAACAGGCCGATCGCCACTGACACACCGGAGAACAATACGAGGATGGTAGTGATGGCAACCAATCCACCAAGAAGTAAGGGATCCAAGGTTAGTCCTCCAACCCGAAGGGTTTATCTATTTCCAGTAATACAGCCACAAGATCAGCAATTAACTGGAGAAGAAAAAGCGCAAAGCCGACGGGGAGGGCGAGGTAAGGTATCCAAAGGCGAACACCCCAAACGGTGTCTGAGCGCCACCCCCGATCCCATGCGATATGCCAGTGCTCAAAACCGTACCAAAGCATCACCGCGACAATTGAGATGGATAAAACGGATGTCAGAATGGCCATCACGTATCGAGGCCGACGTGAAAGTGATAAAGGAATCAGATCCACATTCACATGACCCCGCAGGCGTTGGACATAAGAAAGCCCAATAAGGGTTGCGGCAACCATCAGATAGATGACCGCTTCGGTCTGCCACACTGTCGAGCCATTCAATACAAAGCGCACCACAATCATCTGACATGTAATTGTCACTGCCAGGACGATCATCGCTGCTGATAGCCAACCTGCCAGGGTAGAGATGCCCGCGACAAACCGAAGAAAACGGTTACCTCTCGTGTTCGAAACAGCAAATGAGGATTGTCCTGCCATGATCGTTATCCTGTTAAGTGCATGTAAGAAAAGGGGCGGTTATATGTGTCGCCCCTCACAAACTCTTACCAGGATGATTACTCGACAGCCAGCGCCATATCCAGCAGCGCTTGTCCATCCTTAACTTCTTCAACGAAGGCTTTGTATGATGTGTCTTGGGCAATAGCACGCCACGCTGCGAAATCACTTGCGCTCATCTCTGCAATTTCAACACCTGCCTCGCGGAACTTGTCAGTCGAAGCCGCATCTTGTTTCTTCGCCTCTGCCAGGTAAAAAGCCTCCGCCTTTTTGGAGGCAGCCAATAGAGCGCTTTGTTGGGCATCATTTAACCCGTCGAACGTTCCTTTATTCATCAATAACGGCTGATACATAAACCAAAGGGCTACGTCACCAGCAGGTGTATAGCAGCTCACTTGCTCATAAATACGATAAGATACAAATGAGGAAGACGAGGTATTGGCAGCGTTTAGAACCCCAGTTTGCATGGCATTGTAGATTTCTGATGACGCCATTGATGCTATCGATGCCCCGGCTCCCGCTAACATCTGCTCAAAAGCTTTTCCTGCGGCTCGGGTTTGCAGACCCTTTACATGCTCTGGCTTGGTGATGCACTTGTCCTTTCCTGCAAAGCCACCGGCGAGATAACCATGGACCAGTACCATGACATCATCTTCAGCCATTTTTTTCTCCAACGCCTTCATAAAGGGAGATTTACTCAGTCGTGCAGCGTGATCATGGTTTTTAACCAGACCTGGCATCAGCGTTAGGTTGTAAGCTGGTTGTTGCCCGCCCGCGTAGCTAAGGGGCAGTACCGTCATGTCTAGCTGGCCACGACTCAACGGCTTGTATTGTTCTCGCGGCTTGAACAGTGATTTTGAGCCAAATATCTTGATAGAGAGATCAACATTTGCTGCAGCAACCTCATCTGCAACGATCTTTGCTACCTTGTGGCGAATGTCTTTGTTCGACCACTGGTGCGAAAGCCGCAGTTCAGCGGCGTATGAAGATTGGACTGCTAACCCAAGTAATAGAGCAGTTATTGAGCAAAAAGCTGTTTTTGTTACTGATTTCATTAATTCTTCCTCCAAGTAATTTACCCATCAATAAAGGTGTTGCACAAATATAAGCCAATGTTGAATACTATAGAAATGTTATTGTATACACAAGGTTGCACTATGTATTTGTTAGATAAATGGATAAACTAATGACCATGAAGCCAAGAGCTGCAGATAACGTTGCGAAAGAGCTAGAAGAGCTTATCTTCAACGGCACATTTACGGATGGTGACAGGTTAGATGAAATCCGCTTGGCTGAACATTTTGGTGTTTCCAGAACGCCAATTAGAGAAGCATTTCAGAAACTTGCATATTCCGGCCTGTTGGAACTAATTCCCAGGCAGGGCGCGTTTATACGCCAACCAGGACCCATTGATCTGATCGAGATGTTCGAGGTGATGAGTGAGATGGAAGCAATCTGCGCTCGTCTAGCCACTATCCGAATTTCAAATGAGGCGCTAAATGAGCTTTATCGTGCCAACGAGAATTGCAGATTAGCAGTGGATGCCGATACTCCAGATCAGTATTACTTTGAGAATGAAAAGTTTCACAAGATCATTTACAAACAATCTGGAAATGGTTTTCTAGAAGCAGAAGCCATCAGGTTACACAACCGGTTAAAGCCATTTCGCCGCCATCAACTGCGGTTACGTGGACGGATGGCACAATCGTTAAGTGAGCACGAAATGGTAGTGTCCGCGATGAAGGAAGGTAATCCGGAAGCCGCCGCCAATGCGCTTCGTGATCACGTTGCTGTTCAAGGTGAAAAGTTTCAAAACCTGATGGCGATCCTGAAAGAGTCTTCCAAACAATCAGCTTGATTGTTTCACCCTTCAGACCAACCCCAGCGAAACCAGCTGTGCCCTATATTTACACATGCTATAAGGTGACACCTACTGGTGTTTAACGGGTTAGCTTAGCGTTATTCCAGCTCTTGTTGCAAACGCTGCACAATGTCTTCAAAGTGCTTTTTTCCAACGACAGTATAAAGCGCAAAAGAGACCGCCATTGCACGCATCCGGGGTGTCCATTGGCTATCGTGAGGGTGTCGGGAAGCACAGTAGTTTTCTGATACACCTCAGAGTGGCAGGTAACGCAGCCCCCGAGGGGTCAGCTTGAGCAGGTGATTACCCACACTGTCGCGCTCAATAATGTCGACCAGACGCCGTTTTTCCAAGCGATCCAGTACATTAAGCACATCTTTGAAATCCAGGTTTGCACTGTTTACCAGGTCGTGAAGCCGTACTTCTTCGTCATCCGTTTCGGAGAGTTGGCGCAGCACCGCCTCGCCAATTGTTTCGGCTGCCTCGTCGATATAGTCTTGTGCAGCGTATTTTTTCTGCTGGGGCTTGTCTGGGCGCAGCCAGGAGACATCCAGCTGTTTTAAAATTTGGATCATAACTGATCGCCTAAGGGGTAATATGCTGTGTGTTGAGTGTACACAACCTCTATCTGGAAAAAATAAATCTGCGCACCTTACTTCATTGTTTTTGGTTAAGTCGCTGTTGTTTTCGCTCTATCTTTAAAATACTCATCAACAACCCCGGCAAATAACAGGCTGATTCGTGACATCGGTTTATTGGCCGGATAGAGCAAGACCAGATCACTGGGAATCGATGGTTGGAAGGGTTTAACCACCAGCTTGTGGTGAATTTGCCCATGGTCGAAAACCGGCCCAATCACGGCGATACCCAGCCCGGCGGCGACCATCCCACACACCGCGTCGGTCGTGCGTGCCTCGATGTGCATTTCACGTTGGCAGCCCGCTTCGCTAAAGGCTCTATCGATGGCATGGCGGGCGACCGAATCGGATTTAAACGAGATAAATTTTTCACCGTGCAGGTCGTTGACATCGATGCTGTGCTGATCTGCCAATGGGTGGTGTCTGGGCAGAATACAGACTGCATTACCACAGGCGACTGACCGTGTGCTCAGCGCTGGATTGTCGACGGGTTGGGTGGACAGCCCCACATCGCATTGCTGGGAAACCACCCAGTCAAATACCCGCTGTGAGGCCTGTACTTCGAGTGAGATGGCAATATTTGGATAGGCATCAGAAAATTTTGCAATTAACCCGGCCATCAGCGTCGAGGTCAGGCTGGGAATGGTGATTAAACGCAGGCGCCCCTGCTGGCAATTGCGTATCGAGACCGCTGTGCTGTCGAGCTGTTCGAGGCCAATAAACGCACGCTCCACCTCGTCGAAAAAGGCATGCCCCTCGTTGGTTGGGAACAGTTGACGGTTTGCGCGGGTGAATAATTTGAAGCCGATATGTTGCTCCAAATCAGCCAGTATACGGCTGACTGCGGGCTGTGAAACAAACAGCATATTGGCGGCCTGAGTGACCGAGCCTGTCACCATAATGGCGCGAAATGCTTCAATTTGTCGCAGTGTTACCATAGGGTTTACCCGCTCCAGGTATTAACTATTCATAACATACAATAATCAATGCAAACAGATAAAGCATTAGTTTTTATAAATTGAGCTATACATAATCTATTTACAAGCCCTGTTTTTCGGGCGGGATAGTGGGGATTTACCCAAGTGGCAGAAAGATAGCTATTGGCAAAGAATCGTATCGATGCGTGCTATAAAAAAATATACGTTGTTCATTGGTGGTGAGTGGTGTGATCCGCACACCGGTGCGTGGTTTGACGCTGAAAACCCCTATAACGGTGAACAGTGGTGTGCCATTGCGCGTGCGGGCGCGGAGGATGTCGATGCCGCTGTTGCGGCGGCGCATAGGGCCTTTACGCAGGGTGCCTGGCCACAAATGCACGCTGTCGAACGGGCGCGATTGCTGCGCCGGGCAGGCGATATATTACGCAGCCGCTGCCAGCAGATCGCCGAACTTGAGATTCGCGACATCGGCAAGCGAATCACCGAGAGTGAAGCACAGATTCACGCGACGGCCGATTGGCTGGATTACTACGCCGGTCTCGCCGACAAAATAGAGGGCCGTGTGATCCCGCTGCCGCGTGCCGATGTGTTTAATTACACACTGCGTGAACCCCTGGGGGTAGTCGCTGCCATCACGCCGTGGAATTCGCCGGTAATGATCGCGGTATGGAAAATTGCCCCCGCTTTGGCGGCGGGCAATACGGTGATCGTCAAGCCCTCTGAGCACGCCTCAGCCTCGACGCTGGCACTGATGCAGGTGTTTGAGGCGGCGGGTTTTCCCGCCGGTGTCGTCAACACCATTACCGGCTTCGCCAATGAATGCGGGCAAGCGCTGGTGGCGCATCCCGGCGTTGCCAAAGTCACTTTTACCGGCTCGGAGACTGGCGGGCGGGCAATCAATCAATCGGCTGGTGCCTCGTTTAAACGCGTGACGATGGAGCTGGGCGGTAAATCGCCGCAAATCGTTTTCCCCGATGCGGATATAAGTAGCGCAGTCAATGGGGTTATCTCTGGTGTGTTTCTCTCCAATGGCCAGACCTGCGTCGCCGGTTCGCGTTTGTATTTGCACCGCGATATAGCCGATACGTTTGTCCAGCAATTGACTGCCGCACTGGCCGATTTGCGCATGGGCGACCCATTTGATCCCGCCACACAGATTGGCCCTATCGCCAACCGTCAACAGTTCGATAAGGTGATGGGGTTTATCGAAGAGGCCTGCGCTGCGGGTGCCCACTGCCTCTACGGTGGGCATGCGTGTCCTGACGTGGGGCAGGGCCTGTTTATTCAGCCGACCGTTTTTACCAATGTCAGTGCCGATATGCGTATTATGCGTGAAGAGGTGTTTGGGCCGGTATTGGTGGTGAGTCAGTTTGACGATGAAGAAGACGTCATCGCCAGGGCCAACGATTCGCCCTATGGCCTCGCCGCCGGGGTGTGGACGCAAAATCTGCAACGGGCACATTCGATAGTCAAGCGCATTAATAGCGGTACGGTGTACGTAAACACCTACCGCGCCGTTGGCGTTAGCTCTCCTGTAGGTGGCTATAAAAACAGTGGGTTTGGGCGTGAAAATGGTATCGAGGCGATCGATGAATTTTTACAAACGAAAAGTGTATGGGTGGGCATTGGTGAGGGCGTGGCTCACCCTTTGAAGTAAGTGGTGAGTGTTTACCAATGCCTTTACACAGGATAAAGTGTGCCCAAGCTGTAGTGTGTTTGACGATATGCCGGGTAATGGCCAATGAAGGTGGTTTTTATATGATCTACACAACACAAAAAGAAAACCAGCGGTGGATGGCCGGTTTTGCCGCCTGAATACGCCAACACCGGTATGCTTGAACGCCTGCCGCCGGGCAGGCGGTCGAGGTTGTTCACGCGTAAATCACCCCTCATCGATGTTGTGCAACTGTTGCTGTTGCTGGGCGGGGTCGCCTGGTTGATTTACGCCGGTGCCGCCGCTATGGAGTACAACTGGCAATGGTATCGCGTGGATAAATTTATCTACCGTATAGTCGACGGTGAGTTTATTCCCGGCCGTTTGCTACAGGGGTTGGTGATTACCTTCAAGCTGACAGCGTTTAGTATGTTGCTTACGCTGATCATTGGTTTAATCACTACTTTACTGCGGTTATCTGACTCTTTCTCTGGGCGTTTACTCGCCACGATTTACCTCGAAGCCATTCGCAATACACCGCTCCTGGTACAGTTGTTTATTTTTTACTTTGTGCTCTCACCTATTATCGGCATTGACCGGTTTTGGACGGGCGTGTTGTGCCTGGCTTTTTTTGAAGGGTCATTTGCCGCAGAAATTCTGCGCGCTGGCATTCAGTCGGTGCCGCGTGGCCAGCGCGAAGCGGCCGATGCGATTGGTTTGTCGCGGTTTAACCGATTTCGCGATGTGATTTTACCCCAATCGATCCCGCTGATTTTGCCGCCGCTGACCGGTTTGATTATCAATTTAATCAAACACTCCGCCATTGTCAGTGTGATCGCGGTGGCCGACCTGACAACCGAGGGGTTAAATATTATTTCAGAGACATTTATGGCCTTTGAAATCTGGTTCACCGTTGCTGCGATTTACCTCGTGGTGACAGTGTCACTTTCATTTTTTGTCTCCTGGATCGAACGCTATTTTCGCCAGGGCTTTAAATGAAGCCTGAAGCCGTCGTTTAACGACGATAATAATTCCATTGTACGGAGGAAATATCTGATGAAGTTTCAACGTTTAACAAAAACCATCGTCGCTGCTGTTGCGGCTTTGGCGATAACGGGGCTGGCGCAAGCGGGTGTCCAACAGGATTTGGCCTCTGCCAGTGTTATTGAAGAGATAAAGAAGCGCGGTAGCCTGCGCGTGGGTATGGCGACATTTGTACCGTGGGCGATGCGTGATAAACAGGGCAACCTGATTGGCTTTGAAATCGATGTGGCGAAAAAAGTTGCCGCCGATATGGAGGTCGAGGTTGAATTTGTACCAACTGCCTGGTCGGGCATTATCCCGGCACTTATCGCCAGGAAATTCGATGTGATTATTGGTGGTATGTCGGTTACGCCCGGCCGTAACCTGACGGTTAACTTTACCACCCCTTACGCGCACTCCGGTCAGCAAATGGTCGCCAGCAAAAAAGCAGCCGGTGGTTTCAAGTTGGCAGATTTTAACGATTCGAGCGTTACCATTGCCTGTCGACGTGGTGCCACACCGTGCAAAATTGCCCAGAATACGTTCCCCAAAGCCACCATCAACCGCTTTGACGATGATGCCCAGGCGATTCAGGAAGTGCGCAATGGCAATGCACACGCGGTTATTTCATCGGCGCCCAAGCCACGTTTTTGGATGTTGAAAAACCCCGAGGTATTGTTTATGCCGACAGAAAACAATCTGTCTACGGGTGATGAAGCATTCGCTTTGCGCAAAGGTGACCCGGACGCGTTGAATTTTTTCAGCAACTGGATTTTGGTTAATACCAGCAATGGTTGGCTGAAAGAGCGTCACAACTATTGGTTTACCCAGCAGGACTGGGCCGACCAGGTGGCAGAGCAATAAAGTAACGCGATTTAGCAATACCCTCGTCAGGGTGTCGGAAAATGCCGTAAACGCGGTGGTTTTTCGGCACCCTTATTGATTGGGTTGTTATCGGATACACGATGAATACGCAGCGACCACCACCACCGACAAAGCCAAAGCAGTTGATTAAGCCAATAGACTGGTTTGTTATTGTCTTTGTGCTGGCTGTTTCGGTGTTCGTTGTGTATCGCGTCGAGCATGTGTTGGTGTACACCTGGAACTGGCCGGTGGTGCTCGATTATGTGGTTAGCTGGGATGAGGAAACCCAATCGCTGGTGCCGAATTTACTCTTGAAAGGGATGTTTATGACCTTGCGGCTGGCATTTTGGGGCACTATCCTGGCCGCTGTTATCGGTATTTTAATGGGGCTGTGTCGCACCAGTAATAACCTGTTTTTGCGTACCCTGTCGCGTGTCTACGTCGAACTGATAAGGAATATCCCGCCGATTGTTTTTATTTTTGTGTTTTATTTTTTTATCAGCAGCCAGCTTACCCCGGTATTGGGTCTGGATGACTTTGCCCGCAATGCATCACCCACCGCTACCTCGATTGTCGAATTTTTGTTTAGCCCTGCGGAATTATTCAGCAACTTTACCGCCGGTTTATTGTGCCTGGCGTTGTTTGAGGGCGCCTATATCACCGAGATTGTACGGGCCGGTATCCAATCGATAGATAAAGGCCAATGGGAGGCATCCCGTGCGATTGGCTTAACGCGTTTTAATATACTGCGCGATGTTATTTTACCGCAGGCATTAAAAAAGATTTTGCCGCCGCTGGCGGGCCAGTTTATTACGCTGGTAAAAGACTCCAGTATCGTTTCATTAATTTCAATCCAGGAACTGACATTTCTTACCCAGGATGTCGCCAATACCACGACACAGTTTTTTGAAGCCTGGATTTTGACCGGGTTTCTATATTTTATTGTTTGTTATCCGCTGGCCCTTTTGTTTGGGCGATTGGAGCGAAAACTTAAACGGGCGCCGGGGTAGTTTTGAAGGGTGAAGGGTGAGTGGTGACGAATTGGGGAATTGTATGAGTGATGTTGATAAGCACGGTGCGCCGAGTGGTTCGCCTAATGGTTTGTCTAAAAATGGCTCGCCTATATTGCAGCTCGAAGGTGTGGGTAAGTGGTTTGGCCAGTTTTGTGCGCTTTGGGATATTAATCTTGAGGTGACGGCAGGTGAGAAAGTGGTTGTCTGTGGGCCTTCCGGGTCGGGGAAGTCGACGATGATCCGCTGCGTTAACCGGCTCGAAGAACACCAGGCGGGGGTCATCCGCATCGATGGTGTGGTGCTGGATGAGGATATGAAAAATATCGAAACGATTCGCCGTGAAGTCGGGATGGTTTTTCAGCATTTTAATCTGTTTCCCCATTTGACTATTTTGCAAAACCTTACCCTGGGGCCGATACGCAATTTGAATCAGTCCCGGCAGGAAGCGGAGTCGGTTGCCATGGAGTATTTAACCCTTGTCAGGATTGCCGAACAGGCACAAAAATATCCCAGCCAACTGTCCGGGGGGCAGCAACAGCGGGTGGCGATTGCGCGCGCGCTGTGTATGCGCCCCAAGATTATGTTATTTGACGAACCGACTTCGGCGCTCGACCCCGAAATGATTTCCGGGGTACTCGATGTGATGGTCGAGCTGGCGAAGGAGGGCATGACAATGGTGTGTGTCACCCATGAAATGGGGTTTGCCAAGGAAGTGGCCGATACCATGGTGTTTATGGATCACGGCGAAATTATCGAGGTGGCACCGCCGGGCGAGTTTTTCTCGAACCCCAAAAATGATCGCACGCAATTGTTTTTGAGCCAGATTCTGTCGCATTGATAAAGCAGTGTTTTTATATCGATAACGTAAGCGTATACGAATAAGTAATAATGTCATTTGAATTTATATTTACGCTGTAGTGTGATGGCATTTCGTAGAAACTGAACAACCGATATTACTTTCCATGCAACGTTATTCACTCTTTAGTCTGCTGCGCAATGCGGTTAACCATCACCGTGGCTGGCAGCGGGCGTGGCGTTCACCTGAGATAAACCGTGAATACGACGTGGTGATTATCGGTGGCGGTGGGCACGGTCTTGCCAGTGCTTATTACCTGGCAAAAAACCACGGTATTAATAATATTGCGGTTATCGAAAAAGGCTGGCTGGGCGGTGGTAATACCGGGCGTAATACCGCTGTGATTCGCTCAAACTATCTGCGTGACGCCAGTATTAAATTTTTTGAAAAATCAGTTCAGCTCTACGAAACCCTGGGTCGCGAATTAAACTACAACATCATGTTCAGCCAGCGCAGTGAAGTCGATGTATTAATGACCTCGGCGAGTATGCGCGCCATGCGCCGCCGCGCTTACAATACCGATTTACACGGTGTCGATTTTGATATTCTCTCGGCACAGGAAGTGCGCCGCCGCATCCCGATACTGGCACCGCTGGATAACAGCCGGTTGTCGATTGTCGGCGGGACAGTGCAGGAGCGCGCCGGGATTGCCCGTCACGACGCCATCGCCTGGGGGTATGCGCGGGCGGCGGATGCACACGGCGTGCATATTCATCAAAACACCGAAGTCATCGCCATCCGCCGGGGCGAACGCGGCGAGGTTAACGCCGTAGAGACCAATCGCGGGGTCATTAAAGCGAAAAAAGTGGCTATCGTGACCGGCGGTAATAACTACACTGTCGCGAAAATGGCGGGGCTTAAACTGCCCCTTAAAACCTACAACTTGCAGGCCTTTGTCTCCGAGCCGATTAAACCGGTGCTCGATGTCGTGGTGAACTGCCCCGATTTGGGTGTGTACCTCAGTCACTCAGACAAAGGGGAGCTGGTTATCGGCGGTGCCACCGACACACAACAGCAGTCCTATCGGCAGGGCGGCAAACTGCCGGTATTTGAGGATGCCGTTGCCGGTTTGTTGGAACTGTTTCCCACCTTTCGGCGCTTGAAACTACTGCGCCAGTGGGGCGGGGCGCTGGAATTTGCCCAAGACGCCAGCCCGATTGTCTCCACTACCGATATACCCGGCCTGTACGTCAGTGCCGGTTGGTGGGGGGGGTTTAAAGGCATTCCCGCCGGGGGTTACACGTTTGCCCACACCATCGCGCACAACGCACCCCACCCACTGAATGAACGCTACCGGCTCGACCGCTTTAAATCCCTGGACTACCTGCTCGAAGCGGGTACAACCGTGCCTAACCGGTAGGCTTGGATAGGGAGACTAAACGATGTTGTTAATTCCCTGCCCCTGGTGTGGTGACCGTTCTGAAACAGAGTTTCGCTGCGGCGGTGAAGCCAAAGGCCCACGCCCCGACCCTGGCGATTACAGCGATCAACAGTGGGTCGATTATCTATGTGATGGCGGTAACCCGCGTGGTGTACTGGAGGAGATCTGGTGCCACGAGAAGGGCTGTGGCGAGTGGTTTCATTTGCACCGCAATACATTAACCCATGCTATCGATAGCATTAAACCATGACGACACAGGTAAACCGACTGCGCAGTGGCGGCCTGATCGACCGCAGTAAACCCATCGCGTTCACCTTTAATGGCCAACGCTTACAGGGCTTTGCCGGTGATACCCTGGCCTCGGCGCTGTTGGCAAACGGTATTGGCGTAATCTCCAGGAGTTTTAAATACCACCGGCGTCGCGGTATCCAGGGGGCAGGCGTTGAGGATGCCACCTCGATAGTACAAGTGTGCGGTGACAACGATGCGCCGAATATCCTCGCCACCCAGCAGCCCCTGTACGAGGGCCTGCAGGCGCGCAGCGTCAATTGCTGGCCCGGCGTTAATGTCGATTTTGGCGCTGTTATCCAGCTCGGCTCGGCATTGTTACCCTCTGGTTTTTACTACAAAACATTTATGTGGCCGCACTGGCACGCGTTTGAGCCATTTATTCGCAAGGCAGCGGGCTTTGGCACCGCCCCGCAAAACGTAGCCGGGAAACCCTATGAAAACCGCTTTGGCCATTGCGATGTATTGGTTGTCGGGGCTGGGCCGACAGGCCTCAGTGCCGCCCTGGCGGCAGCGCGCTCGGGGGCGCGGGTGTTGCTGGTGGATGAAAATCAACACCCTGGTGGCTGTCTGTTCGGGGGTGGCAACGAAATCGATGGTCTGCCAGCGATGAGCTGGGTGAGCCAGGCAATCGCAGAGCTGGATAGCTATCCCAACCTTGAACGCGTGAGCAATGCCACCGTGTGGGGTTACCATGAGGGCAATTTACTCACCCTGATCGAACGCTCACCACAACCGGCTGCGCTGGCGCAACGCAACCGGCGCGTATGGGCAAAGCGGGTAGTGCTGGCCAGCGGCGCAATCGAACGCCCGATTATTTTTGAAAACAATGATCTGCCGGGCATCATGTTCAGCTCGGCAGTGCAGACGTATATCGGGCGGTATGCGGTATCGCCCGGTGAGCGTGCCGTGCTGTTTACCAATAACGACTGCGCCTATGCGGCGATACCGGCCATGCACCGGGCCGGGATGACACTGGTGGCTGTAGTCGATGTGCGGGAAACGGTTGCAGCGCCGTTGCAGGCGCTTGTCGAAGAAGTCGGTGGGTCACTTTATACCCGGCATGCAGTCAGTAAAGCCTATGGTAGAAAACGCGTTAGCCGGGTGCGTATCACCGCCTTAACAACACCCTGTGAACAGATGCTCGACTGCGATTTGTTGTGTGTCTCCGGCGGTTGGAACCCGGCGGTGCACTTGCATTCACAAGCGCGTGGCAGCCTGCGGTTTGACGACACACTGGCCTGTTTCCGCCCGGATAAAATAGCCCAGTCGAATAGCTCAGCAGGCGGTGCCAACGGTGATTTCAGCCTTGAACACTGTGTGCAAACCGGCTATGCCGCCGGAGTTGATGCGGCCCAATACAGCGGGTTTGACGGCAATGGCCAGAATTGTAATAGCCAGGATTACAATAACCGGGTACCAACCGTCACCAGCACGGGTATTGACAGCTACGCTATCCAGCCATTTTGGTGTGTGCAGCGTGACGACAAACGCTGCAAAGCCTTTGCCGATCTGGCGGGCGATGTGACCGTCGCCGATTTACACCTGGCGGTACGCGAGGGCTACAGTGAAATCGAACACCTTAAGCGTTATACCACCGTGGGCATGGGCTTCGACCAGGGCAAAACGGCCAACGTCAATACCATTGGCATTATTGCCGAACTTGCCGGTAAAGCGCTGCCTGAGGTCGGCACCACAACATTTCGCCCACCTTATTCACTGGTGGAGTTTGGGGCGATTGCCGGTAGTCGCAATGGCCTCTCAGTGTTGCCGTACCGGCATACCGCGATGACCACTGCCCACAAAGCCGCCGGGGCAGTGATGTTTGAAGCGGGCGCCCGTTGGCAGCGCCCCAGTTACTACCCCACCGCACCTGATGAAACCCTGCAGCAGGCTATGTACCGGGAAAGCCGCGCCGTGCGCGAGCGGGTGGCGATGTACGATGGCTCACCGCTGGGTAAATTTGAGTTAAAAGGCCCGGATGTCGTTGCGTTGCTTAACCTGGTTTACACCAATAACTGGGATAACCTGGCGATTGGCCAGGGGCGCTACGCCCTGATGTTAAGTGAAGACGGTTTACTGTTTGACGACGGCGTTACCTTTCGTATTGACGCCACCCGCTACCTCATGTCCGGTGCCACTGGCAATGCTCTGGCGTTACAGGCGAAGCTGGAGCGCCTGCTCAATGTTGAACGCGCTGATTTGCGGGTATTGGTCACACCGGTCACCAGCCAATGGGCCAATGTGACGGTATGTGGCCCGCTGGCGCGTGATGTACTGGCGTCAATGGGTACAGATATTGACCTGTCACCGGCGGCATTCCCGTTTATGAGCTGTCGTGAGGGGCTGTTAGCGGGCCTGGCGGTGCGTATTTTCCGTGTCAGCTTCACCGGCGAGCTGAGTTTTGAAATCAACGTGCCGCGCCGTTATGGTGAAACCCTGTGGCACGCGGTCGCGGCGGCGGGGGCGGCGCATGGGATTTGCCCTATTGGCTCAGAGGCCAATCATCTGCTGCGGATTGAAAAGGGCTTTATATCCTTTGGTCACGAGGTGGATGGTGTCGTCGATCCCTACGACCTGGGCCTCGGTTGGTTAGTCCCGAAAACAAAAACAGACTTTATCGGCCAGCGTGCGATGGCGATACGCCGCGCCGGAAAACCACTGCGCCAGGAGCTGGTTGGCCTGTTGACGGAAAACCCCGATGAAGTGATCGCCGAAGGTGCGCCGATTACTGTTGAGGGTGCCGCGATGGATTCCGAGGGGTTTGTCTCCGCTGCTATCTGGAGCGTGGTCAGGCAACGTTCGATTGCCTTGGGCTTGCTGAACAATGGCCGGGCGCGCCACGGTGAAACGGTTTATGCACGGGTTAAAGGAAAAATCATCCCCGCTGTTGTTACCGCGCCGGTTTTTTACGATCCGTCCGGTGAACGTTTGAGGATGTGATGACTTATCGGGTAACTATAGAACCCCTTGTGCTGAGTGCCCTGTTCGATGTGCGCGGTGACCGGGAAAGCCTGGCAGCGCTCTTTAGTGCGGTCGATCTACCATTGCCGGAAACCGTAAATAGCGTATTGCAAACAGCCTCTACCCGCGTATTGCGGGTCGGCCCCAGGCGTTGCCTGATTCAGGCTGACATAGAAAACGAAGCGGCTTTGCAAGTGACACTCAAAGGGGCGAGTGAACCACTGTTCGCCAATGCCACCTGTGTATCGGATATGTACCACGCCCTGCGGATACGGGGTGAAGATGCCGCCGATGTGCTGGCACAGATTACCCCACTGGATTTTTGCCGTTTAGGCCCAGGCTCGGCAACCGCGTGTGAATTGTTTACCACGGCGGGTTTTCTGTTCAAAAACGCCGAACAGGATTTTACCCTCTACTTTGATAGCAGTTATTTCGACTACGCCTTACAGCGGGTTAAAAAATGTGCATTGGTCTATATCGATGAATGAAGAGAAATCCTTATTCCTAAAAAACACCTGGTATGTTGTTGCGCATAGCAACGCGATTAACCGCACACTCAAAGCGTTGAAAATCCTGGGTGAAAACATCGTATTTTACCGGGATACGCAAGGCAAACCAGTAGCCCTGGAAGATGCCTGCCCGCACCGCAAGCTGCCGTTATCGATGGGGGCTTTGCAGGGGGATACGGTGCAGTGCGGTTACCACGGGCTGACTTTTGATTGCAGCGGTAGCTGTGTGAATGCACCCACGCAAAACAAAATTCCGGTCAATGCCAGAGTGCGCAGCTACCCGGTTGTCGACAAATATAAACTGCTGTGGATATGGATGGGGGATACGGCACAGGTCGATGAAAATAAAATCCTGCACGTACCGGATTACGATGACCCCACCTGGGGGTTGACCGATGGCGGCATGTTGCAATGTCAGTGTCACTACTTATATTTGATGGACAACCTGCTCGACCCATCACACGTCGCCTGGGTTCACGCCACCTCATTTGCCTCAGAAGGCACCGAGAATTCCCCACTGGATATTGTCGGGGATGAGGCAGGTGTGACTGTCTCACGCTGGATAAAGGACATCCTACCACCGCCTTATTACGCCGATAGGCTGACGTTCAAAGGCAAAACAGACCGCTTACAATACTACCAGGCCGTCCTGCCCTCGACGGCAATCAACATGAGCACCTACACCCCCAGCGGCACAGGTGGGGCTGAGCGGGTACTCCCGGCTAACGCATACTGTATGCGCTCCTACCACTTTCTGACGCCAATAGATGAAAACAACACCCGCTACCACTGGTTTCAGCATTTCAACACCGATACAGACAACCCTGCGGTTAAGGAAAAACTTAACGAAGGTGCCCGCGCCGCTTTTGAAGAGGATCGTGTCGTGCTCGAAGCGGTGCACCGTGGTATGCACGGTAAACAAACACCTAATATCGACTTGCGACTGGATGCGGGGGCACGCATTTTCCGTAAAAAACTAAAGGGGTTATTAGCAAGCGAAGCGGTTGATTAATCAAACGGTGGCACCCGTGCAATAAAATGTCCTTTGATACCCTGTGGCCAGGTTTTGTAGGGCACCTGCCCGGTTTCTGACTGTAGGTATTTTTCAAAATAATCGACTATCGCCCCGGCACTTTCGTCGTTTGGGGCGAACCCCCCCGTGACATAACAGATCTTGCCAGCCGCACGAAAGTGTAAATTACAGTGATGGTCACACCCCATCAGGCAGCGCGTGGTGCGAATCTCGAAGGCGTCGGCATATGGGCTGTCTGCTGCCAGTGAGGCGATTTTATCGTGCAGTACCTGGCCACCGCTTTGGCCGTGTTCATTCAGCGCTTCCGCCTCGCTGAAGCGGCACGTCTCGCATACATAAATACAGGGTTTCACTCATGCTCCGCAGGTAATGTCTGGATATTGATGGTAACCGTGGCGCCGTTGTTAGTACAACATACAATTATTCGGTCTGAATGAAGACCGCTATTGTCGGAGCATTCTGTTTTATTGTGGAAAACTGGATGTGGCGCCAGGTTTCTGAGCAGTATTTCACAATAATTGATGTCTTCTCCGTTTTTTGAGAACTTGCATTTACAGCACCGAAAAATTAGGCTAGCTTGCCGGGTAATTGATATTTTTTAAACGCTATTGCTGCCGGAATATATATGATGTCTAAAAAATCCTATTTCCTTCTCGTCTGCCTTTTTCTGACAAGCTTCAGTATCAGTGCGTTTGCAACCATACCCACCGTTCACAATACCAATGAAACCTATTATACCAATAACACGGGTCAAAATACGGTCGATGGATTTACCATTAGCCTTACCTCACCTGGCAATATCGCAAGGTATTCCGGGGAGAGCAGTGGATTCACCAGGGCTTTGGCAATAGAAAGTAATCCAGCAGTAACGACCCACACCTGGACATTTACGGCAGATAACTCTGACCTTGCGACGTTTAACCTGGATCAGATTCGAGCTTTCGATTTTAGCGCCTCGGGTGCCGCGATGACTGTTGTGATTAATGCCAGTAATGGCATGTCACAGACCTTTACTACCAGTACCTCTACTCAAAATAACCAAGCCATGCTAAATACCACGGCGGGTTTGTTTGATAGCATCAGCAGCTTCTCAGTTTCGCTGTCACTAAGTGGACGTTTGAATAGTAATGCTTTATTGGCTGGGTTTACCATTTCCAATATTGTAGAGCCTATATTCGTTAATACGCCGCCAATCATAATCAATGCGCCCGCATCGGTAACTGTGGTCGAAGATGTAGCGACTGATATCGGCTTATCCACCATTGTTTTTTTCGATAATGAAGCCAATCCCCTGACCACCACCTTCACTGCCGCCTCAGGCACCTTAGCCACCGCATTGGGTAATGGCACCTTCGCAGGTGTGACTGTCAGCGGTTCGGGAACGGCTGCCCTGGTACTTGCCGGTAGCTCAGGCAACCTCAATACCTTTTTAGACATCACGACCAATGTGCGCTATACAACGGCGCTAAACAATACAACCGCCACCAGCATTACTATCACTGGCAATGATGGCGATGGCGGTGATCTGACCACCAACCCCAGCATCACAGTTAATATCACCGCAGTGAATGATGCGCCGACGATAGCGGGTGTGCCTGCATCGGTGACCGTGGCGGAAGATGTAGCGACGGCTATCGATTTATCTGCCAGCACCTTTGCCGATGCCGAGGACGATAGCCTGACTGTGACCTTGACCGCTGCCTCGGGCACCTTAGCCACCGTATCGGGTAATGGCGCCTCAGGCGGCGTAACTGTCAGCGGTTCGGGAACGGCCGCCCTGGTACTTGCCGGTAACCCGGCCAACCTCAATACCTTTTTAGACACCGCGACCAATGTGCGCTATACAACGGCGCTAAACAATACAACCGCCACCAGCATTACTATCACTGGCAATGATGGCGATGGCGGTGATCTGACTACCAACCCCAGCATCACAGTTAATATCACCGCAGTGAATGATGCGCCGACGATAGCGGGTGTGCCTGCATCGGTGACCGTGGCGGAAGATGTAGCGACTGATGTCGATTTATCTGCCAGCACCTTTGCCGATGTCGAGGACGATAGCCTGACTGTGACCTTGACCGCTGCCTCGGGCACCTTAGCCACCGCATCGGGTAATGGCGTCTCAGGCGGCGTGACTGTCAGCGGTTCGGGAACGGCCGCCCTGGTACTTGCTGGTAACCCAGCCAACCTCAATACCTTTTTAGACATCACGACCAATGTGCGCTATACAACGGCGCTAAACAATACAACCGCCACCAGCATTACTATCACTGGCAATGATGGCGATGGCGGTGATCTGACCACCAACCCCAGCATCACAGTTAATATCACCGCAGTGAATGATGCGCCGACGATAGCGGGTGTGCCTGCATCGGTGACCGTGGCGGAAGATGTAGCGACGGCTATCGATTTATCTGCTAGCACCTTTGCCGATGTCGAGGACGATAGCCTGACTGTGACCTTGACCGCTGCCTCGGGCACCTTAGCCACCGTATCGGGTAATGGCGCCTCAGGCGGCGTAACTGTCAGCGGTTCGGGAACGGCCGCCCTGGTACTTGCCGGTAACCCGGCCAACCTCAATACCTTTTTAGACACCGCGACCAATGTGCGCTATACAACGGCGCTAAACAATACAACCGCCACCAGCATTACTATCACTGGCAATGATGGCGATGGCGGTGATCTGACCACCAACCCCAGCATCACAGTTAATATCACCGCAGTGAATGATGCGCCGACGATAGCGGGTGTGCCTGCATCGGTGACCGTGGCGGAAGATGTAGCGACTGATGTCGATTTATCTGCCAGCACCTTTGCCGATGTCGAGGACGATAGCCTGACTGTGACCTTGACCGCTGCCTCGGGCACCTTAGCCACCGCATCGGGTAATGGCAGCTCAGGCGGCGTAACTGTCAGCGGTTCGGGAACGGCTGCCCTGGTACTTGCCGGTAACCCGGCCAACCTCAATACCTTTTTAGACACCGCGACCAATGTGCGCTATACAACGGCGCTAAACAATACAACCGCCACCAGCATTACTGTCACTGGCAATGATGGCAATGGCGGTGATCTGACCACCAGCCCCAGCATCACAGTTAATATCACCGCAGTGAATGATGCGCCGACTATTGCCGGTACGCCTGCAACGGTAACTGTGGTTGAAAATGTAGCGACGGCTATCAATTTATCTTCCAGCACCTTTGCCGATGCCGAGGACGACACCCTGACTGTGACCTTGACCGCTGCCTCGGGCACCTTAGCCATCGCATCGGGTAATGGCAGCTCAGGCGGTGTGACTGTCAGCGGTTCGGGAACGGCTGCCTTGCAGCTTGTCGGTAACCCGGCCAACCTCAATACCTTTTTAGACACCGCGACCAATGTGCGCTATACAACGGCGCTAAACAATACAACCGCCACCAGCATTACAGTCACGGGCAATGATGGCAATGGTGGCACTCTGACCACCAATCCCAGCATCGTCGTTAATATCGCCGTAGCGGAGAGCGATGTGCCGGTCTTACCCACAGATACTACGCTCACAGTGACAGCGACAGCCAATAGTTTGGCGATCAATTGGAACGCAGTGACCGATGTCAATTCAGTGATTTATGCGGTGACCCTGACTGATACCATAACCAATAGTACCCAGACATTGTCAGTATCAGCGACCAGTGCCACGTTTAATGATTTAGTGCCAGGCCACCCCCATACCATTAGCGTTGTCGCGACAGATGCGCTGGGCAACCGCAGTAACTACCCAATCATGACGTTCAGCACATTGTCAGTAGTCGATGCAGATAATGATGGCCTTGCGGATAGTTTACAAAGCGCAGACAGCAGTGCTACCGACAGCGATGCCGATGGTATTAGCGATGATGTGGAGGCCTTTATTGGCAATGGTGCTGACGTGACTCAAACGACCGATACCAATAATAATGGTATCCCTGATGTAGTCGAAGTGGGCATTGGTTTGAACCCTGCTGTCTCCGACCACGGTACGGCATCGGTCGGTGATAGCCGCCCTGTGATCAGTAACCTGAGCACACCGGCTAATGCCATATCGACGGCGATTTTCACATCCGTATCAGCGGCTACGGCCAGCAACAGTAATGCATCGACCTCAGCGACACTGACGGTGCCTGCCTCGGCCTATTTTCGCACGGGCCGTTGCGCTGGTGCGATTTTGCCCGCCAATTTTGCATCGGCCTGTCAAGCGGTGCAGCGTGATAATAACAACAACCTGTTACTGTTAGCGGGTGCCCACTCATTGTGGTGGATAGCCGTAGACAGTAATGGCAACTGGCCATTAGGTGGTGCGGTTGCTCAGGCCATCAATGTGGTGCCAAAAGTGTCCTTTAGCTCGGGAAATATTATGACGAATGGTACTGCGACTGTGGTTCTGACGCTCAACGGTGCCCCGGTTGATCTTACGCGCACCCTGGAAGTACCCTATAGAATAACAGCGAATAGTACCGGCAGCTCGACCAATGCCGTAAACAGTACTGGTACTTTCAGCTTCGCGCCAGGCCAATTGAACAGTCGTATCAACCTGCCCGTTGGTACCAGTGCTGGCAGCATTGTTTTGCAAATTAACAGTAGTGCAGCGGTATTTGTACAAAACCCGGCCAATATAACCGCAGCTACCGAACGGGTTACCCTGGGGGCTAACAGCACCCAGACGATTAATGTTATCAGCGGCAATATTGCGCCGCAAACATCGCTGACCGTGGTGGATAGCAACAACAGAGCCGTTTCATCTGTTCTGGCGGGCAGTACCATTAGCATCACCGCCATTGCCATCGATGCCAATGGCGATACCCTGACTTATGACTGGAGCGCTTCCACCGGCATTACGGTACCGACTAACACCAGCACGCCATCCTTTACGGCTACGCTTCAGGCAGGTGTTGCCACGGTTATCCTGTCTGTTTCAGATGGTGTCGCCACAGTGCGCACGCAGTTGCAGATTAGGGTGCTGGCGACTGATCCACTGGTTGGTGTGGCTGCCAACTCGGACCGGGATAACGATGGTTTAGTGGATAGCATGGAGGGTTTCGCTGACGACGACGGTGACCGGGTGCCCAACTTCATTGAACGTCTGCATGACACCAGCCAATTGCTGCCTATTGATACGACTGAATCCCGTTTTGTGACCTCTGAACCAGGTGTCGGTTTACGTCTGGGTAATATTGCCTTTACCTCGGCTGTTTTTGGTTCGAGCACGACGACAGGTTTTAATGCGAGCGTAGTGCCACAGGCACAAAATGGTGCCGGGTCTGAAATTATTCCTGCTGATACAGTGCCGCATGTCGGGAACATTGTAGATTTCGAGGTGGTTAATCTGCCGGTAGCAGGCCAACAGATTAATGTGGTTATTCCACTCAGTGTGTCGATACCGGTGAACCCGATTTATCGCAAATATTTGCCCGTGGCACTGGCGGGTTCTGGCCGTTCGAGTTGGGTAAATTTTGATACCACTACAGTCAATAGCAATGGTGCCAGAGATGCATTGGCATCGACGATGAGCATAGGTGCGGGTATCTGCCCGGATTATGACGATACCAGTTGGCAGTCGGGCCTGGTGGTGGGCAATAACTGCTTACGCCTGACGATTACTGATGGCGGCCCCAATGATGCCGACAATGCTATTAATAATGAAATAGCTGACCCTGCGGTACTTTCGGGGCAAATGGCGACGCTGGCAAACAGCTCGCTGACACTGGGTGCATCCTCTTTGGATGCCGATGGTCGGGCGGTGACTTCAATCACTGTTCGGGTGGCTGATATGGGTGGTAACCCTATGTCTGGTGTAACGGTAACATTGAGTCAATCTGGCACGGCGGTGACACTGTCTTCTTTGACCGATAATAATGATGGCAGCTATACAGCGCAGCTTACCGCTGGCAATCAGGCAGGTAATACCAGCATCTCTGCAAGGGTGGATGATGGCACCAATAGCGCCTTTAATCTCCCAACAGCCCAATTGGCGTTGTTATCAACACAAGCGCCGGTAGCCTCCACTAATGGTGGTGGTGGTGGTGGCATGGCTGTTTTTGAACTGGCAGGGTTATTAATGATGTTATTACTGTCGTTTTACTGTCGGCGATCAGTCAGGTAATACCACCACCTCTACACTCATTTCCTATCCAGAAGAGCGGTTTCGCGCAAGCACACGATGTCGGAGTCGTATGCGTTTAGCGTGTACGGATTGTGCGGGGGCGCCGGGTGGTCTGTGTGCCTTCCGCGCCCCATCAAAACCCCCTTCCTGGAACGTGGACTTTTATTTGTTTTATCGGCTTGATGTTTTGATGTTTTTTATTTTATGCCGTGATGTTAGACTATTTGCTTGATTACGACTAAAAAGCAGGTGAGACCAGATGAGAACCACGCTGACTATTGATGATGGGATTGTCGATGCCTTAAAAGAAGCGGCTTACACCTCGGGGAAACCCTATAAACAAATCGTTAACGAAACCTTACGCGCTGGGATAGCCATGAAGCAAACGGCTTATCGGGCGGCCACCCCCTACACCCTGAAACCCGCGTCACTCGGCGCAGTGAATGCGGGCTATGACCTCAATAAGTCATTGCAACTGGCCGATGAGCTTGAGGAATTGGAAATAGTGAAAAAAATGGAAATGCGAAAATGATCCTGATCGACGCCAATTTGCTGATCTATGCGGTTAATTCTGATGCGCCTTACCATCGTCAGGCGCGGGCCTGGCTGGAAGAGACATTGTCTGGCACCACAGACGTGGGGCTGGCCTGGATTGTTGCGCTCGCCTTTCTACGCATAACAACCCGCCCCGGCATTTTGGCGCAGCCTTTAAGCAGTGATGAGGCATCAGCTTATATTGATGAGTGGTTAGCGCTGCCCTATGTAAAGCTGATTGGTCCCGGTGCTAATCACTGGCCTGTATTTAGAAACTTGCTGCGCCTGGTGGGCACTGCCGGCAACCTCACATCGGATGCCCATATTGCGGCACTGGCCATTGAGCACGGTGCCGAGGTGTATTCAGCGGATCACGACTTTGCCCGCTTTGTCCAACTGAAGCATGTAAATCCCTTACGGATTGAGTGAGAAATACTACAAGCACTGTTGCCAGGCGTATTTCAATCATTACAAGCCAAATAGAGTGGAAGGCAAAGTGAAGCCACTGATTCACTCACCGATATAAAAAAACACTCATTTCCTGTTAGACTTTACCTGCTGACCCTAATGTATCTCATATTGATAAAACGGCGTATTTACAGACATTCAACCCAGACACTCTAGGCCATATTACATTGAACCGCCTGCTACCTATTATTGCGTTTATATTGGTGACTGCTATTGCCTGTAGCACCTCGCCAACCCCAGATCCGCTAAGTACAAGCCCGGCAACAGATCTCAACAGATCGGCGCCTACCTCAGGTGAACCTAAAAAAATTCGCCATAGTATGGATGATTCAAATGTCGTCGAAATGTGGACTAATGCCGAGGCTGCGCGCCAGCAAGGGGCGTTCGAGCAGGCCGGTGTGTATATCGAGAGTGCATTGCGCATTACCCCAGACGACCCGATGTTGTGGAGCCGCCTGGCGGAGCTGCGGATGCGCCTCGGCGAATACCCGCTGGCTGAAAACTACGCCGCAAAATCGAACGCACTGGGTGCAGACAACACACCATTGTTGCACCGTAACTGGTTGATTATTCAACATTCACGTGATGAGCGGGGGGATGTACTCGGCGCCCGCGAAGCCCAGCTTGAAGTGCGTAAATACGCCGCTGAATAAATGTATTGTTCGTCTATTTAATACACCATCTTTTGATCGCCAATTCCTCTGGGGAGCAATTTATTGTCCCACTCGTTTGAATCTGTTACCGAAGTGCTCGGTAAACACGGCCCCTTTGCGGAACACCTGTCCGGTTTTGCACCGCGTACACAGCAGCAGGCGCTGGCCGAGGCGATCGATAACACCCTCTTGGAGGGGGGAACTTTAATTGGTGAGGCGGGCACAGGGGTTGGCAAAACATTTGCCTACCTGGTGCCCGCTA
The DNA here is from genome assembly GCA_965277715.1 of Gammaproteobacteria bacterium. Lineage (GTDB taxonomy): Bacteria > Pseudomonadota > Gammaproteobacteria > JBCCGL01 > JBCCGL01 > JBCCGL01. The sequence goes on from OZ255836.1 coordinate 815,518, forward strand.
TTTTGTCCGGGCTGAAGATCATCGTTTCCACCGGCACCCGGCATTTGCAGGATCAGCTTTTTTACAACGACCTGCCACTGGTGCGGCGGGCATTGCGCAGTGACATCAACGTTGCCCTGTTGAAAGGGCGCAGCAATTACCTGTGCAGGCACCGGATGGCGGCCGCATCGCAACACCCAATGCTGTCGCGAGCCGAATTATTGAGCCAGCTAACCCAGGTACGGCATTGGGCCGCCACCACTAAAACCGGGGATATCAGCGAAGTTAAAACACTCCCGGAAGATGCCCCCATTTGGCACTACGTTACCTCTGATGCGGATTTTTGCGCCGGGCACGAACCGGATCAGCTAAGCGACTGCTTTGTACACCAGGCGCGCAAACAAGCGCAATCGGCGGATATCGTCGTGGTAAACCACCATCTGTTCTTCGCTGATCTATCACTAAAAGAAGAGGGTTTTGGAGAAATACTGCCCAGTGCCAATGTATTCGTATTGGATGAAGCCCATCAGATCCCCAAAGTGGCCTCACAATTTTTTGGCCAGCGTTTTAGTAGCCGCCAGTTGACCGATCTGGTGCGCGACAGCATTGCCGAACAGATGCGCGATGCGGCGGATATGAGCGAGCTTCGCGAGGCGATTTCGACCCTGGAAAAGGCCTCGCGGGATTTTCGGTTGTCATTTGGTGTCCAGACCCGGCGCGATGCATGGCGGCAGATTCTCGACAACCAAAATATTGCTACCAGTATCGGTGAATTGCAGCAGGCGTACCGTGAACTCGCCGGGCAACTGGAGCTGGCAGCACCCCGTGGCAGAGGCCTGGCCGCGTGCCTGCGCCGTTGCCTGGCACAACTGGAGGTGCTCGGCAATTTTATCGCGCCGGATACACAAGGCGAATGGGTGCATTGGTTTGAAACATTCCGTACCGGCTATGTACTTAGCCTGACAGCATTAGATGTTGCGGGGCCATTTCAACGAACCGTGAATACATTAAGCGCCTCGTGGCTGTACACCTCGGCGACGCTTTCAGTCGGCAACTCCTTCGCGCATTTTCGTGCGCAACTGGGTATCGAAGAGGCCAACGAGTGCCAACAAAACAGCCCATTTGATTACCCTAACAATGCCCTGTTGTACCTGCCGGCAAATATGCCTGAGCCAAGTGCCGATAACTATAACCAGAAAGTCATCGAGGCGGCCTTGCCTGTTATTCGCGCCAGTGGCGGGCGGGCATTTTTATTGTTTACCAGTTACCGGGCGCTCAACCAGGCGGCGGAGTGGTTGCTGGATAAAACCGATCTGCCGCTATTGGTACAGGGTGATTCACCCAAGCGCGAGCTGATTGCTGAATTTCAATCACTCGGCAACGCCGTGTTACTGGGCACCAGCAGTTTTTGGGAGGGGGTCGATGTGCGTGGACAGGCACTCTCCTGCGTTATCATCGACAAATTGCCCTTTGCCTCGCCCGGTGATCCAGTAATGCAGGCACGTATTAGCGCGATGCGTGAGCGTGGTGGCAACCCGTTTTTCGACTATCAGGTGCCGCAAGCGGCGATAGCACTGAAACAGGGGGTGGGGCGGCTGATCCGCGATGTGAACGATAGAGGCGTGGTAATGATCTGTGATCCCCGTTTAAAAACAAAGTCTTATGGTCGACTGTTTATCCAGAGTCTACCTGAGATGCCGCCCACTGATTCGCTGCAATCGGTTCAGGCATTTTTTGCACAGGAACAGCGATGAACCTACTCGCTATCGATACCGCGACGGAAGTGTGCAGTGCCGCCCTGCTCAATGGTGAGGCATTGCGTGTTGATTACGTCGAAACCGCCCGCGACCACTCCAGGCTTATTTTAAAAATGCTCGATGCCCTATTGGCCAATGCAGGTCTTGCACCGCAACAGCTCGATGGGCTGGCGTTTGGCCGTGGCCCAGGGAGTTTCACCGGTGTGCGTATCGCCGCTGGTGTCACCCAGGGCATTGCCCTGGCCGTTGACTGCCCGGTATGGCCGGTTTCCAATCTTGCCGCTATTGCGCAGCGTTGCTATCGCGAGTCCGCCGTGAAAAATGTACTGGCTGCTATTGATGCGCGTATGGGCGAGGTCTACTGGGGCGCTTATCAGTGCAATGAAAATGGCTTGATGCAAGCCTGTATCGATGAATCTGTCTCGGCGCCGCAACACATTGCATTGCCCATCACACAGGATAATTGTATATGGACTGGCGCCGGTACAGGCTGGTGTCGCCATGAGGCGCTATTGCTTGAGGCAACGGGCCAGTTAAACCTATCCGGTTTTAGCCACCAGCTCCCCCACGCACAGGACATTTTGGCGTTGGCCAGAACAGACCTGGAGCAGGGCAGGGGATTGGCGCCTGAGAGCGCGCAGCCGGTCTATCTTCGCGATAAAGTTGCCAGGACAATCGCGGAGCGAAACACGCCAAAACAAGCGTAACGACACAGTCATAGGCACAATCGCAAATACATTTTCCGGGGCTATTGAAGAACCGCTTTATACCTTTCAACATCAAACCCAATAAGCAATTCACCCCTGGCTTCGAGCACCGGGCGCTTAATCATCGCCGGGTACTCACACATCAGTGCAATGGCTATCGATTGATCGATATTTTCACGCTGCGCTTCGGGCAGTTTCCGCCAGGTTGTACCGCGCCGGTTGAGCAGGGTCTGCCAATCGGCTCTTGTACACCAACCGAGCAACCGGGCCGCGTCGATACCCTCGACGCGGTAATCGTGAAAGCGGTAATCAATATGGTGCGTGTTCATCCAGGCACGCGCCTTCTTTATCGTGTCACAATTTTTTATGCCGTAGATAACCGGGCCGGGCGAATCATTCATCGGTGAATCACTCATCGATGGCGCGCAGCAATGCGTTAATGCCCACCTTGGCACGTGTTTTCTCATCGACCTTCTTGACGATCACGGCGCAGTACAGGCTGTAGCGGCCATCAGCACTGGGCAGATTACCGGAGACAACCACCGAACCGGCGGGCACGCGCCCGTAGATAACCGTATCGTTTTCCCGGTCATAGATACGCGTGCTTTGACCAATATAGACACCCATCGAAATAACCGAACCCTGCTCCACAATAACCCCCTCAACCACCTCCGAACGTGCGCCGATAAAGCAATTGTCTTCAATAATCGTGGGTGAGGCCTGCAAGGGTTCGAGCACACCACCAATACCGACCCCGCCGGATAAATGCACGTTTTTACCAATTTGTGCGCAGGAACCGACCGTCGCCCAGGTATCGACCATGGTACCGCTGTCGACATAGGCGCCAATATTCACATAAGACGGCATCAACACCGCGCCAGGTGCGATATAGCTACCTTTACGCGCCATGGCTGGCGGTACAACGCGCACCCCGGAATCGGCAAACTGCTGTGCCGACCAACCGGTGAATTTGCTGTCGACCTTATCGTAAAACTGCGTAAACCCGCCTGCCGACATCGGTGCATTATCATTGATGCGAAATGACAGCAAGACCGCTTTCTTCAACCATTCATTGACGACCCAATCACCAATACCGCGCTGTTGTGCCACCCGCACTGCACCACTATCGATTTGGGTAATGGCTTGATTGACGGCATCGCGCACCTCGGCAGAGACATTGTTCGGTGTAATCTCGGCGCGTTTTTCAAAGGCATCTTCGATCAGGTTTTGTAAATCAGACATTGGTTTTCTCTGTGATTAGTAATTGTTTAAAGGGCATCTAAGGTATCGCGGATACACTGGGCGGCATCAATACAATCGTCCAGTGCTGCCACCAATGCAATGCGCAGGTGGTTCTCCCCAGGGTTAATGCCTGCATTTTCTCGTGCGAGGTAACGCCCAGGCAATACCGTAATATTGTGTTGCCGATAAAGCGCCAGGGCAAATGCCTCATCGTCGAGAGGTAACTCGGCCGGTAACTGAGGCCATAAATAAAACCCAGCTTGTGGTTTTGTTACAGCGAGTGCCCCGGACAAAATATCCAGCACAGCGGTAAATTTCTCCCGGTACAAAAGTCGGTTTTCGCGCACGTGTTGTTCATCCTGCCACGCCGTTGTACTGGCTGCCTGCACTAAGGGTGACATTGAACAGCCGTGATAGGTACGGTAACGAAAAAATGCATCGATAATACGGCTGTCACCAGCGATAAACCCAGAGCGCATACCCGGTAGATTAGAGCGTTTCGATAAGCTGTGAAACACCGCGCAGTGAGAAAAATCGTGATTACCCATCGTTTGGCAGGCTTGCAGCAAACCGGCGGGTGGTGCATTTTCGTCGGCGTAGATTTCTGAATAACACTCGTCGCTGGCGATAATAAAATTATGCCGTTGTGCGCGTTCAATCAACGTTATCAAATCGGCTTCACCGATAACACTGCCGGTTGGGTTGCCGGGTGAGCAGATATAAATAAGCTGGCATCGATCCCAGTCGCGTTCACCGATACTGTCGAAGTCGGGTTGGTAGTGAGTATCCGCTCCGGTGTTATAAAACCGGGGTTGCAAGCCAGCGAGAATAGCGGCCCCTTCATAAATTTGATAAAACGGGTTTGGCATCAGCACGGTATTTTTTTTGCTGGTGTTGTCCAGCGTACATTGAGCAAAGGCAAATAAAGCCTCGCGGGTGCCATTAACCGGCAATATATGCTTTGCCGGGTCGATGCCTGTGGTGGCTAATTGAAAGCGGTTTGCCAGCCATTGTGCAATCGCTTCACGCAGCGCGTCATTGCCACGGGTACTGGGGTACTGGCTAACCCCGCCAAGGTTTTCTGCCAGGCTATCGAGCACACATTGTGGTGGTGCATGGCGAGGTTCACCGACTGAGAGCAAGACCGCCTTTCGTTGGGTCTGTGGTGTGATGCCGTGTTTTAACGCAGCCAGCTTTTCGAAAGGGTAGGCCTGTAATTGCTGTAGGTTTGGGTTCATATAGGCGTTATTAAGGGAAAGATCGATTGGGAGGTTGCTGATAATGGTCGGAAGTCGATGAGTAGCTTTTTTAATTTGAGCATATTTTAGCTTATTCACTTTAATGAGTGGTGGCAAATGCTTCAGTGGTTTGGATTCGGTGCGAATTGACAGATCAAAGTACTTGCACAATGTTTGATTAAGCTAATATCATAGATATCTTGTATATCTATGATATCTGGAGAGTGATATGGCTAATATTCTTATTCGTGATATTGATGAGTCGTTGAACAAAGCGTTAAAGTTGAGGGCTATTGAACATGATCGTACCCGTGAAGCTGAAATCAAGGTTATTTTGCGATCAGTCGTCGATAAGCTACCGCAAAAACGGCCATTGGCTGAGGCATTAATGGACATTCCAACCTTGGATATTGATGTAGATACATTGTTTGAACGATCACACAGCCCTGGTCGTGGATTCGGCTGACAATGTATTTACTCGATACCAATGTCATTTCGCAATTCACAAAACGCCAACCTGATCAAGGGGTTGTCGATTTCTTTGAAAAAATAAAAAACCATCAATCCGAACTATATTTGTCAGTGCTGACTATTGGAGAGATTAATAGTGGCATCAGCAAACTAACCCACTATCGAGACCACCAGCAAGCCGAAAAACTTCAGCGGTGGTTGACCCAATTAAAATCTGAATACACAAATAGAATATTGGCTATAGACAGTGATATCTGTACGCTGTGGGGTGCAATGCTCGCAGCAACTGATAATACGAATGCCGTTGATAAGCTGATTGCAGCGACGGCACTCAATTACGGCTTTACACTGGTCACACGCAATGTCGCACATATGGCGGGCACAGGCGCTCAATGTGTCAATCCCTTTATGTCCAGGTAGAGTAACAATGGTAAGAAAGTCAGTGTAACCCACGCAATATTCGCCACCCTCTTTTCTTTACATTACTCAGTCTTCTACAGCATCCGGGGAAACACATGCAAGACAACAACACAGAGACACTGCTGGCTCACGCGGGTCATTATCTCGATACCAGCACTGGCGCAATTATCCCGCCCATCTCATTAACCACAACCTATGCCCGCGATGAACACTATGCACTGCGCGATAGCGCACTGGGTTATCAGCGCAACAATGCCACCACGAATGTGCATGTCGAGTCGCTTTTGGCCCAACTGGAAGGGGGCACACAGGCACAGCTATTCAGCTCGGGGCTGGCCGCTGCAACGTCACTGTTTAGCTGCTTGAGTCCTGGCGATCATGTTGTTCTCCCTAAAGTGTGCTACTACGCCCTGCGCAACTGGGTGATTGAATTTACCGGGCGTTGGGGCTTATCGATTGGTTGGTACGATGCACATAACATCGATAGCCTCGAACAGGCCGTATCAGCGGGGAAAACCCGGTTAGTGTGGGTGGAAACCCCCGCTAACCCGAGTTGGGATATTACGGATATAGCCGCAGCGGCAGATATTGCACACCGCGTGGGGGCATTGCTGGCCACTGATTCCACCGTCTCGACTCCGATCATTACCCGGCCTATTGAGCACGGGGCCGATTTTGTCGTGCATTCGGCCACGAAATATCTCAATGGCCACAGTGACGTATTGGCGGGTGCCGTGATTGCCAGGGCAGACAGCGACTACTGGCAGCAGATCAAATCGCATCGCACACATGCGGGTGCCGTCCTGGGGCCATTTGAAGCCTGGTTATTACAGCGTGGTATGCGCACCCTGCACCTGCGTGTGGCGCGTGCCAGCGAGAGTGCAATGGCGATTGCCCAAACACTGCAACAACACCCTGCGGTTGAGCGTGTCCACTACCCTGGGCTGGCCTCCCATCCAGGCCACACCACGGCGCAGCGACAAATGGAAAACGGCTTTGGTGGCATGTTATCGGTATTACTGCGCGGGGGGGAAGCGGCTGCGCTACGCGTGGCGAAGGCCACCCGTTTATTCTTACCCGCGACCTCATTGGGCGGTGTGGAAAGCCTTATTGAACATCGTGCCAGTGTCGAAGCGGAGGGAAGCCCGGTCGCAAAAAACCTGCTGCGCCTTTCGATTGGTGTAGAACATACCGGTGACCTGATTGATGATTTACAACAGGCATTGGATTGATCTATTACTGCTAGATCACCTTAACGAAACCCTTATAACAGCATAAATAAACACAAAGATTGATAAATAGTGAGCTAATGCCTACGCTTCTTCTATGTAGGCAGCGTAGGGCGTTATGTAACGCACACAAAAATAATGTCCACTTTAAAAGTGTTATTGAAATAATGCGCTATGTATTAATAATGCGCTCAGCCAATTCAGCTATAAGGTGAATCGATGCGCTTACAAATCCCGGAATTTATTGCGTACACGTGCCTTATATATGCCTACGTTTCCTCTCAGGAAAAGTATGCTTAAGAATATCGTAATAACGCCGAATATTCTGCACATAATGAACCGGCTCCCCCCCACGTGCATAACCACTTTTGACCTTCTTGTACCACTTGCGTTTACGCAGCAAAGGCAAACTCTTTTTAACGTTGACCCACTTATTTGGGTCTTTCTCAAGCATCACGGTAATCGTGCGCGCATCGACTAAATGCCCATAGCCCACGTTATAAGAGGCGAGTGCCATCCAAGTCCTGTCCGGCTCGACAATACTCTTTGCAAGTCGTTTGCGTAACTGGGCTAAATACCTGGCGCCCCCCATAATACTCTGCCGGGGATCCAGCCGGTTATTGATACCCAATTGTGAAGCCGTACTTAACGTCAACATCATCAGTCCACGCACCCCGGTGGGTGACGTCGCCTCCCGGTTCCAATGCGACTCCTGGTGACTCATTGCCGCCAGCAGACGCCAATCGATTTTATAGCGCTGTCCCGCCTCGCGAAATAACGCCTCATATTTCGGCAGCCGCGATTTAATTCTGCGCATAAACAAATGCGTTCCCGAATAATCAAAATTTGCGAAATGACCGTAGTAGCGCTCCAGTAACTCGGTAAGGAAACCATTCGTTTTAACTTGGTGCATATACGTTTGCACCTGCACAAACAAACTTAAATCATCTGATTGCTTCACCGCCCAGGCCAAACCCTTTTCACCGGGCAAACTGAACGCCGTGCGCAGCTCGGGGTAGTAGTGGCGCACCGCCTGCACCTCGTTTGAATTGACCAAGGCATAGGAAATCTGCTTGTCGAGCACTTTTTCCATCAGCTCCTCAAACCCCATATCCTGCTCGATCACCCATTCCAATTGCGGGTGAGAGAGTTGCAGTGTCGCCAATGTTTCCAGGTGGTTGGCGGTTGGCAAGGTACTGAGTGGTGCAGTTAAATCGTCAATAGTTTGTGGTCGTGGTTTGGTCTTTTGCCGGTCGATAATCTCCTCTTTAACGTTTTGATAGATGGGGGAATAACGCACCAGACCTTCGCTGGATACACTGATTGGCATACCGCTGGCGACCAGGTCGACCCTATCCTGTAGCAATAGTTGATTGAGGTCATCGATTGAATCGGCGAGTACAATTTCCAATTCGACCCCCAGTCGACGGGCAAACTCGTGGGCGAGATCGTATTCCAACCCGGCGGGGCCATTGCTCGCCTGAAAATAAGTGGTCGGCCCATTGCGTGTGGCGACAATCAGGCTGCCGCGCTCCTTGATCGTCACCAGATGTGGCTTTTCAACCGGTTGAAACTCACCCGCAAGCTGATACGCTACCGCAGCGATAGCCAATGGCAGTAGCACGCGGTAGTTTATGAGTAAGCGGAGGTATTGGGTGGGCTGCATAGCATTTTGTTTGTTTTAGAACCAATAATTTAGCATGGGTCTGACAGTAATGGTAACTAATCCCTGTTATTGACAGTTTTGCCGTTGTAATTGATCTGTACTTTTACTTGCAAGCAGGCACCTGATAGTTGAAAATCGCGCCCCTTGTCTCACCAACACCTGTTTAATGGTAGCTCGCACCGGTTCTCCCGCGACAATAAACTGTAAACCCCGTCAGGCCCGGAAGGGAGCAGCGGCAGCAGTGGACTTGGGCGCCGGGATGTGGCTGGTGTGAGCTGCCGCCCTAGCACACCACCAATATAAGGTAGGCAGTGTACTAGTTCTCGATATGGGGTAAACACGTTAGAATGGCGCATTATCCCAACCCCTTGGAATCACACTGCCGATGAGTTACCAGGTGCTGGCACGCAAATGGCGGCCACGTTTTTTTGCCGAGATGATAGGGCAGGATCACGTCGTGCGCGCCCTCACCAATGCACTCGATCAGGATCGACTCCACCACGCCTATCTGTTCTCCGGGACGCGTGGCGTGGGTAAAACCACCGTGGCGCGTATCTTTGCCAAAAGCCTCAATTGTGAAAAAGGCGTCAGCGCCTTGCCCTGTGGTGAATGCAGCGCCTGTGTCGAAGTGGATGAAGGGCGCTTTATCGACCTGATCGAAGTCGATGCCGCTTCACGCACAGGTGTCGATGATACCCGTGAATTGATGGAAAACGTCAGCTACGCGCCCACCCGTGGCCGCTACAAGGTGTACCTGATCGATGAGGTGCATATGTTCAGCAAATCGAGTTTTAACGCCCTGTTAAAGACACTCGAAGAGCCACCGCCACACGTTAAGTTTTTACTGGCCACCACCGACCCACAAAAACTATTGCCCACCGTATTGTCGCGCTGTTTGCAGTTCAATCTGAAACGCGTCCCTGTCGATACCATCGCCACACAGATTGCACATATCCTCGCGGCTGAATCGCTACACGCTGAAACCAGCGCGGTAATGCGTATAGCGCGCGCTGCCGATGGCAGTGTGCGCGATGCATTGAGCCTGCTCGACCAGGCGATTGCCTTCTCGCCGGGTGAAATAGCGCTCGAACATGTCGATGCAATGCTCGGTGGTGTATCACACGAACGGGTTTACGCCTTGCTTGACGCCGTTTCAGCAGGGGATGCTGTGGCCGTTTTCAAGCAACTGGCCGCCCTCGACGACTATGCGCCAGACTACCATGCACTGCTCTCTGACCTACTGGCGCTATTGCACCAAATAGCGGTTATCCAGGCCGTGCCGGACATCGTGCGGGAAGCGATTGCAGACCCTGAACGCGCACGCCGGTTCGCGCACGCCCTGTCTGCGGAAGATGTGCAACTCTACTACCAGATTGCACTGACAGGCAGGCGTGATATGCCGCATGTACCCGATGAACGCAATGCACTGGAAATGACTCTGCTGCGTATGATCGCGTTTCGCCCCGTAACGGTGGCGCCCCCTGGCGAGCTGCCTTCTGGCGCAGTGCCTTCTGGTAAAGGGGTATCGCATCAAGCGCCTGGCCTTCCGCATGTAGAAACCAGCAGCGCGATTGCAGAGACAAGTACAGTGGCACCTGCACCGGCATTGAAAGCGCCACCACCAATGCCTCCGCAGCCTCGTGAACAGGCACCCACGCCCGCACCACCGGCCCCAGCTCCAGTTCCCACTGCGGCTGTAATCGACAATGCACCGCCACCCTTGTTATCGGGTGCACCACCAGAACAATCTGAGGCACCGCTACAGGCAACGATTAAACGGTTTGAAAATTGGCAGGCGGAAGACTGGTCGGTTATCTGTACCCATTTGGGATTACAGGGTATGTATGCACAATTGGTTGCACACTGCGCACTCTCATCCGTTGAAGGTAACCAGATCAACCTGGTATTGACTGAGATACACCAACACCTCAACAATGAAAAAATGCTGGCGCGTGTCAGAGACGCCCTGTCTAAACTTATCGGCAAACCGGTGGTACTAAATGTAACCATCGGGTCGCCCGCCAGTGAAACTCCGGCACAGCAGCTTGAACGCAAGGCCTCTGAGTTCAAAATGCAGACACAGCAAGCCATCACCAATGACCCGGTGGTGCAGGATATACAACGGCGTTTTGATGCATCCATAGCGGTTGACAGCATTGAGCCTAAATTAAGCAGTTGAATAGACGGCGAATGCTCAATGCACAGAATATTAAAGCACGAAATATTCCCGCTATGGTTCAACGGATTAATTCAGCTTGAACCAGTAGTACGTTGATGACAGTTTTATTTCACATAATCGAGGCTTACAGATGAAAGATGGTTTGGGTAACCTGATGAAGCAAGCGCAAAAAATGCAGGCCGATATGCAAAAAGCGCAAGAGGAAATCGCTTCAATGGAAGTCGAAGGACAGTCCGGCGGTGGCCTGGTAAAAGTAACCATGACCGGCCAGCACGAGCTGCGGCGTGTCGTTATCGACGACAGCCTGATGGGTGATGACAAAGAAATGCTCGAAGACCTGGTCGCCGCTGCGGTAAACGATGCCAGCCAGCGCGTGGATACCAACAGCAAAGAAAAAATGTCGGGCATGGCGGCGGGCTTATCCCTGCCGCCGGGTCTGAAAATGCCGTTCTGAGCGCACCGCTATGGCCCACACGCTGCTCGATGAACTGATCGAGTCATTTTGCTGTCTGCCTGGGGTTGGCCCCAAGTCGGCGCAACGCATGGCGTTCCATTTATTGGAGCGCGACCGCAGGGGAGGGGATCGGCTGGCAACAGTGCTCGACCGCGCCATGCGCGATATTGGCCACTGCACCCGCTGCCGCACCTTTACCGAGCAGCCGCTGTGTGATATTTGCAACAACCCTGGGCGCGATGCCGCGCAATTGTGCATCATTGAATCACCGGCCGACGTGGCCGCCATCGAGCGATCTACCACGTACCGGGGGCATTACTTCGTATTGATGGGGCACCTCTCACCACTGGACGGTATTGGCCCGGTGGAAATTGGCATCGATTTACTCTTGGCGCGGTTTACCGATGGCGATGTGCGTGAAGTGATTCTGGCAACCAACGCGACAGTAGAGGGCGAGGCCACCGCGCATTACCTCGGTGATCTGGCCAAACAACACGCGCTGCGGGTAATGCGCATTGCGCATGGCGTTCCCTTGGGCGGTGAGTTGGAGTTTGTCGATAAAAGCACACTGTCACACGCCTTTGCCGGGCGCGTAGAAGTATAAGCGGTGTCATTCAATACGACACAAGACTGCGCCGTTCGGATGGCAACAACGTATAATAGCGATCAACCCGGTATCTGACTCAGCACCCACGCCTTTCTGCACGGTGCTTATTGAACCTGACAACCCGCTGAATCAACAGGCTTTACTCACTCAATGACAAAAAAATTCTTCTGCGTGGCTGATGCACGCGCCGCCGCCAAACGGCGTATGCCAAAAATAATGTTTGATTACGTCGATGGCGCAGCCGGGAATGAGTACACCTACCAGCAAAACAGCGAAGTACTCGACAAGGTGCGTATGCAACCACGTGTGCTGGTCAATATTGAAAACCGCACACTGGGCAAACACTTTCTCGGTCGCCAGTGGGACCTGCCATTTGGCATTGCCCCGACAGGTATGTGCAACCTCACCTGGCCGGGGGCCGATAAAATGCTGGCCGCCGCCGCAGTGAAATACAACATGCCCATCGGTTTGGCGACAATGGCCTCCAGCACCATTGAAGACACCTACACACGCGCTGGCGATCACGCCTGGTTTCAGCTCTATGTGGGCCAGTCAGAGGAAATTGCCTTCGATATGGTCGACCGCGCCGAAAACGCGGGCTACGACACCTTAATCCTCACCGTCGATGTGCCCATGGTGGCCTCGCGCCCGCGTGAGCAGCGCAACGGCTTTCAGGCGCCGTTAAAAATTGGGCCTAAACAGTTCTTTGACTTTGCCACCCACCCACAGTGGTCGATACGTACCCTCCTGGCCGGGGTGCCGGCAGTTGCCAACAACGTTGGCGGCAATACCGGGAAAAAATTTGTGCGCAACGAAAGCCGGGGCAAAGCCGACTGGGTTTTTCTCGACCGTTTGCGCCAGCGCTGGAAAGGGAAGCTGGTGGTAAAAGGCGTGTTATCCAGCGTGGATGCCGTGCGCATTCGCGATGCGGGGGTGGATGCGGTGTATGTCTCCAACCACGGTGGCCGACAGCTCGACAGCGCACCCGCTACAATTCAAATGCTGCCCGCCATTCGCGAGGCCGTGGGTGGCGACTACCCCATTATTTTCGACAGTGGCGTGCGCAACGGTGAATCGGTGGTTAAGGCGCTGGCACTCGGTGCTGACTTTGTGATGATGGGCCGCCCCTTTTTATATGCAATGGGCGGCGGCGGCAGTGAGGGCCTGGCGTCGATTGTCGATTTGTTAATCCAGCAGATTGATACGACCCTGGCACAATTGGGGCGCACCGATATTAACGATATTGACCGCAGTGTGATTGTTGGATCGGTATAGCTGCATATCACCCACTGCGCCTATTCCGGCATTTCCCCAAACACCGGCAAACCGTCGGTGATAGCGTGCCACTTCGCCTTATAGTCAACATAAATATGGTCGATGGGCCTGGCCTCGGGGTCATCGTCCAAACTGCCAAACGGTATCACCGCAATCTGCCTGTCAGGGTCGAGGCGCGGCATCTTCGACCCGCAGGTTTTGCAAAACACCTGTGAGAAATACTGGGCATCCGGCACCTTGTAGCAGGCCAGATTATCCTCCCCCGCGACAAATTTAACATCCCCCATCGAAGTAAACCCGTTCGTCGCGTGCGCCGCCGCCCGGGCTTTTCGGCATCGCTGGCAATGGCAATTGTGCACCGCTTTAAACGGCGCACTGATATGGTACTTCACCGTTCCACACATACAACTGCCGCGCACAATACCCTCTGGCCTGGGTGCGAGCGGCGCTTCCTCCACGCGCTGAAACCCGGTGTAGTCCGGGTAGTCATCGTGCTGGGGCAAATCGCCAGTAATGTCATACCAGGGAGCGCTATGGGCGGCGAAGACATGGCAATCCGACGGCTTGCCGTCATTGTGGCCGCCGCCGGGCACCAACATTTTTTTGCTCTGCTCGCTGGGGTAGGGCACCACTGAGCCGCAGCTTCCGCAGAAATTTCGGGCGAGCAAAGGCGATGAGCGATAACGCACAATAGTGTCAGTCTCACTCAGCCAGTGAAAGTGCTCGCGCTCGACAAACCAATACGTGCCAAATGCCGAACCATGGGCCTTGCGGCATAGCTTGCAGTGGCAATTAAAGGCATAAAACGGCTCTGCGGTGATTTCCCAACGCACACTACCGCATAGACAGCTCGATTGATTTTTCATTGACATGACCAATAGGGGAGGTGGCTTTATTCTAGCCCGAATATTTCGTAAAAATCACCTGTTTTGATTAATGCCCGATACCACAATCAACACCCTCTTTAGGCATTTCCCGGTGAAACCCACTGCGCTGAAAAGCGAATAACACCTTGTCAGGATTAATAGATAACGGATAATACGCCGGGTTTTTTACGCGCAGGCTTTCAATGAAAATACGCGGTGGCATATTGCTCGCACGCGCCTTGCAGGAAAAGGGCGTCACTCAGGTCTTCACCCTCAGCGGTGGCTTCTGCAACCCAGCGTTGGAAGGCCTGATGCAATGCGGCATAGCGGTTATCAACGCGCCGCACGAACAGGTCGCCGGGCACCTGGCCGACGGCCATACGCGCATTACCCGCAAACCCGCCGTTTGCCTGGTCGGCCCGGAAGGGTTTGCCAATGCCGTCCCGGCCATGATGGAAGCCTGGGGTGAGCGCTCCCCGGTTATCTTTATTACCGGGTCGAGCAGCTTAAAACGCCAGGGCAGTGGTGGTTTCAAAGAGATCGATGACGTGGCCATCGCCGCACCCCTAAGCAAATACAGCGCCTCGATAACCGATGGCGAACGCATCTCTGAATTTGTCGACCGCGCCTGGAAAATCGCCCTGAGCGGCTATCCGGGCGCGGTGCATTTAAGCGTGCCGGTAGACATTATGTTCAGCGCCTTTGAAGAGGACGCAATGCGCGACGAACGCCCGTTTCAACGCGGCGCAAAACCACCGCCACGCGCCTGGCCATGCCCGGATGACCTCAACCCCATCCTCGCATTGATCGACAAGGCCGAAAAACCCATACTTATCGGCGGTCACGGTGTCTGGTGGTCGCACGCCGAGGCAAAGCTTGAAGCGACTGGCCGGGCGCTTGGCATCCCGGTGTTTAACGTTCCCTACCACCAAAAACTCCTTGGCGAAGAGTGCGAGGCGTATATGGGCCTGGCGGATATACACCAATACGCCCCGTCCAAATTTGCACTACAGGCATCGGATGTGGTCATCATGCTCGGCACCCGGCTGGATAACCAAATGAATTTTGGCAACCCGCCGTTCCTCCCTGAATCGACCCAGGTTATCTGTGTGAATGGCTCGCACGAAGAGCTGGCGTTTAACCGGGCGGCAGACCACGTTTTATTGAGCGACCCCGGCGCCTTTTTGGATGCCCTGAAAACCATCCAGCCCCGCAATCGTCAGTGGTTTGAAAGCAACCGCCAGAAACGCGGCGAGTGGGTGGCGCAAACCCTGGCAGATATCCCCCACCTGGATAACGACGGTATTCACCCACTGCACCTCGCGCTCGATGTGCAAACTGCTATGGCGGATAACGATTGGCTGGTGATCGACGGCGGCAACACCCATTTCTGGTCAGAGATCGCGGTCAATATCGCCGGTTGGCAGGGGCGTAAACTGGGCAACATTTTGCATCCGGGCACCTTTAGCATGTTGGGCGTTGGTGTGCCATTTGCCACAGCGGCAAAACTGAATAACCCCGGCAGCCACGTCGTGGTGATCAGCGGTGATGGCGCCTTTCTCTCGGGGGGTTCCAGTATTGAAGCCGCGTTTCAGGAGAAGCTCCCCATCGTCGTTGTTATCGACAACAACGGTGGCCTCGATTGTATCTCCCAACAGCAGGAGCGCCTGTTTAGCAATAGCCAGCACTTCGCCACCGATTTTCGTGATATTCCGTTTCACGCCATGTTTGAGGGGCTGGGGGGCTATGGTGAATTAGTCGAGAGACGCGAACAGATTATCCCGGCGGTACAGCGCGCCATTGCCAGCGGTAAAACTGCCTGCGTCAATGTGAAAACCGTCGGCCATATCAGCCCGATTGTGTTGGCCACCACCAGTAAACGGGATAAGGCGTCTATCGAATAACCATGGCTACAGTTTCCTCACATATCCTCGATTCCATTATCGGTGCATCGGCAGCGGGCATTCGCGTCCAGCTTGTGCGCATCATCAGCGCCACTGAAAGGCAGCTATTATTTGATACCAACGCCGATCAGGAGGGGCGCATTGCCGAAACGGTTGTGATTGACCCAGCACTGGCCGATTCGGAATACGAACTCATCTTTCACAGTGCCGGTTATTTCGCTGGCCGGGCTATCCCCGCAGGTGAGCAGCAGATTATCAAAACCGTTGTGATCCGCTTTTCAATGCCAGATGCCGGGCAGCGCTACCACATCCCACTAATGCTATCACCGCACGCGTATTCGGTGTGGTGGTCATCGTAACAGCGGATCGAGCAAGCGTGTTACGCACCATGCCTTCACCCCGATTAAATGTATCGCGCCGTATTCGTGCGACACCCTACACACCGCGTGTCGAAGCGCTGGGCGTCTCCGGTTACTCGGTGGTTAACCACACCATCTTACCCAAAGGCTTTCGCCAATCGGTGGCGGAGGATTACTGGCATTTAAAAAACCATGTGCAGATTTGGGATGTCGGTTGTCAACGGCAGGTTGAATTGCGCGGGCCGGATGCGGCCCGGTTAACCCAGCTAATGACACCGCGTGATTTGCGCAAGGCAGCGCCGGGGCACTGCCTGTACGCACCGATGGTCGACGAGCGGGGCCACTTATTAAATGACCCGATCATCCTGAAACTGGCCGATGACCACTTCTGGTTATCGATTGCCGATGCCGATGTACTGCTATGGGCAAAAGGCCTGGCACTGGGTATGCAGCTCGACGTGGCCATCGAGGAGCCGGATGTCTGGCCACTGGCGGTACAGGGGCCAAAATCCGACGATCTCATGGCGCGTGTATTCGGTGAAGCAGTGCGTGAAATACGCTTCTTTCGTTTCGCAACGCTGGCGTTTTCCGGTCACCCATTGATTGTCGCCCGCTCGGGTTACAGCAAACAGGGCGGCTTTGAAATCTACCTGGATAAACCCGCGCTGGGGTTGGACCTCTGGGATGCGCTCTGGCAGGCCGGGGCTGATTTGCACGTATTGCCCGGTAGCCCCAATTTAATCGAACGCGTGGAGAGCGGGCTGCTTTCCTACGGCAATGAAATGACCCGCGATGACAACCCGCTGGAGTGTGGGCTGGAAGACTATTGCTCACTCGATGGCGGTGTCGACTACATCGGGCGCAACGCCTTGCAGCGCATCGCTGCGCGGGGCGCGCAACGGTCGATTCGCGGCGTAGTATTTGATGGTGAACCGTGCCCGGCGTGCCAGCACCCTTGGCCGTTAACCGTTAATGGCGATAAGGCGGGGTATATCACCACGGCCATCTGGTCGCCACGTTTTAACCATAATGTGGCGCTGGCGATGCTGGAAAAAGCCTATTGGGATGCGGGTACGCAGGTGATGGTTGAAAGCGGTGATGGTTTGTTAAGGCAGGGGATTGTTACCGCGCTGCCAATGGCGGATACCGATGTAGATTTATTTAACACTGCTATTCCCCGCCAGTAATGTCTCGATGCTATCCCAGGTTTCCAGTGGGTAGCGATCCATTTCCCCATGCTCATTTATCGCGTTAAACCCGAGAAATTGCCATGCGTCCTCGCTTAGAGCCAGTAATTTTCCCGCATGTCCTTCACGCGTAAAGTATTGCCCATCCGGTAAATACTCAATGGTGTAAATACATTCACCGGACTCGGCGTTCCATATTTTGATGGTTTGGTCATCGGAAGCGGAGGCGATGCGTTTGCTGTTGTGGTCGAAGGCGACGCTGTTAATTGTGTTGTTATGCCCTTTTAAGGTGTGAATACATTGTGCGGATACGGCGTTCCATATTTTGATGGTTTGGTCATCGGAAGCGGAGGCGATGCGTTTGCTGTTGTGGTCGAAGGCGACGCTGTTAATTGTGTTGTTATGCCCTTTTAAGGTGAGAATACATTGTCCGGATACGGCGTTCCATATTTTGATGGTTTGGTCATCGGAAGCGGAGGCGATGCGTTTGCTGTTGTGGTCGAAGGCGACGCTTTGAACCCAATTATCATGCCCTTTTAAGGTGTGAATACATTGTGCGGATACGGCGTTCCATATTTTGATGGTTTGGTCATTGGAAGCGGAGGCGATGCGTTTGCTGTTGTGGTCGAAGGCGACGCTGAGAGCTAGGCCTTCATGCCCTTTTAAGGTGAGAATACATTGTCCGGATACGGCGTTCCATATTTTGATGGTTTGGTCAAAGGAAGCGGAGACGATGCGTTTGCTGTTGTGGTCGAAGGCGACGCTGTTAATTGTGTTGTTATGCCCTTTTAAGGTGAGAATACATTGTGCGGATACGGCGTTCCATATTTTGATGGTTTGGTCATTGGAAGCGGAGGCGATGCGTTTGCTGTTGTGGTCGAAGGCGACACTTTGAACCCAATCATCATGCCCTTTTAAGGTGTGAATACATTGTCCGGATACGGCGTTCCATATTTTGATGGTTTTGTCATATGAAGCGGAGGCGATGCGTTTGCTGTTGTGGTCGAAGGCGACGCTGTTAATTGTGTTGTTATGCCCTTTCAAGGTGAGAATACATTGTCCGGATACGGCGTTCCATATTTTGATGGTTTTGTCATCGGAAGCGGAGGCGATGCGTTTGTTGTTGTGGTCGAAGGCGACGCTGAGAACAGTATCTGAATGCCCTTTTAAGGTGTGAATACATTGTCCGGACTCGGCGTTCCATATTTTGATGGTTTTGTCATATGAAGCGGAGGCGATGCGTTTGCTGTTGTGGTCGAAGGCGACGCTTTGAACCCAATGATCATGCCCTTTTAAGGTGAGAATACATTGTGCGGATACGGCGTTCCATATCTTGATGGTTTTGTCATATGAAGCGGAGGCGATGCGTTTGTTGTTGTGGTCGAAGGCGACGCTGAGAACAGTATCTGAATGCCCTTTTAAGGTGAGAATACATTGTCCGGACTCGGCGTTCCATATTTTGATGGTTTTGTCATATGAAGCGGAGGCAATGCGTTTGCTGTTGTGGTCGAAGGCGACGCTGTTAATTGTATTGTTATGCCCTTTTAAGGTGTGAATACATTGTCCGGATACGGCGTTCCATATTTTGATGGTTTTGTCAAAGGAAGCGGAGGCGATGCGTTTGCTGTTGTGGTTGAAGGCGACGCTGAGAACTAGGCCTTCATGCCCTTTTAAGGTGAGAATACATTGTGCGGATACGGCGTTCCATATTTTGATGGTTTGGTCAAAGGAAGCGGAGGCGATGCGTTTGCTGTTGTGGTCGAAGGCAACGCTTTTAACCCAATCATCATGCCCTTTTAAGGTATGAATACATTGTCCGGATTGTGCATCCCAGAGTTTGAGGGTGTTGTCGTGTGAAGCGGAGGCGATCAGCAGGCCATCATGTGAAAAAGCGGCGGCGCTAACTGCATCGCGGTGTCCGACAAACGGGGTGGCAGGGCGAGCGGGCGGGCGGGCGATTTTTTTCGCCAGCGGATGCTGGCAACCGGCATTAAACGGTGGGTGCCCGCTTATCGCCGACGGCCATACCACGTCATTGAGCTGGCAGTGCAGCCACTGGCTACGGTGTTGCTGTGGCGTAGCCAGCCGCGCAGCAGAAAAATCGTTGTGGTAGAACACCGCCCCGCTCAAATCGGCCTGGCTGAAGTCGGCGGATTGCAGCGCGCTGTCGCGCCATAATACCCGTTGCAGATTGGCCTGTTGAAAGTGGACGTGGTTGAGCTGTACCTGGGTAAAGCGGCTGTCGCTAAGGTCGGCCCTGTCGAACGCCGCACCGCTGAGGTCCACATCGTTCAATACCAGGCCAGCCAATTGTGCACCGTGGAGCTGAAAACCTTGCAGGCCGGGCTGGGGTTGCTGGCGCGGCGCGGCGTATAAGCTGTAGTGAAATAGCGCTTCGCTGGCCTGACGAAGGTAGTGCTGCTTCCAGCCTGCCAATATGGCCAATAAATTGTCGGCGCCACTGTGCAGTTGCAGCAGTTCGCCGAGAAATTGCAGGGTTTCATTGGAGGGGGGGGCGAGACACCAACCCTCTTGCCGATTCTCGTCTATTGCCCGCAACAGATAACAGGCCAGAAAGTACTCCTGGATTGAGGTGTGGGCAAAGCGAAACTGATCGCTATTGGCACGCACCAACAGGGTGGAGTTGCGCAAATCGTTTTCCAGTAATTCCTGTATGCCGGTTTTGGCCCCAGCCCGGATTTTGGGGTGGGCGTATAGCCACTCCTCCAGCCAGGCTTCCAGGGTCTCGACCGGGCAGGCGCGCAGCCCTTCGCGCCAGAAGTGCGCCGCCAGGTCTTCCAGCAGGTATTGCTTGTGCCGGGGCAGTAACTGGTGCTTGCCGTCATCGCGGCGGAACAGGCGCTCGACCATAATGCGGTACAGCCGGGCGGCGTTGATGGTCTCGCCGCGTTGGTAGGCTAACTCCAGGCTGGGAATATCGTTGGCGATAAGGTTTAGGGTGAGCGGGCGCGTCGCCAGGCCACTGAGGTCGTGAATCTTCGCCAGCAATGCCTCGATTTCGAGCGCCTTCTCTGCGCCAAAACGCTTGCCCAGGTACTCGCGAATCTGCTCGGTTTCCAGCGGCAACAACTGCCAGCCCTGGTAGTCTTCACCGCTGCGCGCCTCGCGCAAATAGCCCTGCAAAAACGCGTTTTGCTCGCTTTGGTTGCGAAAGAAATCACTGCGACAACTTATCACCAGACGGCAGCGGGTGTTATCGAGTAGTGCATTCACCTCGGCGGGCAGCGGTGGCTGACCCGGTCTGTCCTTGGCTTGTTGCCGCCATTGGTTGCGCTGGCTGAGCGCCTCGCGGTAGTCCGGCGGGAACACCCGCCAAAGCTCGCGTAAAAAGTGCGCTTGCGCATCGCGGTCGAGGTGGGTGAGCTTTTCGTCGAGACCGTCGAAGATCACCAACGCCTCGCCGTTGCGGGCCATATCGACCAAGTGCTGCCCGTCGATATCCCGCTCTTCTGCCAGGCGGAGAATCTCCGCCAGTATCTGCTCCAGCGTCGGCAGGCGGTGGTCGGCGAATACCGGCGTCAGGCGCAGGTCGATATACACCGGCAGCGGGTAGATATGCGGTTGCTGCTGGTGTTTCTCTTCGAGCTGCCAGGCGAGCATTTTACACGTGAAGGTTTTACCACTGCCAAATTCGCCGAGAATACCGAATAGCGGTGCGACAGGTTTGGTGTCTTTTACCCAGGATAGAACAGTATCCAGAATCCGGCTTGGCGCTTCACTGGCGTTCGACACCGTTTCACCGACATTGCGCATATCGGTTTCCTGGGCGGATATATCGACATAGGCATCGTATGGGTAGCTTGCGTCCTGGTAGGGTAGGTCGATAAGTTTTGCTGCACGGTAGGCACTTGGGGTGCGCTCACGTGGGGCTTGGTTATTCCGCCGTGTCATCCGCTGGTCAATCGATTCGACCAAGCCACGAATAAAGCGCTTTTGCAGCACCATGGTAATGCACTCTTTGAAGAACGTTGGCTTAACGATGTCTGACAGGGTGTAAAGCTGGCGTTGCTCTAAGCCACAGATAGTGAAAAGCGCCTCTATCTCGACGCTTTCCAACCCCACGGGTAATACGCCTTTTTCCAATAGCGGTGGCACTTCGTGGTCTTTTATATAACCGCTGTTTAAAAAACCGGGTGATACCATCAGCAAACCTGCATCGGCTTGGGCAATGGCTTGTTGAATCGTCTGATGCCAGTTCTCGCCGATCAGAATGTCGCTATCCCGCCAGAATGTGTAAGTCTTATTCGGGCATTTTTGCTTGGCGATACGGGCAAACTCCGCGATAAAGTTTTCCACATCCTGGGCATTTTTTCGGCTGTAACAGACAAAAAGTGTGTGCTCGATTTTGGTTGTAGATTCGGGTTTGTTTACGGGTTCAGGAATGGCGGAGAGGTCGACGTAAGTTTGCTGCGGATATTGTTCGTTACTGGGGTTGAGCCGCCGGGTTAGACCGCTTTGCTGGCTGATTGTGACCGGCGTGCCCTGCCACCACAAACGGCGTTGTGCCAGAGCGGTTTGTTTGCGGCTATCGCCTTGCAACTCCAGGCGGTTCATGCCAGACAACTCAGCCGCCTGCTTAATGCGCCCGCGAAACTTGCGCAGCTCCGCCTGCGCCTTATCGTCTTCCAGATGATCAAACAGCGCCGCCAGCACCTGGGCCATATTCAACTTACCATCGTCCAATAACAACGTCTGGATCGACTCCAGGCGCTGCATATCGCTGGAACCCAGCTCGTTTTTGTCCAGTAATTGGCTGATTGCACCTGTAGCCTGGCGCTTGTTCAATACGGGAATCGGTTTTTTTGCCTTGCGTTTCATCGGTTTGCTCCAGATGCCTGGCGACAGTGTAGATAACGGTGAGAGCTATATCAAGGACTATTTAGGACGATTTTAGACTATTGTGTTTATTTGCAGCACTGTCCGCAGTCATTATCCAGACATCATCCATTAAGTGGTAATAGGAGGGTTGCAATTTCTAAGCCTGTGCCCTTATCAAAGGAACTGATAGTATTCATCTATGAAAGTTTCACTTGATCATTTATCTGAACAGAAACAGCGCGAGCTGAAATGGGCCACGGATATTGTCCGCGAAGAAGCCAACCCCGAAATGCTCATTTTGTTTGGCAGCTACGCTCGCGGTGACTGGGTGGAGGACTTAAACCCGGAAACGCTGCATTACCGTTATCAAAGCGATTTTGATTTGTTGGTGGTTACAGAAACCCGCAAAGAAGCCGGTAAAATTGAGCAAAACAACGCGCTTAACCAGCGTTTAATGAAAGCGATACACAGAACCCCAATCAGCCTGATTGCTGAGGACATCCAATTTGTTAACCGGCGTTTAAGAAAGAGCCAGTATTTTTACATTGACATCAAACGTGAAGGTATAACCCTTTATGATTCAGGGCGGTTTGAATTAGCCGAACCAAAGGAACTTAATGTAGAAGAAAGAAGGCGACTAGCGGAAGAAGATTTTGACTATTGGTTTGGCAAAGCATCAAGGCTTTTAAATTTCTATGATTTTGGTATTAGTGAAAAAGCTTATAATGAGGCAGCATTTCAGCTTCATCAAGTAACTGAAAGCTTATATGGAACAATATTGTTGGTTTTTACTCGCTATAAACCCAGCACCCATGATTTAGCAAAATTGAGCCAACGAGTCACCAGCATTAAACCACAGTTTCTTAGCGTATTTCCGCAGGGGACTGAAGAAGAAAAAAACCACTTTGAGTTACTGCGTAAAGCTTATGTCGATGCACGTTACAAGCCGAGCTACAAAATCACTCGGCAAGAATTGGAATGGTTGGCAGGACGGGTGCAACAACTAAAATCTTTAACGGAAATGCTTTGCAAGGAAAAAATTGAAAGTTTTAGGGAGTGCTCAAACAAATAAACATAGCAAATACCCAAACAATCAGTTTCTGGAAGATGTCACTGTGGCGCATTAGAATATGACGTTATTGCCACTGCAATAGTTGCAGGCTTAGCGCTAAATATCGAACGGTCAGTCGATGTTTTTAGATTAAAATTAAAACAGTTTTTTGGAATTAAAAATGTCTGATAACTTATTGAATAACATTACAAAAAATTTGCAAGAAAGCACCGATAATGACACTTTTTGCACGCGCTTCTCTTTTCCTGCAACCGACTTTCCAGTCGAGATAAAACACCTTGGGGAAATAAACTTCCCCGTTTCGACCCGAATAGCCAAAGAGATAATTGATCAAGCTCAGCTAGCACCCTTCGGCTGGCGGGATCAAACCATAGTAGACACAAGAGTGCGCAATGCCTGGGAAATAAAAAAATCAAAAATCAAGCTACCTGGTACAAGCATGGAGCAGATTCCTGAAATGCTAGAACGCATAAAGAAAAACCTAAATATGGCCGCTGACGCCACCTTGGTGCCTGAGCTTCACAACTTGGTTATCTACGAAAAAGGCCAGTTTTTTTCCAGCCACCAAGACACAGAGAAATGCAAAGATATGATCGCCACCATGGTGATTTTGCTACCATCAAACTTCAAGGGAGGCACTTTGACAATCGATCGACAAGGTGATGTGAAAAAATACACCGCACCCAGAACCACTAACCACCTTCAAGTCATCGCCTTTTACACGGATTGTGTTCACGAAGTAAAAAAAATCACCTCGGGCTACCGCATAGCCCTCACTTTCAACTTGCTGCTAAAGGGCGCTGGCACCCTCCAGCCTTTGCAAAACCCAGCGCTAACAGAGTCGATAAAAGCATACTTCTCGGAAGACGAGAGGCAAGCGCTAAACTGCGCGCAATCAAATCACCCAACCTGGTTAGTTTATCTACTGGATCACCAATACTCCCAATATGGCCTAAGTTGGGGACACCTGAAAAGTGCGGATCGCACACACGCCTCACAACTGCTTGCCGCTGCGGAAGCACTCGACCTCGAAGCGCATTTATCTTTGGCGGATGTTCACGAGGTCTGGCAAACAGAATCGGACTATTCCAATAGTGGGTACTACGGTTACAGGGGGGGCGACGACGATGGAGAAGATGAAGATATATCGGGCGATGATGTGGAGTGCATCGAGTTTATCGAGGGTGATTGCGAACTCCGACGTTGGGTGAATTCAAACGGTAAGAAACGGGCTTGGAAGGGGCATTACGTGCCAGATGAAATGGTAGGCTGGACGAAGGCGATGGATAACTTCGAGCCTTTCGATTCCGCGTATGAAGGCTTTATGGGAAATTATGGCGACACGATGGAAAAGTGGTATCACCGCGCCGCTATTACACTTTGGCGAAAAACCGACGCATTCCCCAGCCTATTTGCTATCGACGCGAATGGCACTCAGAAAAAAGTGCAAAAAATGCTCGATACCAACTTTGAACAAGGTGTGGCGGCTCTAAAGACGCTTTTACCTCAATGGGAACGCAAGGTAGGCTCCGATGGTGTACAAATATCTGAGACGCTAAAACTCTGTCTTTTGGTAAAAGATAAAGCGTTAGCGACCCAATTGCTCGAAGGCTATGGAATGGAGGCCGTATGCAGGAAGCACGGCGTCGGACTAAGAAACCTGGCCCGAAGTTATGGACAGAAATGGTTGGTGGAGCTCCTCGATATTTGGAGCAAATCAGATCGTGACTACTTTGATCCGATTGCTGGTCTCGCCTTTCTGATAAACATTTTTCGCGATGATTCAGAGGTGGCGGCATGGCTTTGTGCTTATCAGTTTAAATGGTTCGAGGTCTCAGACAGTGTGGCTCAAGAACATGATAGCCAGGTGTCGATAGTGAAAACCCGCAATAAACGCGTCTCCCATGCCGTCGATTTTCTGAAATCCTTAGCCGCCCTTGGGGAAAACAGTATTATGGCGAAATCGACCCGGCACTTCCTCGGTTATCCCAGACTATATGATGCTGTCACCTTGGCAGACATGGTGCTCGGCTTACAAGACGAAAATTTATCGCCTAACATCCAGAAATTAACCGCAGAAGCGAGGAAGCGGCTCAAGGCGTCGACAGCTAAAACCAGGAAGGAAGGTGACTACTCGATTTTGGAAATCGATACCTGTAAATGTAAAGATTGTGTTGTGCTTCACGGCTTCCTCAAAAGCAAAAAAGAAACGCAATATGTTTGGCCTCTGGCACAAGGCAGGCGATACCATATACACCGAGTCATAGATGATATGGGCATCGGTGTTTCCCATCAAACCCAGCGGGAGGGCTGCCCGTATAAGCTCGTTCTGAAGAAGCTCGATAAGTATTTCAAAAATGAAGCGCGTGTAAAGACCATGCAGTCTGAAAAGCTTGCAAAAATTGAAGCAATTTATAGATTAAGATGAACCGTGTAGGTCTTTTCTAAATGGCGGGCACGCGACACCAAGCCAGCGGGAACACTTGAAAACCGCCAAAACTCCGTTACAACAAAAGCGAGAGCGTGATAAACTCCCGCGCCTGACATGGCGGGGATTGGAAATTCAAATGCCTCCGCGCCACTACTTCCTTGAATTACTTCATGTGGCCTTTGGTAGGGGTCACCACTGAAAGGATCGTTATGCCTATTATCACTTTGCCCGATGGCAGCCAACGCACATTTAACAACCCTTTATCTATTCACGACATTGCCCATGATATTGGCCCAGGTCTGGCCAAAGCGGCACTCGCCGGGAGGGTGGATGGTGATCTGGTCGATACATCGCATATTGTCACTGACGATTCGGCAATCAGTATTATCACTGCACGCGATGACGATGGCCTCGAAGTAATTCGCCACTCCTGTGCACACCTGATGGCCCAGGCGGTAAAACAACTATACCCCGCTGCGCAAGTCACGATTGGCCCCACGGTCGAAAATGGCTTTTACTACGATTTTGCCTATGAACGGGCATTTACCCCCGAGGATTTGCGGGCGATAGAGGCGCGCATGGTGGCGCTATCGAAAGCCGATGATCCGGTCTCGCGCTCGGTGATGCCCCGCGATGAAGCCGTGCGCTTTTTTAAGGATATGGGGGAGCACTACAAGGCCGATATTATCCAGTCAATCCCTGAAAACGAAGCACTCTCCTTATACCGTCAAAATGACTTTATCGACCTCTGTCGTGGCCCTCATGTGCCCAGCACTGGGCATATCAAGGCATTTAAACTGATGAAAGTGGCTGGTGCCTATTGGCGCGGTGATTCCAGCAATGAAATGTTACAGCGTATATACGGCACCGCCTGGCCCGATAAAAAACAGTTGAAACAGTATTTATTCCGGCTCAGCGAAGCGGAAAAGCGCGACCACCGGAAACTGGGCAAACAGCTCGATTTGTTTCATCTACAGGACGAAGCGCCCGGCATGGTGTTTTGGCACCCCAATGGCTGGCATATTTATCAAACCATTGAACAACATATGCGGCAGAAATTGCGCCAGCAGGGGTATCTGGAAATTAAAACACCCCAGGTGCTGGAGTTTTCGCTGTGGGAACGCTCCGGCCACGCGGATAAGTTTGGCGATGATATGTTCACCCTGGAGGCCGATGATAAGTCGTTTGCGATTAAACCGATGAACTGTCCGTGTCATGTGCAGGTGTTCAATCAGGGGTTAAAAAGCTATCGGGATTTGCCTATGCGATTCGCCGAATTTGGCTCATGTCACCGCAACGAACTCTCGGGGGCACTGCACGGATTGATGCGGGTGCGTGGTTTTGTCCAGGATGACGGGCACATCTTTTGTAGTGAAGACCAGATTCAGTCAGAAGTGGTTAAGTTTATCAATTTCTTGCACGATATTTATCAGGACTTTGGTTTCACGGAAGTTATTTACCGTCTATCCACCCGGCCGGCAAAGCGGGTGGGCAGTGATGAAGATTGGGACCGCGCTGAAAAGGCGCTGGCGGACGCGTTGGACAGTATGCAACTGTCCTGGGAACTGCTGCCTGGTGAAGGCGCATTTTACGGCCCCAAGGTTGAGTTTTCGTTGAAAGACTGTATTGGCCGCGTTTGGCAGTGCGGGACTGTGCAGGTCGACTTCTCCATGCCGGGGCGGTTGGATGCCAGTTATATTGCCGAAGACGGCAGCAAGCGCGTACCGGTTATGTTACACCGGGCTATATTGGGTTCATTTGAGCGCTTTATCGGTATTTTGATTGAACAGTACGAAGGTAAATTGCCCGTTTGGTTATCACCTCAGCAGGTTGCGGTACTGACAATCACCGATAAACATAATCAGGGCGCTGAAAATATTGCCGAAAGGCTGGAAAATGCCGGTATTCGTGCCTCTGCTGACTTGAGAAACGAAAAAATAGGTTTTAAGATACGCGATTATACTTTGAAACGCGTTCCCTATATGCTGATCGTCGGCGATAAGGAACTCGAAACAGATTCCGTGGCCGTCCGCACTCAGTCGGGCCAGGATTTGGGGGTAATGTCTGTTGAGGCATTTACCGGGAAAATTGTTGGCGAGATAGAGTCTCGCGGCATAACTCAATTGGAGGGTTGACAACATCGCTGCAAAAACGCACCGTAAAAACGAAGAACTGGATTTATCTGAAGTTCGTTTAATTAATGAAAGTGGTGAGCAGGTTGGCGTGGTGCCACTACAGGAGGCACTTGATGCCGCTGTGGCGGTTGGTTTGGATTTGGTTGAAATTGTACCCAATGCCGAGCCACCCGTATGCCGTATTATGGATCATGGTCGGTTCAAATTTGAGCAGAGCAAAAAGCAGCATAGCTCTAAAAAGAAGCAGAAGCAGGTTCAAATAAAGGAAATTAAATTTCGACCGGGTACAGAGGACGGCGATTATCAGGTAAAACTGCGCAATCTTATCCGCTTTCTGGAAAATGGCGATAAAACAAAGGTGACCTTACGGTTTCGCGGCAGAGAGATGGCGCATCAGGAACTGGGAGCGCGTTTGTTAACTAGAGTAGAAGCCGATCTGGAGGAATACGGTGTTGTCGAACAGTTTCCAAAGTTCGAAGGCCGCCAGATGGTGATGGTATTGGCGCCGAAGAAAAAATAGTTTCTCCGGTGTTATAAGTAAGTTCTCCTCAAAGAGAGAACCGCGTCAAAGATGCACAATAAGTGCACATAATTAAAGGCGCATACGTCGTCCGCAACCAGTGATTACTCCGACTGGCCGGATATGTTTAATTTGAGAAAACGGGAGTCACGATAGTGCCTAAACTCAAAACCAATCGAGGCGCGGCCAAACGGTTTAAAAAAACCGGTTCTGGCGGCTTCAAACGTAAACAGTCTCACCTGAGACACATCCTCACCAAGAAGAGCAGTAAGCGTAAACGGCATTTACGCGCCGCTTCAATGGTGCACGAATCCGATGTTGCACTGGTTCGCCAGATGCTACCTTTTGCTTAGTGAGGAGCTGAAAAATGCCTAGAGTAAAACGCGGTGTTACCGCTCGCGCCCGCCATAAAAAAGTACTGAAGAAAGCCAAAGGTTATTCGGGAGCCAGAAGTAAGGTTTTTCGCGTTGCCAAGCAGGCTGTTACCAAAGCCGGTCAATACGCTTATCGTGACCGTCGGCAGAAGAAACGGCAGTTTCGTGCACTGTGGATCGTCCGTATTAATGCCGGTGCCAGGATGTGTGGTTTGTCGTATAGCCGTATGATGAATGGCTTGAGTCGTGCCGGTATTGAAATAGACCGCAAGGTGCTAGCGTATTTGGCGGTGGATGATATGCCTGCATTTGAGCGGCTAGCAGAGCAGGCTAAAGCGAACCTGGATCAGGCTGACCCGGCTTAACGAACCCGGCTAAGCCAACGCATGGCAGTAATTAATACGGTTGCTGTCACACTCAAGTAGTGAATAAGGGGAAAGCTTTGGCTTTCCCCTTTTTTTATATTTTGCCCTGTTTTTCTATGGAACAAAACTGTGTCGATACCTTTAACTGAACTGCAGACCGAAGCGCATAGTACGATTCAAGCCTGCACAGACCTTACTGCGCTGGAAGAGGTGCGGGTTGCCTACCTGGGGAAAAAGGGAAAGATTACCGGGCAGCTTAAATCGCTGGGGAAATTGCCAAAAGATGAAATCCGGCTCGCTGGCCAGGCGATAAACGCGGTCAAACAAGACATTGTGAAGCTGATCGAGTCGCGCAAATCGATACTCGAATCCGAGGCATTGGTAGCGAAGCTTGCACGCGAATCAATCGATGTCACCCTGCCGGGGCGAGGTCAGCACCGGGGTGGTTTGCACCCGGTAACTATCACCCAAAACCGCATTCAATCGTTGTTTTCCCAGCTCGGCTTTGATGTGGCTGAAGGCCCGGAGGTCGAAGACGACTACCACAACTTCGAGGCCCTGAATATTCCATCACACCACCCTGCGCGTGCTATGCATGATACGTTTTACTTCGACAGTGGCCAGTTATTGCGCACGCATACATCGTCGGTGCAAATTCGCCATATGGAGAATAATCCGCCGCCTTACCGCATTATTGCACCGGGGCGGGTTTACCGCTGTGATTCAGATCAAACGCACACACCGATGTTTCACCAGGTGGAGGGTCTGCTAGTTGGTGAAGGCATTGCTTTTAGCGATTTGATGGGGCATCTGGAGGCTTTTCTGCGGCTGTTTTTTGATACGGAAGACGTCAACATCCGCTTTCGCCCCAGTTATTTCCCCTTCACTGAGCCATCGACTGAAGTTGATATAAAAATCGGTGATGGCAAGTGGCTGGAAGTGTTGGGGGCTGGCATGGTGCACCCCGAGGTCTTTAAGGCAGTGGGGCTGGATACCCGTAAATACACAGGCTATGCATTTGGCATGGGCGTGGAGCGCTTTGCGATGCTGCGATATGGCATTACCGACTTGCGGGTTTTATTTGAAAATGATTTGCGCTTTCTTAAACAATTTAATTGATATGGCAAACACCAGGGCAAGACGATGAAAATGAGTGAAAACTGGCTCAGAGAATGGGTCGACCCGGCGATTGATAGCGCGGATTTACAGCATCAACTGACTTTGCTGGGCCTGGAAGTGGATAATGCGCAACGGATGCCAACGCTGACAAATATTGTTGTCGCCCGCATCGAATCGGCAGAGCAGCACCCCAATGCAGACAAGCTGCGCGTCTGTGCGGTAGACGATGGATCGGGGGAGGCACTGTCGATAGTGTGTGGCGCACCTAATGCACGCGCAGGGCTTGTGGTGCCATTGGCGCGTATTGGCGCTGAGTTACCCGGTGGAATGAAAATCAAATCGGCAAAACTGCGGGGTGTCGCCTCTCGGGGTATGTTGTGTTCTGCCCGTGAATTAGCGCTTGCCGATGATGCCAGTGGGTTGATGGAATTGTCTGCCGACGCACCAGTTGGTATGCCGATAAGCCAGTACCTGCAACTCGACGATACATTGATCAGCATCGAACTGACCCCTAATCGGGGAGATTGTCTGAGCATTCGCGGTATAGCGCGTGATATTGCGGCGCGCAACCGTATGCCGGTTAAGCCGCCCGCGATGGAGGCTGTGGCGGCGACAACTGAAGACACCTTTACCGTCGAGCTACAAGCGGGCGCGGGCTGTTGGCGCTATACAGGGCGGGCAATAAAAGGCATCGACCCCACGGCACAAACTCCATTGTGGATGACAGAAAAACTACGGCGCAGTGGCTTGCGCGCTATCTCGCCGGTAGTCGACATCACCAATTTTGTGATGCTGGAGTTAGGGCAGCCCATGCACGGTTTTGATCTCGATAAACTCAGCGACAAAATCACCGTGCGCAACGCGACAGACAAAGAGCCGATAAGGCTATTGGATGGCCGTGATCTGCAACTTGATGAAGACACACTGGTCATTGCCGACGGCAGTGGCGCCATTGGTATTGCCGGTATCATGGGCGGGGACACAACCAGTGTCAGCGACAATACCCGCAATGTGTTTTTTGAAGCGGCCATGTTCGACCCTAAAAAGATTGCCGGTCGGCCACGTCGGTACAATGCACACACCGATTCAGCACACCGTTTTGAACGCACTGTCGACCCCTTATTACAGGTTACTGCACTGCACCGTGCCACCCGTCTACTTATCGATATCTGTGGGGGGGAAGCGGGGCCGGTGATCGATATAACCGACCCGGCGAACACCTACGCCTCTACTGTGCTCAGCCTCTCCAGGCAGCGCGTACAACAATTGCTCGGTGTTGCATTGCCTGACAGTACTATTGCGGAAATCCTATCGTATCTGGGCCTGACGTTGACTGAACAGGCTGAAGGCTGGCAAGTGGAGGTGCCCAGCTATCGACCGGATATCAGTATTGAGGAAGACCTGATTGAAGAGATTGCCCGCGTTCACGGTTACGACAATATTCCCCGAACCTACCCTGGTTTACTGCCACTCATGCAGCCTCGTGAGGAGACAACCGTTGATCTTATGTCGTTGAAATCATCGCTGGTCGAGCGCGGTTACCAGGAAGCCGTGACTTACAGCTTTGTCGATGAGGCATTGCAGCGGCAAATTAACCCCGAGAGCGACATGCTGGCCCTGGCGAACCCCATTTCTATGGATATGGCAATGATGCGCACCTCACTGTGGCCCGGTCTGCTAAGCGCTTTGCAGCGGAACCTTAATCACCAGCAGTATGATGTAAAGCTATTTGAGACCGGTCTGGTATTTCTGCCTGGTGACGCAGGATTGTTACAGCAAGGAGTTTTTGCGGGTCTGGCCAGTGGTCAGTGCCAACGCCAACACTGGGACAGCCCCTCACATGAAGTGGATTTTTTCGATGTAAAAGGGGATATAGACGCTTTGTTTTCGATGGCTGATGCCACCGACATTCGCTATGAAAAAGCCTCGCACCCGGCGCTACACCCTGGGCAGACAGCACGATTACTCAGTGATGGTGAACCGGTTGGATGGATAGGCAGATTGCACCCGGTGATACAACAATCGTTGTCACTGCCACAAAGTGCCATACTGTTTGAGGTTGATCAGGCCGCATTAATGGGGCGAAAATTAATTAATTTCAAAGAATTCTCCAAATATCCGTCAATTCGCCGAGATATTGCTATAGTAATAGACGAAGATGTTACGCTAAACAGTGTGTTAGCGTGTATTTATAATAACTCGCCCAAATATCTTGAGAATGTAGTGATATTTGATGTCTATACGGGCAAAGGTGTGATACCGGGTCGAAAAAGCCTCGCTTTAAGCTTGATTTTACAGGAGTTATCCCGCACTCTTACAGATGTTGAGGTTGAGAAAACAGTTTCCGGAATTCTCGCTGCACTCGTAAAAGACCTGGGCGCAACCCTGAGGGAATGATATGGCGCTTACAAAAGCGGATATGGCAGTACTGTTGTTTGAAGAGCTTGGTCTTAACAAGCGTGAAGCTAAAGAACTGGTTGAATTGTTCTTTGAAGAGGTGCGTAGCGCCCTGGAAAAAGGGGAGGATGTAAAGTTGTCTGGTTTTGGCAATTTTATTCTCAGGTCAAAAAAACAACGACCTGGCCGCAACCCGAAAACAGGGGAAGAAATACCGATAACGGCCCGTCGGGTTGTCACTTTTAGACCCGGGCAAAAACTAAAGACACGAG
The DNA here is from genome assembly GCA_965277715.1 of Gammaproteobacteria bacterium. Taxonomy (GTDB): domain Bacteria; phylum Pseudomonadota; class Gammaproteobacteria; order JBCCGL01; family JBCCGL01; genus JBCCGL01. The sequence continues at coordinate 848,582 of OZ255836.1, forward strand.
TCGAGGCATATGCTGGAAATCAGCAATAACAAAGAACTTACACCTATACCTAACAAGCGGTACTTCACCATTGGTGAAGTCAGTGAATTATGTGAAGTAAAGCCGCACGTATTGCGTTATTGGGAGCAGGAGTTCCCCGGTTTAAAGCCAGTCAAACGCCGGGGTAACCGGCGTTACTATCAACGCCATGATGTCATGCTGATCCGTCAGATTCGCAGCCTGTTGTACGATGAGGGCTACACCATTGGTGGTGCCCGCCAAAAATTGTCTGGCGAAGAAGCGAAAGACGATACCAGTCAATCCCAGCAAATCGTTAAACAATTGCGTAGCGAACTTGAAGAAGTGTTGAAAATACTCAAACACTAGTCGACCCTCTCCAGCAATTACTGTATTCTTTTGCTTTCTTAAACGGGGCGTAGCGCAGCCTGGTAGCGCACCTGCATGGGGTGCAGGTGGTCGGAGGTTCAAATCCTCTCGCCCCGACCAATTTATACAATAGAAAGTACCCAGTGCTAATCAGACAATACGCTATGGTGGCTGGTTTCGATCAGCCACTGTTCAATGTGAATCAATCCGCAGATCTGTGACTAGCGCAAAGACAATGTTGGCATACGGATTTCATAGAGCTTATCCAGTGTGCATATGAAAACGCCTCAAGCAACCCAGTTAGATTCTAATCTTAGCGCGTCTATTGCGCCATATACTGGCTAACCGCTTTATGTATCAGCGCACTGCGCGTCATGCTATTGCTTTTAGCGTATTTATCCATACCGGATAAGAAAGAGGCCGCTAGTGAGATATTCACGCGTTGTGCTTTTGTGTTGATCTTGCTTATATCAATATCAACAAGCAACCAGTGCCCATCTGTATAGTCGTCCAGGTGTTGCAAATCATCGATTGAAGAAGGCTCAGGGATCGTTAAATCCTCGCCTTCCATGTGAACTTCTATCGCCTCTTGAATATTGGCTGGCAAATCGGCTTGGCTGTCGGCAGCGGAGAAACACCCCGGAAAGTCCGGGATTATGACGCCATAGCATGTGCCAGGTTCTTTAGTTACGTATACAGGGTAGATCATCGTTGGCTCCAGTCCCAGTTTGCTTGTCTGAAAATACTTCTTAGGGTTGTAGTGGTTATGTCTTTTCTTGGATGAGGAACAGTGACATGGCCTTCCTTATAAGGATGTTTTAATTTATGGTGGTCGCCTTTGCCACCCACTTTAACCCAACCCTATTTCTTCAATCTTCTGATTATTTGTTTGCTGTTCATGTATTTATGATACACAACCTTGCGCAAAAATAAGCAAAATGTTTTTTCCCGAGCCTGTCTACAAAAAAACTCGTAACCAATAAAAACAATGAGCTACAAGGGGTTTATGGAGTGTGTTTTGTAGATGGGGTGATATGTTAACTTTTTGATAAACATAGTAATATTATTAAAGCACGCACCTGCATGGATGCAGGTGGCCGGAGGTTCAAATCCTCTCGCCCCGACCAATTTATACAATAGAAAGTACCCAGTGCTAATCAGACAATACGCTATGGTGGCTGGTTTCGATCAGCCACTGTTCAATCAAATTGAAGGGGAACAGCCATTTGCCGGTTATTTTTGTATCGCTATACGCCCACCAGTTCGCGCATGCCGGGTGAAGAACGCTGTGGTGTTTTTGGAATTGCATCAAAGGTTATCGTCTCGGCACCGTTGTAAACCAGAAAATGCTTGCCCTTGGCGCGTGCGATCAGGGTAATGCCCAGTTCTTGGGCAAGCTCAAGGCCCATATGGGTAATCCCAGAGCGGGATAAGAGTACCGGGATGCCCATAAAAGCCGCTTTCATCACAATCTCTGAGGTCAGGCGGCCTGTGGTATAGAAAATTTTATCTCCACCGGAAATACCCTCCAGCCACATCTGGCCGGAGATGGCATCCGCTGCATTGTGTCGCCCGACATCTTCTATATGCATTAACAGTTGGTCGTAATGACATAATCCACAACCGTGCACAGCCCCTGCCTGTCGGTATACCTCATTGTGCTTGCCGACGGTGTGAATCAATCCGTAGATCTGTGACTGGCGCAAAGACAATGTTGGCATACGGATTTCATAGAGCTTATCCAGTGTGCAACTGAACACGGTTCCCTGGCCACAACCACTGGTCACGATGCGCCGTTTCAGTTTCTCCTGCCAGTCGCTGATGCCCTGTCCCTGGTGGGTTTCCACTTCCACCAGCTCCCGCTCCCAATTGACGTGGATCGATTTAATGGCGCGAATATCCTCAAATAATTTTTGGTTGCGCAGATAACCCAATGTCAGTGCTTCCGGGCGCGAACCGAGGGTCATCAATGTCACTACCTCGTGGGCATCCACTTTGATCGTGAGAGGAAATTCTCCAGGAATCGCTTTCTCCACTCGTTGGTTGAATTCGTCCACAGCTTCGACGGGGTGAGTAGGGCGTAAGCCCTCACTGCTCATTTCCGGTTGATACAACGCGGTATCGGTTTGGTTCACACTAAGGCCTCTTTTGGGGTTGTTGTTTGGATTGTTGTAAACGGCTACAGCAAGATCTATTCCCCGGCTGATAATGCTGGGTTTCTACGCAGGCACAGGATGATTAGCATACCGATATAGCGACATTTTGTCTCAAAATAGAGAGCGCTGGTTTAAATAGTCGCAGGCATACCGATAGCGCTTTGGCGTTATTTTCCCTTTGCTGTTCTTATACCGGGGTCTTGAGCGCATGTTACCGCTTTTGCTCTATAGTCTTTATAGGGGAATCTATGTGCGCTACGCAATCGTCCACAGAGGCGGGGGTATCGACACCAGCACACACTTTATCTGGTCGGGGTTTGCTTTCTCATTGTACCGGGACAGCGCGGAACAGTATTGGCATAACCTGATTGGGCATAAACCGTCGCTGTATGTGGTGTGCCGTGAAGACGATTGCCGGGAGTTAAACCCCTACCTGGTGACGATTGATTACGATGAAGCGGGAGCTGCCCCCGGCAACTCCTCCTGCGTTGCTCTACCTCCTGTATCCCTGAGGGTGAGTCGAAGACCACCTTACAACAAATTCAAAAACTCATGCCGCGTATTAATATCACGACGAAAACGACCCAACATCACCGAAGTAGTCATCTGTGAATTTTGCTTCTCTACACCGCGCATCTTCATACACAGATGCTCTGCCTCAATAATCACCCCAACACCACTGCCCCCCGTCACCAACTGAATGGCATCGGCAATCTGCTTGGTCAACCCCTCCTGGATTTGCAATCGTCGCGCATACATATCGACAATCCTGGCCACCTTGGATAATCCGATAACTTTACCCTGAGGCAAATAACCCACATGGCATTTGCCAATAAAGGGAAGTAAATGGTGTTCACACAATGAGTACAGCTCAATATTTTTAACAATCACCATTTCATCGGTATCAGACTCAAACACAGCTGAATTGACCACTTCACTAAGCGATTGCTGATAACCACGGGTAAGAAACGCCATCGCTTTGGCGGCGCGTTTGGGCGTATCGCGCAGACCATCGCGCTCCAAATCTTCGCCTATCGCCTGCAAGATTTCTGTGTATTGCTTTTCCATCGTTTGGGTCTCGTTTATATGTGGCCTGATGTAGGAGGGTGATTATATCCCAAGCTGTTTACCTGAACTCAAGCTAAAACATCGAAAGCTGAGCACTGGTGATTTTTGCAAAACTGGTGTCCAGGCAATTCAACAAACTGTCGGCAGCCGGGGCAAGTTGCCGTTCAATATAATGATCATAATCGAACGCTGAGGTGATGTTGTCTGCCGGTTCGGGGCCATTGACGGTGATGAAATAGCGAATCCAGCGGTCTTTATGCCGTGATTTACGGGCGGCCTGAACGTGTGGCGGTACGTTTTTTGTGTAGGTATCGAGCGGTTTGCGCAGGCGTTTTCTATAGCTTAACTGTTGATCCAGCTCGCCTTTGTTAAGGCGTTCGACGGTTTCCAATATCAAATCGGTATACGCCTGATCATTGAATATGCGCTGGTAGAGCTCACGTTGAAAATTGCGCGCCAAAGGCGTCCAGTCTGAACGCACGCTCTCCATACCCTTAAATATCAATACCCTCTCGCCGTCTTTTTCTATTATGCCTGCGTAACGCTTTTTGCTGCCCTTGGTATCACCACGGGTAGTGGGCATCAAAAACCGACTGAAATGGGTCTCGAATTCCAGCTCCAGGCAGGATTCGATGGCATATTCCTCTACCAGATGAGTCTGCCACCATTGGTTGAGTGTGTGCAGCAGTTGCATACCAGTTTGTTGTGCCTGATCGTGGGAATACCTTGGCCCCAACAGTATGAATACCGAGTCGGTATCGCCATAAATAACCGAAAAGCCTGCGGCCTCGATGTGATCACGCGTGTTTTGAATAATCTCATGGCCACGACGGGTGATGCTGGAGGCGAGTTTGTGGTGGTGAAACCGACAGCCGGAGGTACCCAAAACGCCGTAAAACGAATTCATAATGATTTTTATCGCCTGCGATAACGGGGCGTCATTCTGTTGTTTGGCACTATCACGCGATGCCCACAAGGTTGTGATGAGCTCGGGAAGAATAGGGTTGTCACGGCTAAAGCTGGCACCGTGAAAACCGGGCACCTGGTTGTCATCGTCCAAAATCAAACCGAGTGGATCGATCAAAAAGCTGCGGATGATACTTGGGTATAGGCTTTTAAAGTCGAATACCAGTACGTTTTCATAGAGTCCGGGTTTTGAATCCATTACAAAGCCACCGGGGCTGGCAATATCGCTCTCCACATCGTCGATATTTTTTGCGACAAAACCGCGACGGTGCAGCCTCGGCAGGTAAAGATTGTCGAAGGCCGCCACTGAACCGCCTATACGGCCCAGGGCCAGGCCCGTGAGCTGGCTGCGCTGTAGGGTAAAATTGATCAACCCGGTCTTGTCAAAAATATCCTCCACCAACTGGCAGTCCAGGATGTTATAGGCGAGCAATTGATCTGGGTCCTGGGCGTATAAGTGTTGTATCTCCGCCACCTTGTCGTGGTTTTCGTCGATTAATTTACCTCGGCCAAGCAGTTCCTGAGCAACAAACTCCAGCGAAAAGCGCTCGAATGTCCAAAAGGCGGCGCGCAGCATTTCGATACCATCGATCACCAGCCGACCAGGTATTGCGGCAATATACGTTTGGCTGGTGTGCCCTGGCAGTAAAATGGCCGCCCGTGCGTCACCGCGTGCAAAATCAAATGTTAATCGCAGCGCAGCGCAGCGCTTTTGAATATAGGCAAGATCAAAACCGATGACATTCCAGCCAATAATAATGTCGGGGTCGTGTTGCTGTAACCAGGCAAAAAATGCCTGCAGCATGGCGGCTTCGCTCTCCTGAATCGAGAGCAGGGTGTTATCGGTGTTTTTGGGTGGTGCGTGCCAGTCTGGGTGTCGTTGGATAAAGGCATAGGCCTGGCGCTGTTGCGCAACGTCATGCCAGCTACAGGCAATCGAGATAATGTTGCCATTGATGCCGTCTGTCTCTATATCCAGAGAAATAACGGATAGTGTGCTGGTTAATACACCGGGTTTCATGCGGGGGTTGATAAAGGTTGTGTGGCCGTTTTTTGCCACACCGGTGCCGGTGAACTCGACCGCGCAGGTAATAAATCGCTCCATCAGGTAGCGGTCGGGTGGCTTAATATCGGCTTCGTAGAGGGTAATGCCCTGTTGTTTGCATTGCTGGCGAAAGTTGAGCAGTGCGCGCTGTTGTTGGAAATATACCGCACAAACCGGTGCTTTCTCATCGAGTGTCAGAAGTTCGAGGGGGCTTACCTGAGCGGCGGCACGGGCCAGGTCGGCATCCTGCTGTTTGATAAAACACACAGCCTGTTGCTGATTGATAACTAATTTAGCGGGTCCATTGTGTGTGGCCAGCCAATACGTCAATTCTATACCGCGTGAGGTGTCATACCCATGACGTGTCAGGATAGTGCCGGAAATACTGTTGTCACCCATAAGCGGGCATTGTATCGCCAGTTGGCAGTACGGGCTGTGTTATTTGTGCCTATTGCGAGGCTTTAAAGATGAATTAAATGCTTATTCAGAGCTTACCTGAAATGAAGTGTAAACACTGATGCTGCGCTTGTTGTCATTGATCTGTTCGACATAACCGTAAACGTAAACAGCCAGTAGCAACACCGTTACCAATAACATTGTTGGCGTATCTGACCATCGCTGTATATATATCATCTCTCCCGGGGTTTACCTGCGCTGACAGTTGTGTTATCTGCAATTTGGGTTTAAAAAACGGGCAATAGTTATTCCGTATTTGTGACGAGTGCCCGAACCTGACAGGTGTTCAAGTACTATCGGTATATTCGGCTTAAAATGATGTGAAAAAATCACCTCGCTGGCTGTTTATTTTATCTGCGCACTCCGTGTTTTGCGCTTGTGTGATAAAAAACCAACTGTTTTCAGTATTTGCGCTACTATCCAAACGGATTGTATTGAACGTAAATAAACGAATAATCTGAGAAAAGACAATGACACTTTTAATCTGGATAGCAATTTTGTTCGGGGCCTTGTACGGCATTGCCAAAACCCGTGCCAGCTTTGTACTGTGCTGCGCCGTCACCGCTGTCGCGCTGTTTATTTTGTGTGGCCTTGATTTTCTCGATGGGGCATACGCCTTCGTGGCCTGGAGCGTATTCCTGCTGATTGCCGTACCCCTGAACAGCGTACAGATTCGGCAGCGTTTTATCAGTGCGCCCCTGTTGCAATACATCAAATCGGCATTGCCACCGATGTCAGAAACCGAGCGCACGGCCATCGAGGCGGGCACTGTCTGGTGGGAGGCCGAGTTGTTTCAGGGCAACCCCGATTGGCAAAAACTGCTGCAAATGCCCGCACCGCAGTTTAGCCCGGAGGAACAGGCGTTTATCGATGGGCCGGTCGAGACACTGTGCGCCATGCTCGATGACTGGCAAATCACCCACGAGTTCAAGGACTTGCCTGAGCCTGTTTGGCAGTTTATGAAGGATAATGGCTTTTTTGGGTTAATTATCGCCAAAGAATTTGGTGGGCACGGCTTCTCTGCGTTGGCGCACTCGCAAATTGTAATGAAAGTATCCAGCCGCAGTGTCTCGGCGGGGGTTACCGTAATGGTGCCCAACTCATTGGGGCCTGCCGAGCTGTTATACCACTACGGTACTGAGGAACAAAAGAACCACTACTTACCCCGGCTCGCTGCCGGTAAAGAAATTCCCTGTTTTGCACTGACCGGGCCAAATGCAGGATCAGATGCGGGCGCCATCCCCGATTACGGCATTGTCTGCAAAGGCAGACACAAGGGCAAAACAGTACTGGGGTTAAACGTCAGTTGGGAAAAGCGCTATATCACATTAGGCCCGGTAGCGACATTGCTGGGGCTGGCTTTCAAAGCCTACGACCCAGACCACTTGCTCGGTGACAGCGAGGAGCTAGGCATTACCTGTGCGCTAATCCCGACAAAAACCAAAGGGGTGAAAATTGGCAATCGACATTTTCCGCTTAACCAGGCTTTTATGAATGGCCCGAACAGCGGTGAAAATGTCTTTATCCCGATGGAATGGATCATCGGTGGGCAGGAAATGCTAGGGCAGGGGTGGCGAATGCTGATGGAATCACTCTCGACCGGGCGTGGTGTATCACTGCCATCCTCCGGCACCAGCTCTGGCAAATTTGCCAGCCGCGTCACCGGTGCTTATGCCCGTGTGCGCAAACAGTTTAATCTGCCGATAGGAAAATTTGAGGGGGTCGAGGAAGCCTTGGCGCGCATTGCCGGGTTGACCTATATGATGGATGCGGGGCGATTGCTCACCTGCGTCGCCCTCGACCAGGGTGAAAAGCCCTCAGTGGTATCGGCCATACTGAAATACCACAACACCGAACAAATGCGCCAGGTGATGAATGATGCGATGGATATTCACGGTGGCCGGGGAATTTGCATGGGGCCGAACAACTACCTTGCACGCGCCTATCAGGGAGTACCGGTCGGCATTACAGTGGAAGGGGCCAACATTCTCACGCGCAGCATGATTATTTTTGGCCAGGGTGCAATGCGCTGCCACCCCTATGTTGTGCGGGAGATTGAAGCGGCCTCAAATAAAGACAGCCACATTGGTTTGCCCGCATTTGACGAAGCCTTATTTCAACATCTCGGCTATACCGTGCGCAACGGTGCGCGCGCCCTGTTGTTTGGTTTAACCCGCAGCAACTTAGCCGATGCACCTGTAAACGGCGAGCACGCCAAATACTATAAACGCCTGGCCCGCATGAGCGCCGCTTATGCTTTTGTCGCTGATCTGGCCATGTTGTTTTTGGGCGGTGGGCTAAAGCGCAAAGAAAAACTCTCTGCCCGTTTTGCCGATGCGCTGACCTATATGTTTATGTGCTCGGCAGTGTTGAAGCGCTATGAAGACACAGGGCGGCCGACGGCTGACCGACCGCTGATGGAGTGGGGGGTTAAATACGCGCTCTACCAAATACAAAGTGCCCTCGACGAAATCCTGCGGAACTTCCCCAACCGTCTGGTTGGCCAGTGTTTGCGCGCTATTATTTTCCCTATGGGCCGACGCTTTCGCGCCCCCAACGATGCATTGGGGCAAAAAGTCGCAACATTATTACTGGCACCTTCTGACGCACGAGACCGATTGACCGATGGCATCTATCACAACAATAACCCCGATGATATTACCGGCAAACTTGAACATGCCCTGCAATTGATTATTGAGGCAGATCCCATCGAAAAACGCTTGCGCGATCAAGGTGTAAACAAACCATTTAACTGTGATTACCCGCGCTGGATTGCCGCGTTACTGGATGAAAAAAACATCACCCAACAAGAAGCCGATTGCCTGTTAAACAGCTACCAGGCCAGCCGTAATGCCATCATGGTGGATGACTTTGAGCCGGATAAACTGTGACCTTAAAACACTGCTTGGCACAGAACCTCGTATCAAGGCCTCTCAGAGGCTAAAACACGGATTTCTGGTTGACTGATCGAACGGTATTATTGATGAATTCATAGCTGCCTCCAGGGGATGAGGCTTTTAATATCTGAACCCAACTGTCAAACGGATAGTACGTCTATATATTGGTGCTTACGTTGAAGTTGACATACATGCTTTATTTTCCTATAAACGTGGGTAAGCTTTTCAAATCTTAGGTTTCCTGGTTTGCCAGGTAATATCAACTTATCAGGGCGAACTTGTTTGATTTTCCGGGTAGTATCCAATATTAGGGAAGATTGGTTTGGTGCTAATTGTTATGCATAATTTAAACAACAAAGGAGTTAATTTATGAAGAAAATAATAAATAAACTATTGCTAACTGCAGTGGTGTTAATGTCAGGATGTACATCTTTACCAAAGGAAACTGTCGAATTATCAGAAGTGACAGGGTACCAAATTACAGCGTTACATGAATCACATATAGGGTTTATTGAGCTGTATTATGGGAAGTTACGCGAAGATATCAATGATTTCATTGATGAGAAATGGACGCCATTATTTCTGTCCAAAGCTATTAATAATTTAGCGTTTCGCGCTGATCTTGATGCTGCTTATTTGACAAGTAACATTAAAGCTAGTGACATATCTATTACATGGAGAGGCAAAGAAATAAAAGACCCGCAAAAAAGCATCGTTTTACAGGGGGTAGAAACAGCAGTAACAGACGAAAAAGCAAAGTTAGGTGATACGTTGCTGGAATGGTCAGAGGAGGCTCAATACCAAATAAACAAAAAACGGCATGAACTACTTAAACCAGTAAACGAACAGGAAAAAATGGTAATTAGTGAAATAAACGGGGCTTTTTTCGACTTGCAAAGGTCTCAGGCAGCAATCAAAGGTTACCTTGCATCGGCTGTTGATTTAAGAGAAAAAAGCAATGAGATTCTACAAAAGCTTGGGGCTTTGGAAAGGGTTGGAAATGTTATGAATGCCATCACTGATGCAAATGAAAAGGTAAGCACTATTTTGGGTGCCAAAGATGGTGCCCAAAAAGCGCTGAAAGATTTTTTAATTCAAATAGAGGCATCGAGTGACAATATAATGAACGCGGCCAATAAAAAAATTGAAGGGGAGAAATAAAATGGGAAAATATGATCTAAGCAATGAAGCAGAAGAGACAGATTTGGAGCTTGGTAGTGCTATTGAAAAACTGGGGGCACTTACTGATTCAAAAATTGCTGAGTTATTGCCTAACAGGGTCGATCAGGATGAGCTTAGCAGGCTGATTAAAGCTGTAAATGAGGCGACTAGTGAAAACGGTAAAAAAACTATAATGGTAGAGCGCCTAGGAACAATCTCATCAGTTGTGAAAGATGTGGTGTTGAAATTAGTGTAGAGCATAACAAGACCAATTGAGCTGGGCTTACCTTTCAGTAGCTGCGCTGCGCTTGTAGTTGAAAAAAAGCAGTTGCCTGTGCTTTTCTGATAACGATAGGTCGCCCAAATCTGTAGTGCATGTTCCTAATACACAAATGAATATCAAAGGTAAGGCTCTTACTCAAGCTGGTTACGGCGTTTTTCAAGCTAGTTATCGCCTAGAGTATAATTTATGCCGCCTTGTTCTTTCCTCGCACAGGGTTAAGGTGAACGCCTTTCACTTGATCAACCTATTCCTCTGAAAAACGCCTTATAAAAAGTGCATTACTCAGGCTGATGTGTTCGATGCTTAGCGCGCTTTTTACACGCAGTTATCCAAAATAACACGTCAGGTATGGCGCTCTATCAGAGGCAACTAAAACCTCTCTTACTCGCATATTTGTGATTACTTACCGGACACCAATACTTATGCATTGTTCTTGGCTAACAACAAAACATTCTCGATACCTTCCAAATAATGTTTTGGATGAGTCTTTACATTATCGGGGTGGAAGCACGACATTGATTACGCTCTATAATGAGCCTGGAGAGCAACTGGCACTGAGTTTACTCGCACTTACTAAATCGATTCAATGGTCGCAAGCAAAAAACGCAGCAACCCAGAATAACGCTAAACAAATCTTGCCACACACAATATGTATTATCGCAGACGGTTACCACAACCTGAGTGACTCCGCAAAAGCAGTTTTTAAACACTTAGGGAAAGACCTGGAACGGGATGAGCTATCCACTAGCGATATGCTAATTCACAATACTTCCATCAATACGGCAGAACTTATTCAATCATTGGAAGGTATCAATTTCCATCAAACCAGCTTGCATAAGAATACCGCAGTCAAACTATTACTGTGTATTAAACGCGAAAATTCTGGCAAGTTAGACACTCATTGGTGGTATTACAGATTACTGTGCCCAACAATAGAGCCACAATTTTGTTTTCATCTAGATACCGCAACAGAGCCATGCCTCGAATCTATTTACCACATGGAACAGTGTATGCTTGACAATAGCGAGGTGGGAGCGGTCGCTAGCAGCGTATGTATAAAACCACTCGAAAATGTTATTGAGATACTGAATATATGGCAATACCGAAGCTTGCTAAACTCCGTGTATCTTGAGTGGCCGACAGATGAGCTTCTGTCGTATTTAAATGTTATTCCCGGCCAGTATGGTGTAATGCGCTGGGAGGCAATTGCTGATGATAAAGAGCGGGATGATGTGCAACGAGAAGGTTTACAGCCTCTTGATATATACTTTAAAGGGCTTGGAAAATTGCCGCCATTTGAATCTTCCCTTTACTTGGCTGAGGATCGTGTACTTTGTAAAGAGGTGATACTTCGGCCAAAGCACTCATGGAAGCTCAAACACGTTGACCACGCCATTGCTTATAGTGACGCTTGCGAGAACTTACCTGAGTTGTTGCAACAACGTCGACGCTGGAATGTTGGCACACTAGCCTCTCGTGCAAGCTACCTTTTACGTTTACCCCAATGCCTAACATCAGATGAGCACTCCCGCCTATCTAAACTTAAGATGCTTTTTTTTGGTGCTATACAAGTTATTCGTCTTCTAATGGATTGGTTTTCACTACTGGTACCGCTAGCCTATTACGATATTGCCAGCAGTGCCCTTGCTACAACAAAATCGGGTTCGCTAACATATTATTACAGCTTTGGCATTTCTGTTGTCACGGCGCTCATGCTGATTTGGCAGTTTTATATATCGCTAAGGGGTAAAACAGACGAGGTTGCAGAATACTCGCTATGGCTATCTATTGCCATTCAAGCGATATTTGCTTTGAGTATGTATCCTCATTTGCTTACTAGCGACAAGGGCGGCATCGCCTTATTATTAATGTCATTCTCGCTACTTTGCGTTCCATTTATCTCTGCATACAAAAAGTTCGTGCCAACGTCTGCGATTTTTCGTGACAGTATTTTTTATTTTGTCTGTTCTCCCATTATCTCTTACCAGCTATGGATATTTGCTATTTGTAATACTCACCAGACTAGTTGGGGCACCAAAGGATTACAGGCGCCAAACCGCTATGGGAACAAACACCGCCAAGCCGAATTTACAAGATTTCGCTGGTATATTCTTAGCTTATGGATCATCTCAAGCAGTGGTATGACGGTGGCCCTATATAAGTCACTCACTGCAAACGAATATAACGGCGTTATTTTAGCCCTGGGCGTACAAGCGGCGATAATACTGCTCGCCACTGTCGCCACGATGATACGAGCGACACTCTCGACAATGAGACAAGGGGTAAAAACAGCTCACAAGTACTTCATCCGAGCCCTGCGGACAATTGGAATTACGGGGTAGAAATTAATCTGTCGAACTCAAAACCTGATCTGACAGTTAATCACCGAAAACCCGGTAACTGTCTGAACTTCTACGCTTCAGGCCCCTTGATACGGATCTTGATCAATATATTCCCACATTTCATTCTGATGCAGCCACATCGGGTCAGTTACCCTGACAACTTAATCCCGCCTGCAAGTTTGAGGTGTATTGAGTCTCACCATCAAAATAGAGTCAACCGGGCTTTCTATCATCAACAATATCCATACCCGCCATCGCACTGACCCCTAATGAAATAGACGCAAACGGGCCGCCGTGGTGGGTGTTTGCCAGGTCGTTCAAGTCCTGGGGCGGGGTTTCAGCGAGGATTTTATCGGCAAACTGTTCGGCATTGTCGTTGGGGCGAAATCCCAGAAAATGCACTTTGGCATTGTCGACCGGCGCCCTGTCGTTGTTTGATACGCCGTATATCACAGCGAAGCCGGTTGCCGGGGTTGAGATGGCTCGCTCGACCAGTTGAATCAAATCCGGGTAGGAGAGCCAGGTGCCCAGGGCGCGGGCGCTGGTTACCTGTGCACACGAGAGGATGCGCAGGCACACCGCTTCAACCTGGCGTTTGTCCCAGTAGAGCCTGGCGAGGTCTTCTGCGAAACATTTGGAAAGACCATAGAAGGTATCCGGTTTATGCTGGGCGTCAGTGCCAATAAAATCCATTTTTGAATGCATACCTACCGCGTGGATGGAGCTGGCGTAAACCACCCGGCGAACGCCTTGCCTGTAAGCCGCTTCCCAGATGTTGTAGGCACCAATGATGTTAGGGCCAAGGATGTTTTCAAAGGGTGCCTCGTCACCAATTGCACCAAAGTGCACAACCATATCGGCGCCTTCAAGTAAGGCGTGTATCGCATCGTAATTTTGCAAATCAGCCTGGACATACGACTCACCCGAGTAAAGTGTCTCCAGACCCTCGACCAGATCAGAGGATACCAAGGCATCCGCCAGCTTGGATAAAGGCTCGCGCAGGTAGGAGCCAAGGCGACCAGCCGCGCCGGTTAGTACGATTTTCTTCATCGGGTATTTTCCGTCTGTTTGGGGCTACTGTGCCCAGTACATTGTCGATTAATCTGGGTGAGTAGCTGGTCGGCATTTTTGGCGAGTAGTGAAATGTCTGAACCACAGGCGACAAAGGTAAAGCCCGCATTTAGCAGCGTTGCTGCAAACGTTGGGTCGGCCATTAAGGTGCCAACCGGTATGCCTTTGGCGATGAGTTTCTTTGCGACAGGTAAAATCAAATCCCAGACTTTTTCACTCATCGGGTTACCGAGCTGGCCTATGTCGGCGGCTATATCTGCCGGGCCAAAGAAAACACCGCTAACACCCTCGACACTGGCAATGTCTTCGGCACGCTCGATAGCCTGAGCCGTTTCGAGTTGTAGCAATACTGTTGTTTCATCTTCAACGCGCTCAAAGTAGTCGACGACCCGACCAAAGGCATTTGCGCGGGTCGCACCGCTAACACCGCGTATACCTCGTGGTGGGTAGCGTGTGGCGGCAACCGCTTTTTGCGCCTCTTCCACTGATTGAATCATGGGGAACAGTAAGCCCTGAGCACCAATATCCAGTAGGCGTTTGACTAATACCGGATCATTCCAATAGGGGCGCACAATGGCGGTGCTCGCGCTGGCGGCAAAAACCTGAAGTTGGCTCAAAATGGAGGGCAGGCTGTTGGGCGAGTGTTCCATATCCAGCAGTACCCAGTCATAACCACTGGAGGAGACCACCTCAGCGGCAACGTTACTGCTCAAGCTTAGCCACAGGCCAATCTGTTTTTCCCCGGCGTGTATCGCGTGGGTAAAGGGGTTATCGATGAGGTTCATATGACTGCCTTTTCAATAAAGGGCCGGTTTTCGGCGATGCGTTGGTAGTTAAACGGGGAGAGGTCCAGCGCACGGTATTCACCGTAGGTAATCAATTCGGCGGTGCCGCGCCCCATGGCCGGTGATTGCTGAAAGCCATGCCCGGAAAAACCGTTGACGAAGATAAAATTCTCCACTTCGGTGTGCGGGCCGAGAATGGCATTTTGGTCGAGGGTATTGAAAGCGTAGTGCCCCGCCCAGGAGTTGATCAGTTTGATCGCCTCAAACTGAGGAATTCTATTGGCGATAGCCGGCCAGACTTTGTTTTCCCAGAGACTGTGATCCTGAATGAAATCATCGTAGTCGACCGCTGGATCGTCATCCGGTGGGCAGCCTGCCAGGTAGTAGCTGCCTTCGGTGCGCATGTGTACGCCACTGGGGTCGATGGTCAGTGGCAGGTCGCGGTCGAGCGGGTTTTCGGCGGAGAAGATGAAGGTATAGCGCTTACGCGGTTCCACCGGGATGTCGATGCCCGCCATGCGCGAGGTGAGTACTGCCCGTGGCCCGGAGGCGTTGACCACTGTGCCACAGGCGATCACTTCACCCGATTTGAGAGTGACGCTTTCCACACGCGTACCCGCTGCGTTGCGGGTCATCGCGACCACTTCGTTGGTGATGTATTCCGTGCCTTTCTCCCGCGCTGAACGCCGCCACCAGTCAAACAGTGTATTGCCATCGAAATAGCCTTCATCGATTAAGTTATGGCTGCCCGCAACGATGTCTTCGAGGTTGTAGAAGGGGTAATCACGCGCAATCTCTTCAGCCGAGAGGATTCTGGTGCCCGCACCGCAGGCCGCCTGGATGCGTTGGTTTTCCCGCAGCGTATCGGCAAACGCTTCATTGTCGGCCAGGTACATATAGCCGTAGCTTTGCAACAGTAAGGTCGGCACACGTGGGTCATCGCCCATAAAAGCGCGGAAGTTTTTGACAAATTCAGCGGCAAATTGTGAGACGCGCACATTTATTTCATTCGAGAACTGTTGGCGCATACAGCTATTGGTGTGTGCGGTTGAGGTAAATTCATAGCTGGGATCGCGCTCGACAACCAGGATACTGCCGTCAAAGTCCGGGTTGTTTGACAAAAACCAGGCGACCGACGAGCCGTACATGGCACCCCCGACGATAACCACGTCATAGCGGGGGCGCTGAGGTGTCGCCGATATAGGTGTCGTTGAGGGTGTTGTTTGGTTCATTAAAGTATTTTCCCCTGTTTTACGGCATCTTGGGTTTGTTTGATATCGAGGTCGCTAAGCCCATAATCGCGTTTGGCCACGGTAGCTGAAATATATCCTCTGGCGAGGTCAGTGCGCACCTTCTGCGGGTCTCTCTCTGTTGCCGGGCCATAGCCAGCGCCACCGGGAAAGGCGAGCATAACGTGGCGGCCATGCGGCACATACTGTCTGCCTTTGCCTTGCATGGTTGTGCCGTCGTCCTGGCTTATTGTTGTGGGTGCGCCATTCTGGCCTCCCTGGCGCCCCCGTGCCGGGTGATGTACACGGTCAAACATCGCCGAGAAGTCAAATTCATGGCCGGCGCTTGCGCTGATTTCCATGTACTGCCCCAGCCCACCACGGTATTGGCCCGCGCCGCCGCTATCGGGGCGCAGCTCTTTACGCCAGATAATCACCGGGCCGGTGTGCTCAGTTGCCTCGACCGGCATTGTCATCACCCCGGATGGAAACGCCGTGGCGCTCATACCGTCCAGGCCTGGCCGTGCGCCAGAACCCCCTGAGTTAAACGTGAGTACTTCGGCCCGTATTGCATTTTTTGTGGCATCATCTGAAGGGTCGGCGTCGGTGCGCGGACGCACGGACACCTGGAAGTTGCACAGGGTGCCCGCACCCTCGGCGGGCACGGTGTTGGGGAGGAGTTTGTCGAGCGCGTCGTACACGGTATCTGGCAACATATGCCCAATCACATGGCGCAAGGCAACCGGGGCGGGGCGCAGCGCGTTGAGGATGGTGTTTTCAGGTGCGGTGACGACAAACGGGGCCAGTGAGGCGGCATTATTGGGTATCTCTGGGGCAATGGCGCATTTTAAGGCGTAGCAGGCATACGCCTGGGTGTACACCAACGGTACATTGATGCCTTTTTTGTCGACACCGGAAGAGCCTGCAAAATCGCAGAGAATCCGCTCTACCTGAATGGTGAGCTGTACCTTGAGGTCAATCGGGGTGCTGTAACCATCGATGGTCATTGCACCATTGGCGGTGCCACGGGGAAGGGCGGCGATACGCTCAAGTGTCGCGGTGTGCGAGTTATCCAGAATAAAGGCGGCAATGCTGTTCAGGTCTGATAAGCCAAATTCCGTCATCATATTGATCAGACGCCGGTGGCCGGTTTCATTGCAATTGGCCAGGGCGTAGAGGTCGCCGATAACCTGGTCTGGCTCACGCACATTACCGCGCACGATATTCAACAGCGTGGTGTCGACTTTGCCTCTGTCGGCGAATTTCATAATGGGGATGTATAAACCCTCCTCGTACACCGAATTGGCATCGGCACCAAAACCGCGACCGCCAATATCGACGACATGCGCCGTGCAGGCGAAGAACCCGACAAAGTGCCTCTGGTGGAAAGAGGGCGTTACCACGGTAATATCGTGCAGGTGACCGGTGCCTTCCCAGGGGTCGTTGGTGATGTAGACATCGCCCTCAAAGATATTGTCGCGGCCAATGCGCCGGATAAAGTGGCCGACCGCTTCCGCCATCGCATTCACATGGCCGGGTGTGCCGGTTACCGCCTGCGCTAGCATACGCCCCGCTGTGTCGTAGACACCGGCAGATAGATCACCGGCTTCGCGTACTGATGTGGAAAACGCTGTGCGCACCAAGGCCTGCGCCTGTTCCTCCACAACCGAAATCATGCGATTCCACATCACCTGGTGGGTAACCGTTGAGGTTTTTTCTGTCATGGGAATGTCCTAAAGGGGGTGTCGGGTTATATCAATGCAGCCGTCGGGCTGACTGACGGCTGTGCGGCTGGCGGGGACAATAATGGTAGTTTCATCTTCACTGATCACCGCAGGCCCGGGCACAAAATACCCTGCCTGTAAGGTGTCACGCGATACAACACGCGCTGCAACGGCCTCGCCTAACGCCGGATCAAAGACCGTTCTGGTGCCATGTTCAGTGGCGGCTGTGGTTGCCGCAGGCACTTCTGAGGAAGCGGTGTTTTCCGCTGTGACAGGGTGTGGGGATGTACTCGCATTAACCGACCACACCGTGATTTCCATATCCATGCCCGCTACAGCGCGGCCAAACAGGGCGGCATAGTCCCGCTCAAACAATCGCTGAAATGTGTTGGCTTCAGGATTGCCTGCCTGATCGGCACTCAGAATAATGGGTATTTCCCAGCCCTGGCCGGTGTAGCGCATATACACTTTGAACTCGGATTGTATCGCAGCCGTTGCATCACACGAGCGCACAAAGCGCCGCGCCTCTGTATCGAGGTCGGTCAGCAGTGTGCGAATTACATCTGCATCAAACCCGGATAGGCGCATATAAACGCTACGGTTCGCCTCAAAACTAAACGGTGCGCGCAAAAAGCCAATCGCCGACCCCACACCAGCGCCGGGCGGCACCAGCAGCCGGTCGATTCCCAGCTTCTCGCACAGGCGGCCCGCGTGTAGTGGTGCGGCCCCACCGAAGGCTATCATTGTGTATTCCGCCAAATCCTCGCCGTTTTCGACGGCGTGAACGCGGGCGGCATTGGCCATGTTTTCGTCGACGACTTCAACCAGCCCGTAGGCGGCGGTTTGTGTATCCATCGCCAGTGGTGCGCCCAGGGTGTTGTCCAGGGCGCTGGCTGCGTTGTGTACGTCGAGTGGCAGCGAGCCACCGGCAAAGTTGTCCGGGTCGAGCTTGCCCAGAATCAGGTCTGCATCGGTGACAGCCGGTTTTTCACCACCCCGCCCATAGCAGGCCGGGCCGGGTTCAGAGCCTGCCGATTCCGGGCCGACGCGTATCTGCCGCATGGCATCGACATGAGCCAATGACCCGCCGCCAGCGCCAATCTCGACCATATCGATAACCGGAATCGAAATCGGCATTCCGGAGCCTTTCTTAAAGCGGTAAGTGCGGGCCACTTCAAAGACCCGGCTGGTTTTTGGGGTTTGGTTTTTGATCAGGCAAATTTTCGCGGTTGTACCGCCCATATCAAAAGAGATGACTTTATCCAGCTTGTATTGTGAGGCGATATCAGCGGCGAACACCGCACCGCCCGCCGGGCCGGATTCGACCAGCCGAACGGGGAATTCAGCCGCACTCTCCAGCGAGATAATGCCGCCGCCAGAGTGCATCAGGAAAATAGTGCAGGTGACGCCCTCACCACGCAATTGACCGGCCAGCCTGTCCAGGTAGCTCTTCATCAAAGGCTTGATATAGGCGTTGGCCACCACGGTATTAAAGCGCTCGTATTCGCGCATTTGTGGCGATACTTCAGAGGACAGCGAGACCATCACCTGTGGAATTTTCTCGGCCAGCACATCGCGTACCATGCGCTCATGGGTGTCGTCCAGGTAGGCGTGCATAAACCCGACCGCCACGCTCGTGTAACCCGCTGCACGTATCTCCTCCACCAACACCTCAACGGCATTGCGGTCCAATGGAATCAGCACCTCGCCTGTAGCACTGATACGCTCCTTGAGCGTATAGCGCTGTTGGCGTGGCAGCAACGGTTCAGGGATAGTCAGGTTGAGGTCGTATTGTTCAAAGCGGGATTCGGTGCGCATCTCAATCACATCGCGAAACCCCTGGGTTGTAATCAGCGCGGTTTTGGCACCGCGCCGTTCAATCAGTGCATTCGTGGCGAGGGTGGTGCCGTGGATAATCTGTCCAATCGCTGCGGGCTGAATGCCTGCCTTGTCACACACCTGCCGCATACCCTGAATAATGGCCTCTTCGGGGGCCAGGTAGGTGGTGAGTACTTTGGCGGAATAGTGTTTGTTGCCAAGTTCCAGCACGACATCGGTGAATGTACCGCCAATATCAACGCCCATGCGGATAGAAGATGTATTCATGCTTTGCTAAACCCTGGTTATGAAGGCGATGTAATCGTACAGAGTAAAGCGAATTTATCGGTAAATGCCAATTGTTTTCTTGAATTTATAGAATAACAATTTGTTATCGGTAGAGTTTTTCGGGCTTTGTTAAGCGTTGGGTTAAACCGCAAACTCTGCCGTAAATTCTGCGGCCACTTCACCGGCAAGCACGGCTGCGCTGGCGACGAACTGGGGAGATTTCTGTGCATCATATCGCGCCAGAAAATGCAGGTTGTCTGGCACCCAGGTGTAGTGGACACGGTGCAGCTTTCCACTGTTAAGCTCGTTACCCACCATCGCCGCAGGCAGTGCGGCGATACCCATGCCATCCACCGTCATATGCAGGCAGGCGGCGAGGTTGCTCGATGGCACCAAACGCACTGAAAGGTCGCGGCGTGTAGCAAAGTGGGCCGTTATTTGTGCAAAGGGTTGGGTATCGCGTGCATGGGTGAGAATAGGGTGCTGTGCTAAATCGTCTATCGAGACACTCGCCTTATCGTGTAGTGCCAGGTCAGGTGCTGCCACCCAAGTCAAAGGATAGTGGCCAAGCCCCTGACTGCCCGATGTTGCACGGCTGAAGGGGCCGCTTTGAAAGGCCAGGTCGATTGAGCGGGTAAACAGCGCTTTTTGAAGGTTTACCGACAAATCGACAGTGAGCTCGACGGTAATATTGGGGTAGCGTTTTTTGAGTGTTTTTAAAAACTGCCGCAACCATGTATGCACAACCATTTCCGTCACGCCCAGTTTTAACACACCATCGTGCAGCGCCACATGACCCGCGACGTCGATCAGGTTTTCTGTTGCCGATAATACTTTTCTGGCATGTGCGAGCAGTTCATATCCTTTAGATGTTAAGCACACAGACCCGGCATCGCGTGTCATCAGGGTTACATCCAGGGTCGATTCCAGCGAGGCGATACGCGATGAAATGTTCGGCTGGGTTGTATTTAAGCGCTCCGCTGCCTTGCGAAAGCTGCCGAGATCGGCGACCCAAACAAAGGCTTCGAGCTGTTTGAGGTTAAGGTTCAATAGGTAATTCTCACCAGATAAAGATCACTATTTAAGCCAGTAGGGTGCTGACACAAATATGTGAAACATCGTATTTTTTTTATAGGTTTTATTTGTAACTATATGAATATTAATATATTTATATAAAATAAACATTAGCATTCTCGGTGCCAGGCAAACTTTATCATCACACGTCTGCAACATGCACCTTAGTGTATGCGGGACAGCATTGTTTAACCGGTGGGTCACTCAATTGGGCGCTCAATATTTTTTGCCGCACTGGCAAACTTCATCAACGATGTTGTCATACCCTGCCAGTTTGGAATAGCGGCTTCCTCCGGCCAGGCCTGGCGGTAGTCCCGTGGGCGTTTGCCAAACTGCCCTACAAATGATTTGGCAAAGTGTGAAAAACTAGAGAACCCACAGGCCACCGAAATCTCCCGAATGGTTAAACGGGTTTGAGTTAACAGCACACGGGCAAACTGCAAGCGCAGTGCACGGTAATAAGCAATTGCGGTGGCATTCGCATGTTGTTTAAACAGGCGCTCAAGTTTGCGTTGTGACACATGAATCATCTCCGCTATTTCCGGGATGGTCAGCGGTTCTTCGAGGTTGTTTTCCATGAGCCGCACGGCTTCACTGAGTATATGGGGCAGTGATTGCTGTTGGTTTGCATTCACCTGGCGCTGTGGTGTGTCAGGTGGTCGAATCGGGTAGTGGGCGAGCTGGTCGGCGACCTCCATAGCCAATTGGGGGGTATAGCGTTGTTTGATGTCGTACAGCATCATATCGATACCAGCAGTGGCACCGGCGCTGGTAATGCGGTTGCGGTCAATCACAAAAATGCTCTCTTCTACCTGTACATTTGGGTATTGCTCGGTGAAACCCTGAATGCAGGACCACTGCAAGGTAGCGCGATAACCGGATAACAGTTTGGCCCGCGCAAGAATATACGTACCAATGCACATCGCGCCCAGTGTTACCCCGAGGTGATCCTGTCGGCGCAGCCAGTTAAACAGCACCGGATTATCGTAGTGTTCTGAGTTCCAGCTACCGCAAACGAATACCACGTCCCGGCGCATATTGTCTCTGTTCAAGGCCTCGGTAGGCAGCGACATGCCGTTGCTGGCAGTGACAAGCCCGCCATCGACAGATAATAGTTGCCACTGATATAAGGTGGTGCCACTGACATAATTGGCGATGCGCAATGGCTCTATGCTGTTGGTCAGGGCATTCATATTAAATTTTGGGATCAACACAAACGCCATTTTGCAGGTAGAGCCTGTCTGTATGTTATTTTCAGCGTTCATCGTAATACGCGATAGAGGTATATTGTTATAGCTCGCAAAATAACAGTGTATGGTGTGGGTTGTTTTCGACATAATACGTTGGGAAAATACCTTTTGCCAGACACTCTAATGAATAATCTTATATTGGGTATGCCCATGTATTCTCTTATAAAATTAAGCGCAATAAGCCGATGCATATAGATCCCATGTCGACAGACAAGGGTTTTGATATCGATGCGTATTGGCAGCATGGTTATCAGTTTCCCTTGCGCGTTATGTCAACGGGCGAAGCGCAGCGCTACCGGGATCAACTGCAAGCTGTCGAGGCAAACCCGCCGGTTGGCACCGAAAACCCCCTGCGTATCTATTTGCGTAACAATACCCATGTGGTGATGCCGATGGCGGCTGAACTGGCACGTAACCCCTGTATTCTGGATCAGGTGGAGAAGGTGTTGGGCGCAAATATTCTGTGTTGGTCCTGTGAATTTTTCATTAAAGAGGCAGCCACCGATAAAATTGTCACCTGGCATCAGGATTTGACTTATTGGGGGCTTGGCAGCACAGAACAGGAGGTCACCGCCTGGCTGGCCTTGTCACCAGCGACCCTGGAATCCGGCTGTATGCGCTTTGTCAGCGGTTCGCATAAAAATGCGCTGTTGCCGCATAGGGATACGTTTTGCGAATCCAATCTGCTCTCACGTGGCCAGGAAGTGGCCGTGGAGGTCAATGAAAATGAAGCGGTGGACGTGGTGTTGCAACCTGGTGAAATGTCATTGCACCACGGTCGTGTATTTCACGCTTCCGGGCCAAACACATCGGCTGACCGGCGGATCGGTGTCGCTATCCGCTACGTTACCCCCGAGGTTCGCCAGCAGGTTGCCCACCGCGATTACGCTATGCTGGTGCGCGGTATTGATGAACACATGAACTGGGTGCATATCGCGCCACCCCGTGCTGCATTTGATCAACAGTCACTGGCCTTGCACCGTCGTATGGCTGACGATCAACGTGCGTCGCTGGCTGCCGGGGCTGAATCAACGGTTAAACACATCGCCTGATTAACGTAGGATAATCCAGAGCATACGAACACCCCTTAACATTAAACAAGTGAGAAATACTATGAGTGAAACCTTTCGCGGTCTGTTGTTACGCCAGGATGAAAGTGGTGCAGTGAGTGCGGCTGTGGAGGCAATAGAAACCACACAACTCCCCGCAGACGGCGATGTGACAGTCGCTGTTGAACATTCGTCGATCAATTATAAAGACGGCCTTACAGTCAATGGTCTGGGCCGTATTGTGCGTCATTATCCCTTTGTTCCCGGCATCGATTTCGCCGGTACGGTAGAGGCTTCAGATAATCCCGGTTTTGCCGTGGGGGATAAGGTAATTTGCACGGGTTGGCGTGTCGGTGAAGTATGGTGGGGCGGTCTGGCAGAAAAAGCGCGGGTCAAGGGTGAATGGCTGGTGCATCAACCCAAGGGAGTGACATCAGCGCAGGCGATGGCAGCGGGCACCGCAGGGCTGACAGCCGCACTGTCTATTGCCGCTCTTGAAGCCAATGGCGTATCGCCTGATAAAGGGCCGATACTGGTCACCGGGGCCAGCGGTGGTGTTGGCTCGTTTAGCGTGTTGTTGTTACGTGCGCGTGGCTATGAGGTGGTTGCTGTGTCTGGTGACCCCAGCGCAGCGGATTATTTTCAGCGCTTGGGGGTATCTGAAGTGATCCCGCGTTCTGAATATGCGGAACCGTTGAAAAAACCGCTGGAGAAAGAGCGCTGGGCGGGCTGTATCGACAATGCGGGGGGAGTTGGGTTTGCCCGTATCGCGGCACAAATGTGTTATGGCGGGTCGATTGCGGCGGTGGGTTTGGCGGCGGGTTCGCGTGTCGAGCTGGAGTTGATTACCTTGTTTGTGCGTGCGGTTACCATTTGTGGTATCGATTCAGTACAGGCTTCTATGGACAGGCGCACTGAAGCCTGGCGTATGATCGAGGCATCGGTCGATGCGGCTCAGTACGATGATATTATGGCGGTATCGCCGTTGTCTGATGCGCCGTCTATTGCCAAATCAATACTCAAAGGTGGGGTGCGGGGGCGTGCGGTAATCGATGTAAATGCTTGATGTGATGTCGCGCTGAACGACCGGGTATAGTTGGTTGTAATGGTATTGCAACCAACTATATACAATTTACAGTAGGAGATAGAGCAACGCAGGAGCAGTTATAAGGTAAATCGGTACATTTGCAAACCCCGGAAGTTATTTCGTGTACGTTCCTTATATTCAAATACTTGTTTCGGAATACACCGGAGAGTAGTGTTCAACCACTGGAAAAGGGTTATAGAAATGATGCAACAAAGCGCGCCATTCCTGATATTCCTCAGAACCACGAAACCCCTCGGTGTGATCTTCCAGTGTTTCCCAGTTCACCAGTAAAATATACCTCGATTCAGATTCAATGCACTTCTGTAGCGTGTGCGAAACATAGCCTGACATCGACATAATAATGCGCTGCGCTTTATTAAATGCCTGTTCAAATTCTGATTCTTTACCGGGCATTACATTCAATACCGCAACCTCTAAAATCATTTTTAACCCCTTATAACGCTTAAATCTAAATTCCGCAGTTGAATCTACTGCGAGCACCTAATGCACAGAATCTAAAGCGCTTTTACCCGCATTTCAGCTTCACCTGTAGAATCACTACAGGATGGCTAAAATGCGGGTAAAAACACTTCATCTTCAGCACCTTAGACGCCCTCGCTACGATTCAACTGCGGAATTTAGGATAATCGATTCCATCGAGCGCAAAAAACGCATCACTTCATCAAGTGAGTTGTAGTGGCACATGGATACACGCACACAGGTTTTTCTATTGAGAGGGGTGAGGATATTGCCAGAGAAATAGTCGTTTTTGCGCACATGGGTGCGCACACCGTCGGCGTTGAGTTTGCTGACGACCTCGGCAGAGGGAACACCCTCCACAGCCAATGACACCAGGCCTTCACGGTGCGGATTGTCGCAACCGCCCAGCACAAAGACTTCTGGCATATCACGCAGGCCACTTTGCCCGTCAGCGCCGTTTATCATGGCATCGACAAGCCCCGCTTCGTGCGCGCTCATCGCTGCGCCTGCCGCTAACAGTCGTTCACGTCGGTCTGTTGAGTCAGTAAACTGTGCTCCCAGCCAATCAAGGTAGTTAACCACTTCAGAAAACGTGGCAAATGCTGAGGTGTCGCGGGTGCCCAGCTCCCAGAAGTTATCCGCCGTGCCGTCGAGTTTGTCGTGCGCTAACAGGCTCAGTTTTGGCGATAACCAGGCCACGCCATAGTTGTGTTTGGAAAACACTTTGTACGCCGAAACGGCAAACCCATCGATGTTGTAGGCATCCACATCCACCGCGCCGTGGGCGGCGTGCTGAATGCCATCGACAACGATAAGGCAGTCTGGTGAAACAGCGCGAATCACGCCGACGACGGCGTTTATATCCACCGCCATCCCGGTAACCGGGCTGGTTTGAATAATGGTGGCGACACGTGTATCGGCGGTAACGTATTGGCGGTAGTCATCCGCTGTGACTGTGGCTGTTTCGTTGTTGTGTGGAACGGCAATATACCGCTTGCCGGTGATGCCCGCCCAACGCTTGCAGGCGCTGACAGTCGCCGGGTGCTCCAGGGTGCTGCCGAGTACTGCACCGCCGTCTGCAGCGCCGAGCACAGCGGCACGCACCAGTCGAAACAATAATTCGGTGCCGCTTTCACCAACAAAAACCAACCCTTGTTGGGTGCCGAGAAATGTCATCATATCCTGGCGCGCCTGGTCGATGATCCTCACCAGTTCGTGTGATGCCGGGTTATCACGTCCCTGATTGTCGGGTATTGCCGAGAGGTGTGTATTGACCTCGACTACCGATTTGAGGGTGAGGGAACCACCGGCATTTTCAAAAAAAGCCCGTGGCCCCTGATAAGGGCAGCTATCGACATGGTGAAATTTATTGCGGATTTCGCTGAGCAGTTGGTCTTTAAACATAATTTATAATCGAGGAGTTTTGAAAGTCGGGTTTTGCGCGCAGTGTAACCTAACGGGTACTGTCGGCAACGGTTAAACCTAAATTCCGCCGTTGAATCGTAGCGAGGGCGTCTAAGGTGCTCGCAGTAGATTCAACGGCGGAATTTAGGTTAAAGGTGGGTCGTGTTTACATACTGTTTTTACCATTTGCATAACATCGGATTGTCCACTGTGCGCTGTGGTGGAAATTGTGTTGCCAAAATGTCCATCAGTGCGTGTTTCACCGCGTGTGATTCGGGGTGGTGGAATAAATTGATGTGTTCATCCGGGTCTGTTTCCAGGTTAAACATTTCTCCCCAGTGTGGACTGTCCGGGTAAATGCTTAGCCGCCACTTTTTCGTGCGCACGCTTTGGTTATACAGCTCGGGTTTTGCGGTGGGGTGGTATTCGCCAAAATTGGCATCGCGGTGCCACTCACCCCGATTTATTAGGGCGCTATCGGCTAATAACGGCAACATCGATTGACCATCGAACGACAAATAGTTGTCTGCCACCCCCGCCAATTGCATAAAGGTGGGGGTCAGGTCGATATGGTTAGTCAGTGCATTCTGCACTTGATTGGTTTGAATGCCCGGCCCTTTTATCAATAGGGCAACCTCTACCAACTGACGGTAAGCGGGCGGCCCTTTGTGCAATAAGCCGTGGGTGCCGAGCAGCTCGCCGTGGTCTGAGGTAAACACGATAAAGGTGTTATCCGCCCGGCCCTGTTGTTCCAGGGTTTTTAGAATGCGGCCAATGCCGTCGTCGATCATTTCAATCATCGCATAGGTATGTGCAATGGCGCGTCGCATCGATGTATCGCTGACACCATGCGTGGCGATCATTGATCCCGCTTCCTGGTCGGGCAGCCCTGCCCAGTAGAGCTCACGAAAACCCCGGTCTGTGGGGAAGAGTTTGGTGTAGTAATCGGGGAGATTATCCAGCTCATCGGGGTCGACACGCGGCAGCGGCATTTTTTCAGGGTCGTAGCGGTCAGCGTATTCGCCCGGCGGAGCAAATGGGTGGTGTGGATCGGGGTAAGAGACAAACATAAAGAATGGTTTATCGTCATCTGCCTGCCGGATAAAGTGTGATGCCCGCTCGCTGATCCAGGTGTTGTAGTGCAATTCTGCTGGTATCGCTGAGCGCCATATTTCATCCAGGTCGGGCGGGGGGGCTTCGGTTGCCTGGCTCGCCTTTAGTAGCTGTGCTGCACCGGGGGCGGTGTTCTGGAGCCATTGTGCGTAGTGACCGGAAATGGCTGCTGTATCGGATTCACCCAGCAATAGATCGAGAGTTTGAAAGCCGTAATAGGGACCATTCCATTTAGTCGCATCGCCGGAGCGCCAGAAGGCGCGTGAGTCGGGCATATTGTGTTCAGCGGGGGCCAGCAGAGGTTGTAAGTGCTGTTTGCCAACGCTGTGGGTGCGGTAACCGGCATCGGCGAGTAAACGGGTGAGTGTTGGGATTTGCGGATCGAGTGCCCGGCCATTAGTGATGAGTTGGTGGTTGCGTGGGTACAGGCCGGTAAACAGGGTTGCCCGGCTGGGTGAGCATATCTGCATGGGGGTGATATGCCGGGTAAACCGGGTGCCTGTAGCGGCGATGGAATCGATATTTGGCGTGTTGACGATAGTGTTACCGTAGCAACCCAGGCTGTCGGCGCGCTGTTGGTCGGTGCATATCCAGATAATATTGGGTTGTTTCATACTGATGGGGCATAGGAAAAATGGGGCAACAACAATAATTCAGTTGTGCCATGAGTCAACTGATTAATTCAGTCAGCCCTGACAAACCGCCTTCGACGAGTTCTCTTCGCCACTGAGACAGTGGATTCGAGTTGTGCCGTCATCGGTGCCCCTCGATCCTGTTTTACAAAATTGACGGCGTACTAGATCCCATGCATTAACTTGCACACAAGTAAATACGTGATGTCCAGAAGGTGAGAAATTTTCCAGATTCAATGATCCTTACTTTAGGTTGGTTGGGTGTGATCGCCAGGAACGTCTTCCTTCTTTTTATTGTGCTTGGCAGGGGAGCGCTCGAATATAATAAAGGCGACACCCGCAATGATTATCCCTCCGCCTACTGCAATTTGTAATGTTAGTTGTTCACCCAACACTAATGTGCTGCCAGCAATTGAAAACACCGGTAGCAACAATAAAAATGGGCCAATTTTATTCACTGGAAACTTACCTACCAGGTGGTACCAGATAGCGTAACCCAGCGCTGTCATCACCAAACCGAGGTAGACAACTGTCAACCAAACGATCCAATCGGCATCGTTGATCACCTGGAAGTGGTTGTCTTCGACGATAAACGACACGATAAATAATTGAGGTGTGGCGAAAACAGCTACCCAGGTAATCAGAGTAAAACCGCCGACCTGGCCGAGCTGCCTGATCATCACCTGCCCAACAGCCCATAGGAAGGCACCTATCATGACCATCACCATCGGTATATAGGCATTCTGCAACGTTGGTTCACCCGCAATGAACCCAACGCCAATAAACGCGAAGGCAATCCCCAGGTATTTCTTTAGCCCAGGCTTTTCAGCAAGAAAAAATGCACCGAGCAACACCATAAAAGGGACTTCAAGCTGTACTAATAGTGCCGCTGTGGAAGCATCCAGATACATGAGACCTGTGAACGTGAATGCATACTGCAATACAGCGGATACAAGAGAAATAAGAAATATCTTTCCCATTATTCGCCATGGGGGTTTTACAAACCAAATCGCTACCAGCGCAGTGACTTCAAAGCGTAATGCCATCAGCAGTATAGGGGGAAATTGCTCCAGGGCTGCCTTGGCAAACACAAATCCAAACCCCCATATCAAAGGTACGGAAATAGCGAGCAGAATGTCTCGTATGGGCATGGCACTTAAGCGGAGATGCTCAAAAGATCTGGATGATGTAGCGGTAGTGTCGGATTATCTAACAAATTTGCAACCTCGTAATATCGGGCTGTGCTATGCACAGGCTTCTATACAGTATTGATGAATGAGTGAACGCAGCAACTCGACTGTTGGGTCGATGCGGTCGAGCCGCAGGTATTCATTGGGTTGATGTGCCGTACTAATATCGCCAGGCCCGAGAACGATAACCTCCATGCCCATTTTTTGGTAATAGGGTGCCTCAGTACCAAACGATACCGCCTCAGCAGGGTGGCCAGTGAGCTTTTCGGCAGCGCGCACTATCGAGGCATCGACGGGTGTCTCCATTGGGTAAATCCCGTTGAACGGCAGCGTAAATTCCAATTTCAATCCGGTGTCACTGACAGCGTTAACCAGCCGTTGGTGAACCGTGTTTTGTAATTCCTCGATATTCATGCCCGGCAGAGGGCGCAAGTCAAAGGTGAGCTCGCAGTTGCCGCAAATGCGATTGGGGTTATCGCCGCCATGTATGTGGCCAAGATTGAGTGTGGGTACGGGCACCTGAAACGCTGAGTTTTTATAGCGGGCCTGTAATTCTGTACGGATTGCCAATAGTTCGCCTATTATGCAGTACATCCCTTCCATGGCATTATTTCCCAACGATGGGTCACTGGAGTGACCGCTGCGTCCCGTTAACCGAATACCGTCGGAGATCGCTCCCTTGTGCATACGTACGGGGCGCAGGTTGGTGGGTTCACCAATAACGGCAAAATCGGCCAGTGTCCGTTGTGTGTTGAGCAGCGCTTTGGCGCCACTCATCCCGCTTTCTTCATCGGCGCTGGCGAGTAGTGTCAGGGGTTTTTTAAAGTCGTTTGGGTCAAAATGACTGGCGGCTTCCAGCGCGATAGCCAGAAATGCTTTCATATCGGTAGTGCCAAGCCCAAACAGACAGCCATCGCGCTCGGTGGTGGTAAACGGATCTGACTGCCATAGTGCCTCGTTAAAGGGAACGGTGTCAGTATGCCCGGCTAATACCAGCCCGCCGCTTCCCTGGCCCAGTTTTGCCACCATATTAGAGTGTCCGGGTTTGTTTTCTATCGGCATTATTTCCACTGCAAAGCCACTGTCGCTGCACCAATTGGCCAGCGCATGGGTTACCGCTTCGTTACCCATATCGATGGCAGGTATTACGCTGCTCACCGAAGGGATGGCGATAAGCCTGGCTATCATTTGTGTTATATCAGGGATTGGCATAGGAGGATTTTCCGGTGTGAAACAGTTTCCTGGGGTTATGCATTGAGTTGTTCGATACCAACCGGTTCGCTAAGGTAAAACCCCTGAACACAATCGATACCCATTGCCTTGACCAGTTGAAACGTCGCTTTATCTTCTACTTGCTCGGCAATAGTATGCATATTTAACGAATGCCCCAAGTCATTGATTGAAGCCATCATTTTGGCCTCAACGGGATTGGATGTAGCGTTTTTTACAAATGCGCCATCAATTTTTAAAATATCGACCGTGAAATGGCGTAGATAATTGTAACAGGTGAGGCCAGAACCGAAATCGTCCAGCGCCACCAGGCAACCCAGTGCGCGTAGGCGGTTGATAAAAACCGCCGCCTGCGCAATATCAACAATACCAATGCTTTCGGTTATTTCAAAACAAAGCTTATGTGCAGGTAACGTAGTGGTTGCAACGCGCTCGATCAGGAACTGCTGAAAAGAAGGGTTTTCAATTGAATCTGCCGATAAATTAATGGCAATGCAATCGACTTGTTGCTCGATAAAGGTACGCTGCGAATGCATCCAGTCAAGTACTTGTGTTACCACCCAGTGATCCACCCTTGTCGATAGACCGTGGCGGGCTGCTATGTTTAGCACACCTTCGATTGAGCCGGTATCGGGTGCGTTATCACCAAGCCGTAGCAGTATTTCAAAGCTACGGCATTGGTTGCTATTGTTGAAGGGGAAAATTTCCTGTGCCGCTAATTTTAAGTCATTCGATTCAATTGCTGCCCGCAACCAATTTATCAACAACATTTCAGCCTGTTCCGCTGCAACAAAATGGCCGATCTCGGTGTAGTCGCACACAGTCGATACAGCGCTTTTCTTGGCGAAATAGCACGCCTGATCGGCCCGTGCCATAGCATCACTGGTGCTGAGTTTGGTTTGCTCAAGAGAGTATAAGCCCATACTCAAGTGGGCAAATTCGCTATCCGATACTCTTCGTGAGCGTGTGCCTTTTATTTGGTTACATATTTGCTCACATATGCCACGTGCCTGTTTAATACTACTGTTTTTAAACAATATACAGAACTCATAATCCCCCATCCGGGCGCAGACGTGCTCACTGCCAATGCTTGCCTTAATCATATTGGCAACTTTGCATAGGTACTCGTCGCCAGCATTGTGGCCATATGTATCGTTAAGTTTTTTAAATCCGTTGACGTCTGAGTAGCACAGCACATGCGTATGTACTGCCGGGTCGAGACTGTTTAGGCAATTGCGTAGGTGGTGTTCAAATTCGCGGCGGTTGAATAATCCAGTCAGAGGATCATGTGAGGCATCGTATTGGAGTTGTTGGGTATGCTGTTCAAACCGCTCATTGTTAACCGCATTTGAAATTTTGGTAGCAGCCATTGAAGCGATAGTGGTCATCACTTCAAGGTGTTCTTCAGTATAAAAGCCCGCATCTGGGTGTTCGGAGCCAATAACACCGATTACTGCATCATCACATATAATTGGTACGGCGATTTCGGATAAACGCGTTTCGTCATCAACGATATAGCGAGAATCTAGGCGCGTATCCATAACGATTTCAGCGGTTCCATGTTGTGCTACTTGTCCGACAATTCCCTGTCCGGTTTTGATGGTAATAGGATTGAGTATATCCAATTCAGCCGGGTTTTTAGGGCCGTGTGCAGCGCGTTGGCTAAGGGTCTCGCCATCGCTTTCGAGTAAGTAAATAATACAATCTTTAAAGCCGATATTAGCAATTGCAGTTTTGGCAACCAACCATAAAACCTCATTGAGTTCAGTGGTACGCAGTAGCTTGAGTGCGTACTCATTAACAACCTCCAAATGCCGGGATTTTTGCTTTAAGCGTGTAAAATTCAGTTTGTCCATCCGTATATAGTCGTTAGTAGCCGCCACTATACGGCGAGAAATTAGGATAAACCTTAGTGTAGTTGATAAATAATTCTATATCATTTTCATTTTTTCTGGGTTTAAAACTTAAACCCAAGGTCACCTAGTTGCTTATATCAACACCAATCGGGGTACAATAAGCCACTAAGATAAAACCAACTTGGAGGCTTTTTATGCCCGAATACCGCTCACGTACTACCACACACGGTCGCAATATGGCTGGGGCGCGCTCGCTTTGGCGGGCCACTGGTATGCAAGACGACGACTTTAATAAGCCGATTATCGCTATATCAAACTCGTTTACACAGTTTGTCCCAGGCCATGTTCATCTGAAAGATATGGGGCAGCTAGTTGCCCGTGAAATCGAGAAGGCAGGCGGCGTTGCCAAAGAATTCAACACAATTGCCGTCGATGATGGTATTGCCATGGGGCATGGCGGTATGTTGTACAGCCTGCCCTCGCGGGAAATTATTTCCGATGCGGTCGAATACATGGTCAACGCGCATTGTGCTGATGCGTTGGTGTGCATATCGAATTGCGACAAAATTACTCCCGGTATGCTCAATGCTGCGATGCGATTGAATATACCCACGGTATTTGTTTCCGGTGGGCCGATGGAATCTGGCAAAGCAATGATGAAAGGCGTTGAAGTCAGGCTCGATTTGGTGGATGCGATGATCGGTGCCGCCAACCCAAATGAAACAGATGAAGATGTCAAGACGATGGAGCGCAGTGCCTGCCCAACATGTGGGTCATGCTCTGGTATGTTCACCGCCAACTCAATGAATTGCCTAACCGAAGCGTTGGGTTTATCACTGCCCGGCAATGGCTCAATGCTGGCTACGCACGCTGACCGCGAACGACTGTTTCTGGAAGCAGGACGTATGATTGTGGCGTTGTCTAAACGTTACTACGAGCAGGACGACGACACTGTACTACCGCGTTCGATTGCCAACTTTCAGGCATTTGAGAATGCCATGTGTATGGACATTGCAATGGGTGGATCAAGCAACACGATATTACATCTGCTGGCGGCGGCAGAAGAGGGCGAGGTCGGGTTTTCACTGACTGACATCGACCGGCTCTCCCGCAAAGTGCCCCACTTGTGCAAGGTGGCACCGTCGATTAAAAAATACCATATGGAGGATGTACACCGTGCCGGGGGCGTATTTGGCATTCTCGGTGAATTAGGGCGTGCTGGTTTGCTAAATCAGGAGGTAAGTACCATTCATGCCGATACGCTACGCGAAGCGTTGGCACTATGGGATGTGCGCGTTACTGAAGATGAAAAACGCCGTACATTTTTTCGTGCCGGGCCAGGCGGTGTGCCCACACAAACTGCATTTTCACAAAGTCGCCGCTGGGATACGCTGGATATCGACCGGCAAAATGGCTGTATCCGTGAAAAACAGTACGCCTATAGCCAGGATGGTGGCCTCGCGGTGCTGTACGGCAATATTGCCGAAGAGGGGTGTGTGGTCAAAACCGCTGGTGTTGATGAGAGCATTCTGACTTTTTCTGGCCCTGCACGCATAATGGAAAGCCAGGATGTGGCGATGCAGGCGATTCTCGATGGTGAAATTAAATCCGGCGATGTGGTATTGATCCGTTACGAAGGGCCAAAAGGTGGCCCCGGTATGCAGGAGATGCTCTACCCCACAAGCTATCTCAAATCGATGGGATTGGGCAAAGTGTGCGCGCTATTGACCGATGGCCGCTTCTCCGGTGCCACTTCAGGTTTGTCCGTGGGGCATGTTTCACCGGAGGCGGCTGAAGGCGGTGCGATAGGTCTGGTCGAGGAAGGCGATATTATCGAATTTGATATTCCCAATCGCCGTGTCAATGTCAAGCTGAGTGACAGTGAATTGCAGGCGCGGCGCACGTCGATGGAAGCGCGGGGTAAAGCCGCGTGGAAACCAGCAAACCGTGAGCGCAAGGTAAGCCAGGCATTGTGGGCTTATGCGGCGTTGACGACTTCAGCTTCGCGTGGTGCGGTGCGCGATGTTAGCCAGCTAGGCTAACATCTTTTTTGAGGGCGATTGTTGACAGTAAACTCAGTGGTAATTTAGACTCCGTCTAAATCGAGGCAAGGCGTCGATTCTTTACCTTAACGTATATTGGAGAGCTAAATTTATGTCACTTAAAGGCAGTAAAACAGAGCAAAACTTAAAAGATGCATTCGCAGGTGAGTCTCAGGCGAACCGACGTTACCTCTATTTTGCAGCCAAGGCTGATGTGGAAGGTTACAACGATGTCGCCGCCGTATTTCGCTCCACCGCAGAAGGTGAAACAGGCCATGCACACGGCCATCTTGAATACCTTGAAGAGACCGGTGATCCGGCAACGGGTTTGCCGATTGGCGCCACTTCAGACAATTTGAAAGCGGCGATTGCCGGCGAGACACATGAGTACACCGATATGTATCCTGGCATGGCCAAGTCTGCACGTGACGAAGGTTTTGATGAAGTGGCCGATTGGATGGAAACACTGGCTAAAGCCGAGCGCTCCCATGCAAACCGTTTCCAAAAAGCGCTGGATACACTTGACGATTAAATGATAAAACCGTATCGCTTATTGCGGGTTTAATTGTTGTAATAGGCGGGTTCGGATTTTTTCCGAACCCGCCTTTTTTATGTTAACTCTACGAGGTCAAACATGCGGGAAGGCAGTTTACAAGCACCTACGCGGCACCCACTGGATTGGAAAAACCCCGATTTTTATAATACCGACAAACTCAATCAGGAACTTGAACGGGTGTACGATATTTGTCATGGTTGTCGGCGTTGTGTCAGCCTGTGCAATGCATTCCCCACGCTGTTCGATTTGGTCGATGAGTCAGAAACAATGGAGGTCGACGGTGTCGCTAAAGCGGATTACATGAAAGTGGTCGATCACTGCTATTTGTGTGATTTGTGTTATATGACTAAATGCCCCTATGTACCGCCCCACGAATGGAACGTCGATTTTCCACATTTAATGTTGCGCGCTAAAGCGGTTAAAACACAACAAACATCTCCCTCATTACGTGATCGCGTGCTGGCGTCCACCGATGCGGTTGGCAAATTGTCCGCGATACCGGTTGTGGCGCAAACAATTAATGCCGTTAATAAGGTGGGAGCTGTGCGCAGATTAATGCATAAAACGGTGGGTATTCATGCGGATGCTGTATTACCTGAATTTACCAGCACACCCTTTCGCAAACGATCAATCGATGTTAATAAAAACCCTAAAAATGCACAGATAGCAGGTAATACTACAGGCCGTGTTGCATTGTTTACAACCTGTTATGGTAATCGCTGTTCGCCCCAGGTTAACGAAGACCTGGTGGCCGTATTGCAACACAATGGTATCGAGGTACGCTTAGTTGAAAAAGAGCAGTGCTGTGGTATGCCAAAACTCGAACTTGGCGATTTACAGGCTGTCAGTGATGCCAAAGATAATAATATTCCTGAATTGCTTACATTAATTGAAGATGGATGGGATATTCTTGCACCGATTCCCTCGTGTGTGTTGATGTTTAAACAGGAACTGCCGTTGATGTTTCCGCATGACGATGATGTGAAGCGTGTACAACGGGCAATTTATGATCCATTTGAGTATCTGATGCTACGCCACAAGCACCAGCAGCTAAGCACTGAATTTAAACAGCCATTAGGCAAGTTGGTTTATCACGCCTCTTGCCATCTCCGCGTGCAAAATATCGGGTTAAAAACACGGGATACATTACAACTGGTGCCAGATACCACGATTGAAGTGGTAGAGCGTTGTTCCGGGCATGACGGTACTTATGCCATTAAAAGCGAATTCCATGATATATCGACAAAAATTTGCCGACCTGTGGTCAACAAAATAAAGAAAGCCGGTGCAGATCACTATACAAGCGATTGCCCGATGGCTGGCGCACAAATAAGTAACGGCCTCAATGATGACAGTAATGCGATTCACCCAATGAGTTTACTGCGCCACGCTTACGGTATCTAAGCGTTTTTACCCTGGATTAATAATGAAAAAACTGACTAAAGACGATCTTTACACATTGGAAAAATACGCGACTGTTCGCGTTGATTTTCGTCAACAGGCGATAACCCACAAAGCAAACCGGCGTATCGATCTGGGTGAGCATGTTAGCCTTTATTTTGAAGACCGGTTGACAATGCATTATCAAATACAGGAAATTTTGCGCGCCGAAAAAATATTTGAACCCGACGGTATTCAAGAGGAAATCGATGCTTACAACGATCTAATTCCCGATGGCAGTAATTTAAAAGCGACCTTGATGATTCAATATGAAGATGTGGATGAACGCAAACACGCACTGACTAAACTAATTGGCATCGAAACCCAAATATGGTTAAAGGTTGAGGGACACGGGAAAGTCTTCCCGGTTGCCGATGAAGACCTCGAACGTGAAACCGAAGAAAAAACCTCAGCGGTACACTTTTTACGCTTTGAGTTTGCCGATCAAATGATCAGGGATCTGCAGCGTGGGCATGCACTATTGGCAGGGGTCGATCACGCGGAGCTGACGGTTGTGCTTAATCCGGTTGCTGATAATACCCGGCAAGCGCTGCAAGCTGATTTTGATTAGCGTTATTTAGCGGCGCCTTCTAGTACACCGTCAACGGAAGGTAGACGGTGTACTGGTGTTATTGCGTACTTTGACGATGATATCGAGGCTGTCTAATGTGCAGTGTGCGGGTATGTCCGGCAGCTCGGCAATTGAGAATTGTCCGGCGGGAATATCCTCCAAAGCACCTGTATCGATATTATAAAAATGATAATGCGCGGAAAGGTTTGAATCGTAGAAAACCCGCTCCGGGTCAATGAGTACCTCACGAACCAGGCCTTTGCGGCTAAACAGCCCCAGGGTATTGTAAACCGTGGCCTTTGATACCGATGCATCCCTGGCGTTAACCGCTTCAAGGATCTGCTCTGCAGACAGGTGTTGTTGCCGGGAAAAAAGATAACTGGCTATGGTGACACGTTGCGCAGTAGGGTTGATTGCCTTTTCGTGTAGTAGTTGGGTGATTTTTGCCGTATTGAGCGGGTACGTGTAAGGCGGGTTGTTCATAGCGATAAATTATACGCATTTTCGTTTAGCTGTCACCTGCTTGGATTTTCACAGCCACGGCAAATTTGTTTTAATATCGCTCTTGAAGTTATTTGGCATGTTTTTTTTCAAAAGAAAACCCTGAAATGCATGAAATAATTGGTTTATGGTTCGGCTACTGCCCCGTTATTTCCCAAGATCCAGAATTTGGAGAAAATTTGTGGTTGGGTGTCTACAGACAGGTATTGTGAGTATAACGAGCCAGTAAAACGTTATGAATAAAATCAATAGGGTTTAGCCAGAATGTTGCTTGCGGTTGATAATCTGCACATAAGTTTCCAGCAAAATGGTGTATCTAATGCTGCCGTCGATGGCATCAGCTTCACCATTGGGCGCGGTGAAACCTTTTGCCTGGTAGGTGAGTCCGGTAGTGGTAAATCACTCACCGCTTTGGCCATTATGCGACTGCTACCTGCCACTGCGGTCGACACGCATTCCACCGCTATTACCCTCAGCCATAATGACAATAGTAATGGCAACGTCACGCAGAATTTATTGCGTATAGATGAACCCGCAATGCAGGCACTGCGGGGCGCCCGGATTGCGATGATCTTTCAGGAGCCGATGAGCTCGCTCAACCCGGTGTTGACTATCGGCGAGCAGCTTATCGAGGCTATTCAACTGACCTGGCCAGATAAATCAATGGCAGAAGCCTACCAACAGGCACAGGACGCCCTGCAAAAAGTACAGCTCGATAATCCCGGGCAATACCTTAATGAATACCCACACCGCCTATCCGGTGGGCAGCGTCAGCGGGTTATGATCGCGATGGCCATGGCGTGCGAGCCTGCGCTGTTAATTGCCGACGAACCAACAACCGCGCTGGATGTGACGGTGCAGGCTGAAATACTGGCACTAATGCGCGAACTACAGCAGCGCACGAAGATGAGCCTGCTGTTTATTACGCACGATTTGGGCGTGGTGGCACAAATTGCCGAGCGGGTTGCGGTGATGCAGCGCGGCAAAATTGTAGAGCAGGGTAGCTGCGCACAGATTCTCGATAACCCCCAGCACCCTTATACACAAAACCTTATCGCCAGCCTGCCGGAAAATCTGGCGTATACCGGCAAACCTGCCCAGAAACAAAACACGGTGACAGCGGCTGAAGCACTGCTGCGGGTCGATGATTTGCACGTGCACTACCCGGTGCGGCACGGTCTGTTACGCCGTGTTAGCCACTATGTCCGCGCTGTTGATGGTGTCGATCTTTGCGTTGCACCGGGGCAAATTGTCGCCTTGGTGGGGGAGTCCGGGTGTGGCAAAACTACACTGGGTCGGGCGATACTGCGGTTGATTGCCCCCCATTCCGGTGGCGTCTATTTTCGCGGCGAATCAATAGCTGGAAAATTAATCGCCAAAAAATTGATAACATGGGCAAATCCGGCATCTATAAAACGCCTGCGGTCAAAACTACAATATATCTTTCAAGACCCCATCACGTCGTTGAACCCCCGTTTAACTGTGGCAACCACACTGATCGAACCGATGGCGGTACACGGTATTGGCGATTCACACGCGCACCGCGTGCAATTGGCCGGGCAGGCGCTACTCGACGTACAGTTGACGCCAGAACACCTGTGGCGTTTTCCCCATCAGTTCTCCGGTGGCCAGCGGCAGCGCATCGGCATAGCGCGTGCTCTATGCCTTAATCCGGCGTTTATTGTGTGTGATGAAATTACCAGCGCACTGGATGTATCGGTACAGGCGGGGATTCTTCAGTTGCTGTTATCCTTGCGTGACACGCGCAATATCGCCCTGTTATTTATTACCCACGATATTAGTGTGGTCGAATATATAAGCGATGTAACCGCCGTGATGTACCAGGGAAAGATCATTGAAATGGGCGATACGGCGCAAGTGTGTCGTCAGCCTCAACACCCCTATACACAGCGTTTGATTGCAGCAGTGCCCAGGTTGAAGAATCAGGTTGAAGAATCAGGCTGAAAAAACAGATTGAAAGACCCGGCGGGAAAATTCAGATAAAGATTCCCAAATAATGAAGCGGAGGTTAAACCACCGCTTTTCCCTTTATTTTCCCTCTGTTGTATTGATTGATATACCCGTCAGTAAATGCATCGCCAGCCAGTGGTGGGTAGAGTAAAACCCCCTATGCTCTTTTGCACCCTATGCAGTCATCCTGACCGATCAACAGAATAATCGGTATGCCATCGAGGTGGCATACCCAAAGCGCCAGGTAGGCCCTTTGTAGTCGAGGTTTTCTCAAACCAACAACAATTCAAGCACTGCACAATAAACTGCCGAAAGCTGATCCAGCTCATCGACAGCAACGCACTCGTCCACCTGGTGAATTGTCGCGTTGGTCGGCCCAAGCTCCACGACCTGCGCGCCCGTCGGTGCAATAAAGCGTCCATCTGATGTACCCCCACTGGTAGAAAGCGTGGCATTTACCCCCGTCACACGGGAAATCGCCTGGCGCACGGCATCAGTCAGTTCAGCCGATTCAGTGATAAAGGGGTTGCCGGATAAATGCCATTGCAACGTATAATCCACCTCGTGCTTTTGCAGGATTGATTCGGTGTGCCCGATTAATGTATTTTCACTGCTTTCAGTGGAAAAACGAAAGTTAAACTGGCAACGCAAGGTGGCGGGAATCACATTACTGGCCCCTGTACCACTACTGATATTGGAAATCTGGAACGTTGTCGGTGGGAAATACTGATTACCATCGTCCCAATGACGGGCACACAATTCAGCCAGGGCAGGGGCGGCGCGGTGAATGGGGTTGTCTGCCAGATGAGGGTAGGCGACATGGCCCTGTTTACCCTGCACAGTGAGCACACCACCCAGCGAGCCACGGCGGCCATTTTTAATAATGTCACCCAACACCTGGGTGCTGGAGGGTTCGCCCACCAGGCACCAGTCTATTTTTTCCCCGCGTGCCTGTAGGGTTTCAATGACCTGGCGGGTGCCATTTTTTGCCGGTCCCTCTTCATCGCTGGTGATAAGCAATGCTATCGAGCCATTGTGTTGAGGGTGTTTTTCAACAAACGCTTCCACAGCGGTCACCATTGCGGCAATGCTGCCTTTCATATCGGCGGCGCCACGGCCACTGAGCACGCCATTTTCAATCACAGCATCAAACGGTGGGTGCTGCCAGGCGCTTTCCGGCCCGGTAGGCACAACGTCCGTATGCCCGGCAAATGCCATGGTGGGCGCCTGTTGGCCACGCCTGGCCCAGAGGTTGTCGACGTCACCAAAGCGCAAGTGTTCGCAGTGAAAGCCAATTGCGTTTAAGCGCTCGGCGATAAGTTGCTGGCAGCCTTTATCGTCAGGGGTGACTGAGGGGCGGCGGATTAATGCGCGGGCGAGTTCAACGGTGGTGGAGTATTGTTCGTTCATTGGGGGGTTATACGTCAGTTATTGAGCTGTTTAATCAGTGTATGTTCAAGCTGTTTGAGGCGCTGTGGGTCGGTGAGTGGCCTGCCGTCCTCGTCGCTGATAAAAAACACATCTTCAAGTTTTTCTCCCAAAGTGGCGATTTTTGCCGCGTGCACGGATAAATTATGATCGAGAAAGCTGCGGGCAATGCGGTACAGGGCGCCGGATTTATCGGTTGCGGTAATCGCCACAGAGGTTAAACCCGCCGTGACCTCATTATCAAAATCGACCCTGGCAGGCACATGGAAGTGCTGCATACGCCGCGATGGCCGACGCAGGCTAACCTCTGGCAACAGCGATGGCTGGCACAATGCCTGTTCTATATTGCGCTGAATTTGTTGTAAGCGCACAGGGTCTTTGACGGCTTCTCCATATTTGTCCAATACCCGAAAGCGATCGAGTGCGTGGTGAGTGTTGGCAGTGACGATACGCGCACTGATAATATTCAGCTCAAGTTGACCGATAACAGCGGTAATCTGTGCAAACAAATGGCGTCTGTCGGCACAGTAGATAAATATTTCACTGCTGTTGTAGCGGGTGTTCTGACGAATCAGCACCAGTGGCCGGGTATCGTTACCATGCTGGATAATCGCCGGTGTATGCCAGCTTATTTCATCGGCCTGGTAGCGTAAAAAATAGCTGTCGCCCAGGTTTTTCCAGAGCGCGTGGATCGCTGTTTCCTCAAGCTTGCTATCGACCAGCAATTGCAGCGCCCGGGTTTTATTTTCAGTGATGATAGCGTGTTTGTTCAGTGGGTTATCCAGGCCGCGATTTAATACTTTTAAGGTGCCTCTGTAGAGGATTTGCAGCAGGCTGTCTTTCCAGGCATTCCACAGTTTCGGGTCGGTGCCGCGAATATCGGCAGCGGTGAGTAAATACAGGTAGTCGAGGTGTGTTTTTGAACTGACGCGCTGCGCAAAGGCGTGCACTACCTCGGGGTCGGAAACATCGCGGCGCTGCATGGTCATCGACATAATCAGGTGGTTGGCCACGGCCCATTGCACCAGCCCGGTATCGACGTCGCTTAGCCCGTGTGCGCGACAAAATACCCCGGCATCAATGGCGCCCAGCTCGGAGTGGTCTCCACCACGGCCTTTGGCAATATCGTGAAACAACCCCATCAGGAATAGCAATTCAGGTTTTTCGATGGATTTCATCACCTCATTGCAATGGGGTAGCTCGTCGTTGTGTTTGTCAATACAGAAACGTCGCAGGTTGCGAATGACCATCAGCGTGTGTTCATCGACCGTATAGATATGAAACAGATCGTACTGCATGCGCCCGACAATTTTTTCAAAAGCAGGCAAATAGGCCGCGAGTACACCGTAGCGGTTCATGCGGCGCAATTGGTGGGTGATGCCCTGGGGTTGGCGCAGAATACCGATAAACAGTGCGCGGCATTCCGGGTTTTGGCGAAAGTCATCGTCGATCAAGTGCAGGTGACGGCGGATAAGGCGGATGGTGGTGGCACTGGCCCCCTCGATATCCGGGTGTTGCGCAGAGCGCAGGAACAACTCCAGCAATGCCGGTGGATGCTGGGCGAATACCTGTTCATCGACGACTTCGATATGGTTGTTAGTGACCTGAAAGTGCGCGCTGAGCGGTCGTGCACGGTTGTTTTCACGGTTTTCCGGCAGCGATTCGGCGAACAGTTGTAGCAGCATTTCGTTGAGCCGTTCCAGTGACATAACGGTGCGGTAGTAACGCTGCATAAACTGTTCGATGCAGTGGTTTTTTTCGTCAATGGTAAAGCCAAAGGCGTGTGCCAGGTCCCGCTGGTGATCAAACAATAGCCGGTCTTCACGCCTGCCAGCGGTGTTGTGCAGTAAAAAACGGATTTTGCACAGCAAGTCCTCGCCTTCTTGTAGCGTGGTGAGTTCATCTTCGTCGAGAAACCCACGTTGCACCAGTGATTGAAAATCGCGGGTATTGAAATAGCGTTGTGCTATCCAGCGGATGGTTTGAATATCGCGAATACCGCCGGGGCTTTCTTTAACGTTAGGTTCGAGCCGGTAAGCGCTGTCCTGAAAACGCAGGTGGCGGGCGCGCTGTTCGGCCCGCTTGGCCCGGAAAAAGTCCTCGGCAGACCAGATTTTATCGGTGTGGATGCTGTCGAGCATAGCGTGGTAAAGCGCTGCATCACCGCTGAGCAGGCGTGATTCAATCAGGTTGGTGATAACGCTCACGTCCTGTAGCGCCTGTTCTGCACACTGGTCGACTGTGCGCACGCTATGGCCTATATCAAGGCCCAAATCCCATAGGCGGGTCACGAATTCACTGACGGCTTTTTCGGTATCGGGCGCCAGCTTCTCTGTACCAGCCTCTCCGGTCACCAACACCATTAAATCAATATCAGAATAGGGGTGCAGCTCACCGCGACCGTAGCCACCGACAGCAACCAGAGAGAGGTTGGCTACCGTTATCGACGTTTGCCAGCAGTGGATAAGCACTGTGTCGACCAGTGCAGTGCGGGCGGTGATGGCCTGCCTGGCGCTGCCACTGTCATTGTAGTGTTGCTCAATACGCTGCATGCCCTGTTGCAGCGCGGCTTTATAAGCGGTGGTGGTACTGCCTTCACACTCAATGCGCTGAATTATATTACCCCGGGTTATACCACCCAGGGTTATACCATCGGGGACAATCTGCGCAGAGGGGGTTATTTTTCCCATTTTACTCTGCTATTCAGTGTCTTACAGGGTGCTGCCTGCACTGCGGGTCATCACCTCGTAGCCGGTTTTGGTGACCAGTACAGTATGTTCCCATTGCGCCGATAGGCTGTGGTCTTTGGTGACCACAGTCCAGTCATCAGGTAGCAATTTAACCGCCCGTTTACCCTGGTTAATCATCGGCTCGATAGTGAAAATCATGCCTTCGGCGAGTGTGATGCCGGTGCCGGGTTTACCGAAGTGCAACACTTGAGGCTCCTCGTGAAACACGCGGCCAATGCCGTGCCCGCAGTATTCGCGCACCACGGAGAAGTGGTGTTTTTCAACATAGCTCTGAATAATGTGGCCAATGTCGCCGAGCTGTATGCCGGGTTTGACGGCTTCAATACCCCGGTGCATTGCGTCTCTGGCGACATCGCAAAGGCGTTTAGCCTGTATCGATGGCTTGCCAACGTAAAACATGCGGCTGGTATCACCGTGGTATTCATTTTTGATAACGGTGATATCGATGTTGACGATATCGCCCTTTTTGAGTTTCTTTGGCCCCGGAATGCCGTGGCATACCTGGTGATTGACCGAGGTGCAAATAGATTTTGGGAAGCCCCGGTAGTTGAGTGGGGCAGGGGTTGCCTGTTGTTCATTGACGATGTAGTCGTGGCACAGGGTGTTCAGTGCCTCGGTGGTGATGCCGGGTTTGACGTGTTCGCCGATCATGTCGAGTACTTCGGATGCGAGTTTA
This sequence comes from Gammaproteobacteria bacterium, assembly GCA_965277715.1. Classification (GTDB taxonomy): domain Bacteria; phylum Pseudomonadota; class Gammaproteobacteria; order JBCCGL01; family JBCCGL01; genus JBCCGL01. Next base: position 892,537 of record OZ255836.1, read on the forward strand.
CCGGCGATGCGCATTTTGCCGATTTCTTCTTCCGTTTTGATCGTTACACTCATAGGTTTGTCAGCCCCAAAAATAGAGCGGGCATTCTATACGATGGTGTCTGTTGGTGCGATAGCTTCGCGTGGGTACTTGTCCAGGTATCTTTCCTGATTAATGACTGACATGGTAGATTGTTTGTATTTTCTGTGTTGGGGAGGGAGTTATGAATAGGCTGTGTAGATTTTGTCGATAGCATTAATTGGTATCTGTTTGGTCGTCGGTTTATTGATCGGTGCTGTTGGTATTGGCGGGGTGCTGTTGGTACCGTCCCTGTCGTTGATCGCCGGTGTGTCGGTACATGAAGCCATTCCCGCCTGTATGCTCAGTTACCTAGCCACGGGTGCCGTGGGCGCGGCAGTATTCGCCCGGCGTGGCTCGATTCAATGGAAAATGGTGCTGTGGGTCTGTATTGGTGCGGTACCTGCGGCTTATTTGGGCGCCTCGTCGTTGCTGGCCATCCCGGCGACGGTCATCAAACTGTTAATTGCCGGCATGATGATTCTGGCGGGCGTTGATGCGTTGAGAACATCGAGTCGCAAAACACAGATTGAGGAGAGGCAGGGGAGGGGGGATCTCAGGCGTACCAGCCTGATCGCGATTGGTTTTATCACCGGGTTTGGTTCTGCCATCACCGGCACTGGCGGGCCATTGATTCTGGTGCCGCTGACCCTCTACCTAGGCCTACCGGTACTGACTGCCGTGGGTTTAAGCCAGGCGATACAAATTCCCATCGCCACCTTTGCCAGCATCGGCAACTGGATGCAGGGGAATCTCAATATAGAACTGGGAATCGCAATTGCACTATCAATGGTCATTGGCTCTTTTGCCGGTGCTACAGTAGTACACCACGTACCAAGTGATGTAATAAAAAAAACAGTCGCGGTTTTATTAATTGTAGTAGGTGTCATTATCGCCGCTAAGGTGATAATACTCCCCCCAACTTTGAATTGATTACTATATAAAATCACCTAACAGGCAACACAATATCCAGGCAGCTTATTGGCTGGTGTTGTCCCCTGCGCCATAAGTGAATTTGGCCTTATAACACCCTACGCTACCTGCATGGAAATAAAGTAAACGTTAAGAACATGCATGAAACAAACGCCGGGATTCATAAATGTATTAATTTTCCTTATAGCTGAGTCGACGTGAGTGTGCTATTAAAATAACATAATAAAAATGGAAGTTGTTTCGTGCACGTTCCTCACATGTTTGGGTAATTCGGCCCACCCCCGCCCTCTGGTACCACCCAGGTAATATTCTGACTGGGGTCTTTAATATCACACGTTTTACAGTGCACACAGTTTTGTGCGTTGATCTGAAATTTTGCCTTGCCGTGTTCATCGTCGACTATCTCATAAACACCTGCCGGGCAATAGCGTTGCGCTGGCTCCGCCCAGGTGGGCAAATTGACCGACAGAGGCAAAGCCACATCAGCGAGTTGTAAATGCACCGGTTGATCGTCTTCATGGTTAGTGCTGGAGAGAAACACCGATGAGGATTTATCAAAACTCAATACACCGTCTGGTTTTGGGTAATGTATTTCCTGGCAGGCACTGGCGGGTTTTAATGCAGTGTGATCCAGTGACAGGTCTTTCAGTGTAAAGGGTAATCTGCCTTTAAAGATATTTTGATCAAGGAAGTTAAAAGCCCCCCCCAGCCAGGTGCCAAATTTGTGCATCGCCGGGCCGAAGTTGCGGGTGCGGTGTAGCTCTGTGTGCAGCCATGATTGGTTAAAACGCTCGCCATATTGAGTTAAATCCTTACCGCCTTCATCCCCCGCAGCCAGCGCATCGAAAATGGTTTCGGCTGCCAACATACCGGACTTCATCGCGGTGTGAGTGCCTTTTATTTTAGCAAAATTCAGTGTGCCAGCATCACAACCAATTAGCAGCGCACCGGGCATCGACATTTTTGGCAGGGCGTTTAGTCCCCCTTTGGCTATCGCTCTGGCGCCGTAGGCGATGCGTTTACCCCCCGCCAGGTGGTTGGCCAATACCGGGTGGTGTTTCAGGCGCTGAAACTCGTGAAAGGGACTGAGGTAGGGGTTGCGGTAGTTGAGGTCGCTAATCAGGCCGACAGACACCAGATTATCGTCGAGGTGGTAGAGAAAAAATCCCCCCGAGGCATTGCTTGCCGAGAGCGGCCAACCGGCACCGTGTACCACCAATCCGGGCTGGTGATTTTCTGCGTCGATCTGCCACAGTTCTTTAATGCCGATACCGTAGTGTTGCGGTGTGGCATCTGCATCGAGGTTAAATTGTTTGATGAGTTGCTTGCCGAGGTGGCCACGGCACCCCTCCGAGAAAATGGTGTATTTTGCGTGTAGCTCCATCCCTGGTTCATAGCTGTCTTTATGTTCGCCATTGGCCTTGACGCCCATATCGCCGGTGGCGACACCTTTGATGCTGCCATCGTCGTGGTAGAGAATCTCGGCGGCGGCAAAGCCGGGGAAAATTTCCACCCCCAGCGCTTCGGCCCGCTCACCCAACCACCGGGTGACATTGCCAAGGCTGACGATGTAGTTACCGTGGTTGTGCATGGTGCTGGGAATCATAAAGTTCGGTGTTTTGAACGATTGGCTTTCGCCGGTCAGGAAGTACACCTCGTCACGTTTTACCGGCGTGTTGAGCGGCGCACCGTTTTCCTGCCAGTCGGGGAACAGCTCGTTCAACGAGGTGGGCTCGATTACTGCGCCGGAGAGAATATGCGCGCCGACCTCTGAGCCTTTTTCGAGCACAACAACAGTGATCTCCTGTTGTTTTTCCTGTGCCAGTTGCATCAGTCGGCAGGCGGTGGATAGCCCGGCAGGGCCTGCGCCCACAATAACCACGTCAAATTCCATCGATTCGCGTTCCATAATACCCCTCTATATATAAGTTAATTTTTAACGGTAAATCGTGTAATTATAAAGCCACTGCGAATGCGGTGTACTAAAAATGAGTGTCAAAAATAGGTGTAATTTGCGGCAGGCTTTTTAATAAACCCAATATTGTCTTTTTTTTTGTATATTGCCACATGCCAACTCACCCACCACACCCCTAAAGTACCTTTATTACTGCTTGGGATCAAAACCCTCGTTTGGGTTAAAATCAATAATTTTGGAGAATCGATTGGATATTAATGGTCAATCGGCACTGGTCACTGGCGGTGCATCGGGTATAGGGATGGATGTTGGCAGGGCGTTGCTGGCCGCAGGTGTGAAGGTGACTTTGCTGGATATAAATACGGGCGCGCTGCAAACAGTGGCTGATCAACTGGGGTGTGCATCTGCTGTGTGTGATGTCGCTGATGCAACCTCGGCCCGGCAGGCGATTGCGCAGGCCAGCGGGGTAAACGGTGTGGCGCGCATTTTAGTGAATTGCGCAGGTATTGCTCCCGCGCAACGCATTGTGGGTCGCGAGGGGCCTTCGTCACTGGAGAACTTCAAACGGGTTATCGATATCAACCTGGTCGGTACTTACAATATGCTGCGTCTGGCCGCAGCGCAGATGATGGAACAGACACCGCTGGATGATGCGGGTGAGCGTGGTGTAATCATCAACACCGCTTCTGTGGCCGCGTTTGAGGGGCAAATTGGACAATCGGCATACAGTGCTTCAAAGGGTGGGGTTGTCTCGCTGGGGTTGGTGGCGGCGCGTGAATTTGCCAGTAAAGGCATTCGCGTGATGACTGTCGCGCCGGGCTTGATTGGCACCCCGATGTTGACGGGGATGCCGCAGGAGGTGCAGGACAGCCTGGCCAGTCAGGTGCCGTTTCCTTCACGCTTTGGCCGAGCCGATGAGTTTTCTGCGCTGGTCACACACATCTGTGAAAATCAGTTGCTCAACGGTGAGGTGATTCGCCTGGATGGTGCGATCAGAATGGGGCCGAAGTAGTGGTCTTTCTGTTGTAGCCGTTAGTTGTAAAGCGAATATCGACCACGCTTCATTGTTGGTGGTGTGTTATAATTTTAAAGTTTGCAACAAGCGATTCGGATTGCCGAGATAACACACCCAATGACTGAGTTTGCCAAAGAAATACTCCCTGTAAGTATCGAGGATGAGATGCGCCAATCGTATCTCGATTACGCGATGAGCGTGATTGTGGGCCGTGCTCTGCCGGATGTGCGCGATGGCTTGAAGCCTGTTCACCGCCGCTCGCTGTACGCAATGCACGAGCAGAATAACGACTGGAACAAACCCTACAAAAAATCCGCACGTATTGTCGGTGATGTAATGGGTAAATACCACCCGCACGGTGACTCGGCGATATACGACACCATCGTGCGTATGGCACAGCCGTTTTCATTGCGCTATATGTTGGTCGACGGGCAGGGTAACTTTGGCTCGGTCGATGGCGATAATCCGGCGGCGATGCGCTATACCGAAATTCGCATGGCCAGGATTGCCCACGAGCTGATGGCCGATATTGACAAGGAGACGGTCGATTTCTCACCCAACTACGATGAATCTGAGTACGAACCACGCGTACTGCCGACGCGCATCCCCAATCTACTGATCAATGGCTCGACGGGCATCGCGGTCGGTATGGCCACCAATATCCCACCGCACAACCTCAGTGAGGTGGTGCGTGCAACACTGGCGTTGCTGGATAACCCGGCGCTGGAAGTGGCCGATTTAATCGAGCACCTGCCTGGCCCGGACTTTCCCACCGCCGGTATTATCAATGGCGCACGCGGTATCCGCGAAGCCTACCGCACCGGGCGTGGCCGTATTTATGTGCGTGCCAGGGCGCAGGTTGAAACCGACAGGAAAACCGGCAGGGAAAAGATTATCGTTACCGAGCTGCCCTACCAGGTGAATAAAGCCCGTTTGCTGGAGAAAATAGCGGCGTTGGTAAAAGAAAAACGCATTGAAGGCATTAGTGAAATGCGTGACGAATCAGACAAGGACGGCGTGCGCATGGTGATCGAATTGCGCCGTGGTGAGATGGGCGAAATTATGCTCAATAACCTCTATCAACAGACGCAACTGCAAACCGTTTTTGGTATCAATATGGTGGCCTTGATCGACGGCCAACCTAAGCTGTTGAACTTGAAACAGGTACTCAGTGCCTTTATCCGCCACCGCCGTGAGGTGGTGACACGCCGCACGCTGTTTGAATTGCGCAAGGCCCGCGAACGCGCCCATGTGTTGGAAGGGCTTGCGGTTGCCCTGGCCAATATCGACCCGATTATCGAATTGATTAAAACCTCTTCCAACCCGGCTGAGGCCAAGCAGGCGCTGATAGCGCGCCCCTGGGAGATGGGCATGGTCACGCCGATGTTGGAGCGTGCCGGTGCCACCGCCTCCCGCCCCGAGGAGCTAGGGGATGAGTACGGCGCGCAGGATAACGGTTATCACCTGTCACCCGCTCAGGCCCAGGCCATTCTGGAGTTGCGGCTGCACCGTTTAACCGGCCTTGAGCAGGACAAAATTGTCAGCGAGTTTTCCGACATTCTGCAACGCATTGCCGAGTTATTGGAGATTCTCGAAAACCCAGTGCGCCTGACTGAGGTTATCCGCAGTGAGCTGGAGGCCATCGTTGAGCAGTATGGCGATCAACGTCGCACTGAAATTATGGCACAGCACTCCGATTTGACCGTTGAAGACCTAATCAGCGATGAAGATGTTGTGGTCACCCTGTCGCACGCGGGTTATGCCAAGGCACAACCCCTGTCAGATTACGCAACGCAGCGACGCGGTGGGCGCGGCAAGTCCGCCACCAATATGAAGGAAGAGGATTTTATCGATAAGCTGTTTGTCGCCAGCACCCATGACACGGTGCTGTTTTTTACCAGCGTTGGCAAAGTGTACTGGAAAAAAGTCTACGATCTGCCACTGGCCAGCCGTGGTGCGCGGGGTAAACCCATTATTAATTTATTGCCCCTGGAAGTGGGTGAGCGCGTTAACGCGGTTCTCACTGTGCGTGACTTTCCAGAGGATCAATTTGTATTTTTTGCCACCAGCAAGGGCGTGGTAAAGAAAACGCCGTTGTCAGATTTTTCACGCCCGCGCAGCAACGGCATTATCGCGCTCGACCTGCGCATCGATGACTACCTGGTCGATGTCGCTCTGACTGATGGTAACCGCGATATTATGCTGCTCTCCAGCGGTGGGCGGGCGATGCGTTTCAACGAAAATGAAGTGCGTAAAATGGGCCGTACAGCGGCCGGTGTACGCGGTATTCGTATGCCGGAATCGCAATCCTTGATTGAGTTGATCGTGGTGGAAGAGGGTGCCCAGGATGTCGAGGTGTTGACCGCGACCAGTAATGGCTACGGCAAGCGCACAGCCATTGGCGATTACCCGTGTAAGGAACGTCGCGGTGGGCAGGGGGTTATCGACATAAAAGTGAGCGATAGAAATGGCTCGGTGGTCGGTGCAACGCTGGTGAGCGATGGCGATGAGGTGATGTTGATTTCCAATACAGGCACCCTGATTCGCACAGCGGTCAAAGATATATCGCGGGTTGGCCGCAACACCCAGGGCGTGCGTTTGATTCGTCTGGGTGAGGATGAAAAACTGGTTGAAGTCGTCGCGGTGGCGGCCCTGATAAATGATACGGGTGACGATAATGTTGTTGTCGACGCACAATAAAAACGGGCACTGGCTAGTGCCACAATCACGTTAACACCACAGTAACAATGAACGACGAACAGGCGCTAGCGCGTATTCGCCAGCAAATCGATAGCATTGATGGCGATATACTGAAACTGATTAACGAACGGGCGCGCTGTGCGCAGTCGGTGGCTGAGATCAAGCTGCGCACTATCGACACGGCCAGCCCTGCCGATTCCCCCCCCAGCGTTATGTTTTACCGCCCTGAACGCGAGGCGCAGGTATTGCGCGAAGTGATGCGACGCAATACCGGTCCATTGGATGATGCCACTGTGGCGGTATTGTTTCGTGAAATTATGTCTGCCTGTCTGGCACTTGAACAGCCGTTGCAGGTAGCTTATTTAGGCCCTGAGGGCACGTTTACCCAATCGGCGGTGTTAAAACATTTTGGCCATGCGGCACAGATGGTGCCATTGGGTGCAATCAACGAGGTTTTTCGTGCTGTCGAGACAGGCGCGGCACGCTTTGGGGTAGTGCCGGTGGAAAACTCTACCGAGGGCGTTATCAACCACACACTGGATCTGTTTATACAATCGCCATTACAGATTTGTGGTGAGGTGGTCTTGCGCATCCATCACAACCTGGTCGGCTCAGTGAGTGATATTGCGGCGGTAAAGAAAGTCTTGTCGCACCAACAATCACTGGCACAGTGCCGTAACTGGCTGGACAAATACCTGCCAAATGCCGAGCGCGAGGCCGTCAGCAGCAATGCCGAGGCGGCGCGGCGAGTGAATGGCTGCGATGATCAGGTGGCTATTGCACCGGCAGCGGCTGCAGAAATCTATCAGCTCAATACACTGGCGGCCAAAATAGAGGATGAGCCTGACAATACCACGCGTTTTTTGGTTGTTGGTGAACACGCCGTGCCGCCATGTGGTAACGATAAAACCAGCTTGCTGGTATCTACTCACAGCACACCGGGTGCCCTGTTTAACCTGCTTCAGCCACTGGCGGAGAAGGGCATTAATATGACCCGGATCGAATCCCGGCCATCCAGAAACGGGGTGTGGGAATATGTATTTTTTATCGACATAGATGGCCACAAAGACAGCGATGCAGTGCGCCCGGCACTGGAACAGCTACGCGGTGAGGCCGCTTTGTTTCGTATTCTGGGTGCTTACCCAAAGGCTGTGTATTAACGGGGAACGTTCTCCACACCCCGTGCGTGGCTACTTGTGCCGTACATAGACACATTAGTAATTCACAATAGGTTTTAAGAGAAATGACAAATTTGAGTGAACTGGTTACGCCCGGTGTCGCCTTATTGCAACCCTACCAACCGGGTAAACCAGTGGAAGAGCTGGAGCGTGAATACGGCATTGTCAATGCGCTAAAACTGGCCTCCAATGAAAATCCACTGGGGGCCAGCCCCAAGGCCTTGCAGGCGATGCGGGGCGTGATCGATGCGGTGAACTATTACCCCGATGCCTACCAGCTAACCGAAAAGCTCGCCAAGTGCATGGGCTGCGATGCATCGTGTATTACCTTGGGTAATGGTTCCAATGATGTGCTCGATATGATTGCGCGTGCCTTCCTCACACCGCAAAACAATGCGGTTTTTTCTGAACACGCTTTCGCCGTTTACCCGATTGCCACCCGTGCTGTCAGTGCACAGCCCAAGCTGGTCGCCGCATTACCTGCCGATCACGCGACAGCGCCCTACGGCCACGATTTGGCGGCGATGCGCGCCAGCATCGATACACAAACCCGCATTGTCTTTATTGCCAACCCGAACAACCCAACGGGCACCTGGCTGGATATGGACGCGGTGAAAGCCTTTGTCGGTGACCTGCCCGATCATGTGATTGCCGTGCTCGATCTGGCCTATATCGAATATATCGACGGTCTGGCGTTTAATGCCTGTATCGATTGGTTGCAGGACTGCCCAAACCTGGTGATCACCCGCACCTTCTCGAAAATCTTTGGCCTGGCCGGGGCGCGTATTGGTTATTCGATCTCCAGCCCGGACATTGCCGACTACCTGAACCGGGTACGGCACCCGTTTAATGCCAATGTGCTGGCGGTTGCCGCCGCACAGGCCGCGCTCGATGATGTCGATTTTCTTAATCAGAGCCGCCGTGAAAACGCAGCGGGTATGCTGGCCTGGGAGCAGGCGTGCAGTGATACAGGGATTGGTTTTATTCCCTCTAAAGGCAATTTTATCACCATAGACCTCGGTCAATCGGCGCAGCCGTGTTACGAATCACTGCTGCGACAGGGCGTGATTGTACGGGCGCTGGCCAATTATGGCCTGCCCAATCATCTGCGCGTAACGATTGGCCGTGAGCAGGACAATGACCGGGCGATTGCGGCGCTGAAGCAGGCGCTCGCTTAATGTCTTCAACGCCTTCGCAGTTGTTGATTATTGGTGTTGGACTGATTGGTGGCTCGTTTGGGCTGGCGTTAAAGGCGGCGAATGCCAATGTGGAAATTACCGGCACCGATCGGCGTGTCGATGCGTTGCAAAAAGCGGTTCAGCTCGGTGCAATTGATCGCTATGAAACGGACTTTGCCAAAGCGGCAGCGTGTGCCGATACGGTGATGTTAGCGGTGCCGATGACAGCGATGCGCACGGTATTGCAGGTTATTCGCCCCGCGCTCAAGGCAACGGCGGTGATTACCGATGCCGGTAGCGTTAAGGGTAGCTTTGTCGATGATGCCCGCGAAGTGTTCGGCTGCCTGGATAATATCGTGCCCGGCCACCCGATTGCAGGCACTGAAAACAGTGGGGTCGAATCGGCTTTTGCCACCCTATTTGAAAACCGCCGTGTGATTCTGACACCCACCGCAGAGACGTGCACCCACGCCGTTGAGCAGATTAAAACACTATGGCAGTTATGCCGGGCCAGCGTTGAATTAATGGGGGTCGATAACCACGATGATGTGCTCGCCGCGACCAGCCATCTGCCGCATGTATTGGCGTATTCACTGGTCGATACCCTGCTCGGTTTACCCCAGCACGAAGCTATTTTTCGCTATGCTGCAGGTGGTTTTCGCGATTTTTCCCGTATTGCATCGAGCGACCCGACAATGTGGCGGGATATTTGCCTAAGCAACCGCGATAGCCTGTTGTCGGTGGTCGACTGTTTACAGACTAATCTCAGTGGCCTGCGCGAACTTATCGCCGATGGCGATGGCGAGGCGCTACACACCATTTTTTCACGCACCAAAAATGCGCGAGACAGGCATTACGAATAGTGCCACGCCCTCTGCAATGGGTACGATAAACAACTTTCCACTGTGACTTTATAGAGTTATTCAATGTCAGCATCCACTCAATTTGTTATTACACCGGCCAAACTGTCGTCGACAAAAGGGGCATTACAGGGAGAACTCCGTGTGCCTGGCGATAAGTCCATTTCGCACCGTTCGATCATGCTGGCATCTATCGCGCAGGGTGTCTCACACATCAGCGGTTTTTTACAGGGCGAGGATAGCCTGAATACGCTGCGGGCGTTTCGTGCAATGGGCGTGAATATTCAGATGCCCTCGCAAGGCGAAGTGATTGTCCAGGGCGTGGGTATGCACGGTTTACACCCCCCGGCAGCGCCGCTTTATCTGGGCAACTCGGGTACATCAATGCGCCTGTTGAGCGGTTTAATGGCGGGCCAGTCGTTTGCGGTTGAGTTGACGGGGGACGCATCCCTGTCGTCCCGGCCTATGCGGCGGGTTACCGATCCACTTGCGCAAATGGGTGCGTGTGTGGAAACCGACGAACAGGGGCGGCCACCGCTGAAAATATTACCCGGCAAAGTGGGGGATGGACACCCACTAAGCGCGATCGATTACACCCTGCCAATGGCGAGTGCACAGGTTAAATCGTGTGTGTTGCTGGCGGGTATGTACGCACAGGGCGTTACCCAGGTGCGCGAGCCGGGAGTCACCCGTGACCATACCGAGCGTATGCTGCAGGGGTTTGGCTATCCACTGTCCATCCATCGAGGCCATGTCAGTCTCGAAGGTGGGCACGCTTTACAGTGCACTGATATCGATGTACCCGCCGATGTTTCCTCGGCTGCCTTCTTTATGGTGGCGGCTTCGCTGGTGCCTGGCTCTGATGTGTTGCTCAGGCAGGTCGGTGTCAACCCCACACGCACTGGCGCAATTGATATTTTGCGTTTAATGGGGGCCGATATTGTGCTCGAAAACCCGCGCCAGTCTGGCGGCGAGCCGATTGCCGATATTCGCGTGCGCCACGCTAAACTCAAAGGCATTACCATTCCCGCCGACCTGGTGCCGCTGGCTATCGACGAATTCCCGGTATTGTTTGTAGCGGCGGCGAACGCCGAAGGTGAAACAGTGCTGACCGGGGCGCAAGAATTGCGCGTTAAGGAGAGCGACCGCATTCAGGCGATGAGTGATGGATTGCAGCAGCTGGGTGCACAGATACAACCTTTGCCGGATGGCGCCATTATTCAGGGGGGAAAGCGACTCAGTGGCGGTACGGTAGAGAGCTTTGATGACCACCGCATCTCAATGGCATTTGCCGTGGCGGGGTTACTCGCCGATGGTGAGGTCACTGTGCGCGGTTGCGATAACGTCAGCACCTCCTTTCCCGGCTTTGTTGCGCTCGCCGCAACCATCGGCATGACGATTACCGAAATAAATGAGGTGTACTGAACGGTGAACGCGCAGGTGCCGGTTATTACTATCGATGGCCCGAGTGGCTCTGGCAAAGGCACCGTTGCGCGCCTGCTCGCGGAACGCTATGGCTTTCACTTGTTAGACAGCGGTGCGCTGTATCGAATCACGGCGTTGGACGCTGAGCGCCGTGGCGTTGACCTGGACGATGAACAGGCGATTATCGATGTATCACTGTCGATGCAGGTGACATTTGCACTGAATCAGGCTGAAGGTGTCTCGGTATTGCTGAATCAGGAGGATGTCACCACCCAGATACGGGCAGAAACCTGTGGTATGAAGGCATCACGGATTGCCTCAATGCCGGGCCTGCGCGCCGCTTTATTGGATGTGCAACGCCACTTTCGCCAACCCCCTGGGCTGGTCGCCGATGGCCGCGATATGGGCACAGCCGTATTTGCCGATGCGCAAATCAAGGTGTTTCTTACAGCGAGTGCAGAACAGCGGGCATTAAGGCGATTTAATCAGTTGAAACAAAAGGGATTCAAAACTACAATTGACAGTCTTTTGCGCGAGATATTGGCAAGGGATGAACGCGACCAGAATCGCACCTTGTCACCGTTGCGCGCAGCGGATGATGCACATATTCTCGATTCGACGTCAATGACCGTTAATCAAGTCGAAGACAGGATAGTACAAATTATCGATAATCGTTTTTAAATAGTCTGTGTAGCCCTTATGCAGATTAACCGTCTGCCCCAGGATGGGGGAGATATTATTAATAACCCAGTGTTGGCAGGACTGCCGTACATTGTGTCACGCTACAGTGGAAACAAAATCAATGTCTGAATCATTTGCGGAGATGTTCGAAGAGAGCCTCGCACGCACAATTATGCAACCCGGCTCTATCCTGGTCGGTACTGTTGTCGAAATTCGTAACGATTACGTTATGGTCAATGCTGGATTGAAATCGGAAGGTGTCATCCCGATTGAACAGTTTTATGCCGAGAGTGGTACGCTGGAAGTGGCTGTCGGCGATACGGTAGAAGTCGCACTGGATGCTGTGGAGGATGGTTTTGGTGAAACCCGCCTGTCGCGTGAAAAAGCGCGTCGCGTACGCGCCTGGACCATGCTGCAGGAAGCCAGTGAGGCCGGTGACATTGTCAAAGGTATTATCACGGGCAAAGTCAAAGGCGGTTTTACTGTCGAAATGAGCGATATTCGCGCCTTCCTGCCCGGTTCGCTGGTGGATGTACGGCCTGTGCGTGATATGTCTTACCTGGAAGGTAAAGAGCTCGAATTCAAAGTGATCAAGCTCGATCAGAAACGCAACAATGTCGTGGTGTCACGTCGCGCTGTTGTGGAATCTGAATTCAGCGAAGAGCGTGAAAAACTGCTCGAAAACCTACAGGAAGGCCAGGAAGTCGACGGTGTGGTTAAAAACCTTACCGATTACGGTGCGTTCCTTGATCTCGGTGGTATCGATGGCCTGCTGCATATCACCGATATGGCCTGGAAGCGGGTCAAGCATCCGTCTGAAGTCGTTGAAGTTGGCGAAGAAATCAAGGTTAAAGTCCTCAAATTTGATCGCGAGCGCAGCCGTGTTTCTCTGGGCCTTAAACAGCTTGGTGAAGATCCCTGGGCCGATTTAAAACGTCGCTATCCTGAAAACACCCGTATGTTTGGTAAAGTGACCAATATTGCCGATTACGGTTGTTTTGTTGAAATCGAAGAGGGTGTTGAGGGTCTGGTGCACGTCTCCGAGATGGACTGGACCAACCGCAATACCAACCCGGCCAAAGTGGTGGCACTGGGCGACGAAGTGGAAGTGATGATTCTGGATATTGATGAAGAGCGTCGTCGTATTTCACTGGGCATTAAACAGTGCCAACAAAACCCCTGGGATGAGTTTGCACAAAACTTCAATAAAAATGACAAAGTCTCTGGCAAGATCAAATCGATCACCGATTTTGGTATTTTTATCGGTCTGGATGGCGGCATCGACGGTTTGATTCACTTCTCTGACTTGAGTTGGAACGACACCGCCGGTGAAGAAATTGCCCGCAATTACTCCAAAGGTGATGAACTGGAGGCGGTTGTTTTGGCTGTTGACCCTGAGCGTGAACGCATTTCACTGGGGGTTAAACAACTGGATCGCGATCCTTTTGGCCAGTATGTCGCGGATAACCCCAAAGGCAGTATTGTTAATGGTGTTGTCACTGAAGTGGAGGCAAAATTTGCCACAATAGAACTGACTGAAGATATCGAAGGTGTTTTGCGTGTCAGTGAGTGGTCGCGTGACCGTGTCGAAGACATGCGCAATGAGCTAAAAGTGGGTGAATCTATTGAAGCAAAATTTATCGGTATTGATCGAAAGTCCCGAAAAATCCAGCTATCAGTGAAAGCCAAAGACAGCGATGCCGAGGCAGAGGCCATTAGTGACTACAGTCAATCGTCAATTGCCCCGGTAACCACACTGGGTGATTTGATGAAAGAACAAATGCAAAAATAAGTCTTTTTAAATAAGTCTTTTTCCAAGAAATTTGGCCAGGGACGGCTATATATTAGGTAATGCTATAAAAGTGTGTAGTTCACTGCATTAGAATATTTAACCTGGCTTGTATTACTTATGACTAAATCTGACCTTATCGAATTGTTAGCAAAACATCAGAGACATCTCGCACACAAAGACGTGGAGTTGGCAGTAAAAAGCCTTATTGAGCGCATGAGCCAATCACTTGCAGGTGGTGAGAGGATTGAGGTACGCGGATTTGGTAGCTTCAGCCTCCACTTCAGGCCTGCCAGGATGGGCCGCAACCCAAAATCGGGTTCGGCAGTTGCGTTGCGTGGCAAATGTGTTCCGCACTTTAAACCGGGAAAAGAACTACGTGATCGGGTTAATCTGGTTAATTCGAAACCCAGTACTTAAGGTTAACCTTCGCTCATCCTGCCTATAGCGATACGGGATGTATCACGCTCTTGTTGTATAACACTATTATTGTTTAGTTGAGTTTGGTTGAGGCCTGTAAATACTAAAACTTACGTTATAATCCCGCTTTATCCTAAGCGCTCATCTGAGCATAGTATGGTTGCTGAATTAATCCCATTTGACTGCCTGGCCAATGGCCGTGTGCATGGCGCACCTCCCTGTGCTTGAATTTTTATTATTTCTGCTACCCGTCGCTGCAGCGACGGGTTGGTTAGCGGGCAGGAAAGGCGGTATTTTTGGTATAACACGCACGATGTTTCATCGCCAGGCACCGGAATATTTTCGCGGGCTGAATTACCTGTTAAACGAGCAACCAGATAAAGCGATTGAGGTTTTCCTGCGAATGGTTGAAGTGGACAGCGAAACGGTTGAAACACACCTCGCGTTGGGTAACTTGTTTCGTCGGCGTGGTGAAGTTGATCGCGCTATTCATATTCACCAGAACCTGGTGGCAAGATCAAATCTCTCTGCCAAACTGCGTGGGGATAGCTTATTGGAATTGGCGCGTGACTACCTTAGCGCGGGCCTTTTGGATCGTTCAGAGGCTCTCTTTAAAGAACTATTTAGCTTGAATATTCATATTCAGGAAGCGTGTTCCAGCCTGATTACCATCTACGAACGCGAGCGTGAATGGCCTATGGCCATCGATATGGCTAACCAGTTACACCAGAAAACAGGCGAGAGTCGCAACCAGGTGGTTGCCCATTATTATTGTGAAATGGCGGGTGAGGCACTGGCAAAATCACACATAGATGAAGCCTGGGATAATTTGCAGAGCGCCCTGTCATTTGATAGTGAGTGCGCCCGGGCTAACATTATGTGCGGTGACCTCGCCTTGAATAGGAATGATTACAAGACCGCGAGCCATTGCTACCGTTGTGCTGAACAGCAAGACCCACTGCTGGTGCCGGTAATGGCCGGTAATATGTTTGATTCACTGTTGAAACAAGGTGATAACGCTGCGTTACTCGCTTTTATTACCGAGTTGAAAAATAGGGAAAATGATTATTCTATCGTTCACGCGGCGGCGGCTATTGTCGAAGACCTCGATGGGCAGGAAGCGGCGGAGCAGTTTATAAAAGATGAGCTGTTAAAACGACCAACGCTTAAAGGCCTGCACAAATGGGCCGAAATCGAATTGAAAAAAAGCAAGAGCAAAGAGAAAGATAAGATACGCGTTATCGTGGATATGCTCGCCAGGGTGATTGAGGAAAGGCCATTATTCCAATGCAAATTGTGTGGCTTTAAGGGTAAAGATATGCACTGGCAGTGCCCTGGGTGTAAATCCTGGAATAATGTCAAACCGGTTTCATCCATTGGTGCAGAGTAAAGTGCTCGTTCAGGGGGTAGCGCGTTTCACGCGCTCCTGCTCACTCCCGCTGTAATGGTACGGCACGTGATTCGCCTAATGCCAGTGATACAAAATCAGATGACTGCAAACCCTCGGCAGCCGCTTTAAGTCGACGTGGCGGTTCGTCAATTGGTTCTGCGGTCAATGGAAAAGTGCCCCAGTGAACACCTACTGAAAAGCGAGCGCCAATATCCAAATGTATTTGCACTGCCTCCTCTGGGTTAACGTGCATGTCTTGCATAAACCAGCGCGGCGCATAAGCCCCTATGGGAATAATGCCAAGGTCGAATGGTCCCAGGCGCTGGCCAATTTCCTTAAACTGCATATCGTTATAACCGGTATCGCCTGCAAACCAAAATTTAAACCCGTCAATCTGCACTGCCCAGGCTGCCCACAGTTGCTGGTAGCGATCAAATAGTCCCCGTCCGGTCCAGTGTTGTGAAGGGGTTGCAGTAACAAGTATCTGCCCGTGCTGTTGGCTGTCCCACCAGTCAAACTCTATTACCCGGTTTATGCCGAGATCGGAAAACCATGATTTATAACGCAGGGGAACCATCCAGGTCGCCTGGTCGCCAATCTGCTTAACGCTGGCTTCATCCAGGTGGTCATAGTGGTTGTGTGAAATCAGTACGATATCAATTGGCGGTAACTGTTCTATTGAAACCGGAACAGGTGTAATCCGCTCCGGGCCAGCAAAGCAAACCGGTGAAGCGATATCCGAGAATATCGGGTCTGTGAGTATATTGATACCGTGATACTGTACCAATGTACTGGAGTGACCGAGCCAGGTAATGGTGGGTACATTGGGGTCGGGTGTATTGAGCCCTGCACTTTTATCTACTTGCGGCACTTTGTGTGCTTGCCCGTCGTAGTCGAACCATTGATCGTCACCAAAATACCGCATCCGTAAAAAATCTAAAAAGCCTGTTTTTTTAGGTTGAATATAGATGTTTTTGAACCCATCGGGTGTGTGGTGCGATTTGGTAGGATCGGGTAATGAGGCTGTCTTTGTAGCGCAGGCTACCATCAGGCAGCTTAAACATAAGGTGGTAAGCCAGTTGATATTACTCATAGAGGTGGGTATCAGTAAAAAATAGCGACAGTAAGGTATTGGCGCAATTTTTTCATCCGTTTATACAACTTTTTGGTCAGTGACAGTTTAATACCTGCCTTGGAATTTTCTGCATCAAATACCGGGGCGGGTTTATTATTCTGGAAAATTAATCACGCACAACCTCCAAGGTCACCCGCCGGTTGATAGCCCGCCCCCGATCGGTTTTATTACTCTTTAAAGGCTTTTCTGCCCCGTAACTGGTGTGTTCAATCATCGATTCAGGTACACCTTTTGAGGTGAGGTAATCCAGTACGCGGTAAGTGCGGAATTCTGATAGGTCGGTGTTATACCGTTTGGAGCCAACACTGTCAGTGTGGCCACCTAACACTAATCGCTTCACTGTGCTATCTATCCTGATATATTTAATGACCTTATCCAATCTGGATTTGGTTGCTTCGCTGAGCGTGTCACTGTTAGATTCAAAATTGATATTGACGAAGCTCACATCATCGAACCCAAAGGGCAATAATTCGGCAATGCAATAATTAAAGTGTTTATGTGCCGCACGAAAGTTTACCGGTGACAAACTAACCAATAGAATCTCTGTGGCATCTGCGGCGTCTTTATACGAAAACGTTGGCCGCCTGCCATTTTCAAGTTCATACAATAAACGCAACGTCTGTATGCGGTTTAAAACAAGTGGCACGTTACTGCCATTGTCTTTGGCGCTGCCGAGGTTTTTTTCAGTCGCGGGGAGTGGGTTTGAGAAATACCATTCAGGGTTTACCGAATCTATCGCGATAGCCTGCTGGCGGTTGCTGGCCTTGAAGGCAGAGAGCGTGAAGTGGGCCTCTTCTCCTGCCGCTTTGCGAAACCGTGCAATGCCGTATTGCGGGATGATATGTGTTATTTCACAAAGCAACTTTTCAGTGCGGACAGTCCACCGCGATTCGTGCATATCGGCCAAATAGTGCCGGTCAATAGCACGGGTCATTGGTACTAAAAGCAAACCGAGTGTGAGTAATAACCATTTCATTGTGCCCGTGAAGCAAATATAACGCCATTTTTGCCTGTTGAAATGGAGAGGGTGCGGTGTTTTTGACGGGTAATATTTACCCGCTATTGAGTATTGTGCGGCAGAGGTTTTCCGTTGCTACTTTCGGGTTTAGGCGCTCGTAGCGAGGGAAAGACCGGTTTGAGTCATTTTTTGCGCACTATTGAGGATTATAACCAGGAGGCAGTGTTGTCGTATTCGGTGGTGAGGTCGACAAACCCAGCGTAGTCGACCAGTGTAATTTCATCGAGGATCCGCCCAGCGGGAATACCGCGTGCGGCAATATCCGGTGCCAGTGCGTATACGGAATTCTCCACCATCGTCTCGGCGAGTGCTGCGTCTGTATCGGGGCGCTTTTGTGCGGCGTATACGGCATCTTCAATCAGTAATACGCCGCTACCGCGTTTTATTAGTCGCAGACAGGTGTGCAGTGCGCTGTGGTCAAAGTGTGATTTGTTAACGATGTGTAGCATGGCCATAGCGTGTAGGGTAAACAGGGCTTTGTCGGTTGGCAAGGGTTGCATAGCGTAGGGAGAACAGCGCGAGGGTAAATTTCCCGTTTCCAATTAATCGAAAACTTATAAAATGTACGATTGCCACCTTAACCCTGCGATATTGACACATGGATTATTTTCCCCTTTTCACCAAACTGACCGGCAAGCGCTGTGTGCTCGTTGGCGGGGGTGTCGTTGCGGCCCGCAAATTGGGGGTGTTACTAAAGTGCGGTGCAGATATTGTGGTGGTTTCCCCTGCGCTGGGTGAAGCTTTGCAAGCGTACCCGCCGGGGCATTTTGAGTACCACCACCGCGCTTTTTTATCTGAGGATATAGCCGGGGCGACACTGGTGGTGGCGGCAACCGATGATGTGGT
This sequence comes from Gammaproteobacteria bacterium, assembly GCA_965277715.1. GTDB lineage: Bacteria > Pseudomonadota > Gammaproteobacteria > JBCCGL01 > JBCCGL01 > JBCCGL01. Next base: position 911,077 of record OZ255836.1, read on the forward strand.
GCTTAACCAGCAGGTTGCCTCGCTGTGTAAAGCGGCGGGTATTTTTGTCAATGTGGTCAATGACCCCGCGTGTGGGGATTTTATCTTCCCCTCATTGATTGACCGTTCACCGATCCAGATTGCCCTGAGTACTGGGGGGAAATCACCGGTTCTGGCGCGCCTGCTACGCTGGCGGTTGGAGGTGATGATCCCACAGGTGTACGGCAACCTCGCGTCGCTGGTGCACGATTACCGCGAGCGCGTGAAGGTCAAAATTGCGGCGCCTAAACTGCGACGACGATTTTGGGAACAGGTGCTTCAGGGGCCAATTGCCGAACGCGTATTTGCAGGCCGGGACGCTGAAGCCCGCAACTCGCTGGAACACCTGCTCACCACGCAGGGGAATTTACAGACGGATGCAGTACCGGCGGGTGAGGTTTACCTGGTCGGCGCCGGGCCAGGTGACCCGGATTTATTGACATTTCGCGCCATGCGCCTGATGCAACAGGCGGATGTGGTGGTTTACGACCGGCTGGTACCAGACACCATTTTAGCGATGGTACACCAGAGTGCAGAGCGCATTTATGTGGGCAAGCAGCGCGCCGACCACAGTGTGCCACAGGAGGGCATTAACGCCTTATTGGTGCGCTTGGCCAGGCAGGGCAAGCGTGTGTTGCGCCTGAAAGGCGGGGACCCGTTTATCTTCGGTCGCGGCGGCGAGGAAATAGAAACGCTGATCGATGAGGGCATTGGGTTTCAGGTTGTACCCGGTATTACGGCGGCCTCGGGGTGTGCCACGTATGCAGGGATTCCTCTCACCCACCGTGCGCATTCGCAAGCGTGTATTTTTGTCACCGGGCATTTAAAGGATGGCAGCGTAAACCTCAACTGGGGCATGTTGGCCCACCCTCAGCAAACGGTGGTTTTTTATATGGGGCTGCACGGTATTGCGATAATCTGCCAACAACTGATTGCCCACGGCAGGGCGGTGGATACCCCGGCTGCACTGATTCAGCAGGGAACCACGCCGCATCACCGGGCGATTATTGGTGACCTTGCAAGTTTACCCGCGCTGGTCGCCAATAATGAGGTGCGTGCACCCACATTGATTATTGTCGGCGAGGTGGTGAGCTTGCATGAAAAACTGCGCTGGTTTAAAACGGGCTCTGAGATAGTACGCTCAGATGATAAGGCCGAGGATGATAAGGCTAGAGATGATAAGACCGGGAATAAATAACAAATAATAAATGAAACACTTGGGCTAACAATTAATAACCCGTTCTGAACAGGTATCGGCAGGCGCTGTCTTTGTCGATACGGTAGTGAGATCAGTGCGGATGCCGTGCTGGGGGCGTGGGTGGAGCTTCGGGTCAGCTTGCGTAAACAGCCGGTTTTTACCGACGATGAAGAGGCACTGTTAGTATTTAACGATCAGGTCTATTGATATAACGCAGGGTTAAATAACCGGACAACGAGCCCAGAACCACCCAAAATATACCCAGGGTAATCGCTGTGGCGATAAAAAATGTCTGTTCCAATGCGGTCAACGCACTCACCGCATCGGGTGTGTTATTGGCAAAACCAGGGACGGCAGGCTGTGGCGCACCAATAAGATGGGGTGCCAGCAGTAGCGGGATAGCGGCCAGTTTAATGTGTTTTTTGCCAAAAGCCAGTACACCTAACCCCGCTGCGGTTAAGCCAATAGTACTCAGCCACCAAACCTGACGACCTTCCAGCGGCGCTGCTTGTACGCCTGGAATTTCAGGCGGTAAACCCAGGGAAGGCGCGATAAAAAACACCGTGTAACCCGCCAATCCCCATACAATCCCTGTCTGCCAGTTTGCAGTCCCGCGAAAACTGATGGCACTTAACAGTAAGAGGGCGTAGGCACAGGCGATAACGACAGTTGCAAGCATCGAGTAAAGCGTGCGTTCCAGGCCATCGTGCGGCGCCCAGCCATCTCCATGTGTATGTTCGCCCGGCTCACTTGAGGTCAGCCCCCCCCCGGATGCTATCCCTTCATTGGCTTCGTAAGCCTCGGCGGCAATAATAATCGGCGTGGTAATAAATGCCTGTAAGACACCCAAAAGGCCGCCGGATACCAAACCTAACAGCAGCGATGCCAGTACTATCCTGCGGAACAACATGTAAGGAGCTAGGGGCTAGTGACAGGGAAACGATACAGAGTGGCGGGAGTCGTGGGCGGCGTTATGCACTGCATTAACGGGGGCAAAGCCAACAAAAAGTAGAATAACCAGACCGAGCACGCTGGTAGCGAGCACCTGGCTGATACGTGAGCTGGATAGATCAATAGCGGTTTCTACGGCGTTTTGTTGCATGGCATGCACTCCTGAAGCGGGATTAAGTATTGCACTGAATCTGAAAGAGCCCCGTTTTAATGAGTGGGGCCGGGTGCATGCACGCCGGGAAATCTTCCTTCGAGATTTCAGACAGATTGCTAGGGGCCGGTCTCCGGGCTGATGGTATATCGGTGTATACATGACACCGTATAGCCAATCACCGTTGCGAGGACAGCGCCGGGTTTATGCCCATACAGCCTTAATTTAAGCGGTATTAGAGCCTGCACCGGACTTTCCCGATTAAGCCTTGAAACGGTTGTTTCAGGGCGCCACAAAGCAGCTGCAAGGTTAGTGTCTACAAGCATAATGTCAATGTTTTTTTACGGTTATTGCCACCCTCCTGCGGCATACAAGCACGTTTACGCGACATCTAACAAACGCCCTCTTAATGGTGTCATATGACTTATCATTGCCCCATCATTTTAGTGAGATTCGAAGATGAGCCGCGACGTTGCATTGGATGATAAGTACACGCTTCAATCTGGCAGAGCCTATCTGACGGGTACACAAGCGCTTACCCGGCTACCGATGATGCAACGCCAGCGCGATTTGGCGGCGGGGCTGAATACCGCCGGGTTTATCTCGGGCTATCGAGGCTCGCCTTTGGGTGGGTTTGATAAGGCATTGTGGCGGGCCAGCTCGCAACTGGCGGCGCACAAAATTTATTTTCAACCCGGTGTCAATGAAGACCTTGGCGCCACTGCTGTATGGGGTTCACAGCAGGTGAATTTATTCAGGGGCGCGCAGTACGATGGGGTCTTTGGCCTTTGGTATGGTAAAGGTCCCGGGGTGGATCGTAGCGGTGATGTATTTAAACACGCCAATTGTGCAGGGGTTTCCCGTTATGGTGGGGTGTTGGCCGTCGCCGGAGACGACCACACGTGCAAATCATCAACGCTGCCCCACCAAAGTGAGTACGCATTTATGGATGCACAGATTCCCGTGCTCAACCCCGCTGGCGTTCAGGATATTCTTGACCTTGGCCTGTTAGGTTGGGCGCTGTCCCGTTTTAGCGGCTGTTGGGTGGGGTTTAAAACCATTGCTGAAACCGTGGACTCTTCGATTTCTGCTTGCATAGACCCCGATAGGGTGTCGATCGTCACGCCGGATGATTTTCAGTTTCCCCAGGATGGATTGCACAGCGGGCCGCATATTCGCTGGCCCGATCCACCGTTGGAACAAGAGCAGCGCCTGCACACCGTTAAATTGCGCGCAGCACTGGCGTTTGTACGGGCCAATAAGGTGAACTACACCGCGATGAGCTGTCAGCGACCCCGTATTGGCATTGTTACCACAGGCAAGGCGTACCTCGATGTATTGCAGGCATTGAGTGATTTGCATATTGATGCGCGGGTCGCGGCGGATATCGGCTTAACAGTCTACAAAGTCGGTCTGTCCTGGCCATTGGAACCACACGGCATTCGCGCATTTGCCGAGGGGCTGGAAGAGCTGATGGTTGTCGAGGAAAAACGGGGCCTGCTCGAAGCACAACTCAAACAGCAACTCTACCACTGGCCAGAGGCCGTGCGCCCCCGTGTAATTGGCAAATGCGATGAGCGGGGGAACCCGGTTTTACCAACAGCGGGGGAATTGTCCAGCACACAGGTGGCGGTGTTTATTGCCAGCCGCGTCCAGCGCATTTATCACAGTGAGGCACTACAGGCGCGGGTTGATTTTTTACACGATAAACACGCCGCGCTCACCCGGCCCAGCGCACCTATTGCACGCGTCCCGCACTTCTGCCCGGGGTGTCCACACAACACCTCCACCAGGGTGCCGGAAAACAGCCGGGCACTGGCGGGTATCGGCTGTCACTATATGGCGATATGGATGGATCGGAAAACGGAAACCTTCACACAAATGGGCGGCGAGGGCGCCTCCTGGATTGGCCAGGCAGCGTTTACAGAAACCGACCATGTGTTTGTCAACATCGGCGATGGTACCTACTTCCACTCGGGTTTTTTGGCGATTCGCGCCGCTGTGGCATCCAACGTCAACATCACCTACAAGCTGTTATACAACGATGCAGTTGCGATGACAGGGGGGCAACCGGTTGATGGCCAACTCACTGTCGGGCAGATAACCCACCAACTGTATGGCGAGGGTGTTCACCGTATTTGCGTCGTCAGTGATGAGCCGGAAAAATACCGCCGTGCGGCGGCGTTCGCCCAGGGGGTGTCGATTCATCACCGCGATGAAATGGATCATCTGCAATCGGTATTGCGCCAACACAAGGGGACATCGGTATTAATTTATGACCAGACCTGCGCCATGGAAAAGCGTCGCCGCCGCAAACGGGGGTTGATGGTCGACCCACCGAAACGGCTGTTTATCAACCAGGCCGTATGTGAGGGGTGTGGGGATTGCGGTGAGCAGTCCAACTGCCTGTCGATTATCCCCGTGGCGACTGAGTTTGGCCGCAAGCGGGCTATCGACCAATCGGCGTGCAATAAAGACTACACCTGCGTAAAGGGTTTTTGCCCCAGCTTTGTGAGTGTGCACGGCGGTGCATTAAAAAAACCGGACCAACGCGAACAGACCGGAGCATTCCCGGAACTGCCCGATCCACAGCTACCATCGCTCGACGCGCCTTACTCGATTGTTGTCGCCGGTGTTGGCGGCACAGGGGTTGTGACGGTAGGCGCCTTGATTGGCATGGCCGCCCATATTGAAGAAAAAGGCTGCTCGGTGCTGGATATGACTGGCCTGGCACAGAAGTACGGTGCGGTAGTCAGTCATCTGCGCATCGCCAGTGATCAAAAGGCGATTTATGCGGCGCGTATCGCTGTGGGTGAAGCCAACCTCCTATTGGGGTGTGATTTAGTGGTGGCCGTCAGTACCGATACCCTGGCCAGCGTGGATCGTGCTACGACACATGCCGTCGTTAACACCCACCCATCGATGCCCGCTGCGTTTACCCAAACCCCCGATTTGGCTTTTCCACAAGACACCCTCGAAAAAATCATTGTCGATGCAACGCGTACAGACAGTAAAGGGTTTATCGATGCCACCGGGCTGGCCACCCGGTTATTGGGTGATGCGGTATTCGCCAATTTATTAATAGTCGGGTACGCCTACCAGAGCGGCCTGCTACCCGTGACCGCTACAGCCATCCGTAAAGCGATTGAACTCAACGGTATCGCTGTGGAAAAAAACCACCAGGCATTCCAGTGGGGGCGCTTGGCAGCCCACGACCGGGTGGCGTTTGACAAATGCAGCGCTGTCTCAAAACCGCGCAAAACCCCCGTCACCTTCGACCAGGTAGAGGACCTTATCGCACACCGCGCCCGGCATCTTCAAGACTATCAAAATATCGCCTATGCCAACGCGTATCGGCAGGTGATAGCAAATATACAACAGCTCGACAGGCAATATGGTGCAGGCAATGACCAGGCTTTAACACGGGCTGTGGCCGATTGTTACGCTAAAGTACTGGCGTATAAAGACGAATACGAAGTGGCGCGCCTATATGCCGACCCCGCTTTCTGGGCGGAGCTGAGCGAACAGTTTGAAGGGGATTACCAGGTACATTTTCACCTTGCCCCACCCTGGTTATCCCGCCGGGATAAGCACACCGGCCTTGCATTAAAGCGCGAGATTGGCCCGTGGGTTCGGCCATTATTTTCGCTATTGCACAAAATGCGGTTTCTGCGTGGCACGCGCTTTGATATTTTTGGGCACACACAGGATCGAAAAATTGAACGGGCGGCTATCGACAATTATCAGGCGTTACTGGAAACACTATTAACCCACACAAACCAGGACAACTACGCCACCGCCGTAGCACTGGCGCGTACCCCCGAACAACTGCGCGGTTATGGGCATGTGAAAAAACGGGCGTACGACAAAGTAAAGCAGCAGCAAGCACAGCTAATGTTGCAGTTAAAGAAAAAACCCTCTCTGTAATTAAACAGGTGAATTATTCACATACAAACTCCGGCGTTTATTCCGTGTATGTGCCTAACGTTACGTGAGCGCAGGCTGGAAGCGTTTAAATTGGAGCGAAACGGCAGAGGATCTGCTCCCATGAACTGGAGCCTTGATAGAATACTATTTAACCAGTGCGTCCATGGCGGAAAGCGCTAAAGCCAGCCTGTTTGTTGATTCCCGCAAGCGCTTGAAACCAAACTCCTCATAAAAAGTAGCGGCTTTTTCATCCTTCGCATCAACCACCATGCCTAAAATTCCTACTTTTTCCGCTGCCTCTAAAGTGGTTTTAAAGGCATGAAAAATGAGGGTGTCCCCGTAGCCTTGTCCCTGGAAATCTTTATCCATTGCTAACCTGCCCAAAAGTAGAAACGGGACATCCCTGTAACCGACCAGTTTAATATCGTCCGGCAGGTTATCGCGTAAAACGGAATGTGCGCTGATAGAATAATAGCCCATCACTCGTTCTTCTTCCGCTACAACATAAACTTTGCTCAGGCTGCGCCGTTGATCCTGATTAGCCCTGCGTTGCAAATAGAGGTTAAGCGCCTCGACACCGCAATCAAAGCGCTTACGATCATGCTTTTTCGGATTGAGCGGTTCAAACTGCATGAGAGGCGGCAATTTTTCCGTATTTTTCCGCCGCTTTTTTCATGCGCTGTGTAGGCTCAGGCGGATTGTCCAGCATATTAAAGAACCTGTACCAGTCTTCCTGAGTAAAAAGCGTTTTTTCATGTTCCGCGATAATCGCTTCGGCCTTCTCACGAATGCTATGACGAACAAACTTGCTTTTATCCAGCTTGACGTAGGAACGGGCGCGCTCCATTAAGTCAGCCGTTACGGCATCCATGCGAAACTTTAATGTATCGTCTTTTCTTACATTGACAGTCATAATAAACACCTATCTTTCCTAATCTCTATAATTGTACCCACAAATGTTCTCGTTTTTCAATAAGTGGAATGGGGTACGTTTCTCTAGTCGCCGATCAGCAAGTCTTTATGTATCTTCCTCGGCGCAATGATCACGGTATAAGCACAATTGCACCTGCCACCAAAAATCCGCCACGTAGAGTTTGTTTTTTTCAACGACTTTTTTCTCGAAAAATATAGCGCAGCTTAAGGCGCTATTGCCGTAATCTTGAAGGCGCAAAAATCAACAGCGAAGGCTATACAACGGGAAAGTGCCAAGGTGGGCAAACAAATAGAACAACTGCTTGACCGCATTGTGGACGCAGGGCCGCATATGTGATCAAAGCCCTGCCGTTCAAGGCTTTAAAGGTTTTTTTCGTGCGAGAAAGGGAATGGCTCCCCGGGACGGGCTCGAACCGCCGACCTAGTGATTAACAGTCACCCGCTCTACCAACTGAGCTACCGGGGAATTGGAAAGCGCGCATCTTACTGATTTGTCTCATAGGGGTCAATCACCAGACACAATAATCTTGCGTTTAATTGTTTGGCACAATACCGATAAAGTTGAATTCTTAAGTCCTTTTACCCGCCAATCATTTAGACTATTGCTCCTACATTGATTGTGAGTAACAAGCTGCCAGCCCATGTCTACCGATCCACCACAGTATTTCGTCCGGCCACAGAATAAGCCGTTTAAACTGGAAAAGAAATTTGAACCGGCGGGCGATCAGCCGGAGGCCATCAAAGTGCTTAACGACGGTATGGATGATGGCCTGGCTTTCCAAACCCTGCTGGGGGTAACCGGCTCCGGTAAAACCTACACCATCGCCAATGTCATTCAACAACAGCAGCGACCGGCGATTGTGCTGGCGCCAAACAAAACACTCGCCGCGCAGTTATACGCTGAAATGAAAGCCTTCTTTCCACACAACTCTGTCGAGTATTTTGTTTCCTATTACGATTACTACCAACCGGAGGCCTATGTGGCGGCCTCTGACACTTATATCGAAAAAGACGCCTCGGTCAACGAGCATATCGAGCAGATGCGCTTATCGGCGACCAAGGCACTCTTTGAACGGCGGGATACGATCATCGTCGCCACCGTCTCGGCTATTTATGGATTGGGCGATCCGCGTTCGTACCTGAAAATGCTCCTCCACGTAGTGCGCGGTGACCAGATTGACCAACGGCAAATCCTGCGCCGACTCGCTGAATTGCAATACAAACGCAACGACCTTGAACTGCAGCGCGGCACTTACCGGGTGCGCGGTGAAATCATTGACATCCACCCAGCGGATTCGGATCGCGAGGCGGTGCGCATCGAACTATTCGATGATGAAGTGGAAAACCTCTCCTATTTCGACCCGCTCACGGGAGAAGTGTTGCGGCGCGTGCCACGGCTCACCATCTACCCTAAAACCCATTACGTGACACCGCGTGAAACCCTGATAGGCGCCATCGAACAAGTTCGCGTCGAATTGGCAGAGCGCCTGGCACAATTGTATGAAGCCAGCAAGCTACTCGAAGCACAACGCCTGAAAGAGCGCACGCAGTTTGATATCGAGATGATCAGTGAACTGGGCTATTGTTCGGGTATTGAAAACTACTCGCGCTACTTGTCCGGTCGGCAGGCGGGCGAGCCACCGCCGTGCCTGTTCGACTATCTACCGCAGGATGCCATGTTATTTATCGACGAAAGCCATGTCACCGTACCGCAGCTCGGCGCGATGTATAAAGGTGACCGCTCGCGCAAGGAAAACCTGGTGATGTATGGTTTTCGCCTGCCATCAGCGCTGGATAACCGCCCGCTGCGGTTTGATGAATTTGAGCAGCTATCGCCACAAACCATTTTTGTCTCGGCAACACCGGGCAACTATGAAGCGGCCCATGCCGATGCCGTGGCCGAGCAGGTGGTGCGGCCTACCGGCCTGGTCGATCCCGAGCTGGAAGTGCGACCGGTGGCGACTCAGGTCGATGATGTACTATCAGAAATTAATTTGCGCGCGGCAAAAAATGAACGTGTGTTGATAACAACACTGACCAAACGCATGGCAGAAGACCTGACCGAATACCTGGCCGAACACGGCGTGCGGGTGCGCTATCTACACTCAGATATCGATACCATCGAGCGGGTCGAAATTATCCGTGATCTGCGTTTGGGGGAATTTGATGTATTGGTGGGGATTAACCTGCTGCGTGAGGGTTTGGATATGCCTGAAGTCTCGCTAGTGGCGATTCTCGACGCAGACAAAGAGGGCTTTTTACGCTCTGAACGCTCGTTGATCCAAACCATTGGCCGTGCCGCACGCAACCTTAATGGCAGAGCTATTTTGTATGCCGACTCGATAACGGGGTCGATGCAACGCGCTATAGATGAAACAAACCGGCGGCGCGAAAAACAACAGCAATTCAACCAGCGGCATGGCATTACCCCCAAGAGTATCGCCAAAGATGTCGGTGATATTCTCGAAGGCGTGTACTCCAACGCCTCGCATAACCAGCGCGAATATATCCTCAGAGTGGCGCAGGAAGAGGCTGAATACGTTGCCAAATCACCCGCGCAAATGCTGCGCGAGATTAAGCAACTGGAAAAGACAATGTACCAGCACGCACAGGATCTGGAATTTGAAGAAGCCGCCGCATTGCGCGACAAAATTGCCAGAATGCGGGAAAAAAGCCTCAATATGCCGGCGATTAAAAGTGCCTAATTGCGGGTGCTTTGATCCAATCCAAATAAAGTGCAATGACTATTGAGTATTGCGATCTGCCGGATCTGCTTTCCACAGAAACAGTTGGCATACTGCCGTATTCATTACCAAGATATTGTCACTACCTGCATAGAAACAGAAATAGAGTAAACGTTAGGAACGTACACAAAATAAATACCAGCATTTTAGCAATCCTGTAGTGATTCTACAGGTGAAGCTGAAATGCTGGTTAAAGCGCTTTAGATTCTGTGCATTAGGTGGTCGCAGTAGATTCAACTGAGGAATTTAGGTTGAAATAGGCTAAAGGGTATATATGGGAAGTGCAATATTACGGCACTTCCCACACCAAGCTGTTCACAAGAAAAATATCGATTTATAGAGCGCCGTCAAAAGAACTCATCAAAATTCACCTGCCAGGTGCCGTAAATCCGTGTCGAGTCAGCTGTCCCTGCATAGTCACTAACACCGATATTGACATTCGCACCAACAAAAATTCGACCTGTGCCCAATACACCTATAGGTAATTGAAAGCGAAATTCCGCTCGTCTGCCCCGAACCCTCTCGGTTTTCCCATACAGGATATCCAGATAAGCCTCGGGACTGCTTGCGAATCGATAACCGATGTAGTTTTTGCGAATCACCGAATTACTCCCATCGACGCGGCTTAGCGAAGTGGCGACGATTGGCCCAAGCGCTAATGCCCCCACACTTTGCACAACGCCCTCATTGGCAAAGAACACATTGAGATCTAATTCGAGCGCCTCCTCCACTGTCGAGTTAGCTGTATTCTGACCCAGATTTTCACTCTCACCCGTAGTCGTTAAGAGTATATTGCCAAAGTAGTGTAGATCGTCGAATGGCCCCCATATATCACATTTTTTGACATCCTTGCGATTGCCGAAGGGGCCGCAAATCTGACTGTAAGCCATAAAACCGACGCGGGTGGTATTGCGATTTTCCAACTGACTATTTGTAGCGCCCTCAAAGCCAGCATAAAAGCTGTAAAAGCGATCTTTACCCCAGTCTATAAGTTTAAGTGGCGTATTGGCGGTGAAAGCACTGGTGCTCCTCAACGTCTTTTGCGCCTCTTGATAAAATTTTTGTGAATCAGAACCAGGTTTCAATATACTTTGAGTTATAATGTAGTTTTGTACAAGCTCCAACTGATTTCGTAGTACCTCGCGTTTATCTTTTGAGGGGTTATCGGCTATAGATTGGTCACAGGTTTGCATTAAGGTTTGAAAATCTTCCAGAGACCGATTTGATGTCGCCTTTTCGTTAATGGTAATTTGTTTCATCAACTGGACTTTAAATGCCTCTGGCCGGGTTAAGCATTGTTCACCTTGATGCTTAAGCCCCGGTTGTTTATCCAGCTTATCAAAAACCATTTTTAGCGCTGTATACGCAGCATCGTAAACACCCTTATTCTCTGTATCTTGTTTGCTGGATGTAGTCAGGTAACCAAGCATATTCTGCAGCTCAAACTGTAACGCCTCTTGCTGCTGCTTGATAAGATCCTTCGCTATTACTTGTTCACAGGCGTTTAATTTACTCTTAAATTTGTTTATTGGTTCATTCTCTGTTTTGAGCAGCTCAACTAATTTGTCTTTAAATTCTGCTGGTTGGTTTAGGCACTGGGAACTGTCATTTGCCAAGCCGACCAGTGGGATAATAAAAACAGCTACCGATAAAACTATTGAAATAATATACATGACTGTTTTCTCCTATTCTCCTATTGGTTAGAACCGGTACGCGTTAGCACGCGCATCAAATGTCATACCGTTAAGTGTTTCTACCCGCTTGCCATTCAGCGCCAAATTAAAAAATTCTTTAACGACATCGTTGGTCTCCTCGTAAAAAACGCCGTGGGTATTGCCGACATAGGGGCCATTGCTGAAATCGTAATACCTGGCGTTGGCAGCATTGAGGTTTTTAAAGGTATTGCCGAGTCGACCAGGTTGAAAATTGATATCCGACCAACCGAGAGTTTTGTCATTTTCGTTAATAGTGATGTAAATGCGGCGCCCACTGTTAATATTTTCCACCCAGTCGCGGTGGCCACGGTTATCTACATCCGCCTGACAGAGAACGATATTTTCAAAAATCTGCGTTTCCTCATTGTACAAATTACTCTCGACATAGTTTTTTAGGAGTAAATTTCCCAGGCTATACGCCATGAGGGAAAAGCGGGTTTCGCAGGCTTGCAACGCAGATAAATTAAACGGTTGGTGCAGGTACGCCCCCAGTTTCTCGAGTGTTTTATCCAGTGCGCCGGCAGAAGCCAAGGCCATACGTTTAGCATCGCGGTATTCAGAAATAACTAAACCACCGGGATTCGACGGCCATGAAAAAACAATTACCTCAACACCGTAACGCTGTTGAATTCGCCAGCCCTTTTTCAAACTCTTCTTAAAGGACTGCCTAAATCCGTGAACCAAAAAAACGCAGTTTTTACTGTCGCGTAACAGGGATTCGCGCAGCGAACGGAATTGTTGTTCCGAGGCCAGTTTGCCTGTTTTTCTGTCAATCTCGTCAAGCAGCTCGACGCGCCATTGACCGTCTAATTTATCCACCTTAGCCAGGCGAATCTCGTTGGGGTTGACTATATTTAGTTGATCGCCAAAAGCCCGGTGGTCGCCGATACCGCCCGATAAATTACGGTCATTAATGTTTCTATTGGTAATTACAAGCATAATAGTCTCCTGTTCAATATAATGGGTTGGTCGGTGCATCGTCCTGACACACCGACCGTGAAAGTGGCTCTCATCATCACTGGCCAGCTCTTGCTGGAGATAGACATTCCACCTCCCCTCTCCCTGGGGTGAACCACCTTCGTTTATCGCGATCAATCCCGTTGAACGCGGGACGACCATATCTGGCCATCACTTCTTATCGCACCGCTCAAGCACTGCGCTGCAATTCGATGAAGACAGAGTAAATAGGTGGCGTGAGTTCAGAAGTTAAAGTAATGCAAGTAAATCGTGATTTTTCCAGGTTGAAAGTACCTCCACGGCCAATCACAGCCTAATTGACTATTTGATTTACCCGACTCCATGTACTGGCTTGTGTGCAAGTTAATACATGGAGTCCAGGCACACGATGCGCATTTGGGCAGGTACGAAAAATTTGCGCTATAAATAAATAGTAGTTTTGATAAACCTTAGTTCCAGCACTCGAATCACTACAGTTAGCGCTACTTAAAATTCACGAACTATCGCTATTCTGTTGGCAAACTCATTCGATCTGTTGCTAGGAGTCTGTCGGATTTAGGGCTGCTCTACTGCGGAAAAGCCGATTTGGCCCTTTTTTTGCGCACTGTTTCGTCAAATAGAACCACTATGTTCCTCAATAGTGCGCAAAAAAAATGACTCAAATCGGTCTTTCCTTCGCTACGGGCGCCTAAACCCGACAGGATCCTGGATGTTGTAAAACGTATTTTTTTGGCACACCACCTATGCCTACCTGGAAAATTCAACTGCTTGGAGAATTCCGCTGTGTGACGCCGGACACCAGCGAGATCATATTGCCCGGGCGAAAGCACCAGGCTCTATTTGCCATCGTGCTACTGGCGAAGAGCCGCAGCATCACCCGCGAGCGGTTATTGGATTTACTTTGGGGGTCGCGTTCTGAGGATCAGGCACGCGCCAGCCTGCGTGGTGTGCTCAGTGAAATCCGGCGCGCCTGCCGCCCGTATGGCGGCTGCCCCATTCAAGCCAATCGAACACATGTAGCATTGGCTGCCGAGCCTGGTGTCGATGTCGATACCGATCTGCTGTACAGCGCTATACAACGCGATGACCCGCAAATCTATGCGGCGGCAAGTTATCTCAACGCCGCAGAGCTGTTGACGTCACTCAAAATCAACGAACGCGCTTTCGAACAATGGAAGGAAACCGAACAGACCAACTTACTGCGCAGCTACCGTAGTGCACTGATCCAATACCTTGCCACACTTGAGAAAGACAGACACGCCGAGGACATTGAGCGCGTTGCCAACTGCCTGCTGGGTGTCGACGATACCGACGAAGATGCCCATCGTACGCTGATGCAGCTCTATCATTTTCGTGGTAACCACTCGCTGGCCCTGCGACAGTTTGAGTTGTGCGAGAGTCGTCTGAACGCGCTGTACGGCTCTTCGGTTTCGCAGGAGACACGGGTGCTCGCCCAACAAATCAAAACCACTCCGCAGCCTTTGCCAGAGACTGAAACCCTCACTGCTTCAAACCCAACGACAATAGCGACAAAGCAGCCCGGTAAACCGCCCGGTGTCGCACTGGCGGTGATTCCATTTACACTGCCGCCGGGAGCGGATATCGACGTTGGTATTACCAGCTTTTGGGCCGAAGAAATCGCGGGCGCCGCCAGCCGTTTTAAGTGGTTTCGCGTGGTGCCCACCAGTGAAACTTTTCGCCTGGACGTGCGGGCGCTCGGTGCCAGTGGGGTAAGCGCCGCTACCGGCGCCAAGTACGTGCTCGGGGGGCGCTGCCGGGTACTACCCGAAGGCTACAAACTTACAGTGGAGCTGGCCGACGGGGTTAATACGGAAACAGTCTGGAGTGAACTCATTACTTTGTCGCCACAGGCTTTGCTGGAACCTGGGGAAGTGTTAGAGAAAGTCGTCGGGAAATTGGACATTAAACTGCGCGCCAGTGAAATACGGCTGGCCTACCAGCTGGATAGAAACACGCTGAACGGCTATGAATGCACCCTGCTGGCGCTATCGAATATGTATGATCTCACCGCAACCACTTACCAGGAAACTGAGCTACTGTTCGACCGTGCAGTGTGCCTAAACCCCAATAGAGCCTGGTTTTATTCCTTCTGGTCGCTGTGGAAAATGTTTTGCCTGGGGCAAGACTGGGCGAAAGACCACGCCGAGGAGCTGCATACCGCTGGAAACCTGGCACGCCAGGCAATCAAGCACGACCCGGACGATGCATTGGCGCTGGCGATACTCGGCTATTTCACCTCCTTTTGGGATCATAACATCCTGCAGGGCCGCAAATATCTTGATCAGTCACTCAGTCTGAATCCCTATTCATCATTGGCCTGGGTGTTGAGTGCAGCGACCTATTCCCACTCCGGCAAACCACAAGAGGCTCTGCGACGACTGGCAAAATCCCGTGCGCTGTGCCCTATAGAACCTCACTTCGAGTTTCTATACAACACTGCACACTGCATCGCACACCTGTTTAGCCATGACCCCGCCCAGGCATTACCCTGGGCTTACGATATCGTGCGCGGCAACCCTGGGTTTACCAATGGCTACAAGCACCTGCTGGTAGCCCTGGGGCACCTTGAGCAGCTCGCCGAATGCCAGCGCTATATACGTCAGCTACTGCAACTGGAACCGGATTTCACCATTGGCAAATTCATTGGCAACTATCCGTTCGCCAATGAGGAGGACCGCCAGTTTTACTGCGAAGGCCTCCGCCGTGCCGGGGTTGCGGCGGGCAAAGCCAGCGCCACGCTAATGTTGTTGCCTGACGCTGGTTAATCATCTGCCGCACAATCGCTTAACTGGCAACGGTATTAGCACTCGATGCCGCTGAACCATGCCTCAAATACAAGCCCTTATAACGAGGCTTTGGCCGATGCTCTTTTGTCGGCATAAACCGGGGTTTAAGCTGATAGAGCTGGATTGGCCTACCCCGAAAGCAGGTAAACCCGATAGTGAAGACAAAGCGGATATCCACGCCTTGTTGCCCTCTTTTACACACTGCCTGCGATGATGGTCTGGCTGACGGGCGCTCACCGGAACCAGTAAAGAACCGTGGGCTTATCCATACCTTGGCCTCGCGCCGCGACGATACAAACACCGTTTCCCATGTGCTGCTGCCGTCGTCGGTCGCCCGTCGACATTGAACAGCGGTGGTAACTTTTGTGTCGATACCTGCGGGCAACATGCCAGACCAGTCAAAATACAAATAATGACTGTCTTCACGCACTTTATAGACCAGGGCGTTCTTTGGCTTGCCCTTAATCGGTTGTTGACTATTAAAAGCGGAGGCTATTTTTTCATCCAGAGCAGAGTGAATCGAGGTAAAAGTATCATGTCCCCCCGATTCCCCATAGGCATCGACCACTACGCCGTCGATCATAAGGTACAGTCGCTGCAGTAGCTTATCTGCCGCACCGGTCAAGGTCACCTGAAACAAGCCAAAAGGGTGGCGCGGATCACTCCCTGGCCTGCGAAAATAGACCGACTGCGCCTGGTTCCACATCGATTGTGCGCTAATCGGGCCAATATTATCGAAATCCGCGTATACCCTGACCCTGGAGGCCGCCTGGCTACCCGGTTTTGCAGTAATATAGTTAGACTTGACGGTGTGTAGAATTTGCCCCTGCTTTCGATCCAGGTTGTATTGGCATATCACTGTCCAGGCCTGATTTTGTGAGTTATTGATAAAATTGCCATCGGATATCTCTTTCAACTGATCGTAAATACCCTTATAGGTATAGGCGCTGAGCCATTGCGGATGGCGATACGTCATCAGGTCGAACCAGCGGTTGTGCGCAAGCACACGAGGTGATCTGCTGGCTGGTCTGCCCACATTGAGGCCAAGATGAGTATCGGCTTCCCCCGTATTGACCGATAGATGCCCGTACTTGCTGGTTAACGTTGAGGGGTTTGGGTCTGACCGATGCTGACCAATAGCGGCACCGTGATCCTGCACCAGAGGAACCCCCGGGTGTTGCCGCCCGAGGATGTGCGCCAGTTCGTGGGCGCCAACCAGGCCGGTATCATCCACCGCCCCGACCGCGACGGCGTGAGTACTGGCAAACATAGGGGCATCCATCGCCACCCCGCCGAACCGATCTTCAGGGTCGACAAAAACACCCAGGTAAAATGTGCGCGTATTCTCCCTGCCATTATCGCTATCGATCTCATCCGCCCGGTGCAGCAGTGTTTGCCTGAGTAGGTTAGCCATCATCCGGGTGGCGCGCTCTTCGTGCGGTACCTCCCATTGATCGACCCGGTTGAGTGCACGAAATGCCTGGTCGACCTGTACCGGTACTGTACTCCAACCGACCGTAGCGACGGGGAAAGCGCGTTCGATATAATCCCGAATCAACTCGACCTGTTCATGGCTCGGCTCAAGATAGACACGATTGTGTTTATCCGGGTAGCGAAATACCAATACCCGGCAGGATAAAGTGTAGTGCGGACTAACCATCACGGAAACAACATCGGATGTACCCAGCACGACATCGCTGCCTGTTAATTCAGTCAACTTAAGGCTTATTTTTCCGGGGGTTTCGACAACAGCGGCGGGCAGTTTAAAGTGCAGGGAATTGCTCCAATGTATTCGCTGTAGCGACAACGAGTAATCCAACCCTGCTGACCAGTGCACGGGTTCACTGGGGATCGTATTATGTGTGACCCCGTTGACCTCAATTTGCAGTTTACCCGCCAAGGTCAAATTCCTATCGGGTCGAAACGGTGAAAAATAGACACGTGCGAATGTGCATTTACCTGCTATTAGTGGTACTTCGTTGTTGGCATTTTGGATTGCCTGGACAACTTCAATATGTGAAACATTAACTATTTTTGGATCCATTACATACTCCTGTAGATAAATTGTATCGAGCAGCACGGGTGCCACGTCGGGCAGCCCATTTGCGCTCATCGCGAAAACCGAAATTTTCCTGGTATTGAGCGGGTTGCGCCCAGTGAGATCCTGGTCGCGCCAACGTGGTGAAGCAATCACTGAGCACCTTGTGCATATCCCAGTTGATGCACTCCTGGCGGATACACAGTAGATCGTGCTTATCCGCGAGCGTGCGCATCACAGTGGCGTTGACGCTGATATCCCGATAAGAGGCCAGTAACGACATACGCTGATCGCTATGCGCAATTGCCGCCTGGTAGTAGTAGCCCGCATTGGAGTGATGCAAAAACGCCACCCCATTTGGGCTCAGCACTCGTTGCAGTTCGCACGTGTAGGCGTTAAGCGTGTGCGCGTCGGCGCCCACCAGCGAGTAGAAACTGATTGCCAGATCGACGCTGTTATCTGCGACACCGCGCAGCGACTCACCATCACCCTGCAAACAACGGACAGTTGGCCTGCTCTGGAAAGCGCGTTGGCAGGCGTGAACACAGTCGGGCATGATGTCAACCAGCACCAGTTCACGCGTCGCATAGGGATATAGCAGACGGCCAATACGACCGTGGCCAGCGCCGATTTCGAGGATGCGTGCAGCGGGCAGATAGTCGCGGAGTCGCGGGTACAGCGAGGTACACCACATAGCCCGCGCCCCTCCCCAAGGTGCCGACCAGGCCTGCGTAGAGCAGGCCCAATCGAACGTTTGGTAGTAGGCTTTGTTTTCCGCTACCGATCCCATGATGGCACCCGATTGGAAAACACCTGCACACAACGCAATATAATCACAGCCACTCCTCACGCGCCCTATCCATGAGTTCCTTAAAGGTTTGATTGCTTTCTCCCAGCGCCCATATTTTTTCCGCCAGCGCTTTTCCCGCCTCAGAGTCGGAGCGATAGTGCACCCCGGCCCATTCACGATTAGCACTCACTTCGTCGGCAATAAACTCAATATTCGCCTGTGGAATAATGTCACGCTCTGCATTGATAACCGCATTTAGCGCCCTCGCCACCAGGTGCACCTGGGTGGCGTGGCCACTTGGGTAAGCGTAGTGTGCCGGTACCAGAATGGTGGGTTCCAGGTCTTTATCGCGCTGTGAGGGGCGCGGGCGATGGTAGTGTAGTTTCCATGGCATCACGATAAACTCGGCGAGAAAACCCAAGGTGTCGATCAGGCGCAGGGTTTGGGCATGCACATGTGGATCAATGCCCAGCGCATACATAAAACGCGTCGTATAATCGTTCTCCTCTTCGATAATATCCTGCACCCGCTGCTCGCGTTCCGGGTGTTCCTGCATCCAAAACAATTCGTTGAGTTCGTTTTGTGTGCCAGCCTCATCGGGATACGGGGGAACATACAGGGCAGCCGTGTTGTTCAGTGTTGTTTGACCCGGAAATGGTAATTCCACCTCTGGCAGCTTTAAAAACATTGCCACATACACCAAGTCCCGCCACCCTACGTGGGTGCGTACACGCGGCATATCGACGTAATTCTCCTGGTCGTCATCATCCGCTTCCAGTACCAATCGCCGCGCCATAGTCATAGTCATTGTCATGGTTCTGTCCATGGTTCTGTTCATGGTTCCGTTCATGGTGCGCGGTAGGTGCCGCTCAAAAGCCTGTAGATCGTCGTCATCCAGTACACCACCCTCGTAGAGTTGTTGGGTCATCGTGTCAAAGTCGGGCAGTTGTGTTTCAACATTCGCATCGATAGAGTGCGGTGTGCTGGTGTGTTTGCTGGTATTGCTAGTCATACTTATTTGCCTCCTGTTGGCAGGTCCTGTTAAAAGGCCATTGTGATAGGCCGGGGAGCAGTGTAATGCGCACCGGGTGCTTGAAAAGCCCCAGGTAGGAGAACTTGCGGAGTTCTTGCGTTTTTCTTGCAAGTGCACTTTAAGGACGAAAGGGTGGGTTTTTTACGCCGTCAATTTAATCTGAATTAAGCAGTTGGGTTGTGGCGGGAAGATTTGCCGCGTGTACCCGCTACCATTCCACCGATCAGACACACTGGCCACCATTGTTGATACCAAAGTGCTTTGGCCGGGGGCACAGGTGCCTGTTGAGGTGGTGAAGTCGGCGGAAAGTATGCCTGATCGGCGGGGGTGGCACTTTATACCGTGCAATAGTCCCGCTATCTGTGCAAAATACGCGGCCCGTTAATTGCGTGACTATGTGTGAGCCAGTACTTTGAAATCCATGCGGATAATCCGCAGCCGCGACTGATCCATCAGGCGGTCAATATCATTAACAATGGGGGGGTTGTGGTCTACCCGACGGACTCCTGTTATGCGCTGGGCTGCCATATCGGGGACAAGGCGTCGATGGCGCGCATCCGCACGATTCGCCGGGTCGATGCGAAACATAACTTTACCTTGATGTGCCGCGATCTCTCAGATATTGCCACTTACTCGCGTGTCGATAATGCCACTTACCGACTATTGAAAACGCTGACACCCGGCCCGTTTACATTTATCTTACAGGCGACTAATGAAGTACCCCGGCGTTTGCAAAACCCCAAACGGAAAACCATCGGTATTCGCATACCGGATAATGTCATCGCGCAGTCATTGCTGACGGAACTGGGCCAACCGCTGATGAGCAGCACGTTGATTCTGCCGGGTGATGATATGCCAATGGTCGAGCCACATGTGATGCGTGAGGTATTGGAACACCAGGTTGACCTGGTGATCGATGGCGGTGATTGTGGTTTTGAACCGACGACGGTGGTGATGATCGATAAACAGGGAATAACGGTCCCGCGCCACGGTAAGGGGGATGTCAGCCTGCTCGATTAGGCTGCATTATTATCTGTCATGCTTATTTACGTGTAATCACCACAATGGAAACAACTCACCAAACCCACCCGGAACAATCTGTACAGGAGGAAATGCCGTTTGCCATTGTCCAGGGCGAGCCGCTGACGATTCTTCCACAGGATTTGTATATCCCACCCGATGCCCTAGAGGTTATTCTGGAAGCCTTTGAAGGGCCGCTGGATCTGCTGCTGTACCTGATCAAACGGCATAATCTCGACGTGCTCGATATCCCCATTGCAGAAATTACCCGGCAATACGTCGAATACATTTCGATGATGGACCTGCTGCGCCTGGAGTTGGCGGCAGATTACCTGGTGATGGCGGCGATGCTCGCCGAGATTAAGTCGCGTATGCTGCTGCCGCGCCCTGTAGAGGCCGACGATGAAGATGACCCACGCGCCGACCTGGTGCGCCGTTTGCAGGAGTATGAACGGTTTAAAAAGGCCGCTGAAGACCTGGATACCCTGCCGCGCATGGAGCGCGAGTTATTTCCCGCCGCCGCCAAACCGCCTGCCCTGGAACGTCGCCAGCCGCTGCCGGAACTTACCCTGCGCGAATTGCTGCTGGCGTTTCGCGATGTGGTCAATCGCGCCGAGATGTTTGCCCACCACAATGTTCAGCGCGAGGCACTTTCGGTGCGCGAGCGCATGTCGAGCGTACTGGCCGCGTTGAAAGGGCATGAGTTTGTCGTTTTCACCGATTTATTCGACCTCCAGGAAGGGCGGCTCGGCGTAGTTGTAACGTTTCTTGCCATCCTGGAACTCATCAGGGAATCGCTGGTGGATATCGTCCAGTCCGAAACATTTGCACCGATTCACCTTAAACCCCGCCAGACGGTGGAACCCATCGCCACCGAAGCGCCTAATACTGACAGCCTTTGATTTGATATGACCATCGAAAACCTGAAACACACACTCGAAGCGGCACTGCTCGCCGCTGGGCAGCCAGTTGGCATGAATAAACTGCTGGAACTGTTTGACGCCGATGAAAAGCGCCCGGGCCGGGATGAGATTAAAACGGCGCTGGATGCACTGATTGATGACTACCGGGATCGGGGTATTGAATTGGTGGAAGTTGCCAGCGGTTACCGTATGCAAGTGCGCTCATCACAGGCCCCGTGGGTTGGGCGGTTATGGGATGAGCGACCGCCCCGCTACTCGCGTGCGCTATTGGAAACCCTGGCCCTGATTGCCTATCGCCAACCGATTACCCGGGCGGAAATCGAGGATATTCGTGGCGTTAGTGTCAGCACACAGATCATAAGAACGATGCAAGAGCGGGAATGGGTGCGCGTGGTTGGCCACCGCGAAGTGCCGGGTAAACCGGCGATGTATGGCACTACGCGCCAGTTCCTCGATTACTTTAATCTAAAAAGGCTGGACGAATTACCCACGCTGGCTGAAATCCGCGACCTCGACAGCATCCACCCTGAGCTGGCGCTGGAAAAGGGCCAGGCAGAACCGGGACAGAAGACGTTTAACGACACCCCGGTTATGGTGATACCTGCCCTCACCACTGAACCGCTGGTGGGCTCAGCCGGGGGCGCGCCTGCTGCAAAGCGTGATGCTACACCTGTAGCCAGCGATGAAGCTCTGCATTGAACGCTGGCCAGGGCAACCAGGTTCAATCGGCGATGGTTTTGATGATCCTCGCCATGCTCATGCTCCCTGGTATCGATGTTATTGCCAAATGGGTTTCTGCCTCTATAGGCGCGGGGCAGGTGACCTGGACCCGGTTTCTATTTCAGACAATGTTTATGTTCCCGCTAGTGATTAACCTGCCGGGCAAACCGTTTGCCTCTGGGGTGCTGGTGCATGCAGCGCGTGGTAGCCTGATTGCACTGGCAACCTTGTTCTTCTTCTCGGCGATTAAATTTTTACCACTGGCCGATGCGATAGCCATATTTTTTGTAGAGCCTATGATCGTGACATTACTGGCGGCGGTATTTTTAAAAGAGCGCGTTGGCTGGCGACGGTTGTCGGCCATATTTGTCGGTTTTTGCGGGGCACTGCTGATTATCCGGCCCAATTTTGAAGCCTTTGGCTGGGCGGCGGCGCTGCCGTTGGGCGCGGCA
This sequence comes from Gammaproteobacteria bacterium, assembly GCA_965277715.1. GTDB lineage: Bacteria > Pseudomonadota > Gammaproteobacteria > JBCCGL01 > JBCCGL01 > JBCCGL01. The sequence goes on from OZ255836.1 coordinate 933,454, forward strand.
CTGTCATTTGCTGTTTATATCTTAATCACACGCCGGGTTTCGCAGCGTGAAGACCCGGAGACAATGCAGTTTTATGCGGGCATCTTTGGGTGGATAGCAATGAGTTTTGCCCTGTTGATTGGGCACACACTGCACGTACCGGTACTGACGATTATCTGGCCAAGTACCCACCAGTGGTTATTGTTAGCGGGCTTGGGTTTGATTGCCACGACGGGGCACTTACTGGTAGCCCATGCTTTCAAGCGGGCGGCTGTAGGCATATTGGCGCCGTTTCAATACATTGAAATTATTGGTGCCACCGCGTTTGGGTTTATCTTCTTCGGTGATTTTCCCGATGTACTGACCCTTTGCGGGGTGGTGGTGATTGTTTCATCCGGCCTGTATGTTTTTTATCGTGAGCGACAACTGGCCCGGCAATAAAATGCCATTGATAACGACATTCCGGCGTAAAACCACTGGCGGGGTATTATTGCTCGCACTGGTCTTTTTTGCTATTGGGTACAGTGGTTCACTGCAAAAACTGGGCAAGCTGGGCACCTATTTGTTTCATGTTTACGCAGAGGCGGAGTTAAAGAAACTGGAGGCGGCGGGGTATCACAATGACAAAGGTGAGCCTGAATACGTGGTCTCTGTTAACGGGCAGGCGCTGGGCAATGGCCTTGGCCTATTGCAACAACTGGATGGGATTACAGGCATCCGTGGCACGCTGTTTGATGACTGGTTTGTTATTAGCGTTGAGGCGGGCAATGATGCTGCTCTCAATGTGATTAAACGTGCGGCGTTTGTCGAGTTTGTGTTGCCCAATCGGGGGGTGTGGTTTTGTCACTAAGGATGGAAGCCGCATTTGAACTGAACGTCAAGCCGGGCCTTATGTCCAGTTTCCCGGTTTTAGTGCGAACCTATTGGGCCGATACAAGCCTGCATCACTTTGATTCAATCGCTGGTAAAAACAACACAGCCAGAAATATGCACGAGGCGGCTGTAGCCAGTAAGCCAAACAACGCATCAAATCCCCATTGGCTGTGCACCCAGGCAATCACCGGGACCGCCGATGCCATCACTGAAAAAGTAATAACATAGCGCAATGCATATGCACGGCTGCGCCACTCGCTACGGGCTATGCGCCCAACCAATACGTCGTTGATGGGAATCTGCCCAAATACCACCAGCATAAATCCCATCGCCACGATCAGTGCTGCTATACCGTTTAGCCCAATCATAATGATAAAAAAAACTGATTGCAGGAGCGCGATACAGGCAAATACGTAACGCACCGGGTATTTGTCAACCAGATAACCAACAACCAGTTGTGCCAGAGCCGCGACGGAGAACACCAGAAACGCATACCATCCCACTAACGTTGCTGAACCGGCGAGTGCCGCGATACGCTCGTCAAAGACCTTGGGTAGGGCGAAGGTAGTGCTCTGAAAAATCAGGCCACCTATTGCCGTAGTAAAAAATATAATACTAAAAATGCGTATTAATACTGTTTTCGATACTGGCGGAGGTGCAGTGTTTTTGTTCGTTGCCGTCGAAGTAGCCCTGGCGTTACTGCTGCCCTGGCTGTTATGCCTGGTGTTGCGAATAAACAGCAAATAGAGCACACCAAGTAGAATGGCTACGACTCCCGGTACTATGTAAGCGCTACGCCATCCTGTGGTGTCGATAAAATAGCCGGTAGTCAGCGCGGCACACGCTACCCCCATATTGCCAAAGACACCGTTGATCGCCAGTGGCATGCCGGTTTTGTCGCGCCCGTGAACCACCATTGCCAGGCCAACCGGGTGGTAAATTGCGGCGAAGACGCCCATGCAGCTAAGGGTGATGGCGATCTGTAAAGGCGTGTTTGCCAGGCTGGCCAGTACTGAGCTTATGCCGATACCCACAAAGAAAATGACCATCATCCCCTCGCGGTTCCATTTGTCGGCCAGCCACCCGGCGGGGATGGCACAGACACCAAACGCGATAAAGCCCGGTGTGGCGTAGGGGATAAGCGCCGCGTAACTCATGCCCCATTCACTGTTTAATTTAAGCGCGGCGACGGTCGCGAATATCAATACAAAGAAATGATCTAAAAAATGCCCCACGTTGAGGAAAAACATACGTAAGTGGCGATGAGGCATAAAAGGTTTCTCAGGCATTTGCATTAAGCCGCGCAATTTGTGCACGTCGATCAACCGCCCAGGCGTATTGGTTTGGCCACATCTTAAAATCGGGATCGACACCCAGCGCTTCGGCTGCGTGCAAAGGCCAGAAGGGGTTGTGCATAATTTCACGGCCAAGGGCGACGAGGTCTGCACCGCCAGACTGCAGAATGTCTTCGGCCTGGTGCGGGTCGATAATCACGCCCACCGCCATCGATTTAATCGCCGTTTCCCTGCGTGCACGCTCGGCATAGAGCACCTGGAAGCCCGGTTGTCGCGCCGAGCTTGCGGTGAGTGGTTTACCCGTGTCATCGCTGCGAAACCGGGGGGCACCGTTGATTCCACCGGATGAACAATCCACCACATCGACCCCGGACTGTACCATTGTCTGGCAGAGAACGATGGAATCGTCCATTGTCCAGCCATCCGCACCGCCATCGATTGCCGAGATGCGCGTGAACAGCGGGTAGTCGTCTGGCATAGCGGCGCGCACTGCCCTGGCAACTTCCAATGGAAAGCGCATACGCCCCTGAATATCGCCACCGTATTGGTCGCGGCGGTGATTGCTCAAGGGTGATAGGAAGCTGTGCAATAAGTAGCCGTGCGCCATATGTAATTCGATAACACGAAACCCCGCATTGACCGAACGCCTGGCGGCTGCAACGAAAGCATCTTTAATGGTTTCCAGTTCCGCTGCATCCAGTGCTGTCGGTACAGGCCATGCCGGGCCAATAGCTAACGCAGAGGGGGCGACTGTTGGCCAGCCAGATTTCCCGCAATCGGTTTCATCTGCACGCAATGGTGCACCGGGCTTTTCTGAGAAAGGGCGACGGGTTGACGCTTTGCGGCCCGCGTGTGCCAGTTGGATACCGGCAACTGAACCCATCGATTCGATAAATGCAGTGATGGGTTTGAGCGCTTCTGCCTGTTCGTCACTCCAGATACCCAAGCACTGGGGAGTGATGCGCCCACGCGCTTCAACGGCGGTGGCTTCAGCAAAAACCAGCCCGGCTTTGCCGCGTGCAAAGGTACTTAAGTGGGCAAAGTGCCAGGGCTGGGCAAGCCCTTCAACCGCCGAATACATACACAGCGGTGAAACAACAATACGATTTGTCAGCGTGATACCACGCAATTGCAATGGGCTGAATAACATGGGGTGTGTCGTCATAATAAGGGTTTTGTACCGGGTAATTGGAAGAGGGTTGCGTTGGTTGTCAGGGGTTAGCAAAAATGCCTGCTGTGCTTACAGCAATGGTCTTTCCAGTAACCCGATGCCCTGCTCGTCGATGATTTGTTTGGCTTTTTTAATCGAGTGATCTATCGCTGCTTGTTCATTCACGTTTTGATCTGCCCGAATAAACTGTATGCGTTTGGTCTCGCCATTACATTCCCCGCTGATGTAACCGGCAGTTCGAAATTGCCCATTGTCCTGTAACGGTGCCGCTTCGATGGTGAACCCATTGTACTGGAGTGGTTCGGACGTCGATTCTTTAGGGGCGGTGGATGATGTGCCACTCAGGGACTTAAATAGTTTACCGAATACCATATGCGTGTTCTGGAAGATTTATGTGTGCCGGATCATAGCAAATAAACTTCACATTCAGAATGGGCCGTTCAGAATAGGGCACCCAGGATAGGCTTGGGCAGGGCCGTAGGGCGTAATAACCAACAACAGGCATTGCGCCGAACAAAAGCAATTTTTGATGCCTGTCCCGGCAATTTGCTGGCAATTTGTTGTGCTCGCTGATAAGGACAGTCAGAGGGATGCAAAAAAACCGCCGTTTCGCTTTTGTTTTCCACCTTGGTCGGTGGTGGTAGTTGCTCCTCTATGATCAATAACATCATGGTACTATAGTGTTGTAATGTTATGTGGCGTTATTACCATGAGTAACTTATCTAAACGTTCGACTGTTTATTTTGAACCAGACATACACCAGGCATTAAAGATGCGTGCAACTTCTACACACTTATCAGTTTCTGAGTTAGTCGATGAAGCTGTTCGATTGTTAATGCGTGAAGATCAAGAAGATTTGGCAGCGGTATCAGAAAGACTTAACGAGCCTGAAATATCTTATGAAGACCTGCTAAACGATTTGAAGTCGCATGGCAAAATATAAAATCACTTTTAAATAGTCAGTAGCTAAAGATTTACGGGTTATACCAAAAAGTGATATACAACAGATTTTAAGTAAAATTGATTCTTTATCTGAAAATCCGCGTGCTGAAGGTTGTATTAAGTTATCAGGCAAAGAAAATTATAGAGCCCGGCAAGGGTTGTATCGAATAATATATGAGATAAAAGGCGGGCTGCTTGTTGTAAATGTCATTAAAGTAGCTCACAGGTAAAATGTTTATAAAAACAACTAAAGCTTATTAAAGAGAATTTTATGCATATCGATCACGTTGTAATTTGGGTGAAGAACGCAAAGCGCTCGCTTGAGTTTTTTACAAACACCCTGGGGTTGGAGACCGTTCGGGAAAAAGATTTTTTGGACGGCAAAGCACGTTTTCCCAGCGTGCGTATAAATGAAAATACAATCTTTGACATCATGGAGTCTGATGAATTACTTCCGCTTGTTCAGAACTTTACGGGTGGTGAAGCAGGTATTGGTGGCTACCCAATCAACCATATTTGCCTGTCTATGACGCAAGAGGAATACGAAGCGACAGTCAACCGACTTAATACGTCTGGCGTCAAACTGACACCCGGTGGAGAAGACGTTTTCGGCGCACAGGGGCACGCAGTGCGTTCAACTTATTTTAATGATCCAGATGGTAATGTATTTGAAGTCAGGTACTACGCGAATTGTCAATAAAGGGGGATAAGGGGATTGTAGAGCGCAATAAGCAACGGGCATTGCGCCGAACAAAACCAGGGATTATTCCTTTTTGTGGCCAGCTTCTTTGACATTGGCTGGATTCCAGCCTAAAAAGAGTAGAGTTAGTTGTCAATTGCTTGATGCCTGCCCCGGTAATTGGGGTTTGGTCGTGATAATTCGAGTACTCGCAGTATCGCACCCAATTTTGACCATTAATTTAAACGCTCTTTAACAATTCAATAAAATAAATAGGCTACAGAAGTGCTGAATTTCATTGGTGTTTTTCACCATTTGAAGTTAAGTATTTGTTGTGGATAGTTTTTTTTTATATTCGTGTTCACTGCCGCACAGGCAGCTTAGAAAGATGTCTGATCGTTATCTATTTTTGTTTGGAAGTTCACTGCCGCACAGGCAGCTTAGAAAGGCAGCTGGGTCACCCGTGAGCTCGTAAAAAGGTTCACTGCCGCACAGGCAGCTTAGGAACACTTATGAAATAACTTCCGCTTTTATTATATTATTTCAATAATGTGTTATTTTTTAATAATGCGCTAAAGCCAAATCAGCTATAAGGTAAATTAATATACTTATGAATCCCGGAATTTATTTCGTGCACGTTCTTGATATGTATTAACTTGCAACCAATTGTTCCAGAACGCTTTTTTCTGGAACAATTATTGGCTAATACACCAGACATCATGTATTGACTTGTGTGCAAGTTAATACATGGGGTCTAAGCGTATAAAACAATATTTAATCCCTTTTTTATTGATCCACTTAAAATAGAACACTCTCTATAGGCTTGGACAGGGCCGATTAACAAGCATAGAAGGATGCTAACGCTCAAAAATAATACGGCCATTTCTAATGGTCATTAACACATCCGCAAAGGCGGTTACCTGTTCGCGTGGGTCTGTTGCCATGACCACAACGTCAGCATTAAACCCAGGGGCGATTTGGCCCTGCCTGTCATCCAATTGGTAACGCTTGGCTGGGGCTGTTGTCAGCGATGCCAGAATATCCCGGTAGTCAAGCCCGGCCAACTGCATCAGCCGGTATTCTTCGGTGGTATCCGGGTCATCCATATAACCGACATCGGTACCAAACAGAATCATCACACCAGCGCGTTTAGCGGCGGCCGCCTGGTCGATGGCATTGCGCTCAAGGCGATCAACGAGGCGGGCGGGTAGTCCTATTCTTTCCAGATCGAACCGGAATAGCTTGAGTGTGGGAATTAGTGATACGCCATGCTCTGCCATCGTCGCTGGCAGGCTTCGGTCCCAGGAGCCTTTTAATTCGGCGGGGAATGTATGTGCGAGCACATCGACGCCGTTTTCAATGGCGATACGCGCACCGTCGCTATCTGATGGGTGGGCGAACACCAGCGCACCACTTTTGTGTGCCATATCTGTTGCCGCTCTTATGTGATCGTCTTGCATTAAAACGACGCGGCTCTCCGTGGCCCAGGAACCGGTAAAAAGTTTGATGCCATCCAGGCCTTGCTGTAATGCCTGGTGTACCTGTTCACCAGCCTGTTGGTTACTGGTGAACTCGGGAAGCATTACCGGCTTTATATAAAATGGACTGCCTCCTTTTGGTACAAAACTACCGCCCATTGTGAGAATACCTGGCCCGCGTACTTTTCCGCTCTCTATCAGGTGTTGGATTTGTTGTGTAATGCGAAAATCTGAACCTGTATCGACCGTGTTAACAAAGCCCCAGCGCAACAACATATCGTCAAGAAATGTTTGCACAGTCGGCAAGTTGTCCTGCACATGTAAATCAGCGGAAAACAAATAGTGAACGTGAGAGTTCCAAAACCCTGCTGCAATGAACTTACCGGTGACATCAATACGCGCTGCATCGGAGGGAATAGCAATTTCACCGCGCCCGCTCACTGCAATAATTTTCCCATTCCCGATAACCACCACAGCAGAATCGAGCGGGGCTGTGTCAGGTGACTGAAAAACAGTGCCACCTTCAAGTACCAGTAATTCTGTTTGTGATGAGGCTGTCTGCGCTGTCGCTAGTGAAAACAGCAACAATAAGAGCGGTATCGGTAATCGGGGTGCTTGCTGTGAGCGCATTTGTCTGCCTCCTGAATTAATGCATTATTAACGATTAACCCGGCTTGTTACTCAAAGAAACCAAGGCGTTTTTGTTATCAGTTAGTGCTATACCCACCATCTACCATATAGACCCCACCCGTGCAATAAGCGGCGGCGTCTGAGGCTAAAAATACCGCCAGCCCGGCTATATCGTCAGCGTTACCGGCACGCCCCAGCGGTATATGTTTTAGGAATCTGTCTAAAATAGCCTCGTTATTCCACAGAGCTTCGCTGAATTTGGTTTTAATCAGGCCAGGGCAAATTGCGTTTACACGAATATTATCCGCGCCCCAGTCTTGCGCCATCGCCATGGTCAGGTTGTTGATCGCGGCTTTGCTGACGCTGTAGATACCAATACCCGCTTCAGGCCGGATACCGCCAATTGAGGCGATGTTGATGATCGACCCACCGCCACGTTGTTTAAGTAGTGGGTAGGCGGCCTTGCACAGCTCAAACGGGCCTTTGAGGTTGACCTCGATAATCTTGTCGAAGGCGCGTTCATCGGTGTTTTGAATGGGGCCAAATACCGGGTTGGTGGCGGCGTTGTTGATGATGATGTCGAGACCACCGTAGGTGTGTACCGTTGTGTCGATAAGGCGCTGGATGTCTTCCCGGTTACCGGTGTTGGCGGCGATGCCGGTTGCCGTCAGTCCATCGCGTTGGAATGCCTCTGCTACAGCGTCAACCGATGCCTGTTTGCGACTGCTGATGACCACGTTGGCGCCGAATTCAGCCAGCCCCCGCGCCATTGCCTCCCCAATGCCTTTGCTGGCGCCTGTGATCAGGGCAACTTTGCCGTCGAGTTGAAATAAGGACTGTATGCTGGTTGTTGGCATGATAGGGGAGACTGTTTCAGTTTGGTTGGCGCCTTGTGTCAGTGGGTATAAATAACCCGCAAGGCAGAAAGTTTTAATGTACTGGTCGACAAACGCATTTCAAGCGCTTCAATTTTTTGTTTTAGCTGTGTTATTTCCCAATCGCGAATACTGGGGTTATTTTTTTGCAGTGTAATCAATCGGTGTAGTTCTCCATCCAGCTCGCTGTGCATCGCCGCGATACAGGTCGAACGCAAGGTGGGGAGTTGTTCTTCGGCGCGCTTTTCTATGAGTTGCACTTGTTTTTTCAGGCTTGCCCGCGTCATATCGATCATTTGTAGCGCGGCCTCGCGGTCGATGTTTTCCAATAAGCCTTCGTAGCTGCTCTCAGGCAGATGCCCAGCGAAGTCTCTGCCGCGTTGATCGAGCAGGCAACGCAGGGCGTTATGTGGCAGGTAGCGCGGTACCTGGAGCCATGCAGGGGCTGGGCAGTTGGCTTCAAACAGGGCTTCGAGCAAGATGGTGCGGGCGGGCAGTTGTGGCATTTTCAGTGCGCATACGCTCACACTGCCACGGTCACCGTTGAGCACCAGGTCGAGGGTGGCGCGCACCATTGGGTGCTCCCAGGTAAGAAACTGCATATCCTCGCGTGCCAGGGCGATGTCCCGGCGCGTGGTGGCGGTGATGCCATCTTCAGGCAGTTCCGGGAATTGTTCGACTTGCAGGTGATCGCCGGGACGGATAACCCAGCTACCCGCCGAGTGGTCTTCCATCTCTACACCGTAACAGTCGAATGCGGCTTCGAGGTATTCTGACAGGGCGTCGTTTTGCTCGGTCTTGTCGATGTTTTCGATTAGTGGCTGTGCGATGTGTTTGCGACAGGCGTTGAGTTCCAGCAGGCGATTGCGGCCCGCATCCAGCTCCGCCATTTTCGCCTGGTGCAGTTGTTTGCAGTGCTGGATAAAGTTGGCCTCATCGCCAGGTACACCGGCCAGAAAATCATCGAAGCGTTCAGCCATTTGCTGTTTAACGTATTGTCCGGTCACGCAACTTTGCTCAAAGGCGTCGAGCGCCTGGTGATACCATCGGTATAGGCGGTGGTCGCGGCTGCCCACAGCGGTGGGGACGTGGATGCAGATGTCGCGCTGTTGGCCGATACGGTCGAGCCGACCGATACGCTGTTCCAACAGATCCGGGTTGTCGGGCAGGTCAAACAGGATGATGTGGTGTAAAAACTGGAAGTTACGCCCCTCGCTGCCTATTTCAGAACAGATAAGAATGCGTGCCCCTTCCTGCGCATCGGCAAACCAGGCCGCTGCGCGGTCGCGTTCGATAATGCTCATGTGCTGGTGAAATATACTGGCCTGTAAGCCGTGTTTCTGCAGCAGGTTTTTGGCAAGCGATTGGGTGGTTTTGGCGGTTTGGCAGATTAGCAGCGCTTTGTGGGGCATCAGTGCGCGCAATTTCTCTGCTAACCAGGTGGTGCGGGTTTCGTCGCTGTCATCGCTCAAGACAGCGGGCACTAAGCGGCGCTGCGGGAATTGGCTGATGGTGGCGCTGATGTGGGCGCGTGTGTTGCGAAACAATACGCGCCCGGTGCCGTGCCGGTCGATCAGCGCATCGATCAGGCGTTGGCGCAATAACCCTGCGCTGTTATCGGTGCGGTTTATTGCCGTGAGGTCAATGATCTCGTTGTCTAATAGACATTGAAGCTGTGTTATTTGTGCGCTGCACAGTGGTTTTTGTCCCAGTAAGGCATCGGCCAGTTCGGCGGTGGTTTTGTGTTGTTGTTCCTCGGCGAGGAAGCCATCCAATGAGTGAAAACGCGCCGGATCGAGTAAGCGCAGGCGGGCAAAGTGGCCCGCAGCGCCCAGTTGTTCGGGGGTGGCGGTTAACAGCAACACCGAATCGGCACTATTGGCGAGCGTTTCGATTTGTTGGTATTCGCGACTGCTGTGCTGTGGTGACCATTGTAGGTGATGGGCTTCGTCGACAATTAACATATCCCAGTTGCATTCCGTCAGCCGTGGGGCAATCGATTCGCGGCAGGCGAAGTCGAGGCCGCACAATACCAATGGGTGAAGGGCAAAGGGGTTGTCAGTTACGGGGGTGTCATCGAGTAATGCGTCAATGTCCTGCTCATTGGTTTGCCCGTCTGAAAGGGCATTGTCATCAATCAGTGTGAAACGCAGGTTAAAGCGGCGCAGCAGTTCCACTAACCACTGGTGTAACAGTGGTTCCGGGACGATAACCAGGGCGCGCTGTATCTTTCCGGTGATCAACAGGCGGTGCAGAATCAGGCCCGCCTCAATTGTTTTGCCCAGCCCCACTTCATCGGCCAGCAGCACGCGGGGGGAGAGTCGCCGGGACACTTCGTCGGCGATGTAGATTTGATGGGCGAGCAGGTTGACGCGGGGTGCGTGCAGGCCGTAACTGGGTGAGGCTTGTTGTTCCGCCAGGTGGCGCAGGCTGGCAGCGCGCAATGTGAACCACTGTCTGTCGTCAATTTGACCGGCGAACAGTTTTTCCTGTGGCAGGTTGAAACTGATTTCATCGCACAGTTCACACTCGTGCAAGGTGGTTTGCTGTCCCGCTTCGTGCCTGCCGTGATAGCGCAGTGTGCCATTGACGTTTTCGCTGTGAGTAATGTTTAACTTCCAGCCATCGACGCTTTGAATAGTATCCCCGGTCACGAACTCGACACGTGTCAGTGGCGCGTTGTCACGGGCATAGGTGCGTATTTCGTCAGCCGCCGGGTATTCGATTTGAACGGTACGAAAATCGACCGATTTGACAATGCCCAGGCCGAGCGCGGCATCGTTGTCGCTGACCCAACGCTGGCCGACGGTAAATGTTTGCATAGAGGGAGAGCTTACTTGTCTGTCTTGGTGGGCGTGTGAAAATCGGTTGCATAGAGATGGTAGCCGGTTTTTTGCATACCGAGGGCGGTGTAGGTTTTTTGCGCACGCTGATTGTCCTGCTCGACGTATAAGCGGATACCGCAGACTTCATCCTGTTCGCTGGCGCGCTGGTGAACAAACTGATAGAGCGATTTAAATACCCCGTGGCGGCGTGCTGTGGGTTCTACATAGACGCTTTGAATCCACCAGAACAGGCCATCCCGCCAATCACTCCACTCGTAGGTAATCGTCAGGCAGGCGACGGGGGTGGTATCGGTTGTTTTTGGTTCTGTGTCAGATGTATCCGTCATCTCGGCAACCAGGTAAAAACCGTATTGTGGGGTGTGAAATACGCGCCTTACGCCCCGGTTAACGGTCGCATTGTGGAGTACTTTATTTTCCGTTTCGAGTGCCATTGCACAGTTGAAGCCGGCGATTATTTGCGCGTCGCGCTCGACGGCATTGCGTATTTTGATGGTGTTCATATGGCGCCTCGTGTGTCGTAACTGGCGCGCACTTCCTCGCCAATAATTTTTATGCCTTCGCGCACCGTTTGATCGGATTGCGAATAGGTGAGGCGAATACACTGGTGTGTGTGTGCCCACTCACTGTCAATACCCGGAAAAAAATACTGACCGGGAATGATGAGTACGCCGCGTTTTTTTAAACGCTGGTACAGTGTCATGGTGGTGATGGGGAGGTCTTTAAACCACAACCACAAAAATAATGCCCCCTCTGGTTTATGTGTCCACACGGGGTAGCCGCCCATCGCTTCGCGCACATAGCCAAGGGCTGTTTGTGCTTTGCTCTGGTAAAACGGGCGCACAATGTCGCGGCTTATCTCCAGCATTTCACCGCGCATCAGTAGCGGTGTTATCAATGCCGCCCCCGCGCTGTTTGGGGAGAGGTTGATAATGGCGTTCAGGGAACTTATCGCCTCGATGATGGGTGTATCGGCGATCACGATGCCCGTGCGTAACCCCGGCAGGCCGAGCTTGGAGAGGCTCATGCACATAATGGTGTTTTTATTCCACACGGGTGTGGCATCGGAAAAAATAATATTGGGGAAGGGCAGGCCATAGGCGTTATCGACAATCAGCGGGATGTTGTGTTGTTGCGCGAGTTGATCCAGCCGTTGCATTTCCTGGTCGGTGAGTACGTTGCCGGTTGGGTTGGTCGGGCGCGATACACAGATGGCGGCGATGTCATCGCCTATTTCCAGGGTGTCGAAGTCGACACAGTATTTGAAGATATTGTCCGGGTAATAGTCAAAGGCAGGTTTGTTGGCGGTGAAGTGTGTGCCTTCGGTGAACGCATCGCTGTAGCCGATGTACTCAGGTGCTAACGGTAAAAGAATTTTTTTGCTGCTGCCATCGGCGTATTTGCCCGCAAGCAGATTGAACAGGTAGAAAAAAGCGTTCTGGCTACCGTTGGTCAGGGCGATGTTTTCGGGTGATAACCCCCAGTTGTATTCTCTGTTGAGCAGGGTAATAAGCGCCTCGATAAAGCGCATGTCGCCAGTGGGGGCGTCATAAGTGCCTGCGATGCGGGCAAATGCGCTACGGTCTTGGGCTATCGCGGCCAGCTCCTGACACAGCAGGGTTTCGATTTCGGGAATGCTGCCTGGGTTACCGCCGCCGAGCATTAATACCGGCTCGCTGCCTGCCATGGCTTTACCCAGATCCTCCATCAAACTACCGATGCCGGTAGGGCCATTATATTTGTCGCCAAAAGCCGAGAATTGCATGATGAGTCTATGTTGCGGAAAACCGGAATTGTAACCGATTTGTTTTTCCCGTAGAGACACGATTTAGTGTCTCTGCATCAACCGCCGCTCACCTCGGTTGCAGTCCAGGTCAGTTACAACCCAGGCCAGTTATAACCCGGGCAGTAACAGTTTGGTTCAATCGCAGACAGGGTGTTTAATGTCGGCTCGCCTGACTTTGGCAACAAATGCATCGGCAGGTAGCAGGTAGCCATCTTTTCGCAATTGTTTAAGCCAATCCCGCGCTTTAGCCGCAGTAGGGAAGACGCCGGAGAATGCCGCATAATTGCCAGGGAAGCCCTGGTATATCCAGCTTTTGTCACCTGCCGTGCCCGCAATTTTTCGGATGGCGGACAGCTTGTGGTGGACAGCCAGTTGCACTGCATAGGCGTATGCGACACCCACCCCCAGAAGGTCGCATTCGTGTGCTGTATCCTGTGCCCCGTCGTCGGGTTCAGGGTTATCAGGTTCTATAGTGACAACGGGCTGTACTGTTTGCTGTTGCTCGTCAGTGGCCGTTTCATCCGGTACTGGTACGGGTTCGGGTTTTTCCCCGCCTGTCTCAACGTGACTCACCGTACTGTAATTTTTCGTATCATCCAATACCGGTTTTTTGCTGGTATAGGTATCTATCAGCATGGATTCCCGCACAATATGCCAATCGCCATCAATTTGCTGCCATTCATATTGCCTGCGGCTAACCTTGACACTATTACCACTGTCAGGACGTTGTAATATTGCCCGTATGCATTGGTTTTGCGGTGTTGTACAAACGTATGGAAAGAATTCAAAAATCTCGAGTTGCCATTTCTTTTGGTTTATTTCGGCAGCCAGGGTTTCTTTCCAGGTGGTGTAGTCCATTGTGTTTATCGGTGATCGCCCAGGTGTATAAATAGAGAGCACACCCTCCAGATCAGATGCTGCCCAATAGGCATTTAACTCAGCTATTTTCTGCTTTATAGATGTTTCCCTGCCGTCTGTCTCTTGTGCGTGTATTGGTGGGCACAGGAGCATACTCAACAGTAGTAGGATTTTCGTTAAGGTGTTTAAATGACTCATAGTTTTTTGATTTTGCATCCCGTGCCTCTTATACATTTCGGTTCAATATAATTACTTCGATGGTAGCCGTGAAGGTATCATTTTTCATTGGCTTTGTTAAACCTAAAATTAAACAGCCAATTGAAACTGACTATTAGTAAACTGACCGTTAGGTTTAAGTGTGTTTCTCTCAAAATTCGCTAACGCATTGTTAAACTGTCAATAATTTCCGCTAGTGCGCGAATACCGGGTTCAATTTTATCGACGCCAATCGATGAAAAGCCCAGTGAAAAAAAATTCATCGGTGGGCTATCGTGTAAAAAGCGTGTGTCACCCGGTTCGATTAAGATACCACGCTCACGTGCTGCTGTATCCAACGCCCGACAGTTTAATGTCGGCGGGCCTTTGATCCAGTAGGAGGTGCCGCCGCGTGTGGGGGTTTTCTGGCAGTGGGGTAAATAGCGATCCAGTGCCTCGCCCATGACCTCCCAGCGGTCGCGGTAGGCGTGGTTGAGGCGTCGCGCCAGGGAGTCGTGATGGCCTTCGGCGAGAAACACCGCCAGGGTTCGCTGGTTATTGGCAGGGGGGTGGCGCAGTATCAATCGACGCAGCGCCCGTGCCTGCTGTATTAACGCTGCCGGTGCCACCAGGTAGCCCAATCGCAAGCCCGGCGCCAGGGTTTTGGACAGGCTGCCCAGGTAGATAACACGGCCATCGTCATCCAGGCTCTTCAGGGCCGGTGTCGGGTTATCAACGTAATTGGTTTCAACTTCGTAGTCGTCCTCAATAATGACTGAATCGGACTGTGCTGCACTCTCCAATAATTGTTTACGCCTGGCCAGCGACATAATCACATTGGTGGGGTAGTGGTGACTGGGGGTGGTATAGATCACATCACAGCTTTTCAATGTGCTGTCGATCATCAAGCCTTCACTGTCGACAGGCAGGCCGCAGATATTATCGGTGACCAGTGTAAAGATATTGCGGGCATCTGGATAACCGGGGTCTTCCAGGCCTATGCGCGTTTGCGGTGAAATCAATAGTCTGCCGAGTAAATACAGTGCCTGTTGCGTGCCGAGTGTCACCAGTATTTCATCACTGGATGCCCACACACCACGGCGCGGCAGCACCCGGGTACGCAATTGCTCAATCAGCAGCGGGTCATCACTGTCAACGGCGTCTTTTGCCCAGTATTTGATCGTTTGCACAGAGAGCGATTGGCGGGTGCTTTGCCGCCAATCGGCAATCGGGAACAGGCTGGGATCGAATTGACCGCGAATAAATGGGTAGGGGTAATCCTGCCAGTCGAGGGGTTTTGCATCGTAGCGTTGTGTGGCGAGGTTGATGGCTAACCGCTGTTGCCAGCCAATATCTTTGGTGGGCCGGACGGTGGGTTTGGTTGTCGCTACTTTGCCCTGCAAAATATCGTTAGTAACGTAGTAGCCGCTGCGCTGTCGGGCATCCAGATACCCTTCATCAACCAGTTGTTGATAGGCCAGTACCACAGTATTTCTGGCTACACCCAGTTGTTCAGCCAGTTTTCGCCCGGAGGGGAGTGGGGCACCCCCCGGAATATGCTCATCGAGAATAGCGGAAACAATCGTCTCGCGAATCTGTGCCTGCAGGCTTTTACTGCTTTTTTCGGGTAAATACAGTAAGTAATCACTCATGCTTTATACGCCTGGGTTTTTATGTGGCGGCTTTTATATGCCTGGGTAGTGTCGATAAGAGGCCGGTTCAGGTTATTTTTTAATTGGTGCCAGTTAGGTTTCTTCTGGGTTATTTTTAGTGCCAGACTTACTGCATTCTGGCACTAAATTGACGCACTGGATACATAAAAGTAAGGCAAATTAGCCAAAATCAATGGCACTGTATTGATGGAAAGATCAATTTGAGTCATTTTTGGTGCACTATTGAGGAGCATAGTGGTGCTATGGTGAGTAAAAACGACGCTGAACCCGACAATACAAGGTAGGCGATGTACTAGCTGCCCGGGCTTCAATAAAGGGTAGATCAACGCCTATAATGCGCGGACTTTATTCAACCGGATCGGAGGCAAATCATGGCAACTGCCAGCAACCCAGTGGGCGCCACAGACGCACAAAAGCAGGTTTTCCACTATATCGACGGTCAGCATGTCGCTGGCACCAGTAATCGCTACGGCGCTATTTATAATCCGGCGACGGGCGAGGTGACGGCGCAGACGCCATTGGCGTCCGTGAGTGAAGTTGAGTCGGCTATTGCCTCTGCGCAGGCGGCGTTTCCCGCCTGGAGTGCCACCCCTGTGGGCAAGCGTGCGCAGTTGATGTTTGCGTTTCGCGAAAAGATTGTGCAGCACATGGATGAGCTGGCCGCGATTTTGTCGTCTGAACACGGCAAGACGCTGGACGACGCCAAGGGTGAAATTACCCGTGGTCTGGAGGTGGTCGAGTTTGCCTGTGGTATTCCGCAGTTGCTGAAGGGTGAGTACAACCAAAGCGTTGCCAGTGGTGTCGATACCTGGAGTATGCGCCAGCCACTGGGTGTGGTCGGGGGTATTACCCCGTTTAATTTCCCGGCGATGATTCCGCTGTGGATGTTCCCGGTGGCGATTGCCTGCGGTAACACATTCGTATTAAAGCCGTCTGAGCGCGATCCATCCACGGGTCTCAGGCTGGCAGAGCTGTTTTTTGAGGCAGGCGCCCCCGAGGGTGTACTCAATGTGGTGAATGGCGACAAAGAAGCGGTCGACACACTCCTCAGTGATCCGCGTATTCAGGGGGTCAGCTTTGTCGGTTCTACGGCCATTGGTGAATATATTTACCGCACGGGTACTGCGCACGGTAAACGCGTACAGGCGCTGTGTGGCGCCAAAAACCATATGGTGGTAATGCCCGATGCAGATATGGATCAGGTGACCGATGCCGTGGTGGGTGCCGCTTACGGTTCTGCGGGCGAGCGCTGTATGGCTATCTCGGTGGTCGTGGCGGTAGGCAATGAGGCCGCTGATACGCTGATTGAGAAGCTCAAGCCCCGGGTTGCCGCGCTGAAGGTGGGGCCGTATACCGATGCATCGACTGAAATGGGGCCGGTGATTACCCCCGAGGCGCGTGATCGCATTTTTGGCTATATCGATGCGGGTGTTGAGCAGGGTGCTGAATTAGTATTGGATGGCCGGGATGTGCACGTCGAGGGCTATGAGAATGGCCACTTCGTCGGCGGTACGATTTTTGATAAGGTAACGCCTGCCATGAGTATTTACACGGACGAAATTTTTGGGCCGGTGTTATCCATTGTGCGTACTGAGTCATTCGAACAGGCGCTGCAAATGGTCAATGATCACGAGTACGGCAACGGCACGGCGATTTTTACCCGGGATGGTGATGCGGCGCGTGACTACACGCACCGTGTGCAGATTGGCATGGTCGGTGTCAATGTACCGATTCCGGTGCCATTGGCCTATCACAGCTTTGGTGGCTGGAAGCGTTCACTGTTTGGTGATCACCACATCCACGGCCCGGAAGGTGTGCGTTTTTACACGCGCATGAAAAGTGTGACCTCGCGTTGGCCGTCCGGTATTCGTGCCGGTGCGGTGTTCAATTTCAAGGAGGGGGGAGAGCATTGAGTTTTGAAGGGTGAAGAGTGAAGTGAAAGAGCGAGGCTGTAACGCAGTGTGCGTTACAGCCTCTCGTTGTTAGATATTGCGGCTGCGCAGCATGAACTCAAGGTCTCTTCCGCCCAGTAAATGCATGTGCAAGTGCATTACTTCCTGGTGCCCATCGCGGCCACAGTTAACCACCAGGCGGTAACCGGACTCGTCGATGCCTTCATCTCTGGCCAGCTTTCTGGCGACAGTGAATAGCCTGCCGAGTGCCAGTTCGTCCTCTTCACTGCAATCGTCGACTGTCGGGATGATTTTATTGGGGATGATAAGAATATGGGTGGGGGCAGAGGGGTTGATGTCTCTAAAGGCGGTGACCAGGTCATCCTGGTACAGCATATCTGAGGGCAGTTCTTTGCGGATAATTTTACTGAAGAGGGTTTCCTCGGCCATATTTTTACGCTCGCTATTGCGGTTGGTTAAACCTAAATTAATTCGTCGAAATTAAACTGATATAATCAAACACGGTTTTATTCCAGGAGTCTGTTCTTGCAGGCACTCCCTATATCGCTAAAGTATGCCATAAAGGCAACACTTATTGTGTTTGTCCTGTTTGACAACAGAAAAATCAAAGAGAAATATTTCCATGGGTAACCGGCTGTCAAAAATCTACACACGTACCGGCGATGATGGTAGTACCGGGTTGGGTAACGGTGACCGGATTGAAAAAGATAATATTCGCGTGTGTGCCTACGGCACTACGGATGAATTAAACAGCCATATCGGCCATCTGCTGTCGCTGGCTATCCCCAACCACATGGCGGCAACGCTGGTGCTGGTGCAACACCATTTGTTTGATATTGGCGGTGAGCTGTGTATTCCGGGGCATACGGTAATAGAGCAGGCGCGCATTGATTGGCTGGAGGCTGAGCTGGATGCCCTCAATAAAGACCTACCCTACCTAAAAGAGTTTATTCTCCCAGGGGGTAGCCAGGCATCGGCGGTGTGTCATATCGCCAGAACGGTGTGCCGACGGGCCGAGCGGGAAACCGTTACCCTGAGTCGCCACGAAGCGGTCAATCCCCTGGCATTAAAATACCTGAACCGGCTATCAGATTATTTATTTGTCGCTGCCCGCGTCATCCTGCGCCAGGCAGGCGATAACGAGGTTTACTGGAACAAACAAACAGCCAACAATGACGGCCAATAGCGCGATGCAAAATCAAGCGCTCGATCGCAACGAAGTGCGCGATAATTTTGCCTACTTTATTGAAGTACCCACCCGCTGGAACGATAACGACCAATACGGCCATGTCAATAATGCGGTTTATCACAACTACATAGAAGCCGTTATTATGCGGTTTTTGGTGGTCGAGCATGGCCTCGACGTCCGGCACGGTGCATTCAGAACCTTCACCGTCGAAAACTTTTGCCGTTACCATCGATCGATTGCGTTTCCGCATACCGTTGAGTGCGGCTTGCGCGTGGCAAAGCTGGGTAATAGCAGCGTAAGATATGAGGTTGGTTTGTTTATCGAAGGCAGCGAAACCGCCGCTGCGACGGCTTATTGTGTCGATGTCTACGTCGATCCACATACGGAACGGCCCGTGGCGATACCCGCTGTTGTGCGGGAAATTCTCACCTCAATTACCCGCTAAATTCCCTGGAAACAGTTTAATGAATGCACTCGATATTCGCGGCCTGCGCAAAACCTATGCAAATAATCATATCGCCCTGCAAGGTATTGATTTATCGGTAAAACAAGGTGAGTTTTTCGCATTACTCGGCCCTAATGGGGCAGGTAAATCCACGTTGATAGGTATCGTCAGTTCGCTTATCAATAAGACTGGTGGTGAGGTAAAGATCTTTGGTGTGTCTATCGACCAGGATGTTTACGAGGCCAAACGGCATATCGGTATCGTCCCACAGGAATTCAACTTCAGTATGTTCGAGCCGGTGATCGAAATTGTTGCCAATCAGGCAGGTTATTACGGTATTGCCAATAAAGAAGCGCATCAACGCGCCGAGAAATACCTAAAGCAGCTCGATCTATGGGATAAGCGGCATTCAATTTCACGGGAACTGTCCGGTGGTATGAAACGCCGCCTGATGATCGCCCGCGCCCTGGTGCACGAGCCGCGTCTGCTGATTCTCGATGAACCCACGGCTGGGGTCGACATTGAAATCCGCCGGTCAATGTGGCAGTTTTTACAAGACATCAATCGCCAGGGCACCACTATTATTCTAACCACGCACTACCTCGAAGAGGCGGAAAGCCTGTGTGAACGCCTGGCGATTATCGATGCAGGGAAAATTGTCAAGGAGGGTGTGGTCAACCAGCTCATCACCCAAACCGAAAATCAAACTTACGTTTTTGATATTTCTATCGACCAGGTAAGCAACCAGGTCGACACGCTCGACCGCTTGCATCGGGAATTGACCGTGGTTAGCAAAGGCAGTACAGAAGGGCAGGCCGACAATCAACACAGTATTGAAATCGAGCTTACCGAAGGCAGTGCATTGAAAAACGTCTTTGCAGTGTTTGCAAAACACGGCATAGAAGTGCGCAGCATGCGTAATAAATACAACCGACTGGAAGAATTTTTCCTCAACCTCGTCAACAAGTAAACACAGCTTATGAATGCGCGCCAAAACACTATTGCCCTGATTACCATTATACGCAAAGAAATTCTGCGTTTTGCGCGTATCTGGGTACAGACACTGACACCACCGGCTGTCAACGCACTGCTGTATATTGTGATATTTGGTGGGCTGATCGGCTCGCAAATGCCACAGATGCAGGGGTTTAATTACATCGACTACATTATTCCCGGCATTATTATGATGTCGGTCATTACCAACTCCTACTCTAATGTTGTCTCGTCTTTTTACAGTGCAAAGTTTCAGCGCAATATCGAGGAAATGTTGGTATCACCGTTATCCAATACCGTTATTTTGATCGGGTTTGTCACCGGTGGGGTATGTAGAGGAATAATTGTCGGTAGCATCGTCACCGTGGTGACATTATTGTTTTCACAAATCAGCGTTAACAATTTACTAATAACCCTTTCCATTGTGATATTAACCTCTATCCTGTTTTCCATTGGTGGGTTAATCAACGCGGTGTTTGCCAAAAGCTTTGATGATATTTCGATCATTCCCAATTTTGTGCTAACGCCACTGACTTATTTCGGCGGCATATTCTATTCAATACAACTACTGCCAGACACCTGGCAAACGGTCTCTCTGTTTAACCCGGTGCTGTATATGATCAATGGGTTTAGATACGGTATTTTAGGTGTCAGCGATATTCCCATCGAGCAGGCTTTTTTTGTTATTGTCCTGTTTATTGGTGTATTTGCCAGTATTGCCCTGATTTTACTTAACCGTGGTATCGGGATAAAAAGTTAAATGCGAAAAAAACGCACGCCAATAGAAACTGACCCACATAAACTCTATCAACTGTCTGTACAAAGCCCGGAATTTGAGCTGAATTTTATCGACAAAACCTTCCAGAAAATACGCAGGCGAAAACCCCGGTTGATGCGTGAGGATTTTTGCGGTACCGCACTATCCTCTTGTGAATGGGTTAAACGGCACAGAGGCAACCGGGCTATCGCCATTGATATTGATGCCGATGTGCTCGACTGGTGTAAGAGAAATAACTACCCAACGCTTAATAAGCACCAGCAACAACGGCTTGAAATACGCAATAAAAACGTACTCTCCAGCAAAACCCCTGAAATAGATATGTGTCAGGCGTTTAATTTCAGCTACTGGGTTTTCCAGGAGCGCAAGACCATGTTGCGCTATTTCAGAAATATACACCGTTCGCTGTGCGATGACGGCCTGTTTTTTCTCGATGCGTTTGGTGGATACGAAGCCCATAAAACACAGCGCGAAAAACGCAAGGTCGACGGTTTTTCGTATATTTGGGAGCAGGAAACCTACAATGCAGTAACCGGTGAAATGCAGTGCCGTATCCACTTTCAGTTACCTGGTGGTAAAAAAATCGACAACGCATTTAGTTATGTATGGCGGTTGTGGGGAGTACGCGAGTTGCGTGAGGTTCTGATTGATGCCGGGTTCAGTAAAACCACGCTGTACCTGCAACAGTTTGATGAAGAAACCGATGAACCGCTGGATGCGTTTGTCGCCAGCGATTATGCAGAGGACTATGCCTGTTGGATTGGGTATCTGGTGGCGGAGAAATAGTGTGTATTACGCTAAAAGGCTTTTTGGATGACGTGGCGGTTGTTTTCTCTAATTGGGTAAATCCGCTGGGCGGCGAACCACAACGTGGTTGGCAAAGCTGTAGTCATTCTACAGGTGAAGCTGAAATGCTGGTAAAAGCGCTTTAGATTTTGTGCATTAGATGATCGCAGTAGATTCAACAATATTGCCTTCACTCACTCTGCAACAATTTGCCACCGTTTTTACTATCACACTGCTGGCAACCTTTTCCCGCAGATGTGTCGGGTTCTTTGGGGGTCAAGGTCGATTATTAAAGCGTATTGGCCCACGTTGAGACGATTTATTTGCAAGGCGGCAAACCACTCAGGGTGCTGCATTTGGATGTGCTGATTGATTTAAAACGACAGGCAGGCATAACGCAGGGATCATAAGATGTTGGAAGTTTTGTTGGCGATGGAGAATGAACGGTAAATCAACAGAGTGAAGGTTGACGTTAACGTCAACGTTAGTCAGAATGCACCACAAAATAACCGAATCAACTGAATTGCTGCGTTTCTGGCGGATTCAATTTGGTCAAAAATACCAGGCCGTTCTTAATATCTGACTGTTCTTATACCTGACCGTCCTTATATCTAAAACGGCTTCAAGTGGAGGTATCATGTTACCAATGCAACCGTGTCGAATGCCGGTCTGTCGAGCGCCGGTTTATCGGGTATCTGTCTAATGTCATCTCACGATACATTTCCCAAGTTACTGCGGCGCAATGCTGAGCAGTTTGCCCATTCACCGTCAGTCCGTGAAAAGGAATTTGGTATCTGGCAGACCTGGAGCTGGTCACAAGCCGCCGTTGAAATTCAATCATTTGCCAATGGTTTGGCCGCGCTGGGTTTTGCGCGGGGTGATAAGCTGTTCATCATCGGCACTAACCGGCCGCGTATGTATTGGGCGATGTGTGCCGCGCAAAGCCTTGGTGGGATACCCGTACCCACGTATCAGGACGCCGTCGTCGAGGAGCTGGTCTACGTGGTCGACCATGCTGAAATCCATTTTGCTATTGCCGAGGATCAGGAGCAAGTCGATAAACTGTTGCAGGTCAACGGGCAGGGCGGTGCAATCGAAAAAATCATCTACGACGACTCACGCGGTTTGCGTGGCTATAACCCCGAACAGGTTTTTTCGTTTGCAGCCGTGCAGGCGATGGGTGTAGAGCACGCGGCCAAATTCCCACAGTTTTTGCAGGAACAAATCGAACAGGGTAGCGGCGACGATAACGCCGTGCTGTTGTACACATCCGGTACAACAGGTCGGCCAAAAGGGGTGATGCTTACACACGCCAGCCTGATATTTGGTGCCAGGCGGGTTACTGAGCTGGAGTCACTCACCGAGAAGGATTCGGTTATTGCCTATTTGCCTATGGCGTGGGTGGTCGACCATTTTCTATGCTATACGTTGGCTTATTACGCGGGTTACTGTGTCTGTTGCCCGGAGAGCCTGGATACACTGCTGCACGATAAAATCGAAATCGGGCCGAGTTTTCACTTCACCTCACCGCGTGTGCTCGAAGGCCAGCGCACCGATATCATCACACGCATGGAGGATGCCGCAAAAAATAAACGCGCCCTGTTCAACTTCTTTATTCAACACGCCAATCGGGTCGGTATCGCCATACACACCGGAGAAAAAGTCAGCCTGTGGGATAGAGTGCTGTATTCACTGGGCGAAATATACGCTTATGGGCCGCTGCGCAATGTCCTTGGTTATAGCAAAACCCGCATAACCTGGACGGCTGGAGAGGCCATCGGCCCGGATATGTTCGACTTTTATCGCGCCATCGGTATTAACTTAAAACAGGTTTATGGGCAGACTGAGGCAGGGCCATTTTTGACGGTGCAACCGGGCGATGCGGTTCGCTCTGATACAGTGGGTATACCACTTGTCGATGTCGATATAAAAATTGACGAGCAAGGCGAGGTGGTGTTTCGCAGCCCCGGTGCCTTCAGTGAATATTACAAAAACCCCGAGGCGACCGAGGGGGCAAAGAACGCTGAGGGATGGATACTCACCGGCGATGCCGGTTTGTTTGATGCGGAAGGCCAGTTAAAAATTATCGACCGTATAAAAGATGTGGGCAAATTGAGCGACGGGTCTTTATTTGCCCCTAAGTTTATCGAAAACAAATTAAAGTTTTTTGCCCATATCCTCGAAGCAGTGACCTTTGGCCACCAGCGCGACCAGGTGACCGCGATGATCAATATCGATCTGGTAGCGGTCGGCAATTGGGCCGAGAGACGCAATATTGCCTACGCGAGTTACCAGGATTTAGCGGCGCGCCCTGAGGTGTATTCGATGGTGCAGGAGAGCATCGAACAGGTAAACATCGATTTGTCGGGTGATGATACTCTGAACCACTCGCAAATAACCCGCTTCGTGATTCTGCACAAAGAGCTGGATGCCGACGATGGCGAGCTGACCCGTACCCGAAAAGTACGTCGGCGCATTATTGCCGAGCGTTACGATAAGCTGATTGAGGCGTTGTACAACCCGGAGGTAAAGCGCGTGCAAGTGGTTACCGAAGTCACGTTCGAGGATGGCCGTAAGGGCACTATCTCCGGCGACCTCGAAATTCGCGATACCCGCACTTTTCAAGCGGCAAAACAAGCCAGCTAATCCTGTATGAACCCTACCCGTATAAACCCTGTGTGTATTAACTCTGGCGCTGTATAAAATAAATGTCCAATAATCACGTAAGCGACGAGATCCTGCTCAGTGTTGAAAATGTCAGCCTGGCATTTGGTGGTGTGAAAGCACTCAACGGGGTCAATTTCGATATTCGCAAAGGCGAAATTCGCGCCATTATCGGGCCAAATGGTGCGGGCAAAAGCTCCATGCTTAATGTGATCAATGGCTTTTACCATCCACAGGAAGGCACGATTACCTATAAAGGCCACACGCGCAAACAGATGCAACCCTATGTTGCCGCCAGCCAGGGAATAGCCCGTACATTTCAGAACATCGCCTTGTTCAAAGGAATGAGCACCCTGGATAACATCATGACCGGGCGCAATCTGAAAATGAAAACCAATCTGTTTTGGCAGGGTTTATACCTCGGTCCGGCCAAGGCGGAAGAGCTGGCCAACCGCGAAGTGGTTGAAGGCATCATCGATTTTTTGGATATTCAGGCGATCCGCAAAAAACCGGTGGGTAAGCTGCCCTATGGGCTGCAAAAACGGGTTGAACTGGGTAGGGCACTGGCCGCCGAGCCGGATCTGTTACTGCTCGACGAACCGATGGCGGGCATGAACAGCGAAGAAAAGGAGGATATGTCGCGCTTTATTATCGATGTGAATACCGAGTTTGGCACCACTATCGTGTTGATTGAGCACGACATGAGTGTCGTGATGGATTTATCTGACAGAGTAGTGGTACTCGACTACGGTCGCCAGCTCGCCGATGGGTTGCCCCATGAAATACGTGCCAATAAAGAAGTGATCGAAGCGTATTTAGGCGTGGCACATGACTGATTGCATCTGGCTTACCAGCGGAGATACTGTACGGTGATATTTTTTATTGAAGTAGTGCTCAGCGGCTTAATGGCAGGCGTTATGTACTCGCTGGTCGCGCTGGGTTTTGTATTGATCTTTAAGGCATCGGGCATTTTTAATTTTGCCCAGGGTGTCATGGCGCTGTTTGCCGCGCTGACCCTGGTCGGCCTGATGGAAAAATTTGGGTTGCCGGTATGGCTGGCAATCATCGGCACGATGCTGGTGATGATTGCGCTGGCCTGGCTTATCGAAAGAATGATGCTGCGCCATCTGGTTAACCAGGAACCCATCATTCTGTTTATGGCAACCATTGGCCTGGCCTATGTGCTGGAAGGCTTCGGCGATATTTTGTGGGGGTCAGATGTCAAAGTGCTGGACATTGGTATTCCCCAGGGGGCCTCTGACTGGATGCTGGACACCTTTGACATCTATGTCGAAAAACTGGAGGTTTTCGCTGCGGTAACCGCTGCGGTGCTGGTGGCAT
The DNA here is from genome assembly GCA_965277715.1 of Gammaproteobacteria bacterium. Classification (GTDB taxonomy): domain Bacteria; phylum Pseudomonadota; class Gammaproteobacteria; order JBCCGL01; family JBCCGL01; genus JBCCGL01. Next base: position 958,840 of record OZ255836.1, read on the forward strand.
TTTTGGCCCTGTTCTTTCAGAAAACCCGTGTTGGGCGTGCGCTGCGAGCGGTTGCCGACGATCACCAGGCGGCGCTTTCAGTGGGTATTTCCCTGCATTCCATCTGGGTGGTTGTCTGGTCTGTATCCGGTATTGTCGCGCTGGTTGCCGGGATTATGTGGGGGTCTAAATCCGGGGTGCAGTTCTCACTTTCGCTGATTGCGCTAAAAGCCCTGCCGGTATTGATTCTCGGTGGTTTTACCTCCGTACCGGGCGCGATTGTCGGTGGCATTATTATCGGTGTTGGCGAAAAAGTCGCCGAGGTGTATCTGGGGCCAACCGTTGGTGGTGCCATTGAAAACTGGTTTGCGTATATGCTGGCATTGGGGTTTTTGCTGTTTCGACCGCAGGGCCTGTTTGGCGAACGCATAATAGAAAGGGTGTAGCATGTTTTACCGTGAAACAGGGCAATTCAAGGCCCACTATAGTGATGATCAGGCACTGTTCCCGATTGCCCAGGATCGCTATGTAATCTATACGGTACTGCTGATCACCTTTGTCGTTGTCCCCCTAGTGGCCAATGAATACTGGGTTAATGCGATACTGTTGCCGTTTCTTATCTATGCCCTGGCGGCGCTGGGGCTGAATATTCTCACTGGTTATTGTGGGCAGGTTTCACTCGGTACGGGTGGCTTTATGGCGGTGGGTGCGTTTTCGATTTACAAACTGATGGTTGCGTTTCCGGCGCTGGGCTTTATCCCGCTGGTAATTATTTCTGGCTTGATTACAGCGGTTGTTGGCACGTTGTTTGGTCTGCCGTCATTGCGTATCAAGGGGTTTTACCTGGCGGTGGCGACCCTGGCGGCGCAGTTTTTTCTGATCTGGCTATTTAATAAAGTGGGTTGGTTCTTTAACTATAATGCGACAGGTATGATTACCTCACCACCGATGACAATGTTTGGCGTGCTTATCACTGGCCCCGAGGCGGCACCTGCCGCGAAGTACTTAATGTGTGCCAGCATCGTCGCTGTATTTGCGCTAGTGGCGAAGAACCTGGCACGGGGGCGCATTGGGCGCAACTGGATGGCGATCCGCGATATGGATATTGCCGCTGAACTCATTGGGGTTCGACCGCTTATTGCCAAACTGTCTGCATTCGCTGTGTCATCTTTCTATATCGGTATGGCGGGCGCCCTGTATTTTTCTGTGTGGCTCGGGTCTGCCGAGCCGACCGAGGCGTTCGATATTAACCAATCATTTCTGGTTTTATTTATGATCATTATCGGTGGTCTCGGTTCTGTGCTGGGTTCTTTTCTGGGGGCGGCTTTTTTGGTGTTGATGCCGATTCTGTTGAAAAATATCATGGTCGATGGTTTTGGTACTGACATTGCGCTGGCTGCACATATTGAAATTATGACAGTTGGTGTGTTGATTGTAGGCTTTTTGATTGTCGAGCCTCATGGTTTGGCCCGCCTGTGGCGGGTTGCCAAAGAAAAGTTACGGCTGTGGCCGTTTCCTTATTAAGGGTATCGCTAATAGTGGAAATACCCTTAACCCGGTTAGTGTTGGTACACTCTGACCGTGGTTTGTGTGTGACAATTTTTGAATTTTATAATTAACGCGTTGATGCACAAACAAAAATATTGTTTGTGCTGAAAACACTGTATTTTTATTAACGGGAGGAAACAATGAAATTCCGAAGTATTAGTAAAATAATGACGGCTGCACTGATGGCAATGCCACTGTTATCGGGTGTCGCCAATGCCTATGAACTGACGATACCCACACTGGATTACCGCACAGGCCCTTATGCGCCAAACGGTATTCCCTTTGCCAACGGTTACAGCGACTACCTGACCATGCTGAACGAGCGCGATGGTGGTATCAACGGGTCAAAAATCAGATTGGTTCCATGCGAAACCGCCTACAACACCAAGCGGGGTGTCGAGTGCTACGAAAACACCAAAAGCAGCGGTGAATCGGGCGCATTGGTTTACCAACCGCTGTCCACCGGTATCACCTACCAACTGATCCCCAAATCCAGTGTCGATGAAATTCCTATCTTCTCAATGGGATATGGCCGCACCTCGGCGGCAAACGGCAAGGTATTTCCCTGGGTATTTAACTTCCCCGCCACCTATTGGAGCCAGGCCACTGTCTTTGTACAGTATATTGGGGAAAAGGAAGGCGGTATGGATAAACTAAAAGGCAAAAAAATCGCTTTGGTCTATCACAACTCGGCCTATGGTAAGGAGCCGATCCGCACACTCGAAAGCGCCGCAGAAAAATACGGTTTTGAGCTTATGCAACTGCCTGTCGATCATCCCGGTCAGGAGCAAAAAGCCACCTGGCTGCAAATCCGCAAAGAACGCCCGGACTGGGTGATGATGTGGGGGTGGGGCGTGATGAACCAGGTCGCTATAAAAGAGGCGGCATCAATCCGTTTCCCAATGGATCATTTTATTGGTGTCTGGTGGTCAGGGTCTGAAAATGATGTATTGCCAGCGGGCAAAGCAGCCGATGGCTACCTCTCGGGCGCATTCCATCAGCCGGGTGATAACTTCCCGGCGCACGATGACATCAAAAAGCATGTATACGATGCGGGTAAGGGCTTTGGCGAGCGCGAGCGCATCGGTGAAGTACTGTATAACCGTGGCCTGGTTGCCGCCATGTGGACCGCCGAGGCGATTCGCAAGGCGATGGAAATTCACGGTACCAATGAAGTCACCGGTAAGCACGTACGCGATGGTTTTGAGGCACTCGATATCGATGAAGCGCGCCTGGTAGAACTCGGCCTGCCGGACTTCACTATTCCGGTTAAGGTGAGCTGTGAAAACCACGAGGGGTCCGGCAGGGTTGCGCTGCAACAATGGGATGCAAAAGCCCAAAAATGGAGCCTGGTGAGTGATTTCTACGAGCCGCTACGCGATATTACCGGGCCTTTAATTGCCGCCGATTCAGCACAGTACGCCGCTGAAAATAATGTAACCCCCCGCGACTGCAACTAAGCAAAGCAGTCCCTCTGCCTAACCTCCAGGGCTTTGTCACCCACCGTTGGTACTGTGATAAAGTCCTGGGTTTTGGGTCTGTCAATAACCAGTAAAACCGCGAGCGAACAGTGACAGTCAATACGCAAACAACCGACACACCGTCGGTGGATAACCCGGCGCTGCTATCGGTTAGCAATATCGAAGTGATCTACGATCACGTTATATTGGTATTAAAAGGTGTATCACTCGATGTGCCTGAAAAAGGCATCGTGGCCTTGCTCGGTGCCAATGGGGCAGGGAAAACCACGACGCTAAAAGCGGTTTCCAATTTACTGCGTGCCGAGCGTGGTGATATAAGCAAAGGCACGATTGTGTTTCGTGGTGAACGTATCGATACGCTCACCTCCTCTGAACTGGTACAACGGGGTGTTATCCAGGTAATGGAAGGGCGGCACTGCTTTGAGCACCTCACCGTTGAAGAAAACCTGCTCACCGGTGCCTATACACGAAAGGATGGTAAAACGGCTATCCAGCGGGATTTGGCGTTGGTTTACAGCTATTTTCCCCGACTCAAAGAGCGCAGTAAAGCGCAGGCCGGTTATACCTCCGGTGGGGAACAGCAAATGGTAGCGATAGGGCGGGCATTGATGTCGCGACCTAAAATGATTCTGCTCGATGAGCCTTCCATGGGCCTCGCCCCTCAACTGGTCGAAGAGATCTTTGAGATAGTCGGGCGTTTGAACCGTGAGGAGGGCGTGACCTTTTTACTTGCCGAGCAAAACACCAATATTGCGCTGCGTTACGCAAAGTATGGCTATATCCTTGAAAATGGTCGTATCGTCTTAGACGGCACCGCCGAAGAGCTGCGTGATAACGCCGATGTGAAAGAGTTCTACCTTGGTGTCAGTGAAGGCGCACGCAAAAATTTCCGCGAGGTTAAGCACTACCGGCGCCGTAAGCGCTGGCTTGCTTAGGCACGTAATCGTATGGGGGAATTTTACGATCAACTGGAAACGCGCAGTAACAGCGAGCGCATCACCAGCCAGTTTCAACAGCTCCGTGAGCAAATTATTTTTGCCCAAACGCATACCCATGCATTCAGTGCCGCTTTGGCGGGTGTGGAAGCCGGTGATGTTATCGACCATGCCACACTGGCAACACTGCCCATCATGCGTAAATCAGACCTGATTGATAAGCAGGCCGCTGAACCACCCTTTGGTGGTATGGCGACGCAGGCAACAACACACTACCAACGCGTATTTGCCTCACCTGGGCCAATTTACGAGCCAGAAGGCAGTGTTGTCGATTATTGGCGGCTGGCGAGAGCACTATTCGCTGCCGGGTTTCGCGCAGATGATCTGGTTTACAACACCTTCTCCTACCACTTTACGCCAGCGGGCAGTATGCTTGAAAGTGGCGCCCACACATTGGGTTGTGCGGTATTCCCGGCAGGGCCAGGCCAGACTGAGCTGCAAATCCAGACGATTAACGATTTACAACCCAGTGCTTATGTCGGCACCCCCTCCTTTTTGAGAATGCTGATCGATAAATCCCGACAGCAGGGTAGGCCGATTGATTGTTTTAACAAAGCCCTGGTTTCGGGTGAGGCACTGCCACCTTCACTGCGCGAAGTCATTGCGGCCGATGGTATTGCTATCTATCAATGCTACGCGACCGCTGACCTCGGGCTTATCGCCTACGAATCACCGGCGCTCAATGGCATGATAGTCGATGAAGGCGTTATCGTTGAAATCGTGCGGCCTGGCACAGGTGACCCGGTTGATAATGGCGAAGTAGGCGAAGTCGTCGTTACCTTATTACACAACCGCTGTTATCCATTAATTCGCTTCGCCACAGGTGATCTCTCTGCATTTACCGATACGCCAGGTAGCTGTGGGCGCAGCAATCAATGCATTAAAGGTTGGATGGGGCGCGCCGACCAAACCACCAAAGTGCGTGGTATGTTCGTCCACCCGGAACAGATCGATAAGGTGGTAAAGCGACATAGCGACATTGGCAAAGCGCGACTGGTGGTATCCAGGGAGAATAACAACGATGTAATGACCTTATATTGTGAATCGGACACTGAAAACCCTGAACTCATCGATGCCGTTGTGCACACTTTGCGGGATATTTGCAAATTGCGCGGTACCGTTGAATTGCTTAAACCGGGTGTGCTTGTCAATGATGGAAAGGTGATCGACGATACCCGTGCACTTGAACGATAACCGTAGGTGGCCATTGCCTATTTGATATTATTGATATACAAGTAAATATAGACTTAATTAACAATGTCTGAGGTGCTGGAATGAAACACATATTTACACTTACGATTACCCACCCTAACGCCAAAATCAAGGGCGTTTTGCTAGAAGTAGTGTGCACAGAAGGCACTTTATTCGGGAATTTGTTACAAAGCGATGTTACCTTAAACGCCACGGTAAAAAACACGACATTTACCTAAATCCTGCTAATAGAAATCAAGCACCGGTTCCGCGACACCCTGGATTCAGGAAACGCTTTGTGAACTTATCAGCAAACAGTTGGTGTTGTAGCCCAGTATTATTAAATGACACAATTACACAATAAAATCCCTGCTACACGCACGCTGGCGATGCCCGCTGACACTAACCCAAATGGTGATATTTTTGGTGGTTGGCTGCTGTCGCAAATGGATATTGCCGGTGCTGCGCACGCGTACCATTTCACTCAGGGCCGCGTGGTAACCGTGTCCATTGATGCAATGACTTTTCACCAGCCGGTTAAGGTGGGTGATGAAGTCAGTTGCTACTGCGAAACCGTACACGAGGGCACTACTTCTATCGGCGTCTATATTGAAACCTGGGTGCGCCGCCGCGACGGCAGCTCATCAAAAAAAGTCACCGAAGGAAAATTTACCTATGTTTCTATTGATAGTGAGGGTAAACCTTCTGCCTGGCATAAAGGTGTATAAACAGGCATGAATAATCACGTTAATACCCCCCCGGTTGACGCTCTGGCTTTATGGTCACCCACTAACCGGCAAATTTACTCTTCCAATATTGAGCGGTTTATCGATTTTATCAATCGCGAATACGCTGCCAAGATCAATGGTTACGAGGCTTTTTATCAATGGTCGATTGAACAACCGCAGACATTTTGGTCTGGCGTATGGGATTTTTCTGCGCTGATTGGTCGCAAGGGCCGACAAATTCTACGTGATGGGGATGAATTTCCCGGTGCGCGCTGGTTCCCGGAGGCGTCTTTGAATTTTACTGAAAACCTATTGCGCAACCACACAGACCGCCCTGCGATTATTTTTCATGGCGAAGATAAAGCCAGACAATCGTTAAATTACCGTGAGCTTTACCAGCAGGTTTCGATATTATCCCAGGCAATGCGCGATATGGGGGTCGTTAAAGGGGATCGCATTGCCGCGTTTATGCCCAATATTCCCATGGCGGTTATCGCTATGTTGGCCAGCGCCAGCCTCGGTGCTATCTGGTCATCCTGTTCGTCAGATTTTGGCGTTAAAGGTGTCGTTGATCGCTTTGGTCAAATTGAACCCAAACTGCTGTTTACCGCCGACGGTTATTTTTATAACGGTAAAACCCACGATTCCCTACAGCGGGTCGCTGAATTTTCTGCGCAACTCCCGACACTGGAAAAAGTCATCGTTGTGCCGTATACCCGGCAGGGCGAATTACCCACTGACAGTACGGTTCCCTTTGTCCGCTACCCGGAATTTATTGCAGGCTACAGACCGGTAATAATGGAATTTGAACGATTTCGCTTCGATCATCCGCTGTATATACTGTACTCATCGGGTACTACTGGCGTGCCTAAATCCATCGTACACGGGGCGGGGGGAACATTGATCCAGCATTGCAAGGAGCATTTATTACACGGCGATATTCACCTGGGGGATCGCCTGTTTTATTTCACCACCTGCGGCTGGATGATGTGGAACTGGCTGGTCAGCGCGCTGGCTTGTGAGGCCACACTGGTACTGTACGACGGCTCACCGTTTTACCCGGATGGCAATGCATTGTTTGATCTTTCTGACTGGGAGGGTGTCACCACCTTTGGCACCTCGGCAAAATACATTGATGCGCTCAAAAAATCGGGCCTGAAACCGCGCCAAACGCACAGGCTACATTCGATTAAGGCGATACTGTCAACGGGGTCACCGCTGTCCCCTGAGGGGTTTGATTATGTTTATCAGCATATAAAACCGGATGTTCGCCTCTCTTCAATTTCAGGCGGAACCGATATCATCTCCTGTTTTGCATTGGGTAACCCGGTGGCACCTGTGTACAGAGGTGAATTGCAAACACGTGGTCTGGGGATGGCGGTGGATGTTTTTGATGACAACGGTGTGCCGGTACGCAACAACAAAGGCGAGCTGGTCTGTACTATGTCATTTCCCAGTGCCCCTATCGGTTTCTGGAATGACGACAAAGACAGGCGTTATCACGCCGCTTATTTTGAAAAATACCCCAATACCTGGTGCCACGGGGATTATGTCGAGCTCAATGATAGAGGCGGAATGATTATCTACGGTCGCTCTGATGCCGTGCTCAACCCGGGCGGGGTGCGCATTGGTACGGCAGAAATTTACCGGCAGGTTGAAGCCCTGGATGAAATTGAAGAATCCATCGCTATTGGTCAGGAGTGGGACAACGACGTGCGGGTGGTATTGTTTGTCAAATTAAAACCGAACCTGGTGCTGGATGATGAGCTGCGCGAGCAAATAAAAATTCAGGTGCGCCAGCACACAACCCCCCGGCATGTGCCTGCACGCATTTTGCAGGTCAATGATATTCCCCGTACGAAAAGCGGAAAAATTGTTGAGCTGGCCGTGCGCAATATCGTTCACGATCAACCGATAAAAAATAAAGAGGCCCTGGCAAACCCCGAGGCACTTGAGTTGTTTCGCAACAGAGAAGAACTGCACAGTTAAATTCAAATGGACGATACAAGCCCATCTATCGATCATTTATTGACACAAATACAGGAAAAAACACGCCCCCCTGTACATCAATGGCGGCCAATTGTCTGTAGGGAAATTGACATACAGATTAAACGCAATGGCGATTGGTACTACCAGGGTTCCCTTATTCAACGCCCGCGAATGGTGCGTTTGTTTTCCACTGTTTTGCGCCGGGAGAATGAAGCCTATTTTTTAGTGACACCGGTAGAAAAGTTGCGCATACAGGTCGATGACGCCCCTTTTACGATTGTATCGATGGAGGTGTTGGCCGGGTCTGGGCAACAACACCTGGTGTTTACCGATAATGTGGGCGATAAAATCATTGCAGGTAAAAATAACCCGATTTTTGTCAATTACCACGGTAAAAAAGCTGAGCCATCGCCCTATATTGAAATAAGGGATAACCTTAACGCGTTAATTATGCGTTCGGTTTATTATCATATGGCTGAGTATTGCGTTGCACTCGATGGCTATTATGGCGTGTGGAGTGATAGGTGTTTTTTTAAATTGGCCCCGGTCGAGGGATAATAAAGGTTAGTCATGCACTACGCATTACTGGAAAACAATGGCCAGTCGTTTGATGCGATCAGCCAGTCGTTTCGCTGGCATATCCCGGAAAAATTTAATATGGCACAGGCGGTGTGCGATAAACATAGCGATAAGCAGCATGACATCGCGCTGTATTATGAAAACGAGCAAGGCGATAAAGCCCATTACACCTTTGGTGAGATAAAGCGTTATTCAGATCAACTGGCTAATGTGTTGGTATCGCTGGGGGTTAAAAAAGGTGACCGCGTTGCCGTGATTTTGTCCCAACGTGTCGAAACGGCACTCACCCATATTGCCGCGCATAAAATAGGGGCCATTTCATTGCCTTTATCTGTATTGTTTGGGCCGGATGCGTTGCACTATCGGCTGAGTGACAGCGCCAGCAAATGGGTGATCACTGACCTGGCACACAAGCATATGATCGATCCGTTTCGCCCCGGTCTGGATAAGCTTGACGGTATCCTCTGCGTCGATGATGACAGCGATGCGGGGTTTTGGCAGCGTGTCAATCAGGCGGATAAGGCATGTACGCCGGTGGTAACTTTTACCGATGATCCGGCACTTTTAATTTACACATCAGGCACCACCGGGCCGCCAAAAGGTGCATTAATCGCTCACCGTGGATTAATTGGTAACTTAACAGGGTTTGAATTATCAATGAATTTCTTCCCAAAGCCGGGCGATGTTTTCTGGACCCCGGCTGACTGGGCCTGGACGGGAGGGCTGCTCGATGGGTTAATGCCGAGTTGGTATTACGGCAGGCCGATTGTTGCGTATGAGTACGGTAAATTTAATGCCGAAAAAGCGTTGGCAGTGGTCGAGCGCTACGCGGTAACGACGGCGTTTATTCCGCCGACGGCGTTAAAAATGATACGCCAGGTTAAAGGTATTCCCGAACGCTTTACGTTGAAACTGCGGGCGATTATGTCTGCCGGTGAAGCGGTGGGTGAAGAGTTGATTCACTGGGGCAGGGAAACCCTGCAAGTGGATATTAATGAGATGTGTGGGCAGACCGAGCACAATTACATGATAGGTAATTGTGCGGCGATTATGCCGCTTAAACCCGGCTCGATGGGCAAGCCGTATCCGGGGCACCGTGTCGCTGTGCTGGACGGGCAGGGCAGGGAGTTGCCAGCGGGTGAACACGGTGAATTTGCCGCGCACTGTGATGATCCTGTGCACTTTCTCGGCTATTGGAATAATACAGTGGCGACGCAGAAAAAATATGCGGGTAAATGGTTTCGCACCGGTGATATGGGTTACAGGGACAGCGATGGTTATCTGTGGTTTATGGGGCGCAGTGATGATGTTATCAGCAGTGCCGGGTATCGTATTGGCCCTGGTGAGATCGAGGATTGTCTATTGCAACACGCATCGGTGTTGCAGGCCGCCGTGGTGGGAGTGCCGGACCCGCAGGGGTTGCGGGGAGATGTTGTTAAAGCGTTTGTTGTGCTCGCTGAGGGTTATCAGGCGAGTGATGCCTTAAAGGCGGATATTCAGCAGATAGTCAAGCAGCGGCTGGCGGCTTATGAGTATCCGAGGGAGATTGAGTTTATTCGCGCTCTGCCGATGACGACTACGGGTAAAGTGCGCCGGGTGGCGTTGCGGCAGCTACACCGGGCTGGGTGATTATCTACATCGTTACTGATAGTACGCCGTCAATTTTTAATTGGTTTCCCGCTATTTTATGTGGATATATATATGACTACTGTTAGTGACTGGTACGAAGTGCGCACGGTATCGGACGGTATTTCGCTGATACGGGAAAAATATGTGGCCAGTTGGTTGCGTTGTAATATCTGGCATGTGCGTGGTAGGCATTTTGATTTATTAATCGATACTGGTATGGGCTTGCGGCCATTGAAAAAAGAAATTGCGACGCTTTGTGAAAAACCGATAAAAGTGATCTCGACACATTGCCATTTCGATCATATAGGTGGCGCACACGAATTTGATTGTCGCCTGGGGCATAAGAGTGAACAACATATTCACGCCAACCCAACAGAGCAGAATACAGGTGGCTGGCAACCATTTGTGCGTGCCGAAACGTTCAGTAAAATGCCCCATGATGACTTTGTTATCGAAGATTATTCGGTGTTATCTGCACCACTTACAGGGTATTTGGATGAAGGGGATGTGCTCGATTTGGGTAATCGTACCTTTCAGGTACTGCATTTGCCTGGGCACTCCCCCGGTTCGATCAGTTTATATGAGAAAAATACAGGTACTTTATTCAGTGGTGATGTCATTTACGATGGTGACTTGTTTGATACTGTTTATCACTCTGACCCACAGCAGTATAAGGAGAGCCTGGCGCGTTTGAGGGAAATGCCTGTGGCTATAGTGCATGGAGGGCATTTTGATTCATTTGGGCGGCGTAAACTTCTGGCGTTGATCGATAAGTATTTTGCGGGTAAGGGGCGCATTGTTGATGCGGCGTCCTGGGTGAATGGTGTTGTTGAATGAGTGCAAGTGAGTGTAGGCGTTTTCTGGGGTTTTCCCATAGTGGCTTTGCTCTGTGTTTTATCTGTCTGACACGATGGTTTTTTCTAAGCGACAACCCTATTAAGTTATTTACGTATGCGCATTTCATTCGTGCAAAAACGCTATATAAATACAATAATACACCGGTTTAAATAGTGGAAAGCCAATCGCCATGCGCCAGTACTTACATATCAACCTGAAGGATCAATCCACTCGCCAGCAAACCTTGAACGGTGAGGAAATTCTCGATTGTGGTCGGCACTATATCGCCAGAACGCTGCTGGAATCAGGGGTGGCGGCAGTCGATCCCCTGTCACCAGATAACCCGCTTATCTTCTCTGCCGGGCCGTTTGCCGGGACTAATTTTTCAAATGCCAACCGCACCAGTGTCGGCTGTAAAAGCCCGTTGACGGGGGGGATTAAAGAAGCCAATGCAGGGGGTAATTTTAGTTTTGCGCTGGGACAGTTACACCTCGCCGGGTTTACGCTCTACGATGCTTCCCCCGATTGGGTAACGATTTACCTGGATAAAGAAGGGGGTATTCACTTCGAGTCGGCTGAGCCTTACCTTGGCCTTGGCAACTTTGAAGCCGCTGCCAGGCTGCACGAAAAATACGGCAAAAAGGTCAGTATTGCGCTGTGTGGGCCGGTGGGCGAATACCAGGGGTTATTGGCGGGTATTGCGTTTAGCGATACCGAGCAACGCCCTTCACGGTTGGCCGCACGCGGCGGTGTTGGCGCGGTGATGGGTAGCAAGAAAGTCAAAGCGGTTATTGTCGACTTACACAAAATGCCCACTTTTCATGAACGCAAGAAACTTATGAAGTCAGTGCGCGAATACGCGACCAAACTAAATCAGGATCAGGCAGTACAAAATCTGGCCAATATCGGTACGGCTATGGTGGCCGATTTCACTAATCAGGTGGGTGGGTTGCCTGTGCGCAATTTCAGTGCGGGCCGGTTGGTCGATACAAGCATTGAACCACTTAAAATGGGCGGGGATTTTATACGCCAGCAAAACCTTGAGCGTGGGGGTGAGCAAACACACGCTTGTATGCCGGGTTGCTTGATTCAATGCAGTAATGTCTACGCGGATAAGGCGGGTAAGGAAGTGGTGTCGCCGGTTGAGTACGAAACGCTTGGGTTGCTTGGTACCAACTGTGGTATCAGTGAGCCGGATGAGCTGGCGCACCTCAACTATATCGCTAATGATCTCGGTATCGATACTATTGAGGTGGGTGCTGCGCTGGCCGTTTTGATGGAAGCGGGCGAAATGGCATTTGGTGATGTTGAGGCAATGGCGGCTGCGCTCGATAAGGATATTCGCGGTGCCACTGAATTTGGCAAAATACTGGCGCAGGGAACGGCGTATGTCGGCGAGCACTATCAGGTCGAGCGGGTGCCGGTGATTAAACGCCAGGCGATCAGTGCTTATGATCCACGCGTGATTGAGGTGACCGGGCTGACGATGATGATGACGGCCCAGGGGGCTGATCATACGGCGGGTAATCTGCCTTCTTATGTGAGCAAAGGCAAGGCGATCGATGAGTTGGTGGCGGCCAGTATGGAGGCGCAGGTGTTGACTGCAACGGCTGATTCTTTGGGGTTATGTGTGTTTGGCCGTTCGGTAACTAATACGAATGTGGATTTTATGATTGGGGCGTTGAATGATGCTCACGGTACTGATGTGCAGCCGACGTTTTTTCACCGCATTGGTCGTGAGGTGCTGGATTATGAACGTCGGTTTAATCAGGCGGCTGGGTTTAAGGTGGATGACGATGAGTTACCCGATTTTTTTTATCGGGAGGCGTTGGTGCCGAGTAATAATAAGGCGCGTTTTCATAGTCGGGATGTGGCTGAGGTGGTTGATGCGTGGTGGTGTCAGCAGTCGGCCTGAATCTGGTGAACCTCTCGATTTCATGTGTTTGCCCTGTATGTAGGTGGTGCGGTTTCACTCGCGATGCTTTGGTGTTTTTCTTTGCTCATTTGCGCCTGCGTTGCTCTATCTCCTGTGCCCCTACAGTCGTGCACATTCCTTACCTACGTTGTTGATAGAAAATCGAGTAAATATTGGGAAGGTGTTAGTGCTAATCCGTGGACATTTGCATATCGCGCTCACGCAGTCGCTGTTGGCGTATTAGTAACCACCCGGCCAGTAGCACGCCGATTGCGACGATTACGATGATGATGGTTGCCAGCGCATTGATATCCGGTCTTAACCCCAAACGCACGCGTGAATAGATCAATATGGGTAAGGTGTTAGACCCTGGCCCGGAGACGAAGCTGGCGATAATCAAGTCGTCCAGTGACAGTGTAAAAGCAAGTAACCAACCCGCGAGCATGCCCGGTGCGAGCAGTGGCAGGGTGATGTCGGTCAGTACACGAAAAGGTCTGGCGCCGAGGTCCAGGGCGGCCTCTTCCAGTGTTACCCCCATGCCCGCGAGCCGGGATTGGATAATGACGGCAACGTAGGCCATTGAAAAAGTGATGTGCGCGATGGTGATGGTGGTAAACCCCCGAGTGGGCCAGCCGAATATGTTATTTGAGGCGATAAACAGTAGCAGCAGTGATAAGCCGGTGATGACCTCAGGCATAACCAGCGGCGCGGTAATCATGCCGGTAAACAGTGTGCGGCCTTTGAATTGCCCAAAACGCACCAGTGCAATGCCCGCCAGTGTGCCTAAGAGCGTGGCAAATGTGGCGTTTACCAGTGCAATTTGCAGGCTGAGCGTGGTGGCGGCCCACACTTCTTCACTGGCGAATAACACACTATACCAACGGGTGGAAAAACCGCCCCAGACCGGCACCAATTTCGAATAATTAAACGAATAGACCACCAGTGAGATCATTGGTATGTATAAAAACGCCATGCCAAAACACAGCATGGAAAACAAAAATGTTGAGCGCTTTTTCTGCATGACCGGTTAAATTTCCTTTGCCTGAACGCGTTGGTAGAGCATCATCGGCAGTACCAGAACAATAAGCAGTACCACGGCCACCGCCGAGGCCACCGGCCAGTCGTGATTGGCGTTAAACTCACTCGACAATACCCGGCCAATCATCAACACATTGCCACCCCCCAATAAATCGGGAATAACGAACTCCCCGGTTGCGGGGATAAAGACCAGTAGAGAGCCGGCAATAATGCCGGGTACTGTCAATGGCAGGGTCACGGTTAAAAATACACCGATAGGTTTTGCACCGAGATCAGCCGCTGCCTCGTGCAGCGTTATATCCAGTTTTTCCATGTTGGCGTAGAGGGGCAGAATCATAAACGGCAGATAGGAGTAGACGATACCCACATAAACAGCGAACTGTGAGTAGAGCAGGCGGATTGGCTGGTCGATAACACCGAGCCACATTAAGAAACTGTTGATGGTGCCCTGATCTGCCAATAACCCTATCCAGGCGTAAACACGCAGTAGGAAGGATGTCCAGAAAGGCAGGATGACCATCAGTAATAAAATATTTTTGGTTACGCTGTCGGCACGGGTAATCGCGTAGGCGATGGGGTAGCCGATTAACAGGCAAATCAGGGTCGAAATGGAGGCAATTTTTATCGAGTTCAGGTAGGTGTCGACATAGAGTTCGTCTTCCCACAGGTAGGCGAAATTATCAAAAATCAGCGTAATTGAGAGCCGACCTTCTTCGATCCATTCCAGCATTGATGAATACGGTGGGCTGGCAATCAGCGATTCAGCCAGGCTTATTTTTAATACAATAAAAAAAGGCGCTAAAAAAAATAACAGCAACCAGATAAATGGAATGGCAATAATAATGCTCTGCCACCGCCTTTGCAGCAGATTGCCGAATCGTTGCAGCGGTAACAGCAACGGGGGGTTGGTCGGCGCTATACCTGGGGAGTGTGGCAGCCGGGTCATTGCGTTAACACAATGCTGCTGGTGCTGTCCCAGCTCAGGTACACTTCGTCATCCCAGTCGAATGTGCGCTGGCCGCTTCTTGGCCGCACCTGGTTGGGCGAGCTAACCTCGATAATCTCGCCGTTAGCTGTTTGCACGCGGTAAGTGGACAATTTACCTAAATAGCCAATATCGTGAATAACGCCTTTGAGATAATTACTTTGCTGGTTGGGCGGGGTTTTCGATAGGGTGATTTTTTCAGGCCGCACAGCGACCCAGATATTGCTGCCTGGCTTAACGGGCGCACTGTGATCGGCTGTAATAGTAATGTCATGTTGGGTGCTGTGTACCACTACTGTATGGTCGTCATTCCCCTCAACCACTTTGCCTGCAAATAGGTTGACCGAGCCAATAAAGTTGGCAACCAGGCGGGTATCCGGGGATTCGTAAATATCGGTGGGTGTGCCTGTTTGTATAAATTTGCCTGCGTCCATCACTGCGATGCGGGTTGATAGTGTCATTGCCTCCTCCTGGTCATGGGTGACGACGACAAATGTAATGCCCAGCTGATCCTGAATATTCATTAATTCAAATTGGGTTTGTTCACGCAGGCGCTTGTCGAGGGCGCCGAGTGGTTCATCCAGTAATAATACCTTTGGGCGCTTTACCAGTGCCCGTGCCAACGCCACTCTTTGCCGCTGCCCGCCTGAGAGTTGGTGCGGCTTACGTTTGGAAAAGTCAGACAACTCGACCATTGCCAGTATTTCATCGACACGGCGGCTGATTTCCCGCTTGTCGATACCATCGCACTTTAATCCGTAAGCGACGTTTTGCATCACTGTCATATGTGGAAACAGTGCGTAAGACTGAAACATCATATTGACAGGCCGCTGGTAGGGCGGGATATCGGTCATATCAATACCATCGATAAACAGTGTGCCGGATGAGGGCATTTCAAACCCGGCCAACATCCGTAGTAGCGTTGTTTTACCACAACCGGAACCACCCAAAAGTGAAAACAGCTCACCCTTGTAGATATCCAGATCGACATTGTCAACGGCGGTAAATGTACCGAACTGTTTGCTGATACCGCGCAGTTTGATAAAGGGTTGCGCTTCGGTATCCAGCCACGGGCGGTCGGTGAAATCTGTCTCTTCAGGCATGGGGTGATTCTACGTTGAGGGTGTGCTTATGTGAATGGGCGCCGCCTGTTACTTGCGGCACCCATAACCCAATGGTCTTAATTGCCAGACTTGAAGCGGGTCCAGGCGCGCGTGCGGACGCGCTCTACTTTGGGGGGAACGACAGCCAGGGTATACATATCGTTGACCTGCTCCTGTGACGGATAAGCCGCCGGACTGCCTGTTACGGCGGGGTCGACCATATCGAATGCGTCTTTATTGCCATTCGCGTACCAGGTGTAGTTACTGTCGGCAGCGGCCACTTCAGGGCGCATCATATAGTTGAGAAACAGATGGGCGTTTTCAACATTTTTGGCATCGGCAGGAATCACCCAGCCATCGACCCAGACATTGGCTTTTCCCTGGCCTGGCGGGGAGTAGAAGTCTAATACGACACCGGTATTGGCTTCCGCAGCGCCAGACATTGCCAGCAGGCCATCCGGTCCCCAGGTGACCGATACGCAAAATTCTTTTTCCGGCATTCTTTGGTAGGCGTAATTATCAAACGTTTTTATGTAAGGGCGGATTTTTGCCAACATCTCTGTGGCCTTATCGTAATCCGCTTTGTTGGTGGAACTGGGGTCTAATCCCAGGTGTGCCAGCGCCATTGGGATAATATCCGTGGGGGAGTCGAGAAAGGACACTCCACATTTGGCCAGCTTTTCCATATGTTCCGGGTTGAAAATCATATCCATTGAACCTATCGGTGCGCCCGGATGAGTGGCTTTAACCAGCGCTTCGTTATAAGTGACACCGTGGGTGCCCCACATAAACGGCACGATATACTGGTTGTCGGGGTCCCAATTGGCAGATAGCTGGGAGAGTACGTCAGCACGTAAGTGTTTCCAGTTGGGCAGTTTCGATTTATCCAGTTTCAGCAGAATATCGGCGGGAACCAGTCGGCCAATTAAACTGCCTGAATGGCTGACGACATCGTAGCCGGAGTTACCGGCGAGCAGTTTCGCATCTGCCGCTTCTGCCGAGTCGTAGTGGTCGTAGGTGACCTTTATATCGAATTCTTTCTCAAAGTTGGCGATAGTGTCTTCACCGATATACTCGGCCCAGTTGTAGACGTTCAACACGCCAGCCGCGTTGGCACTGGATACTGCTAACAACAAGGCGGCAGAGACTCCCAGACCGGTACTTCTTATAAACTTGCCAATGGGTTTCATGTGTTTCCTCCAAGCAAAAAATAAAGTCAAAGTATTGTTATAAAACAAGCAGATCCCCAGCAACTGGGTACCTGCTGTATTCCTATTATTCACTACCTGGACAAGCTAAACCAGTGCGGATGTGATTTATCACCCTGATCTTGCCTATCCATATCACGGCCATGTTATTGTAAGACCAGTATTTACCCCACCAAAACACACAAGAGAGCCTCATGAGTAACTCCACAGCCACCATTCAGCAGCAGGATAACCAATTCATTCACCCCTGGGATAATATGAACAAGCTAGGGGACAACCACCGTACCGTACTGGAACGTGGCGAAGGGGTCTATGTACATGATAGCGACGGCAATCGCCTGATCGATGGCCCCGGTGGTATGTGGTGCGTGAATATTGGCCACGGGCGCGAGGAGATGGCTAAAGCAATCTATGACCAGATTATGAAGTTGCCGTACACTTCGCCGTGGTCTTTGACCACGGGGCCGGCAGCGGAATTCAGCCAGGCGATTGCCGCTGAGGCTCCTGGCGATCTCAACAGCGTATTTTTTACCACCTGTGGCTCCACGGCAGTTGATTCGGCGTTGCGGTTTGTGCAGTTTTATAACAACTATCGCGGCAAACCGGGTAAAAAACACATCATTGCCCGCACCAAAGGCTACCACGGCAGTACCTACCTTTCGGCGAGTGTCTCGGGCAAGGAACGCGATAAAAACAACCTCGACTTCGCCGATCATCTGGTGCACCACATTCCCGCTCCACACCCGTTTTTAAAACCAGAAGGGATGAGTGAGGCTGACTTTCTCGACCAATGCGTCAACGACCTGGAGAATAAAATTCTGGAAATTGGCGAGGATAAAGCCGCCGTATTTGTCGCCGAACCGATTCTCGCCTCTGGTGGTGTGATCATTCCGCCGCAGGGGTATCACCAAGGCTGCCTGGCGGTGTGCCGGAAGTATGATGTCTTATATCTATCGGACGAAGTAGTGACCTCATTCGGTCGGCTCGGCCATGTATTTGCCTCTGAGGCCGTGTTTGGCATTGTCCCGGATATTATTACCACCGCGAAGGGCCTGACCTCCGCCTATGTGCCGATGGGGGCATTTCTGGTATCTGACCGGCTGCTTAACGAATTTGAAGACAGCCGTGACAGCACCGCTGTTTTTTCGAACGGTTTCACCTACTCCGGGCACCCGGTTGCCGCTGTCGCGGGGTTAAAAAACCTGGAAATTATGAAACGCGAAAAACTTTTTGAGCATGTGCGCGAGGTGGGGCCGTATTTGCAGGCGCAACTGCAAACCCTGCGCGATATTCCCATTGTGTGTGATGTGCGTGGTATTGGTTTGATGGGGTGTGTGGAATGTCAGTTAAAACAGGGGGCAGATGACCTGGCGATGGATTATGAAATCGGTAACCGCATCGATAAACACTGCCAGTCGATGGGGCTTATTGTGCGGCCTATTATCAATATGTGTGTAATGTCACCACCGCTTACCATCAGCCGGGAACAGATCGACGATATGGTGGCAATACTACGTAAAGGCGTGGAAATGGCGATGCAGGAGTGTATCGATGAAGGGATTTGGACGCCTTAAGAATTGAAGAGGGCAGGGGTATTATTTAATTTATGCTGCATTTATTTTGGTGAAAAAGAAATTTTTCAACGACTTGAACAGTGCCCCAGCGGGTGAAAGACCAATTGACGGTATTGGTATTGAGGCGCTCAGCCTTGATATAATTCTACTATACGTTTTACTCACCCTAAAAAATCAGGACTTGGCATTTAAGCTTATGGTATTGCAAACTTTTAACGCCGATGTAGAAACCGGCGCCGTTGTCACAGCAATTAAGCGTGATGGTGGCGCCATCATTGCACAACAGGTTGGTGCGCAGACGGTAGATAATGTTGTCGGTGAGTTACGACCACATTTTGATCGGCAGGGCCGCGATTTTCAAAATGACTTTAACGGTTATACCACGCTACGTTTGGGTGCGATTTTGAGTATCTCGCGCAGTGCGGCAGACCTCATCGCGCACCCACGTGTTATGGCGGTTGCTGATGCTGTACTGCGACCACATTGCGCCAATTACCGGATTGGCAGTTGCACCGCGATAGAGATTCACCCAGGCGAGAAGAATCAAACACTACACCGGGATGATGATTTCTATCCAATGCGTATCCCCGATGTGGAGTTTCAATTTAGCGCAATGTGGGCGCTGGATGATTTTACCTGTGAAAACGGGGCGACCCGAGTGGCATTGGGGAGCCATGGCCACCTTGATATGCCGACGGTTGAAGCGGGTGATATTGTTCAGGCGGTAATGCCGAAAGGTTCGGTGCTGTTTTATTTAGGGTCAACCGTGCACGGTGGTGGGGCTAACCAGGCGGATACTCCCCGGGCAGGTTTGATTAATACCTACAGTCTTGGTTGGTTGCGCCAGGAGGAAAACCAATACCTAACAGTGCCCAGGGCTGTGGCGGATAGCTATCCAGAGGTAGTGCGTCGGCTGATGGGGTATCAGACACACGGAGATTATTTAGGTGTGTATCCAGGCGATCCTGATGGGCGGTGGTTTGGTTCTTAATGCGGTTTGGTTCTTAGAATAATCATATCTTTCACCCGCCCGGTAGGGGTATGTTGAGGATACGTGTAATTTGTTATCACATGGCCCATCAAGCCGCCACGATTGGCAATTCCGGCTGTAATGCTGGTGGTTCGTCATCCATGAAGAGTTTAAATATGTGCAGTGCCCCACCCCTCAAAACAAAACGGATTAAACACCACCCGCTCCCACAACCGCTCCCGCTCCACAACCCCCAGCTCAGCCAAATCACAAACCTCAGCCCAGCTACTCTCAATCATAGCCACCTGCCGCTCAATCAACGCCCGCGCCTCAGCCTCAGACAACATAAACGCCCCACAAACCGACAACACATTCGCCAGCGTCGATAAATTCCCCTGTGCCCCGCCAATCTGCATCGCCTGCGCCGCTTCCCGCCCACTGCGCATCTGTGGACAAAGATCATAAGCAGGTGTCAGCGCCAAATCCTGCCCATCCCAAAACGCCGAATGATTCCGCGCATGATCATCCGTATTCCCAACCAACACATTAAACACCAACCGCGCATACAACTGATGCAATTCCCGCACGGGTTCCGCAAACGCCTTACGAATCAGGTCAGCCAAATCACGGTAACTGGCATAACGCGCTTCCATTTCATTCAACCCCAGCAAACTCAAACCACTGAGTAACATGCAACGCTGAATCGAATCAGCCTGATATGAACGGTCAAAACGTTCCACCAGCAACACATCCTTTCCCGCCACAGACACCAAACGCGTATCAGCAACCCGCAACCCGGCCTTCGCTGCCAGCTGCATAGCGATATATTCCGCCTTAACAATGTCGTAGCTGTCAGTCGAAGAACTGAACTTAGCAATATAAGCACGCCCATGATCATGCACCAGTGCTTTAGGCCTTGCCCCGCCGACGCTGGTGCCATGCAGCAAAGCCATATCCAAATCCGCAGGCAGGGGTTTACGCCGATCCACCAGATCGGCTGCCTGCAATAAATCCTGTAGCTTCGTCTGTTCAACGTGCCGTGGTTGGTATTCAGTGTTGCTTAGCTGAAAATCTAATGCGCCGATGCGGTCACTACCCGATAGCAACAAATAATCCAGCTCGCCAGGCATAAAATCGGGGAAACGATAAGCAACAACCCGTCGCCCCCAGGCGTCAGGTGCAGCATCACGTAAACAGGAATGCAGGGTGTTCAAACCTTCCGGCTGGAAAGTGCCTGCTTGCAATGGCAGCTCAAAAGGTGAAAACGCAATTGCATCATCACGCTCACGGTAGCTGCGACCATAGGTGAAATGATGCAAATTACCCTGCTGACGGATACGCCCGGCAACAACTGGTTCGTCGGTATTGGGCAGCCAAACCCAAACAAAAGCCTGCTCAGCCTGCGCCAATTTAGAAGTCATCGTCTAACTCAACTTTTTGGGTGCGCGTCCGTTCGGGCAATAAACTGGCTAAGCCAGCAACCACTGTAGAAAGTTGTTGTAAACCCTGCTTACTCTCCGCCAACAATGGGATACCGACAACCTGCGCCGCTTCAAAGAAAGTCCCAATGGAAACCTTGCTATCTCCCTGTTCAATCGCACTAATCGTCTGGCGACTAACGCCAACCCTTTCTGCGAGTGATTGCTGTGACATCTTACGTTCACAGCGAGCGACCTGAATCATTTCACCGAAAATATGGAGCACCTTTTCAGTGTGAAGTGATAAATTGGATGGTGTTTTTGACATTTAAAATTCACTAAAAACAATTTAGTGTTAATTATAGCATGCATTTTGTGATCTGGATCGTACCTTGTTGGCGCTATATAACGCGGCGCGTCCACCAGTGGCTAAAAGCGTGGCGATTGCCATGCACACCTATTTTTCCTCGCGCTGGCTGTCACCGCGTCTGACCGGGTTTATGGTCGATAACCCGGAGATTGCGCTGCGGATTCAACCAATAAATGCGGCGGTAGATTTAGAGGGGCGCGATGTTGATCTGGCTGCGGTGATAGACGGGCAGGGGATTGCGCTGTGGGATGGGTTGGTGCAGAAGGAAATTGCTGAAGGGCTGCTGTGTTTTGTATCGGAGAAGGGGCTGCCGGACAGCGGGTTTTATCTGGTGCCCGGTAAGGACAGACTTAGCTGGGCAGCGTTGAAGTTTGAGAAGTGATTGTTAGCGGCGGTTGAGACTGATGTTACAAAGCCTGGCAGGTTTTTCCCTCCAGATAATTGCCGATGCGTTAATAGTGAAAGCCTGAATACACTGCGATAGCTTTTGCGATACAATCCACGCCTTCCGAAAGCTTATCCAATACCAGCCCATCGTTCCGGGTTGGGAATACAACACTGACTCTATGATGCGCTGCCCATTCTGCTCTGCACAAGACACCAAAGTTATCGATTCCCGGTTGGCTGGCGACAGCGATCAAATTCGCCGCCGCCGTGAATGCGTTAGCTGTACCGAGCGCTTTACCACTTATGAAACAGCAGAGCTGAACCTACCTAATGTAGTAAAAAGTGATGGCAGCCGCGAGGCGTTTGCGGAGCAAAAATTGCGTGCAGGTATGCATAAATCACTGGAGAAACGCGCTGTTGCCGTCGATGATATCGAGTCGGCGATTAGCCGTATAAAGCACATGCTTTTCAGCAAAGGCGAGCGCGAAGTGCCCGCCCTGCAAATCGGTGAATGTGTTATGGACGAGCTGCGTAAACTGGATCATGTCGCCTATTTGCGCTTCGCTTCGGTATACCTCAGTTTTGAAGATGTTGAGCAATTTCGTGAAGTAATCGACCGACTGCAACGCGAGCCAAGCCCGGAAGAGACCCGTGACCAGTTGCCCCTGCTCGATGAAAGCTAATCACCCGATACACAATGTTTAGTCGGCATGACCATGAGTGTATGAGCCTGGCTATCCGCCTGGCCAGAAAAGGGTTGTTCAGTACCGACCCGAACCCACGTGTCGGCTGTGTTATCAGCCGGGATGATAAGGTGATTGCCAGTGGCTGGCACCAACAGGCCGGGGGTGCCCATGCAGAAGTCTATGCCATCGATAATGCCGGTACTTCGCTTGTAGGCGCTACAGCCTATGTCACACTGGAACCCTGCTCACACCACGGGCGCACACCACCTTGTTGTGAAGCACTGGCCGCATGTGGTATTGCGCGAGTGGTTGTGGCGATGCAGGACCCTAATCCGCAGGTATCGGGTGCGGGCATTGATTACCTGAGACAGCAAGGTATTCGGGTGGACTATGGGCTAAATGAACGCGAAGCACATGCGCTGAACCCAGGGTTTGCTTCACGTATGGTGCGCAATCGCCCCTGGGTACGCGTAAAGCTTGCCAGCAGCCTCGACGGTGGCAGCGCCCTGCAAAATGGCGTAAGCCAATGGATCACCGGGGCGGCGGCACGCCGGGATGGGCATCGCTGGCGCGCCCGCAGTAGCTGTATTCTCACGGGATCGGGTACTGTGAAAGCGGATAACCCTTCACTGACTGTGCGGCTTGAAGATGAAACGGTGTCTGCCGTCTGTTCAACCAGGCAACCACTACGCGCCATTATCGATAGCCAACTCGTTACTGATCCACAGGCAAAACTGTTCTCGCTCCCCGGTAAAATACTGATTTTCACAAACCATAGCAGTGACAAATTCTCCCATTTACCGGATGTCTCGGTGGTGGTCTGTAAGCAAACAGCGGCGGGTAAAATCGATTTGCACGCGATCATGCATTACCTGGCATCGATTGAGATCAATGAGGTGCACGTCGAAGCGGGGGCGGGCTTGTGCGGTGCGCTATTGCAGGAAAACCTTATCGATGAATTGCTTATCTATCAGGCAGCCAGTGTATTGGGGGCAAGCGCCCGCAGTTTGTTCGACCTGCCGGTATTCGATCAAATGCACCAACAAATCCCTCTGAGGTATCACGATGTGCGCCGCTTTGGTGAGGATCTTCGCTTAATTTTGCGGCCTGCGTTCCGCTGAGGTGCTGAAAAGTTTATGTCTACAATCTCTGTTATTAAGAAAGACCAGTGCATCTGCATCGCCGCCGACACCCTGACCAGTTTTGGCGATATGCAGTTGCACGCGGTAATGGATGCAAACCCCAATAAAATCCAGACATTTGGCGACACCCACATTGGCATTGTTGGCAGTGCTGCGCATACACTGGTTGTCGAAAGCGCTTTTAACCAGGATGATTTTGATGCCGACTTTAGCAGCCGTCAGGCTATCTTTGAAACCTTCACTCAATTGCACGCCGTGCTGAAAGAGCGCTATTTTCTCAACCCTAAAGACGATGACGAAGACCCTTATGAATCAACGCGCATCGACTGCCTGATTGCTAATCCCACCGGCGTTTATGCGGTCTACGGCTTGCGTGAGGTCTACGAATACCAACGCTACTGGTCGATTGGTTCGGGGGCAGATTACGCTCTTGGTGCTATGCACGCGCTCTATGATACAGAGGCCAGTGCAGAATATATTGTCAAAAAGGGTATCGAGGCAGGTGCACAGTTTAATAATGCAACAGCATTGCCGATGACATGCGAAATAATGTTTGTAACAGATAACAATGCGCCCTGCTGAGCACAGCGCCTGCCTAACGCCGATTTTAATACCCCAACCAGAGTTATTCACTATGTTTACTGGCATTGTACAAAGCGTGGGTCATATCACCTCAATAGCGACGAAAGGCGGTGATCGTCAGCTTGGTGTCCACCTCGGCAGCTTAGATATTGCCACAATTGCACTGGGTGACAGTATCGCCGTGAATGGGGTTTGTCTGACTGCCGTTAAATTTGCCGATAATACCTTTCTTGCCGATGTATCGGTTGAGACCTTGAACCTGACAACCCTTGGCGCCCTACAACAGGGTAGCCGGGTTAATCTGGAGCTGGCGTTAATGCCAACATCACGCCTTGGCGGCCACCTGGTCAGTGGTCATGTCGATGCACGCGGGGAGATCATTGCCCGCCACCCAGATGCCCGTTCGGAACGCTTTACTGTGCGGGTGCCGACATCGCTTAGCCGTTACATTGCAGCCAAGGGGTCTGTGTGTGTTGAGGGGGTTAGCCTTACCGTGAACAGCGTTGATAAGGACAGCTTTGCAGTCAATATAGTGCCGCATACACTCCAGGCAACCACGCTGGGTGAGTGTGTGCCGGGTACGCACGTCAATATTGAAATCGATGTGATAGCCCGCTACCTTGAACGCCTGCTACCGTTGGCGCGTTCAGAAAAAGTGCCACAATAGCCGTGGAAGTAGAAAGAAGCCGTATTTCAAGACAAAGTACGGTTACACGCATTGCTGAAAAAGACAGGCATTTATCCGGGTTTTGAATAAACCTGTATGCACCTCAAGATTAAAACTAATACAAATTTTCCGTGAACAGGGTTTCCCACCACTGGTGATTAAATGGCATTGCGCGTAAGCTTGCGCGCTGCTAAACAATCACCCAATAACCGATGAATCAACCGACACCGTGAATACTACCGCTGAACTGATTGAAGACATCTATGCCGGTAAAATGGTGATTTTGATGGATGACGAAGGGCGCGAAAACGAGGGTGACCTGATTATGGCGGCCTCGCTCACACGCGCCGAAGACATTAACTTTATGGCCAGTTATGGGCGCGGGTTGATTTGTTTAACACTCACCCGCGAACGCTGCCAGCAGTTGCGTTTACCGTTAATGGTCAACCAAAACCAGGCAGCTCACGGCACTAATTTCACGGTATCTATCGAAGCGGCTGAAGGCGTTACCACGGGTATTTCTGCCGCTGACAGAGCGTGCACTATTCAAACGGCGGTGAATGCGCAGGCCAAACCCGAAGCGCTGGTTCAACCGGGGCATATTTTTCCCCTAATGGCACAGGCCGGGGGGGTATTAAACCGGGCCGGGCATACCGAGGCCGGTTGTGATCTGGCGCGCCTGGCCGGGCTGGAACCCGCCGCCACGATTGTGGAAATACTCAACCCGGATGGCAGCATGGCGCGGCGTAGTGATCTGGAGGTTTTTGCCGCGCAGCACCAGTTGAAAATAGGCACTATTGAAGACCTGATTCGTTACCGTATCCAAAATGAACGCACCGTTGAGCGCGTGGCAGAATCTGAATTTCCGACTAAACTGGGTGAGTTTCACCTTTATGCCTATCAGGATGTTATCGATAACGCGGTACATTTCGCGCTTGTAAAAGGGGATATCGATGCCGAAACCCCCATCCCGGTACGGGTCCATGTCGAAAATACCCTGGTCGATTCTCTGGGCGCTGCCTTTGGTGGCGGTTGGCCGATGTGGGATGCGATGCAAAAAATCGTCGAACTGGGGACGGGCGTGTTGGTTATCCTGCGCAAGCCGGAAAACCCCGGCGCCTTGGTTCGCAGTATCGAACACTACAGAGTAAATAGGGGCAGACCGGAATCGCCCAAAGCGGATGATGATGCGTCACAAGCACCGGAAAACCTGCGCACCTATGGTATGGGTGCGCAAATACTCGCCGACCTCGGTGTGCGCAAAATGAACCTGTTAAGTGCACCTAAGATATTTCATGGTCTGGCCGGTTTTGATCTTGAAATTGTAGATTACATAACAGATTAAGAAATTTACCTAACATATTGAAATATATAAATATGAATGAATCAAAAATAATCGAAGGCCACCTGCGTATCAATGCGGCCCGCTTTGCCTTACTGGTTGCACGTTTTAATGGTTTTGTCGTCGAGAGCTTGCTGGCAGGGGCTGAAGATACGCTTAAACGCAGTGGCATTGACGCCAGCGACATCACTATCGTACGGGTACCCGGTGCCTACGAAATGCCATTGGTTGCCAATAAGCTAGCTGCCAGTGGCGACTATGACGCTATTATCGCCCTCGGTGCAGTGATTCGTGGCTCTACTCCACATTTTGACTATGTGGCGGGCGAGTGCAGCAAGGGCCTGGCCCAAGTGTCGCTTCAACACTCGGTGCCCGTGGCATTTGGTGTATTAACCACCGATACTATCGAACAGGCGATTGAGCGTGCGGGCACTAAAGCGGGCAACAAAGGGGCAGAAGCGGCGCATACAGCGATTGAAATGGTTAGCTTGTTGCGTGCGCTATAGTGTCATCGGCTTCACAAAAAACCTTTGCGCGTCGCCTGGCGCGAAAAAAGGCTGTGCAGGCACTTTATCAATGGGATTTATCAGGCACCGATATCCCCGTTATTATTGAGCAATTCAAACAGTATCAGGACATGGTGAAAGTGGATCTGATCTATTTTGAACAACTGATACGCGGTGTGCCAAAAAACCTCGATATACTCGATGAGGAAATCACCCGGCATATTTCCCGAAAACTGGATGACCTCGACCCTATTGAACGCAACATACTGCGATTGTGTAGCTACGAACTTAGCGAATGCATGGAGATTCCCTACAAGGTCATCATCAACGAAGCCGTCGAGCTTACCAAAATATTTGGCGCAGAACAGGGGCACAAATTTGTCAACGGTGTTATCGACAAAATCGCCCGACAACTTCGCCCGCTGGAAGCGGATCAAAATGTGCATTAGCAGGCTATGCGCACACTGACACTGAATGATCTATTGCACCATCCCGCGCATTTTCCCGCGCTGGGTTTTGGGGTGGGTTTATCACCCTGGGCGCCGGGTACGCTGGGTACTTTAATAGCGGTACCACTGTATTGGCTGGCAATGCACTACGCCATGCCTTTTTATGCCGTTATCGTATTGATTGCCAGTGTTGTCGGTATTTATATCTGCGATGTGACAGCAAAAAACCTGGGCACGCACGATCACGGGGGCATCGTATGGGATGAAATCGCCGGTTTTGGTGTAACCCTACTTTGGCTGCCTTTTGAGTGGCAATGGGTTGTGGCAGGGTTTGTGCTGTTTCGTTTTTTTGACATCGTTAAACCCTGGCCGATTGCCTGGTTTGATCGGCATGTACAGGGCGGGCTGGGGATTATGCTTGATGATATTGTCGCCGGGGCGTTTGCCTGTGGGCTGCTGCATTTGTTTCGGGTGTTGGTCAATTAATACTTATTAATGCTTAAGGTACACAAACCCCCATCGCACCTAACATCCCGCACAGGCAAATCAGCGGCAGGCCAACAATCGCCGTAGGATCATTTCCGGTAATACCTTCAAACAGGGAAATACCTAACCCTTCAGATTTAAAACTTCCCGCACACTGATAAGGTTGTTCTGCCTGTAGATAACGTTCAATTTGCGCATCGGGTAACGCCCTGAAAGTCACTTGGGTGCTCACCTGCTCCAGTAAATAGTGGTTGTTTGCTGTGTTGTAAACACAGATTCCGGTATAAAACACAATGGTACGGCCAGAGGCAGCGCGTAGTTGCTCCACCGCTGCAGCGTGATTGCCGGGTTTACCGAGAATCAATCCATCGCGCTCGGCCACCTGATCGGAGCCAATAATCAAGGCATCAGAGTATTGCGATTGCAAACTGGCGGCTTTTTCGTGTGAGAGGCGCAAAACCAACTCACGCGCTGATTCTGATGGCAGTGGTGTTTCGTCGCAATTGGGTGCTGCTGTTGTGAAATCCAAATTGAGTCGTTGTAACAATTCAGCCCGGTAGGGTGAGGTTGAAGCCAATACAAGCATGTGTTGCACTCAATCATAATAAAAAGCGACACAGTATAGGCCTTACTACTCAGTGACGGGTAGACCATCCATTATCAGGATAAAAAGCACCTAAATAGTTGCGCAACTTATTAATTGACTGAATGTAACAGCACACATAGAATTAGCCGGTTATGTTGAAGCGCATGCCTGTAGAACTGAATATCCCCAGATTAACGGCCAATAATGCTTCTTTACGTGGGGGGATAAAGCTCAATCAGTTCAAACGGCTGGCCGATTATTTGCACACTCCCGGTAGCGGTGATCTCAATCTGGAGCTGACTTTTTCCAGCAGCCTGGCGGTTAACCCAAAACGGGCACATTTTATCGTGAGTGGGCAGTTTCAGGGGGATGTAAAACTGGAGTGCCAGCGTTGTACCGGGACAATGGATTTTCATCTGGCCGGGGCATTTGATTTTGTGCTGGTCAAAACCGAGGCCGACGCTGAAAGTGTTGGCGGAATTTATGAACCGGTTTTAATGGATGAATTCGACAGAATACGTAGCGTCGATTTAATTGAAGACGAGTTGATACTGCACATACCAATAGCACCGCGTCACGCCGATGGGGAGCAATGTATTGACGAAAGCTGCCTGATTAATACGCACTTGATTAACACGAACCTGAATAGTACCAACGGGAAAAACAACGACGAAAGGCCAGGGCACGCCCATCCTTTCAATATATTGAAAAATTTAACAGTTTGATTTGGAGTAAAGCATGGCCGTACAACAACGACGTAAAACACCCTCCCGCCGTGGGATGCGCCGCTCGCACGATTCATTGAGTGGCAGCACCTTATCTATCGACCCTACCAGTGGTGAAGTGCATCGGCGCCACCATGTAACCAGCGATGGTTTTTACAAAGGCAATAAGGTCGTCGAGACCGCCTCTGAAGACGACAGCGAAGACTAAGCGCGTACGCGCTATTCTCTCTATTGATTAAACACCGTTTTATCGTTTTGTGGTGACCCTGTGAGTAACCCCGTCACCATTGCGCTCGATGTTATGAGTGGGGATGCTGGTGGAAATGCCACTATCCCCGCTGCGCTGGATACCCTTAAACGCCACGCAAATATCAATCTGCTGTTGCTGGGTGATGAAACAGAAATAGCGCAAAAACTAACCGGTGATTTCGATGCCAGGCGTATCGAGATTCAACATACCAGCCAGGTCGTTACCATGGACGATTCGCTGGCGCTCGCTTTGCGTGGCAAGCGCGATTCGTCAATGCGCCAGTCTATCAATGCGGTCAAACAGGGCAAAGCGGATGCCTGTGTCAGCGCTGGCAATACGGGCGCACTAATGGCCACAGCCCACTATGTATTGAAAACCCTGCCCGGCATTGACCGACCGGCGATCAGTACCTCAATCCCCGCTATTCAGGGGCACACCCACATGCTCGATCTGGGTGCCAATGTTAACAGTACCGCAGAACACCTATTTCAGTTTGCCGTTATGGGTTCGGTATTGGCCAATGCCGTCGATAATATCAAATCACCGCGTATTGGCCTGTTAAATATTGGTGCTGAAGCAATCAAAGGGAATGATCAGGTAAAAGAGGCGAGCCGTATGCTGAAAAACAGTGGTTTAAATTACTGTGGGTTTGTCGAAGGGGACGGCATCTTCTCGGATGCGGCCGATGTGGTGGTTTGTGATGGTTTTGTTGGCAATGTATCGCTCAAGAGCAGTGAAGGGGTTGCCAGAATGATCAGCCATTACATGCGTGAAGAGTTCAGCAAAAACGTATTTAACAAGTTGGCAGGGCTTATCGCGATGCCCGTACTCAAAGCGTTTAAACAGCGTATCGATCCCAGGCAATACAATGGTGCCAGCCTGTTGGGTTTACAGGGCATTGTGGTCAAGAGTCACGGCAGTGCGGATGCGTTTTCCTTTCAACGTGCCATTGAAATAGCCATACTGGAAGTGGCAAAAGACATACCCAACCGAATTGATAGTCAGTTAGAAAAACACCTTGTGAGCTGAACAGTGACGTATTCAAAAATAACAGGCACCGGCAGCTACCTGCCTGAGAAATGCCTGACCAACCATGATCTGGAGAAAATGGTCGATACCTCGGATGAATGGATTCACAGCAGAACCGGTATCAGCAAACGCCACATCGCAGCAGAAGGTGAGTTTACCGCAGACCTGGCCGAAGCAGCCGCTGGAAAAGCCATCGAAGCGGCGGGTATTCAGGCCAGCGACATTGACCTGATTGTCGTGGCGACCACCACCGCCGATAAAGTATTTCCCAGCACGGCCTGCCTGGTACAGCATCGCTTAGGTATTCACGGTTGCCCGGCGTTTGATATTCAGGCGGTGTGCACCGGCTTTGTCTATGCCCTGGGTGTGGCTGATAAATTTGTCAAAACCAATAGTGCCAAGTGTGCATTGGTTATTGGTGCAGAGACATTTTCACGCATTATCGACTGGACAGACCGCGATACCTGTGTGTTATTTGGCGATGGTGCTGGTGCGGTAATACTGCAAAACAGCGAAGAGGCGGGGATTCTCTCAACGCACTTACACGCTGATGGCGAGTACGTCGAGCTATTACACGTTCCCAAGGGCGTATCGCAGGGGTATTCGCTGAATCAGGAGGGGGCTTTTGTCACAATGCGTGGCAATGAAGTGTTCAAAATGGCGGTTAGAACGTTGGGTCGTATTGTCGATGAAACATTGCATGCCAACCACATGCAGAAAAGCGATGTCGACTGGTTAGTGCCGCACCAGGCCAATACACGCATTATCGAAGCGACCGCAAGAAAACTTAAAATGCCAATGGAGCGCGTGGTGGTGACTGTGGCTGAACACGGCAATACATCGGCGGCATCGATTCCACTGGCACTGGATGTCGCCGTTCGGGATGGGCGTATAAAACGTGGAGAGGTACTATTGCTGGAGGGATTTGGGGGTGGCTTTACCTGGGGCTCAGCGTTGGTTAAATATTAGTATTGAAAACTAATAGTGCAGCACATTCATCGCTCCCGTATAAAACTGTCATTCAAGTAATCAAGCAAGCCGCAAATCCCCACTGGGTTATGATCTAATCGCCCCATGTTACAGCCTTACGAAATTTATATCGGCCTGCGCTATACACGTGCCAAGCGCCGCAATCACTTTATCTCATTTATCTCCCTGATTTCTATACTCGGTGTTGCGTTGGGGGTGACTGCGCTGATCACAGTGATGTCGGTGATGAATGGTTTTGAAAAAGAAGTGCGCGAGCGCATTCTCGGTATGGCTTCACATGCGGAAATTTCCCTTCGCAATGAGCCTATGCACGATTGGCAAACCCTGTCTGATTCCGCTGACCAGCACCCTTTGGTAGTAGGCGCTGCACCCTATGTGGAAGGCCAGGTGATGGTTATCAATGGGCAGCAGGTCAGTGGTACATTGGTGCGCGGTATTGATCCAGCGCTGGAGCCGCGTGTCTCTGATATTAACGAAAAAATGATCGAGGGGCGCCTGGACGATCTTGAGGCGGGCGAATTCAACGTGATACTGGGCGAGGCACTGGCCAGTTTTCTAAATGTTGCCCCCGGTGACAAAATCACCGTGGTAGCGCCGCAGGCCAATATTACCCCGGCGGGGGTGTTGCCCCGCCTGAAACGTTTCACCGTCAGCGGTTTATTTAAAGTCGGTATGTTTGAGTACGACCGCTCACTGATGCTATTTCACGCCAGTGATGCATCAAAATTACTGCGCTTGAAAGGCGGTGTCAGCGGTGTGCGGTTAAAGCTTAACGATATGTTTACATCGCGCCGGGTGGCACGGGATCTGGCATTGGAGCTCGGTGAGCAGTATTGGGTGTCTGACTGGACCCGCAAACACGCCAATTATTTTCGTGCAGTGCGCACAGAAAAAACCGTGATGTTTGTTATTTTGGCGTTGATTGTGGCCGTGGCCGCTTTCAACATTGTCTCGACACTGGTTATGGTGGTGACCGATAAACAATCGGATATCGCTATATTGCGCACACTGGGCGCCAGCCCGCGCAGTATTATGTTGATATTCCTGGTGCAGGGCGCTGCCATTGGTGTATTTGGCATGTTACTGGGTTTGGTGGGCGGTATATCGCTGGCATTGAATGTCGAAACGATTGTGCCGTTTATTGAAGAATTGTTTGGCGCCCGTTTCCTCGATCCCAGTGTTTACTACATCAGCACGATTCCATCGGATATGAAAATGACCGATGTCTACCGGGTATCGGGTATTGCTTTTGTCTTGACCCTATTGGCCACCTTATACCCCGCGTGGCGTGCGTCGCGTACCGATCCGGCTGAGGCTTTGCGCTATGAGTGATTCTGCGGCGGTTATCGAGGCCCGACAACTGGGTAAAGCCTTTTTTGAAATGAAAACCACCGTCTCGGTATTGCAGGGAGTCGATCTGTCGGTGCAGGCGGGTGAGCGCGTGGCGATTGTCGGCACTTCCGGCTCGGGTAAGAGCACCTTGCTGCATTTGCTGGGTGGGCTGGATCAACCGACTTCAGGTGAGGTATTTGTCGACGGGCAAAACCTCTCTGCCATGAGTACGACGGCACGCGGGCAGGTGCGCAATCAAAAATTAGGATTTATTTATCAATTCCACCATTTATTGGCGGAGTTTTCCTGCGTGGAAAATGTCGCAATGCCATTGCTGATTCGCGGCGAGCCTGTTGTTATGGCGCGGGAGCGGGCGGAATCACTGCTGGAGCGGGTTGGACTAGGGCAGCGGCTGGTACACAAACCGGGTGAATTGTCCGGTGGTGAACGCCAGCGTGCAGCGATTGCACGGGCGCTGGTAACACAGCCAAAGTGTGTGTTGGCAGATGAACCCACCGGCAACCTCGACGAGCACACCGCCGAACATATTTATCAACTGATGCTGGAACTGAACAACGAACTCGATACCAGCTTTATTGTGGTAACCCACGACACCCGATTGGCAAAGCGTATGGATAGAGTACTAACACTTTCCAATGCCCGTTTGGAGGGGGAACTGTCGGGATAGCCGCCCGGTTATGTCTTGCTTTTGGCCTGTTTTTCAGCCTCTCGCCGCCTGCGTTTTTCTATTGCTTTGTGGATAAAAAAACGCCAGCTCAGCTGCACACTCACATACCCTATGGCCGCACTGACGATTGCCAATATCAGGCAACCCAGTAACAACGGCTCCCATATTTGACCCAGTGTATTGGTGAACCACTCTTTACTGATAGTAAACGTGACAATTTTTACATCGTCCTGTAACACCCAGGCGCCGAATAGATAGGCGCCAAAAAACATGGGCGGGGCGGTAATTGGGTTAGTAATCCATGTAGTGGTGACCGCCAACGGCAGGTTAGCGCGGCAGGGAATCGCGGCAATGGCCACCAACAGCATTTGCATCGGCAGCGGGAACCACATGGCAAACAACCCCAGCGCCAGTGCATTAGCGATCGAACGACGGTTAAAATGCCACAGGCGGGTATCGTGCAGCACCGTGCCCAGGCAGCGCAGGCTGCGGGAATTATGGATAGTGTGTTTATCCGGCAAATACTGTCGGATGCGGTTTTTTATCATGGACGACTATCGGCACTGATTACATTTAGCTGTAGCGGACGACGGGGTCGTCTATTAGATTGGGGAGGCGAGAATATCATGGTTTCTCGGTGAAAAGAGGGTAACTTATTGCCTGCCGGGTTTAATGGGCCTGCCGGGTTTAATAGAGTGTTGTTTTTAATAAAAAATTTATAATCCTAAATGCCGCAGTTGAATTGTAGCGAGGGCGTCCAAGGTGCTGAAGATGAAGTGTTTTTACCCGCATTTTAGCCATCCTGTAGTGATTCTACAGGTGAAGCTGAAATGCGGGTAAAAGTGCTTTAGATTCTGTGCATTGGGTGCTCGCAGTAGATGCAACTGCGGCATTTAGGATAATATTAAGTACTTTCAAAAAGGAATAACACAATGGCGTTTGCAGGGATAGCATTTCTAATCGGCGTACTGCTTGCACAACAGCTCCAGGTATTGCCGGGCATTGGCTGGGTGGCCACAAGTGCCGGTGCCGGTCTGTGCTTATTGATTCATCCTGCACTGCGCTTTCCCGCGCTGATTTTACTGGGCTTTAGCTGGACGCTTACCTGCGCTCAATCACAGCTTGACCAACAACTGTCTGCAGGGCTAGAGGGCCAAACTATTTCTGTGGTGGGGGTTATCGCCGGCCTGCCTGACAGTAAGGCCAAACGCGTGCGGTTTTTGTTTGATATAGACACCATTACCTTTGCCGATAACACGTTAAAACAAAACCTCCGTGTGCGACTCAGTTGGTATGGTAGGGCGGCCCCTATAAACGTCGGTGAGCGCTGGCAGTTGGCCGTGCGCCTGAAACGGCCACATGGTTTCAGTAACCCCGGTGGTTTTGATTACGAAAAATGGCTGTTTCAAAAAGGCATAAATGCCACAGGCTATGTATTCAATAAAGGGGAAACCACACGTTTACAGGCGGCGGGCTGGCGTTATTTAAGTGGCCAGCTACGCCAGTACCTCGCTGAAAAAATCAACCGTATCGCCGCTCATCTCGACCATCGTGGCACTTTGCTGGCGCTGTCAATCGGTGATCGATCCGGTATCGACAGGAAGGATTGGCAGCGTTTAACCGATACAGGCACCAATCATCTCTTCGCAATATCCGGGCTGCATATTGGGTTAATGTCATTGTTGGCGTATTACCTGGCTGGGGTTTGTTGGCGCTTGAGTCCACTATTGTACAAACACCTTAGCCAGGGGAGCTTTGCCTGTGGCTGGGCGATAGTGCTGGCCAGCCTGTACGCAATGATGGCGGGGTTTGCACTGCCCACGCAACGCGCTTTGATTATGCTGCTGGTGCCCGCATTTGCCGTTTTGTGTCGTCGCCGTGTACCGCCACTGGCGGGCATCGGCACGGCGCTGCTATTGGTGTTGGTATTCGACCCTATGTCAACTTTATCCCCTGGGTTCTGGTTGTCGTTTGCCGCTGTTGGGGTGATTATTTTTAGCATGGCAGGGCGTGTATCACCCGCTCCCTGGTGGCAAAAAGTAGTGGGTTTGCAAATAGCGGTGTCGATTGGCCTGTCGCCTCTATTGCTGGCGGAATTTGGCCAGGTGCCCAGTGCTTCGGGGGTCGCTAACCTGTTCGCTGTTCCCTGGGTGAGTTTTATCGTGGTGCCGTTGACGCTGTTGGGCGTGGCTGCCTCTCTGGTTAATGAAACGGTGGCCGCTGGTTTGTTTCAACTTGCCGATTACGCTGTCGCTGTGTTTTGGTTTGCACTGATAAAGATTGAATCGGGTGGATGGTTTCCGGTGTTATCCCTCAACGCATCGGCACCCGTCGTGCTGTTTGCCAGCTTTGGCGTCGCTTTGCTATTGATCCCGCGCGGTTCCGGTTTACGCCCGTTATCGATCGTGTTGCTGTTGCCATTGCTCAGTGTCTCTGAACGGGATATGTCGCCGGGGGATATACGCGTCTATGCACTCGATGTCGGGCAGGGGTTATCGGTTATTGTGCAGACGCAGCATAAGACCCTGGTATACGACACCGGGGGGCGGTTCTCCGCTACGTTTGATGCGGGTGATGCCGTGCTGGTGCCCGCGCTGAAAGCGTTAAATGTGGCGATAGTTGATAAAGTGATTGTCTCCCACGCCGACCTCGACCACCGGGGTGGTTTACCGTCATTGCTCGAACAGCGGGTGGTGCGGGAGATACTGTCGAGCGACCCCAAAGCGCTTAAATTAACCGCGAAAGTGGCGGCGTCCAATACCTGCATCCGGGGTCAACACTGGCAGTGGGATAGTGTTGATTTTGATGTGCTATACCCCACCGAACACACCAATTTTACCGGCACCAATAATCGCTCCTGTGTCGTGCGAATCACCTCGGGCGATGCCTCGGTATTACTGCCGGGTGATATAGAGCAGGCGGCTGAGCAGGTGTTGCTGCCATTGGGCAGTGTGTCTGCCGATATTGTGTTCGCCCCGCATCACGGTAGCAAAACCTCTTCTTCACCGGCATTTGTCGCGGCGGTTAACCCGCTCCATGTGGTCTATGCAGTGGGTTACCGCAACCCATTTGGTTTTCCCAAACAGCTTGTTACCCAGCGGTATCACCAGATTGGCGCGACGGCCTGGCGCACGGACCACCACGGTGCTGTGGTGTTTGAATGGTCGAAGAAGGCCAGGCGCTGGTCAGTTTATGCCCAGCGCAACCGGAATCAACGGTTTTGGCACAATAAACCCAATGATCCTGCGTTCACCACCACGCGTGAATGAAGTATGATTCACTGTTAAACCGGTATCAGAGGAAACAGTGCGTGTATGAACTTGTAACCGCAGGTGGCTGGCTTATGTTGCCAATAGTAATGTGTTCAATAGTGGCGGTGGCGATTATTATCGAACGCTTCTGGATGCTGCGTAGCGCACGGGTACTGCCCAAAAACCTGGTCAGTAATACCCGCCGCCTGGTTAACAACACCAGGCTGACTGAAGACCACCTGCTCGCCCTGCAACAAGGCTCCCCGCTGGGGCGCATTCTTGCCACCGGGCTGATCAATCGTCGCCAGGACAGGGATATACTGAAAAGCACTATCGAAGACATTGGGCGTCACGTGGCCCATGATCTTGAACGCTTTCTCAACGCCCTGGGCACTATCGCGGCGGTGACGCCACTGCTCGGTTTACTGGGCACGGTTGTCGGTATGATCAGTGTATTCACCACCATCACCAATGTCGGCGTCGGTGACCCAGGCGAGTTGGCCGGAGGGATTTCCCAGGCATTGATTACCACCGCCGGTGGCTTGTCGGTAGCGATTCCCACACTGATGTTTCACCGCTACTTTCGCGCCAAAATCGACGGCCTGGTGATCGATATGGAACAGCAGGCGATTAAACTGGTTGAACTGCTACACGAGGAAGCGTACAGCGAGAGCGCCCAAGGTGAAGGGTCTGCCACGTGAACTTCCGCTCGCGGAACCGGGGTGAGCTCGACGTCAATATCACCCCGTTGATCGATGTTGTCTTTCTATTGCTGATATTTTTTATGGTGTCCACCACCTTTCAAAAAAAATCAGAACTCAGTGTACAGTTGCCTTCGGCAACGACACAGACCGTTGAGTCGACGTCGCCCATTGAAATTGTGATAAATCCGGTAGGTGAATACTTTGTTTCCGGTAAAGCACTGGTGAATAATAAAAAATCCACACTGCGTACAGCATTGATTGAAGTTACTGGGGGGCGCATCGATATACCCCTGGTGCTCCGCGCCGATGCGCGCTCGCCGCACCAGTCAGTGGTTACAGTAATGGATATTGCGGCACAACTGGGCCTGGTTAAGCTGTCTATCGCGACTTCGCAAACCGACTCACAGATTGGCGACGAATAAATGCGCTCGACCTCGTCGAAACCGGAGTCAGCCGGTTTGGTTACTTATAAGCGCCTGCTTGTTTATATAAAACCGTACCGTGTTGAGTTTTTTATTGCCATTCTCGGCATGGCAGCCCACGGTGTCAGTGTCGCCTGGTTTGCACAAACCATGCAGCCATTGTTAGACGACAGCTTTATCGGCAAAGACCAACAATCCCTTGTTCTAGTACCCCTGACCATTGTCGGTATTTTTTTACTGCGTGGCGTCGGCAGCTTCTTCGCCGAATACTATATGGCGTTAATTGGCGGCTTTGTCATTAATAAAATACGCAGTGAGATATTCAATAAATACCTGCACCTGCCTTCGTCTCGCTATGACCATTCATCTTCTGGGGAAATGATTTCGCTGATTTCCTATAACGTAGAGCGCGTCTCCAATGCGTCGACCAATGCGCTGACGGTGATTGTGCGCGACAGCGCCACACTAATTGGTTTATTGGCGGTATTGTTCTATCAAAGCTGGACCCTGGCTATCAGTCTGTTAGTACTGGGTCCCATCGTGATGGTGATTGTGCGCTATGTGAGTAAACGCTTTCGGCGTATCAGTCGCAATATTCAAACGTCAATGGGCAAGGTAAGCCACGTTATTGAAGAGGCTGTTGAAAGCCAGCGTGAAATAAAAATATACGGTGGCCAGGCATACGAACAGGAACAGTTTAATACCATCAATGAAAGTAACCGTCGGTTGCAAATGAAAATGACGGTAACACGCGCCAGCAGCGTGCCAATTGTGCAGCTTATTATTTCCCTGTTTCTGGCCGGTATCGTGTATTTGTTTACGCTGGACGCGACATCTGAACAGATTTCACCTGGGGAATTTATTTCATTTATCACCGCTATGGTGTTGTTGTTTCCACCGCTAAAACAGCTAACCAGTGTTAATGAAACGCTACAACAGGGCATCGCTGCCGGTGAAACAGCATTTGCTTTGCTGGATGAAAAGTCTGAAAACGATCAAGGCACCAAGGCGATTGACCTGCCTGTCCGGTCAATTACTATTGAAAATTTAAGCTTTCGTTACAGCAGTGACAAAGACCCGGTTTTACGGGGCGTTTCACTCGACATCAACGCCGGGGAAACCATTGCGCTGGTCGGTCGGTCCGGCAGTGGAAAAACCACCCTGGTCAATCTGCTGGCACGTATGTACCAACATGATGTCGCGCAGAAAGACAGTGGCGTAATTAAAATTAATGGCATCGATATCGCCGAATTAAGCTTAAAAAACCTGCGCAGTAAAATTGCTTATGTCGGTCAGGATGTGAAGTTGTTCAACGACACCATCGCACACAATATCGCCTACGGTGCGCTAGATTCCAAATCGTTCGATGACATTAAGGATGCCGCCCACGCCGCCCACGCCGCCGATTTTATCGAAAAACAACCGCGTGGCTACCAAACCCTGGTAGGTGAAAATGGCGTGATGTTATCGGGTGGTCAACGTCAGCGCATCGCCATCGCCCGTGCGCTATTAAAAAATGCCCCTATCCTGATACTCGACGAGGCGACCTCAGCGCTGGATACCGAATCTGAACGCAAGGTTCAACAGGGACTTAATCAATTGTTGCAAGGGCGCACAACCCTGGTTGTGGCACACCGTTTATCGACCATAGAGCACGCCGATAAAATTGCCGTAATGCATAATGGGGTGCTTGTTGAATTGGGTCGGCATGAACAATTGCTGGCGCAAAAAGGCCATTATGCCGCCCTTCACGCCATGCAGTTTAAAGAAGCGGGCGACGGGACATAGCATTGAACCTGGCAGCACACTGGCAGACAGTAAACTGGCTGAGTTGCCTGTTATTGTGCCCTTCACTGTTGTTTCGCCTGCTGGTATTTATCCGCCGGTATTTATACCGCAAAGGGTTTTTAACGGTTTACCGGGCTAATATCCCGGTTATTGTGGTGGGTAACATCACCGTTGGCGGAACGGGTAAGACCCCTTTAATCATCAGCATTGCCCGGTACTTGCAGACACAGGGCTACTCCCCTGCCGTCGTTAGCCGTGGTTATGGCACTGACAATAAAACCCCGCATATCGTGCAGAAGAATGATAAGGCGGTCGATGTCGGCGATGAGCCGTTATTGATTGCCAGAAGCACAAATATCCCGGTAGTGGTGTGTGCCGACAGACACCTTGCCGTCGATGCGGCCAGCCGGATTAATGGCTGTGATGTAGTACTCAGTGACGATGGCCTGCAACACTATGCGATGCACCGCGATATTGAAATCGTTTGCGTCGATGGTGAGCGAATGTTTGGCAACCGCTTATGCCTGCCCGCCGGACCATTGCGGGAACCGCTCTCAAGATTAGAGTCTGTGGATTTTATATTAAGCAAGCAGCGTGAAAACCCAGCGGCTGATAGTTTTAGCCTCAGTGGGGAACAACTGATTGCTTTGAATACCTCTGCACCAGATGAAGTACTGTCATCGTTTGCCGGTCAGCGTGTGCACGCGATTGCCGGTATTGCCAACCCCAGTGCTTTTTTTGATTTGCTGCGCAATAATCGACTGCGCGTAATCGAACACGCCTTTCCAGACCACCATACATTTGTCGAATCAGATTTTATTTATAGCGATGACTTAGCGGTTTTAATGACAGAAAAAGATGCGGTCAAATGCACCGATTTTGACCTACCCAACACCTGGTATCTAGCCGTCAATGCCGTGTTGCCCGCGCACTTTCTCGAACGCTTCACAGCCGCCCTGGCGGCTTGTGCAACAACGCCAGGAAATTAATATGCCTGCCCGTACACCGCCTTTTAAAATAGTCATTCCCGCACGTTACGCTTCACAGCGGTTACCCGGCAAACCCCTGCTAACCATTAACAACAAAACCATGCTGGAACATGTTTACCACTGCGCCCGGCAAACTGACGCACAGCAAATTGTTATCGCCACAGACGACCAGCGCATCGCCGATGTCGCCAATACATTCACTGACGATATATGCCTGACATCACCTGAACACCCCACGGGCACCGACCGCATTGCCGAAGTGGCGACACGCTACGCCTGGGGTGATGAAGTAACCGTGGTCAATCTGCAAGGGGATGAACCGCTAATGCCCGTCGCCCTGATCAACCAGGTAGCCACTAACCTACACCAGCACAATAACGCCAGCATCGCCACGCTGTGCGCACCATTGGTGAACAGCGAGGAAATGTCTGACCCATCCAAGGTCAAAGTCGTCTTCGACTCTGCACAAATGGCACTCTATTTCAGCCGCTCAGTTATTCCTTTTTACCGGGCTGAACAAGCGGAGTACCCAGAAAACTCTTTATTTCGGCATATTGGTTTATATGCTTATCGGGTGAATTTTTTAAAAGCGTTTACCAATATGGTGGCGTGTGAAATAGAACAACTGGAGCAACTGGAACAACTGCGTGCACTGTGGTATGGGTATAAAATTCATGTGGACTACGCGGTCGAACTACCCGGCCAGGATGTGAACACACAGGAAGACCTGGCCTTGGTAGAACGCTTATTTAACCAACACAAACAAGGGTAGGGCGTGGAGAAAAAAATACGTTTACTGGCCAAAGACACCGTCTATAACGGTTATTTTCAGGTTAACAAATACCATTACCAGCATACCTTGTTTAAAGGAGGATGGAGCGAGCCGCTGGAGCGGGAAATATTTGAGCGTGGTGAAGTGGCCGCCGTACTGCCGTATGACCCCGCTATCGACGCGGTATTACTGGTTGAACAGTGCCGTACTGGGGCACTGGACTCGGCGTATTCGCCCTGGCTGATGGAAGTGGTCGCCGGCATTATTGATCCTGGTGAAACGCCGGAGGCGGTGGTAAAGCGTGAAGCGGTGGAAGAGGCGGGTTGCGTATTGGGCAAACTGACGCGGATAGCTGAATTTTTTGTCAGCCCTGGTGGTTCGAGTGAGTTGGCTTATTTGTATTTTGCTACATGCAAACTACATGAAGTGAGTGGCATTCATGGCCTGGCTGAAGAGGGCGAGGATATTGCCACGCACATTATCCCGCGTGAACAGGCATTTTCCATGCTGGAACAAGGGGTGTTTAGTAGCACTAAAGTCATTATTGCCTTGCAGTGGTTTGCGTTAAATTACCGTAACTATCTAGCTTAATTTAATAAATACTTTCAATAAGTTATTTTACTTACTTAATATATTATCTTATTCATATATCCAGATGAATCAATGGTGACAGGTAGTCTTTGGTTATTTGGTATTGTTTGTCGTTACGCTGGTATCAACAAGGGTCACTCTGCCGATCTCATCACGCTTAAATCGCCTTCCCATTGAATTTTGCCTTTCAGACTTAACAACCTGTATTGTTGTTTGTGGCGTACAAGTTCATGTAGGGCGTGCTCAATCAGTTCACGGCGTGTCTTGATACCAGTGAATTGCAGCGCTTGCTCTAGTAGTTGTTTGTTCAAGACGACGTTGGTGCGGATATGCGTGTCGTTCATAGGAATCTCTATGGAATCTCTATTCAATGTTATTTATCAAATATACACTTTTTTTTCAGAATTTGGTGTACTCACGACCAGACTTTGAGGATATCGGTTTCTATCGCTATTCGTAATAGTTCGCATAATGTATATTATGTTAAATAATAAAAACTACAGGCTGAGCTTTCGTGAGGCCAATAATGCACTTTTGTTATATATATGCACTCAGCGCTACACTACACTTCTTTTGCCAAAATAGTGATTAAACATCTAATAATGAATTTGCGAACACTTACAGTTTTAACCACATTGGTTATCAGTTGTTGCGTCAATGCAGCCGAGATAAACAACCAAAATAAACGGGAATATCAATTGGCCATCGATACCAAAGCAGACTCCGCACTACAACAGTCCCTCGCAGAAGCCTTTGAGGCACGTGGTGGTGATTATCAACCACGCACTGAACACCTGAACCCAGATGGCTCACCCATCTACATAAACCGCCTGATCAGCGAAGATTCCCCTTATTTACTGCAACACGCACACAACCCGGTCAACTGGTATCCCTGGGGCCAGGCGGCATTCGATGAGGCAAAGCGTCTCGATAGGCCCGTTTTTCTGTCAATTGGTTATGCCACCTGCCATTGGTGCCATGTGATGGAGCGCGAAAGTTTTGAAAGCGAAGCTATTGCGCGCATTATCAACCGCGATTACATCGCGATTAAAGTCGACCGCGAGCAGCGGCCCGATGTGGATGCCACCTTTATGCAGGCGGTGATTCTGCTCAACGGCAGTGGTGGCTGGCCCATGTCCAGCTTTCTCACCCCCGATGGCAAGCCGTTCTACGGCGGTACTTACTTTCCCCCTACACGCTTCACCAGCCTGCTGAACCGCATCGCCGAATTGTGGCAGGGCAATCGCACCGCCCTACTCTCACAAGCCGAACAGTTATCAGAGGCTGTCGCCAGCAGCACGCAGGTACAGGGACAGGCACAAGCCATCGGTGAACAGGAATACCAGCGGGCCATCGACATCGCCCTGCAACGCTACGACAAAGCCCTTGGTGGTTTTGGCCAGGCGCCTAAATTTCCACAGGAATCGGTGCTGTATTTACTATTGGAGAACGCCCGGCGCACACTTCATCAACCCTCTTTGGCGGCTGCACACGGTTCGTTGCAACAGATGGCACGCGGTGGTATTCACGACCATATCGCCGGTGGTTTTCATCGGTATTCGACAGATAACCAATGGCTTGTACCACATTTCGAGAAAATGCTTTACAACCAGGCAGCATTGGCCCGCAACTATCTGAGCGCGTTTCAGCTCACCAGTGACCCTCAACATGCACGTACTGCACAGCGCATTCTCGACTATGTGCTGCGTGAAATGACCTCTCCCGCCGGTGCATTCTATTCCGCGACAGACGCCGACTCTGAAGGTAAAGAGGGAACATTTTTTGTATGGACGCCCGATCAGCTTGAACAGGCGCTAGGAAAAGCAGATGCCGCGCTGGCCAGTGCAGTGTGGAATGTCACCGAGGCGGGAAATTTCGAGGGGCACAATATCCTGCATTTGCCGGATTCCATCGAAGCGCTGGCTGAAAAACTCAGCGAGCAATACGGTTTAAGCGCACAGGCATTACAGGCAAAAATTGATCGCTTTAGCGATCAACTGCTCATACTTAGAAACCAACGCGAACACCCATTGCTCGACGATAAAATCCTCACCGAATGGAACGCCATGATGATTACTGCACTGACAGAAGCCAGCCAGGTACTGGATAACCCCGATTACCTGGTTGCCGCCAGTCGCGCAGCGCAGTGGATCTGGAAAACCAATAGGCGTGCAAACGGTCAGTTTTGGCGTGTACACTTTGAAGGCCACTCATCGATAGAGGCAACCCAAGCTGACCTGGCTTACCTGGCCGAGGCTATGCTGGCTTTGTACGATACCAGTGGTGATAACCCCGGCGTTAATAGCCAATGGCTCGATTACGCACGCGCGTTAACAAACGCCATGATTGAACAGTTTTGGGACGCCGATCAGGGTGGGTTTTTTATGGGCAATGCAAGCGTTGCCGGCGCCCT
Organism: Gammaproteobacteria bacterium; assembly: GCA_965277715.1. GTDB lineage: Bacteria > Pseudomonadota > Gammaproteobacteria > JBCCGL01 > JBCCGL01 > JBCCGL01. The sequence goes on from OZ255836.1 coordinate 1,003,154, forward strand.
ATTACCCACGCGGCCAAAAGACCTGCACGACGGCGCGACACCGTCGGGTAATGGTGTGGCGATGCGGGTACTGGCGCGGCTCTGGCACCGTACGGGTGATGATCGCTACAAACAATACGCCAATCAATTACTGGCGGCATTCTCCGGTTTAATCACACAACACACGGATGCCTATTCATATCTGTTGCTTGGCGCCAGTGAATTATTATGGGGTGAAAGTGGCGCCCTGCAGTATGCAGCGCGGGGCAGGGTACGGGTACACGGCGCCGTAAATGAACGCGGGGAAATACAAATCTCGATTGATATTGCACCCGGCTGGCATATCAACGCCAACCAACCGCTACAGGATTATCTGATTGGCACACGGCTGGAAGCACAGGCACCCAATACGCTTGAGGCCGTCAACTACCCCCACCCTACTTCACACGTGCTAGGCTTTCAACGGGAAACGCTTTCGCTCTATCAGGATAACGTAGTGATTCGTGCGCAATGGTCTGGCACAAAGACCGGTGCAGTTTCACTCGAACTTATGTTGCAGGCGTGTGATGATAACGTCTGCCTGGCGCCGGAGACCTTAGTATTTAACCTGTGAAATTAAGCGTGCCCCCGAATATCTTTCACTCTACACTGCTCGCCTGCTTTTGCAGCCCATGTTCTGCATACACGCCAAAGGCCACGGCGATAAAACCGCGCAATGCGCCGATACTTAGAACCATGCTTTACGTGCTACAGATCAGTCACTGAGAGTGGTGCCGGGCTTGGCGGTTACTCACTGCCCGAAAAGGTATTGAGATCAATTACATTGTGTGCGTAGGTCTATCCACGTGTAACGTCTCTCCCAGATACTCTTCTACCTTAGCGCGGGTTGCCCCGTTATCCTGCTCGCTGAATTGCACACCAATTCCGGCCGCTTTGTTACCTTGAGCCCCCGGCGGTGTAATCCAGATTATCTTGCCCGCTACCGGCAGTCGTTCCTTGCTATCGACCAGTGTCAGTAGCATAAATACCTCATCACCCAGCTTGTAGCTCTTTGATGTCGGGATAAACAAACCACCATTTTTCACATAGGGCATGTAAGCGGAATACAAAGCCCCTTTATCTTTAATAGAAAGTGAAAGTATCCCCTGTCTTGCCTGGCTCATGGTGCTTAAATACTCTCTTTTTGGTAAGGTTTTATTGTTTGTGCTTCAATAAACAACTGCTCATAAAGCGCACGGCGATTGACCCCCGGCTTTGCTGCAAACTGATAGGCAGGCAGTAGTTTGTCATAAAAAGCCATTAATTGCCCCACTTCAATTTTGAAGGTTTTTTGCCGATTGGTATCAACATAATTCTCCAGCCCCGGTCCAGGGCAATCATCTATCATAAAACATTTTTTAAGTTGTGAAGATAACCAATTGAAAAGTGTATGAAATATTACCTCATGATCGGCTTTTGACCAATCGTTTGCAATGGCAATGTAGTCGCGTTGACTCATCAACCCCGACTGCCATGCCTGCAGCGACTCATCATAAAGGGTCGATTTATGATCTATTCCCAATGCCTGATCGGGCGCTGTAATGCGCACCCGCTGGCAGCGGCTGCGAATGGTGATAGGAATAGCCCCTAGCTTTGACGACACCAGAATAATCACAACATTAGGCCGTGGTTCTTCGAGTGTCTTTAGCAGGCTGTTAGCAGCACCGGCATGCATGACATCGGCGGGGCTAATGATGACAACCCGATAGCCATTATGTTGGGCTGTCAGCCCCAATTCCACACACATGGCACGGATTTGCTGAATTTTTATCACCCGGCTGTCGTCGCCTGGCGAGACTTCAATATAATCACCGTGACTACCCGCCCCCACTCGTTTGCACGCACGGCATTCACCACACGCAGCACCTGTGCTTTTGTGTGGTGAATCGCATAATAAGGCGGTGGCAAAACCACGTGCAAAGGGCAGCATTGCCGAAGACGCACCAGTGACCAGTAGAGCATGTGGTATTTTACCGGCATTGACACGGGCTTGTAATGATTGCCATTCCGGTGTTTCACACAGAGGCATCACTGTATACCCTCCCCATGGACCAGGTGTTTTACTTGGGTACGAATGGCCACTTCGACAGATTCAATGCCCTGGCTGGCATCAATAACCCGAAACCGTTGTGCAAAACATTGCGCACGCTGCAGATACGTTTGCCGCACGTTTTCAAAGAAATGCCTGCCTTCCTGTTCAAAGCGATCAAGAGCACCACGCCTGGCAGCGCGGTGTAAACCTGTCTCTATGGGGGCGTCCAGTAAAAACGTCAAATCCGCCTGTAGGTCACCTTGAACCCAGTGTTCAATGGCAGCAATTCGCTCTGCATCGACATGCCGCCCGCCCCCCTGGTAGGCATAAGTCGCATCAGTAAAACGATCAGATATGACCCATTGTCCGGTGGCCAAAGCGGGTTCGATAACCTGCGTAATATGCTCTGCGCGTGCAGCGAACATCAGGAGTAATTCAGCGCTATCACTAATGGCGCCAATAGTGGGGTCAAGCAGCACACCACGCAGTGTTTCACCCAGTGCCGTTCCACCGGGCTCGCGAGTGGCCAATGCCTCGACGCCCAACTGTGCCAACTCATCCAACACAAAGGCCATACAGGTTGACTTGCCGACGCCCTCGCCTCCTTCTAAAGTGATAAATTTACCTCTATTCATAGTTTATTATGCTATTGCCAATCCCGATTAAGACAATTATAACCGTGATATTGATAACAAATGCGATGCAGAAAAAATGGTTAATGTTGTCGTTCTGCTATGCCGCACCACAATGGGCGTCAGGTATGGTTTCAACAGGCTCTCCTCTGCAACAAAGCGCTCTGGTTTGCATTGCGCCTGTGTGACAGCCGCTTCCAGCTATTCATTATTTTGTAGAGCGCCTGCGCTGATATTTATCTACCGCCGCTTCGTGTTCGTGCAGTGTACGTGAGAATTGATGCGTGCCATCATTGCGGGAAACAAAATATAAAGCATCGGTTTTATCCGGGTGCAATACAGCATCAATCGCCTCTCTCCCCGGCATGGCAATCGGGGTGGGGGTTAAGCCATGCCGGGTATAGGTATTGTAGGCGGTATCCTGGCGCAGATGCTTACGACGGATATTGCCATCAAAATCTTCACCGAGACCGTAGATAATCGTCGGGTCCGTTTGCAGGCGCATGTTAATGCGCAACCGCGACATAAATACAGCCGCAATCAATGGTCGCTCTTGCGCCGCCGCCGTCTCTTTTTCCACAATCGAGGCGAGAATCAAGGCTTCATAAGGGGTTTTGATTTCCAGGTTTTCATCCCTTTTTTCCCACGCTGCCTGTACGTATTCCTGCATTGCCCGGTAAGCGCGCCGCAAAAATGCAATATCGCTGGTGCCACGTGGAAACTGGTAGGTATCGGGAAGAAACTGCCCTTCCGGGTGAACACCGGGATAGCCCAGTGCCGCCATCAACGCCTCGTCTGATAGTTCAGCCGTGCGAATATCCAACAGTGGCGCAGTATCGTACAAAGCATTGCGCAACTGGCGAAATGACCAGCCTTCGATAATCGTAAAAGGGTATTGACGGGTGCGCCCGGCAATTAATACATCCAGCAGCTCAATCGGTGTCAGAGCCGAGGTTATCTGGTACTCACCCGCTTTAACACGCGACGCTTTATGGGTCAGTTTTGCATAGACCTTTAGCGGGAGTGAGCGGGAGAGTAAAGCGGTGGATTCAAGTTGCTGGACAATAGAACCAAATGAAGCGCCTGGCTCAATAACCACTGTCAACGGTGAATTCGCCAGCGGCGTTGGTGTATTGAGACCCTGCCACGCATCCCATACAAACAAAGCGGCTATTACCAGTAATAAAAAACCGGCAGCAATAACACCACACAGCCATTTTATCCAAACAGCCACTGGTTAAATCGCTTTAAACACCACCGTGCCATTGGTTCCGCCAAAACCAAAAGAATTGGATAGGGCAACATTGATCGGCATTTCGCGCGCTGCATTTGCCGCCACGTCAATATCACACCCTGGATCAAGTTGCTCAATATTCATCGTCGGTGGTGCAACCTGATCACGTATCGACAATACAGTAAACACGGCCTCAATACCGCCAGCCGCACCGAGCAAGTGCCCTGTCATCGATTTGGTGGAACTCATCACCAGTGAATAGGCATGATCGCCAAATGTATTTTTAACCGCCTGCACTTCAACCATATCGCCAGCGGGCGTCGATGTGCCGTGTGCATTGATATAGTTGACCGTATCGACGGCAATGCCCCCGTTTTTCAGTGCCTGCTGCATACAACGGCGGGCGCCGTCACCGTTTTTAGCTGGCATGGTCATGTGAAACGCATCACCACTCATGCCAAAACCAGCCAGCTCACAGTAGATATTAGCGCCTCGTTTTTTAGCGTGTTCGTACTCTTCCAGCACCAGTACACCGGCACCGTCACCCAGTACAAAACCATCGCGATCAACATCCCAGGGTCTGCTGGCAGTCTCTGGTGAATCGTTGCGGGTGGATAGCGCACGCGCTGCGCCGAAACCGGCCAGCCCCAGCGGGCAGGTCGCCATTTCCGCCCCACCGGCAACCATAATATCGGCATCACCGTATTCAATTAAACGTGCTGCATCACCAATATTATGAGTACCCGTCGTGCAGGCGGTGACAATGGCATAGTTAGGCCCCTGCAAACCATAGCGGATAGACAGGTTACCGGAGATCATATTGATAATTGAAGAGGGGACGAAAAATGGCGATACCTTGCGCGGCCCACTGTTTACCAGGGTATCGCGCTGTCTTTCGATAGCCGGCAATCCACCGATACCCGAACCTATTGCCACGCCGATGCGCTCGGCATTTTCCTCAGTGACATCGAATCCAGAATCTGTGATCGCCTGAATACCTGCGGCCATACCGTAGTGGATAAATTCATCCATCTTGCGGGCATCTTTAGGTGTCATATACCCAGTGATATCGAAATCTTTAACGGCGGCAGAAAACTGTGTGGCATAGGCGCTAACATCAAATGCGGTAACCGCCGCCATGCCCGATTTTCCGCACAGGATACCGTCCCAGGCACTTGCAACATCATTGCCAACAGGACACACAATGCCCAGACCGGTTACCACTACTCGCCGTTTTGACACATTACGCCCCTCACTAAAGAGTGCAGTTAGTTTATTTCACCGAACAACACGCATTACCACCATTAAAAAAGCCGCAGTCTGGCTGCGGCTTTAATCGATTATCCTGAAGTGGATTAATCGAGGTGTTCGTTAACGTAATCGATTGCCTGCTGAACTGTGGTGATTTTTTCTGCTTCATCGTCGGGAATTTCGCACTCGAACTCCTCCTCTAAAGCCATTACCAACTCAACAGTATCGAGAGAATCAGCACCAAGATCATCGACAAAAGAAGCCAGATTGGTGACTTCTTCTTCTTTTACACCCAACTGCTCAATAACAATTTTTTTGACGCGTTCTTCAACACTACTCATGACGTGTTTACCTCCAGGTATCTGAGATGGAACCAGGCAAATCACCTAGCAACAGGGGCGCTATTGTAGGGCTTACATCGCCATGATGCCAGTGCGATTTAAGCGTAAAATAGCAAGTTAAAATTACTAATAAAATATATATATTACAAATACTTAAAAAACAAAATTAAAGAAGCTTAATAATAAAAACTCAAATAACATCTGATCTAATTCATAAACATGCCGCCATTTACGTGCAATGTATGACCACTAATATAAGCCGATGTAGGCATCGCCAAAAACACGGCGGCATGGGCAATATCGGCGGGGTCACCCAAACGGTTGGCCGGTATCTGAGTCAGGATTGCTGCGCGCTGCCCCTCACTGAGTGCATGGGTCATATCCGATGCAATAAAGCCGGGGGCAATGGTATTGACCGTAATATTGCGCGCTGCAACTTCCTTGGCCAATGACTTTCCAAACCCGATCATCCCGGCTTTAGCCGCCGCGTAATTAGCCTGACCGGCATTGCCCGTCACGCCAACCACTGAGGCGATATTAATTATGCGACCGAAACGCGCCTTGACCATATCCCTTAAGCACGCTTTGCTCATGCGAAAGACCGAGCTGAGGTTAGTCGCCATAATATCGCCCCACTCGTCATCTTTCATGCGCATCAGCAGGTTGTCGCGGGTAATGCCTGCGTTATTGACCAGGACACTCACCGCAGAAAATTCAGTTTTGATACGCTCTACAATAGTTGTGATGCCCTCTTTACTGGCGACATCCAGGCACATACCGGTGCCTTTAATACCGGCATCCGCAAGTACCTGCGCTATCCGTTTAGCCCCTTCATCAGTGGTTGCCGTGCCGATGACAGTGGCACCCTGATTACCCATGGCCATCGCTATCGCCTGCCCAATACCCCGGCTGGCACCCGTAACCAGTACTATTTGATCAGTTAACACGAGCAAGCTCCCGTTTTAATTTTGGTTTAAGCATCTGCCAGTAAGGCCAATGCTTTTTGCAACGACGCCGGGTCTTCAACCACTGCCGACGGCAGGCGCCGGTCGATGCGTTTAGCCAGACCCGTCAGCACTTTTCCAGGACCCAGCTCAATGATGGCTTCAGCACCCTGCGCCTGCATGTGTTTGATACTTTGCGCCCAATACACCGGGTTGGCGACATGCTTGCGCAGTGAAGCGAGGATATCGTCGCGAGACTGGCAAAGCACGGCCTCGTTGTTTTGCACCACCGGGATCGACGGCTGCTGCGCCACCACTGAATCGATTTTTTCCGCCAGAGCCTCTACGACTGACTGCATGAGTGCGCTGTGATTGGGCACATTGACGGGCAATAACACGCACTTGCGCGCCCCCGCTTCGTTGGCTGCCTGTATAACGCCTTGTATCGCATCCAGATGCCCGGAGATAACCACCTGTGCCGGTGAATTAAAATTGACCGCCTCGACGACCCGCTGCCCGCTCTGTGCGCGACACAGCGCAATCACATCGTCATCTTCCATGCCCAGGATAGCGGCCATCCCCCCCTCGCCCTGCGGCACCGCATCGTTCATTAGTTGACAGCGCGTGGCAATAATGTCGACAGCATCGGTAAAACTGAATAACTCTGCGGCGACCAACGCGGTGTATTCACCGAGGCTATGGCCCGCCACAGCGATTGGCGCAGGCGCACCCGCAGCGCGAAAGACACGGTACACCGCAACACCGGAAACAAACATAATGGGCTGTGTATAGGTGGCAATATTTAGCTGTTCAGCCGGGCCTTCCTGTAATAATTTCCACAGATCGTAGCCCAACACCTCACTGGCTTCAGCAAACGTATCGGTGACCTGGCGATGTTCAACGGCCAGTGCCGATAACATGCCCAACGACTGGGAGCCCTGCCCCGGAAAAACGGCTGCATATTTTTTCATGGTGTAGTGAATTCGTTATTATTTTAAAGTTTTAATTGCAGCACATCCTGCATGTCATATAACCCCGCGCAGCCACCTTGTGCATGTAGCCAGGCGGCTGCGCGCACGGCTCCCTGGGCAAAGGTCATACGGCTGGAGGCTTTATGGGTAATCTCCAATCGCTCCCCCTCACCGGCAAACAACACCGTGTGCTCACCGACAATATCACCACCGCGAATCGTTTCAAAGCCGATTGTTTGCCGGTTGCGCGCACCGGTATGCCCCTGCCGACCATAGACAGCACAGGTATCCAGATCGCGCCCTGTAGCCTGGGCAATCGCTTCACCCATCGCCATCGCTGTGCCCGAAGGGGCATCCACCTTGTGCCGGTGGTGCGCCTCAATAATTTCTATATCAAAGTCATCACCCAATACCGCCGCCGTTTTCGCCAACAGTGATAAACTCAACGTAACGCCCACACTGTAATTGGCGGCAAATACTATAGGAATCGTTTTCGCCGCGTTGGCAATCGTCTGTTTGCCCGCCGCATCAAACCCCGTAGTGCCAATCACAACAGGCTTACCTAGCTGAACACAGGCGTTCAATAACGATAGCGTACCCTCTGGACGGGTGAAGTCGATCACGACATCAAAGGTATCGGCTACAGCCACAATATCGGTGCCGATGGCAACCCCTAGCGGTCGATCCCCCAGCAATACACCGGCATCAATACCTTGAACACTGTCACTATAATCAAACGCAGCGCCCAACGACAATGCAGCGTTGTCTAACGTCGATTGAATAAGATAGCGTCCCATTTTTCCGGCTGCACCAAATACAGCTATTCGCGTCATATTATTTTACCGGGAGATTTGAACATCGCACTCGAGGTTGAATACCGTAGAAGGCGCGCATTCTAGCATAACCGCCGCTGACCTTATCAAGCGCATAAGTTTCCAAAAACCTGGGCATTATGTATTGACTTGTGTGCAAGTTAATAGCATGGGGCTAGCCAATCAATTCCAACAACGCCGCTTCATCCAACACAGGCACACCCAGCGATTCTGCCTTGGCCAATTTCGACCCTGCCGCCTCTCCCGCAATTAAACCAGTGGTTTTTTTTGATACCGACCCGGATACTTTGGCACCGCGCAATTGCAGTTGCTGCTTGGCCTGTTCGCGGGTCATTGTGGATAAGGTGCCTGTAATGACATAGGTATGCCCCTGTAAAGTCAGTTCCACTGCGGCGACAGATTCGACGGCTGGCCAGCAAACACCCGCTGCCAACAGCCCGGAAATAGTATCGAGGTTGTGCTGTTGCGAAAAAAACTGAACGATATGGCGTGCGACTATTGGGCCAACATCCGGGACATTTTCCAATGCATCGATACCCGTTTGCATAATTGTGGTGATATCACCATAAAATGCGGCGAGATTGGCCGCAGTCGCCTCCCCTACTTCGCGTATGCCCAGCGCGTAAATAAACCGTGGCAACGTTGTCTGTTTGCTTTTTTCCAGCGCTTCAACCAGGTTTTGCGCCGATTTTTCCCCCATGCGCTCCAACCCTGCCAGCATGGCTTTATCCAGCGAAAACAGTTGATCTACCGTTTTCAGGTGTTCGCCCTCGATGAGTTGTTCGATGAGTTTATCGCCAAGCCCTTCAATATCCAGCGCATGTCTGGAGGCGAAATGTACCACCGCCTGTTTGCGTTGTGCTGAACAGAACAGGCCCGCCGGACAACGCGCCACGGCCTCACCCTCAAGCTGTACAATCGGCGTGTTGCAAACAGGGCAGTACTGTGGAGGCTCGACAGGCTCGCTGTGCGCTGTGCGCTTTTCGACAACAACCCGCGCCACCTCGGGAATGACATCACCCGCCCGGCGCACCCACACCGTATCACCGATACGAACATCCTTGCGCCGCACTTCATCCATGTTGTGCAACGTGGCATTGCTAACCGTGACCCCGCCAACCACCACCGGGTCAAGCCGCGCCACAGGGGTGATGGCACCGGTGCGGCCCACCTGAAACTCGACATCACGCAATAATGTGCTGCGTTCCTGGGCGGGAAATTTATGTGCGATGGCCCAGCGGGGTGAGCGCGATACCTGGCCCAGCTCGCGTTGCCAGTCGAGCCGGTTCACTTTGTAAACGATGCCGTCTATCTCGTAGGGAAGGTCGGCCCGCGTGGCCGTCATATCGCGGTAGTAATCGAGACACCCCTGAGGACCATTGATACGCTGACGCTTATCGTTAACGGGAAAGCCGTACTCCGACAACAGGTCGAGCATGCCCATATGCGTATCCGGTAGTACCTGGCCTTCGATAACACTGACCGAGTAGCAGTAAATCGACAGCGGGCGGCTGGCGGTAATGCTGGAATCGAGCTGCCGCAAGCTCCCCGCTGCCGCATTGCGCGGGTTGGCGTAGAGTTTGTCACCGCGCTCGCTGGCGATGGCATTCATCGCCTCAAACCCTGTCAGGGAAATAAAAACCTCCCCTCTTATTTCAATAATGTGAGGAACGTTTTCAGCCAAAATCCTAAGGGGTATTGTGTCGATTGTGCGCAAATTCTGGGTAATATCTTCACCCGTGCTACCATCGCCACGGGTTGCACCACGCACAAATATGCCGTCTTCATAGCGCAAACTCACCGCCAGTCCATCCAGTTTTGGCTCGCCAATGTATTCCACTTCCGCGTCGTCAAGTTCCAGTCGCTCCCTTACCTTGCGGTCAAAATCGTGCACATCCTCATCGGCAAACGCATTGCCGAGTGACAGCATAGGCACACTGTGGGTCACACTGGCAAACTCCGGCAGCGGTGCAGCACCAACCCGTTGTGTGGGTGAATCAATGCTTAGCAGTTGTGGAAATTCCGCCTCAATGGCCTGCAATTCAGACAGCATTTCATCGTATTCAGCATCGGTAATTTGTGGATTATCGTGCGCATAGTAGTGCACGTTATGGGCGTTGAGCTGGTCGCGCAGTTGGCCTGCACGCGCCCGTGTGGTGTCATCGCCAAGCGGTTTCGTCAAAATTAAATACCACCGCGCTTACGTTGAAAGTCGTATTGTTTTATTTCTTCCCGGGTATGCTGTTCCATCTGTTGGGTCAGTGTACTGCGGCTGGCGTCCAACACTACTGCATTCAACTCCCGGGCCATTCCCCGCGCTTCACTCACCAATACTTCAAACGCAGTGTCACCGGCCAATGGACCAGGTAAGCGCATAAAAAATGAGACGCCGGGGGTGTAAAACTGATCCATTGTCGGTGGATCAAACCACCCCGGCTCGACCATATTGACAATGCTAAAAATAGTCTTGCCTTGAAAACATGAATGGTAGATATCCATCTCACCAAAGGTGTAATTGCGCGCCGTAAACAAACGGGACAAGTCACTGCCTTTAAGCGATTCGCCCGCACGCGCACAAACGTGCAGCACAACAATTTTTTCTGGCTGCTCGGGCGGGGTTAGTGTGGGCTGTTGGGCGTCGTCAGTGACCGTCGGCGCAGACAATGTGAACGTATCCTGCCCGGGCTCATCGACCGGAACGGGGGTTATCAACTTACCGGGTGAACGACTTTTCTTAGTTAATAGCTGGTTAAGTGTGCCCAGTTCGTGGGATATGTTCGAGATCACCGGGCTGTGCGTGTCCTCCTCTGAAATACCCATGGTCGGCTGAGGTGGTTTCGGTTGTGGCGGTTTTGGCTTTACGGGGGGAGGCGATTCCCCCCGCTTATCAAGTAGCGGATCCTGATCTATTTCATCAAATAAGTACTCTTCAGGTTCTGAATAATTGTCATTGTCCTGGTAGTACATGGTTGTTTTATCGTTGCGTCTGCTACGGCTTACCCAATACACCAGCAGCAATACCACACCACCGAGCAATAGCAATATCCAGCGTAAATATTCCATACTCTATACCCTACACTGCACAGGCCCGTTCATGCCTGTGCCAGCCTGGCCGCCTCGGCGACATCGACTGAAACCAACCGCGACACACCAGGCTCGTGCATGGTAACCCCCATCAGGTGCTGGGAGAGTTCCATAGTATTTTTATTGTGGGTGATAAAAATAAACTGCACACGCTCCGACATCTCGCGTACCAACTCACAATAACGCCCCACATTGGCATCATCAAGCGGCGCATCGACTTCGTCAAGCATACAAAAAGGCGCCGGATTAAGTTCAAAAAAAGCGAACACCAGAGCCACAGCCGTTAGTGCCTTTTCACCACCAGAGAGCAGGTGGATATTACTGACGCGTTTACCCGGCGGCCTCGCCATCACCGACACGCCGGTATCAAGTAAATCATTACCCGTCATGATCAGATTGGCATGGCCACCACCAAACAGACGCGGGAAATACCCTTGTAGCTTGCCATTGACCTTTTCAAAAGTCTCTTTAAAACGGGAACGCGTCTCGCGGTCAATTTTCTCTATTGCCGATTCCAACGTCGCCAATGCCTCAGTAACATCGGCAAACTGTTTATCCAGGTATTCTTTACGGTTTTCCTGCTCGGCGTGCTCTTCAATCGCCGCCAGGTTGATCGGCCCGAGCCGTTGAATACGGCTCTCTACAGCCGCCAGTTTGTCGTTCCATATTGCCGGGCTGGCCTCTTCGGGGAGATCGGCCAGCAATGCCTCGTATTCAAGGCCTGTCTCCTGTAATTGTTCGTCCAGGGTTTGAATGCGTACCCGCACCTCCTGGCTGGCGAGGCGGTCCGCCTCCAGTTGTTCACGCACTTTTTGTGCCGCCTGCTCGGCCTGTGTGCGATGTTGTTCCTGCAGGCGCAAATCGGCTTCTATCGCATCCACCACAGCGCGGGTTTCAGTGAGCCGCTTTTCAACCTGAAGGCGTTCGGCCAACAGGGTTTCGAGCTCGGCCTCTTTCGCTTTTATCGGTTCATCACCTTCCTGCTGGGCGGCAAGTAATGTATCGCGACGGGTCTCCAGCGCTTTGAGCTGAGATTCCACCCGCGCCAGGTTTTGCTCGGTTGCCGTGCGTGCGGTGCGCATTGATTCAACGCGGATAGCGATCTGTTGGCCGCGCTCGTTTTGCTGTTGCGATTGCTGGCGCGCACGCTCCAGTTGGCTGCGCAGGGTATCGCGCAGCGCGCTCAGTGTATCGCCTTCAACGGCCAACACCTCAACCTGCTCCAGTGCGCGGGCGCGGCGTTCACTCGATACTTCACACTCACTGCGGTACTGCTCACGCTGTTCCTCCAGATCACTCAATTCCTGGTGTAAACGCGCCTGGTTCTGTTGGATTTGCTCTTGTTTTACCCGCAGTGCATTGTGCTTTGACTGCGCCTCGACCAACAGCCGGTGGGTTGCATTGACCGCTGCCTGGGATTGGTCGCGCCGCTGTTCTATAGCGTGCAGTTGATCGGCGATTTGCGCATTGTCCATTTCCTGCTCAGAGACCTGGTTTTGCTGCCTTTCCAGTGTCTCACGCAGGGCCTTGATGGCCTGTTCACGCGCCAGGATACTGGCGTCCTCACCCTGGGTGCGATTGACGCGTAACCAGTTTGCCCCCAACCAGATACCATCGGCACTGACCACCGATTCAGCGGCGCCCAGCGTGGCGCGCATCGATAGAGCCTGTCGGTAGCTATCGGCGGCGTACACAGACGATAACAAACCCGGTAACTGTACTGTTGAGTTGATTTTATCCACTAACAGTGCCGATGAATGAGACGCCGAAGGCACACCCGGCTGGGTGTCGAGAAACGTCAACTGGCCCTCACTAAAACCGGCCAGGTCGGTGGGCAGTTGATCGACACACACCGCCTCCAGATAACCTTCCAGCACGGTTTCCACCGCCAGTTCCCAACCACTTTCGACATTCAAATGCTGGGCCAGGCGCGTGCAATTGGACAAGCCATTTTGTGCCAACCACTCACTGGCACGTCCATCGTGCTCACCAAGCGATGCCTGTTGCAACGCTTCCAGCGAGGCCAGGCGACCATGTGTGGTTTGCGTTTGTGCACGTGCCCGATCGAGTGACCGCTGGCAAATCACCTGTTTTTCACGCAGCCCGGCCAGTGCCTGGGTGTCCTCAAGCAGTGCCACTTTGGCCTGTTCCTCGGCGTGGCGTGCACTGCTCTCTTCATCGACCAATAGGGCTATTTGTGCACCGAGATCGCCACTATCGATAGTGGCGAGTGCATTTTGTTGTGCGATAGCACGCTGGCTGACTTGCTGTATAAGCCGTTCAAACTGTTCGATACGCGAGCGTTCAACCTGCGCAATCTGCAACGGTTCAGCATTGCGTCGATTGTAGTTATCCCAGTTACCCTGCCACTCTGTCATCGCCCGTTCAGCCTGGGCGAGCACTTCAGCCGAATCTTTTTGCTCGTCGAGCAACCGCTCGTAGGTGGGGGTGTCGTCGTCGATGGACTCGGACAACTGGCGAATCTTCTCACGGTCCTGGGCAATCAACTGGTTGTTGTCATTCCAGGTCTGTTGCACCTGTTTTAATTCAAGCTGCTGGCGCTGGTGGGTTTCTTTGTTGTGCTGAATGGTTTGTTCGCTACGCGAGATATCCGCCCCCAGCTTATAGAACGTCCCCTGAACGCCATTGAAACGTTCGTTAGCACCACTGTGTGCATCGCGCTGTTTCTCGATAACCGATTCGGCGGCGCGCTGATCGGCCACGCATTTTTCCAGTTGTGTGGCTTTTTCCTGTAGATCCTGTTCACGCACTGCCAGCGCATCGCTATGCGCTACGCGGCGCAACGCCAGCAGTTCCGCTTTTGTGCGCCGCTCTTCGCTTTTCAGTTCTTTAAAGCGCTCTGCCGTGCGCGCCTGGCGCTTGAGGTGGGCAATTTGTTTTTCGACCTCTTCGCGCACATCATTGAGCCGGTCGAGGTTGTCACGCGTATGGCGGATGCGGTTTTCGGTTTCGCGACGGCGGTCTTTGTATTTGGAAATACCGGCCGCCTCTTCTATATAAACGCGCATTTCCTCGGGCTTGGCTTCAATTAGCCGGGCAATCATACCCTGCTCGATGATCGCGTAACTGCGCGGCCCCAGGCCTGTGCCCAGAAAAATATCGGTAATATCGCGGCGCCGACAGCGGCTGCCGTTCAGGTAATAGATTGATTGGCCTTCGCGACTGACCTGCCGCCTGACCGAAATTTCGGCATAACTGGCATACTCGCCACCGACAGAGCCATCACTGTTATCAAACACCAGCTCGACCGACGCCTGCCCGACCGGCTTGCGCGACGTCGAGCCAGAGAAAATAACATCCTCCATTGAGTCGCCACGCAAATGCTTGGCGGACGATTCGCCCATTACCCAGCGCACCGCATCAATCGTATTGGATTTACCGCACCCATTGGGGCCAACCACACCCACCAGATTACTGGGTAGGCTAATAGTTGTGGGGTCGACAAAGGACTTAAACCCCGCAAGTTTGATCTTACTCAAACGCATTAAATGCTGTTTCCTGAAAGTAATGGAGGCGAATAGTAACCATGCCCGCCAACGCAGGGCGGAATTCTATCGTGCCACAGGGAAATTGGTATAATTTCTTTTTGCAACGGTGGATTTTATAACAAATGATTGCGAATTTCTTTGAAGGCGCCCGCTATCTGGGGCGTGGATGGCAATTGATCCAACAACCGGGCCTGCGCCGTTTTGTCGCAATTCCACTGACGGTCAACGCGCTGATTTTTATTGGCTTGATTATGCTGGGTTACCATTACTACTCGATGCTAATTACCTGGCTAACACCGGATTTTCTCGAAAGCTGGCAGGAATATTGGCTGATTGGCTGGTTAATTGGTGTTATAAAATTTTTCCTGTGGATAATATTTGGCGCCGCAGTGTTGATAGTGCTGACCTATACTTTCACCTTACTTGCCAACTTTATCGCCGCCCCTTTCAATAGCTTACTTGCACAAAAAGTTGAACACTATCTCGATGGTACGCTCGATCAGTCCAGTGATTCGTTTTCACATATAGTAAAGAGCATCCCCAAAACCCTTGTATCTGAGGGGTGCAAGCTCCTCTACCTCATCATGTGGATGATACCGCTGCTCATCTTATCGTTTATCCCGGTGCTCAATTTCCTCGCCCCCATTGTGTGGTTTGCCTTTGGCGCCTGGATGCTGACACTGGAGTATTTAGACTACCCTATGGGCAACCATGACTATCGCTTTGGCCAGATTAAAACGTTTATGCGTGATCACCGTGGGCTGGCGATGGGCTTTGGTGGCTGCATCACCCTGATGACAGCCATCCCGCTGGTCAATCTGATTGCCATGCCGGTGGCGGTAACGGCTGCCACGTTATTGTGGGTGGAGCGGCTTTCACCACAGCCTATAAATCAGTGACTCACGAGAAATTCAAGTATCTCAATGGAGAAACGAAATGACGTCAGTTAGCAATATTCTGCAGCGCCCGCTCACGCTCCCCTGTGGTGCAGTGTTAAAAAACCGCCTTGCCAAATCTGCAATGTCTGATTCGTTGGGCAATGGTGAAGGCGACCCCACCGAAGCACAGATGCGCCTCTACGAACGGTGGGCCGGGGGTGGCGTCGCTTTGTCATTGATTGGCGAAGTGCAAGGCAATCCTCGTTATCCAGAAAAACCGGGAAACCTTGTACTCGGGCCAAACGCCGACCAGCAAGCGCTTCGATCACTGGCCTGTCGAGGCAGTATCAACGATACCCACCTGTGGCCCCAACTCGGGCACGCCGGAGCCCTGTCCCACCAGCCAGTCAGCTATCCAAAAGGACCGTCGCCACTGGATATTGAGGGACTTCGGTGCGACGGTATGACGGCTGAGGAGGTCCAGACCTTACCCGGCATGTATGCCCAGGCCGCGCTCTATGCAAAAGAAGCTGGCTTTGGAGGGGTTCAGTTGCACGCCGGGCATGGCTTTCTATTGAGTCAGTTTTTATCCCCGTTGTTTAACCACCGAAATGACGGCTACGGTGGTTCTATCGAAGCCCGATCACGCATCGTACTTGAAGTGATTCACTCAATACGGCGTGCGGTTGGTGCGACATTTCCCGTGGGGATCAAGATCAATTCAACCGACAAACTGGAGGGGGGCTTAACTGAAGATGACGCGTTAGAGGTCGTGCGGATGCTCGATCACACATCCATCGATTTGATTGATGTCAGTGGTGGTACTTATTTTCCCGGTGCAAAGTCAAGCGCTGAAGGTTCGTCGAGTGGAAATCCTTACTTTCTCGATTTCGCCCGGCGTGCAAAAGAAGTGACCAATGTGCCAGTCATGTTGACCGGGGGGTTCGAAAAGCGTGTGCAGGCCGCAGATGCGGTCGATAGTGGTGCCGTTGATGTTGTGGGCCTGGCCCGAGCGATGGCACTCAACCCCCGACTTGCCGAAACCTGGTTGAGTGACGACGGTGGCGATCCCGAATTTCCAATATTTGACGCACCGCCGCGTGGAGGAGTAACAGCATGGTATTCCATGCTGTTGACGGCGTTAGGTGAAAATCGGGAAAGTGAATTCGACCTCGATCCGCAGACTGCCATACAGGTTTATGAAGAGCGCGATGCACAACGTTCGATTAAGTGGAATGAAAAATTTGACATTACCTGAGTTTCGTCAAATAGCACTACTGTTATCAGGTATATCCCTATACCTTTCCCTATCAACAGCAATCAGCAATCAAGCGTATGCTGCCGCTCCCAATCACTCAAATACGAAGCATAATCATTCCACTCGGTCATTTTGAGTTTAATAAACGCATCAATCAATGCATCCCCCATACGCTCACGCAACACATCACTCCCCTCCAATAAACGCAAGGCATCAAGCAAATTCTTCGGCAATTGCTTATAGCCTTCCACCTTGTCACCCTCTTCATACATATTAATATCCAATGGCTTACCCGGATCGCGTTTATTCTCGATACCATCCAGACCCACCGCCAACACACTCGCCTGTAATAGGTAAGGGTTAACAGCACCATCCATCAAACGCAACTCAAAACGCCCATCATCCGGCACGCGGATCATATGCGTGCGATTATTCCCCGCATAGGTAATAGAACTTGGCGACCAGGTGGCACCCGACAAGGTGCGCGGTGCGTTAATGCGCTTATAACTGTTCACCGTAGGGTTAAACAGCGCCGTGAGCCGGTCTGCACTGTGCATAACACCCCCCAGAAACTGATAGGCCAGTGGCGATAAACCCAAACCGTTTTCAGGGTCATCGCCCAGAAAAAGATTAGTGGTGCCCGCTGCGTCCCAAACGGAAATATGCGCATGACAACCGTTACCAGTCAGATTAGTAAACGGCTTGGGCATAAACGTAGCGCGCAAACCATGCTGCTCGGCGAGGGTTTTGGTCATGTATTTAAAAAACACGTGGCGGTCGGCAGTTTTCAGCGCATCGTCAAAATCCCAGTTCATTTCGAACTGACCGTTAGCGTCCTCGTGGTCGTTTTGGTACGGCCCCCACCCCAATTCAATCATCGCATCGCAGATTTGGCTGATCACCGGGTAGCGGCGCATCAATGCCTGTTGGTCATAGCAGGGCTTGGCTTGAGTATCCGCTGCGTCAGAAATAGCTGTGCCATCGTCATTGATTAAAAAGTACTCACACTCCACCCCTGTTTTCATCCGGTAGCCCGCATTGCTGGCGCGCTCCAGTTGGCGTTTCAGGGCGACGCGTGGTGAGGCCTCAACCTCTTTGCCATCCATCCATAAGTCCGATGCCAACCAGCCAATTTCCGGTTGCCAGGGCAGTTGAATCAGGCTTTCCGGGTCTGGCCGACCAAACATATCCGGGTGCGCCGGGGTCATATCCAGCCAGGCGGCAAAACCGGCAAAACCGGCACCGTCCTCCTGCATACCTTTAATAGCGCGTGCTGGCACTAATTTGGCTCGCAGGTTACCGAATAAATCGACAAAACTGATTAAAAAATATTTAATGCCGCGCTCTTTCGCGACCTGTGAAAGATCAATACTCATTTATTTTCCTCCGCTACTATTTACTTTTTAGGTTTAATCCTACAAACCGCCACCCGGAACCCAACTGGTACCGGCTAACGGAATCTTTGCCATCGCCGCCGCTTCAATAGTCAACGCCACCATATCTTCAGGCTCCAGATTGTGCACATGGCTTTTCCCACAGGCGCGTGCCAGTGTCTGCGCCTCCAATGTTAATACATTGAGGTAATTGGCCAGTCGACGACCACCCTGCTCGGGATCGAGCCGCTTGGATAGCTCAGGATCCTGCGTGCAGATACCGGAGGGATCACGACCATCTTGGTAATCGTCCCAAAAACCAGCGGCAGAGCCTAAAGCCTGGTATTCCCGATCAAATTCCGGGCTGTTATCACCCAGTGCAATTAACGCCGCCGTGCCAATCGCCACCGCATCGGCGCCCATTGCCAGTGCTTTGGCAACATCTGCCCCGCTGCGAATACCCCCGGAGACAATCAGCTGCACTTTGCGGTGCATATCGAGTGCCTGGAGGGCCTCGACCGCCTGGCGGATAGCGGGCAGCGTCGGGATACCCACGTGTTCTATAAACACGTCCTGAGTCGCGGCGGTGCCGCCCTGCATACCGTCTAACACCACCACATCGGCGCCCGCCTTGACCGCCAGCGCCACATCGTAACCGGCGCGGGCGCCGCCTACTTTGACATAGATGGGTTTTTCCCAATTGGTAATTTCGCGCAATTCCTGGATTTTGATTTCCAGATCGTCCGGCCCAGTCCAGTCGGGGTGGCGACAGGCACTGCGCTGATCGATACCTTTGGGCAAGTTGCGCATGTGGGCAACGCGGTCGCTGATTTTTTGGCCCAGCAGCATGCCCCCGCCGCCCGGTTTAGCCCCTTGGCCCACCACCACTTCGATGGCGTCTGCCCGGCGCAGATCGTCTGGGTTCATGCCGTAGCGCGATGGCAGGTATTGGTACACCAGCTTGTCTGAATGGCCGCGCTCTTCGGCGGTCATGCCGCCATCACCTGTTGTGGTGCTAGTACCCATAATCGAGGCACCGCGACCCAGTGATTCCTTTGCCTGCGCAGACAAAGCGCCAAAACTCATGCCCGCGATGGTAATAGGAATTTTTAGTTCGATAGGTTTTTTCGCAAAACGGGTGCCCAATGTCACACGGGTATCACAGGTCTCGCGATAACCTTCTAAGGGATAGCGCGACATTGAGGCACCGAGAAACACCAGATCATCAAAGCTGGGCACTTTACGTTTGGCGCCAAAGCCACGAATATCGTAAATACCGGTTTGTGCGGCGCGTTGAATTTCAGCGATAACATGGCGTGGAAACGTGGCTGATTCGCGCAGATGGGGGAATTCGTTACTCATGGTTATTTACTCAGTAAGCGTCAGCGTTATCGATGGTGAAGTTGTACAGTTTGCGCGCGGAACCGTAGCGTTTAAACGTGGCGGGGGCTATTTCAGCCATGCCCGCCTGTTTGAGCAGCTCGCCGAGTTCTGCCAGGTGTTCATCGCCCATGGGTTTTTCGATGCAGTCAGCCCCCAGGCTGGCCACCGAGCCACGCACATAAAGCCGCGCTTCATAGATTGAGTCACCCAGCGCATCCCCCGCATCACCGCACACGACCAGGCGACCAGACTGCGCCATAAACGCACTCATATGCCCCACAGAGCCGCCGACAACGATATCAATCCCTTTCATGGAAATACCGCAGCGCGCCGCTGCATCGCCTTCAATCACCAGGAGGCCACCGTGCGCCGTGGCCGCTGCGTATTGCGAGGCATTGCCCTTGACCCACACCCTACCGGACATCATGTTTTCAGCCAGTCCCGAGCCAGCATTGCCATTAACGGTAATCGATGCCTGCTGGTTCATTCCCGCGCAGTAATAGCCCACATGGCCATTAACCGTGACCTGTGCCGCCGCTGTCATGCCCACCGCGACCGAATGTTTACCGCCCGCATTGTCCACCTCAAATACAGCACCGGCTTCAAGCCCTTGCAGTTGTTGATTCAGCCCGCGAATATCATTGTGTTTTAAATCGTAGCCAGCCATGTATTCACCCCTGTGAGGCTGGTCGTTGCCAGCTATAAATTTTTGCCGGTTGCGGCTCCCATATCCGGGCGTTTTCTACGCCGGGTAGGGTTGCAATGGCGCGAAATTCAGACGACATCGCCGCCCAATCATCGGTTTCTGCCATCACCGCCGGTTTGCAGCCAATAGGGTCGCGCAACACAGCAAAACCGTCTTTGGTGCCGATAGCAAAGGTGTAAAACCCATCGAGATCATCGATTGCATGGTTGAGTGCCGCATCCAGGTCATCACCCTCGCGCATGCGCCAGGCGAGGTAGCCCGCCGCGACTTCACTGTCATTATCGGTGCTGAAACCGATACCTTTGCGCTGTAAATCCCGGCGTAGCACATTGTGATTTGACAGAGAGCCATTGTGCACCAGGCAAACATCCTCACCGGTCGAAAACGGGTGGGAGTGCTCGGTGGTCACCGCGCTTTCCGTGGCCATACGGGTATGCCCCAGCGCGTGTGTACCGCACATCGACTCAACCCCATAGCGGTCAATCACACTGGCGGGCAGGCCTTTTTCCTTGAAAATTTCAATCGCACGGCCAGCGCTGTTGATATGCAGTTCTGGGTGGTGGGTATTCAACCAGTCACTGACCTCAGCGACTGGTTTTGGCAACGTCGCCACGGCGTGGTTGACCAACACAGCTATCGAAACCTCGCCAAACGCGGCTTTTAAAGCACCTTCCACTGTCTGCCAGTCATAGTGATCGTCGGGTGCAAGCAGGGTTATTTTGCACCCATTGAGCGAAGCTTCATCGCGGTACACCGCAATGCCTGCGCTATCTGGGCCGCGCTCTGTCATTTCGACTAACATGGGGGCCATCAATGCGCCCAAGCGGCTTTCCAGCGCAGGGTTTTTAATAAACAGGCCAACAATACCGCACATCAGATACTCCGCTTGTAATGGTAATGAAACAGGGCGTGGACACTAAACGCGCCCTGGATATTTGTCAATTTGGTATTTGTCACAATACACCTAACATTACCCATTACAACAGAGAGTTACCTGATATTGAGCATATCTTGAAAGCCCCTCTCCCGAGCTGGGAGAGGGGCTTTTGTGCCACCCTCTATTGGAGGATGTCACTGCCGTTCTCCCCCTCAATTGTCAATACCTGAAAACAACGCTACAGTGCGGCCTTATTTTATCGCTGACAATGCAGGCTGAACGAACGAATGAATAACAATGACTTACAAAAAGATTTGATAGCGCAAGAAGTAAAGTATGCACTGGCTTCATACGTCGATATTCACGGTGTATCCAAATCCAAAACGGTGCCTATCGACCATCTAAATCGTATGATGGGTGGTTCGGAGTTGTGCACAGGCGCCGCACTTGATGGGGTTCCGCAAGCGGTCAGCGACGAAGAGATTTCCCCGCACCCAGACCCTGACAGTGTCGTTGTATGCCCCTGGCAACCGGATGTCGCTTGGTTTGCCAGCGACCTTTATCTGCACGGCAAGCCGTTTGAGGCCTGTTCAAGAAACATTTTCAAGCGCACCTTGGCCAAGGCCGATGCAATGGGTTACCGCTTTAACTTTGGGATTGAACCCGAGTTATATCTGTTGCAGGCAGACGGTAGAGGTGGCTATGAGCCGATAGGCACACGCGACGTGCTGGCCAAACCCGCTTACGATGTGCGCAGCACGCTCGATAACCTGGATATTCTGGATAAGATTGTCAGCGCACTGAACAGCGTGGGTTACGATGTCTACTCCTACGACCACGAAGACGGCAACGGCCAATACGAAATCGATTTTATGTACATGGACGGGTTAAAAATGGCCGACCGATTCGTGTTCTTTCGTTTATTGGTGCAGGAGATTGCCCATCAAAATGGCCTCTTGGCTTCGTTTATGCCCAAGCCATTCGGTGATCGGGCCGGTAGTGGCGCTCACTACAACATGTCACTGGCGGATAAACACACGGGTAATAATCTGTTTGACGCCGAGGATGACGCCCGTGGCTGCGATCTCTCACAATTGGGTTACTATTTTATTGGCGGTATTCTCAAGCACCTGCCCGCCCTGTGTGCCGTGGTATCGCCGACGGTCAATAGTTATAAACGCCTGATTAAGGAGGGCAGTATGTCCGGGTTTACTTGGGCGCCGGTATTTGCCTGTTTTGGCAATAATAATCGCACCAATGCAGTGCGTGTACCGTTGGGGGGTGGGCGTGTTGAGTTGCGCGCTGCCGATATTGCCAACAACCCGTATTTGGGTGGGGCGATGGTATTGGCGGCCGGGCTGGAGGGCATCGAACAAAAAATCGATCCCGGTGCGCCGCATACAGACAACATGTATCTCAAGAGCCAGCAGGAGTTGGCCGCGCTGGGTATTGAGCGATTGCCCCGCACGCTGGCAGATGCGGTTGATGCATTTGAAAATGACCCACTATCACGGCAGGTGATGGGTGATTTGATGGCGCAGACGTTTATCGATTTTAAGCGCAATGAGTGGGAGGAGTATATGAACCATGTCTCTGATTGGGAGCGCAGCCGCTACCTGAAGTTCTACTAGACCCCTTAATGCATCGATTTACCTTAATAGTGGAAATTGTTTTGTGTGCGTTGCTTAGCTCATTTTTATCAGTTTTTGTATTTATGGGGTTGTGCCTCTGGCGTATTGCCCGCTCACCAGCACACTCTATTTCTCTTTTATTAATCCATAAAAAAAACCGCAACCACCAAAGGTAGCTGCGGCTTTTTTACGGTCAATGCCGGGTACTAACCGTGTTCTTTTTCAGCCTCGTTCTCGGCTTTATAAGAAACGACCAGCGGTACGATGCACAGTGCACACATCACCCAGAACCACAAGTTAGCACCACCACTACCGGCCCAGGTAAAAATGGCTTCTGCACCTTCCCAGCTTTCTATTGGGCTTGAATTAAACATAGTATTTTCTCCGGTTAACTTTTAATTTCTTCAGGATAAGCAATGTTTTCAACATCGGAGTCCATACCTACCTGTTGAACGCCATCGCTTGCACGCAAAATACCCATTTTCTTCATCACGAGGGAAATGACGTATCCTGGGATAAAGCCCAGTAACAGCATGACGATCATGCCCGCAAATTGGCCAAAGAAGCTGATTGCAGGCGTAGTCGATGGGTCGTGACTGGGGTATCCACCCATAAACAAACCACACGCGAGCAGTCCCCAAATACCGCAAAAACCGTGTACGGAAACAGCGCCCACTGCATCATCGATGCCGAAACGTTCCAGCAAACGCGCACCCATTGGGCCAATGCAACCACCGACGAAAGCGACACAGAAAGCCAGACCCGGATACCACAGATCAAGACCGGCAGCGGCGGAGATAACCCCACACAGTGCGCCAGACATCATCCAGAAAGGATCGCGGGTCATGGCGTAACAACCGATGATACCGCCAGCGACAGCCATCAGGGTGTTAAAACAAAATGCCGACAGCGTAGTGGCACCACCGTAGATATTGGTCCACTCTGTTTCAGTGAAACTGACGGGTGTACCCGGAAAGATCAGGCAGGCACCGAGGAAACCAAAGAAACCCACAACAATCAGCATAAGACCGGTTGCCGTCATGGGCAGGCTGTGCCCCTTGATAACATTGGCAGAACCATCGGCATTAAATTTGCCGACGCGTGGCCCCAGGTTAATCAGTACGCCCAATGCAAAGAAACCGGAGATCATATGTACCACACCGGAGGCACCCACATCGTGATAGCCCCAGGTGGTGACCATCCAACCGGCGTAATGCCAACCCCAGGATGCAGACAGGTTCCAGACAACAGACCCCAGTATTACCGCCAGGATGATAAATGCCATCATGCGGATGCGTTCAATCACAGCACCCGACATAATCGACGCTGTCGTACAGGCAAATAATGTAAACGCCCCCCAAAACACGCCCGTGGCGTGATCCGCGAGGTTTGGCCCCATCGATTCACCCCAGGGAACACCGCCTGCGCCCGCTTCCCAGTCCGGCACAAAGCCGTTGTACATAGCGAGATAGATCCACCAGCCAAACATATAGAAAGTGGGAATCATAAAGGCGAACGCCAGGATATTTTTAGTGCCGGACGCCAGGGTGTGTTTGACACGGGATGCGCCCATTTCATACATTAAAAAGCCAGCATGAATCAAAATCATGATCGCCGTCGCCCAATAGTAATAAATCTCAAGATTTATTACATTGGCCGCCGTAATGGCCGCTTGTAGCTCTTCTGGAGTCATAGTCCTCCCCCTTAGTAATCGAAGATTATTAGAAAAATAAATTTATAGTGTCAGTAATCGTTCAACCAGTTTTTTGCTAACTTATGGCACTGTTTACAAACGATACCTTATGTAATGCAGCCGGTTGGTTGCATTGGAAGCCGAGTTTACCTGTAAATGGCGCTCAATTGCGATAGGTTTTTTGGTTCTAATTGGTATTTTTTAGCATAATGTACACGATGGTTATCGCGCTTGTGTGGGCTTCATAATAGATAATGACAGTGAAAGTTATGAATTTGGATGACCAGGTTGATGGTATTTTACTTTGCATCAATACATTCACTATTGGTATAAATTGGTATAGTCACTGAAAATTGACTGTATTCAGATTTTAGAGGTTATGAATGAACGCGAACAATAATTACAATAATGCCACCGTCAACTGGCAGGGAAATAGTGTTTCAATTGATGCCCGTCAAATACCCTCATTTGACGCAGACCAGGCCGATATCGACACCTATCGACACGACGGTGTCGTGCTGCTCCAGGGGGCATTTGTTGATTGGGTCGATGTATTGCGCAGAGGCCTGCAACGCAATCTGGATAACCCACAGCAGTTTGCCTTTCCCTGTGAAAGTAATCCACAGGGCGAGCCGGGGCGGTTTTTCGATAGTTATTGCAACTGGCAATTGATCCCCGAGTACCTCGACTTTATTTCACACACCTGCGCTGCATCAATGGCCGGACAATTTATGGGGGGCACGCGTGCGCAGTTCTTTCACGAACATACTTTTATAAAAACACCGGGAACCCAGCGGGCAACACCCTGGCACCAGGACTTACCCTACTACTGTGTTGACGGCACCCGGACTGCAAGTATTTATGTATCGATGGATTGCACTGATGCCGATGTCGCAGTGCAATTTGTCAGGGGCTCACACCGCTGGAACACGCTGTTTTACCCGCGTGTTTTTCTCGATGGCAGTGACTTTGAAGACAGCAGGGTAAACACAGATATGGAGCGTGCTCCAGATATTGACGCCAACCCCAAACACTACGATATCACCCAGTGGTCACTGGCGCCGGGAGATGCGATTATCTTTGATTTTCGCACATTGCATGGCACGGGAAACGCTGAAGTCAAATCGCTGCGGCGCGCTTTTTCAACACGCTGGATAGGTGACGATGTGCGCTATTGCCAGCGTATTGGCACCACCTCACCACCCTATAGTAATCACGGTATGCAACACGGTGATGTAATGCGTGAAGACTGGTTTCCTGTGCTTTGGCAGAATACGAACAGCGCGGGTGCATAGGTGACAACAAAACTGACTGGTGCACAAACAGCCAATCTGATAATCTGCGCCGCTTGAAAAATGGTGGTATTGATATGTCTACAATTTCAATCTTCGTCGGTTCGGTTTACGGTACGGCCAAAGCAGTCGCCGACGATGTTAAGGACGGACTGGAAGGTGCTGGGCACAGCGTTAGCGTGATCGAGAATGCCAGGGCCGCCGATCTGCCTGCAGGCGATGGCGCCATACTGCTGGTGTGTACCTCAACCACCGGAGCTGGCGAATTGCCCGGCAATATCGAACCATTTTACCTTGAACTCAAAGGCGCCCCACAATCACTGGTACACCTTCGTTACGGCATTATTAATCTGGGCGACAGTTCATTTGGTGATACCTATTGCGGTGCTGGCAAGTTGATGGATGAAATGCTTAGTGACCTCGGTGCCAGCGCGCTGGCGCCACCGTTGGAAATCGATGCCTGCGAGACATTGATGCCAGAGGAAGAGGCTGTGCCTTGGGCGGTTGAGTTGTTGGGGGGGTGAAGCTGAAATGCTGGTAAAAGCGCTTTAGATTCAGTGCGTTAGGTGGTCGCAGTAGATTCAACTGCGGAATTTAGGTTCAAGGAGCTAGAATTTCCCAGCCGCTGAATACTATGTCGGTGGCGTTGGTGATTAGGATGCGCTTATCTGCTGTTGCAATTTCCGGGTAGCGCTGTGAGCTGATTATTCTGTCCAGGCGCCGGGGGCCAAAGGTGACCAGTGACCCCGGGGTTGGTTTTTTCTGCCAGCTATGGATACGGCTTTTGCCGGTAACTAAGGCGAATTCTGCGTAACGGTGTTTGTTTGCGTATGTTTGAATAATATTGTCGACTTTGTGCCAATCAGCCTGCATTGCAAATGAAGCGTCGATGCCGATAACAATGCGGCCCGGTTTTTCTCCCAGCCAATAGTGCCCACCCGCAAATGTAAGCCCCCACACCAGCGACTGAATGGCAAGCCATTTAATAAAAACCTGCACTGGATTACATCTGGGCGTTTAACAGGTTGCCGATCTTATACGAGACATCGCCTTCGCCCGCGTTGATGCTGGATGCCTCCACCAGCCCGGAAAGTTCTTTTAGCCTGGGTAAGTCTGCCTCGTAACCAATAGTGTATATCGGTATGGAAAGCCCAGGGATAATCTTTACCAGATCGTCAAAACCATGCCCATCCTTACTTTTACCATCGGTGAGTATGAAAAGCATCATCCGGTTATCCGGTTTTTGCTGCCTCAGGGTAACCAATTTCATCAGCGAAACGGCAATACCGTCATACATCGCCGTCCCCCCCCTTGCCGACAAATCCTGAACTGCCGCAAAGAATGCCGCTTTCTGGATAAGGTCGAACTTTTTCGGTTCCAACAAAACCGTTGCACGATCATTAAAACGGATTAAGCCAATTTCGTTTTCTGCGGAAATAAAATCACTGCCCGCCAACAAAGCCTTTTTTAACCCCTTGATACGGGAGCCAGCCATAGACCCTGATACGTCGGCGAGAAAGATAGCGGTAATAGGCTGGTTGGCATTTTTGTGGGTTTTCCAGATTTTTTGCGCCTTCTGCAGAATGCGGCCATCGGGCAGTTGATACGCCGAGGTATAGTCCTTATTGGCGTTGAAGTCATAACGGTCTGCACGTTTTCTATAGGTGGGTTTGTCGGCAAACAGCAAAAAAGCCTTGAGTATCTGCTGTTGGGTAACATCGAGGTCGCCCACCGAGTACAGCGGGTTATCATGCCGAAAGCCAAAGGGAATAAAAACGTAGTCATTCGCCATAGGGGGGGAGGTTTGTGCAAAGGTCTGGTATTCCATCACAAAGGCATCCAGTGTGCCGTTACCCGATACAGACTCACGCATCTGCAAGGTGGTCATCGCTACAAAGGGCACGCCCTGTTGAAAACGTTGCAGCGCACTGACCACTTCAGGTTTTAGCATTTGTTCATCGGTGGCGCCGCTGAAGGCATTCAGTATTGTCACCAGAAAATTCAGGCCCGTGCTGCTGGCGTAAGGGTTGGTATACCCCATCACCAGTTTGCCCTGCACCACGGCATCGATAAGGTTCTCAACACTCAGGGTGGTGTATTCCTGTTCAAGCCGTTCGGCGACACTTTTCTTCATCACAATACCGGCTGTATTACCCACCAGGCGCTCCCGCTCAGTGGTAATCTTCACCCCATGCGCACGCACCATTTCACCCCACAGGGCATTGCTGGGTGTAAAAAGCTGAGGGCGGTATTTACCCGAGGCAATAAATTGATAAGCTGTGCCCGAAGCGACCTTGCGCAAAGCCACTTTCGCCGACCGACCATCACTCAGGCGGATATCTGCCGCATTAAAATCGGTCGCCAATTCGGTGAGCCAGCCATCCGGGCCATCGCCAGCTTTTTCGCTGGATGAAAAAATTTCTATCACCGCTTGTTGTTTACCCCAGATCTGTGGTCCCACACCAATAGGAAACTGGTCAATGGGCGGCAGTGAGTCCATCAGGTTATTGGAGGTCAGTGAGACATTAGCGCGGCGCGTGACGATTTTGGTATTCCAGTTAATTTTCTCAACCAGTTTGTGCAGCATCTCTTCGGATTTTTCTCTGGACATCGGCCCAGCATTACCCCCTACAAAGTCACAGGCGGTCAGTGCCCCCGTCAGTGCCAATACAAAGACACATGCCATCCATTTGAGAGGGCGTTGGGAGGTGTTTAGCCGCAACAACACTGTTTCCAAAATTCTCTTAGGTAAAGTAAAAACAGGGATCATCATCGCTCCTCATCAATGGGTTGCCGCTGAATACCGTGAAGCGCGGCTGGCCAGCGCCTCCAATGCATCAATGGCATTACGGTTTTCCAGTGGTGCCTCGGTATGGGCATTGGCCAGTGCTGTACTGACGTTGGTCAGTGAAGTCATCGCCTCTTCATTTTCCACCAATAACTGCTCTGCCTTAGCCAATTGTTCTGTGTGCAACGCATGGCGCTTTAATAAAGTGAGCCTTTCGGCATCCGTTTCAGACATCTGCGCAAGCCGTACCTCCAGTGTCTCAATATCGATACTTTTGACACTCTCCAGCGCCGCACGCAAATTTTTCAGGTTTTGAATCCCCCCCTGATAAACAGTCTCAGCCGTCTGCTGGTAGCGGTGATAGGTGAACTCATCCGCCTGAAACCGGAGCTTGAGCACATCGATAAATGCCGTCAGTTTGGTGTTCAGTTGTGTGAGTTGTGCCTGGCCCTGTTCACTTCCCAGACGCATCAGGTCACGGCGCAATATATCCAGGTCATCCGTTTGGTATTGCGTCTTGCGGGCAGACAGGTAAGCGCGGAATCCATTATCGTACTTGAGCAATACACCCCAGGAAACAAATCCAAACAAAAAAACCGCGACGCCCAATAGGTAACTGAACAAACCAGCATCCGATTGAAACCAATAGCCTACCGCTACCGCAGCAAGGGTATTGCCAATCGCTACCCCCCAGCTCCAGGGGTAGCTAAAAATACGCGACAAAATCATCGGGCAGCGCCGGTTCAGGCTTGAGCCGACGGCTCACTGTGCAGATCCAGCAGCAACGCCTCACCCTGCTCACCGGCCTGCTCCATTTGGTTAATGGCATCTTCCATTTTGCCATTCAGTTCGTCCAGTTCGAGCACAGATTGCGCCATTTGTGGCAGTGCCTCCTGGCGAAAAGTACTAATATCATTGAGCGCCGCTTCGACATCGCTGAAAGCGCGTTTCAATGTATCCAGGTCAAGTTGTGAACTGGCCGCCTGTTTTTGTATTTCAGCGCCCTGTGTTTTTAACTTTTCGGCTGTTTGGGCAATCATATCGTTAGTCGTACTGGTGATCGCCTGCACGCCGGATAACACCCGTTTTTGATTGCTCAGCGCCAATGTGAGGCTGGCGGCTGTTTGCAAAGCGGTCACGGTCACATTTAGCGAGCGCTCAACACCGCGCATCAGTTCTTTGTTATTGCGAATAATCACCTCCGTCGTCAATACGCCCTGTTGATTAACCGCCAGTTGATTTTGCAAATCGAGGATGCGTTGGCGTAGGGTAAAGAGAATCTCCTCTTCGAGAAACTTACGGCGTTTATCGTCCAGTTGTGTATCGGTTTCCAGGCGCTGCACTAACCTGGCATCGACCTGCTGGCCAAACTGGATATAGTCCTGTAACTGAAACGTTAATTCGCGCATCTCCAGCTGATCGTCGCTCAAGGTAATATTGTCGCGGCGCAATTGGTCCCTGCCCGCCTTTAAATCGTTAATAATATTTTGTACAACACTATCGACCGACTGGTATTTAACGATCCAGCTTCTGAGTGTGCTGCCTACTCCAGGGAGCTTGCCCAGCAAACGCCGAAACCAGCTCATATCAAAATCGAACTGATTCGGGTTGATTTTGGCAATCGTGTCTTCGAGCTTTATCAGTGCAGTGGCCACCTCGCCACCGTCTTCTGCATCTTCCATCAATCTCGCCATAGGCTGTTTGAGCATCGCACTCTTACGGGCGATAGAGGCTTGTAGTGACTGTGCGAGGCTACCCAGGGCACGGGTTTCCTGTTGCTGTTTACGAAGATCCCGTGGTTCGATATCCCACAACTGATCGATCAGTTGGTCGGCCTGCTCATCGATACGTTGTTGCCGCTGCGGATTTTCAGTGGGTGCGGACTCAATGACCAGCGCGGTTTTTTGAACAGGTGTCAGCGGATTATTCTGCATACTGGTGATTCCATAACGATATAGATATCAAAGTATTTTGCCTCAAATGTAAGCACAAGGGTAAAGAAAATTTGAAGAGAGGAATTGGAGGGGTGAAGGGTGAAAAAACCGAACCGCACTGCCGTTACAGTAAAACTTACACCCGATCAAGGTCGAGTGTAGCGGTTTTGTGCAAGCCCTTAGTAGTAACCATCAGCAATAGGGAATGGCTTGTTTGCTATAAAAGCTTATCGATCAGTTTAGATAATGTGAGAAAAAACCCCATCATGCCAATCAGCAGTACCATGTTGCGATTGAGTGCTTTTTGTATCGTCGCTTCAACTTCTGCACGCAGTAAGTCAAATTTTCCTTCAAGGGTTACAAACCTTGCCTCAAGTTTTGCAAACTTTCCTTCAAGCCCTAGAAAATCCCCTTTTAGTACCTGCACACTTTCGGTGATTTGATCCATGCGCTGGTCGAGGTGGTTGATATGGTTGTATTGTGACTTGAGTAGTAAGGTGTTGGTATCATCATTCGATAGGCCTTCACCGTTGATAAAGCGGGTTTCAATTTCGGCCAGTTTAGGGGCTATCATTTTGATTAACATATCATCTACTTTGGTGCTATCCATAGGATTCTCCTGGGTTTAACCTAGAAAAGGACTTGTGCAAACTTTCGTGAGTCAACTACGTTTCCTAGGTTTAATCAAGGCCGCAGCAAATAAGGCGCGACGAAAGCAGAGACCAACAGAAAAAACGATCAAAGCAAAAAATAAAGGGGTGAAACACTCACCCCTTTATACCCACTGACTAGAGTACAGTTAACACCGATAACGGACTACTATCAAAAGAATCTTTTCAAATCCATATCGTCATACAAATGCGCCACTTGCTCGGCGTATCCGTTAAACATCAGGGTATCGCGCTTTTTGGAAAACAGTGACGCCAGGCCATCCAGTGAGTCTTTGTCTAGCCTGCGCTCTTTTGCCTGGCTCCAGCGCGGGTGGCTGACCGTGGGGTTAACATTGGAGTAAAAACCGTATTCACGTGGCGATGCGCTGGTCCAGCTCGATGTTGGCATGGTTTCCTGGAAGGTGATTTTGACAATCGACTTGATACTCTTAAAGCCGTATTTCCAGGGCACAACCAGGCGCAAAGGCGCGCCATTCTGATTCGGCATTTTCTCCCCATAAACCCCTGTGGCAATCAAGGTCAAAGGGTTCATGGCTTCATCCATACGCAAACCTTCCACGTAGGGCCATTGCAGGATGGGCCGCTGTTGTGCCCGCAGGTTGTCCGGGTCGAAGATCGTTTCAAATTTTACGTATTTTGCCTCGGCGCGTGGCTTAAAACGCTTTAACAAATCACCCAGTGGAAAACCATTCCAGGGAATAACCATCGACCAGGCTTCAACACAGCGCATACGGTAGATACGCTCTTCTATCGGGTGTGGTTTGAGAATGTCTTCGAGGGTAAATTTGCCAGGGGCATCGCAGGCACCGTTGACTTCAACCGACCAGGGGTCGGTGACTAATTGATCCGCATTTTCTGCCGGGTCATTTTTGCCGGTGCCGAGTTCATAAAAATTGTTATAACTGGTGATTTGTTCGAGGGTACTGAGGGTGTCGCCGTCCTCCAGTTTGTAACCAGTCTCTACGACATTGGTTAATTTTTCCCCCGCCGACACGGCGGCGCTACCCAATAAGAGCGGTGGTGCAATTGTGGTGCCCAATGCCAGGGAGGCGGCTTTAATAATACGGCGGCGCTGGCGAAATACAGTTGGGTCAGTAATCTCAGACGAATTGATATCAGAGGAATGTTTAATTAGCACAGGTTGTCAGCTCCTGGTTATCCGCATTGCGGTATTATTGGATAGTGATTGATCGTGTGTAGAGTGTCGTTGCACTGTAAAGTTCCGCTTGGTATTTGACAAGCGGGATAAGCTCAAACCCATACCCGCGCATTACGAAACATGCGCATCCACGGCCCGTCTTCCGGCCTGTCTTCTGGCCTGTCTTCTGGCCTGCGGGGTGGGCGCCAGGTATTTAGCACGCTGCGAAATACGCGCTCGGGGTGTGGCATCATAATGGTGAAACGGCCATCGTCATTGCACAGGCCAGTGATTCCGTCGGTGCTGCCATTGGGATTGGCGGGGTAATCGTGCGCCACAGCGCCGTGGTTATCGACAAAACGCAGCGCAATGTTGGCATTTACACGTGCATCCTGTGTATCAAAAACAGCCCTACCCTCACCGTGCGCAACGGCCACAGGAATACGTGACCCCGCCATACCGCGCAATAATATCGAGTGCGAGGCCTGCACTTCCACCACGCTGAAACGCGCTTCATACTGCGCGGACAAATTGCCTTTAAAGCGTGGCCAGTGGTCGGCACCAGGAATCAAACCACCCAACTGCGAGAACATTTGGCAACCATTGCAGACACCTAACCCGAACACATCCTCACGGGCAAAGAAGCGTGAAAATTCATCATGTGCACGCGGGTTGTACAAAATAGTACTGGCCCAACCGCTGCCACCACCGAGCACATCACCATAGGAAAAACCACCACAGGCAACCAACCCACGAAACGGATCGAGCGTTAATCGCCCGGCGATAATGTCACTCATATGCACATCGACAGGGCAAAACCCCGCCCGGTCAAATGCAGCGGCCATCTCAACCTGGCTGTTCACACCCTGCTCGCGCAATATGGCGATGCGCGGGCGCGCACCCTGATTAATCAGCGGCGCGGTGATGTCCTCGCCAGGGTCAAAATTAACGCAAGAAGTAAGCCCCGGGTCATTGTCTGTGCAAATCCGGGCAAACTCCTGATCCGCACAATCGGGGTTATCGCGCAAACGCTGCATACGGTAGCTGGTTTCCCACCAGCTTTTGCGCAACGCGCTGAGTGTATTTTGGTAGCGTGTTTCCCCGGCGTGCACAATTGACACCTGACGCTGCGGATTTAATGAAGCGATAACCGAGGTACAACCGTCCAGTTGATAGGCCTCCAGCAACGTTTGTACGGCCAGGCGGTCCCCGGTGCGAATTTGTACTACGGCGCCCAGCTCTTCGTTGAACAGAAAAGGCAACACCGTTGCAGACTCACTGGGCACGACAATATCGACACCTGTGTGGCCTGCAAATGCCATTTCACAGAGGCAGGTAAACACACCGCCGTCTGAGCGGTCGTGATAAGCCAATAGCAGGGAAGCGGCGTTAAGCGCCTGGATAGCGGCGAAGAATTGTCTGAGCATTTCGCTCGAATCGACATCCGGCGTCTCATTACCCACTTGCCGGTAAACCTGCGCCAGGGCCGAGCCACCTAAACGATTCCGGGCGTTACCTAAATCGATAAGCAGCAATTCGCTCTCCCCACAATCGCTGCGCAATTGCGGGGTCAACGTCTTGCGCACATCGGTAACAGGGGCAAAGGCGCTAACGACTAAGGACAGCGGTGAACTAATGCTGCACGGGCCGGATTCAGCCTGCCAGACAGTCTTCATCGAAAGCGAATCCTTACCCACCGGAATAGCGATACCGAGCGCGGGACACAGCGATTCACCAACAGCCTGCACGGTGTCGTACAACGCGGCATCCTCTCCCGCGTGCCCAGCGGCGGCCATCCAGTTGGCGGAAAGCTTGATATCGCCAATCGCCGCAATAGCGCTTGCTGCTATATTAGTCAACGCCTCACCGATCGCCATGCGACCAGAGGCAGCGGGGTCGATCAACGCCAGCGGGCTGCGCTCCCCCATCGCCATCGCCTCCCCCGTATACCCCCGGTAGTCAGCGGCAGTCACCGCCACATCGGCCACAGGCATCTGCCACGGGCCAACCAGTTGATCGCGGCAGGTTTGCCCACCCACTGAACGGTCGCCAATGGTAATCAAAAAGTTTTTACTGGCCACCGACGGCAGGTGCAGCACACGCTCAATGGCCTCGGCCAGGTCGATACCGTGCGTATCAAACGGCTTCTGGCTAAACAACTGCCGGGTAACATTGCGTTGCGTCTTCGGCGGTTTACCCAGCAACACATCCAGCGGCATATCCACCGGGTTATTATCAAACTGACGGTCGTGCACATGCAAATGTGGCGCCTCAGTGGCCACCCCCAGCAGTGCATAAGGACAACGCTCGCGTGCGCAGATAGCGATAAACTGATCCAGTGCAGACTGTTGAATTGCCAGCACATAACGCTCCTGCGACTCATTGCACCACAACGCCATCGGCGACATACCCGGTTCATCACTGGGTATTTCCCGCAGCTCAAACTGCGCGCCGCAGCCCGCATCGTTAACCAGCTCGGGCAGAGCGTTCGACAAACCGCCCGCCCCCACGTCGTGAATCGAGACGATGGGGGTAGCCCCACCCAGTGCATTACAGGCATCGATAACCTCCTGGCAGCGCCGCTGCATTTCTGCATTGCCACGCTGTACCGAGGCAAAATCGAGATCCTCACTGCTGCTGCCACTGGACACACTCGACGCCGCACCCCCACCCAGGCCAATCAACATCGCCGCCCCACCGAGCACAACGATAGGTGTGCCAGCGGTAAACAACTGTTTATCTACATGCATGGGGCGAATATTGCCCAGGCCGCCTGCAATCATAATGGGCTTATGGTAGCCACGTAGCTCGCGTCGGCCTGGAAACTCGACTTCACTTTCAAACGTGCGGAAATACCCCGTCAGGTTAGGCCGTCCAAATTCATTGTTAAACGACGCGGCACCAATGGGGCCATCTCGCATAATCTCCAGCGCTGAGGCGATGCGGCCCGGTTTGCCATAATCCGTCTCCCAAGGTTGTTCAAAGCCGGGGATGCGCAAATTTGACACCGAGAAACCGCATAACCCCGCCTTGGGTTTCGAGCCAGTGCCCGTGGCGCCCTCATCGCGAATCTCGCCGCCACTGCCCGTCGCCGCACCGGGAAAAGGTGATATAGCGGTGGGGTGGTTGTGCGTCTCCACTTTAATCTGAATATTAATGGCCTCACTGTGGCCTGCGTATTCACCCGTGAGTGGATTGGCAAAATAACGCTGCCCCACATTGCCGACAATCACCGCCGCGTTATCGCTGTAAGCCGATAACACGCCCTCTGGCGCACATTGATGAGTGTGCTTAATCATCGAAAACAACGAGCCTGGTTTTTGCTCGCCATCAATCACCCAATCGGCATTGAAAATTTTGTGCCGGCAATGTTCAGAATTGGCCTGGGCAAACATCATCAACTCCATATCCGTGGGGTTGCGTTGCAAGGCTATAAAGTTTTCGACCAGGTAATCAATTTCATCTGCCGACAACGCCAGCCCTAATGATGCGTTTGCCTCCTCCAATGCACTGCGGCCATCGACCAGTACATCGATAACCGCCAACACCCCTGGGGCTTGCTTGCAGAACAAGGCCTCTGCTGCATCGGGTGAATGCAGGCATGACTCTGTCATCCGGTCATGCAGCAATGGCAATAATTGTGCGCGCTGTGTTTGGTCTAGCGCTGTGGTGGATTTGATTTGATAAAAAATGCCGCGCTCCACGCGCTTCACAACACCCAGCCCACAGTTATGCAAAATATCCGTTGCCTTGGAAGACCAGGGTGAAATAGTACCCAGCCTCGGCACCACATATAAATCAGTCGTATAAGCTGCGTTGCTGCTGATAAAGGGTTGATAATCTAGCAGGTGATTCAGCTTGGCTTTATCCGCCGCCTGATCGATGCTGGCGCAATCGAGCCAGTGAACATACTGGCTTTGCAGGCCCTCAACACCGGGAACCACCGCACGCAGCCGTTCCAGCAGTGCCGCACAACGAAAATCAGAGAGCGCCTGCGAGCCTGGGAAAATGAGCATAAACAGTCTTTACTGGCAGTTGTTAAGAAAGCCCGCAATCATAATCGAAAAGCGCGATACCAACCAATTTATCCTCAAGCGGAAAGCGTAGAATCGTGTGCTGAACAACAAAAATTGCTGCTGGCAAAAACAAACGCTATGATCAAATACTAACCGGCGTACTTCACAACAAACACAACACACACCCATCCCACTCACCACCCGATCCCACAGGAAATACCCCCTATGGACTTTACCCTTTCCGCCAAAATAAACGACTTTAGGTTACGTATCCGTGCCTTTGTAGAGCACCACCTTATCCCACTCGAACAGGACCGGGATGCCTATGATGAAGGCGAGAATATCAACCAACACCACCTCAAGCGCTTGCGTGAAAAAGCCCGCCAGGAAGGCCTATGGAATCTGCAACTCAGCGAGCGATGGGGCGGGCAAAATATTGGCATCGTCGGCATGGCCGCCTGCTACGAAGAAATGAACCGCTCAATTTTTGGCCCCGTGGTGTTCAACAGCGCAGCCCCGGACGATGGCAATATGATGGTGCTGGAAAAGGTGGCCAGCGATGCGCAAGCCGAGCGATGGCTGCGCCCCATCGCCGAGGGCGACGTGCGCTCGGCCTTTATAATGACAGAACCCGCCCCCGGTTCCGGTTCCGACCCCGCTGGGATGATGAAAACCACCGCCACACGCGAGGGGGATAACTGGGTAATCAACGGTCACAAATGGTTTATCACCGGCGCAGGCGTCGCCGCACACTTTATTTTAATTGCGCGCACCTCAAACGACCCGCGCAAAGGGCTAACGGCTTTTTTATTCCACAAAGACGACCCCGGCTGGGAGCTGGTGCGCCGTATCCCCATCATGGGGCCAGAGGAACACGGCGGGCATTGCGAACTCACCTTCAACAACCTGATAATCCCAGATGAAAACCGCCTGATGGCCGTCGGTGACGGTTTAAAGCTAACGCAAATCCGGCTTGGCACAGCGCGGCTCACCCATTGCATGCGCTGGCTGGGGTTAGCCCGGCGCACCCTGGAAATTGCCGGGCACTACGTAGAAAACCGGCGGGCATTTGGCGACACCCTGGCCAACCGGGAGAGCGTGCAGTGGCTACTGGGCGAATCGGCCATGGCGATCCACACCGGGCGACTACTCACCATGCACGCCGCCTGGAAACTCGACCAGGGCGACTTCGCCCGCAAAGAGGTCTCTATGGCAAAAGTGGCGGTTGCCGACACGCTACACAAATCCGTCGATACCGCTATTCAGCTTTGCGGTGCACACGGCTATTCAAAAGATACCGTGCTGGAATGGATATACCGTTACGCCCGCCAGGCACGCCTCGTCGATGGTGCCTCTGAAGTGCATAAAATGGTGTTATCGCGTTCCCTTATTAGAGAGGGCAATGATTTTTGGTCTTGGAATTAAACACATAATTCGCTGGCGCGCACCCAGTGCTTGCACTAGAATTGCGCGTTCCGGTGGGGGCGACCTGGCTTCGACGAGGGTGGCAAAACCGGAGGTGCATGCCGAGGGGTAGATGACCTCGTAAATCCAGCTACACACTTTATAGTTGCCAACGACGACAACTACGCACTGGCCGCTTAATCGAACCTAAACCTTCGTTTTAGGCGTACTACCCTGATTCTGTCTTGTCTGTCATTCAGACCAGGGGCTACAGCGACAGAACCGCGATGACGGAGGCCTCTGCCTAATTCGTTAAACCTTTTGAGGATC
The DNA here is from genome assembly GCA_965277715.1 of Gammaproteobacteria bacterium. Taxonomy (GTDB): domain Bacteria; phylum Pseudomonadota; class Gammaproteobacteria; order JBCCGL01; family JBCCGL01; genus JBCCGL01. Next base: position 1,041,375 of record OZ255836.1, read on the forward strand.
GCCGATCCCTCCCCTGTTCGTCGGGGTTGGAAACGTTAAAGCTAAAGACGAAACTAAGCATGTAGTACCAATGGCGGAGTGCTTTCGGACGCGGGTTCGATTCCCGCCGCCTCCACCATTTTTATGGTGACAACCCGTCTATCCAGAGTAACTCTCTGGGTAGACGGGGTTTCTTTTTCCCCTTGTATTCAAAGCGTTTCGGGCGTTTTGACATCTTTCCGAAACCTCTCTCCAGCCACCTGATTCTCTCCATCCTTCCCACGTTCATTCTCTGTTTGGGCCGGTATTCTCTGTTTTCTTCGGACAGGGTCCGACACGCGTCCGGTTGCAGATATCCTTTCAGATTAAGCATTTAGCCGAATGACGGTGTTTTGCGGTTGTGTTAAGACCTCAAATGGTCATGGCATGGCTCAGGGCCGACGGTGACTTCCGACTTTTCAAACGTCCCATCCGGGCGCACCGGCTGGTCAGGGAATCGACCTTTCACGAGCTGATGGCCGAGGCGGACAACCAGACCACCGTCCTCATGGGCCACACCCGCTGGCGCACCCGGGGCAGCGAAGCAAACAGTCGCAACAACCACCCCATTCGTTCCGGCATCATCATCGGCACCCATAACGGCACCATCTACAACGCTGATTACCTGTTCCGAAGGCTTGGCCTGCCTCGTTATGCCGAAGTGGACAGCGAGCTGCTTTTCAGGCTGGCTGACCGTTTCGCACCCGACGGAACCATTGACAGTCGAGGCTTCCGCAAAGCCCTGCGTCTGTGTTGGGGCCAGATGAGCGCGGTGTTGGCCTCACGGCTCGATCCCCGGGCCATTACCGTCATCAAGGGGAACAAGCCGCTGTCGCTGCGTTACAGCCGCAAACACCGGGCGGTGCTCTACGCCTCGGAACCGGAATACATCGAAGCCGCTCTGGATGACTTGCGTGGCTGGCGTAAGCTGGAAATTCCGCCGCTCACCATACTGACCTTCCGCCATGAAACCCTCAAGAAGTGGCAGAGCCATCCCTTCAAATTTGTCTGTCAGGAACGCAAAGGAACCTTACCCGAAGGAGTGAAAGCATGAAGAATTACGACAACCATCTCCGGCTTTTTGTTTACGGGACCCTCAAAAAGGGATTCTGGAACTTTGATCGGTTCTGCACCCGGGCCGCCAGCATCGAACCTGCCACCACTTGGGGCAGGCTCTACCACCTGCCAGCGGGATTCCCTGCCTTGGAAGTCCCGGAGAGCAGCGTACTGGCCACCGGCACCGCCGATCCGCTGGCCGATACCCAGACACAGAACACCATCGAGCTACCTGAGAATGCCATGATCCGACCGGAAGGCGACTGGGATCTGGTTCATGGAGAGCTGATGACCTTAGCCAACCCCGGCTTCGATCTGCCGCCCATCGACCGGCTGGAGGCATTCGATCCCAATGGCTGCTGTGTTTATACGTGGGCTCTGGTGACGGTGGAGACCAACGACTTGATCCGGTCCGTTTGGCTGTACAATTACAAGCTCGGCCATAATGCTGAAAGGATTGCCTCGGGATACTGGTATCCATCAAAACAGAACTAAATCGGCTTAAATCGGCAAAAAACATTTAACTTCGGGCTTTCATTTCAGTATATTTACAGGGTGAATTAAAGTGGGAGTGTTGTTTTTGCAGCATTCCTTAACTGCCTCTGTTGAGGTCATGGCAAAACGCAATAGCCCCCAAGAGGAGTATGAGACATGGCAGAAATAGATGATCGCTGGTTGTCAGTGGACGAAATATGCAAATACCTTGGGATCGGTAAGGATACCGTCTACAAATGGATCGATAAGCACGGCATGCCCGCTCATCGCATGGGACGACTGTGGAAATTCAAAAAAGAACAGGTCGACGCATGGGTTGAGGCTGGTGGCGCCCAAACATCCTCTTCTAACGATAGTGAGGAACAGAAATAATGGGTAGTAAGGGCACATATAAAGAACAGACTGCTTCACGGTACACGATAGGCGCAGTGGATTTGTTTTGTGGTGCCGGTGGATTGACTCGTGGACTCGAAAAATCAGGTATTGCCGTCAACCTTGGAATAGATATAGATCCGGCTTGTGAATATCCTTATGCTGCCAACAACAAAGCCGACTTTTTACTGAAATCCGTCGATGATGTCGATGCCTCCGAACTGCTGGCCGCATACAATGGTGCCGACCTAAAGCTCCTCGCCGGTTGTGCTCCTTGTCAGACATTTTCTTCGTACAATCAAAAGGCGGATTCATCGGACAAACGATGGTGGCTGCTCCTGCAGTTTTCACGTCTGATCAAAGAGACCGAACCGGAACTCGTGACCATGGAAAACGTTCCTGGATTGATGGATCAGGATGTCTTCAGGGAATTTGTCGACGATTTGGAAGAAAGAAACTATCACGTCGATTACAAGGTCGTGAATTGTGCTGAATACGGCTTGCCTCAACAGCGAAACCGCTTGGTACTGCTCGCTTCGCAATTGGGGCCGATCAAGTTGCTCAGCCCGAAAGAATTCAAGAGAAAAGCCAAAACCGTCAAGGAAGCCATCGGTAAGCTGCCTGCGATCGAAGCGGGAGCGATCGACCCAAAAGATCCACTACACCAAAGCTCCAGCCTTTCCGAAACCAACTATCAGCGCATACTCGTTTCCAAGCCGGGCGGAACATGGCGTGACTGGCCCGAGGATCTCGTGGCCGACTGTCACAAGAAGAAGAGCGGGAAAACCTATCCAAGCGTGTATGGCCGGATGAGCTGGGACGAACCTGCACCGACCATAACCACGCAGTTTTTCGGTTTCGGCAACGGCCGGTTTGGACACGCCGAACAAAACAGGGCGATCTCTCTACGTGAAGGCGCGATCCTCCAGGGTTTCACCAAAAAATACAAATTCACGGCACCCGGTGAACCTATCAGAAAAAAGGTGCTCGGTCGTCTTATCGGAAATGCGGTCCCCGTAAAGCTCGGGGAGCTCATTGGTAAAAGCATTTTGAATCATGTGACGGAGTACAACGCTTCCGTCTGCGAAGTATAGACGGAGAGCTCAATGGAAAATACTACCGATCGTTCCAATCAATACATGTCCGTCGCTTCCATAACACCTGAGCCTGGGCAACTCGTAGAGGTTCGAAGACGCCAGTGGGTTGTCAGTGATGTTCAAGGACAATCTTTCAAAGCTAACGGGGAGCAACATGTCGTGACCCTGTCTTCCTTGGATGAGGACGCTCTTGGTGAAGAACTTCAGGTGGTCTGGCAGATAGAACCGGGAGCCCAGGCTCTCGAAAAGGCCGGAATGCCTCGTGTAACCGGCATCGATTCCGAGGACAAATCGGACGCCTTTCTGGATGCCGTCCGTTGGGGTGCGGTGACAAATGCCGACAGATCGTTCCTTCAGGCTCCTTTCCGAAGCGGAATTACCATTGAAGATTACCAACTCGACCCATTGGTACGTGCGATAGACATGGCCCGCGTCAATCTGCTGATTGCGGACGACGTCGGTTTGGGTAAAACCATTGAGGCGGGGCTGGTTGTACAGGAACTGCTTGTCCGTCATCGAGCGAGAACGGTTTTCATAGTCTGCCCGGCTTCACTGCAGGCCAAGTGGCAGGTCGAGATGTGGGAAAAATTCGGATTGGAATTCCGAATTGTCGATACAGATTACATCAAGCGCTTGCGGCGCGAACGCGGCATACACGCCAATCCATGGGCCTCGTTCCCTCGACTCATCACTTCCATGGACTGGATGAAAAGCGGTGAAGGTTTACGGCTTGTCAAGGATTGCCTGCCGCCGACCATTACCTATCCAAGAAAGTTCGACATTCTGATCATCGATGAAGCACACAATGTCGCACCGTCGACTGCCTCCAAATACGCTCTGGAAAGCCAGAGAACCCGTTTGATCAGAACCATCGCGCCACATTTCGAACACCGGCTGTTTCTGAGTGCCACGCCGCACAACGGGTATCAGGAGTCCTTCACTTCGTTGCTGGAATTGCTGGATGACCAGCGATTCGCCCGATCCGTCATGCCGGACGAGAAACAGCTGCAGCGCGTGATGGTCAGACGACTCAAGACGGATCTGGTCGATGCTGAAGGGAATCCCTTGTATCCGAAAAGAAGACTGATGCCTCTCGAGGTCGATTACTCGGATGAAGAACGCGAGATACATGATCTCCTGAAACAATTTACGGCTGCACGTGCAAAGAGCGTCAAGGGCAGTTCTTTCGAATACGGTTCAGACTTCGTCCACAAACTTTTGAAAAAGAGGCTTTTCTCTTCCCCAATGGCTTTTGCAGGAACGCTGGCCAAGCACCGGGAAAGCTTGGAACGTCCAAGGCCGAAACAAAAAGCCGGGGCCATGGACGACAAGATCCTCAAAAAGGCCATCCTGAAAGCGGAAGAGGATTTTGCCAACGACCAGCTCTACGAAGATGCCCAGTACGAAACGGTGGAAGCTGCCGGAGAATTGTCGGTCCCTCTCGATCAGGATCAGCGACAGATGCTCGACAGGCTGACCGCGTGGGCCGAAAAGTCGAAGAATCAGGTGGATGCCAAAGCGACGGCCATCGTCGATTGGCTCGAAGCGCATTTGAAAACCGATGGCGAATGGAACGGAAAACGGGTGATTCTCTTCACCGAGTTCCGGGCCACGCATGTATGGATGGAACAGATCCTGACTACCTACGGCTTCGGCGGCGAGCGCATGATGTTGATACATGGTGGTGTTGACCAGAAGGATCGAGAAAAGATCAAGGCGGCATTTCAGGCCCATCCTGATATCTCACCCGTCAGAATCCTGTTGGCTACCGATGCGGCCTCCGAAGGTATCGACCTGCAAAACCACTGTAACTACACGATCCATATCGAGATTCCGTGGAATCCAAACGTCATGGAACAGAGGAACGGCCGTATCGACCGACACGGGCAAAAGGAGTCCGAAGTCTTTATCTGGCATCCTGTGGGAAAAGGGTTCGAGTCGAACGAATCCATCCACTCGAAAAAGGTCGGCCAGATAGAAGGCGACCACGAATACCTGATGAGAGCGGTGCTCAAGATCGACACCATTCGAGAAGATCTCGGAAGTGTTGGACCGGTCATCGCCCAGCAAATAGAGGAAGCCATGCTCGGCAAAAGGACGGTTCTCGATACCGCCGCTGCCGAAGGAAAAGCCGCGAAGGCGAGAAAATATGTATCCGCCGAGCGTCGCCTTCAGGAAAAGATAGACAAGCTGCACGAAAGGCTCATGGAGGCCAAGACCGACTTCCACCTTTCGGCCGACCATATACACAGAGCTGTATCCATCGCACTCGAGCTCGCCGAAAAGCCTTCTTTGAAGCCAGTCTCTTTGCCGGGGGCACCCGAAGGCACCGTGTTCGAGGTGCCTATTCTTCCCGGCTCGTGGGGCCGTGCAACCGCCGGACTCGAACATCCCCATACCGGGGAAAGAAGACCGATCACTTTCGATCACGAGGCGGCGAAAGGTCGTGACGACGTCGTCTTGGCTCACTTGAATCATCGACTCGTCCAGATGTGCTTGCGGCTTTTGCGGGAAGAGCTCTGGAAGCTGGATGACGTGAAAAAGTTGCACCGTGTAAGTGTCAAGACCGTTCCGGACAGTGAACTTTCGACACCCGCCGTGCTCGTCTGGTCCCGTCTGGTCATCACCGGGGGCGACCATCACCGCCTTCACGAAGAGATAACGATCTCCGGCGGCGAGCTCAAACACACCGGATTTTCGAGAATACCGCAGCAAGGCCGATTGCAGGAGTTGCTGACCAAGGCAGCTATCTTCGATCCGAAAGGCGGTCTTCTGGACATTCTGACCGAGCGGTTCGAAAAACAGGAGAGCTCCATTCGATCCGCCATGGAAGTCCGTTCTAAAGACAGACTTCGTTTCCTCGAAAACACGCTGGCACGTCGGAAGGATGGCGAGATAACCGATTTGACGAACGTCCTCGATGAACTCGAGAAAACGATAAAGAGTGAACTGAAAGATGATGCCCTCCCAAAACAGATGGTTATTCCCGGATTCGAACCCGAGGAACGCAACCAGATTCGCAAGGACATCGAAGCCCTGAAAATGCGACTGGCCAGAATTCCCGAAGAACGGGATATGGAAAAAGCGGCGATAGAAAAACGTTACGCAGGATTGACCGATAGAACCTTCCCGGTGGCCGTGGTCTTTATCGTACCTGAGTCACAAATGTGAGGCTGCTGAAAATGAAGACTATGTCACAACATACCGAGTGGCTCTCAATGATCGAAGTGTCCGGCCCTTTTCTGGCCGTATCCGTACTGGAGAAGATTTTTCCACAGGGACTTGAGTCACTGGAAACATACAGAAAGAAACGCATCCGTTCAGCATACGAGGAATGGCGTGATGCCGTCGAGGACGACGATCCCCAGCTTTCCGAGCTGCACCGGGCTTGGATCGGGCTGGTGCTCGAAGAACTGCTGGAATACGAGGATTCGGTACTCGAAGCCGCATCCGATGAATTTACCTACAAGTCTCCGGATGGAGATGGCCAGCTTGAGCCCGACTTTGTCTTGAGGGGCGACGGCGGCAGTGCCCCGATGTTGTTCGTATCGATCATGCCCGAGGGCACGGATCTGGAAAAGGTGAAGGTCGGAGACGGCTGGCCGGTTCCAGTTTTCGAACGAATGACCCTGCTGTGCCGGGACAAGGGAGTCCGGCTCGGACTCGTTACCAATGGCGAACGCTGGATGCTGGTGAACGCCCCGGTGGGCAGCACCTCTTCCCATGTATCTTGGTACGCCCGTCTCTGGTTTCAGGAGCCGGTGACCTTGAAAGCGTTTCAGTCCTTATTGGGCGTGCGGCGCTGGTTCGGCCCTGAAGAGGAGATCCTTCCTGTCATATTGGAAGATTCTCTCCAGCACCACGAAGAAGTGACGGATACCCTCGGCGAACAGGTCAAGCGTGCCGTCGAGGTGCTGGTGCAATGTCTGGACAAGGCCGATCAGGACAGAAACCGGGAGCTTTTGCATGACGTTCCTCCAGCCGAACTCTACGAAGCGGGATTGACGGTGATGATGCGACTGGTGTTCGTTCTTTGTGCCGAGGAACGTGGACTCATGCTTCTTGGGGATCAGGTCTACGATCAATTTTATGCAATTGTCACACTGAGAGATCAGCTTGACGAAGAACGCGTTCAGCATGGTGATGAAATTCTGGAAAGACGGCACGATGCCTGGACCCGGCTGCTTGCCGTGTTCAGGGCTGTCTATGGCGGCATAGAGCATGAATCTCTGCGGATGCCCGCACTGGGTGGATCGCTTTTCGACCCGGACCGTTTTCCGTTTCTGGAAGGCCGTGACAAAGGAACACACTGGCAGGAAACACCTGCACAACCTCTTCCGATAGATAACCGAACCGTATTGCTGCTGCTCGAAGCGTTGCAGGTATTGGAACAACGCGGCGGAGCGCTGCTGCTTTCCTACAAGGCACTGGATGTCGAGCAGATCGGCCATGTTTACGAAGGTCTGTTGGAACATACCGTTCGCAGGCTGAAAAAAGACACGCTCGGACTGATCGGCTCCCAGAAAGCCAAGAACCCGAACATCGCGTTGGCCGAACTCGAATCGGCTCGGCTGGATGGTGAAGACGCGCTGATATCCATCGTGGAGACAACCACATCCAGAAGCAAGAGCGCCATAACCAATGCGCTTGCCAAGGAAGTGGACGATGCCACCTTCGGCAGGATCGTCACGGTCTGCGGTGGTGACATGGAACTGGCGGCTCGTCTGAAACCCTTCGCCCATCTGCTTCGAAGCGATGCATGGGGAGACTTCATCGTTTATCGTGCCCATTCCTTTGCCGTCACCCTCGGTGCCGACAGGCGGGAAACCGGCACGCACTACACACCTAAATCCCTGACGGAAAGCATCGTCGAAACCACCCTCGAACCGGTGGCCTATGTCGGCCCGGCAGAAGGTAAGCCGCGTGAAGAGTGGCAGCTGAAGTCCTCACCCGAACTGCTGGAATTGAAAATCTGTGACCCTGCCATGGGCTCCGGAGCCTTTCTCGTTCAGGTCTGCCGCTGGCTGTCCGAACGTTTGGTCGAAGCGTGGGGCAAGGATGCGGGTCAGGGAAAATTCATCACCGTGGATGGTGTCGTTCTGAAGTCGACAGGCAGCGCCGAACCGATGCCCGACTCGCTGGACGAACGCTTGTTGATCGCCCGGCGTCTGGTGGCGGAAAAATGTTTGTATGGTGTCGACCTCAATCCATTGGCCGTGGAACTGGCAAAGCTCTCTATTTGGCTGATCACGCTGGCCAAGGGCAGACCCTTCGGCTTTCTCGACCACAACCTGCGCTCCGGCGACAGCCTGCTCGGACTGCACAAGCTGGAACAGTTGACCAAGTTTTCACTACACCCGGAAAAGAAGAAGACCATATCCATGTTCGCTTCCAATATCGAAGCGGCGGTCACTGATGCACTCACGCTCCGCAAACAGCTCCGTGAGACCCCGATTCGGGATATCCGGGACGTTCAATACATGGAGCGGCTGGACCAAGAGGCCCGGCAGAAGCTTGAACATATCGAACACATTGCCGATGCCATGATCGGTGAAGCCTTGGCTACCGGTGGCAATCAGCGAGCGCTAGATACCGCCATGGACAACCTGTCCACATGGGCGGCCGCCTATATCGAAGGCGACAACGAGACCGGACGAAAGATCATTGCCGAGGCGAGAAATTCACTGTCCATTGATCTTCCGGCAGGTAAACCGCCAAGGAAACCTTTTCATTGGGCCTTGGAATTTCCCGAGGTATTCGGACAAGGTGGATTTGATGGGATTGTCGGGAATCCACCATTTATGGGAGGGCAAAAAATAACTGGTGCGTTAGGCACTTGCTATCGGGATTATCTGGTTGAGCAAATAGCCGAAGGTAGGTGCGGCTCAGCGGATTTTGTTGCCTATTTTTTCATTCGGGCCAACATCATTCTCGTGCCCAATGGCACCTTTGGCTTGATCGCGGTCAACACTATAGGAGAGGGAAACACTCGAAAGGTTGGGCTTGATTCAATTCTCGCTTCTGGATCATCAATTTACAATGCAACTCCGAATGTCGTTTGGCCGGGGAAAGCGAATGTCGTTACCAGTAGTGTGCATGTTACAAAATGCGAATGGAATGGCGCTAAATATATCAATCAGAATGAAGTCGAAACAATAAGCTCAGCATTGACCCAAAGAGAATATTGGCACCCCGTTAAACCGCTTCGAAATCAAGGTTTAGTTTTTCAAGGTGCCATTATCTTAGGAGATGGTTTCCTCGTTCATGGGGATACATTTGCAGAATGGGAAACAGAACATGATCCATCTTGCAAAGTAGTTTTTGACTACCTAATTGGCAAAGAGATCAACCAATCCCCAACCCATCAACCTGATAGAAAGGTTATAAATTTCTTTGATTGGTCAGAGAAGAAAGCTCATGCATTCAGCTCGGCTTTCCAATGGATAGAGAAAAACGTTAGACCTGAACGCCAGAGGTTGAATGAAAAAGGCCAATTTGCTTTGCTAAAACCTTTGCCTCAAAGATGGTGGCAATACGGGAGAAAACGTCCTACATTATTCCATGCAATTGGTCGTGGCCACAGCTTTGAAAAGCACCCTGCAGGCTGGGATGATCATCAAGAACCATTAGAACGTGTCATCGTCTTTGCAAGAGCCGCCACAAAATATCCATGCTTCACGTTTGTTCCTAACACCTATATATACGCTGACTCCACTTGTGTAATAGCAAGCCAGAGCTTTTCGTTGTTTACAGTCCTTTCGTCGGATATCCACACAGTTTGGGCTTGGGAGTACTGCTCAAAAATGAAGCAGGATATGCGTTATACACATGGCGATATTTTTGAAACGTTCCCTTTTCCAATGGGAGTACTTGATGCTGGCAATGAAACCTTATCTGAGCTTGGAGAACAGTTTTTCAATTTACGTTCACAATACATGCAAGCCAACGACAAAGGCATGACTAAATTTTACAATGATTTTCATGACCCTGAAAATGTAACAGATGAGATAAAAGAACTTCGAGATATACAAGTTAGAATAAACGAAGCTGTTCTTAGTGTGTATGGAATGGATGCGCTCAATCTATGCCAAGGATTTCATGAAGTAGCATACTTGCCGGAAGGAAAAAATACCCGTTTCACTGTGAGCGAAGAAGCTCGTGAGAATCTTTTACACAGTTTAGCGAAGGTGAATAAGGAACTCTACGAGGAAGAGGTCGCTCAAGGGCTGCATGACAAAAAGAAAAAGAAGACCTCGACTCCCCGCAAAAAGAAAACATCCCCGGCCAAAGACGGTAGCAATTTGGATCTGTTCAATTTCATGAACGTCTTCGCGAAGGGGGCGAAATGATATGGAGGCTCGTAAATGACTGACAACGACAATGTGAATCCCGAACAAACCCCGCCGGTGACTTCGGGAAGATATAACAACGCATGGCTGGTGAGGTTCGGTGAGGCAGCCCGCTTGGATGGCTATGTCCTTACCATCGACCTCGGCTCTTCCAGCTTGCGCGGTATCCAGACGGAAGACGCCATGCTGGTCACCGAAAAGCGTGACGGTCAGTACACCGTGATCGGTGTAGGTCGGGTATTCAGGAAGCGCTACTCGCTGGAAGATACTTCATTCTATTTCGATGGTTATCTACCGGCAACACCGAACGCCACACTGGACGAACTGACCATTCCCGTACCGGAAAACAAGGCACCGATCAACAGACTGGATTGGGCGCTGTTCGAGAAGGCCCTGAAAACGACCACTGGTGTTAGCTGGGCGGTATTCCCCGTGGTTTCGGGAGATTCATCCAGCGAACAGGCATACGTTCGGGAGTTGATGCAAGCGGCCATGATCGACGACCTTCTGGGACCCGCCGACGGCCCAGTCGAGGAGATCATCGGTATGAGCGTTCGTGATCGCTATCTGGTCGGTAAGCTGGCTCCGCAAAATGCGGTCATTACCGAAGAGGACGAATTGCCCGGAGCCGGAGCCGAAGACGAGCAGGAAGGCACACGAGAGGTGGATGCCTCGACCAACCAGTCGCTTGTACCCTCGTCCTTGGGCTTCACGTTTTGCGTGGATTCCACGGTGGACAAGGTGGAACTTATCGCCAACTGGGGGCGCTACGAAAGGACGGAGAGCGAGCGGATCAACGAGGCCAACGACAAGCCTTTACGCTGCTGGAAGCGTATCCCGTCCGGCGGTTCTGTCATCATTCCTATGAACAAACGGAAAATCGAACCGCTCGTCATCGACAACCAGTGCCCGGAGGTTCTGGTGCAGGGCTCCATCAGCCCGCCTCTGGATAACGGAGATCGGCTGGTGACGCTGTTTTTCATCAACAACCAGTCCATGCCGGAACAGAATCAGGATCAGGCATGGGTTTTCCAACCGGAACTGATCGTCCGGGACCCGGAAAAACGCTCCATCTTCAGACGGCGACCGGTACTGGATTCCGATGGCGGTGATGCCGAGCGTGAAGCGTTGGAAATGATTTACAGAAAACAGGTCGAGTTCGCGGTCGGTCACGGGGTATCCGTCCATGCGACCACGGCCGAAAACGATACGGAACACGCCGTCGAGATCAGAACTGCCATTTTACCGGAATACGAAGTGCCGGTCACCGAAACGCCGGGGCTTGCAGAAGAAGACCGTCCGGGCATGAAGCGCATGATTGCCGAAGGGTTTCTCGACATGGAAAACCTCGCGCAATTGGACAAAGAAGCCCTCGTCGCAGGATTGAAGATATTGACCGAGGATTACGCCCTCTGGATAACCGAACAACGGGAACGTATCGGCAAGGATGTTCTCGGATACGACGGTGCCGCATCGGCGGCCATGGATCGTTGCGCACAGATCCTCTATCGTCTGGAAGAAGGTATAGGTTCTTTGGAAACGAACGAGCACGCTCTCGAGGCTTTCCGTTTTGCCAACCGTGCCATGGCGTTGCAACGTATCCGCAGTATATACGCATTGAGCAAGAGGCGTGGTGACGATCCTGACATCGATGACTTGAACGTTCGAAAGAACCGCTCGTGGAGACCGTTCCAGCTGGCCTTCATGCTACTGTCGTTGCCAGCCTTGGCCGATCCGGAGCACAAGGACAGAACCGAGCCGCTCGAAGCCTATGCCGACCTTCTCTGGTTTCCCACCGGTGGTGGTAAGACCGAGGCGTATCTGGGCGTGGCAGCCTTCACCATGGCTATAAGAAGGTTGCAGGGTGATCTGGGCGGTCTGGATGGTACGTGCGGCCTCGCCGTGATCATGAGATACACCCTCCGCCTGTTGACCCTTCAGCAGTTTCAGCGTGCGACTACCCTGATCTGTGCCTTGGAATCGATGCGTCGTGAAGATCCCAAGAAATGGGGAAAGACTCCTTTCACCATCGGCCTCTGGGTCGGTAACCGGGTCACTCCCGGAAGCACAGAGGAAGCACATACGGCCATTCAGAGTTTCAGGAATGGGAAGCGTCACGGCAGCAATTCTCCGGCCCAGTTGACCACGTGTCCGTGGTGTGGTGCCGAGATTGCCGAAGGCCGGGACATCGAAGTGAAAAAGGATATCGGACGGACCTTCATCTATTGCGGCGACAAGTTCGGACGCTGTGATTTCGGCAGAAGCAAGTCCAAGGATATGGGAATCCCCGTTCTGGTGGTGGACGAAGAAATTTACAGACAACCTCCGACCATGTTGATCGCCACGGTGGACAAGTTCGCCATGATGGCGTGGCGCGGACAGGTGCGAACGCTCTTTGGCCGGGCCACTCAGGAATGCGGCCGACATGGTCTACTCTGGCCCAATGCGGATTGTACCGGTAATCACAACGCCAAGGGCAGTCTTCCCAAGGTCACGGTGAAAGACATCACGCCGATTCGACCACCGGATCTAATCATTCAGGACGAGTTCCATCTCATCAGCGGCCCGCTGGGAACGATGGTCGGGCTTTACGAGACAGCCGTGGATGAACTCTCCACTTGGCAGGTCGGTGGTAAGTCGATCCGGCCCAAGGTCATCGCCTCGACGGCCACCGTGCGCAAGGCCGTCGAGCAGGTCAACAACGTGTTTTTGAGACAGGTGGCGGTCTTTCCACCCCACGGGCTGGATGTGGAGGACAACTTCTTCTCGGTCCAGCGCCCTATCGAGGAAAGACCGGGCCGTCGATACATGGGGATCTGTTCCCCGGGAAGCTCGCGTCCGGCGGTATTGATTCGTGTCTACGTGGCTATGTTGACAGCCGCGCAGTCACTTTTCGAACGGTTCGGTCAGGTCGCAGACCCGTACATGACAGTTGTCGGCTATTTCAATTCACTGCGGGAACTCGGGGGCATGAGACGCCTTGCCGAGGATGACGTCCAGACCCGTGCCTACAGGGTGCAGATGAGCGATGTCAGCCGACCGGGGCTGGAGCAGCGGTCGGTCAGGAACGTGGACGAGTTGACCTCCCGTGTGTCGAGCAAGGATATCCCTAAAAAACTGGATCAGCTGGAAGTGAAGTTCAACGCCACTCTGGAAAACGGTAAATACGTCACCAAGTGGGAAAAAGGTGAAACCCGTGCCATCGATATTGTTCTGGCCACCAACATGCTTTCGGTGGGTGTGGACGTGAATCGTCTGGGAATCATGGCCGTGAACGGTCAGCCGAAAAATACGGCGGAATACATTCAGGCAACGAGCCGTGTCGGGCGTCAGTTCCCGGGACTCGTTTGCACAGTGTTGACATGGTCCAGACCGCGTGACCTCTCGCACTACGAAACGTTCGAGCATTATCATGCCACCTTCTACAAGCACGTCGAGGCTCAATCGGTCACACCTTTCGCTCCGAGAGCGCTCGACCGTGGATTGACGGGTACGCTGGTCAGCCTAATGCGGCTGGGGCACGCCCCGTTAAACCCGAACCTCGGGGCCATGGCACTCGACAACGTGGCTTCTCCCGAATTGAAAAGCGCCAAGGGGAGCCTCACCAACAGAGCCTGGAAAGCGACCAGCAAGAAGGTCATCAAGGACAACGCCGAAGTGATGATTTCCGATCGCTCGGATCGTTGGGTGAAGGAAGCCGGGAAAGCCGGAAGGCGTTTGGGCTATGAAACCGAAAGACGGCAAGGTGACGTGGCGGCACTGTTGAAAAAACCGGGCGTGGCCGCGTGGGACGAATTCACCGTGCCCATGTCGATGCGTGAAGTGGAACCAGGTGTGAAACTGATTATGGATATTGCGACTCTGCCGGAGCCTCCGGCTTGGCGAATGAGAAGGACGGATGATAATGACGGAGGTGAAGCATGAGTACTCATCCAGTTGGTGAAGTGAGGCCAAGCCAGCTGTTGTGGACCTATGGACCGGGTGCGTTGATCGACTTACCCAACCTGTCCGTGATCACTATGGGGTTGGATAGATGGGATATCGACCGGTGTCCTCCCGTAGAGGAAGCCCGATTGCTGGCTGCCGTGCGTCGGGTGCTTGGTCCGCAGGTAACTCATCTGCGAATTCCACCATTCTTGAATGATGAAGGCGCGAGCCCGTTTTCCGCCGAAGGTAAGGTCGGCGTTCCGGTCAGACCGTTTCCACGTTGGCTTCGTTGTGTGAAGTGCGGCCTTCTGGCTGAATACGACTCCGGGCTGTTCAACATCAAGCCCAATCCGTACAGGCCTGAACTGACCCACTTCGTCCATACGAATTGCATCAAGGGTGCAAATGCCGATGCCGTGCCAGCACGTTTTTTGCTGGCTTGCCGTAACGGTCATTTGGACGACTTCCCTTGGCACTGGTTCGTGCATGGCGGTCAGTCCGATTGCAGAGGAACGCTCCGTTTCTTCGAGTCAGGGGCTTCGCTGCAGACCGAAAATCTCTGGGTCAAATGCGACGCTTGTGGTGCATCAAAACAGCTGGCGAAAGCCTTTGGTAAAAGCGGTCAGGAAAACCTCCCGGCTTGCCGGGGCCGCCATCCTCATCTCGACAAATTCGATGCGGATTGCAACGAGCAGCCTCGGGCGGTGCTTTTGGGTGCCACGAACAGCTGGTTTCCGATCACGCTTTCCGTGTTGGCCATCCCCCTAGAGAAAAACCAACTGTCCCAGTTAATTCTCGATGGATGGGACCACTTTTACGAAGCTGAGTCTGTCGAGCAAATCAAGTGGATTGTAAAAACTCTATCCAAGACAAACAGTCTTCCCGGAATCGACAAATATGAGGCGGATGAAATCTGGCTTGCGGTACAGGATCGAAAAGATGGAAACGCTGCCGAACTCGTTTCCGAAGGTGACATCAAGGGGCCAGAATGGGATGTATTGATATCCCCGAATCCGCCGACGGACTGGCCGCACTTTTTGAGCAGCAAGGTTGCGAGACCGGAAACCTACAAGGATGTTCTGGAGTCGGTTCTCCTGCTCGAGCGCTTGAGAGAAGTGAACGCTTTGATTGGATATACCCGTGTGGAAGCTCCCGAGGAATCGGCTGACGAAGACGAGCGACCACCAATGGCCGACCTTTGTAAAGGGAGACCCATCTGGATTCCTGCCGGTGAGGTCCATGGTGAAGGGATTTTTATCCGTTTCAACGAAAAGACCACTTCCGATTGGGAAAAGCTGGAAGCCGTCAAACGCAGGGACCAAAAAATCGAACAAGGTCACCGTGGGTGGAGAAACGCCCGTGGCCTCGACTCGGAAGTCGGCTATCCCGGAATCAGATATACCATGCTGCACTCATTCGCCCACCTGTTGATCAGGGAGCTGGCACTGGAATGTGGTTACAACGCGGCAAGTATCCGGGAACGGATCTATGTCGGTACTGGTGAGTCACCTATGGCTGGTGTTCTCATCTATACCGCCGCTGCAGATTCCGATGGAACGCTCGGTGGTCTGGTCGAACTTGGAAAACCCGAGAACCTCGGCCGTCTGATCGAACAGGCGCTGAACAGGTCCATGGTATGTTCATCCGATCCTCTCTGCTCTGAACACAATCCAAGCGAAGACCGGTCACTCCATGCAGCCTCATGTCACGCCTGTACATTCGTTGCCGAAACATCCTGTGAAAGAGGCAACCGCTATCTGGACAGGGCATTGCTGGTGGAGACGTTCGAATGCAAGGATGCCGCATTTTTCAAAAAAGTGACCAAGGACTACTATTGCGTCGCTGAGGAACAAGCTCCATACGGATCGGCGGAGAAGTGATGAATACCGATATCTGGCAAGTCATAGCTGACATCGGGATTGAACTTCATCCCGATCGGGTAAACGCTATAGCGGACAAGATAGCCGGTCTGTCTTCGGTGGACGAGTTTTGCAAGGCGAGTTCGGGATTCGGCCCGGCTGCCAACAAACCGATGATGAACGCACTGGAAAAGGCATGGAAGAAAGATCCCGGGGTTTCACCTCTAGAACTTGCTGCCGCTTTGCGTGGCGCATCCGGAACGGCCTCGATCATGGAAAATCGGGAAGCGGTCGAAATGGTCTGGACAGGTCCCTTCACGGGGCTGGTCGCCTCCAGGCATACGGAACAGGTTTTACTCGAGGTGATAGGTTCCGCGAGATGGCGGCTCTTCATTATCAGCTTCGTCGCCTACAACATCGACTCGGTCAAGAAGGCACTGCAGGATGCTGTAGGTAGGAATGTCAAGATTGACATCTTACTGGAGTCGTCGAAGGCCCATGGTGGGAAGATCGATATCGACTTGATAGACGCTTTTAAAAAAGCGATACCTTCGGCCAACGTCTATGCGTGGAATTCAGAATCGAAATCCTCTGATCGCTGGAACGGAGCCGTCCATGCCAAATGCGCCGTTGCCGACGGCGCCCTCGCTTTCATCACCAGCGCCAACCTCACCAGAGCGGCCATGGAAAACAACATGGAACTGGGAGTGCTGGTCCGTGGAGGCAATCTGCCGGAAAAACTCGAAAGGCATCTGGAAGCCTTGGTGACGACGGGAGTAATAGGGAAAATCTGATGGATACAGTCGACACCAAAACCCGTTCCAAGATCATGAAAAGTGTCCCTCAGAAGGACACAAAGCCCGAAATGCGCCTCAGAAAAGCGCTGCATGGGATGGGGTTTCGGTATCGACTGCACGACAAAAGGTTACCCGGTTCTCCGGATCTGGTTTTTCCGAAATACAAGGCCGTCATCTTCGTGCATGGCTGTTTCTGGCACCGGCATGGCTGCAAGCAGACCACGACGCCTTCGACGCGTGAGGACTTCTGGAAGGCCAAATTCGAAGCCAGTGTCGAACGCGACAAAAAGAATGTCAGTGACCTCGAAACGGCTGGTTGGCGCGTGATGACCGTGTGGGAATGCGAACTGAAGAAAGCGGCTGAGAATGACCTTTTTGAAAAGATACGGGAGCTTTTGCTCTATCGAATGAACGAGACAACCTGAAATAAAGGATCAACCATGACTGTAGATCTGTGAAATATTGTTGAGCTCCGCGCCATCACCCGACTTATCACCCATTTCCTGTTGAATCGCCAGAGACTGTTCCAAGTAGGCCAGCGCTGTTTCGTAATCACTTAAGTGAAGATATTGCTTGCCAATCTGCCCCAAGGCAGTTGCTCTAATCTGGCGATTACTGGTTTTTAACAACGGTTGCAACCATTCTTCCAACAGCACGGTATAGCGACCTGCACGATTTAGCGGCCCCACTACCCAGCGCAACACCAACTGATGCGCTTGATCATCCTGTTGCGCCACCGTCAATGCTTGATGGGTAGCCAAGCGGTGCTGCCAACTTCGGTTTAACCCTTCTTCTAATTGCCAACGTAAAAAGTCTGCGGCGGCACATAACCATACCCCCTTCGGTGGTTCTACAGCGTTTTTCGGCAGCCAGCTAAGCACTAATGGCGAGAGCAGGTATTCGGTTTGCCCACTGTCTGGGTTGTGGTATTGCTCCAGCAGTGAAACAGCCAGTAGCTTGTTTGTTAGCAGCAAAGCTTTTTGTGGATGGTAATCACTCTCAAATATACGCATCAACACTTTGATGCCTTCTATTGGCACCGGTGTTTGGTAAGCTTGCAGTGCGTGCAATAACGTCACTTCATCGTCGCTACGCTGCGCGACGACTTGTGCCAATGCCATATTGGTTTGTATTTCTGCCTCCGCTTGTTGCAGGCGGTTAAGAAAATTGTGCTCCTCGGTTATATCCATGCCTTTGATTGCGCGGGCGAAAAATTCCAATGCGCGAAAGTTACCCCCCAGCGTTTCATAGGCCTGGCGCATCCGCTTCGGCTCTAAGCACAGTTGCTGGTGACGGGCAAAGGTCAGGTAGTCGCCGTATACCGGACGCCCCAGGGCATAGTGTTGTGCATCCGGCCAATCCGGCAATCGCCAACGCGAGGTTAACAACAGTTTTAACCCTGGCGATTCAGCGCCTTGGCTAAGGCGGTAAGCGCTGTTGATCCAAAGCATTAGCGCTTCGTTTTGAAGTCCATGAGGTGATTCAGGCTGCTGTATCGATTCCAGGTTATCAAACAGTAGAACCAGTTTGGACTGGTGCGCACTCACCAGTTTGTTCAAAAATACTTCAATAGCATCGGCATCGTTAAGCCCGGCGTCTGTGTCTTTTTCTCCTTCCGTCAGTTTTTGCAACGAAGTGGCCATGCTCCCAATGGTTTGCCGCCAATCGTGCCCCGGGCGCAGTGAAAAAGTAAATAGGGTGTAGCCGTCTTTGCGCAGGGTATCTAACAGCTTGCCCGCCAGTGCAGTTTTACCGGTGCCGCCTGCACCGCTAATTAAGAGGGCGCGAATATCGCCCCGCCGCAGGCCGTTTTGCCATCGGCGCAATTCTCGACGGCGACCGATAAAGCGTCCCGGAACCGTAATGCCCCCCAGCATATTGACCAAAGCAGGTCGTTTTCGGGGTTTCGGGGTGAATCGCCAGTCGATTAGCTCTCGTTGATAGGCGTGGCTAAGCAATTGTGGCAGGCACCATTGACCATAGGAAAACGCTAACCGCTCCGGGCTGAGGCTGTCTTTGTATACACTGTCTTTTAACGGTTGGGTGATCGCCGCTCGTGCTGTTTGTAATGAGATTGCCACCGATTGTTGATTACCAATGCTCGCCAATAACGCCTTGGCGAATTGAATGCCGATTTTGTCAAAAACCGACTCGCGCATCCCAATAACGTGGGGAATGCCCGCTTGGTAAAATGCTTGGCTAAGCCCGTTTTCCGGGTAGTCCGGGTGTTGTCGGGCGCTTAAACAAGCCGATAACACCAGTAATTCCACACGCGTATTTTGAAAACAGCGAACCATATCTTCCTCAAAAACCTCCTGGTCCTCACCCCATTCGCCTTCAAACAAGAAACTGCCTTGGGCGTTTTGCTGGTGTAATTCGTGACGAAATAAACCGTGGCCACTGAGGTAGACGATATGGGGTTGGAAATCTTGCAGGCTTTGACGAAAGTGATCAAGGCGGCCATCGTCGGGCATTTCCAGCTCGATCAGCCCGGCTTGTTCAGCGGCCATTAATGCTTCTTGTACATCGGCCTGCTCAGCTTCTACATCCAGCCGTTGGCCCTCCTCTAAACCATCTGGCAGAGATGTAAATAAGAGCACGCGCAAAGGGCCAATCGCGCTATCTGGCAAGCCGATTTCCAGCGCTGGATTGTGCCGGGATAAGGTAAAGCCAGGCTCTCGCCCAACAAAACCATATTTCGGGTGATACAGGGCTTCCCACGGTAGGGACAACACCGCCGGATCGGCGGACTGAACAATAATCGGCAAGGCCTGCTGGCCGCAGCGTTGTTTGGCTTTGCTTAATGCCTCGTCTTGTTGTAGAGCGTTGGCCAGCGCACTACCGATGTGACGCAGCACGTCGTCGTCCACCACTTGTCGTTTTTCGTAGGCTTCACTTAAGCGTTTGGCCAGTGTTGTGAGCTCGGGGTGTTGGGCCAACCAATCCGCAGTCGGGGCAATAATTAAAGGTGCAGGTGCTGGCATAGTATTCGTCCTTATCGGCGTGGGTTATTCTTCGTTGGAACCGCTCAGTGCATCGGGTAGTGTCAGTTCGATAGGTGCTGTGTTATCGACACCACCTATTTGCCCTCCTCTGTAGGCAGTCATTTTATTCATCGCATAAACGCTTAGATCCACATTAAACCGACAATCACAATACGGGCATCTAACAGAAATGTTGGGATCATCGTCCGCGTCCAATAGGCTGGGATAACGAAATTTAAAATGATCTTTACACTGCTTACAATGTGTGGTTCGTAGAACGTAATGTTGCATGGATATATTCCTTTAAATAAAAATACTCAGCACCGCTAAAACGATGCCGAAGAAACTGCTGATACAAGCCCAAACCAGGTATTTAAGCTTAGCGCTGGCGGAATCACTAAAGTAACGCTGAATCGCCAAGAGATCGTCAGGGTCGACTTCTCGCTTTTGCGGTAGCAAACAGGCTAAGGAGAGGCCAAGCGCGAGTAACCAGAGTACAAAGGAAACGCCGATTGAGGTTACATTGCCAATCGCTTGATCACCGCCACTCAGCAGTTTTAAAACCGCCGCGTAGACGCCCGGTACGGCGATATTCAGGGTAATCAGTTGTTTAGCCAAATCATCCATTCGGTTGGCTTGCGCAGCCACATCGCTGGCGAAGCATTCCAGTAGTTTTTCGTCTACTTTACTGAGTGGCATTCCCTCAGCTTGATAAACCGGTGGATCGTTATCCGCAGGGCTATCCTGATTGGCGGGGTTATCCTCGGTCATTATTCGTGTTCCTAGTGATTAATACCTTTATTAAAAAAGCAATGCCATTATTTGCTGGAACAGCATGTAAGAAATTTGTAAAGCTATCGGTTTGGCTATCTCGATTGGTTTTGTTGTATAAAACATCACCCTATTATGTTTTTAATTATAGAAAACGCCCATCAATAATCAATAACGGCCTTTTTCACCCCCGTAAAAAAGGAAGAGACGATCAAACCATGTATCCACTCGCTAAATTGATCGCCGCGCTTTCGCGCCTATTTGGTAGTAGCGATTGCCTTGAATGTGCTATCTACATCGCCTCAACAGCCAACGCAATGCCCTGCCCACCGCCAATGCACATTGTGGCAATACCCCTGTGTGTCAACCTCACCTCAAGCCAATATGATTTAAGTTAACATCTAAATCAGGGCAGCTATCGAGAGTGAGAACAATGCCAAAACCAATGTTAGATAAACCACAACCTGAGTCATGTGAGATCAAGCCTGATCGGACACTTGAGAAAAAGACTCGCCGCACTTTTACAGCAGCCTATAAGCTAAAGATGATCAATCAAGCTGATGCTTGCCAGCATGGACAGCTTGGCGCTTTGCTACGCCGTGAGAAGCTTTACTCCAATCAATTGTCTCAGTGGCGAAGAGAACTGGCCGAAGGCGGTTTGTCAGGGCTATCAAAAAGTGCGCCCGGCCCTGCACCGCAAATGACGTCTGAGCAGCGCCGGATAGCGCAGCTTGAAAAACAAGTAAACCGTCTGGAAAAACAAATCGTCCTTAAGGATGACTGTCTGGAACTCCAAAAAAAAGCCTTGGCGATGCTCGACCGATTGAACAGCGGGATCGAGCAGTGAATACCGCGTTGACTGACCGCCCACCCTCAGTGTCCCAACGTCTGGCTTGTAAGGTATTGGCATTGTCACGGTCACACGTCCGGGCCAAGCAAAGCCGCCGCCATTTCTGTGGCCCTCCCAAACCAGCAGGAACCGTGCGAATCACTTGCCATCAGCCACGCCAACTGAGTGAAGAAGAATGCTCTGTGGTATTGAATACGCTCAATAGTGAAGCGTTCTATGATCAACCACCGGCGCAGGTTTACCATACCTTGCTGAGTCGCCGTATTTACCTCTGCTCCATCAGCACCATGCACCGCCTGCTGCGTCAGTCCGATCAGTCGGGGGAACGCCGAAAACAGCGTCCTGGGCAAACCAACGCAGTGCCAAGGCTTTCGGCCAGTCAGCCTAATGAGGTCTGGACATGGGATATTACAAAATTGGCCACCGTTAAGCGCGGCGTTTATTTATCGCTCTATGTGGTGATGGATTTATTCAGTCGCTACATCGTGGCCTGGATGCTTTCCCATAAAGAAAACAGTGCACTGGCACAGCAGCTCATTCAGGAGGCCAGTACACGTTACGCGATTAGACCCAACCAGCTGACGCTGCATCAGGATCGAGGGGCACCGATGACCGCACATTGCTACCTTGACTTACTGGGCGAGTTGGCGGTCACCGCTAGCCACAGCAGACCCCGCGTGAGTAATGACAATCCTCATAGTGAAAGCCAATTTCGAACACTGAAGTATCAGCCTGACTACCCGCGTCGCTTTGATAGCTATAGCCATGCCAATGGATGGTGCACTGAGTATATTGATTGGTATAACCATCAGCACTGTCACAGTGCGTTGGAGGGCTTCACACCTTGTCAGGTGTTTACTGGGCAGTACATACCACTCAGTGAGGTTCGTCAGCAGGCACTCAATGAAAAGTATGTCCAACATGCAGAGCGATTTGTCAATCAGCGGCCTGTTGTCAGGATGCCGCCTGCGAAGGTCTACATTAATCCCGTGCGCGATGAACTGGGTAATATAGATCACGATGCACCCGTCAACTTCCCAACACTAAATCGGGCTAAATATATGGTAACTTGAGTAACTGTGGCTTGAAACAGGTTGACACCTTCCGATACCATAATGCTTAGTTGAGCTATTGTAGCCTATCGGCTACAATAACCCTATGGAATATGAAGTCGCTTCCACAGCCATTTTTAAAAAATGGCTAAAAAGCCTAAGAGACCGGCAGGCCGTTAGGGCTATTGCAATGCGTATCACACGTGCCGAAACAGGTAACATGGGTGATGTGAGCAGCGTGGGTGGTGGTGTCAGTGAAATGCGAATTTTTGTAGGCAAAGGGTATCGGCTGTATTTTACGATTCGCAAGCAAAAATTGATCATATTGCTGAACGGCGGCGATAAATCCAGCCGACAACAAGACATTGATCACGCAAAAAAATTGGTGGCGCAACTATTAGAGGTTAGGTAATGGCAATTAAAACGACAGCGTTTAATCCGGTTGATTTTTTTGAATCACCAGAAGAGATATCAGATTATCTGAACGACGCTTACCAAGATGCAGACCCTGCTGTGTTTGTGGTGGCGCTGGGACATGTTGTGCGCTACAAGGGGGTTGCAACACTAGCTGAAAAGACTGGTTTAAATCGTGAAAGTTTGTATAAGGTGTTCAGCGGCAAAGCTCAGCCCAAGTGGGATACGCTTCACCGTTTACTGCACGCACTAGACGTGCGGGTAACGCTGGCAGTGTAGCGGGTTCAATTCCGCGATTCTAAGAGCTTGTCGGATTCAGGGCTGCTCTACTGCGGAAAAGCCGCCACTGTCATTTCATGCGTGGCGCAATTGCGTAACAACTCACAAAACGCCTGGAAAGGCGCCCTACTCCATCGCCTCAACAGCCAACGCAATGCCCTGCCCGCCGCCAATGCACATTGTGGCAATCCCATAACGCTTACCCGTGCGCCGCAGTTCGTGCAGCAGCTTCACGGTAATCACCGCCCCTGTCGCGCCTATCGGGTGCCCCAGAGCAACCGCACCACCGTTTGGATTGACTTTCTCAGCCGGTAAGCCCAAAGCTTTACTCACGGCACATGCCTGCGCGGCAAACGCTTCGTTGGATTCGACAATATCAATATCGGCAACGCTAAGCCCCGTGCGTTGCAGCAATAACTGCACAGCCGGTACCGGACCAATCCCCATTTCAGACGGTTCCACCCCGGCGTGCGCATAGCCAAGAATACGCGCCATAGGTTGACAACCACGCTGTTCTGCCAGTGCACGATCCATCAACACCAACGCCGCAGCACCATCATTCAGGCCAGAGGCATTGCCCGCCGTCACAGTGCCGTTTTCTTTTTGAAAGGCCGGGCGCAACTTTACCAAGTCATCGATAGTCGCGTTTTCACGCACATGCTCGTCTTGTTTGAACACACTCACCTGGCCACGGCGTTTCAGCTCCACCGGCATAATTTGTGTTTCAAACCAACCTTGCTGGATGGCATTAGCCGCCCGGCGGTGACTTTCCAGCGCAAACTCATCCTGCTGTTCCCGGCTAATACCCCATTTTTTCGCCACATTTTCAGCGGTGATCCCCATATGCCCATGGCCAAAGGGGTCGTGCAGGGCCGCCATCATCATATCCACGGCAGTACTATCGCCGAGACGTTGGCCCCAACGCATAGCCGGTAACAAATGGCCTGCTCGGCTCATGTTCTCGGCGCCACCGGCAAGTGCCACTTTTGCATCACCGAGCATAATCGCCTGCGCAGCGGAGACAATCGCCTGAATACCGCTCCCACACAAACGATTAACCGTTAGCGCGGGCGTCTCTTTGGGAATGCCTGCATTGATTGCTGCAACGCGTGAGATATACATATCACGCGCCTCGGTGTGGATCACATTACCCAATACCACATGGCCCACGGCTTCAGGCTCTACTTCTGCGCGTTTTAATGCCTCACTACACACCAATTGTCCCAACTCACAAGGTGATTTGTCTTTCAGGCTACCACCAAAACCGCCCACCGCCGTGCGTACGCCATTGACAATTACCACTTCATTAATGCTGGACATAGAGTATTTTCCTGTGATCGAAAGAGGGAAGTAAGTTGAGTCAACAGAAGCATCATTAGCCTAGAAACAACTTAGCAGATAAATCTGCCGTAAATTATAATCATTATTTTTAGCAAATCGAAGGTCATTATGCCGCTACTCAACTACACACGTGCCGGTGAAGGTTTCCCTCTGGTACTACAGCACGGCTACTTTGGCGGTGCGTCGATGTGGGGCGAACAAATGGATTACTTCAAATTCCAATTTGATGTCATAGCGCCGAACCTGGCCGGGTTTGGCGACAGCGCTGCACTACAGGCACCCGATTCAATCCCCGACTGTGCCCAACAGGTATTTGACTTGCTCGACTCGCTGGGTATCGAACAATTCTTTCTACTGGGCCATTCGATGGGCGGCATGGTTGTACAACAGATGGCTGCCATGCAGTGTCAACGCATCAAAAAACTGATTTGTTACGGGACAGGCCCGGTCGGTGTACTGCCTGATCGCTTTGAAACACTCGATGAATCACGCCGACGCCTACACACCGATGGGCTGGAAACCAGCGCCCGGAGAATCGCCGCAACCTGGTTTGTCGAAGGAGAAAATGCACGTGGCTTTCCCGTTTGTGAAACAGTGGGTAAAAAAGCCACGATGCAGGCGGCGCTGGCCAGCCTGAGTGCCTGGGAAAAATGGAACGGCAGTGACGCTTTAGCGACGATCAGCTGCCCAGCCCTGGTGTTATGGGGAGACCGTGACCGCTCTTATGGCTGGCAACAACCGCAGGCGCTTTGGCAGGGTATTCCCGATAGCTACCTGGCGGTAATGCCGGGGTGTGCGCATAACGCACATATGGAAAAACCAGCACTGTTTAATGCTATTGTTAAGGATTTTTTAAAACCAGCAGACTAAGCAAATCTTTAGATCTAAATCATGTAGCGAGATCCACTTAAATAGCAAGCAAGTGATAAAACCTCATTTGCTAAATTATTAATTAGGCAAATATAGGCATGTCGTCACTTGAAACACAGAGTCTAGTACCTGGCGTTGAGAAATTATTCAGAGGTATACTTAACCCATCTTTGACACTCATTCTTAAAAATTTAAATTACAACAATGAGTTAAATTTTTTTGTTCAGTCAATTAACATTTGTACCACCCTCCCAGGTTTGTTGATATTTCCAACCCATCACTCTCGCAACGGGCAGGCTCAATTCTTTCTACTGCCAAATGGCTCAGGAAGTGTTCAAGATATCCTGTTTCAAGCTGGTTAATGGATTTATCCAGATGCTGACTGAAAAAACGCTTGGCCCAATGTATATAAGACAGCTCCGTGCGAATGGCGTATTGCCGCGTGCGGATCAAAGTACGCATTGCATCGAGTGTTTCTCCATTAAGGGCATGCACCGCAGTATTATGTATCGGCCTTGGTTTTTCCCTGGGTAATTTCCCAGGGTAATTTCCCTGGGTAGCTTCCCTGGAGACTCGGGCAATAGACAGATGATCAACCGGCAGATCGCGCACAGTATTTTTCCAACTATCCCAGTTGAATAAACTGCTCCAATCGAGTTTGACGACATCCACCAGCATAATTTCTATTGCGTGTAATAGCTGCGCATATTGCCAGTCCAGCATCCAACTCTGGCGGCCTGTTCCCCGTAAGTAGCCCGTTAGTTCGCTTCATTGATCTTGCTTCGTGCTGTGGCTACTGATTTTGTAGATATTCAAAAGACTAGACAGATTCTGTATAGTCCTTTAACCTAAATTCCGCAGTTGAATCGTAGCGAGGGCGTCTAGGGTGCTGAAGCTGAAATGCTGGTAAAAGCGCTTTAGATTCTGTGCATCAGGTGCTCGCAGTAGATTCAACTGCGGAATTTAGGTTAACGTCGTGTTCTGTATAGTCAACTGTTATATTTCAGTGTCTCCCATAACTTGTGAGAGTTTTTAAACTCAGGAGTAGTAATGAAGAAAGTAAGTATAATTTTATGTTTTTTAATGTTGAGTGCATGTTCATCTCTTAAAGTGGCAAAAGTCGATCCAAAAACAGGGTATTTCCCAAGTGAAACCAAAGCAACAGTTGTTGTAAACAAAGCAGTGGACTTAGACCAACGAAATTCATTAATTTTAGTCGCGAACTCCGATTTCGAAGAAAATCAAATTCGGAATATAAACTATTTTAAAGAAGTCATTACTTTTGAGGATCTCGAAGCAATAATTGTCAGAAATGATTTAGGTGATAAAGTACCATCTATTAAAGATCGTATTGGAATTAATAATGCAGCGAAGCACTATAAACCGTTCTTATGGTTTAGATTTGATACAAGAGGTTCAGGTAACGACGAGTATGCTCAGTTTATTCTTACCGATCCATTAACGTTAGAGGACTATTTTGTAACTGAAACTCACTTAGATCGCATTTGGTCAGGTGTAAATGACCAGAGCAACTGGTATCCGATGTATAATTCTTTTATTGATTACATTAAAGAGCATTCCAAATCGTATAAGTAAAAAACATAACAAATAAGGATAAGTTGTGCGCAGCCGCGCCTTATTCTATTGTTGAACGAACCTGTTCAAACCGATGTTGACTTTCTTAATAAGGAAACAAATACCGTTTTTTTCAGTGGGACGACAACATGATGTATTGTTGTCGTTTTTACAAGGCGAACGTAGGCCTCGTCCGTTGTAGCGATTTAAAAAAATCGTGTTAACTCATACGATTCACTGCCCTGCAAAGTGTGCTGTAAAAGTAAATAAATGAACACTTCACCGCGCAGTATTCGGATAGTCAAGGCGATATTCGGGTCGAAAAAAAGGGGATTGGGTAATCCGCATGGAGTGATACCGGTAGAGCTGGAGGCTGCGTTTATATGAAAGCACTTCGGTGGATAAAATGCCTGACAACTTTTGCTTGCGAACTTAGTTATGATAACGATATTAGCTGATCAGAGCATAGCGATATGGCACAAGCACTACAGGCGAGCGTAAGCTTTGATGAGTATTTAGCCGGTGAGCGTGACGTTGATTCGCGTAGTGAATACACTGGTGGTGAAGTCTACGCAATGGCTGGGACCAGTGAACGACATAATACAATCGCTGGTGATTTTGTCGAGGTGTTATCTCAATCGACCCGGCGCACTGATTTGAAGGACATGCTTAATTATATTCAAACGAACATAAACCTGTTTAAACACATCACTCAGAAAGCCACCAGATAGATCACACTTCATCCTATTAATCGCTGAAGAAAAGCTACTGACACAGCTACAACCAAACATATCAACGGTCACTTTCAACGGCATACCACCCCGTTGCGGACCGCAGTATGCGGTCACTTTGCGGGGGCGGTTCGCTCGTTGCCTTCCCTATTGGCGGGTCAGTATATCGCTTGCGTCAACTTCATTAGCTTAAAATTTCTTTCAGTTTATCTAAAATATTGCACCAACCACTTTCATGATTACCTCTACTCTCTTCGTCAATAAATTTGACATGAGTAAGTTCAACGTTGGTTTTATTTTCACCTAAAGCGTGAAAAACCAAGGTAACCGTGCTGCCATCTGTTGAAAATGGAGACACCCAGGTAAATACTAATTTATTTGGTCGGCTAACTTCCAGATACTTACCCGTATGCGGTATTTTGTTTTCGCCGACTTGCATGATGATCGTAAAATTTCCGCCTTCACAAGCATCGGCTTCGATATGGGGTTGCGGCATACCTGGCATCGGTAGTATAAATTGCGACAGAAGTGCTGGGTTTAACCACGCATCAAATACTTTTTCGATAGGCGCATTAATCGTTTTTTTTACATTTACAGTTAAATCAGTCATTCTTTATATCTCTCTGATTCAAAACATCATCCAGTCTTTCTAAGCGTAATGCCCAAATCGATTTTAGTTCTCTGAACCAATTACTAACCAAATTAACATGTTCCAGGTTTGCTTCAATCCAATGGGTTCTACCTTTTGTCTTTCTTGTTACCAGTTCCGCTTTTTCGAGAACCTTTATATGCTTGGATATTGCGTTTAGTGACATATCATAATAATTGGCTAAGTCTGTTACACGGCTGGGGCCTTGTTGGCAGATCTGCGTTAAGAGAGAACGACGTGTTGTATCGCTCACAGCCTTTAACAATTCAGAAAGGAATACATCATTCGCATTTTCCACCATATTGCTCAGTATAATTGTTACTCAATTATAGTCAACCATTTGGTTGAATGTTGTTATAAAAACTGTATTAAAAAAATTATGGGTAAGTACCAGATAGCAGTGTACGGTGCACCTCTCTATTTATTTGCCTGTAAATAGTTTTATAGAAATCATTTAGTTATCGATTAAAACAAGCGGGATTCAGGTCTAGCCGGTTTAAAAGGTATCTGTGCAGCCCGTTTGGGCACTTGCCCGGCGGTCGGCCTGAAACCAACCACACCGCAAACCGATGCAGGCGAACGCAATGAACCACCGAGGTCACTGCCATCGACCATTGGCACCAGGTTTGCTGCCAATGCAGCAGCAGCGCCACCAGAGCTACCTGTTACCGTTTTTGTAGTATCCAGCGGGTTTTTGGTAATGCCAAAAACCGGGTTATCGGTTTGTGCGCCCGAGGCAAATTCGGGCGTATTCGATTTGCCAATAACAATAGCCCCCACTCGCCGCGCTCGCTCGACGTGTAGTGCATCCTGTTGTGGGATATGATTTTCAAACAATAGCGAGCCAAAGGTCGTGCGCACCCCTGCAGTGGGCAAAGTATCTTTTACCGCATACGGCAGGCCATGAAGTACACCGAGTGGCGTATTAGCGGTCGATTGCCGGTCTGCGCGCCTGGCCTCATCAAACGCACGATCGAGGCATAATGTTACAAGTGCATTGCTATCCGCATTCGCTGCGTCGATGCGCTGCGCATGGGCATCCAGCACTTCGACTGCACCAACATCACGGGTACGTAGCTTCGCCACCAGTTGAGAGGCGTTAAGTTGAACAAGCTCATTCATCGACGGAGGAAATGAAGGATAGACATCAAATAATTGGCAGCCAGCCCTACTCTCTTTAATGGGTGAAAGCCTTGATGTTAGTCATTAGTCATCTTTAAGGTTTTTCAGGTGCGGATCAATCGCATCACGCAAAGCATCACCGATCAGGTTATAGGCAAATACTGTGAGAAAAATAGCACCGCCGGGAAACAGGGCCATCCACCAATAAAATGTCGATGACTGCACAGCCTGGCTAAGCATTTGCCCCCAGGAGGGATCATCGATAAGTCCCAACCCCAAAAAACTCAGCGTGGTCTCGGCCAGGATGGCGGAGGCGACACCAAAGCTGCACGCCACCAGTACCGGAGCAATACCGTTTGGCAGCATATGGCGGAATAAGATCGAATGCAACGGCAGACCGCAGACAATCGCCGCCTGTACAAACTCCTGTTGGCGCAGGCGCAGAAACTCGGCACGCACGTAGCGCGCATACCCCGGCCAACTGGTGATGCCAATAATCACCATCATCAAATACAGACTGCGACCAAAAAATGCGACAAAAGTAAGCAGTAAAAACAACGTGGGAATCGCCTCAAACATTTCAACCAAACGCATACCGAACATATCCAGTACACCGGAAAAATACCCCATCAAACCACCGATAAGAATACCCAATAACATAGCGATACCCGTGGCGACAAAGCCGATTCCCAGCGCAATGCGCGAGGCGTGAATCATCCGCGATAAACTGTCGGCACCGTTTTCATCGGTGCCCAGCCAATGTACGCGCTGGGCGTTTTGTAGAGGCGCTTGTAGACCGGTATCCCCGGCATCACGCAGGTAGTCTTTGGGGGAATACGGGATCGGCGCCTGTAGCACAAATTCATAGCGATCAGACTTAATTGCCTCCCGGTATTGCTGGTAAACAGTCAGTTGTGGTGGGTCGAGAAAAATACTCCCTATTACGGCACTGGATAATGTCACACCGACCAACCATAAACAGCGTGTACGCCAATGTGAAACACAAAAACAAACCGCCACCAGGGTGATAAAGGCACTGAGCAAAGCCACGTCGGGCGTGGATAAGAAATGTAAGACCGGGCTGCTCCACTCACCGTTTTCACGCACCAGTAATGGGTGGCTGCTGGCCAGAAAGGGGGCGAACACAGCCACCACCACCAGGGATAAAATCCAGGCCAGGCCAAGCCTGGCTCCCCAGCGTGAAAACGATCGGCGCACCACGCTATCCGCCCGACTATCGACTGGCCTGGCCGGTGTTTGTGGATGGTTTGAAATGGGAACGTCAGTCATAGCTGATGCGCGGGTCTGCCAGTGCATAGCAAATATCAGAGAGCAAATAACCCACCAGGGTGAGCACACCACTGACCAATGTGATTGATAGCACCAGTTCGCGATCCCGCCCCTGCACGGCTTCAATCGCCAGTTTACCCATGCCATCGATACTGAATATTGATTCGACAATAATCGAACCTGCCAACAATCCCGGTAGTAGGCTGGCCGAGACGGTAATCAAGGGCAGCAAGCTGTTGCGGAATACGTGGTGCCATAGCACAGTGTGCTCATCCACGCCTTTGGCCCGCGCTGTGCGCGTATAATCCGCCAACAGGTTTTCCAATACCGCCGAGCGCATTAACCGTGAGAGGAAGGCAAAACCACCGTAACACAGGCAAAAAGTGGGCAGTATCAAATGCCATAAACGGTCGAATAAAAAACCGCGCACAAAATCACCTGTGGCAATTTGCACAGCCAGTAAAACCCCAAAAAACATCCCTATTAGGGCAAAGCATGGCACCCGGATAGCCAACGATGAAGTCGTAGCCAATGTCGCGCCAATACCGACAAACAACAGTGTTAAGCCGCTGTGAAAGACCACACCAGGATACTGGTTGAGTGCCTGGCACATCATCCAGGCGGCCAGGGTAGACAAAATCACCATGACAGCAAGCCGCAA
The DNA here is from genome assembly GCA_965277715.1 of Gammaproteobacteria bacterium. Lineage (GTDB taxonomy): Bacteria > Pseudomonadota > Gammaproteobacteria > JBCCGL01 > JBCCGL01 > JBCCGL01. The sequence goes on from OZ255836.1 coordinate 1,072,934, forward strand.
AGCGGTGTGTGACGATTTGCCCACTACCAACATTAACGCAAGCGAAACAAGTGTGCTGACAAACAGTTTTACAACATCGCCGCTGGCCTGCCAATGCGGTAAAAACGGCATATCCAAGGCGCTGCGTTCGCTCAGACCGGCTGTTGGAAACCAGTGCCAGTATTGCTCGCTGGCAAAAAAACCAATCAACAGTACACCGGCCAGTATGGTCGGCACTGACCAAAAGCCCAGCATCACGATATTTGAACCGACATCGAAGCGCCCACCGCGCTGGGTGGCAGCGCGCACGCCCACGGTAATCGCAATGATATAGATCAGTGGAATCGCCAGGGCATTGAGTAACAGGGTAATCGGCACGCGCTCGGCAATTAAATCCCCCACCGGTCTGCCATAGCGAAAGCTGCGCCCCAGGTTGCTCCCTTTGACAAGTGAAAAACCATCGATTTCACCGTCGGTATTATGGGTAAAACCAATCGGTGAGACGTTGTTTAACCAACGCAGATATTGCAGCGGTGCGGGGGAGTCCAGGCCATAGCGTTTATTGTAATAATCCTCCAGGGCTTTTTTGGTTTGTGGTTCCAGGTTTTGCCCTTCCACCAGGCTTTGCGCGCTGATGCCGCCAGGTGACAACGCCATCACAGAAAAGACAATGATGGTGATACCGACCAGGGTCGGCAACATCAACAATAAACGACGGAGAATATACGTTGACACAGAATACCCGCCAGATCAGTCGTGGTATTTTTGTGCATTGGCGGGCACGTAGGTTTCGATGGGTGTGAAATCGATGTTCAGGCCCAATTTGGTCACTTCAAGGTTTTGCAGGCGTTTATCGACAAACAAGAGGGTTTTGCGCCGCATCAAAAAAGTATAGGGCTGCTCGCTGTGAATAATACCCTCCGCCTGCCGCCACAGGGCCATGCGGGCATCTTCATCGACACTGGCACGGGCGGCATCGATCAGTTGGTCGAGCGCCTCACTTTTAAAATGAACAAAATTATCGCCCCGGTCTTGAATCTGTGCACTGTGCAGCATTTGATAAATATCGGTCTCGACACCGCTGGTCCAGCCTAGCGTGATCGCATCAAAATCGCGCTTATCGATTAAATCAATCATCACCGACCATTCTGTGGCAACAGGCTGCATGACAATACCGGCCTGTGCATAGAGGTCTTTTAACAACAGCACAATACGCCGGGTATCTTCACTGCCCTGAAAGTAAACCAATTCAAATTCAAAGGCATTGCCAGTGGTATCTTCCAGCACACCATCACCGTCACGGTCTTCATAACCCGCTTCACCGAGTAGCTTTAATGCCTTTTCAACACTATAGACGTGCGGTTTCAGGTTTTTATCGTGCTGTGCGCTGCGCGGGTTAAACGGGCTGATCGCCTGCTCGGCGTAGCCTTGCATAACCTCTTCGATAATCCGCTCGCGGTCGGTTAGCCAGGTCATCGCCTGGCGCACACGCCTGTCGGCAAAGTGGGTGATTGTGTCGCCACGTTTTTGGTTCCAGCCGATATAGCTATAACCGGCAACCGGGTTCATATACTCAAACTGTTGGCTGTGCCGGGTAAAATCGGGGTCTTCGCGTAGCGACTGGTATTCGCGGGGTCTGGCGAGGTACATATCGATATCACCGTTGCGAAAAGTGGTTAGGCGCGCATTGTCATTCTCGATGATTTTCCACAAAATTCGCTCATAGGCAGGCTGTACCGGCCCCCAGTAACGCGGGTTTCGCTGTAACTCGACCAGGCCGATATCGGGTGTCCAGGCAGTGGGGTCGTTGAGGCGGTATGGCCCCGACCCCATTAGCAACCCTTTTGATTCGTTAAACGTGTGGGGTTGTTCGAGGTATTTTTGGTAAAAGTGCTGCGGCATAATCTGTAGGCCGCCCGCCAGCGCCATGCTATTAAAATAAGGCGCCCGAAACGTAAATACCACGGTGTATTGATCCGTCGCCACAACCGATTCGAGCTTCTCTAAAACGGCCCGTTCACGCGGCGCATTGATCGATGGGTTCATAATAAAATCAAAACTAAACGCCACATCTTCAGCGTCGAGCGGTTCACCATCGGAAAATGTCACTCCTTCACGCAGTGTAAATGTAATCGTTAACCCATCGGCACTGACATCCCAGGATTTGGCGATATGCCCCTCCCAATCGAGTGTATCCGGGTTGCGACTGAGCAGTGACTCCAGAACAAAGCTCTGCACTTTTGAGGAATAGGCATCCGCAGACACCAGCGGGGTAATCGTTTTTAAGCCATTGCCGAAGGCTTTGACCAGCCAGCCACCCGGCGAGTAATCGCCCCTGCCCTGCGCCTGCCGTGCCCGTGCAAACGTCGGTTCTGTATCGTCGATAGACGGTATCGTGGTATCTGCCTGCGTATTTGCAGCAGTGGGAACGCCATGCTTGAATTCATTGCGCAAGGTGCGCAAATCTTCGCGTAACGCGCTTAAATCACCGGCCTGCTCGACCAGTGTGGTACGCATTCGCGAGAGCATTTCCCACTGCCGGTCGACCATATACATGGACAGCAGAATTAAAACGGCGATGCCGCCCAGCACGGCGTATAGGAAAAAATCTTTTCGGGAAAAGCGTTGACTCATGCAAATATTCCGGGGTCGGTATTCACCTGGCAATCACTCTCTACAGGATGTGAACAGTGAGTGAGTATGGTGACATAGGTCACAGTGGTTTAAACTACAAACACGATTAAAACATAAAAGCACAGGAGCATGAACATGGGTTTTCTAAGCGGCAAACGCGCGTTAATTTCAGGGGTTGCCAGCAAGCGCTCTATCGCCTGGGGTATAGCACAATCCATGCACCGGGAAGGTGCCGAATTGGCTTTTACCTACCAGGGCGAGCGGCTGAAAGACCGCGTTGTTGCGCTCGCTGCCGACTGTGGCTCTGACGTGGTATTGCCCTGCAATGTAGAGAGCGACGATGAAATCGCCGCCACCTTTTCGCAATTGGGCGAACGTTGGGACTCGCTGGATATATTAGTCCATTCCATTGCCTTTGCACCGGGCGATCAACTCGAAGGGGACTTTCTGGACAATATCAACCGCGATGGTTTTCGCATCGCCCACGAAATAAGCTCCTACAGCTTCGCCGCTATGGCAAAACAGGCCCGGCCACTGATGGCAGGGCGGGACGCCTCACTCATCACCCTCACCTACCTCGGCGCAGTACAGGCACTGCCCAATTACAATGTAATGGGCCTGGCCAAAGCCAGCCTCGAAGCAAATACACGTTACCTGGCCAGCTCGCTTGGCCCGCAAGGTATCCGCGTCAACGCTATCTCTGCGGGTCCGTTGAGAACTCTGGCGGCAGCGGGCATCGCCGATTTCAGAAAACTGCTGGAATACGTGGAAAACACCGCCCCCCTGCGCCGCAATGTCACCATTGAACAAGTGGGGGATACCGCCGCCTTTCTGGGTTCAGATTTATCGGCGGGAATTACCGGGCAGGTAATTTATGTCGATAGTGGGTATAACACAGTGGGTATGCCTAATCCGAACTAAAGGTTTACCGATAGGGACGCACATAGTGCGTCTCTCTATAGAGAACCATTGCAATGCCCAACAAGCCTAAAATTGCAATGAGATTATTTTTTGTTGGACTGCCTACTCGTTTAATCACAATAGTTTTATCTACCTGGTAAAAGCTCGTGTCTCCATGGGGGATTTGCACCCGCACGACAAACGGTAATTGTCGCCACTTGTGTAGCAAAATCTAACGCTTCTTCAATAGCATCAGAAGAAATGCCCAATAACCTGTCCTTTTGAAGTTCACCTAACGCTGAAAGCTTTGCCATCAAACCGGCGTTAAACGTATCGCCCGCCCCAATAGTATCGATGACATCGACTGTTATAGCCGGTACTGATACCTGGTGCTTGTTTCCAAAATAGGCTCGCGAACCGCCCTCTCCGAGAGTCAGTATTACCACCTTCGGCCCGGCTGATCGCAGTGTATTAAGTTTTTCGTCAATCGATTGTGGTTCTGGATATATCCAGTTCAAATCTTCATCAGACACTTTTACTATATCGGATACGGCGATCATTCGATTCAGCCTATTTCTGTACAGCGCGACATCGCGGATGAAATTAGGCCTGATATTGGGGTCGAGCATAATGACCCTTGAATTCGAATTGCCCTCGGCTAGAGCGACATAAGCTTCAGCACAGGGTTCGCATGCCAAGCTTATTCCACCAAGATACAGTGCGGTTATATCCTCTGTGATTTTTTGAATGTCTTCTGGGTAGAGCATCCGGCCCGCTGAATTCTCATCAAAGAACATGTAAGCGGCCTGACCATCTGTAATCTGTACAAAAGCCAGTGTTGAGGGCCTATCGCTATTAATCAGTAAACGTGTATCGACATTGCTTGCGACCAGAAAATCGGTCAGTTGCTGACCAAATAAATCATTGGATATACCGGACAACAGACCGACCTCCACACCGAGACGACCCAATGCAATCGACGTATTGAAAATCGCCCCACCGGAATGAGGAACATACCCTGTATCACCGTTGTCAGTGGGCGTCGGAATCATGTCAATTAGCGCTTCACCACAACATAAAATCATTTTTTATTACCACTTTGTGCGATGACAATGAAACACCTTATTGGCCTTGCTCAACATCAATATCGATGCGCAACCCTGTTGACTTGTTAAAACGATGTACGTGCTCCGGTTGTACATCGAACGAAAGCGTATCGCCTATTTCAGCATTGGGCGGATGCGCCATTTTCACAATAAAGTCTGTTCCGATTTGGCACGTCATATGAGCGAGCGCATATTCACCCAGTTGCTCCACTAGTTCGAGTTTACCGTCGACGATCGCCTCGTTCGGTTCACAATGGCGTAAATGCTCGGGGCGGATACCCACAAACTCATCCACTGAAATGGTTTTGGCAAGTCGGGAATGGGTATTTTTAGCCAAATCATCGACACTGAAGAAATTCATTTTTGGACTGCCGATAAACTGTGCGACAAATGTATTGGCTGGCCGCTTGTACAACGCTATGGGGGTGCCGATCTGTTCGATGTTACCGCTTTTTAGCACAACGATTTTGTCGGCCAACGTCATCGCTTCGATTTGGTCGTGAGTGACGTAGATCATCGTCGCACCCAATAACTTGTGCAAACGCGCAATCTCCAGGCGGGTTTGCACCCGAAGCGCCGCATCGAGATTTGACAGTGGTTCGTCAAACAGGAACACCTCGGGCTCACGCACGATAGCGCGGCCAATAGCGACCCGTTGGCGCTGCCCGCCGGACAATGCACGGGGCGTCCGCTCAAGCAGCTCGGTGATATGGAGAACCTCAGCGGCAGCACTTACGCGGCGTTGAATTTCATCCGCAGGGGTCTTAGCTTGCTTCAAGCCAAACGCCATATTATTGAAAACAGTCATGTGTGGGTAGAGCGCATAGGTCTGAAAAACCATCGCCACACCCCGCTTTGAAGGTGCCACCTCGTTCACGACTGTTTCACCGATAGAGACATTGCCTTCGGTAATGTCTTCAAGACCGGCGATCATACGAAGCAGCGTGGATTTGCCACAGCCAGATGGACCGACAAATACAACGAATTCGCCGTCAGCGATATCCAGGTCAATACCGTGCACGACCTGCGTGCTGCCATAAGATTTAGAGACGTTTTTTATCGTTACACTGGCCATTTCTTTTCCATCTTTTTAATTGATGCGATGACGCTGGGTACGAAATCGGGGAATGTGCTCGGCATGCTTGCCCAGAGCTGCGGTAAACGTGCAAAAGCCTCTTCCTGCCCTGTGGCGAGCAAGGGAAGAAGCGATTCCCAGTTAGGTTCATGGTACGTCACAGGCATCACCCCATTAGCAAATCGGCGTGCGTAGACGTACCAACTGGCGATGCAGTCGTATCCAAATTGCGGGACAATACCTTGGGTCAGGCAACTCTCCAGTGTTGGATGTACAAATAAGGGTAATTTGGAAAAACCGTCCATGCAAATTCGCTCCAGTGAATCGGCTATGGCAGCGTTGCTGAAACGCGCCGCTACTTTATCGAGATAAGCGTATTTATCGAAAGGTAGATCGGTATTCAGGCCAGGTAAAACCTCTTGCTGTTCCCAACCATCAAAATGTGCACGCATCTGAGGGTCGCGCATTGCTTCGTCAAATGTTGTCTTGCCAGCCAGTGCTGCCAGGTAGGCAAGACCAGAGTGTCCTCCATTGAGGATGCGAATCTTGGCTTCTTCATACGGAGTAACATCTTCGACTACCTCCACCCCCGCTTTGCCGATATCCGGGAACCCCACGGCAAGCTTGTCTTCCAACACCCATTGTATAAAGGCCTCTCCATGAATAGGGCTAAGTACCCGCCCCGGAAAGCATTTATCAATTTCGTTTTCCAATTTCTCACTCGTGCTTGGTGTTATACGGTCAACCATTGAGCAGGGGAATACGGCTTTAGCGCGCACCCATTCAGCGAGATCGAAACGATTGCTCAATTCAAGATACGATAGAAAGTTTCGCTCCAGCATTTGACCGTTTGCGCGGATATTGTCGCAGCAAAGAATCGAAATAGGATGGTCAGTCTCTTTTGCACGAAGCTCAAGCCCACGAGCAAGATAAGCGTAAATCGATGAGTGCGCACCTTCGGTAATTTCACGGCTGATGATCGGGTCATCCAAGTTAAGCGATCCCTCGTCGTCGAGGTAGTAGCCGCTCTCGGTAACGGTGATGGTAACTGCATGAACGCTCGGACATGCAAGCAGCGCCTCCGCAGCCGCCTTATCGACAGACCAATCGGTGAATGACAAATGTGGGCGTACCAAACGAAAATGAGTATCACCTACAGGGCTAATGGCCTTCAATAAATAACCGTCGTCCGCTCGTGCGGTTTGCGCAAATGTTGCCGCCTCGGAACTGCGCAGGTTTACGGCGGCAATGCCCCAATTCAAGTCACCGGATAATTCCATGTAATCATCGAAAAACACCGCTTGGTGAGCCCTGTGAAAGGCACCGTAGCCGACGTGAACCACGCCTATATTGCAGTTTGCACGATCATAAGTCGTACTAAACAGTGTTGTGCAATCTTGAGTCATTGAGTATCAACTTCTTTTAGCATCAATTCTGACCGCGCCTGTTCCCGATAAGCTGTCGGCGTCATGTTCTTCATTCGCAGAAATTGACGATTAAAATTAGCGAGGTTTTTAAATCCAACCTCGTAGCAAATAGACGAAACCTGCTCGTCCGTGGAGTACAGCATTGAACAGGCTTGCCCGATGCGCACCCGGTTTACAAATTCGATAAAGCGATTGCCAGTATGCTTCTGAAAATGCCGGGAAAATGCCGTGTGGCTCATTCCGGCAATCTCCGCCGCTTTTTCCAGCGACATGTCCATACCAAAGTTCTTGGTGATGTAGTCGATAACATCGGCGATACGTGTCTGCTTGCTATTGCCTTCAGGTTGAGTCAATTTGACGACAGAGAGCATTTTTTTCTCAACATGCGCATTCACGTGAACGAGAAGTTTCAAGAAAGCGACAATCCGCTCCAGGCCCATCGCGTCACGAATAGTTTGAAAGTGCTCTATTGCCACAGTGGGGCTGAACCTGACGAATTCGATACCCGACCGGGCAAGTTCAAACATCTGCTCCATTTCCCGGAATTCAGGGAAGGCGTGCAATAAACTATCAATGCTGTCCTGATTGAACTGCACAACCATGTCGCGCAATGCCGCCTTGGAGGGAAAAACATTGTCAGTAATCCAATTATGTGGCAACTTTGGGCCAGTCAAAAACAGTGATCCCGGTTTGAAATCACCCACGTAGTCACCGACGAATACCTTACCTGTCGTCGCAGTAATCAAGTGCAGTTCATACTCTTCGTGACTGTGCCATCGGCACAGCTCACTCGGCCAACCGTGTTCCAGGTAGCGAATACTTTCCACTGCACGGTCGACATACTCTATCTCTGCGACAATGGTAGACATGTGCACTACCTCAACACGTTGCCGCCATCGGCGCTGCTCGCCAGGGCCGCAATGTCACTTCACCGCTCCAAAGGTTAGTCCTTGAACCAGTTGTTTTTGGGTAAACCAACCGAACACGACAATGGGTGCGCAGGCCAATGTCGATACCGCCGATAGCTTGGCCCAAAACAACCCCTCCGGGCTCGAAAACGACGCAACGAGAGCAACGAGCGTGCCCGCATCCGATGAGGTCAGAGTGATCGACCAAAACGCTTCGTTCCAAAGAAGGACAATGGACAAAAGCGCGGTTGAGGCAATCCCGCCCTTAGCCAACGGCATAACAACCTGTGTGATTTCATTGAAAGTCGAGGTGCCATCCATACGGCTAGCTTCGAGTATTTCTTTGGGAATCTCGCGAAAATAGTTGAACAAAATCATCATGATAATCGGCAGGTTGATAAGTGCGAAAATCACAATAAGCGCTATCCGCGTATCCAATAGTGCCAATTTTTGGCAGATTAGATAAATCGGCATCAACACACCAACCGCTGGCAGCATTTTGGTCGAAAGCATCCATAATAAGATGTCCTTGGTCCAACGGCTTGGGTTGAAGGCCATGGCATAAGCGGCGGGGATCGCAATCAGTGATGCCAATAAGGTACCGCCGAAGCTAGTGATGACTGAGTTCAGCGCATAACGGAAATAGTCTGTACGCTCTTCAATTAGCGCAAAATTTTCCAATGTTGGTTCAAAAATCAATGTCGGTGGAACCGCAATGGCTTCAAGTTCCGTCTTAAAGCTGGTCAGTACCATCCAGAAAATCGGGAAGAAAAAGAGAAGCGCGACCACCCAAGCACAAACGGCCGCGAGCCTGTTCAATATTATTTCTTGCTGCTTATCGGTCATATCACGACACCGTCAGGTTCTTGCCAATCAAACGAATAAGGAAAAACGCCACAATGTTAGCCAAAATAATCGCAAATACTCCGCCAGCGGAGGAGACCCCAATATCAAACCCCTGTAGGGCCTGGGCAAAAATGAGAAAGGTCAAGTTCGTTGAACTGGTTCCCGGCCCACCGCCGGTGGTGACGAAAATTTCAGCAAAAATCGACAAATGAAAAATCATTTGAATCAACAGCACAATCGCAATTGGCCGGGCCAGATGCGGTAGAGTCAAATGCCAGAATTGAGCCCAGAAGCCTGCACCATCCAAAAGGGCGGCTTCCTTTTGTTCGTGATCTTGACTTTGCAATGACGTCATGAAAATAAGGATTGCAAAAGGCGTCCATTGCCAGCTGACGATAATGATAATCGACAACAACGGATATTGTGCCAACCAATCCACCGGGTCGGCACCAATAGCTTGTGCGACGACAGCAAAGAGGCCGTAAATGGGGTTCATCATCATGTTTTTCCATAGCAGCGCATTAACTGTAGGCATGATAAAAAAGGGAGAAATTAACATGACCCGGACAATGCCCCTGCCCAGAAACGGTCGATTTATCAAAAGTGCAATGGCAAGGCCAAGGATAACGGAAATGGCCAAAACTGAACCCACCAGCAAAAGTGTGTTTAATACCGCTGGCCAGAAAGTCGGATCGGTATAGAAAAAGTCATAATTGGACCAACCAACGAATCCAGACCGCTCGGGATAGAGGAGATGGTAGCGAATTGTTGAAAAATAGATGGTCATACTCAGTGGCACAAGCATCCATACCAGCAAAACAATAATGCTCGGCGCTTGCAACCATCTGACAAGTGTTCTATTCATTCGTCTACTCCTGTCTAGGTCTCATGTATTAACTTGCATACAAGTAAATTAAATACATAGGATCTAGCTTTGAACGTTGACATACAAGCTAGGAACAGTGAAAAGAAACCGGGCGGCGCGAGTACACCGTCTACTTTCTTATATTGGCGTGTTCAGTTAGCCCACAAGCGTGACAGAGCAAGGCGTTGGTTAGTAAAAACAACGTAGCTATGGTGCGCTTGTGGGTTAACCCCTCATGTAAAACTAATGGGTTGGGCGTTGCGCTGAACCCGCCAATATAAGGCAAACGGTGTACTAGGCACGTCACCCGTATTGAGGTATAAGCACTATAGGTGCTTAGTAATACCCGCCTTTGCGCATTTCCCTATCAGCAGCCTTCTGTGAGTTAGCCAGCGCTTCTTCTACCGAGATTTCTCCCGCTAGTGCGGCAGTCATTTGCTGACCAACCGCAACGCCGATGGCTTGAAACTCAGGGATCGCTGCAAACTGTACACCAACATAGGGCGATGCATTCAGCGTTGAATCGTTTGGATTCGCCGACAGAATCGCTTTTAGCTCGGCTTGATCAAAGGTTGCAGCCGCCTGGAACTTCGGATTGTCATACGTTGATTGACGAGTGCCTGTGGGCACGCTACCCCAACCGTTCTTGGATGCGACTAATGCAATGTAGTCTTTCGAGGTTGCCCATTCGATAAACTTCTTGGCATCATCACCCTGCTTAGTACCGGCAGGGATTGCCAGCGACCAGGCCCACAACCAATTGGCTCCTTTTTTCGTTACCGAGTAAGGCGATTGAGCAAAAGCTATTTTGTCTGCAACGTTAGATTGTTTTGGATCAGTGACAAAGGAAGCGGCAATCGTCGCATCAATCCACATACCGCATTTGCCTTGGTTCATCAGCGCGAGGATTTCGTTGAATGAATTGTTGGCTGATCCAGGCGGGCCGTACTTTGTCAGCAGATCAACATAGAAATTGACCGCCTTATTCCAGGCTGGGCTATCGAGCGCTGGTGTCCAATCTTGATTAAACCACTGCGCACCGAAGGAGTTGGCCATTGTGGTAAGGAACGCCATATTATCGCCCCAACCCGGCTTGCCGCGTAGGCAAATGCCGTATACACCGTCATTTTTATCCGTGATCGCAGCAGCGACATCGCGAATATGATCCCAGGTAGGGTTGTCTTCGATTTTCATGCCCGCCGCTTCGACAAGGTCTTTGCGGTACATAATCATCGAGCTTTCGCCATAAAATGGTGCAGCGTAGAGTTTACCGTCGTAACTGAGACCGCCACGCATTGCCGGAAGAATATCATCGACATCATAGGCGGCACCAAATTCCAACGGCTCAAGCCAATTGCGTGAGCCCCAGATAGGCGCTTCGTACATACCAATAGTCATGACGTCAAACTGGCCACCTTTGGTCGAAATATCGGTTGTAATACGTTGTCGCAATACGCCCTCTTCTAACGTCACCCATTTAAGCGTAATGCCTGGATGCGCTGCTTCAAATTCAGGGGTAAATTTTTGCATTTCGACCATGTGGCCATTATTTACCGTCGCGATGGTCAGTTCACCAGCAGAAGCTGATGTGGCACCAGCGGCGCACAATGCCAAGCTCAATGCAGTACTTTTAAATAATTTCATATTGTCCTCCCAAGGAATACGCACGTTGTTGTGCGGTGATGTATCTTGAAGCGCATAAGTATTTTTCGCCTAATACGAAAACACCCAAAACCTATACTTTTATGACATTTTCTCTCTGAAAATGCATCTTTTTTTGTTATTTTTGTATCACTGGCAGCGCGCCCTTTCGCTTTATAGGTGTCGGTTTTAACTTCCCGGTTTACGGTTTAAATTTTGAGAAATGATTTTGATGTAAGGTAAGGTGATTCACCGCCGCATTCAGCAGTGGCCCGACAGGCTCCTGACATGTATTAACTTGCAACGAATTGTTCCAGAAGGTTTTTTTCTGGAACAATTATTGGCTAATACATCAGACATCATGTATTTACTTGTATGCAAGTTAACACATGGGTCTAGAATAACTGATACTACCTCAAGACTTGTGTGTTTTTATCTGAGTTGTTTTAGGCTTCTTCCCCGGTTTTTTTACTTTCTCCCGCTTCTTGGGTGCACCACTACCAGCCGCATCGCCCTTCGGCGGTTTACTCACCGCACCGCCTTTACCCGCCTGTAGGCTTATCTTCAACTGCCGACCACGCAACCACACTTTCTTTAAAGTCTTACGCAACTCTTTTGGCATACCTTCAGGCAAATCGATGAGGCTATGCTCTTCGTAAATAAAAATTTTTCCCATATACCGAGATTCAATATCCCCTTCATTGGCAATCGCACCGACAATATCCCCTTTGCTAACACCGTGGGCTTCACCGACTTCGAGGCGGTAGGTTTCCATTCCCATATCATCCCGTTGAAATTTTTTGCCACCCTCTCGCTTTTCAGGCTTTTCTGGACGGGTTGGACGGTCGGGGCGGTCAGAGCGTTTAGCAAAACCTGATCGATCCATTGATTCAAAACGTTCCCGTTCACGGCGGGCTTTTTGTACGGTTTCTTTTATATAAAAAGGCTTACCGCCTCCCTCCAGACTGGCGATCGCAGCGGCCAGCAATAGCGGGTCTGTTTCACCGCGTTGCAGGTATTTGTCGACAACACTACGGTATTCCGCTAGATCTTTTTGTAATTCGGTATCGATACGCGCAAACAGCTGCTCGATTTTGCGTTCGTTCAGGGCAGCTACCGAAGGGAATTTGAACGGTTCAATTTTTTGCCGGGTGGCGCGCTCAATCGCTTGCAACATGCGCCTTTCGCGACCATTTACAAATAAGATCGCATCGCCTTTGCGCCCTGCCCGGCCCGTGCGCCCGATGCGATGTACGTACGATTCGGTATCGTAGGGTACATCGTAGTTGATGACATGGCTGATGCGCTCTACATCCAGACCACGTGCCGCCACATCGGTGGCAACGAGAATATCAATTTTGCCGCTTTTTAAACGCGCCACCGTTTTTTCGCGTTGATTCTGGGCAATATCACCATTTAACGGTTCGGTGGCATAACCGCGTGCCTGTATGCGGTCGGCAACTTCCAGAGTGGCGTTTTTGGTGCGCACAAAAATCAATATGCCATCGAATTCTTCAACGTCGAGGATTCGAGTTAAGGTGTCGAGTTTTTCATTGTTATTGAGTTGTAAATAGCGCTGGTGAATTGTGGCAGCGGTGGTGGTTTTTAGTTTAATCGTGACTTCTGCAGGGTCTTGCAGGTATTTCTTACTGATATTTTTGATTTGTGTGGGCATGGTGGCCGAAAATAACGCCGTTTGGCGTTGCGTCGGCATTTGTTCCAAAATCCATTCCACGTCATCGATAAAACCCATGCGCAGCATTTCATCCGCTTCATCCAACACCAGGGTTTTTACGTTATCCAGTATTAAAGTCTTGCGCCGCATATGATCCATCACCCGCCCCGGTGTACCGACGACGACATGTACACCCCGCTCTAACTGGCGAATCTGGCCACGGTAATCGGCCCCACCATAAATGGGCAACACTTTAAAACCCGGCAAGTGCTTGGCGTAGCTTTGAAATGCTTCGGCGACCTGTATGGCCAGTTCACGCGTCGGTGCCAGGCATAAAACCTGTACGCCTTTGGCTTTATTGTCCATATTGGACAATATCGGTAATGCGAAAGCGGCGGTTTTACCTGTACCCGTTTGCGCTACACCCAGAATATCGCGCCCGGACAAAAGGTGCGGAATAGCCTGCGCCTGGATCGGTGAAGGGGTTTCATAACCAATTTCTGCAATCGTTTTTTGCAGTTCCGGGCGCAGCGGTAAATCTGGGAATTTAGTGACTGTGCTCGCTTGCGGCGGGGAGGGTTCTGTTTGCTGATTGGCGTTGGGGTTCACGTAGAGGGCCAATAAAAAGGGCGCGCAGTTTACACCCCCTACCTTTTAATTGATAGTTAGAAATATAAAACAAGCAAACCATATATACGCGTTATACATAACACTACAAAGCCCTAAAGCTCGCCTCCAACCCATCGGCAACAGCATCCACATCCGCCATTGATAAACACAATGGCGGTACAAACCGCAGCACACTCTTGTGTGGGCCAGATTTGCTTAAGATCAAACCGTTGTCACGGGCCAGCTCAAATACACGCGCAGTGGCACCCGGGTTTGGTGTGTGTGTACGTTGATCGGTGACCAGTTCGATAGCGAGCATTAAACCTTTGCCCCGCACATCACCGATAACCGGGTAGCGCTTTTTTAAATCGACCAGTCGCTCCAAGAGCGCGGCTCCCACTTGTTTGGCATTGATCTGAGTGTTTTCACGCTGCATCACTTGCAACACGGCGCGACCCGCCGCACAGGAAGTCGGGTTGGCGCCATAGGTGTGAAAACAAAACTTACCATCCATCGACTCAGCCACTGCGCGTTTGGCCACAACCGCACCCAACGGGAAGCCATTGCCAATGCCTTTGGCCATCACCACGATATCGGGAATAACATCGTGCTGTTCAAACGCCCAAAAGCTCTCACCAGTACGGCCAACGCCGCTTTGCACTTCATCAATAACACAGACACCACCGGCTGCGCGCACCTGCTCGAATGCCCCTTTGATGTACCCCTCCGGCATGGCGACGATGCCGCCATAGCCTTGCACTGGCTCGATAATCATGCCCGCCAGGTGGCCACTGGTGGCGGCGGTAATGGTGCGGTCGAGGTCGTCGAGATACCCCTGCACATTGTCGCCGTGTAACCCACGATAGGTGTTGGGATCAGAGGTGAAGGCGATACCACCCAATTGCGGTACGTTATGCCGGAACGATTTGATCCCGGTTAGTGCCATCGCCCCAAAGGTGGCGCCGTGGTAGGCAGTTTGCAGGGCAATAAAGTCGATATTGCCGGTATAGGCGCGTGACATCAGCAGCGCCAGATCGACAGCCTCCGCCCCCGAGCTGGTAAAGTGTACAACCCACTCATGGCCTTTTGGCAAGGTTGCGATCAGTTCTTCGGCATAGTGTGCAGGCACTGGATGGTAAAACATAGTCGTACAGTGTTGCAGAGTCTGTGCCTGCTGTGCGACAGCCGCCGATACCGTGGGGTTGGCATGGCCCACGGATACGCACACGTTCATACCCAGCAAATCAATAAACTTTCTCCCGTCCATATCCCACAAATACTGCCCTTCTCCCCGCGCAAAAATTTGCGGTGTCTGATAGGGCACAAAAGCGCGTTGCGAAGCGGCATACCACGTGTCACGACGCCGGATAATCGCATCAGTATCCCAGTCGACAGGCAGCGCTGGATGGGTGGTAGGTGTGGTCGTCATATAGTAATCCTCACTGCATCAGGTTTTCATTCGGTGGTTTTGAGGGTCGAAGGGTGGTTTATCTAAAATCGCTACCGCGATACGCTGCCCCAATAGTTCAGCAGACAAGGGTTGGTCGAACGCTGAGGCCGGTTCACTTAGCCAGGCGAGCGCCAGGCTTTTCCCCACTCTGGCACCGTAAGCACCCGAGGTGATAACCCCCACGCAGCGCTCACCACAAAATACCGGGTGTCCACCAAATGCTTCGATTTCGCACGTTTCGCACGTGTGAGTATCGAGTGACAACAACTGCATATGCCAATCGCTGGCGCCACGGGCGCTCAGTGCCTGTTTAACGAATAAACCTGCCCCGGCTTCATGGGGGGTGCGTTCACTGGTGAAATCCAGCCCCCAGGCACGGTAGCCTTTTTCAAGCCGCATGGCATTGGCGGCAAAAGCGCCGTAGTGGCCAATAGTCAGTGTTCTATCTGTCTTGGTAATGGCGTCATACACACGGCCAAGTTGTGCATTTTCGACATGCAGTTCCCAACCGGATTCACCGATATAAGATACCCTTAAAGCACGCACAGCACACCCGGCGATGCGCAGGTGTTGTGCACTCAACCAGGGAAACTGATTTTGTGACAGGTCGGCATCGACAAGCCTCTGCAACAACGATTGTGCCAATGGCCCCATCACCGCCAGAATCCCCATGGATGTGGTGTGGTTGCTCAGTACAACCTCATGGTGCCGGGCGTGTGTGCGCAGTAAATCATCATCCCGCCGCTCGGCCGCTGCCGCGCTGATCAGGTAGAAATGCCCGGCTGAAAAACGGGTGACGGTGAATTCTGAGAATACTCCTTCACTGGGTGTCAGTGCGTGCGTGAGTACAATTTGTCCGTCGCGTTGTGGCGCCTGGTTGGCGCCGAGTGAATCGATAAATGCTTCAGCGCCTGGGCCACAAATATCAAATTTGGAAAACGGTGATAGGTCGGCCAGCGCAACAGCCCGATTGGCATGTTGGCACTCGACAACCACTGTGTCGAACCAATTGGTGCGATAAAAACTATTGGTCTGCTGCGCATCGTATGTGCCGCGTGAAAAATAATTGGGGCGCTCCCAGCCATAGGCGCAACCCATTACGGCACCCGCCGCCAGCATACGGCTGTGCAGCGGGCTGGTGCGGGCTGGCCGACCCGCCTCGCGCTCTTCATAGGGAAAGTGCACGCCAAACTGTTTGCCAAATGTTTCCACCGCCTTGCTGACGCGGTAATTGCGATCGGCATAGGCACCAAAACGCCGTGGATCGATAGCCAGTTCATCCATTGGGGGTGCACCATTCACCAGCCATTCGGCGAGAAAACAACCGGCACCACCGCCCTCCATCACACCCATTGATGAACCCGTCAACAACCATGCATTTGGCAGGCCGTAAGCGGGGCCAATGAGTGGGTTGGCGTCAGGGGTAAAGGTAATCGGGCCATTGACCACTGTTTTAATACCGCCTTCAGCGAGCGCGGGGATACGTGCTATAGCCGCTTCGATGATTGCTTCGATGGGTTCAAGGTTGGGTGGCAATAATTCCATACCGAAAGCTTTTGGCACCTCATCGATTGACCACGGTGTCCCGTTCGCCTCATAGGGACCGAGAATAAAGCCATCGCGCTCCTGGCGCACATACCAGGATTCCTCTGGATCACGAATAATAGGCAGCTCGCCCGCCAGGTTACGCACGGCGTCAATACCTTCGGTAACGAGGTATTGGTGCAACATCGGCACAACCGGCAGATCGACCCCCATCATATCGCCGATCTCGCGGCACCAGGTGCCCGCAGCGTTGATCAGCGTATGTGCTTCAATGCTGCCTTCACGGGTGTGCACACGCCAGGTATCGGTGGGGCTGCGCTCTATTTTTTCGACCGGGTTATTGCGGTAGATGCCAACCCCACGTTGGCGGGCGCCCGCCGCCATCGCGTGGGTGGCCTGGCTGGGGTCGACATAGCCATCCAGGGGTTCAAAAATCCCCCCCAATAGACCATCCCCTGTGCTGGCCAGAGGGTGAAACCGGTGTAATTCCCTAGCATCAAAAACGCTGAAGTCATAGCCGGTGAATTTACCCAGGCCCTGTACATGCCGAAACTCCGCCATACGCGCCTCACTGCGGGTAATGCGCAGCGCGCCACAGGCGTGAAAGCCAACCGGCAGGCCGGTTTCCTGTGGCAGCTTGTTTTTGTACAAATCAACGCTGTGTGCACGCAAAAACTGGATCGTGGCATTGTGTGCAAAATGTGTACACAAACCCGCCGCATGCCAGGTGGAGCCTGCGGTCAGTTCATTCTTTTCAATCAGCACGACATCACAGTGCCCGAGTTTACTGAGGTGGTACGCCAGTGATACC
This sequence comes from Gammaproteobacteria bacterium, assembly GCA_965277715.1. Lineage (GTDB taxonomy): Bacteria > Pseudomonadota > Gammaproteobacteria > JBCCGL01 > JBCCGL01 > JBCCGL01. The sequence continues at coordinate 1,090,405 of OZ255836.1, forward strand.
CCCATCACACCACCACCGATAATGACGTATTGTGCCTGTGTTTTCATTTGCTGTGCCAAGCCTAAATTAATGGGGTAACAATTTACCGGCCACGGTGGATAGGGTTAATCTGACCCCAACCTGGATTTTTTGACCTGTTTGTCATTGGCAAATCCTATTACTCTCCTTTAATGCCTGTTTTGCAGTGCCTTGGCAATCGCCACCAGGCCATCATTCATCTTTTTCGACAACGCGGCAAAATCCGCACCCTGCGCCTGCCGCTCACACCCCTCAACCATTTTATCGCGCAGTGCCTGTGTCAACTCGGGCGCCACCAGGCGCGTCCACGGCAGTTTCAATGCAGGCCCAAATTGGTCGAGGCAATAGGCCATACCCCCTTCACCGCCACCGACATGAAAGATTTCACAAGGCCCCATCAACGCCCAGCGGGGGCCGGGACCATTGACCACCGCCTGGTCGATCTGTTCGACTGTCGCCTCACCGTTCGCGACCATATGCAGGGCTTCGCGCCAGATGGCTTCCTGCAAACGCGTGGCGATAAACCCCGGCACTTCTTTTTCCATCACCAGCGGCGATTTACCCGCCAGTTGATAAAATGACTGCGCTGTCTGTAAGGTCTCAGGAGCGGTTTTCTGGCCACCCACCAGTTCCACCAGAGGCATCAGGTACGGCGGGTTAAATGGGTGGGCAACCACTGTGCGTTCAGGGGTCGGGCAACGCGCCTGAATATCACTCATCGACAGGCCAGACGTGCTGGAGGCAATAATCACTCCCTGCGGCACCAGGTCACCCAGTTTTTCATACAATGCCTGCTTGAGATCGAGGTTTTCCGGCGCGCTCTCCTGGACAAAATCCGCATCGGCCACTGCCGCAGTAAGATCGGTGGTAATGCGCAGATGATCGGGGGATGCCCCTTCAGCTACCCCAAGCGCCACCAGACTGGGCCAGGCTGTATCAATCAGGCGTTTTAACGATGCCTCTTCACTTGCGTCATGCAGATAGCAGGTAACCTGATAGCCACGCGACAAAAAGTGTGCTGACCAGCCACCGCCAATTGGGCCACCGCCAATGCAGGTGATGCGTTTGATTTCATCTGCGGGTTTCATCGACATTTCATCGCCCCTTAAATACCGGTTTACGTTTTTCAACAAAGGCGCGAACACCCTCTTGTGCATCTTCAGATTTCAGCATTTGTCGGTATACCGGCAAATCACCCGTGCGCATGGTGTTAAATGCATTGTGAATGGTCTCCCCTTCAATACTGCGCAATACCTCTTTGACCGTTTGCAAGGCCAACGGGGCCGATTCGGCCAGTTGATCGGCCCAGGCGCGTGCGCTGTCGAGTAGGTCGGCGGCGGGCACGACTTTGTTCACCAGGCCGTAGCGCATCGCCTCCTCTGCTGTCAGCCAACGCCCCAGCAGCAGCATTTCCATCGCAATATTGTAGGGAATACGGCGCGGTAACCGTTGGATAGCGCCCGCATCAGGAATAATACCAAGCGGTAATTCAGGCAGCGCAAACTGCACGTTTTCTGTGGCGATAATCAAGTCACAGGCGACCGCGATTTCCAGACCACCGCCAATGGCCAGGCCATTCAACGCGGCGATCACGGGCTTGTTTAAGTCCCACATTTCCGTAATACCGGCAAAACCGCCCATGCTGGCATCTTCGTTTTCCCACCAGTTATCCAGCGCGATATCGCCGCTGTTCAACGCCTTTAAATCCCAGCCAGCCGAGAAGATTTTTTCACCCGCGCTAGTTAATATGGCCACCCGCAGATCCGGGTCATCCCGTAGCATAACAAATGCCTGGCCGAGTTTTTTGCTGGTGGCATCATCAATTGCATTGACTTTGGGCCTGTCGATGGTGATTTCCAATACATGGCCGCGCCGTTCCACACGGACTTCTTTATCTATATCCCGTTCATTGTTACTCATCTTTTTCCTCACACTGAATGGATCAAAACACAGGTAGGCAAGTTACGTGGGCAATCGTGCAACACGTCGTATTTTTCGACAAAAGCAAAAATATTCCGACGCGATGTAAGGCCAATAAATGCATTGCTTACAACACCTGCCCAGGAGGCGAATTATGACCAAAGCTGTCGATTTTTATAAAGCGACACATTGTACTTTTACCAATGATGCCAATACCGACAGGAGGCCACACAATAAGCACTGCGATGACACCGAAACAACAACATAACCTACGCCGCCTGCTCAACCCCCGGCACGCCGTTTTTATCGGAGGCGACGCCGCTGAATTTTCCGCGCAGCTCTGCGCAAACGCAGGCTTTAAAGGCGCGATATGGGGTGTCAATGCCAGGCGTGACACTATGGCGGGGTTTCCCTGCTTTTCGCGTATTGAGGATCTGCCCGAGGCGCCAGACGCGGTGTTTCTGGCCATTCCGCAACCGGTGGCTCTGGCTGCCGTAACCGCACTCAACGCCCTGGGTGCAGGTGGTATCGCCTGCTTTACCGCTGGCTTTGGCGAGCTGGGCGATGAGGGCGCGGTACGCGAGCAGGCGCTTACTGCAGCGGCGGGCGATATGGCCCTGATCGGCCCAAATTGCCAGGGCATTCTCAATTATATTAACAACGCGCCCCTGTGGCCTTTTGGCTTTCCTGTTCAGCATTTTACCCAGGGTGCAGCGATCATTTCCCAAAGCGGTATGCTGTGCTCCAACCTCACTATGCAACAGCGTTCGATTCCTTTTTCCTACGTTATCAGCGCGGGCAACCAAGCCGTTTTGGCAGTTGAGGATTACCTCGAAGTACTGATTGATGACCCGGCAGTCACCGCCATCGGTTTATACATTGAAGCCCTGCACAACGTTGCCCGCTTCAGCGAAATGGCCTTGCGCGCACTGGACCGTGGCAAACCCATTGTGGCACTTAAAGGGGGCACGTCGAGTGTCGGTGCGCAACTCACCGTTACCCATACCGGCTCGCTGTCAGGTTCTGAGCGGTTGTACAGCGCACTGTTTAACCGCCTGGGCGTTATCCAGGTGGACAGCCCGGCGGTGATGCTGGAAACCTTGAAGCTGGTATCGGTAGCCAGTGCCCCTGCCGGTAGACGAATTGCTGCATTTACGCTGTCTGGCGGTGATGCGGCGATGCTCGCCGATGCCGGTGAAAAGCTGGGTCTGGCACTACCCCAGCCCAGCGCGTGCACACACCGGGAATTAAAAACCCTGCTACCGGCAATTGCCACGGTCTCCAACCCACTTGATCTCACCACGCCGCTTTGGGGCGACGAGGAAAACGTGCCCAAAGTCATCGCCAATTTACTCGCCGATGGCTTCGACGCCGCACTGTTTGTGCAGGACTACCCGATGCCCGATATGGGGGTTAGCAACGCCGAGTACCGCGCCGATGCACGTTCGCTGATACGTGCCACCCGTGCCGCCAACATCCCCGCCGTTGTCGTCAGCAGCTTGCCGGAAAATATTGATAAAGAGACCCGTGACTGGTTAATCGAAAACCGGGTGGCGCCCCTACAAGGTATCAACGAGGCATTGCAGGCACTGGTTGGTGGCGCCCTACACAGCGCACGGCGTGCGCAGCAGGCCGCCTCTACACCCCACGCGCTATCCACTACGCACCCAAAAGCGCCTGGTGCGCTCACGTTATTGGACGAATGGCAGGGAAAATGTTGTTTGGAAAACGCGGGGATCACTGTACCCGATGGGCGTTTAGTCAGTGCTGAACGTGCCCGGGCAGCGGCGGAATCCATCGGCTATCCACTGGTCGCCAAGCTGGTCAATAAGCACTTGCCACACAAAACGGAAGCGGGCGCCGTTGTGCTCAATATTCAAAATGCCGATCAGCTAACGACTGCTATCAAGGCAATACGTCACTCGGTGAGCGCTTGGTCATCAGAAACAGCCATGACAATTGCCACCGACACATTCCTTATTGAAAAAATGCTCGATACGCCCGTGGCTGAGCTATTACTCGGGGTGCGTCGTGACGATCATTTTGGCCTGGTGATGTTGCTTGCCAGTGGCGGTATTTTGGTCGAGCTCATCGACGATGCGCAAACCTTGCTGTTACCGGCGAGTCGTGACAGCGTAGAAGAGGCATTGAGCGCATTGAAAATCAGCCGCTTGATCGATGGTTATCGCGGCAAACCCGCCGGTGATAGAGAACAGCTTGTCAATACAATCCTGGCGATTGCCCAATTTGCATTACAGCGGGAAAACCAACTGGAGGAACTCGACATCAATCCTTTGATGATCTTGCCGGATGGTGTTATCGCCGCTGATGTATTGCTGCGCGTCGGTGCGCCCGACGACAAAGATTAAACCCCCTTTACTTCAGCGTATGCACTTTACCCTGTTCGCTGTCGCCCACATAAACGCTATAACGTCCACCCAGTGATTCATCGATATAGCGGTGCAACATAATATCCGTCTCTTTATTTGGCAACCGTGACCAGGGAATATCGCTGAAGGCATACCACTGAACATGTGCAACACTATTGCCGCTGCTTTCCGTTGTGCCCCGGTAGTACACGAGCACACCTTCTGACTCACTCTGTATACCGTTCTCAAACACCGAGAAGACAAAACCGATTTCAGCGGAGATACCATAAGAGGCCAATATGCCCAACAAACTATCCGGCTGCTCAGCCCCACCGATATGGCTGCCCCAGGGCAATTGCAACTGACCACTCTGGTGATCTTCAACCAACAGGATTTTGCCCTCGTGTTCGAGAATGGCACCGACATGCCCTCTGCGCAAACTGGCATCGCTGGCGCGGTGCTCCAATAGTGCAGAGACATAATTGCCTTTCCAATACCCCAGCGGGTTCGCCGCTGAATGATCAAACGCCAATACGCGGCCAATAACAATGATGTGATCCCCCGCCTCTACCGTATTGTGGAGTACACAGTCAAACCAGGCGGCCGCCCCATCGAGAATCGGGCTACCGGATTCGACCGTCTTCCAACTCACCCCGGCAAAGCGATCCGTGGCGTGTGGTGAGGCAAACGTACCCGAGATAGACTGCTGGTCTTCAGCGAGGATGTTGATGGCAAATTTCCCCGCATTAAGGTAAATGCTACGGTTACTGGAATTGGCCGCCAAACAAAACAGCACCAATGGTTCATCCAGTGACACTGAGGTAAACGAATTGGCGGTAAAACCTGTTGGCAGCCCCTCACTATCCATCGTCGTCACTACCGTGACACCGGTCATAAACGCACCGAGCGCACGGCGCAATTCGCGAGGGTCGATTGTTTGCATAGCAAAGCAGCCTTTTTAACCAGTTAAGACAGTACGGAAATCAGAATAAAGCACTAATACCCTGAAAAACCAACATGTGACGCATATGCGTACATTTTCCAGATTCAAACCAGAAATTTTAAATACCGCTAAAACCAAAAAAGCCCGCAATCGCGGGCTTTCGATTTTTGGCGCGCCCGGAAGGATTCGAACCTCCGACCACCTGGTTCGTAGCCAGGTACTCTATCCAGCTGAGCTACGGGCGCATGTCTATAAAGCGCGGCATTCTGGCAGTGTGTGCGAACACTGTCAAGTACTCCTAATGCTTGAGCAACCGATATGAAGTCCGGCGACGAAATGACCGTACCGCCTCGCTGAAAAGTGGTAGCACCCGTTACATGTACGCTCTGTGGTGTTTTCACTGCCTGGGAGCCGACGTTACTTCTTCGCAGTTAAAAATGTTTTTTCCAGTGCCACAATAGCGTCCATATCTTCATGTGTGAACCCAGCGGCAAGCCGTGCCTCCCGGTTAAAAGGCCCGGATAAATACCCTCTGGTATATTCTTTCAAAAGTTGTTCAAAAACGACCCGTGAATCTAAACTGCGTTGGTTGCACAGATAGTTAAACCATCGGTTGCCAATGGCGACATGGCCAATTTCATCACGATAAATAATTTCCAGAATATCCACTGCACGCTGATCGTTAAGGTTTTTCAGTTTTTGAATAATCTTTGGCGTAACATCCAGGCCCCTCGCCTCTAACACTCTCGGTACTAAGGCCATACGTACCATCACATCGTGGTCTGTGGCAACGGCCATATCCCATAAATTATTGTGCGCGACAAAATCGCCATAGTCGACATTGTGTGCATTGAGGTATTCGCGCAATAACGCAAAGTGCCGCGCCTCTTCGACGGCTACTTTTATCCAATCAAAATAATATTCATCCGGCATACCACTAAACCGATAAACGGCATCCAGTGCCAGGTTAATTGCATTAAACTCGATATGTGCAAAGGCGTGAAATTGTATCAACCGCCCTGCCTGTGAACCGATTTTCCGCCTTGGAACCTGGGCGGGTGACACCAGTTCAGGTTTATCTGGTCTGCCTGGTATAGGAAGGCGTACAGCTATTTCACCCGGTGTCAATGCCAACCCCGATTGGTTCAGTCGATTCGACAATGCGTTAACTTCCGCCACTTTTTCCGCCGGGTCGCAGCGCATTAATGCATGGTAGGCATGCCGATGAATATTCATTTCACCCTCACCCTTCGCCCTTCAGGCACACGGTGGGTCTGGCCTGTTTAACCCGGACCGGAACACCGACCGGAACAGTTCACGGCTCTTCAATGGCCGACCATCGAGTTGTTGATTGATAAGTACACGTAATAAACGCCGGGATTCTACTCGTGTATCCGATGAGGAAAAATCCCAGTTTGCCAATGCCAATAATGTGCGACCGGATATATTAATACCCGGCGCCTGATTGAGGTCGGCGTAAACAGGGCCTCGATCCACAACATAGCAATACGCGGTGTCCTCATCGATTACATCGCCACTATTGACTTCATTGTGCAATGCAAGTTGATAGCCAAGGGATTCAAGTAGTGCCAGTTCGTAATAGCGCAGCGCAGGTTCAACCCCCGATTGATCACCATACAGGTGGTTTATGGTCTGGTTATACAGCACAAAAATATCTTCATGCGGGTCATCTTGTGGGAGTAGTTTCAATGTCAGCTCATTGACGTAATAACCACAAAATAATGCTTCCCCTGTCAGTCTTATATTCGACGGGTCAAAATTTGCCTCTTCCACATCGGTTAAGCTGAATAATTCACCCCTACCCGTCCACGACAAAAGTAACTGTCTAAAAGGTTGCAGTTGTGATGCCGTATTTTTTTTACTGTTGCGGACACCCCGCGCCACAATACCCACCCGACCGTGATTGAGCGTTATCACATCGAGAATTAAACTGGTGTTGCGGTACTGGCGTTGATGGAGAATAAATGCAGCTTGTTGTTCAACCCGACCCATGACCCAGGATTATCTACTGGCGTTTATCGTAACCCAGGCTACGCAGGGCACGCACATCATCGATCCAGTTTTCTTTTACCTTCACCCATAGTTCGAGGTGTACTTTGCATCCAAATAAGTGCTGCATGGCCTTGCGTGACAAAGTACCAACCTGCTTGAGTTGAGCACCCTTCTTGCCGATTACTATCCCTTTCTGTCCTTCGCGTTCCACCCAGATTATTGCGTTAATGCGGTACATTTTCTGTTCGATAGTAAACTGTTCAATCTCTACTGTGAGTGCGTAGGGAAGTTCAGCATTGAGTTTCCGGGTTAGCTGTTCGCGAACAATTTCTGCCGCCAGGAATCGCTCACTGGCATCGGTGAGTTGATCGGCTGAAAAAACAAACGCCCCTTCGGGCAGTTTAGTTGCCAGCAGTTGTTCAAGCTGTGGTAATTGATCGCCGCTACGTGCAGAAATTAACACGACCTCTAATAAGTTTGAATGTGATGGCAGTTGTGCCAGGTACGGTAAAAGTCGATTTTTATCATTGAACATATCCACTTTATTAACGGCAATAATAAACGGACGCTGTGCGTTACACACAGAATCAAATGCCAATGCATCTTCGTTATTCCATTCGCCTGCCTGCACAACCAATAGAATAACATCAACATCCTGGAGGGCTGCATTTGCCGAACGGTTGAGTACCCGATTGAGCGCATGGTTTTTTTGCAAATGAATACCGGGCGTATCGACATAGATTAACTGTCGGTCATCGTTGCTATTAATGCCCAAAATAACGTGGCGTGTGGTTTGTGGTTTGTGTGCGGTAATGCTGAGTTTTTGCCCGACCAAAGCATTCATTAGCGTCGATTTACCGACATTAGGCCGCCCTGCGATGGCTATATACCCACAATGCGTCATGGCTTAACGCGCAGTTTTTCAAGCATTGACTCCGCCGCTATTTGCTCGGCGCGACGCCGCCCTGAAGCACGGGCACTCACTGTCTTGTGCAATTGATCGATTTTGCATTCAACCAGAAATTGTTGTTCATGCGCCTTGCCCGTTTTTTCTACCACATGGTATTCCGGCACAGGTAATTGACGACTCTGCAAATATTCCTGTAAACGGGTTTTAGGGTCTTTGAGTTGCTCAACATCGGGAAGGTTCGAGAATCGCCTGGCGTATAAGTGTTGCACGACATCACGGCACCGCTCAAAACCCGCATCGAGATAGATCGCCCCTAAAATAGCTTCAACTGCATCACCGAGAATCGAGTCGCGCTCGTAGCCACCGCTTTTTAATTCGCCACTACCCAGCTTCAAATGCGCCCCCAACCCTAATTCAGTGGCGATTTCAGCCAAGGTCTCTTTGCGCACAAGTGTGGCACGCATACGGCTCAACTCGCCTTCATTAAATGTGGGCTTAAGGTGATAAAGCGCACTGGCAACCATAAAATTGAGCACACCATCGCCCAGAAACTCCAGACGCTCATTATTATTTGCACCAACACTGCGGTGTGTTAATGCCTGTCTGATTAGCTGCTCATTGTGAAAGGTATAACCCAAACGGCGGGCAAGCGAGGCAAGATTCTTACTAATGATTGGAATCCACCATTTTATCGAATCGGGCAACGATATCGAGGTTATATATCAACGGCACACGGGTTTCGTAATTGACGCTAAGCATAATGCCATGCTTAGGGTCTCTTATTACTTTTACTGTATCCTGCACTTCAAAATTCCACAGGTTATTGGCCTTGAATCGCTTGCCCAATATCATGCGTATTTCGCGTGGGTGCTTTTCCTGTACGCCCTCTTCTTCCTGTATATCTTCAACGATTTTTACAATGGTGAGGTAGTTGATATACACCGGTACAATTTTGTAGGCAAAAAACAGAAGCGACCCCACTAAAACGAGGATCAGGGTAAATGCAAACAGGGATACACCCCGTTGTCGGTTTTTTGAGGGGAGAGTATTTTTCATAGTGCACCCATATTCATTTTGTATAACGGTTTATTAGCTGTAGCTGTTATTTTATAGAGCTACCAAGTCGGTCCCAGTAAAGGTCCAGGTTCATCCAGATGAGTATAGCTTTACCCACGAGGTTTTCTTCTGGTACATAACCCCACGAGCGACTGTCGTTACTGTTGTCCCGATTATCACCCATGACAAAATAATGCCCCTCCGGTACAGTGAGTTCGCCTCCTGCACCTGTACGATAAGAGTCAATAAGGATGCCATGCTCTACACTATCAAATTTCTCTGTCAGTTTTAGCAGCGAATTGTCCGGGGTTTCGTGCCCCGGTGCCAGATAGGGCTGGGGTTCACTCAACGCGACAGGCACACCATTAATGATTAGTTTTTTGTTGAAGTAAGCAATTTTATCCCCTGGCAAACCAATGATCCGTTTGATGTAATCGAGGTCAGGGTTTTTAGGGTAACGGAACACAGCGACATCCCCCCGCTCAGGTTCTCCGGTATCGAGTATTTTTGTATTGATAACCGGCAAACGCACACCATAGGAAAACTTATTGACCAGTATAAAATCACCCACCAGGAGTGTGGGTAACATAGAACCGGAGGGAATACGAAATGGTTCAAACAAAAACGAGCGCAGAACCAGTACCACCAACAATACGGGAAAAAATGAACGTGCGTACTCAACTAAAATGGGTTCGCGGTAGAGTGCCGTTTTTGCTGTAGCAACCTTTTCACCCGCTGCGTCAGGTTGTTGATTATTACCGCCAGAGCTTGCCATAAGCAGGCGTTTACGGGCAAAGAAAAGGCTATCGAATAACCAAACCCCCCCTGAGAGGCCCGTAATAATAACCAGCAATAATGCAAAATCAAAATTCATTGTTTACCCTACGCTATATTTTCCCGCATTCACTTATATTTTTATTTCGGTCTACACGTGATACTGGCAATCAATTATCAACTTGTAATACCGCCAAAAAGGCCTCTTGTGGGATTTCCACCCGACCAATTTGTTTCATGCGTTTTTTGCCTGCTTTTTGTTTTTCGAGTAGTTTTCGCTTGCGTGAAACATCACCGCCATAACATTTTGCGGTTACGTTTTTGCGCAATGCCTTAACAGACGAACGGGCAATGATGTGTGAACCAATAGCGGCCTGCACGGCCACTTCAAACATTTGCCTGGGAATGATGTCTTTCATACGCTCGGTCAGGTCTCTACCACGCATCTGGCTTTTATCTTTGTGAATAATAACAGAGAGCGCATCGACACGATCACCGTTAATGAGTATATCAACTTTGACCAGGTTTGATACCTGAAAGCGCAGGAACCGGTAGTCGAAGGATGCGTATCCACGGCTACAGGATTTCAGTCGATCAAAAAAATCCAACACCACTTCACTCATTGGCAGTTCATATGATAAGGCTACCTGGCGGCCTAAATACTGCATATTTTTTTGTACGCCGCGCTTTTCAATGCAGAGCTTGATGACTTCCCCTACAAACTCTTGTGGTACGAGGATGTTGGCTTCAATAATGGGTTCGCGGATTTCAGCGAGTTTATTCACAACGGGCAATTCTGCCGGGTTATGAATATGGGTGATGTCCCCGTTGGTTAACGCTAGTTGGTAGACGACTGTAGGCGCTGTGGTTATCAGGTCGAGGTCATATTCGCGCTCCAGGCGTTCCTGGACAATTTCCATATGCAGCATACCGAGAAAACCACAGCGAAAACCAAAACCAAGCGCTGTGGATGTCTCTGGTTCAAAGTGTAACGCAGCATCGTTGAGCCGCAATTTTTGCAGTGCCTCACGAAAACTTTCATAGTCATCAGAACTCACCGGAAACAAGCCTGCGAATACGCGTGGCTGGATTTCGACAAAGCCTGGCAGTGCTTTATCGGCGGGTTGTGCTGCCAGTGTAATGGTATCGCCCACCCGCGCCGCATCAATTTCTTTAATACCGGCGATAATAAAACCGACCTCGCCCACATTGAGTTGTTGCCTGGATTCACGCTTGGGAGTGAACACCCCTACGGTATCAACCTGGAATACCCGGCCAGTCGACATAAATTGAATTTTATCGCGTTTCGATAAGCGGCCATTGACAATCCGCACTAGGGTAATGACCCCCACAAAACTATCGAACCAGGAATCGATAATCAACGCCTGTAGGGGGGCCTGCCTATCACCTCTTGGGGGGGGCACTCTATCGACCAACACCTCTAACAGGTCTTCGATTCCTACCCCTGTTTTTGCGCTGGTGTGTATTGCATCGCTGGCTTCAATGCCAATAATCTCTTCAATTTCCTCGACAACCCGCAGTGGATCGGCAGCGGGCAGGTCAATCTTATTCAGTACCGGGATAACCTCTAGGTTCTGTTCGATAGCGGTGTAACAATTGGCAACGCTTTGCGCTTCGACGCCTTGCGAAGCATCGACAACCAACAAGGCACCTTCACACGCTGCCAGTGATCGCGAGACTTCATAGGAAAAATCGACATGCCCTGGCGTATCGATAAAATTTAGCTGATAAGTAGTACCATTGCGTGCGGTGTAGTCGAGCGATACACTCTGCGCCTTGATAGTAATTCCGCGTTCGCGTTCGATATCCATCGAATCGAGAACCTGCGCGTTCATCTCGCGCTCAGACAAGCCACCACACACCTGGATAAACCGATCAGCGATAGTCGATTTACCATGGTCGATATGCGCGATAATGGAAAAATTTCGGATAGTGTCCTGCATTAAATCGGTTTACCCAGCGCCTTACACAGCGCTACTTTATCTAAAAAATAATGGCAGATTTCCTGTTCTCCCAAAGCCAATACTGGAACCAGGGTATTGTAACGCTTCCGCAAAACAGCATCCTGGTCTATATCAACAGACACCACAGTAAATTCCAGTTCATCACTGAAAACCTGTAAAACCTCCAGCATATCCTCACACAGGTGACAACCCACCCGGTTGTAAAGTGTCAGTTGAACAGTCAAGGTGAATATCGTCGGTGAGAGGTGATAACTATCGGGTGCGCACATTACCCGTTTACCGCGCTGCACACAATGCATAGATGAGGTGGTCTTCTCAAAAAGTTAACGTTAAAAAGGGTTTAGGTATGAAAAACAGCCTATTACTTCTGGTTCTAGCGTTCTTTTCTTGCAGTGTTTTAGCGGCTTTATTGAAAATTAGAGGCGACAACTAGTCTGACACAGGGGGGGTAGGGATATAGGAGATAGAGCAACGCAGGAGCAGTTGCCGGGGAGCGGTAGCTTCGCTCTGTAAAGCGCAAAAAAACACCACAGCACCGCGAGCGAACCCCAAAAAACACTCTATGTCACCAATAGAGTCATCTGAAGCTGGCGAGGCACTAAACAACCCCTTAAATTACCCCGGTATTTTGATAGCCAGAAAAATAGGCCCCTGCTCCCGCCGCACCAACACCGCCACCGTGCGCCCCGGTTCAATATCCTGAATAATGTCTTTTGTATGACCCGGCCCTTCGAGCTGTTCATTATCTATAGAGATAATCACATCACCCAACAACACACCGGCCTGTTGCGCCGGGCCACTTTCGAGCTTACTGACAACAACACCGCCCTTTGGGATATCCAGGCTTTCCCGCTGCACCGACGTGAGACGGGTAATCGCTACACCCAACTTATCCAGATTGATGGTGCTGGTATCCCGGGTTTGATCACGCGTTGTGCCTGGCCCTACCGTAACTTGATCGGGCAATTTCCCTATCTCCACATGCAGTGTTTTGCGTTTACCGTCCCGAACCACTTCAACGCGGGCTTTTTTGTCAACCAGAGACCGGCCAACCAGCGGTGGCAAAGACGACGAGCGCTCCACAATCGAATCATTGAACGCGACAATCACATCGCCAACCTGTAAATCGGAGTTCTGCGCAGGGCTATCGGGCAGGATTTGCGTAATCAGTGCGCCGTGTGCCCGATCCATATCAAAGGATTCCGCCAGGTTGCGGGTCACCTCCTGAATAATCACACCAAGCCAACCGCGTGTCACCCTGCCATCATCTTTCAACTGCGCAACCACATTCATTGCCAACTCAATCGGTATGGCAAACGACAACCCCATAAACCCACCCGTTCTACTGTAGATCTGTGAGTTAATACCGACCACCTCACCTTCTAAATTGAACAGTGGCCCACCAGAATTACCTGGGTTGATCGCCACATCTGTCTGGATAAAAGGGGTGTAGTTTTCGCTGGGCAGTGAACGACCTTTCGCACTGACAATACCGGCGGTTACCGAATGGTCAAAACCAAATGGCGAACCAATAGCCAGTACCCACTCCCCCACTTTAAGCTGCTCCGATTCGCCAATTGCCACAACAGGCAAACTGTCGGCATCAATTTTTAACAGGGCAATATCGCTACGCTGATCGGTTCCGATCAACTCGGCAACCAGTTGTCGTCGATCGTAAAGGCGGACAATAATTTCATCGGCACCGTCAATCACATGATTATTGGTCAGCACATAGCCATCCCTGGAAATAATAAAGCCTGAACCCAGAGAGGCAGCCTGATCCTGGTCAGGAGTGGGCGAGCCACCACGCTCGTCAAAAAACTTGCGCAGTAGATCGTCAAAGGGCGTATTTCCCAAATCGGGAATTTCAAAACCGGGGGGGAGTGAGGAACCGGATTTCGCTGCGCGTGTAGTGCTGATATTGACCACTGCCCGGTGGTTATCCTCAACCAGGTCGATAAAATTGGGCAGTTCGCGAGCCTGTACAGCGGAAATACCCGCAAACAGCAGTATCCACGTAAAAAACACCCGTAAGGCAGTGACATTCATACATTGATATCCAAATAGTGTGTGGTGAAAGTTTAGCGGTTATTGTTGAGAAGTATTAACAGATGTAATAGCAAGCCCTAGTTTTGGTGGTTTTTGCACGCGATGCGCGCAATAAGAAACCGTCATAAACCCCACCAACAAACCGAGCACACCACCCAGTACAGAGGCAAATTCACCTACCGGCCACCCGGAAAACCCACTATCCAACAACACCGCGCCTAACAACATTGCCAGCAATGGCAGCATATAAACAAAAAGTGCAGATTTTAGTAAATGCGTTTCCGGGATAGTAATCAATACCCGTTCACCTATTGCTGCATTGACTGTATTTGGCACTTTGATTTTGCGCGGCTCACCCCCCATCAGTTTAGCGATAACAGAGGTGCCGCAAAACGATTTTGCCGAGCACGATTGGCAGGTATTATGGCGTTGTATCGACACCCACACTGAACCATCATCCAGTGAAACAACGACACCCTGCTCTCTAATCATCGACAATGCAGCCCGATCACTACTGTGTTGCCGCAAGCTTTACAGCGCGGCCAATTTTTGTAGCAGTGCCCATCGGCACTTCGCCAACAACCGTTACATGTATTTGGTTTACCGTCCGGCCAAATGCACTCACCGCGCCCATCTGCGATTCACCCAGCAATATGTTATTACCATTTTTTAGCGCAGCTGCATTGTTCTGCTCGACATAGACTGAAACGGATGCGAGGCCATCGGAGAGCGTAATATGGTGGGTCAGGTGTTCATTCCCCACCATTGGTTTTATTTTTTCAGATACCGAATGAAATCCGGCAGGGAGATTTTCAAATTCCCATGCCACTGAAAAATCCTCTTGTGCCTGCGTATCCATTTTTTGCTGCCAGGTATAATTTTTCTGGCTTACTGAAGGTATGAATTGCTCTGCTGGCATTTCATCATTCAGGGTTATCTGGGTAAACATCATTTGCTCGATGGGGGTACCACTTGCGTCCAACATTTGTGAACGCAGCAATAAATAATTCTCTTTGTCGATCCACAGGCGATGACCGTAGCGCAACGCGTCCTTTGGGGTAATGACAATAACGATACTGGCGCGATCGGCAACGCGGTCTTCACCCAGCACACTGAACGTGTACCAACTGGCAATATTCTGTAAATCACTATCCAGCCACTCGGAAAAAGGCGTTCGCTGTCGGGACTCGCTGACCGTTACAGATTGACTGCCAGGCCAGATACAGATGACATTGGTATTGTCGCGAATAATTTCACGCGCCTCACCATTGAGCGAAAACAAACTTTCCTTTTCGCCTTTTTCATCGCGCATATGGCGAATTTTTAGCGTTTCCAGCTTATCCCCATACAGGTATACATAGGTACCTGTGTAGTTTTCATTTTGCATGGCCTGTGACATATTGCCCAGCCAGTCGACCGCACCTACAGCACCTGCTGTACTGGAGAACGTCAGTGCCAGCAGTATGCTGGCAAAATACGCGATGTTACTCCGTGGCGTCATAACCAACCAATCGTGAATAGGGCAACATACCCTGCACTTTGCTGGAATTTGCGTATTCCATATGGTCTGCCAGATACCTGTTTAGGCGTTCTTCCAGCGCGGCATCACGTTGTTGGTCAACGCGTTGCACATGCCAATGCGTGCCACTGGAATCCAGCGACACTCTACGCACATCAATGCCCGGTAGAACAATTTGTGTTGTAGGGGTTTGCGCACCAGCGTTTGTATTGCTGGCAACTGCCGGTATTGAAGGAGAGGAGGTAGTGGGCAAGCGGTTCAACCCAAACACCGAAACGGCAGCCACTGTAGCGGCGATGGCAAAACCCAGTGCTGGCCTTTGCCAGCGTGTTTCGCGCTCAGACCGCCGCCGTTTGCCGACCGTATTGGCAACCTGAGGTGCAAGAATAGTGGGTTCTTTATCCAGCGCAGCACTGACCCGGCCAGAGAAACCATCATCCAGGGTTCCGGTGTAACTACGCTGCATAATAGCGCGTGTACGGTGGTACTCACCCCAGCGGGCGCTCAACGCGGCATCAGTACCCACTCGTTTTAGCAGGCCTGTAGCATCTTCATATTCACCGTCGACCAACGCGGACAGTGTTTCATATTTGTCTTCGTTCACACTCTTGACTCTCATCAGTTTCATTCAATAATGGGTACAGGTTGGTATTAATCGCTTCACGTGCACGAAAAATACGCGATCGCACTGTACCTATCGGGCAACCCATAATTCCAGCGATTTCCTCATAGGAAACCCCCTCGAATTCCCGCAGTGTAATCGCTGTTTTCAACTCATCAGGCAGGTGTTCAATAGTGGTTCGAACAACCTCCTGTATCTCATTGGTTAACAATTCGCGTTCAGGGCTCGCCTGCTCATGCAGCGCCTGCGCGCCCTCGTACTGCTCCGCCTCCTGTGCATCAATCGTATAACTGGCGCTACGTCGGCCTTGGGACACCAGGTGATTTTTTGCCGTGTTAATCGCAATACGGTATAACCAGGTATAAAACGCACTGTCACCACGAAAATTTGCCAACCCCCGGTAGGCTTTTATAAAAGCCTCCTGGGACACATCTTGAATTTCGTCAGCATCACGTATATAACGGGATACGAGTTGAGCAATTTTTTGCTGGTATTTCAGCACCAGCAAATCAAATGCCGCTTTATCGCCCTTTTGGACGTTGCGCACCAACTCCAGGTCGATACTACCCTCACTCATAAAAAATGCTCCAGGGATAATTTCGACCTATATATAGTTGGCGGCATAGACAATGAGATAACGACATAGTTCATAAGGGCCACATTGTACGTCGAATAACTCAGATAACTCCAGTACACAGGCTTCATTGAAAACCAACTGACAGTGTCTGTGTCAAAACAGACACTTATTTAGTAGCATTCCACGTATGAGTAAAACCCATTATTTTGATGTTGTCGTTTTTGGTTCAGGTGCGGCAGGTTTGGCGCTGGCATTGAATCTGGCCGATCAACACCGCGTTGCCGTGATCGCCAAATCAGAACTTCAGGAATGCAGTACTTACTACGCTCAGGGCGGTATATCGGCGGTGCTGGATTCCAAAGATAGTTTTGAATCGCATATTAAAGATACACTCAACGCCGGTGCCGGGTTGTGTGATGCGGAGATTGTGCGCTACACCGTCGAGCGCGGGCCGGGCAGTATCCACTGGCTACAACAGCTCGGTGTCGACTTCAGTGAGTGGTTTAACGCTGCGGGGCAACGCCAGCCGCACTTAACACGCGAGGGCGGACACAGCCACCGGCGGGTTATCCACGCAGACGATGCAACCGGGCGTGTGGTTGAAAATACCCTGATCGACAGAGCCAGGGAAAACGCCAATATCACGCTATTCGAGCACAGTATCGCTGTTGACCTGATTACCCAACACAAGCTCAGTACAACACCACTCAAACAGAGCCAAAACCGCTGTCTGGGTGCTTATGTACTGAACTGCGAAAGCGAAAAAACAGAAACCTTCCTGGCCTCAGCCGTGGTACTCGCCACAGGTGGTGCCAATAAAGTATACCTCTACAGTAGCAACCCGGATGGTTCAACAGGTGATGGCATTGCCATGGCGTGGCGTGCGGGCTGTCGTGTATCGAATATGGAATTTATGCAGTTTCACCCCACCTGCCTCTACCATTCACGCGCCAAATCGGCATTGATTTCAGAAGCAGTGCGCGGTGAAGGTGGTCGATTGCTACTCGAAAACGGGGAGCGCTTTATGGCTCGGTTCGACCCGCGTATGGAACTGGCACCCCGCGATATTGTCGCCCGCGCCATCGACCACGAAATGAAACGCACGGGGGCAGACCATATTTATCTGGATATTTCGCACAAACCGGCAGACTTTATCACCCACCACTTTCCGAATATTTACCAAACCTGCCAGGCCTTCGGTTTCGATATAACCCGCGAGCCCATTCCGGTGGTGCCAGCAGCGCACTATACCTGCGGAGGGGTGCTCACCAATGAACATGGATGCACCGACATCGCCTCACTGTATGCCATTGGGGAAACTGCCTGCACCGGGCTGCACGGCGCCAACCGTATGGCCAGCAATTCACTGTTGGAATGCCTGGTTTTTGCCCGCTCAGCCAGTGAGCATATTCTCAGTACGCTGACACCACAAACCGCCGATATAGCGGTGCCCGCCTGGGATGAAAGCCGTGTCACCGACTCAGATGAGGAAGTGGTGGTTTCGCATAACTGGGACGAGCTGCGTCGTTTTATGTGGGATTATGTCGGTATTGTACGGACAGACAAACGCCTGGCCCGCGCCAAACACCGGGTGGATTTATTGATTAGCGAAATTGACGAGTACTACAGTAACTTCCGTGTAAGCCCCGATTTGTTGGAGCTGCGCAACCTCACCACCGTGGCCGATCTCATTATCCGCTCGGCCTTGTCGCGCAAAGAGAGCCGTGGCCTGCACTTTACGCTCGACTACCCCGAACCGGGCAGTAGCGCCGATAACACAGTACTCTCACCCGACCTCCCCTCTATCCACGCTGCACAAGGCGCAGATAAAAGCGCTTAATGCATTATTGATTACAGACATATAAGGCCATCTCCTGCGATGAACACACACCAAAAATTACCGCTCGTTATTAGCCCGGAGCAGCTTGAGGCAATAAAAGCGACGGTACATAACCTCGTCCTGGTTGACCTGCAGAATCAAGAAAACTATTCACAGGCGCATATACCCGGTGCAGTTAATCTCGATTACGCACGTATTGTCACCAGTGATGGCGTATCTCAGGGGCTATTGCCCGATGGGGAAATATTCGCCACTGTCGCCAGGGAGTTGGGTATCCGTAGTGACAGCCAGGTAGTTGCCTACGATGCCGAAGGGGGGGCCGCCGCCGCCCGGCTAATCTGGACACTGCATGTATTTGGCCATTGGGCCACAGCATTGCTCGATGGAGGGTTGCGCCATTGGGCCGCTCATAACCACCCGCTTGCAAACGGCTTGGCCGATAACCACCCGACGCCTGGCAATTTTGTAGCAGAACCTGCCAACCATGCTGTCATCGACGGCGACGAATTACTCAGCCGATTTGAAGACGAACAGCTCACAGTACTGGATGCGCGTTCACTGGATGAATATTGTGGAAACAAAGTGTTTGCCGCACGTGGCGGTCATATACCAGGCGCCAGACACCTGGAGTGGAGCGATGCACTGAATCCGCACCAGAATCTTTGTTTGAAACCTGACGCTGTGCTTCAGCAAATGCTCGATGCAAACGGCATCGAAAAACAACACGAGGTGGTTGTGCACTGCCAGACACACCGACGCTCTTCACTGAGTTATGTGATGCTCAAACACCTCGGTTATAGCAATGTACGGGGTTATCACGGTTCCTGGTCTGAGTGGGGTAACCGGCAGGATACGCCGGTTACTCTTTAAAGATATCTTGGTGAGGAATGCGATACGCTCTTTATGGGCGTCTAGTTTTGACATAAACAGGCTCTAACCATGTCTAAAAATACGTGTTCAGAGCCATTGATGCCACCGACTAAGGGTTGTATTTTAGATTTTAAACGCATGCTGACGGTAATAAATCAATTCATTGATCGAATCATAAATATCGTCGAGTGCCAGGTGCTTGCTCTCTTTCGTTATCCCCTTGGCCAGCGCAGGTGCCCAGCGTTGCACCATTTCCTTTACCGCGCTGACATCCATATTGCGGTAGTGGAAATAATCCTCCAACTCTGGCATTTGCCGCGCCATAAACCGCCTGTCCTGGCAGATGCTGTTGCCGCACATCGGTGATTTCCCCCTGGGCACGTATTTCTTCACAAAGGCCAGCGTCTGTTGCTCGGCGTCGTGCATTGATAAAGGGCTATTTTGAATCCGTGTAACCAATCCCGATGCATTGTGCTGGCGGGTATTCCACGCGTCCATCCCAGCCAATACCTCAGCAGGCTGGTAAATCGCCAACACCGGCCCTTCGGCAATGATATTTAGCGACGAGTCGGTAATAATGGTAGCGATTTCAATAATTTCATCTGTGAAGGGATCCAGGCCCGTCATTTCCAAGTCGATCCAGATAAGATGGTTCATATCACTTGCCATTACATTTGTTCCTCTGCCCTTAAAAATGGCAGTATAGGTGATTGTCACTATTGACTACAGCGAGAAAGGGCTTTTGGATACCATTCCTTTGATACAGCAACACTGCCAGGCTTACAGCGACGATCAGCAGCCACTGACAGCGGCAGCCTGCACACCCTTGCTTAGCCAACTCGATGGCGACTGGACACTCAGCGATGACGCACAGCAAATCGACCGGCACTTCACATTTAAAAATTACGGCCAAACCATTGCCTTTGTCAACGCCGTTGCCTGGATTGCCAACCGTGAAGACCACCACCCCGATCTCGAAGTGAGCTACCGGCACTGTCGGGTACACTATACCACCCACTCCCTGGGTGGCTTATCACACAACGATTTTATCTGCGCCGCAAAAATTGATGCGCTCATTGCCTAAGCGCCGACAATTCATGCCACACGAGCCATCGCAGAAAACCAACCAACTGCATCCACTTCGCGTCATCGCCAATCACAATGCGACGATTATCGTGCAGGATGAAAACCAACAGGTTTTTCGTTGTGTCGCACGCAAAAAACTGGGCACGGTTGTGGCCGGTGACTGGGTGCAAATCCAAAAACAGGCAACCGGGCACGCCGCTGTTGTATCGATAGCACCACGCCAGGGCGTGCTACAACGGCCTGGCCGCCGCAACGCATTAAAACCCGTCGCGGCACACTTAACCCACCTGTTGATTGTCAGTGCCATTAAACCGGGTATCGATACGCTGCTTATCGATAGTTATTGCTGCGCCGCCGAACGGGCAAATATCCAGCCTGTATTGCTGATTAATAAATCAGATATGCTCGACAAAACTGAGCTGAATACACTCACCGAAATGCTCGACAGTTACCACCGTATTGGCTACCCGGCGGCATTACTCAGCGCCAAACACGCTATAGGGATGACACCGTTATTCGCGCTATTGCAAGACCACACCTCAGTGCTCGTCGGCCAGTCCGGCGTCGGCAAATCGTCGATTGTCAACCGGATACTGCCAGATAAAGCCATCCGCACCAGTGCACTTTCTATGACTAATGGGCAAGGAGGACACACCACAACAGCGACAACGCTGTATAATCTCGACGGCGGTGGGTGCCTTATCGACTCCCCCGGTGTGCGTGAATTTACCCTGATGCATATTACACAAATCGAGCTATCACGCGCATTCAGAGAGTTTACTGCCTATTCCCAGCACTGTAGATTTAGTAACTGTATACACAACAATGAACCGGGATGCGCTGTAAAACAAGCGCTTGGCAGTGGTGATATAACCACCAGTCGCTACCAAAACTATCTGACACTGCTTGAAAAAAGCACGTGATAACATCAATCCTTAATGCCGTTACAAACGGTTTACCTCGCACAACACATTGTGCGAATAACGTGGAGACACTATGGCCTATCAGCATATCCAGCTTCCATCCGGTGGCAAGAAAATCACCATTAAAAATGGCAAAATCACGGTGCCGGATAACCCTGTTGTCGGTTACGTTGAGGGCGATGGGATAGGCCCGGATATTACCCGCGCCAGCCTCAGAGTATGGGACGCCGCCGTAGCCAAAGCCTACGATGGCAAGCGCAAAATCCACTGGTGTGAATTATTTATGGGAGAAAAAGCCGCCAGTATTTACGACGGTGATTACTTCCCCGCCGAAACCCTGCAAGCGCTGGGTGAACTGGTGGTTTCGATTAAGGGCCCACTCACCACCCCTATTGGCGGTGGGTTTCGCTCGCTTAACGTGGCACTGCGCCAGGAGCTGGATTTATACGCCTGTGTACGCCCGGTGCGCTATTACAACGGTGTGCCTTCACCGATGCGTAAGCCCGAGGAAATCGACATTGTTATTTTTCGTGAAAACACCGAAGACGTCTACAGCGGTATCGAATATAAAAGCGGGAGCGATGACAATAAAAAACTCGCCAGGTTTCTGCGTGAGGAAATGGGCGTTTCATTTTTTGAGGATGCCGGTCTGGGTATCAAACCCGTATCCGAATTTGGTAGCAAACGCCTGGTACGCAAAGCGATTCAGTACGCCATCGACCACAAGCGCGAAAGCGTAACGCTGGTACACAAAGGCAATATTATGAAGTTCACCGAGGGCGCTTTCAGCCAGTGGGGTTACGAAGTCGCCACTGAAGAATTCCGTGAACACTGCATTACCGAAGCCGAGCTGTACGATCAATACCGTGGTGAAATCCCAGAGGGGAAAATTGTTGTCAAAGACCGCATTGCCGACATCATGTTTCAGTTGTTACAACTGCGCCCCGCAGAATTTGATGTGCTGGCCACACTTAACCTCAATGGCGATTATCTGTCTGACGCCGCTGCCGCCGAGGTCGGAGGAATCGGTATTGCACCCGGTGCCAATATCGCCGATCACGTCGCGGTATTTGAAGCCACCCACGGCACTGCCCCCAAATACGCCAATATGGACAAGGTTAACCCGAGTTCATTGATGTTATCCGGTGTGATGATGCTGGAATATATGGGTTGGCAGGAAGCAGCGGATTTGATCAACGCCGCCTACCCACAGGTTATCGATGAAAAGACCGTAACCTACGATTTTGCCCGGCAAATGGACGGTGCAAAAGAACAGTCGACCAGCGGCTTCGCCGATTGCCTGATCAACCATATCAATAATATCGACGATGCCGCTGACGCCCGCGCCCAGCGACGCAAAGTGGCCGAGCAACAACGCAAAAAACTTGAAGCCGAGCGTATCGCCGACCCCGAGCGCGCCATGAAAGCCTCTGGTCGGCGCCCGACTAACGCAGCCGGTATTATGACCAAGGTTAAGGGCACCCTGCCTGGCGATACAACTGTGCAAACATCGATGCACGTGATGCGCGAATCGGGTATTGGTTCAATTCTGGTAAAAATGGACGATGGCGAGTGGGGCATCCTGACACGCCGTGATATTGTTAAAAAAATCATGAGTGCCAACAAATCGCCCGCATTAGTCAAATCCAGCGAAATTGCGACAACACCCTTGATTACAGTAAAAATGGATCAGGATCTTTCCAGCATCGGCGCGCTGCTTCTGGAAAAGAATATTCACCGCGTCGTCGTGGTCAATGAAAAGGGAGAGCCAGAGGGATTAGTCTCTGAAAATGCTTTATTCAGAACGGTTGAAGCGTTTGGTTGGGGTGACGACGAATAACCACATTATTCAGCATTAATGGTTTAACTGGGTGGCGCTAAGCCACCCATAGGTTTTAACCAAATTGCTTAACTCAAATTGATTGGTTCAGCTCGATTAACCCGCTAATGATAAAGCGGCGTGCAACAGGACATTACAACCCGCCTCCAAATCATCCGGCTCAGCACTTTCCTCTTCATTGTGGCTGATACCACCGGCACACGGCACAAAAATCATCCCCACAGGCACCACCCGGCTGACCTGGCACGCATCGTGACCGGCACCAGAAACAATATCCTGATGCGCATAACCCAGGTTTTCCGCCGCATCACGTACAGCACTAATACAACGCGGATCAAAAACGGCGGGGGGATTATCCCAAATCTCGTCGATATCGAGCGTGGTGCCCTCCTCGCGACAGATCTGATCAAAAACGGTGCGCATTTCTGCATCCATTTTACGTAACTGGGTGTAATCGGGCTGACGTATATCGACGCTGAAGAACACCTCACCGGGTATGGTATTTCTGGAATTGGGGCTGACATCGACACTGCCGACTGTACCCACAGCATTGGGAGCATATTTTCTGGCAATATCACGCACCGCAACAGCCATTCGCGCAGCACACACAAACGCATCGCGCCGACCTGTCATTGGCGTGGGGCCTGCGTGTGAGTCCAGGCCTTTTACGGTTACGTCATACCACAAACTGCCCTGCCCTCCCGTCACCACACCTACCGTCTTGTTATTGGCCTCAAGAATCGGCCCCTGTTCGATATGCGCTTCAAGATAGGCGTGCATTTTATGCTCGCCACACGCCTCGGTACCCATAAACCCACTCTGCTGTAAAGCATCGCCCTGAGTAGTGCCTTCAAGGTCTTCCCGCGCCAGCGCAAATTCACGGGTAAACAGACCGGCATAAACACCCGAAGCAATCATTGCCGGTGCAAATCGTGCGCCCTCCTCGTTCATCCATACCACGATTTCCAGCGGTGCAGTCGTTTCAATCGCGTTTTCGTTGAGCGTGCGTATCACTTCGAGACCAGCGAGCACCCCATAAATGCCATCAAATTTCCCGCCGTGTGGCTGAGTGTCCAAATGACTGCCAAACACCACAGGCGCCAGGGTATTATCACGCCCGGCCCGGCGCACAAACAGGTTTCCCATATCGTCGGTCGTCGACGTACACCCCTGCGCTTTACACCACTGCAAAAACAGATCCCGCCCAGCTTTATCTTCCTCGCTGAGCGCCAATCGACAGCAGCCGCCATTGGGCAGTTCACCAATTTTGGCCATCGCCATTAAACTGTCCCACAGGCGTTGACCATTGACACGGGCATTGTTCATACGTCTCTCCTCAAGCCTATGCGGGATCGCGCCGCAGGGACTGGCACAAACAGTGCACACCGCCGCCATTCAGCGTGAACTGACTCATATCCGGTGCGTAGACCTCAAAGCCACGTTGTTTTAACGCGGCGATTAAACCATCACTCCCCGCCATTGCCATAATGCGGTTATTGCCGAGGGACACCAGATTGACACCAAGATTTTTTGCCTCGGCAAAACCGACATCGACAAAATCGAACCCCTTGGCGCGCAACCAATCAACCACCCAGCCTTCGAGTGCATCGAGGCACGCCACAATCAACTTAGGGGCAATCGGCACAACCAGGCCATCCATATGCACAAATAGCGCGGGGATAGGTGACACCTCAGCCTCCCACCCCTCATCGCGCACCCACTGTGCAACCTGCTCGGCACCCGCCTGTTCGGAGCGTTCGCCACCGTAACCGATCAACACCGAGCCGGGTTCAATAATCACAAAATCACCGCCTTCAAAGTGCCCGGCGGTCGCGTGCTTCCAGATGGGGATATTATTGTCCTGATAAAACTTGATGGCGGTAACATAATCGGCGCGGCGCGTTTTCAATTGCATATGGCAAATCAGCGCGCCCCAGGGGGTCATTGCGCTTGAATCCCGCGCAAAAAAATTGCGGTGCAACACCGGATCAGCATCGATGTAATGGCACTTCACCCCATTTTCCTCGTAAATGCGCACCATTTCAGCGTGTTGCTGCTGCGCCAGATCGTAATCGAATTTAGCGCCGGTTTTGTGAGCGTTAGCCATAGTACGGCGGGTCAGTGGCCCGGCATCAGTCCAGCGAAAATAAGTCGTTTTACCCAACAACACATCGCGCAACACACCGTAGTCGTTCTCGATACCCGTAATTTGATCACCCATTTTTTACCTCATTAAAGTCTATTATTTATTGTTAGCTCGGTTTGTTAATCGCCCCCCCATGCTAATGCGCCGGATAAGCGTTGTAAATTGGAAAAACCACTCTCCAAATTTACCTGACCGAGAAGATGTCAATACTGTTTGACTTATCGAGCAATACCGTACCATAACCACTGATGCGGTCAAATCCTCGGCAATTGAGGGCGAAAATCTGGACCATAAAAAGGATTGATGATATCAACGCTTGCAGGTGAAAAGTCATCAACATTTCTTGTAACGATGGTCATGTCATGAACCATTGCTGTGGCCGCTATAAGCGCGTCTCGACCTGACCGAGGATCTGGCACATGCAATTTGGCACAGCGTTGTGCTACAACAGCATCCACTACAAGGATGCGATCAGAAAAGGCGGGTAAGACATGGGCATTAAACCAAGCGCGTAGTACTGCTCCCTGTGCTGTGTCACGCCTCTCTACTAAAAGTATCCCCATTTCGAGTTCCAGAACGGTAATGACGGATAGAAATAGCCTTGTTGCTGAAACACTGTTAGCCCAGTCCACTACATTTTTATCTGCTTTACCAGATGCTGCTTTTCTCAATTCAAAAATGACGTTGGTGTCTAGCAAGTACATCAGGAAAAATCTGCAGGTTGATGCAGTACTTTACTCAACCGAGGCACTTCAAACTCAACTTCCGCTGCCTCTGGCATTGCCAGTAATTCGACAATGCTTTCTTTCTTATCCGTGATTTTTTGATATTCTTCAATGGTTAATAACACATGTGCGGTACGACCTCGATCAGTAATAAATACTGGCCCAGACAAAGCGGCTCTTTTTGCCTTACCCACGTCATGATTAAGTTCTCTGCTGGAAATGGTTGTAATATTCATAGCAAGTTTCACCTACTGATAGCACATGTAGGTACGTTACTACATTTTCCAATCAGATGGGTTGGCATACACCCTAATTCTGATATATAGACGGTGCCTGATACTGCGCAACGGCACGATTTTCTGAGGTGCATTGACAAGCACCCTTTATCTAATTGAAATACGCTCACCGGCTATAACCAATACTGGAGAAAACTCATTGTTCGCCAAGACAGGGTTTGTACTACTCATCGCACTCTTCGGCACACTGATGTTTGCCGCCGGATCGATAGCGCCAGACACTATCACGACACCACTCAATACGGCCATTGCCCGTGTGCAAAAACTTTGGCAAAGCGACACTGTGATCCCACAAACCACAACCACACCGATTACTGAAACCACCGCCGCAACGGATAAACCAATAAGCTACAGTCGCCTGTTGCTAGATCCAGCGCTACCCCCCCTGTGTCAGGCTAGTTGTCCCCCTCCCTAAATTGAGATTCAATAAGTTATTACAGGAGGCAAAGAGAGAGTGGTATGCGTTATCCAGTAGAAAGAAAGGCCGCTGTTTTAAAGAAGATGCTGCCGCCGAACAATCAGACAATTTCCCGGTTAGCCAAAGAAGAAGGCATTGCACAAGGTACGCTTTATAGTTGGCGAGCCCAAGCAAGAGCGAAAGGCGAACTCATGCCAGATGGCGATTTGACACCAGCAGGTTGGGGTTCTTCTGATAAGTTTGCAGCGGTTCTGGAAAGTGCGTCATTAAGCGAAACAGACCTTTCAGCTTATTGCCGTCATCGTGGTTTGTACCCTGATCAGATTAAGGCGTGGCGAATGGCTTGTGAACAAGCCAATGACTGGGATCGCGCCCAAACGAAACGTTTACAAACCAGTCGTAGAGAAGCGGATAAACGTATTAAACGTCTCGAACAAGACCTGCACCGAAAGGAGAAAGCGTTAGCCGAAACAGCCGCTTTGCTGGTGCTTAGAAAAAAGGCCCAAGCGATCTGGGGGGAGGGAGAGGACGAATGACCTGCCATTCAGATCGCCAAAATAGTATCCGTTTAATCAAAGAGGCCGTTGTCGCTGGCGCTACATTAAGTAAAGCGTGCAAAGTGCTTGAGTTACACCCTAAGACGTACCGACGCTGGGCAAACGCGGGTACTGTCCGTGCTGATGGCAGACCCAGCGCTCATCGACAGGCGCCTAGTAATAAGTTCACAGCAGAAGAGCGGGCATTGATCGTCACCACTTGTAATGAAGCGAAATACCAAGCGCTACCCCCCTCGCAAATTGTGCCCAAATTGGCGGATGAAGGTGTGTATATTGGGTCAGAGTCAAGCTTCTATCGGGTGTTAAAGTCGGAAAACCAACTGCAGCGGCGAGGTAAGGCGGCGGCGCCTAAAAAACGGCACAAACCTAACAGCTACCTGGCATCAAGGCCAAACGAGGTGTGGTCTTGGGATATTACCTTTTTGAAATCGAACATAACCGGGTGGTTTTACCGGCTTTACATGATGATGGATATTTACAGTCGTAAAATTGTTGCCGGGGAAGTGCATGACAGTGAATCGGCTGATCTGGCAGCGGCGCTGATCCAGCGTGCCTGTTTAGCGGAGGGATGCAGCCAGAGTCAATTGGTATTACACGCGGATAATGGTGGCCCGATGAAAGGTGCTACCATGTTAGCAAAACTGCAATGGTTGGGTGTGATACCTTCGTTTAGCAGGCCATCGGTAAGCGATGATAATCCTTATTCAGAAAGTCTGTTTAGAACCTTAAAATACACGCCTGCCTATCCGTCAAAGCCATTTGATAGTTTAGCCTCTGCGCGAAACTGGGTGCATGGATTTGTGCAATGGTACAACGACTCTCATTGCCATAGCGGCATTGGGTTTGTGACACCAGCCTCGCGTCATAAAGGCGAAGACCACGCGATACTGGCAGCCAGAAAAGCAGTTTATGAACAAGCAAAGGCCAAACACCCTGAACGCTGGAGTCAGGATATTAAACACCTCGAACCTGTATCGGGGGTGTGGTTAAACCCGGAAAAGGAAGGCTTGGCCATGAGACAAAAGCATAATGGAATTGAAAAGCAAGTAACATAGTAAAATGGACAACTACCTTGACAAACACCGCCTTCATCGTTAGCGGCTTTGTAGCGATAAAAGGTATCGCGTGATAAGCCCATCATTTTGCAGGCTTTCGATACGTTTCCAAGCTCTTCGGCCAAATTCAATAGACCAACTTTATGTTTAATGACTTTGTCATTAGTATGAATCATGAGAGTTACCTTTAACATTTTGATTGATGTTAGCAATCACATCAAAACGGGTAACTCTCATTAAATCAAGCTTACTGGATTTAATGAAGTGTCAGATCGGGTCTAAACTTCTACAGCTAATGGCTATTTATCACCTGTGGATTATGAGCTATCTAAAAAGATCGCTTAAACATGTGTCCGATAATGTGTTGACAATGTGTTGACACATCAAACTGCCAATACTCACCTCGTTTGTACACACAAGCTTCGTCAAATATTGCTATTTCGCCTTCAGCAAAGTTTTGTTTTTTTAAATGCCAAGTTTGCTCGCAGAGTTACTATTATTTTCAGTAGTCAAACGTTTGTGCAACATTCTGTGTAACTGCACGAGAAAACTTCAATTAAATCAATGATTGATTTTTTATGTGAAACAAATGTGTAAGTTAAATATCTATAACTTAAATAATAAGGTTCTTCCCCGATTATTGTGAAGCCACCGGTTCCATATCCAGCTTTCCGCAGTAAAACAAAATACTCCGCCGGTAACTTTCAAACGAACGAAACCCTCTTGCATTCGATTTGACTGTCTGAATTTTTGAATTCAAACCCTCTGACACGGCATTACTTATTGTGTGCTTAAACCATGTCAATATGTTCGGCATGTGCGTTTTTATCATCTTGGCCACTTTCTTTATGCTGTCCAATCGGCACCGAATTGCCCACGCATACCATGCGCTAAAGAAACGCTTTGCCCAACCCGCTGTCTTATACGTCCAAAAATCACGAAACAGTTCTTTTATCGCCCAGGCTCGGGCTGTCAATAACTGATCATGCTTGAGTGACTCAAAGTGCTCGGCTGCTTTGTCAGACAAATTTTCTTCGTTTTTTAACCAGTGATAACGACTCTTTTTCAATCGAGTATCACCTTGTGACAAAAGGTCTCTATGTTCGTCACGACGGACCTGATCCACCGCCTTATTCAGGTGTTGGCTAATATGAAAACGGTCGTGAACAATCGCACTGTCTGACAGTTTTACCTCAACGGCATTAATGAACGCAGGCCACATATCAATCGCGACAGCTTTCACCTGT
The DNA here is from genome assembly GCA_965277715.1 of Gammaproteobacteria bacterium. Lineage (GTDB taxonomy): Bacteria > Pseudomonadota > Gammaproteobacteria > JBCCGL01 > JBCCGL01 > JBCCGL01. The sequence continues at coordinate 1,120,163 of OZ255836.1, forward strand.
TCTCGCTGGTTATCCGTCAGCGCAACCTCCAACGCCTCCTCACAAGCTGCCTGGGTGCGATCTTTCACTACATCCAACACTCGCCCTCCATCGATATCATTGATGAGCGTCACATAATCATGCCCTTTACGGTGGGACTTCTCATCAATACCCAGGTACTCAATTGTCACCGATTCCCGACGCGAAAGTCCCCGTTCGACAGCGCGGGCTTTGATGGCTTCCACTGCGTTCCAGCTAAGTCCCAGTAACTTACGCGCCTCTTCGACGCTACGTGAGGCTTGTAACACCCTGATGGAAAATAATTCAAACAACAACGTAAAACGACTGCTCTTGCTTGCCCAGGGTAACATCATACTTTTAACACCATGCTCCAGACAATTTACTCGGGGAATGCGACTGTGTAGGCGCGTTTCAAATTGCATAGTATCCAAGTGTCTCCAGGATCGCTCTTGTGAACGGTGATCATAGAACGGACTCACTTCTCCACAGTGCGAGCAAGGGCCGTGGTTGCCGATAAACGCCAACGAAATGGATACTTTTAACCCCGAAGGGTCTAAATCAACTGACACCACTGACCAGTCATCTGTCAGGCATAGGAGCTGGCTGTAGTGTTCTTCAAGGCTCGATAGCACCGGAGTCTCTCAATAGCAAAGGGGGGATGAAATACTATAACCTCACACAAACCGGGGAAGAACCAATAATAATAACTACTCCCATTCAGTAGTAACGTATATTTAATATCAATATAAATCAATAATTTATCACCACCTCATAGTCCATGTGTAACAAGTGTGTAACTCACCAACCACTTTGCACGTTTTTTCTACGCTTGTGCGACTATTGCAATTCAATAGTTTACGCACTCTCAACTTGCACAGTGTAAGACGAAGAACGTGCTTAATCCATACACGTTCTTCAGTTCTTTCGTTCTTTTGTGTCACACGTCTGCCAAACTGCGCTTGCTGTTCTATTAGTGCATCTAACTCCCCTAGTTCAGCAGCTTCACGTACCTTAGCAAGCACCTCAGTAACCTCAGCTTCGCTTGTTAGCTCGATTGCATTCTTACCTTTAGCAAAACTCTAAAGGCTTGCTTCCGTAGCGCACTACAAGGTTAATTCTGCCGTTTACACTAGCACTCCACCAACGCTTAACACGTTTAGCAACTTCCACTTTGCGTTAGTTACCGTATTCATCAGTAACCCACTTATATTGCGTAGGGGTGTAGTCTTTATTTGTAGCAAGTTGGATTTGTTCATCTAACTTTGTAATCAGCTTGCGACGACGAACTGCGATAGGGTTATTGTTTTGAAGTGGACTAAAAGCAACAAAATTTAGTGTATCAAGTATAGTCATAACAGCCTCCTAGTTAGCTAAAAGTATTTTGCTTTCAGTGTTTGGTGACTGTCATCCGAAGATTAATCGACATTATTTTTCATACTAACGTCTATAATTGGTACATCACTCCAATTTACTCTAGTTACAGCCGTTCGCACATCTATAAAATCAAGTTCATATAATATCTTTCGTAGTTTTCTCTCAGCGCCCTTCAATCCAACGTAACTCTTAAACCTTCTAGAATATGATAAGTTGTGAATGATAGGTTGATTAGGATCAAAGTCGCGTGGATGAAAATAAGTCATAACATATTCTGAATCCTTAAACAGTTTTGCTAATAAAAAATATGGAAACAAACGAAAGTATCCTCCACCAGAAAATACGACAGAGTTGCCTAAAATTGGCTTTGTGTTAAGTGGAAACTCTCTTAGGAAACCACTGGAGGTCTTTATAAGACAAGGCTTATCAGATTTAAATTGTGGCAAACCTCCGTGCCCACGCGCAGCAGGAAAAACAGAGCAATCCACTTCAAATCCTTCTTCTGAAAGGATATCAAATGCCCATAAACTGTCGTTCGTAAGAGAAAAACCAGGGATGCGATATGCAGTAACTTCTACGCCAGTAGCAGAAGAAATCTGATCCTTGGCTTTCAGTAGGTCAGCCCTAAATTCGGCTGGAGTTTGATTATAGGCGAGCTGATGACGACTTGAATGACACGCTATTTCGTAGCCTTGCTCTGCTATTTTAGCTATCATTTGGGGATATTTTTCCGCAATCCAACCCAGACAAAAGAACGTAGCATTTACATTATTTTCAGTGGTAATGGTTAAAACACGCTCGAGGTTACTTTCAAATCGCGATTCAAAGCTCAGCCATTGCTTCTCAGTGCGAGTTTCGGGATGATCTAACAAATGAAACCATTCCTCTATGTCAAAGGTTAGAATATGCATTAGAAAAACCTCCCTCCAGCTTGTTTGAATTCTTTCACGTCCTGTTTGCTGGGAAATGAAAAATAGCTAGATTCGTCATCATTGTTTTCTACTACTGTCGCTTTGTTGGATCGAATAAGTTCAAGCGCCTCAACTACTGCTTCGATCCCCAGAAATTTTGTTATCTCGATTAACTTCCATTGTGCTAAACCTCCTAACCGAAGTTTCTTTTGTACAATGATTGGCCCAGAGTCAATTCCTTCATCAACAAAGAAAACAGAAACTCCAGTTTGTTTTTCGTTATTTTTTAGAACCCAAAACGAAGGCATTAGTCCGCGATACCTTGGGAGCAATGCAGTGTGCAAATTAATTATTCCATAATGAGGTATGTTTATAAGTTTCTTTTTAAAAATCTCATTTCCCGTTATAGATATAAATAAATCTGCGTCCAAATTTGATAGGGTGTTTAGAGATTGCTTTGAGTTAATTGATCCATTTAATTTTATAATTCGGATTTGATTTCTTTTTAATATGCTCAGAACGTCTACACCAGTTAACTTACTCTTAATAACATTAAGCCCGTATCGAAATACAAAATTTAATCCAAATGTATGCAGTGTTTTTTTTACTTTTTTGGCGAATGTTATCTGACTGCCAAATGGAGATGCTTCAGAAACGACTGCGCCTACCACCTCAAATGATGGATCAAGTCGTCTCAATAGGTAATCGATAAATTTAGGTAGAAACATTTTTTCATTTTGAGTTATTAGCACTAACTTCATTGCTTCTTTCTACCTTCAGCTAGCGAACCTTTGAGCATCCCAGCCGTAAAGCCAAACTCTTTGCAAAGGCGCTTTACTTCTTTCAATGCGTTAGCACGTTCGTTCTTCTTAGCTTCAACCATCTGCCGCTGAATTGCTTCCATTTCAGCTTTCAATTCGTCATAAGATTTCATCTCATACCTCCATCGGTTAAGTGTCAGTCTTATATTATAGGTTTGTTAAGCGGATGAACAGCACGTTTTTTCTACGTCTGCTGTAACAAGCTGTATAAAGGGGAAAGTATTTGCAAAGCGTCTCACTATGCCAGTCAGTCATAGTGTCAACTATACAGTCAAATAGCTATAAACCGTGCACTTTTGACTGGTTTTCAGCGTTTGTCTCTGTCGTCTTGTTGATTTGGTAACGGTGGCTGTGGACGTATAAGCGTAAAGTCAGTTCGTTCTGTGTCTTTTGGTGTCGTTTGCTGCTGTGGTTCTTGCTTGATTACCCTAGTCTTAGGAGCGGCTACAGTGCGTGTCACTGTCTTTGTTTCTGGTTTTGTCATCTTCTTAACTAATGCTACGACGCTGCTACTTGTGCCAAGCATCAACTCTAATGCAGCCCACTTTGTTTCGTCGTCAACACGTTCTATTTCGCTGCTTATCACGTTCAATGTGATGTGTCAATACATTATCGGACACATATTTAAGCGATCTTTTTAGACAGTTCATAATCCACGGGCTCTGTACAGGACAATTATTATAACAATAAGAGGTCGATTTTTAATTGCCTAAAAGATTGAAGCAGCATTTGCCACTGCAACTGTTGTTCCCCTATGTTCAAAACAACCCGGAAAACCGTTTCCAATCCTAACCGAAAAACACTTTTACTAGGATGGCCATGATTTTTCTTTTTGATGGGTGTGGTTTTTTGCTGTTCATGGCCAATCTGATAACACCAACAAAATGTTAAACTCACCAATACCAGTAGTTTTTCAACCCTATCAGGTTTCGTTAAATGTGTCTTTTCCATATCGAACCCTCGACCTTTTAATGCCTGGAATAAACGCTCTATTTGCCAGCGCTGCTGATACTCAACTAATGCATTATGGGCGCACCTATCGCTCGCAATAATCACATGTTCCTGACGAGAACGAAAACACGGTAAATAGACGCTCTCTCCCCAAACAGATCGAGCGTCTGTCAATGCACAGGTTTGTGCTACACCCAGCAAAAATAGCGCTGATGCCTTCACTTTTTTGCCTTTTTTTGTCCTGACCTGAGTATTGTTAGGAATACGGATAGAAAACGGAATATTCTTCTTTTTCAAATACATAATCCATTCTTTACCTCGAAATTCACGGTCAACCAATAAGGCACTGATCGTCTGTACAGGAAAAACAGTCAAATAACGATTAACCCGATCAATCCGCTCCTGAGTATGGCTGTTTCCCGCTTTGTCTAAAATAGGGGAACCGCTACATTGTGCCAGTCAATGGAAAGAATCAATAGGTTTACATGCGTCATACCCAACTTCCAGTGGGTTCGATCAATGCTTACAGTTCAAGGCGGACATTGGGCAATCAACTTAATTAACAACGGGGCAATAGTATCCGGTTTCAAATCAAAATGACGCAAAAAACGTGGCAAACGTTTATAGGATGAACAAGGTTGCGCTGTTCCGGCGAATCCATCGGCAACACGCATTAAATTGAGTGACCTTACTTTTCCAAGTGCCAACATAAACTGGGCCAGCAATATCACACGAGCACGGTTCCACTTAAGGTGTGGACGCAGTAAACTTACCAGTTGATAAATCTCTTTCATTTTACGTTGCTAGGTCTTGTCGTGAAACTTAGACAACAATGACTGGTCATCGAAAGGCAAGTTAATGAACATTTTCCATGCGCTTGTCGAAGAACCCGATCAAGAATGGGCATTTATTGATGGAAGTATTGTGAAGGCACACCAACATAGCGCAGGGGCTAGAGGGCGTGAAAATCAAGCCATTGGCAACAGTCGAGGCGGGAAAACGCAGATTTACCCGATGGGAGGAAACAATACTAAATCAGGCAAGCCAGCCAAATCCCTCAATTCCGCATCCGCCTTCCCCGGTAACCGCTCAACACGTTGGGAAAAGCGATTCACCCACGCCACGGTCATACCAAAATGGCTGGCACCTGCGGCATCCCAGGCGTTTGACGATTGAAACGAAATCGATTCCGGGGCAATGCCCAAGCGATCTACAGCCAGTTGGTATATGCGCCTGTCCGGTTTGAAGATACCCACTTCATCCACCGATAAACACGCATCCAATAATTCGCCAATGCCCGAGTGGTTGACGGCGGCCTCGATCATATGGGGGGAACCATTGGTCAAGATGGCCGTGCGCATCCCCGCTTCGCGCAAGCGCTTTAGCATGGGAATCACTTCCGGATAAGTGTCGAGCGCCAGGTAAGCCTGCAACAGATCATCACGCAGGGCGGCATCGCCGATGCCAACTGTTTCCAGCGCAAAGTCCAGGCCATCCTGTGTCACTTGCCAAAACCCAGTGTAGGCGCCCATCAGGCTACGCAGCCAGGTGTATTCGAGCTGTTTGGTACGCCACAGTGCAGAGAGGCTGTCCGCTTTGCCTCCCATGCGCTGGCGGTGTTTACCCACGGCTGAGTGAACATCAAATAAAGTGCCATAAGCGTCAAATACACAAGCCTGGATATTATCGAATTTACCGTTATTCATCTGTCGTTCCCGTTTATTGAGGTTTATTTAACCGGCGGTATCGAATACGTGGCGGTGACATGCGCCACGCGCTGACTATCGCCCGTTGCCGCGCTGTATAAATCCGCTTCGGCAACGGCCAGCCGCTTGCCCAATTTGAGCATGCGCGCCCGCGCCAATACATCGCCCGGTTTCGGTTTGCGCAAAAAGTTGATATTCAGGTTAGTGGTGACAGCCAGCTCGACGATGCCGATCTGGCTGAGTACCAATGCATAGATCGCCGCATCCGCCAGGCCCATCATTACCGGGCCTGACACTGTACCACCGGGGCGCAAAAAGTCATCGTTATACACGGCGCGCATCAGCACTTCACCATCGTCGATGGATTCGAGCTGCAAGCCCATTACGCGGGCAAAGGGCATGGTCTCTTCGGCAAGAAGGTTATATTGTTCGATAGTAATAGCAGGCATTGTGGTCTCAATGGGCTTAACCAGTGGCTTATCATAACAAGCAATCAAACTTGACAGTGGAGAACCCTGACAATTATTCTCAGACGCTGTCAGCCACACAAAAACACCTCATTATGTCTCTACAGTTAGCGCATAGATCGATCGATGCAGACGAGTGCTGCACGATGCTGGCAACAGGCATAGTGTCTGTCTCCCAAGGAACGCGTAGAGTTAATACAGGGAGAAATACCAGACAAGCAAACTGAGCGTACAGTCGACCTCGCGCTCTGTCATAAACGCATCGCTGTCGATACATTGCCCGGTTGATATTCAAGATCAAACACAGCACAAAATATCACCCCGCTACCGCGATACTCACTGCATCGATAAACACCCTACCTACTATCTAACGAGTACTCTCTATGAATACACAGGCACACACCGGGGAAGACGAACCCCTATTATTAGTGGATAAATGCGGGGGGGTTACCACCGTCACGCTCAACCGCCCCCAGCAGTACAACACACTCTCCGAGGCGATGTTGTCAGCATTGCAGACAACCTTTGATGGTTTTCACGATGACACAACAACACACGTGGTGGTACTGGCCGCTAAAGGCAAAGCTTTTTGTGCCGGGCACGATTTAAAGCAAATGCGCGCCAACCCAGACGAATCCTATTACCAGGCCCTGTTTGCACAGTGTGCCCGGTTTATGCAAACCGTCATGTCGATTCCCCAGCCGGTAATCGCCAGGGTGCAGGGTATCGCCACTGCGGCGGGTTGCCAGTTGGTCGCCACCTGTGATCTGGCCGTCGCGCTGGATACAGCGCGCTTTGCTGTATCCGGTATTAATGTCGGTCTATTTTGCAGTACACCTGCTGTCGCGTTGAGTCGCAATATCCTGCGCAAACAGGCATTTGAAATGTTGGTAACCGGGGAGTTTATCGATGCACAAAAAGCCAAAACTGACGGCTTGATTAACCGTGTCGCCAGTGAGGAAACGATTGATGAGGAGATTGCTTCACTGACGCAGGCCATTTGCAGTAAACCACTGGTTGCTGTGCGCACTGGCAAGGGGATGTTTTATCAGCAACTGGAATACGGTGTAGCAGAGGCTTACCAGTTTGCCGCGAATGTGATGGCAAACAATATGATGGCCGGGGATACTGAAGAGGGGATTGACGCATTTATCGGTAAGCGCAAGCCGGTATGGCAACATAACGTTTAAGCATACGAGTAACCTATGTCTGATACACCGTCTATTTTTGACCGGGGATTGCCACAATCCCCCGCCAACTACACCCCACTGTCTCCGCTGAGTTTGTTGGCGCGCTGTGCTGATGTTTACCCTGAATTCACTGCCATTATTTACGCGCAACAACGTTATACATGGGGTGAAACCTACCAACGCTGTCGCCGCCTGGCCAGCGCGCTCGCCACACACGGCATTGGCAGGGGCGACACTGTAGCGGTCATGGCACCCAATACCCCGGTGATTTTTGAAGCACACTTTGGCGTGCCCATGGCTGGAGCTGTACTCAATGCGTTGAACACGCGACTTGATGCGGCGACTATCGCTTTTATCCTGGAACACGGTGAAGCCAAAGTATTGATCAGTGACCGCGAATTTTCCCCAACCATCCGCCGTGCGCTGGAAATCCTCGACCGCGAAATCCTGCTCATCGATATAGATGACCCTAACGCGGTATCGGGCGAATTACTCGGCCAACAGGAATACGAGGCGTTTTTGGCCAGCGGCGACCCTGACTTTGCGTGGCACGGCCCGGACAATGAATGGGATGCCATCGCCCTCAACTATACCTCTGGCACAACCGGCAACCCCAAAGGAGTGGTCTACCACCACCGTGGTGCCTATTTAAACGCTATCAGTAATATCGTCGGCTGGAACCTGGCCCACCACCCCGTCTATTTGTGGACACTGCCGATGTTTCACTGCAACGGTTGGTGTTTCCCCTGGACTCTGGCTGCTGTCGCGGGCACCAGTGTATGCACGCGCAAGGTCGACGCCAAAACAATCTACGACAGCATCGCCGACCTCGGTGTCAGCCATTTTTGCGGCGCGCCCATCGTGCTCGGTTTTATTGTCAATGCAGACGAAAACGAGCGGCGCACCTTCACGCACCCAGTCAATGTTATGACTGCGGCTGCACCGCCGCCTGCCAGTGTGCTGGCCGCAATGGAGGTGGCAGGCTTTAATGTCACACACGTATACGGCCTCACAGAAACCTACGGCCCCGCCGTGCAATGCGCCTGGAAACCCGCCTGGGATACGCTCGACGAACAGCAGCGCGCCAATAAAAAATCCCGCCAGGGGGTGCGTTATCACATGCTCGAAGACCTACAGGTGATGAACCCTGAAACCCTGGAAGCAGTACCACACGATGGTGAAACAGTGGGTGAAATACTGTTTCGTGGCAATATCGTGATGAAAGGCTATTTGAAAAATGAGACAGCCAATACCAATGAACTGGCAGGCGGTTGGTTTCACTCGGGCGACCTGGCCGTCGTCGACCCGGATGGTTATCTACGCATCAAGGATCGCTCCAAGGATGTGATTATCTCCGGCGGGGAAAATATCTCCTCAATTGAAGTTGAAAGCGTACTGTACAGCCACCCGGATGTATTAGAGGCGGCGGTAGCGGCACGCCCGGACGATCACTGGGGTGAAACACCCTGCGCATTTGTTTGTCTGAAAACCGGCCACCAGACCGATGAAGCGCAAATCATCGCTTTTTGCCGGGATAACATGGCGCATTTCAAATGCCCGAAAACGGTTGTCTTTGGCGAACTACCTAAGACCTCTACCGGTAAAATCCAGAAGTTCAAGCTGCGCGAATACGCTCAATCATTAGGCAGTTTATAGCCAGCCGTCTAGTACCAATACGCGCTTGTTTTGTACCCGACACATCGGTATGGTGCGCGCATGATTTCTGTTGATACCTGCTTGCATTGCGAATGGCTTGTCACTGTCGATGCGCACAATACAGTGCTCGAAAACTACACTGTAGTCATCGATAAAGGGCGAATATACGCCACCCTACCCTCATTACAAGCGCGCCAAATCTATACCGCCAATGAGGACATAGACCTACCGGGTCACGCCGTGATGCCCGGCTTAATCAACACCCATACGCACACCGCGATGAGCCTGCTACGCGGCTTTGCCGACGATTTGCCCTTGATGGACTGGCTGCAAAAATACATCTGGCCCGCCGAGTCGAAATACGTCGATGCACAGTTTATCGAGGACGGCAGCACACTCGCCATCGCCGAAATGCTGCGCGGTGGTACCACCTGCTTTAACGATATGTATTTTTTCCCGGATGCGACAGCGCGCTCAGCCAGCCGCGCCGGGATTCGCGCTGTAGTCGGTTTAATCGTGCTCGACTTCCCTACCGTCTGGGCCAACTCGGCCGATGAATACATTGCCAAAGGCACAGAGCTGCACGATACCCTGCGCAATAACCCCTTGGTGTCAACGGCGTTTGCACCACACGCCCCCTACACGGTGTCTGAAGCCCCGCTGCGCAAAATAGCCACATACAGCAATGAACTGGAAATTCCCGTGCATATTCACGTGCATGAAACCGCCAGTGAAGTGGAACAATTTATCGCGGCACACGGTGTGCGGCCATTGCAGCACCTGGATCAACTCGGCCTGGTGTCACCCAGCTTGTTAGCCGTGCATATGACCCAACTGCTGGAGAGGGAAATTGAGCGCATCGCCGAAGCGGGCGCGCACATTCTGCACTGCCCCGAGTCGAACATGAAACTCGCCAGTGGCTTTTGTCCGGTCGGCAAACTGCTTGATGCCAACTGCAATATTGCCCTGGGTACAGACGGTGCCGCCTCCAATAATGACCTGGATATGTTCGGTGAAATGCGCACTGCGGCACTGATTGCCAAGGGTGCCAGCGGCGATGCCGCCGCTTTCCCGGCGGCACAGGTGTTGCGTGCGGCCACTATCAACGGCGCCCGCGCACTGGGTATGGAAAACGAAATAGGCTCGGTTGAGATGGGTAAAGCAGCCGATTTGGTCGCCGTCGATTTTAACCGCCCTGCCCTGCGCCCGGTTTACGACCCGGTTTCACACTTGGTGTACGCGGCGGGTCGCGATGACGTTTCCGATGTATGGGTGGCGGGCAAAGCACTGTTGCGCAACAGGCAGTTACTGCATATGGATGAGCTCGCGATACAGCGCGATGCGCAGCAGTGGGCCAGAAAAATTAACACCCTAAATTAACCCCCTATGACGACTGCAAACCCCAATGTCGACGCGGCGGAAATCGCTAAATTTGAAGCCCTGGCCAGCCGCTGGTGGGACCCCAATAGTGAATTTAAACCCCTGCACGAAATCAACCCACTGCGGCTCGATTACATCGACCAACGCGCCAGCCTGAGTGGCAAGCGGGTGCTCGATGTCGGCTGTGGGGGGGGCATACTCGCCGAATCAATGGCTGCACGCGGCGCCGATGTGTGTGGCATCGATATGGGGGAAGCACCGCTCAATGTCGCCAGGTTGCACGCGCTGGAATCAGGTATCAGCGTGGACTACCGGCAGATAACGGCTGAAGCGCTGGCGGCAGAAACGATGGCAGACAACACCGCACCGGCATTCGATATTGTCACCTGCCTGGAAATGCTCGAACACGTGCCAGACCCCGCCTCTGTTATCACCGCCTGCGCGCAATTGGCCAAACCTGGCGGGCACATATTTTTTTCCACGATAAACCGCAACCCAAAATCATTTTTATTTGCGATTGTCGGTGCCGAATACCTGCTCAAACTACTGCCCAAAGGCACGCACGATCACAAGAAATTTATCAAACCCTCGGAGCTAAGCCACTTAGCCCGTGGTGCATCACTGGCTATTTGTGACCTGACGGGTATGACCTACAACCCGTTCAGCAACGTGTACCGACTGGAGAGCGATGTGAGTGTCAACTACCTGCTGCATTGCTGTAAACCGGATGACAATGCGACAGAAGGCGATCGACATGGCGCAGTATGAGGCGATATTTTTCGACCTCGATGGCACCTTAATCGATACCGCACCCGATATGGGCGGGGCGCTAAACCGATTACTCAACGCCCACCACCTGCCTGTACGCACAATGGAAGCGATTCGCCCGCACGTATCAGACGGTGCCAATGCCCTGATAAAAATGGGTTTTCCACGCCCCGTTGATGACAGTGAGATGCAGACACTGCGCCAGGAATACCTGCAAATCTACAGTGAGCATCTCGCTGATGAATCCCAGTTGTTCGACGGTATGGGCAACGCGTTGGATGCCATCGAAAAACACAGGATACCCTGGGGAATTGTCACGAATAAACCCGCGTGGTTGACAGAACCACTGTTGGAGCAACTCGATTTACGCCAGCGTTGTGCCTGCGTGGTCAGCGCCGATACGTGCAGCCAACGCAAACCCCACCCCATGCCGATGTACCACGCCTGCGAACTGGCGCACGTCAAACCGGAAAACTGCCTTTACGTGGGGGATGCGCTACGCGATATACAGGCGGGCAATGCAGCGGGCATGGCCACATTGATCGCCCGCTACGGCTATATCACCCCCGGTGAATGCACCTCAACCTGGCGGGCTGGTGGCAGCATAAATCACCCGGATGAACTGCTTAACTGGCTATAAGATACGGGCAAAATAGCCGCCCTACCCCTTAAAACTCACACAAATGGCAAAGTGAGCAAAGGCTGCCCGCTACCGATATTGCTGCCAATCCACAAACCCAATACCCCACCAATCAAAAAACCTATCGCAAATGTGCGAACATAAGCCATACTCATTTCCCCCACGTAGAATTTGCAACTATCAGTATATATTCCCAATGGATACAGCACCCCGTCTCATTTTCCTTATCGCATTTTTTTTGTGCTTAACTGCTAACGCGGCAACGGCGGCAGATACTATCGCGGTACTCCCTGAAAAAGTGCAGAAAACGCTAAAAAAACACAGTCTAAGTGGTGCCGGATTGAGTGTTTACATACAAAAAATAGGGGATAAATCACCGCTACTCGCATTCAACAGTCAACAGACGAGGAATCCGGCCTCCACAATAAAACTGCTGACCACCCTGGTCGCCCTGGAGCAACTCACGCCAGCATATCGCTGGTATACCAATGTGTATGCCGATGGAACGATCACTGGCAACATACTCAACGGCAACCTGTTAATTAAGGGTGGCGGCGACCCTTATCTGCCACTTGAACGTCTCTGGCTGCTCGTACACCAGCTACGCCGTAGTGGGCTGGACACCATCACCGGTAACCTGGTTATCGATCAAGGTTTGTTTGCCCCTATCGATGAGCACCCCGGTGCTTTCGATAAGCGCCCCACACGGGCCTACAATGTGACACCCTCTGCACTGGTCAGCAATTTTAATATTACCCGCTTAACCTTCAAATCTGAGAAAAAACGCGGCCGTGTCAGTGTCGAGCTGGACCCGCCCCTGCCCAGCCTAAAACTGGAAAACCGTTTAACCCTGAGTAACAGAACCTGTGGAGGGTATCAGCGGGGAATTAAACTGGACACCAGCAAAAAAGGTGTCTTACGCCTGGAGGGAAAATTTCCCAAACGCTGCAAATCCTATTCAATTGGGCGCAGTATCACGGATAAGGATGCGTATAGCGCCGATGTATTCCGCCAGTTATGGCATGAATCCGGCGGCCATTGGTCTGGCAACTGGCGCCATGGCCAAGCGAACAAAACAATGAAACGCCTGCTGCGGTTTAGATCCTTGTCACTGGCTGAGGTATCGCGCTACATTAACAAATACAGCAATAACCTGATGGCAAAAACAGTATTCCTGACACTTGGCCTGGAAGCGGCCAACGCCCCGGCAACCCCGGAAAAGTCGAGAGCCGCCATCAACGACTGGCTAAGCAGTAAAAAACTCGCCATGCCGACACTGTACGTCGAAAATGGCGCCGGGTTATCACGTAAAACCCGCATCACCGCAAAGGATATGGGGCGTTTATTATTAACTGCCTGGCACAGTCCTTATATGCCCGAGTTTATCGCATCGATGTCAATCAGTGGCCAGGACGGCACGCTGAGAAAACGCTACCGCAAAGGCGCTTTATACGAAAAAATGCACATGAAAACAGGCAGGCTCAACAATGTCGTCTCCCTTGCGGGTTACTATCAATCGCCACGCGGTGATCGCTATGTTGTCGTGTTATTACACAATGCCAGGGATGTACAGCATGGCACTGGCCACGCCGTGCAGAACACACTATTGGAGTGGCTGGCAAAAACCACAAAATAAATCAGCCGTAAAACCAACGCTGTCTTTGTATCTGCCCTGCCTTTGGCAAGCCGGATTGAACGCACAGATATGTTCATTTAATTAGTATAAAAATTATTTACTATCAATAAATTAAAACACATACATTATAATTTACTTTATGCATAATACACTTGCCGCGCCAAGCCGTTTATACAATATTGAAGATAGTCACATTTCGCCCGGCAAATTAGTGTATGCTGCGCCCCGCAAAAAGCTGACTACCGCATGCACACACCCACTTAAACCTTCTAACTGTATTTTAATGACATGGCAAACCTAGACAAATATCGGAATATTGGCATCTTTGCACACGTAGACGCCGGTAAAACCACGACCACGGAACGCATACTCAGCCTTACCGGGAAAATCCACAAAATCGGTGAGGTACACGATGGTGAAGCCACCACCGACTTTATGGATCAGGAACGCGAGCGCGGCATCACAATCCAGTCCGCCGCCACCAGTTGCGAATGGGACGGCCACCGCCTCAATATCATCGACACCCCCGGACACGTTGACTTCACCGTTGAAGTATACCGTTCGCTCAAAGTACTGGATGGCGGGGTTGGCGTATTCTGCGGTTCTGGTGGTGTCGAGCCACAATCAGAAACCAACTGGCGCTATGCCAACGACTCTGAAGTATCGCGCATTATCTTCGTTAATAAACTGGACCGTATCGGGGCTGATTTTTACCGCGTCGTCGATCAGATTAAAAAGGTACTGGGTGCCAATGCAGTGCCCATGGTGCTACCGCTTGGCCGGGAAGATGAATTCAGCGGCGTGATTGACTTACTGACCCGCAAAGCCTGGATCTGGGACGGCTCTGGCGACCCCATGAAATACCGAATTGAAGAAGTGCCCGCCGATATGGTTGACGATGTGGAACAATACCGTGAGGAATTGATCGATGCTGTCGCTGAATTCGACGACGATGTTATGGAAAAATACCTCGAAGGCGAAGAACCCAGCATTGAGGAGCTCAAACTGTGTATCCGCAAAGGGACTATCAGCACACAATTATTCCCAACCTATTGTGGTTCTGCGTTTAAAAACAAAGGCGTGCAATTGGTACTGAATGCCGTTATCGATTACCTGCCAAACCCAACCGAGGTAGATCCACAACCAGAAGTCGACCTCGACGGTGAGGCAACGGGCGAGCACGCCACTGTCGACCCAGGCTATCCCCTACGCGCACTCGCCTTCAAAATCATGGATGACCGCTACGGCGCACTGACCTTTATTCGCATCTACTCCGGGAAACTGGCCAAAGGCGATACCGTACTCAATACCTTTACGGGCAAAACCGAGCGCATCGGGCGTATCGTGGAAATGCACGCCGACTCCCGCCAGGATCTGGACTCTGCACAGGCCGGTGATATCGTCGCTGTACTGGGCATGAAGAACGTACAAACCGGCCACACACTCTGCGACCCCAAGAAACCGGCAACGCTTGAGCCGATGGTATTTCCCGATCCGGTTATTTCGATTGCAGTCAAACCAAAAGACAAAGGCGGTTCTGAAAAAATGGGCATCGCCATTGGTAAAATGGTTGCCGAAGACCCCTCCTTCCGCGTTGAGACCGATGAGGACAGCGGTGAAACCATTCTCAAGGGAATGGGCGAGCTGCACCTCGACATTAAAATCGATATCCTCAGACGCACCCACAGCGTCGAAGTTGAAGTGGGCGCGCCACAGGTTGCCTACCGCGAAACGATTACCCAGCCCGTCACCGACAGCTATACACACAAAAAACAAACGGGGGGTTCCGGGCAGTTCGGTAAAATCGACTACAGCATTGAGCCAGGTGAAACCGGCAGTGGTTATGTGTTTGAATCAACCGTTACCGGCGGTAACGTGCCCCGCGAATACTGGCCCGCCATCGAAAAAGGGTTTCAAAGCTGTTTGGTGGAAGGTGTGCTGGCTGGTTACCCCTGCATGGATATGAAACTGACCCTACAGGACGGTGCTTACCACGCGGTCGACTCCTCAGCAATGGCGTTTGAAATTGCCGCCAAGGGCGCCTACCGGCAAACCATGCCCAAAGCAGGCCCGCAGTTGCTGGAGCCAATTATGAAAGTCGATGTTTTCACACCTGAAGAGCATGTTGGCGATTGTATCGGTGATTTAAACCGTCGTCGCGGTATGATCAAGTCGCAAGATACCACACCCACGGGTGCACGTATTAAAGCCGATGTACCGCTGGCGGCAATGTTTGGTTATATCGGTGATTTACGCACCATGACATCGGGTCGTGGGCAGTTCTCGATGGAATTTTCACACTATATGCCCTGCCCCAGGAATATCACCGAAGAGGTGATTGCAGCAGCTAAGGAACGTCGGGCTAACAAATAGTCCATTTCAATATTGAAAGGCTCTGCTCACGGCAGGGCCTTTTCTCATAAGAACTAAAGGGCGCTCTCAATCCCCTTCGCGCTGGCGGCGTTGCAAAGCGTAACCAACGAAAGATAAAATCAATTGATGAATTCAATCGGTTTCTCGTTCAACACACAATCCGCCAGTTGATAGCGTTTGCTTAGCTGTTGCCAGCGGTAGTTGTTCAAGTCCACTTCCAACACCAGCGACCCGTCAGCATGGGTCTTTTCATTAATAATCGCTTTTTCGGCATACAAACCAGAACGCAATGCCCCCATACCCGCATCGAGGTGCAGCCAGCCGTGAACGCGCTCGCTTTGCACAATTCGTTGCAATTGCCAGGTCAGTTCTTCAATACCCTCGCCACTTAAAGAGGAGAGGCTGACCCGCTCAGCACGGCCTTCATCGTTACACTCGACGCTGGCCGACAGCGCCGTTTTATCTATCTTATTAAACACGGTGAGCTGTGGCACGTCACCCGCGCCAATTTCTGCTAGTACTTGATTAACGGCGTCGATTTGAACACGGTAGTTATCATTGGAAATATCGACAACGTGTAACAGCAGATCCGCATCGTGCGTTTCCAGTAGCGTTG
This sequence comes from Gammaproteobacteria bacterium, assembly GCA_965277715.1. Classification (GTDB taxonomy): domain Bacteria; phylum Pseudomonadota; class Gammaproteobacteria; order JBCCGL01; family JBCCGL01; genus JBCCGL01. Next base: position 1,136,652 of record OZ255836.1, read on the forward strand.
CATGAAACGCATCGACCAATTCGTGGGGCAGATCATTAATAAAACCAACCGTATCCGCAAGGATAACGGTTTGCCCAACGGGCAATACGATGCGGCGCAATGTGGTATCGAGTGTCGCAAACAACTGGTCAGCCGCATAGACAGCCTCCCCGGTTAGCCGGTTAAACAGGGTGGATTTACCCGCATTGGTATACCCCACCAAGGCAATGCTGGGCACTTCTGCCTTGCGCCTCGCCTGCCGGTTTTGTGAACGTTGACGACGCACCTGATCGAGTCGTTTATTGATTTGTTTGATGCGCACTGCCAACAGACGACGGTCTGTTTCCAATTGGGTCTCACCTGGCCCACGCAAACCGATACCGCCTTTTTGGCGCTCCAGGTGAGTCCAGCCGCGAACCAATCGTGTCGATAAGTGCTTTAGCTGTGCCAACTCTACCTGTAGCTTGCCTTCAAAGGAGCGCGCTCGTTGCGCAAATATATCCAGAATCAAGCCAGTGCGGTCGAGCACTCGGCATTCAAAACGGCGTTCCAGGTTGCGCTCCTGCGCAGGGGTTAGTACATGGTTGAAAATGACAATATCGGCCTGATTGGCCATAACGACTTCGGCAATTTCATCGGCTTTACCCTTACCGACAAACAGCTTTGGGTCTGGACGCTGGCGGCTTCCCTGAATTATTGCCAGGGTATCCGCCCCGGCGGAGTGCACTAATTCTTTAAATTCGCCCAGACTGTCTTCGCTATTCAGCTCATTGATATCCGGCCCACTCGCGGGGCGAATATGGACAAGCACTGCCCGGTTTCCCACCTGATGACGTTCAAACAAATGTATTACCCACAGAAATTGCCTAACTTATATTGACAGGTTTAGGCGCTCGTAGCGAGGGAAAGACCAATTTGAGTCATTTTTTGCGCACTATCGAGTAACACAGTGATTCTATGTGGCGGAATATTATGCAAAAAAGGGTGCACAAGTAAAGGGCCAGATCGGCTTTTCCGCAGTAGAGCAGTCCTGAATCCGACAGACCCCTAGGCGATGCACGCATCACACTAACCATCTACTGCCTTGGTCGTGTATTAGTTTGGCACTGGCCTATTCATTGCCAATATCGTCGTTATCATCTTCGGGTTGTATCGATATCTTGACTGGCCTTGCAGGTACAACGGTGGAAATAGCGTGTTTGTATACCATTTGGCTAACGCTGTTTTTTAGCAGTACCACAAATTGATCGAATGATTCTACTTGCCCCTGCAGTTTGATGCCGTTAACCAGATAAATTGAAACGGGTACCCGCTCCCTTCGCAACGCATTTAGAAAGGGTTCTTGTAATGATTGCCCTTTTGCCATAACAAAACTCCTGATATTTAATGAAAAAATAGCTGCAACTAGAAAATTTATTCTAACAGCCTTAGTGGATATGATGTGAGGTTTATTTTTTAAACATTAGACAGATTTCATAAAAAACGTATTCTCACCTATAGTATGGTAGACCAATATAAATGATTAGCACCAGAAAGCGCCGTTGAACGCCAACAAGTTGTATAAGACCCTGCCGTACATGGAGAAATTTTAAAAACCGTAGGCGTACCCTCTCTCTTTAGGTAGCTGCGCGCTCCAGATTTAAGTATCGATTGGTAATTGTGGCTATCTGTGCCAGCATACGCCACCTTACGCCACTACTACCCCTTAATGAGCACTCCGAACAAACCCTCTGCGGCAAACTTTCCCGACTACCTGCTATTGCTGTTGTTGGCACTGATCTGGAGCACCGCTTTTTTGTTAATTAAGATCGGCGTGACCACGGTGCCACCGTTAACACTGTCGTTTTCGCGTATCTGTCTGGGGGCGTTGGTGTTATGTGGCATTGCGCTGTCCTGTGGTGACGGCCTACCCAAGACGCTGCGGCAGTGGCGCATTGCCGGGGTTGTCGGGTTAATGGGTAACGCCGTACCATTCACACTCATTCACTGGGGTGAGCAGACGATAGATAGCGGGCTGGCCGCGCTGTTTATGGGGGTTATGCCCATCTGGGTAGTGGTTTTGGCACATTTCTTTGCCAATGAAAAAATCACTGCCATGCGCTCATTCGGCGTTATAGCCGCCTTTATTGGCTTGATTGTATTGGTCGGCTGGGACGTGGTAAGCCAATTGGGCAACGATACCCCCGCACAGTTGGCGGTTATTGCCGCAGCCATTTGTTACGCCGTCACCACTATCTTTGTGCGTCGGCAGCAACCGCTATCTATGCGGCCAGTGGCGGCGGGTTCATTGATTATCGCCGCTGTTGCACTGCTGCCACTGGTGTTGTGGTTGGAATCACCAGATCCAGCGACATTTTCAGGGCACTCTATTGCCGCCATTGTTGTATTAGGTGTTTGTCAAACCGGCCTGGCAGCGCTACTCTATTTCCATTTGATTGCACGCGTGGGGGCAACTGTTTTCTCACAGGTCAACTACATTATCCCTGTACTGGGTATTGTCTGGGGGGTGGTATTACTGGGCGAGCAACCAGGCTGGCGGGAAGCTTGCGCTATGGGGTGCATACTCACCGGGTTGGTTTTAGTCAATCACCGGCAGCGATAAACGTCTTAACATGAAAATTCAATTGCGCCCTTTTACCCCAAGTGATCAAACATCTCTGATCGATTTGTGGAACAACGTTTTCCCAAACCCTCGTGCGCACAACCTGCCACAGCGGATTATTGCGGAAAAATGTGCAGTGCAGGCCGGGTTACTGCTGCTCGCGGTACAAAATGACCGTGTGATTGGGAGTATTATTGCCGGTTACGATGGCCATCGCGGCTGGCTCAACCTGGTCGCTGTGTTGCCAGAGTACCAGCGCCAGGGTGTGGGGAAACAACTGGTCGAGTACGCGTTTGAAAAACTGTCCGCCGCAGGCTGTAGCAAGGTCAATATTCAGATTCGCGAGGGCAATGAAGCAGTGATTACATTCTATCAACGAATGGGTTTTGCCATAGAACCCCGTGTCAGTATGGGACGATTTATTTAGTGTTAAATAAGCAACAGCAACAACAATTCCATCGGGATGGTTTTCTGGTGGTCAAAGCGATGGCCAGCGAAGCCACTGGCAACAATCTGCTCGACGCCGTGTACCAGGCGCTCAACCCGCCACTGGCCCCCCTCGAATATGAGGCCGATGTACGGTATCCGGGCGCACCCAGAGACCTGGAGGATAAAGGGGGTCGCACACCACGGCGATTACTGCACGCCTATGCCCGCGATAAAGTATTCCGCGACTGGGCAGGCAGCGATGCAGTGGTCAATACCGTGCGCCAACTGTTGCACAGCGACGATGTGCAACTCAGCCAGAACCACCACAACTGTATAATGACCAAGTTTCCCGGCTACAGCAGTGAAACCCATTGGCACCAGGATATTCGTTACTGGTCATATGACCGCCCCGAGCTGATTAATGTGTGGCTGGCACTGGGTGAAGAGAGCACCGCTCGCGGCGGTATGCTGTTAATTCCGGGGTCGCACAAGATTCAGTTGGATCGCGGACGCTTCGACGCCTCACTGTTTCTGCGCACCGATTTGGCAGAAAACCAGGCATTGTTAAAAACCGCTGTTTCGGCCGACCTCAATACGGGCGATGTGTTGTTTTTTCACTGCCGCGCCTTCCATGCAGCGGGGGCCAACAACACAACATCGCCAAAGTATTCACTGGTATTCAGCTACCATGCCAGCGATAACGCCCCCATTCCCAATACGCGCTCTGCGCGCTATGCAGAGGTATCACTACCGGCAGGCCCTGTACCTTTGTCTAATTGACGTTTACGTTAACGTCAATTAGGCTTTACACCCAAGCCAACTAAACACAGGTAAATAACTGGCCAGGTGCACACCACATGCATACTATTAGCCTATTATTCAACACGATAAGAGGAGGTTACCCGTGAGCGGTGAATTTAACGCCTTATACCAACGATCGATCGACGACCCACAAGGTTTTTGGGCCGAGGCAGCACAGCACGTCGACTGGTATAAACACCCCTCACACATTCTCGACGACAGCAACCCACCCTTTTACCGCTGGTACCCGGATGGCCAGATTAACGCCTGCCACAATGCGCTCGACCGGCACATTGATCAAGGCAATGGCGAACGGCTAGCGCTGATTTACGATAGCCCGGTTACCGGTAGCGTTATCCGTTACACCTTTGCCGAACTGAGGGGTGCCACCGCCAGGCTGGCCGGGGCACTCAGTACAATGGGCGTAACCGCCGGTGACCGGGTGATTATTTATATGCCGATGGTGCCAGAAGCCGTCACCGCCATGCTTGCCTGCGCTCGTATCGGTGCGATTCACTCGGTGGTTTTTGGCGGTTTTGCCGCGAATGAGCTGGCCGTTCGCATCGATGACTGCACCCCCAAAGTAATTCTCTCCGCCTCCTGCGGTATCGAGGTAAACCGTGTAGTAGAATACAAACCACTGCTTGACGAAGCCATAGAAATTGCAACCCATTCACCCGATAACTGTTTAATTTTACAGCGCCCTCAATGCACTGCCAGTATGGTTGATGGGCGTGATCTGGACTGGCAAGGCACTGTCGCTAACGCAGCCCCACACGCCTGTGTGCCCCTCAACGCCAATCACCCTAACTATATTCTTTATACCTCCGGCACCACAGGCCAACCCAAGGGGATAATGCGCGACACCGGCGGTCATGTGGTCGCACTGGCCTGGACGATGAAAAATATCTACAACGTCGACCCCGGTGAGGTCTACTGGGCTGCCTCTGATATTGGCTGGGTGGTCGGTCACTCGTATATCGTTTATGCCCCCCTGTTCAGTGGTAACACCACCGTTTTATACGAAGGTAAGCCCGTTGGCACCCCCGACCCCGGTGCCTTTTGGCGTGTCATTGCCGAACACAAGGTCAAGGTGTTGTTTACTGCGCCTACGGCATTTCGCGCCATAAAAAAGGAAGATCCTGAAGGTGAATTCCTTAAAAAATATGATATTAGCAGCCTTTCTTCACTCTTTTTAGCCGGTGAACGCACTGACCCGGACACACTTAATTGGGCAGAGAAGATGCTAAACGTGCCTGTCATTGACCATTGGTGGCAAACCGAGACCGGATGGTCGATCTGCGCCAACTGCGTGGGCATTGAACAACTGCCCATTGTGCACGGCTCCCCTGCACTGGCTGCCCCCGGCTACGCTGTCAGCGCGCTGGACAAGCAAGGCAACAGCATCGCACCGGGGGATATTGGTGCCTTGTCGGTAAAATTGCCACTGCCACCGGGCACCTTTCCAACACTGTGGAATGCCGATGACCGCTACGTCGACACCTATTTCACCCACTACCCCGGCTACTACGAAACGGGAGATGCCGGTTATATCGATGAAAATGGCTATGTGTTTGTTATGTCGCGCACCGACGATGTGATCAATGTGGCCGGGCACCGCCTCTCCACGGGGGCCATTGAAGAGGTCCTGGCCTCACACCCGGATGTCGCCGAATGTGCTGTTATGGGCGCAGCGGACACATTAAAAGGGCAATTGCCCATCGGTTTCCTGGTGTTAAATGCAGGCGTCACGCATGACAACGCATCGGTTATCGATGAATGCATCCAGTTGGTACGCGAAAAAATCGGGCCGGTTGCCGCCTTTAAGAACGCCGTAGTGATCAAGCGCCTGCCGAAAACCCGCTCGGGAAAAATACTGCGCGGCACGATGCGCAAAATTGCCGATGGCGAACCGTATAAAATGCCTGCAACGATTGATGACCCCGCTATTTTAGATGAAGTTCACACTGCATTAAACCTCATAGGTTACGCGAAGAAATAACTGTAAATGACTGAATTTAAAAAATACACCTATGATGAATGGGAGGCGTTAGCGCGCCGCGAGCAACGCGGGAAAACCGTTGAGGCGCTAACCTCGGAAACCCCCGAGGGCATTGCTATCAAGCCGCTGTACACCGCCGAAGACCTGGAACAACTGGCACAGCAAAACACCCTGCCCGGCCTCGCCCCTTTCCTGCGCGGCCCACGCGCCACTATGTACGCAGGTCGCCCCTGGACTTTGCGCCAATACGCCGGTTTTTCTACCGCAGAAGATTCCAACGCATTTTATCAGCGCAACCTGGCCGCCGGGCAAAAAGGCCTGTCAGTCGCTTTTGATCTGGCCACGCACCGGGGTTACGACTCAGACCACCCGCGTGTCGTCGGCGATGTCGGCAAGGCTGGCGTGGCTATCGACAGCGTTGAAGACATGAAAATCCTGTTTGACCGTATCCCGCTCGATGAAATGTCGGTATCGATGACCATGAACGGTGCGGTACTGCCGGTTATGGCGATGTATATCGTCGCCGCAGAAGAACAGGGGGTGCAACAAGCGGCGCTATCCGGCACCTTGCAAAATGACATTCTCAAAGAGTTTATGGTGCGCAACACCTTTATCTACCCACCTGCGCCTTCAATGCGCATCGTGGCCGATATTATCGCGCACACCAGCACCCATATGCCGCGTTTTAACCCGATCTCCATATCCGGTTACCATATGCAGGAAGCCGGTGCCAACCTCGTGCAGGAGCTTGCCTTTACCCTGGCCGATGGCATCGAATATGTGCGCACCGCCATCGACAGCGGCTTGAGCGTCGATACTTTCGCCCCACGCCTGTCGTTCTTTTTTGCTATCGGCATGAACTTCTTTATGGAAGTGGCCAAATTGCGCGCCGCGAGGCAGCTTTGGGCCACCTTGATGCAGGAGCTGTTTTCGCCACAAGACCCAAAATCCTTGATGCTGCGCACACACTGCCAAACCTCGGGCGTGAGCCTCACCGTACAAGACCCGTATAACAATATTGTCCGCACCACGATTGAAGCGATGGCCGCCGCACTGGGGGGCACACAGTCGCTGCACACCAACGCCTTTGACGAGGCGCTTGGCCTGCCCACCGAATTCTCTGCGCGTATCGCACGCAACACGCAGCTTATTTTGCAGGAGGAGACCGGCATTACCCAGGTGGTCGACCCACTGGGCGGTTCTTACTATATTGAGCATTTGACGCAGAGCCTGGTCAGCGAGGCACGCAAACTGATTGATGAGGTTGAAGCCCTCGGCGGCATGACCAAAGCGGTCGAGTCCGGTATGCCCAAGCTGCGCATTGAGGAGGCCGCAGCGCGCAAACAAGCACGCGTTGACCGGGGTGAAGAGGTTGTCGTTGGCGTCAACAAATATCCCCCGCCACAACAGGATGCAGTGGATGTGCTGGATATCGATAATACCGCCGTGCGCGATGGGCAAATCGACCGCCTCAAAACCATTCGCGATTCACGTGATAATGAACGCTGCAAACAGGCGCTCAACGCGCTTGTTGACGCGGCAAAAAATACCGGGGGCAACCTGCTTAGCCTGGCGATTGCAGCGGCGCGCGCACGCGCCTCAGTAGGGGAAATTTCCGATGCACTGGAGTCTGTTTACGGTCGACACCGCGCAACCGTACGCGCACTCTCCGGGGTTTACGGCGCCGCCTGGGGAAATGACGGGGCATTCAACATGATCCAGCGTGACATCGAGGCATTCGCCGAAGAAACCGGCCGCAGGCCGCGCATGTTAGTGGTAAAACTGGGCCAGGATGGCCACGACCGTGGCTCGCATGTTATCGCCACGGCCTTTGCCGATATTGGCTTTGATATCGACATTGGCCCGCTGTTCCAAACACCCGAAGAAGCCGCCCGCCAGGCTATCGAAAACGATGTGCATATCATTGGCATTTCATCGCAGGCTGCCGGCCACAAAACCCTGGTGCCCAAGGTGATCAATTCACTGCGTGCACAGGGTGCAGACGATATTATCGTGGTCTGCGGCGGGGTTATCCCACCACAGGACTTTGAGCAACTGAAAGCGGCGGGCGTCGCCGCAATTTTTGGCCCCGGCACCAATATCCCCGAGGCGGCGCGGGAAGTGCTGGCACTAGTGCGCAAACAACATTCGAGTTAACCGGCTTTATAAATGCCGCATTAAATATCACATACTGGAACTCCCTTAATGCAGGAAATTATCGACCGCTTACAGCAAAAACGTCAGGCCGCCGAATGCGGTGGCGGCCAGGCGCGCATCGACAAACAACACGCCAAAGGTAAATTAAGCGCACGCGAGCGCCTGACAGTGTTGTTCGATGAAGATTCCTTCGACGAGTGGGATATGTTTGTCGAGCACGATTGCGCCGATTTTGGGATGCACGATGAACATATCCCCGGCGATGGCGTAGTCATTGGTCAGGGCACCATCAATGGCCGTATTATTTTTGCCTTCAGTCAGGACTTTACCGTCTATGGCGGTTCATTGTCTGCGGCACATGCGCGCAAGATCTGCAAGGTAATGGATGCGGCGATGAAAGTGGGTGCACCGCTTATCGGTATTAACGACTCCGGCGGTGCGCGCATTCAGGAGGGCGTTGCATCGCTCGGCGGTTATGCCGATGTTTTTCAGCGCAATGTACTCGCCTCGGGGGTTATTCCGCAAATCTCGCTGGTGATGGGACCCTGCGCCGGTGGCGCCGTCTACTCGCCCGCCATGACCGATTTCATCTTCATGGTCAAAGACAGCGCATACATGTTCGTCACCGGGCCGGAAGTGGTTAAAACCGTCACCCACGAAGACGTCACCCAGGAACAACTCGGCGGCGCCACCACCCACACGGAAACCTCTGGGGTCGCCGACCTGGCGTTTGAAAACGATATTGAAGCCCTATTAATGGTGCGCAGATTTATCGGTTACGTGCCCAGTAGCAACCGTGACAAAGTGCCGTCACTCAACACGGATGATATGACCCATCGCCGTGAACCTTCACTGGATACACTGGTGCCAGACAACCCCAACCTGCCCTACGATATGCGCGAACTGATTCATAAAGTGGCCGATGAAGGTGATTTTTTTGAGCTACAGGCCAACTACGCAGGCAACATCATCACCGGATTTGGGCGCATACAAGGTGAAACCGTTGGCTTCGTTGCCAACCAGCCGCTGGTATTGGCAGGCTGCCTGGACATTGAATCGAGCCGTAAAGCGGCGCGCTTTGTGCGCTACTGTGATGCTTTTTCCATCCCGATTATTACCTTTGTCGATGTGCCTGGTTTCTTACCGGGCACCGCCCAGGAGTTTGGCGGCATTATCAAGCACGGCGCCAAACTGCTATACGCCTATGCCGAGGCCACCGTGCCCAAAATCACCGTTATCACCCGCAAAGCCTACGGCGGCGCTTACGATGTAATGGCCTCCAAGCATCTACGCGGTGACTTAAACTATGCCTGGCCATCGGCTGAAATTGCGGTAATGGGGCCAAAAGGGGCTGTTGAAATTATTTTTCGCCAGGACAAAGATGACCCCGAAAAACTGGCCCAACGCACACAGGAATACCGTGAGAAATTTGCCAACCCCTTTATCGCTGCGGCAAAAGGGTTTATCGACGATATTATTATGCCGTGCGACACGCGCCGATACCTGTGCCGTGGCCTGCGCATGTTAGCCACCAAACGCCTCGAAAACCCGTGGAGAAAGCACGGCAATATTCCCTTATAAGCCATTGAAATACAAAACTTAAATTGCGTTGTTTTGACTAATATGTTTAAAAAAATACTGATCGCTAACCGAGGTGAAATCGCTTGCCGGATCATCAAAACGGCACGAAAAATGGGCATAGCCACCGTCGCTGTGTACGCGGATGCGGACGCCCAATCACTGCATGTACAAATGGCCGATGAAGCCGTCCATATCGGTGGCTCGGCGTCCAGCGACAGCTATTTGCGCATCGATAGGATACTGGCCGCCACTGCACAAACCCACGCCGAAGCCGTCCACCCCGGCTTCGGTTTTCTGTCTGAAAACGCCGAATTCGCCAAAGCCCTGGAACAGGCGGGGGTGGCATTTATCGGCCCTGGTATTCACGCAATTGCCACGATGGGTGACAAAATTGAATCCAAAACACTCGCCGATAAAGTCGGCGTCAATACCATTCCAGGGCACACTCAGGCGATAAAAGACGCCAGCGAAGCCCTCGGTATTGCCGGGCGTGTCGGTTGTCCGGTGATGATCAAAGCCTCCGCTGGCGGTGGCGGCAAAGGCATGCGTATCGCCTGGTCGCTGGATCAGGTAGAGGAAGGTTTTAACAGCGCCCGCAATGAGGCGCGCAATAGCTTTGGTGATGATCGTGTGTTTATCGAAAAGTACATTGAGTCACCCCGGCATATCGAAATACAAGTGCTTGCCGATACGCACGGCGAATGCGTTTACCTTGGCGAGCGCGAATGCTCTATTCAGCGCCGCCACCAAAAGGTCATCGAAGAGGCACCTTCACCCTTTATCGACCCGGCGACGCGCCAGTCGATGGGCGCACAGGCTGTAACACTCGCCCGGGCGGTCGATTACGCCTCGGCGGGCACTGTCGAGTTTATCGTCGACAAGCACCGGCAGTTCTACTTTCTGGAAATGAATACACGTTTACAGGTCGAGCACCCTGTCACCGAATACATCACCGGTATCGACCTGGTTGAGCAGATGATCCGGGTCGCCGCCGGGCTACCGTTAGGTATCAGCCAGAGCGATGTAACGCTAAACGGCTGGGCCATCGAGGCACGCGTCTACGCCGAAGACCCGGTGCGCAACTTTATGCCATCGACCGGGCGTTTAACCCACTACCAACCGCCCACAGAGAGCGATTGTGTGCGTGTTGATACAGGCGTCTACGAAGGGGGTGAGATCAGCATGCACTACGACCCGATGATTGCCAAACTGGTGGTCAAAGGCGAAACCCGCGAGCAGGCGATCACGACCATCAGCGATGCCCTGGACGCTTATGTGATTCGTGGCGTGGCGCACAACATCCCGTTTCTTGCCTCAGTGATGCGACAGGATGATTTTATTCAGGGCAAACTCTCTACCAACTTTATCGAAAAGCACTACCCACAGGGGTTCGACAATCAACAACCGCCAGGCGATGCACTGTATGGATTACTGGCCATAGCGGCAACACTGCAACAACAAATCGATACGCGTGAAAACCCTGGCGCACAACAATGCACGGTAAACTACCAGGCCACCGTCGATGGCCTGCCGCCAGTGGATGAGCAAAATAACGGGCAGAATAACGCGACATTTTCCCTCACCTCGTCGATAACAGAGGCAGCCGAAGGGTTTGTTGTACAAGTCGATAAACAACACTTTGCCATTAAGCGGGACTGGCACCCTGGCCAGCACAGGGTAAACGCCGCCATCAACGGCGGAACAAGCATTGTGCAAGTGCAACAGGACAAGCTCTTTTGGCAACTGACTTCACGTGGCTTTACCGCCCGCATCGCCGTATTGCGCCCGCACATCGCCAGCTTGTATCAACTGATGCCGGAAAAAATACCCACCGATACCAGCCAGTTTTTACTCTCACCCATGCCGGGGTTATTAGTGCGACTACTGGTTGAGGTTGGCGATCATGTCGAGGCAGGCCAGGACTTAGCATTAGTCGAAGCAATGAAAATGGAAAATACACTCTGCGCAGAGCGTGCGGGGGTAATTGCCTCAATCAACGCGGCACAAGGTGATAGCCTGTCAGTCGATCAGGTTATTCTCGAATTTGAATAACATCACAGCCCAACGGCCCAACGGCGTATCGGTGTTCACGCTCGAATGCATGGCGGCAAAAATACGCGCTGGAGACCGTCGCCAACTGGCCAAGGCCATTACCCTGGCCGAGTCTTCGAGGGAGCGGGACAACAGGCTAAGCAATGCATTGCTGGACGAACTGCTACCCCATACCGGCGGCGCCATCCGCCTTGGCGTATCGGGTTTACCGGGGGTGGGAAAATCGACCTTTATCGAGACCCTGGGGTGTTATTTATGCGATCAGCAATGGCGCGTTGCCGTGCTCAGTATCGACCCCAGCTCATCCCTAAACGGTGGCTCCATTCTCGGTGACAAAACCCGTATGCCGGGCTTATCGGCACACACCAACGCCTATATCCGCCCTACTCCCTCCGGTGATGCACTCGGTGGGGTTGCCGGTGCAACCAGAGAATCCATACTATTGTGCGAGGCAGCCGGTTTTAATGTCATCCTGGTGGAAACCGTGGGTGTAGGCCAGTCAGAAATTGCCGTGGCCGATATGACTGACATTTTTCTGTTGTTACTGTTACCCAGCACAGGGGATGAATTACAGGGTATTAAACGCGGCATCGTCGAGCGCGCCGACATAATACTCATCAACAAAGCCGATGGCGCCCTGCTCAACGCCGCCCAGCAAACGGTCGCCGACTATCGCTCCGCCCTGCAACTGCTGCGTAAAAATACATTGACAGGCGCTGACATCCCCGGCGTTGACAACCCAGTGATGCCAATGTCAGCACTAGACCGCGCAGGCATACAGGGAATTTGGGGAAACCTGTTATCGCATTGGCAGGCACTGAATAAAAACCCTGCACTGGAAGACAAACGCCAACAACAGCGCCTGAACTGGATGCGGGAAAAATTACACAGCGCTGTCTACCGTTTAGCACTGAAAAACCTCGCCACAAGGCAATCGCTCGAACAGTTTGAAGCGCTTGTCTCCCAGGCCTCTCTATCGCCTGGCAGTGCTATTGAACAAATTATGGACGCTTTGGGATAACAGATATATATTGACCACCTGGATGCTGGTGACAGAGGCTATATATCTACTCGGTTTTTCTCTGTGTGCACAATGCGCATTACTTGAGATGATTGAGAGAGGCATTCTCAAAGTACTGTAGTCATTCTACAAGTGAAGTTGAAGTTCTGGTAAAAGCGCTTTAGATTCAGTGCATTAGGCAGTCGCAGTAGATTCAACTGAGGAATTTAGGTTCAAGAGATCAAATAACATGATTGGCAAATTAAACCACGTCGCGATTGCCAGCAACGACCTCGCCCAAGCGGTACACACCTATGAGCACACCCTGGGGGCCAACGTTTCAGCGCCTGTCGATATGCCTGAGCACGGCGTTACCACTGTTTTTGTCACCCTCGACAACACCAAAATAGAGCTATTGACTCCACTGGGGGAAAACTCCCCCATCGAAAAATTTCTCCAGCGAAACCCTGCAGGTGGCATTCATCATCTATGCTACGAAGTAGACGATATAATCGTCGCTCGCGACAAACTGATCGCCAGCGGTGCCAGAGTGCTGGGAAGTGGTGAGCCTAAAATCGGCGCCCACGGCAAACCCGTGATCTTTCTTCACCCCAAGGATTTTTGTGGCACACTGGTAGAGCTTGAACAAGTGTAAAATGCGTTACTTACTTCAACCTCAATTTTTACAAATGCGATGAAAGCGATAATACGACTCTCTGAAATAGCCCTTGTAATAACAGTGCTGTCGATCAGCACAAACAGCGTTGCTGATATTTACCGCTGGGTGGATAAAGAAACAGGGGAGATATTTTTTTCTGAAACCCCTCCGCCCCCTGAAGTAACACGCGACTACACAAACATTACCTCTGAACTGGAAAAACGCATTCTAAAACGACAACAGGCTACGACAGCCCGTGCTACCAGTAGCAGTCAAACACAACCGAAAAACACCAATCAGATAACACTGGAATCCAGCGGTATCATCAGTGACCAGGCGCTATTGTCTCAACGCCGCTGCAAATCATTTAATGAACAAATTACACGCCTTGAAAAGCAAATATCGCAAACCGAAGACCCCAATATAATGGACCGGCTGGTTATCAAACTGGACGAATACGAACAATCGCTTGCAGCAAATTGTTCGGCTAAATAACGTATTGCATGATGGGCAAAACACGCGTGCACTCAATCCCGTAAACACGACAGTAAAACCAGCAACCACCTCCTTATCGCCTACGTGCAGCAAGTGCTTCACGGTGCGAGATATACGTCACCGCAGCAACGATAATACCCCCGCCGGCAATAACCCACGGATCGAGCGCCTCGCCAAAGACAAAAATGCCCAACAGCGATGCCCACACCAACTGTAAGAAAGAAACAGGCTGCGTAACGGTAATGGGTGCGCAGGCAAAAGCACGGGTCAATGTATAGTGTCCCGCCGTTGCAAATACAGCCGTTAACAACAACCAAAATAACTCACGTAAAGTCGGCTCACGCCACTGCAACAACGCACCGGGCAATAACACTAACGTACAAAAGATCGACAACATCACCACTATTTCTGTAGAGCTACGTGTGCCTGTCAGTTTTTTTGCCACTAAAAAAGAGACGGCAAAAAAAGGCGCGGCCAAAAGCTGCGCCAAAGAACCTAACTCAATATCCTGAAAGCCTGGCCGCAAGATCAGCATCGCACCGATAAAACCACTCACTACCGCCATAATCCTGCGTATATGCAATACCTCACCCAAGAACAGCATCGCACCAATAGTCGTAAAAATCGGTGTGGTGTAACCAATAGCAGTCACTTCAGCGATAGGAATACGCGCCATTGCATAAAACCACAACATCACCGCAGCACCGTGGGTAAGCCCTCTAATCACATAGTGCTTAAAATTTCCTTTGTCAGGTGCCCGAAAATCCGGGTTCAACACAAGGCGGATTGCCAATGGTAATATCAGCAAGGTACCGAATGCATAGCGGATAAAAGCGGCCTCCACGGCGGGAAGATCAGAACCAAGATGCCTGACAACACCTGTGACAGCAACAAATAACACACCTGTCAATAACATCCAGGCGATACCGGCCAGTGTTCTATCTATGCCCGGTTTGGGTTGTGTATCAGGTAACTCGATGGGTAGTCTCGACAAAAGCATTGAATAAACGGAGAAATATCATGTGCCTGTACAGTATGGTGTACTTTACCGCTGATAAGCAATCAGGAAACCATGTACCCCCACAAATTACCCTGTCAAAACAGCCTTTAATATCGAATGTTTCTCGCCTGGAAAAAAATTCCGATATGCTGCTTCAAAACTGCTCTGCCAATGCCTGGAACAGTTCGGCGAAAGACGAACAGGTTGAGCCCAAAACCCAGCCTAAAGATGCCATTATTTCCTTAACAATAGTGAGATAAAACGAGGGCCAACAAAAGGAAATCCTTCTCTAAAATTCGTTGATGATATTTCATCAATATCAAAATATTGGCGGTGGAAGGTTAACACAAACCAAATTGCTCTGACTATCCGCAACTCTCTGCTACCACACACCCGTCAACCGCACTATTCACTTGATAGCTGCGCAACAGGAAGCGTTCATGGCGAAAACAACGCAACGGAGCAAAGCCATGAACCATCCCAAATTCACCTGCAATCACATCAATCAGAAGCAACTCGCTGACCGATGGGACCTTTCCCAACGGACTCTGGAACGTTGGCGGGCCGTTGGCTGGGGGCCTCTCTTCCTTAAAATCGGTGGCCGTGTGGTTTACCGGGTGGAAGATATCCTGGCCTACGAGGAGCAGCACCTGGCCGAGTCAACACAATCGCGGGTCTGCAATAGGTAAATATGCTCCTGTCTACTTTTCTGGAGTTCCGGTCCAGATTTGCAGTATGTACATCAGCCACGAGTCAGTTTTGAGGAGAATGGCCCTGAGCTGTTCATCCGTCAGTTCCATCTCCAGCTCATGTACCCGATTGAACAGCTCAATCAGCTTTACGAGTGCCCGAGTGTCATGCGTCAAGAACTCCTTAAGTGGATCGTTGTTCAGCTCACGGCAAACATACAATACCCTGGCCCGTCGAGTTGGCCGACCTTCATGCAATAGATCCTTCTGAGCGGTATTACCGGCAATCCATGCTGAAACAAGTTCATCAGGGGCCAAACGTCTCAGTAGATGGCTCCACAATTCCCTAAGCGAACTCAGAATATGTCGCGCCCGATCAGCATTGTTACCATTCAGGGCATCACGTGCACCAACGTAAGGCCGAGCGAGCCCTGGATCTACCCGCTGCAATAGAGCAATGCAACCTGCTGTTTCCAGCTCTACATCAGCAATAAGCTGAATTTCCGTTTCAGCATCTTCCTCATCCCACTCATCCCTAGGACGTATAGTTTCAAGTGCAATGCTCGTGGTATAGATTTCGCGGGTAGCTCCTGGCAAAACGAAATTTGGCAATCTCGTGATGTCTGGGATGCCCCTCAATGATTCGGCCAAGCTCCCATAAGACGCTGCGACATGAGCTATCGAACGCTCAAGACCTGAGATAACCGGCACATCGATTTGGAAACGGTTCATGATAGCGTCAAAATCTATGCCCGCCATAAGACGTTCAGTTGCAGTCAGCTGTAGCGAAACATCGCACAAAGCCAACGAAGCAGATGCCTGAATCTGCGAAAAGTCATGCTGAGTGGGGTTGATGCGCGCAATCCATGACTGATGGGCAGCACCCAGGTTCTCGACCATTCGGCTTGTTGCGGTAGCATTTTTGAGGACATCCTGCAGATGTTGATTGGCACCGATGATGTCCTTCATTCGTGCTGCTGCTCCAGAAATTTCCAGGGCACGGCTGATTTCCAACTGATGGCGACGAATAGGCTCCATCGCACGTTCCATTTGATCAATCACACTCATGTAAGACGGTTTGGTCAAACGGTTGAATTTCTCCATGTCCTGGTGGAGTTTGGTAAGTGTGGACTTCGCTGTTTTCAAATCGTCAGACATCACTTTCTACCCTTGCTGACGCAATTTCTTCCAGGCGACATCCCAGGCGATCCGTTCCTGCTCTAGACGGACATTCTGCCCCCAGGCATTGCGTTTGATGGCCTGATACACCGCCTGCTCGGGATCCGTCAGCAAGGGCAATGTTTCGGCAGCATGCTGATCCTTCTCTTCAACCCATAAACCCTGATGACTCCGGAGGGTTGCTTCGTCCATCAATACAGATTTCAGCTCAGGGAGATAGCTTCTGGCACGATTGAGAATCGCAAAACCATGCGTGTCCAAATCCCCCCAGTAGACGCAGTTGACCTTGGCGACCCAGGGCAGACGACCCAGTACGTCGACCCCATAACCTAGCTGCATGATGACAACCGAACCCGGAAGATCATCAAACGCGAGACCGGTTTGCAGGTTCTCGACAATGAAAGCGTTGCTGACAGGGAGATCGAGTTCAGCCAGCTGTTCCCAGGGTGCAGAGATATCGTTCAGACTGCCAACCCGTTGCCTCAGGCTCTCGTCCAGAATGCGCAGACGTATGAGTTGTGGTGGTGCCTTAAGTCCGCAGCGCCCGTAAAAATCACCCTCGCTTGATGATTTACCTCGCACGTTATCGACGAGATCTGCCAGAAGCCCTTTACGTTTTTCAAGCCACTTGCTGTCCAGGCCACTGACGGGCAGCTGTCTCGGATAAAGGTTGGAAGCAGGATTCTTCTCGATCCAGGCGACCATATCGATAAGGCGTCGATAATCCGCCTCGCAGTAATCAGCAAGAATGGCAAAGTAACGAGGCAGCTTGTCAGATAGCTGAGGCCAACGCCCGATAAGATCCCTGTATCGCTGTTGGGCGCGATCCCATCGATCTGCCTCCCCAATCCATTGTGCAACTTCGCCGGGACCAGACAGCAGCAGTTTCTCGGGAACAGGCTGTGTTCCCAGCTTGCGCCAACGCCGTTCACTCCAGGAAAGTGATCCTACACCATTCCAGGATTGCCAGGCTGCTACCCAGGTACGGACGTCTTCAACTTGCTTCAGCGCCTGGTTCTCGGTGGGAATACCCAGATTGACTTCCAGTAGCCAAGCACTGTCTTCCGACTGCTCCGATTCACCGCTTGTCTCAAGCCACTCACGATGCCTGTTCTTGAAGCGGCGCTTCAACTCCTTTTGTACATCATCAGGAAACTTCAAGACTCATCTCCTGATGTGCATGAGCAGGCAGTTTCAGACGCTGCTGCGCCGAATCATATTCGATCATCAAGACACCGGAGACACGCCGGTCGCTGATATCGATAAAGCAGGCACCACCAATAAACGGTTCCAGTGTCATGACCGATTTCAGCGGCGTGGCGACAATCATCTGAAAACCGAAGTTTTTGAAGATATTCATCGCCAGCGCGGTGAACTCGTTGTCGGCCTTATCAAAGGCTTCATCAAGCACCACCGGCGCATACATGGGCACACCATGCTCATTGCCACCCAACTGGTAGCGCAGCGCCGCGGCCAGACAGGTCGTGGCCAGCTTCTGTCGTTGGCCACCCGACTTACCCGAACCACTGCGATAGACCTCCACCTCGACACCGCTCTCATCGGTCTCCCTACCGATAAATTCCATGTGCTGCCGCACATCCAACACCGCCTGTCGCCATCGTTTGTTCTCCGGCTCCTGGCTGGAAAGGCGTTCCACCAGGCGACGCAATGCCAGGAAACGCGACTCGGCCAACTCCCGGTCCTCGCTCCAGGCATGGCTCAACGCTTGCTGGATCTCCTGCTTGAACTCGCGCACATCCGGTAACTGGCGGTCACTGGGGTCGATTTGTAGATAGTTTGTTTGGTTGGTGCTCTGGTTGAATGGCACCTGAGCGAGGCTGTCGTTGACGAGATCCATTCGCTCCAGGATCTCCTTGCGCGCATCGCTCAGATAGGTCGAAAGCGCCGCAAGGTTCTGGTGGCTCTGACTCTCCAGCAATTGGAAAAAGCGCTGCTCGTGGGCTGGAAGGCCATCGGTCTCCAACCGGGTCAACTTGGCAAAAAAATCTGACGCGGCAGCCAGGGTCGCATCAAGGCCTTCCGCTTCGGCAGGCCATTCAAAAATGAACTCGTCGAACTGCTTTTCGATGAACCGGTCGCACTTGCCCACCTCCTTGGTCAGGGCTTCCATCTCGTCGCGTATCGCTCTCTCCACAGAACGGATGAGTTTATCCAGATTTTCCAACCTCACAGGCTCCACGAGCGTATCAAATCGCTCGTCCAACCCCTGCTGTTGACGAGGTGTCAACGGAACAATGGTTGGATCATCCTGAAGGTTCTTTAAGGTCTCCTCGTGTTCATCGACTTTACCGACAACTTTCTCATAGTCGATGGTTGTCTTGCGCAGTGCTTCATCGGCATCCTTGACGACCTTCTTCTGCCGCTCGATCTGATCGGCTACATTCTTCAGTTCGGTGTTGCCTTCCAGGGCATCACGAATCCGGCGGTCCAGCTTGTCGATGCCCGTTAGAAGCGGAGCAACATCCACCTCCTGCCACTGCAGATTGACCAGCGTCTGACAGTGGATTGCACGCTTGGCCCGGGCACCCTCCTGGTCAGTGAGCACCTTGATTCGTCCAACCAGATCAGAGATTTTCCCCGCAAGCTCCTGGGCCTCTTTGTGGTAGAGCGCCAGTTTCTCACGGTTATCAAATCCCAGCACCCAGTTGCGGCGATCACCAATGCTCCGCCGATCATCTTTCTCGTGACGGGTCTTGCTGTGTTTGATCTGCCCCTCGCGGGTCAAAGCCCGATCTGCACGTCGGAAGGATTGAATGGAGTCGACGCAGGCGTAGTTGAACCGACGGCGCAGCTCCGTACTCAGCCATTCAGACTGATTACACTCTTTGATATTGAGCTTGAGCACCATTGAATCGGTGCCAACCGGTCGGGCTTGCTGGCGATCTACCTGTCCCGTCCGGTAATAGACCAGTCGCTGCCCTAAATGGCGACTGTTAATGTGATTGGAAAGCGCGTAATAGTGACGTTCATCGACCAGCAGAGAGAGCGCAAAGCCATGTAGAACCCGCTCGATGGCACCTTGCCACTCCGCCTCATCCGGTTTCACCTCGATCAGCTCACCGATAAAGGGCAACGCACTCTCCGAAACGCCGATGGAAGTGGCAATCTCCTGGCGCAGATCCAACATATGCGCGGGGATATTGGAGGGCTGCCGTTCCAGGGCCTTCACCTCTCCGGCTGTCTGGGTAAACGCCGTCTCGGTCTCCCTTTTCTGGATCACCAGCAGATCCCGCTTTTCTCGGATCTCGCTACTGCCACTCTCCCAGCGTTCAAGCTCCTGACGTGCATCACCGACCAACTCGGCAAACCGCTGGGGTGAATCCGGAAAAACCCAGTCGAGTTGACGGCAGGCTTCTTTGGCTTGTCCCTGTTTTCTCAAGCACTGCTCGCGCTGCTGCTCCAGCGCAGACTTCTCCGTTTGCCAGGTTTCCACCTGGTCGCCGCCAACCTCCCTGTGACGACGCTCCAGTTCACGCAAGGAATCATTATGCTGGTTGAGCGCGGCCTGTTTCCTGCTGATCTCACCTTGCAAACCGTCAGCCTGAATATTCAAGCGCTCAATCTGCTCTTTCAGTAGATCGATACGACGACGCCCACCGTAACTATCGATTCCGGCCAGTAGTTCGTTCAGGCTACTGTGTTCATTCAGCAGCGACTCTCGCTTCTGATGCTTCTCTCGCGCCGGAACCAGGGTCTCCACTTGCCGACGTGCGGTTACCACCGCCTGGTGCGCCGCATTGAGTTCATCGAACTCTCTGACCAGTCGATCGGCCACCTCGAAGGTCGCTGGTTTGTCCAGCATGAAGTCCCGCAGGAAGGTGTTGAGGTCACCAAGGTTCTTGGCCGACTGGGTCTTGTGCAACAGGCGTAACGCCATCTCGCTCTCGATGCCGAGCAAGCGACGAAACCGCTCGGCGTAGGCGCTGAACTCGCTGCGATGAAAGGCATCATCAAGTGTCTGTTTGAGCTTGCGCACATCCAGATTGGACTGCCCGAACACCTCCAACTCATTGAGTTCAAAAGGTCTGTCGAAGATCATGAAATGGCGCTTCACATCGCCTGCGCCGTTAGCACTCCCGCGCAACCATAAGAGCTGCACCAGCACCACATGCTGATCCAGGGCATTTCGGTAGGTGAGCGCCAGAGCCGACCAGGTCGTTCCTGGGCGCAGGTAGCGCGTAGCTATCTCGCCCGAGGCATCGTCCTTTTGCTCCGCCCAGGCGCCACGGATATAGCTCACCAGGTTACGATCACGTCCTGTCTTTTCCGCCTCACGCGCCGCGGCATTAAAATCGGCCCAACGTGGCGGCACCAGCAACGCGGAAAAGGCGTCGAGCAGCGTCGATTTCCCTGCTCCAGAGCGGCCCACAAAAAGAAAGCCCTGTTCCGTAATCGGGATATCATGAACATCAGAGAAGGTGCCCCAGTTATAGACCTGAAGTCGGGACATACGGAATTGTTCCGTGGCGAAGAGGTTTTGCGCCCCTGCGGCAGCACTCATTCGTGATCCTCCCCTGATGGCATATCATCATCTTGTTCGGACGATGCATCTGCTGCTTGCATGTCGTGGTAAATCCGGGTCAGCGCCTGAATTTCTTCGGCCGAAAACAGCAGCTTCAGCGTAGGTGAGATCTCGAAGCGATTTTCGCTTGCGCGAATCTTGCGCAAGATGCTGTGTTTCTTGATCTTCTCGATCGACGCATGGATGCGCTTTTCGAACAGCGCCCGATCGGTATTGCCGGCCTGTTCGTAAACCCCGAGAAACTCGACGACCTCGTCGGTCGATACCACCGCACGATCGCCATGGGTCTCGGCCTGGGTGAGTCGCTGGCGCAGGTGGAGCAGCAGAATGGAATCCAGAAAGGTCAGATTGGCACGACGCAGAAGCCGGGGTACTTCCAGGTCGCCCGTTTCGGCCTGACGGGTAAAGGCCACTTGCAAATCACGGTCGATTACGAGCTGTAGAAACAGCTCCGACAAACGGCTACGGATGGCCATTTCATCACGAATCAGGATTGGCCAGAGCTTGGAGTGGCGCTGACCATCCAGGGACGGGCCGGCAAGCAGCTGTACCAGAACACGGCGGGCATCCAGTGACAGCTCGCCGCTATCGCCCTGATAGAGTGCCTGGTCCGACTCCTGTTCGGTGTCCTTTACCTGCAGCATCTCTTCCACTGACGCCTCATTTTCAGGCGTACTTTCTTCAGACATAGGGTCAGACCAGTTCATCTAAGCGATCCCTCAAAAAATAGATTTTTGGAATACGGGCGCGGCGCCCTTGATCATCTTCACCCACCCAGGCCACCGTCTCGACAGCCTCAATACCTGATTCGGCGCCTCTGATCCCATGACGGCTGGCCAGGGCCAGCAGACCAACCACACTGCCCAGGCCCTGCTTGGCCGGGAAGTGTTGCAGTACATCGCCGATCGATGCCTGGTCTCGTTGTTCGAGCAAGGAGCAAACTTGCTCTTTCAAAGTGCGAAAATCAATCTCCGACTGCGCCACCAACTCACTGACTGATTCCAGATCTATGGGTGGTGGTTCGCCCTCACGCATCGCTTCTGGCTCAGCCTGCAACGATGGGTCGTAGAGCACCCATTGGGATAGGGAACGCAAGCGACTACTGGTCAGCTCCAGGGAATACTCCAGCGACTCAGTTGCCTTTACCTCATCCTTGATCGACAACGCTGCACGTTGCGCCTCCTTCAGTAGCTGGTTCACGCGACGCTGCTCGAGATACTCACGGCTTTGCACGAAGTGCTTGAGGCTGCGGGCAAAGGTCTGCAACACCTCGTGGACGGTGCCCCCTTGCTCCAGAAGGTTCC
The DNA here is from genome assembly GCA_965277715.1 of Gammaproteobacteria bacterium. Classification (GTDB taxonomy): domain Bacteria; phylum Pseudomonadota; class Gammaproteobacteria; order JBCCGL01; family JBCCGL01; genus JBCCGL01. Next base: position 1,159,123 of record OZ255836.1, read on the forward strand.
TGGTCAGACGCAGGAGGAAGCGACGCTCACGCATGTCCAACTCGCCAACAAACTCGCGTGACATCACGCTGTCGAGAGACTCTTCCAACATCGCTGCCTGCTCGGGATCGGTAAGCAAGCGCCAGAACGCAGAGAAGGTCCGGCCCGCCTCGCTCTCCGCGATCAGATCGATACCGGCAAACAGCGAGTCGAGGACCTCGCCGCGATTGCCATCGCTATCCATGATGCGCTCTCGAAGATCCCGGTTAAGCTGCTCGAACTGATCGCGCACCCGGCGGAAATCACCCGTCAGATCGTCGGCCAGGGAGATGATCTCGCGGGTCCGCTCCAGGGCAGTATCACGTGGCAGGACGCGCATCTGGCCCTTTTGAATGGCATCGATCTCCTTGTCGATGCGGGCCTGTTCCGCCATCAGGCGGTCGATCCGGCGGTACTTATCGGTGTCGGTATCCTCGGCCAGCCCGACCAGCGCCTGGATCACCAGCGACAGGCGACTCTCGGTAGCCGCGGAATGAGGTTCAGCGATGGCGGATAGAAAACGAATCGCCTCCACCGTGGCGGTAGAGAGCTCGTATTCCTCCTCGGTGGCACCTGGCGGGAATCGTCGTTCGAGATAGCCGTCGCTCAGCCAGTTGGCCACATAGGCCTGCGCCGTTTGGGGGAAATCGTCGCCCTGGGCCCGCAACTCTTCCAGATCCCGCGTCAGCCGTTCGAACAGAATCGAGGCCGGCAGGCTGCGCTCCTTTTCATAGAGGTGTGACTGCAGCAGACCAATCACCGTTGGCCCATTGCCAGAAGCAAGCAACCGCCACAGCGACTGATTACGCATGCGGCGGTAGGCGGCGATATTTTTGTCTGCCTTCACTCTGGTCCAGTCTCCCACACGACTTTTATTCTCTTATGAGCATCAATGCTCGCATTCAATCATCATCAATTTGATGATGTCAATAGCTACTATTGATTCCCATGTGGTGCGCAATATATGCTAGCAACCGAATTTGAGTATCATGGCACAAAAAAGGTTTGCAGAGCTTCTCATGACACAAACGCAGCTAGCCGATATCAGCCAGGCACAACAGGAACGACTGTTTCACATCGACTTTAAGTTGAGGTTCCTCGGCACAGTCAACCGCAATGACCTGGTATCGCGGTTTGGCATCAAGGCTGCAGCTGCCACGCGAGATCTGACGCAGTACAAAGAAATCGCCCCCAAAAATCTGGAGTACGACACCAAGGCCAAAACCTATATCCAGCGGGAAGGCTTCAAGCCGCTATTTTCCTATCCTGGCAATCAGGCACGTGCGGCACTGTGCTATGGCTTGGGCGATGACTTTGTTGGTCGCCAACATCCTCTGGTTACCGCAGAGTCCCCCACACAGCTCAATTTTCCCGATCTAGACACTCTGGCCATCGTTACCCAGGCCATACACCAAAAGAAAGCGCTCCAGGTTCAATACCGATCACTCTCCAGTGGCCTGACTACCCGAGAGATAGTGCCCTTCGCTCTAATCGATAACGGATTGCGCTGGCACGTGCGTGCTCATGACCGTAAACGCAAGTCCTTCAATGACTTTGTCGTCAATCGTATTGCCCGCCCCAGAATACTTAACGGAGAAATTCCTGCCGCGCAGACCCGCGATGCAGACATACAGTGGAACCGCATCGTCAGAATGCACATTGTTCCCCACCCAAGGTTGGAGCACCCAGAAACTATCGAACACGAATATTCCATGAATGATGGGGTGCTTAAAGTCGATGTCCGCGCAGCTGTTGCGGGTTATGTCCTCAGGCACTGGAACGTGGATTGTTCCGAAACGCACAGCCTGGATAGTCCAGAGATTCACCTGTGGCTTAACAACCCGCAGACTCTTTACGGCGTAGACAGCGCCACGCTTGCGCCGGGATACCAAGCGACACCAGATATAAAACCAAATGCAGGGATGGGCTGAAAACTGTGCTGATCGACAACAGGAAAACAGGCAAAATCGGCGATACCCTCAAAGCCTCCCTCAATGGTGGCTCAAGGCTATCTATCTTAAGCGGCCTGTTCTCCATCTATGCCTTTGACGCGCTGAAAAAAGAGCTATCAAGAGCGCGTAATACCCGACTGCTGTTTACACAATTGGGCTTTCACGACAGTACTGTAGATACCAACATCGAGCCCCAGCTAAATGGTGATAGGTTCGAATTACGGCTCCGCAATCAGTTAAACCAAGCCAAGATCGCAGCCGAATGTGCCAAGTGGATAGAGAAGCAGGCACAGGTGAAGACCGCTGTTCGCTCCGGGCTCATTCCCCAAACACTGTTTCACGTCTCCAATGAAGACGACGAGAGCATCGCCATCCAGGGCAGCTCTCAATTCACCAGCACTGGATTGGGCTATACCGAATCCGACAGCTTTGACATGAACATGTGCGTCAAGGATTTGGAGAACACCAAGGGCTTGCTGCAGTGGTTCGACAGTCTCTGGACCAATGAAACGATGGTCGCTGATGCCAAGGAACTACTGCTCAAACAGCTAAACTACCTGGCAGAAGAAAAGCCGGCTCAATTCATTTACTTCGTCACCCTCTATAACCTGTTCAAGGATTATCTGGAGGAGTTTGACGAGGAAAAAATCATCAAGAGCAAGACAGGCTTTAAAAACACCCTGGTCTGGAACAAGCTCTACAAATTCCAGCGTGATGGCGTCATTGGCGCCATTGACAAGCTCGAAACACACAATGGTTGCATCATCGCAGACAGCGTTGGTCTGGGTAAGACCTTCGAGGCCCTCGCTATCATCAAGTATTACGAACTCCGTAATGACCGCATACTTGTCCTGTGTCCTAAAAAGCTCAGGGACAATTGGACGCTCTACACGATCAATGACAAACGCAATCTTCTTGCAGCGGACCGGTTCAATTACGACGTCCTTAACCATACCGATCTCAGTCGCACATCAGGCCATTCTGGCGAGATCAACCTGGCGACGCTGAATTGGGGCAACTACGACCTGATTGTCATCGACGAGTCCCACAACTTTCGCAACAACAACCCGACCAAGGAAACCAAGACCCGCTACCGCCGCTTGATGGAAGACATCGTCCAGTCCGGCGTAAAGACCAAGGTGCTGATGCTATCCGCAACGCCTGTCAACAATCGCATGAACGACCTGAAGAACCAGGTAGCCTTTATGACGGAAGGAAGTGACGGCGCCTTCTCTGAATTTAGCATCTCCAGCATCGACAAGACCTTGCGCCTGGCGCAAAAGCAATTCAACCAGTGGAACAAGCAACCAGTTGAAACCCGCACGGTTGAATCACTGCTGGATAGCATGAGCTTCGATTACTTCAAACTGCTTGATCTGGTCACGATTGCCAGATCACGCAAGCACATCGAAAAATATTATGGCACAGAGGATATCGGTGAATTCCCGACACGCCTCCCGCCGATTAACGTCAAAGCGGATATCGACATACAAGACGACTATCCACCACTTAAGGAGGTGAACCGGGATATTCGCCGCCTACACCTGGCTGCATACTCACCGTTGAAATACGTCCGAGCCGACAAACAGGAAGAGTACAGCCGCAAATACGACATGGAAGTAGGCGGCGGGAAAGGAAAATTCAAACAGTTGGATCGTGAAGCGAGCTTGATTCACCTGATGCGGGTCAATCTGCTCAAACGCATGGAAAGCTCCATCTACTCCTTCGGCCTTACGGTAGAAAAGCTGTTAGCCCAAGTCGACGGTCTGCTGGACAAAATCCATAACCACACCACCCAGGAAATCGAGGAGGTCAACGTCGAGGAGGCTGAGCTCGACTCACCGGAACTGGCTGATCTGGTGGCCGGCAACAAAACCAAGGTGTTAATCCAGGACACTGATCAGGTGTTATGGAAACAAGACCTCGAAGAAGATAAAGCACTACTGGAAAAACTGCTGGCCGACGCCAAGCGCATTGATGCTGGCAGAGACGCCAAACTCAAGAGCCTGAAGGAAACGATCTCAGCAAAGGTCCATCAGCCAATCAATCGAGACAACAACAAGGTCATCGTCTTCACCGCTTTCGCGGATACAGCGATGTACTTGTATCAACATATCACCACATGGGCCAAGGACGAACTTGGATTATTCAGTGCCATCGTAACGGGTGGTGGTGGCAACAAGACCAACCTAACCGGTATTGGCAGTGACTTTAACAACCTCCTCACGGCCTTCTCGCCCCGTTCCAAAGAGCGCGACAAGATCGACCCCGAGGCTACGAATGAGATCGATATCCTGATTGCGACGGACTGTATCTCGGAAGGCCAGAACCTCCAGGACTGCGACGCCCTCATCAACTACGACATTCACTGGAATCCGGTTCGCATTATCCAGCGGTTTGGCAGGGTTGATCGGCTTGGCTCAACAAATACCCAGATCCAACTCATCAACTTCTGGCCCAACATGGAGCTGGACGAATATATCAACCTCGAAGCACGCGTCTCCGGCCGCATGGTGCTGCTGGACATCTCCGCCACAGGTGAAGAAAACGTCATCGATGAAAACAGTCAGGAGATGAACGATCTCGAGTATCGCCGTAAGCAACTCCAACAACTACAAGAAGCCTTGGTCGATCTTGAAGAGATGGCGGGTGGCATATCCATTACCGACCTGACGCTCAACGACTTCCGCATGGATCTCCTGGATTATCTCAAGTCCAACCCCGGCGCTCTGGAACAGGCGCCTTCAGGGTTATTCTCCGTCGTCACACTGGATGACGAAGCGATCCATGATGGCATTAGTCCCGGCGTCATATTCTGTCTACGAAACATCCAGACAGGAAGTAAAGCTGTTTCGGTAGACGAAAACTATCCCTTAGCCCCTCACTTTCTGGTTTACGTTGCGGGCGATGGCCTGGTGCAGCTCAACTTTACCCAGAGCAAAAAGATACTCGACCTTTTGAAGCAGCAAGCCTTCCAGCGGGAAGCGATAAATTCCAGCGCCTTCCAGCTGTTCTATCAGAACACAAGCAAAGGCGCTGAAATGGGCCACTATCAGGAACTGTTGGCAATCGCGATAGACAGCATCGTTGGCAAGAGCGAAGAGAAAGGCACCCAGAGCCTGTTCACCCGCGGAGGCACGGTACTCACTCCAACCAGCAGCCAGGGCATCGAAGACTTTGAAGTGGTCAGTTACCTCATCCTACTGGATGAAGGAATTAGCACGCCATGACGGGCCAGGAACAACAGCACATTACCGAACAACTTTGGCAGTCAATGAATCTGCCCGAGTCCTGTTTACTGAACAGCCGTATCTACAAAAAGATGCTGCTCGAGTCTACCGACCTTAGCAATAACGATAAAAAAGTCATCACTGAGGATATCGATACGCTGGGATGGCGTTACACCCTGAAGCCGGAAACGATCAGTATCCCCAAAATACAGACAGATGAATTTGATTATCCGGAAATTGCTGTCATCCATGTAACGCTAAAAAGCCCCAAGCGCGTAAAACGACTGGTTGAGATTATCCAGCGCGCCATCCCCTATCCGTTGGCGCTCGTCATCAGCCATGACAACAGGCTCTGGTTGAGCCTAGCCAACAAGCGTCAAAGCCTGGCTGACAGTCAAAAACTGATGGTGGAGGCCTTTTTTGATAGCAATTGGATCGACGGCAATTCCTCCGATCCCATCGAACAAGCATTTATCGCCTCACTGGATTGCAAACAGCTCGACTGGACCAACTTCTACACCTTATATCAAGGGTATGTAGAGCGCATGCTCGCCTTACAGGCCGCCAGGCATACGGGGCAATTCCGGCTCCAAAACCCACATGAAGTTGATGCGAACGCAAATGCCAGTCCAACGCGAGACCGGCAGACACTATTGCAGGACATCCGACAACTTGAAGAAGAGGAAAGCAGTCTCAAGACTTCCCTCAAAAGTGAGACACAGTTCAATCGCAGGCTGGCGCTGAACATGAGTATCAAGCGCTGCCAGCAACAGATTCAGAAATTAACGAACGACTTATAAGTAAAGGCCACCCATGGAAAAGATCACCAAAAAAGACCCGCAGAGCCAAAGTGCTGACATCGTCACGGAGAATATCGAAAAACTCCAGGCGCTGTTTCCTGAGATCATCACGGAAGGTGATGGTGAGAAAAAAATCGATTTTGAAACGCTCAAAGAGGTGCTGGGTGAGCACATCGAAGGCAAGGAAGAGCGATACAGCTTCAACTGGCATGGAAAATCCAGGGCCAGGCGCCTGGCCCAGACCCCTTCAACCGGCACTTTACTCCCTTGCAAGGAAGAGTCTGTCGATTGGGATACCACCCAGAACTTATTTATTGAAGGCGATAACCTGGAGGTGCTCAAGCTCCTGCAAAAGAGTTATCACAAGAAAGTGAAGATGATCTACATCGATCCGCCGTATAACACAGGTAAGGAGTTCATCTATCCAGATAATTTTGCAGATAACCTTGACACATATCTAAAGTACACCGGACAAAAGGATAGCGAAGGACGTAAGTTCTCGACAAACACTGAACAATCTGGCCGCTTTCATACAAATTGGTTAAATATGATGCTTCCACGCCTAAAAGTAGCACGGAACCTTTTGCGTGATGATGGAGTTATATTTTGTTCTATAGACGACAATGAGGTCACTAATTTAAGGCAACTATGTGATGAAGTTTTTGGTGAAGAAAACTTTATCGCTACAGTCATATGGCAAAGGGTATATAGTCCTAAGAATTCTGCAAAATATTTTTCTGAGGATCATGACTATATCGTTGTATACGCCAAGAATGCATCACTGTGGCAACCCACTCTATTACCAAGAAGTGATGAGGCTAATGCGCGTTATCAAAATACAGACAATGATCCAAGAGGGCCTTGGAAGTCAAGTGACCTGACTGCAAGAAATTACTACTCGGAAGGTCAATACAAGGTGGTAGGACCTACAGGAAAAGAATTTTTACCAGGCAAAGGGCGTTATTGGCGACAATCAGAAAAGAAATTTCATGAAATGGATGCTGATAATCAGATATGGTGGGGACCTAACAATGATGCCTACCCTGCGCAGAAGCGCTTTCTATCTGATGTGAAACAAGGAATGGTCCCTCAGACACTTTGGCAATACTCCCTTGTCGGTCATACACAAGAAGCAAAGAAGGAATTATTAGAGTTTGTTGAATTTGAAAACACCGAGAACTCTTTAAATTCTGTAAAGCCAACACGCCTTCTTCGCCAAGCATTGAAAATAGGCACTACAACAAGCGATGAAGATATTGTTCTGGATTTCTTCGCTGGAAGCGCGCCTTTAGCCCATGCGGTTATCGCACAAAACGCAGAAGATGGCGGAAGTCGTAAATTCATTCTTGTTCAAATCCCTGAGCCATTGAAGATCGAGGAAGATAGAGTTAAAACAATTGCCGACTTGGGCAAATCTCGTATTAGAAATGCAGGCAACAAAGTTCTTAAAGACGCCCAAAGCAAGACAAACTCTACTAATCTCGATATCGGGTTCAAACTCTTTAAGCTTGATGCAACAAATATTCTTCCATGGGAAACCGACTTTGAAAACCTTGAAGATCAGTTGGCTCTGAGCGTTGACAGTGTCAAAACCGATAGAACAACGGAAGATGTACTCTACGAGATACTGCTCAAATACGGCCTTGATCTGACACTGCCGATCAAAGAGCACAAAATCAGCGGCAAAACCGTCTATGACGTCGGTATGGGGGCGCTGATAGTTTGCCTGGATGATGTGGTCAGCATTGAAATCGTGGAAGGCATCGGCAAGCTGAAGGATGAGTTGAAGCCAGAAGTGATGCGCGTTGTCTTCAAGGATGCTGGTTTCGCCGATGATGTGGTCAAAACCAATGCCGTGCAGGTGCTCAAGCAGTTCGGCATCGACGACGTCAGAAGCATATAAGAGGAGCTGGAAATGAAGATTCAATTCAACCCGGACCTCACCTACCAGAAGGACGCTGTTGAAGCTGTTGTCGGTATCTTTGAAGGCCAGGAGACATGCCGAACCACCTTCACGGTGACGTCTGCCCCTGTGGTCGACAAGCACGGACAGATGGATGCTCTGGCGGCCTCTGAACAAAACGATCTCGGCATAGGAAACCGCCTGCGCCTAATCGAAGAAGAGCTTCTCGAAAACACACAAGAAGTACAGTTAGTCAACGGGCTCAAACAGTCAAATGCTTTGAATGGCAAAGACTTCACCATTGAGATGGAGACCGGCACTGGAAAAACCTATGTCTATCTACGCTCGATTTTTGAGCTAAACCGGAAGTACGGCTTCACCAAATTCATCGTCGTTGTCCCCTCTGTGGCAATCAAGGAAGGTGTCTACAAGTCCTTGCAGATCACCGAGGAACACTTCCATACGCTCTACGACAACGCGCAGTTTGACTACTTTGTTTACGATTCCTCCAAACGAGAACAGGTGCGCAGCTTTGCCACCAATGACTACATTCAGGTCATGGTGATCAACATCGATGCCTTCCGTAAGAGCTTCACCGATCCCAGCAAAGAGACCAAGGCTAACCTGATCCATCGCGCAGATGACCGCCTGAGCGGCATGAAGCCAATTGAGTTTATCCGCTCCACCAATCCAATTGTAATTATCGACGAACCTCAGAGCGTGGACACGACAGCCAAGTCAAAAGAGGCCATTGCTTCGCTCAATCCACTCTGCACCTTCCGCTACTCAGCCACCCATGTGGACAAACACAATCCGCTCTACAAACTGGATTCCATCGATGCCTACGAGCATAAGTTGGTCAAGCAGATCGAGGTGGCATCGCTGAATGTTCAGGATGGACACAACAAGGCCTATATTAAACTCTTGAGCGTCGACAACCGAAAATCGCCTATCACCGCTCAGATTGAACTGGATGTGAACCAGGCCGGCGGCGTGAAGCGTATGAAAAAGAAGGTTAAAGCCGGGGATGACCTGCTGGAGCTTTCAAAGGGCCGAGATCTCTATGATGGTTATGTAATTAATGACATTTTCTGTGGTGAAGGCAATGAATACATCGACTTCACCAGTAAACCCGACGTGATTCGCCTCGGCGAAGCCATCGGCGGTGTCGATGACGATGCCCAGAAACGCCTGCAGATCCGCAAGACTATCGAGGAACATCTGGAGAAAGAGCTCAAACTGGTTCCCCAGGGAATCAAGGTCTTGAGCCTGTTCTTTATCGACCGGGTCGCTAACTATCGCAGCTACAACGATGAAGGCCAGATGCTCAAAGGCAAGTATGCCCAGTGGTTTGAGGAGGAGTACCGCCAGATCGTTTCCAAACCAAAGTTCCAATCTCTCTTTGCAGAGATCGACCTTGGCCTGGACCCCGAAGAGGTACACAACGGCTACTTCGCCGCGGACAAGCGCAAGAAAACCGACCCGGACAACCTGATTCGCTACAAAGACTCTTCCGGCAGTACCGCCGATGATGAAAGCGCCTACAACCTCATCATGAAGGAGAAGGAAACTTTGCTGTCTTTTCCTTTACCCGGTGATAGCGAACATACGCTCAGGAAAAAGAGAGTACGCTTCATTTTCTCCCATTCTGCCCTGCGCGAAGGCTGGGATAACCCCAACGTGTTCCAGATCTGCACCCTGAATGAGACGGCCTCGACCATTAAAAAGCGCCAGGAAATCGGCCGAGGGCTCCGGCTAGCGGTTAATCAGGACGGAAAGCGGGTCCATGGATTCGACATCAACACCCTGACTGTAATGGCTAACGAGTCCTACGAGGACTTCGTGAAACAGCTTCAAAAAGAGATCGAGGACGAAGAAGGCATTCGCTTTGGTCTGGTGGAGCAGCACCAGTTTGCCAACATTGTCGTAGCCCACGAAGGTGAAAAGCCAAAGTTCCTGGGTGCAGAGCAATCAGAGAAGGTTTGGCAGCACCTGGTAGATCAGGGGTACATCGATACCAAGGGCAAGGTTCAGGACAAACTTAAACTAGACCTCAAAGACAACAAGGTGACATTGCCATACGAAGTACAGGAACTGGCAGGTCCGATCTCCGCCTTATTGAAGAAGGTTGCCGGTGGCCTGAATGTTAAAAACAAAGATGACCGTACAGCTGTCAAGCTCAACAAGCAGGTCTACCTCAGTGACGACTTCAAAGAGCTCTGGGACCGCATTAAGCACAAGACCGTCTACCGGGTGGATTTCTCTCCAGAAGCGCTGATCGACAAGTGCGCAAAGGAAATCGAGAAAAACCTGATAGTCGGCAGGACGCGGTTCAACTATGACAAAGCGAAGGTTGCCACCGAACGCAGCGGCCTGGAAGTAAGGGATGAAACCTCGCAAACCCACGTCTACGACATAAGGGATTATCAGCTGCCGGATATCGTCAGCTTTTTACAGAACGAAACAAATCTGACTCGTCGATCTATTGTGGCCATCTTGTAGAAATGCAATCGCCTGAAGGACTTTAAGAACAACCCACAAAAATTTATCGATGAAGTAACTGCCATAATCATCAACCAGATGCGGCTGTTCATTGTGGACGGGATCAGGTACCGAAAGATCGGGGACGAACATTTTTATGCTCAAGAGCTATTTGAGGACCAGGAACTCACGGGCTATCTGAACAAGAATATGCTGGAGACACAGAAGTCAGTCTACGACCATGTCGTGTACGACTCCGACATTGAGGAGACCTTCGCTCGCGCCTTCGAAAAGAGTCCAGATATCAAGCTCTACGCCAAACTACCCGGCTGGTTCAAGATCGACACCCCCCTGGGCGGCTATAACCCTGACTGGGCGGTATTGGTGGAACAGGATGGTAACGAGAAGCTGTATTTTGTCGTCGAAACGAAAAGCAGTTTGTTCAGTGATGCATTACGCCCGAAGGAACAAGCGAAAATTGATTATGGAACCGCCCACTTCGAAGCTTTGGGGCAAGAAGCCAAGTTCATTAAGGCCAACGACTATGATTCGTTTACGGCTCAGTATTGATAACGAGACAAACCTAAGAACTAACGAGTGAAACCCTATGGTAACTTATGATCAATTGATGCTACCGCTACTGAAAGCCCTGGTAAACCTAGGCGGCTCTGGCAGCATTGACGAAATCTACGAAGAAGTTGTCGAGCTCGAGAATTTCGACGAAGAAACTCTTGCCCTCCTTCATAACCCAGAAAAAAGCAATCAAACCGAAGTAGGTTATCGCCTGGCCTGGGCGCGGACATATCTGAAAAAGGCTGGCTATCTTGAAAATTCATCCCGATGGGTTTGGGCACTCACCGAAAAAGCCAAGAAGGCCGACACAATAGATAGCCGTGAGATCGTTAGCTATGTGCGTTCTCTATCTCCCTCTACAAAATCCGAGGACACGAGCCCGGAAGACCCAACTACAGCGGTTGATGATTTACCGGAGGAAACTCAGGCATGGCGAGAAAGGCTTCACCATATTCTGATCGAAGAGATGACGCCGGACGCATTTGAACGCCTGACCCAGCGTCTGTTGCGTGAGTCTGGCTTTGTTCATGTTGAAGTCACTGGACGCACCGGAGATGGAGGCATTGACGGCAAAGGCATCGCTCGCATCAATGGGCTCATGAGTTTTCATATCGCATTTCAGTGTAAAAAGTACAAAGGCTCTGTCAGTGCCTCTGACATCCGTGATTTCCGTGGCGCCACTGTCGGTCGTGCCGACCGCGGAATGTTTATCACTACGGGCAGCTTTACCAAATCAGCAATTGAAGAAGCCAATAGAGACGACGCAGCTCCCATTGACCTAGTCGATGGCGATCAACTAGCAGACAAACTGAAAGAGTTGACGCTGGGTGTAAAGACAGAACTTGTTGAAAAGGTCACCGTTGAGCCGGAATGGTTTTTTAGCCTGTAGTGAGCTGCTATGGAATTAGGCGATCAACCAAAGAGGACCTTGTGCGCTCAATGAAGGTAAAAAATACTGCTATCACCTATACCGCATATGACTATCAAACTCTGCAGGGAGTAAAGCTTATTGCAGACTGGCTTCGCAGCCCCACCAAATATTCAAGGGTGGCATTTGAGGCAGACGAAGACACCAATGAAACACCTGCGGGTATTGACGATATCGTCGGTGAGCGACCGGATGGCACTAAGGATTTCTGGCAGGTTAAATTTACCCCGTCGCCACACAAAGATGAAAACCGACTTTCTTGGGATTGGCTGTTAAGCGTCTCAGGTAAGACCGAAAGGTCTCGTTCAATTTTAAAAAAACTCTACGACGCAATTGTTTCAGTTCCGGCTGAAAATCTAGGTGATGTAGTTTTACTAACAAATAAGCTGCCCGATAGAGACATAGAAGGATGCCTTTCTGGAGCAAAAGTCCTATTTGAAAAGATAGATAACGTCACAAAAAGCCTTATCGTAAACCAGCTAGGAAGCGACAAAGAGGCTGAATATCTTTTTTCAAGATTAACAGTTCAACACAGTGACGCTGATTACCACGTTACTAAGCGTTCAGTACAAGCTGGGTTTTTGAATTTTTCTGATGATGCAGGGGTCGAGCGGCTAATTTCACGATCCCGTGAATGGGCAATGTTCAAGGACAATCCTCCTGGCGATGGGTGGATTCATCTTCACCATATTAGAGAAATTTTGTCACCCAGGCGCCTTGAGCCAATTCCAGAAATTTTCTTTGTACCAGATGATTATTGCCTTCCTGATGTGGATTTTCACAACAGGATGATCGAAAGGATAGGCGCCTCGAATGGAGAGGTGATCACCTTAACTGGAAAACCCGGAGGCGGGAAAAGCACCTACCTTTCCTTTCTATGCGAGGAATTAGAACGCAGTGAAATTCCATTTGTCCGGCACCACTATTTTTTGTCTCTGGGGGATTCCACAACTGATCGCCTGAGCCCTAGGATTGTTGCCGAATCTTTACTTCACCAAATTAGCAGCATCCACAAAGATGCTGGGGCAAATACAAGCCAACCAGAGAACCTTTCTGAAGCGATAAGGACATGCGCAAATTACTACAACGAAAAAGGCAAACCGTTCGTTGTGCTCATAGATGGGCTAGATCATGTTTGGCGCGATAACGCCAAAAATAAAAAACCTTTGGATGAAATATTCAAGCAACTTCTTCCAGCTAAAGACAGCCTAGTCGTTATCATTGGAACTCAGCCAGTAGATGACAATCTTTTACCTAACATTTTGCTTTCTAACTCACCAAAGCAAAATTGGTATTGGCTACCAGAGATGTCGGGCAATTCCATTTATGAGTTTTTGGAGTTTCATGTAGAAGCTGGACGATTATATCTAAACTGCCATGAAAGCCATCGTAACGAAGAGATTAAAAATGGCGCTAACGAGTTACTTCAGATAACTAATGGCTATCCTCTTCATGTAATTTACTCAACTGAGTATATTTCGAGTCACGGACTAGCTCTATCCCAATGGAACATTGAACGACTTCCGCCCTGCACAGACGGAAATATTGCAAACTACTACAACGAATTATGGCAATCCCTTAATTACAGACAAAAAGATGTTCTTCACCTTGCCTGCGGATTTAAATTCGCTTGGCCTAGACAAGCGATCAGCAAGGTAGTAAAAAACGATGAGCATGATAAAGCGCCAAGTGTCGATGCTGTTTCTCATTTGCTGTCTGAAACCATCTCTGGTGTTAGTCCCTTCCACGAAAGCCTTGTGGTATTTGTTACAAGTCTCATCGATCATCAAGAACGAATAAAAGCGTTGATTCAAGATGTCTGTGATTGGCTTCAATCAGAAGCGCCAACTCACCTCAAAGACCAGTGGCTTTGGTCCTGTCAAGCCTTGGGGGGCAACACCGCTGAGCTGCGCCAAGGCATAACGCGCGACTGGGTGTTGGATAGATTAGTTGTAGGCATGCCCGTTAATGCATGCATACGATTATTATCAGAGGCAGAAGTTTATGCCTTCGGCGACCGAAACTATGCAGAGGCCTACCGGCACAGACAGCTAAAAACTAGACTAATCAACGGTCCCGAATTTCAAACTCGGGATTCTACTTCGCTTGAAGTGCTGTCTGCAGTTGGCGCCGCCCCACATGCTCTCAACGAGATTTTATCCAGGGTAAATGAATACGGCCCCCTAAAACTATCAATACTGTCAATGGTGATGTGGTTTCGTGGGGAAATTGAAAAAGCCACCGAATTATCCAGAAAGGCAATTGATCGTTACCGAGCCAAAACGAAATTATTAGCCTCACGAAGTTCACAAGATGAAGAAAGCGAAGCTCTCAACATAGTAAAAGCTGGCACACTAACCGATAGCCTTAACTACGACGCCATATTTGATGAAGGCAACTTTGCTAAATGGCCAGATGGTTACATCACCAGCTTCAGATCCGCATGTCTTATCAAAAAGGATATAGATCTTCTGATGCGGGCTTGGAAATGCTTAGCTAGCAAATCGCCACACATTAGAAATATCGAGCTGGATGCTATTAGATTGAGTATTTTGGAAGACGCTGATATCTGCTGCTGGCCGGAGTACCAAAACTTTTCTTCTCAAGAACTCAGTGGATTTTTAGGGGCATATTCTAAGGAAACACCAAGCGATATCCAGGCAGAGATTTTTGATAGTGAAAATCAGACGGCCTATAGAGTAGCAACTTCACAGAATTATCACACTTGGTTCTTCTCAGCATTGCAACTCAGAATTTGTGCTGAGGGAAATTTTAGCTGGCTACCTGTACGAGCGGAATCTGAAAGGGTAGACGTTTCAGATCACTATGATCTGCTAAACGAACTGGCAAATATTGTTGGGGTCGAGGTTCTGGCCGGAAACGCATTAACCTTCGATCTAATCTGCTCGCTGTTTCCAAACAATTCAAATCTTGATGACGCTCATTGGGAAAAGCGCAGAGCAGACATTTCATTTAAGAGAGAATGGATCGAAATTGCTGCAGATTGCCACTTGTTAACATGCCAACGAAAAATATCGTCTGACGAGTTCGATAATGTTTTAAATTATGGCGTTTTTCGATCCGCCTGGCTCAGACTCTGGTACAAAGAGCTAAAGCTTGAACTGTTATCTGAAGGCGCAGCAAGACTGTTGATTGACCGAGAAATATTGCGCCAAGAAAGCGAGCTAGAGGAAACAATCGAAAACTCAAATGCGTACCTAGAACTTGCAGAAATAGCCTTTCAACACGATATTCAAGAATATTTCGAGAAATGCTTGAGGACCGCATGGGACTTTGTTCTCGGATATGGACACCACAAAGACCCAACTATATTTGATGTTCTTAATGCAATTGAGTATCTATCAAAAAAAGACCCTAAATCTTCACTACAGATATTGGAAAGAATTTCACCTATCGTGTTTAACATTTCCAAGTTTACAGATGGGGATGAAACTAGGCATTCCAAACACTCGATATCATCATTGGTGGCAAAGCTGAATCCTCAAACTGCCGCTTCAATATATGACCAAGAGCTTCGCGATGGCGAATGGTACTATGCAGAAAAGACCATTCAAAGACTATTTGAACGATCCGATTTATCATTAGCAATTGCTGGACAGCTGTTTCTGACCGGATTGCCATCTTCATGCTACGAGCCTATTAGAAAGCTGCATGAATCAGGGGATGCCAATGCCATAGATATCGCTTCAAATATTAAAAATTTACTAGACATCGACGTTCTCGATCAATCTAACGAAAACATAACAAAGTCAGATGAATTTGACGAAAAAATCACATTAAGTTCGGCAGACTACCCTCCTGAATCCTTTGAGCAATTATCAGATGATTTGAAAGGAAAAATAAGCACTGGAAAATTTTGGAAGCGTTGGTACCAATTCTGGCTAGAACAAGATAAAGAACCTGAGCTCATCCAATATTTGATGCCTCACACCCTGTCATTCGCAGAACGTTATGACGACAAACGATGTCTTTTGGATTTGCTATTTCGAAGCCAGAGAAAGATATCAGGAAAAACTAAGGCTTTTGATTTATTGGCGTTGGCACACAACGCGATGAATGGTTGGTCCAACTGGTTTGAAAGTTCTGAGAAAAGCATTGAAAGGCTTGATATTGTTGCAACTCAATACGCCAGCAAAATTGACGAATTCATTAGGCTGACAACTGAACAACCAGACACCTGGAAGGATAAATTTGGCAGCTTAATCATACCCAATGACAAGCTCGTATTTTTGCTTTCACAAGCAGGAAGGATAGATGAGGCGATAAAGCTAACCATCGCCATGGTAGAAGGATTAGAGGACAGTGTCCGTAGTCTTAATTTGCCCAAGCCTAATTGGGATTGGGGAACTTCTGACACTCTCGATGACGCCTTGAGCAAACTGTTAATTTCAAGGCTAAAATGTCCTATCCCGTCAGTTAAACTATGGACTATCGAACAGATTTCTCGTCTTCTGAGCAGCCAGCAACCAAAAATTGAGTCTTTGTTAGTGCAAGATTTGGCTGGCCGCAAACAAGAGTCTGAATGCGTAGAGGTGCTTTGCGTTTTTCATGTCGCGCAATCAAAAGGATATGCATGCCCTCAAGATCTTGGACGATATATCAAGGCAAGATCAACACTGTCTGACTTGCTTATAAAAAGCCTAACACAAAGCCCAAGTGAATTCGGTGAATATGCATACCCATTTACACCAGACATTTGTCTCGGGGTTGATAACCATAGATTCAGCTACTTTCAAGGCAGCCACGTCCCGCGTCTATATTATTCATGGTTAAAGAAAGAAGAGAACCAAACTGGGATACCTTTCACAAGGTATTATGAGTTAGAGTGGTGTAATACTTTCGAATATTTGTCACCGGCTGAAGCACAGATTGATTTTTTTCTTGGCAGCGACCGTCAACGCTCTACTGGCCAGTTTTACACACAAGCTAGCCATCGCGGGCGATCTGCTTATCTACGAACTATTGAGGTAGCAAAGCAATTCTATGGCATGCCAGAAACTTATGCTGAACACCTCTCGATACTTGCGCTGCCAATAGAGCCTGCATACACGGGGATAAAACCCAATAAACCCGCTTGGTTGCCAAAATGGGACAGCAATTGGAATGCAGATGTGGATGGCATAGCTCAGTTTATTAAGCTTGCTTTAGGCAATTTCGACTCAATCAAGGGCTCGCAATGCTTATTGGCTTTTTCACTACCAATCAAAATTGACGAAAACACGTGGATTGATGTGACAGTCGTAAAAGCTTCTGTTATCCAAAAATCCGGAGAGGATTTTGAAATAGAAGAACGCTCTGGATGTATTTCTATAGGAAATCTACTTGATCCAGAACTCACCTACGAGTTTCAAGATGACGATCAAATTCCAAGTGAGGTAATGGCCACTACACCATACCCATTCAACAGATATGGGCATTGGCATTCTGATATGGAGGCACGCGGTCTATACGTTCCAAAGAGCAATATTAAAGACAAAAGAATTGTCGGCAAAGCTGTCGATGGTGCTTTCTGTTATTACCTTGGTGGATCAAATATAGGATTTTCCCTATTTTGGTTCTCTGGATGGCAGCCAAACCATCCTAAAGGTATTCGATCTCTCTGTGGCTCTTCGACAGTGATTTACAACAAAGGACTTGTTGACTGGTACAGGGCAAACGAATCATCAGTTAGCTTTGTATATGTATGTAAAGCCAAGGTTCTTTCATCGACAGATAGTTATCGTGACTTCGATGAGCAAGAACTGAGCTTCGTGATCACTTAAACTGTCTGCCCGGCGCGTAGGCGTTCGCTAATGTTAAGATATACATTAAAGACTCGCAACTTCGCCTCTTGAGCAGTCCATTTAGCCTCCTCCCTCCAGCCCAAACCCAGCGCATGAACTGTTCGTAAGCGCCAAAGAATAGACGTCTACCAATTACTCTGATCGCCCTTCACACTGCACCACAGCAACCGAATACCCGCATAGGCCCCCTGTGTCAGGCTAGTTGTCCCCCTCCCTAAATTGGGATTCAATAAGTTATTACAGGAGGCAAAGAGAGAGTGGTATGCGTTATCCAATAGAAAGAAAGGCCGCTGTTTTAAAGAAGATGCTGCCGCCGAACAATCAGACAATTTCCCGGTTAGCCAAAGAAGAAGGCATTGCACAAGGTACGCTTTATAGTTGGCGAGCCCCAGCAAGAGCGAAAGGCGAACTCATGCCAGATGGCGATTTGACACCAGCAGGTTGGGGTTCTTCGGATAAGTTTTCAGCGGTTCTGGAAAGTGCGTCATTAAGCGAAACAGACCTTTCAGCTTATTGCCGTCATCGTGGTTTGTACCCTGATCAGATTAAGGCGTGGCGAATGGCTTGTGAACAAGCCAATGACTGGGATCGCGCCCAAACGAAACGTTTACAAACCAGTCGTAGAGAAGCGGATAAGCGTATTAAACGTCTCGAACAAGACCTACACCGAAAGGAGAAAGCGTTAGCCGAAACAGCCGCTTTGCTGGTGCTTAGAAAAAAGGCCCAAGCGATCTGGGGGGAGGGAGAGGACGAATGACCTGCCATTCAGATCGCCAAAATAGTATCCGTTTAATCAAAGAGGCCGTTGTCGCTGGCGCTACATTAAGCAAAGCGTGCAAAGTGCTTGAGTGACACCCTAAGACGTACCGACGCTGGGCAAACGCGGGTACTGTCCGTGCTGATGGCAGACCCAGCGCTCATCGACAGGCGCCTGGTAATAAGTTCACAGCAGAAGAGCGGGCATTGATTGTCACCACCTGTAATGAAGCGAACTACCAAGCGCTACCCCCCTCGCAAATTGTGCCCAAATTGGCGGATGAAGGTGTGTATATTGGGTCAGAGTCAAGCTTCTATCGGGTGTTAAAGTCGGAAAACCAACTGCAGCGGCAAGGTAAGGCGGCGGCGCCTAAAAAACGGCACAAACCTAACAGCTACCTGGCATCAAGGCCAAACGAGGTGTGGTCTTGGGATATTACCTTTTTGAAATCGAACATAACAGGGTGGTTTTACCGGCTTTATATGATGATGGATATTTACAGTCGTAAAATTGTTGCCTGGGAAGTACATGACAGTGAATCGGCTGATCTGGCAGCGGCGCTGATCCAGCGTGCCTGTTTAGCGCAGGGGTGCAGCCAAAGTCAATTGGTATTACACGCGGATAATGGTGGCCCGATGAAAGGTGCTACCATGTTAGCAAAACTGCAATGGTTGGGTGTGATACCTTCGTTTAGCAGGCCATCGGTAAGCGATGATAATCCTTATTCAGAAAGTCTGTTTAGAACCTTAAAATACACGCCTGCCTATCCGTCAAAGCCATTTGATAGTTTAGCCTCTGCGCGAAACTGGGTGCATGGATTTGTGCAATGGTACAACGACTCTCATTGCCATAGCGGCATTGGGTTTGTGACACCAGCCTCGCGTCATAAAGGCGAAGACCACGCGATACTGGCAGCCAGAAAAGCAGTTTATGAACAAGCAAAGGCCAAACACCCTGAACGCTGGAGTCAGGATATTAAACACCTCGAACCTGTATCGGGGGTGTGGTTAAACCCGGAAAAGGAAGGCTTGGCCATGAGACAAAAGCATAATGGAATTGAAAAGCAAGTAGCATAGTAAAACGGACAACTATCTTGACAAACACCGTAGGTGTAGTATGAGCAATAAAGAACGTGCGTTGTACTGGCGCAATCAAATTGAACAATGGCAAGCATCCGGTTTGAGTGGTGCGCAGTTTTGCCAGGATAACGGCATCAACTTGAAGCCGTTTTACTATTGGAGCCGTAAATGTTCCCGTAAAACTATTCAAGCAGTGCAGAGTAACATGCCTGTAGCAGGCTTTACCCAAGTGATGGTGGCTGATAGGCAAAGGGCTGATCCGGGTTTGTGTTTTACGTTGGCCAATGGCTGTGCCATTTCTGGCATTACCGCCGCTAACGTGACGTTAGTTGGCGCGTTACTGGCGCAGTTATGACGGCCCGTTATTTGCGACTATCGCTCGATATTCCAAAGGTGTTTTTATACCGAGAGGCGGTGGACTTTCGTAAGCAAAGCAATGGCCTTGCGGCCATTGTTGAGCGAGAGCTGGGTCACAACCTGTTTGATGGTGGCTTATACGTGTTTACCAATCGCCGCCGCAACAAAATCAAGTGTCTGATGTGGGAGGACAACGGTTTTGTACTGTATTACAAAGCCTTGGCCGAAGAGCAATTTAAGTGGCCTGACCTCGATGAGGAAATCATTTCACTGACCGGCACACAAATAAATTGGTTGCTTGATGGCTATGATTTAGCCGCAATGAAAGGCCACAAAGTATTGCATTATGAATCTGTTTTTTAGCCCATTGTTGAATTCAGGCTAAAGTGAACCGTCCCCGCACGATACGGTGTTTGAAATTCAGTGATGGAGGGGCGGGAAGCTATCCGGTGTTCAATGTTGGCACAGCGCGATTGAATCGCCGTCGGTAAACCACCTCAAGTTGTTGACTATCGCTGATCCATTGATCCACAGGAATACCCAGACGCTTGAGTATTGGCTATATAGTGCCTGTCCTATTTTGTTCTATACATAGGGACCTCGACATGGGGGTAGTTTATGTTCGGTACAATATAATGCTACATTTGCCCCTTAATCTTTTAGCAACTTGTTATAAGGAAGTTAGTAGGCGTTTGACACCTGCTATAAAAATATTGAAGCTGTGAGAACGGTTTTTGTTAATGTCCATATAGGGACCAATAGCTCTCGCTCCTCCTATTTTTTGATATTTTTTGTTCGTTATTTTTTCCAATTCTTCTTTGGCATTCCCCAACGCGTCAGGGTTGCGAAACTTTTTGTTGTTTTGTTGCTTGGACAGATTCTTAACATCAAGGCCTGACGCAACTGCTTGCAGGTCGCCTAGATACCAACTCTCCAATTCATGGCATGCTATACGAACTAGAAAGTAGGGTTTTCCCGCTTTTTTGCATTTGTCCAGCAGTTCACGTTTTATCAACTTGCAGTCCCCGCTATCCTGATCCCGCAAAATCACAAAGGCGGCATTAGGGTTCTGCCAGGCCCTTAATTTACCCAATACCCTCTTTTCCAAGTCCTGTTTACCTTCAAAAGGTATACACAAAACTCGGATATCATCAGGAATGACTTGGGGCAACAAACCTGTCTCCAGCAGTACCTTGGCGCTCATTTCTTCCAAAAATACCACTAATTCGTCGATACCCTGGTTCATTTAGGGTCGGCCCCGTCAAACAACCCCTGCTTCCATAAATATCCCATCTGATCGCCCTCTTCCATAAAAACCACCAATTGCTTGGATTCATTGGCGCGTTTAATCTGCGTTACACCTGCTTCTTTCACCAACCAGAATACTTCATCAATAGTGGCTGCGTTCAAGAAGTCGGGGGAATGGGTGGAAACAAAAACCTGCCCGCCTCGATTGGCATAATCACGAAACTCTTCAGCCAGTTCAGGTAACAAATTTACGTAAAGTTGATTTTCCGGCTCTTCGATACAAAGAACCGGGTGGGGCTTGGGGTCGTAAAGCAAAACCAGATAGGCAAACATTTTTATGGTGCCATCTGAAACATAGCGATCAACAAAAGGGTCTTTAAAGGCGCCGTCCTGAAAACCAAGCAATAATCGCCCATCTTCAGTGCTTATGGTTTGTATATCCGTAACCCCTGGTACTCGATGTTTCATGGCCGTTTTAATTTTGGCAAAGATATCGCTATGGTTTTCATAAATGTTACGTGCAACCAGTTGTAGGTTATCGCCGGTATCGGATAAATGATCTTCGTATCCGGTGGCATCCTTGGCACCGCGAGCGGCGTTAATATGAAAATCGGAAACGTGCCAATTTTCTATAAGCTGGCGAAAGGCACTAGCGGCCTTAAAACGCGAAAACTGGCCCAAACCTTTAATAGCCAACACGTCCTCGGAGTCCAGTACCTGTTCCTCTCGGGCAAGTTCTTCGTCTGTTTTAGTGGAATCCTCTTCGTTGGTAATGGCATAACCTTTGCCGTTACTAAAATCAAGAAAGTGATACGGATGGCCATGCCTGCCGCGCTTATAGCGTAGCCTTTCTCTCTTAACATAAGCTTTTCCCAACTTTTGAGCCAACGTTAAGGAATAGGTTACCAGACGTTTTTTACCCGCGATTTGTATGCGGAACTGAATTTCAAAAAAAATTTCGTCATCTTCCGCTTCCCGGCTAAGCACCTCCTTAAAACCTCCACGGCGTTGAATCGCCGAGCGAACATTGTAGATAAGACAATCCTTGAGAAACCCAAAAACATCAAACAGTGTGGTCTTACCGGTTCCATTGGCGCCGACAATGACACACAGATTGGGAATGTCTGTCATTTTTATGTTACGCAGCACCTTGTAGTTCTTAACGTGCAGAGTTTCTATACGCATGTTGGAAATTTCCGGGTTCAACTTCTCTTAATTCTACACTAGTGTTCATTCGACACATCAACCAACAAATACCTTGGCCCCGCCCCTGATGTGGCAAAGTTCGATGGAATCAGACGTTACCCCAGCATTTTATTGAATTCAGGCTAAGGTTAACCGTCCCCGAACGATACGGCGCTTGAAATTCAGTGAAGGAAGGGGTGGGAAGCTATCCGGTGTTCAATGTTGGCACAGCGCGATTGAATCGCCGTCGGTAAACCACCTCAAATGTTGACTATTGCTGATCCATTGATCCACAGGAATATCCAGACGCTTGAGTATCGGCGGTAGCGCAGCATGGATATGACTACGTTTATCGTCACGCATGGAGCGCCCTGTCCAATCGAGGAGCTCCAAATAGTCGTCAAAGCGAAATAAGATCCCGCTTTGCGGTGCATTGGTTTCTGTACCCTCGAAGTGCAGCAGTGGTTTGATAGGTGTTTTAAATATGAATAGCTCGCCCGCTTTTTGCTGATCTTCAACCGCACGATTCGCGTTAAATTGGGGCGTGATGCGTTCACGGATACTGGTGTATTCCGAGGTTTCGGGTGTTTCGGCGATATCCGCGCGTACTGGGTTAAGATCGACATAGGCCATGCAGGATAGTAGGGCTTCTTCGGTCTTTAACGCCTGTGAGCAAAAGCGCGATTCCCAAAATCGCCCACGGCAACCGTCCTCTTGCGTTATCACCTCATCATCGCTTAGCGCATCAATCTGCTCAGGGCAGGCTTTCAGTACCAAATGGTAGTGATTACTCATCACTGCATAAGAGCAGATATCGATACCAAACAGAGAAGACAACAAGCGTATACGGTCTTCGACCCACTGGCGGCGTGATGTGGCTACACTAATTCGGACCCCTCACTTGAAGTAAACTGAGTTTACGCGAGGAACCGAAAATGAAAGAGAAGCAATCCTATACGGCTGATTTTAGAGAGTCAGCGGTTAAATTAGTCCTGAAAAACGACCAGCCTATAGCCGCGACCGCACGCGAACTGGGAGTGAACGAGAATACTTTGCATACCTGGATCAGCAAGTATAGCCAACCGAAAGCGGATGGCAGTGGCCACAGCGATGAGCACTTATATGATGAACTCAAACGGCTGAAAAAAGAAAACGCGCGTTTGAAACCGGCGTTTAAAGCATTTGTTTGCCAATGAAGGGGTTCGTATCAGTCGCCGCCGAATAGGCCGTCTCATGGTACAAGCAGGGCTTTGTTGCCGTACCAAACGTAAGTTCAAAGTGACAACAGACTCCAAACACCATAACCCCATTGCGCCCAATCATCTGAATCGAGCCTTCACCATTGAACAACCTGACCGCTGTTATGTTGGTGACATTACCTCCATCTGGACGCAACAGGACTGGCTTTACCTGGCCGTCGTGATTGACCTGTTCTCTCGTCAAATAGTGGGTTGGTCTATCCAATCACACATGAGAACCAGTCTGGTGGATGACGCATTGCTGATGGCTATTTGGCGGCGTAAGCTCAAAGCTGGCCTGCTATGGCACACAGATCGTGGCTGCCAGTATGCCTCTAATCACCATCGCCGCTTACTAAAACAACACCATACTATTCAAAGTATGAGCCGCAAAGGCAATTGCTGGGATAACAGCGTGGCTGAAAGCTTTTTCCACACCTTGAAAACCGAATTAATTTACCTAAAAACCGGGTCAACCCGAGAGGAGGTCAGACAAGCTATTTTTGAATATATTGAAGTCTTTTACAATCGCCAGCGATTACATTCCGCTAATGGCTATTTATCACCCGTGGATTATGAACTGTCTAAAAAGATCGCTTAAACATGTGTCCGATAATGTGTTGACACATCAGCGATGTGCGTAGCCCTTTTTCGTGTGGTCATCAACACCACACAAAAAAGCACGGCGTACACAGCGTGCGGTGATGTGGTAGTAGGGTGTGTCTTCGAACGAGATGAGTGCTTGTCCAGGGCGAGTTATGGGGAAATTCCTTTAATATTAAAGAGGTAACACCCGAATACAAAAAGGCAAAAAAAGAGAACGCTAACAAGTCAAGCAAGAAGGATGCGCCAGAGCGCACCTCTTCTTGAGGCATTAAGAAAAACTAAAAGAACACCCCCTTTTTTCAAAATATACCCAACTGACGAGCGATGGCGGTTACTAACCAATAGCAGTCACTTCAGCGATAGGAATACGCGCCATTGCATAAAACCACAACATCACCGCAGCACCGTGGGTAAGCCCTCTAATCACATAGTGCTTAAAATTTCCTTTGTCAGGCGCCCGAAAATCCGGGTTCAACACAAGGCGGATTGCCAATGGTAATATCAGCAAGGTACCGAATGCATAGCGGATAAAAGCGGCCTCCACGGCGGGAAGATCAGAACCAAGATGCCTGACAACACCTGTGACAGCAACAAATAACACACCTGTCAATAACATCCAGGCGATACCGGCCAGTGTTCTATCTATGCCCGGTTTGGGTTGTGTATCAGGTAACTCGATGGGTAGTCTCGACAAAAGCATTGAATAAACGGAGAAATATCATGTGCCTGTACAGTATGGTGTACTTTACCGCTGATAAGCAATCAGGAAACCATGTACCCCCACAAATTACCCTGTCAAAACAGCCTTTAATATCGAATGTTTCTCGCCTGGAAAAAATTCCGATATGCTGCTTCAAAACTGCTCTGCCAATGCCTGGAACAGCTCGGCGAAAGACGAACAGGTTGAGCCTAAAACTCAGCCTAAAGATGCCATTATTTCCTTAACAATAGTGAGATAAAACGAGAGCCAACAAAAAGAGATCCTTCTCTAAAATTCGCTGATGATATTTCATCAATATCAAAATATTGGCGGAGAGCAAGGGATTCGAACCCTTGATACGCTATTAACGTATACATACTTTCCAGGCATGCTCCTTCAACCACTCGGACAGCTCTCCAAAAATTTTTACTACTAAAACTTAATTAGTTATCCCCTCCTCTGGGAGTGTAAACAGGTGACGGAAACTGAGTAACATTACCGCTGATTTCAGTCACTTTACCAACGCCTTCTTTTTCCACTTCATCGATACGGATAACAGCATGCATCGGCACCAGAGTTTGCGTAACGCCTTCAAACTCATCTTTTAGCTTTTCTTCTGCAGGGTCGACAACCACCGTAGTGTGTTCACCGAAGATTAATCCCTCAACGACCACGAAACCGTACAGTTCGCCCTGATAAACATCTTCCGCGTAAAGCTCATAGAGCTTGTTTTGCCCCATAAACTTCACTTTGTACAATGTCCGTTTACCGTCTTTCATACAGTGTTCTCTGGTCTCATCCTATTAGGTGCTGTTAGCACTAGCTTTATTGCATTACTCAAAAGGCCCGCGATTCTATCACGACTTTGTTTTGAAAGAAGGTTTTTTACCAGACTAATACCGGTGCTAACAAACCCTAACGTTTTTTCTGCCCCCGGCCAGGCTTAGAGGCTTTCAGTATCAATTGATTATTTGACTTCAATCCCAGGTCGGCTTTGATTTTGCGCAGGTGATCGGGATTTAAATCGCTCCATTTGCCCGGTTTTAGCCAGCGCGGCAGGACAATTGCCCCATAGCGTACACGCGACAGACGGCTAACCGTCAGTTCTTGCGACGCCCACAACCGCCTCACTTCACGGTTGCGCCCCTCCCGCACAATGACATGATACCAATGGTTGCGCCCCTGACCACCAATATCCACTATGTTGTCGAAATGCGCCATGCCATCACCCAGCTCGACACCCGTGCGCAAGGTCTGTAACTGTTCATCACTGGCCTGGCCAAAAATGCGCACAGCGTATTCGCGCTCCACCTCACTGGATGGGTGCATCAGCGCGTTGGCCAATTCACCGTCTGTCGTCAGTATTAACAGACCACTGGTATTGATATCAAGCCTGCCTACCGCCACCCAACGGCTGTTCTTCAAGCGTGGCAGGTGGTCAAATACGCTCGGCCGCCCTTCCGGGTCTTTGCGACTGGTAACTTCACCTTCTGGTTTGTGGTAAATCAACACCCTTTGTCGGTTGTCACCGGCCATAACGCGGTAGCGATAACCACGCACGGTAACGGCATCACCTGCTTTAACCTGCGCACCGAGTGTCGCCTTATCATTATTGACGCGAATTGCACCGTCGCTAATCCAGCCCTCGACTTCGCGACGCGAGCCAAGGCCCGTTCGCGCCAGCAATTTTTGAATTCTTTCCACGTATTTTCCAGGCACCTGCAAGTAACAGACTATTCTATCAAATCGTATGGATTTGATATGATCTATATCCCCTCTTGAAGCGATATACACCATGAAACAAACCAGCGCATTTATTCCCCTCAATATCGCCGTACTGACCGTCTCAGATTCACGCACTCTGGCCGAGGATACCTCCGGGCAACTGTTAGTGGATAAACTGGAAGCCACTGGACACCACTGCGCAGACCGCCAGTTAGTGCGCGATGACAAATACGCTATCCGCGCCACAATCAGCCAGTGGGTCCTGGATGAAAACATCAACGTGGTATTGACCACAGGTGGCACCGGCATAACCGGCAGGGACGGCACACCCGAAGCCATCAAACCACTGCTTGACAAAGAGATAGAAGGATTTGGAGAAATGTTTCGCGTATTGTCTTACCAGGACATAAAAACATCGACATTGCAATCACGCGCTTTATCGGGCGTTGCCAACGCCACCTACATCTTTGTATTACCGGGGTCTTCCGGCGCCTGCGCTACCGCCTGGGACAGCCTCATCACAGCGCAACTGGACAACCGCACAATGCCGTGCAACCTGGTAATGCTAATGCCCCGACTCAATGAAAAATAGGTGTTTGCGACTAACACTACAAACTCATCCCAGCAGCAATTAGCGCCAGCCTATTTTCCACAGGAACAGTTGGCGCACTATCGTATTGACTAGCAAGGTATTCACACGCCCTGATGCAATATCAGCTAAACATTACACCGACACCACATCACCCAGGTTCATTGATATCAATCAAATCACCCAACGCAACCCGCATTTCAAGCAACGTAGGATAATCAGAACGAAAACCATTATCACCACGTTTCTCACAACTGAGAGACAACACATCCGGTTGCTCGGCAGAAACCAAGTGCATATCAACCCGATACAACACAAAACTCGGCAACTCCAAAAAGATTGAATTCGACGCCACATAAGTCTTTGATGCAGTCGTGTAATCGTTACTCTCACGCACTTTGAGGATATCAAAATGCCCAGGCTGCACCGTTTGTTGCGGCTGATCGCTGTATTGAACATCCCGCACCAACACACTGCAGTAGGCATCCCAACGATTAATAGCCTTTTCAGCGAGGACAGTGCCGTTTTGCATAAAAACACGCGCCCGTTGATCGGGAATATCTAAATTTGCCTTAATTTGCACAGTAGACGCAGGGTTTACAGCGGGGCGAGTAGTATAGGTTGTTGGTTTTCCAGCACAGGCGCCCAATAGCGAGGCAGTAACAATTAACCAACTGATGGTTGTAATCGATTTTACCTTGTACATTGAAATTACCCTTTCGTGAGTCTCGAGTGTCTAGGACAGGCAATCGACAATCAAGTTTCTCTCTATTTGGTAAATATCAATACCCTAATTCGAATCAAACAGCCTTACGCGATTTAATCAAATCGTAGGCCTCACGAATCTTTTGTGTTTTCTCCGTGGCTAACTTAATCATTTCCTGTGGCAAGCCTTTTGCCACCAACTTATCCGGGTGATGTTGGCTCATCAATCGGCGGTAGGCCTTTTTAATATCGGCATCGGGCGCCTGCTCAGATACTCCCAACAGCTTATAGGCATCACCAAGGCTGATCCCCGAATCCATTGGCCGACGGTACTCACCGCTACCCTGGTTATCATCCTGGCGATCACCTGTGCCGCCTGTCACACTGGCGCGTACCAGCGCTTCAATCTGTCGGTAAGCCTGCTCATGAAAACCCAGCAACTGGCACACATGCAGCAGTAGCGCATCTTCAGCCGCGTGTAACTGACCATCGGAGTAGGCCGCCTGTACCTGTATTTCGATAAACACACGCATCAGGTTTTGCCTGCGTGCGCACTCACGGCGAAACTGTTCAATAACCTCTTCCAGGGGGAAATCTGCCTGTTTTCCCTGATCGAAGAGGTTGATCGCGGCACGGCGCATATCAGCCGACAGATTCATTTGTGCCATTACCGATTGGGCCAATTGAATTTCACCCCGGGTAACCTCACCGTCTGCCTTGGCGATATGCCCCATAGTGGCGAAAGTCGCGGTAAAAAAAGCCATCTGCACCCGCTGTTGATCACCGGGGGCCACGACATCCTCGTCCAGGCTGCCTAAGCCCTTATCAAAGCTGTGCCCAAGCGCCGCGCCAATCAAGATACCCAAAGGCCCGCCAAGTAAAAAACCGCACGCACCGCCTAATACTTTTCCCCACCAACTCATCGTCTACTGCCTCTCATGTATTACCCTCTCAATTGGACGTATTTATACTGACTCATGCTGATCTCAATTGGGTAGCTTCACGCAAAAAGCTGGTTGCGTAGCTCCCGTTATCCAGGTGGAAGTGGATTTTCAGGATATCCTCACCCAGCCACTGCCACTGCAGATTTTTTGCAAAAGTGCGCAGTGCCCGCCGTTCGTGTTTCATTTTGTATGCCACTAGGCCATCAGCCAGGCCATCGGCCAAATCGTGGCACGGGCCATCGTCAAGCGCCGCACTGCGGGCAAAACAAGCCTGCTCCCATGCGTGTTGTTGCATCGATGTCATTGTCTTGCCAGCGCCCCACATCGGCCCGGTAAGGTGTACATCTCCCTTATCCAGCCGGGGCTGTAGCGTAGCGTCCTGTTGGTCGACGCTGAAAACACTGTGAGACCCCGCCAACATTAACACATCGCCCACGCCAACAAGCCCATAGCGACCCTCGACAATACGCTGCGACAGCACCCGGTTAAACAGGTAACTGCGTGCCGCCGAGAGGTAGATGCCGCGTTTATTATCACGTTTGTGGCGCCTGCCTACAGCGGAGAAAAGCTGGCGCGCCCGCTCAATATTCTGACCTTGGTGACCAAAGCGCTGCCCGCCAAAATAATTGGGAAATCCCTTCATCTGAATCGCCTGTAAACGACTATCCAGTTGCTGTCTGTCACCGTCAATATCGCGCAGGATAATCATAAAATCATTCCCCGCGTGCGCACCGCGTCGCAATTTACGCCGATGTCGTCGGTAACTGATAACACGTAAACCCTGCATTTCCAGCGCAGCGGGGTCTGGATCAGGCTTTCCCGGCAAATGCACACTAAACCATTGCGTTGTGACAGCGCGCCGGTCTTTTAAGCCGCAATAGTTTACATCCCGCTCGCGCACACCACACACAGAGGCGAGGTGTGCGGCGGCAAATGCTGTGTTCATATTGGTTTTTTCGAGCCGGACAAAAAAGTGCTCTCCATCGCCATCCAGTTCAAAATTTAACACTTCATCCACACGAAAATCATCCGGCATATAGCGGAATGTAGCGGTAGTCTGTGGCTTACCCAGTAGATAAGCGACATCCGCCATCGGGTTTGCCCCTATATGATGCATCAACAGTTCCCGGTGAAGTGTGTATCGCAAAGCATTACAGTCGCGGTGCCGGTTCAAATAGTGTATTTTAGCGACATCGCCCCATTGATGTCCTATGCAAAGCAAAACATGGATAGAAAATTTACCTGTCGGCAGCTACAATTTATCCATGCGCGCATCACAGGCTATCAGGTTTAAATCATTATGTTAATCGATGGTATCGATGAAACCAGCCTGCGCACCCGGCTTAACGAGATGAGGCTGGAACACCGCGATCTGGATATTGTGATTGATACATTTGCAGCCGAGCCCATGTTTAATCAAATTCAACTGCGCCGGTTGAAAAAACGCAAATTATTGCTCAAGGATCAAATTGCGCGCATTGAGAGCCGTTTGATTCCAGACCTTAACGCCTGATTGTTGAATTTAACCAGCAGTTAAGCCACGCTCACCGTTCAAAAATTACAAACGCCGTTACCGTATCCCCTTCATCTGAAAAGGAGACGTGGTAGTGGTTAATACCTTGCCGTTCACAGCGTTTTGCAGCGATGCCAAGCACCTGTAATTCAGGTTTCCCCATCGCATCATTGTGCGTAACAAAGTCATGCAGGCTGACCCCCTCGCGAATGCCAGTGCCCAGCGCTTTTGACGCGGCCTCTTTAATCGCAAACCGTTTAGCTAAAAAGCGTCCCGGCTGGCTACTGTGAATAAATTCACCGCGCTCCTGTTCGTGTAATACCCGGTGGGCAAATCGCTCGCCAAAACGCTGTAGAGACAATTCAATACGGGTAATAGAAGCTATGTCGACACCTATACCAAAAATCATTACCGGGTTTGCCCTCGTTCAGCTAAATCTATTTACAACGCTTTGCAATGCATTGAGCGGGCGTTCAGATAAGTGAGAACGCCCCTAGCACTTTATAATAATATCGCTATCAATACCGGCTTAAAGCTCAGTAAAACCCCTACTACCCCGTCAAATAGCACCACTCACTTTATCGACATTAGCGCGTGACGGGTATTCTCTTTACGCGCATCGATTAACAAGCGCACCCGCAAGCGACGAAAGACATGGGCGGGCAATGCATCGCGTGCGAGCACCAGGGCAATAAACCGGTTTCGCTCACTGCGTAAGTGCAACCAGATAAAATAGCGGTTTACGATGCTACTCCCCAGCAGACGGGCCACTTCACCGGGTTTGTTATCCACCGAAACCCGCCAGTCACCCGGCGTCTCCCAGACCAGTGAGACACTTCGTCGATACCGCTTTAGCGAGCAGGCGAAACTCAACAACAATGCCACAGTGATCGAGAGGTTGAACACCCACGGTAATGGCGACCAGGCGACGCTGCACAGCGATAGGCAATACACACAAGCAATAATCACCATAAGATATTTCGAGGTGACCGGCGCAATGCGCAATGGGTAAGTGTGCTGTTTAAAGGCCATCCCTATCCTCTTGGAAGGTGTGATTAATGCGCAGTAATTATACTGATCACTGCATTGATTACCGGGTCATCACTGCTGTCCCGGCCTAATAGCAGAGCATACAAATCGGGATCCTGCTTTTCAAGCAAGGCTCGAAATGCACGCTGCTGAGGTTCACTGGCGGCTGCATAGTGGTTTTCCAGATAGCGGGCCAACACGACATCGAGCTCTTTCATACCCCGCCGACACAACCAGCGCAGCCGCGATAATTCGCTCATCGCGGGGTTATATACGCCGCTGTAACAGCAGTTTTTTTGTTTCTGCGATGGCTTTGGCCGGGTTCAGTCCTTTTGGGCACACTTTGGCACAGTTCATAATAGTGTGGCAGCGGTACAACTTAAAGGGGTCTTCAAGTTCATCCAGGCGTTCACCTGCCGCCTCATCGCGGGAGTCGACAATCCAGCGGTAGGCATTCAATAGGGCCGCCGGGCCAAGGTAGCGATCACTGTTCCACCAGTAGCTTGGGCAGCTTGTGGAACAACAGGCACATAAGATGCACTCGTACAGGCCATCGAGTTTTTCCCGGTCCTCCTTGGACTGCAAACGCTCCCTGTCTGGCGGTGTGGCAGAGGCGGTTTTCATCCACGGCTCAACCGATGCGTACTGTGCGTAGAAATTCGATAGATCAGACACCAGGTCTTTGACAATGGGCTGGTGTGGCAGTGGGTAGACCTTAATATCCCCCTTAATATCCGCTATCGCCATCGTACAGGCCAGCGTATTGGCACCATCGATATTCATGGCGCAGGAGCCACAGATACCCTCGCGGCAGGAGCGACGCAGCGACAGCGTGGTGTCCATTTCATTTTTTATTTTTAACAGACCATCAAGCACCATCGGCCCACAATTATCCATATCGACTTCGTAGGTGTCGGTGCGCGGGTTTTCACCCGAATCCGGGTCGTAGCGATAGACGATAAATCGCCGGATATTGTCTGAACCACTCGCATCACGAAAGGTTTTACCGGGCTTTACAATCGAATTGGCGGGCAGTGAAAATTCAGCCATTGTTTTTCTCCAGCATACCTTGCTTACACTAATAATAAATGGGATTAATAAACGGGATTGATAAGCAATATCAATAAACGCGGGTCTTTGGCGGTATAACGTCACATTCATCCGTCAGGGTATACATATGCACGGGCCGGTAATCGAAGGTCACATCCGCATTTTGGTCAACCCAGGTCAATGTATGCTTCATCCAGTTGTTATCGTCGCGTTCGCTGAAATCTTCACGGGCATGGCCACCACGGCTCTCCTTGCGATTATCGGCACCGCGAATAATCGTCTGTGCCTGTATCAATAGATTTTCCAGTTCAAGCGTTTCGACCAGATCGGTATTCCAAACCAGGCCACGGTCAGAGACGCTGACATCGGCAAACGAGGAGACCACCTCGTCCATCTTGCCAATGCCCTCCTGCATCGATTCACCCGTGCGAAAAACAGCGGCGTGCTGCTGCATAGTGCGCTGCATTTTGTCGCGAATACTGGCTGTCGATGTAGCGCCACTGGCGTTGCGCAGCTTGTCAAAATTGGCCAGTGACCGCTCGACACCCTCGGTGGTAATTGTTTTGTGCGGCGCGCCTTTTTCGACCACCTGTGCGGCGCGCATCGCGGCGGCACGGCCAAACACGACAATATCGAGCAGTGAATTTGAACCCAGGCGGTTGGCACCGTGAACCGACACACACGCCGCCTCGCCAATCGCCATCAGGCCCGGCACAACCGTATCGGGGTCGCCATCCTGTAGTGTCACCACTTCCCCCTGGTAGTTGGTGGGAATGCCCCCCATGTTGTAATGCACGGTGGGAATCACCGGAATCGGTTGTTTGCTGACATCGACACCGGCAAAAATTTTCGCCGACTCGGAAATACCGGGCAAACGCTCGTTAATCACTTCGCTGCCCAGGTGTTCAAGGTGTAAATGAATATGGTCTTTTTGTGGCCCCACACCGCGACCGGCGTTGATTTCCATGGTCATTGAACGGCTGACAACATCGCGTGAAGCCAGGTCTTTGGCGTTGGGTGCGTAGCGCTCCATAAAGCGCTCGCCCTCAGCGTTGGTCAGGTATCCCCCCTCACCCCGCACCCCTTCGGTGATCAATACACCGGCACCGTAAATGCCGGTTGGGTGGAACTGTACAAACTCCATATCCTGCAATGGCAGGCCCGCACGCAATACCATGGCATTGCCATCGCCCGTACAGGTGTGCGCTGATGTGGCAGAAAAATAGGCGCGACCACACCCCCCCGTTGCCAGTACCACTGTATGGGCGCGGAACCGATGCAACGCCCCTGTGGCGAGATCCCATGCCAACACCCCCCGGCACACCCCTTCATCCATGATCAGATCGATAGCAAAGTATTCAATAAAGAACTCGGCATTATGTTTAAGCGACTGCTGGTATAGAGTGTGCAAAATCGCGTGGCCGGTACGATCCGCCGCCGCGCAGGTTCGCTGCGCAGTGCCCTCACCAAAATTGGTGGTCATACCGCCAAAGGGTCGCTGGTAGATTTTGCCGTCTTCGGTGCGCGAGAATGGCACCCCATAGTGCTCCAGCTCAATCACCGCAGGCCCCGCTTCGCGGCACATGTATTCGATAGCATCCTGGTCACCCAGCCAGTCTGAACCTTTAATCGTGTCATACATATGCCACTGCCAACTGTCCGGCCCCATATTGCCAAGCGAGGCACTCATCCCTCCCTGCGCCGCCACTGTGTGGCTGCGGGTTGGGAATACCTTGGTAATGCACGCCGTCGAAAGACCTTCCGCCGCCATCCCCAGTGCGGCGCGCAAACCCGCGCCCCCTGCCCCAACGATAACCACATCATAACTGTGGTCGACCAGCTTATATTTATCGAGCATGTTTTCCACCGACATAAATCAGACTCCAATGGCAATTTTTAGTACTGAAATCACACCGACCACAGCAAAAAACAAACATAAAAAACTCACCACGACAATGCCCGTAGTGCGCAACCAATGGGTCGAAACATAATCTTCGATAACCACCTGTAAACCGAGCTGTGCGTGATAAAACATGGCGCCGATCAACAAAATCAAACAGACCGATACCAATGGCGACCCCACCCAGGTGATAAAAGCCGCGTGATTGGCTTGCGGTAACGCGGCGGCACACAGGGCCAGCGATACAACCAATGGCAACATCAGCAGGGCTGTCAGGCGCTGGCGCCACCAGTGGCTAACCCCCTCTTTGGCAGACCCAAGCCCTTTGGCCTTCGACAGCGGTGTTCTTAAATCGGATTCAGACATGGTATTACCCCGCGTTCAACGCAATCAACCAGGTGATCGCTGTTAACAATATCGCACCGACAATCACCAGTTTGGCCGTGAGATCGGCGGTATCCAGCTCAAACCCCCAGCCAATATCCCAAAAGAAATGGCGCACACCGTTGCACAAATGGAAATACAGGGCAAAGGAAAAGCCCATCAAAAATAATTTGCCATACCAGGTGAGCAGATGGGCGTGCACCGCCTGGTAACACTCGGCACTATTTGCCGCAGCGGCCAACAACAGCACCAGCAGAACCGCACCGATACTCAATACGGTGCCACTGGCGCGGTGGCTTATCGAAATCAGCGCAGTGAGCGGTAGACGGTAGACTTGCAGATGGGGGGAGAGCGGGTGTTTGGGGTTATTTGTCATCGGGTGTTTCACCAGTTATTGATCAAATTCAGTCAACGTTTTTATTAAAAATCAATGCAGCGGCCATTTTTTTCCCAATCGCCATAGCGGGTGGGTTCTCTGCCTTTCGGGCCGCCGTATTCAGTGGCGGTTAACTTATCAGTGAGGTTGTAATCAGATGGGGTGTCGGCATCGGTCATTGACGACGGTTCGGGGCTGGCGGTGGGGTTTTTATTTTGTTCAGTCATACGCTTTCTTCTGAAGAATGCCCACAAGTACTCGTTAGCTATCTATTATCGCCTAAAAAAGGCGTTGTTTGATAATTTTTTCAGAACGCCCAAGTATTGCGTGGAAAATTACCGGCCAATGTACTGACACCGATTCACGCTTCAACTAAAATCCCCGTCTGGTTTTATTGGTTTCACCGCCAATACCTGCCCTGCCTACTCAGCCATACGGCTGTCGCGTACTTAGAGATTATCGATGACACAAAACGTTTCGCCAAAAGCCCAGATCACCCGCCTCGATCACTACGGCATCATCCGTGGATCAGGTGAACAGGTGAGTACTTTTTTGCAGGGACAGTTCGGCAACGACCTCACACAAGTCGATGCGCAGCACCACCAGCTCAACTGCTACTCCAATCCAAAAGGGCGTCTGCTCGCTGTGTTTCGGGTATTCGCCGACCGGGATCAATACTACCTGCGGATGCCAAAGGGTATTGTCGGGGCAACGCTGAACCGTCTGCGGCTATTCGTGTTAATGGCAAAGGTAACACTTGACGATGTCAGCAATAACTATACCGGGCTTGGCGTTTGTGGTGATGAGGCGGAAAACGTGATTACCCGTGTGCTGGGCAGTGCCCCCACCGCTATCAACACCTTGCGCACGGTTGATGGTGTCAGTATTTTGCGCGTCCCCGGTATTCAAGATCGTTTTGAAATATATGCCGGGCGCCAACAGATCCAATCACTCCAGGACGAGCTGGCGAATCACTGTGAAAGCATTGGCGAAGACGCGTGGATGTTAGGGGAAATCACGGCGGGAATCCCCGCTATCTTCACCGAAACACGTGAAGAGTTCGTCGCCCAGATGCTTAACCTCCAGCTTATCGACGCGCTGAGTTTTAAAAAGGGCTGTTACCCTGGTCAGGAAATTGTTGCGCGTATGCACTACCTGGGTAAGCTCAAGCGCAGGATGTACCTCGCCACACTGGATACCGATACCGCACCACCGCCCGGTGCAGAGGTAATCAGCGGTGATAACAGCGCCACAGCGGGCAAAGTGGTGGATGCACGTGCAGTGGCAGGTCAGGCGACACAGGCACTCGTGGTACTGACGATTGCCAGCGCCGAGGCAGACAATTTACACCTGGGCACAGTCGATGGCCCAAAAGTGACACTGCAACCCCTACCGTACGCCTTTACTTGCGATTAAGAGAACGCTTCGAGTAACCCAACATGACATTAAAAACAGCCGATCTATGCGACCAATACGACAGTGAAATACAGGTTGTCGAGCCTCTACTCTCCGATTTTGGTGGCGAAATCGAATTTTCAGGCGAAATCCACACGGTTAAGGTTTTCGAGGACAATTCACTAATACGCACAGCCCTCGAATCACCGGGCCACGGAAAAGTGTTGGTCGTCGATGGCGCCGGTTCACTTCGCTGCGCGCTGGTGGGAGGCAATATGGGGGCTATTGGCGAGCAAAATGGCTGGTCTGGTATCGTTGTGTATGGCTGTATCCGAGATTGCGGGGAAATTGCCGATCAAGGTATCGGCGTTAAGGCACTCGCCACCCACCCACGTCGAAGCGTGAAAAAAGGCATCGGCGAGGACAGCGTGACCGTGCAGTTTGGCGGCGTTACCTTTCGCCCCGGCGATTACCTGTACGCAGACGAGGACGGCATCATTGTCAGCCCGCGAAAGTTGACCGGCAACGCGTGATAAAGGTCTACGAAGTCGAAAATATCGTCGATGCACAACTGATTTGCGATTACCTGCGCAGCGATGACATCGACGCGCAGGTGCACGGTAGCTACCTCAGCGGCGCCGCTGGCGAACTGCCAGTGGGGACAACGCTGAGCATCTGGATACGCGAACCGCTGTATAAACTGCGCGCCCTTGAACTCATTGGTGGGTTTGAGGCCGAGCGCAAAAAAGCCCCCCGCGATACACAGTGCCAACACTGCGGCGAACAGGTAGAGGGCAACTACGCGCTGTGCTGGCAATGCGGCAAACCGTTGCCAGAACCGCCGTCATAGCGCTTACCTCGTCCTACTCCGACAACAAATATGCTTCAAGGAACTGGCGATGACGCCGCTAGTTCAAATGAACCTCACGAACAGATGACTGACTCAAAGCCATTGAACCTAAGTTCCGCAGTTGAATCGTAGCGAGGGCGTCTAAGGTGCTGAATCTGATGAGGTATTGTAGGCACGCTACGTGCTTATAAAATCTAGACTCCATCTATTTACTTTTATGCAAGTTAATACATGGGGTCTAGCGTTATTTCCTGAATAAGCCAGGAGGGAAGCGAGATGATATATGCAAACAGACGATATGCTGGATCATTAATCGGCACAGCACTGCTAACCGGCGGCTTGCTGACCGTGCTCTTTTTCCACTTCACCCAACCCCGCAGTGTCGATACCGAGGCAATGCGCGATGTATCCGTCTCAATTCGCACCATTTCGCATGTCAGTACCGACTCGTATGGCGATACCGTGTGGGCGCCCAGTACGGGCTCGGGGTTTTTAGTGTCAAATGAAACCTGTGAGGTGTGGACCAATCACCACGTTATCGACGGTGCCGCTGTGGTCGAGGTTTTTCCCCGTGGTTGGCAACAGTCTCATGGCATACCCGCCAGGGTGATTAATTCGACCCCGCAGATGGATGTCGCCATCCTGGAAATGGATCATTGCGAAGGCATGCCTGCGGCAAAACTGGGTGATTCCAGGCAGGTCGTCACGGGCGACGAGACATTTGTTGTAGGCAATCCATTTGGCCGTAACCCGGATTCAGTAAGCCGGGGCATTATCTCGCACACCGAGCGCTACCTGGCGGCGCCCGCCGCCTACTTCCAGACCGATGCGGCAATCAACCCCGGCAACTCCGGGGGTGCTCTGTTTGATCGCAACGGCGTTGCCATTGGCCTGACAACCGCCATCGCCAACAATAAATCGGGTAGTAACGTCGGTATCGGCTATGCCTTGCCGGTGAACGACGTGATCCAGGTTGTGGCTAAATTGCGCGCCGGGCCACCGAGCTGGGGTGACGCCGGGCTGGACGGCGCACTCGCGGCCCTCACCGCAGAGGAAGCGGCTATTTTCAACGTACCCGGCGGGGGTGCGGCGGTTAGCGTTATGCGCTCACCAGCGGAAGGCCCCAGCGCCAACCTGCTCGTTGCCCGGGATGTGATTTACCGGATAGACCAGCAAACGTTCACCAATCCGGCCCATGCGCACAGAATCATTGGCCGCAAAAGCCCTGGGGATAAAATCGATTTCTCACTGATTCGCAACGGTGACTTAAAAACGGTAACAGTCACCCTGGCCGATGGCTGGGACAAGCGCAAGCAGACCACGCAAACAGCGGAAACCTACCAAGGGGTATTGGGTATGGAGCTGGAAATGTGGGAGGATGACAACAGCTTTCGCGGTCAGTACAGCTCGCCGGTGATAACCAGGATTCATAGTCTAGGCCCCGCTCATCGTGGTTACATCACCAGCTCGCAGTCATCCATAGCCCGGCGTGGCCCGGTTATCACACCGATTCAGCTCAACGTTAGAACAGTAACCGGCACGGTGTTGAAGGGCCGGTATCAGGCTGTATCGGATATTTCCAGTTTGAATGCGATAGCGGAAGAGGCCCATCAACTGGAAAGCCCGCTTTTATTGGAAATTGAAAGCTGGGGGCGCAACCCCGCCGATATCAACGAACCGCTGCACCACAGCACCACAGCGTTTTACCGGATCATGCCCACCCTCAGCCCTGACCAGATCGATATAGACGAGCAGGCTGATGATCTACCCGACACCTGGCACGCCGGCCATGAACAGAATGCATCGCACCGTTTGTGATGTATGCAAATGGCTTAGGCAGAGTGGTGCTCAGGCCGCATATGGGGAAACAAAATCACATCGCGAATCGACGCTGAATCGGTAAAAAACATCACTAAGCGATCGATACCAATACCGCCACCCGAATTGGGTGGCAAACCATATTCCAAGGCGCGGATATAGTCTGCGTCAAAATACATCGCCTCATCATCACCGGCATCCTTTTGCTCCACCTGCTCGCGAAAGCGCATTACCTGATCTTCTGCATCGTTTAACTCAGAAAACCCATTGGCAATCTCCCGGCCCCCAATAAACAGTTCAAACCGCTCGGTAACATCGGGGTTATCATCACTGCGGCGCGACAGCGGTGATACCTCAGTGGGGTATTCGGTAATAAATGTCGGGTGGCGCAGCTTATCCTCAACCAGAACATCGAACAGCTCCATCTGGATTTTACCCAGGCCGTGCTCGGCTTTAACTTCAATATTGTGTTGCTCCGCCAGGGCTTTCGCCGCTTCGCGGGTAGCGAGATCATCGGCTGATATATTCGGGGCATAATGCAGAATAGATTCAATCAGCGGCAGACGGTCAAATGGCCTGCCAAAATCCAGCGCCTCGCCCTGGTAACTGATTTCAGTCGTGCCCAATACCGACTGCGCCATACTGCGGATCATGTCTTCGGTCATATCCATATAACCGTGGTAATCGACGTATGCCTCGTTGTATTCGAGCATCGTAAACTCGGGGTTATGCCGGGTAGATAACCCCTCGTTGCGAAAGATGCGGTTTAACTCGTAGACCTTATCGAGACCACCGACCAGGCAACGCTTAATCGGCAGCTCCTGGGCAATGCGCAAATACAAATCCATATCCAGCGCGTTGTGGTGGGTGATAAAGGGCTTTGCCGCCGCACCACCGGGAATCACCTGCATCATCGGTGATTCAATTTCCAGGTAACCCCGCTGATCCAAAAAGCGGCGAAGGTAGGCAATCATCGCGGCACGAATGCGAAAGGTACGGCGCGTATCGTCATTGATAATAAGATCGACATAACGCTGCCGATAGCGCTGCTCCTGATCGGTGAGGCCATGCCACTTCTCCGGCAGCGGGCGCAGCGACTTCGTCAACAGGCGCAAACGGGACACACGCACCGACAGCTCACCGGTTTTAGTGATAAACAGCGTACCCTCGGCACCGAGAATATCGCCGACATCCATCTGCTTAAAATCCTGATAGGCATCGACACCCAGCGCATCGCGTTGCAAAAACAGTTGAATACGGGCGCTGGAATCCTGGATTTTGCAAAAGCTCGCCTTGCCCATCACACGCTTGACCAACATACGCCCGGCGACACTGACCTCGACCGTATTGTCGTCAAAATAGGCCGGGTCTTTTTCCGCATAACCGGACAACAGATCGGCCGCCTCCTGCTTGCGCCGAAAGTCATTCGGGAAAGGGTTACCGCGTTCGCGCAGGGCACTGAGCTTTTCCCGGCGCTGGGCAATTAATGTATTTTCGTCTTGGTCTGACATGATTAACCTATAAACCTGATTTCAAACTGGCTTCAATAAAGGGATCGAGCGCGCCATCGAGCACCGCCTGGGTATTGCCGGTCTCCACGCCGGTGCGCAAGTCTTTGATCCGTGCGGCATCGAGCACATACGAGCGAATCTGGCTGCCCCAGCCAATATCTGACTTGCTCTCCTCCAGCGCCTGCTGATCGCCCATCTGCTTCATCTTCTCCATTTCATAAAGCCTGGATTTGAGTTGCTTCATCGCCGTCGCTTTATTTTTGTGCTGGGACCGATCATTCTGACACTGCACCACAATACCGCTCGGGGCGTGGGTGATGCGCACCGCCGATTCGGTGCGGTTGACGTGCTGCCCACCGGCACCACTGGCGCGGTAGACATCAATGCGCAAATCGGCGGGGTTAATGTCTATATCGATATTATCGTCGACCTCTGGCGAGGCAAACACCGCCGCAAATGACGTGTGCCGCCGACTGCCCGAGTCAAAAGGGGATTTGCGCACCAGCCGGTGCACCCCCGTTTCAGTCCGCAGCCAACCAAAGGCATAGTCGCCGACATAGCGCACCGTGGCACTCTTAATACCCGCCACATCACCGGGGGATGCTTCGATAATCTCCGTTTTAAACCCATGCTGCTCACCCCAGCGCAGGTACATCCGCAGCAGCATCTCCGCCCAATCCTGCGCCTCGGTGCCACCAGAGCCGGACTGAATATCCAGAAACGCATTACTGGCATCCTGCTCGCCGGAAAACATACGCTGAAACTCCAGCTCGACAACCCGCGCCTCGCACGCCGCGACATCCTCCGCCACCGAGGCCAGCGTCGCCTCATCCTCTTCTTCACGGGCGAGTGCAATCAGCTCAAACCCATCATCCAGCCCTGTTGAAATCTCATCCAGCCCCTCGACCACCGTGGCCAACATCGCCCGTTCCCTGCCCAGCGCCTGGGCCTGCTCGGGGTTATTCCATATCGTTGGGTTTTCCAGCTCCCTCAATACCTCTTCGAGGCGCTCTTTGCGGCCAGCGTAGTCAAAGATACCCCCTAAGGGAGCCAACACGCGCCCGCAAGTCATCGATTTGATAGGTTAATGGGTTGGTTTCCAACATGCTGTGCTCTGCGCAAAAAGAGCGGTATGGTACACCATTGTGGGGTGGGTATTACACAACGCTGTTTGATAATATATTGGCATATAGTAACTTTTGGTTGCATTGTTAAACCAAAAGTTACATTTCAATATTGCCACTGTATTTCCCTTTGGTGACGCGTCTGTATAGTGAAGCTTCAGCGCCTTTGAAACGCTAACGAGCGCCCGTAATTAAGCCAACCTCCTAAGCCGCAAGTACCGACCAGTCGCTTCCCACTCAACATTTTCGGGATTCGCCCAAAAGCGTCGTGCTACAAACGCTGGTTGTGCACCGCCTTCATGGTGCATATGCAATACTTCGGCGATGGCTGGGTCGGCGGGTAAACGCACCCCATCGACCCACTCACTGCGCAGCGCTTGCCCGTCACTGCGCCCCACCGTCATCGTTTCGCTACACCACCTCTCACCCTCTCCGGCGCGCACCTGCTCTATCACCACATCCGCCTGCGCACGGTGGTAAAACACCTGGCGGCGATTCGGTTCATCGGGAAAAAATTTTCCGCCGCCCGCCCACCCGCCCCACAACACCGAGCACCCTTGATCGGCGACCACTACATGGAATACCGGGTCATTAGTCGTCTCCCAGCTTAGCTCGCACTCCCCGGCCAGCGACCACACTTTCACCATCTTATCCAAACTCCCCGATACCACTCGACCATCGCCCAAGACCGCAACACTATTCACACTAGACTCATGCCCGCTGAGCGTTAGCTCGCACGCCCCGCTAACCAGCGACCACACTTTCACCGTCTTATCCAAACTCCCCGATACCACTTGACTATCGCCCAAGACCGCAACACTATTCACACCAGACTCATGCCCGCTGAGCGTTAGCTCGCACGCCCCGCTAACCAGCGACCACACTTTCACCGTTCCATCATCACGCCCCGATACCACTCGACCATCGTCCAAGACCGCAACACTATTCACACCAGACTCATGCCCGCTGAGCGTTAGCTCGCACGCCCCGCTGGCCAGCGACCACACCTTCACCGTTCCATCATCACTCCCCGATACCACTCGACCATCGACCAAGACCGCAACACTATTCACACCAGACTCATGCCCGCTGAGCGTTAGCTCGCACGCCCCGCTGGCTAGCGACCACACTTTCACCGTCTTATCAACACTCCCCGATACCACTCGACCATCGCCCAAGACCGCAACACTATTCACACTAGACTCATGCCCGCTGAGCGTTAGCTCACACGCCCTGCTGGCCAGCGACCACACTTTCACCGTCTTATCCAAACTCCCCGATACCACTCGACCATCGCCCAAGACCGCAACACTATTCACACCAGACTCATGCCCGCTGAGCGTTAGCTCGCACGCCCCGCTGGCCAGCGACCACACTTTCACCGTCTTATCATCACTCCCCGATACCACTCGACCATCGCCCAAGACCGCAACACTTCTCACATAATCACTGTGCTCGCTGAGCGTTAGCTCGCACGCCCCGCTGGCCAGCGACCACACTTTCACCGTCTTATCATCACTCCCCGATACCACTCGACCATCGCCCAAGACCGCAACACTCATCACACCTCCACTATGCCCGCTGAGCGTTAGCTCGCACGCCCCACTGGCCAGCGACCACACCTTCACCGTTCCATCAAAACTCCCTGATACCACTCGACCATCGCCCAAGACCCCAACACTCATCACACCTCCACTATGCCCGCTGAGCGTTAGCTCACACACCCCGCTGGCCAGCGACCACACTTTCACCGTCTTATCAACACTCCCCGATACCACTCGACCATCGCCCAAGACCCCAACACTTCTCACCCAATCAGTATGCCCGCTGAGCGTTAGCTCGCACGCCCCGCTGGCCAGCGACCACACTTTCACCGTCTTATCCAAACTCCCCGATACCACTCGACCATCGCCCAAGACCGCGACACTCATCACACCTCCACTATGCCCGCTGAGCGTTAGCTCGCACGCCCCGCTGGCCAGCGACCACACCTTCACCGTTCCATCAGCACTCCCCGATACCACTCGACCATCGCCCAAGACCGCAACACTATTCACACTAGACTCATGCCCGCTGAGCGTTAGCTCGCACGCCCCGCTGGCCAGCGACCACACTTTCACCGTTCCATCATCACTCCCCGATACCACTCGACCATCGCCCAAGACCGCAACACTCTTCACATAATCACTGTGCCCATGTTCGTTAGGGTGCACTACGCCAGTATCCGCCGGGGTTTGGCCGATATTGCTGTGCAGTGTATCGGCGAATCGGGGGGGTAGCGCCGCATTGAGTGTGTCCGGCAGTTGCAAGCCACGAAGGTAAACATCGTTTAGCGCACCCTTTGGCAAAGTAATGCCCTCGCCACCAATATCCTGCCACTCGATAGGGCGTGGCAGTCGATAGGGCGGATTGAGTTTGCGGCATAGCAATGCTAGAGCCTGGCCGGTGTTAGTCATGCGGGACCTCCTGTTTGGCAAGCTCGGCGATAACGTTCAGTTGCTTATAGAGGGTTTTAAACTGGTCAGCAGAGGTAACCTCTGCCATATGCGCCAGCCAGCTCAGGTCGGTGGCGCGGTCTTTGGCCTTATTAGCTGCCAACAGGGCTTTAAAACAGTTATCAGGTAGGCGGTTGTTGGCCAGCTTGTGCTCTTTGATAAAAGCACTGCGTGCAGCGGTGGTGGGATTGAGCAGCCCCTCCACGACCACCAGCATGGGCACGTTTAACTTGGCGAGAGGTAGGTTACCGTCACTGGCCTCGGGGATATCAGTTTCTTGGTAGTTTGGGCTTTCGCTGAT
The DNA here is from genome assembly GCA_965277715.1 of Gammaproteobacteria bacterium. Classification (GTDB taxonomy): domain Bacteria; phylum Pseudomonadota; class Gammaproteobacteria; order JBCCGL01; family JBCCGL01; genus JBCCGL01. The sequence goes on from OZ255836.1 coordinate 1,203,691, forward strand.
CTCGATTTCTGGTGAACGCTCTTGCAAATAAAGCTGGCGGAAAATTTCGGGGCTAACGCCGTGGTAAATATCGTAATCACTTTGTTCAGGAAGATCGGGAAAGATATCCTGCGGGTGCACGCCGTAGCGGTTGTTGATGCCCTGCCGGATCGCCGCTTGATAGCGCGGCAAAAACCGCCCACCGCGCCTGCTGGCCCCGCCGCCCTGGTTTAGCGCTGCCTTGATATCGCTGATATCCAGGGCGTTATTCTCGTCCAGTTCGGTGGATAACAGCCAGCCATACACCTTGGCTTCATTGCGCAGCAGCCGGTACAGGGCTGGGTAGAGTTGTTGCAAGATGGTGAGCCTGGCGACCAATAGTGTGCTGATATCCTGGCCGCCAAGCTGGCGCAGGCGGTCGACTTTAAGGCGCGTGCCTTCGACCGCACGGATCAGTTTGCGCGGCACGGGTGGCAGGGCATCGAGAAACAGATTTAGTAATGCCTCATCGGTTTGTTTCTCGGTTGACTGTTCGGGTTTCAGGGCCAGGTCTGTACGGTGTTTTTCATCCTGATTGGTCTGTTCGGTTAGTTTAACGTCTGTTAGAGAGAAAAAATCCTCAAACGTGTCGGTAAGGAATTTCTGTGCCGACTTCTTCGACCATAGCGGTAGATACACCGGCACATGGACGATCTTTTCCAGGTATTCGCTACCGCTGATCGGGGGCGCGAACGCGTCCGGTTCCTCTGGCTTGCCATCATCACCCTGTGGGCGCGAGAACAGATAATCACGGTAGCGGTGGTTGATACCGCGCTCGACCACTTCTTCATCCACCGCCAGGACAAAACTAAAGTTTTTCAGGTTGAGGAACAGCTTGATGGACTCCAGCATTTCCACCGCCTTTTCCGGCAGGCAGCGATCGAGATCGTCGATCAGTACGACAAAGCGCAGGGTCTCATCAAGCCCCAAGGTATCGAGTTGTTTGAAGGCACCGTAGTACAGTGAATCACATTGATTCGCTCGGGTATTCCGGGCTTTATCCAGCATCGACTTGCCGTTAACTTCTAACGCCGCCCCAGGTAGGCCAAACTTGAATTTGATACCGGCGGCTACGGCGATGGCGAAGTCTGCAAAGATCTTAGTCGACTTATTCAGTCCTTTCTTAATGGCTCTATAGGGAGGTTGGGTTGTTTTAACCACCTGCTCTATGGTTTTAAGCAGTGGAACTATCAGGTGTTCTTCTCTCTCATACCGCCAGGGGGAGAAAAACACCGGGATATAAAAGTAATCACCAGGCTTGGCGGATAAATCGCGAAAATAACCCTCAATATTGCGCAGCGTGCGGGTTTTACCGACACCCCATTCGCCATACACCGACACCACCAACGCCTCACGGCTGGGCTGGTGCGGAAAGCTGGTTTCAATTAACCGGCAAATGCTGGTGTGGAAGTCTTCCATTAGGCTGATAATTTTTTGGGGTTAGGTGGTATCGGTTAATACATTTAACATCACTACCAATAGAGTGTATCTGAAATCTGGATATTTTCAGTGGTGGCGCTATAGAAAGCGTTTTAGAAAAGCCGTGAAATGCGCGTTTGGTACAGAAAGGGGGCGTCTTTAGCTTTGCAAAAAATCAGAATTTTGGAAAGCAGGCCTGCCTCAAAAATGCCCCTGTTATTATGTGTTGAGCCACTCATGAGTGATACGTTGACGCATTTCTACAGATATGCGGTTGTACTCAACAAGCTCAAACAAAAGTTTTTCTGCAACCGTCTTATGAAGCAACTCATTTCGGTAAGCTCTTGCTATGAGCACCCCAATACCAAGAACATCAATTCCCAAATCTAATGCTTCTTGTGCACCCTGCATTTCTTCAATAAGAAGGATTACCTTTTTCTTTCTCGCCAGAGAAAGCGCAAATCGCTCGCCTATATCAAGGTTTCTTTGAAATTTTCCTATCTCTCGCGCTTTAAAATATCACATTCTCCCTTTTACTTGTCGTTTATACTTCTAAAAACGATAATGAAAAAAAACATTGGTAAGCGTCAATTCTGTTAAAAGCTTTGAAGCTGGAAAAGGGGACGTGTGAATGCCATTTCAAAAGAAGGAGGATTCAAAGGTGCCAACGACCATTAAAAAAACAACACCACTTTAAACTCTTCTCCTATCTCCTCAAACTCAACACGCCGATTCAATTTCTCCACCTCCTGACACACCATCGGCAACCCCCGACCAAGCTTATCCACATAGCGCATATTTTCCAAAAACTTCAAGATAATGGTATTGGTAGCATAAGACACACCGTATTTAAGTTTCTCTACAGTGACAGTATTCGGTAGTCGACCAGGGGAAATAAACTCTATTCGATCATCAAACTGCAAAATCCGAACCCTGGAACCAGAAATACTATAATTCCTATGGGTTACCGCATTGACAATAAGTTCTCGCAGCACCTTATCTGGATAAACAGCACCCAGAGCCGTCGTTTTAGCCCCGGAAATACGACTGGGTTGTTTTATATTGTGCTTTATCACTGTCAGGGTTTTGTCGATTTGTTCGGGAAGCGCACCGTCAATAACCTGCTTATCTATCAACTCATCACTTACCTGATTACCCTGGTAGTGCGCATAAGAGATACAGGCATTCGGTAAATACCTTTGCGGATTGATACCAAAAATCAATAGCCCAGCCACCGTCGCTTTACCATCTTGCATTACATCCATATTACTCAATAGGTTTTCTTTGTTTTCCTCTTCTGAAAACGTTCTCTGGTAAGGTAAAAAATACTTATCTAATGAATTAAAGTTAAAATCCGAAAGTTTAGTCCTCTCGACGAGCGTTGCATCGTAATGAAATACACCAGATTGTTGAAATAAGCGCATTAGTTCTTGTATTGAAGCGACGCGATTGGTTGCACCAACCCGGATCAGATATTGGTTATTAAGCGTCTGGTAGGGTTTATCCAATCCTTTGGGCACATCGACAATGCCAACCTGTTTGCCCTGATAAGATTCCAGGCTTACTGCGCAAATGACGGGGGGGACAATATTATTCCGGCTGATATTGGCTACCCAATCGACAAAATCTTTATCTCTACTTAAACCACTCACCTGACCGTCGTCAGCAACACCAATTAGAACAACTCCACCGCCAGCATTCGAAAATGCCACTATTTCTTTGGCAAGGCTTTCTGCCCGTACCTCTTCAGCCTTAAACTCGATGGCTTGGTTTTCGCCTTGCTCCAGCAAATCTTTCAATGACATAGGTTTGGTGCTATCGAATGGAATACAAATAGAGAATAAACACCTGCCTCAACATTGTCTAGCAAGTGCCGTTATCGAAAATACTGTGACAGAGCAGGCCTAATGTCTCTCAACCTGCCCATTTTCGGTGATACACAGTATCTTGGCCCGTTACAGAAAATGTAAAAAGGGCTTAAAAAGGGATCAGTTTTGTGTCATCGGGCAGCCAGGCTACTCTAATAAACTAAATTGTTGCAATTCTATTCTGTTATAAAAAATACCCATCTATGTGTTTACTTGAATATGGGTGGAATCTAACCGGGTATCTTGCCACGGTGTAAAAACCTTCGAGACGAAGGGCGAGGTCATTGCACGAAGCAATGCGCTGTAGTTAAGTTGAAATGTCACTTCTTCGCCAACAAACAGGTCACCTTCGACAGGCTCGATGACAAGGTGGTCACTACTGGCACCCAGAATTTCAATACCCGCAGGGGCTTGCAGGCCACCGGGATCGATATCCTGTATGCCAATGGCAAGGATGGCCTGTCTCACGAGACCGCGATCCGTCGTCGATACAGCCTCGCCGAAGGCAGATTGCGCAATATGCCCTGTGGGTTGTGATGGCTTAAGCTTTGATTCAATCACCTCTGCAACCAGCGTGATAGCATTGCTGTGCAAACCATTAATCGGCTGGCGCTGTAGTGGCTCGCAGCCCAATAAAACCGCCTCGCCTAAACGTAGGTTATTAATTCGCCCTGTATCGGTTTCCGTGTTATTCAGTGCCCATTGAATATTGGCCGAATTGCCACCTGACACCGTATCCAAGGTTAAATCGAACGTCGTTTCAATACGATTCGCAAGCCCGGATAATATAGCCATATTGGTGGCATCAGGAGACACACCACTGCGGCAAGCGAGGTTGGTGCCGATGCCTTTGAGCAAAATATTTGGCAGGCTTAACACCTCACGTACAGTATCTATCAAATCCTCAGGCAGTATGCCTTCACGCAAGTCGCCTAGCTCAACCATTAATAGCAATTGGTGAGTACGCCCTTGTTTGCGGGCTTCAACAGAAAGTTTTTTTATCACCTCGATTTCAGTATTGCAGCTCATATCCGCATACATAACAACCTGCGCTGCCTGGCTGAGCATCGGTGAACGAATCAGTATTGTCACCGCGTCTTTTATCAGTACTTCATTGCTGGCAAGGCGCATGGCCTTTATATTTTCAATGCGCGAATCACCCAGTACCATTACCCCTGCCCGCAACAGTGCGTTCGCCATTTCCATTGAGCCGAGAGTCGCCTTAGTTACCCCCGTGACTGAAATGCCGCGTTCAGCGAGTCGCGTAACTAATTCATGCGCATTGTGGTAAATTTTGTTGAGGTCAATTTCCAACCTGGGCGCGACCATTAGGCCACCGTCAGGAAATTTACCTGAAGTTTTGGGAAGGCCGCAACGACCATTTCGACCAGATACTTGGGTGAATGCGTTAAGGCATCAGTAACCGGAATACCCAGTTTTTGCTGGTACTGGATAATGGCGGTATTGACTTCAGCATCTGTCATGTTTTCATGGTTCAGGGTTAACCCTATAACCTTGGTATCAGCAAAGGTTTCAATCAAATCAATCTCTGATTCGGGCGTAGGTATCGGCATCTGCTCAAAATCACAGCGCCACTTGCGGCTCGGTGCATGCTGCAATACCACGCCGTTAGCACAACTGCCACGGAGAATAAAAGATGAAGAGGAAAAAGCGGGATGACTCAATGCGCTCTGCCCTTCAATAATAATCACATCCGGGCTTTCATTTTCAAACGCTTCAACAACGGTTGCTTCTAACTCTCCCACACAGAATTGTGATGGAATCGCATCTAGCGCAACACCATAACGCGTGCCTTGAATTAACCCGGTTTGGCCCGTTCCAACCATCACTGCTTTTATACCATGCTCATTGAGTGCTCGGGTCAAGACAGTCGCTGTGGTACGTTTTCCAATCGCGCAGTCGGTACCAAGAACCGCGATACGGGGACAAGACACTTCGGCAATACGGCCACTGAATAATCGCAAATCTTTTTTGGCGCGTGGTCTGCGCACGTCGAGAATTTCTACATTACTCGATATACAGGCCGCTATAAAAACAGGGTCGTCGTTAAGAAACTCATGTAAGCCATTGACGATGTGCATACCATGGCTCATCGCCTCAAGTATCACGCTGCGTTCGTGTATGGACAACATACCGCTGGCAGGTGCCATACCAAAGATAAAATAATCCGGCACATTACCTGCTCGCTCCAGCGCATCGGCTAGATCTCGACAAATGGGGATAGCATTGATTTTATTATCGAGCACTAAACCTGTGTCGAGACCCGCTTTTTCGCTATCGATAACAGAAAGGATGCTGTACTTTTCCGAATGGCGCACGAGTCCATTGGCTGTTTTACCATCAATTGCAGCAAAGTTTGCTTCACAATAGACAATGGCGGTGGCCGTTGGCTGCTTGACGTGCGCAGGTTTCGATGGGAAATGCGCTATTACGTCATTCTTGACAACAGTAGGACGTTTGAGAATAGGTGAGTTTATTGGTCTTGTAGACATAGTTTCCTCTTGAGTGGAAGGCTCAGAGGAGGCAACAGTATCGCGCCGACCCGAATTGGCCGAATGTCAACAAGAAGTACCGCTAAGTCATAGTGCACCGGGAAGAATATCCCGATGGGTAGACGTGATTAGGCATAGTAACACAAGCCAACGCTAACTATTGACATTCTTTGAGTGATCATCACGCTTCTTTTAACCTAAGTTCCGCAGTTGAATCGTCCTGACACACCACCGTAAAGCTATTGCCAGGGCAGCGAAAAGGTTTTGACCGTGGTGTAACTTTTCATCGCTTCAATAACCCCTTCTTTATACCCCAAACCGGAATCCTTGACGCCACCAAACGGTGACATTTCAATGCGATACCCCGGCACTTCCCAAATATTCACCGTCCCTGTGCGCAGTTCATTAATAAATCGGATGATATGATCCATACGGTTGGTGCAAACACCAGAAGACAAACCAAATGCGGTGGAGTTGGCAACGCGAATCGCATCGTCAATATCCTTGACGCGAATGATCGGGATCGGCGGGCCAAAGGTTTCTTCAACAACCAATTCACAATCAGCCGGTACATGGTCGAGTACTGTCGGTGAGTAGACGGCACCCTGGCGGTCGTTGCCATACAGTAGCGTCGCACCCTTTGCTATCGCATCATTAACCCGCGATTCAAATAGTATGGCCGCCTGCTCATTGATCACTGTGCCCACATCGGTGTCCGGGTCCATCGGGTTGCCGTATTTTAATTTAGCCGCTTTTTTGGCGACCAGCGCGGCAAATTCATCGCCCACCGAATCGGCACACAATATGCGCTTCACCGCTGTGCAGCGCTGGCCGGAGTTCTTTGTCGCCCCGGCAACGGCCAGTTCTGCCGCTTTGTCGAGGTCGGCATCATCCATGACGATCAGCGGGGCGTTCCCCCCCAGCTCCAGCACGGTGCGACGATAACCCGCCGTATTGGCGATATATTTACCCACCGGAACACCCCCGGTGAAGGTAATCAGTTCAATGTTCGGGTTGGTGATCATTTCGTCGCCAATGTCTTCCGGCAGGCCGGTGACAATCGATAACATTTCCGGCGGCAGGCCCGCCGCGTAAATAATATCCGCCAGCAATAGCGCCGTGAGCGGGGTCAGCTCGGTTGGCTTGCCTACCATGCAGTTGTTGGTGGCGATCGATGGCGCTATTTTGTGTGAAATCATATTCAACGGGTGGTTGAACGGGGTAATCGCCGATAGGGCTTTCAGGGGTTCGCGCTGGGTGAAAATTTTGCGCTGTTTACCGTGGGGGGTTAGGTCACAGGAAAATACCTCACCATCATCGAGAATGCACAATTGCCCCGCCAGGCTGAATACATCGAAGGCGCGCCCCACTTCGTAGATTGAATCTTTTTTTGATAAGCCACACTCGGCGGTAATCAAATCCGAGATTTCATCCCGGCGGGCAACCAAGGCCTCAGCGGTGCGCTGTAAGATTTGCTGCCGTTCATAGCGGCTTAAGGTGGGTGTGTAGTTGGCGGCAATGTCAAATGCCCCGGCAACTTGCGCACGGCTGGCGCGGGGCACGGTGCCTACCAGGCTGTTGTCGTAGGGGTTAAAAACCTCGACGCACTTGCCGGTTTCGCCATCGACCAATTTACCGGCGATGCGCATTTTTTCGTGGCGTACGGGGGTTACAGACTCACTCGCTGCACTCATTGTGTTGTCACTCCGATTGTCTCGTTATAGGTGGTGGGTCATTAGCGATCACCACCGTAAATTAATTATTTTTCAGGTAATTATTTTCCAGGTAATTATTTTTTAGGCAATTTCTTAGGCGACATGATTCAGTGCCAAATCGTATATATCAAAATTGCGCAGGCGGCGTGCGCTATCGACATTAACCAGGGGTTGGCTACACACCAGCGGCACCACTTGCTCTGACGCGCCACCGTGCGAGCGCAACGGCACTTCAAGGCCCGATAGGTCGTGCCGGTCTTGCGTGGTGCCCAATACTTTCTGTTGTGCGCTAACGACAATCAAATCGCCCATGCGATCCTGTGCCAACTCATATTCCGCGCACCCCTCAGCGTTATCAAAAACAGATTCGATGCCATCGATTGCCTTCAGGCTGGCTTTCACACTGTCGGCATCGACACTGTCCGGCAGGTATACCGTGGCAAACGAGCCCAGTGCGCCGTGGTGCACCACATAGGGGTCGGTGATAGGCAGAATCACCCGCGCCACACCCTTGCCGAGCAGCGTATCGAGTTGATCTTGTAGGTACAATACATCCGGCGCACCGTTGGTATCGTGTTTGGCGTTCATGCCGTGGTCAGCGGTCAGAGCCACCACCGCACCGAGGGCGTCGAGTTGCGCCCAATAGCTGTCCATCATGGCGTAAAAGGCATTGGCACCTTCGCTGCCAGGGGCAAATTTATGTTGGATGTAGTCGGTGGTTGAGAGGTACATAATGTCCGGGCGCTGGGTTTCCATCAGTTTGACGCCCGCAGCGAAAATAAACTCTGACAGCGCCGCGCTGTAAACATCGGGCACTGCCATCCCAACCATCTCAACGACGTTTTCAATACCGTTATCTTGCAGGTTTGCCTGGTCAGATTTCTCCGAGGAGAAGCAAACCGCACCATCACTGCCATAGCGTAGCTGCTTACCCAGCAGGCGGCGCAGTTTGTCTTTGGCGGTAATAATCGCCACCTTGGCGCCCGCATCCTGAAAGGCTTTAAACAGTGTCGGCACGCGCAGTAATTCAGGCTCATTCATCATCACTTCCCGATCGTTTTCGCGGTCGTAGTAGAAGTTGCCACAAATACCGTGCACCACTGGCGGTACACCAGTGACGATGGAAAGGTTGTTAGGGTTGGTGAAGCTGGGCACCACACACTCCACCCGCAGATCGCTGCCCTGCCCGGCAATCACTTTTTCTGCCCAGGGCATTACCCCCGCTTTAACCGCTTCTTCGATATAACTTGGCTCTGAGCCATCGACACAAATAGCGACCACGGGCCTTGACGGCCATTTGTAATCGCGGCCATTGACTGTTACGGATTTGCTTTCGCCCATTTTTACTCTCCAGAATTTAGACAATTATGCTCGATCATTTTTTATTGAGCGCCAGTACATAGATTGCTCAACCACCGCCAACAGACGCTGTACATCTTCGCCATAGACTTCGCCAATATTGCCGATACGGAAGGTATCGGCACCCGATATCTTACCGGGATAAATAACAAAGCCCTGTTGTTTTAGGCGTTGGTAAAACGCCGTGAAGTTGTAAGCAGAGTGCTGCGGGCTATAAAAACTGGTAATGATGGGCGATTGGTTGGCACCGTCGAGCAATGTATCAAAACCCAACGCCCGCATACCGTCAACCAGTGCGCGCTGGTTATTATGATAACGCTGCGCCCGCGCCGCAATACCTCCTTCGGCCTCAAGTTCTTCCAACGCCTGTGCAAACGCACGCACCACATGCGTGGGCGAGGTGAAGCGCCATTTACCGCTGCCTTCCTGCATCACCTGCCATTGTTCGTATAGATCCAGGCTCAGGGAGCGCGCCCGGCCCTGTGTGCTGTGCATGGCCGCCTGGCGGGCGATGATAAACCCAAAGCCCGGCACGCCTTGAATGCATTTGTTGGCGCTGCTGATAAGAAAGTCGGCCTGTAATTGCGCGGCATCCATCACCATACCGCCAAAACTGCTCATCGCATCAATGATATAGGTTTTACCGTGGGACTTAACGATCTCCCCGATGTCGCCAACCGGGTTGAGCATACCGGTAGTGGTTTCACAGTGCACGGCGGCAACGTGGGTTATATCATCATCAAAGTCGAGGGCAGAGCGCAGTTGATGTAAATCGGTGGGTGCCAGCTCACCGCTGTCATTAACCACCACAGGGATGCGCAAACAACGCGCCATTTGTGCAATGCGCTGACCGTAAGCGCCATTGGCCAATACCAATAATTTGCCGTTTTCAGGTATCGCCGAGCCGATAACTGACTCGACGCAAAAAGTGCCACTGCCCTGCATTAACACACACGTGTAGTCTTCACTGTCGGTCGCCAGGGTGACCAGTGTGCCGCGAATCGATTCGACAATGCTGTTGTAGTCGTTATCCCAGGTGCACCAGTCGCGCAGCATTTCTGCCTTGACTGTTTTACTGGTCGACAAGGGGCCGGGGGTGAGTAATAAATAGGGATTGTCGGGCAGTGTTTCAGGCTTCACTGGCTGGCTCCAGGTGTATTCCAGTTATGTTAAAGGGCGTTGAAAAATTACGGCGCTACTATAAAACCTTTATGACTTCCCTAAAAATCGATATTATCTATTTTTTTCATTGGTAAAATCGATGAATAATTCACAGCTTCGCGCCTTTCATACGGTCGCCCACACGGGCAGTGTGACCAAGGCAGCGGATTATTTACACGTCACCCAGCCCACGGTATCCGACCATATCAAGGCATTGGAGACGCGCTATACGGTCAAATTGTTTGAACGGCGTGGCCGGGGCATTGCGCTGACCAGTCTGGGACATGCACTTTTTGCAATTACCCGCCGCAAGTTCAGCCTCGAAGCGGAGGCCGAGCAGTTGCTATCCTCGGCGCAGGGACTGACCAGCGGCACCCTGCGCGTCATCGCCGATGGGCCTTACTTGGTTTTGCCATTACTGGGAAAATTTCAACGCCACCACCCCAATATTGATTTGTCACTGCGGTTTGGCAATTCACACAAGGTACTGGAATCGCTGTTTGCACTGGAGGCAGATATCGCGATCCTGCCCGATGTAATCGACGACAAACGCCTGCACATTGTGCCGTATAAGCAGGATCGATTGATGTGCATCGTCGAGCGCGGGCACGCTTTTACTAAGCGGCGCAGTATTCGCATCAATGAGTTTGCTGAACAGCGGCTGATCCTGCGCGAGCCAGGCTCACACACACGCCGATTGATCGACCACACCCTTAAACAGGCAGGGGTTCAATTACACAATACATTGGTTATCGGCAGCCGCGAGGGGGTGCGCGAGGCGGTTGCTAGTGGCTTGGGCATCGGGGTCGTATCGGAGAGTGAGATAGGCCAGGATCGCCGTATCCATGCACTCAGTATTCGCGATGCCAATTTAAAGATCACCGAGTATTTCGTTTGCCTGAAAGAATCGCGCCCAACCCCCGTGGTGAAAGCGCTGTTTGATTTAATCGAATAAAAACAGCAGGCACACACCCGCAATAAACACAACCGCCCGCCAGGCGCGCATGGCCCGGTTAATCACGGCGTTTTACGCAAACGATATAGGCGAAGGGCGTCAGTTTATGAGAAGCTACCCTATCGAAACGTTACTATGATTGGGTAGAGCAAACACATGACACACGCTGTTAGCCAGGAACTGCTCGATGTAGTTGACATCGACGATCACGTTATCGGGGTCAAAACACGCGGCGAGATCCACAGTGAAGGTCTGATGCACCGCGCAGTGCATATTTTGGTTTTCAATCAGCAGGGTGAGTTGTTTATCCAAAAGCGCTCCATGCTAAAAGATAACAACCCGGGGTTGTGGGACAGCTCCGCCGCCGGGCATGTCGATAGCGGCGAGGACTACGCTGGCTGCGCGCTACGCGAGCTCAATGAAGAACTGGGCATCACTGTCAACACCCCACTGTCAACGCTATTTCGGCTACCGCCAACAGCCATCACCGGCATGGAACACTGCATTGTCTACCACTGCTCACACAACGGCCCATTTGCCCTGCAAGCCGGGGAGATCGATGAGGGGCGGTGGGTCAGTGTCGATGAAATGGACCGGCGGGTCGCCGACAAAGACCCCAGCTTGACCGATGTTATACAGCTAATCTGGCGACAGTTTCGCCAGGAACATGGCCTAGACCCCATGTGTTAACTTGCACACCAGTAAATACATGGGGTTCAGCGGCACTCAACTCAGAAACAAATTAGCACAATCAGTATTTTACTGTAGTATTGCTGGAAGAAGATCCCAATTGGTTAAGATAGAATTTATAGCGCAAAACCATATAGTGAGACTTACACAACCCCGGAGGAAATACCCGATGATAAAAAAACTATTGAAAAAACAGGCCGCTATTGCCTGCATCACCGCTGTTTCGGCACTGACCTTTGGTCAGCCCACCCTGGCGGCGACCGAGCTAACTGTTTACACCGCTGTTGAGGCCGAGGATCTGGCCCGTTACGCCGAATCGTTCAATGAGGATCACCCGGATATCAAAATCAAATGGGTGCGCGACTCAACCGGCATCGTCACCGCAAAGCTCCTGGCAGAAAAAAACAACCCACAGGCAGATGTTGTTTGGGGCCTGGCCGCCACGTCACTGTTGTTGTTAAAAAGTGAAGGTATGCTGGAGCCTTATGCACCCAAAGGCGTCGAGGCGCTGGACAAAAAATTTGTCGATAAAGGTGATGTACCCTCTTGGGTGGGAATGGACGCCTGGGTGGCCGCCATTTGCTACAACACCGTGGAGGCGGCCAAGCACAACCTGACACCACCAAAAACCTGGAAAGACCTGTTAAACCCTATGTACAAGGGTCACTTGATTATGCCTAATCCGAATTCATCCGGCACCGGCTTTCTCGATGTATCCAGTTGGTTGCAGATGTTTGGTGAGCAAGGCGGCTGGCGTTTTATGGACGGCCTGCACGACAACATCGCACGCTATACACACTCGGGTTCCAAGCCCTGTAAATTAGCGGCTGCCGGTGAGATTCCGATTGGTATCTCCTTCGCTTTTCGCGGCGCAAAGTCAAAGGCCAAAGGCGCACCGATTGACATCATCGTCCCTGAAGAGGGTGTGGGCTGGGATATGGAAGCCACCGCAATTATCGCTGGCACCGACAAACAGGCAGCGGCGCAAACACTGGTCGATTGGTCGATCACCAAAAAAGCGAACCAGATGTACAACAAGGGTTACGCTGTCGTTGCCTACCCTGGTATTGCCAAGCCGGTTGAGCATTTCCCCAGCAACCTGCTGGAAAAAATGATCGACAACGATTTTGAATTTGCCGCCAATAACCGCAAGGCTATTCTGAGCGAATGGCAAAAGCGCTACGATTCAAAATCAGAACCAAAATAGCATTTACCGCTAAACCCGTTCCCCCTCTCTAAAGAGGGGGAATGTTCACTGCCACCCTATAGATCACAACCATCCATGCACTCTCCACGGCCCTATTTACAAATCGATCGCCTGAGTAAAAAATTTGGTGATTTCGTTGCGCTTGACGAGGTATCACTCGACGTTGTTGAAGGCGAATTTATTTGTTTTCTTGGCCCATCGGGTTGTGGCAAGACCACCTTCCTGCGCGCTATCGCCGGGCTGGATATCCAGACCTCCGGGACGGTTCAACAGGCGGGTAACGATATATCGGCACTGCCGCCATCAGAGCGGGATTTTGGTATCGTCTTTCAATCCTATGCGCTGTTTCCCAATTTGACCGTAGAAAAAAATATCGCCTTTGGTCTGGAAAACCAAAAGATAGACAAGCTTGATATTACCAGGCGCGTCGCTGAACTACTGGCGCTCGTCGGCCTGCCCGAGCAGGGCAAAAAATACCCCGCACAGCTTTCCGGTGGCCAACAACAACGCATTGCACTGGCCAGGGCACTGGCCACCTCGCCGGGGTTATTGTTACTCGACGAACCGCTCTCAGCGCTCGATGCCAAGGTGCGCACCCATTTGCGCCATGAAATGAAAACCCTGCAGCGGCGGCTGGGCGTGACCACTATCATGGTAACCCACGACCAGGAAGAGGCACTGACGATGGCTGACCGTATCGTCGTGATGAACCACGGTGTGATAGAGCAGGTCGGCACGCCCACAGAAATCTACCGTGAACCCAAAACCCTGTTTGTCGCCGATTTTATTGGTGAGATGAATCAGTTTAGCGGGAAAACAGTCAGCGAAAACAGTGTTAGCCTGGGCAACAGGGTATTGACGTCACAGCAAAATGCACTACAACCCGGCCAAACGGCAACGCTGGCGATTCGACCGGAGGACATCATCCCCCACGGTGAAGGGGCGCGCTCACCCGGCGCACCCGATAATGTCGCAGAGACAGATAATGTGTTTGACGCGACTGTCGAAGATATGGAGTTCCTGGGGTCATTTTGGCGCGTTTCACTGTGTAATGAGACGCTGGGCGATGTGACCTTAGCGGCGGATATGTCGATTAACGCCGTGCGACGTATGAACATAGCCGTAGGGGAATCGGTAACGCTGGAGCTACCGGCAGACAGGCTATGGGTGTTTCCCAGCAGTATCGGTAGTGCCTGATGAACCCTGCCACGGCAACCGACCACCGGCCCATAGCGCCACTCATTACCCCTAAAACCAGCAAGGATGACCGCATTATGACCGGCTATATGCTGGTTATCGGTCTGTACCTGATCATTGCCCTGGCATTGCCTTTGTACGCGATGTTATCGAAATCATTTTCGACATTCGCCTTTGATCTCGGCAACTTTGAGTTTCAGGTGAACACAGGGGATGGTTGGAGTGAACCTGTCAGCGCATTGTCACTCAACCAACAGCTAAACCTTGTCACCGCTGAAGAACTCGCGACCAGCTCCGACGGCAGATTGTCGGTGACCACTTTTTTTCCCGATTTCAGTTTTCGCAGCTCCACCCGCTACAAGCTGCGCCAGATCAATGCCGACAGTGCGTTTCTCGTCGGTAGCGAGCGCGTCGCCGATACACAGTGGCACGAATTTGAATCGAACCAATTCAGGCGCGTCGTGCTGCGCCCATCGCGCTCGACCGGGCTGGATAACTACCGTGCCTATTTCTCGACCCCCTCGCTGTTTCGCTCGATTGAAAATTCGCTGTTTATCGCCGCGATCAGCACTGTCATTACCGTTGCACTGGCGTTTGGTTTTGCCTACGCCCTGACGCGCAGTACCATGCGCTTTAAAGGCGTATTCAGGCTTATCGCCATGGCACCTATTTTAGTCCCCTCGCTGTTGCCGGGCATCGCGCTGGTTTACCTGTTTGGCAATCAGGGAATGCTCAAGGCGCTGCTGCTGGGAGAGTCGATATACGGCCCTATCGGTATTGTCATCGGCTCGGTGTTTTTCACCTTTCCACACGCCTTGATTATCATTACCACCGCACTGGCTATTTCTGATGCCCGCCTCTACGAAGCGGCTATTTCCCTGCGCGCCAACCGTTGGAAAACCTTTTGGACGGTGACGATTCCCGGTGCGCGTTACGGGCTAATTTCAGCGGCATTTGTCGTTTTTAACCTGGTGATCACCGACTTTGGCCTGCCCAAGGTGATCGGTGGGCAATACAATATGCTCGCGGTGGACATCTACAAACAAGTCATCGGTCAGCAAAATTTTGAGATGGGTGCCGTCGTTTCTGTTGTGCTGTTGATTCCCGCACTACTGGCATTCACTATTGACCGGGTTGTACAGAAAAAACAAGTGGCCCTGCTCTCGTCCAGGTCTGTGCCCTATCAACCAAGGCCGCACCGGCAATTTGATTTCATCTGTTTGTTCTACTGTCTGTTGGTAGCAGTATTTATCGTTGGCCTGGTCGCTGTCTGTCAGTATGCCGCGCTGATAAAATTCTGGCCGTATGATTTAAGCTTAAGCCTGGTCAATTACAATTTTGAGGTAATGGATGGCGGTGGTTGGGGTTCGTATTTCAATTCCATACGCCTGGCGTTATTCACGGCGGTAGCGGGTACTGTGTTGGTTTTTTGTGGTGCTTATATGGTGGAGAAAACCAACGGTTTTTTTGCCACCCGCTCGGCCTTTCAGTTTCTCGCCATGATGCCGATGGCGATTCCCGGCATGGTATTGGGCCTGGCGTATATCTTTTTCTTTAACGACCCTGCCAATCCATTGAACAGCCTTTATGCGACGATGGGTATTTTGGTGATTTGTACTGTCACGCACTTTTATACTGTTTCTCACCTGACAGCCGTCACCGCATTAAAGCAAATGGACAAAGAGTTCGAATCGGTTGCCTCCTCGCTGAAACAACCGTTTTATAAATTGTTCTCCAAGGTCACTGTGCCCGTGTGTTTACCGGCGATACTGGATATTTCTATTTATTTATTTGTCAATGCAATGACAACTGTGTCGGCGGTGATTTTCCTGTATTCGCCAGATACGACGCTGGCATCCGTGGCGGTGTTGAATATGGATGATGCCGGTGATGTGGCGCCCGCTGCGGCGATGGGGATGATGATTTTTTATACCAATGTAACAGCGCGTGTTATCCACCTTTTTATTACCCGTAAGGTTATGGGCAGGACACAAGCCTGGCGTATGCATTAGTTGTAAGTGGTAGCGTAGGGTTCAGATCAGACAAAACCTAGCTTAAGTGTAAGTGTCAAATATAGACTACTGTCGCAAGCGACTACTACGCAACTGCCCCGCCTCCTCCAGTATCGGATAAGCCACCGAGACAAGGTGCGAGTTAACCCGTTTTAAATCGCGCAGCACATCCAACTGTAATGCGCTTAATTCCGCGTTGTAACTCACATCCTCGCGGAGTTTTTTCAGGTGGTTGGTGGTCGCCTGTCGTTCGAGCTTTCGGTATTTGTACTTGCGGGCCACGAGTTGGCGTGCCATCTCAACATTGCCACTCATAAAAACCCCCAATGAAAGCCGAAAATTTTCCAACACAGGTTGATACAGACTATTGATATCCTCGCGATCCTGTAGTGACATTTTCGCCCGCGTTTCGACTTTCTTGCGCACGATGTTATCGATCATATTCACGGCGATAATATCGCCAATATGTTCGAGATTAGTCGTGAACGTGAGGATATCCGAGCAGCGTTTGCTCTCTGCCTCGCCGAGAGATTCACGGCTAAGCTTGGTCAAATACAATTTAATCGCATCGTAAAAGACATCGATCACATCATCGAGTTGATTGGTATAGCGGGCGAGATCCTTATCATTCTTTTTTAACGCGATAAAGGCATTGCGAAACATTCGCTCGACTATTTCACCCATGCGCAACGCTTCCCGTTCAGCATTAATCAAGGCAACCGGCGGGGTTTCAAAGGCAGAGCGATCCAGGTACATCGGTTTAAATTCATTGTCCTTGCTTTCTTCGGCGGGTATCAACCGCTCAGTAACCCGGGTCATCGCGCTCACTAACGGCAGAAAAATAATCGCCAGTGCAATATTGAATGCCGTGTGAAAATTCGCTATCTGGCGGCTGCTCTCAGTGCCCAGTGTCGGCATTAAATCGACAAACAGGTTAATAAACGGCAGCGCAACAATCACCCCTATCAACCGGAACAACAGATTACCCAATGGCGGGCGGCGCGCTTCCGGCTCGGCACCCAGGGTAGCCATCAAGGGGGGAATAGCGCCACCCACATTGGCGCCGAGCACCAACGCAAAAGACAGCGGTATGTTGATAACACCCGTACCGGCGAGCGCAATAATCAATAATACTGTGGCCAGGCTGGAATGCGCCGCCCAGGCAATCAATGCCGCAACAAGTGTCGCAAACAGAAGATCCTGACTCAACGAGGCAAGCAATGCCTGCACGACCTCTGAATCACGCATCGGCAATGATGCCGCTACGATCAACTTCAGCGCCAGCAGCATTAAACCAAGCCCCAACGCTATTCTGCCAATTTCACGCGTGCGTCCCCCGCCTTTGGAATACGAAAAAAGGGCGACACCCAAGGCAATCAGCGCGGGAGATAAAACCGATAAATCGAAGGTGAGGAGTTGTGCCACCAGTGTCGTACCGACATCGGCACCGAGTAGCACGGCCAGTGCAGGCGCCGTGGCGAGCAAACCCTGACCACTAAATGACGCGGTGAGCAGTGCTGTTGCACTACTGCTCTGTAATAAGACAGTGACGCCAAGGCCGGCAAAAAAAGCATTAAATCGACTGGAGAGGCTCCGACCAAGTAAGCGGCGTACCTCACTTCCCCAACCGTCAGTCACACCGATACGCACCAGACGCAACCCCCAAAGCAGCAACGCGACGCCGCCCATCAGGTTAACCAATACTGCACTGCCGTTAATCGTTGATGCTCCGTAAGCGTTATTTTAATTAAAGCGAATAGTAATAATAATGCATTAAAACCAGAACGGTTTTAATCTAAAGTCATCTAAACATTAGCATTATAGCGTTTAAAGCAATTATTTTTCTGTATTTTTCATGCAATATGTCACACTAACAAATATATTGCGCGCTTATCAGGTTTCATCCTCACTGCCATCCGGTAATTTTTTTTGCACTTTAGCGCCCAGTTGTTCAATTTTTCGTGCACGCCCCACCAGGTTTCCCCTGCCGGTTTCAAGTTTCTTTTTCGCTTCCTGATACGTTGTGGCAGCCACATCAATCTGCCGACCCAATTTATCCAGGTCATCAACAAAGTTGACAAATTTATCCAGCATATTGCCCGCCTGGCGGGATATTTCATGTGCATTTTTACTCTGCGAATCAGACCGCCAGATATTCTGCACAGTACGGCAGGCCATCAATAAAGTGGTGGGGCTGACAATAAAAATATTCTTTTCGTATGCCTCCTGAAAAATATCGGGTGCCTGTGAAAAAGCGGTATGCAAGGCGGGCTCTATCGGTACAAATAGCAAGACAAAATCCAGTGTATTAATACCCTCCAGCGTTTGGTAAGACTTTTCACTGAGTGACTTGACATGCAGCCGCAATGACTGCACATGGCGCTTGATCGCCGCATCACGCGCCTCACCCGGCGCCAGCGACATGGCCTCTTCATAGGCGGTCAATGAGACCTTGGAATCGACAATCAAGTCGTGCTTATCCGGCATATGGATCACGACATCGGGCCTCGAATGCCCGCCCTCTTCCCGGTTTAACTGCACTTCACGGTGAAACTCTTCACCTTCGCGCAGACCGGCGTCTTCGAGAATGCGCTCTAAAACAATCTCGCCCCAGTTGCCCCGCGTTTTACTTTCACCTTTCAACGCATTGGTCAGGTTAATCGCATCCTGGCTGATGCGTTCGTTAAGCCCTTTGAGGTGCAGTATTTCATTGGCAAGCTGCGCCCGGTCTTTGGTTTCTTTGTCGTAAACGTCTTCCACGCGCTTTTTAAAATCACCCAATTGCTGGCGCAGTGGGCTTAATATATTGTCGATGTTTTGCCGGTTTTGGTGGGTGAATTTTTCACTCTTTTCATCGAGAATTTTTTGTGCCAGGTTTTCAAACGTCTCTTTTAGTTGTTCTTTTTGTTGTTGCTGAACATGCAACTTCTCTGTGGTTTGTCTGCGCTCCGCTGCCAGCTCGGTTGTCAGGGAGGCAACCCTGGCCTGCAAATCGCCACTTGTCTGGTTAGTCGTTTTCAGTTCAATACGCAGTGTATCAATCGTCTGTTGCGCATTGCCAAGTTGTGATTCGCGCTCTGCCAGGCGCTCACTGGCATGTTTGTTAGCCGCTGTCTGCAATGTCAGCAATGCATTGTATTTGCCTTTAAAAAAAACAATTGACACGACAGCCGTGAACAGCAAACCAATTGCCATACCTATCAACAAAATATAAAGCGGTGGTAGTACATTTAAGTCGGTCAACACCATAGGGAGGAGTACCTTAAAAAGTAGTCGGTTTCCATTATCAGACTGGCTTATAATGGTAAAAGCTAATGATACATTACTGTACAAAACCATGAACAAACAGTTATTAGAAATCCTCGTTTGCCCGGTAACTAAAACGCGGTTAGTTCACAAGCGCGACGAATTGTGGAATCACGCCAGTGGCCTGGCCTACCCGATACGCAACAGTATCCCGGTAATGCTGGAAGACGAGGCGAGGCATCTGACATTAGAAGAAGTCGAATCGATAAAACCCTGACACATTCGATAATGTCGCAGCACTCCTCGTCACAACACCCTGCGCTTATAAAAGGCCTTATCAAGGGGCGCGGCGCAATCAGTAATACCAGCGGTCGCTACCAGGCAACGGGTATAGAGGCGTTTGATGACGGTTGGGATATCCCCGAAGACGAATACAAACCCAAAACACAGGTGCAGACTGATGCCAGCCGCAGTGTGCTGGTGTACAACCAATCCCCGGACTTACCCTTCGACCGTTCAGTCAACCCTTACCGGGGGTGTGAACACGGTTGCATCTATTGTTTTGCCCGCCCCACTCACGCGTATCTGGGCTTATCACCTGGGCTGGACTTTGAAACGCAGTTATTCAGTAAACCGCAGGCCGCCCCGCTGCTCGACAAAACCCTGCGCAAGCCAGGTTACACCTGCAAACCACTTGCCCTGGGGGTTAACACCGATGGTTATCAACCCATTGAGCGCCAGTTAAAAATAACCCGTTCTGTACTGGAGGTGCTGCGCAATTTTAACCACCCGGTATCGATCATCACCAAATCGGCACTGATCGAGCGGGACATCGATATTCTCGCCACAATGGCGCAATGTAATCTGGTTTCAGTCTGTATCAGTGTAACGACGCTGGATGCGGGTATTGCCCGCACGCTGGAGCCCCGTGCGGCAGCACCGCACCGACGGTTGCTGACGATTCAACGTTTGAGTGAGGCGGGCATCCCTGTATCGGTATTAGTGGCCCCTGTTATCCCGGTACTCACCGACCCGGAGCTGGATACTATTTTGCACCGGGTGGCCGGTGCCGGTGCCCGTGCCGCAGAATATATATTACTGCGCCTGCCACTGGAGATCAGTGATCTGTTTCAGCAGTGGCTGCACACGCATTACCCGTTAAAGGCAGAACATATTATGGCACGCGTGCGGGATACGCGTGGCGGTAAGGATTACGACAGCCGGTTTGGCAAGCGCATGAGTGGAACAGGCCCGTTTGCAGATATTATTGCGCAGCGTTTCTCGTTGGCGTGTAAAAAACAGGGCTTGCAGCGGCGGGAATTGTCATTGAATTGTGACGCGTTTAGTGTGCCTATTCGCTCGGGCGAACAGATCGCACTATTTTAGTCTAAACGCTATCCCCTCAAGCCCTTAGCCGCTCCCCCTGCGCATCAAACGGTGGTTGCTCCAACAACACGCCCCGGTGTGGTTGACCCAAAACAGCAATTTCAAACACATCGCCAGGCCGGTAGTACTCAGCCTTAACAAACCCCATGCCCAACGACTGCTGCACTGTGTGTCCATACGCACCAGACGAAATGCGCCCAACCGGCGTACCATCGCGTGCGAAGATCGGCTCACCGCCCACTGCATCGGCATTTTCCACATCGATTGAAAACAATCCCAGTTTCTCCCGTGGCGCTTTATCGGCTATTGCCCTATACGCATCACGACCGAGAAAATCACCTTTGGACAGCTTTATCAGGCGGTCCAGCCCCACTTCCTGTGGCCAGTACTCTGGCGAGTATTCCCGCCCCCAGCTACCGTACCCCTTCTCAACGCGTAGCGACAATAATGCACGCGATCCCACAGGCACTGCGCCATACGCTTCGCCTGCGGCAAAAATCGCCTGGTATAAGGAGAGCTGATGCTGTTGTGGTACATACACTTCATAGCCTAAATCACCGGTAAACGAGACCCGGATAACGGTTGCCGCTATTCCAGCAACATGCATACGGCGTGAGCGCATAAACGGAAACGCACTCCCCGGCAATGCATCCTCCACCAGTGACTCAAGCAGAGCGCGGGCATTGGGACCGGCGATATTGAAACCTGTCATAGCGTCAGAAACACAGGTAAACGTGGTGTGTTCCGGCAGGGGCACTGCGTTGAAATAGCGTTGGTGATAGCGCTCAGCGATACCTGAACCGACCATAAAATAATGCGCTTCATCCAACTTGGTAACAGTAAAATCACCGGCAATGCCACCGCGCACACTGAGTAATGGCGATAAACACGTGCGCCCCGTTTCGCTGGGAATGGTGTTGGCAAGCACACTGTTTAACCAGGCAAACGCCCCACTGCCTTTTATTTCATACTTGGCAAAATTGGAAATATCGATGATGCCCACGCTGTCACGCAGCGCCCGGCACTCCAGGCCGACCGGCGCAAACCAGTTTTGCCGTTCAAAGCCATAGGTTTCAATGGCTTCACGGGGGCTTGATGCATACCACAAAGGGTGCTCCCAGCCATAGCTGAGGCCAAACACTGCACCGTTTTGTTTTTGATGTTCATACACCGGGCGGGTTTTAACCGGCCTGCCCGCCGCACGCTCTTCGTAGGGGAAATGAATTTTGAAGCGGTGTGTATAGCAGTCAAACGCACGTGCTTTGGTAAATGATGGATTAGCCCAGCGGCCAAAACGCGCCATATCCCACGGAAACAAATCGTACTCAGGCTCACCCTCAATGATCCACTGCGCCAGTGCAAGCCCCAGGCCACCTGACTGGCTAAAGCCAGGAATAATGCCGTTACAGCAGAAATAGTTTTTTAACTCCGGTACAGGGCCAAGCAGTGCAGACGAATCCGGCGACCAGATCATCGGCCCATTGATAACCCGCTTTACGCCAGCTTCACTCAATAATGGCAACCGTTCACAGGCACGCATGACATTATCGCCAATCCTGTCCAGATCATCCGGCAATAGTTCATGGCCAAAATTAAGTGGCGTGCCGTGTTCAGCCCAGAAACGCCCATCCTGCTCGTAGGCGCCCACCAGCATTCCCTGGCCCTCCTGGCGCATGTAATACTCGCCATCCCTATCGGCCACCAGTGGCAGTTCGCCTGCCCGCCCGGCAAATTCAGGTATATCCTCTGTGACAAAGTATTGGTGCTCCATCGTCATTAAAGGCAATTCAAACCCTGCCAGCCCGGCGACCTCTCTGCCCCAAAGACCGGCGGCATTAACCACAACATCGGCTTTGATAGTGCCCTTGTCAGTGACTACATCCCAACCACCACTAGCCAATTGAGTGGTTTCGATCACGGGGGTAAAGCGGTGGATCTCCGCACCCATCTGGCGGGCGCCAGCCGCGTAGGCATGCGTTACCCCGGATGGATCGACATGCCCTGCATCGGCTTCATACATTGCCGCATAAACACCATCGAGGTTTAAAAATGGGTGCAATGCCTGTGCTTCATCAATCGATACCTCGTAAAAATCCACACCAAAAAAACGGGCCTTTGCCGCCTGTATGCGCAATTGATGCATACGCTCTTTGGTCGCTGCCAAATACAACGAACCGGGCCTGTGCAGACCACACGACTGGCCGGTCTCTTTTTCCAACGAGGGATAAAGCTGCATGGTGTAATACTGTAGGCGAGAGATATTATTGATATCGTGTAGACCGTGTGTACCCGCTGCCGCATGCCAGGTTGACCCCGATGTCAACTCATCGCGCTCTAGCAATACGACATCTGTCCACCCCAGTTTGCAGAGGTGATAGAGAATACTGCACCCAACCAAACCGCCGCCGATAACCACAACCTGCGCATTGCTTTTCAATTCGATCACCTCTGCTACAAACACCTGACTAAAAAATACGGTTTAGCACACGCTGTTTTTGCCATAAAAACGACTGTTTGTAACGTGATTCCAGAAAACGCATTTGAG
Source organism: Gammaproteobacteria bacterium (assembly GCA_965277715.1). GTDB lineage: Bacteria > Pseudomonadota > Gammaproteobacteria > JBCCGL01 > JBCCGL01 > JBCCGL01. The sequence goes on from OZ255836.1 coordinate 1,226,982, forward strand.
CACAGAAAAATCTGCAATCGGGCACCGACGGGTAAGCACAGTTAAAGACAGTCTGCTATATTTCAGACACGCCCTTAGCGGTTTATCGTATGAATACCAAACGCTACGCTTTTATCCTGTTAGCACTCTTTTTTATCTCACTAAAAAGTTATGCCTCTAATGACACCTTGCATGTGCTGGCCAGTTACCCCGATTATGATTTAAGCCTGAAGCATACGCGTACCGACACGCGCTTTGATGACAGTGCAGAACAAATCGAGATTCGCGATTCACGCGTGGGTTTATCGATTGCCGACCACTTGACTGACTGGTTAAAGATTCGGCTCAGTGGTGGGGTGATCAGCTTTTCATTGGATGGATCGAGCCGCGTCGAAAATTTCGACCCGAGTGGTGAGTTTCTGTCATTGTCCCTCGAAGCTTATTTTCCAACCACCAGCAGCTTTGCCGTGGCACTCGCCACAGGCTATGAATACAATGCCGTTGAAGATGATGACAATCGTCAGAACCTGCGCTACCGTATCAGCAAGCTTGATATTACACTGACCGGGGTCTACCACATAATGCCTTCATTTAGCCTCAGATTTGGCGTCAGCGGTCTGATACTGGAGGGGCGGGAACGATTTCGTACAGCCACAACCAGCGTTACGCGTGATTTTGAGTCGCTCGACTCGCTGAGTGGTGTTTTACAGGCTGTCTTTCATACTAGAGAAAATGGGCATATCGGTATTACTGCCAGTGGTGGCGCACAAAACGCATTATCTGTTTACTTTCGCTATGCCTATTAGCGCCTGTCAGCGCGAATTTTTTCGGCTTTGGTCTAACTTCCCTCGTTTTTCGCTATGTTAGAATTGTTCTGGAAAGCGCAATATTGCCCTTAAACGAATTACTTTTCCTCTTCCATAAACTGTTCCTCTTCGACAATAGGATTCAAAAATGAAACAACCTGTTCGCGTTACTGTTACCGGCGCAGCCGGTCAAATTTGCTACTCCCTGTTATTTCGCATTGCCTCCGGCGCAATGTGCGGGCCAGATCAACCTGTCATTCTGCAAATGCTGGAAATAACCCCGGCCCTGGGTGTGCTCAAAGCGGTTGAGATGGAGCTGAATGATTGTGCATTTCCGCTGCTTGCCGGTACGGTCTGTACCGATGACCCAAAAGCGGCTTTTGAAGGCGCCGATATCGCCCTGTTTGTTGGCGCCAAACCACGCGGCCCCGGTATGGAGCGCAGTGATTTACTCGTCGATAACGGCAGGATTTTTATTTCATTGGGGGGGATTATCAATGAGGTCGCCAGCCGTGATATTAAAGTGTGTGTCGTCGGTAACCCGGCCAACACCAATGCCTGGATTTTGTCGCAGGCCGCCAGCAACCTAAACCCCCGCAACATCACCGCCCTGACCCGGCTCGACCACAACCGCGCCCTCTCCCAACTGGCCGAAAAAACGGCCAAGCAAGTGCCAGACATTACCAAAATGATTATCTGGGGCAACCACTCCACCACTCAGGTGCCTGACTTAAGCCACGCACTGATCGGCGGTGAAGCGGCGACCGGCAAAGTCGAGCAAAGCTGGGCGCAGGATACGTTTATTCCCACCGTAGCAAAGCGCGGGGCGGCAGTAATCGCGGCACGCGGCTCATCCAGTGCGGCCTCAGCCGGTAGCGGTGTGGTCGATCACGTTCACGATTGGTTGCTGGGCACAGCACCCGATGACTGGGTGAGCATGGCCGTGCCAAGCGATGGCAGTTACGGTATTGAAAAAGGGTTAATCTACTCTTTTCCAGTGACCTGCAAAAATGGCGAATACGAGATCGTGCAGGGCCTATCGTGCGATGCGTTTATCCAGCAGAAAATGAAAGCGAGTGAACAGGAGCTTATCGACGAGCGGGATACCGTTAAATCACTGATGTGATATAGCGCGCTTAGTACGGTAGAGGCGCGTTATACCGCGCCTCTACCGTTTTGACAGGCGGGTAACCAAACGGTACGCCAGCAACACAATAACCACCAGCAAATAAACTGTTGGCGCTAATAAATCCGCCTTTACCAGCCACACATAATGCAATAACACCATGACCGAAATGGGATAAACCAGCGTGTGCAGTGGTTTCCATTTTTGTCGAAGCCTGCGAATCATTATTTTATTCGACGTGATAGCCAATGGAATCAACAGTACAAAAGCCAAAAAACCGACAGCAATATAGGGTCGTTTACCAATATCGACAACAATATCCACCCAATTAAAAAACTGATCGAGCCACAAGTAGGTGGTTAGATGCAGACTGGCATAAAAAAACGCATACAGCCCCAACATTCGCCGAATACGTAGTGGCCAGGCCCAGCCCGACACCCCTCGCAATGGCGTCGCACACAAAGTCAACAAAAGAAACCGCAACCCCCACTCCCCGGTTTCGTGGGTGAGCGTTTCGACCGGATTAGCACCCAGATTATTAGTGAACGCCGCATAAACCAATGCAGCCAACGGCAGCAGGCTGAAGATAAAAACCAATGGTTTTAGCGTTTTAGACATCGCTTACAAAATTACATAAGGTGAGGTTGACACACAGGGTATGCGACATCAAATTTCTTCACCACCACTCTCAGCCCGCACCTGATTAGAGGCCGTTTCACTGACTTTTTCATCAAGCCGAGTACCAATAACACGACTACCGGCCCCCTTTTTCTGCGCCAGCAGACACAGATAATCGTGACCGATAGTGGCCGCTGCCAGCGCAGTAATCTCAGCATTATCGTAAACCGGCGCGACCTCGACAATATCCATGCCAATCAAATTCAACTCACCGAGCGAACGCAAAATACCTAAGGCTTGCGCGGTACTTAACCCGCCGACAACCGGCGTGCCGGTGCCCGGCGCAAATGCCGGGTCCAGACAATCAATATCAAAGGTGATATAGACGGGATTTTCTCTACCGACACACTGATAAATTTTATCGATGGTCGCCTCGACACCCTGCGAATGCACCCACGGTGCATGCAAAATGTTAAAACCGTGCGTGCAATCGTTCTGTGTGCGAATGCCAATCTGCACCGATTTTTCTGGCACCACAACCCCTTCACGGGCGGCGCGCAAAAACATCGAACCGTGATCGAGCCGTTCACCGTCATCTTCCCAGGTATCGGAATGCGCGTCGAAGTGCACCAGTGAAATGGGGCCATGCACTTTGGCATGAGCGCACAGTAACGGGTAGGTGATAAAATGGTCACCGCCAAAACTCAGCATTGATGTACCCGCAGAGAGGATTTTATCGGCGTGACGTTGAATCTTCTCAACCACGTGTTGTGGGTAACCATAGTCCAGCCACACATCGCCATAATCGACGACCGCGAGAAAATCAAACGGATTAAAGTTAAACGGGAAACCATCCAGCGCAGCGACTTCGGTCGAAGCCGCACGAATACCTCTGGGGCCAAAGCGGGTACCGGGGCGATTGCTGGTGGCACAGTCAAACGGTATCCCCGTTACCGCCACATCCACCCCACTCAGGTCACGGGTGTACTTTCGGCGTAGGAAACTCAGCGCCCCAGAGTACCCCATATCGTTTGAGCGACCGTATAAGTCGTTTCGGCGGAACGCGCCATCACCTGCTATTGCCATAGATTTTACTTTATAAGTTAGTTTTAATAGATTGTTTTTAATAAAATTTTATCAATTACTTTAGGCAGCGTGAGAAAAAATCCCATCATGCCAATTAACAACACCATATTTCGATTAAGTGCTTTTTGTGTCGTTGTTTCGATTTCTGAGCACAGTAAATCAAACTTGCCTTCCATATCTGTTTTTAAGCGATCAAATTTTCCCTCCAGACCCAGAAACTTGCCATCAAGGCCCATGAACTTTCCTTCAACGCCGACAAATTTGTCCTCCAGCCCTCGGAAGTCCTCTCGCAACCCCTGCACACTTTCGGTGATTTGATCCATGCGCTGATCGAGGTGGTTGATATGATTGTATTGCGATTTTAGCAATAAGGTATTGGTATCATCATTCGATAAGCCTTCGCCATTGGTAAAACGGGTTTCAATGTCCGCCAGTTTGGGGGCTATCATTTTAATTAACATATCATCTACTTTAGTGCTATCCATAAAACTCTGCTGATTTTAGTTGAATTCGCAGTGAATAAGGCGCGACGAAGACAAAGACTAACAGAAAAACACGGAACGCTTCTCCATCAATGGCATTGACCTTGCCCAATCACATACCGCATTGAATTTTTTTGCTCAGCAAAACCGATGTGCCTTGTCACAGAATGTATCCAACACATTTTTCAACAGGCGGCTGATATTGTTGTAGCATCACGCAACGCTTCTGCCGTTAGTACAAACACCCCATCACCGCCATTGGCAAACTCAGGCCAGAGGAAGGGGTATTCCGGGTATTTGTCCATCAGCGCCGATGCACTGTTGCCCACCTCGACGACCAATAAACCATCCGGCGCCAGATAACGGCCCGCTTCAGCCAAAATAGTATCAACAAGGGTTAAACCATCATCTCCTGCCGCCAAACCCAGCACAGGTTCGTGTCGAAACTCTACGGGTAGCGCCTCCATATCCTGCTTATCCACGTAGGGTGGGTTGCTGACAATAAGATCAAAACAGCCATCCATTTGGCTATCAAACCGGGCAAATAAATCGCTTTCCAGTAATGTCACCCGTTTTTCCAACTGATGGCGTTTTACGTTTTCTGCGGCGACATCCAGGGCCGCACACGATACATCCGAGGCGACCACCTGCGCATCGGCAAACGCATAAGCACAGGCGATACCAATACAGGCACTGCCCGTACACAAATCGAGTACATTGTGTACCTCACTGGGTATCAACCAATCACTAAACCCATCGACAAGCAATTCAGCAATAGGCGAACGGGGTATTAGTACATGCTGGTTGACAAAAAATGCCAATCCGGCAAACCAGGCGCTATGAATTAGATAGGCGAGTGGGCAGCGCTGTTCGATCCGCTGTGCCAGGAGTGTATCGATACGCTCGACCTGTTCGCTATCGATAAGCTGCTCATACCCCTCAAACGGCTGATCTACGGGCAGCCCGGCAACGTGCAATACCAGCCAGTGCGCTTCATCCAGCGCATTGTCTGTACCGTGGCCAAAAAACACCCCGGCTTCGTCGAGCTGCTCAGCAACGCGCCGAATAACAGCTTCATAAGTGATCGACAATGATTATCCCCAAAATGCATACAGTGTAACCTTAAACCGACTCCCCCCCAATTAAGAGCGCTGATCTTTCTAAAACATCACGAGTGAAACCTCACTCCCTTTACACAACCTGCATAGAAACACAAAAACCTGATCCCCTAGCCAATCAGCACCTCTTCACCGGTTTACAATCACCCCATACGCGGGCATTATCCGCCCGACTTTTACCCAATACACCGAAGCCATGCAAAAAAGATTTTGTCGCAAATGCTTTTTACTCAGCTTTGTTGCGCTGTTCGCTTTGATTTGTGGCTATTGGGCATCGACACTGGGCGACAAACCCACCCTTGATACGGGTGAGTTACAGGCAACACTGAAACAGGCGACATTATTGCCCGCTGACTTTCGCCAGGTGCCTGAATTTGCAATGTACAACCAACACCAACAGACAGTGGGCCGTGAATTATTCCTCGACACCTGGTCACTGGTATTTTTTGGCTACACCAGTTGCCCGGATATTTGCCCGGTATCAATGGCCGTACTCAAACAGGCCCAACAGATAATCGCCGAGGCACAGACCCAATCGTCCACACAAGCACCCGACACACCACACATCGTATTTATCAGTGTCGACCCAATGCGCGATACCGCTGAACGACTGAAAGCTTATATGGATTATTTTGATAAAGATTTTCTTGGATTAAGTGGCGACCAATCTGAAATACTGGCACTGACACGCACTCTGGGTATTGCCTACAAAATTGGTAGCGACGCAGAGACCAACCCCAACTATCTGGTCGATCACTCGGCTGTTTTTTTACTGATCAATCCCTCAGCGGGTTTGCAGGCCATATTCTCTGCCCCACACGACCCGGAAACCATCGCCAGCGACTACCTGAAAATACGACAGGCAGTCAATTGAGTATTTTCCCCCGCCTGTATTTACTGCTGTTATTCGGTCTATTATCCAGTAGTGGCGCTGTGCTTGCCGCGCCACCACTCGCTGTTAGCCATGCCGTTATTCGCGAGGCACCACCGGGGCTGCGCACTAACGCCGCCTACGCTCATTTAGAAAATAACAGCAATAAAACAATTATTGTCCACACCATTAGCAGCGATTCGTTCGCATCCATCGAAATGCATTTAAGCCGCATTGTGAACGGCATTGCGACGATGCAAGCCCAGCCTGAACTGCGTATTAGCGCGGGTGAAACAGCTATATTACAACCTGGCGCCTATCATCTTATGTTACTCAATGCACAACAGGCATTGCGTGACGGTGACCGTGTAACCCTTACCCTGCATACGACTATCGGTGATATTCACGCCGTATTTGGTGTAAAACGTTTTTAATTAACAGTATGGACAACGCATTGATTGATAAACTTAAATCCTGGCTTCTTTACCCACTGCCACACCACGCTATTTCGCGCCTGATATTTTGGTTAACACGGCGTGAAACGCAACTGGCACAACCGTTTATGCGCTGGTTTGCGAGACGCTATGGCGTCGATATGAATGAAGCAAAGCATATTCACTTCGCGTATTACACCAGCTTCAACGCTTTTTTTACCCGCGAATTAAAAGAGACTGCACGCGTGGTGACAATGGATACACAGTGTATTGCCTGCCCGGTGGATGGCACAGTTTCACAAGCAGGCCGTATTCATGGCGGCCAGTTATTTCAAGCCAAAGGGCACACGTATTCACTGACAGCACTATTGGGAGGTAACAAAGAGGACGCCGCCCCATTTATTGGGGGGAAATTTGCCACGTTGTATTTATCACCCCGTGACTACCACCGCATTCATATGCCGCTGGATGCCCGGCTCAGCAAAATGCTACACATACCAGGCCGCCTGTTTAGCGTTGCGCCGCACACGGTACGCAATATACCGGGGCTATTTGCACGCAACGAGCGCGTGGTTGCACTGTTTGATTCTGCCGCTGGAAATATGGCGATGATTCTTGTCGGTGCGATTAATGTAGCGGCGATTGAAACCGTATGGGCGGGACTGGTAACGCCTCCAACACGCAAAACAATCAGCCATTGGGATTACCAGAGCAGTGCGCCAACACTCACTAAAGGAAGCGAGATGGGTCGCTTCAATATGGGTTCGACGGTGATTTTATTGATGCAGAATAACAGTGAGTTCAACGATAAAATTATCGCCGGTGGCAAGATTAAAATGGGGGAATCGATCGGGATGTTTACGCCGCGATAATTTGCCGGTCTAACAACCATTGGTGTGCATCCTCAGCATCTGACTCGAACCAGGCACGCGCCGAGCCCAGCCTAAAACTGTAACCCCAGGCATCCATATCCATCATTAAACGCTCAGCACCCAATGCTTCGATACGGCTTCCCAGCACAATTTGCAAATAACAGACAGCGTTTTCCTCGCCGTCATCGCCACCGGCATTGGTATGTAACACCTGCCGACGCGACGTGGGCATACACACAAAGTGGCAGGCTTCATGGAGTACTGAGTGCACAGGTGTATCATCGCGATAATAAAGTGTGTTGGCAATCAATCCCGCTTCCGGTTCGCCCCAATAGCTACCGGGTATTGGTTCACCGCTAGCGATACGCACAAAATTCAGGGCGTATTGCTCAAAGTGGGCACTGACCGCCGCAAGTGCCACTGCGTGCATTAATAATACCTTGTGCTGTGGTTCAGGCGTGTTCATAAGAGAATGCCATCACGTCCTTTATATGGGGTTTGCCCAGAGATGCCATCAGCAATCGATCCAGCCCCAGTGCGACCCCCGCACAACCCGGTAGACCGTGGTGTAGTGCAGCGATCAGTTTTTCATCAATAGGTGGAGCGTGTTTGCCTTGACTGGTGCGGCGCGCCCGCTCGACCTGAAAACGTGTGTACTGTTCATCGGCGTTGTCCAGTTCGTGAAAGCCATTGGCTAACTCCAACTCACCCCAGTACACCTCAAAACGCTCGGCAACCGCCGGGTTATCCGGTTTGATGCGCGCTAATGCCGCCTGCGAGGCGGGATAATCGTAAATAAACGTCAGCTTGTTCTGGGGAAACCGGGGAGCAACGCACTCCCCCATCAACCAATCAAGCCAGGTATCTTTATCGGTGATACCCGTTGGGGTAGATGTTGATACCCGCTGTGCATACGCACAAATTGATTCAGTACTGGTTTCAACATCAAGACCTGCGTACTGCAAAAAAGCCTCGTGGTAACTAAGGCGCTGTGCGGTGTGCCGGTTTAGTTCAGGCGCAAGCTGGCCGAGCAATGCCTCCATTTCGTTCATTAAGTCATGGTGATCAAAGCCTGTTCGATACCACTCCAGTAGGGTGAACTCAGGGTTGTGATAACGCCCTACCTCACCCTGTCGAAACACTTTGCATATCTGATAGATGTCACCCATGCCCGCCGCCAACAAGCGCTTCATTGGAAATTCCGGGCTGGTGTGCAGGTAGTTCACTTCAGCACTGCCATCCACCTGGGTGTGCAGGCTTTCGACATTGGGGTCGCATACTGAAGCCCTCGATAGCGTGGGGGTATCCACTTCTAACACGCCACGCTGATTAAAAAATGCGCGTGTGGCGCGCAACATATCGGCGCGGTAGTGCAGTGTGTCACGGTCGGCCACAGGTCGCCAATCGACCACGCTTGCGCTCCTTCTTCAGCGCAATTTCAGTCAGTCTTTCACACGGGAAACATACTCACCTGTGCGAGTATCCACCCGGATGATCTCTCCCTCTTCGACAAACAAAGGTACTTTGACAACGGCACCCGCTTCAAGCGTTGCCGGTTTATTGCCGCCCTGAGCTGTATCACCGCGCATACCGGGATCAGTTTGCACTATTTTCATTTCCACAAAATTGGGGGGGGTAACGATAAGCGGGTCACCATTCCACAGGGTAATTTCACAGGTATCCTGTTCCTTTAGCCACTTGGCCGCGTCTCCCACTGCCGCTTCACCCGCAGCCAGTTGCTCGTAGGTTTCCGGGTGCATAAAGTGCCAAAATTCACCATCGTTGTAGAGAAATTGCATATCGGTATCGACGACATCAGCGGCTTCGACGCTATCACCCGATTTAAAGGTACGCTCAACCACACGGGCGGTTTTCAGGTTACGTATTTTCACACGGTTAAACGCCTGGCCTTTGCCCGGCTTGACGAATTCATTCTCAATAATCGAACAAGGATCACCATCGAGCATGATTTTCAAACCGCCCTTAAATTCATTAGTGTTGTAGCTGGCCATGATTAGTCCCGGTTATTTTGTAACCAGGTAGTATATCGTGAAATCTAAAAGGTTTGGCACCAGCGTCAGTGGAAACACAATGAATCCTGCATAACCCTGATAGCGAGGCGACTACTCATATCGAGGTAGCAGAACAGTCTTTCTCCAGACACTGAAATCGGCATATACTTAGCCCCCCTGTATTAACCTGCACACAAGTAAACACATGGGGCTTAGTGTTAATAAGTATACTCATTAAAATAAAAACTTACGTACAATACCACCGCCAAAAAAACCAAACATGTGTTAGGCTGATACGTTGCGCATCATACTACAACCAATAAAACTGATTACTTTTCAGTAGCTTAGAAAATCCAGGCAGATACTATTGAATAACGATTCGACGATACAGTTACTTATTCTGGATGCATCACTCAACGATGCTGAACACGCCAGCAGTGCTATCCGCACGCTGGGTTATGCCACTAAAGCGACGCAGGTTGTCGACCTTCAGGCACTGACCGAGAAACTCACGACAGACCAATACGATGTTTGCCTGTGCTGCCTGGCTTCCCTGTCGCCGACACCTTTTGAGGATGTAACCGGCACGCTTAAAAAACACCAAAAAAACCTCCCCATCATTACACTTGTGGATACAAAGTCTCCCTTTAATACAGCAAAACTCATGAAATTGGGTGCTGTCGATGCTGTCATCAAAGGTGACTACGAGCATCTAAAGCTGGTCGTAAACCGGGAATTTCAACACGTAAAGTTACTCGGCGAAATAGAGACACTCAAAGTAACCTATAACGATAGCGAAAAACGCAGCCAAATGCTGATGAACAGCTCACGCGATGCGATTGCCTATATTCACGAAGGTATGCATGTGCACGCTAACGAAGCGTATCTGGAATTATTTGGGTTTGGTTCAGTAGAGGATATTCAGGGGGCGCCCATTATGGATTTGGTGAAATCTGACGATCAAGAGGCATTGAAAGGGTTTCTGCGCAACCAGTCCGATAACCAGGAAGCGGTTGATAAGGACACCCTCGACACTCATCTGGTACACACCAGTGGTTCCAGCTTTAGCGCAACAATGGAGTTTTCCCGTACCACAGTCGATGGTGAACCGTGCATACAAATCATTATCCGCGACAGGTCGAATGCCAAAGAGCTGGAGCAAAAACTTACTCTGCTCAGCCAAACCGATCAGTTAACCGGCTTATACAATCGACAACATTTGATGACCTTGTTACAGGAAAACTGTGATCAGGCAGCGGCAGGCAATGCCAAGTACTCGCTATTGCAGATTAAACTGGAGGATTTTGAATCCACAAAAAACACGCTAGGTGTACTGGGAGCAGACAAGGTGATGGTCGCTGTCGCTCATGTATTGCGTAATACAGCGAAAAAAACTGACATATTATGCCGTTTTGAAGACGCGACCTATATCATCTTGAGCGCTTTATCCAGTAAAAAGCAAATAGCATTCTATGCAGGCAAAATACTCAAAATTATTGATAAGTTTATTTGCCAGGTGGGTGGCAGATCTATCAGCCCACGCTGCAGTATTGGCATCGCTTTCATCGATGAGAGCACCCCGACTGCCAACGAGGTGCTGTCACGCGCTGAACGCGCTTTGGAAAGAGCTTTGGCCAAAGGGCAGTCACTGCGTATTTATACTCCCGAGCCTGGCGAAAAAACCCAGAAACAAGTCGACCAGATGTGGACTCAACGTCTGTCCAATGCCTTAAAAAACAACCGGTTTTTACTCTTGTACCAGCCGATTGTCAGTCTTGGTAGCGACGACTATGAGCGCTATGAAGTCAGCTATTCTGTACTTGATGAAGACACTAATCTTATTCCACACGCTGAGTTTGCGGCCGTTGCGGCACGTACCGGAATGAACAAAGGCATTGATCGATGGGTTATTATGAATGCCGCCAAACAGTTGGCAGAAAAAATCAAAGAGAAGCCCAGCACGGTCTTTTTTATTCCATTATCCGACAGCTCACTGGAAGATCCAGAGCTTTTCCGCTGGGTACGCCAACTGCTCGAACAATTTAATCTGCCGCAAAACACCATCGTTTTTCAGATGTCAGAGTCGTCAGTGATTGCACACCTGAACCAGGCACGCGCTGTTTCGGCAGCCCTGCGCAATATCCATTGCAAAATTTCTTTGGACAATTTTGGTGTCGAACCTAACCCGTTCCAGTTAATTAAACACGTACCTGCCGACTACATAAAAATAAACCGGGAATTTATCAAAAACCTCACCACCAGTATGGAAAACCAACACTCCATTCAATCGATTACAGAGAAAGCGCGGCGCAATGGCCAAATTAGCATTGTCCCCGATGTAGAGGACGCCGGTAGCCTGTCCGTATTGTGGGGATTAGGTGTAGACCTGATTCAGGGTGACTTCCTGCAAGGGCAGACAGAGAAACCGAACTATGACTTTTCAGCGATGAACGGCTGAGCCCTCTGCTTATGAGGGCTCAATCTCAATCGATTGTACACTGCGAAACCCACGCGGCAGTTTTGCCCCCCGTCGGCCACGCTCGCCGCTATAAGCCTCGATATCCCGGTTACGTAAATTGATATAGCGCTTACCACTGTATAAACGCAGCACTTCATTCGGTGAAACAACCGTGATACAACACATGAATTCTTCACCTGTTTTAAATTTTGCCAGGGGAATAGCCATAATTTTATTGCCCTTGCCACGGCTTAATTCAGGCAATTCAGCGACGGGAAACGATAGCATATGACCGGCCGAGTTAATCGCGACAATTAAATCCTTAGCGAGATCAACAATAGGTACAGGCATGCACACAGCGGCACCGGTGGGAATGGATAAAACCGTTTTGCCCGCCTTATTGCGGCTGTACATCTCGCCCAGTTGTACGATAAAACCGTAACCCGCCGTGGTCGATAACAGATAACGGTCATCGTCTTTACCCATTAGTGCCGCTATAAAGCTGGCACCATCAACAGGTTTCAAACGGCCAGAAAGTGGCTCACCCAAACTGCGCGCAGACGGCAAAGTATGCGCAGGCAGGTTATAAACACGACCAGCAGAGTCAAGAAACAGCGCGCTTTGGTTGCTTTTACCTACCGCCGAGTCCTGATAGCCATCACCCGATTTATAGTTGAGCGAACGTGGATCAACTTCGTGCCCCTTTGCCGAGCGCACCCAACCGCGTTGCGATAAAACCACGGTAACAGGTTCGCTCGGGGTTAAATCAGTGTCACTGATCACCTGGGCCGCACGGCGCTGTACTATCGGCGAACGCCGTGAATCACCGTATTGTGCAACGTCAGCCTGGAGTTCATTTTTCACCAGCGTTTTCATTCTACGCTCGGAGCCCAGTGTTTTTTGCAGTTGCTCACGCTCTTTGGTGAGTGCGTCCTGTTCACCGCGAATTTTCATTTCCTCAAGCTTCGCCAAGTGTCGCAATTTGAGTTCGAGAATGGCCTCAGCCTGTGTATCGCTGATAGCAAAGCGCGTCATCAGCACTGGCTTGGGTTCATCCTCGTGGCGGATAATGGCAATGACTTCATCGATATTCAAAAAAGCGGTTAACAACCCCTCAAGGATGTGCAGCCGTTTTTCGACCTTCTCCAACCGCCACTGCAAACGTCGGCGCACCGTATCCATACGAAACGTCAGCCATTCCTGCAAGATGGTTTTAAGCGGCTTAACCTGCGGTTTGCCATCGACACCAATCATGTTCATATTGACGCGATAGCTGCGCTCAAGGTCAGTGCTGGCGAACAAATGGCTCATCAGCGCGTCGCAGTCGACACGGTTGCTGCGTGGAGAGATAACCAATCGCGTCGGATTTTCGTGATCTGACTCATCGCGCAAATCCTCGACCATCGGTAACTTTTTGGCATTCATTTGCTGCGCGATCTGTTCCAGAATTTTTGCCCCGGATACCTGGTGCGGCAGTGCGGTGATGATAATGTCACTGTTTTCCCGCTCGTACACCCCGCGCATCCGAATTGAGCCATGCCCAGTCGCATACATACGATGGATTTCATCCGGGCTGGAAATAATTTCCCCCGCCGTTGGATAATCGGGTCCTTTGACAATCTCACAGAGTGTTTCAAGCGACGTGCGGCTATTATCCAACAGGCAAATACACGCCTCACTCACCTCACGCAAATTATGCGGGGGTATATCAGTCGCCATACCAACAGCAATCCCCGTCGTGCCATTGAGCAATACATGCGGCAGGCGCGACGGCAGTAGCGTGGGTTCGTCGAGCGTGCCATCGAAGTTGGGCTGCCAGGCGACGGTGCCCTGCCCCAATTCCTGTAACAAGACCCTGGCAAAAGGCGACAAACGCGCTTCCGTGTAGCGCATTGCCGCAAACGACTTGGGGTCATCGGGTGATCCCCAGTTGCCTTGCCCATCGATCAATGGGTAACGGTAAGAGAATGGCTGCGCCATTAACACCATCGCCTCATAACAGGCTGAATCACCGTGCGGGTGAAATTTACCCAGCACATCACCTACCGTACGCGCCGATTTTTTGTGCTTGGAACTGGCTGATAAGCCCAGCTCAGACATCGCGTAGATAATCCGCCGTTGCACCGGCTTTAAGCCATCGCCAATATGCGGTAGCGCACGGTCAAGAATCACATACATCGAATAATCGAGGTAGGCGCGTTCGGTAAACTGGCTAAGCGGTTGTTGTTCAATTCCCTCTAAAAACGGTGGTGATGCTGTCATAGTGCTGTCACTGAAAAAAGTGACGGCATCATACCAGTGTGATAGCACCGGCCCAAGTAAGACCGTGCGCACGTATTAGTACACCACCTAACTTATATTAGCGGTGTACTAGACCCCATGTATTTACTTGTGTGCAAGTTAATACATGGGGTCTAGAATGCCTTGCAAAAACAACCGCGCCAAATCAGTATATATGCCCATTACCAGGAGACATTGATGGGTGATATACACACACTGCACCGCATACTGCGCGATAACCGGCGCATCGCAATCGTTGGCTTATCCGCTAGCTGGCACCGCCCCAGTTTCTTTGCCGCCAAATACCTGATTGAGCAGGGTTATGAGGTAGTGCCGGTCAACCCACGCTACGATGAGATTCTCGGTTGCCGCTGCTACCCGGATCTATACGCCATCCCCGGTAAAATCGATGTCGTCGATTGCTTTCGTCGCGCAGAGGACATACCCCCTCTGGCCCAGGCAGCCATCGATATAGGCGCCAGGGTATTGTGGATGCAGCTAGGTGTTATCAATACTGAAGCCCAGACACTGGCGTGTGCAGCGGGCCTGGATGTGGTGATGGACCGCTGCATGAAGATCGAATACGCACGCTTGTTTGGCGGTCTGGGTTTTGCGGGTGTCAATACCGGCATCATCAGCGCAAAACGCTTATCACGCCCCCTGTTTTCACCTTCTACCACTGAGTAAATAATTATGGCAGATCGCGTCTTCGGCCCGGAAACCCTATGCCTGCACGCAGGACAAATTCCCGATGCCACCACAGGCTCCCGCGCAGCCCCTATCTATCAAACCAGTTCTTATGTTTTTGACAGTGCCGAACACGCCGCCAGTTTGTTTAATCTGCAAACCTTCGGCAACGTTTACTCCCGGCTGACCAACCCGACAACCGCTGTCTTTGAGGAGCGAATGGCAGCGCTGGAGGGCGGTAGAGCGGCGGTTGCCACCGCATCCGGCATGTCGGCACAAATGGTGGCGCTGTTAAGCATCCTTGAAAACGGCGACCAAATGGTCTCGTCGAGCACCCTGTATGGGGGCAGTTATTCACAGTTTGATGTCACTTTTCGCCGCATGGGTATCGATACCGTTTTTGTCGATGCCGATGATCCAGAAAATTTCCGCAAAGCCATTACACCCAAAACCAAGTTGCTATACGCTGAAACCCTGGGCAACCCTTTGATCAATGTGCTGGATATTGCCGCAGTCGCCGATATTGCACACGAGGCAGGCCTACCGTTGATTATCGATAACACCGTACCCTCCCCCTATCTGTGCAACCCACTAAAATTTGGCGCCGATATTGTGGTGCATTCGGCCACCAAATTCGTTGGTGGACACGGCACATCACTGGGGGGCGTCGTCGTCGAGTCCGGTGCATTTCCCTGGGATAATGGCAACTTTCCGGGCATGACAGAACCTTCACGCGGCTATCACGGTGTACGTTTTTATGAAACCTTTGGGGATTTTGCCTTCACCATGAAAGCGCGTTGCGAGGCCTTGCGCACGCTCGGCCCTGCAATCAGCCCCTTCAATTCATTTTTGCTGTTGCAGGGTCTGGAAACCCTGCACATACGCATGCAGCGCCATTGCGAAAACGCCATGGCAGTCGCTGAATTTTTACAGGATCACCCACGTGTCGCCTGGGTTTCTTATCCTGGTCTGGCAGATAATAAATACCGTGCGCTGGCAGACAAATACCTGCCAAACGGGGTCAGCGCTGTGATGGCATTCGGGATAAAAGGGGGACAGCAGGCGGGGGTTAAATTTATCGAGAGCTGCCAGTTCCTCAGCCATCTGGCCAATATAGGCGATGCCAAAACCCTGGTGATCCACCCCGCATCGACCACCCACCGACAACTCAGCGAAACAGAGCAAAGCGCGGCCGGGGTTACCCCGGATATGATTCGCATCTCCGTTGGTCTGGAAACGCTGGACGATATTTTGTGGGATATCAATCAGGCACTGGCCGATTGAGCAATTCACTGTAGCGCTAGACGCCATGTATGTAAGTGAATACATGGCGTCTAATTTCTTTAGCTTACTGAAAATTATTTTTTTTACGTGGCACCCGAATCAGTTACCTCCGGCTCTCCCCATGGATGTTCCCGACAGACCATTTTAGAGTGAGCACTTCCCAAATATTGAATTAGTTCATATGGATGGATAGTGGGGTATGTCAAAATTTACCCCCTAAAATCAGGGCGCTATCTCGCCTTCATGCCATATTAACATCGACAACCTGGTCGGCCTGTTCGTCGTGCTTTGCCTGATCACTGCGCACCACTTCCAGGCGATCCAGGTATTCCTGGCTAATATCGCCCGTAACATACTCACCCGTAAAACAGCAGGTTTCATATTGCTGGATATCCGGATTACCAAAGCGTACCGATTCCAATAGGTCTTCAAGATCCTGGTAGATTAACCAGTCCGCACCAATTTCCTGGCAGATATCTTCAGTGGAACGTTGATGTGCAATGAGTTCTTCCACAGCGGGCATATCGATACCGTATACATTAGGGTATTTCACGGGTGGTGCCGCCGAGGCGAAGTAGACTTTTTTTGCCCCCGCGTCACGCGCCATTTGCACGATTTGTTTTGAGGTGGTGCCACGCACAATGGAATCATCGATTAGTAGCACGTTTTTATCCTGAAATTCCAAATCGATGGCATTGAGTTTTTGCCGTACCGATTTTTTGCGCACCTGCTGACCAGGCATGATAAACGTGCGGCCTATGTAGCGGTTTTTAATAAACCCTTCACGGTATTTAACACCGAGATGAAATGCCGATTCCAGCGCCGCCGTGCGGCTGGTGTCAGGAATTGGGATAACAACGTCGATGTCGTGGTCGGGCCACTCGTTGCGAATTTTGCAGGCCAGCTTTTCGCCCATCCGCAACCGCGATTTATACACAGAAATGTTGTCGATAATCGAATCGGGGCGGGAAAAATACACAAATTCAAAAATACAGGGAGAGTGCATTGGATTGCTCGCACACTGTTCTGTGTGTACCTCGCCGTCCATATCGATATAAATGGCTTCACCTGGCCGTAGATCACGCACTTTGGTAAACCCCTGTGCTTCAAAAGCAACGCTCTCTGAGGCGATCATATGCTCTTCACCCAGGTCGGTGATGCGCTTGCCAATCACCGCCGGGCGAATCCCCCAGGGATCCCGAAACGCGAAGATACCGCGCCCGACAATCATGCCTACGGCGACATAGCCACCGCTGCAGCGCTGATGAACCTCTCGCACAGCGGCGAAAATATCGCTGGGTTTAAGCCGGGTTGAGCATATTTGGTTTTGTAGTTCATGGGCAAAAACGTTGAGCAAGACTTCAGAATCCGATGTGGTGTTGATATGCCGCAAATCCGATTCGAAGAGCGCCTCCTGCAATTCATCGGCATTGGTGAGGTTACCATTGTGCGCCATCACAATGCCGTAGGGTGAGTTGACATAAAACGGCTGCGCCTCCGCCGATGAGGAACAGCCCGCCGTGGGGTAACGGACGTGGCCAATGCCAATATTTCCCTGTAAACGCAGCATGTGGTTGGTGCGAAACACATCCCGTACCAGGCCCAGCGACTTGCGCATGTGCAGCTTGCCCTGCGAGCTGGTGGCGATACCCGCCGCATCCTGGCCACGGTGTTGTAATAAGGTCAGGCCATCATAGAGAAGGCTGTTAGCTGCACTTTGGGCAAAAACCCCGACGACACCACACATCGCTTACACCCTCGCCTGTGGGATTGTAGACCCTACCTGGGTTGGTTGAAACAAACCACAGACTAACAGGATAACACCGGCCGACACCATTCGATTAAACATATTTTACTCACAATTACCACTCACAACCCTCACTTGGTAGAAGGAATGTGAAGTATAAAAACTCAGGACAGGTGTCCACTATGATGTACTAAAGCAGTATGTATTCGTACCTTCTACAGGGCCAGGTGAGACTGAAGCCAGGTCACCGCAAAAACCAGGTAATCCACCAATAGGGACGCCTGCCATAAATCTGTTTGAGGTAGCGACATGAGCTGAGCCAGCATAACCAGTACAATTAAAATAATCACGCCACGCGCTACGCCAAATAAAACACCCAATAAACGATCCGTACCCGATAGACCTACTTTAGCGGCAGCTTTGTAAATAAAATGATTGACGATGGCGCCAGAAAATAGCACGAATAAAAAGATCACAACAGCAGTGACGATTAAGCGTATAAGGGAATTTTCCACAAAGCCGGGCATAAACACTGAAAAGCGGTGAGCAAACATAAAGGTTAGTGTGCTGGCAAGTACCCAGACACCGAGCGAAAATGCCTCTTTCAGAAAACCACGCACCACACTGATCAGGCTGGAAATAGCGATCACGCCGATAATAATGTAATCCAACTCATTCATTGCGTGATCGTTGTGATGAGCAATACACTGCTTCAGTTTGATTCACGGCCACGGTAGCGCATAACCCCACCTTCAATGGCGTATTTTTTGGCGATACGCTTGCGGGTGTTATCGGCCTTGTCGTGTGTCATTTCAGGGCCTACGCGCACCCGGTGTGATATGCCTGCGTCATTGCTGACAACTTCAATAAAGACGCTATAGCCGTCTGTCTGTAGTTTTTTTACCAGTTGCTCTGCATTTTTTTTGTGGCTAAAACTACCTAGCTGAACTACCCAGGCACTGAGGTCACCGGTATCGGTGCCTGCCAATACTTGTTTAATGGCTTGTTTTTGTTCAGTTTTTTTTGTAGAGGATGGCTGTCCATCACCTGTTGTTTTGGTGGCCGTTTTTGGCCTGGGGGTTGTGTCGCTCGTATCGGTCGTTTGGGCCGTGCCTTTTAACGTAATCGGGGTTTGGTTAAGCGCCAATGGTTTAGGGATGACCGGGCGCTTGGGCATAGCGGGGATCGCGGTGGGCTGTTGATCCTGACCGGCACCGTCCAGCAACACGGGAATAAAGATAACACCGAATGCCATCAGTACCGCCGCGCCGACCATACGTTGTTTTAACTGGCTATCCATCAATCAGGTAACCCATAGAAACGCCTATTATAAGTGCACCGGCAACGTCTCTGCCACCGTTACAAACGAACCAAATATAACCAGCCGATCACCCACGCTGGCCTCGGCCAGTGCACGTTGAAACGCCTGGCGCACTGTCGCTTCGACGGATACATTTGCCTGGGTGTGATGGGCCAGCAATGCCGCTAACTGCGCACCCGACATGGCACGCGGCAATGGTAGGTCGCCGGTATACCAGTGGTCAAATGTGCCCGCCAGTAAATCGAGCATTTGCGGTATGGCTTTGTCGGCCATAAAGGCAGCGATAGCAATGGTTTTTCCAGTGAATTGTTCGGGGGAACGGCCTGGATTATGGTGTACCGGTTGGCACTGCGATAAATACCCGGCAAAAGCGGCGATGGCCTGGGGATTGTGCGCGACATCAAAAATGCAGTCGATTCCATCGATTTGAATATGCTGGGCACGCCCCGGTAACCGGGCAGCCCGCAGGCCGTCATGCAATGCTGTTTCACCAACGTGAAACGATTCGCTTAAACATTTAATCGCCTGCACGGCAATTGAGGCGTTCAGGTAGCGAACACTACCCATAATACCAGGGGCAGGCAGATGTTTCTGGCCACTGTTTTCACTCACAAAATGCCAACTGTGTTCACCCATTGTTGTCGCCGGGGATTGTACCGGTAGCTGGTAGTCAAAGTGTTGCCCACGCAGGAACAGTGTCGCGCCAATTTCATCGGCCCGTGTATACAAGCGCTCAGGGGGAGCTGACTCTCCAACAATCAACGGCCTTCCTGTTCGGGCGATGCCCGTCTTCTCGTAGGCGATGGCGTCGAGGGTATCACCCAGCCAGTCGGTATGGTCAAGTGCCAGCGAGCTGATAATCGATACCTCCGCATCCCATAGGTTCACTGCGTCGAGTCGGCCACCGAGGCCCACTTCAAGAATCGCAATATCGACAGCCGCTTGCTGAAAGCATTGCATCGCCGCCAGCGTACCAAACTCAAAATAGGTCAGGCTGGTATCGGCACGACTGTTTTCGATCTGTTCAAAGGCACCGCACAGTGCCGCATCGTCAATGGCTTGCGCGTCAATACGCACGCGTTCGTTGTAGTGGAAGATATGAGGTGAGGTATAGAGGCCAACACGGTATCCCGCGTGTTTCAATATACTTTCCAGCAGTGCGCACACTGAACCTTTACCGTTAGTGCCACCGACAGTGATGACGGGAAAGGATGGGGTTAAAAGAGACGCACGCACGGCAACCTGGTGTACACGCTCAAGCCCCAGGTCTATACCACTAGGGTGTAATTGTTCCAACCAGGTGAGCCACCCGGTCAGTGTGCTGGGGTGCATTAAAACAAATCAGGGGGTGGTTGCAGTGCTGGAAGGTGCGGCCAATGGCACAACTGCCGGTATTGGTGGCGCGGGCCTCCGGCACAGCATGGCCAGTAAGCTGGCCACGCGTTCGCGCATTTCGCGCCGGTCGACGACCATATCGATAGCGCCGTGTTCAAGCAGGAATTCGGCACGTTGAAAGCCTTCTGGCAGGTTTTCGCGCACCGTTTGTTCGATAACGCGCCGACCGGCAAAACCAATTTCTGCTCCCGGTTCAGCAATTTGAATATCGCCTAACATAGCAAAGCTGGCCGAGACACCACCCATAGTCGGGTCAGTCAGCACAGAAATATATGGCATACCATGTTGGGACAGGCGTGATAAGGCTGCGCTGGTTTTTGCCAGTTGCATCAATGAGAACAGGGCTTCCTGCATGCGTGCTCCACCACTGGCGGAAAAGCACACCAGTGGGAGTGACTCTTCGATGCAGGTTTCCACGGCGCGCACAAAACGCTCGCCAACCACAGACCCCATCGAGCCGCCCATAAAGCGAAATTCGAACGCTGCAGCGACCAACGGAACCCCGATGAGCTCACCTTTCATCACTACCAGGGCATCTTTTTCACCGGTGCTTTTCATATACTGCGTTAGCCGGTCTTTGTATTTTTTAGTGTCTTTGAATTTAAGTGTATCGACAGACTCCAGCTCAGCGGCGACCTCACTACAGGATTCCGGGTCAAAAAACCGCTTTAAGCGCAGGCGGGCGCCGATACGCATATGGTGGTTACATTTGGGGCACACATCCTGATTGCGTTCAAGTTCGGCACGGTATAACACGTTGCTACAGCTATCGCATTTAGACCAGATACCTTCGGGCACATTTCCCTTACCACCGTTGCGGTGGGGGCGCGATGGAATGAGTTTTTCAAACCAGCTCATATTTTACTCCAGTGGTGGTGACAGGCGCGCCTGATAAGTGGATCGATGGGTGGATCAATGAATGGGAAGGCTGGCTAATCAATTTGAGCTATCGACCTGATCAATTGACTGGCGCAAGCCAGATACAAATGCCGTTATCTCTGCCAACATTGAGGCTTTGTCATCACCGTACTGGTCAATACGGGAAACCACGGCGCTGCCAACGACCACCGCATCGGCAATACCCGCAACTTTGGCTGCCGATTCGGCGTCGCTGATACCAAAGCCGACACCCAATGGCAAGTCTGTCATGGTGCGCAATGCCTGTAGACGGGCACCTACCTCGTCGGTATCGAGTGTGTTAGCACCGGTAACGCCTTTCAGTGACACGTAGTAAAGAAAGCCACTGGCGATATCCGCTATCTGCCGCATACGTGAGTCCGGGGTTGTCGGCGATAACAGGAATATCGGGTCGATGCCCTGTTGTTGCAGCGCGGGAATCAAAGCTTCATTGGCATCCGGCGGCAGATCGACCGTTAATGCACCATCGATACCGGCTTGTGCAGCGCGCTCGGCAAAAACCTCGGCACCCAAGGCTTCGATAGGGTTCATATACCCCATTAACACGACAGGGGTTTGTGTATCTGTGGTGCGAAATCTGGCGACTATTGCCATTACATCGATTAGGTTAACCGCGTGTTTGAGTGCACGTTCGTGGGCTTTTTGAATCACCGGGCCATCGGCCATCGGGTCTGAAAAAGGGACACCCAACTCCAGAATATCCACACCCGCTGCAACGAGTGCGTGCATTTGTTCAACGGTGACATCCGGGTGCGGGTCTCCGGCGGCAATATAGATAATCAGCGCACGACGGTTTTCCTGTTTTAACGCGGCAAAACGCGATGCGATGCGGCTCATATTTCGATACCCTGCAATTTGGCGATGGTGTTAATGTCTTTGTCACCCCGACCGGAGAGGTTGACGACAATGGACTGGTCTTTATCCATACCCGGTGCCTCTTTCATCGCCTGGGCCACTGCATGGCTACTTTCCAGTGCGGGGATAATCCCTTCCAGGCGGGTGAGTTGGTGAAATGCATCGAGTGCCTCGTCATCGGTGATGGCGGTGTATTCGGCGCGCCCCTGGTCTTTTAACCAGGCGTGCTCCGGGCCGACACCGGGGTAATCCAGCCCGGCTGAAATAGAGTGCGTCTCGATGATTTGCCCTGCATTATTCTGCATTAGATAGGTGCGGTTACCGTGTAACACGCCCGGCGTGCCGGCGGTTAGCGGTGCGGCATGCCGCCCTGTTTCCACCCCATCGCCCCCTGCTTCGACCCCTAACATACGCACACCTGAATCACCGACGAACGGGTGGAACAGGCCCATCGCATTGGAGCCTCCCCCCACGCAGGCGATTAATAAATCGGGCAGGCGCCCGGTAATGTCCAGTGATTGCTGGCGTACTTCACGGCCAATCACCGAGTTGAAGTCACGCACCATCGTCGGGTAGGGGTCAGGCCCCGCGACAGTGCCAATGATGTAAAAGGTGTTATCGACATTGGTAACCCAGTCCCGCATCGCCTCATTCAGTGCATCTTTTAAGGTCTTTGAGCCAGAGGTTACCGGCACCACAGAAGCACCCAGTAAACGCATACGATAGACATTGGGTGATTGACGATGGATATCCTCCTCACCCATATACACTACACACTCCATATCAAAGCGGGCGGCGACCGTGGCACTGGCGACGCCATGTTGCCCGGCACCGGTCTCGGCAATAATGCGTTTTTTACCCATGCGCTGCGCCAATAGTGCCTGGCCGATGGTATTGTTGATTTTATGTGCGCCAGTGTGATTGAGGTCCTCGCGTTTTAAATAGATTTGCGCACCGCCCAGTTTTTCACTCAGGCGGCGTGC
This sequence comes from Gammaproteobacteria bacterium, assembly GCA_965277715.1. Classification (GTDB taxonomy): domain Bacteria; phylum Pseudomonadota; class Gammaproteobacteria; order JBCCGL01; family JBCCGL01; genus JBCCGL01. The sequence goes on from OZ255836.1 coordinate 1,250,314, forward strand.
GTGATAAAGGGGGTTAGGCCGACCTACAAAGTGTTTTAACTCCCATTCAAAATCGTGTTTGAATTGTGGGTCATGCTGGTAACGTTTGTACGCTTCACGCAGCTCACTAACGGGTTCCATCAGGGTTTCAGCGATAAATACGCCGCCGTAACCGCCAAAGTAACCCCTTTCATCCGCCTGGCTAACCAGCCCCGTTTCACCGCTCATTGTGTTTTTGGTCGACAATGCGAACCTCCTCGACAAGTTTTTGCATGAGGGTGTAATCTTTCACACCCCGTTGTTTTTCAACACCACTGCTCACATCGATAGCGTAAGGTTGTACAGTGCTTATTGCCTGTGCAACGTTTTGCGTATTGATACCACCCGCAAGGATGGTGGGCTTTTCAATTGTAGGTACCTTTTGCCAATCAAATATTTTACCACTGCCCCCCGCTTTGCCGACACTGTTGCTATCGAGTAGAAAGCCGCGTGCCTGCGGGTGGTCGGCAACATAGGCAGCCACAGTCTTTATACCAATGCCTTTTTCACCACCCATCGGCACCGCTTTGATATAAGGCCGTGAGAAGCGGTTGCAAAAATCGGCATCTTCATTGCCGTGAAATTGTAAAAGGTCGATATCAAGCGCTTCCAGAACCGCAGCGACTTCATCGTACCCGGCATCCATAAATAAACCCGTTACGGTGACAAACGGCGCCACTTCGGCCATTAGCCGCGTCGCTTGCGCGATGTTTACAGCCCGTGGGCTGTTGGGGTAAAACACCAGACCAATTGAATCAACGCCCAGTGCTGAAGCCCATTGAATTTCGACTTCCCGGGTTAAACCACAGATTTTGATACGGGTTCGTTTCATCGAGGCAAAGCAGGCAGTTCAAGGGCATTAACCATAACAGAATTTCGTCAATTTTTGTTGGGCCAATAGAGGGGGATGCCCACGTCGGTTCGAGGGCAAGGGCTTTTTTACAGCACACCGTTAGTAGACGGTGTGCCAGGTACATCCATCACCGGCACATTAAATACTTCAGGGTAAGTCGGCCCCATAAAGTACAGGCCATGGGCCGGGGCAGTCATGCCACCGCGTGTTCTGTCTCGGCTTTCCAATACCTGCCAAACCCAGTCGGGGGGCACTTCCCCCCTACCGACCTTTAGCAGTGTACCCACGATAATACGTACCATATTGTGTAAAAACGCATTGGCCATAATATCGATGTAGATAGACGTACCCTGACTACTAATCGCCAATTGCATAAGCTCCCGTACCGGGCTTTTTGCCTGGCATCCAGCCGCCCTAAAAGCACTGAAATCGTGTTTACCCAGCAGATAGCTGGCCGCTTTAGACATCGCACTGATATCCAGCGTTTGGTAAATCCACGTGGCACGCTTATCCCATAGCGCAGAGCGCGCTTTGGCGTTTAGGATAATGTACCGATAACGACGGGAAAGCGCTGAGTAGCGGGCGTGAAAATCATCGCTGACCGGGCTGACCATCGTAACGGCAACATCGTGAGGTAGGGTGGTATTACTCCCCATCACCCAGGCTTTGATTGACCGGTTTGCGTTGCTATCAAAGTGAACAATCTGACCAAGCCCGTGCACGCCGGTATCAGTGCGGCCCGCGCAGACGACCGCTACCGGTTCATCGGCCACACGACTTAAGGCGGCTTCGAGCGTTGCCTGCACCGATCTATCGTGGGTTTGCCGCTGCCAACCGTGAAACGCTGAGCCGTTGTATTCTATTCTGGCAGCATATCGCATAGTGTTTAAACATAATAAGGCGCCATACGGCACCTCATAACAACGGTGGGTATTCGAGGTAAGCGCAGGGAAATTTATTTACGACAACTGTTTCAGCAATGCCTTCGCTTCTGCTTTTTGCTCGTCATTACCCGCAGTCACAATTTCATCCAAGGCACTGGCAGCACTTTCAGTATCACCCATATCGATATAGGCCTTTGCCAGATCAAGCATAGTATCGACCTCACCCAGATCATCAAGGCCAAATTCGTCATCCAGTATATTGGCCGTGCTGTCGATGGTGGAATCAAATTCCTGGCTAAGCTCCATTGTGTCATCGAGCCCAACAGTTGAAGCGCCGACCACTAGCTCATCGTTTTCTACACTGAGAATATCCTGCTCGATATTGGCGTCAGATACATCGCCAACATCAAACGCCTCTATGCTGACAGGTATTTCGGCTTCGGCACCAAGTTGCTCCAATTCGATTGGCATATCCATCGAATCAGCCAGTTTTTCACTGGCTTTGGCTTCATCCCTGCTATCGTCAATATCAAAGCTTTCAAGCTCAATCTCCATATCACTGTCAAAATCGAGCACAGCCGGTTCGCCAGCACCCGTTTGGGTTATCTCGTCGAAGGCATCCATATTGTCAATGCCAAACTCCACCAGATCCTCATTGACTGGCTCACTCTCGACATCTTCCAACACATTTTCCATAAAATTGTCTTCATCCAGTGAGTCGAAAGCCGCACTATTATCCGCGTCATCGTCATAATCAGGGATATCGGTATCGGAGAATTCAATATCACCAATGGTGTCCTCTGTTGGCGGTTCCTCTACATCGCCTAGCCCGGTGGTGGCCGCCAATTCTGGTGAACGGTTTTTCACCGGTGGGGACGTATCGAAATCCAATGCCGATTCAGCACTGGTGCGTTGCCCGTCTCCACCAAACAAAGGATTTTCAGGCGCAAGTTCACTACCCATAGAGGCAATGCGACTCCAGGTATCTGGGTCAGTACTGGCCGTTAACTGATGAACACGCTCTGCCGCATCGACAAACGAATCCTTGTTTTTAGCCGCATAATAGGTTTCAGCTAATTTAACCTGGTAGTCAACCTTATCCGGGTTGTTTTTAATCGCCGATTTCAATAGATCTTCAGCCTGGCTGAATAAGCCATAGGCAAGATAAACATCTGATTCTGCAATAGTGTCATCCTTTGCAGCCTCAGGCGACTTTGCCTGTGATTGAGTATCGCCCGACAAATCAGTCGGCGGCTCACTTTCGGCTTGATTTTCAATAATGACTGTACTGATACTATCGAGTTCTTCGTCTCTGATATTAGGTACTACAGGAATACCTGGTTCAGTATCAATATCTTCAAACAAACTTGAATCTACGGCATCAACACCCTCATCGACTAAATCCACCTGGTCGTTATCGAGTAAAAAATCCTGATCATCTTCAAAATTCGCTGCGATGTCGTCGTCACTATCATCATTATCTGCCAGATTACCTGCCAGAATTGAAGCGCCAATATCGAGTTCATCATCATCGTCCCGATTGAGATCCAGCTCTTCATCTTCATCCTCGTTCTGCCTGTGTCGACGCACCAGCATAAAAATAACCGCCAACAACAGTACCAGGACACCGGCGCCTATCAGCAAAAATATCGGTGATCCCAATAATTTATCCACAAAAGATTTTGTTGGCGGTAAAGGTGTTATCGGCGTCGAAGAGGGGGTAACGGGCTGTGGTTCAGGTATTGTTACCGGCTCCGTTGGAAGACTGGATGGCGCCGTTTCTGTCACAACAGGCGCACCCACCTGCGCTGCTTTATCATCGGCCAGCTTATTTTGTAATTCAGCCAGTTCTGATTCACGCAATGTAATTAAACGTTCCATTTTAGACACTGTCTGCTCCAGGCTGCTAACCCGCGACTGCAATTCCTCATTGAGAAGTTTTTCCGCTTCCACTTCTTCATTTGCCAGTGATAACTGTGTTTGCAGACCTATCAGTTCAGTGGCTGATTCCGCCGAGGCTGCGACACCAGCAGCCTGTGTGGCTGCGCTCTGCTCAGCGAGAAGTTTTAATTCGTCACTATTATCGATGACCGGATTGGCAATGGTCGGTTGCTGCACCGGTTCGACACGCGGTTCCGTTTGCTCGCTTTGCTGTGTAGCCCGATTTGTAAGTCGGCTCTGTACACTTTCGCGGTAGGTATTCCACAGGGCCGTCTGTTGCTTAACAAGCTTAATCGCCTCCGCCCTGGTGACAGTTGTTGTATCACCCTGGGGAATGCGCAAAATAGCGCCCTTGCGCAACAAATTGATATTGTCTCTCAAAAACGCATCGGGGTTGGCACGTGAAATGGCGATCACCATTTGTTGCACCGACATCCAACTGGGTTTGGAACGTTGGGCGATGGACCACAGCGTTTCGCCTTGCTTAACCGGCCCATACTCTCTAACAGCAACAGCAGGCGCAACTGGCACGGCAACCGGTTGTTTGGTAACAGCAGGTTTGGCTGCTTGCGACCCTGCAGTCTGCGCCAATGATGCCGCCTGAGGCTGAGGTTCAGGCACAAACACAGGTTCACTCGGTGGTTTAGCGGGCTCCTCTGGTATTTCAAGCGCTTCGACAACCGGGGCTTGTGGCGCTTCACCCGATTGTGCCTGTTGTGTCATAAACACGGGGGGATCCAGTAGTAGTGTGTACTCCCGCACCAGGCGACCACGCGGCCAGCCCACCTCCACCAGGAAATTCAGAAAGGGTTCAACAATGGGCTTGCTGCTGGTAACAGCAATATAGGATGCGCCATTCTCATGGGTGCGCACAGTAAAGCGCAATTGTCGCAGTATTGCTGGCCGATCTATACCCGCACGCAAAAAGGCATCTTCCGATGCCAGTTTAGCGACCATGTCATTGGTTTCACCCTCACGCACAGACAGGAGCTTAATCTCCGCACGCAACGGTTGATTGAGAGCGGATGATATTTCAATCTCCCCCAGCCCAAATGCATAGGCCCAGCCCGACGCCAATGTCAGGGTAAACAGTGTAGCCGCTAGTATATTGCGCACGTTTTCTTACGCTCTCTCAGATTATTATCCACAGGTATTGCGCCATTACAGGTTATTGTTGCTATTAGAGCCTGGAAAAAGGCATGTGTACACCCAAAATCCCCAGACCTTTAAATATATCACTATTTGGCAATTATTCCTTTTCAACCAGTGACATGTGTATCTTTTTGTAGAATATACTTTAAAGAAGTAACTTTAACAATCTGTAGATAACTATAGGTTATATATGTTCTTTTATCAAAACCTCTGCGATTTGGATGCTGTTGAGTGCTGCACCTTTCCTGACATTGTCAGATACCACCCACATATTGAGACCGGTTGGGTGCGAGATATCCTCACGAATACGCCCTACAAACACCGGGTCTGAGTCTGCCGCTTCAGTCACTGCAGTGGGGTAACCGCCCTCTTTTCGTTCATCCATAACGACCACCCCATCGGTTTTTTCGAGCAATTCACGTGCCGCCTCTGCACTGATTTTTTCCCGTGTTTCAATATGCACGGCCTCTGAGTGCCCATAGAATACAGGGATTCGCACACAGGTTGGGTTAACAGTAATCGTATCGTCTTCAAATATCTTGCGGGTTTCCCACACCATTTTCATCTCTTCTTTGGTATAGCCATTTTCCTGGAAAGTGTCTATGTGTGGCAAAGCATTAAAGGCAATTTGCTTAGGGTAGACATCACACGCTATCGGTTTGCCATTGAGTAATTTGGCTGTTTGCCCCGCCAGCTCTTCGATAGCCTCCTTTCCTGTGCCCGATACCGCCTGGTAGGTACTGACGTTAATCCGCTGGATACCGACAGCATCGTAAATGGGCTTCAATGCCACGAGCATTTGAATGGTCGAGCAATTGGGGTTGGCAATGATACCTGTATTGCTGTACTGCGCGATAGCATGGGGGTTAACCTCTGGCACAACGAGCGGTTTATCATCGTCGTAGCGAAATTGTGAGGTGTTATCAATGACCACACAACCCGCCGCCGCTGCTTTTGGCGCATACACCGCAGAAATAGAAGCACCCGCTGAGAACAAACCAATCTGCACCTGGCTAAAATCGAAATCAGCCAGATTCTGTATAGTGAGTTGGGTATCGCCAAATGCAACACGCTTGCCTACAGAGCGCTCGCTGGCCAATGCATAGACCTTGTTCACCGGAAATTGACGCTGCGCGAGGATGGATAACATCGCATCGCCCACCGCGCCAGTAGCGCCGACCACCGCTACATCGTATCGCTTACTCATAACTTCTCTCTACCTTCTTACCTATTTTTGAAAACATTGGTTTATCTATTTTTTAACGCGTCGAGTATGGCATCACCCATTTCAACCGTTGTCGTCTTTTGTGCCCCATTACTTAAGTCCGCTGTGCGCAGGCCACTGTCCAGTACATCGCCAACAGCCGATTCAATACGGCCTGCCAATTCAGGGGTGTCCAACGAATAGCGCAGCATCATTGCCACTGACAAAATAGTCGCCAGCGGGTTAGCCATACCTGTTCCGGCAATATCCGGTGCAGAGCCATGTATGGGTTCGTACATGCCCTGCCCCTGGCTGTTTAGCGATGCAGACGGCAACATACCGATCGAGCCGGTTAACATCGCCGCTGCATCAGACAGAATATCGCCAAACATATTGGTAGTCACCAGCACATCAAATTGCTTGGGTGCGCGCACCAACTGCATGGCGGCGTTGTCGACGTACATATGCGAGAGGGTTACCTCTGGGTAGTCTTTTGCCACTGTTTCCATAACATCACGCCACAACTCCGAGACTTCCAGCACATTCATTTTATCGACCGAGCAAACGCGCCGATCCCGTTTCATGGCAATATCAAACGCACTGCGGCCAATGCGGTCGATTTCAGATTCGGTGTAGGCCATTGTGTTGAAACCACGGCGCTGCCCATCGGCAAGTGTTTCAATGCCGCGTGGCTGACCAAAGTAAATGCCGCCCGTCAGTTCGCGAACAAACATAATATCCAAGTCGGCTACCAGCTCTGTTTTCAGTGAGGAGGCGTCGGCCAGTTGTGAGTACAACATCGCCGGGCGAAGGTTGGAAAACAGGTCCATTGCAGAACGCAAACCCAGCAGCGCACGCTCCGGGCGCAGTTCACGCGGTAGACTATCGTATTGTGGCCCACCGACAGCGCCGAGTAAGATCGCATCCGATGCCTGGCACAGCGCCAGAGTATCATCGGGTAACGATTTGCCCGAGGCATCGTAACCGGCACCACCGAAAGGTGCCTCGCTCAGTACCGCATCGAAACCAAAATCAGTTTGCAAACACTCTATAACCCGAACGGCTTCGGCGATAATTTCAGGGCCGATGCCATCACCGGGTAGTATGGCAATTTTTTTTGTCATTCTGGTCTCCAGATACTATTTAAAAAGCAGTGAATACAACCCAAAGGCTTCACATCGGTTGGCATTGCTCAGCCGCTGCCACCCATTCACGCACAAATGGCGACGCCAACTGTGCATCGACATAGCGTTTTGATTGGGTTTCGAGGGTGATGGCATAGCCGTAAAAACGCATAGCCATCGGTGCAAAAAAAGCATCGGCAATTGACCATTGGGAAAATAGCCACGGCGAATCGCCTTCACGGTTTGCCAGGCACCCTGACCAACAGGCCTGTACACGCGCAATTTGCTTAAGGCAGTCTTCAGACAACGCAATGGCTTCAGGTGAGCGCCGACAGTCCATCGGCATCTCAGTGCGAATCATTTCAAACCCCGCGTGCATTTCTGCACACAGGGCGCGGGCATGAGCGCGCTGGTGCTGCGCAGCAGGCCACAGCGATGGGTGTTGTTCGGCGAGGTATTCGACTATGGCCAAAGAATCGCGCACAGGCAAATCCCCATCGAGCAATACCGGCACTGTTTCTGCACCCGAGACAGCGCGCAATAACACAGCACCCTCACGCTGAAATATAGGCATGTGCACTGTTTCAAACGCCACATCAATATGCTTTAAACACAACCAGACTCGCATCGACCAGGTGGAGTTGTACAGATTATCGATATACAGTGTCAGCTTACCGGATTGATCTACCACACCCCCCGGTGGGTTTACACAAGATGCATTCATCTAAGCAAACAACCAGGGGCTTTGTGCGCGGCGTTGTTCTTCATACGCCCGGATCTCATCGGCATGTTGCAAGGTCAGGCCAATATCATCCAGGCCTTGTAACAGGCATTTTTTGCGAAACGTGTCGACATCAAACGAAAAACGCTCACCTTCAGGAGTGTTTATCAATTGCCCGTCCAAATCAATTTCGAGTTGGTAGCCGGGTTGATTCAGTGTGGCTTGCATCAGGCGTTCGACGGTGGTTTCATCGAGCACGATGGGTAACACACCGCTTTTGAAGCAGTTATTAAAGAAAATATCGGCAAAGCTGGGGGCGATCACAACACGAAACCCAAAGTCATCCAGCGCCCAGACCGCATGCTCACGTGACGAGCCACAACCAAAATTTTCCCGCGCCAGTAAAATAGTCGTGCCCGTATAACGCGGCTGATTGAGGACAAAATCCGGGTTTGGCCGACGGCCACTGTGATCCATACCCGGCTCACCCGGATCGAGGTATCGCCAGTCGTCAAATAAGGTAACCCCAAAACCACTGCGCTTGATTGATTTGAGGTATTGCTTGGGGATGATCGCATCGGTATCGACATTGGCACGGTCCATCGGTGCAACCAGGCCAGATAGTTTGCTAAATTTTCGCATGGTTCAGTACCTTCAATAATCGCGTGCGTCGACGAAGTGGCCCGCCAGTGCGGCGGCGGCGGCCATCGCCGGGCTGACCAGGTGAGTGCGCCCACCCTGCCCCTGTCGGCCTTCAAAATTGCGATTGGATGTAGACGCACAACGCTCACCTGGCGCCAACCTGTCGGCATTCATGGCCAGGCACATCGAGCAACCTGGTTCACGCCATTCAAAGCCCGCCGCCAGGAACACCTTATCCAGCCCCTCCTCTTCCGCCTGGCGCTTGACCAGACCCGAACCCGGCACCACCATTGCCAGGGCAACCGACTCTGCCACCTTGCGCCCTTTTATCACTTCAGCAGCAGCGCGCATATCTTCAATACGCGAGTTGGTACAGGAGCCAATAAAGACCTTATCGATGGCAATATCAGTGATGTTAATCCCGCTCGACAAACCCATATACGCCAGTGCCTTTTGCATACCATCGGCCTGGGTATCGTTGGCTGCATGCAGTGGGTCTGGCACCTGGCTATCGATACCTACCACCATTTCGGGCGACGTACCCCAGGTCACCTGCGGTACAATCGATTGCGCATTGAGGTGCACTACCTTATCGAATTCGGCACCGTCATCACTGCGTAAGTTGCGCCACTGGTCGAGCGCCGCATCGCGGTGTTCCGCGCCTGGTGCGTAGGGGCGACCAGTAAGGTAATCGATGGTTGTTTCATCGACGGCGACCATCCCGGCCCGTGCGCCAGCCTCAATGGCCATATTGCAGAGTGTCATACGGCCTTCCATTGATAGTGCACGGATCGCCTCACCACCAAATTCAACCGCATAGCCTGTACCACCGGCAGTGCCGATCTCGCCAATAATAGCGAGGGCGATGTCTTTTGCAGTAACCCCTGCCCCCACATCACCATCGACACTGACCAACATATTTTTGGATTTCTTTTGAATCAGGCACTGCGTCGCCATTACATGTTCGACTTCTGAGGTGCCAATACCAAATGCCAGCGCACCAAACGCACCGTGCGTAGCGGTATGGGAGTCACCGCAGACCACTGTCATGCCCGGTAGGGTTGCGCCCTGCTCAGGACCAATAATATGCACAATACCGCGACGCACATCCCCCATATCAAATAAAGTCACCCCTTGCTCGTGGCAGTTTTTTTGCAGCGTTTCAACCTGAACGCGTGACACTGGATCCGCAATACCCTCTTCAAGGCGGGTTGTCGGTGTATTGTGATCGGGAACGGCCAGCATGGAGCCAGTGCGCCACAGCGATCGCCCGGCGATCTGCAAGCCTTCAAAAGCTTGCGGCGAGGTTACTTCGTGCACCAGGTGGCGGTCGATATACAGCAGTGCAGTGCCATCATCTTCGCTGCGCACCACATGGGCATCCCACAATTTATCGTAGAGTGTTTTAGCAGCCATCGATTGTTCCAAAGGTTTTAAGTGGCGGCATAGTAGCGCCAGGTTATTCATAACTCAAATGCATTATTTTCATATAAAATATTCCAATCAAGAATAATGAGTAATGCCATTGTATGGATATTAATAACTTACACGCATTTATCGCGATTGCCGAAATGCAATCCTTTTCCCATGCCGCCGAGCGTCTGTTTATTACTCAACCGGCAATAAGCAAGCGAATTGCCGCATTGGAATCCGTTTTAAACGCACGCCTGTTTCACCGCAGTGGTCGACGCGTCCAGCTAACCGAGGCCGGCGAAGCACTGATTCCCTCCGCACAGCGTATTGTCGACGAGTTTACACACAGCAAAGCACTGATTTCCCGGCTCGATGGCGCCGTTGGCGGGTGTTTACGTATCGGCACCAGCCACCATATTGGCTTACACCGGCTGCCCCCTGTACTGAGTGATTACACCACCCGTTATCCCGCAGTGGAGCTGGATATTCACTTTATGGATTCAGAGGAAGCCTGCGCCGCCGTCGATAAAGGAGAGCTGGAGTTGGCGGTGGCAACCCTCCCGGAAACACCGTTTCCCCATTTACAAACAAAAATGATTTGGCTCGATTCGCTGGATTTTGTGGTTGGACCTGCTCACCCATTGGCTAATGGGGTCGCACTTGATGTGGCCAGCCTGGCACAGCACCGCGCCATTATGCCTGCGCGTGGCACCGTCACCCGTGAAATTCTCGATAAAGCGTTGCTGCCCTATAAATTGCGCTTACAGGTAAAAATGGAAACTAACTATCTGGAGACGATCAAGATGATGGTCTCTGTTGGTTTGGGTTGGAGTTTACTGCCGCACAGTATGGCTGAAGGTTTGGTGCGTCTCCCGGTTAAGCAACTCAAGCTGCAACGCCGCCTCGGCATCGCCTGGGAGCGGAAGCGTACTTTGTCGAATGCGGCACGCAGTTTTATTACGTGTTGTCAGTGATTAATCTGATACATCGTCAATAATAACTTGCACTGTTTCTGTTTTTATAAACCTAAATTCCGCAGTTGAATCGTAGCGAGGGCGTCTCAGGTGCTGAAGATGAAGTGTTTTTACCCGCATTTTAGCCATCCTGTAGTGATTCTACAGGTGAAGCTGAAATGCTGGTAAAAGCGCTTTAGGTTCAGTGCATCAGGTGCTCGCAGTAGATTCAACTGAGGAATTTAGGATAAATGACAACGGCGCCTCATTGGGGTCACGAGGGAATTCGGAAATTATTGTACGTTAGTGAATCGTCAACCTCACTTTAATTCTCGTCATTAGTTCGTAACGGCCTATATTTTCCATCAGCCCACCGCGAAGTACCGCTCCAGATATATTACCCGTTACATTAATGTGCTCCCAACCCAATGGAGACAGGTGCGTCAGTAATGCCTCATCAATCTTTTGCCCGCGATCCTTCATAGCTTGAATTGCTCTTTCAAGGTATGTCGTATTCCATAGAACTATCGCCGCAATCACTAAATTCAAGCCACTTGCGCGGTAACGCTGTTGCTCAAAACTTCTGTCTCGGATTTCACCCAACCGATTGAAAAATACGGCTTAAAGAAGGCTTTACAGCAGAGCTGACTATTGCCTAATTACAAGTAAAATCGAAAATGTGCCTACTTTTTACATATACTATGTACAGACTCGAACAAAACCAAGTTGGGCGAATGCTATACGAAGACCAATCCATACACTCTATTGCGCGACATTTTAATGTAGGCGTTGCAACGATTGATCGAATCAAAAAGAACCAAACTGTGGCTGAAAGGTGAAAAAGCAAAATCTTGCCGTTTTGCACAGCTACGTAGGCACACCGCCCAGTTGGAAAGACCTAGTTACAGTATAGTGATGGTTCTCAATTTACACTGGCATATCATCAAACCAATTAATGATATTTTGTATTGTAGGATCAACTATTTTGTTAGGGGTAACAAGGTAGTAGCCGAAATTTTGGTCATCGCCAGTTTGTGAATAAAGAATGGTCACAGCACCCCTATCTATATCATCTTGAATGAGCATTTTAGCAGTACAAGCTATTCCACAACCTTCTCGCATTGCCGGTAAAATCATGTTACCAGGCAAGAAAATTAACTTAGAAGCACTCTTAGTGTGACGTCCGCTACTCTTAGCCCAATCCTCTACTTCTGTTGTCCCCAACTCTTGTAACCACGGCAATGATGCCAAGTCTAATTCACTCAAAGTATTTATATCTGGGAGAATCTTTGTTGCTACTGCAACAACAAACGGGGATTTTTTCCATAGATGTACACTTATATCCTCCCAACTACCATCACCATATCGAACGCCTAGATCAACATTATCGGCTTTCAAGTCAGTAAGATTAAAGGAAGGCGTAATCACAAAATCTAGATGTGGAAATTCTTTATGAAGCCTACTCATGCTTAGGATCATCCATTCGGCTGCAAAGCTTGGTGTCATGGTTACTGTAATTGTCTGTTTTTTGGATCGACTCAGTACTTTTTGAACTGGGCTATTTAACTGCTGAAAGCAAAGGTTAAGATCATCGGCCAGCTCTTGTCCAGTTTCTGTAAGGGTTACTACGCCTTGCTTATTGATGACTAACTTGATCCCAAGGTTTTTCTCCAAATTACGCACCTGCTGAGAAACTGCTGAATGCGTGACATTTAGACATTTACCTGTTTCCGTAAAACTTTTTTTCCTTGAGAATATTTCAAAAACCATGAGTGATCTGAGGCTTTGGTGAATTTTCATAGTGTTAGTTTTTCTTACAAGCTCCTATAATTATTTGATTAGGAATGTAACTGTAATACTCTGATAATGATAGCCCCCTGAAGATAATTGGAGAAAATAATGCCACGAGCTTTTGATGTAATTGTTATAGGATCAGGTGTAATAGGTTTGAGTACTGCTTATCTCCTTTCCAAACGAGGATTAAAAATTGGGGTTGTAGCTCCACTTGATGATGACCAGGCGACAACAGCTGCAGCTGGTGCAATGATTGACTCATTTGGCGAAATAGAAGAACTAAATTCTAAGCGGAAAATTTCAAAATTAGACTACGAAGTTAAAGCTCAACGACGGTATTCTTCTTGGCTCGAAGAGTTAGAGGAGGATTCTGACCAGAAGATTTTTTCACAAAAAGGCATTGTGGTCGTCGCTAACGGTGGCGGAGAGCATGACATCCCGAAAATGAAGCTCATGCGTGAAAAAATGATTGAATACGGCGAAGATTTTGAAGGGATAGAAGTTTCAGATGTAGTTGGACTACTTCCTAATTACATATATCGCGCTCATGAGGCGTTCCTTTCAAAAACTGGTCGTTGTGTTGATCCCAGTCAATTGAGTAATGCACTGAAAAAAGAATGTCTTAATTCCCTCAAGACAGAATTTGTGGATGCCCGCGTGCGATCAGTTTCTGAAGCCTCAGCTGGATCATGGATGGTTCAGCTTGATATAGGTGAAGCTTTGTTCTCTAGTAAAGTCGTTGTCGGTATATTCAAGCGTAAGTCAACGCAGAAGAGTACAGTAAAAGCCTTTAATGGATATTAAAAAAGGTCAAACACTTCGCGAAGATGCGTGGCGAGGGATTATACTAATGGGCGTGGCGGCGGCGCTTTTCCCTGTCAAAGATGGCTTTATTAAATCGCTTTATGGTTCGGTATCCGGTATCGAGGCCGGGCTGATTTATTTTTCAGTCCAGGCAGCTATAGCTTTTTTTTGGCTTCGCTTTCAACAGGAACAAAACAGAAAAATAAGTCAACCACTGAAACTATCACCTTTATTGGTGTCTCGCTCAGCTTTTCAGGTATTAGCAATTATATTATTTTTCTATTCGATTCAGCATGCCCCACTCGCAGAAGCTGTTATTTTGTTTTCATCTAATGCCCTATTTGTAATATTATTTTCCTTCTTATTCTTTCGTGTAAAAACGAAATCAAATGTCATAATGACTGCCTTATTTGGTTTTTCCGGGGTTATTATCGTACTTGGGCCGAGCGTTTGGGAATTAGGGGATTTCTATCTTCTTTTTGCTCTTTCCTCCGCAATCTCGTTTTCAGTTTATCTCATCCTGACAGGGAAGTTAGGAGTGATATACCCACCAAATCAAATGTTACTTGTCGATGGTGTTTCAGGGGTTTGTCTAATCCTATTCTGTATGCTTGTCTTTAAAGATTTGAACTCTGATATAACACATTATTTTTATCTAAGTGGATATGGTTGGCTCTATCTTATTACATCGGGTGTAGTCGGAACTTGCTCTTCACTGTTGGTTATATCGGCTATGAAACTTGCTCCGGCCCCTTTAATCGCTCCGCTGGGCTACATTGAGATAGTCAGTGCTGCAATTATTGGTGTTTTTATTTTCAATGAAAGTATTCACACATCAACAGTCGTGGGATGCCTCATTATTCTAGCATCGTCATGGTATTCAGGGCGATTGGCAAGTAAGTTTGGAGCGTAAACTGTGAAGACAACTACTTTCATAACAGGTGCAAGTTCTGGAATAGGTGTTAAAACGGCAGAATTAGCGTTGCAACGAGGTAACAACGTTATAGGAATTGACAAAAATCAACCAAAGTTTACGGTTAATGATATAGATAAAAGCTGGGTTTTTTTTCAGGGAAATGTAACTGATCGTGCATTTGTTCGCTCCTCGATTAATGAGGGGTTTCAGAAATTCGGCTCTATCAATCAATTTTTTAATAATGCTGGTTACCTGGGAAAGCGTATGGAAATCGCTGACTTCTGCGAAAATGATTGGCAGAACTTGCTTTCTGTAAATTTAACCGGAGCACTAGTCTGTATGGCAGAAGAATTACGTCATTTATTGCAATGGGAGGGCGGCTCAATTGTCAATAATGCTTCTGTTTCGGGAATTTCAGGATCTTTCGACTATCCATTGTACTCAGCGGCAAAGCACGGTGTTGTTGGGTTAACTAAATCATTAGCGAAAAGATACGCGTCACAAAATATTCGTTGCAATGCCATTTGTCCATCCACTGTATTGTCTCCTATGACGGATAAGGAAGCAGGCGAATATAGTCTGAGCCTTAAAAAAGAAGCCATCAAACACCCACTTAAAAGATTTGCAACCACTGAAGAAATTGCCAGCACTGCATTATGGCTGCTCTCATCTGAGGCAAGTTATATTAACGGGCAATGCCTTGCCGTAGACGGCGGTTTATCAATCTGATTAAGGGGTATGAAGTCCACTAGAGGTCCAGTGGAAGAACCTTCGAAAATGACGAGTTTGGGTGACCTGCTTATTTATTCTTCATTCCAAAAATGCTGTTTTAAATGGTTCTCCAGTATTTTTGCCATTGCCTCCAGATCGATATTTCCATTATTTTTCTTGAAGCTAGGGTTTAGGGGGCAGTGGAACAGAAAACCCAGTTGAAAAATGGCCGAGAAGTCAAAGGCAAGACCTTATTGCTAACCGCTATTTTGGCAGACGGTATCAATTTGGGTTTGACCAAAATGTCCGAGCCTTGCCCAGGTAGCACTTATTCCAAGCTAGCATGGTTGCAGGCCTGGCATATCCGAGACGAAACTTATTCATCGGCATTGTTTGAGTAGCTGCTACATATTTGAGGTAGAGCAACGCAGGAGCAGTTGCCGGGGAGCGGTAGCTTCGTCTGTGAAAGGATAAAGAAATACGCTAAAGCATCACGAGTGAAACCCACTAAACCACCCAAATAAAAAAGGCTCCGAAAATCCGGAGCCTTCCAACAAAACCCATCCAACAATTATTCTTAATTATTTATTTCGGCAGGCTACCCTGCACACCCTCAACATACCAATCCATCTTCGCCAGATCACCATCTGACAGCACCTCACCCGCAGGCACCACGACCTCACCCGCCTGGTTTTTTACCGGCCCCTGAAAGGGGTGTAAAGTCCCTGCAACAATACCATTTTTAACCGCATCTGCCGCCGCCCGTACTTCAGCGGGCACTGCATCACCATAAGGGGCAATACCTACCATACCCGACTTGATACCATCCCAGGTATCGGCGGGTGCCCAACTACCATCCACCACCGCTTTGGCACGCGCAACATAGTACGTATCCCAGTCATCAATAATTGCCGTGAGCTGCGCTTTTGGCGCAAATGCCGACATATCCGATGCCTGTCCAAACCCATAAACACCGCGCTGCTCGGCCACCTGTAACGGTGCGGGCGAATCGGTGTGCTGAGTAATAATATCAGCCCCCTGATCGATCAACGCTTTAGCGGCATCACCCTCTTTACCGGGGTCGTACCAACTGTTTACCCAGACAATCTTCATTTCGATATCCGGGTTTATTTTTCTCGCCGCGATAGTAAACGCATTAATACCCCGGATGACCTCAGGAATAGGGAACGAGGCGATATAACCGACCACACCACTTTTTGACATATACCCGGCAATGGTGCCCAGCACAGCACGGCCCTCATAGAAACGCGCCGAGTAGGTTGTTACATTATCGCTGCGCTTATAACCCGTGGCGTGCTCGAATTTGACATTTTTGAACTGCTTGGCCACCTTGATCGTTGGGTTCATATAACCAAATGAGGTGGTGAAAATCAGGTCGTGCCCGGTGCTGGCCAGTTTGCGGATAACCCGCTCGGCATCTGCCCCTTCCGCAACGCTTTCGACATAGCTGGTACTGACGACATCCTCACCCAGCGCCTTTTCAACCGCCTGGCGGCCAATATCGTGGCGGTATGTCCAGCCGTGATCACCGACCGGGCCGACGTAGACAAAGCCCACTTTCAATTTTTCAGCGTGGGCAAGCCCCGCGCCCAGCGTAAGCCCCATCGCCAATAGTGATGTGCTCAACACCTTGGCTAAGGCTATAGATAGTTGCCGTATTTGCATTGTATGTACCCCTCGGTAATGGTTCCGCCTGGCGGATAGTTATAGTGGAAACAACCCCAAAGCACTTAGCGCTCAGTTCTCCGGGTGAAATGGTTTGCCGATGCACGCCGGTGCATTCAGCCTGATTTTGTTCCGATCACGCGAGATGATCACCAACACGGCGATAGTAGCAAGATATGGCAACATCGACATCAGTTGTGATGGCACATCGACCCCCAATGCCTGCCCGTGCAACTGAAAGATGGTAATACCACCAAACAGATAGGCACCGAAAAATACCCGGGCGGGTCGCCAGGTGGCAAATACCACCAGAGCCAGGGCGATCCAGCCGCGCCCGGCGCTCATGTTTTCGACCCACATCGGTGAATAAGCCAGCGACAGATAGGCCCCCGCCAAACCGGCCATCGCGCCGCCAAACAGAGTCGCCATGTAACGAATGCGGATAACCGGATAGCCGATGGCGTGGGCGGCATTATGCGAATCCCCCACTGCGCGCAAAATTAAACCGGCACGGGTTCGGTAGAGAAACCAGCTCACCAGAAACACCAACAAAAATGAGCAGTAAACTAAAATATCGTGCCCAAACAGCAACGGCCCCAGTATTGGAATATCCGCCAAAAAGGGCACGGTTAGCTTTGGCAGACCCTGGTAGGCGACACCGACCAGATCCTGCCCAATCAGGGCGCTCAGACCAATGCCAAAGATCGTCAGGGCAAGGCCGGTGGCCACCTGGCTGGTTTGTAAATTGAGCACCAACAGGGCAAATATCGTCGACAATACCATGCCACCCAGTATACCGGCGGCACACGCCAGCACCGCGCTGCCGGTTATATGGACGGTGGCAAATCCGGCGACAGCGCCAGTCAGGATCATGCCTTCGACACCGAGGTTGAGTACCCCGGATTTCTCCACGACCAGTTCGCCGAGCGCGGCGAATACCAGTGGTGTGGCGGCGGTAATAATAGTTAACAGTGCGGGCACCCAGTATTCCACTTTTATTCCCCCTGCGCCTGTGCGGGTACACGCCAGGCAATGCGATAGTTGATCAATACATCGCAGGCGAGCAGAAAAAACAGCAGCATCCCCTGAAATACGCCCGTCACCGCCAACGGTAGATTGAGCTCAATCTGTGCCGTTTCGCCACCGAGGTATGACAGCGCCAACAGTAGACCGGCGAATAACACCCCCACAGGGTGTAGGCGGCCAACGAAGGCGACGATAATAGCGGTAAACCCATACCCCGGTGAGATTACCGGCAGCACCTGCCCTATCGGCCCGGACACTTCAATAATCCCGGCCAGCCCGGCGGCGGCACCGCCAAACAGCATGGCCACCCAAATCATTTTCTTTTCACTAAAACCGGCGTACTGGCCCGCTGCGGGTGCCGTGCCAATCACCTTGAGCTGAAACCCGATCAGGGTGCGCGACATTATTATCCAGACACCCAGCACCGCCAGCAGGGCCAGCAGGGCGCCGAGGTGCAGCCGCGTGCCATCGTAAATTATCGGTAGTATCGCCGCTTCATGGAACAGGCGCGATTCGGGAAAGTTGAAGCCGTCCGGGTCGCGCCACGGGCCGTGCACCAGGTAGCTGAGGAACAAAGTGGCAACGTACGTGAGCATCAAACTGGTGAGGATTTCATTGGCATTAAACCGCGTGCGCAGCCAGGCGGGAATGCCCGCCCACAACATGCCACCGGCAATACCGGCCAATAACATCAACGGCATAACAAACACGCTGTCGACATCATAAAACAGCAGGGCGATACCGCCCCCCCCGATGCCCCCGAGTGTCAGTTGGCCCTCCGCCCCGATGTTCCACACATTGGTGCGAAAACCAATCGATAGCGCGATGCCGATGAGTACTAACGGCGTGGCTTTTACGCCCAGTTCGCCAAGCCCATAGACGCTGCTCAGCGGCTCGACAAAGAACGCATACAGGGCCGCCCCCGGCGCCACGCCCATAATGCTGAACAACACCATCCCGGCCAATAGCGTCAACACCAGGGCCAACACCGGTGTAAGGTAAAACATTAACGACGAGCTCTGCGCCCGCCGAACCAGTTTAAGCGGCATGGCTGTCTCCCTCAGTAGTCTTTTGCCCGGTAGTTTTTTCCCTGGGTGCCGATTGATTGGCGCCGCCCATCAATAAACCCAACGCTTCGACCGATACCTCAGCCGTCGCCTGCGATGGCGACAGTTCACCCGCGCAGATCGCCGCAATCCGGTCACTGATGGCGATCAGCTCATCGAGGTCCTGGGAGATCAGCAATATCGCCGAGCCCTGTTTGGCCAGATCGATAAGCGCCTGGTGAATGGCACTGGCAGCCCCGGCATCGACCCCCCAGGTAGGCTGCGACACGACTAACACATCCGGCTGCTGTAAGACCTCGCGGCCAATAATAAATTTTTGCAGATTACCGCCGGACAAGCTCGCCGCTTCGGCTTTACCGCCCGCACATTTCACACCGTAGTTGTCGATAATTTTCCGGGCAAACGCATCGCGCTCGGCAAACTGAACAAACCCAGAGCGCACCAGGCCCATACGCCGATAGGCGGTGAGAAAGGTGTTTTCCTCCAGACTCATCACCGGCACGGCGCCGTGCCCCAGGCGCTCTTCCGGCACACAGCACAAACCCAGGTCACGCCGTTGGCTGGCGTTCAAATGGGCACTGGGTTTGCCATCTAGCTGCACCACATTGGGGTCGCTACACGTCACCTCCCCACTGAGCGCTTTGAGTAACTCGATCTGCCCATTCCCGGCGACACCCGCGATACCGAGGATTTCGCCCGCCCGCACATCGAGTGAAATATCTTTCAGGGAGACAGAAAAACTGTCCTCCGATGGCAGGCTCAACCCGCGCACTGACAGGCGCTGCGCCGTACCTTCGGTGGCCTGCTTTGGCTCCGGGCGTTGCAGTTCACTCCCCATCATCAGTGCCGCGAGCGACTGCGCAGTCTCCTGCTGTGGGTCGGCTGCGGCGACACGCCTGCCCTGGCGAAGGATAGTGGCACCGCTACACAGGGCCTTGATTTCGTCGAGCTTGTGACTGATATACAGGATCGACATGCCCTCTGCGGCGAGCCTGCGCAATGTTTGGAATAGTTTGTCGACCTCTTGCGGAGTCAGTACAGACGTCGGTTCGTCCATCACCAACAGTTTGGGGTTTTGTAAAAGGCAGCGGATGATTTCGATGCGTTGCTGTTCACCGACAGACAGGGTGTGAACGTGCCGCTGTGGATCGAGAGGCAGGCCGTAGTTGCCCGACACCTCGACGATACGAGTCTCCAGCGTTTTTAGATCGGACTTTTCATCCATGCCCAGCGCAATATTTTCCAGCACGGTGAGGGATTCAAACAGGGAGAAATGCTGAAACACCATAGCGATGCCCAGACGGCGTGCGGCGGCCGGGTTGGCAACCTCCACCGTCTGGCCCTGCCAGCGCAGGTAACCTGCATCGGCTTTCAATATGCCGTAGATAATCTTCACCAGGGTGCTTTTTCCCGCACCGTTCTCCCCTAACAACGCGTGTATTTCGCCCGGCTTGATGGACAAATCGATTGCGTCATTCGCCAGGCAACCAGGAAAGGATTTACTGATGCCCTGAAGTTGCAGTAAGTCTTGAGTCTCGGATGAAGTTGTCATTCCAATGCAGTGATCATTTTAGTTTGCCAACGGTTGCCTGCAATTTAACCAGTTAAATTGCAAACCGGGTAGTTATTATTTGTTTTACGCCAGAAATCGCCTTGCTTAGCCCTATAAATAAACTTGACCAAATGGTCAGCTTTGATTCAAAGTATACGCACAAGCCAAACCTGTGGGCAAGTGCTGCTTTCTTTGAATAACGAACTAATACCACACTGTGATTAAATTCCTCCTCAACGAAACCCCCGTGGAGATTGCCGATGGCGATCCCAATCTGACGGTATTGGATTACCTGCGTACACACAAAAACCTGTGCGGTAGCAAAGAGGGCTGCGCCTCTGGCGACTGTGGCGCCTGCACGGTGGTGCTGGCCAGCCCCAGTAACACCAGCCTCAGTAACACCAGCCCCAACAGCAATGCAGCAGCCGATAACCCATTGGAATACAACGCAGTGAATAGCTGCATCACCTTTATCGGTGCGCTGCACGGCAGGCAATTACTCACTGTCGAACACCTGGCACACCAGAATCAACTGCACCCGGTACAACAGGCTATGGTGGACTGCCACGGCTCACAGTGTGGCTTTTGTACACCGGGGTTTGTAATGTCGATGTTTGCGCTTTACAAAAACCCCGCCTATAGCAAACCCTTCAATAACAACCCCCCCAATAACAAACCCGATAGCAAATCCAGTGACAACGCGGACAATAACAAGGTAAGTAGTGCAGCAGAACACCATCACCACGCCATTATCGAAGAGGCACTATCAGGCAATTTGTGCCGCTGCACAGGCTATCGCCCAATTATTGAGGCCACTCAAATGGCGTGTAACAACCCGGTGGACGATCAATTTAGCCAACACCAGCAGTCGGTCACCCGGCAGCTTGCAGCGATAACACAAACAGCCTCGCTAAGCGATAAAGCCACGGGGAACGACACTTTCTACGCCCCCACAACAGTCGAACAGCTCGCTGAACGACTCGCCCGACAACCCCACGCCCGCTTGAGTGCTGGCAGTACTGACCTGGCCCTGGAGGTCACCCAGCAGTTGCGCCCTGTCACCCCGCTGATTTACCTCGGGCGGGTGGCGGAGCTACTCGCTATACAGGAAGCGCCGCAGCAGTTCCGTATCGGGGCAGCGGTCAGCTATTCACAGTGTTACGCGACGGTGCGCAACGCCTACCCCGCATTCGCCGATATGCTACTGCGCCTGGGGTCACGGCAAATTCGCAACCAGGGAACACTCGGCGGCAATATTGGCAACGCCTCACCGATCGGTGACACCCCCCCTGTGCTGATCGCCCTGCGCAGCCATATCGTGCTGGCATCACAGCGGGCAAACCGGGAGATCCCGCTGGAAGATTATTTCCACAGTTACAAGCAAACCGATTTGCAGCCCGGTGAGTTTATCCGCGATATTTTATTGCCAAAACCCCTGCCGGGTTACCGCCTGCTGGTCTATAAAATCAGCAAGCGGTTTGACGATGATATTTCGGCCATACTGATGGCCATTTGGATCCATTATGACGGTGACACTGTCGCGGATATTGTCATCGCCTGCGGCGGCATGGCGGCCACACCTAAGCGGGCGATACACTGTGAACAGGCGTTGCTGAATAACCCTTTGAACGATGAGACGATTGCCGCCGCACAACGCGCACTGGACAAAGACTTTCAGCCCATTGACGATGTGCGCGCCAGCGCCCACTACCGTCTTCAGGTGGCGAAAAACCTATTGACCCGCCTGCACCTTGAACTGACCGAACCCGATGAGCAAACGCAGCTTAACCAACATGCCTGAAGCCTCTATCACGCCCTCCCACGTCCAGTCTGATGGCCCAATCGGTCAGCCACGCACGCACGACAGCGCCGTGCAACACGTCAGCGGCAAAGCGCGCTACATTGACGATATTCCCGCGCTGCAAAACCAGTTGCACGCCTACGTTGGCCAAAGCAGTGTCGCACACGGCACCATCACCGCGATGGATCTGACGCGGGTGCGCAATGCCGAGGGCGTGGTCGATGTAATCAGTGCCGCCGATGTACCCGGACAACTGGATATTGGCCCCGTGTTCCCAGGCGACCCCATGCTGGTAGAAAGCGAGGTGAACCATTATGGCCAAGCGGTCTTTGCCGTGCTCGCCAGCAGTTACCAGGCGGCGCGCAAGGCGGCCCAACTGGCCGACATCCGCTACGCAGAGGCCCCCCCTGTGTTGGATACCGATAACGCACTGGCACAACAGTTGTTTGTGCGCCCCACCCATCATATGCAGCGAGGCGATGCCGAAGCGGCGCTACAAAGCGCTCCGCATTGTGTGCAAGGTCAGCTCGCCATCGGCGGCCAGGAACATTTTTACCTTGAGGGGCAGGTTTCGCTGGCAGAGCCTGGCGACGATGGTGGTATGCTGATTCACACCTCATCACAACACCCTTCTGAGGTTCAAAAGCTGGCCGCTGAAGTGCTGGCTATTCCTTTTAACCAGGTCACCGTGAGCACGCGCCGCATGGGTGGTGCCTTTGGCGGCAAAGAGACCCAGGCAGCCGCCTGGGCGTGCATTGCGGCGCTGCTGGCACAACGCAACCACTGCGCGGTGAAACTGCGCCTGGCACGCCGCGACGATATGATCCTGACGGGTAAACGCCACCCTTTTTCGGCCCGCTACCGGGTGGGCTTTGATACGCAGGGGCAATTGCTCGGCATCGAACACCTATTGGCCGGTGCCTGTGGTCACTCCCCCGATCTCTCCGATCCCATCGTCGATCGCGCTATGTTTCATTGTGATAACGCCTATTACCTGCCCAACGCCGCAGTCACAGGCTATCGCTGCAAAACACACACAGTTTCCAACACCGCTTTTCGCGGCTTTGGCGGCCCCCAGGGTATGCTGGCGATGGAGGCGGCGATAGACGATATTGCGCGGGCGACAAACCGTGACCCACTGGATATACGCAAACAGAATTATTACGGTGGTGAGGGCAGAGAGACGACACATTACTACCAACAGGTCGAGCATTTCACCGTACCGGCAATGACCGAACAACTGGAAAAAGACTGTGCATACCGCGCCCGCCGCCAGGCCATTACCACCTTCAATCAACACAGCCGTGTGCTTAAAAAAGGCCTGGCACTCACCCCGGTTAAATTTGGCATTTCATTTACCGTGACCCACCTGAATCAGGCCGGTGCGCTGGTGCATATTTATACCGATGGCAGCATTCACCTCAACCACGGCGGCACAGAAATGGGCCAGGGTCTCTACACCAAGGTGGCACAGATCGTCGCCAGTGTCTTCTCAGTCGATGTCGACCGCGTGGGTATCTCGGCGGCGCGCACCGACAAAGTGCCCAACACCTCGCCAACAGCCGCCTCTT
The DNA here is from genome assembly GCA_965277715.1 of Gammaproteobacteria bacterium. Lineage (GTDB taxonomy): Bacteria > Pseudomonadota > Gammaproteobacteria > JBCCGL01 > JBCCGL01 > JBCCGL01. The sequence continues at coordinate 1,274,147 of OZ255836.1, forward strand.
CGGGCACCGACATCAACGGTATGGCCGCGCTCAATGCAGCGACAAAAATCCGCCAGCGCTTAATCGATTTTGCCTGCGAGCACTACAGTGTCGACAGTACACAGGTTGCCTTTGCCAATAATCGGGTCACCGTCGGTGAGCAGATTGTCGCGTTTGCAGACCTGGTTCAGCAGGCGTATATGCACCGCATTTCCCTCTCGGCAACCGGTTTCTACCGCACCCCCAAAATACATTACGACCGCGACAGCGCCCGTGGCCGACCATTTTTCTACTACGCCAATGGCGTCGCCTGTAGCGAGATGATGATCGATACCCTCACCGGAGAGAGCCGCTGCCTGCGCGTCGATATTCTGCACGATGTGGGCCGCTCCATTAACCCCGCTATCGACATTGGCCAGATTGAGGGCGGTTATATTCAAGGCCTGGGTTGGTTAACCAGCGAACAACTGGTATGGGATAAGCAGGGGCGCTTACTCAGTGACTCGCCCGCCACTTATAAAATCCCCGCGATCAGCGATACACCCGCCATTTTTAACGTGCAATTACTGGCCGATTCACCCAATGCCGAGGCGAGTGTGTTTCACTCAAAAGCGGTGGGGGAGCCGCCGCTGATGCTGGCAATATCCGCCTGGTGTGCAATACGCGATGCCATCGCCTCATTGCGGGATTACCGCTTCAGCCCCCAGCTCGACGCACCGGCAACCCCGGAAAACATACTCACCGCCATCGGGCGGCTACCTGAAACACCCTGAAATCACGGGCATGGATAACTGGATTAACGCCATAGGGCACTGCCAACAGCGCAACCAACCCTTTGTACTGGTGACGCTGCTGGCGGTACGTGGTTCTACACCACGCAATGCCGATAGCAAAATAGTCGTCACCCCCAGCCAGGTATTCGACTCCATCGGCGGTGGTAACCTCGAACACCAGGCGACCATCAAGGCGCGCAAGCTACTCGGCGATGACAACCCCCAAAAATCCATCGAGGAATTTTCGCTGGGTGCCTCGTTGGGCCAATGCTGCGGCGGACATGCCACTCTACTGTTTGAACCCTTCTCGGCAAACCCGTTTAATGTGGTGTTATTTGGCGCGGGCCATGTGGCCAGTGCACTGGTAAAAATACTGTCTGAGCTACCGTGCACACTGCATTGGTACGATTCACGCGAGGCGTTTGTCGAGCAGCACACCGATACCCGGCGGCTGGCCTTTCACGACGCGCCCGAATCGTTGGTCGATACAGCCCCCGCCGGGACAAGCTTTCTGATAATGACTCACGATCACGCGCTGGACTTTGTGTTATGCGGGCAGGTGTTGGATCGCCACCGGCAAAAACAGGATGTGGAATTTTGCGGCTTGATCGGTTCAAACAGCAAAGCCGCCAAGTTCCGTAAACGCCTGGCTTACAAAGGGTTTGATTCGACCAGTATCGGGCATTTACAGTGTCCGGTTGGGCTGGTCGGTATTCCCGGCAAACACCCCATGCAAATAGCCGTATCGATTGCGGCTGAGTTAATACAGCGGCAGGCGGCAGAAAATACACCGGGCGATAAAGCCTCAGATGATAAACCCTCTATCAATAAAACCCAGGCCAGTGTACCGCGAGAACAACTGTTAAAGCTGATACGGGCTTAAACGGGTGCCGTCGACAACCGGCTAAAAATTGGCCAACAACCGGAAACAAGCGATGAGCCAGATAACCACACATATTTTAGACACCAGCACCGGCACCCCAGCGGCTAATATACCGTTGCATCTATCAAAAAGAGTTGATGGGCAATGGCTGGATATCGCCTCTGGCATCAGCGATCAGGATGGCCGTGTCGGCGACTTAATTGACGACGGCTGTGTATTGGACGCAGGTGATTACAAGCTGTTTTTCGATACGGCGCACTACTTTACCTCGCTGGGTAAACCGGGGTTTTACCCCTGGGTCGAGGTCGTGTTCAGTATCGCTGGAGACGGCCGACACTACCATATCCCCCTATTGCTCTCGCCCTTTGGCTACTCTACTTATCGCGGTAGTTAGCGGAGCCGTTAACGATGCCATCACTCAGCGCTCACCGGGGCCAGATTCTGCACCTGCTCGACGACCCTGGGAATGATTCAGGTGCATACGAATTTATCGAAGACGGTATTTTGCTGGTCGATGAAGGGTGTATCAGCGCCTGCGGGCCAGCCGCTGCACTGCGGGAAAAACTGCCGCCGGAAACCCAGGTTCTGGAGCACAAAAATGGCCTGATAACCCCCGGTTTTATCGATACTCATATTCACTTTCCACAGTGTGACATCATCGCCTCCTACGGCACCCAGCTACTCGACTGGCTGGAAACCTACACATTCCCCACCGAGGCACGGTTCAACGACAGGCAACACAGCGACGCCACCGCTGAATTTTTCCTCGACGAGTTATTGCGCAACGGCACCACCACCGCGCTGGTATTTGGCACCTCGCACCGGCAATCGGTGGAGAGTTTCTTTACTGCGGCGCAGCGCCGTTCGCTGCGGATGATCTGCGGCAAGGTAATGATGGATCGCAACGCCCCAGAGGCACTGTGCGACACCCCCGAATCGTCGCGGGTCGACAGCCAGTTATTGATCGACCGCTGGCACGGTAAAGACCGGCTCGGCTACGCCGTGACCCCGCGCTTTGCCCCCACCAGCTCCCCTGAGCAATTGACCATTGCCGGGCAGTTACTGACGACAAACCCAGGCGTACACCTGCACACACACCTGGCAGAAAATGCCGACGAGTGCGCGTGGGTGCACTCGCTGTTCCCCAACAGCGACAATTACCTCGATGTTTACGATCACTATGGTCTGCTGGGTAGGCGCTCGGTATTCGCCCACGGTATTCACCTCACCGATAGCGAGTGGGCTCGCCTGGCGCAGAGCGAATCGGCGATTGCCTTCTGCCCTACGTCCAATTTGTTTATCGGTAGCGGCCTGTTTCGCCTGGCACAGGCCAAAAAGTACCAGGTCAACGTCGGCATGGGCACCGATGTGGGCGGTGGCGACAGCTTTTCGCTGTTGAGAACCCTCAATGAGGCCTACAAAACCCAGCAACTGCTGGCCTATAACATCGACGCGCTGCAAATGCTTTACCTGGCGACACTCGGCGGTGCGCGTGCGCTGGATCTGGACAACTGCATCGGCAATTTCGAGCGGGGCAAAGAAGCCGATTTTGTCGTGCTCGACTACGCTGCCACCCCATTGATTGCGCGCCGCCAAAACACCTGTCAATCCATCCATGAACGCCTGTTTGCGCTGTTAATGCTCGGTGATGACCGCGCCATTCGCTCAAGCTGGTCACTCGGACGTTGTGTACATGAACGCTGAACAATTTATTCAAAATCTGCCAAAAGCTGAGCTACACCTGCATATCGAAGGCACATTTGAACCCGAGCTGATGTTCGCCATCGCGCAACGAAATAATATTGACCTGCCCTACCGCAGTGTCGAGCAACTGCGCGAAGCGTACAACTTTTCCAACTTGCAGGATTTTCTGGATATTTATTATCAGGGGATGAATGTTCTGAGAACACAGCGGGATTTTTACGAACTGACGCGTGACTACCTGGCCCGCGCTCATACACAAGGTGTTCGTCATGTGGAAATATTTTTCGATCCGCAAGGGCACGTGAGCCGTGGCATTTCATTTGAAACAGTACTGGACGGTCTGCACCAGGCGCTCACCGAAAGCGAAGCAATGCACGGCATCAGCTTCCACATTATCATGTGTTTTCTTCGCCACCTCGACCAGGATGATGCCTTCAAAACACTGGATATGGCGATGCCATACCGCGACAGAATAATCGGTGTCGGCCTCGATTCATCCGAGCGCGGCAACCCGCCTGAAAAATTCACCGGGGTGTTTGCCGCCGCCCGCCAGGCCGGTTTTCGCTGTGTGGCACACGCGGGTGAAGAAGGCCCGGCGGACTACGTGCGCCAGGCGCTGGATCAGTTGCAAATCGAACGCATCGACCACGGCAATGCAGCGCTCGATGACCCCGCGCTGGTCAATTACCTGGCCAAACAACAAATTGCCCTGACCGTTTGCCCACTCTCCAACCTCAAGCTATGCGTGGTCGACAGCGTCGATCAACACCCGCTGCCCACGATGCTGCGCCATAATTTATGCATCACCTTAAACTCAGACGACCCTGCCTACTTCGGTGGTTACATCAATGAAAACTACCAGGTGATGCAGCAGGCTTTTTCGCTGGACATTGATACATTGGCCACACTGGCCAAAAACAGCTTTACCGCATCGTTCGCATCACAGCAGCGCATTAACACCTGCCTGGATGCGGTAGATGACTATCTAAAACAATGCAATCAGTGAGTTAACCCTATGCGCTTATGGATAAAAAACCCACTCGCAATTCACGCCCCCCATGCACGCGACGCGGGCGGTGGTCTGGTGATCGAAGACCAGCTTATCGCAGAAGTCGTGCCCAATGGCGGTGCACCGGAAAAGCCGGTCGATAACACATTTGATGCCAGCGAACACGTGGTGCTGCCCGGCCTTATCAACACACACCACCACTTTTATCAAACCCTGACCCGCGCCTGCCCCACCGCGCTGAATAAGCCTCTATTCCCGTGGTTGAAAAGCCTGTACAAAATCTGGGCTGGCCTGGATGACTCCATGATCGCGCTATCAACCCGGCTCGCCAGCGCCGAATTACTACTCTCAGGTTGTACGACCAGCGCCGATCACCACTACCTCTTCCCTGAAAAAGCGCGCCATGCACTCGATACCCAGGTAGAGGCCATTGGCGATACCGGCATCCGCGCCACCCTCACACGCGGCTCAATGAGCCTCGGCGAAGACCAGGGTGGGCTGCCACCTCGCAATACGGTGCAAACAGAGGAAGACATTCTTGCCGACTGCGAAGCCGTTATTGGCAAATACCACGATGGCAGCGCCAACAGCGCATTACAAATCGCCCTAGCCCCCTGCTCGCCTTTTAGCGTCTCCACAGACTTAATGCGCGAATCGGCGCAACTGGCGCGGCGGCACGGCGTACGCCTGCACACGCACCTGGCAGAAACACACGATGAAACCGCGTTTTGCCTGCGCCAATTTGGCATGCGCCCGGTGGATTACCTGGAATCAGTCGGTTGGCTATCAGACGATGTCTGGCTGGCACACGGCATTCATTTCTCAGCAGAGGAAATCCAGCGCCTCGGCGCGCAGCGCGTTGGCATAGCCCATTGTCCCAGCTCAAATATGCTGCTCGCATCAGGCACCTGCGCGACCCTGGACAGCGCCGCCGCCGGTAGCCCAATCGGTATAGGCGTGGACGGTTCAGCCTCCAATGACGGTTCCAATATGATCCAGGAGCTTCGCCAGGCACTGCTATTACAGCGCCTTCATTACGGTGCAGAGCGCATCAGCCATCAGGTTGTGCTGAACTGGGCCACCGAGGGGTCAGCCGCCTGCCTGGGCCGTAGCGATATTGGCCACATCAATCCGGGCATGCTCGCTGACCTGGCCTTGTTTCAACCGGACGAATTGCGTTTTTCAGGTGTTGGCGATCCGCTGGCTGCGCTGCTGCTGTGTGGTGCTCACCATGCCGATCATGTCATGGTGGGTGGACAGTGGAAGGTAAGCAAAGGTGAACTGTTAACACTCGACACCGATCAATTGATGCACGAACACCAGGTTGCGGCCAAACACCTGCTAAAAATAGCGACCTGATAGTGGCAGATACAGCACCGCAAAAAAACATGGTCGTTGGTCGGGTACGCGCTTACAAACAGAAAAAAATCCTACGCGCCGCAGAACAAGAGTTTGAACAATACGGTTACGGTGGTGCACGGATAAAACGCATCGCCGAACGCGCCGACCTTCCCAAGGCCAACATTCACTACTACTACAAAAACAAACACGCGCTGTACCTCGCCGTATTAGACGGCGTCTTATCACTCTGGAACAGCGCATTCGATAATATTCACGCCGACCACGATCCCGCCGAGGCCATCGAAAAATACATCCGCGCCAAGCTCGACTACTCGCGTCGAAACGCCATAGCGGCGCGCATTTTTGCCAGTGAAATTATTCACGGCGCCCCGAATCTGACAAACTACCTACAGACCGAATCTCGACAGTGGATGACCCAAAAATCACAGGTGATTCGCCAATGGATTCAGCAGGGCAAGCTCGCCCCTATCGATCCACTCCATTTGATTTTTTTAATCTGGGGGGCAACACAGCACTATGCCGATTACCACGCGCAGATTGCCCTCATCTATGGAAAAGCGGAGCTGGATGATAGCGATTACGAATCGATTACCCAGTCTATTAGCCACATCATATTAACGGGGTGTGGATTATCCTCCGCTAACCGGCTACTTGATTAATAAAGCGGCTGGCCGCTTCCACCATCTCCCGCATATTGGGTTTATTGAGGCAAATCTCCTCAACCGTCAAGCCTTGCATTTCATGTGGAAACACCAGCCAGTTGTCGGTTTTATGGATAAAGTAATCGGGTGCACGGTCTGTGCGGTTTTTACCGGGCTTAAAATAAGGTGTCGCAATGCGAATATCGGCGGGGGTATTTTTACGCGCTTTTGAATACAGTGTATCGATGACTGCCTTGACACTCAGGCCGGTGTCATACACATCATCGACAATCAAAAGCGAATCCTCGTGGTCGATATTGCGAATTACATAACTCAGGCCGTGCACCGCCACAGGCGCCTCAACGCGATCCAATCCTTTATACGATGATGTGCGGATGGAAATATGGTCAGTTGGCACCCCAAAATAGTGCAACAACTCCTGTACAGCGATGCCCACCGGGGTACCACCACGCCAGATACCGACAATAAAATCAGGGCGGAACCCATCTTCGAGTATTTTCACCGCCAGCCGGTATGAGTCATCCAACAAGGATTGTGCGGAGATATAGACTTTGTCCGACATCGGCATACCGCCCCATTCGCAAAACCGGAAGAATACAAAAAAAACGGGCCTATTACCTGTTAAATTTTAAGGCCCGTTTTATTTCACCCGTCTATGGGGGTGAACCATACACTCTACTCAATTATCAGGTTCTCCTTGTTCATTTCAACAATTTTACTGCCAATACCCTTTACCTTGAGTAGACCATCAATCGACTTAAACGGCCCGTTTTCGGTTCGGTATTCGACAATGGCGGCGGCTTTAGCAGGCCCCACGCCATTGATCGCCGCAGCAAGCGCGCTGGCGTTGGCAGTATTGATATTAACGGGATTGGCATTGGCAAGTGAGGTAAACAGTAACAACACAAAACTAATTACTGACTTTCTAAAAAAATCCATAACGACTCCTTAAAAAAATAAACTAATCAATGTTTAAAATATGGGTTAAACCCACACGCCGACCTGGCTCCCTGTGGTACTGACAAAAGTTACTCCCGATTGATTATTTCAATACAGCAGTCCTTCATCTGTATCACCGGTTACCCGATCAGTGTTTAGCTTGCACCACTCCCCCGCGTTTGTCCAGCCGCTTTTAACCTGGAAAATACAACCCCATACCATCAATAATTGGCCCCAGCCCACTTTCCACAGAGCCCACTCTAGGACAGGCATGAAATAATTGACAGATAGTCCTACTCTCTTTTAGGATGGCGTCCAGCCAACGTTAAAGGAACTGACCATGACCCGCCCCCGCAAAGACCAAATCTCACTACCAGACACCCCCTACTACCACATCGTATCGCGCTGTGTACGGCGCACCTTTCTCTGCGGGCTGGATCCACTGACCCAACGCGACTATGAGCATCGTCGGCAATGGATTGTCGACCGCATCCGGCTGCTCTCATCGCTCTTTGCCGTTGACCTGTGCGCCTACGCCATCATGAGCAATCATTACCACCTCACCGTTAAACTCAACCCAGAACAAATCGATACACTAACTGACCAGGAAGTTATCAACCGCTGGTTAAGCCTGCACAAAGGCTCCCTGTTGGTGCAAAAAATGCAGGCGGGGGAAACCCTCAGTACCGTTGAATATCACGCCGTTGGCGATATTGTCACCGCCTGGCGCCAACGTCTGAGCAGCTTAAGCTGGTTTATGAAGTGCCTTAACGAACCCATTGCCCGGCGGGCCAACAAAGAAGACGAGTGCACTGGCCATTTCTGGGAGGCCCGATTTAAATCACAGGCACTGCGCTCTGATGAAGCCTTATTGGCCAATATGGTCTATGTTGACCTCAACCCTGTCCGTGCTGGTATCGCCGACAAACCCGAGAATGCCGATTACACCAGTATTCAGGAGCGTATCACTCCCCAGTTCAATCTCAGACAGGCTGTCCAACAACAAATCACTGGTGAAGAACTACAGCAGTTCAATGCCCCATTAAAACCACTTCTGCATTTCTCCGAGACCATTAACGACACATCTACCGGCATCCCGCTAAATTTTACTGACTATCTGACTTTGGTTGACTGGACGGGCAGAGCCATTCGGCAAGACAAGCGGGGGTATATTGCTCAAGACCTGCCGCCAATATTGCAACGACTCAACATTGACAAAGAGAACTGGTTAAACAACACCCAACACTTTGAATCACGTTATTGGAAGGCATTATCTCACAGGGTAATTGCTGCTGATACCGGATAGTCATTCAACCGCTTTACTCTTCCAATTTTCTGGATTTTCTCAACTCACTAATAATGGGTTATTTTTGTTTTGCCTGAAAAAATATTTTTCCTAAAACAAGGCTCAATAGTTAGATCATCACATCGAAAACACCCTCCAAATAGGTAAAAAAACACAGGTTTGACTACCCTGGATACTGTTTTCCATTTTTAGGATACCTTTGTATTTCTCTATATAATGCCTGTCCTTTAAAATCTAAGCGTTCAGGCTTGATGGCAATAGCCAACTTTTCCACCAGCTCATCAATTTGATGATCGTCGATAATAAACGGCGGCGCGATCAACACATGGTCACCCCGCTGACCATCGAGCGTACCGCCCATCGGGTAGCAAATTAAACCCGCCGCAAACGCGGCCTGCTTGATTTTTCGGTGCACGCCAAGCGCAGGATCAAACGGTGTTTTTGAAGTTTTATCCCGCACAATTTCCACTCCTCGAAATAACCCCCTTCCCCGAATATCCCCCACGTAAGGGTGCTGATCAAATTTATCGTGTAATGCCTGGTGCAGTTTTTCGCCCTGCTGTTTACACCGTGAAATAAGGTCTCTCTGAATAATGGCGCTCACTACGGCAAGGCCAGCGGCACAGGCGGTCGGATGGCCAAGGTAGGTGTGACCATGCTGGAAAAAACCGCTACCGGTTTCTATCGTCTGGTAAATTTCCTGGCTACACAACATCGCACCGATGGGCTGATACCCGGCACCCAGCCCTTTGGCGATGGCCATAATATCCGGTGTTACGCCCTCCTGTTCACAGGCGTATAAGGAGCCGGTGCGTCCCATGCCACACATCACTTCATCGAGAATCAATAACACGCCATAGCGATCACAGATTTCCCGAATACGTTTGAAATACCCGGGAACACCAGGCACCGCCCCCAACGTGGCACCGACTACTGGCTCGGCGATAAACGCCATCACCTGGTCAGCACCGAGGCGCAGGATCTCCTGTTCCAATTCATCGGCAACCCGGATACCGTATTCCACTTCGGTCTCCCCCTGCTGCTGGCCACGGTAGGAGTAACACGGGCTGATGTGGGTAGTTTCAATCATTAGCGGTGAAAAAGGCGCACGCCGCCACAAATTACCACCCGCCGCCAGCGCGCCCAGAGTATTGCCATGGTAGCTTTGCAGACGGGCAATAACACGGGACCGGGATGTCTCGCCCTTTTCTATAAAGTATTGGCGCGCCAGTTTAATCGACGCTTCCACCGCCTCGGAACCACCCGATACAAACAATACTCTGTCCAGGTTACCCGGTGCCTGCTGAATCAATAAATCGGCCAGTTTTTCGGCAGGCTCGCTGGAGAAGAATCCCGTGTGTGCAAAGGCGACTTTATCCAGTTGCTGTTTGACCTGGTCGATAATGTCTGCATCTCCATGGCCAAGGCAGGAAACGGCTGCACCACCGGAACCGTCCAGGTAGCGTTTACCCTGTTGATCGATCAGGTAACAGCCCTCTCCGGCGACGGCGATAGGTGGAATGTTTTTAGTGTGGCGGGGGAATACGTGGCTCAAGGTTATGGCTCGCTTGAAAGGTGAATAATAGTGGTTTTTGGTAAGGTTTGGGATGCTAGCTGAGAATGGCTGCCCTGGCGAGGAAAAGCCTTGTTTTACGATAAACTAGCCGGTTTTATCTAAGTTCGGTACAGGCTGTGAGAATACCTTGCTAATCAATACTGGTGTCGGCAACTGCTCCTGCGTTGCTCTAGCTCCTGTATCCATACAGTCGTCGGCAACTGCTCCTGCGTTGCTCTATCTCCTGTATCCATACAGTCGTACGCCAACTGTTTCTGTGGAAAGCAGGCTGGCGCTGATTACTGATAACATGAGGTGCGCCTCTGATGTATTGCCTGCTTATCTAAGTGGTCTTATATATTCGTCAATTCAACGTCAGGGGGTGCTGGTTGAGTGCGAAAAAGCTGTGTAAGGTATTGGCGTGCATGGGAAGGTTTAAAAAAATCGTCGTGACTCACAGGAAGTACGGAATGCTGAAGGTGCACTCACTAAACAATTCAATACCAACAATCTGACAGGCTGAGGAAATAGATAAGATGAAATTTCGACAATTGGGTAGTTCCGGTATAAACGTCAGTGCGATTTGCCTTGGCACGATGACCTGGGGCGAACAAAACACGCGGGATGAAGCATTTCAACAAATGGATTTTGCACTGGATAACGGGGTGAATTTCTGGGATGCCGCTGAGATGTATCCAGTGCCTGTACAGGCGGAAACAGCCGGTGATACCGAGCGCTGTATTGGCAATTGGCTGACGAAAAACGGGCGCCGCGATGAGGTGGTTCTGGCCACTAAGGTGATAGGGCGCAGCGATAGAGCCTGGGTTAGAGACGGACAGGAAACCAGGGTAAACCGCGAACAGATTAATCAGGCAGTTGATGGCAGTTTAAGACGCTTAAATACGGATTACATCGATTTGTACCAGGTGCACTGGCCAGATAGAAGGATGGGTCTATGGGGAGAAGGTGACGGTTCTTACGTGCATAAAGAGGAGGTCGATGAGGTGTCTGTTCTGGAAACGATGGATGCGTTGGCCGAGCTGGTAAAGGCGGGAAAGGTGCGTGCATTGGGAGTGTCTAATGAAACGCCCTGGGGTATCGCGCAATATTTACAGGCTTCGCGATACCACGGCTACCCGGAAATTGTATCTATCCAGAATTCTTACAGCCTGTTAAACCGCGTGTATGAAATGGGCTTGAGCGAATTCAGTTACCGTGAGGGTATTGGTTTACTCGCCTATTCGCCGCTGGCAATGGGGACACTCTCCGGTAAATATGCGCAGAATGCTGTTCCCAAGGGAAGCCGGATGGCGCTGTTTCCCGAGTTTATGCACCGCTACCAAACGCCGATGGGAGAGCAGGCGATTAGTGCCTATATCCAGCTGGCACAGGATTTTTCTCTCACCCCCACACAATTGGCGCTGGGGTTTGTCAATACCCGACCGTTTATGACATCCAATATTATTGGCGCTACAACGATTCAACAGCTCAAGGAGAACATTGAAAGCATTGAGGTAACGATTTCTGATGAGCTTGAGCAGGCAGTACACGCTATTCACCGGGTGTGTAAAAACCCGGCGGCGGTGTAAATTCAGCAGAGACAATCGTTAAATGCGCGATCAATAGGCGCGGTTAAGAGTGATTCGCTACGGCCAATGACCACAATCCTTGTGGTCGAGCGCCCACCAATATCCATCTCCTCATCTAGGGGTTCCAGGGTCGCACGCCTGCCCACCAGGTTAAACAAGTGCATTGTTTCCGGGGCCTGGGTGAAACGAACAAACCCTTTCGCCCGCCAGCAAAAACGGGAAATCTCACTGGCAAACACATCAAAACGCTGCTTATCGAGTGCGCACTCGCTGCGTACAGTGTGTTCTGTATAACCGTGGTGGTTATCACTTAGCCACAAATCATTGCCCGGGTGGCGCGACGCCAGGTTGGTAGCCCCCGGCGCAAACAACAGTGGCACGGGGATATGGCTGTAGGCGGTGGTCTGGGTAGCCACCGTGGGCGCCACAGTATTGAGGTGTGCTAATAGGTCGGTGTATTGGTCTTTTGTGGCAATATCGCGCTTATTGATAATCACCAGATCGCTCAGCGCGGCGTGGTCGAGTACGCGCTCGGCGGCGTCAAAATCCAGTTGATCAAAGGTGCTGGCATCGACGATGTACACCAGCGCATCCTCCCGGACAATACCGGCATTGCCCAGCATATGCACAGAACTGAGTAATGATACCGGGTCACTGACACCACTGGCCTCGACAACAATCGCATCAATCCCCTGCTCCTGGTTGACAATCTGTGTCACAGCGTTGAGTAAATCACTCTGTAGAGAACAGCAGATACACCCATTGGTCAGTGCGATACGATCCTGTTCAGCATTTTGGATCAAGTCATTATCGATATTGACTTTGCCAATATCGTTGACGATCACCGCAATACGCCTGCCCTCAGGGTTGTTCAGCACATGGTTAACCAGCGTGGTCTTCCCCGCGCCGAGGAAACCGCCAATAACAACGAGTGGGCGTGGTTGCCGATGTGCGCTGCGCATGGCTAAACCGCCGTGTACACTTTTTCCCCGCCCAGCCAGGTTTCAAGGATGTTGATAGTGTGCATACGGTCTGGGTGTATATGTAACGGACTGGCGTCGAGTACGACAAAATCGGCGTACTTACCGGCAGTGATGCTACCGATTTTATCGTCCATAAACAGTTGGTGGGCAGCGTCTATCGTCACCGCACGCAGTGCCTGCTCGGCGGTGAGCGCTTCACCGGCACCAATCACCCGGCCATCCAGAGTTTTTCGGGTGATCGCGGTCTGCATCAATTCGAGCGCCGAAGCGTCGGTCATCGGGGTATCCGCGTGCAGGCTGATCGGCATACGGTGTTTTACCGCTGTGCCCGCTGGCATGTAGTGCGCAGCGCGTTCGGGACCGAAGAGCATATCTTCAATCGGAGCGCCCCAAAAGCGTATATGGCTAATAAAAAAGCTGCATAAAACACCCAGTTGTCGAGCGCGTGCGATTTGATCTTCACGCATTAGCGCGCAGTGTTCCAGCCGAAAGCGGTGGTCTTTGCGTGGGTTGGCGGCGAGCAGGTCTTCAATAACGTCCAGCACCATATCGATGGTTCGGTCTCCCTGGGTGTGGACAGACATTTGCCATCCCTGGTCGAAATAGGTTTTTGCCATTTGGGTAAAATAATCGAGAGGGTAATTGATCCCGCCGATATGCCCAGGCTGTAAGTGCATTCTTTCACGGGTAACGTCGGAGTCAAGATAGGGCCTGGACAACCAGATATTACCGATAAAGGGCGAACCATCCGCGTGTATTTTCACCCCCGCCAACCACAGTTGGTGATGATCGAAGACCAGTGGATCGATACGCATATCCGCCGTGGTGGCCTGTTGGTACGCCGCGATACGGGGCAGTTTTTTCCCTGCTTTCAACGCGGCCAGATAATAGCTTTTGTAATACGGCAGGTATAAATGCTCGGTCAGGGTGGTGATACCCTGCGATAAAAATGTTGCCGCCGATTGTTCAAACTGCCCACTGAGCCGCGACTCCCCCCACACGGTGTAAAACACATCCAGTACATCCCAGGTGCTGGCTTCCATTACCTGGCCAGTCGGTTCCCCGCTGGCATCACGGACAATCATGCCGCCCGGCTTATCGGGGGTATTGCGGTCTATGCCACACAGGGCCAGCGCCGCTGAATTGAGGTACACGGCGTGGCAGTTTGAGGTTTGGATGGCCAGGGGGTTGTGCGGCGCTATGGCATCCAGCATATCCCGGTCGGGTGAGACCATATCCGCGTGAAGCTGGGCGTCCAGCCCAAAAAAGACCAAACATTCACCTGGTGTTGCATGGGCAATACGGCGTTTGATTTTAGCCATGACTTTCTCAAATGTGGGTTCAACCAGCGCCCGCACATCCACCACCGGCGCGCCCCGGGTTTTTGCCGCCCACAGAATATGCGAGTGCGCCTCGATAAACCCCGGTAGCAATACCCGGCCTTGCAGGTCGTAATCGTGGGCGTTGGGCAGCAATGCCCGCATCGACGGATAGGTGCCGACAGCGATAATGTTATGCCCTTGCACAGCCACGGCTTCACAGCCACTTGTCGCCTGGTCTAGGGTGATAATTTGCCCGCCGTGAAAGATTATTTCGCGCATCGTTTAGTTTCCATATTTTTTATTGTATTTTGCCAATACCACATTGAGGCATTGTAAGATAATTGGCTGATAAAAAGAGAACACCCCATGAAAAAACCCCGCGCCCGCGATTTAGGCCTGACATTTCCAGGTACACCCGGCCTGTATAACGCGATTACCGATATACCCGGTGTCTGCGTTGGCATGTGCACCCGTATCGAAGGCAGTGGCGAATTGCAGACAGGCACTGGCCCGGTGCGCTCCGGGGTTACCGCTATTTTGCCGAGAGGCCACAGTGAACAGCCAAGCCCGGTGTGGGCGGGGATCTATTCACTAAACGGCAACGGCGAAATGACCGGCTCACACTGGGTGCGTGACGGGGGGTATTTTCTCGGGCCGGTTTGCATTACTAACACGCACAGCGTGGGCATTGTTCACCACGCAACAACACGCTGGATGATTCGTCACTACCACGCAGACTGGCACAGTGAGCATTTATGGGCCATGCCGGTTGTTGCAGAAACCTATGACGGCGTGCTCAACGATATTAACGGCCAGCACATCACCGAGCAGGATGCGCTGGACGCCATCACCTCGGCCACGCCAGGTGCCGTGGCCGAGGGCAATGTAGGCGGTGGCACCGGGATGGTGTGTTATGAATTTAAAGGTGGCACCGGCACAGCGTCCAGGCAGATGGATATTGAAGGCGAGCGCTATACGCTGGGTACGCTGGTACAGGCGAACCACGGCATTCGCCCCTGGCTGACCGTGCTCGGGGTGCCCGTTGGCCAGCACCTCAACGATCACCGTTTATTAGAGGAGCGCGAGCGCGGCTCGATTATCGTGATAATTGGTACCGATGCACCGCTATTGCCCCACCAACTGGATCGTTTAGCGCGCAGAGCGGCGATTGGTATTGGCCGTGGTGGTACACCGGGTGGGAATAATTCGGGGGATATTTTTCTCGCTTTTTCCACCGCAAATCAACACCCCCTGATGCAGCAGGCGAGCGCGAAATTGACCCTCGATTGTTTAAATGACTGCGTGCTGGATGATGTGTATTTAGCCGCGGTTGAGGCGGTCGAAGAAGCGGTTATAAATGCCATGATTGCCGCCGGGGATATGACGACATTGCGACCAGCGGGCAAGGTGTGTAAAGCCATCAATCACCAGCAATTAATGGCTGTTATGTCAGATTATCGGCCATGAGTATTCAATTGCCGTCCCCGCGCACTGCGCCCTCAATTGGCATTGAATCGGCACTCCAACAACGGCAGAGCCAACGGGTGTATTCAGGCGCGCCGATGACCCTGAGCCAATTGGCGCAATTACTCTGGTCGGCACAGGGCAAGCGGTCGGGCAATACTCAACCGCCATCGATATAGGCACGGTGTTGGTAGGGGGATTTGATAACCGTAAAATCAAAACATTACTGGATTTACCGGAAACGTTGGAGCCGACGGCGTTGCTGTGTGTTGGTGGTATTAAAACCTGACAATTCACTAAATCGGCTGCGTAACTAATCGACTGGATATAAAATATTATTGTCATCCATATCAACCCAGGCAGTAAAACGCCCCGTCGCACGCAGCACTGTTTGATCACCCACAGCAACGATAAACAACACACCCAATGCCCGCTCAACGGCCCAGCGCATCCCCTCTTCCGGCCCCATAACCAATAATGCAGTCGCCATCGCATCTGCCCGCATGGCCGAATCATCCAACACCGTTACCGATAATAAATTGTGCGCCACGGGCCTGCCTGTCGACGGATTGATAGCGTGTGAGAAGCGCTGCCCGTTTTGCTCACGAAAATTGCGGTAGCTGCCAGAAGTGGCAACGGCCCCCTGTGCCAGCGGGAAAACCAGGGCAGCAGCCCGGCCATTGGCAAACGGTTTTTCGACCGCCAACCGCCACACCTGGCCACGCGCATTGACACCCCGAACGCGCACCTCACCGCCTATTTCAACCAGATAATTGACAATACCCATGCCGTCCAGCAATAGAGCCAACTGATCGACTGCATACCCTTTAGCAATGGCGGATAAATCCAGATAGACACCGCTTAACGTCTTTTGTATAGCGGGTGCCGCGTGCAAGCGCACGTGCACCTCAGACATGCCCAGGCGCGCCTGAGCACGGGCTATTTGTTCAGCGTCGGGATGCTCAACAAAGCCATCGTCAGAGCCAAACCCCCATATATTGACCAACGGCCCAACGCTGATATCAAACGCACCAGCCGACTGCTGGTGGAGCAATTTTGCCACTGCGACCACTTCAGCCAGTTCATGCGATACCGGAAACCACTGTGCACTGTGCGATCGATTAAACCGGGATAACTCCGAATCGCTACGCCAGGTCGACATGCTGTTTTCAATGGCGAACAGTCGCTGGTCTATCTGCGTTTT
Source organism: Gammaproteobacteria bacterium (assembly GCA_965277715.1). GTDB lineage: Bacteria > Pseudomonadota > Gammaproteobacteria > JBCCGL01 > JBCCGL01 > JBCCGL01. The sequence continues at coordinate 1,290,881 of OZ255836.1, forward strand.
AAGCGAACCAGGTGAAGGGATACGTCCATATTCAGGCAATTTAATCGAGTAGCGGGTACCCATTGTGTTGCCACGCACTTCAAACACCTGTACAACGTTTTGCTCACTGGCACGCCAGACGGCGAGTAGCCCGACAAACAGCAACAGCCCAAAAAAAGCCAGTAATTTTATACGCAGTAAAAACCACTGGCAGATCCAGTGGGTACATGTATATTTTCCCTGGAACTGCCGACCCGTTCGATGATCTATACCCAAAATGCCACTCATCCACCCTGTATATTTCAGTGCTAATGATGTTAATTTACGATAAGTTAATACATAACCACATGAACACATTGATTGAGCCGATAGCTATTATATATAGTCGACAAACACGCAACGTCGACCCCATGCATTTTGGCAAAAAACCGGAGTATCGCTGCAATTTTTTATGATTAACTGGATTTCAAAAAAAATCACTGCCTGGCTAGATAGCGAACCGGAAAACCATGCAGTACCGCCTTCAGATTATCAGCAACTTTGCTATGAAGTGCGGCCATGCGACGTGATTTTAGTCGAAGGCGGCTCCAGAGTCAGCGAGGTTATCAAATACGTGACACTCAGCTCGTGGACCCATGCCGCGCTGTATATCGGCCGTTTGCACGATATAGACGATACCGACCTGCGCGAAGAGATCCAGCAAAACTACCCCATAACCCCGGATGACCAACTACTCGTCGAGGCCATGTTGGGTATGGGCACGATCATCCGCCCGCTCAGCTACTACCGTGGAGATCATCTCCGCATTTGCCGCCCCAATAAACTGGCGCGCCAGGATGCACAATGGGTCGTGCGCTATGCCGTCGAACGATTGGGCAAAGACTACGATGTTCGACAGATTTTTGACCTTCTGCGATTCTTTCTTCCGTATGGTTTACTGCCGAGAAAATGGCGTTCAACACTCTTTGAAAGCCACGCGGGCGAGCCGACAAAAACCGTGTGTTCCACCCTGATTGGCCGTGCTTTCGCCTCAGTGCACTACCCCATCCTGCCCTCACTGTCGCAAAATGAAAAGGGCCAACTGCAGCTAGTACGGCGCAATTCCAAATTACTCACCCCCAAAGACTTTGACTACTCGCCCTACTTCGATTTAATCAAATACCCCATATTGAATTTTGATGAAATAAGCATCTACCGCAAACTGCCGTGGAGCGAAGACAGCGTCATCTTCAGCGCCGACAGCGACTACCTGCGTCTCCATATAGGCGACGCGGTGAATATTGACGCAAACCAGACAGAGAAAAATTTGCCACAGCTACCCTCTACGCAGAAAACCGAAGACCCCGATAATTGCAGCGCAGACAACAAACCCATCGCCGAACAGGAAGAACTCACCGCTGACGAGGATGAACGCAATATAAATACCTAAACTAAAACGAACACCCCACCAAAACGCGACTGGGATTTCCACTCTTTAAGAAAGGTAAGATAGGCAAACCTCTAATTCAATACTACCTCCGCCGTCAAATCCAATGCCTTGCGCGCACGTGCAATCAATTCGTCAATTTCGGCAGTACGCATTACCAGTGGCGGCGAAATAATCATGCTATCACCCACTGAGCGCATGATTAAACCCTGATCAATACAGTGGTTTCTGCACAAAACACCCAATGCGCCCTCTTCTTCCAACCCCTTTTTACTGACTTTATCAACAACCAGTTCTAAGGCCCCCAAAAAACCCGTACCGCGCACTTCACCCACTAACGGGTGCTCAGCCAGCTCACGCCAGCGCGATTGCAAATAGGGACCGGTGGTATTTCGTACTGTCTCGACGATGTTTTCTTCACGCAAAATACGGATATTTTCAATCGCAACTGCACAGGCAGCCGGGTGTCCAGAATAGGTATAACCGTGTTCAAACTCACTGCCACTATCGACGAATACCTGTGCCACCCGATCACTGACCATCACCCCGCCTATCGGCAGATACCCGGAGGAAAGCCCTTTGGCAATGGGCATAAAATCTGCCTCAAGGTGGTATAAATCACTGCCAAACCATTTACCTGTGCGCCCAAAGCCACAGATAACTTCATCCGCTATTAAGCAGATGTCGTACTGTTTACAGATTCTGGATATTTCTGGCCAGTAGCTGTCGGGTGGGACGATAACACCACCCGCCCCCTGAATCGGCTCGGCGATAAATGCAGCGACGTTATCTACACCCAGCGCAAGGATTTTTTCTTCCAGCTCACGCGCCACGGCCACACCAAATTCACCAGGGCTCAGGCCACCTTCATACCGGTACCAGTAGGGTTGGCCGACATGCGCAATACCGGGAATCGGCAGCCCACCTTGCGCATGCATCGCTTTCATGCCGCCAAGACTTGCGCCGGCCATGGTACTGCCGTGGTATGCATTCCAACGGCTAATAATGGTTTGTTTATTGGGTTTATCCTGTAACGCCCAAAACTGACGCACCATGCGCACGATGGTGTCGTTGGATTCAGAACCGGAGCCGGTGAAGAAGACGTGGTTAAATTGCTCAGGGGTTATTTCGCTAAGCACCGAAGATAATTCAATAGCGGGCGCATGGGAGGTTTTAAAGAAGCTGTTGTAATAAGGTAACTCAAGCATCTGCCGGTGTGCGGCATCGGCCAGTTCCCTGCGGCCATAGCCGATATTAACGCACCAGAGCCCTGCCATCGCATCGAGAATCTGCCTGCCGTCGATATCCCATAGCCATACGCCATCGGCTTTTTGCATGACCAGGCTGCCGTTCTGCTTCATCTCCTGGTAATTACTGAATGGGTGGAGGTAGTGTTCGGCATCAAGCTTTTTTAAATCGGCGGCGGATCGTGTCGTGGTCATAAACTCACCCGGAGTTGATTGGGTAATAGGGAGAACATAGATCTTGTATGTACAGCGTGTTAGTAGGTTATATGGTTATACATTGAGTAGCAGGTGCTCGCGCTCCCAGGAGCTGATAACCTGAAAAAAAGTATCGTATTCAAGCTGTTTGACATCGGTGTAAACCGCCACAAAGCGCTCACCCAATATTTCCTTTAGCGGTGCGCAATCCCCCAGCAGTCGCAATGCTTCCTCCAGAGTGCGGGGCAAGCCATAGGACAGGTCGTAGGCACTGTCTAGCAACGGTTCCCGTGGGCTTAGTTTATCGCGGATACCGAGGTAACCACAGGCCAGTGAAGCTGCGAATGCCAGGTAGGGGTTGGCATCAGCGCCAGCGATGCGGTTTTCCACACGGGTATTTTCGGGGTCTGACAACGGTACGCGCAAACCAACCGTGCGGTTATCGTATCCCCATTCGGTGTTGATAGGTGCCGATTCAAAACGGGCGAAGCGACGATAGGAATTGACGTTCGGCGCCAAAAGCGCCATAGCTGGCGCCAGGTAAGTTTGCTGCCCGGCAACAAATTGATAAAACAATTCGCTGGGTTTATCCCCATCGGTAAAAATATTCTTACCGGTTTCACACGACACCAAGCTCTGGTGTACGTGCATGGAGCTACCTGGCTCACCGGCCAGTGGTTTGGCCATAAAGGTTGCACAAATACCGTGCCTTAACGCCGCTTCACGCACTGTGCGCTTAAACATAAACACCTGATCGGCAAGATCCAATACATCACCGTGCAGGAAGTTGATTTCCAACTGCGCGATGCCCGATTCGTGAATCAGGGTGTCAACATCCAGTTCCTGTGCATCACAGTAATCGTAAACATCATCAAGGATAGGGTCGAACTGGTTGACGCCGTCGATACTGTAAGCCTGTGCACTGAGTGTGCGTCCGTAACGACCAGCGGGCGGCTCCAGTGGTAAATCGGGATTCGGATTGTTTTTAGTGAAGTAGAACTCAAGCTCAGGGGCGAGAATCGGCTTCCAGCCCTGCCGCTGGTAGAGCGACAATACATGCTTTAACAAGCTGCGGGGAGCCAAATCGACAGGCTTACCGTCACGGTAGTAACAATCGTGGATAATCTGTGCTGTCGGCTCTTCGAGCCAGGGTAGTCTGCGGATGGTTTTTTCATCCGGCTTACCGATCATATCGATTTCGATGGGGTTAACCACTCCCGACCCCTCAGTCCAGGCACCGGTGACTGTCTGGGTAAAAATCCCCTCGGGAATACGCATGCCGTACTCTTTGCAGTACTTTGCCGCCGGGACAATTTTACCGCGTGCATTGCCCGTGATATCCGGCACTAAGCATTCCACTTCGCTTATATTATTTGATTCAATCCATTGTTTGATATATTCATTGATCGCTGACATCAGAGAAGCACTTCATCCGGGACAATACGCGGGCAATCCTAAACCTCACTTAAAATAGCGTCAAGTATTTTAAACACTCAGTGGATATGCGTTTGGGTTTTATGCCAAAACTCACCCTTTCAGTGATATAAATTGTCAAAACCGCATTTGATTATTTATCACCACGTGTTCATAATATTGAACACTTTTGATTGCATAAAATTGACATGAGCACACATTTGCCCACCGCCGCCACGTATTCGACTATCGATTTACTTATTTCAGACCAGCTTGGCGTATTTCGTGGCAAGCGTATCGACGCCGATGCCCTGCAAAAGACACTCGATAACGGTATGTATTTACCTGCTTCAGTCTTTGCATTGGATATCAATGGCGACACTGTGGAGGCGACAGGGCTTGGGTATGCACACGGCGACAGTGACCGTCTATGCCTCGCTGTTAATCAAACAGTAAACCCTACACCCTGGGTGAAAGAGCGTGGACAACTGCTTATGTCGATGCACGAGCACGACCACTCACCCTTCTTTGCCGATCCACGTCAGGTGCTAACCAGGTTAGCCGAACAATTCACCCATACTACGGGCCTAACGCCAGTAGTCGCCGTAGAGCTTGAGTTTTATTTGCTCGATCAGCAACGCCAGACACCTGATAGCGTTTGCCCTCCCATAGCACCCGGCACTGGCCAGCGCGATGAGGCAACACAGGTGTATTCACTTGAAGCTATCGATAACTACAGTCACTTTTTGCAGGATGTGCGCAGTGCCTGCAGGGCTCAGGGGATTCCCGCCAGTAGCGCCGTGGCAGAGTGCGCCCCGGCACAGTTTGAAGTCAATCTAAACCACCAGGCCAACCTGCCAGTCGCCTGCGATAATGCTTTGTTGTTGAAGCGTACTATCCGGGCAATCGCTCACCAGCACGGATTTATTGCCACATTTATGGCCAAACCGTATATCGACCAACCCGGCAATGGTATGCACATTCACATCAGCCTTGTCGATGATGACGGCAACAATGTGTTTGGCGATGAAAAAACTCTGCACAATGCAGTTGCTGGCCTGCTCGATACAATGCGGGAATCCACCTTGTTGTTTGCACCGACAATCAACGCTTACCGACGGCTGCAACCCTTTATGTACGCACCGACAGCACCCTGCTGGGGCTATGACAACCGTTCGACGGCGATTCGCATCCCTTCCAGCGACGCGGCATCCCTGCGCATCGAACACCGTGTTGCCGGTGCCGATGCAAACCCGTATTTACTGGTCAGTGCACTACTGGCAGGTATTCAGCATGGGCTAGACAAGGGCTTGACACCACCACCATCTGTTACTGGAAACGCCTATGAGCAACACCCGCACCAATGGCCAGAAACACTGGAATCGGCAATTGATGTGTTCCGACAAAGCGATGTGATTGCCCCCTCTCTCGGCAATAATTTCAGTAAGGTGTATACCTGTTGTCGACAGGCAGACGCAGCGGCGTTTAGACAGCGCCTGACGAGGGCAGAGTTTGATTGGTATTTATCGATTTAATATAGTTGCATAACGACAACAACCGTGCCGGTTTTCCCTGTGACTGCAATAGGGAAGCCGCGTTTTTATCGAAGGAAATTAACTCATCTGGCCTATTCACCTCAAAGTCAATTACCGCCCACGGTAGTAAGTAAAATACTACTTACCTTCAAGCCGGGAAACGTATTTTATTCAATAAGTCGGCGGTGTACCTGCACTGACCACAACACACGGCACGTCCCCCACATTGCGCATACGGTGTGGCACACTGGTATCAAAATAATAGGCATCACCCGGCCCAAGCGTCTCGACAAGGTCACCCACTGTGATTTCAATCACACCGCTTATCACAACGCCCGCCTCCTCGCCTACATGGTAAATCATATCCTCCCCTGTATCGGCACCGACCGCGTAGTGCTCGTGCAACATGCATAAGGAACGGTTTCTGTATTTGGCGCCAACCAAAAAATAGGCGATGTCTTTGGCGCCTACATCCGGTAACTCCGCCTGTGAATAGAACAGTTGTGGGCGTGGTGTTGGTTCTTCTGGTGTAAAAAACTCACTCATCGATACCGGAAAACCATCGAGCACCTTCCTCAATGAGGCGATAGTCGGACTGGTTTTATTGGTTTCGATCAGCGACACCAAACTGTTGGTGACACCCGCTCTCTTTGCCAACTCACGCTGGGACAACGAATGCCGTTCCCGCATTTGTTTTAATCGTGCGCCCACATCCTGGATCACCCTAAAAACCTCAATTGAAATCGACCTTGCATAGATAACTCAACCCCGTTCTGCCATTTGCCCAATTAGTGCTATGCACCCAATGGTAGAGAATAAAATCTTGTGATATTTCATTTTGTTAACCCAAAATACTAAACTAATTGTGCGCATTACACTCTATAATTGGCTACTTTTTTCGTGCCGAATCCGTGGGAATTTATACTGTGTTAAACAATCAAACACGCTATATACCAAGAGTGCTGTTAGTGGTCGTGTTGCTAGTATCAAGTGGTTGCGCGGTATTGGAAATCACGGATACGCTACCCCGCGCCATTCTCAACCAGGACGACCCACAGGTTATTCGCGATGGCGCCCCCACCTTTCTAATCATCATGGACGCACTGGTTGAGGCCGACTCTGAAGACAGCGACTACCTGATGTTGGCCTCGCAATTATACGGTACTTACGCCAGCGCCTTTGCGGGTGAAGATGAGGTACGCAGCAAAAAACTGGCACAACGCGCTTTTGACTATGGCCGCAGAAGCCTGTGCCTCGAACTGGCACAACTCTGTGCAAATATTGATGGTTCATTTGACGATTTCAACAACGCACTACCCCGCACCAGCGATGAAGAAGAGTTAAACCAGTTATTTGGGTTTAGCCGTGCCTGGGCGACCTGGTTACAGGCCAATTCGAGCGATTGGTCAGCCATTGCACAACTACCAAAAATCAAAGCATTGATTCAATACATTCTGCGTATCGATGAGGGTCACGGCCAAGGTGCAGCACACCTCTATATGGGTGTACTGGAATCCCAGCTACCGCCTGCCCTCGGTGGCAAACCTGAGCTGGCGCGCATGCACTTTGAGCGCGCTATCGCATTGTCCGGGCAGCGCAATTTGTTTGCCAAGGTGCTATTTGCCGAGAGTTATGCCCGCCTGATATACGAACGGGAACTCCATGATCGATTGCTAAATGAAGTGATCGTGGCCAACCCATATACGGATAAACTGACGCTAATCAATACGCTCGCTCAGGAGCGTGCGCACAAACTGCTTGCAGAATCAGAGGCCTATTTCGAGTAACCCCTATGTTTAAATATTTCAAATCATTATTTATCGTACTGTCACTAACCGCGTTATCTGCCCCTGTACTGGCAAAAACCTTAAAAATCGCCACCATTGCCCCCAGTGGCACCACCTGGTTCAAGGAGTTCAAGGCGGCGGGAAAAGAGATTACCGAACAAACCGATGGCCGGGTAAAGCTGAAGTTTTTCCCCGGCGGAATCATGGGCAACGACCAAAGCGTATTGCGGAAGATGCGCGTTGGACAGCTTCACGGTGGCGCGCTTTCCGGCGGCGCCCTGAACAAATTGTACAATGGTGTGCAAACCTATAGCCTACCATTTCTGTTTAGAAATTACGGTGAGGTGGCCCATGTCCGCAACCTTGTCGATCCCGTTGTAAAAAGTGAGCTTGAAAAAAAAGGCCTCGTTGTATTGGGTATTTCACAGGGTGGATTCGCCCATCTATTTTCAGAAAACCCCATTCACAATATTGACGATTTACAAACGCAGAAAGTATGGATCCCGGAAAATGACAGAATTACTGCACATGCTTTCGAAAAAACCGGGGTAAACCCAATCCCCCTGCCCATTGCCGATGTCTATACAGGGCTACAAACAGGTTTAATCAATACTGTCGGTGCCAACCCAACCAGTGCTATCGCTCTACAGTGGCACACGAAAATTAAGTATATGGTGGAACAACCACTATTATTTATTATGGGGCTAATGGTCGTCGATAAAAAAGTGTTTGATAAGCTTTCATCTGAAGATCAGGCTATCGTAAAACACGCTGTCGTTAAAGCATTTGTAAAATTGGATGCCAGCAACCAAATCGATGATGAACAGGCAAAGCAAGCGATGTTAAAAAGTGGTGTAAAGGTCATTACATTAAAAGATGCTGATTTTATGGAGTGGCAATCGATTGGAAAAAATGCTATCAACGAACTGGCGATAAAAAATATTTACGCCGTTGATTTGCTAAAAAAGGTCGAAGCCAGCCTACACAACTACCGCACCAGCAACGGCAATTAACTCGGGTTATTACAATATGCCGGGTGTCCTTAAAAGCCTTCCAAGGTTAGTTTATATCATCGAGTCAGGCCTGTTGATATTGTTATTACTGACGATTATTGGGCTTTCGTTCACCGATATACTGTTGCGTAATTTTTTTAACAGCGGCCTGACATTTGCGCCACCTGTGGTACGTGCGCTGGTGCTTTGGCTGGGGTTACTGGGCGCTTTGTACGCCACCCGTGATAACAAACATATCACTATTGATGTGCTTGCCCGCCTGCTGCCACTAAAAATGCAAACACACGTAAAGGGCTTCACATCACTATTTGCCACTATAGTGTGCAGTGTGATCGCCTGGCATGGCTTCATATTTGTATATGAAACCCATTTCTATAGCGACACCGTATTCGGCAATACCCCTGCATGGCTTGTGCAATTGGTCATTCCTGTTAGTTTTTTATTGATCGGCATTCGCTTTTTGGTTCACGGTCTTAGGTGCTTTTTTGTGCCTGTTCAACCAGAAAAACAACGTGCGAAACAACCGTGATGTCTTTAGCTATAGGTGCGGCATTATTGCTCATGGCCCTGTACGGCACGCCGCTATTTGTCGTGATTGCCGCCAGTGCTATTACAGGGTTTTACCTTAACGATACCAGCCTGCAAATTATTAGCGTAGAAATATACCGCCTTGCAGAAATGCCGGTACTGTCTGCCATCCCCCTATTCACCTTCGCGGGATTTTTGCTCGGTGAAGGGCAGGCATCGCAGCGCCTGGTGCGTTTGAGCAATGCCATTATTGGTTGGATGCCTGGCGGCATTGCCATTGTGGCACTGTGCACCTTTTCCCTGTTCACCGCTTTTACAGGTGCCTCTGGCGTCGCCATTATCGCCCTGGGTGCCTTTTTATTTCCCGCATTAAAAAACGTCGGCTTCGACGACAAATTCAACCTGGGTTTAATCACCAGCTCAGGCAGCCTTGGGTTGCTATTTGCACCATCACTGCCATTGATTTTATACGGCGTGGTCGCCCAGCAACTGGCCCTGGATACACCTGTCAACATCGACGATCTATTTATTGCCGGCATACTCCCCGGCACATTGATGATCGTGACCTTATCTGTTTACGCAATGTGGAAATCACGCAAACAGCATATTGGCGTTAACCATTTCAGTAGCGCCGAGCTGTTTTTGGCTATACGCGAATCGATCTGGGAGATTCCACTACCCCTAATCGTCTTAGGGGGCATTTACAGTGGTTTCTTTGCCGTCTCAGAAGCTGCTGCTGTCACCGCTATCTATATATTATTCACCGAGCTGGTGATTCGGCGGGACATATCACCCAGACAACTCATTCGGGTTATCAATGAGTCGATGATGTTAGTCGGTGCAATCATCATTATTCTGGGGGTTTCCCTGGCGTCGACAAACTACATGATCGACGCGGAAATACCCTCTCAACTATTTGAAACAATAAACCAGCACATTTCAAATAAATACGTCTTCTTACTACTACTGACCCTCTTTTTATTAGTGTTGGGCATGATGTTGGATATTTTTTCTGCCATTGTACTAATGATCCCCATTATCCTGCCAATCGCAATAGCTTATGAAATTCACCCAATCCACCTGGGCATTTTATTTTTGGCAAACATGCAGCTCGGATACTTTACGCCGCCTATTGGCATGAACTTATTTATTGCCAGTTACCGTTTTAATCGCCCGGTAATGGAAATTTACCAGGCGACCATTCCCTTTTTCTTAATCCTGCTGGTAACAGTACTTACCATCACCTACTGGCCAACGCTCAGTTTGTTGTTCATTGACACATAAACCCATCTCGACCTGACTCCCCTTACCTACATCCTTGCAGGCAAGCGAGTTCCTTTTTGCTACCGCTCCCCGGCAACTGCTCCTCACATTACCCGCATAACCATAGAAGTTAACTTGAAACCACTAATCCACCAACTCAAAATCGACAACATACTGGAACAAATTGCACAAATACCCCATAACCTCCTTTATAATCACTATCATTTTTAATGGTTTGTAAAAGATGTCCGTATCACCCTCCCCATTACCTTCATACGGCCAACAAAAACTCAAAATAGCAATAATCGGACTAGGCTATGTCGGCCTACCACTGGCCATTGAATTTGGAAAAAAAATTGAAACAATCGGTTTCGATATCAATAACCAGCGCATCGCTGAACTAAACGACGGCATCGATTCAACCTTAGAAGTAGAAGCAGAGGCACTAACCGCAGCCAACCACCTCACCTACACAGACAACCCGGACAACATCAAATCGGCCAACGTATACATCATTACCGTACCAACCCCTATCGACAAACATAAACACCCAGACTTTAACCCTTTAATTTCAGCAAGTCGCCTGGTTGGCAAAGCATTGCAACCCAACGATGTCGTTATCTACGAATCGACTGTTTACCCAGGCGCAACGGAAGAAATCTGCATCCCCGAACTGGCAACACATTCAGGCTTAATATTTAATACTGACTTTTATGCAGGCTACAGCCCGGAAAGAATTAACCCAGGCGATAAACAACACCGGGTTAGCAGTATTCTCAAAGTCACATCCGGTTCAACCCCTGCGGTGGCTGAATTTGTCGATGCACTCTATAGGGAAGTGATTACTGCAGGCACTCACAAAACCAACTCGATTCGCGCTGCCGAAGCAGCCAAAGTCATCGAAAACACCCAACGCGACGTCAATATCGCATTAATCAATGAGCTGGCGCTCATCTTTAACAAACTGGACATCGATACACATGAAGTCCTGGAAGCGGCGGGCACGAAATGGAACTTTTTACCCTTCAAACCCGGTCTGGTTGGTGGGCACTGTATCGGTGTAGACCCCTATTACCTAACGCACAAAGCCCAGCAAATTGGTTACCACCCCCGCATTATTCTCGCGGGCAGAGAAGTCAATGATGCCATGGGCGCCTATGTGGCCGAACAGGTAGTCAAACTCATGACCCGCAAAAAAATCCATGTAATTGGTGCATCTGTTTTGATACTGGGATTCACCTTTAAAGAAAACTGCCCGGATGCGAGAAACACACGGGTGATCGACATCATCCATGAGCTTGAGCAGTATAACGCCGTAGTGGAAGTCTATGATCCCTGCTTCAACGCTGAAGAGGCTATTCGCGAATATTCGATCAAAGTAACTGAAACACTGCACGAAGACCAATACGATGCGGTTATCGTTTGTGTCGGCCACGATGCGTTTCAGAAAATGGATACTGGCTACCTGCGCTCACTCGGCAGACAGAATAGCGTGCTATACGACGTAAAGGGTATATACCCAAAAGACCAGGTCGATGGTCGGCTTTAGCGTAATCGGGATGAAAAATAGCTGCACTTTCACAGCATCAATTTTAGATCTCTCCAGGAAACACATTAAATGAAGGTACTAATTACCGGCTCAGCCGGGTTTATTGGTTCGACACTCGCAATCAAACTGCTGGAACGCGGCGACCAAGTGGTTGGCATCGATAACATCAACGACTATTACGATGTAAACCTCAAGCAGGCCCGGCTTGCACGCGTTAAAGCCTATGAGGGGTTTACAGAAATCAAAGCAGGTATTGAAGACCGGGAGGCAATGGAACGTGTGTTTAGTCAACACAAACCACAGCGCGTGGTGAATCTGGCAGCGCAAGCCGGTGTTCGTTACTCATTAAGTAATCCACACGCCTACATTGAATCCAATATTGTCGGCTTTATGAATGTACTCGAGTGCTGTCGGCACAACCAGGTTGAACACTTGGTGTACGCATCGAGCAGCTCGGTTTACGGCGCCAACACCACTATGCCGTTTTCAGTACATAATAATGTGGATCACCCATTGAGCTTATACGCCGCGAGCAAAAAATCCAACGAGCTAATGGCGCATACTTATAGCCATTTATACCAGCTACCCACCACCGGGCTACGGTTTTTCACGGTATACGGACCGTGGGGAAGACCCGATATGGCTTTATTTATGTTTACCAAAAACATCTTGCAGGGCAAACCCATTGACGTATTTAACTACGGCAACCACCGTCGCGATTTCACGTTTATCGATGATATTGTCGAAGGTGTTACGCGTACGCTGGATAGCGTTGCAATACCCAATCAGCGTTGGCAGGGCGATAATCCCGATACTGCTACCAGCCTTGCGCCTTACAGGCTCTATAATATAGGCAACAACTCACCTGTTGAACTGATGCACTATATCGAGGTACTGGAAGGTTGTTTGGGTAAAAAAGCGGAAAAAAATTTATTGCCACTACAGGCCGGGGACGTGCCCGACACCTACGCTGATGTCCAGAGCCTGGTGAACGATGTAGGGTATAAACCCAACACCAGTGTCGAAGTCGGCATTGCGCGTTTTGTCGATTGGTATAAAGATTATTACCAGGTGTAAGTCTGTATCGATACGTTTCAACACTGCATTAAGTTTCGGTCACAGCATCAGCCACGCTACTGATAGTTTATTGACATTACCTTAATATCTATAGAGGACACAGTGCCCAATATTATTTGGAAACCCCATGCGACAGTTGCAGCATTGATCGAAAGAGACGACTATTTTTTATTAGTCGAAGAAATCTGCGCCGGTAAACCCGTTTTCAATCAGCCCGCCGGGCACCTTGAAGACAATGAAAGCCTGCAATGCGCAGTGGTTCGGGAAGTGCTTGAAGAAACCACGCGGGTGTTCTGCCCTGAGGCCTTAGTAGGTTATTACCGGTGGCGTGATCCTGAGAAAAACCGCACGCATATGCGCATGGCTTTTTGTGGCACTGTCGGCGAAGAAAATACTGCGTTATCACTGGATGAAGATATTGTCGCCGCCCATTGGCTAAGCTACCGGGAAATTGCCAGACACAAGGCCCTGCGCAGCCCGTTGGTATTGCGGTGTATTGACGACTACCGGGCCGGCAGGCGCTTTCCGCTCGATTTTGCCTGTGATGTATTTACCCCGACAATCAACCATAGCTGATTATTAGCCGTAATGATGTAGATGAATAACAGTGCAACCCATGTCATTGTCGGTATGTCAGGCGGGGTCGACTCCTCTGTGGCCGCCCTGTTACTTTTGCAACAGGGCTACCGGGTTGCAGGCTTATTCATGCAAAACTGGGAGGAAGAAGACGACGATCAATGTACTGCTATTCAGGATTACCGCGACGCAGCCGGTGTGTGCCAGCGCCTGGGCATTCAATTGCATACTGTCAATTTTTCCGGTGATTACTGGGATCGCGTTTTCAGCCATTTCTTACAGGAATACCAGGCGGGGCGAACCCCAAACCCGGACGTTATGTGCAATAAGGAAATCAAATTTAACGCTTTTTTAGAATACGCGAAAACACTCGGTGCCGATTACATCGCGACCGGACACTATGCGCAGTGCAAACAAACGCGTGATGGCATACAGTTATTGCGTGGCCTCGATGCCAATAAAGACCAAACCTATTTCCTCTACACACTGGGCCAATCACAATTAAAGCATACGCTGTTCCCTATTGGTGAGCTGAGTAAATCACATGTGCGTGTATTGGCGCAGGAAGCAAAATTCCACAACCACAGAAAAAAGGACAGCACGGGCATCTGTTTTATCGGTGAACGAAAGTTCACTACTTTTCTGGCCAATTATTTACCCGCACAGCCCGGTAGCATTATCAGTGATACAGGCGAGGTATTGGGTGAGCACCAGGGTCTGATGTTTCATACGCTGGGCCAGCGTCAGGGCTTAGGTATTGGTGGGCGCCGGAAGAGTGGTGGTGAACCGTGGTATGTCATCGATAAATGCCTTGATAGCAATCACTTAATTGTCGCTCAAGGCCACAACCACCCGCGCTTATTCAAAACCGGCTTAAAGGCAAGCCAGTTACACTGGTGTAATGCGGTGCCCAACACGGTGTTTACCTGCACAGCGAAAGTACGCTACCGCCAGGAAGATCAAGCGTGCACCGTTTCATTAAACGCAGACCACACCAGCGTCGATGTCAGTTTTGAACAATCCGTTCGTGCGATAACCCCAGGCCAGTCTATTGTTTTTTATCAGCGTGAAGTGTGCCTTGGTGGCGGGATCATCGAATGAATAAAGCTATTTACCAACAGGTTATCGCCTTTGCGGGTGTGTTTCAGGCGGCAGACCACGTTAAACAAACAGCCTGGAAAGGCTATCGGGAATCAACCGCCAGCACGGCATTACTGCACTCTATATTCAAAATAGACGCCGATTCAGTAGCCGATATCTATGGTGGCATTAGCGCTGTACACGAGGGCTTAACACGTTTAATGGAACAGTTGGGTGATGGTGTGCAGGAACGCGATATAGACGTATCGCGTTACACTGCACAATTGCTGGCACTGCAATCAAAGCTTGTAAAAAACATGCAGGCTATGCAACAGATCCAGGAAGGTATTTTACAGGCCAAACAACAATGCACGCTTTTTGGCATTCAACACCCCAACACCATTGCCCGTTTATCGACCGTTTACACTGACAATATCAGCCCGCTATCACCACGTATTATGGTCAACGGCGACCCCTCACATTTAAACAATAATGCGACAGCCAGCACTATTCGCGCTGTACTATTGGCGGGGATACGCTCTGCTGTTCTGTGGCGACAAAGCGGTGGATCGAGGCTGAAGCTACTGTTTAACCGCAGTCACTACTTGCGCTGCGCTGAATCTGTACTTGAAGAGATTGAGCAAAATAATACAAATGGATAACTACCGGGGTGAAGTACCTCACCCCGGTATTTAGGCGACACCCGGTTAAGCCGCTACAATTGGTATAATCTTCGCTGCCTCTTTCTGGTAAGACTCAATTTGGTCAAAATTCATGTAACGGTAAATATCATCGGCCATTGAATTAATTTCACGGGCTATTTCCATATATTCGTCGACCGTTGGTAATTTGCCCAGCATAGCGGATACCGAGGCCAGCTCTGCCGATGACAAATAGACATTCGCCCCAGCACCGAGTCGGTTAGGAAAATTTCGGGTAGAGGTGGAGACAACCGTTGCATTATCACGCACACGTGCCTGGTTACCCATGCATAACGAACAGCCCGGCATTTCAGTGCGCGCACCGACGCGGCCAAAAATACCGTAATACCCCTCTTGGATGAGTAAGTGTTCGTCCATGCGGGTTGGCGGCACGATCCATAGGCGAGTCGGCAAATCGTGCTTGCCATCGAGCAGTTTTCCCGCTGCGCGAAAGTGGCCAATATTGGTCATGCAGGAGCCGATAAACACTTCATCAATGGTGTCGCCCTGTACCGCCGACAGTGGCTTTATATCATCGGGGTCATTTGGGCAGGCAAGCAACGGCTCTTTGACATCGGCCAAATCGATGTCGATTATCGCGGCATACTCGGCATCGGCATCGGCTGCCATCAATTGCGGGTCTTGCAGCCATTGTTCCATCGAGGCTATGCGCCGTTCAATCGTGCGCCGGTCTTCGTAACCATTGGCAATCATCCATTTAAGCAGGGTTATGTTGCTGTTTAAGTACTCGATGATGGGAGCTTTATCCAGCTTCACAGTACACCCGGCAGCGGAGCGCTCTGCCGAGGCATCTGACAGTTCAAAAGCCTGTTCCACTTTTAAGTCGGGCAACCCTTCAATTTCCAAAATCCGCCCGGAGAAAATATTCTTTTTACCGGATTTTTCCACCGTTAGCAGTCCCTGCTGGATGGCGTAATAAGGGATAGCGTTAACCAGGTCACGCAGTGTAATACCGGGATTCAATTCGCCTTTAAACCGCACCAATACCGACTCTGGCATATCGAGTGGCATCACCCCGGTTGCGGCGGCAAATGCCACCAGACCAGAACCCGCTGGAAAACTGATGCCCAGTGGAAAACGTGTATGCGAATCTCCACCTGTACCGACAGTGTCTGGCATCAGCATACGGTTGAGCCAGGAGTGAATAATGCCATCGCCAGGGCGCAACGAGACACCGCCCCGACTGGAAATAAAATCGGGTAGCGTATGGTGTGTCTCCACGTCAACCGGCTTTGGGTAAGCGGCGGTATGGCAAAACGATTGCATCACCAGATCGGTGGAAAAACCAAGGCACGCCAGGTCTTTCAACTCATCGCGTGTCATCGGGCCGGTGGTGTCCTGCGACCCCACTGTCGTCATTTTTGGCTCACAATATGTGCCAGAACGAACACCTGCCACACCGCAGGCTTTACCCACCATTTTTTGCGCCAGCGTAAACCCTTTATCAGAGGCCTGCGCCGAGATAGGCAGGCGAAACACATCACAAAGACCAAGCCCCAGCGCTTCGCGTGCACGGCCAGTCAACCCCCGACCAATAATCAACGGAATACGCCCCCCTGCTCTCACTTCATCGAGCAGTACATCGGTTTTTAAGCTGAATGTGGTAATCTCCTCACCACTGTCTGCCCGCTTTACCACACCTTGATAGGGGTAGATTTCGATCACATCCCCCATCGATAAGCCCGATACATCCATTTCCAATGGTAATGCGCCGGCATCTTCCATCGTATTAAAAAAGATCGGCGCTATTTTCTCGCCGATGCAAAAACCACCCGCACGTTTATTCGGCACATAGGGAATGTCCTGACCCATATGCCATAACACCGAATTGGTCGCTGATTTGCGTGATGACCCAGTGCCCACAACATTGCCTACATAAACCAGCGGGTGGCCTTTTTGTTTGAGATCTTGAATCAATTTAATGGGGCCAAGTTTGCCGGGCTCATCAGGTTCGATACCAGCGCGGGCCATTTTCAACATGGCGTTGGCATGCAAAGGAATATCAGGGCGTGACCAGGCATCGGGCGCGGGCGATAAATCGTCAGTATTGGTTTCACCAGACACTTTAAACACGGTGAGGGTGATTTTTTCTGACACATCAGGCTTACAGGTAAACCACTCCGCATTTGCCCAGGATTCCATCACCGCTTTAGCGTGGGCATTGCCGTTGTCCATTTTATCTTTTACATCGTGAAATGAATCAAACATCAGCAATGTATGTTTCAATGCTTCAGCGGCGGTATTCGCTAACCCGGCATCGTCAAGCAAGTCAATCAGTGGTTGGATGTTATAGCCACCCAGCATAGTGCCTAACAAATGTGTTGCCTGTTGGCGATTAAGTGAGTCACAATCGACAACACCTTTGGCGACATCGGCAAGAAATGCGGCCTTAACGTAGGCAGCCTGATCAACGCCCGGCGGCACACAGTTGCTAAGTAAATCCAGCAGTTGTGATGCCTCGCTTGCCGATGGTTGTTTCAATAGCTCGACCAATGCAGCGGTCTGTTCAACATTAAGTGGCAAAGCTGGCACGTTTTCAGCGGCGCGTTCTTGGTGGTGTTTCTGGTATTCGTCTAGCACTATAGTAATCTCCGCTCGTGAACAGAATCCTTCCTGACCTATAAATGAGTGATGGGGTTTAAGCCAAATTAATTAAGGGTATTTTAGTTGATTGGTGAACTTTTCACCATCTATCGGTATCCCCCGCCTGCACATATCACTTCAGGCTGATACCACCTCAAGCACCTCTATTCCCCCACGGTACATCATATCAATCGACACCCAGGCGATAATCGCAACGCCAACATAACCAATCCAGTCGTATTTATCCATTATATTGGCAATGGCACTGGCTGCCACTGCCATCAATAAAATCGACAAAGCCAGGCCAAACACCAACATAGACGTGGAACCATGCGCAGCACCGGCCACTGCCAATACATTATCGAGCGACATAGTGGCATCAGATATGACAATAAGCACTATCGCAGACGTTAGTGACACCGGACGTTTTTCACTCAAACCACTCGCTTCCTGAGCACTTGTACGCACCTCGCGATACAGCTTATAGGCAACCCAGGCCAGCAGCGCTCCGCCAATAAACAATAAACCGGTTATTTTTAGCAGGTATAAGACAATCAGGGAAAATAAAATACGCAAAACGGTCGCGACCACGATGCCAATCACAATGGCTTGCCGACGCTGTTTGGGCGGCAAACGCCCTGCCGCCATGCCAATCACCAGTGCATTATCACCTGATAGCACTAAATCAATGCCGATAATGGTGAGAAACGGAATCCATGCAAATTCGTTAATAAAGCTGGTAAAAAATGATTCAATCATTTGCGGTTTCCAGTAGTGTTATTAAACATGATCAAGGTAATTGGACAGCTCATCGGCAGCATCCCGCAGGGCAGGCAAATAGGTGAGCGCATCATCCAGGGACATACGCGCAACCGGTGCCGTCACCGCTACACCGGCGACCATTCGCCCGCGGTTGTCAGTAATGGGCACCGACACGGCTATCATGCCAGAAATAAATTCCTCGTTATCCGTGGCGTAATTGCATTGGTGAATTTTAGCCAGCTCTGCGAGCAGGGCTTTACTGTCGACCAATGTATTTTTACCCATTTTATCCAGTACCAGCGAACTGATTTTCCGCCGCTGTTCCTGCTCGCCCATCAACGCCATATACAGTTTACCATTGGCAGTGCAGTGCATGGGCACGCGTGTACCAACGGGCATATGCAATCGTAGCGGCCAGTGTGCCTCTACTCTATCGAGGTACATCATCTTTACACCATCGGGCACAGACAGGTTGCACGTTTCACCTACTTTATCGACCAGTCTGGTGAGGATTTCATGGCGCACCATACGCACACTGTCGCTGCCTAACACAGACTGTGCCAGCGACAACAGGCGGTGGCCAATGGTAAACCCCCGGCCACCAATCTGCCGGAGTAAATAATCTTCACTGACTAGTTTATCTGTCAGGCGGTAGAGGGTTGCACGGGGCAACCCACACAATGTTTCAAGTTCGCTAATACTCAGCACACGGTCTTCCCTACTGATCGTTTCGAGAACCAGTAACGCACGCAATGAGCGCTGATCCCCTCTATCTCTTTCTTCAGGCATCTAAGCGTACTTCACAGCCGCAGCAGAAACAGAACAACGTGCCTAAGGTCGCAGCACCACTTTTGGTGCAGCGCAGCGACCCGCGTGTAGATCGGCAAATGCCTGCCCACCTTCAGCGAGTGGTCGCTCCTGCAGCCAATCGAGCGTACCGTAGGCCCCTGCATGCAGTTTACTTGCGGCCACCTTAAGGTCCTGCATCGTATAGGTGTAGCTGCCTATAACAGTCACTTCCTGCAAGGTCATATAGCGTGCATCCAGGCCGCCCTCGTTATCCTGTAGACCCACGTGAACAATAACGCCGCCAGGGTTCACAGCCTTGCACGAAAATGCGCGTGTATGTTTGCTGCCAACCGCGTCGATAATGACATCGTATTGAGGTGATTCCACGGGTTCATTGATTGGATCAAAAACATGGGTAACCCCTGCTTTTGCAGCGACATCCCGACGCAGTGCATTCGTTTCCGCCAAGTGCACCGCAGAGGCACCGTGGTCACGTAGAACCAATGCGGCAAACAGACCAACGGCACCACCGCCAATTACAAGCGTACGCATCTCACTAATTGGCCGATACACGACACGCGCCGCCAGCATCACCGCATGCAAGGCAGTGCCACACGGCTCGGTAAGTGCAGCCTGTGCCTCACTCATATCATCGGGGATATCGATAAGATTGCAGTCGTTGACAGCGATATGTGTGGCAAATGCACCGGGGCGATACATGCCAATAATGTCCCGCTGTGAACAAATATTGCTGCGCCCACCCAGGCAGGCACTGCATTCACCACAGGTCGCCAGTGGGTTCAGTGCCACACGGCGTCCGGCAAAACGGCCTGTAACCACGGTGCCCACCGCTTCATGGCCCAATATCAATGGCGGCACCCGGCGTTCATCGTGCCCCATATAAGCGTGCATATCTGACCCGCAGATACCCACAGCGCTAATCGCAATAACACTCTCGCCGTCAGCCGGAACTGGCTCTGGTTCATCGCGATAGTCGAGTTGTTGCCTGCCTGTATAAACCAATGCCTTCATACTGTTTCTCTGGGGGAAGTTGTAATACCTTTAATGCTATTTGGCAGTGAAGCCACCATCGACCGCCAGTGTTTGCCCAGTAATATAATTGGACGCAGATGATGCAAGAAATATACTGGCACCGCGTAAATCCTCCAGCTCACCATTGCGACCAATAGCGGTTTGCCCGGCAAACCTGGCCGACATTTCAGGGTTTTCAAATACTTTTGCGGTTAAGTCAGTCGGGAAAAAACCGGGCGCGATGGCGTTGCACATAATACCATCACATGACCAGGCTTCGGCCATCGCACGGGTCAACTGGCAGACGCCGCCTTTGGAAGCTCCATAGGGCAGACCATTGGCAAAGGCACGGGTCGACTGCAACGAAGCGATATTAATCACACGACCATAGCCTGCACGGCGCATACCGGGCACCAATTCACGCGACAAAAAAAACGGCACAGCCAGGTTTAGGTTTATCGTTGTATCCCAACTTTGCAGGGAAATAGACTCAACCGGCTCACGCAAATTAACCCCGGCAGCATTGACGACAATGTGAATATCACCAAAGCATTCACCGGCTCGCTGCGCAATATCAGGTATCGTTTCACGTACCGACAAATCGGCGGCGAGCGTGCGTGCCTCACCCCCGTGGCGTTCAATCGATGCCGCCACCTCACTTAACTGGGCCTCACGGCGCGCCAGCAACACGACGGCAGCACCGGCATCAGCCAGGGCACTGGCCATCAGTTGGCCAATCCCCGCGCTGGCACCACTCACCAGCGCAACGCGCCCTTTCAGTGAAAATAGCGTGTCGAGTACCTGCATTTAGGCGTTTGCCGCCTTGCGTGCATTAAAGGCTTCATGGCCAAGATCAAATGTTTCATCGGGAAAATACTTGGCCAGCCGATCATCACCGGCGTAGGCATGGCCTTCCATACCCTCTTCGCGGGCAATACGGGCAGAGACCTGTCCGACGCTGCGGTTTGCCTCACGTGTCATTCGCTGCCAGGTGACTGTCTTAATAAATTTACCCACACTCAAGCCACCGGTATAACGCCCGGCACCTTTGGTTGGCAATACATGGTTTGGCCCTGAAGATTTATCACCATAAGTAACATTGGTTTCCTCGCCCAGAAATAATGAGCCGTAGTTGCTGAGTTCATCCAGCCACCACTGTAGATCTTCGGTGTGTACCTCAAGGTGTTCGGGTGCGTAATCATCACTGACCTGCACGGCTTCTTCACGTGTATCCGTTAACACGATCTCGCCATAATCGCGCCAGGCGGCATCTGCTGCCGAGCGATTGGGCTCACCAAGCCGTTCAATATAGTAGGGAATACGTTCGGCAACCTTATCCGCCAAGGCTTTTGATGTCGTCACCAGCCATGCCGGGGAGTCGGGACCATGCTCTGCCTGCCCAACCAGATCGGAGGCAACAATTTCAGCATCGGCACTGTCGTCGGCAATCACGGCAATTTCTGTCGGCCCGGCAAACATATCAATACCGACACGGCCAAACAACATACGCTTGGCCTCTGCAACAAAGCGGTTACCCGGACCTGCCAGCACATCGGCCTTGTGGCCAGTGAACAGACCAAACGTCAAGGCGGCAATCCCCTGTACGCCCCCTATTGCAAGGATTTCATCGGCACCCGCCAGATCGGCTGCATAGACAATCGATGGGTGTACTCCAACGCCATTGGGTTGTGGCGGTGAGCAAACGACAACATTTTTCACACCCGCCACTTTGGCCGTCGTCACTGTCATAATTGCCGAGGCAATATGG
Organism: Gammaproteobacteria bacterium; assembly: GCA_965277715.1. Classification (GTDB taxonomy): domain Bacteria; phylum Pseudomonadota; class Gammaproteobacteria; order JBCCGL01; family JBCCGL01; genus JBCCGL01. The sequence continues at coordinate 1,313,205 of OZ255836.1, forward strand.
GCATAGCGACCACCGGGAACATAACAGCCTGCCGTATTCACCGGGATTTGCTTTTGCCCTGTTATCAAACCCGGCGACAGCTCGGTTTCAAAATCGCTGAGTGATGCCAACTGGGCCTGTGCAAATGCTTTCACCCGCTCCCAGGAAAATTGAATATCCTGTTTATTTTGTTCACTCAATCGTGCAATTGCCGCATCTTTCTGTGCACGGCTCATGACAACATCCCCTTCCCAGGAATCCAGCGTTTTGGCGTAATGCAAAGCGCGTGCCTCACCACCCTGTTCAATTTCACGCAACATACGTTCAACAATTTCCCGTGTATCGGACTCCCCTGTCGAAGACGTTTTTTCCGCTTTTTTCAAATACTCGATAGTCATAATTACAATAACTCAATAAATAATAATAGGTTATTTTTACGTTCAGACGTAAGCCGTCTGTAGCAGAATAAAATAGTGATATATCGCTAAAAATAAATATTTTTAGCGATAGATTGTTTACCCGTTCAGGTAATTAGGTAACCACAGTACGATTTGTGGAAAGATGATAATCATTATCAGGCCAATCAATTGGATGGCCATAAACTACATCATACCGCCGTATGTATCCTTCAAATCCCACTCTGGCACATAGTAGGATGAGTATCTTTGATTGAAATAGGCTTTGCAATACGAAAGTATCATTTTTAGGACTTGAAAGTACCAGTAGTGAGACAAAAAAACTGAAATAAAAAATCACCCGAAGACGTAGCCTAGATATCATCTATTGGCTTGTGTGCAAGTTAATGCATGGGGTCTAGAATGCCGTTGATGCGAAAAAGCGGTATCAGGCACGAGGGTGCCAGTAGAATTGGAAATGATGAAGGTTGCCACAAACGTTTACCCAGTAGCCCAGAGGTAAAAAAAACAGGCTACCAGGTGCCTTGGAAACAAGATTCAAAACATGACAACATTCCTTAACTTACCCCAAAGATGACAGCATTTCCTTAACAGCGGTGAACCAAACTGTGGGGCAAGCAAAAAGTATATCTTTACAATCCATTGATAATGATGAAAAGATACACAAAAATAATGGCGGAGAGAGAGGGATTCGAACCCTCGATGGAGCTATTAACCCCATACTCCCTTAGCAGGGGAGCGCCTTCAGCCGCTCGGCCATCTCTCCATTGTTATTACAATAAACAACAACCAGGATATGGTTAAGAATACCCCGTGAAAACTAAACCGTAAAGACAAAAATGTCTAAACTAACTACCGCCATACTGTGTAAGCTATGGCGTGCAGTTGTCGCACTTTCAAACGTTATTCAGCAACATTACCAATAGCATCAGGGTCTGGCGCATAGCCACCCATGTTTGCCTGTTCACGCTTTATACGTTCGTAAATCTCCTCTCGATGAACCGCTATTTCCTTAGGAGCATTCACACCAATGCGCACCTGGTTACCCTTTACCCCTAAAACGGTAACGGTAACCTCGTCACCAATCATCAGTGTCTCTCCAACACGTCTCGTTAAAATCAACATTTAAAATTCTCCCGGAATCCTAAGCCAAGCTTGAGCAGACTATACCGCCCAACCCCATATAAACTTAAGTACTATAGTAATAAGGTAGCAATTATACCTGAAACGGCAAGCATTTAATTCGTTCAGGCGATTAATAATGACCGTTTAGGCGGCCACTGTCGTGCTTGTCATCACCTCCTCTCCCAAATCTAATGGTTTATCCAGCTCGAACGCGGCGTGTAGAGCCCGCACACCCAGTTCGAGGTAGCGTTCCTCCACCAGAACCGAAATTTTTATTTCAGAGGTGGATATCATACGTATGTTAATGCCTTCCGCCGCCAGTGCTTCAAACATTTTACTGGCAATACCGGCGTGTGATCGCATGCCGACACCAACAATTGAAATTTTTACCGTTTTATCATCACCATCAACTTTGCTGGCCTGTAGCTCTTTGGCAGTCACGCGCAAAATATCCAGGCTTCGCTGATAATCGCTACGGTTCACCGTAAACGTAAAATCGGTTACCCCATTACCCACATTTTGTACGATCATATCGACTTCGATATTGGCCTGGGCGATAGGCCCCAGTATTTTGAATGCAATACCCGGTGTATCTGGAACCCCCGCTATGGTTAGCTGTGCTTCATCGCGATTAAATGCAATGCCAGAAATCAATGCCTGTTCCATCGCCTGCTCCTCGTCATAAGTAATCAGTGTGCCGTTACCGGCTTTAAAGGTCGACAAAACGCGTAAGGGTACATTGTATTTGCCTGCAAATTCAACTGATCGGATTTGCAAAACCTTAGAGCCCAGGCTGGACATTTCAAGCATTTCCTCGAAAGTGACCTTATTCAGGCGCCGCGCTTCAGGCACCACCCGTGGGTCGGTGGTATAGACGCCATCGACATCGGTAAATATCTGGCATTCATCTGCCTGCAAAGCCGCCGCCAACGCAACCCCGGAAGTATCTGAACCACCGCGCCCCAAGGTGGTGATATTGCCGCCCTGGTCAACCCCTTGGAAGCCCGCAACCACGACAACAGCGCCAGCATTCAGATCATGCATTATGCGTTCAGAATCAATACTGCTAATACGGGCTTTATTGTGCACACTGTCGGTCAGTATTTTAACTTGAGCCCCTGTATAAGAGCGCGCCTTGCAACCGCGTTCGATCAATGCCATGCACAACAATGCAATAGTGACTTGCTCACCCGTGGATACCAATACATCGTATTCGCGTGGATCTGGTTGTGATGAAATTTCGTGAGACAGCGCGATCAGACGGTTGGTTTCACCACTCATCGCAGAAACCACCACGACCAATTGGTGTCCCTCTTTGTGCGATTGCACAATTTTATCGGCCACATTGCCAATACGTTCGACCGTACCAACCGATGTGCCACCATATTTTTGAACAAATAAACTCATTGTTATCTTTAGTGCCTGCCTCGTATTTTGGCCGTATTTTGCTAGTGATTGGGCAGTTGTTGCCGTACCCAGCGAGGCACGGAACTCAATGCACTCGCCAGGTTCTCTGGTTGGTTCCCACCGGCCTGAGCCATATCTGCACGCCCGCCCCCTTTGCCGCCTATTTGCGTGGCAACCATATTGACCATATCGCCCGCACGAATCTGGTGCATCAGTGGTTTTGCCACCCGCGCCACCAGCATGACCTTACCATTATCGACGCCAGCCAATACAATCACTGCATTGGCAATTTTATCGCTGAGTCTATCGGCTGTCTCGCGTAAAACTTTGCTATCAGGTACACCTTCAAGCTTGACAGCGAGCACATTGACCCCCTCTATATCGATAACGCTTTTAGTGAGCTGCTCACCCGCCTGCGCCGCCAGTTTTTGTTGCAACTGTGCAGTCTCTTTTTCCAGCGCTTTATTGCGGTCAAGTACTTGTTGTACTTTGTGCTCCAGATTGTCACGCGAGGTTTTCACTGAGTGCGCAAGCCTCGACAGCAGGTTAGCATTCTTCTCCACATCAAGAAGTGCAATATCGCCCGTAATAGCCTCTATCCGTCGCACACCCGAAGCAACCCCGGTCTCTGACAGAATGCGGAACAACCCAATATCGCCTGTGCGCCCAACATGGGTGCCGCCACACAATTCCACAGATACCTCCCCCATAGCGACAACACGCACCTGTTCGCCATACTTTTCACCAAATAGGGCCAGTGCACCCGCTGTAAGCGCCTCATCCATACTCATTTCGCGCACGCTGCTGGTATGGTTTTGGCGAATAGCTAAATTAACCCACCCCTCAAGCTCATCCAGGATATCCCGATCTATTGGTTGATTATGTGAGAAATCAAAGCGCAGGTAATCGGGCGCAACCAGCGACCCCTTCTGCTCGACATGATCACCCAATATGCCGCGCAAGGCAGCGTGCAATAAATGCGTCGCAGAATGATTGAGTACTATCGCCTCGCGTCTAGCGGCATCAATGTGGGCATCAGTAACATGCCCAACGCGTAGCGCACCACTGGTCTGTCGACCAATATGCACCACTACATCGCCTTGTTTTTGCGTATCCTCAACGGCAAATTCGGTCCGGCCGCTCTTTAGCACGCCCGTATCGCCAAGCTGCCCGCCGGACTCCCCATAAAAAGGGGTTTTATCGAGCACCACAATTCCTTGCTGTCCCTGCTCCAATTGATCGACTGATTCGCTACCGCTGTATAACGCCAGAACCCGGCCCTGCCCGGTGGTGGCGTGATACCCCACAAATTCACTGGGCACATCAACGGCAACCCGCTGTTGGTCAGCAACGGCGAATTGCTGGTGCGAACGAGCCAGTGAACGCTGAACATCCATCGCCTTTTCAAAGCCCACCTGATCTACACGCAAATTGCGTTCACGGGCAATATCAGCGGTCAGATCGATGGGAAAGCCATAGGTATCATAAAGCTTGAATAGCACATCACCGGGAATCAAATCATCGGTCAACCCGGAAATGGTTTCTTCAAGAATTTTCATTCCTATCGCCAGGGTTTCATTAAAGCGCGTCTCTTCCGCCAGCAGCGCCTGCTCAATACGCGACTGATTACTCAGTAGCTCAGGGTAAGCCTCTCCCATTTCCTTAGCGAGCGCATCAACCAGTTTGTAAAAAAATGCCGATGTAGCACCTAATTTATGGCCGTGCCGTGCCGCACGGCGAATAATACGGCGCAATACATAACCGCGACGCTCATTTGACGGCATCACACCATCGACAATCAGAAATGCACACGAGCGTATGTGATCGGCGATCACCCGCAAAGACTTGTTTTCCAAATCGTCAACTGACAACAGGCTTGCAGTCGCACGAATCAGGTTTTGAAATAGGTCGGTATCGTAATTGCTGTGCACGCCCTGCAAAACGGCTGCGATGCGTTCAAGGCCCATACCTGTATCGACACTGGGCTTGGGTAGTGGTGTCAAGCTGCCATCGGCAGCACGGTCATACTGCATAAACACCAGATTCCATATTTCAATATAGCGGTCACCGTCTTCTTCAGGTGTACCCGGTGGGCCACCCCAGACATCGGGGCCATGATCGTAAAAAATCTCCGAACACGGCCCACAAGGCCCCGTCTCGCCCATTTGCCAGAAGTTATCCTTGGCACCAATGCGCGCAATCCGCTCACGTGGCACGCCGATATGCTGCTCCCAGAGTGTAAACGCTTCATCGTCTTCCTCATAGACCGTTACCCACAAACGGTCTTTGGGCATCTTTAACTCAACCGTCAAAAACTGCCAGGCGTATTCAATCGCCTCACGTTTAAAATATTCACCAAAGCTGAAGTTGCCCAGCATTTCAAAAAATGTGTGATGGCGAGCGGTGTAGCCAACATTATCAAGGTCATTGTGTTTGCCACCTGCACGCACACAACGTTGACTGGTAGTCGCACGGCTGTAGTGGCGTTTTTCCACACCGAGAAATAAATCTTTAAACTGCACCATACCCGCATTGGTAAACAACAGGGTTTTATCATTTGCTGGCACTAAAGGGCTAGACGCGACAATCTGGTGGCCATGACCTTGAAAGTAGCCCAGAAATTTCTGGCGTATCGCGGAAACTGTGATCATTCGGTATGGGTACTACTTATAGTTACACGGTAAAACAGCACTGAATTTGTTAGCTTGCAACAGGAGCTTGCAGCACGCCTTTGATAATATCGCCAGAAAACCCTCGCGATAACAAAAAGCGCTGCTGTTTCATCAACAATTTCTGATCAGTATTAGCAATGAAGGCAAACTTTTTGTCAAAAGCGCGTTGTGCGATAGGCTGCCAATCGATCATGGCATCGGCAAAACAATCGTCAATACACGCGTCATCAACACCTTTTTGCAAAAGTTCCGCACGCACTTTGCGCTCACCATAACCCTTGCCTACACGTTGGCGAATGTACTCTGAGGCAGCTCGCTCGTCACTCAGCATGCCCTCATCGTCAAGGGTTTGCAGTACTGAATCGATAACAGACGAAGCTATACCCCGGGAAGCCAGTTTGACCGACATTTCATGGTGTGTATGCTCCCTTAGTGCCAATATTTTCAATGCACTGTTTTTGACCTGAGCTAGCGTCTTTGGCAGATCGGCATCATCCATTGTCATCTTATCCTCCGTTGCTCAATTCCCCGGGCTGTTCCTCTGGCTTTTTATTCGATGTCAACAACAAAGCGCGCAGTTTAGTTTCCAGCTCAGCCGCTTTTTCCGGGTGTTCTTTCAGGTAATTGCGCACATTGTCTTTGCCTTGCCCTATACGGTCACCGTTGTAGCTATACCAGGCACCGGCTTTATCGACCATACTGTTCTTGACGCCCAGATCAATCAGTTCGCCCTCTCGCGAACTGCCTTCACCGTAGAGAATTTCAAACTCAGCCTGTTTAAAGGGTGGCGCCATTTTGTTTTTGACCACCTTGACCCGCGTTTCATTGCCGATCACTTCATCACCTTTTTTGATTGCGCCTATACGGCGGATATCCAGGCGTACCGACGCATAAAATTTAAGTGCGTTACCGCCCGTAGTGGTTTCCGGGCTACCAAACATCACACCAATTTTCATTCGAATCTGGTTGATAAATATAACCAGCGCGTTGGAGCGTTTGATATTTGCAGTGAGTTTACGCAACGCCTGCGACATCAGCCTTGCGTGCAGGCCAACGTGTGAATCCCCCATATCCCCTTCAATTTCGGCCTTTGGTGTCAACGCTGCAACCGAATCGACGACCACTAAATCAACCGCTCCAGAGCGCACCAGCATATCGGTAATTTCCAGGCCCTGATCACCAGTATCTGGCTGCGATACCAACAGGTCATCAACATTGACACCCAGCTTCTCGGCATAAGTGGGATCGAGCGCGTGCTCAGCGTCGACAAACGCCGCCGTACCACCCGCTTTCTGACACTCGGCAATCGTCTGCAGGGCCAGCGTTGTTTTGCCCGAAGACTCAGGACCATAGATTTCGACCACCCGACCCTTGGGTAATCCACCAATACCGAGGGCGATATCGATACTCAGAGAACCTGTTGAGATAAATTCAATATCACGTACTGCACTGGCATCCCCCATGCGCATAACAGCGCCTTTGCCGAATTGCTTTTCTATCTGCCCAAGTGCAGCAGCCAGTGCTTTTTTACGATTATCATCCACGTTTTTATTCGCCCCCCAGGACTACCAAACAGGCCACCAAACGGGCCAACTAAATAGCCGACAAGTATTGCATAACTTTGTTTTGTCTAACAGACCCCCGCTGTAAAAATAGTCTACTCAGGTGTTTGTGCAGAGACCTGAACGCGCAACGCCTCCAGCGCATTTTGCTTTATTTGCAGGTCTCTATCGCTATCATCCAACTGGGCGCGCATTTCATGTAACGCCTGCAGGGTCTGCTGGTACTTTCGCTGCACCTCAGACAACTGCTGGCGTTGCGCTTCAAGCAGTCTGACAGCGCTGTCATCGACCACCTCAGGGGGGTCACTACCACCACACGCTGCAACCAAAACGACGCCCATTAACAATACAGTGCTGATTTTTTTGTGTTTCATCTTTTTAAACGCTCAATTACGCGACGCATAGCGTGCTCGGCAGCCTGGTGCCGGATATATTCGCGGTCGCCAGCAAAGAGGCGCCGCTCAGTAAACAGTGACTCACCCGCAGGTATTCCACTCCCTGATAAGCCACCGGCGTACGCCCAGGCAAACCAAACAGTGCCGACAGGTTTTTCCTCACTGCCACCCGATGGCCCTGCCACACCGCTGATAGCAATGGCAATCTGTGCCTGGCTATTGACAGCACTGCTGGCAGCCAGGGCACCTGCCGCCATTTCCCTGACAACCGCATCACTGACGGCACCGTACTCGGCAATACTGGCCTCATTCACAGCCAGCATTTCCCGCTTGGCTTCATTGGTATAACTGATAAAAGCGCGGTCAAACCAGGCTGAACTGCCAGCGACATCGGTCACGCGTTTTGCCAACAACCCGCCCGTGCACGATTCTGCCGTAATGAGTGATGCACCTGCGGCCAGTAGCTGTCGACCAAACTCAACAGCAATATTGTCGGTTTCTTTATCCATAGAGTAGACACCTTTTAAAAAAGCTATCCGTTACAATAGCCCGATGAACACGACCAAGCAAACCGAACACACGCCAATGATGCGCCAATACCTCGCGATTAAAGCGGAGTACCCGGACACACTGGTGTTTTATCGCATGGGGGATTTCTACGAGTTGTTTTTTGATGACGCTAAGCGTGCAGCCAAACTGCTTGATATTACCTTGACCGCACGCGGTAAAACCGCTGGCCAGCCGATTCCGATGGCAGGTATCCCCTACCATGCAGCAGATGGTTACCTGGCGCGGCTGGTGAAACGCGGTGAATCGGTCGCTATTTGTGAGCAGATCGGTGATCCGGCACTGGCTAAGGGACCGGTTGAGCGAAAAGTCGTGCGGGTAGTGACGCCCGGCACAGTAACCGACGAGGCATTGCTCTCAGCACACCGGGAAAGCCTGTTAGTTGCCGTCGCACGCAACGGTGAAAAAATGGGTATCGCGGCACTGGAACTCAGTGCCGGACGTTTTATTGTGCAGCAAATGGAAAGCGAATCCGCACTGGTCAGTGAATTGACCCGATTGCAACCAGCAGAATTATTAGTCAGTGAGATGGATAGCGGCAACGCCTGTTTTAGTGAGTGGCCCGTCAGGCAGCGGCCGCCGTGGCACTTTGATACCGATACTGCGCGGGCGCAGCTAACCGCACTATTTGGCACCCGCGACCTATCTGCCTTTGGTTGCGAACAGATGCCACTGGCAATCGCTGCCGCCGGTTGTACGTTACAATACTTGAAGGACACTCAACAGTCTGCCCTTCCCCATATTCGTGCGATAACCGTAGAGCACCGTGACGACAGCCTGCTGATGGATTCGGCAACGCGGCGCAATCTTGAACTGGATTACAGCCTCAGTGGCGATCACCAACACACGCTGGTTGGTGTATTGGACAGTACCGTCACCAGTATGGGTGGCCGACTGTTACGCCGTTGGATTAACCGGCCACTGCGCGATCACGCACAGCTAAATGCACGCTTCGATTGTGTCACCTCGCTATGCGATATATCGCTGCAAACCATGATACGTGAACTGCTGGGCGGTATCGTTGATATTGAGCGTATCAGCGCACGCATCGCGCTCAAATCGGCACGCCCACGCGATCTCAGTGGCCTGCACAACTCATTACAGCAAATACCGGCCATCGAAGCCCTGCTCCACACGGTTGACGGCAGCACCTTAAATACACTCAGTGATGACTTAAAGGACGAAACCGGAATCGAGGTGTTATTGGGCAGCGCGGTGATCGAATCCCCGCCGATGTTAATCCGCGACGGTGGCGTAATCTCGCCGGGCTACGATGGGGAGCTGGATGAACTACGTACCCTCAGTCAAAATGCCGACCAGTTTTTATTCGACCTGGAAACCCGTGAGCGGGAAAACAGCGGCATTGCCAATCTCAAGGTCAGCTACAACCGCGTGCACGGTTACTATATCGAGATTAGCCGCAACCTCACCGACAAGATCCCCGACTATTTTATCCGTCGGCAAACGCTAAAATCCGTCGAGCGCTATATCACCCCCGAACTAAAATCGTTTGAAGACAAAGTACTCAGCGCCCGCGAACGCGCACTTTCACGCGAAAAATACCTCTATGAGCAGCTACTCGATTGCCTGTGTGAAAAAATTCCCTCGTTGCAGCTTATCGCTGCCACTATCGCGAAATTGGATGTATTCGCCTGCTTTGCCGAGCGCGCCAGCGCACTGAACTGGCGGCGGCCAATGCTTAGCGCAACACCTGGGCTGCGCATCGATGCCGGGCGCCACCCAATTGTGGAGCAGGTATTGGACACGGCATTTGTCGCCAACGATGTCTGTTTCGATCAAAAACAGCGCATGTTGTTGATTACCGGCCCCAATATGGGTGGCAAATCGACCTATATGCGGCAAATTGCACTGATTACCCTGTTGGCCCATGTGGGCAGCTATGTACCGGCAGAGCGCGCCGAGATCGGCCCCATCGATCAAATTTTTACGCGTATCGGTGCCTCTGATGATCTCGCCAGTGGTCGCTCCACTTTTATGGTGGAAATGACCGAAGCGGCCAATATATTGCACAATGCGAGTGCGCAAAGCCTGGTATTAATGGACGAAATAGGCCGTGGCACCAGCACTTATGACGGACTCTCGCTGGCCTGGGCATGCGCCGACCATCTATGCACCACCAACTGTGCCTACACCTTGTTCGCTACGCATTATTTTGAATTGACACAATTGGCCGAGCAGCACCAGGCCATCACTAACGTGCACCTAAGCGCCATCGAGCACAAAGGGGATATTGTCTTTATGCATAATGTAAAGACCGGCCCGGCAAACCGCAGTTACGGTTTACAGGTAGCCAAACTGGCGGGCCTGCCAGCAACGACACTTAAACACGCCCAGCAGCTTTTGCAGCAATTGGAGAGCACTGCACAGGCTCAGCCCTCACACGCTAAACAATCAACTGCCTCAACACTGGGTCAACTGTCCCTTTTTGAAGACAAACCGACCGATCGGCTCGCCGAATCACTGGCGTTCATCGAACATATAGACCCAAACGATACGACGCCCAAACAGGCACTCGAGTGGCTGTATAAAATTAAGACGGCCATAGACAGTACTCAGAGCTGACACTACCCCGCTCCTCGTGATAATTTAGCACTATGTATAAATTCAAAAAAATTGGCCTTATCACCCGGCTAAACGACCTGAAAGTATCCGACACCCTCAACGACGTACACGCACGCCTGGAAAAACTGGGCTGTGAGGTCATACTCGACCACAGTACCCGTGGTTTGATTGGTGGATTGAAAACAGTCGGGCTGGACGTTATCGCCGAGGAATGTGACCTGGCCATTGTGATCGGTGGTGATGGCACCCTGCTACATACCGCACGCGCACTGGCCGATTGTGATGTGCCGATTGTCGGCGTAAACCGTGGCCGCCTGGGCTTTTTAGTCGATGTATCCCCAGAGAGTGAGCTCACCCAGCTCAACGAGATTCTCGCCGGTAACTACCTGAACGAAGAGCGCTTATTGCTCAACGTTGAAATACGCCGCGACGGCGAACGGGTTAATCAGGTGGTGGCATTTAATGACATCGTACTGCGCGTCAAAGACCTGCTGCGCATTATAGAGTTTGAAACCTATATTAATGACCGCTTCGTCAATGTGCAGCGCGCCGATGGCATCATCGTTTCAACACCCTCGGGCTCGACGGCCTACTCACTCTCCAACGGTGGACCCATTGTCACCCCAACGCTCGACGTGATCGTCATGCAGCCAATCTGCCCACACACACTCAGCAGTCGCCCACTGGTGGTTGGTGCCGATAGCGATATCCGCATTCGCATCAGCGATGAGGGAATCGACAACGGCCAGTTGGTCAGCGATGGGCAGGTATACTTTGATCTGATGCCCAATGATGTCATCCATATTAAACGGCACGCCAAGTGTGTACGCCTTTTACACCCAAACAACTACAACTACTACAAACTGCTGCGCGCCAAACTAAACTGGACCTGAGTTATATGCTCACGCACCTGCACATCCGCAACTTTGCCATTATCGACAGCATCGAAATCGAGCTGCAACAGGGTATGACGGTACTTACCGGTGAAACCGGTGCAGGTAAATCCATTCTGCTCGATGCACTCGGGCTGTTACTCGGTGACCGTGCCGACAGTGCACAATTGCGTGAAGGGGCTGAAAAAGCCGATATAAGTGCGCTATTTTCGATTGAAGACAACCCCGCCGCCCTGGCCTGGCTGGCGGCAAACGAGCTGGACGATAACGGTGAATGCCTGATCCGCCGCACCATCAGCCGCGATACCCGCTCACGTGGCTACATCAACGGCCAGGTAGCGCCGCTGCAATTACTGCGCACACTGGGTGAAATGCTGGTCGACATTCACGGCCAACACGAACACCAACTGCTCATGCGCAAGGCCACTCAGCGGGAATTGCTCGACGCCTATGCAGGCAATAACCCGTTGCTGGACAAGCTCGCGGTTAACTACCGGGCATTACAGCGCATCGATGAACAGATCGATGCCCTTGAGGAAAGCAGCAGTGCGGCAGGGCAAATGGATATGTTGCAATACCAGCTCGACGAGCTAGAGCAACTTGACCTTAGCGCCACTCACATCAACGCCATCGAACAGGAACACAAACGCATGAGCAATGCAGGGCGGTTACTGGGCGATTGCCAGTCGACACTCGAAGCGCTCTACGAAGGCGACCATGCACTGCATAGCCAGCTCGCAGCGATGCAACACACAATTGGTGTTCTGTGCGGGCTGGACCCGGCACTCGATGCCGTATCGAAAACACTGGGCGATGCAGCGATTAACTGCAATGAAGCGGCTATTGAGTTGCGCGATTACCTTGCACGCATCGAACTCGACGACAACCGGCTCGCGATGCTGGAACAAACCCTGACAACACTGCACAGTCTGTCACGCAAACACAAAACCACACCTGAAAGACTAGCGGAAACACGCGAAAAACTGGCCAACCAGCTAGCGTTACTGGCCAGCGCAGACCACAACCGCGAGCAACTGGCAGCACAACGGGTACAGCTAATCGACAGCTACAACAGCATCGATAACGCACTTAGCCACGCACGCCACGAGGCCGGGGTTAAGCTCGGCGAGGAAATCAGCGCACATATGCAGGCACTGGGTATGTCTGGCGGCCTGTTTTCAGTGGCAATATCATCAACGCAACGGGACAAACCGGGGCTATACGGCAGTGATAACATCACCTTTATGGTCAGCGCCAATCCAGGGCAATCGCCAAAAGCGCTGACCAAGGTGGCATCCGGTGGTGAGTTGTCGCGCATCAGCCTGGCACTGCAGTTAGTCGCCTCAAAATACAAATCCTCGGCAACACTGATCTTTGACGAGGTAGACGGTGGCATCGGCGGTGCAGTGGCCGAGACAGTCGGCAGGCAACTGCGTAAACTCAGCGCCCAGGCGCAGGTTATGTGTGTGACCCACCTACCACAGGTGGCCTCTCAGGGAAATGCGCACTTTGTCGTCAGTAAGCGCAGTGATGGGGAGCACACCCGCGTGCATATTCAGCTGCTGGACGCCACAGAAAAGGTCGAGGAAATTGCACGCATGTTAGGTGGCATCTCGATTACCGAACAAAGCCGGTCACATGCACAGGAAATGTTGACAAATGCCGGGAGCAATTAATCCGGTTGATCGTAAACACCGTAGGCCGTCAGGGTGTAATCGGTCAGCTTATACCCCCGCTCGGCAGCAATACTGTCCAGGCGCTCTTCAATAACAGCGTCGGTAAACTCCTCTACGTGACCACTCTTTACGCAGATGATGTGATTGTGGTTATCGCCAACATCCAGCTCAAACACAGCCTGACCCTGGCCGCTGTCAAAGTGGTGCCGGGTAACCAGCCCCGCCGCCTCAAACTGCGTTAACACACGGTATACAGTGGCCAGACCCACATCAGACCCCGATTGCATCAAAGCGCGATACACATCTTCGGCGCTCATGTGGTGATGTTCGCAACGCTCCAGAATTTCCAGAATTTTTACGCGTGGCAGCGTGACCTTCAATCCTGCTTTTTTGAGTTCACTGGTTGACAACACCTTTCTCCACCGCAACGGTATATAAATAATAAATCGATTAATCTAGGCTCCATGTATTAACTTGCACACAAGTCAATACATGATGTCTAGGAGATTATTCAGAGATCTGGATGATTATTTGGGTTTCAAGTATAACAATGTTTGATCCCCACCTGGCAATATGGCCAAATACCACCTGCGACAACCAAATTTCGACTCGATAATGATACATTACTCAAAAAAAATAGCGCATACCCTTGTTTTTATTATTGTAGGCATGACGAATTATGGCTGTGTATCGATACTGCCAGACCCTCACAAGATCGATATACACCAGGGCAACATCGTCGACAGTCAGCGTGTTGAACAACTTCAGGTCGGCATGAGCCGCGAGCAGGTAAAATACCTACTGGGCAGCCCGGTCAGCAACAACCTGTTTCGTACAAACCGCTGGGACTATTTACACTACGTCAGTAAAGCGGGAAACTACGCAAAACCCAAGCGGGTCACGGTCTTTTTTGATAACGGTGTCGTCAGTAAAATCGAAAATCAATACACCACTCAGTAAGCTATAGCACTCACACGTATACCTCCTTAGCGCGCTGACAAAACGCTTCAACCAGAGACCCACAGATACTGCTAAACACCGGCCCAACTGACGTGGCAATCAACGGGTTGGCAATGGCAAACTCGATATCCAATAACACCTTACACCCCACATCACCCAACGCGGTGAACACCCAGCTACCGTTAAGGTGGCTAAAGGGGCCATCTAACAACACCATATCGATGCGTTGATTCGCTTGCATCGTATTGCGCGTTGTAAAGCGTTGATTGACAGCGGCCCTGGAAATGCAAATGGATGCCGTCTGCCTGTCAATACACTTTTCAACAACATCCACGCCGCTGCACCAGGGTAAAAACAGCGGATACGCCTCAACATCATTCACCAGATCGTACATTTGGTTTGGCGTATACATCACTAACGCCGAGCGGGAAATGGTTGTCATAAGGCGTTGGGGCACCATGGCAGCAGGAAAAACAGAGGCAGGCAAAAACCTGCCTCTAAAAATTGAATCGATTATAATCTCGCAATGGGAAAACAAAAGAAACAAAAAACGGCACCCGGCTCGACGATTGCACTAAACAAAAAAGCCCGTCACGATTTTCATATCGAGGACAAGCTTGAAGCAGGTTTGGTATTACAGGGCTGGGAGGTCAAGAGCTTACGTGCAGGCCGCATTCAGATTACTGACAGTTATGTCATGCTGCGCGATGCAGAGGCTTGGCTAATCGCCTGCCACATGCCCCCCTTATTGTCGGCATCAACACATATAACACCCAATCCAATGCGTGCGCGAAAACTGTTGCTACACCAGCGCGAATTGGCACGCTTGATTGGTGCCGTCGAACGCAAAGGCTTTACCCTCGTGCCACTGGCAATGTACTGGCGGCGTGGCCTGGCCAAGCTGGAAGTGGGCCTGGCAAAAGGTAAAAAAGAACACGATAAGCGGGCCGATATAAAAAACCGGGACTGGGAGCGGGATAAGCAACGCATAATGCGCAACGCCAGCCGTTAGCGTTAGGGGGTTTTCTCAATTATCTGAGCGAGACTGATTGTGAGCCACAATCGTCTCGGCAAGACGCAATGAGGAACAATAGCCATTCTATTGTGACGCGTTGCAACACCGCCAGCGCGGAAAAGGGCCGAAAACAGACTGTGAAGGTGATTGAGAACGCCCCCTAGGAGATCCCGTCAAAATAAAAAACTAATGGCGCCAAACACAGCCATTTTCGCTTTCTTTTTGCAGTGTCTCCAGCCACACATTATGTGCAGCCAATTCACTCTGGTTGGCGTATAAAACCGGGGTGGGTTTAATTTCAGTACTGCCCAGTGCATTTAATGCAGGGTCTGGCCCCAGCTCTTGATCGACTGCCAATGACAAACTAACTTGTCCACCTGTCATCAACAGATACACATCGGCCAGTATTTCAGAATCCAGTAGCGCACCGTGCAGGGTGCGCTGGGTATTATCAATACCCAATCGCTTACACAGGGCATCGAGGCTATTGCGCTGGCCGGGGTACATCTCACGTGCCATAACCAGCGTATCCAATACAGTACAACGGTTTTTTATACTTTCCTTACCAAGTCGTTGCAGCTCGGCATCGATAAAACCCACATCAAACGGCGCATTGTGGATAACCAACTCAGCACCATTGACAAACATTAAAAAATCGTCTGCAACGGCAGTAAAGCGGGGTTTATCGAGTAAAAACTCATTGGTAATACCATGCACCTCCATAGCGCCCTCATCAATATCACGATCGGGCTGTAAATACTGGTGAAAGTGGTTGCCCGTTAGTTTCCGATCGATGACTTCCACACCGCCAATTTCGATAATACGGTGTCCTTGAGCGGGGTCCAGCCCAGTGGTTTCTGTATCGAGTACAACCTGTCGCATTATTGCATTACTCACTCTCTAGCCGTTCGTCGATACCGCGATTGGCCAGCGCATCGGCGCGGTCATTATACAAATCACCACTGTGCCCCTTGACCCACTGCCAATCGATGGTGTGTTTTTGCGTAATATCATCCAGCCGTCGCCATAAATCGGCATTTTTCACCGGTAATTTGCTGGCCGTTCGCCAATCATTGCGTTTCCAGCCACTCATCCACTGCGTAATACCATTAATCACATATTTTGAATCGGTGACCAATACTACAGTACAGGATCGGGTTAGTGCCTCAAGCCCACGAATAGCCGCCATTAGCTCCATACGATTGTTCGTCGTCAGCATCTCCCCACCGTACAGAACCCTTTCCTGGTTACCGCTCATTAGCACAACCCCCCAACCACCTTCCCCAGGGTTACCACGACAGGCACCATCGGTGTACATTTTAACGTGCGGCGCTTCAGTTTTTCCTGCCATGAATCTTTTCCACCTTATTAATAGGGTCAATAATCTGTCGCGCCGCGATAGCCTGACGCCACCGCTGTAAACGCGGCGTCAACGGCCGGGTCTGTTTTCTCGCCAATATCAAATACGCACCACCAAAAATATTCAGCCAGGGTTGCAGTTTCTCAAGAAAAGACAATCGCGACAGAAAAACCGGCTGGGCAATGGGTGGGCGAAGAAAAAACCGACGACGGCCCACTACTCTAAAATTCAATAATGACAACCAGTCGTCTATACGTGTTTGGGTATAAAATTGCC
Organism: Gammaproteobacteria bacterium; assembly: GCA_965277715.1. Classification (GTDB taxonomy): domain Bacteria; phylum Pseudomonadota; class Gammaproteobacteria; order JBCCGL01; family JBCCGL01; genus JBCCGL01. The sequence continues at coordinate 1,330,091 of OZ255836.1, forward strand.
CATTCCAAGGGGTATTTCGTCGCCAAAAACGCATATTGCGTACTATCCCCCAACTGCTGAGCGGGTTAAATCCCAGTATCAGTAAATAACCATCGCGTAACAATACTCTGTCCGCCTCACGGAGAACCTGATGGGGGTTTTGACAAAACTCCAGCGTATGTGGCATTACCAGCAGACTGATCGTATCCGTGGCAATAGGCAGTTCTAACACGTTAGATACCATATCCACCGACTTGTGAAGTTCATTGCCCCCAAGTATAAAGCGACGCGACAGACCGGCACCACCGAGCAACCCTTCACTGTTGTCACTCAGTTGCCCCAATTGTAACGCCTGATAGCCAAACACCGGGCGCAGCATACCCTCCAGGTGGTCGTTTACCTCCTTCAGCATGGACTGACCAAGAAAAGACGCGTACCATTCTAGAAGTTCTGGTTGTGTGCTGTTCCAGTCAGTCAGTGCAGAATCAATGGGCATAACGATAGAATCGGACAATACTCGGTTTTAGTGAATGGTATAGGCTAATACCTTTACAAGTGCTTGTCACTCGTGATTGCAGGTGCTGCACAGGGTACGCTACCCATTGAAGAAATCACGACAACCTTAAAAAAAACGCCACTATTTATCCAGTCATTTTATTTAGATGTACATTTTGTATACCAAGGAGTAGCTTTGCTGCATTATAACAACGCCCCACGACGAACAGGCCTGCTTTCGCTGCTGATAGGGGGCTATATATTTATACTCGGCGGATGCGCCCAGCTTCCCCAATCAACAGAAGATTCAGCGCCGGGACAAGGCACTGCGAAACAGCAGGCACCCCCCCCTAAATCCAACCAGACCACGAATAACAGCGCATCCACAACAACGCAACCTACCTCCCCTGTAACACTTCCAGCCGAGACAACCCGCTCCACTCAGTTTGTAAAAAACCACACGCTAGTGGATGGAGCTAACCTCAACGCGACCAACCAAGACCTCTGGCATTGGTTAAAGCATCGATTTACATGGAAGCACGCCAATAATGACCGTATCGCCAGGCAGCAGAAATGGTTTGCTCAGAATACAGCGTATGTTAAACGGGTCTTAGAGCGCAGTAGGCCTTATCTCCACTATATTGCCAATCAACTGGAGAAAAACCACCTGCCCTTTGAGTTGGCGCTATTGCCTGTTATTGAAAGTGCTTACCGCCCCTTCGCTTATTCCCATGGCCGGGCGACCGGGATTTGGCAATTCATTCCATCTACCGGCAAATCTTTTGGCTTAACGCAAGACTGGTGGTACGACGGCAGACGGGATATCGCCGCGTCAACTAATGCCGCAATCCGGTTTTTTAAACAGCTTGAAAGGGAATTTGACGGCAATTGGTTACACGCGTTAGCCGCTTATAATGCGGGGCCAACAAAGGTTCGCAATGCAATAAAGCACAACCAGAAGAAAAACCTTCCCGCCTCTTATTGGGATTTGCACCTACCCAGGGAAACACGTAACTACGTACCGAAATTGCTGGCATTGATATCAGTCATTGATCAATCAGAAAAATACAAATTAGATCTTCCATTGATCAGCACACAACCCTATTTCGCCAAAATCGACACCGGGAAACAAATAGACTTATCACGTGCGGCAAAAATGGCGGGGATCAGTATTGAACAACTATACCTGCTAAACCCAGGTTTCAATCGTTGGGCAACAGCGCCTGATGGCCCCCATCACCTACTCATTCCCATCAATAATGCCGAGCAGTTCAAATTGGCCTTGGCTAAACTCCCCGATGCGGAACGCATTACCTGGACCAGGCACACCATAAAATCCGGTGAAACACTCAGCACAATTGCCAGGCGTTACAAAACAACTGTGGGCTATATCAAAAAGGTAAACCACCTCAGTAGCAACCTTATTCGTGCGGGCCGCGCATTAACTATTCCAGGGCCAGGCGCGGCAGAATCCACTTACGTATACAGCGCGTCCCAACGTCTTAAAGTTGCACAATCAAACGGTAGCGGCACCCGGTACACCCACAAGGTACGTAATGGCGATACCTTATGGAGACTGGCAAAAACTTACGGCGCTACAATTAGGAAAATCGCCCAATGGAACAATATAACACCGAAAACCCCATTGAAGCTCGGGCAAAAACTGGTTATTTGGAAGAAACCTGCTTCAAATATTATGGTAAATACTCAAGCGGGGGCGGTTTTTCAGCCATCAATCCAAACAATACGCTACACAGTAAAATCCGGTGATTCACTCGATGGTATTGCGCACCGCTTTAATATCAAAGTAGCTGATTTGTTGCGATGGAATGTAGAATTAAAAAACGCACGATACATCCACCCCGGTCAAAAGATTCGCCTACAACTTGATGTGCGCGAACAGTCTGGTTAGTGGGTTATGGCGATTAGCTCACATGTGCATCACTATGCTATCTTCCAGCCTGGAGCCTGCAGGGGTTTATAAGCAAAAATTATGACTATCACACTCAGCAAATCGCAGTTAGCCAAATTTACGCCCCTGGATGCATTGAATTCATCAAGTCTTGGTGAAATTGCATCCAAGATGACTTACCACTCAATCGAATCGGGTAAGTATGTTTTTCTTCAGAACGACGTAATAAAAAGACACTTTTATCTGGTCAGTGGTGGCATCGACTTTCTCGATGAAAATAAACAAGTCATTGAATCTATCGACAGTGGTTCAGAAAGAGCCTACTCCCCTTTATCATCCAGAAACCCACAACGCGCTTCAGCACGGACTAAACTGGACTCCACCATTATTTCAATTGACCGCAATCTGTTTGATATTTTTCTAACATGGGACCAAACGGGCAGCTACCCGGTAAGAAACGAACAACAGGAAGGATCTGAATTGCCCCTGCCACCGAGTGATGATGAAGACAATGAATGGATGGTTCACCTGCTGCAAACCAAGTCATTTCAACATATTCCGGCAATTAATATCCAATTAATCTTCACGCGTATGGAAAAAATCACGTATAAAGCAGGAGAAACAGTCATTAGGCAAGGTGATCCAGGCGACTATTTTTATACTATTATCAGTGGTAAATGTAATGTAAACCGCTCTTCTGTTAATCTCGCCACCCTCGCTCCTGGTGATCATTTCGGTGAAGAAGCGCTCATTTCCAATGAGACACGCAACGCTACAGTCAGTATGGCAACCGATGGTTCACTGATGCGTTTATCGAAAGAAAATTTTGTCTCCCTACTACACCAGCCATTACTAAACTGGGTCGATTTTGAACAAAGCGTGAAGAAAATTATTGACGGTGGCCAATGGCTTGATGTCCGCTTACCGGCTGAATATCAAGCTGGCCATATCCCCAACAGTCTTAATATCCCCTTAATTTTCCTGAGAATGAGGGCCAATCAGTTGAGTATAGACAAAGAGTACATTGTGTATTGTGACACTGGCCGCCGCAGCTCTGTGGCCTCGTATCTACTCAAAGAAAAAGGGTTCACCCAGATTCATACACTAACAGATGGATTCGCCAATGTACCCAAAGGCATCCTTAAGAAGTGAAGAGCTTTTGTCGGTGGCACTCGTTTACGATTCAAAACAGCCTATGCGCCAGAAAGTTATTTGTCAGTCAGCTAACTTCTTAGTATCATTCTTTGGCCTGACTATATTAAACAAACATTGATATCTCTCAAACCATTGATTTCACAAGGGAATTATCGAAGACATGACATATCGACTATTACAGATAACGAAGACATACCTGATTGGGCGAATATTTCCTGTGGCGCCAAGAGATAAGCGAGATCGTGCTTGTCGTGAAATATCCGCAATTGTATATGCCGTTTATTTTTCATCCTTATTTTCAATATCTCCCCTGAGGCTATAAAAATCCGATAACCATGAGCATGTCAGGAAAAATTCAGATAGTCAGCAAAACTGACAAAGGGCTTAAACGTGAGCACAATGAAGATAGTATTGGCAAATCAACAGAACACGGCGTTGTCGTATTAGCTGATGGCATGGGGGGTTACAATGCAGGGGAAGTGGCCAGTGAAATTGCCGTTCAAACACTGATAAAATCACTGACAAAAATACGCGTGAAACATGCGATAAAACAAAAGCCCTCTCAAACACCCATCCAAACCGATGCAATCGATCAAATAAAACACGACTGCCTTTTAGCACTCAACAAATGCAATCAAATCATCTATCAAAAGGCATCGAGCCAACCTCAATACAAAGGTATGGGCACAACTATTGCCACATCAATTTTTTACGACAACAAAATTATTTACTCGCATATTGGCGATTCGCGTATCTATTGCTACCGTGACGATACATTGCAACAACTGACATCCGATCACACATTACTCCAGGAGCTTGTCGATCGAGGCCTCTATTCACGTGAGGAAGCCAGAACGTCACCTAATAAAAACCTAATAACAAAAGCACTGGGCACTGAACCAGAAGTAGAGCCGAGCATTGATCAGACGGATACCCACGTTGGTGACATCTATCTCTTTTGCTCAGATGGTCTTAATGATATGATTAGCGACACACAAATTGGCCTTATATTAAGTGAACACCCTTTAAACAAACACGCTGACAACCTGAAAAATGCGGCAGACGCACTGGTCGACAAAGCCAACCAAAATGGTGGTTCTGATAATATTTCAGTTATATTGGTCAGAATTGTAAAACCCTACCCCAGTAAGGTTGCCTGGCATCAAAAACTCATCAATTGGCTTTAGCTAAAATAGCGTAAGATGTCAAAATTAATTCTTAGTTTAGGCGGTAAAAAAATAAAGGAATACGCACTTAATAAAGCGCAAACAATCATTGGGCGAAGCGCCAGTAATGACATTCAAATAGAAAACCTGGCGATCAGTAATGAACATGCAAAAATTATTACCATATTAAGCGATTCGTTTCTCGAAGACTTAAAAAGCACCAATGGAACTTACGTCAATGGAACACTAGTTAACAAAAAAGCCTTACAACACGGTGATGAAATCACTATTGGCAAGCATAAACTGCAATATATTAATGAAAACTCTGATACGAGTGAATTTAATCAGGCTGTAGTTATACAACACGCCGTAACGACACCATCAGCAACATCGGATTTTTCAAATCAAACAAGCCAGAACATAAGCGACTTGAGCGGTCATCCAACCGTTAATAATAAGATAAACAAACTGACCACTAAACATATCGCCAGCCTGGCAATTAGTAACGGCAATAAGGCAGGGCAAATACTCCACCTCACCAAATCATTGACAACACTTGGGCAACCTGAAACGCAGGTTGCGGCTATCGCATTCAAACAAGGAAAGTATTTTTTAATACACATCGAAACAATAGGCAAACGAAAAATGCCTATGTTAAACGGAAAAGAAATTGATCAGGGCTACATACCGCTTGCACACAAGGATAAAATCACGATTGCCGACACAAAGATGGTTTTGACGTTGGGGTGATATTTACCCTGGCTTGCCCCCTCCTCCATCCAGGCAATCAATTGAATCACAACGATAGCGCTCAGGAAATTAAAGACAAAACGTTTTATATGCAATACTTTACATGTTACCAATAACCCCAATTAACTGTAAAAGTTACTAGCCAAATACCCCTGTAGATAAGTAACGGTCACCTCTATCACATACGATTGAAACAATTGTGGCATTTTCAACCTCACTGGCCACCCTTATCGCAGCAGCAACCGCCCCTCCCGAGGATATACCACAAAATATACCCTCATCATGGGCCATGCGCCTGGCAAACAACTCTGCTTCACCTTGGTTAACGTCAATTATTTGATCAATATGCTGCGGTTGGTATATTTTGGGGAGGTATTGCTGAGGCCAGCGACGTATGCCAGGAATATTGGCATATTGATCAGGCTGAACACCAATGATCCTGACATCAGGGTTTTGCTCCTTCAAATACCTACCGGTCCCCATAATCGTTCCGGTCGTTCCCATAGCACTGACAAAATGCGTAACACCACCGTTACTCGCCCGCCAAATTTCAGGGCCGGTATGCAGGTAGTGCGCAGCAGGATTATCCGGATTGCTAAACTGATCGAGCACATAACCCTCACCCCGGTGTTGCATTTTTAATGCTAAGTCTCGCGCATATTCCATGCCCTCTTCACGTGAAACCAGTACTATATCTGCACCAAATGTGCGCATCACATGGGCTCTCTCTTCGCTCATATTCTCCGGCATAATCAAACGCATACGGTAGCCTCTGATAGCGGCAACCATTGCCAGAGCAATGCCCGTATTACCACTGGTTGCCTCAATCAGACGATCACCGGGGGCAATATCCCCTCGGCTTTCCGCCTGAACAATCATATTGAGGGCGGGCCTGTCTTTAACCGAACCAGCAGGGTTATTACCTTCCAGCTTAACGAAAACACTATTACCTCTATCACTATCAACCAATCGCTGCAACTGAACCAATGGTGTATTGCCGATGATGCGATCCAGAGTGGAAATAGTCATGATTGCCTGCTCTATTCATATATATGAGTAATGAAAATAATTATCACACTGCCTGTTTTTTTCGCCAATATCAAAATAGAAAAAGCTTATGCCGTTTAGAACACGGCGATAAAGCGTATTTTACTTGCTATTAACGGCAGACTACACAGCACCCCTTGGCGTCAAGCCCAGGTTATGTTACTTTTACAGGAGCAGATCTAAAGTTCAAATAAATTCTGCAACGACTGTTGGCATGCTTGACAAACAGGTGATCAGACCTGACTCAAGACTATGTTGACACCTCAACTTAATAAAATGATGATTGGAGAGAGTTCCTGATGAAACTTTTCAAAACGCTTGCTGTATCCGCAGCAGTTGCAACGCTTGCTTCGACAAGTGTTGTCAACGCGGGTACGCTGGAAGATGTACAAAAACGCGGTGAGCTAAACTGTATCGTTACAACAGGTGTTGCCGGTTTTGGCGCACCCGATGATAACGGTCGCTGGCAGGGCTTTGACATTGACTTTTGCCGTGCTACCGCCGCTGCCGTACTCGGTGATCCAAACAAAGTCAAATTTGTACCCACCACCGGTAAAACCCGTTTCACCTCTTTAAACTCTGGCGAGGGTGACGTGTTATACCGTAACACCACTATTACCATGAGCCGTGATGCCGATTTGAAACTTACTTTCCTGGGTGTCAATTACTATGATGGTCAAGGTTTCATGGTACCTAAAGCCTTGGGTGTATCCTCGGCTACAGAGCTGGATGGTGCGTCTATCTGTATCCAAACAGGTACAACAACCGAACTCAACCTGGCTGATTTCTTCCGTGCCAATCAAATGAGCTATGAGCCTGTGCCAATCGAAACCAATGATGAAGCACAAACCAACTACACCGCTGGCCGTTGCGATGTATTTACTACTGACGCCTCTGGCCTAGCTGCTACTCGCAGTACATTTAATGACCCCAGTGCGCATGTTGTTCTCCCCGAAATCATCTCCAAAGAACCGCTTGGCCCCGCAGTGCGCCATGGCGATGATCAATGGGCTGATGTCGTTCGCTGGGTATTGAACGCTATTATTGCCGCTGAAGAACTGGGCATTACCCAGGCAAATATTGCCGATCACATGAAAGCTGCTGGCGACAACCCTTCGATTAACCGTATTGCCGGTACTGAAGGTGATTTTGGCGCCATGATTGGCCTCGACAAGCAGTGGGCTGCCCGGGCGATTTCGGCCGTGGGTAACTACGGCGAAATATTTGAGCGCAATATCGGTTCAGCTACACCACTCGGCCTCTCTCGCGGCCTTAACGCACAATGGACTGACGGCGGTTTGTTGTACGCTCCACCTATTCGCTAATCACTGTAGCGATAAAAACGGCGATCAACTGATCGCCGTTTTGCCATATAGCTTTTATAACTACAATCGCCCAAGTAATTGAGCCAGCCTAACGATATATGCTAATTATGGATACAACAACCAAACCATCATTTCTGTACCGCATGTGGAACGACAAAGAAACGCGTTCAACAATGATACAGATTATTACTATAGCTCTGCTGTTTACCTTTGTTTTTTACATTGTACGTAATGCTGTGATCAACCTCGAACTGATCGGCAAGGGCTACAGCTTCAGCTTTCTGTCTGACCCAGCTAGCTACGATATAAGCCAAACATTAATAGAATACGATTCGCGTAGCTCTCACCTTCGCGCCACCTACGTAGGTATCCTCAATACTCTACTGGTCGCCTTCTGCGGCATTATTCTTGCCACAATTGTTGGATTCACATTGGGTGTAATGCGCCTCTCCAAAAACTGGCTAATCAACCGGGTAGTGTATTTTTACATCGAGTACGTTCGCAATGTACCTGTGTTGCTACACATACTCCTGGTATATGGCATTATCGTCAATACCTTGCCTGTACCCAAACAAGCCATTGGTATAGAAGAAACATTTTTTCTTACCAACAGAGGGTTTTATACACCAAAACCAGTGTTTGAAGCGGGTATGTGGGCGGTTTTAATTGCCTTTATCTGCGCGATTGCATTTTCCTGGTGGTTTAAGCGTTACGCGAAAAAAACCCAGGACGCCACCGGGAAAATTTATCCGGTTCTCTGGGCCAGTGTAGCCACCATCATAGGTTTGCCCGTGCTGGTCTATTTACTGGCAGGTGCCCCTTTGACGTGGGAAATCCCTGTACTAACAGGATTTAATTTCAAAGGCGGGTTGGTGCTAAGGCCCGAATTTTTAGCATTATGGCTGGCGCTATCGCTCTATACCGCTGCGTTTATCGCTGAAATTGTTCGCGCCGGTATTCAGGCGATAAGTCACGGCCAGACAGAGGCAGCATTCGCGTTGGGAGTAAAACCTAACAGAACGATGCAGCTTATTATTATCCCACAGGCACTGCGCGTCATTATCCCACCGCTCTCCAGTCAATACCTCAATATCACAAAAAACTCATCGCTTGCGCTGGCAATAGGGTACGCGGATATCGTCGCCACCATTGGCGGTATATCCCTGAATCAAACGGGTAGAGAAATGGAGTGTATGACAATTGTGCTGGGGCTTTATTTGATGTTCTCATTGGCAATTTCAACACTGATGAACTGGTACAACAAGAAAATGAAACTGGTGGAGCGTTAAAGAATGAATACCAAACAAGTATACGCACCGGGTACACACCCCAGTCTTGAGCCTCCCGCTAATACAGTAGGAACTATTGCCTGGCTACGGAACAATCTATTTTCGTCATATACCAACATAGCCATGACTCTATTGATGGCATATATACTGTATCTGACCCTGCCTGCAATGATTAACTGGCTATTTATCGATGCTGCTTACACAGGCACTTCACGCTTAGAATGCCGGGAAATAGCCGCTGGTGCGTGCTGGGCATTTATTGGCCATCGTTTTGAATTGTTCGTATATGGCTTTTACCCAGAGATGGAACGCTGGCGCGTTAACCTCTCCTTTTTGTTAATGTTATTTGCCTTTTGGCCCGTTTTGTTTGATAACGCCCCACACCGCAAACGCCTGCTCTGCGTTTCATTAGTATCCCCTGTCATTATCGGGTGGTTGTTGATTGGTGGATTGGGACTTGAACCCGTGCCAACAAATTTATTTGGCGGTTTTATGCTGACACTGGTTATTGGTGTAACAGGTATCATTTTTTCCCTGCCCATCGGTATTATTCTGGCACTGGGCCGTCAATCCAATATGCCGGCAATACGCATTATCTGTGTCTCCTTTATCGAGTTTATTCGTGGCGTCCCTTTAATTACTTTGCTATTTGTAGCGTCAACAATGCTCAATTATTTTTTGCCACCAGGCACCTCGTTCGATTTATTACTGCGTGTGCTTATCATGGTTACCTTGTTTTCATCCGCGTATATCGCAGAAGTGGTGCGCGGTGGCTTGCAGGCAATACCAAAAGGTCAGACAGAAGCGGCGGATGCGCTGGGTTTAAAGTACTGGCAATCGATGCGCTTAATTGTGTTACCCCAGGCATTAAAAATATCTATCCCTGGCATCGTAAACACATTTATTGGTCTCTATAAAGATAGCACACTGGTTATCGTTATCGGCCTACTTGATCCATTAGGTATTGGTCGTGCATCATTAGCTGACGCAAAGTGGCAGGGCTTATCTTCAGAAGTGTATATTTTTGTCGCTATTTTCTTCTTTATCTCCTGCATTAGCATGGCGAGATACTCGCTCTACCTGGAAAAGAAACTGCATACCGGGCACTAAAATTAGAAATAAATAACTTATCGGGTTAAAAATATGAATACATCAACAGCACAGATGAATAACGCCGAAATACCCAGCGAAACGGTTATTCAGATAAAGGAAATGCACAAATGGTACGGTTCCTTCCATGTCTTAAAGAATATTAACCTGGAGGTTAGCCAGGGCGAGCGAATTGTTATCTGTGGCCCATCGGGTTCTGGCAAATCGACAATGATTCGCTGTATTAATCGACTTGAAGAGCACCAGCAAGGTCATATTATTGTCGATAATGTTGAACTGACCAATGATTTAAAAAATATCGATGCAATACGCCGTGAAGTGGGCATGGTTTTTCAGCACTTTAATTTATTTCCTCATTTAACTGTCTTAGAAAACTGTGCCCTGGCGCCGATATGGGTCAAGCAAATGCCGCGTAAGGACGCGGAAGAAATTTCCATGAAGTTTCTTGAACGGGTAAAAATCCCAGACCAGGCAAATAAATTTCCCGGTCAGTTATCCGGTGGTCAGCAACAACGTGTGGCGATTGCACGTTCACTGTGTATGAGTCCAAAGATCATGCTATTTGACGAACCAACCTCGGCACTGGACCCTGAAATGATTAAAGAGGTGCTGGATGTAATGGTCGAATTAGCTGAAGAAGGCATGACCATGTTATGTGTTACCCATGAAATGGGCTTTGCCAAAACAGTGGCCAATCGGGTGATTTTTATGGATTTTGGTGAAGTTATCGAAGAAAATGAGCCGAATGAATTCTTTGATAATCCTCAGCATGAAAGAACCCAGCTATTTCTCAGCCAGATCCTGGCACATTAGCGTCCAGGATCAATTTTCATTCAGACGCATTATTGTGAGTTGAAGTTGAAGAATTCAACGCTTTATACCTCTATATTGTGCCAAGCGATGTTAGCTTGGCACAATATAGAGGTATAAAGAAACTTATTATATCTTTATTCTGACAATCAGGTCAGATGCTTGCAAATACTCCATCGGCCCGCATATCTTCTTAAATGTTCTCAACCAATGAAAAGATAGCCGATAAAGATTGTGGGTTACTATCAACCCACACTAGGTTATCCATCCCCCGTAGCCATGTAAGTTGTCGTTTTGCCAATTGACGGGTAGCAATAATCCCTTTTTCCAGCATCGTTTCTTTCGGGTACTCACCTTCTAAATAGTGCCACACTTGTCGGTAACCAACACATCGCATTGAAGGCAGTGCACTGTTTAACCCCGGAAACCGTGACCTAAGCATTTCCACCTCCTCTACAAACCCCGACGCGATCATAGACTTGAAACGCGCTTCGATGCGTCGGTGCAATACTGATCGATCATCGCATGTAACACACAATTTCAGATTAACCGGTGGCAGTGGATTGAAAACAGGGCGTTTATGATGACCACTCATATTAATACCACTGATACGCCACACTTCCAAGGCTCTAAGAATACGTTGAGGATCGTTTTTATGAATGCGTGCCGCTGCTTCAGGATCAATCAGTGAAAGGGACTGATGCATGGCATCAAGCCCATAATCATTTAGTTCCTGCTCTAATATACCGCGCACCACAGAATCAGATTCCGGTAATAGCGAAAGCCCTTTTTCCAATGCGTTAAAGTACAACATGGTACCGCCCACCAGAAGTGGCGTCTTCCCTCGACCTCTTATTTGTTTAACCAGCCGCAAAGTATCCTGGCAAAAGCTGGCAACGGAATACGTTGCCAATGGGTCGATAATATCAACCAGGTGATGTGGGCACTCCGCCAGTATACGGGCATCGGGTTTTGCCGTACCAATATTCATACCGCGATAGATTAACGCCGAATCAACGCTGATAATTTCACAATCAAAACGGCGGGCAATTTCAAGTGACAGAGCTGTTTTACCCGCAGCTGTTGGCCCCATCAGGCAAATAAGTGGTGCTTCTACTGTCACTGCCGGGTGTCTTTGTTTACTCAACGACCGCGTAGAAACAGTTTATCCAGCTGCTCGATTGACAGTTCAATATAGGTTGGCCGACCGTGATTACATTGCCCACTGCGTTCAGTTGATTCCATATCACGCAACAGGGCGTTCATTTCAGGCAGGGTCAGCTGGCGGTTGGCACGCACAGAACCGTGGCACGCCATTGTCGACAGAATATCATTGATACTGTCGCGCAGACGCTTGCTATAACCCAACTCGGCGAGATCAGAAATAACATCCTGCACCAATTGGGTTATATTCGCTTGCGCAAGGATGGTGGGCACCTGACGCACCAAAATACTCTCAGGGCCATTTCTATCGATTTCAAAACCCAGCTCGGTAAATGCTTCTGAATGTGTTTCAGATAAGTCCGCCTGCTGTCGGCTCACCGATACACTAATAGGCAATAATAACGGTTGCGATCTGAGTTTATTATTTTCATCCCAAGCGGTTTTCAGCCGCTCATAACTGATGCGTTCATGTGCCGCATGCATATCGACAAGGATCAGCCCTGCCTGGTTTTGTGCCAGGATATAGATACCGTGCAACTGTGCCATGGCAAAGCCCATTGGTGGTGTTTCACTGTCTGTATTTAACCACTCAGGATTCGATGTATTAATACCGGACAACAAGCTCGCATAGCTTGCCTGTGTATTGCCGACCGACAGTGGGAAACGCGATTGTTGCGTCGGTGCATAGCCTGTCATTTTCCCCGCACTATCCGACGTTCGCATGGTGTACTCGGGAGGAGGTATAGTTGAAATACCTGAATGCTCAGTACCCTGCTCTGCGCTTGGCTCATTATTTCCACTGACACCTGGCCCCATCGCCGCAATCGCATCGTGCACGGTACGGTAAATAAATTCATGGATCTGGCGGCTATCACGAAAGCGTACTTCGTGTTTACCTGGGTGCACATTAACATCAACCAATGATGGTTCCATGGTTAAAAACAGCACGAATGCTGGAAACCGGTTGTGATACAACACATCGCTATACGCCTGTTTAATGGCGTGTGTGATCACCTTATCTTTTATCGAACGGCGATTGATGTAGAAGTACTGCAAATCTGCCTGGCTACGTGAAAAGGTAGGCTGTGCAATCCAACCACTGAGCTCCAGACCCATCGCACTATGTTCAATATAGTAGGCATTATCGACAAATTCTTTACCGCATATATCGCGCAAGCGCAATTCACCCTTTTGTAAACACGGCACCGCACTCCAACGAAAGCGTGGCTTACCATTTTGTTGCATGTCAAAACTGACATCAAAATGGCTAAGTGCCATATTTTTAACCAGTTTTTCAACATGCCCTGCTTCCGTTTTTTCAGCGCGCAGGAATTTTCGCCTGGCAGGTACATTGAAAAACAAATCGCATACTTCCACCCGTGTACCTTTGGTGAGTGGAGCCGGTTGGCATTCACCAATAACGCCTTGATCGACGCTCACCGACCAGGCTGTTTCTTCATCAGCATACCGCGAGGTTAAGGTCAGTTTTGAAACAGAGGCAATACTGGGCAGCGCCTCTCCCCTGAAGCCCAGGCTGTTTATGGTCGTTAAGTCATCGAGATTTTGGATTTTACTGGTGGCATGTCGATGCAATGCCAGGGGGAGTTGAGCCGATGAAATACCTATGCCATCGTCGGTAATACGAATAAGTCGAATACCGCCCCCTTCAACATCAATTTTTATGTGTTTTGCCTGTGCATCGAGACTATTTTCGATCAGTTCCTTGGCGACGGCACCAGGGCGCTCAATCACCTCGCCGGCGGCAATTTGATTGATTAGTTGGTCGGGAAGCAGCTGGATAGGCATATGGTGATTTTACCTTAAGAAACACGGTTCCATCACTGTATTTAGCCTGGCTTAGGGAGTGTGTAAGGAATTGTGAGGGTTCGCTCGTGATGTTTGGGGGTTTTCTTTACACTTTACAGAACTAAGCTAACGCTCCCCGGTAACTGCCCCTGTGTTGCTCTATACCCTGTATCCCTAGTCGTCGGCAATTGCTCCTCATTGCGACTTGCCAGTGCATGGCATGGCTCAATGCCAATCTCACTCAGGTAATTAGAACGCTCCTAATTTAGGCTCACGGATATCAACAACAGAGGCGCAAGCCTTACGCCACTAATAATTAACCAACGTTTATTTTGCTTTTGCCCGATAAAATCGTGCCAGGTGGTGCTTGTTTTTTAAAGTACTGCCCGACACCTTTGGCTATCGCCTTGGCGAGTTTCTCCTGGTAACTTTTGGTGCGCAGTTTTTTTTCTTCGCTAGGATTCGATATAAAGGCTATTTCTATCAGAATGGATGGGATATCAGGCGACTTCAATACAGCAAATCCCGCCTGCTCAACTTTACGTTTATGCACTTTGCCTACTTTGCCAAGGTTTTTCAGCACAACTCTGCCTACATCGAGGCTGGATTGAATGGTCGCGCTCTGGGCAAGATCAAGCAGTATCTCGGCCACTACATCACTGCGATTGCGGATCGATACGCCACCAAATAAATCAGCGGCATTTTCTTTATCTGCCAGCCACTGAGCCGCTTCAGACGTTGCACCACGATTCGATAATGAATAAACCGATGCACCACTGGCACGCGCATCGCGAAACGCATCGGCGTGTAATGAAATAAATAAATCGGCTTTGTTTTTTCGTGCAATGCGAATCCGCTCACGCAAGCTGACAAATACATCCCGGTTGCGGATGAGTACAGGCTTTATACCGTGTACTTTATCGAGTGACTTTTTCAAGCGCTTGGCCACAGCCAGCGTGATGTCTTTCTCACGTGTGCGACTACGCCCACTGGCACCAGGGTCTTTGCCGCCGTGCCCGGCATCGATAGCGACAACGACATCACGCAGTGGTTTGGTTTGTTTCGATTGCTTTGCTGCCGCCTCACCACCAGCTTTGCTGGCAAGCTGGGTTGCCTGATCAAACAGGTCGATAACCAATCGGTGCCCACTATTGCCATCGGGTGTTAACAGAAAACTCTTACTGGTAACTTTATCTTGTAATTCGAGCACGATACGTAAATCGTTGCCATTCCTACGCGCACTGCGAATACTTTTAATCGGGCCGCCCTTTACCAGTTTAGGCAAACCACCCTTAAATGAAGCATCGTAGATATCAATGACAACCCGCTGTGGTTTGCTCAGGGTAAATAAGGAATGCTTAATCGAGTGGTCTATATCCAGTACCAAACGGGTTCTGGCGTCATTGGTCGCTAAACGGATGGCATGAATTTTCGACTGACCAGCCGCATACGCTGCTGGCAATCCAGTTATAGCAGCCAGCCCCAATACCCTGGCGGATCCCCAGGCCAGGTAACGAAAAAAATCCCTTCTATTCACCAGTTTATTGGACAACTTCATCACGCGTTTACACACAACCTATTTACACCACTACAAAACTGTAGACCTTATCGAAGAATATATCAACTATTTTCTATACAAAATAACAACATAGCGTATATAGTTAATGTGTTACATAGAATTTTTAACAACATCAATACATTGATCAGACAAGCGCCCCGAAAAATGAACCCACCGGGCCTCACCGACATATTCAATAGTGACCTCCAAATCCGGGTCAGACAGTACACCCGCCCCCTTGTCCGGCCATTCGACAAAGCAAATGGACTCGTCAGAGAGGTAATCCCTTATACCTAAAAACTCCAGCTCCTCCGGGTCGGCAAGCCGGTATAGATCAAAGTGGTGGTATACCACCTCATTGATAGAGTAGCTTTCGACCAAGGTATAAGTGGGGCTTTTAACCGCCTGCTGCCATCCTAGCCCCCGCAAAATACCCCGCACCAATGTGGTTTTACCCGCCCCCAGGTCACCGTGTAAAAAAATAAGCACTGGAGCAAAAAACTGAGCACCCAGTAACGCCCCCAGCCGTTCCATCACCGTACAGTTGGGAATTCTCATGCCTACAAAATCAACAGATGCCTATATGGTTCAACACGGCCCATTCACCTCGAATACATAAATTGAGGCATATCTATAGGCATTAGCAATTTCAATGCCGATGCAAAACTGACACCCAACTGCTTGGAAAGTTGATCGACAAAGGTATCCTGTGGGTTAAATGAGACGATATTTTCAACACCTATTACTTCCCGCGCAACATAGGATTGATTCGCCAGCGCATCCACCAGACCGTTGTCCACTCCTTGCTGTCCTGTCCAGATCAATCCACTGAACAATGCCGGATCAGACGACAAACGATCACCACGCCCGGTTTTAACCACATGAGTGAATTGTGCGTGGATATTGTCGAGCAAGGTTTGCACATGCTGTTTTTCAGCGACATTTTCTGGCAAAAATGGATCCAGCAATGCCTTGCTTTCCCCAGAGGTTAGCAGGCGGCGCTCCACACCTACTTTCTCCATCAATCCGGTAAACCCAAACCCATCCATGCGCACACCGATGGAACCGACAATACTGGCTTTATCGGCATAGATTTTATCCGCCGCTGCCGCCACGTAATAACCACCTGAGGCACAGATATCACCCAGCACTGCATACACTGGTGTTTCAGGGTATTTCTCTTTGAAGCGTATTATCTCATCGTAAATGATCCCCGCCTGTACCGGGCTGCCACCAGGGCTATTAATGTTGAGAATAATCCCAGCGGTTTGTGCATCTTCAAAAGCGGCACGTACACTGCCAATGATACGTGCAGCACTCGCTTCATTTTCCGATGAAATCACACCGTGCACATCGATCAGTGCGGCGAATTTATCAGTGCCGCCACTTGAGGTATCCAGAAATTCGGTGCGCATAAAAGCAAACAACACAATGCTGATATAGGCAAAGGTCAGTAGTTTAAAAAAGATACCCCAGCGACGCGACCGGCGCTGTTCTTTTAATGCCGATGTGGCCAGTTCGCGAATCAGTGTCGACTCCCACCCCGGTGGCTGCTTTGAAACAACCGGGCCATCAGTC
This sequence comes from Gammaproteobacteria bacterium, assembly GCA_965277715.1. Lineage (GTDB taxonomy): Bacteria > Pseudomonadota > Gammaproteobacteria > JBCCGL01 > JBCCGL01 > JBCCGL01. The sequence goes on from OZ255836.1 coordinate 1,347,235, forward strand.
CAGGGGTTGGTGTTTGGATTGGCATGTTGACCATTGTTGTTATCTGACATTAGTAACTCCGTAGCGTACTTCACAATGTGGTGAGACTATCATAGACTCAATTATCGGCAACCAGCGTATCGATGCTTTAAATTTTCAAAACGGCAAGAAAACCAAGTAACTCTTCCGGCAAAGGGCATTCAACCGATATACGTTGGTGGTACTCAAACTCGAGTGTCGACGCGTGTAAAAACAACCGCTTTAACCCACGTTGGCGAACCGACTGATTGAATGATTTGTCGCCATAGCGGGTATCGCCAGCCAGTGGGTGGCCGCCGTACTGAGCGTGTACGCGTATCTGGTGTGTACGCCCTGTTTCAATCGAAACCCGCACCAGCGAAGCATCGGCATAGCGTTCGATGGGATAAAAATGGCTGATGGCAGGCTTGCCAGCCGTATCGACCACGACCATACGCTCGCCACTTTGCAGGGTATTTTTTAACAAGGGTGCTTCGATAATGTGTGTTTCATCGGGCCAGCGGCCACAGCTCAAAGCCAGATAGTGCTTATTAATGCTACGCGAACGAAACAAATCCTGAACCTGTAACAGTGCCTGGCGATTTTTAGCGATCAATAGGCAACCACTGGTGTCACGATCAAGCCGATGCACCAACGACCAGTTACCTGCATCCGTACGCATCGCTTTTAAAACATCGATTACCCCCCACTCCACACCACTGCCACGGTGTACAGAAATACCGGCAGGTTTATCAATGACCACCAGTTGTTCGTCTTCATAAATAATCCGGCCAGCAAATACCCTTAACCAATAATCCGGTATATCAGACGCATTGCGCGTGGCAACTCTCAGTGGCGGTATCCGCACCTTATCACCCAGTTGAAGCTTGTAAACTGGCTTGGTGCGTTTACCATTAACGCGCACTCGCCCCTTTCGTATAAGTTTGTACAGCAGGCTGCGCGGCACACCTTTTAAACGGCTAAGCAGAAAATTATCGACACGCTGGCCGTTATTTGATGCCCCGACCACTTCGATAGCAAGTTGTTGTTTTATATCTAAATCACTTTCCACTAATAGTACACCGTCTACCTTATATTGACGGGTTCAGCGCAACACCCAACAAAATTAATTAATTTTACACGAAGGGTTAACCCACAAGCGCCCCAGAACTGCGTTGTTTTTACTCACCATAGACCACTGTGACTGCGCAAAAACGCCTTGCTCTGACACGCTTGTGGGCTAACTGAACCCGACAATATAAGGTAGACGGTGTACCAGGGTCTTGCAAGCGTAGGATCGGCCACCCAGATTGTCTAACAACAATATTGGTGCTATAGTCAAGTCTTACTGGATATTCCATCCTGGTGAAACAGTTCCATTGTGAATCGCGTATTTTACGCCCATCACACAAAGCATGTAACACGCAAGACGCTAATCTCTCCAGTAAAGTACAACCCTCAAGAGGCACCAGTATCCAGTTCGTCTGATTCTCTTGAATAAGCTATTGAACAAATTTTTTTGGGGCTGCCCAGTGAAATAACGCAGCGCCATGTAATGAACGAAACACTGTGTGTTTCGCACGCCCTGTCGGCAGCTGTAGAGATGCAACCAATCGCCTCTCCATCGCTCTGTACAGAGGCGTAACAGTATAACGCCATTTAAACACTGAACCTTACCGACACTAAACATAAAGGTCGAATTCGATTGCATAACATGACTTCATTCGTCATCAATATTATCGCCTTAATCACTGGCAGCCTTGATATTGCTACCCGGTTAAGCAACGCTTCGAATCCCGTGGCGGTGAGACTTTTTACGGAAACAATCTCACATGAAAAGAATGTTAATCAATGCAACCCAGCCCGAAGAGCTGCGCGTTGCAATCGTCGATGGGCAACGCCTCGATAACCTCGATATAGAGCACAACACACACGAGCAAAAAAAATCCAATATTTATAAAGCCACTGTCACCCGTGTCGAACCCAGTCTTGAGGCGGCATTTGTTGAATACGGTGCAGACCGGCATGGCTTTCTCCCCTTTAAGGAAATAGCCCGCGAATACCTCAGTGAGGCAGCGTTTAAAGAGGGGGGGCGACCATCGGTCAAGGACGGGCTATCTGAAGGTACTGAGCTGATTGTTCAGATCGAAAAGGAAGAGCGTGGCAATAAAGGCGCTGCACTCACTACCTTTGTCAGCCTGGCGGGCCGCTACCTCGTTGTCATGCCAAACAATCCCCGTGCCGGTGGCGTCTCACGCCGAATCGAAGGTGAAGACCGCAACGAGCTACGCGATGCGATGCGCGACCTGGTTTTACCCGAAGGTATGGGTGTTATCGTGCGCACTGCCGGCGTTGGTAAGTCGACCGAAGAGCTGCAATGGGATCTCGATTATCAAGCGGAAATCTGGCGCGCAATAAAAACAGCCTGTGATGAAAAACCCGCCCCTTTCCTGATCTACCAGGAAAGCAATGTCATTATCCGTGCACTGCGCGATAACTTTAGCAACGACATTGGCGAAATACTGATCGATGAGGCATCGATCTACGCAGACGCGCAAAAATTTATTCAACAGTGCATGCCCACTAACGCCAAAAAACTCAAACACTACCAAGAGTCGGTGCCACTGTTTAACCGCTTTCAAATCGAAGCACAAATCGAATCGGCCTTTCAGCGTGAAGTACGCCTGCCCTCTGGTGGTGCCATCGTGATCGATCACACCGAGGCACTGGTATCGATCGACGTCAATTCGGCCCGCGCCACCAAAGGCAGCGATATAGAAGAAACCGCCACCAATACCAACCTCGAAGCCGCCGATGAAGTCGCACGGCAATTGCGCCTACGCGATCTGGGCGGCCTGGTGGTTATCGACTTCATTGACATGATGGCCAATAAAAACCAACGGGCGGTGGAAAACCGCCTGCGTGACGCGTTAAAGATAGACCGTGCACGGGTACAGACCAACCGCATTTCCAAGTTTGGGTTGATGGAAATGTCACGACAACGGCTGCGCCCATCACTGGGGGAATCCACCCAGATTGTCTGCCCTCGTTGTTCCGGGCACGGATCAATTCGCAGTATCGAGTCCCTGGCATTGTCAGTATTACGACTGATGGAAGAAGAGTCCATGAAGGAAAATACCGGGCGGGTTGTCGCCCAGGTGCCGATCGATGTCGCCAGTTATCTGCTCAATGAAAAACGCGAAAATATTGCCGAAATCGAATCGCGCAATACGATCCATTTATTGGTAGTGCCCAACCCTTCACTGGAACTCCCTCATTTCAACATTGAGCGTATTCGCAATAGCGAAACCAACCACGATGCCTATGAAAAGAGCAGTTATGAGCTGGCCTTTGACCCTGACACCCCCTATATGCCCCCCGAACCTACCCGGGCCAGCGAGGTAGAGGCGGCCGCTGTCAGTACACTGGTGCCAAGCTCCCCGGCTCCTACCCGTGAAAAAGTGGATACGCCTTCACTCGGTGAAAGCAAGGGAATCCTCGCTGCGCTTTTTGCCTGGTTATTCGGCGGTGACAAACAGACACAAGCCGCTAATGACGAACAAAAAAAGCCCACAAGAGGTAATCAATCGCAGCGCTCACGCCAACGTTCAAACGCCTCACAGCGCGGTAACAATTCGCGCCGACGCGACAGGGACCAAGTGCGCAATAATAGAAACACAGGCAATCACCCACGCAACCAACAGGCTGCGGCCAATAATCGCAGTGATAATACCAACAACGGGCAAAACACCAGTGCAGATGCGGTCAGCGATAAAAATGAACGCGCACAATCAACAGCCGACGACAAAGACAATAACGGCCAACGCCGCTCAAAACGAGGCGGTACACGCCGCCGCCGTTCCAATAATGCACGCAAGCCCCGCCAAGAAGAAGGCAGTGAAAACACCATCGAAGAGAATGGTGGTTCACAACAAACACAGGCTGCAACAACAGAACCTTCGGTTAGTAATGCAGCGCCCGAGCCGACACCACCACAACACCGTAGCAATGGCCACAATGGCAATGTGTCACCCAAACAATTGAGTGACTACAAAAGCACCGTGCGTTCGCTCGCCAATGAAACCAGCGCCAGTCACACCGAAAATAGCAACACAGGGAGTGCCGGTGTTGATGCCAGCCCCTCAAGCGTGTCGGCGGCTCCTGCGGCTGTTACAAACATAGTACCAACACCTGCTCCGGCCACCTCCACATCGGATACGCCTACTGCAAACAAACCGGCTACTGACAACGTTGGGCAAAATAACGCAAAGAGTGAATCAGCGCAGACAAGCCCCGTCGCACCGCCAAAACCAGTGGCAACGGAACCCGTAAAAGCGGCCGCTGCCAACGCCCCCCAGCCTCAATCAAAAACCACCCCAACAGAGGCACCCAGCGAAAGTACCTAAAATAGAAGGGTGAAAGGTGAAGAGTAAGGGGGCGAAAATTTCACCTTTCACCTTTCAAACCAAAGGTATCCCGTGCGCCAACTTTGGCAAATCACCCGCCACTCCCGAGGCATAACGCATACAAAAATGGTTAACCGGTGCCACTTTATCAGCAATCGTCAGCATCGCATTGCGCGCCGTATGTACAATCCAGGGCTGGGGTTTAAACGCCCGATAAAACCCATCGAGCATTGTTTGTATCATCTGATTATGCCCTTTGCGCCAGCGTTCATAACGACGCAGTGGTAACAGTAAACCAGCATCTTTACTATTAGCGCTGTCGATCAACACTTCCGCCAATGTCGCGGCATCCAACAACCCCAAGTTGACCCCCTGCCCCGCAAGTGGATGAACCGTGTGGGCAGCATCACCGACCAACGCAATACGCGGTTTTACATACTGCCTGGCATGGCTGTGTGCGAGTGGGAAGCTCCCCCGGCCAACCAGGGATGTAATAGCGCCCAATCGGTCGGGAAACTGTTGTTGCAATGCATCAATAAACACGGTATCCGCTACAGACTTTAAACGTGCGACCTCTTCTGGGGTGTTGTACCAGACCACCGAACCATAATGCCCACACAAGGGTAAAAATGCCTCCGGGCCAGTGGGCATAAAACGCTGCCAAGTAATATCCTGCTGTGGCAATGCCGTCTCAACGGTAGCGACCAGTGCATGTTGATCCGGGTACTTAGCCCCCTGTGTTTCGATACCTGACAAGGCTCGCACCTTCGAATTCCCGCCATCGGCGCCAACGGCTAAACCAGCCGTTATTTCACCGCCACCCTGCAAGACAAGCCGGGTATGCCGCTCACTCACATACATATTTTCAATGCGAGAAGACGGCAGAAAATCGACATTATCAAATTGTTGAAGCCGCTCACACAGTGCAATTTGCAGCACATGATTTTCGACAATATGCCCTAGTTCAGGTTGTGCTATATCGGCGCTGTCGAATAATGTCTGGCCATTATTTTGACCATCCCACACCAACATACGCCGATAAGGACAGGCACGGCGCGCTATAATCCCTTGCCAGGCACCTACCGCTTTTAACATCGACTGCGAAGCCACACTTAGCGCCGAAACACGTAAAGCACAGTGGCCACCCGCATCGAATACGGGTAGCTCAGCCGCCTCAAGTACCGCCACACGAAAGCGTGAGTTGCCCAGCGCACAGGCTAACATACCGCCCACCATACCACCGCCAACAATGGCAATATCGTAGTATTGATTCATAAGGTTTGTTTAGTGCTATCTCTATTCAATGGGCAATACGCCGCCAGCCATCGCCGTCGTCGACCAGTTCAAATGTAGGCCAGAAATTATACGAGGGACGCACACTGACCAAGTCCCGACTGCCGTTGAGGCTAAGCAGGGTTAATCGCGTATCTTCACCTTGTTTTTTCTGTGACACATAGGCCAGAAAACTGTCGAGGTCGCTGACTGCTTTGCCATCCACCGCCGTAATCAGCCGGTTCCGGTATAGACCATCACGGTTTGCCGGTGATCCAGGCATAGTGCCTGAAACATACACGCCCCGTGCCGGTAAACCGCGCTGTAACGCCACCTCACGGTGTGGCTGTTGTAAATAGGCGCCGGCCCAGTTAAGCACCCGTCGTGTCCCTTTGTGATCGGCTACATTGGTGTCAACGTCCACCGTGTGTACCTGCCCGTCACGCAGTAGGGTCATCTGCACACGCGCCATTTGTATGCGCTTTTCAACATCACGTAAACCGACAACGGGCTGCTCATTAATTGCCAGCAGTAAATCACCAACCTGCAACGTATCACTAGCCGCTTGGCGTCCGTCAACCGAAGGTGGAAGCTTAGACACCTGGCGCACCGCGAGTACGCGCCGCCCCGCAAGCGAATGCTCACCTTGTAAAGCAATACGCTGCAGCCATTCATTGGGCAGACCAAGTTGCCTGGCAGTGGCCATCGGCACATAACTAAGTGAGGCACCCAGTAAATGCAGTAATCGCTCACTACGGTAAAGTTGCAGCGCCTCTTCAATCACCTCTGCCGGTAGCGCCCACTCCCCCTCATTGATGTTTTCACGCCCAGGATAGGCAAAACTCGACCACAATGAATAAATATTACCCGCCTCGTCGCTAATGGCCCCCCCAACCATACGGGGCATATTGGGCACGCTAAACACATCGATCGATGATTGTTGATAACGCGGTAAACTTGGAAAATCAAAATCCAGAGTCTGCGTCGTCACGTTATCAATATCCTGTTGCCACAATAAACCATTGGGCTTAAAACCAACCACCGAAAACGTATGGTCTTCGGCGCGTAGGTCGCCGTCGGCCAGTATCAACGATGTAGGCTTGATACCGCCCAGTTGTTTCGGGTCATACGCCAGCAACGCAACATTGTGCAATGGGTGTACAAATACAACACGCGCCGGTATTTCCAGTGATTCAAAAAAAACCAAACGTGCATCACCAAGGGTAATCGGTGCCGTATTACGATCGACAGCAACCAACCCCGCTTCAGCATCGACAACCAGCCCGGCGCCACTAAAATGCCGCGCATACACATTGTCCAGAGGGTGGGGAATATCAAAGCTGACAATAACCAGTGCCGGGGCAATTTTTTGGCTCAGTAATTGACTGTATTGCGGTGTATTTAACGGCGCGTCGGGTGCCACTTTTTCATCTGACTGGACTGCCGGTATCGCCTCACAAGGCCATTGTGGATAATCGTCACGGCGGGTGCAGCGCCGCGCTTCAAACCAGCGCCGGTCAACCAGTACCCGCGACAGGGATTGAGTGAATTCACGGCCGGCGAGAAAATAGCGCACAAACCATTCATCCCCATCTGCACTCACACGCAACACACGGGTGAAATCCTGGATATTATCAATACGGCTACCGTTAATCTCGGTGATAACCGCCCCCGATGGCATACCTGCACGGGCAAACATATAACCACGTTTGGCAAGCAGTACACCGCGTTGCGGTTTGTTCATTGCCCGCGAAGCCTGTAAGGTCATATCGTGCAACACCGCCCCACCCACTTCAACCAAAGTGCCCGGCTGCAATGCATGAAAATCAGCCACCTCAACGGCAAACAATTGGCTTTGTTGCTGTCGTTGTATTTTGATATCGACCATTTGCCCTACCCGGCTATCGAGTAGCGCTTCCAACGTGACAAAATCCGTAATGCGCTGACCGTCAATGGACAACAATATATCGCCTTCAACCAGCCGACCCTCGGCGACACCGGCAGTAATAACCTGCCCCACAACCAACATCCCTTTTATATTTGGGTAAGCGGCACGCACAGCGTTTTCCTCTACACGGCTCAAGCCAATGCGCCGCAAACTGCGAAAGGGTTTATGTTCAAAAATGGTTTGCAGCGTACCACGCGTAATCGGCCTATCTTCACGCAACAAATCCAGCGCGCGCACAATGCGGTCGAGCGGCAGAAAAAAACTGCTCGCGGTTTTAGTGTTGGCCGCCGCATTCAGCGCGACAACATCGCCATCGATATCAATCACCGGTGACCCGGATGATCCCCCTGAAGTGGACGACGCCGCCTGTAAATAAAAAGTATTGAAGTCGTTATAACCATAACGTCCATAATTGGGCACCGGGCGATCGAGCCGCGCAATAGTCCCTGCCAGTATGGACAATTGTTCGCCACCATCGCTACCAACCACGCGAATATCCAACCCAGTTGTCGCTTTGTCAGGTCGAAGAGGTAGCGCCTGGGGTTGTATAAACTCCAATGCGTCCGGGTCGTAACGAAAAAAACCAAAGTCGTGCACCGTATCCCGGTACAGCGGCACTATCGTCAGCCGTTCCTGATTTTGAAAAGTGGCAGTGGCCATAAGCGGCCCAGACCCCACCACGTGACGATTGGTGAGGATGATGCCGTTCTCTGCATCGACGATAAACCCCGTCGCTGTGCTGATACCCTGTTCAGAAAAATCGAACGACCGCACCCTGGCTATTTCCAGCGCAACGACTGAATTAGCAATACGCGTTAAGGTTTCTGACCATCGATTCTGCGTATTATTTTCTGTATCGGCATAAGCACTTAGCGACAACCCTGCCAAACAACACACGCCTAACAAAACCTGTAAAAACCGATTCAAAACCACTTTAGCTATCACTTAATTTATGAACCTGAAAAAATAGTGGTACAGTTTACACACTATCCACGCTATCTGTGTATCGACAAGCACATCAACCGGGACATACCCACTATTGAAATAATGTCCACACAGTGCTGCAATGCACACTTACTCAAGCATACGGAAAATATTTTGCCACTGAAACAAGACAACACAGCAGTCGAATGGTTTCGCCAGGCTTCACCGTACATCAATGCATACCGTGGCGCCGTATTCGTTATTGGGTTTGGTGGCGAGGCGTTACTCTCAGCCAATTTTGCCAACTTGATTCACGATATTGCGCTGCTCAATCACCTCGGTATCCGTTTGGTGCTGGTTCCCGGTATTCGCGCACAAATCGATTCCCGTTTACAGGCACGCGGTATCGAAACCCGCTACCAAAATGGCCTGCGTGTGACTGACGAAAAAACACTGCCCATTGTTAAGGAGGCAGCCGGTGTCGTACGCGTGGAAATCGAGGCGATGCTCTCAATGGGGTTGGTAAACACCCCTATGTCTGGCGCCCGATTACAGGTGACCTCGGGCAATTTTGTAACCGCACAGCCGCAAGGGGTGCACGACGGGGTTGATTTTTGTCATACGGGCGCAATCCGCCGCATCGATACGGGATCGATTCACAGTGCGCTGGAAAAAGGGCAATTGGTGATGCTATCGCCACTGGGTTATTCGAGCAGTGGTGAAGTGTTTAATTTGCGCACAGAAGATGTGGCAATGCAGGCAGCCATCGACCTACACGCCGACAAACTGATTTACCTGCTCGACCAGCACGGGATTCGCGATGCACAGAAAAAAATCATACGCCAGCTAAACCCCGCCGCGTGCGATGCCTTGATCGTGCGTCGACGCAAGCTCGATGAGGTCAGTGCCACCTGCCTACACAATGGTGCACGCGCCTGTCGCCACGGCGTTCCCCGCACCCATCTACTCAGCTACCGGGAAGACGGCGCCCTACTGACCGAGCTGTTCACTCTCGACGGTTGTGGCACCATGATAAACAGTGACAACTACGAGGGACTACGGGACGCCAAAAGTGAAGACACCGCCGCCATCCTCGCATTGATAGAACCGTTACAAACCGACAAAACACTGGTGCGCCGCTCACGCGAGCAACTGGAGGGGGATATTAATCACTTCAGCGTTATCGAACGCGACGGCATGATTATCGCCTGCGCGGCCCTATACCATTACGAAGAAAATGTAGCCGAGTTAGCCTGCCTGGTCACCCATCCCCATTACATCAACGAAGGGCGCGCCGAGCTATTGCTCAACGCCTTGGAGTCCAAGGCGCGTAACAACGGCATCAATCAGTTGTTTGTACTCACCACACGCACTGCCCACTGGTTTCGGGAGCGTGGTTTTCACCCAGGCGACATCAACCGACTGCCGGTGAAAAAACGCCAGCTATACAACTATCAACGCAATGCCAAAATTTTTATCAAAGCGCTGTGATGTGTCATGTTTTAACCTGACGCATTCGATTGCCCAGAAAGTGTTTACTGCCCCTCAACCAGCACATTGAGTAAGCCATTACCGCCTTTATCCCAGGTGCTATAGGGGTTTCGCTCGCCAAGCGTAAGTGTCTTTATCCACTGTATACAGAACCAAGAAAAACACCAAAACATCGCGAGCCAAACCAAGTACCCCATCCATAGAAACAGAAACCAAACAAACCACCCAATTCAAAATTGACAACGAACTAACACATCAATTCAAACCACCCACCGTATTACGGATATAAACACTGAGACCTTCCAACCGATCCAACGGATCACCACACACAAACATAGCCTGCCGACGTTGCCCAGGAACCGGCAACAACTCCAGCAAGCGGCTGCCCACCCACAGCGCATCATCAAACTGGGGCGCTGAAAGCTGTTTATCCCACCTCATCTGTTTAAACACACGCTCCAGCAACCGTCCCAACACGCGGTACTTATCCGGTAGCGGGCATGGATTTTCCGCTGCCAACAACTGCACTTCCCCCATCAACAAATCATCTGTCATAACATTCATCGATTGCACAGAAAATTTTTGCTGCCCTTCAACCAATACATTGAGCAAACCATCGCTACCTTTATCCCAATCGACAATATGCACCAATGTACCGTTGGGATATGGCATGGCGGCAACGCCCACCTCACTGCCCTCACGAATCTGACATACACCAAAATGACTGGATTGCCGAAAACACTCACTCACCATATCCAGATAACGCGGCTCAAAAATACGCAGCGGTAACTGGCCACCCGGCATAAGCAACGAGTGTAAAGGAAATAATGGCAACTGCATAACGATCAGCCAGGCTGCACACCCCAACGCGGCATTAGCGTTTGCTCAATACCCAGTTGATCGAGCACACGGGCCACCACAAAATCGACCAGGTCCCCGACGTTCTGTGGCTGATTATAAAACCCAGGATTAGGCGGCATAATCGTCACACCAAGGCGTGATAGTTTAAGCATATTCTCCAGATGAATCGCCGAAAATGGCATCTCACGCGGCATCAAAATAAGCGGCTTGCGCTCTTTGAGCGACACATCTGCCGCCCGCTCAATCAGATTGTCACACGCACCACTCGCAATCGCCGACAGACTGCCGGTAGTACACGGGCACACCACCATCGCATCGGCCACCCCCGAACCACTGGCTACCGGTGCCGTCCACTGCGATTCACCAAACACCTGCAAGCGATGCGTATCAACCTGGTGTTTATCACACAAATACGCCTGAATCTCCGCATTGCGCGCCGGGAGGTTCCAATCTGTTTCCATGCCGGCAACCACCTGTGCCGCCTTGGAAAACATCAAATAAACATCCCGATTAGCCCGTAACAGGCACTCAAGCAAGCGCATCGAATATTGAATACCCGATGCACCGGTGACCGCCAGAGCAATTGTTTTGTTATTGTTTTGTGTCATTTAATAAACCATAGCAAACAAACTGCGCGTTCACCTGAACAGTATAAAAAACGCTTTGTTTGCCCTGAAGGATCAAAGCGAGTATTTAACCCTGAATTAATCAGTTGAATCTACTGCGAATACTTAAAAATCTGCTCATTCCTGCCAAATACTTTTGCCTAAAGCACTTGGTAGTCGCTTGCATAAGGACAATAAGAAGCTGCCGATGCACTTGACGAGGCAATTCACGGGCGCATCATCGATCAAGACAACATCCCCACCCCATCAGAACCAAGAAAAGGCGAAGGCGAACACTTAGTATCCCCACCCATTCTGACTGCGTTAAAGGCAGCCGCTTATATGCAATTTAAACAAGCAGGCATAACAAAAGTAGCCGCCGGTAAACGAGCAGGCATATCCGAAAGCCATGTTAGACGTATCCTTGACCCTAATTACAACAGTGGGGCAGATAAGTTAAAGGGCTTTATCCGGGCACTTGGCGGAAATGTACATATTACAGTTGCCTGGACGCCATGTATTAACCTGCACACAAGTCAATACATGATGTCTGATGCATTAGCCAATAATTGCTCCAGAAAAAAGCGTTCTGGAACAATTAGCTGCAGGTTAATCCATGGAATTTAGAGCTGTGGGCCAGCGCTCAACAGTGATTTTCCTTCCTCGGTATCGGTGTATTTTGCAAAGTTTTCGATAAATAACGCGGCGAGGTTCTTCGCTTTACTGTCCCATTGCGCAGTATCTCCATAGGTATCACGCGGATCGAGAATACCCGGATCAACGCCGGTCAATGTTGTAGGCACTGTCAGATTAAAATAAGGAATAGTGCGGGTTTCAGCGTTTTCAATTTCGCCACTCAAAATTGCATCGATAATGCCACGCGTATCCTGAATCGAAATGCGTTTACCCGAGCCATTCCAGCCTGTGTTCACCAGATACGCCTCCGCACCGACCGCCTCCATACGCTTCACTAACTGCTCGCCGTACCGGGTTGGGTGCAGGCTCAAAAATGCAGCGCCAAAGCAGGCAGAAAATGTCGGTGTCGGCTCGGTAATGCCGCGCTCAGTGCCCGCTAACTTGGCGGTAAAGCCAGATAAGAAGTGGTACTTGGTTTGTGCCGGTGTCAATTTTGAAACCGGTGGCAACACACCAAACGCATCGGCAGAAAGAAAAATTACTTTGCTGGCATGTCCTGCTCTGGAGGCGGGTTTAACGATATTTTCAATGTGGTAAATCGGGTAAGAGACACGGGTGTTTTCAGTTTTGCTGCTATCGGTGTAGTCGATTTTACCATCTTCACTCACACCCACATTTTCCAACAGGGCATCGCGCCGAATGGCATTGTAAATATCTGGTTCAGCATCGCTGTTCAGGTTGATGGTTTTGGCGTAACACCCACCTTCAAAATTAAAGATGCCGTCATCATCCCAGCCATGTTCATCATCCCCAATCAATTCGCGCTTGGGGTCGGTAGACAAAGTAGTTTTACCCGTGCCGGAGAGACCAAAAAAAATCGAAACATCACCGGCCTTGCCAACATTCGCCGAGCAGTGCATCGACGCCATACCTTTTAGTGGCAACAGGTAATTCATCACCGAGAACATGCCTTTTTTCATCTCACCACCATACCAGGTGCCCGCGATAAGCTGCATACGCTCGGTCAGGTTGAAAGCGACAAAATTCTCTGAGTTGAACCCTTGTGCCTGCCAATCCGGGTTACTGGTTTTAGCACCGTTTAACACAACAAAATCGGGCTGGTAATCCTGCAATTCCTCATCGCTGGGCCGCACAAACATATTTTTGACGAAATGCGCCTGCCAGGCGACTTCGGTGACAAAACGCACACTCAAGCGCGTATCCCGATTGGCACCACAAAAGGTGTCAACCACAAACAGGCGTTTTCCCGATAGCTGACGGGTAATTAGCCCTTTAAAATGTGCCCAGTGTTCAGGGGTAATCGGTTTGTTGTCATTTTTGCCCTGATCAGACCACCAGAATGTGCCACGCGTCGTGTCATCACGCACAATGTACTTATCCTTGGGTGAACGCCCTGTAAACACGCCGGTATCCACCGCCACTGCCCCCGATTCGCTCACGATGCCGCGCTCAAACCCCTTCAAATCAGGCCGGGTTTCCTCGATAAATAACTGTTCATACGATGGGTTGTAAATAATTTCACTGGGGTTCGTGATACCCCAAGGACTGAGATCGATCATGGGAGGCTCAGAGGTCGTGGCTGAGAGGGTCATTGGTTCTCCAAAAGACTATACAAAAATAGCGAGACCTTAGCGGCAATTGTTTTTATCTTCAACGTTTATTGTAGCGATTAACAAATACTAATCATCGTAATGATTCAACTCACACCTGATATGTCCGGTTTCTGTGTTAAGCGTGCTCATTTACACATGTAAACGGCGCGCTCTTGCCTTGAATCCACACAAATCAAGCGCACGCTGAACAATTCGACATTGGGTTGAATAATGGGATTACTTTTGTGGCCAAAGCCTATCACGCAGCTAATTCACGCCACGGAGCCACGTCAACCCGCGCATCGTTGTAGCACGCACCATCGGCAATATCCGATTTGTGGCCCGCAATCAATGCATTACTGGTCTGCCCTGTACGGCTGGTACGCAGCCAGGCACCCTTCGGTGAACACACAACCCCCGGGCAAACAGCATCACTGATTTTTACCCGTAAGTTCACTTCCCCCAAATCATTCCACACACGCACTTCACTGTGGTTAGATAAGTTGCGGCTGGCGGCATCGACTGGGTGTATCTCAATCCACTCGCTATTGTCACTGTCCGGGGATCCACCAAACGTCGCATTAGTGCGCAAATTAGATGAAGGGGTTATCAGCATCAACGGAAATGATGAATGATAGCCCCGATAACTTGGCAGCCCCTGCTGATAAGCCGCTTCCAATGCCGCCGAATAAAGCTCCACTTTACCACTGGGAGTGGCGGGAGACACATTTTCAAACAAGTTGGGAGGGCGGGATTCAATCAGCATGGGTAACACCTGATCACGTGCCAACTGTGTTGGTCTGGTGCCGTTCATGCGTTGATCGTCAAGATCAAATGCCTCGTCCATCAAGGTTTCATCGCTGGCCGCAAACAGACTGTCATCAAACCCAAACCGTGCGGCAAGTCGGCGAAAAATCTCTGTATTAGGCAGGGATTCACCGACCGGCGGAATCACTGGCTCGGCACGCTGTAGATAGCCATGCCCGTAGGCAGCGTATATATCATTGTGTTCAAAGTGGCTACAGGCAGGCAAAATGACATCGGCATAGGCCAGGCTGTCGGTCATCACGACATCACAGCCAACCGTAAACAACGATTCGCTGGCCAGCGCACGGCGCATACGGTGTTGATCCGGGTGTACCGCTAGCGGATTGTGGTTATAGATAAACAAAGCGGCCACCGGAGGGGCAATATCAGCGTTTAAAATGTGCTCGGGAATATCGAGAATATTCAGCATCCGCGTTGCCTGCGCCATTAGATCCGGGCGTTGCAAACGCGCCGAGTGCGTCGGGAAGGCACTGCTGGCACCAAAAACCAGGCCCCCTCCCTTAACACCAAATTTACCCGCCAGTGCAGGCAATGCCGCCGCTGCACGCACACCACTGCCACCATTGCGGTTGCGCTCAACCGCGACCCCGACAACCATTGAGGCAGGCGACAATCGATGGTACATCTCAGCGAAATCACGAATGGACTGCTCACTCACCCCGCAAATATCAGCGACCTGTGCCAGTGAATAACTGTGCGCACGCGCCAGGTAAGCATCCAGCCCCAATAGCCACTGATCGGCAAATGCTGTATCAATTCCCCCCAGCCGCTCCAGCTCAGTGGCAATTGCCCAGCCCAACAGCACATCCGTACCCGGCCTGATGGCTAAATGTAAATCAGCCTGCTCAGCCACTTTAATGCGTTTAGGGTCGATGACAACCAGCTTTGCCCCACACTCGCGTGCCCGTTTTATAGCCCGCTGCATATGCAGGTTAGAGACCGTGATATTGGCACCCCACACCACAATTAAGCGGGAAAATGCCACCTCTTCTGGCAACATCCCCGGTACATCACCGTACAAACTGGTAAACGCACAGTCCTGAACACCGGCACACAACGGCCCACGATCAAGCTGCGAGGCACCCAGCTTGTGAAAGAAGCGCATGTCCATAGAACCACCAGCCAGTTGGCCATGTGGCCCGGAATAATTAAACGGTACAACGGATTCACTCCCGTATTTTTCAACAGCAGCGCTGATACCCTCGTGCACCAGATCCAGTGCCTGTGGCCAACTGATCGGCGCAAACTCACCGCTGCCTTTACTGCCCACGCGCCGCATAGGGGTTTTCAAACGGTATTTTCCGTGTACAAAATCCGGGTAACCTTTAGCTACTTTTGCACAAATAACACCGGCTGTATAAGGGTTGGTGTGTGAGCCACGCACATCGATAATAAGGTCATTGCTAACCGTTACCGATAAACTACAGGTATCCGGGCAATCGAGTGGACACACACTCGGTAATACCTGAACATGGTCAGTGTTTCTATTTTCAATGCCCATCACGTCGCTCAATACTCCAGTGGTTGTTTTCAACTTGCCTCTCTTCTTACGTATCGTCACTACTCCCATCAGTACAATCAACCAGAACATCTGGATAGTAATAATTCCCTTCCACTTTTACTTTCATATCAGACGCAAGTGGTTCGCACGGGCTACTGTCAAGATGAATGCTAAATTGCTTCAACACATTTCTCATTAACAAGCTCTCCGACCAAGTGCTCCTCTTCGCTAATGCGATCTGCCTTTTTAGCAATCGCCATAAACTTAATTATCCTTATAAAGTGCAGCCTAAGATACTTTACCACCTCAGAGAGTGTCAGAAAACACTGCAAGTCAAGGCGAGGCAAGTCGAAAACCAGATTGCCCTTCAGCTCCAGTCCAGGAGCAGTTTACTTAATGTGGCAATTCCGAGGATAATGCTAACGCCAGACCACTCCGATCCCCGGCAAATTTGAACACCAAATAAGGCAACCATTAGCTCCCCAAATGCCCACACATCATTTAGCCGTTACCTGGCGTGAAATCCTTACCCGCGAATACGCCGCAAAAATCATCACGCTGTGCATGGCGGTTTGGCTACACGCAGCAAACTCGATGCTCACCGCGACCACTATGCCCAGCGCGGTCGAGGAAATTGGTGGGCTGAATTTAATCAGTTGGACATTTGCGCTGTATTTGATGGGTTCTATCTGTGCGGGGGCAAGTGCCAGTCTGCTGGTACAAAAACGCGGCCTGCGCACCACGATGATTCGCGCCGCATTGCTCTATACGCTTGGTTGTGGGGTCTGTGCGCTGGCCCCCAATATGCCTGTTGTACTGATTGGGCGAATTTTACAAGGACTGGGCGGTGGCGGCCTGGTGGCACTGGTATATATTTCACAAGACCGTTTTTTCCCCAACCGTTTTGTACCCAAAATCGTCGCGTGTATCTCGGTAGTGTGGATGCTTTCATCATTCTGTGGGCCGGTAATTGGTGGGGCTTTTGCCACCTGGGGCCTATGGCGCTATGCCTATTGGGCGTTTGCATTGCAGGCACTGCTATTGGCCCTGGCTATTCGTTATTTACTCAGGCATGAAGCAAAGCCCGAAATGGGCAATCCAACAGCGCGTATACCATTTGTCCGTTTGTCTTTCCTGGCGACAGCGATTCTGCTGGTATCGATGGCCAGCGCAGATTTCGACCCAGTTACATCGCCCCTGATGGTTCTATTGGGTTGTGTTGCACTCTGTTTCTTTGTTTTGCGGGACAAAAAGGCAACGGTAGGCCGCATGCTGCCCAGCAATGTCACCGATCTCTCACAGGCACTTGGCAACGGCATTCTCACCACCCTATTGCTGTGCCTGTGCATCATGTCGTTTCTCGTTTACGGCCCTCTGATTTTAATCAAGCTCTATGCGTTAACGCCACTGACAGCGGGGTTTATCGTTATGCTCGAATCGATTGCCTGGGGTTGTGCCAGTATTATCTTCTCCGGCACCCGCGCAGAAAATGAACCCCGGTTGATCCGTGTGGGCAGCAGTATGGTGGTGTTTGGCCTGATGGGCATGTCCATCGCACTACCGCATGGCCCTGTGTGGGCAATCATCGGCGCATTAATTATCGGCAACAGTGGTTTTGGCATGATGTGGGGGTTTATTATCAAACGTATTATCGGTGCGGCCAGTACAGACGATAAAGACCGTACCTCCTCGGCGATACCCATTACTCAACAAGTGGGGTTTGCATTGGGCGCAGCACTTAGTGGTTTACTTGCAAACGGTCTCGGGTTCAGTGAATCATCCAGCGCGCAGGCGGTGAGTGTTATTGCGTTTTGGTTGTTTGCCGGATTTGTGCCGGTAGCACTTATCGCTAACGGAATAGCGTGGCGGTTTACCCGTTAATTCGAGCGAAATTTAATCATTAAGCCTATTGCCGAAATATAACCACCTAAACCCGACAGGCTCCTGATATGCGGCTCTTCCCCGGTTTGTGTGAGGTTATAGTATTTCATCCCCCTTTGCTTATTGAGAGAATCTGATGTTATCCAGCCTTGAAGAACACTACAGTCAGCTCCTTGGTCTGACAGATGACGGGTCGGTGGCATCAGTTGATTTAGACCCATCAGGGTTAAAAGTATCCATTTATTCCAATCTCGCCAGCCCCGCAGTCTACACCCCAGAAAGTGATGCGGTGTCACCACTGCTTGCTATCACACCGGCAACACTGGTGATTAACAGCATTGTCTCGGACAACGCTATAGGTGGTAAAAACACGCTGGAATTCCACTACCAGGGCTATAAAACCCACCGTGAAGATGGTGCTGTTGGTTACCACAAGATAGAGAAACGCAATCTCACCAGCGGCCTCACTACCTTGACCGAGTACAGCACCGATGAGCTGCTAAAAGGCACACCAGTGCGCGTGACCCAGCATTCTAACGGCCAGCTGATAAGCGAAACCGCCTCCACTCACGAAGAAATAACCGACCCACTTACCGGTCGGGAGCGCGCTCGTGTTAGCTATTCTGTAGAGCACGATTACGCACTCGATGGCAACCTGATAAAAACCGAGGAAACCCACTACCACGCATACAACGCTTTCGACCAGCTGCTGCGCTTGGAAACGGTTACCCGTGGTGCTGATGGTATCGAGTATCGCCAGCTTACTGAGAGTAGCTACCTCAACGACGAGGCCGAGTGGGTACTGGCCAAACCCTTAATAATAGAAGCTACCCACTCCGTGCCAGGTGACACCAAAAAACGCGCCACCGCGTTCAGCTACTACCCCAACGGCGCCCTGCGCACTGAAACCATACAGCCCGGTCACCCATTGGCCCTGGAAAGTACCTTTAGCTATAACACCGAAGGTAATCTCACACAGCCCCTCATCATCACAGAATGCTGGTAGCAGAGGTTTCTTAGTAGGCTCTTCGGTCCAAGGCAACCCATAAGATATGAGGTTTCAATAAATATTAGTATGAATGTAGAAGACTCTACCTTTATTGATGTTAATTCAAAGAGTTTTTCCCCCAGCCTTACAAGAGTACTGGCTCATGAGCTTGGCCATGTTTATATTTTATCAAAATATGGTTTTGTGGGATTTTCTGCAAATTACCACGGAGCTATAACATATGAAAATAAAATTGCGAGTCAGTTAGATCCGCAAGCTCCGATTAGGCATCCATCACTTGGGCACGAAAGGTTCTGATATGGTATTACCTAAGCTATGGGGGTGTATTTTTTTGGTTCTTCCCCGGTTTGTGTGAGGTTATAGTATTTCATCCCCCTTTGCTATTGAGAGACTTTGGTGCTATCGAGCCTTGAAGAACACTACAGCCAGCTCATAGGCCTGACAGATGACTGGTCAGTGGTGTCAGTTGATTTAGACCCTTCAGGGTTAAAAGTATCCATTTCGTTGGCGTTTAGCGGCAACCACGGCCCTTGTTCGCACTGTGGCGAAGTGAGTCTGCTCTATGATCACCGTTCACAAGAGCGATCCTGGAGACACCTGGATACTATGCAGTTTGAAACGCGCCTACACAGTCGCATTCCCCGAGTAAATTGTCTGGAGCATGGTGTTAAAAGTATGGCGTTACCCTGGGCAAGCAAGCGCAGTCGTTTTACGTTGTTGTTTGAATTATTTTCTATCAGGGTGTTGCAAGCCTCACGTAGTGTCGAAGAGGCGCGTAAGTTACTGGGGCTTAGCTGGAACGCAGTGGAAGCCATCAAAGTCCGCGCTGTCGAACGGGGACTTTCGCGTCGGGAATTGGTGACAATTGAGTGTCTGGGTGTTGATGAGAAGTCCCACCGTAAAGGGCATGACTATGTGACGCTCATCAATGATATCGATGGAGGGCGAGTATTGGATGGAGTGAAAGATCACACCCAGGAAGCTTGTGAGGAGGCGTTGGAGGTTGCGCTGACGGATAACCAGCGAGAACAGGTGAAAGCTGTCGCGATTGATAGGTGGCCTGCGTTCATTAATGCTGTTGAGGTAAAACTGTCAGACAGTGCGATTGTTCACGACCGTTTTCATATTAGCCAACACCTGAATAAGGATGAACATAGAGACCTTTTGTCACAGGGCGATACCCGGTTGAAAAAGAGTCGTTATCACTGGTTAAAAAACGAAGAAAGTTTGTCTGACAAAGCAGCCGAGCACTTTGAATCACTCAAGCATGATCAGTTATTGACAGCCCGAGCTTGGGCGATAAAAGAACTGTTTCGTGATTTCTGGATGTATAAGACAGCGGGTTGGGCAAAGCGTTTCTTTGACGAGTGGTATTCATGGGCAATTCGGTGCTGATTGGACAGCATAAAAAAAGTGGCCAAGATGATAAAAACGCACATGCCGAACATATTGACATGGTTTAAGCACACAATAAGTAATGCCGTGTCAGAGGGTTTGAATTCAAAAATTCAGACAGTCAAATCGAATGCAAGAGGGTTTCGTTCGTTTGAAAGTTACCGGCGGAGTATTTTGTTTTACTGCGGAAAGCTGGATATGGAACCAGTGGCTTCACAATAATCGGGGAAGAACCCATAAAAAAAGTGGCCAAGATGATAAAAACGCACATGCCGAACATATTGACATGGTTTAAGCACACAATAAGTAATGCCGTGTCAGAGGGTTTGAATTCAAAAATTCAGACAGTCAAATCGAATGCAAGAGGGTTTCGTTCGTTTGAAAGTTACCGGTGGAGTATTTTGTTTTGCTGCGGAAAGCTGGATAGGGAACCAGTGGCTTCACAATAATCGGGGAAGAACCGCTTTGTTATACGCTACCCTCTGACTCTACAACTAGAATTCTAGCCTCCCCCTTTGGGCGAGCCACGTGTTCAGTACCTACCGATGCAAAAAATATATCTCCTACATTTAATGTGGTAGATTTTTCAATACCATTCTCTTGATAAAACATCACAACGATGCCATCTAAAACAACAAATACTTCTTCTCCATCGTTAATGTGCCATTTATAGGGTTGGTCCGTCCAATGCAACTTAGTCGTAATTCCA
Organism: Gammaproteobacteria bacterium; assembly: GCA_965277715.1. Lineage (GTDB taxonomy): Bacteria > Pseudomonadota > Gammaproteobacteria > JBCCGL01 > JBCCGL01 > JBCCGL01. The sequence goes on from OZ255836.1 coordinate 1,368,311, forward strand.
TTCATATTGGAGATATCTTTTGCACCCCAAGCACGATCAGATTTGAAGTCTTTACTTCTAATTATTTCCACTATTCTTCCAGTTGTAGCCTAAAGCCTAAATTAAAGTACGTATAACACCGCCATAAACGGATGCAGAAGCATCGCGTAGGCAGTCCGGTGGAAGCCACGTTTTTTGTGGCCGGAACGTATTTAATGGCCTTGTTACAAGACACTTGCCACGAACTCATATTTACCTATACCTGTTAATGATATTTTAAATTTGTGCTGAGTTAATTCATATGTATGAGTTGCCTCAAGCTCAACACCATTACATTTCCAGCCTCCAACACAGGCTGGAAGATTGAACGCGTAAAGCGGATTATCGTTTAGCTGTTTAATTTCGATAGTGCGAATAACTCTAGGCGCTTCCATGTCTGAACCATGTACTACCCACTGTATATAAAGCTTTGATTTGTAGTGCTCGTAGCCGCCACCGGCCACAAGAAAGCGATAGAAACCTTCTTTTTCTTCGTGTTGCCAAGCACCCCCACTCCACATATGGCGCATATCTGTATTAAGCACTGAGAACTCTTTATCAAGTTTTTCCCAACCATGAGCCGAAAAAGATATTAGAGCTATGACGACAAATAAAATTTTCATGGTGCCTTGTAACGCCCACATAAAAGGCGAGCGTTAGCGAGTCCAGCCCACGCTTTTTGTGGGCGATTTTTAATGTGCTTGTTATGTTTTACTTCCAAAAGTGCCACCATTTTTTATGGCTTATAAAAGCGGCTTTTCTCTCAGTATTTAAAATTATCTCCCCGCTATCTGACACCACATAATCTGAAACATCAGGGTGTAGCCTTTTCAGTATTTCTTTATTTTTACCTGCATACCTTACGGCATTGACACAACAAACTTCTGTTGCTCCGATAGCTTGCTCTATTTCTTCTTGGGTTTTAGGTTGGCGTATGAAATAAGTATCGTAATTATCATCAGTCAACTGAGCCATTAAATCAGGAGCCTCACTTTCTGGCAAATCACAAGCTAAACAATCTCCACACCACTCGCCATTACTATCTTTCGTACCAGTAGTATAAAAATCGCCTTCTACATTTTTGGGGAATCGATCTAGCATATTCTAGTGCTCAATAAACATAACGCCCAGGTAATGGGCAGATGGAAGCAAAGCTTACAGCTGTCCAGCCGCAGGCGTCATTGACCGCCTTGTTATGTGATTTCACACTGGCCTCCAACAACCCTCTCCTACAGAAGTAGCGGATTTGATATTTTCCGACTGTGGATCAATTTCAAGTTTAACCGTGCAGTGCCACGTCTTATTGGGCTCAGTAAAGAGAAATTCTCTGGTTTGGTATTCGATTTCGTAAGTATAAATTTTGTTTCCGCTCACAAGTTCTTGAGTATCATTGGGTTCAATGTCACGAAGATAACCTAAACGCCATATGTATGCTTCGTTTACATTCTCTCCTAGAAGCCCCTCCAAATCTTCATCAAAAGTTGTATAAGCGACAGTCATTATCGAGCAACCCGAGACTAGGAGTGATGCTGCAAGACCTAGCAACTTATTCAATTCATATTCCTCTGATCTGAGTCTTTCACATAACGCCGCATTCACCGGCGAAGTCCGGTGCAATGCATTGTTATGCGATTGGCTATCACCATCCCATATGATAATAAGCCCATATGCGCTCAATATTCATTGGGAGCCATTCTTTGTAGTATTGCCAGTTTTCATACTTAGGAAGCTTAACGGTTTTTCTTAATGCATCAGGGCTGTGAGTTCCTGAATCCATTGCTTTTTTTACAGCTGCCATCAAATCTTCTAAATATATGCGTTGCTCTGCAACAATTGAGGCAGGATCTATTGCAGGTTGATTTTCTGGCCCGTGGCCCGAGATGACATAGTCAAAATCCATCTGCTCTATTTCTTTCAGTGACCTTACCCACTCATCAGGCCAAAAATCGGGCATGCCACGAAAGGCCACTCTACGCGGCGTGACAATATCTACCGTAAATAATATCTTCTCTTTCGGAAGCCGCATAACAACCAAGCTTTCACCATGGTTTGGCCCGAAGTAGGATAATTCCAAAGTTCTACCACCCAGTGTCAATGTGTGTTTGTCTGAAAATGTAATACTTGGCAATGGTATTACTGGACTCGGATGATCGCCCAATTCCTTTAGCAGGTTTTCATGGCCCACAAATTTTGCACCCTCTGCCTCAAAAATATTCCCACCTGAAATATGATCATGATGATTATGGCTATAAACAACATATTTCACCGGCTTGTCTGTTACCTTATGAATCTCGTTTCGTAATAATTTTGCCGCCTTGGGGTTCATTGGGTCGGTAACAATAACTCCCTCATCAGTGACAAGAAAAATATTTCGATAAACCCACCAGCGAAATACATACAACCCATTACCAATGTTTTTTACGCTATGACCAAAGGCCTTCCCGCCCATGGGCTCTTGTATCGGAAATTTAGGAGTTGCAGTGGCTAATGTCGAAATTAGCAACCCAGCCACTAACATTGAAAGCATATAAATTTTCTTCATTCATTTCTCCAATTCAATTATTAGTACGATTCACAACTTATTTTGCATAACAGCCTGTTATCGAGGAATGAATCCTCGATAACAATATTATGTGGAATCGCGATAATTTCGCGAGACTGAGTTCATAAAGACACACTAAAATATTGATTAATATGACAAAACCCTACGAAAATCGCAAATAACAGACAAAAAAATGCTGGAACGACTCCCTAAACCTTTTGTTTCGTATTGTCATATAACACTCTCTGCTTTACAAGGATTTATACGTGTACAAGTCGCCCTTTTTGCAGTCTATTTACGAGTTCATGTTGGTGCGGCATTACAGTAAGCGCACAATCTCGGCTTATATCACCTGGATTCGTTCCTATATTCGTTTCCACCACAACCGACACCCTCAGGAAATGGGAGAGCAAGATGTCGTCCGTTTTTTGTCGCACTTGGCCATCAACCGCACGGTTGCTATTGCCACGCAGCAGGTGGCGCTGAATGCGCGGGCATTTTTGTACAACCGCTTTCTCGAACAGCCTTTGGGAGAAATGGTGGAATTTAAACGTGCAAGTCACCAGGCAAAACTGCCCGTGGTGCTTACACAAGTTGTTCGTGTTCTGTTATTCGATTTCTTGCTATTTCAAGCAGCTTCCCAAATATAAAACCTAAAAAAAACATATAAATTAAACACACAAAATAGAAGATAAAAATAGAAATAAGAGCAGTTAAGCCACCTCCATGACTAGGAGCATGTTGAACAAGAAAAGGTTCGATCATAGTTATAATTGGAGTGTGAATAAAACTCCAACAGTCCAGTAAATAGAAAATATAATTATGCGATTCATTAACTGTTGAAGAAAACAAAAAAACCAACCCAATTACAATAAAATCTATACTAAAAAAAATGGTTCTTCCCCGATTATTGTGAAGCCACTGGTTCCCTATCCAGCTTTCCGCAGTAAAACAAAATACTCCGCCAGTAGCTTTCAAACGAACGAAATCCTCTTGCATTCGATTTGACTGCCTGAATTTTTGAATTCAAACCCTCTGACACGGCATTACTTATGGCGTGTTTAAACCATGTCAAAATGTTCGGCAAGTGCGTTTTTATCATCTTTGCCACTTTCTTTATGCTGTCCAATCGGCACCGACTTGCCCACGCATACCATGCGCTAAAGAAACGCTTTACCCAGCCCGCTGTCTTATACGTCCAAAAATCACGAAAGTATTAAGGTAAGCGCCCTTAAATCAGCCTCTATTCCAACGCAATGTCCAAAACGACATTCCAAGGCAGCAAGCTCTATCTTCTCTAAAGTATCGGCGCCACCGATATGGTTAAGGACGTACAGTATGTACACATAGGGTTCAAGCCTATTGGCTTTGGCCGTTTCGACTAATGAGTAACACGTGGCACTGGCATGGGCGCCTCGGGTCGAGTCGGCAAACAGCCAAGCTTTTCTACCCACAGCAAAAGGTCTGATAGCATTTTCAGCCAACACATTGCTGATGTGTAACCGACCATCATCGCAGTAACCTGTGAGGGTATGCCATTGATTCAGTGCATAGTCCATAGCGTTGCGTGTAAGAGACTTTTTAGCCACCTGGGTAATATTTTTATCCAGCCATTGTTTGAAGTCTTCCAACACAGGTTGGCTGAGTGCTTGGCGACGTGTTTGTTTTGTTGCGGGTTCCAGCGGCTGTATCTTTTTCTCGATGAGGTAGAGCTTGCGGATTTTGCCGATGGCGACATCCGCTTTTGACGCATTGAGCTTTTGGATGTTTGCCTTATCGGCGGCTTTAACGGCTGCAATGAATTAGGGCGTTAACGAACGTTAAAAAATGAGAATTTGGTGGAGCTAGGCGGGATCGAACCGCCGACCTCTTGCATGCCATGCAAGCGCTCTCCCAGCTGAGCTATAGCCCCACACGTTGGGAGCGCGCACTTTAAGTTGCGACCCACCACTTGTCAAGAATGAATAAGCCGGATTATTCCGCCTTTTTTCGACATTCGATAAAATCAATTGCACGGTCAATACGCGCCAATACGCGGGTTTTACCCAGTAGTTCCAATGTCAGGTCAAGCGAAGGGGAGGCAGAGGACCCCGTCACCGCAACCCGCAACGGTGGCCCCACTTTACCGATTTTTGACTGTAGTTGATCGATAACCTGTAGCAAAACGCTTTCGATAATATCGCAAGACCAATTCTGCACGCCGGCAAACGCTACACGCAATGCCTGCAGCGTATCCAAAGCGACCGGCCTAAGTTGTTTCCTGGCGGCCTTTTCATCGTATTGATCAAAATCCTGGAAAAAATACCGGCTCTGTTCAGCCATCTGTACAATGGTATCCACCCGCTCAGACATGACCGCGACCAGTTGATGCAGATCAGGGCCATTACTTATGTCAATACCACGCCGTGTCAGTTGCTCAGCAAGCGCTTTTTCCACAACACCGCCTTGATTGGCCTGCAGGTAGTGCCGATTAACCCAGTTGAGTTTTTCCACATTGAACATAGCCCCAGACTTATTGACATTTTCCAGCGTAAACAAAGTGCTCAGCCCCGATAAATCAAACAACTCCTGATCGCCGTGTGACCATCCCAGGCGAGCCAGATAATTCAGCAATGCACCCGGCAGATAGCCCGATTCACAGTATTGCATAACACTGACAGCACCGTGCCGTTTTGACATACGCTTACCATCATCACCCAGAATCATCGGCAAGTGTGCATAGACAGGCACAGGCATCCCCAAGGCATTGAGAATATGGATCTGCCGCGATGTGTTGTTAATATGATCCTCACCGCGAATCACATGGGTAATAGCCATATCACTGTCATCAACCACCACACAAAAATTGTAGGTTGGCGTGCCATCGGAGCGGGCAATGATAAGATCATCCAGCTCGGTATTATCAACAATAATTTTTCCATACACGAGGTCATTGATAATCACCTGCCCCTGTTGTGGTGTTTTAAAACGCACGACCGGATCAACACCGGCGGGGGGTGAGTCGCGGCGATCACGCCAGTAACCGTTGTAACGCGGCTTTTCCTTACGGGCCATTTGTTCCGCTCGCATAGCCTCCAACTCCTCCCTGCTGGAATAGCAGTAGTAGGCTTTACCTTCATCCAGCAGTTGCTGAATCACAGTCTTATAACGGTCAAGCCGTTGTGTCTGGAAAAACGGCCCTTCATCGTAATCCAGACCCAGCCAGGCCATGCCGTCGAGTATCGCCTGCACAGATTCATCGGTGGAACGCTCCCGGTCAGTATCTTCGATACGAAGTACAAACGTACCCCCCATTTTCCGTGCGTATAGCCATGAAAATAACGCTGTGCGGGCGCCACCAATATGCAGGTAACCGGTGGGGCTTGGGGCAAAACGGGTTTTAACTCTCATAATTATGTACTTTTACAATAACATGCTGGGAATAATTGACGTTTTCTGTTAGAAAAGGTATCAGAAAAACTCGTGCGCGATTTGCGCGTGTTTCCGAATGTGTATTGTAACGAAAAACTAAAGTGAAAATCTGTGCTTGAAAAACCTTTAACCTGGCATTCCTCATCCATCAGCCATATAGGGTGTGTGCGTTCCAACAATGAAGATGCCTATCTCGATGCACGTGAGCAAGGTCTTTGGGCCGTCGCGGATGGCATGGGTGGTTACGCAGCGGGAGACCAGGCCAGCCAGACAGTCGTCGAGAATCTGCTTGAATTTTCACGCCTTGATGATCTCCCAAGCAATATTGATGACCTTGAAGACCGTGTCCTTAATGCAAACCGCGACTGCCTGAAACGTGCCGGTGGCAAAAAGATGATGGGCAGCACCGTGGCTATATTGTTCGCCTACGATCCGTTTTGCTTTTTTATCTGGGTGGGTGATAGTCGTATATACCGATTGCGCAATGGCCAGCTCACGCGGGTTAGTGAGGATCATAGCCTGGTTCAGGAAATGCACGCACTCGGAGAAATCACACTGGATGAAGCCGATGTCCACCCCTCTTCAAATATCATCACACGCGCCATTGGTGTACGCAAAAATGTTTTTGTCGATGTGGAATACGCAACCGTCGAGCCTGGAGATCGCTTTATGCTATGTAGCGATGGGCTCTACAAAGACATCCGGGACGATGAGATATGCGAGATGATGAACACTGAAACCCCCGTCGAACAGGTGACACAAAATATGCTGGAGACAGCCCTGGAGCGCGGCGGTGGTGACAATATCACCATCATTGTAGTGCAGGCGGAATACATGTAACATCCCCTGCCGATAGCATCAATACTACGCCCTAAAGGCTCTACCTTTGTCGTCGAAACTACCACCTTCACTGCTTCGCCAGCACGCCCTGCTGTTTGCACAGGGCAGCATAAAGCCAAAGGATTATCGTGCGAAACGTGCGCAAATTTTGTACAACATCATTGCTATGCACTCACCGACCGAATCGGAAAAACAAGAACAGGCCCAGGCACATGAGACTGACAATAGTGCTGATGAAAAGACTATTGAGGAAATGGCACCACCACAACAGGAAACAACACAGCTCGGCGGGCTGGTAGCAAACCTCCGCAACCGGATCACCTCATTCACACGCAAGCCCTGACCTTGTACAGACTGGCAACAGGTTAAGAGGCACTTCACCTTCTAAAGTAGTAATTACCACCAGAAATAAACGCAATAACGGCTAATGATTATTGGTTTCATGCCGATACTATAGAGGGATCAATATAGGTATGCGAACAGTGGCAATCTCCAAAAAAGACTGGAAAGAAAAATACTTTGATGCACTTAAGGACCTCGATGAGCGCGAGCAAAACTGGCGAAAAGTGGAGCATATGCTACGCAGTGGCATTAACCGGTTGGCCACTCTGTCGCAGGATGCTCACCAGGAACTGGATAAAAACCTGCACGAGATACGCAGAATCTCACATGGAAACAACAATATCGATGCACTTGAAAAAGCGCTTACCTCACTGACAGGAAAAACCAATGAAAAGAACAGTAAAACACGTGAAGATACGCTAAGCCAAACAATCCAGGCCATGAGTAAATTGCTATCAATGGATAGTAAACAATTGGCGGCTATTACGCTTCACTGCCAAAAAAACGATACGCAAAAAGCCTTAAAAGTGCTGGGAAAATCCACCGGTGCCACCTTTCCATCTGCAGCACCTATTCCCAACGCCACACTCGCGACAACGCTGTTATCACTGTTAACGCAACTGGATACTCACGAAATAGACAGCAAAACGCTGACACAACTACAACACGATATTCAAAAAGCAAAAACACCGATACAGTGGCGCAGCGCGATAGAAAAAGTAATTGAACAGGTACGCATAGAACTCTCAGCCATTCATAATGAAAAAAATACACTGTTAGTCTTTATAAAAAAACTGACTGAACAGCTTTCAGGGCTGGAAAAAGTAGCGCTAACCGCCACACAGAATATAGGCAAGGCAAAAAAACGCTCCGCTACGATGAGCGACAGCTTACTCGGTGAGATGGAAGCTTTATCACAACACATGCTTGACAGTGATGATATTGCAAAAATCAAACAGCAAATTAGCCGACACCTGAATTCAACACTAAAGAATATGCAACAGTATTTTGTCCAGGAAACGGCCTATCTCGACGAGGCAGAAAAAACCAACCAGGCACTATCAGGCCAATTGCGTATGGCACTCAAAGAGGCAGACGCATTGCGTGGTCAGTTGCGGGAAAGCCAACAGGCACTTTCAGAAGATGTGCTCACGGGTGTCCCGAACCGGCATGCCTACGAAGAACGTGCAAACTTTGAAGTAACCCGGCATTTACGCAACAAACAAGCGCTCACCTATACAATCTGGGATATCGATCACTTTAAATCAATCAATGACACTTATGGTCACAGTGCTGGGGATAAGGTGTTAAAAATGATTGCACAGTTATTAAAAAAGTCCGTCAGGCAAACCGATTTTATGGCGCGCATCGGGGGCGAAGAGTTTGTCATATTATTGATTGGAACCTCACCGGAAGAAGCGATAAAAATCGCCAACACAATCCGCAAAAGCATAGAAACCACTCGATTCGACTACAAAGGCGCTGTTATTAACGTCACCGCCTCGTGTGGTCTTACCTACTTAACTGCAACAGATAATGTCGACACCCTATACCAGCGCGCCGATGCTGCACTGTACCAGGCAAAGCGTGGCGGTCGAAATCGCTGTATTAGCGCTGAAATGCACACCGAAGCGGCCTGACAGCTTAGGAGTGCTGGCAAGGCGCAATGGAGGACAACAGCCATTATATTGTGGCGCGTTGTAACGCCGCCAGCGCGGAAAAGGGCCAAACCGGCTTTTCCGCAGTAGAGAGTCCAGAACCCGACAGATCCCTAACAATGGAAAAAGTAAAATTTATCCTTAGTGTGGCATAGACAGTGTGATAGGCTAAAACCTGCCAATCCGAGGCGACAATACAGCCCTCTCTAGCCGAGACACTTCCATTTCCTACCTATTACCCAACAATACACAGCAGTGGCATGCACGCGTTTGGCGACTCGCAGGGCCAATAATACTTTCTAATTTATCAGTACCCCTGGTAGGTATCGTCGACACAGCCGTCGTCGGCCACCTTCCCGACCCTGTTTACATTGGCGCCGTGGCGCTGGGTGCCATCATTTTTGGCTTTGTATTCTGGGGCTTCGGCTTTTTACGCATGGGCACAACCGGGTTTATCGCACAAGCCTGGGGAGCGGGTAATGGCAATGAAATCCGCGCTATCGTGGCACGTGCCGCCGTACTGGCGCTATTACTCGGTGCCGTATTGATTGCACTGCAAACCCCTATTATCAACGCTGCGCTATGGGTACTGGAAGGCAGCGATGACCTCAAAAGCCATACGCGGCACTATTTTGATATCCGTATCTGGTCGGCCCCTGCAACACTGGCCAATTACGCTATTCTGGGCTGCTTGATTGGTATGCAAAATACCCGTGCCGTATTGCTTGTTCAGTTATGCTTAAACCTGAGTAATGTGCTGTTGGATTTAGTGTTTGTCGTCGGCTTTGGTATGGATGTCGATGGTGTAGCCACCGCTACATTAATTAGCGAGTATATTGCCGCGATAGTCGGTGCATTCATTGTCTATCGACAACTTACGGGCATTCATGGTCGGTTCAACGGCATTGCCATGTTTAATCGCCATGATGTGCGCGCCATGTTGACGGTTAATGCCAATATATTTATCCGTACACTGTGCCTTATTCTGGCCTTTTTCCTGTTCACAGCAAAAGGCACTCAGTTGGGTGAACCTATTCTTGCCGCCAACGCTGTATTGATGCATTTTTTACAACTTATTGCCTATGGGCTGGATGGTTTTGCACATGCGGCTGAAGCGCTTGTGGGTGGCGCCATCGGCTCACGCAACCGCCATGTATTTAAGCAGGCTGTTCGCGTTACCACTATTTGGGCGTTTGCAGTTGCATTGACCTGCTCATTGATTTACTTTTTTTTCGGTGTGTTTTTAATCGGGATGATCACTGACATTCCCAGCGTGCAGGAAACGGCACACGTATACCTTCCCTGGCTGATTATAGCCCCTCTGCTTTCGGTCTGGAGCTACCAGTTAGATGGGATTTTTATCGGTGCAACCCGCACAACTGAGATGCGCAACGCCATGCTGTTCTCGCTGTTATTCTTTGTCGTTACCTCCTGGTTTCTGACTGATTATTACGCCAACCACGGCTTGTGGGTGTCGCTGCTCTTGTTTAATCTTGTCCGTGCAGCCAGCCTTGCTGCGTATTTTCCAAGGCTGCAAAAAAATATCTGTTAAACCATGCACATTGAAAAAAACATCTCACTCAAAAACTTAAATTCGTTTGGGTTTGATGTCTCTGCTGAGTATTTCATCACGGCAAAATCAAACGATGATCTGCACCAGGCGATCGAATGGGCCAACAGCCGCTCGCTACCTATTTTCATACTGGGTGGTGGCAGTAACATTGTCTTAACAAAAAATATTCAGGGATTGGTTATTAATGTCGACACGCGGGGAATTGTCCTCTGTAGTGAATCTGAACACAGTGTTGAACTGGCTGTACAGGCAGGTGAACCGTGGCATGATTTTGTTGACTACTGCATTGCACACCACTATTTTGGTATAGAAAACCTTTCCCTGATCCCCGGTAAATTAGGCGCCGCCCCGATTCAAAATATCGGTGCCTATGGTGTCGAGTTTAGCGATTTTTTTATAACCCTAAACGCCATTAATTTATCAACAGGCGAATCAGTTCAACTGGATAAATCCGATTGTATGTTTGCCTATAGAAACAGCATATTTAAACAGGCTCTAAAAAACACCTACCTGATTACTGAGGTGCGGTTAAGGCTGGCGAAACGGTTTGTGGCAAACACCCGTTACGGCAATATTAAACAACTGCTTGAAGAATCTGTGGATGGGACACCCAGCGCCCGCGAGCTAAGTAATGTTATCTGCCAATTGCGGCGCAGCAAGCTGCCTGATCCCAGACAACTGGGAAATGCGGGCAGTTTTTTCACCAACCCAATAGTTCCCCGGCATCAATTTGAACAACTGCACGACCAATACCCTAATATCGTCGGTTTTAGCGTAGATGAACAACACTGCAAACTGGCTGCCGGTTGGTTAATTGAACAGTGTGGGTGGAAGGGGTTTCGCGATGCGCGGGTGGGGGTTCATGCACAACAGGCGCTGGTACTGATCAATCACACTGAGGGGTGTGGAAATGACATTATTGCACTGGCAGATAAAATCAGACAATCTGTGCTTGATACGTTTTCTGTAACACTGGCAATTGAACCTTTGGTGTTTTAACCTAAATTCCGCAGTAGATTCAACTGAGGAATTTAGGTTTAATCACGTTTTAGGAACGTGTACCGGGCACACTACCAGCGTTATCTTTACGACGAGTAGACCGCCGGTTCAGCGGGAGTGGTGTTTAATTACCTACACTTGGTTTGCTCGGTTTAGGTTTATAAAAAAGCCAATCTCAGGTTTTTTATACAATGGCTGTATGCATTAATCCGACAATAAATCCTTGCCACTATTCTCTGCCAATGCGTGTGCGCCAGCAATAGCACACACTTCCATCCCCGGCAGCGTATAACGCCCAATGCGACGGGAATACAGAACCCCCGCAACCGGCGCCAGCAACGGTGTGGGCAGCTGATCTTTATCCAATGCAAACAAAGTGGCCACACAGTCACCCTTCTCCACTTGATCACCGGGCGAACAACAAAAACTCACAACCCCCGCCTGCGGCGCAAACACCTGCCCAACCCCATCAAATGGCGTTGGTTCACATTGCAGCGCGGGCACGGGAGGCGGTGTACCTGCGAGCACACCACGCGCTTGCAGATAGGCGTAAATCCCCTGCGCATCCCGCTCTGCAATATTTTCATCAACATCCGTTTGCCCACGCAATTCCACTGTAGTGGCCATACAGGCATTGTCAATCGGGGCATTGGGAAACCGGTCGGCAAGTCGCTGCCATAGCGCACCGTTCGCCTCATCAAATGGATTAGCGGGTGAAGGTGCCGCCAACAACACCGAGCGACAACCGAGATACGCGGCGAGATCCTCAGCCTGAGACCACAGCTCAGGCAGTACAAAAAAATACAACACCGCTTCGTTATCGCAGTGCAAATCGAAAACAAAATCGGCATCGACAGCGCGTGAAAACAGTGCATGTTTAAGCACATCGACTATCGATTGTGGCTTCATCTGTGCCATTATTGCTATACAGGCAGCGCGAATCGTATGGGTGTTTTCAAGCCTGTCACCGCCCAATTTATCCGCAACCCGGTCGGCGACAGCCTCGGCAATATCTGGATAATCACGGTTAAAGTTCTTGCCATTCTCAGCATAAAAACGGCCCTGCTGGGCGCCGAAAGAAAACTGGTTTAGGCCGACGGGATTGGCAAACGGCGCCACGATAATCGAGCCTTCAATCTCACCGCGTGCATCGGCTTCATCTAATTTTTGCAGCAGTTTGTATAACACCAGTAAACCCGGTGTCTCGTCGGCGTGCAGCGCAGCCTGCAAATAGGCCTTAGGGCCAGCGCCTGGCGTGCCGTAATGATGAAAGTTGAGCATTTGTGTACTGCCAGGCACTGGACCGGGCAATGCAACTGATTCCAGCCGATGGCTGTTTTTTGAGGGCACGGTAACATCTCGCATAAGTATTTCTGCTATTCTAACGCGCTTTTTCAACTAGCCAACACCTGCAATGACACAACGTTTTGACAGTACCAAAAACTATATCGCCAGCGAAGATTTGAAAACCGCTGTAAATGCTGCCGTCACACTCGAACGCCCACTACTGATAAAGGGTGAACCCGGCACTGGCAAGACCCAATTGGCCGAAGAGGTGGCGGCGGCCTTTGGTGCGCAGTTAATTCAGTGGCACATCAAATCGACGACCAAGGCACAGCAGGGGTTATACGAATACGATGCAGTATCACGCCTGCGTGATTCACAGCTTGGCGATGAAAAAGTACACGATATTGGCAACTATATTGTGCAGGGAAAATTATGGGAAGCGTTTGCCGCAAATCAACGTGCGGTGCTATTAATCGATGAAATCGACAAGGCCGATATTGAGTTCCCTAACGATCTGTTGCTGGAGCTTGATAAGATGGCGTTTTATGTCTATGAAACCCGGCAGTGGGTACGTGCGGTGCATCGTCCACTGGTGATTATCACCAGCAACAATGAAAAGGAATTACCCGATGCCTTTCTGCGCCGTTGTTTTTTTCACTATATCCAATTCCCCGATCAAGATACCCTTCACGCCATTGTCGACACCCACTTCCCCGGATTAAAACAGGATTTACTCAGTGAGGCATTAAATATTTTCCTCGCTATTCGCGACGTACCGGGGCTGAAGAAAAAGCCTTCAACCTCAGAGTTACTCGATTGGATTAAGCTGCTGTTGGCCGAGGATATTCCCGCCGATGTGTTGCGTGAAAGCAGTAAAGAAAAATTGATCCCGCGTATGCATGGTGCGCTGTTAAAAAACGAACAGGATGTGCATTTATTTGAGCAGTTGGTATTCTTAAACCGGCGCGAACGTGCCTGATACATAATGTTGCTACCATTATTTAATGGGCTGCGCAAAGCCGGTGTACCGGTTTCACTGAGCGAGTACTTATCACTGCTGCGCGGTCTGGAGCGCGGTGTTGCCGGAAATAGCATCGGGCAGTTTTATCATTTCGCCCGTATTGCATTGGTCAAGGATGAGCAATATTACGACCGCTTTGATGCCGTATTCGCTCACTTTTATGACGGCGTGCAAAACGCCTTGAGCGAGACAACCGCGACCATTCCCGATGAGTGGCTACGCAAACAGCTCGAACGCCATTTAAGCGATGAGGAAAAAGCGCAGATTCAATCACTCGGTGGCTGGGATAAATTAATGGAAACCCTGCGCGAGCGACTCGCTGAGCAGGAGAAACGCCACCAGGGCGGTAGCAAGATGATTGGCACGGCGGGCACATCCCCCTTTGGTGCCTACGGCTATAACCCCGAGGGTATCCGCATTGGCCAGGATGGCTCCCGCCACCGCAGCGCGGTCAAGGTATGGGATCAACGCAGCTACCGAAACCTCGATGGTGAGCGCGAGCTTGGCACGCGCAATATTAAAGTGGCGCTGCGTAAGTTACGCCGCTTTGCACGTGAGGGTGCCGCCGAGCAGCTCGACCTCGACAACACCATCCACGCCACGGCCCGCAACGCGGGTATGCTGGATTTAAAAATGATTGCCGAGCGCCACAATGCTGTGAAAGTACTGATTTTCTTCGACATTGGTGGTTCGATGGATGACCATATTCGCGTTTGCGAGGCGCTATTTTCTGCGGTACGCACTGAATTTAAACACCTCGAATATTATTACTTCCACAATTTTCTATACGAGCGTGTCTGGCAGGACAACCGCCGCCGACAGACGAATACCCTGCAGACATTTGAATTAATGCGTACCTACGCAGCCGACTATAAGATTATTTTTGTTGGCGATGCCACGATGAGCCCGTATGAAATTGCTTATCCAGGCGGCAGTGTTGAACACTGGAACGAGGAGTCAGGGGAAGTGTGGATTAAACGCATACTCGCTACCTGGCCGCAGGCCGTGTGGCTGAACCCAGTAAAAGAATCGCGTTGGCCACGCATTCCCTCGGTTAGATTAACGCGGGAATTATTATCTGACAGGATGTTTCCACTGACCTTGGATGGTTTGGATCGTGCGATTGGATCGTTGCAACGTAGACAATAATAAGGAGCGTGCACAAAATAAATTCCGGGATTTAGCAGAATTACACAACAAACCCTAAGCCGACAAAGAAACAAACCCCCCACTCTGCTGTTTAAACGCAACCGCTAAAAACTTAGCCCCCACAATACTGACCCCACGCGAATACTGACAATACACTACCTCGGCAACCGCTTTAAAATGCGCAGCATTGACCTTAACCACCTGACCGGCATCGAGCGGCGTCGGCATCGACACACTCAAACCAGTTGGTGACAAATCACCCAACACACCGCGTATCGGCGCGCCGGGCCAATACACATAAACACGGGCAGAATTCACCTGCTGCATACGCGCCAAACTGCGGCGCGGTGCACTGACAAAACGCGCCGCCGGTAAAGACAAAGGGCTGTCACACTCCCCACAAAAAAGCGACGACTCCATTAAGGCACTGTCTGAATAAGGGGTTTTACAAAACCGGCAATAATGTCTTATCAGCGGACAATATGCTGCCTGCGTATTGGCTTTTTGTAGCACTTCAGGCGTACCGGTGGATCCATGCAACCCCAATTCAGTTGCGGGCATACCAACCGGGTTATCCTCTACGCCGTAGGCACTGCGCAGCTTATTCACACTGGCGGCATGGACATGGGTGTTTAGCAAAGCATCGTATTGCGCTCTCAACCGGGTGTCGCTGAGTACCGAAAACGCCTCCTCCATCAGTGGCCGATCAGCCGCTGCGCTGCCTTTTAACAGCGTGTGGTAGCTCGCTTTTATGACCTCGTATTCAGCGTCAGGTTGAATCTGTAACAGACGGTAGTAGTTGCGGTAGTTACCATCCTGCTGTGTTGGCACAGCACCGCCTGCCGACTGCGGGTTATCCCCGATCACCCCACCCGAAGACAGGGTTTTTATGCTGTACCGCCCCAGCAACGCAATATCATAGGCTGCGCGTTTTTTCACATCGCGCAGCGTGGTGTAAGCCTGATTGATAATACCCGCATCCCAATGTTCACCGCCCAGATCCGGGTGCATCCGCAGTTTCTGCATCAGTGAGCGGTAGCTCTGCTGAATTACCTCACGCGAAGCGTCTGGCTGAACGCGGAGAATGCGGTAGAAATTGCGGCGGTTGTCCATTGAAATGGTTTATCGATAAGGGTTTACCCGTCATCGGCAGGGGGGCGGTCTGCCTGAACCCGTCGCACCCGCAAAGACAGTTCTTTTAGCTGGCGCTCAGACACTTCACCCGGGGCACTGGTCAACGGGCAACTGGCCGTCTGTGTTTTTGGGAATGCCATGACTTCACGAATCGACGCGGCGCCAGTCATTAACATCGCCAGCCGATCCAGCCCAAAGGCCAGCCCACCGTGGGGCGGCGCACCGTATTTCAGGGCATTCAGCAAAAAGCCAAACTTCTCTTCGGCCTCTTCATCGCCAATACCCAACACCCGCAATGCGCAGCGTTGCAGCTCAGTGGAATGGATACGAATCGACCCGCCGCCAATCTCGCTGCCGTTAAGCACCATATCGTAAGCACGGGATAAACACTCACCCGGATTGGCCTCCAGGGCTTCGGGGGATTCCACCGCAGGGGCCGTAAAGGGGTGGTGCAGTGCCTGCCAGCGCTTCTCGCGCCCGTCCCATTCAAACATCGGGAAATCGACAACCCACAGCGGCGCCCAATCACCCGCTACCCGGCCTGTGTCATGCCCCAGCTTGACCCGCAGAGCACCCAGTGACTCATTCACCACTTTGGCGCTGTCTGCGCCAAAAAAGACAATATCGCCATCGGCGGCGGCGGTGCGCTGCACAATCGCCTCAATCACCTCATCGGGTAAGAATTTGAGGATGGGGGATTGCAAACCCTCACGCCCCGCGCTCACCTGATTGCATTTGATATACGCCAGGCCCTTGGCGCCGTAACGGCCAACATAGCGTGTGTAGTCATCGATTTCCTTGCGTGACAACGCGCTACCAGCGGGCAATCGCAACGCGGCAACGCGCCCGTTGGCGTCTTTGGCCGGGCCGGAAAAAACCTTGAATTCAACCTCGGCCATCAAATCGGAAATATCGACAAGCTCTAGATCGATGCGCAAATCGGGTTTATCTGAGCCATAGCGGTGCATCGCCTCGGCATAGGTAATGCGCGGGAATGGATTGGGCAGTTCGACACCCAGCACCTCGGCGAACATCTCGCGCATCATCGTTTCGTTGAGTTGCATAATCTGGTTTTCGTCCATGAATGACATTTCGATGTCGAGCTGGGTGAACTCGGGTTGGCGGTCGGCCCGCAAGTCCTCATCGCGGAAGCAACGCGCCACCTGATAGTAGCGGTCAAAGCCCGACATCATCAACAGTTGTTTAAACAATTGGGGGGATTGTGGCAGGGCAAAGAATTCGCCGGGGTGGGTGCGGCTGGGCACCAGATAATCGCGTGCCCCCTCCGGTGTCGCCCGTGTCAAAATCGGGGTATCTATATCGAGAAAGCCCTGCTTATCCAGAAATTTGCGCAGGTAGCTGATAATGCCTGCACGCATCTTCATACGCGTTTGCATTTCCGGTCGGCGCAGGTCGATATAGCGGTAGCGCAATCGATGCTCTTCGCTGACATCGGTATCATCCAACTGAAATGGTGGCGTCTCGGCGCGGTTGAGCACGTGCAGGTCAAGCCCCAATACTTCAATTTCCCCCGTGCGCAAATCGGGATTTACCGTGCCCTCCGGGCGATTGCGCACACGGCCACGAATCTGCAACACAAATTCATTGCGGATCTCTTCTGCCAGGGCAAATATTTCCGGCGTATCAGGATCGAAGACAATTTGCACCAAGCCTTCACGGTCGCGCAGGTCGACAAAAATAACCCCTCCGTGGTCGCGGCGACGGTGTACCCAGCCGCATAATGTAATTTCCTGATCCAACAGTGCAGTATCGACCTCACCGCAGTAATGACTTCGCATAGTGTATTTCCAACAGCGTATTAATTGATGTGAAACAGGGTTCAGCCCCGAGTGAGACCAAGCCCTGTAGAGAAGCTAAAAGGCCGCAATGGTAAGCGCTTGAGGGGGATTTCGCAATCGGCTATGGCAGCCGGTTGCGGTGGGTAATTCACTGCCTGGTGGTAGCCATCCACTACCCTAACGACGCATTGCGTCTCAACAACCCCGGCATATCCAGAATCAACGCCATATTGCCGTTACCGGTAATCGTGGCGCCCGCCAGGCCAGGCAGCCCTTGTAGTATCGATCCCAGTGGTTTGATAACGACCTCTTCCTGGCCGATCACCTGGTCGACGACAAACCCCACGGGGCGGTTGTCGATTTGTACCATTAACACCTGTTCACCGTTACAGGCCTTTTTGCTGCTCTCGTTTGCCTCTTCAGGTGATAACAACCAATTGCGCAAATAAAACAGTGGCGGTGCCTTGCCGCGATTTTGAATCACCCGCTGGCCATCCACTATGTGGGTGGGCTTGGTATTGAGTTCGAATATTTCATTGACAATCGATAGCGGCAAGGCAAATTTACGCCCACCCAACACCACCATCAAGGTCGGTAAAATGGCCAGCGTCAGGGGTACTTTTATCGATAGCGTCGTGCCTTTCCCTTCAACCGAATCGACTTCCACCGAACCGTTTAACTGCGTGATACGCGTTTTCACGACATCCATGCCAACCCCCCGCCCCGAGACATCTGAGATTTCTGTTTTGGTCGAGGTGCCCGGCATAAAAATCAGCTCAAAGCACTCCTTGTCCGTCAGGCGATTGGCTGCGCCCGTATCCATAATCCCCTTGCGTACCGCCATTTCCCGCAATGTATCCGGGTTCATCCCGGCACCGTCGTCGGCAATGGTTAACAGGATGTGATCACCCGCCTGCTCGGCACTCAGCACGACGGTGCCGCAGGGTGATTTACCCGCTGCTTTGCGGGCGGCGGGCAGCTCAATACCGTGATCGACCGAGTTGCGCACCAAGTGTACCAGCGGATCGGCCAGTGCCTCGACCAGGTTTTTGTCAAGATCGGTGTCTTCACCGACCAGCTCAAGGTGAACCTCTTTGTTGAGGTTGCGCGCCAGATCGCGCACCACGCGGGGAAACCGGCCAAATACTTTCCTGACCGGTTGCATACGGGTTTTCATCACCGCACCCTGCAAATCGGCGGTAACCAGGTCGAGGTTGTTGACCGCCTGCACCATTTGCTCGTTTTCGTATTCGTTACGCAGTGAAGTCAGGCGGTTGCGCGCCAATACCAGCTCGCCAACCAGGTTCATAATATCGTCCAGGCACTTGGTATCGACACGCACACTGGATTCGGCCTTAATGGCTGGCGCCGCTTTAGGCACCGCTTTAAGGGACGTCCTGGCAGTGGCTTTAGGGTTCGATGGAAGCGGTGTGCCAGCAGCGGGCGCCTCCCGCACTGCTGCCTCTACGGCGACCGCTGTTTGTGCTACAGGCGCTTTCGGGCGGGTTGGCCCTTTGCCTGCACCGTGCATTTGATCGAGTATTGCCTGAAATTCATCATCGCTGATATTGTCATCACCCGCTTTACTGTCTGCCGATGCCTCGTCGGCGACAGGTTCAGGGGGGACAGGCACTTTACCGGGCGCTCTACCGCTGTGCCTGCCCTTGCCGTGCAGTGTATCCAGTAGCTGTTCAAACTCTTCTTCGCTGATGTCATCACTGGGTGGCGCGGCGCCGCCATCATCTGCGACGGCGGGTTGATTATTCAGCAAGCCAGGCATCGCTCTGTAAGCGTTTTCACTCAGTGACCCTGTATTTTCAGTGGCGGATGCGCCTTGTTGGGTCAGTTCATCATCGGGATCGGCAACAGCGGTGGGCGGCTGTGGTGGGCTGACCTCGGCCAGTTGTGTGAGTTCATTGAGTAATTCGGCATCGGCCGCCTGCGGTTCATTGCCTTCCTGAATTCCGGCAAACATGTCGTTGACAACGTCCAGCGAACGCAGGATAACATCCATTAAAGCCGTGTCGGCAACCCGCTGCCCTTGCCGTAACAGATTAAAAACATCCTCCGTTTTATGACTGATGTTAACCAGCTCAGTCAACGCCAAAAACCCAGCGCCTCCCTTGACGGTATGAAAACCACGAAATATCGCATTGATAAGCGCCATATCATCGGGGCGCTGTTCCAGCTCGACCAGTTGTTCACCCAATAATTCGAGAATCTCTCCCGCTTCAACGAGAAAGTCCTGAAGGATTTCATCTTGCAGATCGATGCTCATGGTTATTTTTCTGCCCGTTAAAAACCTAAACTCGCCAGTAGATCATCGACATCACCCTGTGATTTGACCACACCGTCAGTCTTGCCTGGCAATACCGGGCCTTCACCTTTTAGCATCGACTGCCGCTCATCGATGGCCTTTTGTTGATTATCGGGGTCACAAACGCCCCCACTCACCGCCACTAATTCGATCAGGCGTTCCTCTACATCGTCGACCAGCGTTATCACCTGCCTGATTATCTGCCCGGTCAAATCCTGGAACCCCTGCGCCATCAATATCTTGTCCAGTTCACATTGCAGCGTATCCGCCGCCCGCTGGGTGTTGTTTAAGTGCTGTTCAATATCGCTGGCGAGCACGTTAAAGCCGTCCAGTGACAGTTCTTTATTGCACAGTTTTTTCCAACGATCGAGCAGTTGAACAGCACTTTCACGGCCTGCCTGAACGATGGGAATACTGGCTTCGATAATAGTGAGGGTAGTGTTGGCAGAGTCTTCCGTCAGCTTGATTACGTGGTTCAAACGCTCACGCGCATCGGGGAATTTATTGGCATCAAACCAGTCGTTCGGCGATTGGGTGCCGATAGCCCGCACCGTATCGTGCAGATTACGCGTCAACCGGCCAACATTTTGAAACAGGTCATCGTCACGCGCTGAGGCGATATCCCCCACCAGTTGCAGTACCGCGTCGCGGTTACCGGCTTCGAGTTGTGCCACCAATTGCCTGGCACGCCCAAGGGTTTCCTCAGACATTAAGGCATCGGCTGTCTGCCCCATCGCATGCCCCTCAGACTTCTATTCGCTCGAAAATCCGCTCGATTTTCTCTTTCAGTGTAATCGCGGTAAAGGGCTTGACAACATAGCCATTTACCCCGGCCTGTGCCGCCTCGACAATCTGTTCACGCTTGGACTCTGCGGTCACCATGAGTACGGGCAGATCCGCGAGGTTCTCATCTACGCGTACTTTCTTCAGTAACTCAAGGCCGGTCATACCCGGCATATTCCAGTCGGTGACCAGAAAATCAAACCCCCCGGACTTTAATAATGGAAACGCTGTATTGCCATCATCGGCCTCTTCCATATTGCTAAAGCCAAGGTCTTTAAGAAGATTTTTCACAATGCGCCGCATTGTCGAAAAATCATCCACCACCAATATTTTCATGTCTTTGTTCATCGCCCACTTCACTCAGGTAGTGATTTGTTACCCCTAAATTAATCACGCTTCCAATTCCGGCTCGGTCGTGCTCGTACGCCACATCGATAAGCGCGCCTTCAGGCGGATTAATGCCTGGCCATGAATTTGGCAAACACGCGATTCGCTCACGCCGAGAATTTCACCGATCTCACGCAGGTTTAGCTCATCGGTATAGTAAAAAGACATCACCAGGCTTTCGCGCTCTGGCAGCTTGCCGATCGCCTCACTCAGTTGTTTGTGGAAGCGCTCATGGTCCATCGTGTGTTGTGGCCCTCTGTCGTTGCTCTCCGGCAACTGGGTGTATTCGTTGTTGTTCTCATCCGGTTGGTCAAAACTGAATACCCGCGAGGTCGTGCTCTCGCGCAAAATCTGGTGGTACTCGGCAACCGAGATGCCCATATATTCAGCGACTTCGGTGTCTTTTGCCTCGCGCCCGGTAAGCTGTTCAATCTGGCGCAAGGCCTCTGCCGCCTCGCGAGATTTGCGGTGTACTGAGCGCGGTGTCCAGTCTGAGCGACGGATCTCATCAAGCATCGCACCGCGCACACGTATGCCCGCATAAGTTTCAAAGCTGGCACCCTGCGATGCGTCGTAGTGCCTGGCCGCCTCCAGCAGACCAATCATCCCCGCCTGAATTAAATCCTCGGCCTGCACACTGGGCGGCAGACGGTTCAGCAGGTGAAAAGCAATGCGTTTGACCAGGTTGGCGTGTTGACTCACCAGTTCATCGCAAGATGAATTTTGTATTTCAGCGTACATAACGTGTGCATTCATAACCGTCGAGCCCCCTCCTGCGCGCTGAAGCGGATAAGCCGCTCGACAAAAAACTCCAGATGACCTTCAGCATGAGCAGGTGTCGGCCACTTATCTATTTTCTGAACCAGTTTCTTGAACGCGATCCCGGCGCGGCTGCGCGGGTAGGCGTCAACCACCGCCTTTTGCTGCCGAACGGCTTTGAGTAACACGTCGTCGTAGGGAATAACCCCGATAAATTCCAGAGTGACATCGAGAAAACGCTCGGTCACCAGGGTCAGTTTGGCGAACAGCTCGTGCCCTTGTTTGGTTGATCGCGCCATATTGGCGACCACGTGAAAATGGTCGATATGGTAGTCGCGGCTCAATACTTTAATTGTGGCATAGGCGTCCGTAATCGACGCCGGTTCATCGCACACCACAACGATCACCTCGCGTGCCGCACGGGTAAACGCCATCACCGAGCTGGATAAACCTGCGGCGGTATCCACAATGAGTGTGTCGATGGGGTAACTCAATTCACTAAACGCCTGAATCACACCCGCATTCTCAGCCGGGCCAAGCTCCGCCATGCGCTGCGCCCCGGAGGCAGCGGGCACGATTTTAATACCCGCAGGCCCCTCTATCATCACTTCTTCCAGCGTGCGCTCACCGTTGACAACGTGCTCCAGGTTATAGTCGGGGCGCAAACCCAGGAGTACATCGATATTGGCCAGGCCAAGGTCGGCATCCATCAACATCACCTGGTGGCCGACATTGGCCATCGCCACCGCTATATTGACCGAGATATTCGATTTGCCCACGCCACCCTTGCCACTGGTGATGGCAATCACGCAGACAGGCTGTGGGTTGGCGATGTGCCGCAAACCGGCCGCCTGGTCGTTGTACGCCTCAGACACGCGCATGGGCCACCCCGCTCGCATAGCGCACCGCTAAGGTGTCCGGGTCTATCTTCTCACCGTAGTGCTCCGCCATCGGCACAGCACGGCTCACCAGGCGGTGCGCACGTGCGGGTTGCAGGTCTTCCGGCACCCGCTGCCCAACGCCGACATAGGCGATAGGCAGTTTGTGGCGTATGGCCACGGTCAGCACTGCCCCGATGCTGGTGGTTTCATCCAGTTTGGTGACGATGCAGCTATTCAAATCGACCCGGCCAAAGCCTTTAAACGATTCATCCAGCGCGCCGAGCTGCGTGTTGGCCGCGATAACTAGGTAAGAGCGGATAATGGGGAAACTGTCGCGCAGTGTGGAAAACTGCTCGTTGAGGCGCATATCGCGCTGGCTCATACCGGCGGTGTCAATCAACACCAGTTTCTTGTCAAAAAAGCCCCCTAGCGCCGCGCTGAATTCATCCTGGTTATTCGCGGTTTTAAACGGCACGCCGAGAATCCGGGCAAAATTGTGCAATTGTTCATGGGCGCCAATGCGGTAACTGTCTGTACTGATCAGAGCCACGCTGTGCTGGCCGTGGCGCATCACAAAGCGCGCCGCCAGCTTTGCCACGCTGGTGGTTTTGCCAACACCCGTGGGGCCGACCAGGGCAGCCACGCCCCCGTTATCGAGCAGCTCATCGTCGGCGATGGGGATTTGGCTGGCGAGGCGACCCAGTGCCAGACGCCAGGTTTTTTCCGGGTCATTCGACGCCAGCGAATCGGTGACCAGGGGGCGCGCTATATCGCTACCCAACCCCATTTCACTGAGCCGGGAGAGCAGGTCGAACTGCACCGGGCTGCGCTTTGCCAGCGAGTCCAGCTCCAGCACAGACAGTTGGTTCTGCATCAAACCGTGTAGCGAGTGCAGCTCCCGCTGTAAATCCTGAATCACCTGCCCCTGTTGCCAGGATGCCGATGTGTCTGTCACTGACGGTGTATACCCGGGTGGTTGGGCCTGGAATTGGGCCTGAGATTGGTTCTGATATTGAGCCTGGGATTGCCCATCTGCTGCTGCCCCGGGTGCAGTCCTGGGTACAGCCGATATATCGACAATATTTTCCGTGTGCGCTGTGTCCACAGGGGCTGCCTGTCGGGGTGTTTTACTGTGGCTATTGCGCGATGACTGGGGCCTCGCAGTCTGTGCGGGTGTACCTGCTCTATCTGTCCCAGCCCTGGCGACCCCGCCGCTACCTGTTGCACCGCTCGTTTTGCGCGGCGCCGGACACCGGGTATCACCCAATAGGGATTTAGACAGCATAGGGTTGGCTAAAGCCGCCATCTGAGACCTGGCGACAGCCTGGTAGGATAGATGCGTCGGTGGGTCCTTATCGACATCGGCATCTGATGGTGCAGATAATGGCTCGCCCGGTCGCGATGACTCTGGTAGTGATGATTCAGGTAGAGATGATTCTGGCGGCGTGTCGAAAGCCGCTTCGTCGTAATCGATCGCCGAGATGATTTCAACCCCATCCGCAACTTTACGGTTTGCCAGAATGACCGCATCCGGCCCCTGCTCCTGACGCACCTTGTTCATCGCCTCGCGCACACTGGGCGCAGTGGTTCTTTTTATTTTCATTGGCCGCACTCCAGCACAGCGTTTGTTTTGTCATCATTCATCTTGTCAATTCGTTCCACTTCACCCACCTACCGTACTCACAATTTTTATCTGTTTATCCTGCGGGACTTCGCTATAACTCAATACATGTAACGCGGCCAGGCTGTGTTTTAGCCAGCGCGAGATGCCCGCACGCATCGCGGCGGGCACCAGCAGGATGGCCGGTTCACCGTTGACCTCACGCTGTGCCACCGCTTCGCGCAGCGATTGGTGCAATCGGTCTGCCATACCGGGTTCAAACCCCATTGCACCGGACTGCCCACCCGGCTGTTCGCCACCCGACTGCTGCAATAACTGTTCCAGCGAGGGGTCCAGCGTCATCACCGCAAGCGAATCGCTGGTGCCCGCGATGTTTTGTACAATCATGCGGCTCAGTGCAATGCGCACATGGGCCGTTAAGTTCATCGCATCCGGGGCGGCAGCGGCGTGCTCGGCGATGGTCTCGGCAATGGTGCGCATATCGCGCAGCGGAATCCCCTCGGCCAGGAGGTTTTGCAATACCTTTACCAGTACGCCGAGCGGCAGTGTGTCCGGCACCAGATCCTCGGCCAGTTTGGGGGCCGATTTGGCCAGTGAATCGAGCAGGCGCTGCGCCTCGTCATGGCCCAGCAATTGATCGGCATTGGCTTTGAGAATCTGGCTGAGGTGCGTGGCCACCACCGTGCTGGTATCGACCACGGTATAACCCAGGGTGTGCGCCTGATCTTTGCGTGATGCCCCTATCCACAGTGCATCGAGGCCAAATGCCGGGTCTTTGGTTTCAATCCCCTCCAGCGCGCCGTACACCGTGCCAGGATTAATCGCCAACTCCTTGCCGGGCTGCAATTCGCCCTCACCCACCGTCACCCCCAGCAGGCTGATGCGGTAGGTATTGGGGGCGAGGTTGAGGTTGTCGCGAATGTGTACCGCCTGCATCAAAAACCCCAGTTCCTGCGACAGTTTCTTGCGTATCCCTTTGATTCTGTTTAACAACTGGCCATTCTGATTGCGGTCCACCAGCGGGATCAACCCGTAGCCAACCTCCAGTCCCACCACATCGACAGCCGGTACATCATCCCAGCTCAACTCGGCGGATTCAGTGTCATCCACCGCCGCCGCTGCGGCATCAGCCGGTTCGGCCACAGCGGGCTGTGAACGGCGTTTGTGCAGTAACACCGCCAGCCCGGCCAGGCTCGCAGAAAAAAACAAAAACACCAGATTGGGCATCCCCGGCACCAAACCAATCATGCCTAAAATAGTGGCGGTGACGATCAATGGCCGGGGGTTATTCAATAGCTGGGCGCTGACCTGCTGCCCCATATCCTGGGCGGCGGAAACGCGTGTAATAATAATCGCCGCCGCCGTCGACAACACCAGCGAGGGTACTTGCGCCACCAGGCCGTCACCGATAGTCAATAAAGCGTAATTTTCCATCGCCACAGAAAACGACAGATCGTGCTGTAACATACCGATTACCAGGCCACCGATAATGTTGATAAATAAAATGATGATCCCGGCAATCGCATCGCCGCGCACAAATTTGCTGGCACCGTCCATCGCACCGTAAAAATCGGCCTCTTCAGACACTTCCCGGCGGCGCGTGCGTGCCTCATCCTGGCCAATCAGGCCCGCATTCAGGTCGGCGTCTATCGCCATTTGCTTGCCGGGCAAAGCATCCAGGGTAAAACGCGCTGTCACTTCAGAAATACGCCCGGCACCTTTGGTGACGACTACAAAATTGATAATCACCAATATCGCAAAGACCACCAGGCCGACCGCATAATTGCCACCGATAACAAACTCACCAAAGGCTTCAATCACCTTGCCGGCAGCCCCCACCCCCGTGTGCCCCTCCAGCAACACCACGCGGGTCGAGGCGATATTCAACGCCAGGCGCATCAGTGTCGCGATCAATAAAATGGTGGGGAACGCACCAAATTCCAGTGGCCGTAAAACGTAGACCACCACCAGTAAAATGATCAATGAAAAGGCAATATTGAAGGTGAAAAATAAATCCAGCGCCAGCGGTGGCAACGGCACCACCATCATCGCCAGCATCACGATAACCAGCAGTGGCGCACCGGCCCCCGAGCGCACGGTATGCACCAGTTGCATGGCCTTATGCCCTGCCTCCTGTAGCGAATAAGCGGATAGCTTAATCATACGCCGGTCTCACCCGGGCTAATGTTATAGGCATCTAAAAAATCGGCGGGCACATCCGGCACCGGTTTTTTCGGGCGCGGTGTGCCCCGCTTGCGCGCAACGCGAAGCTGAAAAACAAAACCCAACACCTGGGCGACCGCCAGGTACAGCGGTGAGGGGATTTCCCGGTTCAGGTCGGTACTGGCGAACAGTGCGCGCGCCAGTGGTGGCGCCTCGACAACGGCAATGTCGTTTTGTTTGGCAATCTCACGGATGCGCAGGGCGACCAGGCCCGTGCCCTTGGCCACCAGTAACGGCGCCCGCATGTGTGAATGATCGTAGCGCAGCGCGACTGAAAAATGTGTTGGGTTGGTAATCACCACATCCGCTGTCGGCACTTCATCCATCATCCGCGCATTCGCCATGCGCTGCTGTAACTGGCGAATTCTGGCTTTCACTTCCGGCTTACCCTCGGTTTGGCGCTGCTCGTCTTTAACCTCCTGCAGGGTCATTCTCAGCTCCTTCCTGTGCTGCCAGATTTGAAACGGCACATCAATCGCGGCAATAAATACCATGCCGCAGGCCATCGCGATCAACGACCACAACAATAAACTGGACACCTCCACAATCGCAGGTTCTAACGGGTTTGAGACCAGCGCAAGAAAATGGTCAAAAAACTGCATAAATAAAACCAGACCGATAGCGCCGACTATCGCCACTTTAAGCAGTGATTTGATTAACTCCACCAACCCCTTAACGGAAAAAATACGTGCTATCCCTTTTAAGGGATTCAGTTTGCTCAGTTTCGGCTGTAGATTTTTAAGCGTAAACACCCAGCCACCGAGAATAATTGGTGCGCACACCGCAGCGACAAACATCAGTAACATAAAGGGTGTCAGCGCAAACAGGGTGTTCATTACGGTTGTCTGTAAGCTGGCGAGTAGAAACAACGGGTCGAACAACTGTTGTTTATCGATGCTGAAATTATCGCGAAGGTTCTGCGCGACATCAGACAAAATACCTGGCCCCATCAGCATTAGGGCGCCACCCGCAAAAATTGTCAGTACCGTGGTATTAAAATCGACCGAGCGCGGTACCTGGCCTTTTTCTTTGGTATCGCGCAGTTTTTTGGGCGTGGGTTCCTCGGTTTTTTCTGAGCCGTTTTCGTTCTCAGCCACCTCAGCCTCCCACCAGCGTGCGTGCGAGTTGTAAACCCTCGTTTAATAGATGCGCAAATATCGGTAAAAATGTGCGTATAAACAACATCATGGTAATAAAACCAATCAATATCGTCAGTGGAAACCCCACTGAAAATATATTCAATTGGGGCGCTGCCCGCGTCATCACGCCCAGGGCGATATACACAAACATCAGTGAGGCGATCACCGGCAGTGAAACGTGCACAGCGCTGGCAAACATCTGGCTGGCCCAGCCCGCGATAACCCAAAAAGCGTCACGCTCCAGGCCCAGTGGTGCGAGTGGCAGGGTGTAAAAACTCTGCACCAATACCTCGATTAATATGGCATGACCGTCCATTGTCAGGTACAGCAAGGTGGCGATAATGGTAAAAAACTGCGAGACAACCGGCACAGTCACACCGTTTTGCGGGTCGACCATAGAGGCAAAGCCCAGACCCATGGCAAACGCCATTTGCTCGCCTGCCATCACCAGCACAGAAAACACCATTTGTAAAATAAACCCCATGCTGGCGCCGATCAAAACCTGCTGTAAAACAATCAATAAACCACTGGCGCTGAATACATCGACCACCGGTACTGCCGGAATTAACGGGGCTACCGTCAGTGTCATAACCACCGCCAGGATAATACGCACCCGCACCGGAATCATCCGCGTACCCAGCACAGGGGCGGCAATAAACAACGCACTGATACGAATAAAAGGCCAGAAAAAAGTACCGACTAATGCGCTTAACTCAGCGCCGCTAACCGCCATGGTCAACCCAGCATGTGCGGGATTGAGGCGAACAGATCACGGGTAAAGGTGAGCATTAAATTCAACATCCACGGCCCCGCGATAAACAGCGTCACCACCATCGCAAACAACTTGGGGATAAAGCTCAGGGTATTTTCGTTAATTTGTGTGGCCGCCTGTAACATGCCCACCAACAACCCTACAAATAAAGCGACCAGTAATGCCGGTGCCGCCACCAGGGAGGTTACTTTTAAGGCCTGCTGGCCAATATCGATAACAAGGTCGGGGGACATAATTATCTCAGGGCACGATGCCGAAAAAGCTCGACGCCAGGGTGCCAATAATCAGCGCCCATCCATCCACCAGGACAAATAACATAATTTTAAACGGCAGCGAAATAACCAGCGGCGACAGCATCATCATGCCCATCGACATCAACATACTGGCGACTACCAGATCGATCACCACAAAGGGAATAAAAATAATAAAGCCAATTTCAAACGCCGTTTTTAATTCACTGGTTAAGAAGGCGGGCATCAAAATAGAAAAGGGGGTGTTATCAGGGGTATCGATCTGCCCGGCACCGGAAATACGTGCAAACAACGCGATATCATCCTCACGGGTCTGCTCCATCATAAACTGGCGCACAGGTATCGAGGCGCGTTCCAACGCCTGCTGTTCAGAAATTTTGTCATCGAGGTAGGGCGCTAATGCCTGTGTGTACACCTCATCGGCCACTGGCGTCATAATAAAAATAGTCAGAAACAATGCGAGGCCAAGCAGTATCTGATTTGATGGGGTTTGTTGCGTGCCCAGTGCCTGGCGCAAAATAGCCAAAACAATAATCACCCGGGTAAATGACGTCATCGCCAATAACATGGCGGGCAATAGCGTCAACACGGTCATCAACGCCACTATTTGCAATGTCAGTGTATACGTCTGGCCGCCATCCTTGCCGGTCTCGACTGCCAGTGCCGGTAACCCGGCGGGTGCCGATACCGCATCTCCCATCAATAGCGCCAATAAACCGGCTGAAGAAAATAAGGTCCCGATTAATTTCACCGCTTTATGCCCTGCTCAATGACGTGTTTCAATGCCCCGGAAAATGAAGCGTTCCCATCCGCCAACGCCTCCGCGTGCAACGGTTTTTGCAAAACATGCAAACACACAATATTGCCGGGTGTAACACCCAATACCAGTTGCTCCTCACCCAATTGCACCAGCATCACCCGCTCGCGCTGACCAACGGGTAATGTGGCCAGTAACTGGATAGCCGTGCCGTTTCCAGCGGGTGATTGCTGCAGCCGTTTTAATCCCCAGACCACAGCCGCTGCTAACATCAGCACCAATAACAAGCCCCCGAACAAACGCAATAAACTTTCGCTGGAGAGTGGGTCTACCGGGGAAAATACCGCCTTGGTTTCATTGGCTGCGTGTAAAAAAGCAGGCAGAAAAACGCTTGTCAACGCGATTAAAAAACGCATTATCGAATCGACTAGGAGCGCAGGTTTTTTATGCGTTCGACCGGGCTGACAACATCGGTCAGACGAATGCCAAACTTCTCGTTAACCACGACCACTTCACCGTGGGCGACCAGCGTGCCGTTGACCATCACATCGAGGTGTTCACCTGCCATTCTGTCCAGCTCAACGACCGATCCCTGATTGAGCTGTAAGAGGTTTCTAATCGTAATTTTAGTGTGGCCAATTTCCATCGAAATATTCAGCGGCACATCTAAAATAACATCCAGATTCACATCGCTGTTGTTTGGCATAATGCCGTTATTGGAAAATGTTTCCAGCGCTGCCGCCTCGGGTTGTTGCGGTGAAGCCTGCTGTTGTGCTGGCTTCACCGTATCGCCCGGCGGTGCTGATGTTACGTCGGCTGCGGCTGCACTTTGCTCCTGCAGCGCCTCATCCCAGGGATCTTCTGCCGGTGCTTCCTCGTCTTGTGGGTTTTCTGTGTTTTCACTCATGGGAGTTTCCATAATGGCTATTAAAAATTCGAGATGCTTTTATCCGCCTCGACAGGTAAATTCACCGGTGCTTCGCTACACTCATCAGATAGCTGTGGAGCCGGTGTATTATTAACCGCTAACACCAGTGGGTTAACCTGCATAA
Organism: Gammaproteobacteria bacterium; assembly: GCA_965277715.1. Classification (GTDB taxonomy): domain Bacteria; phylum Pseudomonadota; class Gammaproteobacteria; order JBCCGL01; family JBCCGL01; genus JBCCGL01. Next base: position 1,399,026 of record OZ255836.1, read on the forward strand.
AGCGCTCTACTTTCAGCGCCACCCTACCGTTAGACTGACCATAACTACCGCGCATCAAAGCAATATTTTCAATCATGGTTTTAATCAGCCCCGGCTTATCGATGGGAATAATATCCCCAGACTTTAATGAGGCCAGTTTCCTGACATCCATTTTCACTTCGGTCAGAATACATTTCATTTCCACCTCGGCGCTGTATAACTCTTGTCGCAATAACATTTCCCAGCGCCTGTCTTTATCTGAGTGATCATTTTGAATACCACGGTCGAGTAATTCACGGATGGGCTCGACCATTGAATATGGCAGTGTAATTTGAAATAAACCGCCGCCGCCATCCAGCTCAATACGAAAACTATTGACAATAACAATTTCGCTGGCGCGCACAATTTGTGCCATGTGGGGGTTAATTTCGTGGTTCATATACTCCATATTTAACGCTTTCACTGGTTTCCAGGAAGATTGGTAATCTTCAAATACTGCGTCTGCAATCATACGGATTACGCGTAACTCAGTAGTGGTAAAATCGCGCCCTTCGATTTTATTGTAATAGCGTCCCGTACCGCCAAAGAAATTATCCACCAGTGTAAAAATAAGCTTGGGGTCAATCATTATCAGTGCCGTGCCACGCAGTGGATTAACATGAATTAAACTCAGGCTGGTTGGCACCAGCAAGCCTTGCGTATAATCCCCAAATTTCACCATTTTTACATCTTCGAGTGTCACCTCCGCAGGGCGTCTCACCATATTAAACAAGCTAACCCGGAAATAGCGAATAAAGCGCTCGTTAATCATTTCCAAGGTGGGTAAACGCCCACGGACAAGCTGTTCCTGGCTGGTTAAATCATAGGGTGTAAAGTCATTATCTTCATCGGGAAAATCGGTGCCTGATTCAACATCACCATTGTCGACACCGTGTAACAATGCATCGATTTCATCCTGATTTAAAACATCATTGCTAGGCATCAGTTTTTATTGCATCACAAACTTAGTGAAAAAAACTTTATCTATTCGCATCGTGCCATCCACTGAGTTTTCCTGAATAATCCGTTCTACTTCATCGAGCACCTCTTTTCGTAGGTTTTCCTTACCTTCTGATGTTGATAGTTCTTCAATCGATTTTCTACCAATCATTAAAATAATATTATTGCGAATAATGGGTTTGTTTTCCTCAACGGCCTCTTCGGTATCACTGAAATACGTCAGAATAGAGATAGCGATCTGTACAAATCGCGTGGCGCCGTCATCTTCCAGGTTGATTGTAAAATCGGGGTCCAGATCGACATAGCGTGGATCTTCTTTTCGAACACGTTTTGCCGCTTCGACCTCTTCAACTTCAGGCGCTTCACTGGCCGCTTCTTCCGCCATTTCCCCGGTAGCCGCACCACCGAGAAAAAAGAATGCAGCGCCGCCACCCGCACCGCCTAATACAAGCAGAGCCAGCAGGATAATAATAATCAGTTTCTTTTTTCCACCACCCGCATTTTCCTCGACTGGAGCCTCGGCACTTTTCTTACCTTTTTTATCTTTTTTTACTTTATTTTTCTTTGCTTGTTCTTTCTTTGCCATTATCGCTTCCCAAAAACGCATTCGAGTTAACTGTTTTGCAGAAACCCTCTACAGCAAGTAGCGTGCCCGCTTTTTTGGGGGGAATGTATTGCTTATAATCAATAAGATATGACGTGACGAAAGATGAGCGCCATTTACTTGACCTAAGTGTCAAAATTGGACGTTAGGGATGGGGTGGTGTTTGGTTATTTGGTTTCGTTGTTGACCCCCCCCCGACTCCTCTTCGGATAAAGAGGAGTCGGGGGGTTTACTGGCAGTGACGCCACGCCCAATCAAGCGCTGATTTAGTGGCCTTTTGAGGTAGTCCCTTTGAGGGTGTGTTGGTGTGCTGCCAGCGAGTCAGGTGCTGGCGTATGATGCTACGCGGCTTTGTCTACTGCCGCCTGTACCATGTTTTTCAGTTCGCCGGTTTCAGCCATTTCCAGGGTAATGTCACACCCACCCACCAGTTCGCCTTCGATATAAAGTTGTGGGAAGGTTGGCCAGTCGGCGTAGCGCGGCAGGTTTTCAAAAATTTCCGGGTCGGCGATGACGTTGCACCAGGCAAATTCGCGTTCGCAGGATTTTAATGCCGCCGCTGTGCGGCTGCTGAATCCACACATGGGCATTTGTGGGGTACCTTTGATAAACAGGGCGACCGGGTTGCTTTCGACAAATTCTTTGATGCGTTCTAAGGGTTCCATTGGGGTTCTCGTTTGGGTTGGTTAGACGGTGGAATTATACAACATGAGGCGTTGGGGCCACCACTCTCATCAACTCAAGCCACTACATGCCGAATGTTGTTTTCATTGGTAGCTGAATAACTACTCATTTAATTATCATCACACTGTATCCACATGCAATTGCAGCCACAATTCCAACAACGCCGCATGCCACAGTTTGCTGCCTTGCAGGCGGGTGAGGTATTGATCCGGGGCGGCCAGGAGTGTGTCTATGTAGCGACGCTGGTAGAGGCCACGGTTGCGGGCGGCCTGCGAGGTTAAGATATCACGCATAAAATCCAGGAATTCTCCGCGCACGTATTTTAACGCGGGCACGGGAAAATAGCCTTTTGGGCGGTCGATGACTTTGTCTGGCACTAGCCCTCTGGCAATCTTTTTCAAGGGATATTTACCCCCGTCACGCAGTTTTAAATCCGGCGGCATTTGCGCCGCCAGCTCGACCAGTTCGTGATCGAGAAACGGGACGCGTGCCTCCAGCCCCCAGGCCATGGTCATGTTGTCGACACGTTTCACCGGGTCGTCGACAATCAGGGTGGTGACATCGAGATGCAATACGCGATCCAGGTATTCATCGGCTTCGATATCGTTGAGCCGCGCTTCAATCAGTTCACTGGTGACATCTGAGCCGGTGTGGTGGTGTGGGTCGATAAAGGTCAGCCACTCGCTGTGTTCGCGGTCGAAGTATCGCTGCGAGAAACGTTGCAGCATTGGCTCGCCCTGCGCGGCGTGCATGTGCGGATACCAAAAGTAACCGGCAAATACTTCATCGGCACCCTGCCCACTTTGCACGACTTTAACTTCCTGCGATACCTGCTCAGACAGGAGGTAAAACGCCACGGCATCCTGGCCGAACATGGGCTCAGACATGGCCGCCACCGCTTCAGGTACACGCGGAATCAAGGCGTCATTGCCGACAAAAAACTGGTGGTGGTCGGTGGCAAACTTTTCCACCACCGGGTCAGAGTATTCGAATTCGCTGCCCTTTTCTTCGGGCTGGTCATCAAACCCTACGGTGAATGTCTTCAGGTCAGTGGCACCGGCTTCTGCCAGCAACCCGACCAGCAGGCTCGAATCCAGGCCGCCAGAGAGCAATACACCCACGGGAACGTCGGCAATGTCGAGCCGCCGCTTTACCGCTGTGCGCAACGCGCTGTGTACGGCTTCGATCCACTCCTGCTCACTGCGTGCCTTATCGGGGCGGCGCGCACTGAGCTGCCAGTAGGCATGCTCGTGCCAGGCTGCATTGACCTTGATGCTGACGCTGTGTGCCGGTTGTACTTTGCGCACCCCACGCAGTAGCGTGCGTGGCGCGGGAACGACGGCATGCAGGGTGAATTGGTGGTGGAGGGCATTCGCGTCGATACGGGTGTCTATGCCGCCTGCCGCGAGTAATGCCTGCGGTGTCGAGGCAAAGCGCACACGCTGTTGATCCAGGGTGTAGTACAGGGGTTTGATCCCCATGCGGTCACGCGCCATAAACAGGCGCTGTTTCTGCGCATCCCAAATGGCAAAGGCAAACATGCCGTTTAAACGGGCGACACAGCCATCGCCCCACTCGGCATAGGCTTTGAGGATCACTTCAGTATCGCCACTGGATTTAAACGAATGGCCGCGCTGGCGCAGTTGTTCACGCAGCGCGGGATAGTTGTAGATGCTGCCGTTGAATACGATGGCCAGGTGGTTTGTGTCGTCTAGCATGGGTTGATGCGCCCGCTCAGACAAGTCGATAATCGACAGTCGCCGATGGCCCAGCGCGACTGGCCCATCGACATGGCTACCGGCATCGTCCGGGCCACGCTTGGCCAATGCCGCCACCATACGCGCCAGCGCGTCACGGTCAGGGGTTTGACCATCAAATCTCAGTTCGCCACAAATACCACACATAAGCCGATACAGTCTGTTGTTAGGAGGAATGGGTTAGTTTTAGGGTTATCGATTCAGGTGCAGTGGAATAAATCCCGGCTCACCTTCGATGCGGTAGTCGTTAATCAAGACTTGCCCCTCGGCAGATTTCAGCCAGTCAATCAGCATCTGGGCGCCCTCAGCATTGACGTGCGGGTGGCGCTGTGGATTGACACCGATCACCGAGTAGGGGTTGTATAAGGGCGGATCAGATAAAAACAACTCTACCAGGTGGGTTTGCCTGCGCAGTTTTAACCAGGTGCCGCGATCAACCAGGGTGTACGCACCCAGTTCGCCCGCAATCTGCAACACCTTGCCCATGCCCTGCCCCGCTTCACGATACCAGGTGCCAGTGGGCGATACACCCGACATATTCCAAATTGCCAGCTCGCGCTTATGCGTACCGGAATCATCGCCACGCGATAGGAACAGCGCCCCGGTTGTGTGAATGTTCTGCAAGGCCTGCGGCGCCGAGGGTGTGTTTTTGATGTTTGCAGGATCGGTGGCCGGGCCGACAATCAGGAAGTAATTGAACATAATTTCTTCGCGCTTGAGGCCAAATCCGTCGGCGACAAATTTCTCCTCTGCCGGTTTGGCGTGCACCATCAATACATCGACATCACCGCGCTCACCGAGTCGCAGCGCCTTGCCGGTGCCCACAGCAATGGTGTGCACCGACAAAGCATGGCGCTTTTCAAATACCGGTAATAACACATCGAGTAATCCGGAGTTTTCCGTGCTGGTGGTGGTGGCCAATCGCAGTACTGCATCGGCCGAAACGGGGTTATTCGCTACACTAAATACTAATGCCAATGAGGTGATGACAGGTAAAACGGTTTTTTTCAAAGCACCCTCGCCGGTAATGTGAACACTTCTGTGTGTATTATTGCAGCCTATGACAAATTTAAACATGCTATTTATGGGTTTATTGCCTAAGGCGTGCCCCCCGGCTCTCTCTTTGGCAAAGCGGGGGAATGACTTCGATAAGGTAAATGTTGGCACCCGCTCCCCCTCTTTTGATAAACGAGGGGGTTGGGGGGTGTTTAAACCTAAATTCCGCAGTTGAATCTACTGCGCCGACTTAACTCAAGTATTGCCGCTCAAGCCAGAGCCTTAGTTGATGTATGATTTCTGCCCGCCCCGCCTGTGGGTCACGCTGTATAAAACAGGCCAGCATAGCAGCGATCTGGGGGGTAGCCACCGAATGACCGGAAACCAGTTCATAGCTTGCCCTGGGCGCGAGGGAAAGGGCGTTTCCCGGTGCGTATAGCAGCGATTCTGATTCACGGCTGCCAAGCGCTTTAGCTATAAGTGCTTTATTCACGCCCGGTTTACCCACACCATAAGCGTACACAACCCCCGGCTGTAAACTGGGAAAGCGCGCTTTATTCGGACGCTGTTCATCGTAGGCAGCGATAACCAGCGTACCCTGTGCCAACAGTTTGACCAGCAGCGCCTCCAATACACGGTCTCTCGGCCCGGTCAGGCTCAGATTGACGACTTGCGGTCGCAGACCTATAGCCGCCTGTAACGCCAGTGCCAGGGTCAGGGTATTGCAGTGGCCACGGCCCTCGTTGTCCTGCCAACAACCGCGCATGTGGTGAACGCGGGCGTGCGGCGCCAAACCCACTACGATGCCACGGTCTTGCGGGTTCGCCGCAATAATACCGAGCACTGCGGTACCGTGCACTTCGGCCATTCCCTGCCGACCATCGCCGACAAAGTCCTTATAGTACACATGGCTATTGGCCAGGTCGGGGTGTTGCGCATCGGCACCGGTATCGATTATCACAATATCGGTATCATCACCACGCTGATCTATATCCGCCAGAAAACGGCTCACCAGTGTCCCCCTGGATGCCGTGCCAGATGATCCAGATTGTAGTTTATAGGTATTAAACGGCTGCACCCAACTCACCCGGGAGTCGTTTTCCAACGCCATCAACACTGCCCTGGTGGGTTTCCTGATGACAAAACAGTTTACGCCCAGGCGCTTGAGCGGCCACTCTTTGATAACGCTCAGGTCGTAGTCGCGGATGATCGCTGTCATATCGCGGCGCATAGCGATGAAATCAGAGTGTTCATACGCACTGGTGATGTAATCTGTCGACCAGCTACTACCGGTATAACCATAGTGGGCCAAGGGGTCTTTGACGACGACCAGTATCGGCTGTTCCAACTGGCTCAATCGAAGATCTTCGCTGTATTGATGGCTGGCGCAACCAGACAACGCAGCCAATACACAGATAAACAGGCAAAATACTAAGCGTACGGACATCGGGTTATCTCATTTAAGGTTTACGGCGGGGCAGCGCCTGTACCAGCTTAACGCGAGGGTCAGCCAGTAATGCCTTTTCGATAACCTGAAGATCCCCGCCTGATCCAGGCGCGATATCGATAGCCTGTGCATCTGCATAGTGATAGAGAACGAGCAGATCATACTGTTCACGAATATCGGTCAGCGCGGCTGCGTCCCGGCCAATAATGCGCAAGGCGTCCACTTCATAGCGCTGTTGTGGGCCAGTAAGTGTGTAGAAGCCTTGGTTCTGTGATGCGGGAAACAGTTGTACTGCCAACATCAGCACAAACACAGCCACGACCGGCAGCGCCCACAGCGGCGACCGGAACAAAGCAAATCGCGGGCGCTCTACACGCGACCGTATGCTATCGAAGCTGGGATGGGGCATAGGTATCTGGGGCAGCCTGGACACAGCCTTTTTGATGTTGCGCTCAAGGTCGACCAGTTCACGAAACGCCACATCGGTGCCAAGTACCGCCTCGACACGCTGGCAACTTTGTGCGTCGAGATGGCCATTAAGGTAATCCGCAACCAGATTCTCCAGTGGAGTGTCGTATCGATTGCTATTCATAACGAGAACCCCGGATTGTTGGATTCGAGATAGGCTTTGATTTTTCGGCGACCGTGGTGAAGTCGGGTTTTAACTGTGTTTGCCGGGCAGCTCATAATTTGACCTATTTCTTCCATGGAATAGCCTTGGAAATAGCACAGTTCCAGCACCATGCGTTGCTTGGCGGGCAAATGTAGCAATGCCTGCTGGATCAGTTCGCAATCCACTTCAGTATCCGATCCAGTGATACCGGCAGTGTTGTCAGGGCGATTTTGTTCGATGTACTCAACCAGTCGTATAGCGTCCCGCGAGCGCCGTTTGAGCATACGCAGGCAAGCGCGATAGGCAATTGAAAATACCCAGCTTGAGACTTTCGAGCGCCCCTGGTACTGGCTCGCTTTATCCCACACTCTCAGCATTACGTCGTTGTAGGCTTCCTCGACCAACGCATGGTCGGTGCTGAGGCGATATAGAAACGGCACCAGGCGGGAGCGATAGTGTTCATACAGCGTTTGCATGGCATGGCTGTCCCGCTCACTGGCAATTTGCTCAATCAATACGCGATCAGCGCGATCCCGGGGGTCTTGTTGATCGATAACGTCAGTGTCATGGTCTCGACTTGTCACATTTTCACAGCGTGTGTCGCCGTCTCTCCCAAACCTTATTATCATTGTTACCGGAGGGTTCGCCGCAGGCTCGGCCAATGACCGAAAAAACGCACGCATATCGCCCCGGCGATATTCACCGGCCCTCATTTGAGTAATTACACAGACCGGGGAATTTACGCACGCTATTGTGAATACGATAATCATGTTTTGCAAGAAAGGCGGGGAGATTCCCCCCCCCCGCAAACTATGGTCGCTCATTCAATACTCTAAATGCCCGAAGGGGTCGGCAAACCCGTGAAACCGCGTAGAAACAAACCACCTCACTCACCACTTCCGGTAACACCGGCGGCGTCAGAGAGGAAATATATCGGACTGACCGCTGTGCCATTCGCCTGTATTACCGAGCCTGGATGAACCGACACATAGCCATTGCCACTGTCGCGAACCTGCGTATCGGCGACGATGGGCCACAACCGGCGAAGTTGCTTCATAGGGTATTTCCGAGCTGGTGGATTTCAACACCCTAGAGCACCCATTGCTGGAAAACGGTTCAAACCGTTTTTGTCAGCACCTGAATGCCGAGTGGGAATACGCCGAACAGATCGCCGCGCTGGCCCCAACGGAGCCATCGGCACAAGATCGGCAGGTGGCTGCGGAAGCTACCAGCCTGGCAGCTAAAGCACGCACGAAGCTCACTCAACAGCGCCTGCAGGAGTCATCGCAGTCGATGCCTGAATCCCAACTTGAACGCGACGACAGCGAGCAGGATACCCGCGCCCGCGAGCCAGTAAATCTGGCGGGCAGTTTACTCAGCCTGTTCGCCTGGTACACTGTCAGGTCTATCGATACTAATTTACACCGTACTCTTCGTCGCGGGCACGACACAAGGCCTCGTTGTGGGCGCGCAAAATATCCCCCCGATACACAACGCCCAGCACCTCTCTCTCGCCACCACTGTCAGTCAGCACCGGCACACAGTTGAGCTGCCATTGATCCAGCAATTGCAGCGCACCGTTAAGACTGGTGTTGGCGGTGACGCTAAACGCCGGATCGCTAATATACGTTTCGAGCGTGGCGTCCGAGCTGCTGTCACTGGGTGTTGATACCAGGCTGGCAGGCGCCAAACGGATAGATGCAAGACTGCCCATAAATTGTCCATCGCCAAATACCACCAGAATCCCAGTGTGATTTTCGAGTAGTTGCCGACGCGCCTCGCCGACCGAGCGAGTACAATCGATACGGCCAAAATTCTGGGTAACCAGCTTGTCAATCGTAATGGACATCAACAGACTTTGGTTGCGACCAAGGTTCAGATTGATGCCACGCTGCTCCAACTGCCAGCGAAAAAAAGATTTGCAGGGGGAGTACTGCATCAGCGTACTGGCGATCGCCGAGGTCAGCATAACGGCGATAACCAGATGGTAGTCAGCGGTGAGTTCAAAAATTATCAATAACGTGGATATCGGCGCCCCCAATAGCGCCGATGCAACACCTGCCATACCGACAATTGAGTAAACGCCCTGGCTACTGGCGAGGTGCGGAAACAACCCAGCCGCCAGCCACCAGAAAGCGCCACCCAGCATTGCGCCGATAAACAGCGCCGGGCTAAATATCCCTCCGGCGAAGCCACTGCCCAGGCACACACTGGTGGCTAACAACTTGGCGAACAGCAACATAAACAACAACAACACAGGCAAGGCCTCACGCAAAGCCAGATCAGTAGCCGGATACCCCACCCCCAGTACTAAGGGAAACTGTAACGCGATAACCCCGACTAACAGACCCGCAAACATCGGGCGCAACCACCTTGGGCAGGAGACCCATTCCCAACCGATCTGCACAAACCGGACACTGTATATCAAGGCCAGCGATACCACCCCGGCGACCACCCCCAGTAGCGCGAACGCAGGCAACTCCCACAGCGAAGCTATGGCATAAGCGGGCAGGTGAAATGCAGGGGAATCACCCAGTAGCTGGCGGGTGACGATAACGGCGGCAATGGCACTGATAACAGTCGGTGTCAGTACACGCAGCGAGTAGTAACCCACCACCACTTCCAGCGCAAACAACACACCGGCTATCGGTGCATTAAACGATGCCGTCACTGCCGCTGCGGCGCCACAGCCGAGCAAGACCAAAGCATCCTGGCGATTCAAACGCAAACTACTGGCTAACCAGGCGTTAATCGTGGCGCACAGATGAATAGCCGGTCCCTCCCGCCCCAGGGCCGCACCACTGCCGAGCGAAACCACCGTCGCCAGAGCAGAGCTGAACCCGTTGCGCAAATCGATATGACCGCTGTGCACCGCACTCGCCTCCATCACATCACTCACCCCTTGATAACCGGTGCCCGGTGAAAGCCAGCGCAACAACAACCCGACGATCAGACCGCCAACAGCGGGGGCTAAGAGAATATGCCACCACGCCAGACTGGCGACACCCAAGCCAGTCTCACCGGCAAAAAACAACGCATAGACGGCGCGAATAAGGGCGACCAGCGCAATTGTCGCCAGCGCGGAGAGAATGCCGGTAACAAAAGTCAGCAAAAAAAATAACAAACGGTTAATAGTCAGTGCTCACAAAATATCAACAAAAACGTCAGCACTTTAATTGAATTTATAGTGACTATACAATTAGCATATTGGCAATAACGAAATACGCTGGAGCTAATCAAAAAACTTACTGGTATTGATCTTGAGTGGCCTATTTAACACCCGTCCCTATACCAACAGATTCTTATCACAAAAAATAACATGGAAAGCCCTCTGGATTCCCCTCACTGGCTTTGCCAATCGCCAATATAGCCCACAAAACTCACCTGAAGTGACTCAGTGTCCTCCGAATAACTTGCATAGCTCAAACGCACCGCAAAGCCACTGTGCCAACGCGCCTCTGCACCCACAGCGAAAAAACCCGAGTACCGGTCATCCACACGAAAATTTTCCGAAAAGTTATGACTTGCATAGCGTATACCACCCTGTAAAAACGGTTCCAAACGAAATTCCCGCGCTTCATCCGGCGCCCACGGTGCCCACAGCAGACTCAGCCCTGTTTCTTTATACGAGAGCACCCCCGCAATGTTTCCCGCATTGGCACCCGCCGTAAACGCCAACTCGGCCTCGCCCAGATCCGCGTAGCTAAATTCTGCCTGCCACGCCGGTAAAAACCGATAGCCCAGCAAAAGTTGGAAACCACTGTCACTGTTATCACTCACCCTAAATACCGTATTTTGTGTTTCCGGCTGCAGCGATGAGTACGACAATCCATATCCCATATACCACCCCGGATCAACCGCTTCTGCCAGCGAAATACCCGGCTGTAACACCAGACCCACCATTAACGAAACAAATACCTTACGGCTAAACAACCGACATCTGGCCGCACACAAAACCCTCAACGAAATCAATAACGACATAAATACCCCCACATCACCGCCAGTTGTGCCACTATTACCCAGGAAGAGACTAGACCCCATGTATTGCCAATAATTGCCCCAGAAAAAAGCGCTATAAACAATTAGTTGAAAGTTAATACATATTAGGAGCGTCAGGTTTAAACGCGCCTAGATGATAGGTACTGGCAAAAATTTACCCTATAGTATAGACGCCAATACCAGGAACAGTGATAAAACTAAACACAATAAACCACATGGGTGTACCACTAGAATCCTGCCAGGAAGCTAATAACGCAATGAATGACACCTGAAAAGAGCCGCCATAAGCTACAAATAGTATTTTTTATAATATTTGTACTGTTTTTTTATAAACTGATAGCAAGCTTTATAATTCAGAAAATAAATAAAATTATCCAAAAAACACTTGCATTCACCAGCAGAATTTTTTTTAAAATACCCATTTAATATCTGATTAAATGGGCAAATTGAATATGAACGAAACGATGGCCGTTGAAGAATATATCACCGAACACTGTAAAATAAGTATGGAAAAAGCAATTGCTGCTGAACGCTTCCCTTTATGGAAAAGATCATACGATGCCATTGATGACGTAGCTTTTTCTCGCCATGGGTTACTTCGCTGTATAAGCCTTGTACATAGCTAAACCACCTGTGAATGAAAGGTGAAAGAGACAACATCCTTCATCTCATCTCTTTTTACCGGTCGTTTATTATTATTCACCGATATAACCAATAAAGCTCAACATAAACGAATCGATATCTTCTGCGCGGTTTACATAGTGTAGGCGCAGCGCAAATCCATTGTTCCAACGTGCTTCAGCACCAATACCGACAAAGCCGGATATCCCATCGTCACTGTTCAAACCACTGACAGAATCAATGTCAAGGTCGCTGATGCCTAACTGAACAAAGGGTTCCAAACGAAAGTCCTGACTATGATCAGGTGCAAACGGAAGCCACAGCCCACCTAGAGTAAATTGGCTGTAATCGACAGAGCCTGCACCAGCGCCTGAAGCCAACCCCAGCTCAGCGCTCCCAAGACGTGCATAACCAATCTCTGCCTGCCAGTATCGGTGTATACGGTAACCCAGCAGGAGTTGAACGCCATTGCTACTATCGTCGGTCACCACGAAGTTGGTGCTCGTGGTATCTGGCTGCAAAGACGAGCTGCTTAAACCAAACCCCACATAAACTCCCTGTTGGTCGTCTTCGGCAAAGGATAAACCCGGTTTCAGAACCAATATAATCGCCAACAATAAAAATGGGATACCACGTGCCAGAAAAGTCGGCCAGCGTTGCTCCAAACCATATGTAACGGATTCAGTGTCAAACTTAATCATTGAAGACAATACCTTTGTTATGTGTTTTGCCAGCGGGCATCTATGCTACTTTAATCGTGTGCCTATGCACACTCTGTTGTGGATAGGAAATACTAATACTAACCGCATTCGGTTGCACTTTAATATTTTCCAGTCAATCAGCACCCACTGACCAGTAATCTTGATTACTCACCCAGGGGCGAACATTCAGATTGACACTGCTATCAGCCAGCTCGCCTACAGCAATAGCGGGTTTCGGGCCTTTCAGCATACGCTTATCAGCGGCAATAATCGCGCCAATTGCATCACGAACCTGACCAATATTATCGTGCAAACCAATGCCAATGACCAGACCAACCACCCCCAAAATCGCCATCGACGGGATCACATTAACACCCAGTAAATCAACTGCCGCCAGTAAGACGGCTACCAGTAACACTTGTAGCCGATATTACCCAAAAACCCGGTCAACATATTTAGTTGTTTTAGCGGTGTGTGATGATAAACCAGTGTCAGTTGCTTATTTGCGAAGTCGAGCACATCTTAACCCTGAACCCCATGCTATTAACTTGCACACAAGTCAATAGCATGGGGTCTAGAGGGCATTATCAATCACCGTGGATGATGTGGGGTTGAAGTAGTGTCGCCCACCACCGATAGACTGTATTTGCTCCAGTAATAGCGCATAGTCGTGATCGCTACTGGCGAAATTCAAATAGTGCGCATTGACAATAAGCAGCGTAGAGGCCTCATAAGCGTGAAAAAAACGCATATAGGCATCCGACAGTCGATTCAAATAGTCACTATCCATAGCTTGTTCAAACGCTACACCGCGATGGTGTATACGCTCAATCAATACCGACACAGGTGCCTGTAAGTAGATCACCAGATCGGGCGCCGGGGCGTCGATAGTCAGGTGCTGGTAAACCTGTTCATACAATGCCAGCTCATCAGCATCAAGCGTCAATCCGGCAAACAGGCGATCCTTTTCCATTAAGAAATCGGCCACCCATACCGGCGTAAACAACTCCCCCTGGCGTATAGTCTGCATCTGCTGCGCACGCTGCATCAGGAAAAACAATTGCGTAGATAGGGCTGCCTGTCGTGGATTTTGGTAAAACCGTTCTAAAAATGGGTTTTCACTGGCGCCTTCCAGTAACAGTTCAGAGCCAAATGAATCCGCCAGCTTTCTCGCCAGGGTAGTTTTGCCCACCCCAATTGGCCCCTCAACCACAATGTAAGCACCCTCATGCAGCATCGCCATCATTTATCTTGATGAATAGGGGCATCTAGATTAATAGGGCCATCCAAACGCGTGATACCAGCACCCCCCAGTGATTGCCGCAATGCCACCACTGAACCCAGCGACGGAATCGAGAGCGTGGGGGCAATGGCATACAACGGCTCAAGCACAAAGACCCGATTGGCTATTTCCGGGTGTGGCACGCTTAAACGCGCCGTGTGAATCTGCGCATCGTTGTATAACAATATATCCAAATCGAGTGTGCGTGACCCCCAGCGCGTGCCATCACGCACTCTACCTTGTGCGTGTTCGATCGCCTGTAAAGCATCAAGCAGCCGCTCGGCTGATAGCGTGGTACTTAGACAGGCGACAGCATTGATGTAGTCACTCTGCCCCGGCTGGCCGAGTGGCTGACTGAGATATAGCGGGGATACAGTGTGTAGCTGGGCACTGGGGATGTTGTCCAGGCACACAATTGCCCGCTCGACTTGGGCATAGGGATTGTGCAGATTGCTGCCAATACCAATATAAACCTGGTTGTGCATGCCGGTGAATTAGCCTTCGTCAGTAAAGGTAACCTGGGCTGACGGTTTGTTCCGCCGCCTGCGTTGGCGTTTGTTGACCGGGGTACCCGGTGCCGGTTGGTTCACATCGTTTGGCGTACTCGCCTGTAACTCAGTCCACCACTTGCCACGGCCCTTGAGGTCTTCGCCCGCCTGCTCGCGCAAACATAAAAAGTCATAACCGGCACGAAAACGTGGGTGTCCCAGCAAGCGCAACGCACGCTTACCGGTATTATTGATCAAACGGGGCTGCATCGCCCAAATTTCACGCATAGGGATTGAAAAGCGTTTTGGCAGTGAAGTAGCCTGCAATTGCAAGGGCAATACCTTGTCTGCGGCGAGGTAGTAGGACGAGATCGGCGGCTCGCCATGATGCTGGTAGTTTTCTGCCAACTGACGCACCTGCGGCCACAAAAATACCGCATAGAGAAAAGCGGGGGTAACCGGCTTGCCTATGGCAATGCGCGCATCCGTATTATCCAAAGCCTGCGCAATCAACTTTTCAAAAAAGGAGTCGCTGCGACACAGTTGCTGATCGGCACTGGGAAACAGAAAGCGGAATAAATCGAGACTGCGCAACTGCGCAAAACTGGCTTGCGCATGACCAGTCTGCAACAGTTTCAATACCTCTTCAAACAAACGCGCAGAGGGAATACTGGTTAGCATTGTGTTAAGTTCAGCGATAGGGGTGCGTGTATCCCCGTGCAGTGAAAACCCCAGCTTGGCACTAAACCGCGCCGCCCGCAGCATACGCACGGCATCCTCGCGGTAGCGCGTAGCGGGGTCGCCGATCAAACGCAGAGTCTTTGCATTGAGATCGGCAAGCCCGCCTGTATAGTCGATAACCGAAAAGTCGGCTATGTTGTAGTACAACGCGTTAACGGTAAAATCACGTCGTATCGCGTCCTGCTCAATAGTGCCAAATACATTGTCGCGTACTATTCTGCCGTCTTCACCGGTAACACCATCATCGCCCTCCTGGTGATTGGCACGGAACGTTGCCACTTCAATAATCTCGCGCCCAAAATGCACATGTGCCAAACGGAAGCGCCGACCTATTAAACGGCAATTGGGAAAAAGGGATTTGACTTGTTCGGGGTGCGCGTCGGTCGCGACATCAAAATCTTTGGGTGTATGGCCCAGCAACAAATCGCGCACCCCACCCCCGACAAGGTGCGCCTGAAAACCCGCATCCTTAAGTTTATAGAGCACTTTCAGCGCCGCCTTACTGATCGATTTGCGTGAAATGGTGTGCTCTGCACGCGTCAGCACTGTGGGATTAGTGTTTCCTCTGTCAATATGTCCACTCACAAGGCGTTATCGCCTTCTTCACCTGTGCGAATGCGGATCACCCGTTCAACTGGCTCAATAAAGATTTTTCCATCACCAATCTTACCCGTATGGGCGGCATTGGATATGGCTTCAATACACGCGTCAATGCGGTCATCTGGTACAACAATATCAAGCTTCACCTTGGGTAAAAAATCGACGACATACTCGGCACCACGGTATAGCTCCGTATGCCCCTTTTGACGACCAAAACCTTTGACTTCGGTCACAGTCATACCATTCATGCCATTGACGGACAGCGCTTCGCGTACATCGTCGAGACGAAAGGGTTTGATAATGGCGGTAATGCGTTTCATTGGGTGTTTGAATCCGTTTCAAGCAGGTTTAAACTTACCCTTTAGACTAGCATGTACAGGCGTTTTCTGCGAGTTATAAAAATCAATGGGGTCAGACTCGTTTGATTTCGCATGCGAAATCAAACGAGTCTGACCCCATTGATTTTTTTAGGCGGCAAAACGCTGCCAGCCATAACTCTCCCTTTTCTCAAGTGCGCTGAGGTAGAGTGATTCAAATTCATCGACCACCGAATTTTTCACCGCAGGTAACGCCAGCAGGCGTTGTGACCAGGCTGTCACCTTTGGCATGGCCTCAGCGTCGACCGCAGAAAAGTAGCCATCCGCCACGGCACTGTGAGTGAAGAGCGGCGCAAATGCCGTATCTGCCAGTGAAAACTGCTCACCGTTAAACCAGGGGCCATCGCCAAGTACCTGTTCCACCCGGTGAAGTTGGCCTACCAGCTCAGCGCGGTATTTTTCATAATCCGCCTGCTCTTTGGCATATTTCATCATGTAACTGTTGCCGAGCATCGTCGAGGCAAACTCTATCCAGGCGCGGTTTTTAGCCCGTGCCAGTGGGGTTTTAGGTTGCAATTCACCACCAGTGATTTCATCCAGGTATTCATTGATTACCGCTGATTCAAACAGTACTTCGCCATCCACTTTAAGTACGGGCACTTTTTGCAAAGGGGATATTTCCACAAACCAGTCCGGCGGGTCGGCCAGGTCGATAAATGTGACTGTGTGGTCAACGTTTTTATAATTGAGCGTAATAATTGCGCGTTGTACAAACGGGCAAAGCTTAAAACTGATCAGTTCGAGTGACATTGCGTTAACCTCAGGTATCCAGCAGAATCGCTGTGTGTGAAAGTAAAGATAAGGGTAGTGGTGGATGAATACAAGCACCGGCACAACCGGCAATATACGCATCGATAAATGGTTGTGGGCAGCGCGTTTTTTTAAAACCCGAAGGCTCGCTTCCACGGCGGTATCGGGGGGCAAAGTACATTTAAACGGGCAGCGAATCAAGCCGGCCCATGTGTTGCGCGTGAATGATCGCCTGCGGATTCAGCGCGGTCACTATGAATACACAATTGATGTAATATCGCTAAACGACAAGCGACGCCCCGCTAAAGAGGCCTGCCTGATGTATCGGGAGACTGAACAGAGCCAGCAGGACCGGGCGCAAATGGCTGAGCGTGTTAAATTGGAAAATCGGGCACATGCCAACTATACCGAGGGTCGCCCCGATAAGCGGCAGCGTCGGCAGATTGTTCGGTTTCGGCAGGCCAACAACGAATAAAATCAATGGTAAATCAATGGGATCGACCCCATTGATTTAATCGGCATCCTCCGGTTCACTGCGCGCCAATCGCACGCCGCGCTCGTCGATGATGATTTCTTCATCCTGTTCCAGTGGGTAGCGTTTCTCACGCGGGGGCATAAACATTTTGGTGCCGGGAATGGTCTTTTTGTTTTCCTGTTTGTCACTGTTTAAGCTGACGATCTGTTTCCAGGTGCGCGTTAGGTCATCCGCTGTAATCACTAACAAGTCACCTGCTTTTGCGTGGGTGAGTGCGTAGTCAACGGCAGGTTCTTCATCGGCTATTACCTGGATGTTTTCATCGGCCACACCCGCTTCGAGTAGAAAGTGACGCAGTAGTTGGGGCAGCTCGTCGTAGCCACGACCACGGCGGTTAGTGTCGGCTTTACAGATAAAGTGGGTGAAGTGCGGTAGGCATGCTTTGACGGATTCGCGAATATCTTCATCGCGCCGATCACCCGGCACAGAAATAACAACCGTCCGATTGCCTTCGGGTTCCAGTTTATCGGCCAGTTCAGCCATAGCGCGGAATCCTGCCGGGTTGTGCGCGTAATCCAATATGACCTTAAAGGGGTGCTCATTGTAGATGTTAGTACGCCCTGGGCTTTGAAAGAATGAGGTGTCAAAGGTGCGCAAACCCATGCGAATATCATCCAGATCCTTGCCAAAACTGTACGCCATCGCGGCGGCAAACATAGCGTTTTGTACATTGTGTATCGCCTTGCCCTCAATGGTCGCGGGGATCAGGTGCGACCATAGTAATGGGATGTGCGCGCCATTATCGTAGAGGGTAATCATATCGCCGTTGATGCCCTTCTCCAGTACCACAGCGCGCCCATTGGCGCGGATATGCTCGCGGACTAATCCGTGCGTTGGGTCCATGGTGATGTAGCATAGGTGTTTGGCACGGGTATTGTCCGCCATTTTCAAACACAGTTTGTCATCGGCATTCAATACCGCCGTATCGTTGGCGATGCGCACCACTGTCTCTTTGACTTTAGCGAGTTGTTCCAGGGTATTGATACCCCCTAAACCCATATGGTCTGCACTGATATTTATACAGGCGGCCACATCGCATTCGTGAAACCCCAAACCGGCGCGCAGGATACCACCACGTGCGCACTCCAATACAGCGAAGTCGATGGTCGGATCGCGCAATACGATCTGTGCCGACTGAGGACCCGTCATATCGCCCTTCACTGTCACTTTACCGTCGACAAGAATACCGCCCGTAGAGGTCATACCGACAATATGGCCGCTGGTTTTCATAATGTGGGTGAGCATGCGGGTGGTGGTGGTTTTTCCGTTGGTGCCTGTGATCGCCGCCATGGGTATACGGCTCGGTACACCTGGGGGATAGAGCATATCGAGTACTTTACCCGCCACATCGCGTGATTCACCTTCGCTGGGGGCAACGTGCATACGAAAACCAGGGCCAGCATTGACTTCGACAATAGCACCACCCACATCTTTGTAGGAGTGGCTGATGTCATCGCTGATAAAGTCGACACCACCAATGTCCAAACCGATGGCACGCACAGCACGCACAGCCATCTCGCGATTATCGGGGTGCACTACATCGGTCATATCGATGGCTGTACCCCCCGTCGATAGATTCGCCGTTGAGCGCAAAAAGAACACTTCGTCTTTTTTCAGCACTGTGCTGTCGGTATAGCCTGCCGCCTGCATCAACTGCTGTGCCTGTGTATCCAGCTCGATACGGGTCAACACTTTTTCATGGCCAATGCCACGGCGTGGATCAGCATTCACTTCATCAACCAGTCCGGCGATAGTCGTTTTACCATTTCCGATAATGTGGCCAGGCACGCGTTTGGCAACCGCAACCAGTTCATTATCGACGACCAGCATGCGGTGGTCGAAGCCGGTGACAAAGCTCTCTGCCAACACCGTGCGTGATCTACCCTGCTGTTTGGCGATATAGAACGCTTCACGCACTTGTTCATCCGTGGTCAAGTTGATACTGATGCCGCGCCCGTGGTTGGCATCAAGCGGTTTTATCACCACCGGGTAGCCAATTTTTTTCGCGGCACTCACCGCCCCATCTTCATCGACGAAGGTATATTGCCTCGGCACCGGCAACCCCATATCGAGCAGTAAGCGGTGTGTGCCCTGTTTATCACTCGCCAAACCTGTGGCGATAGTGCTGGTGTCACTGGTTACCGTTGCCTGAATGCGCTTTTGGTATTTACCGTGGCCAAATTGCACCAGGCTATATTCGTTTAGTCGCAACCAGGGGATATGCCGTTCAACAGCGGCATCGACCAGCGACTGTGTGCTGGGGCCAAATTCGCGGCGCTGCGCACGGCGCACAAAGTCCTCCAACTCCGGTTCAAAATCGAAGTCGGCATCAATGGGGTAATCGATCTGTTGTTGCAATTCAGGCGGCAGTAAATGCATCAACAAACGCAGCGCCAAGTGCCCGGCTTCGATACCCGCATCGCGCTGCTTATAGGCGTAAACCATGTTATAGCACCCCGCCACACCGGTACTGCGGGTGCGCCCAAAAGATACACCTGAGCCAGCGATATTCTGAATTTCGAGGGCGACGTGCTCCATGATATGCCCCATCCAGGTGCCATCGTCCTCGGTCAGTCGACGGATAAACCCACCGGGCTTGCGATATGAACAACCGTGTTCAGCCAGGCTGGGCAATGCCTGTTGCAGGCCATCAGTAAACCCCTTGCCGCACTTGACAGATGGCCATTCCAGTAGCACCCCCAAATCCAGCACCATACGAATAACCGGAAAGTTAGCGTAGACACTGGGGCCAACATAAACATTAGTAGCTGTTATTTTCATTGTTTTATTCCATCGTTAACCTTCGCCTCTAAGCGAATTTACATTGAGCAGGCCGTATTTTTTCAAAAGCATGACAAATAACAACAACGGGCGCAACACCCTTCACCGTTCTGCCTGATACGCCTGCCGAGTGCCAATATCGAAACGGCAACCCTTTGAGAGGATATGCAGCTTCAGATTTAACAGGCTTAAAGCGTCTTGTCTCGATGTATCCCCCATTGATGAATAACTTAAATCGGTGGGGTCGATAACCGTCACCGACCCACTGCCGACAACCTCAAAGGTTTGTCCATCGTCGATAAAAATTGCCGTGTCTTCGTCGATACCGACACCGATTAAAAATGGGTTGAATGCGATAGCCGTCAGCAATCTACCGAGCCTGTCGCGCTGACTGAAATGTTGGTCAATCAATAGCGCGTTGGTCAGTCCCAGCCCAGGCGCCAGGTTAACGCCATCGCGAGATGGTGCCGACCCTGTAGACCCACCTGCAATCATATGCTCAGGCATAATGGCAGCACCCGCCGAAGTGCCTGCAACATGCACACCACGTGCATTCAGGCGGCGGATTTTTTTCGCAATCCCAGTCCCTCCAAGAATAGTAGACAAGCGCAACTGATTACCGCCGGTAATAAATATGCCGCTGGCCTGGTCGAGCTGCTCCAGGTAGTCTTCCCGCTGTGCCTCAGCGCGTTCGTTAATCGACAGTGATACAGCGCTGGCAACACCGATGCGTTTAAATATCTCAACGTATTTATCGCCGGTATCCGGCAGTGTCGAGGCTGTCGGAATAATCGCAATATGCGCCTTTCTGCCACCACAGAGTTTGGCAAAACGCTTTAGCACACGCGGTGACCCACCGCGCTCTTCGGCGCCCCCGATGGGGATGACATAACCACGTGTGTGGCCCGTTTTATCAGGTGAGGGGCTCATCGTTTACTCATTGTTCAAATAAGCCCCGGATCAATAGATCGGTGTCACGTATATGCCAGACACCTTTCACCATGACACTGCTTATTTCGTGTCGGTCGTTCAAAACCAATAAATCAGCATCGAACCCCGTCGCCACAGTCCCTTTGTGGTGCAATTTAAGTAAGTGGGCAACGTTACTGGTCATCAACGGTAACACGGTTTCCAGGGGTAGCCGCTGATCCAGCATATTTTTAAAGGCAACGGCCAGGGCCGAGGATTTAGCAAACCCCATTTTCACTAAGCTACCCTGTGCATCAAAACAAGGCAGGCAACCACCCCCATCAGAGCTAATCGTCAGTTTGCCGGGGTCACAGCCTTTATCCAGGTAGCGTGCAACGGCCTGCTCGGCAGACCAGCCCGTATCGGTATGATCCGCTGGGAATGCGGTAACATCGACAGTACAACCACGCGCCGTTAACTCACAGGCCTCTTCAAACAGGGGTTTGTTACGATTGACGTGGGTTGGGTTAAACACGCGTGCGGGAATTTCACTCTGCGCCAAACAGTCGCGAATCATCGATAAACCGCGCACACCGTCACCGAGGTGAAAGTGCACAATGCCCGCTTTCCCCGTCATCAGGCCCGCCACGTGTGCCTCACTGGCCAGGCGCAAAATTTCATTGAGCGTCGGCTGGCTGGAGCGGTGATCGCTAAGCGCGACTTCACCCACACCAATCACCGGCTCCAGGTTGACAATATCGCTGCGTACTGATTCAGTGAGGGTGACCGCTGGCACGTGATAGCCGCCCGTGTAACACCAGGCTGACAAACCCTCTTCGCGCAGACCCATTACTTGAGTCAACAGTGTTTGTGGGGTGCGGGTTAGATCGTCAGTACCGAGTAGACCGATAACACTGGTAACCCCAGCACGGGTAAATTGACTTAAGTGCAGTGGCGGCACCCGTGTAGAGGGCCCCGCCTCACCACCACCACCGGTAATATGGGCATGGGCATCAATAAACCCAGGCACCAGGCGTGCGCCGTCGAGATCAACGGTGTTGACGATTAATTGCTCATCCAATTGTGGCAGGCGATCACTGATATGGATAATCTTCCCCGCACAGACCAGTACATGCCTGACCCCCAGCGGTTTGGGCGCGTAGACATCAGCGTTGATAATTAATTCGAACATGGGGCAGGGAATGGCAAAAGCGCGCAATTTTAGAGCAGATAGGAAAAAAATGTCACCTTAATTGATATCTGATAATGTGTGACAGGAAATGCAAACAATGCCCACTCAATCACACACAGAGATTCAATACCGGCAGATCAATACGCGCCCGTTTCAACCGATCCAGATCATCCGGTGTATCCACATCCCATAGAGGTTCAAGTTCCCCCCAACGCCAGTCAAGCTGCTGCAATCGCGCCCTGGTCTGCTGCATCACACCCGCCATACTCCATTGAATACCTGAAAACAGCGCGGGGTGGTAACGCCGTAGGCCAACCAGTACATAGCCGCCATCCTCAGCGGGAATAAATGCCGCATCGCATCCATCGTGTAGCCATTTCGCGATATGTTGTAAATGCTCTACCGCCAGTACCGGGCAATCACTCCCCACAAGAATTGTAAACGCATGGTGTTGTAATGCAGTATTCAGCGCATGGCCCATGCGCTCACCGAGATCACCGGGGCATTGCACACTCACCGGGCATGCCATTGTTGCCTGCATGTGATGCACCCAGGGGTGCTCACTGGGTTGATCCAACCATAACGTAGGTGCATAACCACTGGCAGCCTGCAATACCTGTAACGTGCGCGTAGCCAGTTGCATATGCAATACAGCGGCCTCGGCTTGCGTTAATGGTGGTTGTAAGCGGGTTTTTGGGCGCCCATTGGCAGGGCATTTGGCGAACATTTGCACGCACACCGAAGACCAGTCAATCATAGGGGGATTGCGCAGCATCCGGGCGGTAAAGCCGGGCCAGGTAAGCGGGTGAAACACCGATAAAATACAGCGAGCGCAAATACCACATATGCAACACAGTGCGCACGACACCCCGCGATTCCCAACGGCGGCTGGAGGTGACAATACGCTGTTCAATGCGCAGCGGGCGACACAGTATCCGCAGCCGCTTGCTAATGGCGATATCCTCCATCAGGGCAATGTGTGGATACCCCCCTACAGATTCGAACATTTCACGCGAGATAAATAAACTGTGATCGCCGGTCGCGACATGCGTGCAACGCACGCGCTGGTTCATCGCCCATTCGATAACACGTAACAACAGGCTGCGGCCAGATAACCGTATCTGAAAATATCCCCATACTATACCGGGTGTACTCAGTGCCTGTTGAATGGCACGATCGGACTGCGCTGGCACCTGGCTGTCAGCGTGTAAAAACCACAGTAGTGCAGCGCTGGCCGCCCCCGCCCCGGCATTCATCTGTACAGCCCGGCCCGGTGCCGATTGCAGCAGTTTATCGACCAGTGGCAGAGCCAGTGCCATTGTCTTATCTGTACTGCCACCGTCAACCAGCAGTAGCTCACAACCGCGTATACGCATCGGCTGCAAAGCGAGCAACAGGGTTTCAATCGTTGCCGCTTCGTTAAGTACGGGAATAATAATCGATAGTGCTGGCCGCCCGGCAGCCTCTTTAGGCAGACAAGGCGCCGCCACAGCTCGACCCCTGCCCCGCCGTACACCCATAGCAATGATCGGCAATAGCGATGGGGTTGTCT
The DNA here is from genome assembly GCA_965277715.1 of Gammaproteobacteria bacterium. Taxonomy (GTDB): domain Bacteria; phylum Pseudomonadota; class Gammaproteobacteria; order JBCCGL01; family JBCCGL01; genus JBCCGL01. The sequence continues at coordinate 1,422,633 of OZ255836.1, forward strand.
TCAAGTTCACTGGTATTTATTTCGCTGATATGCCGACGCCTACCCGCCAGTGGCATAGCCAGTTGCTGATTGAAATCACAGTCGTAAACATACCCCTGATAGTCGATGCTGATAGTACTGCGACACATCACCGCATCGAGATTGTCATCGCTGTGTGAGGATCTGAGCAAATCCATATAAGTGTGAAACTGGCCACGCGACACCAACGTGCTACCAAAGCGATTGATCGGCAAATTGGCGAGGGTGAGCAGTTTGTTAAAGCGCACGGTGTAGTGCTCCCACAGGTGCCGCTTATAGTCCGCTTCCAGGGTCTGCTGTGGGGGCGGTAACTCAGGCCCCTGCGGGTTGTAGACCAAGTCGATATTCAAACCACTGCCATCGATGCCATAACCCAGTGCATTCAGCGCCTGTAAGCCGCGAATGCTCGATTCAAATACGTTATTACCCCGCTGCGAGTTGACATTATCTTCCATATAGCAAGGCAGAGAGGCGACGATATCCACCCCCTGAGTGGCCAGGTATTGCGCCAGGCCTGCCTGCCCTGGTTGTTCCAACACCGTGAGGTTACAGCGGTCGATCACTCGCATACCCAGTGCCCGACCCGCCTCTAACAAGGGTTTGAACTGTTCATGCAGCTCAGGCGCCCCACCGGTTAAATCCAGTGTTTCCAGTGTGTTTGCCTGCATAAAGCCGATAATTGCCTGGGCGGTGTCGGTATCCATCATCTCCTTGCGGGTTGGCCCGGCATTCACATGGCAATGCAAGCAGCTTTGATTGCAGTAATAGCCAATATTGACTTGTAGGGTGCGCAGTTGGCTACGGCGTAACGGGGGGAAATCAGTGCTTTTTAACAGCGGGTAGGTTGCGTGCATTAGGCCTTCAGAGGTGATTCAGGGATTGTCAGGATTAACCGTCAGCAGATACAGTGCTGTCGAGTTTGCGTTTAAACGGTAACAGTAACATACGCAGTAGATTTACACAGGTGTGATATTTCCCCTTGTGCGACAAACTCAGAGGCAATCCAATCGTCATCGATAGATGCCCTGCTTGTGGCTGTGCCTGATAAGTGCCAAACAGACGATCCCACAGGGCGATGCTGAAGCCAAAATTGCGGTTAGTCTCATTACCGTGAATTGAGTGGTGAACGCGATGCATATCCGGTGTCACCAGCAGGCAGCGCAAACCGCGATCAATCGATTTGGGCAGGCTAACATTACCGTGGTTAAACATCGCTGTACCATTAAGCAGTATTTCAAAAATAACCACCGCCACTAACGGTGGGCCAAGAGCAAGCACCAACACAAATTTAAACAACATCGACAACACAATTTCTATTGGGTGAAAGCGCAATGCGGTGGTGACATCAAAATCCGGGTCAGCGTGGTGCACCCGGTGAATTCGCCACAGCAGGGGTACGTGGTGCGATATGACATGCTGAAAATAAATAGCCAGATCCAGCAATACAACACTGGCAACTACCGCAGGCACAGTCGCTATATCAATCAGATTGAACACCCCCCAGCCATTAGCCTGGGCAACAGCGGCGATGCTCACCGCAGCGACAGGCACTATCAGGCGTAACAAAACGACTCCCACCAACAGCAAACCGAGATTACCAAACCAACGAATGCGGCGTGAATAGTGTAATTTACGGCACGGTAGCCACCACTCCCATACGGCCATGATGACAAACACACCTAAAAATATGGCGAGGCGTATCACTGGTTCGTGTTCAAAAATAACGTCTTTCACTGCGTTGTCGCTACGTTAAAAATAGTCAGCATTCGGGGTTTGAACGCTATAATCATAAACCGTTCCATAGGTCACAGCCATGCAATGCTATATCTATCGCAGTACCCGTAAGCAAGGTCTGTATATTTACCTGGATAAAATCGATGATTTTTCAGCGCTGCCCGCCGCGCTGCTAAAGCAGACCGGCAAACTCGAATTAGCCCTGGAGCTGGCGCTGACCCCAGATAAAAAACTACACTGTGAAGATGCCGCCAGGGTCATCAACAACCTGTCAAACCAGGGCTATCATGTACAAATGCCACAGTCGGTTGAATCTTTATTAAAGCTGGAAAACTAAACACGCGCAAAAAAAGGCAGCCAATGCCGCCTTTTTTTGCACTTAACAGATATCGCCCAATCAGGCGCAGACAAATAGGCTTCTTGTTATTGAGGTGTACCCAGCCCGGTCTGCGAGGCGAAATAAGCCGCCAGATCGAGAATATCCTGATCACTCAGAGGCGCTACCATTCCGGCCATAATGGGGCTGTTACGTGCGCCAGATTTATAGGCCTGTAATGACTGAACCAGATAATCTTCATGCTGACCCGCCAAACGTGGATTAGTGGGAATGGTGCTGTTTCCATCGACACCATGGCACGCCGCACAGGTGGTGGATTTCGATTTACCCGCCGCCGCGTCACCACCGGCCATTGCCGCACTACTCAGCGCAAGCAATGCGCCCGCTATTACAAATTGTACTTTTTTCACTGCAAATACCTCTACTGAACGCTTTCAAAATAAGCGGCGATATCAGCCATATCCTGATCACTCAGGCTGGCTGCATTGGCGTGCATGGTTTTGTGGCCGCGTTGACCTGCTTTATAAGCTTGCAGCGCAGCGACAATATAGGCTGCGTGCTGACCACCCAATTTAGGCACATGATATGTCGGGTATACATTGTTGTAATTGGGAATACCGTGGCAGCCCATACAAGTTTGTGCTTTGACTTTCCCCGCACCGCCATCGCCTGCGGCAAGTGCATTGCCGGTAGCCAGTGCGAGTACGCCCGCAATCAGTCCCAGTTTTATCAGGTTTTTCATTCAATCCCGCTCGCTAAATAATTGAAAATTGGCTGGAACCCGTATCGATCAGCTTCGATAGCGTTCCGATCCTGACACACAAAAACACGGCTACAACAACTGCGTTCTGATCAAGACCTTCACATCTGACGCGGATACTTTCACGTATACCGCGCGCATTCTACTTTGCTCTGTCAGGTTTTCAACCTGGAAACGCTGTTGAGTGAAAAAATAGGCTCAACTACACTACTGAAAATAGTCGATTTTTTACAAATATAGCCAACCCCACACTATTGCGCCTCTTTGTCTTTCTGCTCCGGTGTAGGCATTTCGCTTACATCAGAAGCTGACGGTTCATTATTTTGAGCGTCATCCCCACTAGCTTCGCCCGCTGTATCGGCATCATCTGTAATAGCTTCAGCTTCGTTTTCGTCTTCAACCTGGTCGTCATTCTGGTCACCACTAGGGCTATTACCAGGGCCATCGCCCAGGGCAATCAAAATACCATTCAATCGCTGTACAAACCCGGCGGCATCTTCCAGTTGGCCACCTTCGGCCAGTAGCGCCTGATCGAATAACAACTGGCTCCAGTCTTTAAGGCGTTGTTTATTCTTTTCGCTTTTCAGCCGTTGTAACACCGGGTGCTGTGGGTTAATTTCCAATGATGGCTTACTCTGTGGCATCTCGTGCCCGGCCTGCTTCATCAGTTGCTGCATGTGCAGCGCCATCTCGTTTTCAGACAGAACCAGGCAGGCAGGCGAGCTGGTTAGGCGGTGTGACACGCGCACTTCCTCAACCTGGTCACCCAGTGCATCCTGAATTTTTTTCACCAGTTTCTTGGATTTCTTTTCAACATCCTCGCGTACTTTTTTCTCTTCTTTGTCTTCAAACTCACCAAGATCGAGGTCGCCTTTGGCAATCGAGGCAAACTGCTTACCATCGAATTCACTGATCTGAGACATCATCCATTCATCAACTCTGTCTGACATTAATAGCACTTCAATGCCTTTTTTGTTGAACACTTCCATATGGGGACTATTTTTCGCTGCTGCATAACTATCGGTGGTGATGTAGTAAATTTTGTCCTGGCCACTTTTCATTCGCGCGATGTAATCTGCCAGGCTAACGTTCTGGGTACTGTCATTGCCCTGCGTGGAGGCAAAGCGTATCAGCTTGAGCAGCTGCTCGCGGTTGGCAAAATCTTCACCGGGGCCTTCCTTCATGGCATTGCCAAATTGCTTCCAGAATGTCTGGTAGCGCTCAGCATCATCGGCGGCCATATTTTCCAATTGGCCCAGTACCTTTTTAACCGAGGCACTGCGAATGCTGTCGATGACTTTATTACTTTGCAGGATCTCACGTGAGACATTCAGCGGCAGGTCATTGGAATCGATTAAGCCACGCACAAAACGCAGGTAGCGCGGCATCATTTTTTCCATATCGTCCATAATAAAAACACGCTGTACATAGAGTTTTATGCCGTGTAACTGCTCACGCTCGTAGAGATCGAACGGCGCACGCGCAGGGATGTACAACAGTGATGTGTATTCGTATTTACCCTCGACCCGGTTGTGCGACCACGCCAACGGGTCTTCATAATCCTGGCAGACCTGCTTATAAAACGCTTTGTAGTCATCATCACTGAGGTCATTTTTGGGGCGTGTCCACATCGCTGAGGCCGTATTGACGGTCTCCCATTCAATCGTTTCCTTTTCATCTTCATCACTGCTGCTTTTCAGCATTTTAATTGGGAAGGTGATGTGGTCTGAATACTTTTTGATAACGCTGCGCAAACGCCAATCGTTAAGGAATTCGTCCATATCGTCACGCAGATGCAATACAACGTCTGTACCATGGCTGGCTTTTTCGATGGTTTCCAGTGTGTAGCTACCTGTGCCATCAGAGACCCAGCGCGTGCCGCTATCGGCAGCCTGGCCTGCGCGGCGCGTCGACAGGCTGACTTTATCGGCGACGACAAAGGCGGAGTAAAAGCCAACGCCAAACTGCCCAATAAGATGGGCGTCCTGGGCTTGATCACCGGTCATCGCATCGAGAAATTGTTTGGTGCCAGAACGGGCGATGGTGCCAATGTTGTTGATAACTTCATCGCGACTCATGCCAACACCGGTATCGGAAATAGTGATCGTTTTGTCGTCTTTATCGAAACTGACGCTCAATTGCAGCTCACTGTCACCCGCGTAGAGTGAATCATCGGCAAGTGCTTCAAAGCGCAGTTTGTCACAGGCATCTGAGCCATTTGAAACCAGCTCCCGCAGAAAGATTTCCTTGTTTGAGTACATCGAGTGAATCATCAGTTTCAGTAACTGTGACACCTCCGCCTGAAATTCCATCGTTTCAGCTGCAGGCTCAACGGTGGCTTCAGTTTCGACTACTGTTTCCGTTTCTGGTTTCGCTTTTTTGGTACTCATTGCTCTATCTCCAGTGGTGATTCGTCAGTGGTGGCACGTCAGTTCAAGCACGCAATTTAGGGATACACACTTATTTTTCAACCTTTAGAACAGGCAAAGACTGTATTTTTCCGGTGGTTCCTTATCGGCGATTACGCACTACATACCGAACCCGTTAACGGATTGGCTCAATAGGGGGATTCTTCAGACACGCCCTTGATATCCCCTGAATCTGCCGGTGACACCCATAGCTGTTGCAATTTACCGCGCAATACAGCACGCCTTGCAGGGTCTTCGGTAATTTTTAGCAGGGACTCATAGAGCCGCCGCGCATCACTGATCAACCCCGCTTTCGCCAGCGACTCAGCCGCATTGTAGCGTGCCGATTGCCCCCACAAGTCGGCGCTGTCTGAATCGACGTAGGTGGCCGAGCGCATATAGTAGAGCCCCGCCTGGGCAAATTGTTCGACGGCAGTAAACGACTCAGCCATCCAGAAAAACAGCTCACGGCGCTGCGTTGGGGCAAGCTGCCGTTCATTTTCCAGGCGTATAAACAAGGCCAATGCACGTTGATGATACTCAGCCGACTGTAAGTCGAATAACACTTGCATCAGCTTATCGAGCTGTTCTGGAGAAATAAATAGCTGTTCAGTCAACAGGGTATCGATAACATCGACACCTTCACTCGGTCGCCCACCGAGAACCAATACCCGTGCACGGCGCAAGTGCCAGGTAAATTTATCGGTATCATCCGGCTGTTGGGTCAATGTCGCCAACAAATCAGATGCCATCACAATATTGGAATTGGACAAGGCGTACTCAACCAGTTGGTGCCGCACGTTGACAGGTACCTGACGAAAACCGGGAAATCTGTTTTGATCAGAGAACAAGCGTGCCACCAAACGCAGGCCACCCGGGTCACTTTCCAACAGGGTGGCCAGTTGTGTCAGTGCCTGACCACGCAAGGCATCACTGCCTGCCTGCTGTGCCACGACCGACAACAACCCTTTGGCCTGCAATGGGTTCTCCTCACGCACAGCCTCAACGGCGCTAAACCAGGCGGCGTCATCACCAATCAGCAGTTGTTTTTGATTACCCAAATCGGTGCCGTAACGCTGGTAAACACCCCATAGATCGCTTGTGGTGACCTGGAAAACTCTGTCACTGCTGGATAAGTCATCAGCAAAACCCAGTGCGCGCTCGGTGGCCAGCACGGTATCGGCAAGCCTGCCGGATAGGGCCGATGCCTCAGCGGCAATTTTCCAGTAGCGCGCCCGGTCAGCCAGTGTGAGGGACACATCATTGGCGTGAACAAGGGCTTCAGCATAGATTGCCTGCGGTGTGCGTTGCGCGCTGCGCAATGCAATCAGCATCAACAGTGTTGGGGGCAACTTTTGCCGCGTTGTTAATGGCCATTCAAGCAATACATGGGGTTTTTGCTGACGCAGTAAAATCCGCGCACGCAATTGTAACCACTCAGGCTCAACGCTGGGATAATCCTGTTGGTAGCGGTACATAGCGGTAGCCGCATCGTCGATGCGATCATCCACTAAATAGCTGCGGATAACCAATCGGCGCAACAGCGACTGCTCGCCATGATTGGGCTCACCTTGCCCTACCTGCCACAACAATTGTCGTAACAGCGTGCGTGCCTGGGATGCATTGCCCTGCTCAAGCTGTAACCAGGCGCGTTGACTGAGAGACCAACGGTATAAATTTTCCGGCAACGGCTCACTGGGCAAGCGCTGCAGGTAATCGATAGCACGCTGCCACTGCTTCCACTTCACCAGTATCGCGGTGCGTGCCTGGCTCCAGCGGAACCACTCGCCAAAGCCTTTCTGGGTGCCGGGGTGCGCTTCATCGAGTAACTTCAGCGCCAGGCCTGGCGTACCGCTTTCAGCAATCTGTTGGAGCTGTTTGAGCGAGATATTATTCGTCGCAGCCGCGCACGGCCACGGCGCCAAAAAAGCGATAAAAAAGACGGTTGCCGCAATGTGTCGCATAGCGTGGACTTTATATCATCTAAAGGGTATGGGCATAAAAAAGGCGACCAGTGGCCGCCTTTTTCATTAACCAACCTACCGATATAGTGTAGATCAGGCGAGTTTTTCCTTGATGCGTGCTGCCTTGCCGGTCAGCCCGCGCAAGTAGTACAGCTTGGCACGGCGCACTTTACCCCGGCGTTTGACATCGATTTCGGCAACTAACGGACTATAGGTTTGAAATACGCGCTCAACCCCTTCACCGTGGGAAATTTTGCGCACAGTAAAGGCAGAGTTGATACCGCGATTACGCTTGGCGATTACCACCCCTTCAAATGCCTGCAAACGCTCACGCGTGCCCTCTTTAACCCGCACCTGAACGACTACGGTATCACCCGGTGAGAAATCAGGGACTTGTTTGTCCATCTGCTGTGCGTCAATTTCGCTAATTAATGTACTCATCTATCATTACTCCACGTTACTGTTGTCTCACTTGGCCATCTCATCTGGCCGGGAGATTGAATGCTGTTGTAACCAGGTATCCAGCAGGTGCTGATCGGTTTCACTTAGCACTGTGTGTGCAAGCAAATCCGGCCGTCGCAATGCCGTTCGTCCCAGTGACTGTTGGCGTCGCCAACGGGCGATAGCCGCGTGATCGCCGCTACGCAATACATCGGGCACCACTCTATCCCCCACCTTATCGGGGCGCGTGTAGTGCGGGTAATCCAGCAATCCGTCGCTGAACGAATCCTGCTGCGCTGATTGCTCATTACCCAGTGCACCATTTTGTAAACGGGCCACGGCTTCGATTATTACCATCGTTGCCAGTTCACCGCCGCTCAATACATAATCGCCGAGTGAAATTTCACGATCAACCTCGGCTTCGATCAGGCGCTCATCAACCCCTTCATAACGTCCCGACACCAAAATCAGCGCCGACAAATGGGATAACTCCGCCGCAATCGACTGATCAAAGCGCTCCCCTTGCGGCGACAGGTATACAACCGGCGCAGAAGGCAGTGCACACCGGGCCGCTGCAATCGCACGCTGCAATGGCTCAAACTTCATCACCATACCCGGCCCACCACCATAGGGCCGATCATCGACTGTACGGTGTACATCACCAGCGAAATCACGCGGGTTATGTGCATGTAGCGACACTAATCCACGCGCCACTGCCCGACCGGTAACGCCGTACTGGCCAACGCTCAGAGCAAATTCAGGAAACAGCGTAACGGTATCAATGCGTATCATCTGTTTACCCAGAACTGTTTACCTAAAACGACTCAAAAATCCGCACCCCAATCGACCGTGACGGTGCCAGACTGAAAATCAACTGCCTTTATAACATCACCCATAATCCATGGGATCAGTCGCTCACGCCCGCCTTTGACGACAATCACATCATTGGCACCGGTATCAAAAACCCGTTTTATCGTGCCAAATGCATCACCACACAGGTTGACGACATGCAGGCCTTGTAAATCGACCCAGTAGTATTGGCCATCGTTTAGCTCATCCAAGGCGTGCGCATCGACAGCAATATCAAAACCGATCAACGCTTCAGCGGCTTCACGGGTACTACAGTCGGCTAACTGTGCAATAATGCGCTTACCTTGCGGTTTAACTGAAACCACCTGTCGGGTGTGCCAGTCGTCCTGCTTACCCAACTGCCAACAGTCATAATTGCCAATGGCATCGCGTGGCTGGGTATCCGAGTGTATTTTCAACAACCCGCGCAGACCTGAAACCCCGACAACCTGCCCAAGGAGTATTCGCTCAGGCCGTTGACTCATCGCCTCCCCACTGATTTTTCAGTTATGGAAAACGGGGGGAAGTTGTGTTACGTCAGCGGTGAATCAGGCGCTTTGCGCTTGTTTGCCCGCTTCTTTGACCAAACTGGCAACGCGGTCAGTTAGCTGTGCGCCCTGGCCTACCCAGTGATCGATGCGTGAATTGTCCAGGCGCAAACGCTCTTCCTGGCCACGCGCCATCGGGTTAAAGAAACCGACACGCTCCAGGTAGCGACCATCTCGGCGGTTGCGGCTATCGGTAACAACAACGTGGTAAAAAGGTTTCTTCTTGGCACCACCACGGGAAAGTCGAACTGTGACCATGTATTACGTCCACTCAGTTAAAATACGCAGGCCGCACAGATGCGCGGCCCGAAAACCGGCGAATTCTACCGTATTTTGACCGTATGTGAAGTATTTTGTGCTATTTAATACACACCTTGTTACCATTGTTGGAATCTAGAAACAGCAACACGGAAAAACACGCTTGAAAACCATTATCGGGCAATCACTTAACGCATCCCAACGCGCACTCGAACAGTTTTGTGGCAACCCACAGAATATTGAAGCCATCGAACAAGCTGCCAGGCTGTTAATCGACACGCTGGAAAACGGCCACTCCATCTACAGTTGTGGCAATGGCGGGTCGATGAGTGATGCTATGCACTTTGCCGAGGAACTCAGCGGCCGCTATAGAAAGAACCGACCAGGCTTATCTGCTCAGGCTATCAGCGATCCCGGCCATCTTAGTTGTGTCGCCAATGACTATGGTTATGAGTATGTGTTTTCACGCTACCTGGAGGCAAACGCCCGGCCAGGCGATTGTCTGCTTGGCATCAGCACCAGTGGCAATAGCCACAATGTTATTAAAGCGGCAGAATATTCACGTGAAGAAGGTATCGCTGTGATTGGCCTGACGGGCAAACCCACTTCACCGTTTGGCGCGTTGACAACGGTCAATATCAGCACAATCGATGGCACTTATGCCGATAGGGTTCAGGAGTTACATATCAAGGTTATTCATATTCTGATTGAGCTGATTGAGCGGCATTTTTTTCCTGAAAACTATTGTTAAGGAACATACACGAAATAAACCTCGGGATTCGTGAATGCATCGATTTACCTTATAGCTGAGTTGGCTTAGCGTGTTATTAACACATAGCGCATTATTTAAATAACATTTTTAAAGCGGAAATTATTTTGTGTACATTCCATAACGCCCTACGCTGCCTACATAAAAAATAGAGTAGGCGTTCGCCCGCTTTTATCAGTATTTGTATTTGCCTGTGATGCTATAGGGGTGTTGTATTTACTTGATATGCTGATTCCCAGTATATATAGAGCATAGGTTCACAATCAGTTTTCATCAGGCATATTGCCAAGCTTGAGAAGCATACACCTACCCAATAGACTTACGATGTTTCATAATCGGGCACAAGCCATAGGCCAAGTAACAGGAAAGAATATGACCGCTATTAAAACCCTTGAACAACTGCGTAATCTATACGCCGAACCAAAAGGTCGCACACTACAAAAACAACTCTCATCGCTAGACAAACACTGCAAACATTTCATTTCCCTCTGCCGCTTTGTCGTTATTTCCAGTACAGCTAATAACGGTAATATGGACGCCTCACCACGCGGCGGTGGTTGTGGTTTTATCAAGGCCGTGGACGATAATACACTGCTAATTCCCGACTGGGCGGGCAACAACCGGCTCGACAGTTACACAAATATTATCGATACCGGCAAGATTGGTCTGCTATTTATTATTGCAGGTATCGATGAAACACTGCGTGTTAACGGTGATGCCGAACTGCGCACTGATCTGTCACTGAGAAACCTGTGTTGCGAAAACAAACACCAGCCCAAACTGGTGATAAAGGTTGACATCAAAGAAGCCTATCTACATTGTGCAAAAGCATTTATGCGCTCAAAGCTATGGGACAGTAACGAATATATTGCACGCGACAAGTTACCCAGCATGGGGCAGATGATTAGCGACCAGATTAACCAGGACAGTCCAACGGAAACACAGCAGGAAATGGTTGAACGGTATGCAAAGCAACTTTATTAAAGTGGTTTCTTTACCTGTTGTCAGGCATATCTCTATGCCTGCCCCTTTCAGGGCTGGCGCGAAACAATGTTCCATACGTTTTTTCTCCTCGATAGCGCGCAAAAAATAGCTCAAACCGGCCTTTCCCTCGCTACGAACACCTAAACCCGACAGGCTCCCAGTACACCGTCTACCCCCGCATTAAGAAATACCCCTGAACCTATTTACGCTAAAATACCGCCCCAAATCTACCGGGCAAACAAATAATGCGTATACATTTACAATCGATCGGCTGTCGGCTCAATGAAGCCGAGCTGGAAAATTGGGCCGATCGGTTCCGCCGCGATAAGCACACGATTTCCCGCGTCGCCAGCGATGCCAATGTAATCGTCTTCAATACCTGCGCGGTTACCCAGCAGGCCGTGCGCAACTCCCGCCAGGCCATTCGCAAACTACAGCGCGAAACCCCCGACGCCAAGCTGGTGGTCAGTGGTTGCTACGCCTCACTGCAACCGGAAGAAGCCGCCGAACTGGGGGTGGATCTGGTTGTGCACAATAGCGATAAGGATCAACTGGTCGATATAGCCAACCGCGAGCTTGCCCTGCCAACCATGCCGGAAGCGGCCACCCTGCCCGCCGAGGCCTCGCTGTTTGCCCGTGGCCGTCAGCGCGCCTTTATCAAAATCCAGGACGGCTGCCGCTACCGCTGCACATTTTGCATCGTTACCCTCGCACGGGGTGATGAGCGCAGCCGCCCCGTGGTTGAAATTGTCGATGAGATTAACCGTCTGGTCGATGCGGGCGTCAACGAGGCCGTGCTGACCGGTGTACATGTCGGTGGTTATGGCAGTGACCTGGACAGCGACCTCCAACAACTCATCGCCACTATCCTCCGCGAAACCGACCTGCCCAGATTGCGCTTAGCCTCGGTTGAGCCCTGGGATTTACCGGAGGATTTTTTCACGCTGTTTGAAAACCCACGCCTGATGCCGCATATGCACCTGCCCCTGCAAAGCGGCGCAGACAGTGTATTGCGGCGCATGGCGCGGCGCTGTAAAACCCATGACTTTCGCCAACTGGTCGAGCGCGCCCGCAACGCTATTCCCGGTTTTAACGTCACGACGGATATTATTGTCGGTTTTCCCGGAGAAACCGAAGAAGAGTGGCGTGAAAGCCTCGATTACATTGCCTCAATAGGGTTTGGGCACTGCCATATTTTCAGCTATTCACCGCGCAATGGCACAAAAGCCGCTCGCCTGCCCAACCCTGTGCCCAAAGACACCAGAAAATCCCGCAGCCGGGCACTGCACGCATTGTCAGAAAAAATGAAACAGGATACCTTTCAACACCACCTCAACCAGCACGCCACTGTATTGATTGAAGGTGATGGTGAGGCAGGCGAAAACGGCAATACCTGTTATCAGGGGTATACGCCTAACTATTTGCGTGTCCAGGTTGAAACGAGCGCGAAACACTCGCTGTGCAACCAACTGGTGCCGGTTCAACTGGTATCGATCAGCGACGATGGCACTTATATCCACGCTGTTGAGAAACACTGACAATGACCCGAAAACAATTACCGGAGCGCCACTAATGCCACGTAACCCACGCTACGATATATTGTTTGAGCCGGTCAAAATCGGGCCGGTGACCGCCCCTAACCGCTTCTACCAAACCCCACACGCCTCGGGTATGGGTTCGATGAAACCCAACAGCTCCGCCGCACTGCGCGGTATCAAAGCCGAGGGAGGCTGGGGGGTAGTCTGTGCAGAATACTGTTCTATCCACCCGAGTTCAGATGATGCCCCCTATGCGTATCTCACCCTGTGGGACGACCAGGACATACCCGCGCTGTCACTGATCAGCGAGGCGATCCATGCCCACGGTTCGCTGGCGGGTGTGGAGCTGTGGCACGGCGGTGTGCACGCCAATAATCGCGAAACCCGCGAGACAATGCTCGCCCCCGTGGCAGGCGCTGCCGAGTACATTCAACCCGCCCAGGTGCGGGCGATGGAAAAAAGTGATATCGCCCACTTTCGCCAATGGCACCGGGACGCCGCCCTGCGCGCCAGGCAGGCGGGGTTTGATATCGTTTACGTTTACGCGGGCCACGATTACCTGCCCTTTCAATTCTTATCCCCCCGATATAACCAACGCCACGACGAATACGGCGGCCCGCTGGAAAACCGCGCCCGCCTGTTGCGCGAACTAATCGAAGACACCCACGAAGCCGTTGGCGACCGGTGCGCCGTGGCGGTGCGTTTGGCTATCGATGAACTGCACGGTGAACAGGGCATCACCAGCCAGGGTGACGGCAGGGAGATTATCGAATACCTCGCCGACCTGCCGGATCTCTGGGATATTGCGCTGGGCGGCGGGCTGGGTAACGATTCGCGCAGCTCACGCTTTTCTGCTGAAGGCTATCAGGAACAGTACGCCGGGTTTGTCAAAGGACTCACATCCAAACCGGTAGTCAGCGTCGGGCGCTTCACTTCGCCGGACACCATGTTGTCACAAATCAAACGAGGAGTGCAGGACTTTATCGGCGCGGCGCGGCCCTCGATTGCCGATCCGTTTCTGCCCAATAAGATAAACCAGGGGCGAGAAGACGAAATCCGTGAGTGCATCGGTTGCAATATCTGCCGCTCGGCCAACAACGAGGGTGTCTCCCTGCGCTGCACACAAAACCCCACAATGGGTGAAGAGTGGCGGCGTGGCTGGCACCCTGAAAAAATCCCCACCCGGCACCGGGATGCCAGCGTATTGGTCGTCGGTGGTGGCCCCGCTGGCTTAGAGGCAACCCTGGCACTGGGGCAGCGCGGTTACCGGGTGACCCTCGCCGAAGCCAGCGATGCACTCGGCGGTCGGGTAATCAATGAATCCAGCCTGCCCGGCCTGCAAAACTGGATACGGGTACGCGACTACCGCACACAACGTATCCAGCAAATGGCCAATGTCGGTATCTACCTGCAAAGCGAACTCAGTGCGGCGGATGTTAACGAATTCAACGCCGACCACATCGTCATTGCCACCGGCAGCGAATGGCGACGCGACGCTGTGGGGGCCAACACGCTGGCCCCCATACCCGTATCACCCACCGCCCGTGTACTGACACCCGGGGATATTTTTGCCGGTGTTCACTTACAGGGAAATGTATTGATTTACGACGACGAACACTACTTTATGGCGGGCGCACTGGCCGAACGGTGCCTGTTGGCAGGACACGCAGTCACCTACCTCAGCCCGGCGACCATGATCTCCAGTTGGACAGTGATGACCGATGAACAGGGGTTTATCCAAACCCGCCTGATGTCGCTCGGTATCAATACCGTGTTTGCACAAAAGGCCTGCCGTATCGACGAGAGCACACTGCACACCGCGTGCATGCACACAGGGCAACGCGCCACCCATGCCTTTGATAACATCATAATGGTTACCTGCCGACAGCCCAACGCGGGATTATACGACGCACTCAGTGATCAGAATGCCGTGCGCATTGGCGATTGCCTGGCACCTTCCAGCATCGCCGATGCCATTTATGCCGGCCATAAGTTCGCCCGCGAGTTGGGTGCAGACACGCACAGCACCTACCCAAGGCGGGAGCGCCCATTACTGCACATGTCGACTGCAAGCTGCCACACAGGGGATTGACGATGAGTGAGAAAACACGCCGACGGCCAGCACGCCAGGCCCGCACCACGGGCGCACTGATACAACCCGCGTGGCAGCCCATTCACTACCAACGCCCGGCATTTGCACTGCTGAACGACGACGAAATCGAACACATTCACACCACTGCACTATCGATACTGCAGGAAGTGGGCATGGCCGTGCTGTCACCCGAGGCGCGCAAACGCTTTGCCCGTGCCGGGTTTGCTGTGGACGACAGCACACAACGCGTTCGCTTTGATGCAGAAATGATTGAAGCACTACTGGCATTGGCACCCACCTCCTTCACCCTGCACGCCAGAAACCCACACAAACACATTAAAATTGGCGACGGCTTTGCCGCATTTTCCTCTGTCGGTGGCCCCGCTTATGTGATGGACAGTGACAAGGGGCGGCGCAACGGCAGCTATGCGGAAATGTGCGATTTTCTCCGCCTGGTGCAAAGCCTCGACATCCTCCACCAGGAAGGTGGCGGTGGTTTTGAAGCCCTCGACTTGCCCGCCGCCAGCCGCCACCTCGACCTCTACTATGCGCAGTGCACCCTGCTCGATAAGAACTGGCAGCCGTGGGGCATAGGCCACGAACAGGCGATGGATGCCATTCAAATGGCCGCTATCATGCTCGGCAAAACACCGCATGAGCTGATCGATACACCTGTATTTAGCTGCGTCATCAACACCAACTCCCCGCTGCAACTGGATATCCCTATGGCGGCGGGGTTAATCACAATGGCAGAGTTTGGCCAGGCGGTCATCGTCACACCGTTTACCTTATCCGGGGCCATGTCACCCGTCACAATCGCGGGCGCCCTGGCACAACAGCACGCCGAGGCGATGGCGGGGATTGCCCTGACACAAATCGTACGGCCCGGTGCACCGATTATCTACGGTGGCTTCACCTCCAATGTCGATATGAAAACCGGCTCACCCGCCTTCGGCACGCCGGAGTACGTACAGGCGGCACAGGCCTCCGGGCAACTTGCGCGCCGCCTCAAACTGCCGTTTCGCTCCAGTAATGTAACGGCGGCCAACTGCCCGGATGCCCAGGCTACCTATGAAAGCAGTATGTCGCTATGGGGGGCCATCAGTGGCCAGGCCAACCTGATTATGCACGCCGCCGGTTGGTTGCACGGCGGTCTGACTGCCTCCCTGGAAAAGCTTATTATCGATGCCGAAATGTTGCAAATGATGGCGGCGTATTGTCAACCGCTTGTAGTGAACACCGATACGCTGGCATTGGATGCCGTTAAAGAAGTCGGCCCTGCCGGGCATTTTTTTGCTGCGACACATACGATGCAACGCTACCAACAGGCGTTTTACTCCCCCCTGCTGTCTAACTGGGACAACTATGAAAGCTGGCTGGAGCGCGGTGCCGTCAACAGCGAACAGCGGGCTAACCAGATATGGAAACAGCTACTGCTTGAATACCAGCAGCCCGCAATTGATCCGGCCATTGATGAAGGCTTGCGTGATTATGTTGCGCGGCGTAAACGCGAAATGGGGGAAAGTTAGCGCAGTCATCCAGACAAATGCTGCGGCGGCGCCCCCAGGCTCTCCCCCAGCATGCGCTCGCGGTGGCTGACGATACGCTCAGCAATTTCATTGATAACCGTGGTCAACCACATAAAAGTCTGCGCGCCTTCCCGGTAATCTGCCGGGCCAATCGCCTGAACCCGTTTTTGCTGTTGCAGTTCATAAACCTGCCTGAATTCAGGGTCATCACCCGGCTTATAGACCGCATAGGTTTTGCCACCGTTGCGATTGAGTAGCGAGAATACCGGCACATCAGAAGGGCCGTCGGCGAGGTAAATCATATTGGCAAACGGAATGCGCCGCTCGGTATCGTCCATCGCCGAGTTAACGTCGATAGCCCCATGCTTATTGGCACCTTTATTAATTTCAAATAAAGCGCGGGTTTTGCTGGTATTGTCTAACACATACCCCAGCTTAGTCAGCTTGCGATCACCCTCCTCGCCTTGCTCCAGCAATTCACACCCCCAGACACCCTCCACATACTGCGCAACGGCACTGCCGAGAATCATCTGCCGCAGACCTGTGCTGACAACATAGTGCTCAACCTTAATACCGTGCTGTTGAAACGCCTCAACCTGCATAACCTCATGTTCGATAGCGGCAAACAGCTCGGGAATCCCCGGATAAAAAACCAACGACTTACCGAGGGTCTTCAACAGCGCATTGTCCAGATGCGCAAAGCGCCCATCGGCAACATAGTCCAAAATATGGTTTAGGTAGTGAATTTCCGTGGTCACCATCTCGACACCGCCTTGCCGATAAGCCGATTTCAAGTTATTCACCTCGCCCCAGAACGCTTTTTCATCAATGCCAAAATGCTTGAAAATCGGTTCCTGCATATAACCGGGAATCAAGGTTTTATCAAAATCCCAGACAACCGCTATATCAGTTTGTGTAAACAATTGATTACTCATGCAATTTCACTCCTATACAAGAGGGTAAAGAGGGCGCCGGAAAACGAGGGCTTAAACCTGGGCCAGGTCACCTTTTAACTCCAACCAGTGCTTGCGGTCTGCTGCACGCTTTTTAGCCAACAGCATATCCATCGTTTGCAGCGTGTCATCCCCGGCTTCTATCGTCAACCGTACTAACCTGCGGGTATCCGGTGCCATGCTGGTATCGCGCAACTGCAGTGGATTCATCTCGCCGAGGCCTTTAAAACGTGTGACCGATACCTTTCCCTTCTTCTTCTCGGCGGCAATACGGTCCATTATGCCTTTGTGCTCGTCGTCATCGACAGCATAAAAAACCTCCCTGCCCACATCGATACGGTATAGCGGCGGCATTGCCACATACACATGCCCCGCCACCACCAGCGCCTGAAAGTGGCGTACAAACAGCGCGCACAGGAGCGTGGCGATATGCAAACCGTCGGAGTCGGCATCGGCGAGAATACAGATCTTGCCATAGCGTAGATTGTCTAGCTCAGTGGCACCGGGCTCCAGCCCGACCGCGATCGATATATCGTGCACCTCCTGTGAGCCTAATACTTGATCCGGCTCGACCTCCCAGGTATTAAGGATCTTTCCGCGCAGCGGCATAATCGCCTGAAATTCGCGGTCCCGCGCCTGCTTCGCCGAGCCACCCGCCGAGTCGCCCTCAACCAAAAACAGCTCGGTGCGGGATAAATCTGTCGACGAACAATCGGCCAGCTTACCCGGCAACGCCGGGCCACTGGTGATCTTTTTTCGCACCACCTTCTTGCTGGAGCGCAGCCGCTGCTGGGCACTGCTGATCGCCAACTGGGCAACCTGATCGCCGGTTTCCGGGTGTTGATTTAACCACAGTGAAAAAGCATCTTTCACTACCCCGGAAACAAAGGCGGCGCATTCACGCGATGACAAACGCTCTTTCGTCTGCCCCGAAAATTGCGGCTCCTTCACCTTGATCGACAACACATAGCTGACCTTATCCCACACGTCTTCCGGTGACAGCTTGACCCCACGCGGTATCAGATTGCGAAACTCGCAAAACTCACGCAGGGCCTCAGTCAACCCCGAGCGCAAGCCATTAACGTGCGTGCCGCCCTGCACCGTCGGCACCAGATTGACATAACTCTCCGCAACTGCATCACCGCCCTCACTCAGCCACAGCAACGCCCAGTCGACCGCCTCATTATCCCCGCTCATGCTGCCGAGAAACGGCACCTCCGGCAGGCAGGTAAAACCGCGAACCGCCTCACTCAGATAATCCGGCAGGCCATCCCGATAGTGCCATTCTTCGATTTCATCGCTCTTCTCTATGCGCAGTCGCACCATCAGCCCTGGGCATAACACCGCCTTGGCACGCAGCAAATGCCGCAACCGGGGCAACGAAAATTTATGGCTATCAAAATACCGGGCATTCGGCCAGAACCGCAGCGTAGTGCCAGTATTGCGCTGCCCGACCTTAGCAATCGGCGTCAAACCCTGCACCCTTTCGCCATCGGCATACACCACCAAAAACTCCTGCCCACCACGGCGCACACGCGCCTCCAGCCGACTGGAGAGCGCATTGACCACCGAGATACCCACACCGTGCAAGCCCCCTGAAAAGGCATAATTTCTATCAGAGAACTTACCCCCCGCGTGCAGCGTGGAAAGGATCACCTCAATGCCGGGGCGTTTAAGCTTTGGGTGCATATCGACCGGCATCCCCCGGCCATCATCGACCACCTCCAGCGAACCGTCGGCAAACACACACACCTCTACCACACTCGCGTGCCCGGCGATAGCCTCATCGATACTATTATCGACAACCTCCTGCGCCAAATGATTGGGACAACTGGTATCCGTATACATGCCTGGGCGCTTACGCACTGGCTCAAGGCCACTTAGCACCTCAATCGATGCGGCATCATACTGGCTACTCATCAAACGCTTACTCATAAAAACCGACGCGGCGCATTGTACCGTAAGACAGCACAAGGATGCGGTGAGGAACAAACCGCATTGATTGAGAAAACCAGGGAACACGGAAATAACGGACCGACATAAACCTCGGCTGATGTAGACTCTAAGCCAGTGGGAATACCTGTCAGGTTTGCTTTGATCCTTACCCCCGCTTGCGCACTCTCAAGCAAATGCCTCAGCGACATGCGCGTATTTGACACCTCCCACACCCGGTTCGGCGCGTTATGGCGTGCTCCCGTATCTAACATAAAAACTGGATAAGACAATATCCTGGTGTGTTTATAGTGTTGGGTGTGCGGCCATGCGTAAGCTCGTGCATATCTGTTTTGGTGTTATCAAACACCAACAACCTTATCAACAACAAACGGCTCTAATAACCGCTTGCTCTTGATGGAGGGAGATGGTATCTACGTGCTAACGCAAGCGGAAATACCTGAATTGTTTGCCAGTTGCTGGCACATACCGTACCCATCGCGTACTATCGCACCATGCAAATCGCCAACCCAATCTACGATGTCGTCTTCAAATACCTGATGGCCGACGAGCGCGCCGCCAAGCTGATTATTGGTGAAATCATCGGTATGGACGTCATCGACATCGCCCTGCAACCGCAAGAGCGCCTGGCCAACCTGACTGAAAAAAACCTCACCGTCTACCGGCTCGATTTTTCCGCCAGGGTTAAAACCCGCGATGGGCAGTTCAAACAAGTCATTATTGAAATCCAGAAAGCCAAATACACCAGCGATATTATGCGTTTCCGGCGCTACCTGGGGCAGCAGTACAGCGATGAAAAAAATGTCCACGCGACTGTTTCAGCCACGGGGCACAGCACATATCAGGCGCTGCCGATTATTACTATTTACTTTTTGGGCCATACGCTCAACCACTGCACGGCATCCGTTATCAAAGTAGGCCGAATCTATACCGATGCGATTACCGGCGAAACACTGGCCGACAAAGAAACCTTTATCGAAAGCCTGACCCACGACAGCTATGTGGTACAAATTCCCTATCTGAAAGCCCAACGCCGCAACGACCTGGAGAAACTACTGGAAATATTCGACCAGGACCTACAGGTGGAGAACAGACACAGGCTGTCGATTGATGAGACGCTGTTTCCAAAGAAATACCACGTATTGATCAGGCGTTTGCAGGCGGCGATTAGCGAACCAGAGGTTATCGACACCATGCAGATTGAAGACGAGATACTGCTGGAACTGCAAAACAAGGAACGCGAGATCGAGGCAAAAGAACAACTGGTCGAAGAACAAAGCAAAGCACTGAAAGAAAAGAACCGGGTACTTGAGGAAAAAGACCAGGCGCTTGAGGAGAAAGACCAGGCACTTGAGGAAAAAGACCAGGCACTTGAGAAGAAAGACCAGTTAGTCAAGGAACAAGAGCAAGCGCTTGAAGAAAAAGATCAGGTACTTGAGGAAAAGGATCAAGCACTCAAAGATAAAGACAAATTAATCGACGAGCTAAAAAGCCAACTCAACCGACTGCCTCAATAGCTTACAAAAAATTTAATCAATCAACATTAATAGTGTCGCTTTGCCAACACAGGCACACCCTGTGCTGTGGATGTGGTGGGGCACGAACCGTATCAGCAGTGCATTACTCCAATACCATCGGTCATTCATAGGCTTCCCTGGCTGTAATTTATAGGGTTCGCCTCGCATTGAAAGAAAAAATTGTTGTATATAAAGGAAGAGTTACAATCTTATACCTGGTCTCTGAATTGAAGGTTTCACCTTCGGACGCCAACAATACCACTACCTCAGCACGTAGCATGCGGTGAGGAACGAACTGCATCGGTCGAGAAAACGAAGGAACACAGGCATAATGGGGTTATATAAATCCTGGATGGTGCGGTCTCTGCTTTCTATAGAAAATGTACCCTGTAATTTATACAATACTTCAAGCTTGATTATAGGGTGCTACACCACCACCTTACCTAAACAACACAACTAACCCCACCGGACACACACATGCCAGACTCCCCTTTCATCCACGAAGCCACCCCCGAAAACTTCGTACAAATCGTTATTGAAGGCTCAAAAAATGTACCTGTCCTGGTAGATTTTTGGGCCGACTGGTGCCAACCCTGCCAAATGCTCATGCCCATACTGGCAAAACTTGCCGACGAATATCAGGGTAAATTCATCCTCGCCAAAGTCGACACCGAAGCCCACCAGGCAATCGCCATGCAACTCGGTATCCGCAGCCTGCCGACAGTAAAACTGTTTATCAATGGCCAACCTGTCGACGAATTTATGGGCGCCCAACCCGAAAGCGTAGTCCGTGAGTTTCTCGGTAAATACATTGAAGCGGGCGGCAACAGCGAAGCCAGCCTGTCAGAGCAGGCCATGCACTTGTTTGACGCCGGAGACACCCAGGGTGCCAATACATTGATCAATACAGCCCTGGAACAAGACCCGGAAAACAACCAGGCCTGGTTGGCACTCGCACAACTCGCGCTGGCCAGTGGCGAATACGACAAAGTCACTATCGCCCTGGATAAGCTGCCAGCCGATGAACGCAAAAAACCCGAGGCATCACGCATCGCCGGTCTACTGAAATTCAGCGAACTGGCCGATTCACAAATAGATTTTAATACACTGACACAGCAAGCCGAAGACGGCGCTATCGACACTGAAGGCCGCTACCAGCTTGCCATTCACAGCCTGTTACAAGGTGCCGCCGAACAGGCCTTGCAACAACTGTTATTACTGCTGCAACAAGCCCCCGAATGGCGCGAAGGCGAGGCCCGAAAAAGCTTGATAGCGGTATTTGACGTACTCGGCACCGACCCCTTAGTGAGCCAGTACCGGCGTAAGATGTTTAATTTATTGCACTAAACAGTTGCGTTAGATTTTCGGCTCACTGGCAAGTAACTGAACCAGCTCAGCCGGTGGCCGGTAGCCCGGCACCACCAAACCGTTGTCGAGAAAAATCATCGGGGTGCCGCGCAAACCCACCTGTTGGGCCAGCGCGATGTGTTCGCCGATAGGGTTTTCGCAGGTTTTGTTAGGTATCGATTGCCCCGTTTTGACCCTCGTCATCGCCTGCTCCTGATCGTCTGCACACCAAACACTTTCAAGTTGTCTATGCGCTTCGCTATCAAGACCCGCCCGTGGGTACAATAAATAACGGACACTCACGCCCTGCGACAACAGACCATCGATTTCAGTATGTAACTTGCGACAATAACCACAAGTGGTATCAGTAATCACCGTTATATGTCGGCTTTTATCCTGCGCAGCGCTGGCTTTAAAAACCACCATTTTTTCTTCACCTATGGCCTCAATCGCCGCCAACTGGGTTTTGCCTTTTCGCTGCTGGGTCATATTGATACGACGCTCTACATCGATCATATCGCCTTCAATAACGTATTTGCCATTCGGAGTAACGTACACAACCTGTGCGCCCGTTACCAACTCCAACAAGCCCGGTATCGGGCTTTCAGACACACTGGTAATCTCAAGGTTTGGCATACTCACTGCCAGCGCTTCGCGCAATTGTTTAATATCGTCAGATTCGTCAGCGTATACAGCCGTTATAGGCATGAGCAATACAGCACCCAACAAGGCAAGCATTTTCATAAGATAAAATTCCCGATAATCGTTTACGCCCTAATGGACAGATAGAACAGAAAATAATTCATATATCTATTTATATTTCACCCATCCCTCACGCCATCTCTTACGCTCTGGGATGGTGTTGGGCATACAGGCTTTGCAAGCGCTGCTGAGCTACATGGGTATAAATCTGTGTCGTCGATAAGCTGCTGTGCCCAAGCAGCATTTGCACAGCGCGCAAATCGGCATCATGGTTAATCAGGTGCGTTGCAAACGCATGCCGCAGAGTATGCGGTGACAGTGGCTTTTCGATGCCTGCAATGCGTGCATAGCGCTTGATAATGTACCAGAACGACTGGCGCGTCATCGCGCCACCACGGCGGGTTACAAACACCGCATGAATGGTTTTGTCGATTCCCGCGAGCAAATCATCACGCGCACTGTTCAGATAGCGCTGCACCCAATCGACCGCATTTTCACCCAGTGGCACCAAACGCTCCTTATTGCCTTTACCGACAACGTGCACAACCCCCATACGCAAATTCAATTGTTCAAGCTGAAGATTAACCAACTCACTCACGCGCAAACCCGCCGCATAAATCAACTCCAGCATAGCGCGGTCACGCAAACCGAGAAGCTGCTGAGTATCCACCGCCACAAGCAGCTTTTCCACATCCTCCTCGCTCAACACTTTCGGCAGTGGCCGCCCCGGCGCAGGTGATTCAATCAACGCACTGGGGTCAATCTGGATAAGGCGTTCGCGCATAGAATAAGCATAGAAACCGCGCAGTGCGCTCAACAGCCGTGCCATACTGCGCCGGGTGCTGCCAATAGCAAAGCGAAAGGCCAGGTAATCGCGCAAATCATCACCGCTACACGTCAGTAACTCGGTATGCTTTTCCCTGTCAAGCCAGGCAAACACCGCCCCCAGGTCACTGCGATAAGCGGTCAGCGTATTTTCACTCAAGCCCCGCTCTATCCACACAGCATCCAGATAACGGTCAATATCATTTGAACTCATACACTAACCCACTACACTAAACCACTAACCTAATACTTCCTCAACTTTGAACTGATTAATACACAAGGCCATCCAGGTAAGCAGACAATACATCAGAGGCACAACCTCATGCTATCAATAATAGCGTCAGCCTACCTTCCACAGAAACAGCCGACGACTGTATGGATACAGGAGATAGAGCAACGCAGGAGCAGTTGCCGGCACTTATATTGATTAACAAGGTACTCTCACGGCCTGTACCGCACTCATCTGCAGATTTAAAGAAACCCAGGATAGTCAAGGGGAGATATAAGCCTGGCTAGATGTCACTTGCAGTAAGCCAACTGATTAAAAGCTAATAACCTGTTAATTCAAAATGGATAACATATTTAGGCACCTGTTAGATTCAAGACATTACTATTGCAGAAAAGCCGGTTTAGCTTTTTTTCACGCACTATTTCGTCAAATAGCACCACTATTGTAGAACAAATGCTTTACCATTCCATATCACCAATAAGCACCTATAAACCATGAAAGACACACCACCTGTTATTGGTTTTGCCGCCTGGAGCGGCACTGGAAAAACCACACTAATCAGTAAACTGCTACCCATTTTCAAACAGCACAACGTATCCGTAGGTATTATCAAACACACACACCACAATGTAGAATTCGATACACCGGGGAAAGACAGCCACCGTTTGCGCACGGCGGGTGCCAATCAAGTGTTAGTCACCTCGGCAAAGCGCTGGGCGCTCTACGGTGACAAAACTGATTTTACCGAAACACTAAATATCGACAGGGAAATATCCAGGCTCAACACCAGCAAACTCGACCTGGTACTGGTTGAAAGTTTTAAAACGGCCCCCATTGCAAAAATAGAACTACACCGCCCATCAATGAAAAAACCGCTACTCTACCCAAACGATGTGCATATTGTCGCCATCGCCAGTGACACCCCCATACAACGACAGGATGCACCTGCGCAGCTCAGCATAAATCAACCGATGCAAATTGCACGCTATATAATCGATACTTTTTTAGTGTAGCGGGTCTTTGCAAAAAAATAATTTACCTTTGCCCTTAATGCTTTCAGCCCAGGTCTTTTCAACCCAAACCTTTTCGCATAGATCACTAAATAAAACCGATGGCGACAAACACCATAAACACCCCATAAAGCGAATAACTGCATGAGCAAACCGACCACCACCTGCATGGATGATTTTGACCCCGATGCACTGCTGATTGATGCCGCTGTCGAGCAGATTCTCAGCCAGGTATTACCGCTTCAGAAATGTGAAGATATTGCGATTGAAGAAGCGTTACAGCGTATTACCAGTGAAGCAATTCAGGCGAGAGTAGACGTGCCTTCATTCACCAGTGCAGCAATGGATGGCTACGCGATAAACCATGCCGACCTCGATTCCGGTATCAATAATACCGATACTCATCAGGCAATTTTTAAACTGGCGGGCACTTCATTGGCTGGGCACCCCTTGCCCAGCACCATAAGATCCGGTGAGTGTGCGCGTATCACCACTGGCGCCATGCTGCCCAAAGGCACGGATTCAGTTGTTATGCAGGAACACGCCATAATAAAAGATGACAAAATACGGCTAACCGGACAAATTAAATTAAATCAGTTTGCACGGCCACCGGGGAGTGACACACGCCAGGGGGATATTTTATTACCGGAAAATAAACGCCTATCCCCCGCTGATATTGGTTTACTCGCGTCACAGGGAATTGCCAGTGTACGGGTACGAAAAAAACCGCGTGTAGCGATTATTTCAACCGGCGATGAACTGGTTCAAGCGGGTAGTACTCTCAAACCGGGGCAAATCTACGATAGCAACCGGGCGTTATTATCGGCGATGCTGAAGCAACTCGGTCTAACATGCATCGATATTGGCACGATACGTGATGATCCCGATGCCCTGACAACAGCGTTTAATTATGCCGCAGACAACGCCGATGCAATTATTTCATCGGGGGGCGTATCAGTAGGCGAAGCAGATTTTGTCAGATCATTACTAACACAATTCGGTGAATTAAAATTCTGGAAAATTGCCATGAAGCCTGGCCGTCCACTCACCGTTGGCCATTACAAATCCATTCCTTTTTTCGGACTGCCAGGCAACCCGGTATCGGTCAACGTTACATTCAGGCAATTGGTACGCCCGGCAATGGAAAAAATGTGTGGATTGCCTCCCCAAAAACAACCGACGCTGCTGGCAAAAACAACCACAAAGCTCAGTAAACAGGCGGGCAGGCTTGAATTTCAGCGCGGCGTGCTCAGCAAAACCGATGAGGGTGAATGGCAAGTGGGTACAACAGGCGCACAGGACTCACATGTACTCAGCTCACTGAGCAAAGCCAACTGTTATATTGTACTGCCTCTCGAATCAGAGGGTGCGAATGTAGGTGACAGTGTTGAAATACAACTTTTTACTGATGTTTTTCTGTAGTGTGCGCATCTGAAAAAATAATGTAACAACCAGCTAAAAACAAAAAGGGCGGTAAACCGCCCTCTTCGCCCAGAAAAAAATCAATTATTTTTTCTTTGCGCGTTTTTTGCCAGTCTTTTTCTTGACTGGTGCAGCAGCAGTAGCGGCACGTTTTGCAGTAGAGGCGATTGCCTTCAACGCATCAAGCGCACTTTCAAGCTGTTTCTCACGCTTGGCGCCTGCTTTTATTTCTGATTGTGCTGATTTTAGCTCAGCCTGTAAACCAGCAATCTGCTGGCGCATTTGGGTTGCTCTTTCAGCTGAAGCCGCACGCGTAGCTGCACTTGCTGCAGTTGCCTTCTTTTTAGAGGCCGATTTCTTAGCTGATGCTTTCCCTGCAGGACGACCGCGTTTAGCCGGTACTTTTACTGCATCTGCTGCAGCTGCATTTTTTGGCGGACGCCCACGTCGCGCCGGTGCTTTCTTTTCTGCGGCTACAGCCGCTGTCTTTTTCATACGAGGCATTGTTTGGCTCCAAAGTCAGTTAACGAATGCACCGCGAATTATAAGTTTGTAAATATGTTTTTCAATTATATTTACACCAATAATCGTTATTTTATGGCTATTTTTGGTTTTTTTTGCAAAAAAACCCAAAAAAATAAATAAATTAGGCTATGAGAACCAAAAAATTAACCCAGTCTTAAAAACGGTGCATGGAATATATTTCAGATAGATCGCATGTTATTATCGTCCACTCACTGCAATTCTTTAGCATTTCCAAAAATGTCAACCCTGCCCACATCGCTACCAAAAGCCAGCTTGATAAAACGCTTTGCCGCTTTTTTCTACGATTTACTCTTACTCACAGCAATTTACCTTCTAATCGGAGCCTGCGCTGTTACACTCAATCGCGGTGAATCGGTGCCATTATCCTGGTCACTGGTTATTTCACTGGGTATATTTCCATTGACAGCCTTCTTATTTTACGCCTGGTTCTGGCGTCGTGGCGGCCAGACACTGGGTATGCAGGCATGGCGATTAACACTAATAGCCGATTCCGGCCCAATCACCCTGACCCACTGCCTATCCCGCTACTGTGTATCGATCTTGAGCCTTGCCTGCATCGGGTTGGGTTTTTTCTGGATATGGCTTGATAAACACCATCGCAGTTGGCAGGACATTGCCTCTCATTCACACATTTATCAGCTACCCAAGCCTTAGTTGACAGGCGCTCAAATCTTTTAATCTTTAAGATAAAAACACAGGTGCCATTCAGCACAACCGAATTAGCTAACTCCATCGGCACAAACACCGGGACTACTCTGAGGTTGGCACAAGAGATAAGGAGAGAAGTTGGGGTGAACGCTCACAGGTGTTCGCTTTAGTGCTCATAGAAGAAGTAAATAAGAACACCATGCTATAGTGTTAAACAGTGAACCCAAGCGCATTTTTGATTACTTTTTGTGCCCCAGCATTAATTTGTTGGGGGCAAATTAACGCGAAACCCCGAATGGGCGAGACACAGGGAAGCGCCGAACAAAAAGTAATTCGCCCGCCTGCAAAAGAGTAAAGCCCCCATACACCACGAGTGAAACCTCTAAACCACCTACCTAACACCTCTCCTAAGCAACCCTACGCACTCCAAAAAACCCAACAACCCCCACCAAAATCACTGGGAAAAAAGCCCCAAAAAAGCCATGCAAGCCAAGCACCAGCCCCAACTGACTAGACACCTTGCTCAACAACAAAAACCCAACCCCAATCAAGCTACCAACAAAAATACGCTGCCCACCGCTACTGACACGTTGCGAACCAAACACAAATGGCAGTGCAATTAAAAACATCACAATACTCGAAACGGGTACTGAAAGTTTTGACCAAAATGCCAGTTCATAAGTCGATGATTGCAGTTGATTCTGTTTAAGGTAGCGAACATTCTCATACAGCTCACTCGCTGACAACATTTCCGGCTGCAACGACAATGCATGCAATACATCTGGATTTAGCAGTGTGCGCTGCTGCTGAGAAGCGTATTGCTCAACAAACAGCTCACCCTCTTCAAACCGACTGGTTTCCACCTGTTTAAGCTGCCATCCCTTTTCAGGGTGATAGTTCGCCGAATTTGCACGCACTAATTTAAGCAAGGTATTCCCCCGGTACTCATAGATATTCACACCGCGTAAATTGAGCCCAGGCAACACCCGCTGAACATTGATAAATCGCTCGCCTTCGCGCAGCCATAAACCACTCGCACCTTTAATCGAAATACCCTGTGCCGCCGTATTTAAGCGCAAACGGCTCGCATATGCCTCGCTTTGCGGCACCACCCACTCGCCCAACGAAAACACCGCTGTTGCCAATACAATCCCGACAAACACCAGCGGGCGGGCAATACGCACTAAAGACATACCCACACTGCGTATTACAATCAACTCGCTGTTATTTGCCAGCGCCCCCAAGCCTAACAGCGCACCCAGCAACACAGCGGTAGACATCATTTCATACACGCTATTGGGGATACGCAAGGCAATATTCAATACTAATTGGTTGAAGTCGTAACCGTCCTGCCCAATATCATCGAGCTGGCGTACAAAAGCGAATAAACGGTCAAGCGCGATCAGTATTAATAGCACCAAAACCGTATTAAGTAATACGACCTTAGCCAAATAACGATCAATGGTATTCATGTTGCCGACGCTTTTACACGTTTAAAAAAACGCACATTATTAGTGTGCCGCAACAGAAATAATGCGAGCATAAACAGTAATATGTGCACCCACCACAACCCTAGCCATGCCGGTATTTGTTCAGTGGCAATCCACTTACGACTCAGCACCAGTAAATTGGTATAGGCGATGTAGATTAAAATGGCGATGGCCACTTTTCCATAACGCCCTTTGCGCGGTGAGGTATGTGATAAAGGCAATGCCAGAAAAGCCAGCAGGGGGGCAGCAAACGGAATGCCAATACGCCAATAAAACTCAGCGCGGTCTGCTGGCGCTGTCGAATAAATTAAATCCAGCGTGGGTTTTTCCAAACGCTTAATAGTCGATGATGAACCACCTTCTTTCGGCACCAAAACACCATGCTTGGCAAATTCAATCACCTGATGCCCTTTCTCCCCTACTCCCAGGGTCGTGCGCTCACCGTCGACAAACACCAGATACTGTTCACCACTTTTCTGATCAAATTGATAGTGCGCAGAGCTGGCTCTTTCCAATGCCTCATGCCCATCGGAGGTTTTCTGGCGCAAAAAGACGCCCTGCATCAAATCACCTTCAGGCAATGTTTGTGCGAACATCACGAGATTACCGTTTTGTGACTCAACGAATTTTCCCTCACGCATCAGCGCGACAAGGTTATTGACGCTGGTATCGGCTTTGATGGTTTGCTCCCAGTTTTCTGCCCACGGTGAAACCAATGTGGTAAGTGGCAGGGTAATTAAAATGCCCAGAAAACCCAACACAAGCACCGGCCTGTATAACCTTTTTACCCCGACACCGCAGGCTGACAATACAACCATTTCACTATCCTGGTATAAACGACCCAGCCCCAGGATAATGCCAAGATATAATCCCAAAGGTACAATGGTGACCAGTAAATTTATCGATGTTGCCACTAACAATGGCAACACCACATCGACACTCAACTGGCCACCTGCCGCCTTGACCAGAACGCGTAACAGTGCGTGACTAATCATAATCGCAAACAATACCAGCGTAACAGCCATCCATGAAAATGCCCCTTCACGAAATAAATATCGATCAATAACAGGAATATGCACAGTGAGGTCAGCTATGCTTGATTGTATGTTTCATGGGATTGGGCCACAGCATGAGTAAGCGTGTATTATATGTTGAATAAGACGATGCATCCTACGTTAGTTTTTCCGGGTTGTTTTTCCGGGCTAAACAGGCTGCCCCGGATATACTTCAATTTACTCGATTATTTTACATAAATTTATTTCTATTTTAGAGGGGTCATTATGGAGATTGTGGTTAAAAGTAGTGCTATCGATAAGCTGCGTGGCGACTGTATTGTCGTTGGGGTACATACCGGCGCCGGGTTATCCGTGGCGGCTGAGGCACTCAATCAGCTCAGTGGCGGGTATATCTGTAAAATACTTAAAAAAGGCGACATTGACGGCGAGCACGGCCAGTTACTCTGGCTACACAATGTGCCCAATGTAATGGCAGACCGGGTTTTATTGGTCGGCTGTGGCAAAACCGGCAGTATGGCAGGTGGGCGGTTTTATAAAACCTGTGGCGTTGTTGCCAAGGCATTGGAGTCCAGCGGAGTTGGTGAAGCGGGTTCCTACCTGGCCGAGGTGGATGTCGATGACCACGACATTACCTGGAAGATGAAACAGGCAGCGCTAGCCTCTAAAAACGCGGTGTACCGCTTTGACCAGCTCAAGAGCAACCCTAAAAAACCGCGCAAACCACTCAAAAAACTGGCGCTGGTGTCGACCCAAAAAATGGCGTTGGCCAAGGCAAAAAAAGCGGTCGAAAACGCATGTGGCATCGCTAACGGCATGTCACTGACCAAAGACCTGGGCAACCTGCCCGCTAATATTTGTAACCCCAACTATCTGGCAAAACAGGCGCAAGCACTCAAAAAACAATACCCTAAGCTCAAAGTTAAAATTGCCGAGGAAGCCGAAATGAAAAAACTTGGCATGGGTTCACTGCTGTCTGTTTCGCAGGGCAGTAAACAGCCCGCCAAATTAATTATCATGCAACACAACGGTGGAAAAACCAGCGAAAAACCCATCGTGCTGGTAGGTAAAGCCGTGACATTTGATACCGGCGGTATTTCCCTAAAACCCGCTGCGGGAATGGATGAAATGAAGTTTGATATGTGTGGCGGCGCCAGTGTTTTTGGGGCGATGGCCGCCTGCGCAGAGTTGCAACTAGCGTGTAATGTCGTCGGCATTGTGCCCGCGACTGAAAATATGCCGGGCAGCCAGGCCACCCGTCCGGGGGATGTTTATACCACTATGTCGGGGCAAACCGTCGAAGTGCTCAATACCGACGCTGAGGGCCGTTTGATTTTATGTGACGCCCTGACTTATGCAGAGCGCTTCAAGCCCAAAGCCGTCATTGATATCGCCACGTTGACCGGGGCTTGCGTCATTGCACTGGGGCACCATGCCGCTGCGGTGTATAGCAACCAACAGGCACTGGCCGATAAATTACTCAAAGCCGGTACAGACAGTGAGGACCGCTGCTGGCAAATGCCGCTGTGGGATGACTATCAATCACAACTCGACAGTAATTTTGCCGATATTGCCAATATCGGTGGGCGCGATGCCGGTAGTATTACGGCGGCCTGTTTTTTATCCCGTTTTGCTAAAAATTATCACTGGGCGCACCTTGATATCGCTGGCGTGGCGTGGCATTCAGGCAAAAATAAAGGTGCAACGGGTAGGCCTGTTGGTTTATTGATGGAGTACCTGTTTACGCATGTTTAGGCCAATAACCTATGACAAAAATAGAGTTTCTGTTACTCGCCGATAACACGCAGCCCAGCGATGTCTATAATATTATCTATCAGCGAACACGTTTCGCCAGTGAACAGGGTGGTGTGTATATTCACACACAAAATGAAACAGAAAGCCGGGCGCTCGATACGCACCTGAGCGCTATACAGCCCGATGTGCCTGTTTCATACAAAGTGACCGAAAACCTGGCGCCAGAGGGGCGCCAGGTAGTGATCGGCATAGATGACGCCAAAATATTCATTGGTTCGCAATGCGAGCCAGATGGCAGTCACAGTACGCTGGTGAGTACTAGTGTCGACATACCCTGGTTTTTTAGTCGCTTTGACTATTTTATTGAGTTGGTACAAGCGGGCGAAAAAGCCCGTACAATGGGCCGGGAGCGCTACTTGTATTACAAACGCAGAGGTTACCCGTTGCAGCACAAACAACTTTAGGTATCTTGGTTATGCCCTCATCACATACTACTGACGACAATGATGAATTCCCTATTCTCACCGATGTGGTGAAAACAGATAGCCCCGCAGAGGCCAATACAGCACAGCAACGCCATACGAATGAGAACGACACCGATACACAAGACGACCCGGTAATATTCATACCGGCAGCTCGCCGTTTGGATAAACCGGACAGCCCAACCTCAGCGTACTCAAATAGAATCAGCCCGGTTAAAGAAAGCCATACCTTAAGAAGCCAAATCCAGGAAAACCCCTCCCTGGAAAACCGGGCAATTCACAACACACGCCCATTGCACATGAAAAAAGAAAGTAATTTGGCATCGCCTGGTGCACCACTCGAACAACTTGTCGAGCAAATCATCGAGCGACATGCCAAGCAAATGCGCTACGAGTTACTCGCCGTTATTAAGCTTCACGGTTAGGAAAATAATACCCCTTAAGGATTCTCTCCGATGACCGATATCTAACAGGCGATAGCATCAACTGATCTTAGGTTGAGTTTCACGCTATTCTTTATTAATCGTGTGTTTTGGAGTTATTCGATGACCCTGCGTATTACCTTAGCTATTCTCTGTTTGCTATTAACGCCACTGGCAACCGCTGGCGAAAATGAAGAGGAAAAGGGACTGTTCAAAGCCAAACCGATTTACGTCAGTATGCTGCCACACTTTCTAGTCAATCTGGATGACAGGCAAACACAGCGTTTTATGCAGATAAAAGCCAACACGCTGGTTGCCAACAAGAATACAGAAAAATCGCTAAAACTGCATATGCCCGCTGTCCGGCACGGTATTTTGATGATGCTAAGCCACCTCACGCCCGATGATGTTCGCACCTCAGAGCAAAAGGAAGCATTGCGCCAGGAAATTACCGAAATTATCCGCGTTACACTGCGCGAGTTATCGGATCACGACGATGTAAAGGGTTTTTATATCACCAGCGTCGTCACCCAATAGTTACCCACAATAATGACTCACAGTAGTTACCTGGACATCACCCAGACACCCCCATGAACCACCGGAAAAAGCTCGCCCCAACAGACTCACTACAAACGCTGGTGAGAAAAGCAGGTTAAGGTTAAAATCCAGCGCTTTTGACGCCTGCAGGCGTTGCCCACTTGAAGAGACAGGCAAGCGCAATATAATGGATAAAACCTACCAACCGCACGCAATAGAACAACGCTGGTACAGCGAGTGGGAACAACAGGGCTACTTTGCACCACAAGGTGGCGATACCCCCTATTGTATTATGATCCCCCCTCCCAATGTGACGGGTACATTGCATATGGGGCATGCCTTTCAAGATACGATCATGGACACGCTTATCCGCTATCACCGTATGAAAGGTGATAATACACTGTGGCAACCGGGGTGTGACCATGCGGGCATTGCCACACAAATGGTGGTGGAGCGGCAGTTAAATGCGCAGGGGAAAAACCGCCACGACCTGGGTCGCGATACGTTTATCGAGCGCGTATGGGAGTGGAAAGAGGAGTCTGGGGGCAATATCAGCCAGCAACTGCGGCGCATGGGCACCTCACCCGACTGGTCACGCGAACGTTTCACGATGGACGATGGGTTGTCTGTGGCGGTACGCAAAATGTTTATCGACCTGTATGACAAGGGCATCATCTATCGCGGTAAGCGACTGGTTAACTGGGACCCGGTACTGCACACCGCACTATCCGATCTCGAAGTGCTGAGCGAGGAAGAGTCCGGTCATTTATGGCATATGCGCTACCCATTGAGTGATGGCAGTGGTCACCTGGTAGTCGCCACTACACGCCCGGAAACCATGCTCGGCGATACCGCCGTTGCCGTTCATCCCGATGACTCACGCTATGCCGATCTCATCGGTAAAACCATCACGCTGCCGCTGGTGGGGCGTGAGATAATCATCGTTGCCGACGACTATGTCGACCCTGAATTTGGCAGCGGTTGCGTCAAAATCACCCCGGCACACGACTTTAACGATTATGCACTGGGCCAGCGGCACAATCTGGAGATTATCAACATATTCACCGATGATGCCGCCATCAATGTATCGGCCCCCGAACAGTATCGTGGGTTGGATCGCTACCAGGCACGCAAGCAGATTGTTGCCGATCTCGACGCCGCCGGGCTGCTGGAAAAAATCGACACGCACAAACTGATGGTGCCTCGCGGTGATCGCAGCAATGCAGTTGTCGAACCTTATTTGACCGATCAGTGGTATGTCGATCTCACCCAGGAAACCCAACAGGATGGCCGCCCTGGCGGTAAAACTCTGATTACCGACCCCGCCATCGAATGCGTGCGCGATGGGCGTATTCAGTTTGTCCCCGGGAATTGGCGTAAAACATATTACAGCTGGTTAGAAAATATTCAGGATTGGTGTATCTCGCGGCAAATCTGGTGGGGCCACCGCATCCCGGCCTGGTACGACGCAGAGGGCACTCTCTATGTCGCTGAAGATGAGGCCAGTGCGCGCAAAAAATACCGTCTCGCAGACAGCCTGGTACTCACCCGGGACAACGATGTACTCGATACCTGGTTTAGCTCGGCGCTATGGCCCTTTTCGACCCTGGGCTGGCCAGACAACACCACCGCGCTGCAAACCTTCTACCCCACCTCGGTGCTGGTCACCGGCTTCGACATTATCTTCTTTTGGGTGGCACGCATGATCATGTTCGGCCTGGTGGCGATGGACGGTGTTGTACCTTTCCACCAAGTCTATATTCACGGCCTGGTGCGTGACGCCAACGGCGCGAAAATGTCTAAATCCAAAGGCAATATTATCGACCCGCTGGACATTATCGATGGTATTGAGCTGGAGCCGCTGGTCGCCAAACGAACGGGCAATATGATGCAGCCACACCTGGCCGCCAAAATTGAAAGGGAAACCCGTGCCGAATTCCCGGACGGTATTCCCAGCTACGGCACCGATGCACTGCGCTTCACCTTCGCCTCACTGGCTTCTACCGGGCGCGATGTACGCTTCGATCTAAAGCGCGTCGAAGGCTACCGGAATTTTTGTAACAAATTGTGGAACGCCAGCCGCTACGTGATGATGAATGTCGAGGGGCCGGATGTTGGGTTGGGCGATGGGTCGTGTGAACTCTCGTTGGCTGACCGCTGGATTGTTTCCCAATTGCAGCGTACCGAGGCCGATATTCACACGCATTTCGACAGCTACCGCTTTGACCTCGCTGCACACGCCATCTACGAATTCACCTGGAACGAATATTGTGACTGGTATCTGGAGCTGGCCAAGCCCACGCTGTTGGGTGAGAGCAGTGCAGCACAAAAACAGGGCACCCGGCGCACCCTGGTGCGTGTACTTGGCGCTATTTTACGTCTCTGCCATCCACTGATGCCCTATATCACTGAAGAGCTGTGGCAACGCATCGGGCCACTCAGTGGCAGTGGCAGTGGCAGCAGCAGTATCATGCTGGCGCCTTACCCGGTCGCACAGCCGGAAAAAATCGATACCGATGCGGAGTCGGATATTGAGTGGGTTAAGCACGTCATTATGGGGGTGCGTAAGATCCGCTCAGAAATGGATATTCCCCCCGGTAAACCGCTACCGTTGATACTCGATGGGGGTTCTGACCAAGACCGTAGTCGGGAATTAACTCATCAGGCATTGCTCAAAGCGCTGGCAAAAATTGAATCTATTCACTGGTTGCAAGCGGGGCAGGAAGCACCTGAATCGGCGATAACACTGGTCGGTGATTTAAAACTACTGATTCCCCTGCGTGGGCTGATCAATAAAGAAGACGAAATCGTGCGTCTGAAGAAGGAAATGGCTAAGCTGGATGCTGAGCTGAAACGACTCGGTGGCAAGCTCGGCAACCAGCAGTTTACCTCGCGTGCCCCGCAAGCGGTGGTCGACAAAGAGCGCGAACGACTGGCTGAAACAACCGGCGCCCACGAAAAATTACAAAAACAACTGGACAAAATACAGGCTTTATAACCATGAGCAATATTCCCGATTTTGACGACGCCGAAATATGGGTGGTGAAATCCACCCTGCGAGAACGCTGGGAGGGCAATAACATTGAGTTGCATTTTGCCGATGTCGATATCAGTGTAGTGCCCGGTTCAGTGGAAACCATGACCTGCCCGGCCATTGTATGGATGGCAGACGGCTGCAATTTTGTTGTCTTTAAAGTCGGTGATCAGCGCTTTCGCAATCAGTTTTTCTACCGTGTTAACGAACAGTTCGGCACGGGTATCGATGAGTATGACAATATTGGCGAGTGTGTCGTCACGCTCATCCGCCTACAGGCGGATCACGCCCGCGATGAAAAAATGCAACAGGAGGCAGATACTTCATGCGTATAAAAAATGCGTTTTACGCACAATCCGGTGGCGTTACTGCGGTCATCAATGCCTCGGCTTGCGGGCTTATCCAAACGGCGCGTAATCACCGCGATAAAATAGGCACCGTCTACGCGGGCCGCAACGGCATTATCGGTGCACTGAGTGAAGATCTAATCGACACCAGCCTCGAATCTGATGCCGATATCGCCGCGTTGCGTCATACCCCCTCCGGCTGCTTTGGTTCCTGCCGTTACAAACTCAAAAGCCTCGAGGAGAACCAACGCGAATACCAACGTTTAATCGAGGTATTCAAGGCACATGATATCGGCTATTTCTTTTACAACGGCGGGGGGGATTCCGCCGACACCTGCCACAAAATTTCCCTGCTATCAGAAAATCTGGGATTCCCGATTCAGGCCATTCATATTCCCAAAACGGTCGATAATGATTTACCGGTTACCGACAACTGCCCCGGTTTTGGCTCGGTGGCAAAATACATTGCTGTCTCTGCGTTAGAAGCCAGCCTGGATGTGCGTTCAATGGCGAAAACCTCCACCAGAATATTCGTGCTGGAGGTGATGGGACGCCACGCCGGTTGGATTGCAGCAGCCGGTGGCTTGATCGAGGATCAGGGTATCCCTGTGGTCATCCTGTTTCCAGAGGTTGAGTTCGATCAGGATAAGTTCATTGCCGCCATACAGGCAAAAGTGGCGGCACAGGGGTTTTGTACCATTGTCGTCTCTGAGGGGGCGCACTGGCCCGATGGACGGTTTCTTGCCGAGCAGGGCAGTACCGATGCCTTTGGTCACGCACAACTGGGCGGTGCAGCACCGGTGGTGGCGAACATGATCAAGGCGGCAACCGGCCATAAATTTCACTGGGCGGTGGCTGATTATATGCAGCGTGCTGCACGCCATCTGGCCTCAAAGACCGATGTCGAGCAAGCCTATGCAATGGGCAGGGCCGCCGTAGAATTTGCCCTGGCAGGCGAGCGCGCCAGTATGCCAACCATTGTGCGTACCGCCGACTCACCCTATGCGTGGAAAGTAGGCAAAGCATCGCTGGCAGATATCGCCAATGTGGAAAAGTTTATGCCTGCACACTTTATCAGCGACGATGGTTTTGGTATCACCCCTGCCTGCAAAGCCTACTTGCTCCCCTTGATTCAGGGAGAGGATTACCCGCCTTATGAAAATGGCGTGCCTCGTTACGTCACGCTTAAGAATAAAAGCGTAAACAAAAAATTGGCCGTGTTTGACGTGTAAACAGCTTACGCCGTGCTCAGCGCAAGCTGTACCAACCCCCAGACCACCAACAAAAACAACACCGTACCCGCCAACCCAGCCACAATAAAGTGGATGGGTTTACCGTGCTTAAAGTCGCGTTCGCGATTGGCACTACTTTGCACGCCAAAACCGGCTGCCAGCACACTTTGCATTACCGCCAAAAAACCTGTGCCCCGCCGTTCATCACTTGGTTGTTCGTCACTCATGGATAAAAGACCTGTAAATTAACTTAACAATCAGCGCCGAGCACGATCCGACTCACCATTCGCCCTTCCACCCAGCTCTTTAAAAAGGTAACGGCACGCATTGGCGCATGCTGTTCGTCCACCCATTCACACAAACTCTCACACACACCGGCAAAGTTCATCCCCTGTTCGCAGTAGTCCAGGGCAAATGATTCATCGATATCCAGCGAGCGCCAGTGCGGGTCCAGGCCCTTGCGCCATACAATCCACGCCACTGGATAATCGGTGCGCTGCAAATCGGGCAGCGTGTCCACTTCCTGCTTAATCGCATCCCACAGCAGGGACACGTTGTTATGAAATTGCAGACGGCATATCGCCGGTACAAACTCAAAGCGCATATCGCCCCAATATTGTGGCTCAATGGCTGACAACTGTTCGAGCGTAGCCACATCGCTGTCGGTGGCGTCAAATACCTGGTTTTTTGCCCATTCAAAACGGGCCATCTCCAACAGTATTTCATGCCCTGAATACGGTCTCGTCTCACTCAAAAACGCATGCATATTACGCCCAAACCAACGAATCGAGGGGTGCTCTGACGGGTGAGCCGCAATATAGGCACGGCACATACCATCAAACGCCTCATCGCCTAACAGGCTGTGTACACCGGGGAAGTCGACACCCAAGGCTTCAATCAGGCGCAATACATAAGAATCGCCATAGAGGGCAAGGCGCATATCGGCATCGCCCTTGGCATCACTGACAATCGCATCCGCAACCGGCATACCCGTTTCCTGGGTAAACAGGTAGTGGCGAAAAGATTGCTGTAAGTCGCGCAGGTGTGTCATGAGAAAGCGGCATTGCCGCCAAAAGAAGGGAGCTGCTGTGCCAGTGCACGTGCGTGTTGCAATTCGTCAAACAATTCATCGAAGGTGGGGATATTGCCATCGCGCTCAATCATGGTCGATACCGGGCCAAGGTGAGCGGCGACAGCCTGGTAGAGATCCCACACATCGTTACATACCGGCTGATCGTGCGTATCAATAATAATCTGGCCGGTTTTATCGTACGTGTGACCCGCCAGATGGTGCTGCCATACACGCTCAGCGGGCACCCCTTTCACATAGTCCAGGGGATCGAAACCATGATTCTGTGCAGACACATAAATATTATTAATATCGAGCAAAATCAGGCAATCCGCCCGTTCGACAATCTCGGTAAAAAACGCCCACTCGCTCATCGCCGATTCTTTATACGTCACATAGCTGGACAGATTTTCCACCAAAATCTGCCGACCAAGAAAATCCTGTATCTGGGTAATGCGCCCTGCGACGTGTTCAATCGCCTCTTCCGTATAGGGTAACGGCAACAGATCGTGCATATTATGTGCATCAACACCCGTCCAGCACAGATGATCTGAGACCCAATGGGGTTCGACACGGTCAATGAGCGCCTTAAGCTGTTTGAGGTAATTCTTATTCAGTGGGTCAGTACTGCCAATCGACATCGACACACCGTGCATTACCATTGGGTAGTCGGCGCGAATGCGATCCAGAAAGTCGAGTGGCTTACCGCCATCGACCATATAGTTTTCAGAAAGGATTTCAAACCAGTCGACTGGTGGCTTCTCATCGACGATGGTTTGATAATGATCGGTGCGCAAGCCCAAACCGAATCCCAAAAAGGGGCGCGAGGTAATATCGTTCATGGCATTTCGCTGTTAAGAAACGACTGGAAAACCGTTTAAATCTAAAAATTCAGAGCATAAAAAAACCGGGAAGACTCCGTAGAGTACCACCCGGCCCGGTAAAGAGAGTAAAAGATAAATCAGTGTCGATTTAACCTACAGTACCGCCCTGGGCATCACACTCAGACTTACTAAGCGACAGGAAGCCCTGACCTTTACAGGCATTTTGCCCTTTACAGGAAGTCGTTGCTGTAGCGCAATCACTGGTGCCTTTACAGGCATTAACACCAACGCAGTGAATAGGATCGCTTGAACCCTCGTCGTGGCCTGAAGAAGCGCATGCACCAAGCATAGTCGCTGCCGCTGCAGCCAGTGCAAAACCAGTTGTCTTATATAATGTTTTCATAGTGAGTAATCATCCTCATAGCAATTTTTGAAGTTAGTT
This sequence comes from Gammaproteobacteria bacterium, assembly GCA_965277715.1. Classification (GTDB taxonomy): domain Bacteria; phylum Pseudomonadota; class Gammaproteobacteria; order JBCCGL01; family JBCCGL01; genus JBCCGL01. Next base: position 1,462,661 of record OZ255836.1, read on the forward strand.
CGAACTACAGAGTATAGAGAGAACTTACCTATTAAGCCATTTTGTGAATCTACCCTTGCAGATAAATTCATCTGCTATAAAAAAACCGGGGATACTGCTGGAGTAACCCCGGTTCTATCAAGCTAAATCGATATCGATTTAACTTTCTACGGTGCCGCCCTGAGCGTCACATTCGGCTTTGGTCAAACCCAGGAAACCCTGGCCTTTACAGGCGTTCTGACCTTTGCATGAGGTAGTAGCGGTTTTACAGTCACTGGTACCTTTACAGGCATTGACACCCAGGCAGTGAATTTTATCGCCTGCAGAAGCAGCCATAGGAGCGGCAACAAGCATTGCAGCAGCAGTAGCGGCGAGAGTGAAACCAGTGGTTTTAGTTGCGATTTTCATAGTAGATAGCCATCCTAATAACAAATTTGAATTAGAGTAAACAGCCGACGCAGATTGCTCTGCAAATCGAGCTGCAAACTGTGACCGTGACCCATTGATTAAGTTCTCTAACAATGAAAAAAATTACTTTACGTCAAAAAAATACTTTAGCAGCGACTGTTTTAAGCCGACAATACGCAGCATCTGACACTACGCAGCTTGGCCCATATTAATTAATCAGATCGACGACGAATCGATTGATTAACATAAGGTTTAAAGCAAACGGTTTATGTTAAACGACCTCGAAACACTACATGATCTGGCCCGGCTTGCCGGTCACCGCGAACTGCTCCCCCGCTTTAAGCAAATCGGTTACAGCCTGAAGCCCGATGGCAGCATTATCACTGAGGCGGATCTCGCCGTAGACGATTTTTTTCGCTGTGAACTGAACCGGCGTTGGCCCGGAGTGAATTTTCTCAGTGAGGAAATGGACAGCGCAGACCAACAGGCAATGCTTGACGACAGCGACAAACCCTTCTGGTGTATCGACCCGCTGGACGGCACCAGCAATTACGTTGCGGGCGTGCCGATTTTTAGCATTTGTATCGCGTTGATCGATAATGGCAAACCTGTATACGGGTTGATCTACGACCCGGTACAGGACGAATGCTTCTATGCGATGAAGGGCAAGGGTGCCTGGCTTAACGGCATGCGGTTAAAACACCGCTCCCTGCAATTTGACATGGATCACGCTATCGCTCTGGTGGATTTCAAACGCCTGAAATCACCGTTGCGTGATCGCCTGATCAACAACCCACCCTATGCGTCACAACGCAATGTTGGCTCCTGTGCGCTCGAATGGGCGTGGATGGCGGCGCGGCGCGGTCACCTATACCTGCACGGCGGGCAAAAACTCTGGGATATGGCGGCTGGCGTGCTTATTCTCGAAGAAGCGGGCGGGTTCAGCCAAACCCTCGACGGTGAACCCACCTTCAAACCCAGCCTGACACCCCGTTCCGTAATCGCCTCACCCTATGAAGAACTGTTCACGGAGTGGCGTGACTGGTTATTGCTCAACGTAGAGGCTTAACCCGAAACAAACGCCACCACCTGCTGAACACACGACGCGTCGCGCAAAATGCGGCGATGTCCTAAACCCTGAGTGCATAACAGCGTTGCCCCATTCCACTGTTTGGCCAATAGCCGCGCAGATTCGACAAGCACATCGCGATCCTGCTCATCGTGCATCAACAGGCACGGCAGGCGCAGATGTTGCGCGTGCTCACCGGGTGACATCACCTGCAACACATCATCACCGAACTGACGCCGTAAATTAACGCGTAAGCGCTCGACAACACGGGGTGGGGGTGACAACCAGTGCGTGTAGGCGGCAAATATCTTTTCACCGGAAAAAGGCACACCGATCAATACACAGGTGTCCGCTGTTACCCCCATTCGCAATGCACAGGTACTGCTTACTCCACCAAATGAATGCGCAATAATTGCCGCAAAATGCCCGTGTGTTTGTTGGATTACCTTTAGTACCTGGCTGCATTCGAAGAAATCGGTGTCATTACCCTCGCTGTCACCGTGACCCGGAAGATCGGGCGCAATAACAGCGTACCCGGCGTCGACCAAAGGCTGGGCAAATGCGGCCATTTGCGAGCCACGACCACCCCAACCGTGCACCAAGACAACTGGTGGGTTATCGCCAGCCCCCCATTGGCGAAGACAAACCCGACGCTTACCAACACGTATAAACGTACTGCGCGATTCACCTAACCAGTGGGTCTCCCTATCTGGCACCGGGTAGCGCCGTGTCATCCGCCAGATACGCATCGCTACCAGCGCCGCCAACCTCACGCTGACCATCGCCAGTGTGGTGACCAGGTAATGGTAACCTGCTGCTTCACCACGCGCCCGTGAACGGTGTGGAACCGCCTTGTCACTCATAGCGATGATTTGCCTCAGGCTTTTTCAACCGTTCCAGTTGCTCAGTCGCATCGAGCCACTGAATTTCCTCTTTATCGATTTGTTGTTTGCACGCTGCCTGCTGTTGCAATAATGCAATCAATTCGCCTTTGCGTTCCTCCTGGTACAGCGTGCTGTCGGCGAGCGCTGTCTCGATAGACGACAGCGATGCTTCCGCCGACTGCAAAGACGCCTCAAGGCGACGCACCTGGCTACTGATATGGCTCAAACGGTTGCGCGCCTGTGCTTCTTGGCGTTTGCGTTCGCGCTTGAGTTTCGCGTTATTTTCTGGCGTTTTGGACGCTTTTTCCAAGCGGCTAGCACCATCGACTTCAGTACGCGACTGCAACAGCCACCGTGCATAGTCATCCAGATCACCCTCAAAAGGGTTGACGCCACCATCGTGAACCAGACGCAGCGAATCACACACAGACTGCAACAAATGACGGTCGTGCGATACCACCACCAGCGCACCTTCAAACCCTTGCAAGGCAACCCCCAGCGCGTGGCGCATTTCCAAATCGAGGTGATTGGTCGGTTCATCCAACAACAACAGATTGGGCTTTTGACGAATCATTGCCGCCAACACCAGCCGTGCCTTTTCACCGCCAGATAACGGGCCGATAGGCCCCAGTGCCGCTTCACCGTTAAATGCAAAACCACCCAGAAACTTGCGCAGGGCACTCTCTGCTGCCTTGGGTTCCAGACGACGCAGATAAGACAGCGGCGTCTCATCATCGCGCAATTGCTCCACCTGGTGCTGGGCAAAATACGCTGTGCGCAATTCGCGGGCACATTCAACCCTGCCACACTGAGGTGCCAGCTCACCCACTAAAGCTTTAATAAACGTTGATTTACCTGCACCGTTAGCGCCTAACAAACCAATCCTGTCACCGGCCATTACACTGATATTTACCCCGCGCAATACCGGTATATCGGTATACCCAAAGTCGGCACTTTCCACCGACACCAACTGGTTGGGCATTTTTTCAGGCTTTTCAAATGCAAACGAAAAAGGTGAATCGATATGCGCCGGGGCGATCAGCTCCAGGCGCGCCAGGGCCTTCAAGCGACTTTGTGCCTGCCGCGCTTTACTGGCCTTGGCGCGAAAGCGCTCGACAAACTTCTGCATATGCACAATATCGCGCTGCTGTTTAACGTATAAAGCCTGTTGCCCAGCCAATCGCGCTGCACGTTGCTGTTCAAAGTCTGAATAGTTGCCGGTGTACAAGGCAACCCGGCTGTTTTCGATATGCACAATATGCGTACACACCGCGTCGAGAAAGTCGCGGTCATGCGAAATCAACAACAACATTCCCTGATAAGCACTTAGCCAGCTCTCAAGCCAAATAATTGCGTCGAGATCGAGGTGGTTGGTCGGCTCATCAAGCAATAACAGATCGGAGCGGCACATCAGTGCGCGTGCCAGATTGAGGCGCATACGCCAGCCACCAGAAAACTGCCTGAACGACATCGCTTGTTCTGCATCGCTAAAACCCAGGCCCGCCAATAATTTCGCGGCCCGGGTATCCGCGCTGTAACCCCCGATACGGTCAATAACCTCGTGCGCCAGTGCCAGCCGGTTACCATCATCAGCGGCCTCTGCCGCCGCTAGCTCAGTACGCGCCAATAGCAAACCACGGTCACCCGCGACAACGTAGTCGAGCGCCTTCACATCGACCGCCTCAACCTCCTGCGATACACTGGCTATTTCGATTTTAGGGGGTAGCGAAATATCGCCACTGTCTGCATGCAGGTGCCCTTCAAGCATACCGAACAAACTGGTTTTTCCAATGCCGTTGGCCCCGGTCACACCGGTACGCTGGCCACTGTGCAGGGTTAGGTTTGCGTTTTCAAACAACAGGCGCGTGCCGCGCCGCAGGGATACATTACTGAGTTTAATCATGGGGGCGGAGTTTAGCGGGTATAGCAGTGCATTTTGAAATAATTACGACTATTCAGAAATGTATTTTCTTAGCCTGCATTCATATCATTGAGTCTCGGGGGCATTCTCAATCACCGTGGACGAACCGATTGTGGCCTGCTTGTCGCGTTCGCTGAATGAATGCGCCCATTTGAAATTCAATTTTCGTTAATGACCTGGGGTCAATCTTAGCTTTCGACTTAGTTTGTTTTTCTGGTGTGAAAAGCCAAACGCAAAACGCAAAGGCAACAACTAAAGCTAAGAATTTAATTAATTTTTCATCAAATGAACTAAAACAATAATAATGCTCAAGATGTTGTAATGCTGTAAGCAGTAAAAATGCCTAGAGCAAAGAATGCATATGAACCAAACACAAGGGAAATACCTATCCCGCGCATCCAGTGACTTGATCTTGTTCCTGGATTATGCTGGGCCATATATTGATAAAAATAAGCTACTGCTGCGGCCATAGCTACAAACAGAGCGCCCATTGAAAAGCAAACCAGACTTTTAGCGTACAGGTCGGCCAAAAAACGGTTTGAATCTATTAGATTCCCTATGAATGCAAGCATGGAAATTGCCGCTGTGCCGTTCAATATAAACGCTGAACGCAGGGCGTTTGCCGACGTATCGAGAGCCGCTTGTAGCATTTGGTCGTTCTCGGTGCTCATCGTTTTAGCGTAGTTACGCATGTGCTGTTTGTCAAACTTTTGATGCATGACTAGCGGCATGATTGCGGGCTAACTACTGTATCAAGATGAGCTGTCAAGGAATCCTTGACAGCTCAAACCCTATTAGGGTTTTTGTTGGGTCAATTGATTTTTGACACCAGGTTTTATGCGGTCAACTGTGTAAACCACCCTTGATTAAGGGATTACACCAAGTCCACGAACTCTGATATTGAGTCCCTAATAATATCAAATAGCTAGCCGGTTATTTTAAGAGGGGCGTATTCAGGGACGCCCCTAGGCAGCGCTTGATTTACCAGCTCGAACTAATGGCACCACATTATGATGCGGGTAAATACTTTTTTCTCGACACGATTCACTGACTTGTGCTTCGTCCAAGGCACCACAACTTATCACCATATCCAACTTATCTTCTTTACTCCAATCTTGTGGTCGCCTTTCTTTTTTCATAACGGTTTTAGCACATTGAGTCGCTTTCAATATATATGCTCTCGACTCTCTTATCCACCGCTGCAAGGTGGAATTGCCCACACCAAATTCAGCAGCAAGATCGGTCAGGGTAACACCAGGGCTACGCCCCAAGGCTTTCTCTACTGCTTGCTGTTTAAACGATGATGTAAATGCTCTTGTCATAATACCTGCCTCTTTATTGAAAATTAGAGGCGACAACTAGTCTGACACAGGGGGCTATTCGACTACTATCACAACCCTTGCACTACACAGCAAATTTGGATGTAGAACAGTGTCTGGCGAATGAAGATCGTGTATTTTCTGGTATGAGGGCAGGCGAATGAAGTATGTTGAAAAACATGGCTTGCGGATCTACAGTTTCGGATGTCTAAATAAGCGAATTTTTGGAAATGCTTTCCAATTATGAATGGGCATTACATACCTAAACACGCTGTATTGAACCAATAATCGCTTATCAAAGAAGCCAGAAGAAAGGTGGTAGTATTTGTGTATTCGGCACTATTCGTGTAAAAATACCTCTGTTCCACCCCCTCAAAGGAAAAAGGGCTTTTAATACACCATTGGAAACCGATTGACTCAATGAAAGTACTGTCCCAAAACTTATAATAATAACTATGACCACTTTCGAACAACCGCTTAGTGAACGCCTTCGCACCTTTATACGGCTGCAACAATTGTCTAACCGTATCAACCACTATTCCAGCCAGAGTAGCGAATGGGATATTCATACGTCTGTGTTGCTGCTGCTCGATCTTTATGAAATCACATCCAGAGTGGATTTAAAAAGCGAAGTAATGAAGGAATTGGAGCGACAAAGCCAGTCGCTGAGCCAATTTTTGGGTTCCAGCCAGATTGACTCGCAACAACTCTCGGTGATACTGAGTAAGCAACGCGATCTGATTGCTCGGCTGCACGAACAACAAGGGCAAATCACTCAACACATTAAAAGCAGCGAATTTCTAAACAGTGTCCGCCAGCGCTGTACTGCGAGTGGCAGTGCCTGTTCCTACGACTTACCTGTTTACTATCATTGGCTCAACAGGTCACGTAGCGAGTGCAAAGCCGCTATTGTGGCGTGGCTGCAACCTTTTGATGCAGCTTTGCAGGCCATTAATCTGGCACTGGAGACAATCCGGGAGAGCACTGGTTTTAAGGTGGCAGTCGCTACCGAGGGGTTCTTTCAGCAGGCGCTCGGCAACAGTACGCGCCCACCACAGCTTATCCGCGTACGCACCGGGGGTAATATATTCCCCGAAATCAGCGGCAGTAAACATTTGATGACCGTACGTTTTTTTGAGTATGTTTCAGTCAATGACCGCACAGTTCAGGCCACTGACGATATATCCTTTCAGTTTTCGCTTTGTACTATATGAGGGTTAGTAGGCGTTAACTTCTGTACTCGGCATTGATTCGCAAATAGTCATAGGAAAGATCGCTGGTCCATATCGACCACTGTGCATCACCTCGCCCCAGCGCGACAAATACGGTAATCTCCTTACGATTCATCACAGCCTGTGCACGTGCTTCGCTGTAGTCACTGGCGGGCTCGCCCTTTTCGACAATCACGACATCTTCGATTGCCAACGACACTTTCTCAATATCCAGACCATTTAGACCAGATCGCCCCACCGCAGCGAGCAACCGCCCAACATTGGGATCGCTGGCAAAAAAGGCAGTTTTCACTAGCGGTGAGTGGGCAATGGTATACGCCACTTGTCGGCACTCAGCCACATCAAAACCACCGGTGACGGCAACCTCAATAAACTTGGTGGCGCCCTCACCATCACGCACGATTGATTGCGCCAGCGATTCGCAGGCACGCACAATACAAGCGGCAAATGTCGACCATTGTGGGTGCTGTTCATCCAGCACTGCATTATCCGGTATTGCATGGCCTGCCTGGCCCGTTGCCAGCAATACACAGGCATCATTGGTAGAGGTATCGCCGTCAATGCTAATGCTGTTAAACGAGCGCGCATTAGCCTGGTTTAGCAATGCCTGTAAGCTTTCCGAATCGACACGGGCATCGGTTGCGATAAATGCCAGCATGGTGGCCATATTTGGGCAAATCATCCCCGAGCCTTTACACATACCGGTAACGGTTACTTCAACATTATCTATCAGTATTCTCTCGCTAAACCCCTTGGGTGCGGTATCCGTCGTCATTATCCCGCGAGAAGCGGGCAGCCAGTTGTCTTCAGACAGCAGCCCGCTAAACCGGCCGATACCTTTTTGCATTAATGAAAGGTTTAACTGCTCACCAATAACACCCGTGGAAAAAGGCAATACAGCCGGTACTGACACGCCCGCTTGTTCGGCAACCTGCTCACAACAGCGCAACGCATTACGCATCCCTTCGGTGCCGGTGCCTGCATTGGCATTGCCCGCATTAATCAACAGATAACGGGGATGTGTGTGTTCGAGGTGTTTACGTGCCAGTGTGACGGGCGCAGCACAAAAGGCATTTTGCGTGAATACCGCTGCCGCCTGTGTACCGGCGTCACAGGCAATCAAGACCATATCGTCTGCTCCGGTTTTCTTCAACCCAGCAGAGAGTGATGCCAGTTTAATGCCCTTTACCGGGTGCATTATCTCCGGGTAACGTAGCGCGACAGCCATACCAAGGCCTATACAAGCTTACCGTGGCAGTTTTTATATTTTTTGCCCGAGTCACACCAACAGGGTTCATTACGCCCCAGTTTTGGCTGGTCGCGTACGTAAGGGGACTGTGCGTCATTCGCCTGCTGACCACCCTGTGTATCATCATTCAACGGGCTTTGCGCCTGTGCATGCTGATACTGCATAGATTGGGCATTTTGTGCCTGTTCACGCCGTGCGGCCTGCTCAACCTCAGCGGGATCACGCACTTCAACCATCGATACAACACCAATCACATCAAGCTTTATTTGCTCCAGTAGATTGGAGAACATCTCGAATGACTCACGCTTGTATTCCTGTTTTGGGTTTTTTTGTGCATAGCCCCGCAAACCGACACTCTGACGCAGGTAATCCATATTAGCGAGGTGCTCTTTCCACTGAAAATCCAGACGGTTGAGCATGACGTGCTTTTCAAAAAACCGTATGTTTTCGGCACCGGCCAACTGTTCTTTTTGTGCGTGAACCGCTTCAAGCTGCTCAATTACTTTTTCACGTAGTTGCTCCTCACTCATCTCATCATCGCTATCCAACCACTCCTGCAAGGGCATTAGTTGGCCAAACTCCTCTTGTATCGCATCACAGGCGCCCTGGATATCCCAGCTTTCATCCAGTGACCCCGGTGCGATAAACCGGCTGAGGAGGCTGTTAACCACATCGCCACGCATCGCGAGAATAATCTCACTGATATCATCGAGTGCCAGCAGTTCATTGCGTTGTTGATAAACAACCTTGCGTTGGTCATTGGCGACATCATCGTATTCGAGGACTTGCTTGCGCATATCAAAGTTATGCGCCTCCACCTTTCGCTGAGCATTTTCAATGGCCTTGGTCACCCAGGGGTGCTCGATTGCCTCACCTTCTTCCATGCCCAGTTTTTGCATCAGATTAGAAACGCGTTCAGAGGCAAAAATACGCATCAGGTTATCTTGCAGGGAGAGGTAAAACCGGGATGAACCCGGATCACCTTGGCGCCCTGAACGCCCGCGCAATTGATTATCAATACGGCGGGATTCATGCCGCTCGGTGCCAATAATATGCAACCCTCCGGCTTCCAGTACCTGTTTATGCCGGGCCTCCCAGGCTTGTTTGGTGAGTTCAGTTTTCTCCTCGTCGACTTCACCCAGGGCATTCAATTCCGCTTCAAGGTTACCACCCAACACAATATCAGTACCACGGCCTGCCATATTGGTGGCAATGGTAATCGCCCCCGGCAAGCCAGCTTCACTGACAATCTGTGCCTCGCGTTCGTGCTGTTTGGCATTGAGTACCTGGTGGTTAATCTTGTGCTTTTTTAACTGTGCGGATAATAACTCGGAGGTTTCAATTGAAGCAGTGCCCACCAGTACAGGCTGCTGCCGCTTAACACAATCGGCGATATCTTCAACAATGGCGGCAAATTTATCTTCGACCGTCAGGTAAATCAAATCCGCCGAATCAATGCGCACCATTGCCCGGTGGGTGGGAATGACCACCACCTCCAGCCCATAAATCTGTTGGAACTCAAACGCCTCGGTATCAGCCGTGCCGGTCATACCGGCCAGCTTTTCATAGAGCCGAAAGTAATTTTGAAATGTAATCGAGGCAACCGTCTGGTTTTCCTGTTGGACGGGGACACCTTCTTTTGCCTCTACCGCCTGGTGCAAACCTTCAGACCAGCGCCGACCTGGCATCGTGCGACCGGTAAACTCATCGACAATGACAATTTGGTTGTTGGAGACGATGTAATCCACATCGCGTTGATATATTGCATGCGCACGCAGCGCCGCGTTGAGGTGGTGCAACAAGCCAATATGCGCAGGATCATACAGGCTATCATGCTGCTCCAGTAACCTTCGCTCCAGCATCAACGCCTCAACACGCTCGTGCCCTGATTCACTCAATAATACCTGTTTGGCTTTTTCATCCAGTGTGTAATCCCCTTCTCCACCTTCTCCTTCCTGTAATACCAGGCTGGGAATCAGTGTGTTGATTTGGTTGTAAAGATCGCTGTTATCATTCGTCGGGCCGGAAATAATCAACGGCGTACGCGCTTCATCGATCAGAATTGAATCGACTTCATCGACAATGGCAAAATGTAGCCCGCGTTGCACTTTCTCTTCGAGTTGTCTGGCCATGTTATCGCGCAGATAATCGAAACCAAATTCGTTGTTGGTGCCATAGGTGATATCTGCAGCGTATGCCTGCCTACGCGCTTCGTTATCCAGACCAGAGACGATAATGCCGATGGAAAGCCCCAGGAAATTGTATAAACGCCCCATCCACTGTGCATCACGGCGCGCCAAATAGTCGTTGACGGTAACGACGTGCACACCTTTTCCAGTCAGTGCATTCAAATACACTGCCAGGGTAGCCACCAGTGTTTTTCCCTCACCCGTGCGCATCTCGGCTATTTTGCCTTGATGTAACACCATCCCCCCAATGAGCTGCACATCAAAATGGCGCATCACCAATACGCGTTTTCCCGCTTCCCTGACAACGGCAAACGCCTCGGGTAAAATATCATCCAGTGTTTTACCATCAGCCAGTTGCTGCTTAAATTGTGCTGTTTTGGCACATAAAGCGGCGTCATCCAGAGTGGACAGTCCCTGTTCCAGATCGTTTACAACATCAACCCACTTGCGTAGCTGCTTAACAATGCGATCATTGCGGCTGCCAAAAACCTTTTTGAATAAATTACCGACCATGCCTTGATTGTTACCCAATATAAAGAAAACCGACCCGCAAGCGGGCGCGTGAAAAAAGTGGGTATGTTACTGCCTGCAATAGCGCAAAGCTATTACAAGTTAATAGGCGGGGGGAATTTAATCCAGGGGTGTTCTCAATCAGGTAATTGAGAACACCTAATATGGTGGTAGCTCAGTCGTCCCGTTGCTCAAAACTCAGCGACGCCGAATTGATGCAATAGCGCAAGCCGGTCGGTTTTGGCCCATCGGGAAACACATGACCCAGATGGGCCTGACACTGACTGCAATGTACTTCGGTGCGCACCATACCCAGGCTGCGGTCGGTTTCCTCTACAATATTTTTTTCATCCGCCGGTTGCCAAAAACTCGGCCAGCCACTACCAGAATCGTACTTTTGTTGAGAGTCAAACAACACCACGCCACAACAGACGCAGTTATAGCTACCGGTGGCCTTGTTGCTGTTGTACTCTCCACTGAAGGGTGCTTCAGTGCCTTTTTCCCGGGTGACACGGTACTGCTCACGCGTTAGTTTTTCACGCCAGTTTGAATCTGTGTGGCTCACGTTATACTCCAACTCGTAGGATAAAAAAACACCACGCTATGATGCCAGTATTAATGCAAGGTTCAATACATACCTGTGACTGCCTGTAACGATGAATAAAAAAGTCTCCAGCGAAGATCTACAACTTTTTCGTGATGCGATAGGAGAGGTAAAACGCCTCGACGATACAGTTTATAGCTCAGTCAAACCATTACCCCGACCAATTCCACGGCAACAACAGCTAGACGATAAGGCGGTTATAGATGAACTGCTCAGTGACCCGAGCCAAAATGAAATACTCGAAACGGGTGAGCATCTGAGTTACCGCAACCACGGCGTACAGGCGAATGTACTGAAAAAACTGCGGCGCGGCAGTTTTAGTATTCAGGCAGAATTAGACCTGCACGGGCTAACGGTTGAACAGGCACGCGATCAGGTACGCCACTTCCTACACAGCGCGCTCGATCAAGAACACCGCTGTGTGCGTATCATTCACGGCAAGGGGCGCAAAAACGCCGAGCGCACACCCATATTAAAACCCATGCTCAACCACTGGCTGCAGCGTAAACGTGAAGTGATAGCCTTCTGCTCAGCCAAACCAGAAGATGGAGGCACCGGTGCCGTTTATGTGCTCCTGGGTCGAAGCCGTCAGAACCCATCTCACGCGTCAGGATAAAAACCAATACATGGCTCTATAATATCGCCGATATGACAACGACAATAACCCAGACAAGGCAAGCCGATGTAATTACCCCCTATCGTACATTGCTCGATACCGCCAACAAACATTGGCTATCCACTGTCCGGCAGAGCACCATCACCACGGTTGACAATACCCTGATTCATTATGCGTGGTTGCACACCGAAAATCCGACCGCCTGCATTGTTATCGCGACCGGCAGAGCAGAGAGTTATCTAAAATATAAAGACCTCGCCTGGCAACTCAACACAGCCGGTTACTCTGTACTGTTGTACGACCATCGCGGGCAAGGGCTTTCCGGGCGTATGCTGAAAGACCCCCTTAAAGGTTATGTGCACACTTTCGATCATTATGTCAGCGACCTGAAACACCTCTACGATACCCAGCTCACACCACAGAAACCCACCAGGAAAATCCTGTTAAGCCATTCGATGGGGGGAACCATATCAGCGTTATACGCAATAAAATACCCGGAAGATTTCGACGCCCTGGTATTGTCATCACCCATGTTGGGGTTACCCAGTGGGCGCTGGGGAAAGTATTTGGCAAGTGCTATCGATACTATCGAATCCACACTGTATCGTTGGTTTGGCCGCGAATCAGGGTATGTACCCTGTATTGAACAATACGCCAATATTTCCTTTGAAAAAAATAACCTCACGCATAGCCATGAGCGATATGAAAATATGGCAACACTGGCAAGAGAAACCCCCGGCATTGCACTCGGTAACCCAACGATTCACTGGGTACATGAAGCCTACCGCGCTTTTGATGCGATCTTTGCCGACCTAATGGCAATATCATCCCCCGTTTTACTCCTGCAAGCCTGTGCCGACAAGGTCGTTTGCAATAGCGCACAAAACACCCTCCACACACAACTCAGGTCAGCGAGTAACATGCATAAGCTCGTATCAATCGAGGGCGCCAGACATGAGTTATTAAACGAAACAGCGCCGTTTCGGGATATCGCTGTCGATAGCATACTCACGTTTATTGCCGCTATTTGTAAGAACACTAAAGACTACTCTGCTCACGGGTAGCAAGAAATTCAACGGTTGGCCAACGCTCCTGTGTCATTTGTAAATTAACCCGTGTCGGCGCCAAATAAACCAGCGCACCTGCGTGATCAAGCGACAGATTTCCCGCCAGTTTCTCGCTAAACTCTCTATGCTTTTTGTCCTCATCACAACGCACCCAACGCGCTGTCTGCACATTGACTGCCTCAAACTGGCAATCGACGCTATACTCATCCCGCAAGCGCTGCGCAACCACATCAAACTGCAATATACCGACCGCCCCAAGAATCAAATCGTTGTTGGTTTTGGGTCGAAATAACTGTGTCGCCCCCTCTTCACACAATTGCTCCAGGCCCTTGTGCAACTGTTTCATTTTCAAAGGGTCTTTTAATCGCGCCCGGCGAAAAAGTTCTGGGGCAAAGTTGGGAATACCGGTAAAAGTCAACGCTTCATTGGTGGTAAACGTATCGCCAATACTAATACTACCGTGATTGTGCAAACCGATAATATCACCACTGTAAGCCTGGTCGACATGGCCGCGCTCGGCGGCGAGAAACGTTAGTGCATCGCCAATTTTAATGTCTTTTTTCAGGCGCGTATGGCGTACTTTCATACCTCGTTGGTAACTACCTGAACAAATGCGCAAAAAGGCAATCCGGTCGCGGTGTTGTGGGTCCATATTGGCCTGAATTTTAAATACAAAACCAGTGAACTTTTCCTCATCGGGCTGTACCGTGCGGGTCAGTGTATTACGCATTTGTGGTGCAGGTGCGTGTTCGACAAAATCATCGAGCAACTCTGCAACACCAAAGTTATTGATCGCTGAACCAAAGAAAACCGGTGTCAATTCACCACGTAGATAGGCTTGTTTATCGAACGCATTACTGGCACCTTTCACCAGTTCAATTTCCTCGCGTAGTTCCTCCGCTTGTGGGCCAAGTAACGTATCCAGTTGAGGATTGTCCAACCCCGTTATCACATCACCGCTTTGCATTTTTCCGCCATGTGTTGGACTGAAAAAATGGACAGTTTCATTAACCAGATGATAAACACCTTTAAAGCGTTTACCCATACCCACTGGCCAGGTGATTGGGGCACAGCGAATACCCAGCCTGTCTTCTACTTCATCTAACAAATCAATTGGGTCACGCCCTTCGCGGTCGAGTTTATTGATAAACGTCATGACGGGTGTATCACGTAATCGACAGACCTCCATCAGTTTTTCAGTGCGTGGTTCAACGCCTTTGGCAACATCGATCACCATCAACGCCGAGTCGACGGCTGTCAGCGTACGGTAAGTATCCTCTGAAAAGTCTTCATGGCCTGGGGTATCCAGCAAATTAACCATACACTCCTTGTAGGGAAACTGCATCACCGATGAAGTCACCGAAATGCCACGCTCTTTTTCCATCGACATCCAATCCGAGGTTGCATGGCGCGCCGCTTTGCGACCCTTAACTGTGCCCGCCAGCTGAATAGCACCACCAAATAACAGCAGCTTTTCAGTTAATGTGGTTTTTCCCGCATCTGGGTGCGAGATAATTGCAAAAGTCCTACGTCTTTGAATTTGTTTAAGAAAATATTGATTCACTCAGTATAAATCCTGTTTTTGTGCACAAATTTGTACACACGTCTAAAAGTACTTTGATAAAAAGCGGCACTATAAACTGCAGATGGAGTAATTGATATATTCTTTACGCTGCCGCCACCATTTCAGCGGCCCTCCCAAACCAGCAGGAACCATCCGAATCACTTGCCACCAACCACGCCAACTGAGTGAAGAAGCGCGTTCAGTGGTATTGAATACGCTCAATAGCCATGAGTTCTATGATCAACCACCGGCGCAGGTTTATCATACTCTGCTGAGTCACCGCATTTACCTCTGTTCGATCAGTACAATGCACCGCCTATTGCGTCATTCAGATCAGTCCGGGGAACGCCGGGGACAGCGTGCTCGGCAATCTCCGCTTCGCTCATCAATGCCATCTGAGTCACGGCTGTAAACTTGTCTTTTGAACGCCATCCTTCCGGTGTCGCATCAGCGTCAGGGAGCAACCTACCCGCATTTCTTGCCTGTTGACGCCAGTTATACAACGTCGCTTCCGCCATCCCTCCTGACTTTGACAAGGCCGCTATTGTCTGATTATTCGGTAGTAGCATCTTGCTCAATACCACTTCTTTTCGTGCGAGGGAATAGCCCACCATTATTCTCTTTTCCGCCCCTTATTCATTTTGGAAGTTGGGTATGACGCATGTAAACCTATTGGTTCTTTCCATTGACTGGCACAATGTAGCGGTTCCCCTATTTTAGACAAAGCGGGAAACAGCCATACTCAGGAGCGGACTGATCGGGTTAATCGTTATTTGACTGTTTTTCCTGTACAGACGATCAGTGCCTTATTGGCTGACCGTGAATTTCGAGGTAAAGAATGGATTATGTATTTGAAAAAGAAGAATATTCCGTTTTCTATCCGTATTCCTAACAATACTCAGGTCAGGACAAAAAAAGGCAAAAAAGTGAAGGCATCAGCGCTATTTTTGCTGGGTGTAGAACAAACCTGTGCATTGACAGACGCTCGATCTGTTTGGGGAGAGAGCGTCTATTTATCGTGTTTTCGTTCTCATCAGGAGCATGTGATTATTGCGAGCGATAGGTGCGCCCATAATGCATTAGTTGAGTATCAACAGCGCTGGCAAATAGAGCGTTTATTCCAGACATTAAAAGGTCGAGGGTTCGATATGGAAAAGACACATTTAACGAAACCTGATAGGGTTGAAAAACTACTGGTATTGGTGAGTTTAACATTTTGTTGGTGTTATCAGATTGGCCATGAACAGCAAAAAACCACACCCATCAAAAAGAAAAATCATGACCATCCTAGTAAAAGTGTTTTTCGGTTAGGATTGGAAACAGTTTCCCGGGTTGTTTTGAACATAGGGGAACAGCAGTTGCAGTAGCAAATACTGCTTCAACCTTTTAGACAATTAAAAACCGACCTCTTATTGTTATAATAGTTGTCCTATACAGAGTGCAAAACCTTATTTTTTTCAATTTCTGCCTTAACGTTCCAAGGTAATAGTGCCTCCCATTTATCAACCGTGTCGGCATACGGTAGCTTGGGGAGAATATGGCAATAATAGACATAAGGTTCAATACCATTGGCCTTGCAGGTTTCCACCAGACTGTGATGGTTTGCGCTGGCATGCCTCCCTTTCATTACGATGCTTAGATGCTTTTCCAACCACACCTGAGATCGGTTAATAGAAGCACAGCGATGGCTTGCCGCTGTCGGTATTTTTCCATCGGTGTGGCGTCTTTGATCTGTCGTTCCAGTCGATACAGAGCATTGATTTTTCCGAAGGCAATATCCGTCTTGCTCACTTTAATGGCTTTATCTTTGGGTTGGGCTTTTTGCACCTCAACAAATTTACGACGCGCATGATCGAAACAACTTAGCTGTTTGAGTCCGCGTCGCTGCCAGATAGCATCATAGCTGCTCAAACCGTCGCATTGAAGGTAACCTTCGAACCCCGCCAATAGACGGGCAGGTATCTCTTGACCCTGTGAAGATGCTGCTGCCAAAAAGCTTGCTTACCTGGTTGACCGATCAAACGGTATTATTGATGAGTTATACGTCTATATATTGGCGCTTACGTATAACTGAAGAGGAGGCATATAACGTATGCTGCACAACGCTAAAAATAAGAGGATAAATAGACGCTTTTTTAAGCAGTGCTGTCATGCTAATGTAATGTAACTGACACAAAGCATATGAGTATCTGCAATGCCCTGTAACGATAATACTATATTGATAGAAAACCTGCCATTTGACACCGATACAGGCATTGCCTATCGCGCTAAAATCGGCCTTATCGTACTCGCAACCGATTACACAATAGAGCACGAGTGGCGTCAGGTTTTTTCCCAGACAGATGGTGTAGCGCTCTACCAAAGCAGAATATTTAACGAGAATAAAATTTCGCCTGAAAGTCTTCGGGCTATGGAACCCCGCATTGTGGAATGTGCCAATATTATTACCCCGGATACGCCACTGGATGTGGTGGCTTATGGTTGCACATCCGCATCAATGGCGATTGGCGAGCAACAGGTATTTGCGAATATCAGAAAAGCAAAACCCGACGTTCAATGCACTACACCAATTACCGCCGCCTTCGCCGCATTTAACGCTTTCAAGGCAAAACGCATTGGTGTCTTGACACCTTACACCGCTGAAGTGAATAAGATTGTCGCCGAGTACATTACTGCACGTGGGTTTCAGGTACCTGTATTTGGATCATTCAATGAAAGCCTGGACACAACGGTATCACGCATTACCCCGCAATCGATTGAGCGCGGTGTGCGGCGTATTATCCAGGATGCAGCGGTTGATGCAATTTTTGTCTCGTGCACATCAGTGCGTTTGCTTGAAGCCTGCGCCGCATTGGAGAGCAGCCTGAGAATACCATTAACCTCATCTAATCATGCAATGGCCTGGCACTCATTGCGGCTCGCCGGTGTTGAGGATTCACTGACACAATTTGGCTCATTGTATAGTTTGCCGCTACCAGACTAAGCGTTAAATCTAAAAGCGTAACGGCTCCCTACGGCTCTGTTTGTTGTAACTGATTAAGTGTTAAATGGCAGGCAATTTGATGCTCGTCATCCAATGTCAGTACCGGCGGTACTGTTGTATCACAAGTGCCTTCAATTGCATGAGGGCAACGATTAAAAAACGGACAGCCAACGTCGGTAATTTCCACTCCACGTGCAATACCTGCAGCCATTTCGCGTTTTTCCATCGTATCTTCAAGCCACCCCAGGCGCAACTCAGGCACCGAACTGATCAATAAACGCGTGTAGGGGTGATACGGTGGTGTCAGCACTTCGTCTGTGGGACCCTGCTCTACAACGCGACCCGCATAAAGTACGACAATTTCATCGGCAAACGATGATACAGTTGATAAATCATGGCTAATAAAAACAAACGATACACCGGTTTTATCGCGCAACGCTGTCAGTAATTTGATCACGTTGGCACCGACGATACTATCCAGCGCTGAAGTCACTTCATCGCAGAGCATCACTTCAGGTGATGCCGCCAGTGACCGGGCCAGGTTGATGCGTTGTTTCTGACCACCAGACAGTTCACCTGGAAAGCGGCTGGCAAACTCGGCGGGCAGTTCGACCATTTCGAGAATTTCATTGACCCTCTGTTGTTTCTCCCTCCCTGTAATACCTTGATAAAACTCCAGTGGCCGACCAATAATATCACCGATCTGTTGTTTGGGGTTTAGAGCAGTATCCGCCATTTGAAACACAAACTGCACCTTGCGCAACTCATCCAGTTTGCGATCATGCAGATCACCTTGCAGTATCTCACCGTCCAGCTCGACATCACCCTTTGCCTGCGGTAACAAACCGGCCATTACCCGCGCCAGGGTGGACTTGCCACACCCCGATTCACCAATGACGCCAACCACATGACCATTTTTTACCTTGACATCAATATCCCGCAATACAGGTACAGCGGGTATCCCATTAACAACTTTGCCATAACCCGCCGTCATGTTTTTAACGTGAAGATTAGCCACATCGCGGTCGTGATCACCACTCACTTCAACGCCTTGCCCCGCCATGGGTTTAGGCCTTACCGCTTCCATCAATCGGCGGGTATAAGCATGGCTGGGATTGTTAATAATCTGGTCAGCCGTGCCCTGCTCCATAATTTCACCGCCGTATAAAACGACAATGTAGTCGGCAACCTGGGCAACCACTGCCAGATCATGGGTAACATAAATCGCCGCTGAGTTTTCCTCTTTTATGACTTTTTTAAAGGCTTTTAAGACTTCGATTTGAGTAGTGACATCCAACGCTGTCGTCGGCTCGTCCAATACCATTAAGTCAGGGTTACCACACAGCGCCATCGCTGCCATCAGGCGTTGCAACTGACCGCCCGACACCTGGTGTGGATAGCGATAGCCAATGCGATCCGGATCAGGTAACTCCAATGCATGGTATAGCGCCTCAGCGCGCTCGGTCGCCTGTTCCTGAGTCAATATACCGTGCAGTACAGCCGATTCGGTCACTTGCTCGCCAATGGTAATTGCCGGGTTGAATGTCGCCGCTGCACTCTGTGCGAGGTAGGCTACTTTGGCGCCACGAATCTCTCGTTGGCGCAGTGGGTCAGCGGTCAGTACATCCTCACCATTTAATACCATTTCACCACCCGCGAAGTGCAGACCCGGCTTGGTATACGCCAGCGACGCCAGTGAAATAGTTGTTTTACCAGAGCCAGACTCACCAATCAATGCAACTACTTCGCCCTTGTGAATATCAAAACTAACGCCTTTGACGATGGGGATTTCGATACCGTCATCGCTAGTGGCACTAATTCTTAACGCTTTTACTTCGAGTAATTTTTCTTTTTCCATCGTTCTATACCATTTTCTTAGCGAGACTACCGCCAGATTTAGCGGAAACATCGTCTACTATCAGGTTAATCGAGATGGTAAATGTTGCAATGGCAAGCGCAGGCCAGATAGCCGCATAGGAACCATAGGTCAACCCTTGAAGGTTTTCCCTCACCATGCTGCCCCAATCAGATGCAGGTGGTTGAATACCAAGCCCCAAAAAACTCAGGCTCGAAATAAACAACACCACAAATACTAGGCGCAACCCAAAGTCGGTAGCCAGTGGCATGGCGGCATTGGGCAGTACTTCAGATTTAATGATCCACCAGACCCCCTCCCCCCGCGCTCTGGCGGCTTCGACGAAGTCCTGTACCATGATATCCTGCCCTAAAGCACGGGCTATTCTGAATACGCTGGTTGCGTAGATAATCGCCGCTGTGCCAATCAGAATGGGTATAGATGACCCTAACGCAGCGATAACAATAAGACCCAACATGATAGTCGGCAGCGCCAGGATCGCGTCATTCACCCGGCTTATTAGCATATCGATCCAGCCACCTTTAACCGCCGCCAAAATCCCCAGTGTGATACCAATCAGGTAAGCCAGCAATGTAGACAGCAGCGCTATTCCAATTGTGTTTCTGGCGCCAAAGATAATGCGCGATAACGTATCTCTACCCAGATAGTCAGTGCCCAGGTAGAAGTCACCGTAAGCATCCAAAAAACCATCATCACCCTCCATATCCATTTCGTGATAGGGGGCAATATAAGGCCCTATAACAACGATAATCATCCAGAATATCACTACGATAGCAGCACACTGGCCCACCCAGGAGAGTTTTATCCGCCTTTTTGGTGGTGCATCGGGCAATTCATCAAATGTATCCAGCTTACTAAGAATGGCCTGCTCTTTATCCAGGACTTCTTCGCTGGTGTTATTTTCTTCTGTCATGGTGCCACCTTACTTGGGGTGCCGAAGGCGTGGATTGGAGAGTATCGAGGCGATATCCGCAGCGAGGATTAAAATGACATACGTACCACAAAAAATCATTGCACACGCCTGAACCAGGGGTAAATCTCGCGTTTGCACACCATCGATCATCAGTTTTGCCAACCCAGGGTAGGCAAATATAGTCTCAACGATCACTACACCACTGACCAGATAGGCAAGATTTAAAGCAATAACATTAACAATAGGGCCGATAGCATTAAAAAAGGCGTGGCGCAAAATAATCCTTCTTCTCGGTACGCCCTTTAAAATCGCCATTTCAATATAAGGTGAATTCATTACATTGAGAATACCGGCCCGCGTCATACGTATCATCTGTGCCGACACCACAATTACCAGGGTAATCAATGGCATTGCCAGTGCCCGAAGCAGTTCCAAAAATGATTCATCACCTCGTAGATAAGCCGTTGAGGGTAACCAGTGCAACTCAACGGCCAAAATCAACACCAATACGGTGGCAATAAAAAACTCAGGTACAGATATTGTACTTAATGTACCGAAGGTGACGGTTCTGTCCAGCCATGTCCCTGGGTGCATAGCCGCCCATAGACCCAGAGTAATTGAAATAGGGATGGAAATGAGTGCCACCAGCCCGGCCATCGTCATGGTATTACCCATGCGACCACTTATCAGGCTTTCTATCGTGGCGCCACCGGCCTTGGAAATTCCCAAATCACCGCTGGCCATATTGCCAAGCCAAAGAAAGTAACGCACATAACCAGGTTTATCTATGCCTAGCTCTGCGCGTAGCGCGGCTAGTGTCTCGGGTGTTGCGCTTTGCCCAAGAATAATTTGTGCTACATCGCCGGGGAGAATACTGGTTGCCAGAAAGACAATCACTGAAACCACAATCAGCGTAGCAAAGCCAATCATAATCCGGTGCAGAACCATTTGCATCATCATAAACTGTGCCCTCTACTTTTCTTTTTTGTGTGTTGTACGCGACGACTGCCACGCTATATTTGTTTTTGTAGGTGAAAGGCCTACATAACACTGTATGCAGGCCACGACCCGTGGTCAGGGCTTATGCCAACCACATAAACTCGGGCCACTCACAAGCACCCAACTGGCCCAGAGGCACTGTAGGCATACCCATGACATTGTTCGCAATACCATCGTTGATATTGGAGAACGCCGGTATCACCATGCCACTGTGTTCGTGAATCAGCATTTGCATTTCACAATACATATCGTGGCGTTTAGCTGGGTCAGTTTCCGACAGTGACAACTTGAGCAGTTCACCCATGCGGTCATTGTTCCAATAGGTATCATTCCAGGAAGCACCCGGCGCAAACTGGATAGCCATCTGTGAATTTGCGGTTGGGCGCATATTCCAGGTGACCACGTTCAATGGCTCATTCATCCATACCGCACCCCAGTAACCATCGGTAGGTACTTTCTTCAATTTTAAGTCAAAACCAATCTTGGCGCAGTTGGCCTGTGCCAGCAGTACGGCATCTTCGATACCAGGGGTTACCGGGGCAACAAACAATTCGGCTGAACTGTAACCCGATTTCTCGAAATAAAATTTGGCCTTATCTGGATCGAAACCGCGTTGTGGCAATTCACTGCAAAAGTCCGGGCCGTGGGCTGCCATAATCGGCGTATCATTACCGATAGAACCTTTGCCCTTGAGCACGCGCTTTACAATGCGTTCGCGATCCTGAATATACTGCATGCCCTTGACAAAATCGTCGTTGTCACCGGGTGCCGCGTTCTTCAGGCAGCAAATGCCCAGTTGTAATGCAGCCGGTGTCGACAATAAGGTAACACCATCGGCAGACTCTATTTGGCGAAATGCCTTGGGGTCGATTGAGGTAGCGAGCTGTATATCGCCGGCAAGCAGGGCATTGACCCGGGCAACGGGGTCAGTAATGGCAGTAATTTCAATCGCATCCAGGTTACCCCCTTCACGCCAGTAGTTTTCATTGCGTTTGTGAACTGATTTCACACCCGGTTCAAATGACTCCATAGTATATGGGCCAGTACCATTACCCTCACCTTTGGTGCCATTTTTAATGATTTTGGTCTGAAACAGGCCCAGCAGCGTTGGCAGATCTGCGTTAGAAGTGTTCATGATTGCTTTCACTTCGTGGGAACCCACTTTTTTCCACTCTTCCACTGAAGCGAGTACCGATTTGATGACCGACGTAGAGTCTTCACCCAGATGGCGGCTCATGCTGTAAACCACATCATCAGCAGTTAGGGGTGAACCATCGTGAAATTCGACACCCTTGCGGATCTTGAAGGTCCATTCAGAGGCGTCTGAATTGGGTTCAAATGATTCAGCCAGCTCGGGCTGGGGCACCAAATCATTCGAGTGCTGAATCAGGCTGTTATACGTTGCGCGGCCACGCGTGTAGTCGATCGTCGAGGTAAACAATATTGGGTCGAGTTGGTCATCTGGACCGTGGAGGTTAGATGCCATTCTGACTGTGCCGCCCTTTTTGGGTGTCGACGCCATAACACTACCGGCCTGGGTAAATAAATGGCCCGCCGTCGCTGCAGTGACACCACCGGCCACCATCCAAGTCAGGGCCTCACGACGGCTCATGCCACGATTCATTGCTTTTAGCAAAAAATTGCGGTCTTTGCTGTCGAGCATATCAATATCACACGCATCAGAATGGGGTATTGTTGGTTTATCTTGCATGGAATTCCTCCTGCTTTATTAAAAAATAGTATGTTACAGAATTTATGTGTGGAATGATCATTTCAACACATAATAAGAAGTTATTAGGTAGAGACCCGAGCTTCAAGAACACATCCTTATCCAATCCGGGTATTTTATCAACTTTAATTTCATGGCGAGCACAATAAGCTATAAACAACTACAACACAGGCGACATGAGTTAGTTAGTTAGCGTCTTAGTGAAACACCATTCATACACGAATAGCCAACTACCTGTATCCGGCAGGCTTTGCAATACAACGATCTGATCTAAACGATATGCCAATTAGTGAGATCGCGGGGGAGGAGGGCTAAGTGAAATTTGCAGGTTCGCATTTTCATTGAAGTTGCTGGAGATTAGTGGTTGACCACCATCCTCGGTATCGAGGGTATACCCTGATTATTCACTCGTACACCGTGTATCTTATATTGTCGGGTTCAGTTAGCCCACAAGCGTGCCAGAGCAAGACGTTTTTGCGCATAACAGAGAATCTGAACCCGATCACACTATAGTTTTTCCTTATATTGTCTTTATAGTAAGGTGATAAGCCAGAAGCGCGATGAATTCGCGCTTCTACACATCTCAATGCCGCCTTATATATTAGTGTATTGTTCCAGGTTCAATGACAGCAATAAAGTGCCTGCCAGACGGTTGATTCTCGCTTCCAGTAGATGCTGCTGATAAAGCGTATCCACCTCCTGAAGCTGTGCTGTGTATTTCTCATTTGTTGCACTCAGCAAATCCAGGAGGGTACGCCTACCTGCGTTAAACTGTTGACTGTAAGCTTTAACCGTTTCTGCCGTTTCAAGGGCATAGTTTCTCAATGGTGGTAATGTGGCTTTTGTCGCAGCCTGGCTTTTTATCATCGATTTTATTTGTTCACGCAAACCCTGGGCCAGGTCCCGAATATCCAAACGAGCCGATGTAGCAGCAGAAGCCGATGAACGGTAACGGTATACATCACCACCACCCAACTCCAGATCGTAGCGAAGCCGTAGGGTTAACAGATAATTTGTATCAAAAGCCTCACGGACAAAACTGTCATACTCTGAATCACCTTCTTCATAGATACGTGAACGCAATTCAAGATCTATTTGTGGAAACAGTTCAGATCTGGCCACCTCTCTCTGTGCCGACAGTGCATCAGCGCGTGCACCGGCTTCCTGTAAACCCCAGTTCTGCTCAATGGATGCTTCACCTTCCGTATTGACACCGGAAACCGACCAGCCTTCAGGCCACCCCGACACCTCTACCTCCATGCCTGTCAACTCGCTATAAATCGCCTTTGCCGAGGCTAGTTGACCAATCGTTTGTTCCAGTTGCGACAAAATGAAAGCAACACGAGCACTAGCCTGCGCGATATCAGAGCGACGATCAAGACCCTGTCTGGCGCGCTCGATAACGCCATCTCTGAGTACTCTATGCTCTTCATAGTTTCTCGACAAAATGCCAACACGGTGATGCGCTCTTAGTATATTGAGATACGCCTCCACAACCCGAAGAGCCAACGCTTCGTATAAATTCACCCGGCGATATTTATCAGCCAGTATATTCTCTCTCGCACTTTCCAGTCCCTCCTGTGTGGAAAAACCGGCAAATAGATTCTGTGTCAGAATAAGATCAACAGTACCGCCCTGATAATCAAATTGATTGGGTGCATTGAGCGCATTGTTGCGCCCGCTTACCAATTCATCCTCCCCCCAGTTGTAACGCGCATCAACCGAAAATGTCGGCGCGTAAGCTGAACGGGCTACTTTGTAGTTGTTTTGAGCGGCACGCACCGTTTCTTCAGCCGATTTAGCACTCGGATGTGCTTTGAGCACCGCCTCTGTCGCCGCTGATAGTACACTCACTCCCGAGAGGGTTTCGGCACCTGCCGACAAAATTACGCCACAAGATAACCCTATGCCTATGACATTAAGCCATAATTTTTTTAAATTTATCTGGCACATATGCCCTTTTTCCTCATTGTTATACATAGCTACAAGCCCTAACTCAACACACCGATATACAACCAATTATAACTGCATCGCATAGTTTAGCGCTGCCAGAACAGCGATGTAAATAGAACCTAGCACAATTTGTGATAAGACTCGCAAGCTACTCTGTACCAATACTCGATATAACCGCCCGCACAGTATACTTTAAAAAAACACGAATACTCTATGAATCAATGCATTAAAACACCAATAAAAACAGCAAAACTCAGAACCTACGAGCAAACGCCGCCTTGAATCATTATCTAAAATAGTTCAGAAAAATCGCCAGTGCAGGCACGGGCCGATAAAACTACCGCTCCCGCAAAGCGCGCTGTTGTGCTTTTAAAAGTGGTTTCAACACATAATCCAATACACTTTTCTTCCCTGTTTTAATATCCACCTCGGTGACCATCCCAGGGATAATCGTTAGGTTTTCGCCATTTTTTCCAATCAGGCGCGAATTATTTGTTTTAATTTGAACAGCATAGTACACATTCTCTGGTTGCTGTTTGTCTTGAAATGTGTCTGGGCTTATATGCACCAATTCGCCTTTCAGCCCACCATAAATGGAGAAATCATAAGCCGTTACTTTAACGGTAACGGGTTGACCAGGGCTCAGAAATGCAATATCAGATGGTCGTATTTTCGCTTCAACCAATAGCGATTCGTCGGCAGGTACAATTTCCATAATAGCAATACCTGGCTGAATCACACCGCCCAAGGTGGTGATTTGAATATTTTTGATCGTGCCGCGCATAGGTGAATAAATTGTCGAACGGTTCACCGTATCCTTACGGGCAACAATTATTTCTTTTAAAGCCAGCAGTTCATTTTGTTTAGCCGTTAGCTCTGCTGTGACTTCTGAATAATACTGATTGCGCCGTTCATCGACTTCTGATTTCAGTTGGTTTTCCTCTCTTCTAAGGCGTAAGAACTCGATCTCTGATACCAACCCTTGTTTTACCAGTGGCTCTGTCATCGAAAGTTCAGAGCGTGCCAATGCCAAACTGCGCTTGAGCGATGCCAGTTTGCTGTCCAGTTGGCGACGACGTGATGTGTATAAAGCCTTTTCTTGCTCCACAACTTCCGGGGCACTCCTGATGAGTGCTTTGTCAAAAGACGGTTTTTTACCCTCAAGCTCAGCTCGCAGGCGAATGACCGCTGCGTTTAGAGCAAATGACTTCTGCTCCTCTTCTTTAAGTACAGCGTTGCTGATGGTGTCATCGATATTAAGTAACACCTGCCCTTTTTCGACTATATCGCCTTCGGTTACATGTAAAGCCGATAATATTCCGCCTTCCAGGCTTTGGATAACCTGCTCTTTACTGATCGGTATGACCTTGCCACTACCGCGCACCACTTCATCAATTTCTGCCGCTCTAGCCCAAAAAAAGGCAGCAACCAAAAAACCGATCAGGATAAGCAGCACAAGGTGTCCATAAACAGAACGCTCTGAAACTAAGGCCGCATTGACATCACTAACAAACAGTAGGTCACGTTTTTTCAAAAAAGCATCTTTATTAGACATGTGAATTCAC
Organism: Gammaproteobacteria bacterium; assembly: GCA_965277715.1. GTDB lineage: Bacteria > Pseudomonadota > Gammaproteobacteria > JBCCGL01 > JBCCGL01 > JBCCGL01. Next base: position 1,489,290 of record OZ255836.1, read on the forward strand.
CTCTGCACCTGTATCAATGCCTTTGCTCAATGCTTCCAGTACTTTGTTTTTAGGCCCATCTATCATGACCTTGCCCTGCTCGATAACAATCAGCCGGTTAACCAGTTTCAATAATGCCGGTTTGTGGGTTATCAGTAAAAGTGTTTTATCTTTTAACTCTTGCTCCATTGCACTGACAAATAATCTCTCCGTATTAAAATCCATGGAACCTGTAGGTTCATCAAATAGAACGACATTGCCTCCGTCCAGTAGTGCCCGCGCTACAGCAACAGCTTGTCGTTGCCCGCCGGACAAACCTCGCCCCTGCTCACCAACAGGCAGGTCAATTCCCAGTGGATGCTGGGCAATCAAGCTATTTAAGCCCACCATGCTGATAATAGAAAGCAGGCGCTCATCATCCAGTTGAGGTGAGCTAATCAGTAAATTCTGCCGCAGTGTCCCGTGAAATAGGGGAGAATCCTGTTCTATATAGATCAGGTTACGGCGCAGGTCAGCGGGGTCAATCTGATTGACCTCGGTGCCATCCATCAAAACCTGACCACTGTTAGCACTGTAAAATCCCGCTATCAACGCCAATGCAGTAGTTTTACCTGTACCAACACGGCCAATAATACCAATTTTCTCCCCTTGTCTAACTCTTAAGTTAAAGTCTTTAAGTACAAACCCTGTATCCTGTTCATACTGAAAGCACACATCCTTAAAGTGAATATTACCCTGCAATACGGGGCGATTCAGGTAGTGCTTGCCACGACTGCGTTCGGTATCTGCCTGCATAATCGCATTCAGGGAGCTGTAAGATAATTTCGCTTGTTGATAACGCACGAATAAATTGCCTATCTGGGTTATCGGCGCGGCTACCCGACCCGATAATATAGAGCAGGCAATCAAACCACCCAGGGTTAAATTACCCTCGATAATCAAATATACTCCGAGCACAACAATAGCCACGGTAACCAGCTGCACAATCAATTGATAGGTAGTCGTGACAAACGATGTCAACTGCCGCACTGTCGCCATCGACTCGCCCGCGTAAGCCACACTCTCCTCCCAGCGTTTTTGCATCCAGCCTTCGGCGCGCATAGTGCGCAAGGAGTTAATCCCTTCAATGCTTTCTATCAAAATACCGTGGCGCACAGCGCTCTCATTCATAAAGCGCGACATCAAACGGGACTGTGGTATTTGCGCAATTAACCCAATCGCTAGCATCACACCCATTGCCGTCAATGGGATCCAGGCAATTGGCCCGCCAATCAAACTGATTATCCAGATAAAAAAGAAAGCAAAAGGCAGGTCAGACAATACTGTGGTGGTCGCTGAGGTCATAAATTCCCGCAGGCTGTCCAGGTCTCGCATTTGGTTTGCCATAACACCTGTGGAGGCAGGCCGGTTTATCAGTTTCATGCCCATCACATGAGCGAATACCTGGCTGCTGAGCAGTAAGTCGACTTTTTTCGCGGCCTGATCCAGTAGGCGGGCGCGTATCAGCTTTAGCAGAAAGTCAAATCCGTAGATAATCATTACCCCTATGGCCAATACCCACAGTGTCTCCAGCGCGTTATTGGGCACTACGCGGTCGTAGACATTCAGCACAAACATCGACCCAGCCAGGGCAAACAGATTGACCAGCACTGTCGCCATAATCACCTGTATGTAAACAGATTTAAAGCGCCAGACCATGCTCCAAAACCAGTGCCCGGACGTTTCTACCGGTATTATTTGATCCGCTCGATTGTCACTTTTTCTGCGTTGGCGACAGAAACAACATTCGCCTATGTAAATCGAATCAAGCTCGCGCTGGGTAAGCACAACCTCACCATCACCCGTTTCAGGATACAACACCCTGGCCTTGCCCCCACCGTATTGCAACAAAATACAATGCCGGTTGTCTTTGAGGCTGAGTACCACCGGCATAACTTGCGCCGATATGTTTTTAATTGCACGTTTTTCCCATCGCGCAAAAAAACCGGCACTTTCTGCCGCACGCAAAAACAGGTTTTTGGTCAGTGGCTGATTGCCATGCGGCAACCCGGATTTAAGGGCTTCCGGGGAACGTGGGCTTTGTGATAACTCCGTGAGCAATACCAGGCAATCGAGTAAGTCATCACGCTGTGGGCTGGGCTTAGCATCGCTTGGAGGGTTACCCTTGGCAACAGGATTCAGCTCTGGCACATCATCTAATCTGGGCATATCTAATTTAGACATATGGTCTCCACAACCAGCAACACGATTAAACTAACTTAACACTACCTGCACACACGCTATTTAAGTACGGTGCAAACCGGTTCAAACTGTAAAAAAACAAATTGGACAATCACTAAAAAGGCTTTTAAGTAAAATTGCCCCTAACAATCCTCCCTCTATGCTTTGGCTATTGTGCCTGTCATAGCGATATGGCAAAGCGATAAAGGTCTCATATTTCAATTATTTATCGGCCAATGGTACCGGGCAATCGGCATAGCGCGCCATAATCAGTGCATCTTCCTTGCCATTGTTACGCCTGCCATCGCGGTATTTTCCCACCTGGCGTGTACGGTAGTACCCTTTGCGAACCCCCACTTCGTTAAAACCCTCACGCGTGTATAAATTTATCGCGCCTTGATTTGAAGCGCGCACTTCGAGGTACACTGTATCGGCACCTCTATCTTCCATAGCATAAAACAGCTCCTGCAGCAGTTGGCATGCATACCCCATTCGACGTTGCGTTGACTCAACGCACAGATTGAGTATATGTGCCTCACCTGCCGCAAACTGAAAAACACCATAGGCAACAATGCGTTCGTCTACACACAGCACAATGCAGGCATAACCCGCACGCAGGCAGTCACGAAAGACGCCCTCGCTCCACGGGTAGTCATAGCTGGCCCGTTCGAGGCGCAATACCTCTGGCAGATCCGGCTCCCGCATAGTCCGTATCTGTGTGAGTACGTCCACCGCAATCACGCTTATTGCCCCAGCAGAGAACGGGCTTGCTTTAAGTCCTGCCATGCATGGCGTTTAGCGGCAGGGTTAAGCAAAAGATAAGCGGGGTGAAATGATAGAATCAGCGGGACACCAGAACAGGTCTGTGCCGCCACGTCACGTGCGACAAAATCCTCTGGCCTGGCACTCTGCGGTAGGGTACACATAAACAGGATAAGCTTGAATGACCGTTCAGCAAGCACACCGCTTATACGTTGCCGCCCGGTATCTGCCGGTGCAGTATCGGCTGACCTGGGCAACCCTACCAAAGCCACCTGGTCACGCCTGAGGTCGATGGCTTTGAGCATCGCATCGAGCAGATCCCCCGGTTCACCGGCAAACGGGCACTGCGTCTGCTCGTCTACTGGCTGCCAGTCACTGACGATCAGGAGTGTAGATGAAGGATTGTGTAGGTTTTGCTGTTGCGCTACCACCTGGTTAGCAAGCCACGCTGAAAGTGAACCCACCGACAGTTGCCAGGGTAGAATGTCAGGTGAAGGCGAAGATGCAGACAGGCTATTCGTTACACGACTTTTTTCCTGCCATAGGTCGATGCCCATGGCATCCAGGTAGGCCGCAGAGGTGCGATTAATTGCATCGCCGCCGCCATGATGACTGCCACTATGATGGTTTACCACGGTGCTCGCGTTTGCGCAGTTTGCGCCATGTACTCAGGGCCGGGCCAGAAATAGCATAGAGCACGAACCCGGCGAATATGACTTTGGGCGGGTCTATGGAGCTAAAGGCGATAATCAATACCAGTGCTATTAATGCCATAAAGGACAAGCGTTTATAGCTGCCAATATCTTTAAAGCTGTAGTAGGCAAAATTGCTAACCATCAGGAGCGCGGCAGTGACAGTGACGATAAAGGCGATAAAAGGCAGTTGATCCCCACTGAAACCCAGGTCATCGGCCACCCATACCATACCGATAACGATAGCTGCCGCAGAGGGGCACGCCAATCCCTGAAAAAAACGCTTGTCGGAAATCCCCAGTTGCGTGTTAAAACGCGCCAATCGTAGCGCTGTACAGGCAGTGTAAAGAAACGAGGCCACCAACCCTAACTGTCCCAGGCCCAACCCACCCAGCGATTGCAACGACCATTCATAAACGATCAGGCCCGGTGCCACACCAAACGAAATGACATCGGCCAAGCTGTCAAATTCGGCACCAAAATCGCTCGATGTATTGGTGAGGCGGGCCACACGGCCATCCAGCGTATCGAGAATCATGGCAATAAAGACAGCGATAGCCGCTTTATCAAAGTGCCCATCCATCGCGGCGATAATCGCATAAAAACCAGCAAACAACGCCGAGGTGGTAAATAAATTAGGCAGCAGATAGATTGCCCGACGACGGCGTTTGGGGGACACGCTATTTTCTTCTTTCATGAAGATATCTTAACAGTATGTTGTTCATTAATGGGCCATGTCGATAGATAACGCCGACATGGCCCCAGGGTAAAACTAATTTTTGCTTTTATCGACTTTCGCCGAGGCCGCGATCCACGGCATCATGCTGCGCAACCGGGCACCCACTTCCTCAATCGAATGCTCACGTCCAATACGGCGTTTGGCTTTAAGCGTAACGGCACTGGCCTGGTTCTCCTGAATAAATTCACGGGCAAATTCGCCGCGCTGAATTTCATTGAGAATACGCTTCATTTCCATCTTCGTTTCATCGGTGATAATGCGTGGCCCACGGGTTAAATCACCGTATTCGGCGGTATTCGATATTGAGTAACGCATGTTGGCAATACCGCCTTCATACATTAAATCGACAATCAGCTTTAGCTCGTGCAGGCATTCAAAATAGGCCATTTCGGGAGCATAACCCGCTTCGACCAGTGTTTCATAACCCGCCTGAACCAATGCAGTGGTACCACCACAGAGTACTGCCTGCTCACCGAACAGGTCCGTTTCAGTCTCTTCCTGAAAGCTGGTTTCAATAACCCCGGCACGGCCACCCCCATTGGCAGAAGCATATGACAGGGCAATCTCACGGGCCTGACCGGAACCATCCTGAGCAACGGCAATAAGTGAGGGAACACCACCACCCTCAACGTAGGTTGAACGCACCAGATGGCCTGGCCCCTTGGGTGCAATCATAATGACATCCAGATCGGCACGCGGCTCAATAGCGCCAAAATGAATATTAAAGCCGTGAGCAAATGCCAGCGCAGCACCTTGCTTGATACTTGGCTCAATCTGATCGCGATAGATAGCCGCCTGGTGTTCATCCGGGGCCAATACCATCACGACATCGGCGGCGGCTACAGCCTCTTTCACTGATTTAACGGTAAGCCCGGCATTTTCGGCCTTGACGGCTGAAGATGATCCAGCGCGCAAGCCGACGATAACCGACACACCCGAGTCTTTGAGGTTGTTGGCGTGTGCATGCCCTTGTGAGCCATAGCCAATAATCGTAACCGTTTTGCCCTGAATAACCGACAGATCGGCGTCTTTATCGTAATAAACGTTCATTTGTTTCTCCACATAGAAATGCCGGCAATGCCGGGTGTTATAGCGTAATTTATTTTTTGGACGTTAAAATCCCTGCCCCAATGCAGCGGCTTACACTTTTAAGCAGCGCTCACCCCGTGAGATACCCGCTGCACCTGAGCGCACTACCTCAAGAATACTGTCCTCACTGAGCGCTTCGATAAACGCATCCAGTTTACCTGCATCGCCGGTCAGTTCAATAACGTAGCTAACATCACTCACATCGATAATACGCCCCCGAAAAATATCACACAGGCGCTTAACCTCTTCACGCAAACTACCACCCGCCTTGACTTTGATCAGCATCATCTCACGGTCAATGTGCAAAGAGCCGGTCATGTCACTCAGGCGTACCACGTCTATCAGTTTGTTGAGTTGCTTGGTTATCTGTTCAATGACCTCATCTGTGCCACGGGTCACGATGGTCATGCGCGATAAGGTGCTGTCATGCGTTGCCGCAACAGTCAGCGATTCGATGTTATAACCGCGTGCAGAGAACAGACCGGCAACCCGCGACAGTGCACCCGGCTCATTTTCCAGCAAAATGGATATGATGTGTCTTTGTTTCATCAGGCAAGCTCTCTTGCAGGGTTCATTCGCATTTCGTGGTGGCCTTTGCCAGATTCAATCATGGGGTAAACATTTTCTTCCTGGTCAATCACAAAGTCCATAAACACGCAGCGCTGCTTCATGGCAAACGCCTCTTTCAGCGCACCCTCTACATCAGCGGGACTGTCTATTACCATGCCGACGTGGCCGAAGCTCTCCGTCAGTTTTTTAAAGTCTGGAATCGCATCGACATAGGAATGTGAATAGCGTTTCTCGTAAGTGAACTCCTGCCACTGGCGCACCATGCCCATATAGCGATTGTTAAGGTTGATGATCTTAACCGGCAGATTGTATTGCGCACAGGTGGACAGTTCCTGGATACACATCAAAATACTGGCTTCACCGGTAATACACGCGACCGGCGAATCGGGAAACGCCAGCTGCACACCCATCGCGGCGGGTAGGCCAAACCCCATCGTGCCAAGCCCGCCCGAATTGATCCAACGGCGCGGTTTATCGAACGGGTAAAACTGGGCGGCAAACATTTGGTGTTGTCCCACATCGGAGGTGATGTAAGCGTCACCGCTCGTCACCTCCCACAATTTCTCGACCACCATTTGTGGTTTTATCAAGCCATTGCCACGGTCATACCCCAGACAATTGGTGGCTCTCCAGTTTTGGATCTGCGTCCACCAGTCGCTGAGATCATCCGGGTCGGCGCGTTTACTGGTGTCTTTAAGAATGGCAATCAGCTCTTTCAATACCAGGCCCACATCACCGACAATGGGTATATCAACCCGCACGACTTTGGAGATCGACGCCGGGTCAATATCGATATGAATAATCTTTGCATTAGGGCAAAAGTGGGCAATTTCACCGGTAACGCGATCATCAAAGCGCGCACCAATGGCAATCAACACATCGCATTCATGCATTGCCATATTGGCCTCATAAGTACCATGCATACCCAACATACCGATAAATTGCTTATCTGTAGCGGGGTAGGCACCCAACCCCATCAGCGTATTAGTAATAGGGTAATCCAGTGTTTTCGTCAGTTCTGTGAGTTGTTCGGCGGCGTTGCCAAGTACGACACCACCTCCCGAGTAAATCATCGGGCGTTTGGCTGACACCATCATATCCACTGCCTTGCGCATCTGCCCTGGGTGCCCCGTTATCGTCGGGTTGTAGGAGCGCATGGTAATAGACGGCGGATAGTTAAACGGTATCTTGATATTCGGCGCTGTCAGATCCTTGGGAATATCGACAACCACCGGGCCAGGCCGTCCTGTGGTGGCGACATAAAATGCCTTTTTTATGGTCTCCGCCATCGTATCCAGCGACTGCACCAGAAAATTGTGTTTCACACAGGGCCGGGAGATTCCAATACTGTCAACTTCCTGAAAAGCATCGCTGCCGATAAATTTTTTCGGCACTTGCCCGGTCAGAACAACCATCGGGATCGAATCGAGATGGGCGGTGGCGATGCCGGTGATGGCGTTAGTAGCGCCGGGGCCAGAGGTCACCAACACCACACCGGGCTTACCCGTGGCACGGGCATACCCATCTGCGGCGTGCGTGGCACCCTGCTCGTGGCGCACGAGAATATGTTGCACGTCTTTTTGTTCGTACAGCGCATCGTATATATGTAATACGGCACCACCTGGATACCCAAAGATAAACTCAACGCCCTCCTCCTTCAGCGACTGAACGATAATCTCGCCACCCGATAACTCCACGTTTACTCCCCTAAGTCTCTTGTTAAATATAAAATACGGCCTGAAATTTTAGTGTCAGGCCGTATTACAATTAAAAAAACGCACGATTTCGCGAGAAATCGCACGTTTTCAGTTAGCCTGCTAGTTTAATATGAAATGAATAGAAATTGCACGGCCAGGCGCAAAATTACCTGCGATTCGTATCAACGCCTCTTAGTGCTCTTTGCCTGTGACCAGATTGGATACCGGTATTAGTTTGGCACTGCCTGCCTGCTGGACAGGTAACGCTTCTTTCAACGTAGCAATTTGTTCGATACGCTCATCCATGCCGGGATGCGTGCTGGCAAATTGCAGTACGCCAGGCGCACCCTGGTCTTCTTGCAAGCGCGTAAAGAAGTCCTGACTGCCATTGATGTGCCCGTAGTATGCCTGCAAAGCGTGCAGTGCCAGTGCATCGGCAGCGCTTTCCTGTGACCGACTGAATTTAAGCGATGTCAGTGTGGTACTCGTCATCACAGCTGCGGCTGCGCCATTGTTGTCGATGCTACCAGTGATTATTGACATAACAACACCGATGAGAATGCCGCTGCTCAACGATTTGATTGGGTGGCGTTCTTTGATATGCGCTATTTCATGTGCCAACACGAAAGCGAGCTCGTTTTCAGACATTACATAGTCGAGCAGGCCTTGGTTAATCAATATCAGGCCGTCGAGTGTAGCAAAGGCATTGATTGCGTCGTCGTCTACATAGGCTACCTGGATAGACATACCCATAGGCAAATCCATTTTGTCCGCCAGGCCCTGCGCCAATTGTGTTAAATAATCGTATATCGGTTGGTTTTTTTGCGAATCGCTTTCAGCAACTACCGTTTTTATAAAGGTAGACGGTATGATTTTTTGTTCATATTCAAATGGGATGTGTTGTGCAAAATGTTGTACCAGCAGATGCACGGCTACAACCAAGGCGATAAGCAATAGAAAAACCCCGGCAACCAATACGGCAAATTCTTTTAACGGATTCTCCTTGCTGTAATTAATTTCCTCTGGGATTTTTGGATTGGAGTAAAGCATGTCAAGGCGATTTTGGAATCACCGCAGTGCCGTAAGCGTACACTTCCACAGAGCCTATTGCATTGTGCCTACCTTTAGAAATTGAAGCGGTTTCCAATTTGCAGTTAAACACGGCTATAGCGCCATTGTCTGCGGCTTCCTGTTTCATACGCAGCAGTGCTTCACGGCGTGCCCGCTCTAACAATGTTTCATACACACGGATGCGTCCCCCCACTAATGCACGTAAACCCGAGAGAAACCGTTTAAAGTAATCAATTGAAATAACCACACTACCATCGACAAATTGATTGTCGAATTTACTGTTATTGAATTCGGTCAGTAGTTTTTTTTCTGGAACGATAAGAATACCTTTTAACGCATCTTCCCGTTCGATAATCTGTTTGAAATGTCGTCGTTCTGAGAATGTACCAAAGCCGTAACCCAGCACTAATAAGATAAACAGTATAGCTATATCAACCATGCGCTATTCCAGGACAACAGCCGTGCCATAAACGAATAACTCAGCGGCACCCTGTGTAACAGATGATGTTGAAAAACGCACATTGAGCACGGCATTGGCACCAATGGCTTTAGCTTGCTGCTGCATGCGATGCGTGGCCTCTGCGCGGGACTCTTGCAATAATTCGGTGTAGCCTTTTAACTCACCACCAAAAATATTCTTCAGGCTGGCCATAATATCCCGCCCGGCATGTTTGGCACGCACCGAACTACCTTGTACCAAACCGAGGTGCCTAGTGATAGTTTTACCGGAAACAGTTTCCAAATTGCTAATAATCATTATTACTCTTCATGTGGCAAGGTGAGTTAACTTGCTGTTTTTATATATACAAACGAAAAAACATTCTAACAGAAGGAATACCAGAAGGTATCAGAAGGTTTATCACAGTGAAACGCCCATTCGAAAGGTGCCTGATATTGCGTTACCTTCTATTTATTTGGCAGTATCGCCCCTTGCCTACATCCCTGTAGGCAAAGCTACCGCTCCTGCTATCGCCCCTTGCCTACATCCCTGTAGGCAAAGCTACCGCTCCTGCTATCGCCCCTTGCCTACATCCCTGTAGGCAAAGCTACCGCTCCCAGCTATCGCCCCTTGCCTACATCCCTGTAGGCAAAAGTGGTGGTGCATCAACCGATACAAACGTCTCAGCAAAAAAACCATTAAAGCGTGTCGAAGCCGCGTTGGAATAAGCCCCAATTTGGCCAATTTCAATCCAATCTCCCTCTTCGGCGTCCACCGGCAACGTAAACGGCGCAGGTAATATATCCACGCAATCACATGTCGGCCCGAGGATACGGAAGGCCTGTTGCTCACGGCTTAACGTTCGCCAGGGGTTAACTAGCCTCGTCGGCAGTTTAATCTTCGCCACCAGTGTTTCAGACAAACTCTGGTAAACCCCATCGTTAATATATAAATCATTGCCCTTGCGCAACTGAATTTGTGCCAATAGCGAACAACCACTGGCAACCATCGCCCTGCCCGGCTCACACATCAGGACACAATCACCCCGCAATCCAGCCCCTGCAACCGCCTCGCGAATGGTGTCGATATACACCGACAACGCAGGGGGTGCGTCATCGTCGTAACACGCGGGGAAACCACCGCCAACATCGAGGTAGTGAATCGGCACATCGGCACGGTGTATAATATTTAGCGCCGTATCCACACCTGCCTTAAATGCCTGCGGTTCACGGCACTGGGAGCCCACGTGGAAGGCGATGCCTGTTTGAAACCCCGCCTGGTGGACGCTGCGCAGCAAAGCCACGGCATCCTCCCCTTCGCTGCCAAACTTATCAGACAATTTATACTGGGCATCAAAACCCGGCGTGACAATCCGCACCAGCACAACACGGCCATCCCCCGCACCAGTTACTGCGATCATTTTTTCCAACTCCTTAATATGGTCGATCACATAGTGGTCTACCCGGTATACATCGTGGGCACTTTGAATCGCTGCACGCGGTTTGACCGGGTGCATAAAATAGCAGTCAGCCTGTGGAAAGTGCTCGCGCACCAAGGCAATTTCCGCCAGCGAGGCCGTATCAAAGTGCCGAATGCCAGCATCGTATAGAGCCTGTAATACAACGACATGTGGGTTGCACTTCACCGCATACAGTACTCTGCCGGGAAACTGCTTAAGAAAATACTCCGCCTGGCGTGCAAGTTCAGCGGGGCGTAGGCAGTAAACCGGGTAACCCGGTTTGAGTGCCTGGATAACCGCTTCAACGTCAGCGAAATTAGGGATTTTTGCCATCAATATAACTCACACGATAAATAATGCCCGCCTTATCATCTGCGACTAACAGGGAGCCATCATTCAACTCCAATAGTGCAGCGGGCCGACCACTGGCAGACTGCCCCACCAGCCAACCCTGAATAAAAGGCTGGTAAGACACCACGTTATTATTTTCAATCATCGCCACCATAACCCGATACCCCACTTTGCTGCTGCGATTCCAGGAACCGTGCTCGGCGACAAAAAGTGCGTGGCGGTATTTTTCCGGGAACTGTTTGCCCCGGTAAAAATGGATGCCCAAGGGTGCAACGTGCGCCTGAAGATTCAGCACCGGAGTGACATAATCCGGATTTTCTCTGTCGCGAAATTCCGGTTGCGGTGTGTTATTACCGTAGACATAAGGAAAACCAAAATGCTGGCCTGCAGCAGAGACCCGGTTAATTTCATCGGGGGGTATATCATCACCGATACTGTCGCGACCATTGTCAGAAAACCACAGTTCACCCGTTACCGGGTGCCAGTCAAAACCGACACTGTTACGCACACCAGAGGCGTATAGCGACCATTTATTCGTATCGATGTCCAGGTTCAGAATAGTGCCGAATACCGGGTTGCGCGTTTCACAAATATTACACGGAACCCCCACCGGCACATACAGTTTGCCATCGTCGCCAAAGCGAATAAATTTCCAGCCGTGGTGGGTTGCATCGGGCAGGTCACTTGAGATTATTTCCGCTTTGGGGGGCGACTGTAAGCGGGACTCAATATCGGCATAACGCAGTATGCGGTTAACCGCAGCGACATAGAGTGATTGATCCTTAAACGCAATACCGCTCGGCAGCAGCAACTGACGGGCAATAGTAAACACTTTATCGGCGCGAAAATCGGCATCCGTGTCGACCACTGCATACACATTTCCCGCATTGCGTGAGCCCACAAACACGGTACCCTTGTCCCCCAGGGCCATCTGCCGTGCATTGGGCACCTGATCGGTAAATACGTCGATACGAAACCCGTCTGGCACACGTAAACCGGTGGCATTGGCTGACCAGGCAACACATACACACAGGCAGACAATCAAGCGCAATCCCTGTATTAGTAAAGCTGATATCGACATAATTCCAAAAATCTCAGTTAAGTTCTCAGTAATATAGTTGTCGGGAAACCAGGCATTCTACCTGTAACCCACACAAGCGATATCCACAATAACCAATGGTAGTGATTTGGCTACACTAATTCGGACACCTCACTTAAAGTAAACTGAGTTTACCAGAGGAACCGAAAATGAACGAGAAAAAGCCCTATACCATAGAATTTCGAGAATCAGCGGTTAAGTTAGCCTTGAAAAAGGATCAAACAATTGCAACAACAGCACGTGAACTGGGCGTGAATGAGAATACTTTGCCTACCTGGATTAGCAAATAGAGCCAACCCGTTACGGATGGCTACGGACGCACCGATGAACACTTATATGATGAACCCAAACGGTTGAAAAAAGAAACTATTCGTTTGAAGGAGGAACGGGATTTATTAAAAAAAGCGGCCGCGTACTTTGCCAGGGAACAAAAGTGAAGTACGCCTGGAGACCACAACATCAGTCAACCTACGGCGTTCGACCTCTTTGTCGATTTATGGACGTTTCCAGTAGAGGTTATCATTCCGGGTTAAAACAAGGTGTCACCTTACGGAATCAGGAAAACCAGCGTCTGACAGAGCGTCTAAGCGTTTTTTTGAACAGGGACGAGGGACTTAGGGTACGCGACGTTTACAACGCTTATTTGCCAATGAAAGCCTTCGTATCAGTCGTCGCCGAATAGGGCGTTTATCCAATAAAGTGTTGACATATCACATTGCAGCTTTTAGCTTTTCTTCGTAACGCTTGAATTCGCTTGGCTTATCTTTACCTAATTACCACTCAAGCTAAGCCTATTTTCAGCATTTTTTCAGTCATAGATGGTGTTCTTAATGCCACATAGAAGAACCGGGGGAGTATATCTTTAAGTGAAAATCGCCGATTAAACCGGTACTGAAAGTCAGCAAGGTAGCGCTGAGCATATTTTGGCTGAATAGCATGATAGGTACTGCGTAAGGCAGACTTAAGATTGCCTAATATCGTATTTACCCAGTAAAACGCCGGTTCCTCTACCGAGGCTTTACCACCACCACACACAATTTTATCATGCAGACAATCCGCTTTGGTAACGGCATTAAAACAAGCAAGGCCATCCGATATCACTGTTGTACCCGGTTCAATATGCTGCTTCGCCCACGCTTCAATCGCGTCACTACGAAATCCCTCAACGACATTTAATTTTATGCGTATAGGTTGGCTGTTGGCTGTCGTTTCAACCGCCGCTACAAATGCTGTTTTCCCTTTTGCACCGCGTCCTCTCTTGCAACCTGAATGCTCACCCCCTAAATAAGCATCATCGAGTTCAACTAATCCTGATAACGGTTTTGATTCATCACGTTCATACATCACTTGCATGATCTTGTGCTTCATATGCCAAGCGGCTTTATATGAAATACCTAGATGCCTGTGTAACGCCATTGCAGACAGGCCTTTTTTATCTTGGGCAATCAAATACAGTGTTTGAAACCAACAGGTTAACGGGCGTTTTGTGGCTTGAAAAATCGTACCGGCTGTAATGGATGTTTGGTGGTGGCCCCCCTGTGTCAGGGTAGTTGTCCCCCTCCCTAAATCGGGATTCAATAAGTTATTACAGGAGGCAAAGAGAGAGTGATATGGGTTATCCAATAGAAAGGAAAGCGGCTGTTTTAAAGAAGATGCTGCCGCCGAACAATCAGACAATTTCCCGGTTAGCCAAAGAAGAAGGCATTGCACAAGGTACGCTTTATAGTTGGCGAGCCCAAGCAAGAGCGAAAGGCGAACTCATGCCAGATGGCGATTTGACACCAGCAGGTTGGGGTTCTTCGGATAAGTTTGCAGCGGTTCTGGAAAGTGCGTCATTAAGCGAAACAGACCTTTCAGCTTATTGCCGTCATCGTGGTTTGTACCCTGATCAGATTAAGGCATGGCGAATGGCTTGTGAACAAGCCAATGACTGGGATCGCGCCCAAACGAAACGTTTACAAACCAGTCGTAGAGAAGCGGATAAACGTATTAAACGTCTCGAACAAGACCTGCACCGAAAGGAGAAAGCGTTAGCCGAAACAGCCGCTTTGCTGGTGCTTAGAGAAAAGGCCCAAGCGATCTGGGGGGAGGGAGAGGACGAATGACCTGCCATTCAGATCGCCAAAATAGTATCCGTTTAATCAAAGAGGCCGTTGTCGCTGGCGCTACATTAAGCAAAGCGTGCAAAGTGCTTGAGTGACACCCTAAGACGTACCGACGCTGGGCAAACGCGGGTACTGTCCGTGCTGATGGCAGACCCAGCGCTCATCGACAGGCGCCTGGTAATAAGTTCACAACAGAAGAGCGGGCATTGATCGTCACCACTTGTAATGAAGCGAAATACCAAGCGCTACCCCCCTCGCAAATTGTGCCCAAATTGGCGGATGAAGGTGTGTATATTGGGTCAGAGTCAAGCTTCTATCGGGTGTTAAAGTCGGAAAACCAACTGCAGCGGCGAGGTAAGGCGGCGGCGCCTAAAAAACGGCACAAACCTAACAGCTACCTGGCATCAAGGCCAAACGAGGTGTGGTCTTGGGATATTACCTTTTTGAAATCGAACATAACCGGGTGGTTTTACCGGCTTTACATGATGATGGATATTTACAGTCGTAAAATTGTTGCCTGGGAAGTACATGACAGTGAATCGGCTGATCTGGCAGCGGCGCTGATCCAGCGTGCCTGTTTAGCGGAGGGGTGCAGCCAAAGTCAATTGGTATTACACGCGGATAATGGTGGCCCGATGAAAGGTGCTACCATGTTAGCAAAACTGCAATGGTTGGGTGTGATACCTTCGTTTAGCAGGCCATCGGTAAGCGATGATAATCCTTATTCAGAAAGTCTGTTTAGAACCTTAAAATACACGCCTGCCTATCCGTCAAAGCCATTTGATAGTTTAGCCTCTGCGCGAAACTGGGTGCATGGATTTGTGCAATGGTACAACGACTCTCATTGCCATAGCGGCATTGGGTTTGTGACACCAACCTCACGTCATAAAGGCGAAGATCACGCGATACTGGCAGCCAGAAAAGCAGTTTATGAACAAGCAAAGGCCAAACACCCTGAACGCTGGAACCAGGATATTAAACACCTCGAACCGGTATCGGGGGTGTGGTTAAACCCGGAAAAGGAAGGCTTGGCCATGAGACAAAAGCACAATGGAATTGAAAAGCAAGTAGCATAGTAAAATGGACAACTACCTTGACAAACACCGGGGGGACTCAATCAATATTAAAACTAAAGGCTACACAGCAGGAGACCAGAAACTATTCGAGAAGTGGTTAAAGCAATTCTTACAACAGGATCAGCAGATAAAATCCAACCTCAATCAGCCAACAACATCACCCTCGAACTAACCAACCTTTAGAAGCCAATACTTTTTTAAAATCCTTCACAATAGCAATCCAAACAGGCTTTTTGTCTCCATAATCTACAATAAAGTTAATACTATTTTCTTCAAAGCCATTGGAAAAATATAAATACCCATTTTTCTCAGTTAACAAATGAATATTTACCTTAAAAGTAGATTTCTCATCTGATCTTTCATACCACTCAGAGGCATTTTGAGAGCGATACCAACCGAACCATTGAAGATTCAACCTATTCGATCCAGAAAAATCGTATAGAAAATCTACGAATTCAGCATAGCTAGAGTCCCCCAAATCTAACTTCATTGATTCAGGCTTGGAATTTGCGTCTGAACAGCCATATAGAAATAGCATCGCTAAAATAACGCTTAAGATTCTCATTCACTAATTTACCTTTAGAACAAACAAGCCTTAAAACTAGTGCAGTATGCTCTGGTTATATGCCCCTGGATGATTCTGGCGAAAAATATCGTTCCGAATATTCGTATCTAGAATCGCTGGGAAGTACAACGAAGACGCCATATTACCAGCCCACGCAAACGGGCCCGTATTAACGCCAACACCAACCGTGAAAACAGAAATTGAATCCTGATTAATAACCAAAGATCTCGTCACAGTCCCATGTTCAAACGAGTGGCCTGGCAGCGTCTCATTTACCAATGTGTAATTCGTAAGCGCCCTTAAATCAGCCTCTATTCCAAGGTAATGTCCAAAACGACATGCCAAGGCAGCAAGGCCTCTCTCTTTTCAAGAGTATCGGCACTGCCGATATGATTAAGGACGTGCAGTATGTACGCATAGGGTTCAAGCCCATTAGCTTTGGCCGTTTCGATCAATGAGTAACATGTGGCACTGGCATGGGCGCCACGGGTTGAATCGGCAAACAGCCAGGCTTTTCTACCCACAGCAAAAGGCCTAATGGCATTTTCAGCCAGCACGTTGCTGATGTGTAACCGTCCATCATCACAGTAGCCTGTGAGGGTATGCCATTGATTCAGTGCATAGTCCATGGCGTTACGAGTAAGGGACTTTTTAGCCACCTGGGTAGTATGCTTATCCAGCCATTGTTTGAAGTCTTCTAATCATGGGTGTACCACTAGAATCCTACCAGGAAGCTAATAACGCAATGAATAACACCTGAAAAGAGCCGCCATAAGCTACAAATAGTATTTTTTATAAAATTTGTACTGTTTTTTTTATAAACCGATAACACGCTTTATAATTCATAAAATAAATAAAATTATCCAAAAAAACACTTGCATTCACCAGCAGAATTTTTTTTAAAATACCCATTTAATATCTGATTAAATGGGCAAATTGAATATGAACGAAATGATGACCGTTGAAGAATATATCACCGAACACTGTAAAATAAGTATGGAAAAAGCAATTGCTGCTGAACGCTTCCCTTTATGGAAAAGATCATGCGATTCCATTGATGACGTAGCTTTTTCTCGACATGGGTTACTTCACTGTATAAGTCTTGTACATAGTGGTCGTCACTATCTACAGGTTACGGATGAAATATACGACGAGACAATTTGTCATTCAAGCTATTTTAACGCATTGAAGTCGACAAGACGGATGAAGATGATGGAAGCCATGGAAAAGCAAAGCTATCAACTGCAAAGTGAGAAATTATCTTCTTTGGACATTGATTATTTAAAACAATTTCCTGAACTTGAAGAATATCGAGTAGAAGCAGCTGATGGTCATTTTATACAGCATGCTTGTCACACAGAGAAAAATCGTCAGGGCAACGTCTTCGCAGCAGGCTTTATTCATGCCTTGAACCTCAGAAATGGACTTCTAAGACCACTTTGTGTCGTGACTAACGGTACTGAACGACACCAGGAAATACCCGCGTTACGTTCTTATATTGAACAACGTTGTGGCGAAAAAGAGACTTGGCAAAAGCATCTCTATATATACGATAAGGCGGTGACTGATTATGCATGGTGGGAAAAACAAAAACAGCATCAGAATTTTATGATTTCAGTACTCAAAGAAAATGCAGTTGCAACTTTTGTCAACTCTATATCCTATGACCAGGGTAGTGAAATTAATACAGGGGTTGAAGGCTATAGTGTATATAAAAATAAAAAGGTTAAATTTCATATTGTTAAATACCGCGACCCAGAAACAGGTCAATTACATCAATTTATTTCAACGCTACCAGAGTCAATTAACCCAGGCACTATTGCTATGCTCTATTACAAGCCTTGGACGATAGAAAAATCATTCAACAACAGTAAAAGCGATTTCACCAAAAGAAAAACCTGGTCTTCAAACCTGAATGCGCTGAACAGTCAAATGCGTTTTACTGCTATGGCCTATAATATCATGCGTATTTTTTGAAGAAACATCAAAAACAAAAAACCTGGAATGTATTCATCTATCTGATAAAAAATACACTAAAATGCCTGATAAGAGACAAAAAATTGCCCAGAAAAAAGGCGGCTTTGTTAATCCATTGTTTTTTTACGCTAGAATTACCCGTATATGCTCATTCACCATCCGCTCTCTGCAAAATGCAATAATAACAAGAAAGTCCCTTAGAACTATTATGCATAGCTTAGTGAGGCATTTAAAATCTCGACAGCCAGGAATTTTGCAACACTGATGACACTTATAGGAAAATAAGACAAGTATGTCAACTTCAACAAAGGACAAAAAACTGCTTGCGAAAAAATGTGACCTCATAAGACGCCTCCATCATTCTATTTATACCGAGCGAGCTTACTGCGATTAGATCGTCCGCTTTATACACTTTAACCAAATGCAGGCACGGGAGGCATTTCAACTAAAACACCGGCAACGGATTATCCTGCTGCGGTGTTTTAGTCGAAAGACGCTTTTGCCTGTGCACCAGCGCATCAGCAAAACCATCCAGCCCTTTAATCGCATCAACTTGTTTTCCCGAATAAATGGCCGCATCAACTGCCAATAAAATGCTGGTTAAACGCTTATCACTCAGTTTCACCGAGACTTCAACCAAGCTTAACGGTGGGCGCGTTGGCCAGGTGGCGGCAGCCCATTTCAACACCACGTGCTTAATCGCAGGTAAATCACCCGCTGCGCAAACAGCTTTCAGTTGTTTTAGCGGCACGTGAGGCAAAGGCGCAGATTCAATCAGGTTATCGTTTACCACGGATCTGTTGCGCAATTTGTAAAGCAGTAATCCAGTTGTTAACGCCCAACCAAGTAACAATAATGTGACAACAACAGGCCATATCCACTGTGGCCAGACGCCAATACTGTTATTGCCCTGGGCGGCATCGATAACGCTGCGCTCATCCGTTGTTAGATCGCTCTTCGCCACACGCTCAAGCGGCGCCGATGGTGATTCACTGTCCACGGGGGGTTGAATAGCACTCACGGCAGGCAATACTTCGATGGTTTTCTCTGGCAGTACGGCAATTTTTTCCTGATCGCTGCTGACATCCCACCACGCTATGCGCACCTCCGGCAGTACATAGTGACCGGCCTGTGAGGGAATAATCGCCCAGCGTTCGGTGTGCTGACCAATCAAACCCTCTGCAGTAACGTTTTCAGCCAGTTCCGGCTGGTCAGAATAGACTTTCAAGCCATTGATATCGGGCATTGACAGGGTGGGTATCTGCCCCCGCAAGACGCCTTGTGCCTCTATGTTGATCGTGCGGGTTACCGGGCTGCCGACGCGCAGGTTGTCAACGGAATCAGACCAGCTCTCGGTCAATTGCAGTGATTTGGCCGGTAGCCACCAACTGCCGGAAAAAGCACTGGCAGCGGGTTTTACATCGAGCGTTATCGGTTCGCTGCGCAGCCGGATAGCGCGCCCACGGGCACTAAAACCACCAAATGTCCCCTGGCTACCCGCACCTGTAGCCACTGTGGCACTGAGCACAATCGGTGGCACAGCCACTTCACCACTGCGCTGCGGAAACAGCACGTAACGGCGTTCGATGACTTTGTAACGCACCCCATTGCGCTGTACGTTGTAATTGGTGTCTTCCCCCAAGCGCTGGTGAATATAATCGTCTGATTTGGGATCGGAGAGTGAGCCATCATAAAAATCCCGCGCGCGAAAAATACGCACGGTGTAGATGACTTGCGACTGCACATACGGGCGCATATTGTCAACTTCAGCTTCAAGAAACACCGCCTGTTTGGCGGCACCATTGGCGGTGGTGTTGGCGGGGTTAACTTTGATACCAATCGGTTTGCTGCGCGCTGTGCCTGCGCTAATGGCGGGAATAATCAAGGTGCCACTGCGTAGCGGGCTGAGAGTGTAGCGCCAGGTAACGTAGGAATCCATGGCGCCATTGACAATGCTCACCTGGCTGTTGCGGGCGGTGGATAACACGTCAAAATCGGCTTGCAGAATGCTGATATCCGGTTCGCTGTCACCGTCCCGCTGGATTAATTCGAGCACCAGGGTTTCACCCATATTAACAACGCTGCGGTCAATCTGAGCCTCCAGTGAGGCCGCCTGTAGTGAACCCGTTACCACTGCGAGTAATAACAGCAGTGCTATTCTATTGAGGTTGTTTACCACGGCTTATCTCCTTCACGAATATCGGCATACCGCGACTGGTGCGTGACGTGCAGTTTGTTGCGCAGCAACCCTGCCGGGTCATCGGGGATGCGTTGTAGCTGTTGTTCGATGGCCTGGGTGGCTTCATCGTAGGGTTGCTCCTGCATTGCAACAGCGGCTTGTTGTTCACCTGTTTCTGCCGATTTCTCCTGTGATGCTTTCTGTGCCTGTTGTTGCGCAGTGGTTTGTTCCTCCTCCTGCTGTTCCTGTAAGGCTGACTTCAATGACTCTTCGGCGGTTTGTTGTTCGCTTTGTTCGCTGTCGGCGCTATTTTGCTCTGGTGATTCTGGGGGCTCGCCTTCACTACCCTGTGAGGTTGAATCCGCCTGTTGCTGCCCCGATTCATCGGCATTCTCTGTGGGTTTCTCTTCACCGCTTTGCTGTTCACCCTCCCCTTGCTGCTGATTTTCTTCACCGTCACCCTGCCCGCCCTGCCGCTGGTCATTCTGTTGTGCCTGCTGTTCAAGCTGGCGGACAACCCAATCGCGATTGGCGATACCGTCTTCGTGATTGGCCTGGCGTTCCAGCAAGTGATCGAATGCCGCCAGCGATTGCTGTAGCTCACCCGCGTGTGCCAGCGCAGTCGCCCGGTTATACAGCGCATCAACACTGTCTGCACGGGAAAAGGCATCTGCCGCGTCCTGGTACTGACCGTCATTAAACTTTGCCGTGCCGCGCCATTCGGGGTCACTGAAGGTTTCACCCGCCTGCTGTGCCTGGCCATTATTGAGCAGCGCAATACCCTGCTGGTCGGCGCGCTGCCACCAATCGCGCCAGGCGGCGCTGGCCTGGGCAGCAAACAGCACACTTAGACAGCAAAATACAATTATCGGTAACCGTACCAGGCGCATCAGATCAGTCCACGTCGAAATAACAGGGCCATATAAATAAGTAATGGCAACAACAACCACGGGCCGCGTTCAATCCAACTGTCGGCTTGCTGTTGCTGCGCTGTCTGCCGCACGCCCGTATTCAATGGGTTGTCGGCACTCAGTAGCTGTGCAATATCAGTGTCGTCGACGCGCAGGCGGGAAAATTGACCACCACCGTGCGCGGCGAGCTGGCGCAGTGGCGCCAGAGTGACACCGGGAATAACAATATTGCCCGATGCATCCTTGAGGTAGCTGCCCTGATCCGGTATCGGCGCGCCCTGTTCGGTGCCGATAGCCAGTACCGACACGCTGTGCCCGGCACTGCGCAAACGCGCCGCGACAGTAAAATCGGCTTCTGTTGGTGTCGAATCAGTCAGCAAAATCACCTGGCCCTGCTCAACCCCCGCGCCACGCATTAATACAGCCGCCTCTTCGAGGGCCGCGCCGAGGTCGCTGCCCTGTACCGGCACGATCGCTGTGGTCAGCGACGGCACCATCGCCGCGATGGTATTGGTGTCATCGGTGAGTGGGCTAATAACATAAGGCGCCGCACCAAAGGCGATCAGGCCCACCTGGACACCTTGGCTGCGCGCCAGTAGGTCACGCAATTTAAACCTGGCCCGTGCAATGCGCGAGGGGGTTATATCCGCTGCATCCATTGAGCGCGATACATCCAGCACCATCACCCGCGCCTGCTGATCGCGAAATACCGGCACCGGGCGCTGCTCCCACGCTGGCCCCGCCAGGGCGACGACGGTCAGTACAGCGGCAATAAATGCCAGGAGTAATGGCCATCGGCGCGGGCGCTGGGTGTACTCCCCCAATTGAAACCTGAGCAGTTGTGGGTCGACAACACTTTGCCAGCTACTGTGCAGCGCCGTGCGCCGGTATTCGATAAACAGGCAGGTGCACACTGGTATCAACAGCAGTAACAGCCACGGGCGTAGAAAGTGAAAGGCCTCTATCATCGTGCGCGCCTCTGCCAGTACAACATACT
The DNA here is from genome assembly GCA_965277715.1 of Gammaproteobacteria bacterium. Classification (GTDB taxonomy): domain Bacteria; phylum Pseudomonadota; class Gammaproteobacteria; order JBCCGL01; family JBCCGL01; genus JBCCGL01. Next base: position 1,511,267 of record OZ255836.1, read on the forward strand.
GCACAATAAACACAGCAGCAGTAACGGCCACAGGTAGAGTTCCGCGAGTGGCCGGTAGTGATCCTGGCCCGCATCGGTGGGTTCGAGTTGATCGATCAGGGCATAAATACGGTTTAGTTCATTAATGTCGTGGGCGCGGAAGTAGCGCCCCCCCGTTAGCTGGGCAATTTCCTTGAGTGATTTTTCATCCAGTGGTCGGCTGCGCCGGTTCAGGAAGCCGAATAAACCACCCGTCTGCGGTTCGGCGCCAACCCCGATGGTATGGATGCGAATATTTTCCTGCTGCGCCAGATGGGCCGCTTCCGATGGCGATACCAGGCCTGATGTGTTCGAGCCATCGGTCAATAAAATCAATAGGCGACTGTCTTGTGGCCGCTCGCGCAGACGTTTTACCGAGAGACCTATCGCATCCCCCACCGAGGTATTTTGCCCGGCCAGACCAATCACCGCTTCATCGAGAAAATGGCGCACGGTCTTTAAATCAAATGACAGCGGCGTTTGTACATAGGCGTGGGTGCCAAATAAAATCAAACCCACGCGGTCACCCTGGCGCCGCTCGATAAATTCACCCGCGACCGCTTTAACCGCCTGCAGGCGCGTCAAACGATGCCCCTGATAGTTGAAATCGTCCTCTTCCATGCTGCCGGATATGTCCACGGCCAACATCACATCACGGCCACTCACCGGTAACGCCACCGGATCCCCCAGCCAAACCGGGCGCGATACACTCAGCACTAACATCAGCCACATCCCGGTCAGTAATAACAGCCTGGCGCCCGGCGGGGCAATGCCGCGTTGTTGTGATGCCCCCGGTGCCGTCACCGCGAAGAAAAACGGCACATACAGGGATGGCTCACCACGCGGTTGTACCGGTGTGAAAAAGCGGCGCACCAGTATCGGCAATGGCAACAGGAAAAATGCCCACCACCAAATGAACTCAATCATCCGGCTCTCCAGCGGTGGCGGCAAATCATACGTTTGAGCAATACCAACAAGGCCGCAATATCCGCCGGTGTCGCCCCAGCGCCGGATTGTCCGCCCGGTGCCTGGTAGGGCGCTTCAAGCAATAAACGGCCAGGGCCATCTGAAAAGGCCTGTGCCTGGCCCTGTGCCCCCCCAAGTGTATCCAGTTGTTGTAACCAGGCCTCCCCGGTGGTACCAGCACTCTCTGCACGCGGCAGTAATGCCAGCGCGATGCGACGCAATAACACCGAGCAGCACTGGATTTTTTCAGCCCGCTGCACAGCGGTCGATACCGGCATTACCACTATCGATTGGTATTCGCGCAGCGCAACCTGTTTCCAGCGATTGGCGCGCTTATATCGACGCCATTGCCGCTGTGCAAAAAACAGCACCAACAGGAACACCACCAGCGCTATCCACCAGCCGGGGGCCGGTGGCCACCACCCCGGCTCCAGTGGCAGATGCAGGCCGCGCAGCTCATCGGTTGGCAGTGTCGGGTTCACGCAGTAGCCGCCTGTGCTGTGTTTTCAGTGGGGGTTATTGCGCTGCGTTGCAATAACCTCTGGGCTGCCTGGGCAGGTGGTACAGTGGCGGTGTATTGTGCAAAATAACTGCTGTGCCCACTCAGTAGCTGAGCCAATTGGGTGTTGCGGCCGGTAAACGCCCCTTGGTGTGCCTCGCGCACGGCGTGTTGTGCCGCGTCAAAATGTGCTCTGCTGGTGCCATCGGTCACCGGATAGAGGCCTTTTTCCGGCAGGTGGCTCTCCAGCTCATCCACCACCCGCACGGCGGTGCATTCGGTGTGAATACACAGGCCTTTGAGAACGGACTCATCCTGTGCCGACAGCCCCGCAAAATCACTGAGCAGCAATACCAAGCTACCGGGATGCGCTACCTTGCGCAGGCGCAATAGTGCAGCCCCCAGTGCGCTTTGCCCGGAAGTGGAATCAAGGGGTTGTTGTGTTTGTGCCACTGGGTCTTGGCTCAGATGGTATTGCAAAAGGCATTCGCGATGCATATCCACCAGCGTTTTCAGCAGCCGCAGGCAACCGCGTGAGCCACCCAGGGGTTTGATTTCACAGTGCCGGTGGTCGGCAAACACCAGCCCACCGATGCGCTCACCCGCTGCGGCAAAAATCCACGCCAACTGTGCCGCCAACCGTGCGGCGGCGACCGATTTAAGCGCCACGCGTGTACCGAACAACATCGGCTGGCAAAAGTCGACGACGATAAAGACAGGCCGCTCTTTCTCCTCTTCAAATAATTTGGTATGCACCTGGTTGGTGCGGGCGGTAACGTTCCAATCGATCATGCGCACATCATCGCCTGGCTGATAGGCGCGCACCTCGGCAAAATCCAGGCCGCGCCCCAGCGCACGGCTGCGCTGATTGGCCGAGCGCGGTGTCAGCACCCGTTTGCGCTGTCGACCCGCCGATTTACCGACATTCAGGCGCAGGCGCAACAGCTCATCAAGTCCCAGCTCAATACCATTGCCCGCCTCTGTCTGTATACCCCCGGCCTGCCCCCTCCCGGTTTGTACCCCTAATCCAGCATTGCGCGGTTGTGCGCCAAACAGCCAGCGCATACTCAGGGCACCGGCACCAATTGCAGTAGCTTATCGATCACCTGATCGGCGCTGACACCATCGGCCTCGGCCTGGTAAGACAATATCAGCCGGTGCCTCAGGGTGTCGTGTGCCACCGCCTGTACATCAGCGGGGGATACATACGTGCGCTCGGCCAGCCAGGCGTGTGCACGGGCGCAACTGTCCAGTGCAATTGTTGCGCGTGGGCTGCCACCAAACTCAATCCAGCGCCCCAGCTCGGCATCCAGCGCCGCCGGGTTGCGGGTGCTGGTCACCAGTCGCACCAGATAATCCTCCACGGGGTCTGCCATATACTGGGCCAGTACCTGTTCCCGCGCCGTCAATAGCGTGGCAAAGCGAATCGGCTCAGGCGTTGAAACCACCTCGCTGGCAATCGATTCATTGCGCACCAGGCGCAAAATCTCCCGCTCTGTGGAGGGGTGTGGATAGTCCACTTTCACATGCATGAGAAAACGGTCCAACTGCGCTTCCGGCAGAGGGTAAGTGCCCTCCTGCTCGATAGGGTTTTGGGTTGCCATCACCATAAAAACTTCAGCCAGCGGGTACGTTTTCTGGCCGACGGTAATCTGGTGTTCGCCCATCGCTTCGAGCAGTGCCGACTGTACTTTGGCCGGTGCGCGGTTAACTTCATCCGCTAGAATCAGGTTGTGAAACAGCGGCCCCGGCTGGAACGTAAACGACCCTTCCTGGGGGCGGTAGATCTCAGTACCTGTGAGGTCTGCGGGGAGTAGATCCGGGGTAAACTGAATGCGTTGAAATTCACCTTCGAGCAAGGTTGATAGCGCGTTGATGGCGCGTGTTTTGGCCAGCCCCGGCGGCCCTTCGACCAGCAAATGCCCGCCGGTCAGCAATGCCATCAACAAACGGTCAACCAGTAATTGCTGGCCAATAATCAGTGCATTGAGCGCCTGGCGCAATGACAACACCTGTTTCAATTCAGTCATACTGTCCTGTCTTTATGAAGTAAGCACACCATTCAATAGTCTGTAGGTTGAGCCTATCAAGGCCATCAACATGGGCAATCCGTGAAGAAATGATAGACTTATCCAACATTTTTTCCGCGCAAAATTCTATCTGGATAACATCAATGAACAATGACAGTCTGGAAAGACACAGCCTATTAATTACCGGGTGTTCCAGCGGTATTGGTGCCTGTGTGGCCAAAGGTTTACACGCACGCGGTTACCGCGTCTTCGCCAGCGTGCGCAACCCCGAAGACTGCGCCGCATTACACGCTGTCGGCATCGAAAGCCTGGTGCTCGACTACGACGACCCGGCAAGCATTGACTGCGCTGTCAACCACGTTCTCGAAAAAACGGGCGGCACACTCTATGCGCTGTTCAACAACGGCGCCTACGGCCAGCCGGGCGCCTGTGAAGACCTCAGCCGCGATGCCCTGCGCAAGCAATTTGAAACCAACGTATTTGGCTGGGTTGAACTGACCAACCGGGTCATCCCCATCATGCGCAGACAAGGGTACGGGCGCATCATCCAAAACAGCTCCATACTGGGATTTGCCGCCATGCAAATGCGCGGTGCCTACAACGCCAGCAAATTCGCCATCGAAGGGTTTAGCGATACCCTGAGACTTGAACTACATGGCAGCGGCATTCACATCAGCCTTATCGAACCGGGGCCGATCAGTAGCGCATTTCGCGCCAACGCCTACCGGGCCTTTAGGGAAAACATTGTCACCGACAACAGCGTACACCAGGCACACTACCAAAATATGATCGAACGGTTTAAAACCCAGGGCAACGTCATGCCGTTTACACTGCCCCCGGAAGCGGTACTCAAGCGAGTCATCCACGCACTGGAGAGCAAGCGCCCTAAAATCCGCTACCCGGTTACCGTGCCAACGGTATTTTTTGCTTGGGCAAAGCGGCTATTAAGTGACCGCATACTAGACAGTATGCTGCGAAGAGTAGGTTAGTCTATCTTTGGCATTTAATACTTAAAACATCCAGTTAAGGAATATACGCGTTCGTCCTCTGTGTATATGAAATCTAGCGTAAGACGATAGTAGAGCAATATACTAAAAATAAGTAATAGTATACTTGATGGGATGGATCCGTTCCCTTTGAACCGGCATCACGATGTGCCAAGATTGAGCGGTAACACAATCAATCTACTATCACCTAAAAAAGTCATGGTGTACCACTAGAATCCTACCAGGAAGCTAATAACGCAATGAATAACACCTGAAAAGAGCCGCCATAAGCTACAAATAGTATTTTTTATAATATTTTTACTGTTTTTTTATAAACCGATAACAAGCTTTATAATTCATAAAATAAAGTTTACTAAAGTGGCCGTTCAATCGAGTCTCGAAAAATTTGCTGTGAGAGAGTGCTTTAATAAAGCTGGTATGGCTATGCCAATTTGGCGTATAATCGAAGAAGATAAAATCTTATAGCAGCTAAAATTTTCTGCAGTAATTAAGCCGCGTGTTGCTCAAGGTTCGCGAGGTGTCACTTACGCTGAAACAATAAAAAATGCAATAAGCGCTAAAAATATAATATCTGAAAAATACTGTCAAAATGAATGTATTTATGAGAAATATTTGGCTGGGAGACAATTTAACATTGATGGTGTGCTCTTGGAGGGCATGCCATTTTTCATATGATTACAGAGGAGTGTTATACAGATTTTCGGCCAAGTTGGTATTTATTTCCCCCAATATTGGATAGTGGCACAAAAACTGAAATTTTACGTGAAGTGCGCGCTAGTTTATCAGCTTGTGAGTTCTTCTCTGGAGCTTTTTACCTTGAAATAAAACTCAAGAATGGGAACGCTCATACAATTAATCTTTCAAATCGTATGCCACCAGACTTTCCAAAATTTGCTTGTAGGATAATGGGATTCGATCCAATTGAAGATTATATTGAAATAATGCATGGGAGATCTGTTGTGGAGCGCCCGTTAGTTCCACAAAAAGAGAGACAAATATTGCAATATTACAATGAAAAATAAGATCAAAAACCAACAACTATGGGTAAATAGAAGGATTAAATAGCTACTATGACTATAACTGCCAACGAAAGACAAGACAACGTATATGCCATAGCGGCAGTATTGACTGGAGCCGCTGTATTCTCATTCGGGGACGCTGTAGTAAAGTGGATTAGTATAAGCTTGGTTCTATGGCAAATTCTTACACTGCGTGCGATCATTGCAATTCCAGCTTTGATTGCAATATGTCGACTTCGTTCAAAACCTATACCTCTACTTCCCCAAAGAAAAAATTGGACACTTGCCAGGAGTGTATTAATGATTTCGATGTGGCTAACATACTATGCTGCTCTAATTCATCTCTCTATATCTGTAGCTGCAACAGTTTATTATACTATGCCAATTTTTCTAACTCTCATAGCTGCGATTTTAATAGGCGAACGGGTATCGATAAGCAGTTGGTTTGCAGTGCTACTGGGTTTTTTGGGGGTACTTATTACTATTAAACCGAACAAAGAAGGTTTTGATATCTTTACATTATTGCCACTATGCTCAGCTTTATTTTTCGCTTTTGCAATGATAATAACAAGGGTAAAATTGCAGTCAGAGCATCCTTATATTTTGACCATCAATTTGCAGATTTGCTTTCTTTTAGCTGGATTAGTTGGTACAGGAATTGTTGCCATATATCCTTGGCATGGAACAACAGATCAATTCGCCTTTTTTACTAGCTCCTGGCGGAGCCTGAACACAATTGAGTGTGTGGTAATTTTTATTCTCGCAGTGGCGATAACCGTTGGAAACATTTTAACATCTATTGCATATCAAAAAGGTAAAGCTTCTGTCATTGGAACATTAAGTTTTGCTTATATACCTTTTATCGCGATCTGGGGGTTTATTTTTCTTGGAGAAGTGCCTGAAATTTCGACGTTTTTAGGGATGATAATGATATCAATCGCTGGGTTTATTGTTGTGCGGTCTTAAAATTCGAATTTTTGAACAGTTTTTCTCGGTAAGCAACCATCATCATCGATTGCGAATTGCCTCATAAAAAATGTGGCTCTTCGCAGAATTTTGTTAAAACATAATCACTGCTGCCCCGTTAACTTGCGCAATATCAGCCTGCAAGCCAGAGGCAGCAAGGCCTTGTTGGTTCTCCTTACTCCAGCGTTCAGGGTGTTTGGCCTTTGCTTGTTCATAAACTGCTTTTCTGGCTGCCAGTATCGCGTGGTCTTCGCCTTTATGACGCGAGGCTGGTGTCACAAACCCAATGCCGCTATGGCAATGAGAGTCGTTGTACCATTGCATAAATCCATGCACCCAGTTTCGCGCAGAGGCTAAACTATCAAATGGCTTTGACGGATAGGCAGGGGTGTATTTTAAGGTTCTAAACAGACTTTCTGAATAAGGATTATCATCGCTTACCGATGGCCTGCTAAACGAAGGTATCACACCCAACCATTGCAGTTTTGCTAACATGGTAGCACCTTTCATCGGGCCACCATTATCCGCGTGTAATACCAATTGACTTTGGCTGCACCCCTCCGCTAAACAGGCACGCTGGATCAGCGCCGCTGCCAGATCAGCCGATTCACTCTCATGCACTTCCCAGGCAACAATTTTACGACTGTAAATATCCATCATCCGTAAGCAAAGCAATGGTCTTGCGGCCATTGTTTAGCAAGAGCTTGGTCACAACCTGTTTGATGGTGGCTTATACGTGTTCACCAATCGCCACCGCAACAAAATCAAGTGTCTGATGTGGGAGGATAACGGTTTTTGTACTGTATTAAAAAGCCTTGGCCGAAGAGCGATTTAAGTGACCTGATCTCAATGAGGAGGTCATGTCGCTGAGCGGAATGCAAATAAACGGCTTGCTTGATGGCTATGATTTAACTGCAACCATATCGGTGGCGCCGATACTTTAGAGAAGGTAGAAGCCTTGCTACCTTGGAATGTCGTTTTGGACATTGTGTTGGAATAGAGGCTGGTTTAAGGGCGCTTACAGTAAAACCCCATAACACCCCACACAACCCACATAGAAACAAAAACTAAATAAACCACGCTATCTAAAAACTACTGATGAAACATCGCCACTTCACTTACCAATTCAGGAAAAAAACGCAAAAAATCATCTTGCATTGCATCGTAATGATTTTCTGCCTCAGCCCCTGCACGCAATAACAAACGCTGTAACTCCGGCTTCTTCTGCCAGCGCTCAGCAAGCCGCCCAACAACCTCATCAACCCCGTCCAGCGTGCAACAACTGGTGAGCAAATCGCGCTCAATAAAGCGCGGAATATAATCCCTGAAATGCACAGGCGCCATTGCCGCATGGAACTGCAAAGTAGCGTAGACACGCCGACAAAACCGCGCAAACGACTCATCAGAAAACAACGCCCAATGTTGAAATAAAAAGTGATCGTAATACACATCGACAACAATACCCGCCACACGCCGCTGTGCACCGACAAACCGTTTGCGGCTACGCTGCGTCATCGCATGGGCATCGGTAAAACTATCGACCATACGGTGCAGACGAATACCCTCACCAACCCCCACATCAAATTGGTCTTCAATCCTGCCGCGCACAAAGTCACCGGAAAGACTACCGATAATCGATGCAGGGGTATCGGCTGCGAGCAATGCGTGGGCTAGATGATTCATTGAATTAATTGTGTACTCTATCAGTGCAAGGCTATACTTTTAGAGAGTGTCGGAAAACGACTGCGCCCGCAACGTTTTCTGGCACCCTCTTAGGTATCTGACCACTACAACTCGGTTATATTGACTATCAATAATAGCCACATGCTAAACTCCCTATCGTTATGGCTATTAGCACATTTGATACATTAAAGTTTTCCCGCACGCTCAGGGATGCAGGCGTGCCCGAAAGTCAGGCTGAAGCTGAAGCGCAAGCTATTCAAGAGGCATTTTCCGAGGCTTTGAATACACAGCTTGCCACTAAAACAGATATTCAACGGTTCGAAAAAGAACTTCTGATTATAAAATATATGCTGTGCCTGGTCATGGTTGCCGTTTTCATGCCATGCATAAAAACTGTTTTCTATACCTCAGAATGATTCAGTTCAGCCGTAAGGCGCTGCAATAAGCAAATAAACCTACTTTTACCTTCTATACCGCAATATTAACAACCACATCCTTGTCCTGTTTTAAACATTCAACCTTTGGATGCCATAAGTGAACCAACAACAACGCGACCGCTACAGCCGTCACATAAACCTGCCACAAATCGGTGAACAGGGTCAGGAAAAACTCCTCGCCAGCCGCTGCCTGATTGTCGGCATGGGCGGCCTGGGATCGCCAGTGGCCCTCTACCTCGCCGCTGCGGGTGTGGGAAAATTAGTCCTCGCCGACTACGACCAGGTCGAAGTCTCTAATCTGCAACGCCAAATAGCGCACAGTACAGACCGGGTTGGTCTATTAAAAACCCACTCGGCAAAGCAGGCCTGCCACGCCCTTAACCCGGATATCGACATCGACACCCTCGACTACGCGCTCGACGAAGAAGACCTTGATGAAATCGTCGCCAATGTCGATATCGTCGTCGAAGGCAGCGACAACTTCCCCACCCGCTTTGCCGTCAACGCCGCCTGCGTGCGCAACCGCGTACCGCTGGTATCCGGCGCGGCAATCAGAACCGATGGCCAAATTTCTGTATTCCGCAACGACAGAGACGACAGCCCTTGCTACCGTTGCCTCTTCAAAGAAAGCAGTGATGACGGCGACACCTGCGCAATGACAGGCGTACTCGGCCCGGTAGTCGGCATGGTTGGCACCGTCCAGGCAATGGAAACTATCAAAGTACTACTGAATATCGGCACCGACCTTTCAGGCCGTTTACTGCTACTGGATGGCCTGGCCATGGAATGGAACAGCATCCGCCTAAAGAAAGACCCGGCGTGCCCAGCGTGTGGCTCCCTCAAAAAGGCATAGCCCCATACCACCAACAATTAGCGTCAGCCTACCTTCCACAGAAACAGGCGAAACCCTACCAACTACCCCAATTTCTCCTTCAACAACGCATTAAGCTGCGCCGGATTAGCCTTACCACCCGACGCCTTCATTACCTGCCCCACAAAAAACCCCAACAATTTTTCCTTACCCGCCCGATACTGCTCACACTGCTGTGGGTTGGCACTAATCACCGCATCAACCAGCGCATCGATCTCACTGGTATCGGTAATTTGCTGCAAACCACGTGCTGCAATAATCGTATTGGCATCCCCCTCGCCATCCCACATCGCATCAAATACCTGCTTGGCGATTTTCCCAGAAATAGTGTCATCGGCAATTTTGTCGACAAGCCCCGCCAACTGCACAGCACTGACCGGGCACGCCGTAATCGCCTGGTCAGATTTATTTAACCGCCCGGCCAATTCCGATGTTACCCAGTTTGCCAACAGCTTTGGCACAGCCTGATGACCCACCTGACTGGCGGCAACGGCTGTTTCAAAATAGTCGGCCACATCACGATCCGCAGTCAATGCGGTGGCATCCTGTGCCGATAGATCAAACGTTTGCCTGTAACGCTGTTTTTTAGCATCCGGCAATTCAGGCAGTTCACCGCGCAATTGCTCAATCAATGCCGGTTCCAGCTCCACGGGCAGAAGATCCGGGTCGGGAAAATAGCGGTAGTCATTGGCTTCTTCTTTACTGCGCATCGACCGCGTTTCATCCTTGTCGGCGTCGTACAGACGCGTCTCCTGCACAACCGTACCACCAGATTCGAGCACGTCGATCTGCCGTTCCACTTCAAAATTGATCGCCTTTTCCAAAAAGCGAAATGAGTTCACATTTTTGACTTCAGCCCGTGTACCCAGCGTGGTATCACCCTTTAAACGCACCGATACATTCGCATCACAACGCAACGAACCCTCCTGCATATTGCCATCACAGATGTCGATGTAACGCACCAGCGAATGAATTTTCTTCGCATAGGCCACCGCTTCTTTAGCCGATGACATATCCGGCTCAGAGACAATTTCCAGCAACGGTGTACCCGCACGATTCAGGTCGATACCCGTCATGCCCTGAAAATCTTCGTGCAGTGATTTACCGGCGTCTTCCTCCAAGTGCGCACGGGTAATACCAATCTGTTTGGTCTCGCCATTTTCCAGTTCGATTTCCAGCGAACCCCTGCCCACAATCGGTAGCTCGTACTGGGAAATCTGGTATCCCTTGGGCAGGTCAGGGTAAAAATAGTTTTTACGCGCAAACACCGAACGCGGCGCAATATGCGCCCCCGTGGCCAGGCCAAATTTTACCGCCATACGCACCGCCTGTTTATTGAGTACCGGCAAGGTACCGGGCAACCCCAGATCCACAGCGCTCGCCTGAGTATTCGCCGGTGCGCCAAACGCGGTCGATGAAGCGGAAAAGATTTTACTCTGGGTGGAGAGTTGTGTGTGTATCTCCAGACCAATAACGGTTTCCCATTGCATAGCGGTATGTCCTCGGGGTTGGGTGCCTGAGCTTAAACGACGGGTTTACAACGCCACCGGCATCTGCTGGTGCCAGTCAGTTTGTTGTTGGTATTGATGCGCCGCATTGAGCAACAGCGATTCATCAAACGGCTTGCCAATTAACTGTAAGCCCACCGGTAGATTGTCGGCAAAACCACACGGCATGGAGATACACGGCAGGCCCGCGAGGTTGGCGGCTATTGTGTAAATGTCGTTTAGGTACATAGCGACCGGATCGTCATTTTTTGCCCCAATTGGAAAAGCCACCGTCGGTGAGGTGGGGCCGAGAATAAAATCGACCGAGGCAAACGCCGCGTTGAAATCATCGCTAATCTGGTGCCTGATCTTTTGTGCTTTCAGATAATAGGCGTCGTAATAACCGGCGGATAATGCGTAAGTGCCTATCATCACGCGCCGTTTTACCTCGTCACCAAACCCTTCGCCACGCGAGCGCTTATATAGATCTTCGAGGTCTTGTGGGTTATCGCAGCGGTAGCCAAAACGCACCCCATCAAACCGTGAAAGGTTAGAGGAACACTCGGCGGGTGCCACCACGTAATACACCGGCACAGCCAGGTGTTGATTGGGCAGTGATACCTCCCTGAAATTGACCCCGCATTTTTTCAATACCTCTATGGCCGACTCGACCGCCTGCGCAACGCCGCTCTCAAGTTTTTGATCAAAGTACTCTTTCGGTAAACCAATTGTTTTACCCTGTAAGTCACGATCGAGCACTGCGGTGTAATCATCCACCGGGTGGTCGATACTGGTGGAATCCCGCTCATCAAAGCCTGCCATCGCATTTAATAGCAGTGCACAGTCGTGCGCATTTTTGGCCATCGGGCCAGCCTGATCGAGGCTGGAGGCAAACGCCACCATACCGTAGCGGGAGATACGCCCATACGTCGGTTTCATACCGGTGATACCGCACATCGACGCGGGCTGTCGAATCGACCCACCGGTATCAGTACCCGTGGCTGCCACCACCAGCCGTGCCGCCACAGCCGCCGCCGAGCCACCGGAAGAACCACCGGGGACACAGTCCGTTGACCAGGGGTTTTTAACACAGCCGTACCAACTGGTCTCATTACTCGAACCCATGGCAAATTCATCCATATTGGTTTTTCCCAGCGAAACACACCCCGCCCGCTTTAAGCGCGATACCACCGTGGCATCGTAAGGTGAAATAAAGGTATCTAACATCCGCGAACCGCAGGAGGTTTTAACGCCCTCCGTACAGAACAAATCCTTATGCGCGATAGGGATGCCGGTCAGCGGCCCGGCAGTGCCATCGGCAATCGCCTGGTCAGCCACCTGCGCCGATGCCAGTGCCTGCTCACGGGTGACAGTAATAAACGCATTCAGCGTTTTATTTGCCTCAATTCGCTGTAAAAATAATTCGGTTAGCTCGCCACTGCTGATGGTTTTTTCTGCCAGCGCTGTGGACAGTTCGGCAAGGGTTTTAGTGTGCATTGTTTACTCGGAAGGCACTGATTCAGCCAGGGCTTTTACGTTAATGGTTTATGCGAGGGTTAGTGTTTATTCAACGACACGGGGCACCAGGTACAACCCGTCTTCAACGGCGGGGGCATGGCGTTGAAAATGTTCACGCCGATCCGTTTCCGTCGCGACATCTTCGCGCAGGCGCTGGCTGGCGTGTTGTGGGTGCGCCATTGGCGTGACATCGGTGGTATCAATACCGTTCATCTGCTCGACCAGCGCGAGAATATCGGATAGGTTACTGACGTAGTGATCCACACGGCCTGGATCTATTTGCAAACGCGCCAAATGCGCAATTTTATCGACATCTTCTGGAGTAAGGGGCATAGCGCACAACCTGGTGAGTTAAGCCGGGAATTTTACACCAGCATACCAGGCAGAGGAAATAATTAGACATCGGCATACTTTACCGCCAGAATCCTTTTTTGTTTTACGCCCAAAGAAAAATACGATGATCAAAACCACCTGCATAGGCGCCTACCCCAAACCTGATTATGTTCCCATTATCGACTGGTTTGAACTTGACCAGGGGCTGGTCGCAGAGAGCGGTGAAGTCACCCGGCGCTACACCGAGACAATGGCAAACGCCAACGAAGCGATCGAAGCTCTGTTTGTCAAAGCAACCCAGGCGGCCATCGAAGATCAAGTCAATTGTGGTGTTGATGTCCCCACCGACGGTGAACAGCGTCGGGAAAACTACATCCACTACCACTGCCGACACCTGACTGGCATCGATTTTGACAACCTAAGCAGTCGCGTTTTGCGTGATGGTGCCTATGAAGCCGAGCTGCCCACCATCAATGGAAAAGTCACTGCACGCGGTGAGCACTTCCTCGACCACGACTTTAAAACGGCACAACGCTTTAGCAACCGACCGGTAAAAATCACGGTACCCGGCCCCATCACCATTATCGATACCACGGTGAATACGCACTATTCATCGGTACGCGAGCTGGCCTTCGACCTGGCGGATGCGTTGAATTACGAAATACGCGCACTGGTCGAGGCCGGTTGCAAAAACATCCAGGTTGACGAGCCATTATTCGCCCGCAATGTCGAACGCGCACTGGATTTTGGTGTTGAGTGCCTCGACCGCTGTTTCGACGGTGTACCGAACGATGTCACCCGCACCATGCACATGTGCTGTGGCTACCCGGATAAGCTCGATAGTGTCGGCTACCACAAGGCCGACCCCAACTGCTATTTCGAGCTGGCCTCAGCGGTCGACAATTCATCTGTACACCAGATTTCGGTTGAAGATGCACACCGTTACAATGACTTATCGCTCCTGGAGCAATTTAAAAAATCGCAGCTTATCTTTGGCTCTATCACTATTGCAGAGAGCGCCATTGAGTCGGTAGATACCATTGCCGCCCGCCTCCAGGCAGCGCTGCAACACATCGATAAAGACCGCTTAATAGCAGCGCCCGACTGTGGCCTGGCACTCCTCGGTCGCGAGTTGGCGATAACGAAATTGTGCAATATGTGTGAAGCGGCAAGATCAATCTAAACACACAATTACCTGAAATCGCACATTGTCGACCCACCTCAAAGGCCTGCTGATTACAGCGGCAGGCATCCTCCTGCTCAGCCCGGATAGTCTGATTATCCGGCTTATCGAGGCCGACCAGTCGACCATTTTATTCTGGCGTGGTTTTTTTGTCTTCGAGGGCATGTTACTTATCACCGCCATCGTGCACCGCCGCCGCACACCGGCTGCATTTAAAGCTATCGGCCTGCCGGGGCTTGGCGTCGCATTGATGTGGGCATTCAGCACATTCTTTTTTATCAGTGCCCTACTCCACACCAGCGTTGCCAATACCCTGATCATTATCAGCACCTCGCCGGTTTTTGCGGCACTGTTAAGCCGTATTTTCCTGCGCGAAAAAATTGCCAGGCACACCGCCATAACCATTATCGTGGTTATCACAGCAGTGGCCTTAATCGTATCAGGCAGCTATAAAAGTGGTAGCTGGCTGGGAGATTTTTTCGCGTTGGGGACGGCGGTCTGCGTTGCCTGCACATTTGTATTTACCCGGCAAAAGAAAGAGTGCGATATGACACCCGCTGTCGCCTTGAGTGGGTTGTTGATTGCTCTGGTCGCGCTGCCGTTTGCATCGCCTTTTGCGGTGAGTGTACAAACCGCCTGGTTATTTCTATCATTGGGCTTATTACTCACCCTCGCCCTGGGGCTATTGTTTATTGGGCCACGCTATATCCCCGCCGCCGAAGTCAGCTTAATGTTGCCACTGGAAACCGTGCTAGGTTCATTGATCGTCTGGTTGGTCCTGGGTGAACAGCCCACGGTTAACGCCATGCTAGGGGGTGCAATAGTGGTTATAGCATTAATGCTTCACTCAGCGATTGCATTGCGTAAACAAGAATAGAAACCACGATTCCTCATCATTACACCGTACCAACACGAAAAAAACCCCACAATCACTCACCCTTACCCTCACCCAGGCAATTGAGAACACTCAACAGTATATGTTGTGTTAAATTACCTTTTGTCTTATTTCCACTAGGATTTGTTATGAACCCCTCCCGTCAATTCTTTATTACATTATTTTTTGCCATTTCGTTGTTCAGCACCATCGCTCACGCTAAAAATGGAGACAGAGTAGGTGACCAACTGCACAACTTTTCATTTATCGATCCCAGTGGCGCCCAGGCAAAACTGTCTGATTATCAGGGTGAGGTAGTGCTGGTTAAGCTATGGGCAACCTGGTGTGGCGTTTGCAAAGCAAAATGGCCGGACTACCAAAAACTCTACAGCGCCGTAAAAGACCAACCGGGGGTACGCATAGTCACCCTATCAATTTTTGAAGACCCGGCTGACAGCCAGGCATGGGTGAATGGCCAGGGTTTTGATGTACCTCTGTATAAGAACCTTATCAACAATAAAGGCGCAGTGAGCGTCGCCGCTGGAGAGGATTATTTCGTTAAGGGTACACCCATGGTATTTTTGCTGGATAAACAAGGCGTGGTAAAAAAGAAAACAATCGGTTTTAAAGGTGTGATTAACGAGCAGGATATTCGCAGTTTGCTGTGAATGAAATACAAAGTAAAAAACCACGTTCTAAGAACGTGGTTTTGATTTCGCCCCAGCCCCCTATATTAACTTGCACACAAGTAACTATATGGGGTCTAGAAGGGCGTATAAAGCCAGCTTTATAAATCATTCATCCACAATAACCATAAAAACCGCTTTCCTAACTACTTACTCACGCAATAACGGCCGGGTTAAACACGTCGGTCCACCCTCACACTTAATACACAAATCATCTCCATTAAAGGTATCGATAATACACCCTGCGTCCTGCAAGGCTCGCTGTGTTTTTGGCAGACCACCCACCATAATGCCGTGGCGGGGTTTAATCGCCAGCACATTTAAACTCAAGGTGTTACTGGCCTCAAATTCATCGATTGGCGCCTCTACCAACTGCACACCACAATCCTGTAACATTTGATAAAACGCTACGGGCAGCAAGGGCTTGTGCACCAGTGCCAAATCGTGGTCGATTAAGCTGATTAGTGACATCAAATGCAAACAGGCGCTTTCGCCCGCACACACTGGCAGGTCGAATGCCTTTACTTCAACACCGCCCGGTTTTAGCAAAGTGGTCAGTTGTTCGATGCCCGATTGGTTGGTACGAAACCCCCGCCCAACAATCAGGGTATTCTCATTTAACCAGACACAATCACCCGCCTCGACAGTGCCCGGCGCCTGAATGCGACCAAGCACCGGCACGCCCAGTTTTTCATACATGCATTGGTGTGCATCGACTTCCTCACGGCGCAATACTTTACCCATACGCAGTAAAATGGCGCCCGCGTTACTCACCAGTGAAGGGTCATGGGTAAAAATGGCGTCACATAAGGTATCGGGTGCCTCGTTCATCACTATGATTTCTGCACCGCTTTTTTCCAGTTGCTGAATAAACGCCCGGTGCTGTGTATCCAGCGCCTGCCGGGTTAAACCATCACCGTAATGCCACACCGCCGGGTCTGCACTGGCCATACTGGCAGCAGGCGCACGCACGATAACGCGAGCCAGTGGCGATACCATATTTTGTGCGCCGTAATTACTCATTGCCTTGAATCCTCTCGATTGTGTGTAGGTCGTTTTTGATAAGCGACAGGGTTTGTTGGTGGTCGATAGCGGTACAAAATTCCCGGTTTAAACTGGCGATAGCCATCGCATGTACTTGCTCCGGTTCATAATCGGTGCCGTCGATACCAACCCGGTTGGTGGTGGCACAGGCATCGTGTACCAAATAAGTATCGTAACCCAGGTTGCCCGCCATGCGCGTCGTGGTTTCGACACAGAAATTGGTAAAAAACCCCACAACCACCAACCGTGAGATACCTAAGCGTCGCAACTCAATCTCCAGGTTGGTGCCAATAAATCCACTGTTGACATCTTTGCGGATAAGCACTTCGCCTTCGAGGGGTTCAAAGCCGGGTTTTATCGCACCGCTGGGCAGTGACCATTTGAGTGGCGAGGCCGCTTCACGCGAGTCGTGCTGGGTAAAAAATACCGGCAGGGAATGTGTACGCCAGGCACTGAGCAAGGCGTGTATATGGGATTCTGCCTCAGGGTTGTTGCGCCGCCCCGTTGGCCCACCCCAGTGTTCGAGCGCATCGACGCCGACCTGCACATCAATCAACAGGAGGGCTGTGTTATTTGTAAATTGCTTGATCATTTTATAGGTACTTCGCAGGTGGGTTTGAATTCAGTCGTTGATTGGGAATCAGCTCCGCCTCATCGAGTTGAAGTAAAGACGGTTTGCCACGCTTAACAGCATCCATTAATCGCCGTTCAATATCATCCAATGTGGTCAGTTTTTCAGCGTGAATGCCATAGGCACTGGCGAGTGCAATAAAGTCCGGGGTAAATAAATCCACGCCCTCAGGGGCGATATTTTTTTCCCGCATAAAGGCTTTAATTTCACCGTAACCATTATTATTCCAGACTAATAAAATAACCGGCGTTTGTGCATCAATGGCTGAGGCCAGTTCGGCTATTGAGAATTGCAGCCCACCATCCCCCACCAGGCACAACACAGGCCGATCACGCGCAGCAATTTTTGCACCGATAGCCGCCGGTAAGGCATACCCCAGTGTGCCAAAACCGGTGGCGGAGTTAAACCAGCTACAGGGGGTTTGCGCGGCGAAATACAGGGCGCCAGCATAGGCTTGCTGGCTGGAGTCACCGACCAATAAGGCATCGGGTAGGGTATCGCGGATTTTATTTAATAAGCCAGTATGCTGGCGCATGGATTCGGGCAATTCATCCATCGCCGCTGTGCGTGCCGCTGCGGCGCGGGTTGCCCCACAGGCTTTTGGTTTGACCGCCACGGCGTCGGCGAGAACGCGGCAGGTTTCGTCAGCATCACCCACCAGGGCGATATCAGCGAGCCAGTTGCGGTAGAGTTGTTGCGGATCTATATCGACGCGGATCAATGTGCCCGGTATCGTAAATTCACCGCTCTCGTAAAAATCGTAATCCGTTCGCCCTATTTCAGTACCAAATGCGACAACGACCTCGGCACCTTCAATTAGGTGGCGCACGGCATTTAGCGTCGGGCTGGCGGGAACTAATAAGGGGTGTTCGGGTGGGAGTATGCCGCGTGCATTGACGGTGGGTATTACCGGTGCATCGAGTTTTTCTGCGAGTAAACGCAGCGCGTCTGCGCTGCGCTTTGCACCGCCACCGACGCACAGTACAACACGACTGGCGGCATTCAGTGCCGTTACCGCTGTTTCAATTTGGTGTTTATTTGGCCGTGGTGGCACAGCTTTACCTGCACGCTTTGCCGGGGGCATATGTGCTGCTGAGCGCACCATTACATCCAGCGGAATTTCAATATGTACCGGGCGTGGCCTGGCCCCATCAAAGACAGCATAGGCGCGTGCCAAAATACTGGGTAGGTCATCGACCCGCAGCAGGGTATGACTAAACGCGCTGATTTGCGACATCAGTGCGCTTTGATTCGGCAGTTCGTGTAAATAGCCAGCCCCCTGCCCCAGGTTGTCCAGGGCGTTGACCGCCGAGATAACCAGCATCGGGATCGAGTCGGCGTAAGCTTGCGCCATCGCCGTGGCAATATTGGTCAACCCAGGGCCGGTGATAATAAAACACACACCTGGCTTGCCGCTCACCCGTGCGTAGCCATCAGCCATAAACCCCGCACCCTGTTCGTGGCGCGGTGTGTAATGGCGGATTGACGACTGTTCTAACCCCCGGTAAAGCGCAACGGTGTGCACACCAGGGATGCCAAATACCTGTTCAACTTCGTATTGTTCAAGTAGCTCAAGCAGATATTCGCCAGTTGTTTTCATACGGTTTCCTGTGGTGCCCAATAGTTCGGTTACGCGTTCGGTTTAACTGCTTACGCCGGAGCAAAGCGCTGCATAAACCGCTCAATGCGCACACAGGCTTCACGCAATTGTGCGTCTGATAAGGTGAAGGAAATGCGTATAAACCCCTCTGCACAGGCGCCAAAGGTGGTTGCATCCAGCGTTGCCACACCCGTTTCACGGTATAACACATTGGCAAATTCACCCGCGCTTAGCCCCGTTTTGCGCACATCGACCATCAGGTACATAGCCGCTTGTGGCACAAGGCAGTCGAGTAGCGCTATCTCATTCAGCGCAGTGACGAGTAAATCGCGTCGACGGCGGTAGATGGCGCACATGTCGGCCGCTTCGTGCTTTGCCTGGCGCAGTGCATACAAACCCGCTGTCTGGATAAACCCCGGCAAGCCGTAAAGCATACACAGCGCCACATTGTACAAGTGTTCAATCAGTGTCTCGGGGCCAATGGCCCAGCCGATCCGCCAGCCGGTCATGGCATGTGATTTCGACAGGCTGTTGATAGTAACGGTGCGTTCAGTCATACCGGGTAGGCTGGCGATGCAGTGGTGCTCGGCTTCAAAGGTAATATCACAGTACACCTCATCGGCGACCACCCATAAATCGTGTTCAATCGCCAGCGCAGCGATAGCTTGCAACTCTTCGTGACGCATCATCACGCCGGTTGGGTTATTCGGTGTGGCGAAATAAATGGCACGGGTACGGGGGGTAATCGCTGCAGCCAGTGCCTGGGCATTGAGCCGGAAGCCATTGTGTTGATCCAGCGATACCGGCACCAATGTGGCCCCTGTCATCTGAATACAGGCTTCATAGGTGATATACATCGGTTGCAGGACGATAATCTCATCACCGTGATCGGCGATGCACAACGACGTGGCGAACAGGCTGTTTTGTGCCCCCGCCAACACGATCACATTATCGCGGTGAGTGACCTGCCCGCAGCGCTGTTGGTGGTCTGCGGCGATGGCATCGCGCAGCGCATCGCGGCCACGCACTTCTGAATAGTGGGTGTCTCCACCGCGCAGGGCATCAACCGCCGCCTCGCTAATATCGGCGGGAGTGGCAAAATCTGGATCGCCTACGCTCAGCAAAATAACATCCTCACCCCGGTTCAGATCCTGGTGCGCCCGATAGTGCAATTCCCATGCGTCAACCGTCTCACCCTGAATACGTTGAGTTAATGCGGAGTAGTTCATGGTGTTTGCGTGGCTCGACTCAATGGGGTGTAGGTAGGGATTGCAGGTAAAGAGCATTGTTAAGGCGACTTCACTGGTGAAGGCAATTCTAAAGTGTAACGCCCGACACATCCAGCCATCGGCGCATACAATTCACATGGTAATTTATGTGGAAATTTATGCGGCATATGCCTCACTCCAACTGACACATTGGCTAAGCAAACCAAACGATCTCAGAGGCCTAAGAAAGGGCTCAGGGCAGGTATTTTTACACGTACTTATGCTAAAGTAATGGGTATTACCCATCTGGCAGGCACAGGTTATCACCATGAAATTTCTCGATGTTCGCACGGATTTCGCTTTTAAAAAAGTCTTCGGCAGTGAAGACTCAAAGCCGCGTTTGATTTCATTGTTAAACGCTATTGTCGATTTTGAGCACGCCATTACAGATGTCGATATTGTCGATCCCTACAATATTCCGCAGCTCAAAGGCATGAAGGATACGTTTGTTGATGTGAAGGCGGTGCTGGACGATAAGACCACCGCTATTATCGAAATGCAGGTGCTCAATCATCCCGGTTTTGAAAACCGCGTGTTATACAACGCCGCGAAAAACTACTCGACACAACTGGTCAAAGGCCAGCGTTACGACCTGCTAAAGCCTGTGATCGCCATCACCTTTGTCAACTTCCCTATGTTTGAAGATAACCGCGAAGTCATTAATTATTTCAAAATGATTAACAAAAAAGACTTTAGCGATTACCACGATGATATTGAGTTAATTTTTATAGAATTACCCAAATTCACCAAAACCCTTGAACAATGTGATGACATAAGCGATCACTGGTTTTTCTTTTTAAAAAATGCCGGTGACTTAAGCATCATGCCTGAAAACCTCCCTCCACCGTTACAAACGGCATACGCGGTAAGCAACGAAGCGGGGATGAGCAAAGAAGAGTTGGAATTACAATACAATAAACAACAATATATAGCTATTCAAATGGGTGCTTTAACTCTGGCTGAAGAAAAAGGAATGAAAAAAGGCATAGAAAAAGGGATAGAAAAAGGGATAGAAAAAGGGATAGAAAAAGGCATAGAAAAAGGCATAGAAAAAGGGATAGAAAAAGGCATAGAAAAAGGCATAGAAAAAGGGATCGAAAAAGGCATAGAAAAGGGGTTAGAAAAGGGCGCTCAACAAAAAGGTATAGACATCGCTAAAAAAATGCAATCTGAAGGTTTAAATGCGACGTTAATCAAAAAAATGACGGGGATTGATATTGAGGAGAAAAGTAATTAACCGGGCAAGAGGGAGTACAATTTAGCGACAATACAAATCGTGCAACACTTCAACAACACGCTCCACATCGGTACTGCCTATACTGTAATAAATCAGCTTTCCTTCGCGGCGTGTGTTCACCAACGCATCGTTGCGCAAGGAATTCCACTTGTGGGGGTTTGAAGACGTCGCTGAAATGGGCCGCTATATGGGAGGTGGTGCGTTGATGGGCATAGGCGGAGTACTTGCCGGGGGGTGTACATTCGGCCAGGGTATTACCGGGGTTTCAACGTTGGGGCTTGTGTCTTTTCTTACCTCGATCAGTATTGTTGTCGGGGCCTTGCTTGGTATTCGTTATTTGGAATACGGTTCCTTGGTCGGGGCGTTAAAAAGCGTCTGGTTTAATCTAACTTAACCCGCCTTTGCCTGCTGTTCAAAAAAAGACGCACCGGTTGGTACTTCTGGGAATGTCATCGAGTAATCGCTACAACGCACTCGATTTGTGCATTCTCCACGAACTATCTCGTACATGTATTGACTGGGAATGTGGTTAGCCTGTAATGGATAGGCATCCTCCGCCATATATTCACAGATAAACAATGTGCGCGGTTTATCGGAAAGATTAGGGGCCGAGCCGTGCAACAAACGGGCGTGCATCAAACAGGCCGAACCCGCCGGGCCATAGCAGGAAACGGCCTGTATTTTCATTTCAGTCGCAATAGCATCAGACACTGCACCGATAAATACGCCATCCTGCCAATGCTCGTAGAGCGGGCCTTTATTGTAGGGTGATGTTTAAAACAAGATAAATGAGAAACACCAAAAAACGCCCAAAACGCGCATTTTTAAACGCTTTTGGGGGAATTGAGTGAAAAACGAATTAACGTTTGAAATAAGACAAAATGAATACAAAAACCGAAATTTTCCGGTAAAAAACCCTCAATATACTGGTAATAATAGTTCGTTAAATGGCCATTAAATGATTATTGATAACCTTCCCGGTTAGACCGTTATTTGAATTCGTAACGAATAAATGGCTGATCGCGCTTTATGTAAAGTGGATGCCGGGGTGCTCCGTGCTTTGTCAGGCCTAGACACCACGCCGTCGCGTTCGCTTCGTGAATCATGTGAGCGATCTGGTTTACTCTGTCTAGTTTTGCGTCAGCGCCCCATGCGCAGATTACATTCTCGCGCGAATCAAGCGCGCCCTTGATGTAATCGTCATTAAGCGGGCCTACTGGGTCCTTGTGCAACCATAAGTTCTTAGGTTCTTTCGATCTCAGTGCATAAAGGTTGACGACTTCCAAGCCATCGCAATTCGATCTGGCGGCGAAATCGCGACAACGACGCATCGTTTGATCGTCTATCAGCGCATCAGCAGTGGATGGATTTAGCATAATAAACAACATCTGTCTGTTGGCAGGGTGATGTATCTGTGATGGTCTCGTTAGCGAGTATCTGTATTCACCACACTGGCTTATCTTACATGTATTACCAAATTGTTCAGTCATAACTATGGTCTCTTGTGTTATCGTTCTAATCATGTAGCGCTCGACGACCGGAAAATCGCCGTCCCGGCCTTGCGACTTTGCCTTGAGCATTGCGCTGTATGATGACGCAGGCGTCCATCCGTGTGCTACAGCTTGCCCTTTATTAGCTCGTATTGGTTGCGGTCTTTAAAGTTTTCAGCCCGCCCAATGCCTGCTGAACGGATGCTGTTTGATACTTCCCCTTTTGAATTAAAATTTATGGATACGGCAATCTTTCCTGTTTTGCCTTTGTTTTTGTCACCATCGAATAAGTAGATTAACGCTTTGTGTCTAATGTCCCAGATTACAGTTGCAGTTTGGAGCGACACGGGAATGTTTAATAGTTGTTCTCGCGAAAGCGCTATATCGTTGCGCTTTTTGAGACCACGAACCATCCTGCGCAACCGTGCGTCTTTGAGCGTTATAGTCGCCGTGTTTACGCCTATGCCTTTTTCCGCCGCGAATTTCACGACCTCGTGCGACAGATAGCCAACAGTGCGGATCTCGCCGCGCGAGTTATTATCATCGAGCACGTTTGCCGCCCAAGATTTATACGGCTTGGCTATGAGTTTCGTTAACAGCTCTGTGTTGTTTAGAACGCGCTCTTGCAGCGCCTCGGGCAGTGCTATTGCGCGCTTACCGAATGCGAGATCAGGCCCGAGCCATGACTTACCCACGTTGTAATCCCATCCGGTATCAATGCCTTCGGGGACATCGCCTAGAACTTCGCCAGTCTGTAGATCAATGCGGGGGGTCGGATTTAGCGGCGGGGCCTCTTCTATTTGCAAACCTGCTTTGTCAATATCGCGTTGTGACAGTGAACGCACTGTGCAGCGACAACCCCATCCATTAAGGGGGTAATGTGTGTCCCACCAGGGGTGATCTATCGGGAATACGCGCTCATGCCATTGCCGATGTGCGTCTCTGGTACGTGCGTCATCGACTGATAAATATTGTAAGTACGGGCGGGAATTCTTTAAACGTTGAAACTGCTGCCACTTGCCCGCAGCCCTTGCTGTGCGCATGTTTGTGTCGTAAATCACACGTGTGCGCCAGCCGCGTTTGCCTTTATATGACCATCCGTGTTTATCGACGATTTCGTCAAAATCTTTGCGGAAGTCTTCGATTGTGAGACCTTCGTCAATCATTCGATTGATCGATTTGTGAAAGTCCCCAACGATTGCTTGCTTGGTTGCCCCGGCCACAGTGAAAGCCTTGGCGTGGGCTTCGCCGCGCATGTCCGAATGTGAGGCTGTTGGTATATCGATCTTTGCGGTAAGGTGGTCGATTGCTTCTTTGAATCTAACGTTGGGCGTCATATCAATGTTTAATCGATTCGATATATGCGTCGATTGAATGACCACGTGCCGGGCCACTCAACCTTGAGCGTTTTTTACATGGCCGACCAAATGGGGGAAACCAGTTAATCCAGTCCCCATCATTTATGTAGCTTGTAGCGTCTATCCCCTCAACCGATAACGGTGACTTGAACGTATAAAGTGAATTTGGCTCTGCAAATCCGACGACCTCACTCACTGTATAACCACGCCGAGACATGATAAGCGCTAACTGTGTTGCCAACGCCGCGCCGCGTGAGTGTCCTGTCAATACATAATTTTTATCCTTATCCAGCAAGTGCTGAAATTCACGGAACCAGACTAATGCGGCATAGTGGAAGCCGCTGTGTCGCCATCGTCTATTGATCAATCGGGGGATGATCAGAATGTTTGATAACCAATCCAGCCACTCTGGTTCACTTCCCCGCAGCGCAATAATTGTGTGATCCTCATTGTACGAGCGCATGATTACCTCGACATCATCCACTGAGTGTACACACTTGCATGCGTACACCAGCTTACACAGCGCCATTAAATAGATATGAGAGATACGCACAACAGCTACCGTGCCGGATTTTTTAGCAGCTCGGTTTTGCGTGCCGATGAAGACGATGAGCCAAAGTAGTAACTAACGACTTGATCTGCTTTCGCGCTCACGTAACCGATCAGCGTGCCAATGAGCGCACCTTGTTCACCATCCAAGTTCAAGTTACCGGACATAGCATAACCGACAGCCCCGAAAAATCCGAGAACGACGACAGTCGCAAGCATTGAGTTAGACCAACCGCCGAGCGTTTTTTCCCTGTCTCGCGCACTGTTGCGATCATCCGCTGCTATGCGTTCAAGGTCAACGCCAAGCTCTGCCATGCGTGTTTTGAACTCCGCATCAAGTTGTTTAATTTTTAGCAAATCGTCCGGGGTTGCGGATTGAATTGCTGCGGCGACCTTTGCCTCTGGTGCAGACTCGTCCCCGAGTAATGACCCTGCGAGGGTTTTTACGGCCATCCCCGCGAGTGGCCCGCCGATAGCTGTCGCTATCGTCGGCGCTACGGTCGATAGAATTGATTTCCAGCTCATCGTCGACCTCCGTGATCCAGGCTATAATGGTTTGCGTCATTGAATCGACCGCCCCAGGCGCCACCGATGCTCTCCCAAAATTCACCTAGCGGTTGGTGTGCTTCAGTTGTTGTTTTATATTCGCCGTCAATAAATAGGTTTAAGTCCATAGCAAGGCGGATTTTGTGATTACTGGATGATCTGCCGTATCCTTTTTTTGTCCCCACCTCCCCGAATACTCGTGGGTCTCGATATGCATCACCGAATGTCAGTTCATAACCGAGTGAATCCGCGTGCTGTATTAGGCTTGCGATTTTAAGTACAAACTCTGATTGCTTTTTACGTAAACTCATTAGTCTTTACACCCCTTCTGTGGCGTCATCGACGCCTGTTAATAGACCGGTCATTAGCGCGAGCTCTAGGTGATCCGCTAGCGCTGTCTCATCTAGATCAGCGTAACTTTCCACGAGTGCGTCGCGAAATTCTTTTAGTGTTTTGGATTGATTCAGCAGCGTGCGAATATCTTCCGTCAGCGCTGCTATCAAGTCGTCTGCAACCTCAGCTTCTGTTTGTGGGATGGTTATATCAGTGGCGTTTGGTTGTGCCTGTGCGAACTCTGTCTGTGTGTTTACAGACTGCCTGGGCAACACGTCCTCCCCAGCTTTCGGCATTGGGATTTGCAGTAAGTCGTAACCATATTGTTTTGGTATATCAACCAGCGTGTTTGCTTTTTCTAAGAAGTCAACCGTCGCTTGCCTCGGGTCGGCGTCTTGGTAAAACTCGAACCGTGGTGGGGTTGCACCTAGGATATTGACTTCAGTTATCCAGGCAAAAAGCTCGCTGATAGTGTCTGCGACAATCGCACGAATCGGCGTGTGTCCTGATAGTTCGCGCCCTCTATGGGTCTCCGCCGCCGCTCTTGACCCTTGCCCTTGAATTTCGGTGGCCAATGTTTGCAAGCTCAGCGCTTTTGACATCTCCGCGTTACACACATCAATGAGACTTTGATGTACTAATTTGCCTGAAACTTTATTTTGCAACAGTTCAATACTGTTCCCCTCTGGGATCGAGCCGCCCGCCGCCTCCACCATTTTTGCTACGGATCGGTTGAGTTCCCGAATCTGTTCGGGGGTCGATCCCTCGGGGTATTTTGCTATGGGCCAAGGAAAGCCGAAGCGCTCGCAAAATTTCGCGAAGTATTTAAAACCGGCGTGTTTGAATGTGTATGGCCAATAGCAGGAACTGAGTAGTGCCTCGCCATACGGGTTTTCAGCACTCGGCATATGCCTCGTGATTAAAAACCGATAGGGTTCAGCTTCGATGCCTTGTGTTTGATCGCTTTTCGTGAGTATGCGTAACGCATTATTTGTATCGAATTTAAAGCGTTGGTTCGGCCTGTCGACGATCTTCACCGGTAGAGTTACACCTGCCACGTTATCCCATACAGCCTCATGGATTCGCATCCCGTACAGAACGGATTCCGCAATGTTCCAAAACAAATCTGGCCAGCGCATACCGGGCGCTGGCTGTGCTTGCATGTATTGTTTGCACAGCTCTGTCGCTTGTATATCAGCGAGCTTATCACTCGCAGCGACGACCCTATGGTCGAAGCTCAATAACCCGGCACGGATTGCCCGGCGCTCCCCCATTACATGCGCGTCTGCTGCTATCGCATCATAGACATCCTGCGACCTGTTGAGCTTGCGCAAAATAGGGTCTGGGTTTGGTAACAAATCAAGCCCCGCGTAAAAATTCGGGTCGTTTGATCGCGTTACAATCTCGGCTGCTGTTATGCCGCTTTTTGTGATCTTATCTTTCATTCATAACCAGCCATATCTACGCCGTCGGTTCGTTCTGCCCCGTGGGCTTTCGGTATTCCACCGGCACCACTGATGGCCACTTTCCACAGCATTTCTAGCGCATCTGGGCCATCATCGTGGGCCGCTTCTGGCCAGTGCTTCAGTTGCTCTATTAATGTTTTTTGTGACTGATGTAGTCGAATTAAGCTGTTCGCAATGTGCGGCTGTAATGACTCAATTCTCAACGCTTTATCTGTGTGCGGTATCACAGGGCGTGCAGGCACGGGCACTCTTATTATCGCGCTGCGCTTAACCAGTTCAGTGCGCAGGAACTCTTGAAATTGCACAGATTCAAACGCCCACACCATGCAGGTATATTCACGCTGAAATGCAATAATGTCTTCGATGATTTTATCAGGCACCCGGCGCTTAATGTTTGCCTCAACGACATCTAACACTCCTGTGCTTCTATCAATTGCGCCGACTAAAATAGCGCTTGGATCGCGAGACTTATTGGCTTTACCAAGCGATGGGTCGACGGCTCCGTAGTAGACCCAGTGCCGCTTAATTTCAAACCAGTATTGAATGTCTTTAAACGGCGCGTTCTCCTCATCCGTCGGGTCATTCTGATACTCACAATCAAATGAATGATGATCGTTTGCACGAATCAACATCAACCGATAGATCGGTCTCACATCCGGCCACGACACCTCTGCGCCTTTGTCCATCTTGCGTTTATTTTTTTGATAAAAATTGAGCGCGGCCTCTTTACTTTCGTTCTGTAAAACCGCTTCCCACTCATCCCAGAGCTTCATGTTGTCAGGCATCCTTAGCACCGCTTTAAATACCCGCCTGTGCCATGTGGGGCGCTTTAAAAAACGGTTGAGTACAGAGTCATAGTGCAGCACTGTGCCAACGTAAAACACATCCATCATGCCGTCTGGCGGGCCGAGATTCATCACCGCTTTTAAGACCCATCTTTCCGTCTTGTCCCGCTGCTCTTTCTTTCGCACGTTCTCGTCATTTTCTATATCGTCTAAAAAGACCAGGTCTGGTCGGTGTGGCCCGTGACGCCAACCGCGCAAACGTTTACCGCTGCCAGCGGCCTGGATTTTTCGATTATTCTTTGTTACGACGACACCTGTTTGCCATACTCGACCCGCGCCGCAAGCCTCGGGGAAATCTTGCGCTAATCTGGGGTTTGCTTCCAGCTCAGCTTTGACCGCTTCAAGCATCATTGCTGCTTGATCAAACGAATCCATGATTATGCCTATGTACTGTTTACGCCCCGTAACAACAGCGTAAAGCGTGCCCAGTTGGGTTAATAATGTTGATTTAGCTTCACCACGCGGGGCAGCGATTACATCGTTAATGCCTTCCTGGGCGTCTAGTGCAAACGGGAATCGCTTGAACAAATATTTATGAAATAAACTCGGGGGATTCCCTTTTGTGTAGTGGGGAAAATAGGTTTCAACAAAAAACTGATAATCGCCGGTAACGACCCGCTCGCGGCGTATTGCGCTGGCCGCTGGGTCGGCATCAAACCCGCTGCACTCTGTCTCGATTAACCGCCGTTGTTCACTGGCAAATTTTGCCAGTTCTTTTTGAAATGCGTGGGCTGATAATTTACCCATAGCTGCGGCTCAGTTCCTCGCCGAATGGCTCTAAAACACTCATAAAATGACTGAGTAAATCCGGGTGATTATCGCGCAAAAACTCACTGAACAGTTTTAGTACATCCATCGCTATTGCCAATTTGCTAAGCTCTGGATTACTCGCACCAGCGGCTTTTATCGTCTTTGCGTATGCGTCAGATAAACGCGCTAACGCCTCAGCTTTGTCCAGTGCGCCTAGTTTTTTGTTTCCTTTTAGTTCGGCAATAGTCGCTTGAAATAGATGAACAAAATCCTCAATGACAGTGGCGGTTAACGCTTTTACGCCTGCACCGCTAATTCTGTTTGCGGCCCGTGCATCGTCCCAATTATCGCCTTGATCGACCGCTTTGGCTTTCCATCCGCGTGCGGTTTGGTAGGGCACATTATGCGCCGCCGCCGCCGCGTTTAACGGTAAGCCAGAAATATAAGAAGCGCGAACAGAGCGACGAGTGGGTTCAGCGTATGCCATGCTGCCATTTTGGCATGGCCTCGGGGGGGTGTTTACCGGGAATCAATTCCCGGAAAATAAAAAGCCGGGCTGGTGAGGGAGTACAATAACTGGTTTTAGTGCGTTACGTCAATCGCGCAAACCTGGGTTGGTATATTGTTAAAATGTTTATGCCGAATTGTCTTTAGTATGTAGCCTTTGTACGCTCGATCTATCGTTGTTTTGCTGCACACTCTTTGGTAGCCACGATAAAGGCGTATGATTGAATAATTATTCTGATCAAGCTTGGCCTGCCACTTATCCGCCGCACGGTATTCCTGTTTTTTTTCGCCTGACAAAATCGCGTCGAAATATTCGTACTTAAGGTGCAAGTGCAAAATCATGCAAACAAATCCCCCGTGGGATTGTCGTCGGTTTCTAGTGCCGACAACCCCTCGCATATATTGCGCACATGGCGGACAGTCATATTGTAGCGCCTGGCTATCTGGGTCTTTGTTTCGACGGCTGACGCTTCTCGTATTTCGTTGTTGCGCGCAATGGTTAATAGTTTGTGTGCCATTGGCATATTCAGCGTTTGCCCGGCCAGGTCACTGGCGCACAATGCAACCACCGCATCACGTGAAATGATCTCGGATAATACAGTGGCCCTGTCTGCATCAAGTGGTATATAAAGCTCTGCGCCGCCGCGTTCTTTTAGCAACACTATCGCCTCTGCCATACCGATCAAATCCACAATCTTGCGAATCTGCGGCGGTAACGCTATGCGCGTTTCATTAGCCATGAATAATGACCTTCGACCGCTTGCACCATTGTTTTAACGACTCCACGCACACGCACAAATACGGCATTTCAGCCTCTTCCAACGAGGCCCCATTAGTATGCGTGTTACACCACTTTCGCATCGCCGCATCGCTGCGATTGCGCACCACGCCCGCATCCGCGAGCGCGCACCACAGCGCGGTGATTTTGCCGATTATTGGTTCACCTATGGGGGTGGCTTGTGTCTCAAACCCCAGTGCTCGCATTGCGTTTATCGCTTTTGATAACTGTGCCAATGACATAGTAGTCGCTGATGCCTTGCCACCTTTTTCCCGCGCACCGTGGCGTTTTAAAAAGAACCTATAAGCATCCTCTTCCATCCGTATCTTTTCCTTCCCTACGCGTAAAAGGGCGTAGAGTTTATTGCGTCGTACTACTGTGGATTGTGTTGATTTCATATCATGCACCTCTCAGCTCACTCTCCGCTCAAATAATTGAAATGCACACCGCATTAATCTCTTCATCCAACGCAAAACAACAGTCAGGGAAGTTATCCCACGGCGTGAAGTCTCGGCTCCAAAAGTCATAGTTGCCTACTGTGAGCGGCATCGAAAGCGTATCGAATATATGATTGTCCGTGCCGACATTTACGATTACCTCCGCGTCTTTTATGTCTGGGTAACTTTGTAAATAATCATTTAATGCTTGCACATATTGCTCTAACGTCATTTCACTCTCCGCTCAAATACTTGATTAACATAAATGCGCACCATTGCGCGGTAATGTGCAGGCACCCGGTTGAGCGCTGCCTTGCGCTCAACGTGGGTGCTTAACACAGCTATCTCTGCCGCATACTGCCGTGGCCTTTTGTCCAAAAAAGCCAACTTGTATAACGACTCATCTACAGGCTTACGCGGGCACAGAACGCACAACCTTGGCGCGCTCAATTTCACTGCCCGCCGGTTTTACCGTAAATGTTTCATTGCGAACAAAACCCAATCCCTCAATTCCATTGTATTTTCCGGGGTCTTTTTTCAGCACTGTTTTATCCAGTGATTCCTTAACCCTTATTGCCGCTTTTAACTTCGCTTCTTTCAACGCTGCGATAATGTCCGCTTCCTTGCCCTGCACATCGACAGACATCGGTGACAACCGCCAGGCCAACTCACCCGTCGCTAAGTGCGCGGTTTTTTCATCGCCAACCAGCAGCTTGTCCCGGTTCGCTTGTGCGTACTCATAGACTGCAGCAAACCCGCTCTCGATCTGTTGGTTATAGACTGCGGCTTGTGACTTAAAGTTAGCTTCTACGGCTGATACTTTGCGGTTCATTGCCGTTTCAATCGTCGTCGCTTGTCGTTGCCATTCACCTATTTTTTCAATCAAAGTTTCTGCGCCCCTTTTGGACTTAGGGGTGCGTATTTTCTGTTGTGTGATCACTGTTGAGTGCCTCAAATTCAAGTTTGTATTGAACAAACAAGGCGCCAACGTTAATGCGTCTTAACGCCGCTTCTTGTCTGAATGCGCTCAACCCACGCTTCCTGAACCAACGCGCTTCACGCTCCACCTGTGCGTCATTTTCAGCGACAAAATAGCCCCTTCTGTTATGCACCACTGGCAAGCCTTCAACGCGCAGTAATCTAACCAGTTCACGAATTATCCGCGTCTGATCTATTTTTTTATTCGGTATCACCACGCCCTGTGTGATTGTTATAAATAACCCGGTCATTACTATTGGGTTATTTGGGCCGATGTGTTTTTTTAAAATCTTCCTTGCGTTATCCAACAGTTTTTGTTCTGTCTCTTTATTCATGGGCGGCCCCCGTGAATCCGGCTTTCCATTTGTCAATGTCGAATCCTTGTGCACCGTCGTTATCTGCGCGTGCTGGGGCGTTGCGCAGCTGTGCGTCCTTATCTTGTTCTTTTTTATCTTCTAATTGCTCGGCTCGGGATACCATCAGGGCTAACAAATAACCGTTGCCTTTTAACGGCAGCGCCATTGTTTTCGGCGGTGTCTCAACTAAATACGTCAAGGCTTTTTCCCAATTCAAAACGCCAATCGTGTAGCTCTTTTTTCCTTGCTTTAACGTCCCGGTTTTAATCATTGGCGCCAACTCTTTCACTATGGTTAACATCCGCGAGCTGCGCAATGTGCTGTGTTTGGCTGGTATAAATAATTCAAGGTAACGCCATACCGGCACCTGCACACTGCCGGGCAGTGTGAGCAGCAAGCTACACAGCGTGTGCCACGCCTTGTCATCCCTTAGTAGCGACAGTTCCACGTCGCGCTGGCAGTGGTAGCAGGTGCCGGTAATCATGCTATACCCTGTCTATTGATGTTATGCGCGTGGTGGTGAAGCGGTTCAATTAATTGACTGCCGCGCTGTACGGCATGAGCTGGCCGCAGGTTGTCGATGTCTTCCTCAGTGATAAATCCTTCTTGAATTAGATCGTCATATAACACGGATTTTTGTTCTCGCAATAACGGCTGGTACATCGTTTGATCCTCCCACACATTAACTAGGTCAGCGCAGTGGCGCGGGGCTTTTATAAAAATAGAATAAGGGATACCCGTCGGGTAAAACCGAGTGTTGTAAAACTCGGCCCAGTATCTTTGTTCGGCTTCTTTTAAATTTGTCATATCAGTTCCTTAGCGTTGATAGCCCAACAGTTTGTGCCCCACTTTAAATACCGATTCTTTGGTTAATGGTTTTCCTGGCCTTAAAACATAATCTCGAATACCTGGGATAACACCCTTGCACAGGACGCGTGCAGAGCCATCGCATACTTGCCACATCGCATCGTGTAAGCCATTATCTAGCGTGACATCAGGGAGTAACGCCTCCGCGATTGCGCGGGCATCATCCGCCTCTATGCCCTTAATAACCGGGGGCCAGAAGGTGATCCGTGAACCTATCTGCGCGAACCGCCCGTTACGTGGGCGCAGAAGCGGTTGCAATCTATCGGTGCCTGCGTATACCACCCCGATATTCGCGAGGTCTGACACCCGGCGCACGTATTCCAGCGTTTGTGCACTGACGGTTTCCGCTTCATCAATCACAAGCAGTGCATCAGAGCCGGTCAATTGATTGATTACCGCGTCTATTTTTTCCGCTTTTGTCCCACTCGAATGACGGTTGCTGGTACTCACAGCCGCGCCGCTGACTTTTACCAATTGATTTGCCAGCACACTGGCGTTCATGTCCGGTGTGCAATTTATAACCAGCGTATTCGGATGTTCTGCCGCATACGCATTGAGCGCGACAGTTTTCCCCGTGCCGACCACGGCGGATATACACGCGCTCATTCGCTGGTGGTGCGCCCGTGTGCAGGCCGCGTACACATTGTTATAAACAGACGTTTTAATCACTACATCACTGACACTGTTGTCTCTCTTTCCTTCCCTGTCGATGTAATCCAGCATTGTTTTTATTTTATCGGTGACGGGGGAGGGGTATTTGCCTGTTAATATCTGGTTAATTCCAGATTGCGAGACCCGCGCCGCAAGCGCCAGTTTGGACTGGCTTCGCTGGTTCTCATAACCGGGTTCATGTGATTGGCCTGCATTGAGCCAATCAATAATCTTGCATACATTCGCTTTATCGTTGTCGGTGTATTTCGCTGCCCAGGCTGTCGGGTGACTCACCAAGCTTTGTATATGTGCTACTTTCGTTGGCCGCATCATTATTTATCTCCCTTTATTCGATGAATTATTCGATTCAGTTTGGTGAATAATCCTGTGGAAACCGTTGCTATTATTCCGATGTCACGGCTGATCCTGTAGAACCCACCACCCCCACAGTCGGGGCACTGCCACATATCGGCCTTGAATTCCAGGCTGTACCCGTGGGAGACCAGTTCATCATCCCCCCACTCCAACTCACATGAAACACATAAGTTTGTCAGCGCCATCTGGCCGTGCGTTGCTTTCGTCTTGCTCATGGTGTAACCTCGCTCTCGCTTTGAGTTAATCGTCTAAATAACTCGTGGATAAAATGTCCAGTTCAACGGACGTTTCTGATAAGCCCGCGCCTGGCAGCGCGGGCTTTTCTCTTTGTAACTCCATGTCGACTATCTCCCCCATAATCTCTGTGTGATCGATCAATTTCCCGGCGCGTTTCTTCGTTTCTAGCGTGTGCTTGTCCAGCCTGGCCAGCGCTTGTTTTTCTCGCGTCTGGATTGCGGCGGCTATCATTGATTCCGCCCGATAAGGTGATCGATTAATTTGCGGGGCATCACAAATCCACTCACCCTTTAATGTGCGTACCTTGATGTAGTCGTAGCTGTCCATACGGTACTCGATTACTACTTCCTCACGGTTGTGCGCCTCAAGCTCGGGCGCTGAGAAGCGATTTGAGTTAAATTGAATAACCCCCCGCACAACCTTCCGGGTTTCTTCATGCCAGTAATAAACGTGTTCGGGATTAATTACCGGTTGTCGATTTAAAGACTTCCATAGCGTAACCGGCGTAGTGCCTATCTCGCCGTGCTCGCGCTCGTTGTTGTACCAATGGATGTATTTTTCCAGCCTATCTTGTAATTGTTCCAATGTTAAAAACGGTGAGTTGCCTGCCTTGTGTGCGTCTATTTGTTTTTTTAATTTCTCGTTGTGCGCCTGAGTTTTTTTCTTATCCGTATAGCCGGGCAGTACCACAAATAATTCGTCTTTAATCGTCCGGTTCCAGCGCTCTATATAGCCGTTATCCTTGGGGTTCCGGGCGCGTGATTTGTGGGCAGTAATGCCTAAACGGTCAAAGAATCGCTCGACCATTTTGGCTTTAAAGCCCGGCCCTTTGTCTGATTGAATCTCAGCGGGGACGTGGTTGTGTCGTAGTAATGAATCAGTTACCGCGTTGACCGTTAGTATTGCAGACTCAGCTTCACCGATGGCCCAGCCCGTAATGTAGCGGCTGCGCACATCAATACACGGCGTTAGCTCAAAGCGCCGGGGTTCACCACTCACTGGGTGAATCACATACACAGGCATCATATTCCCGTCGATCTGGTAGCCGTGGCCGACATCGATTACCGTGGCATCCCGTAAGTGGGGTTTACGCTGCGTATTGGCATACGCGAGACCACCCAGGCGTTGCTTGCCAAACTCGCCCTGATCAGCGGGCAGGCTGCCAATAACCCGCTCGACTTTGCGCCGTGTCACCTGCTTGCTCGCCCATCCTTCCTGCCACAATTGGCGTGCTACCCCCGCGATGGTTAGCCCTGCGTGCTGTTGGTACAGTGACATCGCTCGCACCTCCCAGCCTTCATCCTTATGTGTCCGGCCACGCCGGGTGTCGACTAACCCTTGCGCGCCGTGTTCTTTATAGGCTTTTACCCAGGTGTATATCCGGCTTCTGTCTGGGGTTTTGCCCGCTCGCCCGAGTGCCTTTGCCGCTTGTATAATATGGGGTTCACACTCGCCGCTTTTTATACGCAACAACATCAAGTTAATCGCGGCGCCGCGTTTAAACTTTAAACCTTCCAGCTCAGTAACGTACTCCACCAGCCGCATCCGCATCTTTGCTTTTTCCCGTTTCGCTTGGGTTAACACCTCCAGCGGCGTGGGCGGGGCGATCACCCGGCACGGCAGGCCAGGGTGGAGTACTTGTACGGCAGCGCTCATGATTTGGCCTTTGATCCCCTGGGTCGTCCTGGCCCTTTCTTGCTTTTGCGCTGGTCTTTGCGCGCCCATTCGCGGGCCTCTTTTGCGTGCACCAATGACGCTAACCGGCTCTCGATGCGCAGCGCGTCATCGCCGGTAATGGGGGGCACATCGTCGACCTGCTGAACCCGGTAGTGCTCCCCCACTAGCGTGTCAAACCGGTTCATCACATAACACAGCTTGGCGTAAGCGGCGGTTAAGTTCGCGTGTATCGTGGTCGCCGCGATTGAATATTCAGCGTGGCCAATGTCGCCATCAGAGTAGTCAGCATCTGGGGCGTTGATGCGCGTGATTAAGCGTTCAATCACATCCATTGATAAGCTGATGTCTTTCCCCGCTAACATGCTCTCCTCGCGGGCCTCCCTTACTACTAATGGGTAGAGTGAGTCTGTCTCTGGGTTAAGCTGCGCGCGCAATTCGTCGTTTCTACGTTGCTGAAGCTCGGTCAACCGCTCCTGGTCTGTTAATGCGTGGCGCAAGTCTTTCACTTGGCGCTCTGATGATTCTACCGCCTCGCGTGCCGACACTAACAGATCACTGAACGCGGCCTGATCCATCGCTGTTAACTCATCTGCTGAGTGGCCGAGTATCGTGCCGTCGTCATCCGTTATCTCGGCCAGCGTGGTATCTGGTAGTTTTCTTAATGCGTCAATTTTGCCACCTTGCAAAAACACCAATTGGTGTTTTTGGGGGCTTGCCAAAACAAACTCTGCGCGTTTGTAATACCTCAGTGCTGTGTTATAAGGTATGCCGATCTCTTCTAGGGCTATCTGGAATTTGCCGTGTGGTTCCTGTTGTTTCAGAGACAGGAGCATCATGCCAAGCTGGAAGCTATTCTGTTTTATCTTTATGTAAGCGTCTTTTGCGCTCGACACTACCCAGTCATAATTGTACGGCCTGTCCATTAAGTAACCCTCTAACGCGTGCTCCTGGGCCTCAGTTACAGCAATGGCGGTGGTTTCTTCTTTCATCGTCTTTCCTCTGTTGGCAGTGTTTGTCGGTATCGCGTCTCAGCAGCGTCTATGAGTGCTTGCAACTCGACGATGTACGTGTCGATGTTCTGAGTCCCATGTGCACGTGCCATTGCTTGATTCAGTCCGTTACTCACCCCTGCACGCAGTGATAGCGTTGCCGCCATCGCACACCCACCAACGCTCTGGCCAGAAAACAGGTTTATAATGCGTTCGAGTTGAACTGCTATTTCAGCGTCTAGTGCCCTTTCTAAAGTTGTCTTTGCGACGATTAGCCTTATATTAATCGAGGCCTCAATGCCCTGGATAATGATCCGCTGGGCGCTGTCTGTGATTTCTGTTGGAGTCATATCTACCTCTAATAACCAAATTGTTTTTTAAGGCGCGTTTGCTTTTGCCGTGCATCCGCCTGGGTTAATAATGTGTACCCCAGCTCCGCCGCCTGCTGATCTTCCCCATTCGCTATGCCCATGCCGATTGCTGTGACGATCACGCGCAGCGGGTCAGTAACCCCCAGCGTTGCCCACATAAATGCCGGTAAGTACTTCGCGGGCATATCTCGATCTTCGGCGCTTTGCGCCGTCCAGCCGTTGAGCTTGCGTACTGTGATTTGCTCAGCTTTGTCTGTAATGCAAAGGTTCATTCTGTCTACCACACGCTCCCGGCTGATGCCGTTCTGCCGGGCGGTACGCAGGGCGTAATTAATCGCACCGAGCAACTCCATCTTTATGTCCAAATCTGGTGCGTTTTCATCGTGAATCACGGTCGATAAATGTTGCTGGAAAAAATCAGGCTGAAAGGCGGTCATATTTAGCCCCGTATTGACCAGTGACGTGACGCTGCTGGTCTGTTGAAATAAGCGTTCATTGAGTGACGGCTGGTGTATCAAGTGCCATACTCTTTATTACGCGGCTTGCTGTAACGCCCATCTGGCCACATGCGGCTCATTGGAAGATCAGTAATAGCCGATATATAAGACGCGACGTTATATGACGTTAACCGCCTGTGAATCACATTGTTTACAAGCGTTCGATCAACCTTTAGCTGTGTGGCTATTTTTTGTTGCGAATACCCGGCTTTGGTTAGTGCACATATAATGTCTGCTGGATGTAAGCCGCTGGAGTGATCCGTTATATGGATTGGCATAATTATGTGCTCCGTTTTTGTTTTGCGGTATTTGCCGCTTTTTTTGGGTTTGTGGAAATAACTTTAGTGCTTGAATACTAATATAGTGGTTTAAATAGATACATGTCAAGTGAAAAAACTAATAAATTGGGTTTTAGGATCAAAAACTTATTGAAAGATGCCGGTGGCGCAATTATTTTGTCTAAAAAAATAGGCAAAAACAAAAATACAATTTACAACTGGATTAACAAAAATAGCGTTCCTTCTGATGATTTGATATTGCTCGCAGAAGCTCTGGGCGTTAGTGTTACTTGGTTGTTGACAGGAGAAGGGGATCGATTCCCTTCTGACGGTGACTACTCATTTAAAGAGTCCTCAGAAAGGCAAAGCGCCCCGCAGGGCGTTGAGCAACCAGCGGCGGCTTACAATGTCACGCCGTCGCCGAGCGCAACCCTGCAAGCGAAATCGGCGGCAGAGCGTGTACTGGAAGCCGCGATCGCTCTAGAACTCCCTTGGTCTGCGGCGGTCGCTGCGTTGGTTGATGAGGTAAAAAAAAACCCAGGAATGCACGATGCAAAGATTGGCGCCGAGTTATCGAAACTGACTGCGCCGGTGCCGGTGCAAGCAAAGCCGCCTCAAGTCGAGACCGTTCAAAAAGTATGGTCGGGAGTCGACCGCCGGGATTGCAGTAGTTCGTGCAATAATGATAGCGGTTCGTGTGTTTGAATTGACTAAAGGGGGGCATGGGATTAAAACTAATATTGCCGCTTGCCGTTATGTGTTTTTTTATAATCACAGCGCGATGGCTTAGGCGCTGTAGCGGTCGCTAACGTGAGGGGGAGTTGTGGACTTTATAATTATTATTATTGCTGTGTCCTGGCCAATCGTGCTCTATGCGCTAGGGCGTTTGGGCCTGAATGCTGTGAATATCTTATTAGTTGTCGCTATTATCTTTTACCCCGCAGCAAGATATGTCATGAAAAGTCTAGGGGTTGAGGGGGACGCTCTCTTGTTTTCAACTCTAGTTGTTTGTGCTGTATCTGCTGTTTTGATTGGTTGGTTTAATAGCGAAAGAAGGGGCCGGTCTAAAT
Organism: Gammaproteobacteria bacterium; assembly: GCA_965277715.1. Classification (GTDB taxonomy): domain Bacteria; phylum Pseudomonadota; class Gammaproteobacteria; order JBCCGL01; family JBCCGL01; genus JBCCGL01. The sequence continues at coordinate 1,550,029 of OZ255836.1, forward strand.
AAGCTTTTGACACGACGTTTCAGAGTGTTACGAACCGTGCCCTGAGAGTCCCTCAGAGGCCGCTGACGGGCCGATCTGTTTATCACTCTAATGCTATGAATAATTTTCTTTGGTGGTTTTTAATAGGGTTTTATTAGGGTTTTAATAGGGGGTATGGATTGGCGGCAGGGTCGGTGGTGGTTTCTGTTGTTGATTTTGACGTATTCAACCTGTGATGCCCTATTATTTGATGGGTGCCCAGCATCTGCGCTGGGCTAATTTTAATGGCAAGGTGGGGAATAATGACAGATACTTACGTTATTGAAACGACTTACAGTATCAGCTACACAACCAAACAGCCTGTGCCGATCCCGGATGTGATTAAAGCATTGTGCAATGTCGAGCAATTGCTTTATCGTACACCAGCGTTTGTCGAGTATTCGTTGCCTGGTGTCAGGGTTGTTTCAACAGACGTTTTTATTGATTCGATCCGTGGCGGTAGTTTAATAAAGAACTTTCTAATCAAGTACGTGATGAAGACGGAAAAAAATTATGAAGATGCAACGAAAGTTATCGAAAGGGTGATTGAGGATAATGCGGTGATTAGAACTGTCGTTGCCGTTGGGGTGGGGTCGGTGTTGACCTACGGTGTGATGAGCGCATTGCCGAAAAATGCACCATCGACACATATCGAATTTTACAAAAACAATATTAATACATTTGGGGCAGACGCCAATCTTAGCGGTGATGCGATTCGCGGTATTGTCGAGTCGATCACGGATAAAAAAGCACTGGCTAAAGAAGCGGTCGGTGCCTTGGCGCCAGCACATGCGGATTCTAGCGCCGAGGTTCAAATGTCTGGCTATGAGTTACTCACGTTCCCAGCGGCAGCAGTAGCGGAGGCGCCCAAAGAATACGAGGCTCCTATGCCTGAACACAAGGACGTGCGTTATCAGGACGTGAGGATACTGATTTCAGCGAGTGACCGTGACCGCTCTGCTAATGGTTGGGCGGGCATGGTTCCGGAAGTTGTTGACACACGCACAAAGATCATTCTAGATGAGGGTGTTGACCCAAGGGAGATCCACGGTAAAACGCGTGTGGTCGGTGATGTGACTATCACGAGTAAGTATGTTAACGCAAAGAAGGCGTTTGAGGCGAAACAGATACTCATTCATGCTATTAATGAATGATCTTGAATTGACGTGGATGTGAACGCCGCTAAACTCTACGCCCTCTGTTACACCCCCTTGTAACTACTCCGCCGGGAAGTATTTCCCGGTTATCCGGTTTTTACCTGTCGGCCATGATGCACACATGGCGACATTACACTTTAAAGGTTTCGACGATTACATCGATTTGTTTAGCGCTGGTGAGCAGACCGACAGCGCGGGCAATACCCGCATATGGACGCAAGCCGAGCTTGATCAGATGGTTGCGAACCACTCGGCGGAAAGTGCTGCGCCTGCCGTTGTCGGTCACCCGAGCAGCGACGCCCCAGCCTACGGCTGGCTATCTGATGTACGCCGCAACGGTGATACATTGCAAGGCAAGTTTGACCAAGTCAATCCTGATTTTGAACAAGCTGTCCGTAGCGGCAGTTATAAGAATCGATCAATATCACTCGACCACTCCCCTGAGTCCGGCTTCTCAATAAGACATGTCGGCTGGCTCGGCGGCGTTGCGCCCGCCATTCCGGGGTTGCGTCCTGTTCAGTTTTCAAGCGAAGCCCCGGCGCATACGTTTACCACTAGTGCCTTGGTTTATGAGGAGAGCTATGCGTGGTCGAATGTAGCCAAGTTGCTGCGCGGCATGCGTGAATTTTTCATTTCAGAAAAAGGTCAGGAGCGTGCAGACGAGCTGATGCCTAACTATTCCATTCAAGAACTCAGCGACCACGCAACGACATTGCGTAACACACCGATCAATCCATCGGAACCTTCCCCCGCTTTCGGGCGGGGTGTTTTTTCCGAGCCGACGATTAAACCAACTCACACAAACCCAGGAGGTGCCCCAGTGACGGTCACACAAGAACAGCTCGATGCAGCGAATGCACGAGCTGCAACCGCAGAAGCGCAGATTGCGACGTTTGAAAAAGAAAACGCAACGGCAGCGGCAGCGCTCGCTGCTGAAAAAGAAAAAGTCCGCCGGGCGGACTTTTCAAAAAAAGTCGATGCACTGATTGCTGATAGGCGTATTTTGCCCGCCAGCCGTGACGGTGTTATCGAATTTATGATGTCCTTGCCCGCTGATGAGGCGGTTGTGATCGAGTTCAGTGCCGGTGACAGCATCAAAAAACAATCACCCAGCGCGTGGTTTTCTGAATTTGCGGCGGCATTGCCGCAGGTGGGGCCAAAACTCGGCGTTGAAATGACGCCAGAAAGCGGCCCGCCGACGCACAACTTTAGTGCACCGGAGGGCTACCAAGTGGATACCGCAGCAGCGGCGCTGCACGGTAAAGCGCTGGAGTATCAAGCTACACATAAGTGTGACTACATCACCGCTGTAAACGCTGTGGAGGTTCGTTCATGAGCACGCACAGGGCAATTATGGTGCCGACTGTCAAGGCAGCAGAGGCAATCCCCCAATACCGATTCGTTACTTACACCGGCGGGCTTGCGGCTGCCGGTGCCCATGCGCTCGGCGTATCGCAATATGCAGCGGGCAGTGGTGAATTGCTGGCCGTCACCGCGCAAGGCACGGCGATAGTCGAGGCGGGCGGTGCCCTGGCTGCCGGTGATGCTGTATCTGCTGACGCGAATTCACGCGCTGTAGAACGAACCGACGGTGTAATGCTGGGGCGCGTAGCGCCGGGTGCGTCTGCATTAGTGCCTGGCAGTAAAGTCGAAATTATTCTAATCCTTAATTAATCAGGACAGCTAACAATGAATACACAGCAAGCCAGAGTAGTCGACCCGATACTCACAACACATTCACGTGGTTACACTAGCAGTGATGTGATGCGTGTCGGCCAGATTCTCTTCCCCCGTGCACCCGTAACGAGCCGTGGTGCAAAGATCATCACATTTGGCCGTGAGCACTACCGTATTTACGATGCGCAACGCGCCCCTGGCGGGGATAAAAAGCGGGTGCGCGTTGGTTACACTGACTCGACAGTCAGCCTCAGCCAGCGGTCACTCTCCGGTGAAGTCGCATTCGAGGTTTTGCAAGACGCCAATACAGTGCCGATGATTGACTTAGGGCGTCGAGCTGTGAATGTGCCAAGTGAATCACTGGCGCGTGAGCAGGAGCTCTTGCAAGCGACACTGGCGCAAGATGTTAACAACTATGCGGCCGGGAATAAATTGGCCCTCACTGGAGCCGACAAATGGAGTGCTTATGACACCTCAGACCCCGGTAGGCAAGTCGACGACGCGCACGAGGTTATCCGATCAAAAATAGGGCGGCGTGCAAATGTGTTGGCCCTTGGCCCGGTTGTCTGTGTCAAAGCCAAGCGACACCCCAAGATCGTAGGGCATTTTTACAGCGGTGTAAAAAATGGCCCGGCCACGGTATCAAATGAACAGCTTGCGGAGTACTTCGGTGTGAAGCGCGTTATTACCGGTGATGATGTGTATCTCGCCAAGGATGACGGCGACGATGCGGATTTCCGGGATATGTGGGGCAACAGCGCTGTGTTGGCGTTTGTGCCATCGGTTGATGGAGTCGGAGACATAGAGGTGCCTAGCTATGGTTACACATACTATCTGAGAGATCACCCATTTGTTGAATCGCCGTGGCAAGATCGTGACCATGACGTGTGGGTGTACCCGGTTAGAGATGAATATCAGCCGGTACTGACCGGCATGGATGCGGGCTTCCTTTTCTCAAACGTTGTTTAGTGATGGGTAACCGATACACCGTACTCAGCCCGTTGATGATCGCGGGTGAGAAAGTGACCACCGGTGTCGTTACCATGTCCAGTGAAGACGCTGCGGCATTAGTCGCGTGTGGGGTCTTGGCCCTGGTGATTGAAACAGTACCGGACACGTCGACACATGACCGAATGGCTATCATCGCGGCGGCGATCAGTGAACTGGATGAGGATAACAAAGACCACTGGACACATGGTGGCAAGCCGAACATTAGAACGCTTGCTTCAATTACCGGCTCGTTGGTCAAGGCAAAAGAACGTGACGACGCGTGGGATGCAATCCAGTCGACGGGTGAGCAGCTAAACAAACTTATTGCCGCAATCACTGCGATGCCCAAAGGCTTAACGCCGGATGCTGATGAGCTCAGCCATGACTTGGGGTTTACCGTGACACGCAGCGATATAGCGTATGCGCTGGCGCAGCTTGCGGCAGAAGCCGAACAGACTGATTAGATCACCATGACACAGAGACAGAGACCGCATATGAAATCAGTTTACACCGCTGGCAGGAATCAGTTCGACCATCAGAACTTGATGATACTAATGCAGGGTATCAAACAAGCGATGATAAAAGAGAAGGTCAATGGTGAAGTTAAAGTCGCTGTTGATTTATTCAATAACGCACTAATTGAACATGCAGAGAGTTCAATAGAGCTCGGCGGCGGTGAGCACGCTCAGCGGCTCGGTCAGCTTGAGAAAGAAGTTAGTTCCTTGAGACGGTGGAAGATCGGCGGCATGGCTGCGACAGCCGGTTTCGTGTTAGCTATGCTGCAAATCGCTAATTTAGTGCTCGGATAAGGCGCTAATGTATATCGACTACACATCACTCGAAGCGCGATTCGGCGCTGCCGAGCTTATCGATTTAAGCAATACCGGTGGTGATGGTGAGTCGGTTGACATGCAGGTTATTAGTACAGCGATGGATGATGCCACACGGTTAATCGATGGTTATATCGGTAGTCGAGTGAACCTACCGCTGACGCCTGCCCAGGTTGAACAAACGTCCTTGCAACGCATCGCGGCGGATGTCACCCGGTACTATCTCATGGATACCTTGGTCAGTGATGAGGTGAAAAAACGCTACGATGATGCCGTCAAGGTTTTGCGTGATGTTCAAAAAGGTGCGGTAACGCTGGGTGTTACCCCGCGTGGGGGAGCGACCTCGACGAATGTGTGCACTGTTTCCGAGGGTGAATCCCGTTTTGAGTGGGGGGCGTACTAATGTCAGGCGTAAGGCTGGAGCATGACAGTGCAGACCTGGCGAGGTTGACCGGATTCTTCAGCAATCTCATCGGCGCAGACACCTCACCCATGATGGATGAAGTCGGCGCGCACGTGGTGAGCCGAACCGTGGGCCGATTGCACGATCAAGTCGACATCCACGGACAGCCGCTTGAGCCGTCACGCCGGGCTAAAGATGAAGGCGGGAAAACCCTGATCGACCACGGACATTTACGTGACAGCTATACACACAATGTGACGAATGGAGGTGATAGTGTGGAAATTGGTAGCAACATGGTCTACGCCGCTATCCACCACTACGGCGGCAAGATTGTCCCGAAAACTGCTGGCGCTCTGCACTTCCAGATCGGTGACAGGCATATCATTGTAAAATCAGTCACGATGCCTGCCCGGCCCGTGTTGGGCATAGACGAGCAGGACGAGGACGATTTGCGGGATATTACGGGCGCTTTTATCGATGGTTTGGTCGCATGAGTGCCGTGCAGCAGGTTATTGATGGTTTAGCGAGCCAGTACGGTACTGACTTAAAAGTCAGTGAATGCGGTGGCAGCATTGGCATTGCAGACTTGAAGCGCAGCGGCTTGACTAATCGACGCCCTACACTGTTGGTTAGTAGCTTGGGATTTGGTGGGCTGCACCAGTCTATTAACGCACGTTTCATGGTTGAGCAAATCATTGTGTACATCGCTGTGGCTGGTACGCCAGCGGTTGCAAATAAACAGTGCAGAGCACTGTCGGTGGATGTGTGTCGTTACTTCGCCCTGAACTCGCGAGCGTTTAGCTGTGAGCCGCTAGACAAATTAAATTTAAGGAATTTATTTAACGGACAAATTGAGCAAAACAATATCGCGTTATGGTCGTTGACGTTCAATGTATCTATTGCGCTTGAGTCGCAGCAAACCACAGCGTTTGATTTTTCCGTTTTCCACCAATCAACTTACCCAATCGAGGATATCAACGATGCCTAAGAAACAGGCCGAGGCAGTGCCCGAGGTAATGCCTGCCCCTACACCGCCGCCAAAAATTGGCGACACGATCACTATTAAGCCAGCCTCCGGTCGAATTATCCAGGGTGTTACACGTGAAGCACGCGTGACTGTCAATGCCCATTTATTGCGCTTAATTGCCGACGGCGATGTATTAATTAAGGAGCCAAAAAAATGAGCTTAACGAATTTAATTTCACTGAATTATTTAGTGCCGACTGTTAAACACCAAGTCGAGCCTGACCGCCGTGTGCGAGGTTTGAGCGGTATGCCTCGCCGGTTGTTACTCATAGGCCAAGCCAGTGGCGATATTGCGCTTAATAAGGTGTGTACAGTCACCACTGAAAAGAACGCGATCACGGCGTTAGGTGAAGGTAGCCAGCTTATGGGGATGTGGCGGGGCGCGTATCGTAACGCTGCGCCTGGCTTGCCGATTGATGTGATCGCACTGGAAACCCCGAGCACGGCAAAGGCCGCAATATTCGCGGTTGATGTGGTGGCTAACACGGTTCAAGCCGGGGCATGCCGGTTGTACATCGGTGGTGAATTGGTGCGCATCGGTGTGGCTAAAGACGCCAGCGCGGCGGCAATTGCCGGTGATTTGCGCACGGCGGTTAATGCGAATGATTCACTGCCAATGGTTGCCAGCGGTACCTCTGCAGAAATCATATTGACGTGCAAAACACCCGGCGCCGCAGGTAATAGCATTGATGTGCGTACTAGCTACTATGACGATGATGTGCTGGCTCAGGGCTTGACTTTAACAGTCACAAGCATGAATGTTGGTGCAGATATACCCGATTTATCCCAGAATCCCTTGTTGGCAAACTCACTTTCGTTGATGACTGGTGGTGCAGGTACGCCCGATTTATCACCTGTCATTGTTGCGCTGCAAAACAAGCGCCCGACTGAGGTCGTGTGCCCGTACACCGACAGCGCCAGCCTTGCAATGCTTGAGCTTGAAGCCGAGCGGCGCTGGAATGCCGAGGGTGCGACTGACTTCCAGGTGATCAGCGCGGTGCGCGGTACCGAGGGACAGTTAACCGCGTTTGCGGCTAACCGCAATAGCCCAATGGCGCACACTATCGCAACGCGGGCGGATATGACTAGCCCGTGGGTAACCGCCGCGATGGCCGGGGCGGTGATTGAGAGTGTTAATAATACTGACCCTGCGTTTCCTTATGCCAATTCTCAATTGGTGGGGTATCTACCGGCGACAGACGAAGACGCGCTTGTACCAGACCAGCAGAATAACTTGCTCAACGCCGGGCTATCTGTGCTGTTGAGTAACAACAACCGTGGCTACCTGAACCGCTGCGTGACCAATACAACAGAGACGGCGAGAGGCGCCAAGGATGAAGATTGGCGCAACCTTAACTGGGTGAAAACCAATAGTTATTGGCGGTGGTTTTGCGTCAATGAGTGGCTCAAGCGCATCGGTGAGTACAAGCTGACGACGGACGCGGAGATACCCGCCGGGCAGCCGATTATGAATACATCACTGGCGCAGGAAACACAGCTATCGTTTTATGACGCGTTTGTTAGCGCTGGTCTTATGCGTGACCTGGCTGGGTACACTGATGAGATGCTGGTGGAGATCGACACATCATACGGCAAGGTGAAAATCCAGGACTACCCGCGCTTGATCACGCAACACTACCAGACTGAAATTAGCAGCGCGTTTCTAACCGCATAGGGGGCAAATCATGGCTGACAATTGTATTTATAAAATCGACTCGATCACTGTCGATGGCTCGGTGCTGGCTATTGAGGAAGGCAGTGCTACATTAATGAACGCCACGGGTGTCGAGCGCGAGGGTAAACCCAGCGCATCCGGCCCGGATTTTTACATCACAAAACAAGTCGAGCGGTCGATAAAAGCGAAGGTGCAGTTCGGCACGGGGGTCGACCCCGTGTCATTGAACGTGACAAACGCGCAAATCGTCTTGACGAATGTCCACACCAATCGCCGGGCACGTTGCACCGGCTGTGCAACGAAGTCTGTCGGTGAAATCGGCAATGGCGCGGTTGATGTCGAGTACATTATAACGGAGCAAATCCAATGGCTATAGATGCACTTTATACGCTAACGCTGGTCGATGGCCTGGAAACATCGACGGCAGACGGTAACACGCAGCGGTACCATAAGGTAACGCTGCGCGAGACGACTGTCGAAGATGAGGCGGCGGCTGTTCGGCTGTCTGAAAGCGTAATGACGCTAAACAATCGACCGGTGCTGTTGACCAATGATGACCGCTACACGCGGGCGTTGACGATGCTATCAATCGATAAGTTTGAGGGTGGCGGTTTGCCGATTGATCGGTCGTTAATTGATGATCCGCTCGTGGGCAAGTTGAGTCGACTGGATTGGTCTGCAATTGAACAGCGGTTGATTGTGATTGATGCTGCCGCGCAGTTACGCCACGGCTTGATTAATCAATCGCAATTCGATGAATTGTATGCTGGGGTGATGCCTAAAGGGCCACAATCGCGAGAGTCCGCAGGCGCGGCTAGTGCAGTATCAAACGCTGACGTTGCGACTAGCGGCGCGCCTGAATTGCTCAATGATCGAGCTGGAAAAAATGCCGATAGCCCGGCTGTTATGCTTGTGTCGCACGCTTAAAAACGATGCCTGATTTTAATTACAGCCTTGGTGTCGATCTCAAGGGAAACCTCGACCGCCGGGCGCGCCAGATGGGTGCAAGTAGTGAGAAGCTGGCGCGGCGGCATAATCGCGCTATGACAGGGATGCAAGCAGTCACCCGGCGGGCGTTTAGCAGTATGCGCCAAGCGGCTGACCGGAGCGCTAAGTACTTGGCAGCCGGTGCGGTTGCCGGTACGGTTTTGGCAACCAAGCACATCGTTGACTTTGATGAGCGTATCCGGCAGCTTGGTGTGAATGCCGGTAAAAGCGGTGTGGAATTAGATGCTTTTACCGACAGGGCCAAAGATAAAATCCAACAGGCGGCGCAGGAATTTAAGATCAGCCGTGATGCGATAACAGACGCGCTCGATAAGATGATAACCAACACAGGTGATTTTGAGGTTGCCGAAAATAATATATACAACCTCGCGGCGGCGATGCGTGCGACAGCCGCCGATGGCGCTTCACTTGGTGGTGTGCTGGGTGAGCTGCAAAAAAAAGGGATAGACAGTGCAGGGGAAGTCGAGCGCGTGTTTGATCTACTCACTGCACAGGGGAAAATGGGCGCGTTTACATTTAAAGATTTTGGCACGGAAGGCGAAAAAATATTTGCAACCTACGCGCCAAAAAATGAACATGAAATTGCAGAAATGGGTGCGGTTGCGCAGTTTACACGGCGCTCTGTTTCATCTGCTGCGGAAACCGCGACGGCTATCAATAGTTTTATTTCAGAAATAAACGATCCTGCAAAACAAAAGCTGTTGCGCGACAAAGCGGGTATTGATGTAAAGGACTATGACTCAATCCCTAACTTGATTGTCGATCTGATAAAAGCATCAGGCGGTGACAGATCACGGCTGGGTACTGTATTTGGGCAGGAGTCAATAAAGGTGCTGTTAGACGCCATGAATTTGCACACCAGTGGCGGGGATGTGCGTGCCGAGTTTGATCGTTTTATTAATGTCGACAGCAAAGGCGTGGTTGCAACCGATGCCGCCGACATGTCAAAAACCGCTAAAGCACAAACACGCGGTGCCACGGAAGCGATTAAAGCCGCGCTCGATAAAAAATTGTCTCAACCGATACAGGATTTTGCTGCCGCTATCTCTGAATTGGAAACGGGCAAATTAGATGATCTGTTAACCCAAGCCGGGTATCTCGCTGGGGGGTTTGCCGGGCTTTACGCGCTGATAAAAACATATCAAGGCGGTAAATGGATCGCGAGTATGTTTACAGGCACGGATGGTCTCGCCAGTGACATTGCAAGTCAGCTCGGTGATGCAGTCAAGCTCGATATCGCGGATCCTCTGCCTGTGGTCATTCGTAAGCCAAAAGCGGGCGCGAATCAAAATTCCCGTGAGAAAAATGAGGCGGCTGCAAACAACGGCAACGGCAGCAAAAGGGGCAAAAAAAAATCAGGCAAAAAAAAACCGGGCAAGGGCTTGGCTGTTGCGCCAGGTACTGAGGCGTCGGTCACGTCATCAGGTTCTCAAATCTCTACCGGTGGCGATGGCCGGTTATTAAGCAAGGCGCCAGGCGCGTTTGACGGTTTTGAAAAATTGTCTCCTAATACGCGCAGTGCGTCACCGGAGGCTTTGCGTGCCATTTTGGGGGAGTATTTTCCGCCGTTACTGATGGGCTGGGATCTGGGCTCACGTGTGGCGGAGTGGACGGAAGAAACGATTGTAGGGCGTGGCGTTGATCAGACGCTGGCGTTTTTGGGATCCGATCATGCCCGGCGCCAGGTGCAGGCAAGAGCTAAACAACAGGCGCATGATGCCGCGATTGACCGATACGTTGCATCACTTAATGAGCGCGGCGGCGCAAGCAATCTCTCGGGGTTATATGTGAGGTCTCAGCAGTCTGGCACCCGTCTCGGTTCTGATACGGTTGCGCTATCTCGTGGACACGCCCGGTTCCTTTACCAGACGCCGGAGGATCGGGCGCGTGATATGAAAATGACACCATTGGTTGATGTCGTCCAGCCGCCTCGGACGGAATTCACCCCAGTAGTCGACATTAACCGTCCGGCAAGTCAGCGGGTTACACCGTTGTTTGATATTGCCCAGCCGCCACCTGTAAAACTAGGCCCATTAGTTGATGTTAACCAGGGCCAGGTCAAACCCAAACACGCCCCGTTCGCTCGCCGCTCGTTCGCGCAAGATCGAGCACAGATGATGGCGTTGACGGACAAACATTTACGCGACGTGCAATCACCATCAGCACAGGTAACCAACATAGACAACAGCGAGACGATTGTCGGCGCTAAAGAGGGGAAGCAGCAGGGCGGCGAAATCGCGGTAAAAGTCGAAGTCAACCACACTCATCAAACAGCGCAAGTGTCAACGAAGGCGCGGGGCCGTGGCGGTCTGTACATGCGCACATATAACACAGCCAGGGAGGTCCACCAGTAATGACTTGGTTTGATCAGTTACAACCGGCGAGTTTTAAGGATGTGCCATTCCATGTTGACAGCAGCCAGGTTACAGAAGGTGATGCAAGTGTCATTCGTGGGTACCCATTCCAAGACCTTCCTAGCTACCAATCGATGGGGGAAGGCCAAGACGAAATAAAGCTAAGCGCTTACGTGATCGGTGAAGATGCGGTCGAAAAGCGCGACAAATTGCGCGAGGTACTGCGCGGTGAGGGTGTACTGATTCACCCGACACGCGGTGCAATGCGTGTGTTTGTGCAGGGCAGATTCAGTTGGCGTGAAGCGTATGTTACGCAAGGCTGTGTAACGCGCTTCGATGTGACATTTGTCCGCGCTGGTGAGGCGCAGGCACGGCGTTACCCACAGGCGATAGCCAACCCGAAAGCGCAGCTAAAAGACGCGACACAAGCCACTACCGAGGCATTGGCAGAGTCTTTTACATTAGACTTTGACGGTGCCGGTTATCTGCGCATCGATGCGCTATCGACGCTGTGGTCTATGGTTGCAAAAATCGAAGGGTACTTTGATTCAGTGCATAGCGAGATAGCCGCAACGGCGGCGTTTGCTAGGAACGTATCGAGCCTTCGCGGGCGTCTTGAGTCGTTGCTAAGTCGCCCGGCTGATTTGATCACTGATCTTCAAAACCTGCTCGCTCTGGGTGACAATATAAGCGCTACTCAAGCCCAGGCAAACTACACCGCTGCTGTGCGTTTGAGTGATCTGTTTAAAGGCGGCAACTTGACATCGACATCGGCTGCAAACGGCTCGAACTCCGTCGATGATGGGGAGGCGGTACCGGCAGGTAACGGCTCAAATTCAAGCGCTGTTGAGGGATCGATATCCACGGGCAGCGGTTCGTTATATAACGTCAATATATCTGTGCCAATGGCATCACCGTATGTAACGCCGAGCCGGATTAAACAACAACAAAATACCGTCGCTATTTATCGTGCTGTACAGGTCTTGGCATTGACTCATGCGGCCACGGCTATTGCACACGTCGACGCGATGCCACTGCCACAGCTCGCGGCAACCCGTGAGCACTTGCACAAAGGCATCACAGCGCTGCTGTTGCAGGCTGACAATCAAGTATTGAGCCAATCTTTGAGCAACTTACACACTGTTTCGATGCTACACATTAATAGTATGAGCGGCTATCACAGGGTAAGCTCTTACACAGACGCACAGGGTGCGCCGCTAGTCGTGACTTGTTACCACTTATATGGCAACACAAAACACATTGACGAACTGCGGGGAAACAACCCACATATCGCTCATCCGTTGCTTGTCAGCGCAAACACCGAATTGCAGGTGGTAGCGCATGGCTGAAATCACTGTAACCGCAAACGGTGTGGATTTGACGGGTTGGTTTGATGCAACGGTCGAACGCTCTATCGAAACGATTGCCGGGCGCTTCAGCTTTAATACAGACTTCTACCCTGGGCAACCGCGCCCCGTGCATCGACAGGATGCAGTGGAAATTCGTATCGGTGATGTGCTGGTAATGACAGGCTACGTGCTCGCAGCAGAGCCGTATTATGCAAAAGACGACATCGGTTTACAGGTAGCGGGCAGAGACCGCACGGGTGACCTTGCGGTATGCGCCGCGCTGTACCCCACAGGTCATTGGATAAATAAAACACTCGACACAATCGCTCGTGATTTATGCCAACCTTACGGCATCACTGTCGTTGTCGATGCGGTCATCGGCGCACCACTGCGCCGATTTGAACTGAACCAAGGCGAGAGCGTTGCCGAGGCTATTTCACGCGCTGCAAAGTATCGCGGTGTGTTGGTAACCCGTGACGATTTGGGCAACTTATTATTGACAACGGCGGGCAAAACCAAAGCCCCGGCAGCTATTGTGCTAGGTGATGCTGGCAACGTAATACAAGCAAAAAGCGCAGGCAGTGACGATGAACGATTCAGTGATTATATCTGTACCGGCCAGGCCGAGCTGAGCTGGGGGAGTGACTTAGAAACGACACGCAAATCAACAGCAAAAGACCCTCATATCATGCGCTATTTACCGATGCTGACGGTTGCAGATACACCAAGCGATACAACGGAATTGCAGCAGCAAGCGGAGCAGCTCGCACGCTTGCATTATGCCCGTGCCCAAGCATACACATACACAGTCGAGGGATGGGAAGCAGGAAGCGGCATTTGGTCACCAAACACCCGCGTGGCGGTATATGACGCGGCAATGGGCCATGATGGAAACGAGCTATTGATTGTGTCCACAGCCGCCAAAGCGGATAAGGAAAACGGGGATATTACAGAGATTACTGTAGCGCCGATTGAAGCGTGGCAACAGCGACCGCTGCCGGAACCGGCAGCGAACAATGACACATCAAGCGGCTGGCGGAAAAGGCAAGACGACGGGACATTTCTGTGATGCGTGCGCAAATCAATAATTTGATTACCCGAGCCGTTTTGGTCAGTTTGAAATACGCAGGCGCGTTACAGGTTGCCACAGTGACAGTCGGCGATAATGAAGCGCCGGTTGATGTTGAATACCACGAACCATACGGATACACGAGCAGACCAGCGCGAGCCGTTGGGCTAATGCTTAAAGTCGCCGGGCATCGCTTCATCATAGCGTTGAATGATTTGCAAACAGCCCCGAAACAATTATCGATTGATGATGTGATGGTGTGGCACCGGGAAGGGGATTTTGTGCACTTAAAAGGAAATGGTGACATCGAAATCAAAGCGGCAACACGGGTGCTTATCGACACCCCGGAGGCTGAATTTACGGGCAACATAAAAGCCCACGGTGACATCATCGATAATATCGTAACAAACAGTAATAACGTCGCTGATATGCGCGACATTTACAACGGCCACAACCACCCTACCACCAGCGCGGCGGTGCAAAAACAATGAGCGATATAGCGACAGTTACAGGTACATGCTATCCGTTCGATTGGGCGCTCGCCGGTACCGGCGAGACCCTGACGCGATACCACTATTATAGCCCGGCGCAGGGCGTCACTGTGCGCGCAGAAGCCACAACCGAGGCGGATTTGCAGCGTGATAATACACTGCACACAGCGGTTATCTTGTCGTTATTCAGTGACCGACGTGCGGACACAGGCCAGGCTTTGCCCTATGGCCAGACAGCGAGGCGGGGCTGGTGTGGTGAATCGACAATGCTCGAAATAGACCAATCATGGGGTAGCCATTTGTGGCTCGCGTATATCAGCAAAACAACTGCCGAGCGCCGGGAATTTATGCAATTTGCCGCCAGTGAATCACTGGCATGGATGAAGGCCGCAGGCATCGTTGACCGCCTGGAAGTCGGCGCAGACTGGCTTGACGCGCAACGCCTGGGATTAACTGTGCAGCTCTATAAAGCCGCTGATTTGCCGCCAGCATATGACCGCGTGTGGTCGCTAACCGTTGGGGATGCAAATGCCTAATATCCCAACGCTTAACGAGCTGGCGGACAACGCGTTACACCACCTGCAATCTGCTTTTACAGACGCGACACAAGGCGACGCAGCAGCGAGCGCATTGGCATTGCAAAATAATAAGGTGATCGCGTTCGTCAATGCCGTGGGTGTGCACAGCGCGTATCAGTATTTGCGTGACCATATTGCGCCTCAGCAAGTACCCATCACGAGCAGCGGCAATTTTCTGAACGCTTGGTTGTCGACATACGGTATGCAACGCAAAGCGGGAGAGACAGACGGACAGGCTATAGCCCGATTGCAGCACAGGTTGAGTAACCCACCTATGGGGGGCGCCCCTCACGACTATGTGCAGTGGGCGCTCAGTATCGAAGGTATAACACGGGCCTGGTGTATTCGTAATATAGCTGGGTCATGCACCGTCGGCGTCATTGTGATGACGGACGGAGTCGCCAATCACGGCTTACCTGACGCGACTCATTTGCAGGCAGTCCGGGATTATATTTTAAACCCGGCGCGCGGCCCAGCTGATGAGTTGTTCGTCCTCGCGCCTGAACCTATTTACATCGATATAACCCTGCGCTTAACGCCTGACACGCCCGCTAATCGCCAGGCAGTTGACCTCGAATTACGTGATCTATTCTTTAGAGAAGGCGACCTAGGTGCCGACATACCGCATAGCCATTTGGCCGAGGCGGTGGCTGTCTCTGGTACGGAGTATGACCACGAATTCATCACGCCGCAGATTACCAGCGGTGGCGCCTTTAGCGTCCCGGATCGCGGTATCGCAATACTGCGCAATGTGAGTTTCGCCAATGGATAGTTTACAGCAGCAGTTCTATCGTGCGCTCAAACAGCTACTGCCGACGGGCTGGGCCTGGCCGACAGATCCACTCTCAAACGTACAACGAACGATTCGCGGCATCGCCGGGCTGTTCGCAGACCAACACCGCGCAGTGAATGACGAATTCAACGAAGGCTTGCCGCACAAGACCACCACGAGGATTGATGTTTGGGAGCAAGCAACCGGGCTACCTGATAGTTGCCTGGGCTTTGCGCCGAGTTTGGTCAGCCGACGCCAAGCAATCACTGCCAGGCTACAGGCGCCTCACGCGGGGTTGACTTATGACAACAGCAGCTCAGGCGCACCGGCTACGCTCGCGGTTATTTGCAACAACGCGGGTTTCAACGTCGCAATAGAGCCGTACAACCCATTCCGCGCTGGGCACCGTTGCGGCGGTAGATTGGGGAGGAACGGGCGGATAACAGTGTTGGATAAATCACAAGGAGGGCGGCCGCTACGCTGCTTACTTAATCGGATCGTCCCGGCGCGATTTGCACTATCTATCGTCGAGCAATAACCCCTAAACCAGCGCGTTGGCGTGTAGCGCCAGCGGAACGACAATCCGCCTGACTTTTGTTGTTAGGCATTTTTAGGAGAAACGGCTATGCCGAAAGCAACCAAAAAACCCGTAACAATTGATTTTATAGAGTGGACTGGCGACAACTTGCTTGATGTTATTAGGTTTACCGGACAGCACGCGAGCGCAATGGATGATTATTGCAACCTTGTTAAGCGTGACGGATTAAAAATATTCACGCTCGAAGGGAAAATGAGCGCAGATATTGGTGACATAATTATCAAGGGCGTGAAGGGCGAGCACTACCCATGCAAGCCAGATATTTTTGCAGCCACCTATGACGTAGTGGATGCCTAACACATGAATTACACTTACAGCATCGACTATGTCACACATGCAGGCACAGGGCAGCGGATGCACACAGATACCGCCGCGATACCGACGGTATGGAGCGCCGCCGACGCCAACAGCGTGATGTGGTCGCTTTCAGAGGTGGTGAAGGCGGCAGGTATGCAGGGGGGGCAATTCAACGCGGATGATCCGGGTAGCTACAGCGTCTTCCTAAACGCCCTACGCGCATTATTTCTAAGCGACGCGGACTTGCTTTGTCAGTTCATCGACTTGGCTATCGCTATTCAAGCTGTCCACAATGAACAGCTGACACAGCGCTTTGAACTTAACGAAATTCAAAAAAGAGGCATATTATGAGTGACACTGCACAAATAGCGCAGCTTATAAGCACATACAGCGCCGGGCACCAGACGTTGCTCGATTTTTCCAACAGCCTCGACACGAGAGTGTTGGCAGCTGAGGCAAAGTTCGACGCCTGGCGTCAAGACCGCGACGTGATCGGCACACATGACGCGCATGGCACATGGCGGTATTCGATTTTCCAGGGGCTACTTTACAGCACCGGTGGGGTTGAAGGTTTGGGCGCGATTGGCTATCAGGATTTTGCTAGTGGTGACATCGAGGCTGGTCGATCAAATGACATTTATCTACACTTCCGCACGCCTATGAACGTAGCGGCAACCGGGGGAATGTTTCACTTTCACATCAGAGGCTACGCCTACGGCGCTGTGACTATATTGGATGAGCACTTCGTCGGATTCTGTTACCCAGCAGGTCTCATTCAAACGAACTTCAGTGGCAACATGAACCCCCACGCGTATCGCGGTTCTGATGACTCGATCTATTTGAGAGTGTTTTTCCCAACAACTTACCAAGTGACGCTATGTATCGATACACAAAAAGTCGGGTCAGCGGGGATCTCGTTCCCGTCGGGCAGTCTTCACGCCATAGCTTCAACGGAGGCAGAACTATGAATATACCAATCCTCGTCGTGGGCGTTCCTTTAGTTTTTATCGCTTCACCCTCGGAGTACGAAGCAGCACGCGAACGACTAATTAATGATGGCGTACCCCCTGGAAACATTGAACTCTCTTTGAGCGGCGTCATTGCCTGGGGTCGTAACGCAATCAGTGGGTACGCAAGTGAAATTAGGGCGAAATTAGCATCGAATGTCGACGCGTACACACTCGCTGGATGGGCAGACAAATCACAGCGTGCGTACAGGGTAATATCGGGGACAAACACCGATGCTGACATCGCCATTTTAACCGAAGAAGCTGAGGCGCGACAGAAGGGCGAGACGCCACAAGATCTCGCGGCGAAACAAGCGGCCAAGGCGGCAGCATTAGCAAACGCAGCTGCGATAATCGACGGCTTGGAGTCGTCGGCGCTGAGCGTCATCGATGCGGCAACGACACCTGGTGACGTCATCAAATCACTGTCGGCGCTACGAAACAAAGCTGAGTCAGCGCTCGAAAATCTGAAGAACTGAAAGTTCCTATAAATTATCGTCTTATTTTAAACGTTAATTTGTCGCATTTTAAACGTCGCGCTACATTTATGTGTGCCAGGTACGACTTCCAGGGGGCCGTTTTCTTCAGTGACATCATCGATAAAAAATAGCACAGTTATCATGTCATCATTGGTATGGGGTTCAAACAAAAAATCCTGATGATATTTAACCTGGGTAGCGGCACCGGGTTGTTTTGAATTTATTTTGGCATTCTCAAATTTAATATTTGGCCCCAGAATATCAACAACCGCATCGAGCCCCCGGTTGTTTCGCATCACATCAAGATAGGTCGCAGAGATTTCAACCGGTGATGCAATGCGACGCAGTGCCGGCTTATCAGCCGAGTGCCCTGGCTCGATGTCAAACCGGGGGCGATTATCGAACGTCATACCATAAGGCGCGTTATACTTTCTACTCTCTTCTTTCCATTGCTCGAATTCATTTTGTAGTTTTTCCAGTGCACCTTCAGGAATAGCATTTTCCAGAAACAGGAATCCATCCCGGTTAAATTGGTTGACTTGTGTGCTTGAGAGCGTTTTCATTTTTATACCTTCCTGCCGATTTTATCAGTGGCGTTTTTTATTGTGTGGATCGTAAAGTGGTTTAAGGCTGGCACGGGTACGAATTTTCTTACCGGCAACCAACACTGTGTAATGTTGGCTTTCCGGTTGTTGATGGTTAACGCCCATGGGTAAAGTCACCCACCCCAACCCGATTGGCGCGCCTAAAGTATGCCCATAAGTACCCGTTGTGATTATACCAACCAATTCGTTATTCAGATAAATGAGCCATTGTGTGTAGACCACCCGGCCCGGTTCAACCGCGACGTCATTCGTACAGATTCTTTGCAATATTTTTTCAGTATCGCGGCCTTCGACGAGGATCTTACAAAACGAACTAAGATCGACCAGCCCTACATCCTCACGGATAGCATTGTGCTCATTTTTCCAGTGCGTAAACCATGCGGTTTTATTGTAGCCATAATCGTACTCCGCTTTAACGTCATCGGGGGCAAACCACATCGGTCGCTCCCATCCGGCTGACTCACCAAAAAACGCACCTGCCTGTTTAAGCTGCTCGTGAATCGGCGACCGCCGCATTATTGCCTTTTAACCGAATCAGATACCACTCAATTCTTTCGGGGTCATCGACTTGACACCCCCAGTAACCACAGCCGCGCTTACTCACAGTAGATTCAAACCATTTTTTCAGGATAATACCCCCTCCTCCCCACTCAGGAAAAAACAATGACCAGCGAAACATTTGAAAAAGGCCGCGTAGCGCGCAGTGCCGTACTCGGCAGTGAATATGTCGATAAAGTGCTCAATGAAGCCAACGATTTCAACAAAGAATTCCAACACCTCGTCACTGAATACTGCTGGGGCACCTGCTGGGGCGACGACATCCTCACGCACAAACAGCGCAGCATGTTAAACCTCGGTATGATCGCCGCACTCAACCGTATGCATGAATGGGAGTTACACTTTCGCGGCGCGATTAAAAATGGTGTCAGCCGCGATGAACTCAAAGCCATTATGATGCAGATTGCGGTTTATGCAGGCATCCCTACTGGCGTTGAGTGTTTTCGTATCGCTAATAAGGTACTGGCGGAGCTTGATGCTGATTGATTATTGAAGTAAACAATCTCTGTCCCCCTCTTTTCCAAAGAGGGGGAATGGCTTCGATAGCGTTACGTGCTGGCACCAACTTCCCCTCTTTCATCGTCACTCTCAGCATGCTGCAACCGGCATAAGCAGGACGCTTTAATCGGCACATCGGCACGCGCAACAGCAACTGCCAGCCGGGGGGCAATCATGCTGGCCTCGGTCTGTTTGGCCTGCCGACGCAAACATTCGTGTAGCCCGTGCAGGCTCCATACATTATCGCGGTGCTGACAGGCGCGCACCAACTCATCGTTTAACCCCAGGTCAGTGCGATAAACATGCTCTGCCTCATCCAGCCGCCCCTGTTCCAACAACAGAGCGCCCAGCGCGTGGCGCGCAGGCTGCATCCACCCCCAGGGTTCATCGTAAGGCAGTGAATCGGCCAGTGACACTGCGGCGCGCAGGTGCTCGAATGCCTGCTCAAAATTAGCCTTACGATACTCCACTTCCCCATGTGCCATTTCAGCCGCCACCGCGAGAGTATCCCGGCAGTGATTATTAAATATTTTGCGCGAATAGGGCACTTTCTCCACTGCCTGGGTAAACTGTTGCAACGCGGCCTGCGCCTCATCAATATTCGCCAACACCGCGTGGGCCAGGGTTTGGGCGTAGTGCAACATCGCCGTGGTGGTGCAGTACAGATCCCTGTCTTGCGGAAAGGGCGTATCGATAATCACCTGCCATTGGCCAAAGCGAATCGGTGCGTGCACCTTCATCGCCACATAACCCTCCAACCAATCGGCCATCGGTGGGCTATCAACCCGTAACAGCGCCTCTGGAATCGTCTCGACCAGGTCGTTCGCCGCCGCCATTGCCGACTGGTACTGCCCCAGCAGCATGGCACCGTAAAGCTTAAAGTGGCAATTATGCGCCCGCGACAGTGCATTAAAGTTAAGCTTGCCTGCGTGTTTCAGGTATTTGTCATCGGCGCGAATTGCCGCTGAATTGGATGCCACCGTATTGTAATAGTCACCGCACTGCACATCGATATGGGTTGACATATGCAGCAGGTGAGCGGCATCCGGCACCAGGTGGCGCAGGCCATCCGCTGCCGGCAAAGCTTTCTCAGGGTACGGCGACATTTCCAACACATGAATATACAGGTGCAGCAGACCTGCGTGTTCTGCCCCTGTACTGGATTGGTATTTCTGTATGGAGGATTCCAATACCCGCATACATTCCAGCGTATCAGCTCCCTGCTCAGGTTTCCCGCTGTGAATATCCCATAACGCCCAGGGGGTGCGATTCATCATCGCATCGACAAACAAGGTACTGACATCAGGGTCATCGGCAAAGTCGCTGTAAACATAGCGCATCGCATCCGCGTAATGGTCATTCCAGAGGGCCAGGTCACTCCCAACCTCAGCCGCTTGATAACGGTGTGCCAGCGCCCTGATTAATGCCTGTTCAACCGGGCTGGCGTTGGTTATTTTTTCCAGTGCATGGTGCGTTTGCGTATGGCATTCAAGCAGTGTGCTCGCCAGATCAACCGGGTCAAACTGGTGCCACTGCTTGTTGTAGTACGGGCCGACTGCGTAGGCGATGCCCCAGTGGGCCATTGCGCAGTGCGCATCGAACGTAAGCATTTGCCTGAAACAACTGGCGGCTGCCTCGTAGTTGAATGAATAGCACCACATGAGCCCACGATCAAACCAACGTTGTGCCTGAACAGATGTCGTTGATATTTTGCGGCTGTAATCCCCCAGATCGAAATAGTCATCCACCCCAATTCACCCTGCCTGAACGCGTAAATGCTCAATAATAAACACCCATTTCACATTAATCCTGTCTATTTAATAAAAAATCCATGAATATCGCCCAATCCACCGGTTTTTTTGCGATAATGCGCCCCCCGTAAATTCAAGTACCTGTGAGGGCCCCCTGTTGGATCAAGCGAATTTAGAGCTGAAAGTCTGGAAAGACCTCGCTATCAGCAAACAAATATTAATGAGAACGGCGTCTGATGCACTCGACCTTCCCGCCGACTGCAACGCCGATGAATTAAAAGCCGCACTCGATATTGCCATTAAACGCGGTAAAAATGCCGATACAGCGATAAGCAAAGCGCAAGCAGAAGCCTCTGACCAGGTTGCCGCAATAGAGAAAAAGCTGAAATCCACGCAAAAAGCCCTGGCTGAAGTCGAGAGCAAAGTCGACGCTGCCGAAGCCGGCAGACAGGAAGCTGAACACCGCACCTTAACCGCACGCGAGGCCAACCTCAAAGAATTAAAAAAGGCCACAGATCAACTCGCCGAAAAACAAAAGGTGATAAAGTCGATTAATACAGCATTGGCCGACACACCTGAGAATGTAGTCAAGAAACTAAAAAAACTGAAGAAGGAAAAATTTGACGAAGCGGCGGCACGCAAGCGGGCCGAAGATGAGGTGCGCAACCTCAAAAAGCAGAAGAAAAAGTTGGAAGAAACGCTGGAAGAGAACAAGACAAGTATCGAAAACAGCGAAAAACTGGCCGAAAAATACCGGGAGCTATACGCGTTGTGTACACGTCAGCGCGAACAACTCGAACCCCTGGTAGAAGATAAAGACAGCCTGGCCGAGCTACCGACTATGGACGAGCACTTACTGGAAAGCGTTGAGAAAGTTGACAAGGCGGCCTAAGCGATTTTTCCGGGGTGTTTTACCCCCTCCAAAGCAGCCCCAGGCGCTGATTGACAGCATCGACACAAGCACCATTATC
This sequence comes from Gammaproteobacteria bacterium, assembly GCA_965277715.1. Classification (GTDB taxonomy): domain Bacteria; phylum Pseudomonadota; class Gammaproteobacteria; order JBCCGL01; family JBCCGL01; genus JBCCGL01. The sequence continues at coordinate 1,572,190 of OZ255836.1, forward strand.
GCGATGCTTCCCCTATCGCCGCAAGCCGGATAAACAAACATGCACGGTACTCACCCCATAGCCCCAGCAGAAACACCGTGCACGACCATCAGCTCCCCCTCTCGGCGTGCACGCGCATTCATTATTGCACTACTGCTTGGCGCAACCACGCTGGTTAATGCCGCGCCGGTCAATGTAAGAACCCAACCGCTGTCCAGTGTACTCATCGAAAAAAAATACACGGCCCCAGCCACGGCAGTGGCCATCAACAATAGCCAGATTAGCGCGGAAATTGCCGCCCGTATCAGCCGTATCAATGTGCAAACAGGCGATATTATTAATGCAGGTGAAACACTGGCCACGCTCGACTGCCGTAGTTATCAGCACGTATTGGCCAATGCGAGAGCGCGGTACGACTCGCTTAAAGCACAGGTGCAACTCAGCGAACAACAGCTCAAGCGAGCCAAATCACTGCGTAAAGAAAATAACCTGTCGGCTGAAAATCTCGATCAGCGCAGCGCAGACCTGAGTATCGCCAAAGCCAACCTGAAAGGGCAAAAAGCCTCAATCGATGATGCAAAGCTCTCACTGGAACGCTGTTCAATTACCGCGCCCTATCGTGCGGCTGTTGTCTCGCGACTGGTTGGCGAGGGCACGATGGCCACACCAGGCTTACCATTGCTGGAAATCGTCGGCCTGGACGCAGTGGAGCTCTCCGCACAGGTACCGGTGGATCTGGTCGATTCATTGAGCACCTCGAAATCACTGGTCTTCGTCACCCGCAACGCCGACCTGCCGGTGACAATCCGCACCCTATCGCCCGTCATTAACGCCGCCTCGGGAAACCGGGAGGTACGCCTGCTGACCGAACAAACACTGCCACCCGGCACCAGTGGCCGACTGGAGTGGGTTTCCCCCCCTCTACTGCCCGCCAATTTGCTCTCGCAGCGAGAGGAAACACTCGGTGTGCTGGTGGCGATTAGCAGTGGCGACAAACACACCACACAATTCATCCCCCTCGATGGCGCACTTGAAGGCCGCCCTGCCAACATTGACCTATCGGGCAATTTATCGGCTGACACACACATTATCGTCGAAGGCCGCCACAAACTGGCAGCGGGCGACGAAATCAATATTGTCACCAATACAAATTAACAATAACGGCACTCAGCCATGTACCAGCGCTTTATTGAAAACGGTGTGCTCGCCAACCTGACTTTTTTGCTGGTACTGGCAGTCGGCATCACCGCGTACTTATCACTGCCCCGCGAACAAGACCCGACAATTAATTTTAACTGGATAGAAATCACCACTGTTTTACCCAGCGCCTCAGCACAAGACATTGAAAAACGCGTGACCGACCCGCTCGAAGACGCCATCGAAAAGGTCTCTGATACCAAATTTGTCAGCAGTACCAGCCGCGAATCGATCTCGCGCATCCTGGTGCGTTTCGAGGAGATTGACCAACGCACGTTCGACAAGCGGCTGGCCGATTTGCGCCGTGAAGTACAGGCAGTCGAAGAAGAACTCCCCAGGGAAACCCTCTCGCCGATTATCACCGAAATAACCACCGCCAACGCATTTCCCACCGCTATTGTCGCCGTGGTTGGCCCCGCCGACGATGAGAATTTGCGCCGCCAGGCCGAGCGTATCAAAACGGGCCTGGAAAACATTAAGGATGTCGACAATGTGCTGGCCACCGCCCTGCGCGAACCGGAATTACAGGTCGCCTTTGAAGTCGACCAATTGCGTTCGCTGGGTATCACGCCAGCCGATATTGCCGATACCGTGGCCGCCTATTATCGCGATGTTTCGGTTGGTTCAGCCCAGGTTGGTGGGCAACGCTGGCTGGTGCGTGTCAGCGGTACCTCCGCCAACCCTGACTACTTGGCCTCACTGCCAGTCTTTGGTGCACGCGGTGAAGTATTGCTCGGTGATATTGCCGAAGTTACCCGCACCCGCGAAGACACTGGCGAACTGGTTAGCTACCAGGGTCGACCGGCGGTGATGCTGTCGATCACTAAAAAGGCGCGCACCAATACACTGGCGCTGGTGGCGCGCATCAACGCCTTTATCGACGAACACAATGCCAACACCGATATCAGCGGCGTCAACATCGTGCTGATAGACGACCAAACCGAAGTCACCCGCAGCGCCCTCAATGTCATGGAAACCAATATGGTGCTGGGCCTGTTACTGGTGCTGATGGTCACCTGGCTGTTTCTCGGCACGCGCATGGCGCTGCTCACCAGTATCGGCATCCCCTTTATTCTCGCCGGGACTTTCTGGTTTTTACAGGCAGTGGGGCAAACCCTGAACGTATCGGTGTTACTGGGTGTCGTTATTAGCCTGGGCATGTTGGTCGATGATACCGTGGTCGTCGCCGAGAGTATTGCGTTTCGTATGCAGCGCGGCACCGATGCGGTTGCGGCATCCGTCGGCGCAATCAAGGAGCTATTTCAACCGGTAACGGCGGCGGTACTGACGACGATAGCGGCCTTCCTGCCGCTGATGTTATTACCTGGTATCCTCGGTAAATTCATGTTCGTCATCCCGTTAGTAGTCACCACCGCGCTGGCACTCAGCCTGGTTGAGGCCTACTGGATGCTGCCCTCGCACACCATGGACTGGGGCCGCCCGAAAACCGCGACACGCTGGCGTATCAACAGCATCGCCGATGTGCTCAAGCTACCGCCCCGCATCGCTATCTGGCTGCTCAAGCTACCGATTAGAACAGGGGATTATATCGATGCCCTGTGCAACCCATTCAGGCAGCGTGTATTGCGCTGGCTGCGCCGCCGCTACACGCGGCAACTGATCAAAATACTCCGCCACCCCTGTTTGACCCTGCTCAGCATTCTACTCATCGCCGTCTGCCTTATGGGGCTTGCCATCAAGGCAAAAACCATCGCTGGGTTTCTACCAGAACCACTGAGCGAGAAAGTTGCCGCATTGGAAATCAAGGTGGATTTTTTCGCCAGTGATCCAATCCGTCTGTATTACGTCAATGTGCAGATGCCTGTGGGTACACCACTGGCTGACACACTGAAGACCGTTACCGCAATTGAACAGAAAGTACGCCAATACATTCAACCCGGCGAAGTGCGCCAACTCATCAGTTACAGCGGCCTGTTGTTTACCGAAACCGCCCCGTTTTTTGGTGACCACTTTGGCCAGGTGGTCGTCGCCCTGAACCCAAAAACAAACGCCCTGCGCACAGTCGATGCAATGGTCGATTCAATGCGCGATGCCGTGGTGAATACACCTGGCCCGGAAAGTGTGTATTTTCTGACCTTGGCGGGCGGCCCGCCCACCACAAAACCGGTCAGCGTCAAGGTGCGCGGAGATAGCTTTGATACAATCCGGCCCGCCGTTAACGCCATCAAACACACCCTCTCGACAATCGAAGGGGTAAGCGATATCAGTGACGATGACGCCAGTGGCCAGCGCACGCTGACCCTGCACATCGACTCAGACGCAGTACAGCGCGCCGGGGTCAACCCGGCGCTGCTGTCGCGCACCCTGCGTTTACTGGTCGACGGTGAAGTGGTCACCAGCCTGCGCCACAACGGCGAGGAAATCGATGTGCGCGTTGTCGCCAACCAACCCAAACTCAACAGCATCGACGAACTGCTGAACGTCAACCTGCCCTCGGCAAACGGCGACCCGGTGGCATTATCCACCCTGGTCAACACAGCCTACCAAGTGGGGCAAAACAGCATCCGCCATTACAACTTCCAGCGCACGGTCACCGTCGAGGCGGATATTGACCCGCAAATCATCAATACCGTCGACGTCAACAAACAACTCAAGCAACGCTGGCGGGACACCCTGCAACGCCAGTTTCCCGAGGTAAACCTGGATTTTTCAGGCTTGCTCGACGACATCCAGGAGAGCATCAACGCAATGATCACCCTGTTCGGTTTTGGGATTGGGCTGATCTACATCATCCTCGGCACCCAGTTCAAAAGCTACTTCCAGCCGCTGATGATCCTGTTGACTATACCCATGGCATTTATTGGCGTAGTCACCGGCCTACTGCTCAACGGCAACCCGTTAAGCCTGTACACCCTTTACGGCGTTGTGGCACTGGCGGGCATTGCCGTCAACTCGGCGATTGTATTGATTTCGACGGCGAACACCCATCTCAACAATGGCATGGGGGTAAAACACGCCACCTTATTCGCCGCACGCCGCCGCGTTATCCCTATTTTGATTACCTCCTTAAGCACAATAGCCGGGCTGTTCTCGCTGGCGACCGGACTGGGGGGGCACTCACTACTGTGGGGGCCGGTGGCGACCTCCATCGTCTGGGGGTTGGGGTTTTCCACCCTGCTAACCCTCTTTCTTATCCCGCTACTCTACAGCCTGTTTATGCGCCAACCCGCGAGGTAAGGGAGTTCTCAATCACCGTGGACAGACCGCTTGTGGTCGTTTTCCGCGCTGACTGTGTTGCAATTTGTCACAATAGAACCACTATGGCGCGCCAGTACGCCTTGTTCAGTGCCAACAGCGCGACACTGAAACCGGCGAAATCATCACAATTTATTTTACAAAAGCCGGGTTATCTGATAAAAGACCCTGCTTTCAAATTTGCAGTGGAATATGGCAATGGCAGCAAAGAAAAAAGCCCCTAAAAGAGGCGATGTTGGCAACTTCACCCCCTACCAGGAAAAGAAGGGTGAAGAGTACATGTGCCCGGCGCAACAAAAACACTTTAGCGCTATCCTCAATGAGTGGAAAAAGCAGCTTATGCAGGAAGTTGACCGCACCGTCGATCATATGAAAGACGACGCCTCAAACTTTCCAGACCCCAATGACCGCGCAACCCAGGAAGAGGAATTCAGCCTGGAACTACGCACCCGTGACCGCGAGCGCAAATTAATCAAAAAGATTAATCAATCATTGCTCGATATAGACAATGAAGAATATGGCTACTGCCAAACCTGCGGTGTTGAAATTGGCATTCGGCGCCTGGAAGCAAGACCCACCGCAACACTGTGTATCGAGTGCAAAACCCTTGAGGAAATCCGCGAAAAGCAAAATGCCTGACGGCCAACGTTAGAGCACTACCTGGAGGCAGTTACGCCCAGCCTTGATACCGACGGATGAATAGCCCCTACATTGGCCGCTTCGCCCCCTCACCCAGCGGCCCGTTGCACTTTGGTTCACTGGCGACGGCAATGGGCAGCTACCTGCAGGCGCGCAGTCAAAATGGTCAATGGCTGCTGCGTATCGAGGACATCGACCCACCACGTGAAGTCAGTGGTGCAGGCGACGCCATCATTCGCAGCCTGGAAAATTTGGGGTTTGAGTGGGATCAATCGATCACCTGGCAACACAACAACCTCAAACGCTACGAAGAGGCGCTGCAACAACTACAGACACAAGGCTTATTATTCGCCTGCGCCTGTAGCCGCAAACAACTGGCCAATACTGCCGCTTCCGACTCACACCTCCGCCCATACCCTCGCCCATACCCTCCTGGCCCATACCCTGGCACCTGTCGGGCGCGATCACTGAGCTTTACTGAGCGCAGCATCCGCATTCGCGTACAGGGCGACATCCACTTCCACGATGCAATTCAAGGCCATGTAAGCGAATCACTGGCCGAGCAGATAGGTGATTTCATCGTCAAACGGCGCGATGGCTTATTCGCCTACCAGCTCGCTGTCGTCATCGACGACGCCGACCAGGGCATCACCGAAGTCGTGCGCGGGGCAGACCTACTGGACAACACAGCGCGGCAAATATTTCTGCAACGCGCACTTAACGCCCCTACCCCAGACTACTGCCACCTCCCCATAGCCCTCGACAAAAACGGCAAAAAACTCTGCAAACACACACACGCAGAACCGATAGACACCCTGCCCCCCCTAGACGCCCTGCTATCCGCCTGGCACTTTCTCGGCCAAACCAGCGACACCTCGAACAGCCATCGGCAAACACCCGATTCAGTTAAAGATTTTTGGCCCTGGGCCATCGCCAACTGGTCACTCACTAACGTACCCCTTGTACACAAGCAATAACCAACCTTCCACAGAAACAGTTGGCGTGCGACTGTATGGATACAGGAGATAGAGCAACCCAGGGTGATAGAAACCACCTCATTAAAACGAACACCCCCTAACAACTACCAACTGTCACTTGCTAATCCCCCAATTTTAACTAACCTACAACAACCATGAAAAACCTCACAAACCACCTCAAAGCGCTACAAAGCCCCCCCTACCTACTTTACTGCATTCTGCTACTCAGCCCACCGGCCATCGCTGAAGAAACACCTGCCCCAGACAGTGCCTATGACTGCACAGTAGTACAGATTGACAACATCGATGAATCGACACTCACCAAAACCGAGCGCATTGCACTAATGGAACAGGCATTACTCGACTCAATCGATCAATACGACAGTTGCATCGACACGGCTATCAGCAAAAACGCCGCCACAGGTGGCGGTGGCAGAGGTGAAGACGGAGGTGAAAGTGGTGAAGGCAAAGGTGAGAATGAAAGCGAAGGTAAAAGTGAAGGCGAGAATAATCAAGAAACCGGCGATGAAGGTAATGAAGACAACCAGAGCGCAGAAAACAACCACACCGAATCGGGTACAAGCGGCGCTAAAAATGAAGAAATCGACCCAAAGGACAACGATGCCGCCGTGTGCATCATGCTAAAAGACGAGTTGAAAATAGAAACAGACCCAGAAAAAAAACGCGAATTAAAAGAAATTTATACCGACTATAATTGTCGTAACTGAACCCAAATACCACATAACAAACACTGATACTGTACCCATTCTTGGTTTCACAGAAAAATACCTGTTTTTATCAAAAACAACACTTATCGTCAGCACAGGAACGACCCTATGCATACGCAGTACAGCACAAAAACAAACGGCTGTTTAAAGACCAAAAGCGCATGGGATATTGTGCTCCTCTTCATCTGCCTGCTGAGCCTCTCAGGCTGTAAAGCTCTCAACATCATCGACTCCTCCCCCTCTGCCGAACCGGCAGTTGGCCCCATTGTCGGCCCAGGCTCGACCACAACCAACCCAGAGACAGGCAAAAAACCATACACCTACAACTCAGATATATACCTGGACGTAGTGATCCCCGTATTTGACCCCGGACTCCCCTTGAATGAACACGGCGATGTGGACTATCAGCAGGTCGGTGAGCAAGGCATCTGGCCCCAACTAAGGCGTGCGGAAGCCAACCGTTTCGCAGTCGAAACCAAGCGGGCCATTGGCAATATCGGTGCTTTTGGTGCCGTTAGCGTGGTGCCTGACGCATCTGCCAGCGGCGATGTTTATGTACTGGGCCATATTGATCATTCTGACAGCGAAACGATCAAACTCACCGTTAATGTCCTGGATAGCCAAAGCAAATCCTGGGGTAAAAAACAATTTGAACACCACGTCAGCCCCGGATTTTTCCGGGACAAAAACAACGCTGAAAAAGACCCGTACGAGCCTGTTTTCAACCACATAGCCGACTACCTTTACCAACTGTTAAAAACCAAATCTGAACAGGAAAAAGACACCATTAAAGCCGTTACCGAGCTACGCTACGCCCAGCTCTACGCACCCGAATTATTCGGCCAGCACCTCAGGCTCGATAAAACCTGGGATGGCAATTACTACTACACGCTGCTCAGCCTGCCGAGTGAAAACGATACCATGACCCGGCGAATAGCACCGCTTCGCCTGCAAGACCAACGCTTTATTGACCGCCTGCAAATTCATTACGAAGGCTTTAACGCCCGCTCCGATGAGAGCTATCGCGCCTGGCAAAAAGAAACCCTACCTAAAGTCGTCGCGTTTAAAGAAGTGCAAGCTGAGAAAAGTAAAAAAATAACCCTTGGCATACTCTCGGCAGTGGCTGCCGCTGTTCTGAGCAACAACTCAAATTCAACGGTGGGTAATATCGGCACAACAATTGGGGCATTGGCCAGTGCTGTGCTAATCAGTGATGCGCTGGGTAAAAATGAAGAGCTCAAAGTACACAAAGTTTCTCTGGATGAAATGGGTGAGTCACTGGATATTGAATTAAGCCCTCAGGTCATCGCGCACAACGAACAGACCATCGAGCTGACCGGCACCGCCAACGAACAATACCAGCAATGGAGAAGCCACTTACAAGCGATATACGCGCTTGAAAAAACACCCGACACACAACTCTAGGACACCGGGTTGCTGGACCAACAAATAGAGCAGTCACGCGCCAGGCGTGCGGCCAGTTTACGCAAAGGATTGATCGCCTGCCTTGGGCTGCTGGGCGCAATTCTCCTCGCGTATAGCCTTGTCCATTTTATCGACACAAGGCCTGCCGCTGACCCTGCCGCCGACCCTGTCACCGACGTAGGGGTTACCCCGGCACCTCCCGCAGTAGAAAATGATACCGCAACAATCGATAATGAACCGCTCAATAGTGAGGCAGATAGAAAGCAATTTCAGCAGATGCTAAGTCAGTTTGAAGAGGCGCACGCGTCGCACTTGTCTGACCAGGATTTCTTAAACTGGCAGCCACATACCGCCGCTGATCCGCTCGACATAAAAACACAGGCACTGGCTTTATTTGCAGCGGGCAGTTACACCCACGCCATCACAACACTCGAACAGGCCGACGATACGGCGATACGCCTGCACAACGAATGGCAGGCAGCCTATGAGGATAAACTCAACAGGGCGCAACACGCCTACGACAACGGCGAAATCAAACCCGCGCAATTGCACCTGAACCAGGCGTTCAAAATAAAATCTTCAGAAGAACGTGGCCTGGCACTACAAAAAAAACTGACCAGCCACCCGCGTGTTGCAAAACTATTGCAACAATTAAACGTGGCCAACGTTGAAAACAACCTGCATAAACAGGCCGGTATACTCGGCGAAATAGTCACCGTTGACCCCACCCGAACTGAGATGAAAAAAACCCTGCAAGGCGTAAGAAAAAAAATAAACGACGCCGCATTTAGCCGCTACCTTGCCCAGGGGTTATCAGCCATTGACAGCGGCCAGATAAACGATGCCCGTACCGCGTATCGACACGCCAAAAATATCTACGCCAAGCGCCCCGAATTAAATACCTTGCAACAGAAAATCACAGACAAAAAAACAGCAAACGAATTCAACCACCTTATTCGACAACTGGCCGAGGCAGCCCAATCGGATAACTGGGCATCGGTTGCCGGTATTGCACAATCACCTTACCAGACTGACCCACAGGTACAGGCGTATTTAAACGATGCCGCCCATATACTCCGTTTGCAGAAACAGGCAAACCACTACCTCGATAGACCAGAGAGGCTACTGGATAAAAACATCCGTACACAGGCCAAAAAATTCATAAAAGAACACTTTCGCTCGACACTAAAAAGCCCACAGTTTGCCAAACAAATAAACGCACTGAGTGAAACCATCAGAAATGCCGAAATTGAACAACCCCTACGCATTACCTCAAACGGGGAGACCGACATATGGGTACTGGGTGTTGGGCACGTGGGGGAAACCACGCAAAAAGACATCGTACTACCACCGGGCCGTTATACCCTGGAAGGACGTTGTGACGGCTATCGACATAAACAGCTAACCGTTGCCCTGCCGGGGCAACACAGCATCCACTTGGTATGTGATGAACGAATTAGATAAAACCATACAACAGGCCAGAAAAAAACACTTTTTACAGACCCTCATCATCGGTGGCTTATTGCTTATTGGTTTGCTGGGGTATGCATTCTGGTTGTTTGTAGCCAAGGGCTATGTACTGACGATAATGCCTGAAGAGGCAAAAGCCAGCCATTTTGTCACCCTGCAGAAAGGCCAGGGGCTCTACCTTGGCGGTGTACTGTACACCCTCTCAGGCCAAACCCGTTTTGAAGTTGGCGCAGCGGGCTTTGAATCTGAAACTGTCGATATCAATGCAAGCACCGATAGCACCCTTGCTATCACCTTACAGCCAAGCCCCGGAGTTTTATTTGGCCGCACCATCCCCAGCGCCACCGATACCGAATGGACGATAAACGGCACCTTAGTGCATATAGGTGAAACCCTGGAACACCCCATGGAGCCCGGCGAACACACGATTGCGATTAATCATAAATACCACCAACCGTTAAACAATACCGTTTCCATAAAACGCGGCGAAAAAATACAAAAAGAATGGCCATTACAGACGATCGATGGCCAGTTACTCATACAGGCATCCCCCGTCACTGCTGAGGTTTATATTGACGAAACACCCGTTGGCGCCACGCCGCTAAGCCTTGAACGACCAGCGGGTCGCTACGCCATCAAAGTCGCCGCCAAAGGTTACGAGACAATCGATGAAAACATCGAAATAAACAATGAAAATACCCGTATTACGCGCCAATACCAATTGGCACCCCGCAAAGGCACTGTATCGTTTACGCTCTCCCCGGCGGGGGGTGTATTGATTGTCGATGGCGTGGCAATCAAACCCTCCGCAACCAACACCAGCGGGCAGACCCCAGTAACCGTTCAGGCGCCTATTATCGCCAACAAAAAACACACCGTTCGCTACAGCAAACCAGGCTACTCAAACCACACCAGCACAGTCAGCGTTTCACCGGGTGAGAATAAAGCCGTTTCAATTGCCCTTAAAAAGCAATGGGGGACACTCAAAATCACCACATCACCGGCAGCCACCGTTTTAATTGACGGCAAACCGGCAGGCCAGTCACCCCTGACAACAAAACTGTCCACAGTGAAACACAAACTGGAATTTGTTTTACCCGGCTATCGCACCCACACCCAATACATCACGCCACGCAATAATACCGTCGAAAAAATCGACGTGGCCCTGCTGACCGAATTTGCCGCTCGACAAAAAGCGGGCAAGCCCCTGTATGTATCGACCCTTGGCATCGACCTGTTGCAACTCAGGCCCCATGCCTTCCAGATGGGTTCCCCGCCCAATGAAAAAGGCCGGAGCCGTAATGAGTTTCAAATTGATGTCGATTTCTCCCGCAAAATCTGGGTGAGTCGACACGAAATCACCGAGGCCCAATACGCCGCCTTCGATGCATCCAAAGCCACCTCCACACTACCCGTCACCGATATTTCATGGTCTGAGGCCGCTCAATACTGCAATTGGTTAAGCCAGCGGGAAGGCCTACCCGTGTTTTACACAATCAATGCGAGGCGCATACTGGGCTTTAACCCACAGGCCAAAGGTTATCGCTTATTGACTGAGGCGGAATGGGAATGGCTTGCCAAAAAAGCCAAACGGTCGACACCCACCACATACGTATGGGGCAATAGCGGGCGTATTCCCAAAAATGCGGGCAATTTTGCCGACAGGACACTGGGCAAAAAAACAACCTTTTACTTTAAAAAATACACCGACGGCTTTGCTGGCAAAGCACCTGTTGGCAGCTTTAAAGCCGATAGAGTAGGCTTATACGATTTGGCGGGGAATGTGAGTGAGTGGGTGCATGATAAACACACCAACACACCCCCCGAAATACCGGGCGTCGCTATCGACTACACAGGGGCGGTAAGAGGCAGTGGCCATATAGTGAAAGGGGGAAACTACCTCAGTGGCAGGCCGGCCGAACTGCGTGGCGCCTATCGGGCGACCAACAAAAGCCGCGACCCGACCATTGGTTTTAGAATTGCCCGGTATCATTGAGAGTGAACACCCCCTGGCCCCTCTTTCATAAAGAGAAGATTAGGGGGTATCTAAATTTATTTACGGCAAATCACAACAGGAACAACCATGAAAAAACCGCACACGATGAAAATTATCTTAATTACCCTGCTACTGATTGCCGGTGGTTCGGCAGCACTGGCCGCAGTAAAAATCAGCCTGGACACCCCCGCCCGGCTCCCTATTGATATTTGATATGAAAAACAATAGCCATGACGGAATGAACCCACACTGGATTGTCTCCGGCATTGTTCTGATCGTTTGCTTCACCCTTGTGCACCTGCTCTTTGAAGGCATTGTACGACCAAGCGCAGAAACCGTGCTCAACGGTAGCGGCACCACCGCCATGCTGAATGTGTTTGTCATTTTAAAAGACACCGAACAGCAACTTTGCCTCTCAGCCATGTTGTATTGTCTGTTTTTAATCGCCTATAAATTGTTTGCCCTGGTCGGTGAAGAAGATTTTTACACGCGTGACTTTTTACACGGTGTTTTTACCGATGACAGCCCCAGTGACGGAGCACCCGACGAGGCAGCCGACGAAAATAACAATAAAAAATTTAATATCGATATTGCCCTAAACACCCTGCAAAACAGCAAATATAAAGACAACTCGGCCATTGCCACCTGGATCAACTGCCTCCAGCGGTATAAAAATACCCACAACGTTCAGCACGCCTCAGACGCCATCGTCTCCAGTGTTGAGGCGCTGGCTATGCAACTGGAGTCGGGCAACAATATGATTCGCTACATTATCTGGGCAATTCCCTCTATTGGTTTTGTCGGCACCGTTAGAGGCATCGGTCAGGCGCTGGCAAAGGCCGACGAAGCACTGGCTGGCAATATCGCCGGGATGACCTCAAGCCTGGGGGTCGCCTTTAATTCAACTTTTGTGGCGCTATTGATTAGCTTATTGTTGATGTTTTTACTGCATATACTGCAAAGCCGCCAGGATCAAATGGTAATCAACACACAGCGCAGTTGTGAAAAAAACTTACTTTCACATTTACACCAGTAACTTGCATGTTCAAACGGCGCGCTCCCGACGGTTTTAATCTGGCGTTTCTGGATGTCATGGCCTGTGGTCTTGGGGCAATAATTCTCATTTTAATGTTGGTCAAATTCAACGCGCCCACAACAACCCCTAGCGACGCACTGGAAACGTTACAACAAGAACTCAACGCCTTGCAGGATCAACAAACAGCGCAGCAGGCAGATATCGATGCGGTCAATAAAAAAATTGCCACAGCAACCACTGCCAGTAAACAGATACAACAGAATCTCCAGCAATTAAAAATTCAACAGGACGCCACTCAACGCGCTGTCAACGATAAAAAAGCCATATTGGCAAAAGTCGAAAAATCCGTTGCGGCCGCCGCGCCCAGACAGGCGGAAGACCCGATCAAACTACAAGGCGCAGGGGAGGAAAACTACTTATTAGGCCTCAAGGTGGAAGGTCGGCACATCGGTATACTTATCGATGCCAGTGCCTCGATGACCAATGAAAAACTGATCGATATTATTAAAAGCAAAATTTCCAGTGACGCAAAAAAAAAATCATCACCAAAATGGCAGCGCACCAAAAGAGTGGCTAAATGGTTATTGGCCAGAGTGCCACAACAGTCAAACGTTACTATGGTTAGTTTTAACAAAACCGCCAATCAGATCGGGCCTCGCCGCGTTGTCCCCGCAACCAGTCGTCTGGGTATGAAACAACTGGCCGCAAGTATTGACCAACTGATACCGCACAATGGCACCAACCTGCAAGGTGCACTGACAGAAATAAAAAAACTCAGCCCGGATATGACACACCTTTACATCGTCACCGATGGTCTGCCAACACTCGGCGAAAATGCAAAAACCATCAGTTCGCTGGCACGCTGCGCATTGTTTTTCAGCAAATCTAAAACCATTACCGGGGAGTGCCGCCTGAGCCTGTTTGTGTATACCGTAAAACAGGCCAACATGAGCGGTGTTCAGGTAAATGTTATCCTGTTGCCTCTGGAAGGTGACCCGCAGGCACCCCAGGCCTATTGGGAGTGGACGGCATCAACAGGCGGGTTGATGATCAGCCCGGCGGATTCCTGGCCATGAAAAGGCAGCGCGCTCCCCTGGAAGTCTTTAATATCGCTTTTTTGGATATTATTAGCTGCGCCTTTGGGGCTATTGTCCTCTTAGTGCTACTGGCAAAAAATGACACGGAGGGGACATTTTTTGATGTGGCGCAGATAAGCGAGCTGATTCAGGCCGTCACCGCCGCCGAAAGCGAGCTGGATCAACAGCGCGCATCCCTGGCAAACAAGCGACAACAGCTCCGGCAAATACACCGGGCCTCAGCCAGCAATGCAACACAAAAAGACGCGTTGGAGAGTGACATTGCCGCCGCCAAAAACCGTGTGCAGCAACTGACCTCAACTGCCGACGGTTTAAGCCGAATCGTCACCTCGCGGCAACGCGCCGCCACCCGACAAGGCACGGCAACCGAGCGCGACGAAGAGGTCGGTGGTATTCCCGTCGACAGCGAATACGTGATTTTTATCATCGATACATCGGGCAGTATGAAGCGCATCTGGGGCGAGGTACTGGACACCATGAGTGATATTCTCGATAACCACCCCAAGGTCAAAGGTTTTCAGGTAATGAGTGATATGGGGGAATACCTATTATCCACCTCGGCAGGTAAATGGCGCAAAGACACCCGCAAAAGCCGAAAAGCCATCTTATCCGCCATGCAGCGATGGCACACCCACAGCAATAGCAGCCCGGTTGAAGGCCTCGAGGTGGCATTAAAAACCTACGCAAAAAAGACCACCAGTTTATCTATCTATATCCTGGGTGATGAATACTCCGGTGGCTCTTACGACCCTGTTATCAATACCCTGAATACACTCAACACCCACCCTAAAACAGGAGAACGCCTCGCCCGCGTACACGCCATTGGTTTTGTCTCTGGCGCCCGGACCCTTAAATACTCAACCTTGATGCGTGAAGTCACCCGGCAAAACCGGGGGACTTTTTTGGCGTTGCCTTAAAAATAAAGTGCGACGGACACGACGCGATGCGATGTGGTAATAGGGAGTGTCTGAAAGATGGTGTATTGTTAAATAACTGTAGCAACCCAAGACATCAACTTCTCTAACAAACGGCTCAACTGGGGGGCGAGTGTAGCCACTGCTCTGTTTCTGATACATTGTGCCCCGTACCCGTTAGCCGAACGTCAGGTAATTAACTAAAATACAGGTAGAGAGTAATAAAATGAAATCCGAATCTACCGCTATTATCGAATCTGCTCCACAAGGGGGGTATTGGGCAATCTGCCCCCCTGTGTGTCAACCTCACCTCAAGCCACTATGATTTAAGTTAACATCTAAATCAGGGCAGCTATCGAGAGTGAGAACAATGCCAAAACCAATGTTAGATAAACCACAACCTGAGTCATGTGAGATCAAGCCTGATCGGACACTTGAGAAAAAGACTCGCCGCACTTTTACAGCAGCCTATAAGCTAAAGATGATCAATCAAGCTGATGCTTGCCAGCATGGACAGCTTGGCGCTTTGCTACGCCGTGAGAAGCTTTACTCCAATCAATTGTCTCAGTGGCGAAGAGAACTGGCCGAAGGCGGTTTGTCAGGGCTATCAAAAAGCGCGCCCGGCCCTGCACCGCAAATGACGTCTGAGCAGCGCCGGATAGCGCAGCTTGAAAAACAAGTAAACCGTCTGGAAAAACAAATCGCCCTTAAGGATGACTGTCTGGAACTCCAAAAAAAAGCCTTGGCGATGCTCGACCGATTGAACAGCGGGATCGAGCAGTGAATACCGCGTTGACTGACCGCCCACCCTCAGTGTCCCAACGTCTGGCTTGTAAGGTATTGGCATTGTCACGGTCACACGTCCGGGCCAAGCAAAGCCGCCGCCATTTCTGTGGCCCTCCCAAACCAGCAGGAACCGTGCGAATCACTTGCCATCAGCCACGCCAACTGAGTGAAGAAGAATGCTCTGTGGTATTGAATACGCTCAATAGTGAAGCGTTCTATGATCAACCACCGGCGCAGGTTTACCATACCTTGCTGAGTCGCCGTATTTACCTCTGCTCCATCAGCACCATGCACCGCCTGCTGCGTCAGTCCGATCAGTCGGGGGAACGCCGAAAACAGCGTCCTGGGCAAACCAACGCAGTGCCAAGGCTTTCGGCCAGTCAGCCTAATGAGGTCTGGACATGGGATATTACAAAATTGGCCACCGTTAAGCGCGGCGTTTATTTATCGCTCTATGTGGTGATGGATTTATTCAGTCGCTACATCGTGGCCTGGATGCTTTCCCATAAAGAAAACAGTGCACTGGCACAGCAGCTCATTCAGGAGGCCAGTACACGTTACGCGATTAGACCCGACCAGCTGACGCTGCATCAGGATCGAGGGGCACCGATGACCGCACATTGCTACCTTGACTTACTGGGCGAGTTGGCGGTCACCGCTAGCCACAGCAGACCCCGCGTGAGTAATGACAATCCTCATAGTGAAAGCCAATTTCGAACACTGAAGTATCAGCCTGACTACCCGCGTCGCTTTGATAGCTATAGCCATGCCAATGGATGGTGCACTGAGTATATTGATTGGTATAACCATCAGCACTGTCACAGTGCGTTGGAGGGCTTCACACCTTGTCAGGTGTTTACTGGGCAGTACATACCACTCAGTGAGGTTCGTCAGCAGGCACTCAATGAAAAGTATGTCCAACATGCAGAGCGATTTGTCAATCAGCGGCCTGTTGTCAGGATGCCGCCTGCGAAGGTCTACATTAATCCCGTGCGCGATGAACTGGGTAATATAGATCACGATGCACCCGTCAACTTCCCAACACTAAATCGGGCTAAATATATGGTAACTTGAGTAACTGTGGCTTGAAACAGGTTGACACCTTCCGCCCCGAGATACCTGGCGCAAATGGTCAGGGGGAAGGAATAGAGGAAGCGAAGCAAAGCTTAAGAAAGGCTATTGAGCTAATCCTGGAAGATCGAAGGGAAGACTTCTTTCGAGGGTTACCCGAAGACGCTATACAGGACAAGGTCATCACGGCATGAAACGTTGGGATCATAACAAAAAATTCGGCACCGCCATGACACACAATCAAACCACTGATCACAATACCGGCCACAGCATTAGCCAAAACGCCTACCAAAACACCGAAGAGTTTCAACTCGATCAACAGGAGTGGCTGGAATCCATCGACTATATCTACGCCAGCTACGGCCAGGAAGGCGTACGCGCCATTCTGCAAACCCTGCAAAACCATGCGCTCGGGCGCAATATCGCCATCAACCAGGCCACCCTGAACACCCCTTATCGCAACACCATCCACCCCGCAAAAGAACCCACCTACCCCGGCAATATCGCCCTGGAACAACAAATCGAAAACATCAACCGCTGGAACGCGATGGCGATGGTGGTGCGCGCCGCAGACCGTGGCGACGGCGTAGGTGGACACATCGCCACCTACACATCGGCGGCGACGATGATGGAAGTGGGTTTACATCATTTCTTCCGCGCTCGCAGCGATAATTACGGTGGTGATCTGGTGGTGTTTCAGCCCCATGCCGTGCCGGGTATTTATGCGCGGGCCTTGCTCGAAGGCCGGTTAACCCGGCAGCAATTGGATAATTTTCGACGTGAACTGCACGCCGGTGGTGGCCTGAGTGCGTACCCGCACCCGCGTTCGATGCCGGACTTTTGGCAGGTGCCATGCGCATCGATGGGCCTGTCGACACCCACCGCGATCTACCAGGCGCGCTTTGCCCGCTATCTGGAAAAACGCGGGCTGAAAGCCGCCCAGGGCGGTAAAGTGTGGTGCTTTATCGGCGATGGTGAATCGGACGAACCCGAGGTGCGGGGCACCATAAACATCGCGGCGCGTGAACAACTCGACAACCTGGTGCTGGTTGTCAACTGCAATCTACAGCGACTGGATGGGCCAGTGCGTGGTAACGGTAAAATCATTCAGGAATTGGAGCGCAGCTTTCGCGGTGCAGACTGGAACGTGATCAAAGTCATATGGGGCAGCGGCTGGGATGCACTGCTGGCCCGCGATAGTGACGGGGTATTGCAGCAGCGCATGGAAACCGCCACCGATGGCGATTACCAGTATTTATCGATTTCCCCCGGTGACGTACAACGCGAATTATGGGTAGAAAACAACCCGGAGCTGGCGTCACTGATGAACACCCTGACCGATGCCGAGGTAAAAAATATCAAACGCGGCGGCCAGGATCACAAAAAAATCTTCGCCGCCTATGCCCAGGCGATGCAAAGCCAGGGGCGCCCAACGGTTATTTTGATTAAGTCGGTAAAGGGTGACGGCATGGGAAAAGCCGGCCAGGGGCGCAACACCGCCCACCAGAAAAAACAACTCAACGCCGAGGAGCGCGCCACCTTTGCAAAGCATCACAATATCCCTCTATCTGATGCCGCCATTGAACGCGCTGATTATTATCTACCGGATGAAGACAGTGAGGAAATCCGCTACCTGAAAAACCGGCGGCAACAATTGGGCGGCTACCTGCCGACACGCCAGGTCAACTGCCGGTCGCTCAATACCCCACCACTTACTGCTTTCAGTGAATTTCTAAATGGCACAGGTGGGCGCAGTGTTTCCACTACGATGGCGATGGTGCGCATCCTCGGTATGCTGTTAAAAGACACAGATATTGGCCGTTATATCGTGCCCATCGTCCCCGATGAAGCACGTACCTTTGGCATGGATGCGCTATTTAAAGACGCCGGTATTTACGCCCCGGAGGGGCAGCATTACACCCCCGTTGACGGCGACAGCCTGCTCCCCTACCGCGAAGCCGAGGATGGCCAGATCCTACAGGAGGGTATTTGTGAAGCGGGGGCGATGGCATCATTTATGGCCGCAGGCAGCGCGTATGCGGTACACAATATACCGACGATTCCCTTTTATATTTTCTACTCGATGTTTGGCTTTCAGCGCGTCGGCGATCTGATTTGGGCCTGCGGTGATATGTTATGTCGCGGCTTTCTACTCGGTGGCACCGCCGGGCGTACCACCCTCAACGGTGAAGGCGTACAACACCAGGATGGGCACTCGTTACTCATTGCCAGTACCGTGCCCAACCTCAAAGCGTACGACCCCGCCTTCGCCTACGAACTGGCGATCATTATCCGCGATGGCATTGAGCGCATGTACCAACAACAGCAGGATTGCTTCTACTACATCACCGTATACAACGAGAACTACCCGATGCCTGCGATTGGAAACGCGGGCGAAACTGACACTGGCGCGACTGACAACAATATCGCAATTGAAAAAGGCATACTGCGCGGTATTTACTGCTACCAAAAACCGTGCTCACCGGCACACACTTTATCTGCCAATATACTGGCCAGCGGCTCAATAATGACACAGGCACTGGCAGCAGCTACCCTGCTGGAAAAATACCATGTTGCCACCACCCTGTGGAGCGTCACCAGTTACAACGAGCTGTACCGCGATGCCATCGACTGCGAACACCACAACCGCTTTAACCCTGAGGCAACAAAAACACCGTTTATCACCCAATCCCTCGCCCAGACCAGTGGTGTGTTTATCGCCGTTAGCGATTACCTGAAAGCCCTGCCCAATAGCATAGCGCCGTGGCTGCCCGGCCCTTACACCGTGCTCGGCACAGACGGCTATGGCCGCAGCGAAACCCGCGAGGCACTGCGTGATTATTTTGCCATCGACGCCCGGCATATCGCCCTCGCCGCCCTGCAAACACTGCAACAATCCGGCGGGCTCGGCACAGAAACCGTTGACAAAGCGCGTAACGATTTAGGCATAACACCGATGCAACATCCAGGAGCCATCGCATGAGTGATATTATGCGGCTACCCACGCTGGGGGAAGACATCAACACGGGTGTATTGGTAGCGATTACCGCACAAGTGGGGGACACCCTTAACGAAGGGCAGATTTTATTTGAAATAGAAACCGACAAAGTGGTGGTTGAAGTACCGGCAAGATGTAACGGCACCCTGAAAAAAATACTGGTGCAAACCAACACCACCGTATCGACAGGGGATGCACTGGCAGAGATTGAATGTGATAGTTCAACCGCATCGATAGCAGCACCGAACACCAAACTCAGCCAAAAAACTGGGCCTAAACAAAGTACACAAGTGTCTGCCCCCTTGAAACCCACCTTGAACCCCCTCCCTTTGAGGTCTCAAGTGCCTGTCCCTTTAACGGCGAAAACGACAGCCAGCGTAGCGCCCGCAGGGCCAGCCTCACGTAACCTGGCGCGTAAACTCGGCATCGATATTAGGCAAGTACACGGTAATGGTAAAAATGGGCGCATCAGCAAACACGATGTTATCGCCCACGCAAAACAACTCATCACCACGGCAAATAATACTCAGAATAACCGGGGACAGGCACTGCCAGACGACAGCCGCTTTGGCCCCATCCAGCGCGCCCAGGCGAACAGCATCCAGCTCGCTACCGCCAGCAATATGCACACCGCCTGGCGGCAAATTCCACACGCCTGGCTACAGGCAGAAATCGACATTACAGCACTGCAAACACAGCGCAAAAACAACCGGGAAAAGCCTGCATCGCTGAACGCTTTTATCGTCAAGGCAATCGCCATTGCCATGCAACAACTGCCGCTATTCAACGCCGTCTGGGATGCGGTCACAGAAGAAATCGCCTACCGGCATTACATCGATATCAACATCGCAGTCGACACTCCCAAAGGGTTATTGGTGCCGGTGATACGCAAGGTCAACCAAAAAGACGTGGCTACCATTGGTGAAGAAATTGACAAGCTGGCGCAGGCGGCGCGTAACAACCGCATAAGCCGCGATGAAATGAGCGGTGGAGGCATCACATTAAGTAATCTGGGGGGATTTGGTTTAAGCAGTATCCAGCCGATTGTCAACTGGCCACAAGCGGCGATTGTTGGCATTGCCAGTGCGCAATGGCAGCAGCACCGGGATGGCGGTGGCCAATGGCGGGAAGCATTGTTTTTGCCGCTGACACTGGGGTTTGATCACCGGATAATCAACGGTGCCGATGGTGCACGGTTTATTGGGGTTATGCGTGATTATCTGGAAAACGCGGCTTTTTGATAACGCGTAGAAAACCCTGCACGCAGTATCAGTACAAATAAAGCCTACATCAACCAATTCACGGTATTCGCCCCGTTCCAGTGATAGCGGCCACCTGTTACATTAACCATTCGCCCGAGATCCTACGCCCCCATGTCTGATTTAAACGTGCTCTTTCTCTTCAGCGATGAACACCAGCGGGATGCGCTCGGTTGCTACGGTCACCCACTTGTCCAGACACCCCACCTGGATGCACTCGCCAGGCGTGGCACCCGCTTCAGTAACGCCTACACACCCTCCCCCGTTTGCGTACCGGCACGCGCCTCGCTGGCAAGCGGTGAATACGTGCACACCACCCGCTGTTGGGGTAATGCACAAGCCTACCAGGGCGAGCCTCAAAGCTGGGGGCACAAGCTACAGGCCCAGGGTCACCGCGTCGATGCCATAGGCAAACTCCATTACCGGGGCAAGGAATACAACAATGGTTTTGATGAGGAAATACTGCCGTTGTATATCCGCAACGGGCAAGGCTGGATAAAAGGCCTGCTACGCGATCACGAAGCAGTTATCGACTGCTCCCATTACGCCACGCAAATCGGCCCTGGCGATGACAGCTACACCGACTACGACCTCGGCGTTACCCGTGCCGCCTGCGACTGGCTGAAGAATAAAAATAACACGGGTAGCGGCAAACCCTGGGCCTTGTTTGTATCCTGGCTACGCCCCCACTACCCGCTGACTTGCCCCCCGGCGTTTTACAATTTATACCCCCAGGAGACGATGGACAGCGCACGCTTTACCGATATACAACAACACGCACAACACCCGGTACTCCAGGCCATTCGCAAAAATTTTAACTACGACAACTACTTTACCGAAAGCACCCGCCAAATCGCCCGCGCCTCATACTACGGACTGTGCAGCTTCCTCGATGCACAGATAGGTCAGGTCATTGCCGCGCTCAAGGCCAGCGGCCAACTGGACAATACATTAATCATTTATACCAGTGACCACGGTGATCACAATGGCGACCGCAGCCTGTGGACAAAGATGACCCTATACGATGAATCAGCGGCGATACCTCTGATTATTGCCGGGCAGGGCATCCCCCAGGGAAAAGTCACCGCGACACTGGCTTCACTGATCGACATTTACCCCAGTATTTTATCCGCCACCGGCGCTGAAGATGATGGCAAAGACCGCCCCGGCATTGCCTTGCAAACCCTCGCTGGGCAGCCGGATTTTGACCGCGCCATCCTCAGCGAATACCACGACGGCGGCTCCCCCACCGGGATGTTTATGCTGCGCAATGCGCGCTGGAAATACAACTACTACCCCGGTTATGCACCGGCTTTATACGACATGCACTATGACCCGGACGAATTGACCGACCTCGGTGAATCTGACATCCACACCGACATTCGCACACAGTGTCACGCACAAATGTTGACGCTGGTCGATCCAGAGGCTGCTAACAAACGGGCATTTGCCGACCAGGCCGCCCGCATTGAATCACTTGGTGGTATTCAAGCGGTGTTAAATTCCGGTGAATTTGATTTCACGCCAGTTGAGACTGATTAACTCCAACACAGAAAACGGTAGGCAAACTATCCTGCCTGAATAGCGCGGCGAAATGCACAATTAAGTTTACCTATGACATCGTGTTCCGCTTCTGCGGCGCGGAGCCTTATGAGGATTTTCCGGCGTATTTGATTGGCAATTGCGTGAGTATAATCTGTGCGCATAGGGGTAACCTAAAGCCCATACGTAGGGAGTACAACAATACAGCGCTTCCGGCCCTCCCTTATCCTATCCCTAGAAGAAGGAAGGGTTTTTAGGCTCCACTCAACCTGACAGCCAGTTATTGAAAACCGGATAACTGTCAGACTGTATCGGTGATAACAATACTATTACTGATTAAATAGTCCAGCATACGTGCATGATCTCCATCGGTTCCAACAACAAAATCAGACCTTGATTTTAACGTAATTAACAAATCAGCATTAGCTTGCGCCGCCGTTAATTGGGCTGCAGCCGTTGTATCCGCCGCGCCCGCCAGAATGCCCGCATTTGTCCCGCCGGTGCCATCGTGATCAATATAAAGATTAACACCTGAAACATTGGTTTCAATATAAAGATAATCAGCAAGATTACCAATATTCAGGCTCGCACCATTTACATTGATGGTATTTTGATTTTCTCCTTCCAGTAAGTCACGTAAATTCAATACATCCTTACCATCGCGGTCATCCTCCGCAAAACGACCAGAAAAACTATTCATCAATATACCGGGTATCACCACCTCATCAAAACGACGGAAATCCATAACAATATCGGTATCCCGGTTCGCTGCGCCTGCCGTGCCGTGGTCACCGACACCCCACACCAAAATGTCATCGCCTCCATTACTGTAAATGGTATCGCTGCCGGAACCGCCACGAATAATATCGTCTGAGTCCTGTGCGCCATCTACAGAATTACTACCAACAGCCCCTTCTACATCGTTGGTTTCCAGTATGTTGTACTGCACCTGCTGATCACCCTTGATCACATCATCGCCATCCTGGCCATAGAGTATGTCAGCGCCTGCACCACCGTAAATTTCGTCGTTTCCAGTACCTGTATTAGTATCACTACCACTGTTTATCCCAGCCACATTACCCGCAGCAATCGCATTAGTATTAGAACCACCGTAAATAGTATCAACGCCCTCCCAGCCATGAAGATAATCGTTGCCAGCAAGGCCTGAAATCGTATCATTACCTCCCTCACCGGCAATACTGTCTGCCGCCGCAGTACCCATAATGGCATCTCCACCCGCAGTGGCTCCAGAAGTCGCTCCGCCTTGATTATCAACCAGGAGTATGCCGTTTTCGATTAGGTTTTCAATTCTCTGCGCATTGGTTGTCGCCCCTCCGTAAAGGTTGCTAATATCGGCAGAGTTTGAATTCACATCAATCTGCAGGTTAAACTCAGAAGCCGGTAGCCCTCCTGTCCCGGCAACATTCACCCTCAAGAATGCCTCGCCTACTGAACCTACATCAATATAGCTCGCCAGGTTACCTATACCCGTGACATTGCTTGCATCCCCTTCATAATACTCCCCAATCAGTAAATCCCGCAGGTCAATCACATCAAGTTCACTGGCCAAAAGGCCAGCGCCATCGTTAGTATTAAAACCGATAAGCTCAACACCCGCAAAATTAGCATTGGCTACCGTACTTAAAACACCAGCCGTATTTCTACCCCAGACAAAAGAATCATTACCATTGATAGTTTGATTATTAGCATTCCCACCAAACGCATAGAGACCTGGTGCTGCATAAAATACGTCGTTAGTTGTCGTATTTTGTGCGCGTACGTGGTGAGTTGAGCCAGTAGAGCCTGTAGCCTCGCCTCTAGCTGCATTTCCAGCCGCAATAAAAATATTGTTGAAGTTATTGCCCAGGAAGCTGTCCGTAAAAGCCGTACCAGTTGTATACGCTTGCCTGGAAATGACTGTATCTAGAGCCGTAGCACCAACACCATTGTTAGCGCCAGAACTAAAATCAATTAAAGTATCAAGAGTAAAGGCAGTTGGGCTGGTAATTTCTATTGTTACATCAGAAAACCCGTTGTAGTCTAAAGTCTCAACAGTTATACCCTGGCTCGTATTGGCATATAAAATTGTACCGTGTTCAGTAATTCTCAAGGTATCATTGCCGCCTCCCCCTGAATAACCATGAAGTTGAGTAAGAGCGGTGTTAACAAAATTAAGCGTAGTGTCAGAATAATCATTATCAGTATTACGCTGACGACGAACAAAAAATACATCGTCTCCCTCACCTCCAGTAAAAAGAGTCAAGGAGGTGTCATAGAGCATATCGTTTCCATCGCCACCTGTGAGCGTGTCGAATCCAAGATTACCATAAATAATATCATCACCTGCTCCACCATTGATTGTATCGCTACCAGCAGTCTCCAGCTCCGTATTCGGAGTGAAAAGGTAAAAAATCCGACTAGTATTCAGGTTGATTAACTGGGTGCCACCACCATCTGAATCGTTTTCTGTGGTAATAACATCTAAACGTAGATCAAAATCTATAGACGTTGATATCAAGTCAGCATGTTCCTGATCTATCGCTATCACGTGAATGGACGCCAAGTCCCAGTTTTGCCCAGAACTACCAACAGTATCCGGTCCGAGGTTAACCGAGTGGGTGCCATCGGTCGTCTCATTACCGTTATTATCCCGTACGACAACGCCATTGGGGATATTCCTTAATACAATACTGGTGATCGTCTCACTGCCATCCGTATCAAGCGGCCTTATCGGGGATCGATTCGGCATCGTACCAATGGTGAAAGAAATCGGGAACACCTCACCATTATGATCGCCGTAAATAGTATCATTCCCACTACCGCCTGTTACAGTGTCATTACCCACACCTGCAAAAATAACGGTTGGTGTAGAACCGGAAACCACAATGGTATCCGCATTAGTAGTCCCTATTCTCACATCGACACCTGGACCAAAAATAGTGGTTGGCAGATCAAGTATGCCTGAAAACTGAGCCTCGGGTACACGAGCAAGATCTACCCCGTCAATGGCAGGGTTGACGTTAATAGTCCCGGTAGCGGGGTTCAGATTAAAGTCTTCACCGGTATTCTGTACGCTAAAGGTAAAGCTGCTGCCGTCTACATCCGAGTTCAGATTGGAAAGGTAGCTGAGTTGTCCTGCATCCAACTGCGCACGCGTAATGACATCGGCTGCGCTTACCGCCTCGCCTGCATCAACAACGCTATCGTTATCCTCATCTAAAAATAACGTACCGTTGTTTATCCCCAATGTATCAATACGGATATTGGCAAGAGCAGCATTGCCGCCAAAGTTAGCAAGGGTCAAGTCCAGCGCAACATCCTCAGTGGCGACCGCAGTAAAATTTGCAGGATCATTTGTGACAGGGATCGTTTGAATTGTCGCCACCGCAGCGGCGGCAGTGCTCAACGTAAGCGCATCAATTCCTGCGATGGCAAAGGTACGAACCACGCCATCAAATGCGCTATTACGAAAATGTGTTGCGTTCAGGAAAGCTCTGGCCTCTACTGTCGAGAGGTTCCCTGTATCACGGGCTACCGTTAAAACATCGCCGGTGCCATTGTAAGCCAGGTTATACGTCACGCCATTGATCACAACGGTTTGTGAATCAGTGCCTGCATTTAAATCGATACTGACATCACCACCATCAACACCGGTAGCACCGCCGTCAATGCGCAATTGATCCCCTGTACCCACATTGTTGGCTGTGACGGTCAGGCTGCTGAAGCCATTGCTGGTTGCATCATCGCTGACCGTTAGATCCGTGTCAGTAAGGCGCACACCTGTGGCACTCTGGACCGTAAGCAAACTTGGAGAATTGGTGTAGTCAATACCCGTAACACTACCGTCTAAATCTATCACCGGCGCCGTATTAACCCGAATTGTGGCCACGGCACTATTACCGACTGTTGCCGCCCCATCCGTCAGTTGCACCGCCAGTGTTCTGTCACCCGAGGTGGGGCTAGTGGCGGTATTTTGGTAGGTTATCGAATTGAGAATATCATCTACCAGGGCTTCGTTAATCACGGCATCACTTGGCCCGGTTATGGTAATGCTCGCCGTTGATGCTGTTACATTAGTCACAGTAACCTCAACGTTATTCGCACTAACCGTAATGGTCTGATCTGCCACCGCTGTACCCAGAGCAAAATTTACACCACCAATGTTGAGTATCTCGCTATCACCATCCTGCAAACCACCAACGGTAAAGGTGATTACACTGATCGTGTCAACATCAATGGCATCCGCCCCACTGCTGTTGGTGAGACTGACGGCAGTATTGGCTGCATTATCATTGAAAACAACGCTGGTCGTGGTTGCCCCTGCTCCCGTTGTAACAAAATTATCAGTGTTGATATCCCAATCAACACGCGGTGTATCCGCTATACCGTTTATGGTGATGGTTAAGGTCGTCGTCGAGCTGTCGCCATCACCATCGGTGATCTGATAAGTAAACGTATCCGTAAGGCTATCGCCTGCCCCTAGCCCGTTGACGGTGGCATTACTGTCATCCAGGTCATAGCTGTAACTGCCGTCTGCGTTGATGCTCAGTGCCCCGTACATGCCTGCCACAGGGTTTAATAGCGCGCCCGGCGTGCCGCTGCCCGCCACTATACCGCTCACCGCGCCACCATCGGCACCCAGGGTATCGGCACTATCCGTCAGCACGTTGCCGGTTATATTCGCTGCCTGCGCGGTCGCTGTACCTTCGGTTACGCTGTTGGTATCCGCCACCGCTGTCGGTGTGTCATCAACAATGCCTATCAGCAGATTAGACGTGCTGGTTTGACCATCGGTTTCGGTCAGGGTCAGCGCAAAGTTGTCTGTCTCAGGCGTTGTTGCATTGCCTACATCCGTAGTTGCACCCGCCAGGGTATAGCTATAATTCACTACGCCTGTGCCACTGTTAAAACCCGTAATGGACAACGTGCCGTTACTACCGGTTATCGTCACTGGAGAACTGGATGTAGCCGCCAATTGCGCTGCCATGATGGTCGTACCGCCCACCTGCAAGCTGATCAAACCATCCGGGGTGCTTAGCGTAAACATGCCCGTTGTCGTTTCACCCGTTCCTCCCGCATTGGAACCGTTGCTTAAATCACTTTCCAGTACCTGTGCATCAGTGCCGGCAATAACGCCGGTATTATCGATCAGGTTATTTATCGTTGGCGCACCGTCATCGGCACCGTTTATGGTAATGGTTAAGGTCGTCGTCGAGCTGTCGCCATCACCATCGGTGATCTGATAAGTAAACGTATCCGTAAGGCTACCGCCTGCCCCTAGCCCGTTGACGGTCGCATTACTGTCATCCAGGTCATAGCTGTAGCTGCCGTCTGCGTTGATGCTCAGTGCCCCATACATGCCCGTCACCGGGTTTGATAGCACGCCCGGCGTGCCGCTGCCCGCCACTATACCGCTCACCGCGCCACCACTGGCTGCACCATCGGCACCCAGGGTATCGTCGGCACTGTCCGTCAGCACGTTGCCGGTTATATTCGCTGCCGCTGCGCTTGTGCCCTCGGTTACGCTGTTGGTATCCGCCACCGCTGTCGGTGTGTCATCAACAATGCCTATCAGCAGATTAGACGTAGTGGTTTGGCCATCCGCTTCGGTCAGGGTCAGTGCAAAGCTGTCGCTCTCAATGGCATTGTCTACATCCGTAGTTGCACCCGCCAGGGTATAGCTATAATTCACTACGCCTGTGCCACTGTTAAAACCCGTAATGGACAACGTGCCGTTACTGCCGGTTATCGTCATCGCTGAACTGGATGTAGCCGCCAATTGCGCTGCCGTCAGGGTCGTACCACCCACCTGCAGGCTGGTCAAACCATCCGGGGTGCTTAGCGTAAACATGCCCGTTGTCGTTTCACCCGTTCCCATCGCATTGGAACCGCTGCTTAAATCACTTTCCAGTACCTGTGCATCAGTACCCGGAATATTAGCGTTATTATCGATCAGGTTATTTATCGTTGGCGCACCGTCATCGGCACCGTTTATGGTAATGGTTAAGGTCGTCGTCGAGCTGTCGCCATCACCATCGGTGATCTGATAAGTAAACGTATCCGTAAGGCTACCGCCTGCCCCTAGCCCGTTGACGGTCGCATTACTGTCATCCAGGTCATAGCTGTAGCTGCCGTCTGCGTTGATGCTCAGTGCCCCATACATGCCCGTCACCGGGTTTGATAGCGCGACCGGCGTGCCGCTGCCCGCCACTATACCGCTCACCGCGCCACCACTGGCTGCACCATCGGCACCCAGGGTATCGTCGGCACTATCCGTCAACACGTTGCCGGTTATATTCGCTGCCGCTGCGCTTGTGCCCTCGGTTACGCTGTTGGTATCCGCCACCGCTGTCGGTATGTCATCAACAATGCCTATCAGCAGATTAGACGTAGTGGTTTGGCCATCCGCTTCGGTCAGGGTCAGTGCAAAGCTGTCGCTCTCAATGGCATTGTCTACATCCGTAGTTGCACCCGCCAGGGTATAGCTATAACTCACTGCGCCTGTACCACTGTTAAAACCCGTGATAGACAACGTGCCGTTAATGCCGGTTATCGTCATCGCTGAACTGGATGTAGCCGCCAATTGCGCTGCCGTCAGGGTCGTACCACCCACCTGCAGGCTGGTCAAACCATCCGGGGTGCTTAGCGTAAATGTGCCCGCTGTCGTTTCACCCGTTCCCGCTGCATTGGAACCGTTGCTTAAATCACTTTCCAAGACCTGTACATCCGTACCCGGAATATTAGCGTTATTATCGATCAGGTCATTTATCGTTGGCGCACCGTCATCGGCACCGTTTATGGTAATGGTTAAGGTCGTCGTCGAGCTGTCGCCATCACCATCGGTGATCTGATAAGTAAACGTATCCGTAAGGCTACCGCCTGCCCCTAGCCCGTTGACGGTCGCATTACTGTCATCCAGGTCATAGCTGTAGCTGCCGTCTGCGTTGATGGTCAGTGCCCCATACATACCTGTCACAGGGTTTGATAGCGCGCCCGGCGTGCCACTGCCCGCCACTATACCGCTCACCGCACCCCCACTGGCTGCACCATCGGCACCCAGGGTATCGGCACTGTCCGTCAGCACGTTACCGGTTATATTCGCTGCCGCTGCGCTTGTGCCCTCGGTTACGCTGTTGGTATCCGCCACCGCTGTCGGTGTGTCATCAACAATGCCTATCAACAGATTAGACGTGCTGGTTTGGCCATCGGTTTCGGTCAGGGTCAGCGCAAAACTGTCTGTCTCAGGCGTTGTTGCATTGCCTACATCCGTAGTTGCACCCGCCAGGGTATAGCTATAATTCACTACGCCTGTGCCACTGTTAAAACCCGTAATGGACAACGTGCCGTTACTGCCGGTTATCGTCATCGCTGAACTGGATGTAGCCGCCAATTGCGCTGCCGTCAGGGTCGTACCACCCACCTGCAGGCTGGTCAAACCATCCGGGGTGCTTAGCGTAAACATGCCCGTTGTCGTTTCACCCGTTCCTCCCGCATTGGAACCGTTGCTTAAATCACTTTCCAGTACCTGCGCATCAGTGCCAGCAATAACGCCGGTATTATCGGTCAGGTCATTTATCGTTGGCGCACCGTCATCGGCACCGTTTATGGTAATGGTTAAGGTCGTCGTCGAGCTGTCGCCATCACCATCGGTGATCTGATAAGTAAACGTATCCGTAAGGCTACCGCCTGCCCCTAGCCCGTTGACGGTCGCATTACTGTCATCCAGGTCATAGCTGTAGCTGCCGTCTGCGTTGATGCTCAGTGCCCCATACATGCCCGTCACCGGGTTTGATAGCGCGACCGGCGTGCCGCTGCCCGCCACTATACCGCTCACCGCGCCACCACTGGCTGCACCATCGGCACCCAGGGTATCGTCGGCACTATCCGTCAACACGTTGCCGGTTATATTCGCTGCCGCTGCGCTTGTGCCCTCGGTTACGCTGTTGGTATCCGCCACCGCTGTCGGTATGTCATCAACAATGCCTATCAGCAGATTAGACGTAGTGGTTTGGCCATCCGCTTCGGTCAGGGTCAGTGCAAAGCTGTCGCTCTCAATGGCATTGTCTACATCCGTAGTTGCACCCGCCAGGGTATAGCTATAATTCACTACGCCTGTGCCACTGTTAAAACCCGTGATAGACAACGTGCCGTTACTGCCGGTTATCGTCATCGCTGAACTGGATGTAGCCGCCAATTGCGCTGCCGTCAGGGTCGTACCACCCACCTGCAGGCTGGTCAAACCATCCGGGGTGCTTAGCGTAAATGTGCCCGCTGTCGTTTCACCCGTTCCCGTTGCATTGGAACCGTTGCTTAAATCACTTTCCAAGACCTGTACATCCGTACCCGGAATATTAGCGTTATTATCGATCAGGCCATTTATCGTTGGCGCACCGTCATCGGCACCGTTTATGGTAATGGTTAAGGTTGTCGTCGAGCTGTCGCCATCACCATCGGTGATCTGATAAGTAAACGTATCCGTAAGGCTACCGCCTGCCCCCAACCCGTTGACGGTCGCATTACTGTCATCCAGGTCATAGCTGTAACTGCCGTCTGCGTTGATGCTCAGTGCCCCATACATGCCTGTCACAGGGTTTGATAGCGCGACCGGCGTGCCGCTGCCCGCCACTATACCGCTCACCGCGCCACCACTGGCTGCACCATCGGCACCCAGGGTATCGGCACTATCCGTCAGCACGTTGCCGGTTATATTCGCTGCCGCTGCTGTGCTTGTGCCCTCGGTTACGCTGTTGGTATCCGCCACCGCTGTCGGTGTGTCATCAACAATGCCTATCAGCAGATTAGACGCGATGGTTTGGCCATCCGCTTCGGTCAGGGTCAGTGCAAAGCTGTCGCTCTCAATGGCATTGTCTACATCCGTAGTTGCACCCGCCAGGGTATAGCTATAACTCACTGCGCCTGTACCAGTGTTAAAACCCGTGATAGACAACGTACCGTTACTACCGGTTATCGTCACTGGAGAACTGGATGTAGCCGCCAATTGCGCTGCCATGATGGTCGTACCACCCACTTGCAGGCTGGTCAAACCATCCGGGGTGCTTAGCGTAAACGTGCCCGTTGTCGTTTCACCCGCTCCCGCTGCATTGGAACCGTTGCTTAAATCACTTTCCAGCACCTGTGCATCAGTGCCAGCAATAACGCCGGTATTATCGGTCAGGTCATTTATCGTTGGCGCACCGTCATCGGCACCGTTTATGGTAATGGTTAAGGTCGTCGTCGAGCTGTCGCCATCACCATCAGTGATCTGATAAGTAAACGTATCCGTAAGGCTACCGCCTGCCCTCAACCCGTTGACGCTGGCATTACTGTCATCCAGGTCATAGCTGTAACTGCCGTCTGCGTTGATGCTCAGTGCCCCATACATGCCTGTCACAGGGTTTGATAGCGCGCCCGGCGTGCCGCTACCCGCCACTATACCGCTCACCGCACCACCATCGGCACCCAGGGTATCGGCACTGTCCGTCAGCACGTTGCCGGTTATATTCGCTGCCGCTGCGCTTGTGCCCTCGGTTACGCTGTTGGTATCCGCCACCGCTGTCGGTGTGTCATCAACAATGCCTATCAGCAGATTAGACGTGCTGGTTTGGCCATCCGCTTCGGTCAGGGTCAGTGCAAAGCTGTCGCTCTCGATGGCATTGCTTACATCCGTAGCCGCACTCGTCAGGGTATAGCTATAACTCACTACGCCTGTGCCACTGTTAAAACCCGTGATAGACAACGTGCCGTTGCTGCCGGTTATCGTCACTGGAGAACTGGATGTAGCCGCCAACTGCGCTGCCATGATGGTCGTACCACCCACTTGCAGGCTGGTCAAACCATCCGGGGTGCTTAGCGTAAACATGCCCGTTGTCGTTTCACCCGCTCCCATCGCATTGGAACCGTTGCTTAAATCACTTTCCAGGACTTGTGCATCCGTACCCGGAATATTAGCGTTATTATCGATCAGGTCATTTATCGTTGGCGCACCGTCATCGGCACCGTTTATGGTAATGGTTAAGGTCGTCGTCGAGCTGTCGCCATCACCATCGGTGATCTGATAAGTAAACGTATCCGTAAGGCTATCGCCTGCCCCCAACCCGTTGACGCTGGCATTACTGTCATCCAGGTCATAGCTGTAGCTGCCGTCTGCGTTGATGTTCAGCGCCCCGTACATGCCCGTCACCGGGTTTGATAGCGCGACCGGCGTGCCGCTGCCCGCCACTATACCGCTCACCGCACCCCCACTGGCTACACCATCGGCACCCAGGGTATCGGCACTGTCTGTCAGCACGTTGCCGGTTATATTCGCTGCCGCTGCGCTTGTGCCCTCGGTTACGCTGTTGGTATCCGCCACCGCTGTCGGTGTGTCATCAACAATGCCTATCAGCAGATTAGACGTAGTGGTTTGGTCATCGGTTTCGGTCAGGGTCAGTGCAAAGCTGTCGCTCTCAATAGCATTGTCTACATCCGTAGCCGCACTCGTCAAGGTATAGCTATAACTCACTGCGCCTGTGCCACTGTCAAAACCCGTGATAGACAACGTGCCGTTACTGCCGGTTATCGTCACTGGAGAACTGGATGTAGCCGCCAATTGCGCTGCCGTCAGGGTCGTACCGCCCACCTCCAGGCTGGTCAAACCATCCGGGGTGCTTAGCGTAAATGTGCCCGTTGTCGTTTCACCCGTTCCCGCTGCATTGGAACCACTGCTTAAATCACTTTCCAGGACTTGTGCATCAGTGCCAGCAATAACGCCGGTATTATCGATCAAGCCATTTATCGTTGGCGCACCGTCATCGGCACCGTTTATGGTAATGGTTAAGGTTGTCGTCGAGCTGTCGCCATCACCATCGGTGATCTGATAAGTAAACGTATCCGTGAGGCTACCGCCTGCTCCCAACCCGTTGACGGTGGCATTACTGTCATCCAGGTCATAGCTGTAACTGCCGTCTGCGTTGATGCTCAGTGCCCCATACATACCCGTCACAGGGTTTGATAGTGCAACCGGCGTGCCGCTGCCCGCCACTATACCGCTCACCGCACCCCCACTGGCTGCACCATCGGCACCCAGGGTATCGGCATTATCCGTCAACACATTGCCGGTTATATTCGCCGCCTGCGTGATCGCTGTACCTTCGGTTACGCTGTTGGTATCCGCCACCGCTGTCGGTGTGTCATCAACAATGCCTATCAGCAGATTAGACGTGATGGTTTGGCCATCGGTTTCGGTCAGGGTCAGCGCAAAACTGTCGCTCTCAATGGCGTTGTCTACATCCGTAGTTGCACCCGCCAGGGTATAGCTATAATTCACTACGCCTGTGCCACTGTTAAAACCCGTGATAGACAACGTGCCGTTGCTACCGGTTATCGTCACCGCTGAGCTGGATGTAGCCACCAGGTCCTGTGCCGTCAGTGTCGTACTGCCCACCTGCAGGCTGGTCAAACCATCCGGGGTGCTTAGCGTAAACGTGCCCGTTGTCGTTTCACCCGTTCCCGCCGCATTGGAACCGCTGCTTAAATCACTTTCCAGTACCTGTGCATCAGTACCCGGAATATTAGCGTTATTATCGATCAGGCCATTTATCGTTGGCGCACCGTCATCGGCACCGTTTATGGTAATCGTTAAGGTTGTCGTCGAGCTATCACCATCACCATCGGTGATCTGATAAGTAAACGTATCCGTAAGGCTACCGCCTGCCCCTAGCCCGTTGACGGTCGCATTACTGTCATCCAGGTCATAGCTGTAACTGCCGTCTGCGTTGATGGTCAGAGCCCCGTACATGCCCGTCACCGGGTTTGATAGCACGCCCGGCGTGCCGCTGCCCGCCACTATACCGCTCACCGCACCCCCACTGGCTGCACCATCGGCACCCAGGGTATCGGCACTGTCTGTCAGCACGTTGCCGGTTATATTCGCTGCCGCTGCGCTTGTGCCCTCGGTTACGCTGTTGGTATCCGCCACCGCTGTCGGTGTGTCATCAACAATGCCTATACTTAACGTACCTGCGGCGGTGGCATTAGTGTCGTCGGTTACTGTCAGTGCAAAACTGTCGGTCTCGGCTGCATTGCCTGCATCCGTAGTCGCACCCGTCAGGGTATAGCTATAACTCACTACGCCTGTGCCACTGTTAAAACCTGTGATAGACAACGTGCCGTTACTGCCGGTTATCGTCACCGCTGAGCTGGTGGATGTAGCCGCCAATTGCGCTGCCATGATGATCGTACTGCCCACTTGCAGGCTGGTCAAACCATCCGGGGTGCTTAGCGTAAACGTGCCCGTTGTCGTTTCACCCGTTCCTGCGGCATTGGAACCGCTGCTTAAATCACTTTCCAGTACCTGTGCATCAGTACCCGGAATACTAGCGTTATTATCGGTCAAACCACTTAGATTAGGACCACCATCGTTGCTGCCATTGATAGTAATCGTCAGGGTGGTCGTGGCCGTATCACCATCGCCATCGGTAATCTGATAGGTGAAAGTGTCCATCAGGCTTTCACCCGATATCAGAGCATTCACTGCCGTATTGTTGTCGTCCAGATCATAACTGTAACTGCCGTCTGCGTTGATGGTCAACGCACCATACGCGCCTGCCACAGGTGTTGTTGATATTGTTGCCAACGTGCCGCTTCCTGCCGCTATACCGCTCACCGCACCCCCACTGGCTGCACCATCGGCACCCAGGATATCGGCATTATCCGTCAACACATTGCCGGTTATATTCGCTGCCTGCGCGGTCGCTGCACCTTCGGTTACGCTGTTGGTATCTGCTACCGCTGTTGGTGTGTCATCAACAATGCCTATCAGCAGATTAGACGTGATGGTTTGGCCATCGGTTTCGGTCAAGGTCAGCGCAAAACTGTCTGTCTCAGGCGTTGTTGCATTGCCTACATCCGTAGTTGCACTCGTCAGGGTATAGCTATAACTCACTGCGCCTGTGCCACTGTTAAAACCCGTGATAGACAACGTGCCGTTACTGCCGGTTATCGTCACTGGAGAACTGGATGTAGCCGCCAGATCCTGTACCGTCAGGGTCGTACTGCCCACCTGCAGGCTGGTCAAACCATCCGGGGTGCTTAGCGTAAACGTGCCCGTTGTCGTTTCACCCGTTCCTGCGGCATTGGAACCACTGCTTAAATCACTTTCCAGCACCTGTGCATCAGTACCGGCAATAACGCCGGTATTATCGGTCAAACCATTTATCGTTGGCGCACCGTCATCGGCACCGTTTATGGTAATGGTTAAGGTCGTCGTCGAGCTATCACCATCACCATCGGTGATCTGATAGGTGAAGGTATCCATAAGGCTATCGCCTGCCCCTAGCCCGTTGACGCTGGCATTACTGTCATCCAGGTCATAGCTGTAGCTGCCGTCTGCGTTGATAGTCAGTGCCCCATACATGCCTGTCACAGGGTTTGATAGCGCGCCCGGCGTGCCGCTGCCCGCCACTATACCGCTCACCGCACCCCCACTGGCTGCACCATCGGCACCCAGGGTATCGGCACTATCCGTCAACACGTTGCCGGTTATATTCGCTGCCGCTGCGCTTGTGCCCTCGGTTACGCTGTTGGTATCCGCCACCGCTGTCGGTGTGTCATCAACAATGCCTATCAGCAGATTAGACATGCTGGTTTGTCCATCGGTTTCGGTCAGGGTCAGCGCAAAACTGTCGCTCTCAATGGCATTGTCTACATCCGTAGTTGCACCCGCCAGGGTATAGCTATAACTCACTGCGCCTGTGCCACTGTTAAAACCTGTGATAGACAACGTGCCGTTGCTGCCGGTTATCGTCACTGGAGAACTGGATGTAGCCGCCAACTGCGCTGCCGTCAGGGTCATACCGCCCACCTCCAGGCTGGTCAAACCATCCGGGGTGCTTAGCGTAAATGTGCCCGTTGTCGTTTCACCCGTTCCTGCGGCATTGGAACCACTGCTTAAATCACTTTCCAAGACCTGTGCATCAGTACCCGGAATATTAGCGTTATTATCGATCAGGCCATTTATCGTTGGCGCACCGTCATCGGCACCGTTTATGGTAATGGTTAAGGTCGTCGTCGAGCTATCACCATCACCATCGGTGATCTGATAGGTGAAGGTATCCATAAGGCTATCGCCTGCCCCTAGCCCGTTGACGGTCGCATTACTGTCATCCAGGTCATAGCTGTAACTGCCGTCTGCGTTGATGCTCAGTGCCCCATACATGCCCGTCACAGGGTTTGATAACGCGACCGGCGTGCCGCTGCCCGCCACTATACCGCTCACCGCACCCCCACTGGCTGCACCATCGGCACCCAGGGTATCGGCACTGTCCGTCAGCACATTGCCGGTTATATTCGCTGCCGCTGCGCTTGTGCCCTCGGTTACGCTGTTGGTATCCGCCACCGCTGTCGGTGTGTCATCAACAATGCCTATCAGCAGATTAGACGTGCTGGTTTGGCCATCGGTTTCAGTCAGGGTCAGTGCAAAGCTGTCGCTCTCGATGGCATTGTCTACATCCGTAGTTGCACTCATCAGGGTATAGCTATAACTCACTGCACCTGTGCCACTGTCAAAACCCGTGATAGACAACGTGCCGTTACTGCCGGTTATCGTCATTGGAGAACTGGATGTAGCCGCCAATTGCGCTGCCGTCAGGGTCATACCGCCCACCTCCAGGCTGGTCAAACCATCCGGGGTGCTTAGCGTAAATGTGCCCGTTGTCGTTTCACCCGTTCCTGCGGCATTGGAACCACTGCTTAAATCACTTTCCAGGACTTGTGCATCAGTACCAGCAATAACGCCGGTATTATCGGTCAAACCATTTATCGTTGGCGCACCGTCATCGGCACCGTTTATGGTAATGGTTAAGGTCGTCGTCGAGCTATCACCATCACCATCGGTGATCTGATAAGTAAACGTATCCGTAAGGCTACCGCCTGCCCCCAACCCGTTGACGCTGGCATTACTGTCATCCAGGTCATAGCTGTAGCTGCCGTCTGCGTTGATGCTCAGCGCACCATACATGCCCGTCACAGGGTTTGATAGCGCGACCGGCGTGCCGCTGCCCGCCACTATACCGCTCACCGCGCCACCACTGGCTGCACCATCGGCACCCAGGGTATCAGCACTATCCGTCAGCACGTTGCCGGTTATATTCGCCGCCTGCGTGATCGCTGTACCTTCGGTTACGCTGTTGGTATCCGCCACCGCTGTCGGTGTGTCATCAACAATGCCTATCAGCAGATTAGACGTAGTGGTTTGGCCATCGGTTTCGGTCAGGGTTAGCGCAAAGCTGTCTGTCTCAGGCGTTGTTGCATTGCCTACATCCGTAGCCGCGCTCGTCAAAGTATAGCTATAACTCACTACGCCTGTGCCACTGTTAAAACCCGTGATAGACAACGTGCCGTTGCTACCGATTATCATCACCGCTGAGCTGGATGTAGCTACCAGGTCCTGTGCCGTCAGGGTCGTACTGCCCACTTGCAGGCTGGTCAAACCATCCGGGGTGCTTAGCGTAAACGTGCCCGTTGTCGTTTCACCCGTTCCCGCCGCATTGGAACCGTTGCTTAAATCACTTTCCAGCACCTGTGCATCAGTACCGGCAATAACGCCGGTATTATCGGTCAAACCATTTATCGTTGGCGCACCGTCATCGGCACCGTTTATGGTAATGGTTAAGGTCGTCGTCGAGCTATCACCATCACCATCGGTGATCTGATAGGTGAAGGTATCCGTAAGGCTACCGCCTGCCCCTAGCCCGTTGACGGTGGCATTACTGTCATCCAGGTCATAGCTGTAGCTGCCGTCTGCGTTGATAGTCAGTGCCCCATACATGCCTGTCACAGGGTTTGATAGCGCGCCCGGCGTGCCGCTGCCCGCCACTATACCGCTCACCGCGCCCCCACTGGCTGCACCATCGGCACCCAGGGTATCGGCACTGTCTGTCAGCACGTTGCCGGTTATATTCGCTGCCGCTGCGCTTGTGCCCTCGGTTACGCTGTTGGTATCCGCTACAGCTGTCGGTGTGTCATCAACAATGCCTATGCTTAATGTACCAGCGGCGATTGCATTAGTGTCGTCGGTTACTGTCAGCGCAAAACTGTCGGTCTCGGCTGCATTGCCTGCATCCGTAGTCGCACTCGTCAGGGTATAGCTATAACTCACTACGCCTGTACCACTGTTAAAACCCGTGATAGACAACGTGCCATTACTGCCGACTATCGTCACCGCTGAGCTGGATGTAGCCGCCAATTGCGCTGCCGTCAGGGTCGTGCTGCCCACTTGCAAGCTGGTCAAACCATCCGGGGTGCTTAGCGTAAATGTGCCCGTTGTCGTTTCACCCGTTCCTGCCGCATTGGAACCGCTGCTTAAATCGCTTTCCAGCACCTGTGCATCAGTACCCGGAATATTAACGTTATTATCGATCAAACCACTTAGATTAGGACCACCATCGTTGCTGCCATTGATAGTAATCGTCAGGGTGGTCGTGGCCGTATCACCATCGCCATCGGTAATCTGATAGGTGAAAGTGTCCATCAGGCTTTCACCCGATATCAGGGCATTCACTGCCGTATTATTGTCGTCCAGATCATAACTGTAACTGCCGTCTGCGTTGATGGTCAACGCACCATACGCGCCTGCCACAGGTGTTGTTGATATTGTTGCCAACGTGCCGCTTCCTGCCGCTATACCGCTCACCGCGCCACCACTGGTTGCACCATCGGCACCCAGGATATCGGCATTATCCGTCAATACATTGCCGGTTATATTCGCTGCCTGCGCAGGGTCTATACCCTCAATTACAATATTGGTATCCGCCACCGCTGTCGGTGTGTCATCAACAATGCCTATCAGCAGATTAGACGTGCTGGTTTGGCCATCCGCTTCGGTCAGGGTCAGCGCAAAACTGTCTGTCTCAGGCGTTGTTGCATTGCCTACATCCGTAGTTGCACTCGTCAGGGTATAGCTGTAACTCACTGC
This sequence comes from Gammaproteobacteria bacterium, assembly GCA_965277715.1. Taxonomy (GTDB): domain Bacteria; phylum Pseudomonadota; class Gammaproteobacteria; order JBCCGL01; family JBCCGL01; genus JBCCGL01. Next base: position 1,611,471 of record OZ255836.1, read on the forward strand.
GCCTGTACCACTGTTAAAACCCGTGATAGACAACGTGCCGTTACTACCGGTTATCGTCACTGGAGAACTGGATGTAGCCGCCAACTGCGCTGCCGTCAAGGTCATACTGCCCACCTCCAGGCTGGTCAAACCATCCGGGGTGCTTAGCGTGAACGTACCCGTTGTCGTTTCACCCGCTCCCGCCGCATTGGAACCGCTGCTTAAATCACTTTCCAGCACCTGTGCATCAGTACCGGCAATAACGCCGGTATTATCGGTCAAACCATTTATCGTTGGCGCACCGTCATCGGCACCGTTTATGGTAATGGTTAAGGTTGTCGTCGAGCTATCACCATCACCATCGGTGATCTGATAGGTGAAGGTATCCATAAGGCTATCGCCTGCCCCCAACCCGTTGACGCTGGCATTACTGTCATCCAGGTCATAGCTGTAGCTGCCGTCTGCGTTGATGCTCAGTGCCCCATACATGCCCGTCACAGGGTTTGATAGCACGCCCGGCGTGCCGCTGCCCGCCACTATACCGCTCACCGCGCCACCACTGGCTGCACCATCAGCACCCAGGGTATCGGCACTGTCCGTCAGCACGTTGCCGGTTATATTCGCTGCCGCTGCGCTTGTGCCCTCGGTTACGCTGTTGGTATCCGCCACCGCTGTCGGTGTGTCATCAACAATGCCTATACTTAACGTACCTGCGGCGGTGGCATTAGTGCCGTCGGTTACTGTCAGCGCAAAACTGTCAGTCTCGGCTGCGTTACCTGCATCCGTAGTCGCACTCGTCAGGGTATAGCTATAACTCACTGCGCCTGTGCCACTGTTAAAACCCGTGATAGACAACGTGCCGTTGCTACCGGCTATCGTCACTGCTGAACTGGATGTAGCCGCCAATTGCGCTGCCGTCAGGGTCATACTGCCCACCTGCAGGCTGGTCAAACCATCCGGGGTGCTTAGCGTAAACGTGCCCGTTGTCGTTTCACCCGTTCCTGCCGCATTGGAACCGCTGCTTAAATCACTTTCCAGTACCTGTGCATCAGTGCCCGGAATACTAGCGTTATTATCAGTCAAACCACTTAGGTTAAGACCACCATCGTTGCTGCCATTGATAGTAATCGTCAGGGTGGTCGTGGCCGTATCACCATCGCCATCGGTAATCTGATAGGTGAAAGTGTCCATCAGGCTTTCACCCGATATCAGGGCATTCACTGCCGTATTATTGTCGTCCAGATCATAACTATAACTGCCGTCTGCGTTGATGCTCAGTGCCCCGTACATGCCTGCCACAGGGTTTGATAGCGCGCCCGGCGTGCCGCTGCCCGCCACTATACCGCTCACCGCGCCACCACTGGCTGCACCATCGGCACCCAGGATATCGGCACTATCCGTCAGCACGTTGCCGGTTATATTCGCTGCCTGCGCGGTCGCTGTACCTTCGGTTACGCTGTTGGTATCCGCCACCGCTGTCGGTATGTCATCAACAATGCCTATCAGCAGATTAGACGTGGTGGTTTGGCCATCGGTTTCGGTCAGGGTCAGCGCAAAACTGTCTGTCTCAGGCGTTGTTGCATTGCCTACATCCGTAGTCGCACCCGTCAGGGTATAGCTATAACTCACTGCGCCTGTGCCACTGTTAAAACCCGTAATGGACAACGTGCCATTACTGCCGGTTATCGTCACCGCTGAACTGGATGTAGCCACCAATTGCGCTGCCGTCAGGGTCATACCGCCCACCTCCAGGCTGGTCAAACCATCCGGGGTGCTTAGCGTAAATGTGCCCGTTGTCGTTTCACCCGTTCCTGCGGCATTGGAACCACTGCTTAAATCACTTTCCAGGACTTGTGCATCAGTACCAGCAATAACGCCGGTATTATCGGTCAAACCATTTATCGTTGGCGCACCGTCATCGGCACCGTTTATGGTAATGGTTAAGGTCGTCGTCGAGCTATCACCATCACCATCGGTGATCTGATAAGTAAACGTATCCGTAAGGCTACCGCCTGCCCCCAACCCGTTGACGCTGGCATTACTGTCATCCAGGTCATAGCTGTAGCTGCCGTCTGCGTTGATGCTCAGCGCACCATACATGCCCGTCACAGGGTTTGATAGCGCGACCGGCGTGCCACTGCCCGCTCCCGCCGCTATACCGCTCACCGCGCCACCACTGGCTGCACCATCGGCACCCAGGGTATCGGCATTATCCGTCAACACATTGCCGGTTATATTCGCTGCCGCTGCGCTTGTGCCCTCGGTTACGCTGTTGGTATCCGCCACCGCTGTCGGTGCGTCATCAACAATGCCTATCAGCAGATTAGACGTAGTGGTTTGGCCATCCGCTTCGGTCAGGGTCAGTGCAAAGCTGTCGCTCTCAATGGCATTGCTTACATCCGTAGTCGCACTCGTCAGGGTATAGCTATAACTCACTGCGCCTGTGCCACTGTTAAAACCCGTGATAGACAACGTGCCGTTGCTACCGGTTATCGTCACCGCTGAGCTGGATGTAGCCACCAGGTCCTGTGCCGTCAGTGTCGTACTGCCCACCTGCAGGCTGGTCAAACCATCCGGGGTGCTTAGCGTAAACGTGCCCGTTGTCGTTTCACCCGTTCCCGCCGCATTGGAACCGCTGCTTAAATCACTTTCCAGTACCTGTGCATCAGTACCCGGAATATTAGCGTTATTATCGATCAGGCCATTTATCGTTGGCGCACCGTCATCGGCACCGTTTATGGTAATCGTTAAGGTTGTCGTCGAGCTATCACCATCACCATCGGTGATCTGATAAGTAAACGTATCCGTGAGGCTACCGCCTGCTCCCAACCCGTTGACGGTCGCATTACTGTCATCCAGGTCATAGCTGTAGCTGCCGTCTGCGTTGATAGTCAACGCACCATACATGCCTGTCACAGGGTTTGATAGCGCGACCGGCGTGCCGCTGCCCGCCACTATACCGCTCACCGCACCCCCACTGGCTGCACCATCGGCACCCAGGGTATCGGCACTGTCCGTCAGCACGTTACCGGTTATATTCGCTGCCGCTGTGCTTGTGCCCTCGGTTACGCTGTTGGTATCCGCCACCGCTGTCGGTGTGTCATCAACAATGCCTATACTTAACGTACCTGCGGCGGTGGAATTAGTGTCGTCGGTTACTGTCAGCGCAAAACTGTCGGTCTCGGCTGCGTTGCCTGCATCCGTAGTCGCACCCGTCAGGGTATAGCTATAACTCACTACGCCTGTGCCACTGTTAAAACCCGTGATAGACAACGTGCCGTTGCTACCGGCTATCGTCACTGCTGAACTGGATGTAGCCGCCAATTGCGCTGCCGTCAGGGTCATACTGCCCACCTGCAGGCTGGTCAAACCATCCGGGGTGCTTAGCGTAAACGTGCCCGTTGTCGTTTCACCCGTTCCTGCCGCATTGGAACCGCTGCTTAAATCACTTTCCAGTACCTGTGCATCAGTGCCCGGAATACTAGCGTTATTATCAGTCAAACCACTTAGGTTAAGACCACCATCGTTGCTGCCATTGATAGTAATCGTCAGGGTGGTCGTGGCCGTATCACCATCGCCATCGGTAATCTGATAGGTGAAAGTGTCCATCAGGCTTTCACCCGATATCAGGGCATTCACTGCCGTATTGTTGTCGTCCAGATCATAACTGTAACTGCCGTCTGCGTTGATGGTCAACGCACCATACGCGCCTGTCACAGGTGTTGTTGATATTGTTGCCAACGTGCCGCTTCCTGCCGCTATACCGCTCACCGCACCCCCACTGGCTGCACCATCGGCACCCAGGGTATCGGCATTATCCGTCAGCACATTGCCGGTTATATTCGCTGCCTGCGCAGGGTCTATACCCTCAATTACAATATTGGTATCCGCCACCGCTGTCGGTGTGTCATCAACAATGCCTATCAGCAGATTAGACGTGATGGTTTGGCCATCCGCTTCGGTCAGGGTCAGCGCAAAGCTGTCGCTCTCGATGGCGTTGTCTACATCCGTAGTTGCACCCGTCAGGGTATAGCTATAATTCACCACGCCTGTGCCACTGTCAAAACCCGTAATGGACAACGTGCCGTTACTGCCGGTTATCGTCACCGCTGAGCTGGATGTAGCCGCCAATTGCGCTGCCGTCAGGGTCGTACTGCCCACTTGCAGGCTGGTCAAACCATCCGGGGTGCTTAGCGTAAACGTGCCCGTTGTCGTTTCACCCGTTCCTGCGGCATTGGAACCACTGCTTAAATCACTTTCCAAGACTTGTGCATCAGTACCCGGAATATTAGCGTTATTATCGATCAGGCCATTTATCGTTGGCGCACCGTCATCGGCACCGTTTATGGTAATGGTTAAGGTCGTCGTCGAGCTGTCGCCATCACCATCGGTGATCTGATAAGTAAACGTATCCGTAAGGCTACCGCCTGCCTCCAACCCGTTGACGGTGGCATTACTGTCATCCAGGTCATAGCTGTAGCTACCGTCTGCGTTGATGGTCAGTGCCCCGTACATGCCTGTCACAGGGTTTGATAGCGCGACCGGCGTGCCGCTGCCCGCCACTATACCGCTCACCGCACCCCCACTGGCTGCACCATCGGCACCCAGGGTATCGGCACTATCCGTCAACACATTGCCGGTTATATTCGCTGCCGCTGCGCTTGTGCCCTCGGTTACGCTGTTGGTATCCGCCACCGCTGTCGGTGTGTCATCAACAATGCCTATCAGCAGATTAGACGTGGTGGTTTGGCCATCGGTTTCGGTCAGGGTCAGCGCAAAACTGTCGCTCTCGATGGCGTTGTCTACATCCGTAGTTGCACCCGTCAGGGTATAGCTATAATTCACCACGCCTGTGCCACTGTCAAAACCCGTAATGGACAACGTGCCGTTGCTACCGGTTATCGTCACTGGAGAACTGGATGTAGCCGCCAATTGCGCTGCCATGATGGTCGTACTGCCCACTTGCAGGCTGGTCAAACCGTCCGGGGTGCTTAGCGTAAACGTGCCCGTTGTCGTTTCACCCGTTCCTGCGGCATTGGAACCACTGCTTAAATCACTTTCCAAGACTTGTGCATCAGTACCCGGAATATTAGCGTTATTATCGATCAGGCCATTTATCGTTGGCGCACCGTCATCGGCACCGTTTATGGTAATGGTTAAGGTCGTCGTCGAGCTGTCGCCATCACCATCAGTGATCTGATAAGTAAACGTATCCGTGAGGCTACCGCCTGCCTCCAACCCGTTGACGGTGGCATTACTGTCATCCAGGTCATAGCTGTAGCTACCGTCTGCGTTGATGGTCAGTGCGCCATACATGCCTGTCACAGGGTTTGATAGCGCGACCGGCGTGCCGCTGCCCGCCACTATACCGCTCACCGCACCCCCACTGGCTGCACCATCGGCACCCAGGGTATCGGCACTATCCGTCAACACGTTGCCGGTTATATTCGCTGCCGCTGCGCTTGTGCCCTCGGTTACGCTGTTGGTATCTGCTACCGCTGTCGGTGTGTCATCAACAATGCCTATCAGCAGATTAGACGTGCTGGTTTGGCCATCCGCTTCGGTCAGGGTCAGTGCAAAGCTGTCGCTCTCAATGGCGTTGTCTACATCCGTAGTTGCACCCGCCAGGGTATAGCTATAACTCACTGCGCCTGTGCCACTGTTAAAACCCGTGATAGACAACGTGCCGTTGCTGCCGGTTATCGTCACCGCTGAGCTGGATGTAGCCACCAATTGCGCTGCCGTCAGGGTCGTACCGCCCACCTGCAGGCTGGTCAAACCATCCGGGGTGCTTAGCGTAAACGTGCCCGTTGTCGTTTCACCCGTTCCTGCGGCATTGGAACCACTGCTTAAATCACTTTCCAAGACTTGTGCATCAGTACCCGGAATATTAGCGTTATTATCGATCAGGCCATTTATCGTTGGCGCACCGTCATCGGCACCGTTTATGGTAATGGTTAAGGTCGTCGTCGAGCTGTCGCCATCACCATCAGTGATCTGATAAGTAAACGTATCCGTGAGGCTACCGCCTGCCTCCAACCCGTTGACGCTGGCATTACTGTCATCCAGGTCATAGCTGTAGCTGCCGTCTGCGTTGATGGTCAGTGCTCCATACATGCCTGTCACCGGGTTTGATAGCGCGACCGGCGTGCCGCTGCCCGCCACTATACCGCTCACCGCACCCCCACTGGCTGCACCATCGGCACCCAGGGTATCGGCACTATCCGTCAGCACGTTGCCGGTTATATTCGCTGCCGCTGCGCTTGTGCCCTCGGTTACGCTGTTGGTATCTGCTACCGCTGTCGGTGTGTCATCAACAATGCCTATACTTAACGTGCCTGCGACGGTGGCATTAGTGCCGTCGGTTACTGTCAGCGCAAAACTGTCGGTCTCGGCTGCGTTGTCTACATCCGTAGCCGCACCCGTCAGGGTATAGCTATAAATCACTACGCCTGTGCTACTATCAAAACCCGTGATAGACAACGTGCCGTTACTGCCGGTTATCGTCACCGCTGAGCTGGATGTAGCCGCCAATTGCGCTGCCGTCAGGGTCGTACTGCCCACTTGCAGGCTGGTCAAACCACCCGGGGCGCTTAGCGTAAACGTGCCCGTTGTCGTTTCACCCGCTCCTGCCGCATTGGAACCGTTGCTTAAATCACTTTCCAGCACCTGTGCATCAGTGCCAGCAATAACACCGGTATTATCGGTCAGGTCATTTATCGTTGGCGCACCGTCATCGGCACCGTTTATGGTAATCGTTAAGGTCGTCGTCGAGCTATCACCATCACCATCGGTGATCTGATAAGTGAAGGTATCCGTAAGGCTACCGCCTGCCCCCAACCCGTTGACGGTCGCATTACTGTCATCCAGGTCATAGCTGTAGCTGCCGTTTGCGTTGATGGTCAGTGCGCCATACATGCCCGTCACCGGGTTTGATAGCACGCCCGGCGTGCCGCTGCCCGCCACTATACCGCTCACCGCACCCCCACTGGCTGCACCATCGGCACCCAGGGTATCGGCATTATCCGTCAGCACGTTGCCGGTTATATTCGCTGCCTGCGTGGTCGCTGTACCTTCGGTTACGCTGTTGGTATCCGCCACCGCTGTCGGTGTGTCATCAACAATGCCTATCAGCAGATTAGACGTGATGGTTTGGCCATCGGTTTCGGTCAGGGTCAGTGCAAAACTGTCGCTCTCGGCTGCGTTACCTGCATCCGTAGCCGCACTCGTCAGGGTATAGCTATAGCTCACTACGCCTGTACCACTGTTAAAACCCGTGATAGACAACGTGCCGTTGCTACCGGCTATCGTCACTGCTGAACTGGATGTAGCCGCCAATTGCGCTGCCGTCAGGGTCGTACTGCCCACCTGCAGGCTGGTCAAACCATCCGGGGTGCTTAGCGTAAACGTGCCCGTTGTCGTTTCACCCGTTCCTCCCTCATTGGAACCACTGCTTAAATCGCTTTCCAGTACCTGTGCATCAGTGCCCGTAATACTGGTGGTGTTGTCAGTGAAATCAGATATTGCAGGTGAGCCATCATCTATTGATACTACCGTTATTGCAACGGTATCCGTTGATTGTATACCACCGCTTTCAGCGGATAATACTGTTAGCGTGTCAATACCATGGAAATCAGCATTACCGATATAGCTGACCGTCGCCAACGCCGCATTGATTTGGGTTTCGGTGCCACTCAACGTTAAGGTCGGGCTACTATTGGCACCCGATAAGATTCTTGCCCCTCCAGACAAATCCACCGTCAAACTACCGCTTCCTACCGATAGTTGTGTATATGCTAAATTACCGCCCGGGTCGGAGACCCTGATACCACTAATCGCCAGCACCATATCTTCATCGACTGACTGCGTTCCCGGAACACTATTAACCGGAACAACCGGACCCGGCACAGGATCCCTCATTGGTGGTAAAACGATATCTCCCTCTTCTGCAGAGGGAGGTTCTACAAAAGATGTCGGCAACCCAGATTCACTAACCATCCTGGATGAACCTGTATTTATCATACCTTCAAAAACCCTGGTAGTCTGTTCCGGGACAGGCGATTGGAAAACCGATAGTGTAGTCGGTAGTACACCTGACCCTGTCACAACCGGCCCATCACCATTGTCTATATCGTAAGTGTCTACATCATCAATTGGACTGACCCAAACATTGAAAACTGTTTCTACAACGCTGCCATTATTATCTTCAACTGGATTGACCCAAATATTGAAAACTCTCTCTACAACGTTACCGCTACCATCATCAACTGTAATAACAAAACTATCTACCCCTATAAAACCCTCATCAGGTTCGTAGATTACGCTACCATCCGCATTGACTGTTACGATACCGCGCTCACCACCAGTAGCCAAACCGTAGATAACATCTTTAGTTTCACCAGGATTAACACTGTCTTCCAGGAAATTGTCATCTGTGATAGAGAACGCAAATACGCTTGAAGGCAAGTCATTGCCGCCTGCTTCCTGTATGGTTTGGTTATTACTTTCATCAAGGCCATTGTCTTTTGGCGTTTGATTAGTAGGCACTTTTTCGCTCATGATCTTGATTCTCTAGTGGTTAACGGCCAACCTTTCAGGCTTCCTTTAGAATAGGTTTTAGGCCCACAAGGATTACAATTAGTTCAAATTAGTTCAATTAGTTCAACTGTTTCAGTACAAAGGGTACTATAAATTTTATCGCATGATGCATATGGACAACACAAAGCTAGACCTTCGTCTCACTATTATCCACTAAATTCAAACGTTAATCAGCAAGTGGTTATTGTCGATACTGGAATGTTTTTGGGCAATTGCTTCCACTCTCTGTCAAACTGTATCGGTGACGACAATACTATTACCGATTAAGCTGTCTAACATACTTGATTGATGTTCACTGGTGCCAACCACAATATCAGGCCTTGTTTTTAACGTAATTAACAGATCAGCATTGGTTTGTGCCGCCGTTAATTGGGCTGTAGCCGTTGTATCCGCCGCACCCGCCGAAATGCCCGCATTTGTCCCGCCGGTGCCATTGTGATCAATGTAAAGGTTAACGCCTGCATCATTGATGTCAATATAAATATAATCAGCAAGGTTACCAATATCCAGGTTCACACCACTTACGTCGATGGTGTTTTGATTTTCTCCCTCCAACAGATCTACCAGGTTCAATACATCCTGCCTATCCCGATTATCTTCAGTGGCGTCAAAACGGCGAAAATCCATGACAATGTCTGTATCTCTACTATCTGCATCTGCTGTGCCGTGGTTATCAATACCCCATACCTCTGTAAAAGGTAGTAACAATCCAGGTTCTTCAATCGTTCCAGATGAACCTGAACTTATTATTTTTTCAAAATGCGAAATAGTCTGTTCCAAAACAGGTGACGGTGAAATCATTATTGCCGGTGTCACTGGTAATGCCCCTGCCCCTGTTAAAGTCGTCGTATAAATCAGGCCAATAGGTGTTCCCACACCCTCACCGATATAAACAGTGACCTCTTGCGGTTTACTGCCTAAACCATCCGTTGGTGCCACCAGAAAGGTATCCACCCCCGTAAAAGACGGGTTCGGTTGATAGGTAAACGTACCGTTGGGGTTGAGTTCAACCGTACCGTGACTTGCATCACCGACCAAATCATAGGCAATGGGATCGCCCTCTGGATCGATTGCAAATAAACCCGATTCTATCAGTACCCCCTGTTCTGTAGCATACTCATAGCTTGCCAAAACCGGCACATCATTAGTGCCTGCATCATCAACTGGATTGACCCATATATTGACAACTTTTTTTATAACGTTACCACTACCATCATCAGCCGTAATAACAAAACTATCTGACCCTGCAAAATCCTTACCGGGTTCATAGCTGAAGGTACCGTCTGCATTGATTGTCACTCTACCTTGTCCGCTACCAACAGCCAAACCGTAGACAACACCCTCAATCTCACCAGAATTAACACTGCTTTCCAGCAGGCTGTCTTCTGTAGTAGAAAACGCCAATACGGCTGGAGACGCGGCATTGCCGCCTATTTCCTGTATGGTTTGATTATCACTTTCAACGCCATTATCTTTTAGCACTTGATTAGTAAACACTTTTTCACTCCTGGTATCGGCACTCTGGTAGTCAACGCAGTTAGCGGCCAGGCTTCAGATATCTTTAGAAGAAAATTTGAACTCACAGGAATTGCGCGTTAGTCCAACGGTCTTAGCGCGAAGGTAGCCGTTCCCGCTGATCAGAGAACGCCTGTAAAAATGTAGGTTATGGGAGGTGTGGGTTGTGGGGAAGGTTAACAGGCAATTAACTTGCCCGGGTTCATCAAATCATCCGGATCCAGCGCGGCTTTTATGGTCTGCATCATTTCAATAGCATTATCACCGTGTTCGGGGCGCATATCATCCAGCTTACCCAAACCAATGCCGTGCTCGCCTGTACAAGTCCCGCCCATCGCCAAGGTGCGTTCAACCAGCCGGGCATTGAGTTGTTTGGCTGCCTCCAACTCATGTGGGTCATCTGGATCGATAAAGATGGTTAAATGAAAATTGCCATCACCAACATGCCCCAACAAGGGGGAATACAGCTTGGTTTGCACCAGGTCCCGCTGGGTGTCAGCAATGCATTCAGCTAATCGGGATATTGGCACGCACACATCGGTGACGTAGCCTTTACCACCCGGTGACATCGCCAGGCCAGCGTAGTAGGCGCTGTGACGGGCATTCCACAGTTTGTTACGCTCTTCCTCGCGCTCGGCCCACTGAAAATCACCACCACCGTGTTCAGCCGCGATTTCACCAAATAAGGCCGCCTGCTGCTGCGCCCATTCGGTGGTACCGTGAAATTCCAGGAATAGTGTATCCAGCTCAGCATAGTCGGTTTTGCTGTAGCGATTGATCGCGTGCATGTAGGCGGCATCAAGCAATTCGATACGCGCCACCGGAATGCCGCTTTGAATGGTTTGAATGGTCGCGTTGGTCGCGGCGTCGATCGTTGGAAAGTTGACCATCGCCGCCGACATGGCTTCAGGCATACCGTATAAGCGCAAACCCAGCTCGGTGATAATGCCCAGTGTGCCCTCGGCACCGACAAATAACCGGGTAAGGTCATAGCCCGCCGCTGATTTACGCGCCCGTGTACCGGTTTTAATGACATTGCCCTGCGCGGTGACGACTGTCAGCGACAATACGTTCTCACGCATGGTGCCATAGCGCACCGCGTTGGTGCCAGAGGCACGCGTTGAGGCCATGCCACCCAGCGATGCATCAGCACCGGGATCGATAGGGAAAAACAACCCGGTATCACGGATATAGGCATTGAGTTGTTTGCGGGTAACGCCTGCCTGAACGCGGCAATCCAGATCGTCATCACTCACTTCAAGGATGGCGTTCATGCGCGACATATCCACACAGATACCGCCGTATACAGCTTGAACATGCCCCTCTAAGGATGTGCCCGTACCAAATGGCACAATGGGCACCTTGTGCGCCGCACATAGCTGGACGATGCTGGCGACTTCTTCGGTGGTCTCTGGGAAACACACGGCATCCGGCATTTGCACCGGGTGCCAGGACTCTCCATGCCCATGTTGTTCACGCACCGACAGCGAAGTGGAAACCCGCTTGTCGAGTAACCGGATCAGGGCGGTAACAACTGATTCAATAACAGCCGCTTCAGCAGTAGCACGCATAGGAACCTCTGTGAAAAATCCCCGGTTTTGGGTTCAGCCTGAAAGCATCAGCACCAGGGAAGAAAAACGTTAACTAAACACTTTCCAGAGAATGGCACACGTAAAGACAAAGTTAAAGCCAATCATCCAACGCACAAAGCGTTTCTCCGATTTCGCTTCGAGGGCATTTGTTCTCACTTCCTGAATACTGGTTTTGGTTGCCACCTGCGTATCCAGTGCTTCAACAAATGCCTCTTTGTATGGCTGTGGTTTCTATGTGACTACCTCCAGGGGTGTAGTGCGCCCCATCAACATTAATAGTGTCTGGAAACCCTTTTCCGGCAATAGGTTTGTCACCTCTTTATCGCTCCTCTGGGCGTTGCGCGCTAAAGCTTATCTGTTCGTCAGAAAATTCCGCAAAAATCGTATCCCCTTGCACAAACTGGCCCGCTAATAGTGCTTGTGCAAGTGGGTTTTCCAGTAGTTGCTGGATAGACCGCTTGATAGGGCGTGCGCCATAAGTGGGGTCAAAACCCACTTCCGCCAGGTGGTCAAGCGCTGCTTCACTGACGTGTAAATCCATATCACGCGCTTGTAAACGTTGGCTCAAGGCCTGCAATTGAAGGCGTAAAATAGCGTGAATATGCTCACGCTCCAGGCTGTGAAATACCACAACATCATCGATTCTGTTAATAAATTCGGGACGGAAGTGGTTGCTCACCGCCGATAGTACGGCCACCTTCATGGCGGCATAATCGGCGCCATCTGGCTGTTGGCGGATAATTTCACTGCCCAGATTGGAGGTCATTATGATAACCGTGTTACGAAAATCGACTGTGCGCCCCTGGCCATCGGTCAGGCGGCCATCGTCCAGCACTTGCAGGAGTATATTAAAAACATCCGGGTGGGCCTTTTCGACTTCATCGAGCAGGATCACTGAATAGGGCTTGCGGCGCACCGCCTCTGTCAGGTATCCCCCTTCTTCGTAGCCAACATACCCCGGTGGAGCACCAATCAAGCGCGCCACCGAGTGGCGCTCCATAAACTCTGACATATCGATGCGTACCATCGCATCGTTGCTGTCAAACAAAAAATTAGCCAGGGTTTTGGTTAGCTCTGTTTTGCCTACCCCCGTCGGCCCCAGAAACAAGAATGAACCATTGGGTTTATCAGGATCAGCCAAGCCCGCCCGCGCACGGCGGATGGCATTGGACACGCTGTTCACTGCCTCGTCCTGGCCGATAACACAAGCGGATAGCTCTTCGTTCATGCGCAGCAGTTTCTGCTTTTCACCCTCTAGCATTTTACTAATGGGGATGCCTGTCCACTTAGATACCACTTCGGCAATTTCCGCCTCACCCACTTTGTTGCGCAGCAGTGTCATATCCTGCATTTCCGCTTGTGCAGCCATATCCAGCTTGCGCTCCAGGGCAGGGATAACACCGTATTGCAATTCAGACATACGCTGTAGATTGGTTGCCCGGCGGGCGCTGTCCAGCTCCACCCGGGTGCGCTCCAGTTCTTCTTTAATGTGTTTGGTACCCTGTAACGCAGCCTTTTCACTGACCCACACTTCATCCAGGTCAGCGTATTCGCGCTCCAGCCGGTGAATATCTGTCTCCAGTGTTTGCAGGCGTTTTAATGAGGCTTCATCACTCTCTTTGCCGAGTGCTTCACGTTCTATTTTTAGCTGGATAAGCTTACGCTCCAGCTTGTCCAGTGTCTCTGGCTTGGAATCAATTTCCATGCGAATACGGCTCGCCGCCTCATCGACCAGGTCGATGGCTTTGTCCGGTAATTGCCTGTCGGTGATATAGCGGTGCGAGAGTGTTGCAGCGGCGACAATGGCGGGGTCGGTAATATCGACGCCATGATGCACTTCGTAGCGCTCCTTCAAACCGCGCAGTATCGCCACGGTATCCTCGACGGTGGGCTCATCGATTACGACTTTTTGGAAGCGCCGTTCGAGCGCGGCATCTTTTTCAATGGTCTGGCGGTATTCATCCAGTGTGGTGGCGCCAATACAATGCAGTTCACCACGTGCCAATGCAGGTTTAAGCATATTACCGGCGTCCATTGACCCCTCTCCCTTGCCCGCGCCGACCATGGTGTGTAACTCGTCGATAAACAGAATCACCTGGCCATCCTGTTTGGCGAGATCGTTGAGTACCGCTTTGATGCGCTCCTCAAACTCGCCTCTGAATTTTGCCCCTGCCACCAATGCCCCCATGTCCAGCGACAACAGGCGTTTGTGTTTGAGCCCCTCAGGTACTTCTGCGTTAATAATACGCAGTGCCAAACCCTCGGCAATGGCTGTTTTACCCACACCTGGTTCGCCGATGAGCACAGGGTTGTTTTTTGTGCGGCGTTGCAAGACCTGGATTGCGCGGCGGATTTCATCGTCCCGGCCAATCACGGGGTCGAGCTTGCCCTGCTCGGCACGCGCCGTCAGGTCGACGCTGTATTTTTCCAGTGCCTGCCGCTGTTGCTCGGCGTTGGGATCATCAACTGGCGCGCCACCGCGCACTTTATCGATAGCGGCCAACAACGCCTGCTCGGTCAGGCCGGATTCAAGCAGTAAACGCCCCACTTCGCTGTTGTCTTTTAATAAGGCAAGTACGAATAGTTCGCTGGCGATAAATTTGTCATTGCGCTTTTGCGACAGTTTATCGGCGACATTTAACAGGCGACCCACTTCATTGGATATATGCACATCACCATTGCTACCCTGCACTTGCGGCAGCGCAGCCAGTTTTTCACCCAGGCGGGAACGCAATGTAGCGACATCAGCCCCCGCCTGTACCAGTAGATGGCGCACGCCCCCATCGCGCTGATCGAGAATCACGACCAGGATATGTAGGGCTTCGATAAACTGATGATCCCGCCCAACAGCCAAAGATTGCGCGTCCGACAAGGCGAGTTGAAATTTGCTGGTAAGCCGATCCATTCTCATTACAAATACCTCTGTAGAATAGTATCAATGCACTCTACATAGGGGTATCAATACCAAAATCAAGCAGTTGATGATGACTAAGGAGTGTAATTGTCGCGACTGAAGAGTGCCGATAGCGATTGTGTTGAGGCATCCAACCCTTCAATACCGCCCTGCCCGTTTAATACGGGTTCAAGTATTTTTGCCCGTTGCTTACCCAGCTCGACACCCCATTGATCAAACGAGTTGATCCGCCAGATAACGCCTTGAACAAATACCTTGTGTTCGTACAGAGCAATTAATGCACCGAGTGTATATGCATCGAGTGATTGCAATACAATGGCGTTACTGGGCCGGTTACCAGGCAGTGCTCTGTGGGTGTACAACGCCGAATGCCCGTTATCCCCAACTTCTGCGGCAACTTCCCGCTCGGTTTTACCGTGCATTAATGCCTGGGTTTGCCCTATATAGTTGGCAGCCAGGGCGATACCATGGTCGTTATCGAGGCTATCCAGCGAAACAATAAAATCGGTCGGTAGCCAGTGGGTTCCCTGGTGCAATAGCTGGGAAAATGCGTGCTGTGCATTGCTGCCAAGCCCCCCCCACACCACCGGCCCGGTGGCGTAATCAACGACCTGGCCATCGATATCACAATGCTTGCCGTTGCTCTCCATATCGAGCTGCTGAATATAGGCGGGAAATTCCTTGAGTGGATAGCTGTAGGGCAGGATGAGATACTGTTCTGCAGCATAGAAATTATTATACCAAATACCGATCAATGCCAATAATACCGGCATATTTTGTCGCCAGGGCGCTGTGTAAAAATGTTGATCCATAGCATGTCCACCCGCTAACAACTGGCGAAACGTATCCATACCCAGTGCCAGGGCAATCGATAGGCCAACCGCCGACCACAGCGAGTAGCGCCCTCCGACCCAATCCCAAAACGCAAACGTTTTATCGCTGTCAATACCAAATGCCTGAACCCGTTGAACGGCGGTCGATACAGCGACAAAGTGTTTTGATATATCACCTTGCCCACCGCTGCATTCGAGAAACCAGTGGCGTGCAGCCTGTGCATTGAGCATCGTTTCCCGGGTTGTAAAGGTTTTCGAGGTGATAACAAACAGCGTAGTCTCATGGTCCAGCGATGTGCTAGCGCGCCGAAAGTGCGCTTTATCAACGTTGGAGATAAATTCCACCCGTATTGACTGTTCATCATCGGGTGAACAAAGTGCTGTAGTGACCATTTTTGGCCCAAGGTCAGAGCCGCCAATGCCGATATTCACAACCGTGTGTATTTTTTTGCCGCTATAGCCGGTGTGTTGGCCACTGCGCACTGATTCGACAAAGCGTGTCATTTTATCCTGCACGGTATGGATGGCCGACATGATATTTTCACCATCGACCCATAATTCACGCCGTGGTGAACGCAATGCCGTATGCAACGCGGCACGCGCTTCGCTCCGGTTGATTTTTCCCCCGTTAAACATAGCCACCGTTTTTTCACTCAGCGACTGCTGTTCGGCCAGTTGCATCAATAAATCCAGGGTTTTATCATCAATCAGGTTTTTACTGTAATCGAGCGTCAACCCACAGGCCGACAGGCAATAGCGACGCGCACGCGCTGGATCGCGGGCAAACAGTGCGCGCAGGTGCTGCGCTTTAAGTGTGGCATGGTGAGCTTGCAGTGCCTGCCATGCGGGTGACTGTGTTAGCATCGTTTATCCAAGAGGCCGTGTAGTTGTACGCTTTATAGCATCTGGATAGCACGTGGAAAATGAAGCGCAGGATGCCATATCAAACCTATTCCCCTGACGATCAGGTTTCCTGTTCGGTTGCCTTACAGGCACTATTACCCGTACGTATATATTCAGCAATTTGCATATTGTCGATCAGGCGTGCCGCCCCTAAAAATGCCGCCACCAGAATGACCAGAGCAGCGGGCGAATCCCCTGTCTCAGGTGCAGACAAATCAGCACAGCGGCGAACCGAGACAAAGTCTGTGTTAAAACCGCAGGCGTTCAGCCGTTCCACCGACTGCCGTTCCAGTTCCTCATAATCACGCATTCCACCGACAATCTGTGACGCACAATCGCACAATACCTGATATAGCGCGGCGGCCTGCCTGCGTTCAACACCAGAGAGGTAACTGTTGCGTGAACTCATGGCTAAACCATTGTCCTCGCGCCAGGTGGGTGCGGCAATAATTTCAACCGGTAAATTCAAATCCGCTGTCATCTGCCGCACTATCATGAGCTGTTGAAAGTCTTTTTCACCAAAAACGGCCACATCTGGTTGCACCATATTGAACAGCTTACAGACAATCGTGGCAACTCCCACAAAGTGCCCTGGCCGGTGTGCGCCACACAAAATATTTGTCATGCCCGGCACGTCAATACGGGTTTTGCCAGCGTGGCCACCGGGGTAAATCACCGTATCGTCAGGGGTAAACAAGACATCGACACCGGCCTCCTGCAATTGGCGGATATCGTCTTGTAAAGTGCGCGGATAGGCATCGAGATCCGCCCCTCGATCAAACTGCATGGGGTTGACGTAAATACTGGCCACGACGCGATCACCACGCGCCTGCGCCCGTTCGATCAACGACAGGTGCCCACGGTGTAAATGCCCCATTGTCGGCACCAGGGCAATCACTTCATCGGCGAGTCGCCAGGGTTTGAGGCAGACACGCAAGTCGGCAATTGTACTGACAACCTGCATATCAGCTAAAGGCGTGTTCGGCTGTGGGAAACCGCGACATCAATACATCACTGACATAGTTTTCAATAGCACTGTGAATACTGCCCGCCTGTTGCATATAGTCTTTGGAAAAACGTGTCCGCTTACCCGGTGCAATACCCAGAATATCGTACAGCACCAAAATCTGGCCATCGACATCGGCCCCGGCGCCAATACCGATAACCGGTACGGAGACACTTTCAGTGATCTGTTTCGCCAACGCTGCGGGCACGCATTCAAGCAGTAAGATATCGGCACCCGCCTGTTCCAGCGCCTGGGCATCGTCGAGCATTTTTTTGGCGGTGGCATCATCGCGCCCCTGCACCCGATAACCGCCCATTTTATAAACCGATTGTGGTGTTAAGCCCAGGTGCGCACAAACCGGGATACCGCACTCAGTAAAACGCGCCACCATCGACAGTTGCAACGCCCCCCACTCCAGCTTGAGAATATGCGCAGCCCCTTCTTTCATAAGACGCGAAGCATTGCTCAACGCCACATCAGGTGAGTGGTAACTCATAAACGGCATATCCACCATCAGCATCGCCCGCGATAGGCCCCGTGAAACCAATTGGCTGTGGTAGACGATTTCATCCATCGTCACTGGGATTGTACTGTCGCGACCCTGTACCACCATACCGAGCGAATCACCGACCAACACAATATCGACAGCGGCCTCATCCAACACCTTGGCAAACGCTGCATCATAAGCAGTTAAACACGGAATTTTCTGCCCGGATTGTTTAGCTTTACGCAACGTTTCAATGGTAACAGCGCCCGAGTTATCAGCCTGAGTGCTCATGGTTATACTCCAGATGTAGGAAAGCGTAAAACGTCAGCGTTCTGCCAGAAGCAACGCAATAGAGAGGGTATTAGCTAATTTGAGTGTGGTTCAAAGGGCGGTCTATCGATCAAATGAAGGGATTGTGCTGGTGGAGTCTGAGGTTGATGAGTCATAAGCAGCGCCTACCCGCATACTGTGAGTACCCATTAGTTGTCCATATTCATCATCGTTCGGGTCAAAAAACTGCGGGGACTCATCTTCGTTAATGAATTTAAAGACATTCCAGCCTATTTTAATCACATCGCCATTCGAGAGTTTTTTTCTCCGCACTTTTTCGCCACTCACCCGTGTGCCGTTAGTACTGTTCAGATCCTGTATAAAAAAACTCTGTTCTCCATCTCCGCCCTCAGCCGTGATACATTCCAAAACAGCGTGTTTACCACTCACGGTGGTATCGTCGACATGAATCTGCGCATCGCTGGAACGACCAATCAATAAGCGCTCGGCACCTATCGGGTACTTTCTGATTTCAACCTCATCGACCAGCAATACAACTAACGCCATACCACATTCCTCACAAACCAATTGATAGTTAATACTCCAGGAGCCTGTCGGATTCAGGACTGCTCTACTGCGAAAAAGCCGACAAGTTCCTAGTTAAGGCTTAAACGAAAACCATAGCCCGCTTGCTTATATCTATGATTATCCACCTAATTTTGTATATCTAGATATTATAACGCGAATAGCCCCGTCTATGCAGCGCGGGCATATTGTAGTGCTCAAACCGGCTGGATGCAGCATTTTTTTTCACTCAGCGTAATACATAAGACCTACCTGATGGTGCCCCCAATACGCTATAGATTCGTCGGCAGGGCTGGCAACGGCTGGGTTTATGCCAAAGATTAACGTATATTGCCCCACTATCGCTGGATGGAGGCGAAAAATAAAGCAGCGGTTTGAGTTAAACGCAAACACCATACACCCCATCAATACTTTTAAAGTTAGCACCTACATGCGCCACTCGCGAAAGAATTTACTCTTGCTGTCATCCTGCCAGGCATTGATGATGAGCTGCAACTCGCTGATGATTACCGCCAGTGCGTTGATTGGCTTTGCACTGGCAGAAGAGAAGGCACTGGCAACACTGCCCATTGCTATCCAGCACTTTGCCACCATGTTAACCAGCCTGCCAGCCTCATTGCTAATGGGGCGGGTGGGCCGTAAAACGGGCTTTTTGCTGGCCAGTGGTATCGGCATAGTAGGCGGTGTCGCCGCAACCTGGGCAATAGTCAATAGCCATTTTTTGGTTTTCTGCGCGGCCAGCCTGGCGTTTGGGGTGTTCTCCAGTTTCGGTCACTACTATCGGTTTACTGCCGCCGAGGTGGTCGAGCCACACTACAAGAGCCGGGCCATTTCCTATGTACTTGCCGGTGGCGTTATCGCCGCCTTTATCGGCCCTAATCTCGCCAATTTTTCTCAGGACTGGATAAGTGGCTACCGCTTTGCCGGTAGCTACGCCGCTGTTATCCTGCTGTATGGGTTGTCAGCACTGGCTATTTCTTTCACCGTATTGCCCAGACAAATACTTCCCCCAGCGCAGCACAACACCCGCCCGCTGAGCGAAATGATACTGCAGGGCCGCTTTATTGTAGCCGTTATCTGCGCCACTTTTGGCTACGCCATTATGTCATTGGTGATGACTGCCACGCCGTTAGCAATGAATGAATATTCACATTCTTTTGGCGATACTGCGTTTGTTATCCAGTGCCACGTTCTGGGTATGTTTGTGCCCTCATTCTTTACGGGCAGTTTGATACAACGCTACGGCTGTACCAATATCATGCTGATCGGCGCCATGGCCGCAGCAGCTTGCCTGGCCATCAATCTATCCGGACAAAGCTACTTACACTTCTGGTTTGCTTTGGTGTTATTGGGTATCGCCTGGAATTTTCTGTATATCGGCGGAACCACTTTGCTGACAGAAACCTACCAGCCAGAAGAGAAAGCCAGGGCGCAGGGAATCAACGATTTAATTGTATTCAGCACCGTTACCCTGGCTTCGTTGTCAGCGGGGGCGATACAGTACAACATCGGCTGGTCAGCCGTTAATATGGGCGTCACGCCCGCTGTGCTGCTGGTGATCGGCAGTTTAATCTGGTTAAAAATAGCGAACAGATCCATTGTGTTACCCACATAGAGGCGCGATTGCTCACGCCTCTACCTAAAGAAATATGTTTAGCAATCGACAATATTGTGCGTCGGCCCATAGGGGTATTTGGTGATGTTCTCAGCACCCTGCTCCGTCACGACCAAAATATCGTGCTCCCGGTAACCACCCGCACCGGGCACACCTTCAGGCAGCATAATCATCGGCTCCATCGACACGACCATATTGGGTTGCAATACTGTTTCAATGTCTTCACGCAATTCCAGCCCCGCCTCGCGCCCATAGTAGTGTGACAGCGTGCCAAACGAATGCCCATAACCAAACGTACGGTACTGCAATAAACCGTACTCACGGAAAATATCATTCAGTGCCAGCGCAATATCACAACAACGCACCCCCGGTTTAATCAATGCTATCCCGGCCTCGTGCACGGCAACATTGGCCTCCCACAGTGTGCGGTACTGATCAGCGCATTCACCTGCAAACAAGGTGCGCTCCAGGGCAGTGTAATACCCGGCAATCATGGGAAAACAATTGAGGCTGAGGATGTCGCCACGCACTATTTTCCGCGAGGTTACCGGGTTGTGCGCACCATCCGTATTAATCCCGGACTGAAACCAGGTCCAGGTATCCATTAACTCCGCGTGTGGGTAAGTATTGGCAATTTCACGCACCATAGCCCGCGTCGAGTGCAGTGCCACTTCATACTCAGGGACACCGACACCAATCGCCTCAACACACGCAGCGCCACCGACATCGGCGATGCGCGCTCCCTGGCGAATCAAATCGATTTCCTCATCGGATTTAAGCATCCGCATTGCCATTGCCGCACGGCCCACATCGACCCACTCACACGCGGGTAGCGCCGTTTTTAGTTTTTCGACATTCTCAAGGTTGATATGGTCAAACTCGATACCCAAACGCTTCGCACCCTCTCCCACCTGCTGCTTTACCGCGAAAAAATAATTATCCCGCTGCCAATCGGTATACGTAATACTGTCACCCATACTGCGCCGCCACGGCTGTCCACCGTCGATGTTGGCGGCGATAGTCACGCAACTGTCGTGCGAAATAAATACACCGTAGGGCCGACCAAAGGCACAATAGAGGAAATCGGTGTAATAATTAATATTGTGATATGACGTCATCAATACCGCATCGATATCCTGGCTCGCCATATGGGCGCGCAGGCGACCGAGCCGGGACTGCATTTCAGCGGTCGAAAAAGTGCCCGATACTTTCTCACCATTGTGAATTTTCAATAGTTGTTCCATGATTACACCTGTAGTTGTGAAAATGGTTGCAAGAAGTGCCTGTTGTGGCAAAGCGAATCAGTGTAAATCCTGGTAGCCGGGTGGGAATTATCCCGCTACGACACCCGTATTGATGGGCGGATCTATGTCGCAAACAGACAACCCGCCTCTTTTTGCAACTGGCATTAACAGGTGTTCACCATTAGGTAAACCGCGCCAAAAAGCCAAAAACTACGTAGCCAGAATAGTATTTCCAAAATAGTATTGAACAAACAGGATTAACAATGAGCAGCTCCCTGCGTGACCAATTGGTAAAAGCCGGCCTGGCAAGCAAGCAAAACGCTAATGTGCTAAACGCCAAATCGAGAAAAAAACACAAAAATAAGGCGGTCGATGCACCGACTGATGTAGCCGCAAAACAAGCCGCCGAGGCAAAACGTGCAAAAGATAAAGCACTCAATGCAGCACTACAGGAAAAGCAACAGAAGGCGGCCATCAAAGGGCAAATCAAAGCCCTTATAGAAGCTCACGCGGTAAAAGAGTATAGCGGCGAAATAGCCTATAACTACATTGCCGGTACGAAAGTGCGGCAACTGTTTGTGTTACAGGAGATCCACCAAAAATTATCTTCAGGTAAGCTGGCCATTACCCGTCTAAATGGCAAAACGTACCTGATCCCCAGTACCACAGGTGAAAAAATACTGGCGCTAAACCCCAATTGGGCAGTAACCCGACCCGGTGCCGATGCAAATGAAACAACCGGTGACGACGATGATTACGCCGACTACCAGGTGCCCGACGACCTTAACTGGTAGAAACAAGGAACGACCCGCATGGCAACTCAACCCACATTCTACTGGCACGATTACGAAACATTCGGGATCAATCCGGCAAACGACCGCCCCGCCCAATTTGCCGGTGTGCGTACCGATATGGATCTCAATATTCTCGGCGACCCCCTGCTTATTTATTGCAAGCCAGGTAACGACTATCTACCCTCTCCTCAGGCCTGCCTGATAACCGGTATCACGCCGACACACGCCGACCAACACGGCGTCAATGAAGCCGAATTTATCCAGCAAATACACCGGCAACTGTCCTGTCATAACACCTGCACCATCGGCTACAACAATATTCGCTTTGATGATGAGTTTACCCGCTATACGCTGTACCGAAACTTCTTTGACCCTTACGCCCGCGAATGGAAAAATGACAATTCGCGCTGGGATCTACTCGATGTAGTGCGTCTCACCCGTGCATTGCGCCCACAGGGGATCGTTTGGCCGGAGACGCATGAGGGCAAGGTCAGCAACAAACTGGAGCACCTCACCGCCGCCAACGGCATTGCCCATACGGCGGCACACGATGCCCTGTCTGATGTTTACGCCACGATCGCTGTGGCAAAATTAATTCGCACCCACCAACCACGCCTCTACGACTATTTATTCAGCCACCGGGGGAAACAACAGCAGGCCGAACTGCTCAATCTACGTGAGCGCAATATGTTGGTGCACAGTAGCGGTATGTTTCCCAATACCACCCTGAACACCAGCCTGATAATGCCGTTGGCAAAACACCCGGACAATGCAAACGGGATCATCGTCTACGACCTGCGATACGACCCTGAGCCTTTGCTGGATCTCGATGAAGAGGCAATTTATTCAAGGGTATTTACCGCCACCGCCGACCTGCCCAGCGGTCTGGAACGCATACCACTCAAAACCGTGCACATCAATAAGTGTCCAGTGGTAACCCCCTATAAAGTGCTCGACCCCGCTTCGGCAGAGCGCATTGCTATCGACACGCAACGCTGCCAACAGCACCGGCAGCGCATTCTCGATGCAATTGATAACGTGCGTCACAAAGTGGTCAATGTGTTTTCAAGGCAACCGTTCAACACGGGACATGACCCAGACCAGGCGCTGTATTCCGGTGGTTTTTTCAGTAGCGAAGACCGCCGTAGAATGGACGCCTTACGCGACAAATCCTCTGCGCAACTGGCGCGGTTAAAACCCCTGTTTGACGATCCCCGGATACCTGAAATGTTATTTCGCTATCGCGCCAGAAACTACCCGGAGTCCCTGAACAACGAGGAGCGCGCACAGTGGGAAAGTTTTCGACAGGAGCGTTTCTACCAATGCGGGCAAGGTACTATCAGCATGCACCGACAATTTCTCAATGACCTCGCACAGTGCCGAAGTGAACACCCGACCCGGCAGAGCCTGTTTGATGAACTGGCCCAGTACGCTGAGCGCATTCGCCCAAAAGGATAAGCCCATCAATGCACCCGGCGAGGTACTTCCTGCCGCCAGCCATGCTCAGATAACCCAGCGACGGGCAATGCCGTTTTAGCCTGAGTTATTCTGGCGAGATATATCTCATAGAGTCGAGATTTTTCAGTGGTATTCAACCGTTTGAAAATGCGCTCTGCCTCATACCACTGGCCCTCGCGGAAATACCCAATAGCCTGATGGTGCAGCGCCAACCAGGTCAACTGCTCACCCGTCACCTGATCTTTTTGATACATTGGCTGGTATATCTTTACATAGCACGAACGCCCTTTAACTTTGATGGTATCCAACTCGCGAAACAGTGTATCCGTCATTAGTCGGCTGGCCACCTCACTGACAATAATCGGGGCATCGTAATAGCGCGTTTGGCGTTCCAGCCGCTCGGCAACATTAACCGCATCACCCACCACGGTATAAGCCATACGAAATACCGACCCCATATTACCCACATTACTCACGCCACTACTGATACCAATACCCACATGAAGATCGGGCATACCGTCACTTTGCAGTTCAATGCGCAACGAAGCCAGCTCGCGTTGAATCTCCAGTGCTGCGGATAACGCATCTGCCGCGTGGCGCTCATTGTCAAGCGGCGCCCCCCAAAATGCCATCACACTATCACCCATATATTTATCGATAGTCCCTTTATGCCGAACAATAATTTGACTTGTTATATCAAAATAACGGTTCAGCCACAAAGCCAGCTTGCACGGCTCCAGGTGCTCAGAAATTGTGGTAAAGCCTTTAATATCACAAAACAAAACCGTGATCTCACGCGATTCGCCTTCGAGGTTAATTTTTTCTGGATTCCTGCTGTAATTGAAGGCAATTTCCGGGGGCACATATTGGCTAAAAATGCGAGTGAGTTGTTTTTTATCACAAAATTCAGCATAAAAAGACAGCCCAATATAGGCGCCGAATAACACCAGCACGGTGATTAATTTAAACTCAAGGGTTATTCCACCACCAAACACGCTGTTTATATGGATTAATACCAAAAACGCTGACGCCACCAACGTCGAAATCGAAGCGCGTACGGGACGAAAATAAGGAAGACCTGCCGCCAGTAAAAAAAAGATTAATTGTGAAAGCCAGAATGTGCGGTTTTTCGCTAACAGCCCTGTTGTGGCATCACTTAAATTCTCTGGCCGAAACGCAAACAATAACGAGGCATTGCTGCGCTGCAAAGACGTATCCCAGGACACGCTAAAGTGAATGTAAAACACACCAAATACACACAACAATAGCAACAGGCACACCAACAGCAAAATACCGGCATTGGGCAGGCTACGCCTGTTCGGTTGAAAAATAGTAATGGCTTGCACCAGGTAAAACCACCTCGGCTGAGCATCGGTTACTGATAAGCTCCTTATCGGCCATTAATACGGTAACATGAATGAGTACACCGTCTGCCTTATATTGCCGGGTATTACCAATCCTATCTACCCAGGCCGGTCTTTAAGAAATTAATTTACGCGCATTTCAGCCGTGCTATATTTCTGCACCGTGGTACGGCAACAAAGACAACACACACTATGACAGTAAAACGCATTGCACTGGTCACCGGGGGTATAGGCGGCCTGGGAACCGCTATTTGCCAGGCGCTGGCGGGTATCGATTACCGCGTCATTGCTAACTATCACCCCGATTCTGCCGTGGCAGCAACACAATGGCAGCAGGCACAGCGCGCACGGGGGTTTGACTTCACCATCAGCGCCGCCGACGTCAGCAAGCATCAGGACTGTCTGCATATGCTCGAATCACTACAGACTGACATCGGTGCAATCGACTGCCTGATCAATAACGCCGGTATTACCCGTGACACACGCCTACAAAAAATGCAGCCCGATCAATGGCTGGCCGTTATCAACACTAACCTCAACAGTCTGTTTAATATGACCCACCGCCTTGTCGAAGGCATGTCGGAACGGGGGTTTGGCCGCATTATCAATATCTCCTCCGTCAGCGGTCAGCGCGGCCAGTTTGGGCAAACCAACTACGCCGCCGCCAAAGCGGGGGTTCATGGGTTTACAATGGCGCTGGCACGGGAAGTCGCCAGCAAAGGGATTACCGTCAATTCGATTTCACCGGGGTATATCGCCACCCAAATGGTACAGACAATGCGCGAAGATATTCTGACGCAAGTGGTTGAACAAATTCCCGTTGGGCGGCTGGGTGAACCACAGGAAATTGGCCGTACTGTGGCGTTTCTTGCACACGACGATGCAGGCTATATCACCGGCAGCGATTTTTGTATTAACGGTGGCCTGCACATGCAGTAAACCAGGGTAGCCAACCAAAACATCCGCACCAAGAGGAAAACCACAACCATGAGCACTTGCACAATCCACAGCTACGAACTCGGGCCGATGGAAAACTACATCTACCTGATCCACGACCACGCCAGCAATCGCGCCGCTGTCGTCGATCCCGCCTGGGATATACCCAGTGTGGTCACAGCGGCCAAATCACTGGGCGCAACAATCAGCGATGTGTTCATTACACACAGCCACAATGACCATATCAATGGCCTGGACGCGTTGCGTCAACACTACCCGCTAAACGTGCATATATCCCATGAGGAAGCCGATTTTTGGCAATCGACACCCGCCGATGCTATTCGACATGAGGACGGTGAAAAAATACAGCTCGGTGACACACAAGTAACCTGGATGCTGACACCGGGGCACACACCGGGGTCCGCCTGCCTGTACGTAGACGAAAAGCTGATAGCCGGTGACACATTATTTATCTTTGGTTGCGGCCGGTGCGACCTGCAAGGGGGTGACCCAAAGCAGATGTACCAATCACTTCAATCCCTGAAAACCCGCATTCCAGAAAACACCATCGTACTACCTGGCCACAATTATTCTGACCGCCCCAGCTCAACGATGGACGTACAACTGCAAGGCAACCCTTTTCTACACTGGGATACCGAAGAGGGGTTTATTCGCTACCGTATGGACGTGCACGACAAAATACGCGACACCCCCTATGGTCCCGTTACCCGTGAGGAATTAGCGCAGGTAATGTAAGCAGTGCAATCGACACAGCGCAAATGACCAGCGCACGCACAACCAACCGCTTCGCCGCACGGATATCCCCGATGGAAACTGACTGCCCTGGCGGCAACGCCAGGGCCGCCATACCCGCATCGGATAGGGCGGCATTATTGCACTCAAAAAGCGATGCGTGTTCAGCCCTCGGTCCTGGGCAAAGCATTTCCACCAGCGTGCCATCAAACTTACCCGCCAGTGCATAAGCCAGCATTAACATCCGTGCGGGTAGCCAGGTAAGCACCCCTATAAAAGTCAATAAATACCCTATTGATTTTTCATTAATTTGAACGCTGTCTGCCGATTTATCAACCAACTGTAAAGCGACGCGGTACAGCACCGCCGCAAATGGCCCCAGCACAGCAAACCAAAATACAACAGTAACAATCTGCGTATTAGCCTGTGCAAATATCGCCCGCACTACCGTGCTGTGGGTTGTCGCCTCGCCAGCAGACGCCATACGGCCAACCAACCGCTGAGCACAGTTATTCAACGCCACCTCTTCGCCGCTATCAACAGCCTGTAAATAGGCTTCAGCCTCAGCCTCCAGTGGCAGTGGGCCAAAACACACAAACAGCACAGCAACCGACCAGATAAACGTCAACACCCCAGAAGATAAATCCCCGACCCACCCATCAATCCACCAGGCCACAACCGCAGGTACTAACATCATTGATAGTACAACCAACAGCCCCAACCAGTAGCTGCCACGTACACGACTAAGACCGACACCAAGCCATTGATTAATAAACTCCAGCGAGCGCAGGGATTTGCCTACATCGACGCAGCGATCGAGAAAGACACTGGCGATGATTACAATTAATGTCATGGCTTATATTCCAGGGTTTTATTGTTATTTATTGACACTTAAGACGGGGATCTATCCAGGTAGCTATCCAATAAACCGCGAAAATGGCTCCAATTAAACGCCATTCCCGGATCAGTCTTTCGCCCAGGGGCAATATCGGCATGGCCCACAATGCGCTCAGCGCTGATATCAGGATAAGTGTTTATCAAATTGACCACAACGTCAGCCAGCACTTCGTATTGAATCTCCTGATACGGCTGTTCATCCGTGCCTTCAAGCTCAATACCAATCGAAAAATCATTGCACGCCTCGCGCCCACAATAACTTGATACACCCGCGTGCCAGGCGCGGCGGTGAAACGGCACGTATTGAACCACCTCACCATCGCGGCGAATCAGCAGATGGGCTGATACCCGCAGCGAGGTTAGACCGGCAAAGTAATCGTCCACCAAAGGATCGAGTGTATTGCTAAACAACGCATCGATATACGGCCCACCAAACTGCCCCGGTGGCAGGCTGATATTGTGGATAACCAATAAATCGGTCACCGCTTGTGACCGCTCATCACAGTTCGGCGAAGGGCATTGCCGCGCTTTCTGCAACAGCCCGGTTTCACTGTTTATATTCACCTGTTTACCTACACTCACTATTTAGACCTAAATTAGATTACTCAGTGACCACAACAACCGTTAAAATCGCAGGCTTTTTGCACACTCTCCCCGCCTTCGGAAACGCACTCAGTTATATGATAGACCTCAATCCCCAGCAACGGGCAGCCGTCAAACACAGTGGCACACCACTATTGGTACTGGCCGGTGCAGGCAGTGGAAAAACCGGCGTGATCACCCACAAAATAGCCTACCTTATCAAACAACTGGGGGTTGCTGAACAACATATTTACGCCGTCACCTTTACCAACAAAGCCGCCCAGGAAATGAAGCGCCGGGTCAACGCCCTATTAAAAGCGACGCGGGAAAAGCCCTCACGCAAACGCGGCCTGAATATCTCGACATTCCACACACTGGGCCTGCGCATGTTACAACGCGACAGCCAGCACCTGGGGTTTCGTCGTGGCTTTACCCTGATGGATAACACTGACAGCCTCACCGCACTCAAAGAACTGAGCAACGACAACAGCCTCAGCGAAGACGACAACGCTGTGCGCAACATTATCTCGCGTTGGAAAAACGACTTCATCACCCCCGAGCAGGCGTTAAAAACCAGCGAAGACGAGCGCAGCCACCACGCGGCCAAACTATATGCCCGCTATGTGAAACTACTGCACGCTTATAACGCGATGGATTTTGATGATTTGATTTCCCTGCCAGTACTGCTATTGCAGGAAAACCCTGAACTTTGTGAATATTGGCAAAATCAGGTGCGCCACCTATTGGTAGACGAATACCAGGATACCAACGCAGCCCAGTATACCTTAGTGAAGCTGCTGGTAGGTAAAGTCGGCGAGCTGACGGCGGTGGGCGACGACGACCAATCGATTTACACCTGGCGGGGCGCACGCCCGGAAAACCTGGTGCAATTGCAAACTGATTTTCCCCGTTTGAAACTCATCAAGCTGGAGCAAAACTACCGTTCCACCAGCCGCATTCTCGGCTGCGCCAACCACTTGATTGCCAGCAACCCCCATGTGTTTGAAAAAACCTTATGGAGTAACTTGGGTATCGGCGACAAACTGCGGGTTATGCCCGTCAACACGGGTGACGACGAAGCCGACTGGGTTGCCAGTGACATTCTGACCCGCGCTTTTCGCAATAATATCAGTTACGGCGAATTTGCCGTGCTCTATCGCAGTAATTTTCAGTCACGCGTTTTTGAACGCGCCCTGCGGGAAAAACAAATCCCCTACCAGGTCAGCGGTGGCACCTCCTTTTTCGAGCGGGCGGAAATTAAAGACGTGCTCGCCTACCTAAGACTAATGATCAACCCAGATGATGACACAGCCTTCCTCCGCATAGTGAATACACCACGGCGTGAAATTGGTGCCAATACATTGGAAAAAGTAGGCCATTATGCCCGCGAGCGCAGCATTGGTATGCTCGCCGCCTGCCATGAGTTTGGCCTGAGTCAAACGCTTGGCAGCAGGCCCAGGGAGCGGCTGGAAAACTTCGCCAACTGGATAACCCTGATCACAGACAACGCAGAGCGCGGTGGCGATGCCGTCGAAACAGTGCGCAACCTACTCGACGATATTCAATACGAGGCCTGGCTGCGCGATACCGCCAACAGTATAAAGTCGGCTGAAACGCGCTGGAAAAACGTGCAGGAGCTGGTCGATTGGATCGAACGGCTGGCGAGCGATGAAGAACACCGTGACCGCTCATTAAGTGACATCGTTTCGCACATTACCTTAATGGATATTCTCGCACGTAACGATGACGGGCAAACAACGGATATGGTTAACGTCATGACACTACACGCGGCCAAAGGGTTAGAGTTCACCCACGTTTATATGGTGGGGGTGGAAGAGGAGCTACTGCCCCACCGCAGCAGTATCGAAGACGATAACATCGAAGAGGAGCGGCGCCTCGCTTATGTCGGTATCACCCGCGCCCAAAAAACCCTGACCCTGTGTCACGCCAGGCAGCGACAAAAATACGGTGAGCTGATCGACTGCGAACCGAGTCGCTTCCTCGTTGAATTGCCGGAGGAGGACCTACACTGGCTGGATGGCAAAAAAGCCCAACTCGATGGCCCGGCGCAAGCGCAATCTTCGCGCAACCACCTGGCTGACCTGCGCGCACTACTCAGCCAGAATTAACCCGTCAAGTCCGTAGCGAATGGTTCAATGCATCAATTCCCCACTGATACCAAAGTCGGCAATTACCGTTTCTAACAACGATGCCTGTGACGGATCGACATCTAAGGGTATTATTTGCGATCATAGTAATCAGTTGTGCAATGTTGCTTGTGCAGATAGAGGAATAACGACCCTGGAATTCAAATCACTTAATAGATCGTTTTGAACATCGGCAAATTAAGGGTAGACTTTTCTTGAGTTTTTATTGTTACTTTTGTAAAGGGTAAACTGCTTCATAATTCCCTATACGGATCAGAAAATAGACCATTATTTTCAACAAGTTCATTTAGGGAAGCTATCGCCGTTATATTCTCTTCTAACCATTCTTCACGGGCTGAGAGGCAAACCTGAACGTCAAGTGCAGACGCCAATGCGGCGGATAAATTAATCTTTAAATCTCGAGCTTTTTTAGCAAATCATTGTTTATGCTAAGATTTGTTGGTTTTTTAGGGGCGTTATGGTCAGAGGTATAATATATGTCAACAACCTCAAAGTAAGATACGCATAGTGAGTGCGCATTAAAGCGTAACATATAGCGCCAGTACACCGTCTACCTTACCAGCGCCGTACTCCCCCCTGTTACGAGAATCGCTCGAATGTAAAACAGGCCAGCAACATTGCTGGCCTGTCTCGTTAAGGGATTGTCAGCGCTTAATTGGCGCTGGGTAGAATTTGCCCGCGCACTTCACCGGCGGGGTTTGCGGCAGAGTGTACGTTAAAATAGTAATTACCATTGAGCAAACCCGTTACGCTCATGGCCTGGGCGTTAGCTGGCGCGCTAAAGCTAGCATCAGCGCCGTCCGTCGCGGTGGCGTCGAGGTTGAGCGTAATAATTGGGTTGCCCGTGGCGCCAAAACGCCCCTGATGGATATGTGCCACAGTTGGCACGAAGCCATTTATATTGGCATTGGCCCTGATGCTTCCCGAGGTTTGTGCCACAGTGATATAACCACGACCGGTACTGTTAGGGTTGGCGCCACTCGCCGACGGCACTTCCTGCGAGCGCTCCAAAATCGATCGAATAATCACGGTGTCCGACCCAGCGATTTGCCCTCTTACTTCGCCCGGATTGTTATCGTGTACATTGACATAGTAGCGCCCATTAAGCACATCCTGAGTCACAAGTGTCGGCGTATTCGAGCTCGCCGAAGTAACCGAAAAAGCCGTCCCCAGGGTAGCCCCACGGGTGAGGCTGACATCACTCAGCGCCAACACAACCGCACCGTTACTACCGGCAAACCCATCGTGAATATGGGCAGCACTGGCGGCGAAACCGTCAACATTGGCGTTGATTACGCTGAAATTGGTTTGCGTGTTGATACTCATGTAGGCGACGCCACTGGCCGTGGTGGAGTTAACCGGGTTTTCCTGATCACCCTGCAATTCAGAGCGGATAATTTCCACATTACTGCCAGCCAGTTGGCCACGCAGCTCACCGCCAGAGTTGGCGCTGGAATGCACATTAAAGTAGTAGTTGCCATTGAGTAAACCGGATACACTTTGCGCCATCGCACCGGCCGACGTGACAAAGCTGCCCGCATTACTACCCGCTTGCAGCGTAATAATAACCGGCCCGTTTTGACCAGCAAAACCGGAGTGAATATGCGCCGCCGTGGGGGTAAAACCACTGGTCGAGACGCGTGCGGTAACCGCGCCAGTATTGGAACTGGTATTCACCGTCAGATAGCCAATACCCGTGGCCGCTGAAACTACCGGAGGGTTTTCCTGGCTGCTTTGCAATTCGCTGCGAATAATCTGAATACCGCTACCCGCCAGTTGACCTCGGACTTCACCGCCGGGATTGCCGCTGGAATGCACATTGAAGTAGTAGTTGCCACTGAGCAGTCCAGTCACACTTTGCGCCACCGCGCCAGTCGGGCTAACGAAGCTGCCAGCGCCGGTTCCCGCTTCCAGCGTGATTACGATAGGGCCGTTTTCACCGGCAAAACCGGAGTGAATGTGCGCCGCCGTGGGAGTAAAACCGCTGGTCGAGACGCGCGCAGTAACCGCGCCAGTATTGGAGCTGGTATTCACCGTCAGGTAGCCGACACCGCTGGCGGCTGAAACCACCGCCGGATTCTGCTGGCTACTCTGCAATTCGCTGCGAATAACCTGGATATCGCCACCCGCCAGTTGGCCACGGACTTCACCACT
This sequence comes from Gammaproteobacteria bacterium, assembly GCA_965277715.1. Taxonomy (GTDB): domain Bacteria; phylum Pseudomonadota; class Gammaproteobacteria; order JBCCGL01; family JBCCGL01; genus JBCCGL01. The sequence goes on from OZ255836.1 coordinate 1,644,118, forward strand.
GGGGTTGCCACTGGAATGCACGTTAAAATAGTAGTTGCCACTTAACAACCCCGCGACACTTTGCGCTACTGCGCCCGCTGGGCTGACGAAGCTGCCAGCGGTAGTGCCAGCATTCAGCGTGATAATGACCGGACCGTTTTCCCCCGCGAACCCCGAGTGAATATGCGCCACAGTAGGAGTAAAACCGCTGGTGGAAACGTTGGCGGTAATCGCACCTGTATTGGAACTGGTATTAACCGTTAAATAGCCTCTACCCGTCGCGGAGCTGGTTACGGGGGGATTCTGTTGAGCGCCTTCAAGGTTGGAAAACAATACTTGTATATTAGCGGGCACAACCTGGCCGCGTAACTGACCTGCGGTGTTGCCGGTGGTGTGCAGGTTAATATACGTGCCGCCAGCCAATAGCGATGCCAGCTCAGTGGTGGACAAAGCGGCCCCCGTGCTAAAAACATAGCGTAGCGGGTTGGTGCTATCGACGACTAAAGGCTCAATAATACCACCGCTGGCACCAGCAAAGGCTGCATGCAGATGTACTCCGGTGATTGACTGTCCACTGTCTAAGCCCGACGCAACCACCTCGCCACTGATGGCACCCGAGGTAGTGTCGATCATAATGGTAGCCGTAGCCTGAGCGCCGGTGTTGATAGTCGCATCAAACCCCGTCTCGACCTCTTGATCGGCCGATAAGCTAAACGCGATGGTCTGTACACTGCCCGCAGTACTTACCATTGATGACAGTGCCCCCCTGTTCAGGTTGCGAACGGGTAGCGACGACACAGGCAAGCGAGAAATGGGTAGCGATACGGATAGTGCATTGATCGAGTTGATCAAAGCTTGTATTTCGGCAGCGGTATCGACGTTGAAAGCCTGCCTGGCGGCGATAGCCGACTGATATTGTAGTTCCCTGTTGGCGACCGCGCCGCTAACACCGGCGATACTGTTCAATAGCGCAACCGAGATAGTGGAGGCATCATTATTCGTTGCAGCATTTTGCACGGACTGAAGGGAACTCGGGTTGCTGCTGCCGCCACAACCGACAAGGGCCAGGATAACAACAAGAAAAAAGGGGATAAGCTTACTTTGAGAATACATAGTGTTAATGCTCCAAACCTTATAGTGATAAGTATTCAGCCTCGCTACTCTGGCTGCCGGTTTCTTAACCTGGTATTGATATCACCCTACCCTTTGGTGGTGCGGGAAGCGGGTATTGCCGTCACATCAGTGCGCTAAGCAGGTCTATCAAGACTGAGGTAGATTCTACCTAGAGACACGCACCACACTCTGGGGTTCAAAATCACAATCACTTTTGCACGGTAAATTGGCCCACTGTTTTCCTCAATATCGGGTTAGGCTCGGTCGGGTTTGAGCCGGTAGGCGGATTGGCGGAATTTTCGCACGGCATCAATCCCGCAGACATTCTATCCTGATAAAGAGTATTACAGTATCAGCCAAATCATTCATCAGAGGGTTTGATTCTGACCGAATCACAGGTCGCCGCCATGGAGCGAAAGAAAGACGATGATGAGGTTTGTGGTGAAATAGAAACTGCCTATCCAGGGTATCTAGGCTCTCAAGATACGTATTACGTTGGCACCTTTAAGGGCATTGGTCGTGTTTATCAACAAACGTTTGTGGATACTTATAGCAAGGTAGCCCATGCCAAACTCTATACGACCAAAACTCCTATTACCGCAGCGGATATACTCAATGATCAGGTGCTGGCGTTCTACGAAGAACACAGCCTTCCTATGCTGCGAATTATGACCGATAGAGGCACCGAGTATTGTGGGCGTGCGGATCAACATGATTATCAGCTTTATATGGCTCTGAATGATATTGAACACACTAAAACCAAGGTCAAGTCACCTCAGACCAACGGTATTTGCGAACGATTCCACAAGACTATTTTGAACGAGTTTGATCAGATCACTTTGCGTAAAAAAATCTATCAAAGTATGGAGGAACTTCAAGTTGATCTTGACGAATGGTTAATCAAGTACAATACTCAGCGAACCCACCAAGATAAAGTGTGCTGCGGTAGAACCCCGATGGAAACTCTTATCGACGGTAAATCAATCTGGAAACTTAAGTTGTTGAACTAAACTTAAGCTGACAGTCAGTCACTGAAAATTGGGTAACTGTCAGATCAAGTTTGAACTTCTACACATGAGACGGCCTATTCGGCGGCGACTGATACGAACCCTTTCATTGGCAAACAAATGCTTTAAACGCCGGGTACCATAAGTCCCTCGTCCTTGCTCAAAAAAGACGTGCAGACGTTCTGTCAGCTGTTGATCTTCCTGATGGCGTGCTGTGGTGCATTGTTTTGACCACGCATAATAGCCGCTACTGGAAACCGCCATAAAGCGACAAAGAGGTCGAACACCATAGCCGGATTGATGTTGCTGTATCCAGGCGTACTTCACGCTTGTTCCTTGGCAAAGTACGCGGCCGCCTTTTTTAACAGGTCGCGTTCCTCTTTCAAACGCGCGTTTTCTTTTTTCAACCGTTTGAGTTCATCATATAAGTGCTCATCGCTGTGGCCACTGCCATCCGCTTTCGGTTGGCTATACTTGCTGATCCAGGTATGCAAAGTATTCTCGTTCACGCCCAGTTCGCGTGCGGTCGCGGCTATAGGCTGGTCGTTTTTCAGGACTAATTTAACCGCTGACTCTCTAAAATCAGCCGTATAGGATTGCTTCTCTTTCATTTTCGGTTCCTCGCGTAAACTCAGTTTACTTCAAGTGAGGGGTCCGAATTAGTGTAGCCACATCAATCAACACTTTGAGCTACGCTACTCTGCAAACATCATTATTACTGACTGCAGTGGTGATGCAGCGGAAATTATGTACATGGTCTTGCAATGGCTTAAACAAAATCAGCCATATCATAAAGAAGATGCGATTCAATTTGAGGTAGATATACTGAGCCAGTCTGCCGTCGATTTATCACTAAAAATAGACCTTTCAGAAATTATAAAAGTGGACATTAAAGATGAAGGTGTTTATCTAAAAACCTGCGCCGAACCTGATCTTGCTGGAATTCTGATACCCAATAAACTATTAGAAGTGTGCATCCATAGCCCCGATAGGCCAGCGTCCAATGAGCAAATGTAATAATCAATGGGACTGGATATATTCATGCAAGGCCGCATTTAAGCGCGTCTGCCAGCCCTTGCCATTTTCAACACCGGCTTTAAAGAAGCCGATAATTTCCTCATCCAGATACAGAGTTGCCCGTTGCTTGGTTTTATCCTGCTTAGGCCGACCTCGTGGACGCACCTCCAAGGTGCCTTCACGCTTGGCTTTTTCCCAGGCTGCAACAAATTCGGGGGCTACCTCCTTGGCAGGCCGCATATTTGCCAGTTGTTCATCGGTCATGAAAGTGCCGTCCTCACTCACCTGTTTATCAATTTCAGCCACTTCTTCAGAAGTAGGCCAAATGGTATTGGGTTTAAGTTTTGGCATAATGTTTAATCTCCCGAGGATTGGCTTTGCGCAAACTAATCACACGCAACACATCCCCTCTCAAGGTATAAGTTAAATGATGAAGCCGTTGCCCAATATAGCCTATCGAATTAATACGCATCTCGCCGTAATCGGCTCGGTCATCCACTTCAAAAGTCGCGGTTGCAAACTCGAATTGGTACACCTGTTCAAACGACAGACCGCGAGTCTCAACGTTACGTTGGCTTTTCACTGGGTCATAATCAATCTCCATATATTTATTGTATGTATATTAAATCGAATTGGCAAGATTTTTGAGGAAGGCATCAGCAATACAATGGGTCTGGTTTGCAAAGCACAGCAGGGCGTTTATGAGAACTTGAAAGACCAAGCGGAGATGCTGCAACGCGGGACGGAAATAACAGAAAAACTTGGCCCTGGCATACCAGTTTCACCAGAAGTGGCACAAATGGGCAAACCGCTGTCGGAGATGCCTTTTGTCGGCTGATAACCTCCATACCTTGGAAGACTGGGCACAATCATTAGTGTCCAGTCTGGATGTCAAAGCGCGGCGCAAACTATTGCGCCGCCTGGCAACCGAGCTACGCAAAGCCAACGCCAAACGCATTCGCAATCAACAAAATGTGGATGGTGGTCGTTATGAAGCACGAAAGCAGCCCAAAAAAGTCGAAGAGATTCGTTTCAATTATAAAGATAAATCAGGCAACGTCAGTGAGCGTAAAGTACGCTCAGCGCGTGGCCACAAAACGCATATTATTGGTCATGATTATACCCGTGGTGCGTTCCGTTCTTTCCGGCGTGATCGTATTCTGGAAATTTATGCATCACGCACAGTAAGAGCCAAAAAAGCACAACGCATGTTAATGGGTATGGCGCAGCGTAAAATCTTAGGCATCAAAGCCGATGCCAATAACGCGGATATAGGTTATCAAAAACTCGCTGCCGACATTGGTGATGTTCATCACCACGGTAAAACTGCAAAAGTCAGCAAAAATGGCCCACGGGTCCGTTACCCCGAACGCCAGCTATTAGGTGTTAGCCAATCCGACCAAAAGGCCCTGCGCGATCTTTTACTCAAACATCTATCAGAAAAAAGTTAATTTAGGCAAAAACAACTTCTTATAATTAGACGGCATAAGGCGAGTCTATCAACATGCTTGTATGAACTTTGATACCGCCGAACTGTTTCGCCGTTTTGAAAACTTGATACGCATTGGCACGATTGCCGATGTTGATTATCAGGGTAAACGGCTGCGTGTGAAAAGCGGCGAGCTATTGACCGATTGGCTACCTTGGCCTGCTGAAATCGGCAGAAACTTTAAACACTGGCGACCACTGCGAGATAACACACAAGTTGTGTTGGCCTGTCCATCTGGTGACCCAGCACAAGCGCTCATTATCTCCATGCTGTATTCAAGGAGAACAAAAGAAAAGCAAAAAGGGGTCAAGGCAGTTATTTCCTATATTTCTTGCTGGAAACCACTGTTTTTATCCGTATTAGTCGTTGTATGGTGAATAATAAGCCTGACCCCAATACCTGACCCCAATACCGAATGCTGTGCTGCTGCTAAGTACCTCGATCACTTCGGCATTAAAGCTGCTTTCCACTAAATCATCCTCATTTGACGCCGAAATACAGCATCAGATAACCGACGATCTCCGTTTTGTGCGGTGACAGCTCCGGCAGGTATGCATCCACCGCGTTATGTACCGCTGTGGTAAACAGCGCCGGTTGATTGGCCTTATCGCGCACAAAGGGTTCCAGGCGTTTAATCAGCTCCCAGTTGCTGCTGATATTGCTGGCCTGCATGGTTTTTTCCAGCGAAGACGGCGCACTGTCGTTAAACGGCGGTAATACCCGGCTGACAAAGGTAACCCGGTGCAGCACCCGCCAGCAGGCAGGCTTTTTGTCGTCATTGCGCGCCTGGCGCAGGGCCATAGCATTGGCGCTGCTGCTTTGCTCCAGCCAGATCGGATCCACTACCTTGTTGTACAGTTCATCAAAGTTATCGCTGCTGTTATCGAGATAAAAGGTCATAAAGCGATAGGCATCCACCCGACCGTGGACGTTTTGCGGCGTACCATCGACGTTATACTGGCCAGCGCCGCTAGCCGGATCGTGGTACTGCATATCACCCGAGGGGTTTACGCTGACATCCAGGCTAAAGGTGCGGGTGGCCTCCTTGCTACGGCTGCGAGTATTGGTAACATTGGCTTCAATGCCAGCCTTCATCTCAAATTCCATTGCCAGAGGTGACTCAAGTTCTATCTTCATACCACGGCTAAAGCCGCTGGTAAAGCCAATCCCGCCGCTGGCTGATTCCTGCACTACATCGATGGTTTCGGTGGTCTCTGCGTAAAAGCCGCCGTCAGCCGTCCACACATAGGTATTGGCCAGATTGCGCTGGGCGAATTTTTTCGCCAACTCAACATTGTTATTCAGCGCGTCTCCCAATCCGTTAAACGTGGTGCCTATACTCATAGCCGCAGCGGCGAGATTAGCCAGAGGACCCAATGGCGTAAAATTTAAGGCCGCCAGTCCTGCGGCTCCGCCCATAACACCCCCCATCAGACTGCCGCTGTTCTTGATGGTCTCGGCAAACGGGCCGCTGATCGGCGAGGCGTCAAAGTTTTCATAATAGCTTTGCAAGCGCTGGCGTTCCTGCTCGATGCGCCGCTTTAAGACATAGGCCTCACTCGGTTTATAGTAGCTGTATTCGCCGTAGCTGGCGGCCTGTGGATAATTGCTGTCCAGGCAGACACTGCCGTCGGCTTTATAACCGATTTTGCCATCCAGCGTGCCCTGTTTGATATAGCGCGGGTTTAACGGAAAACCGAGCAGGTTCCAGTCTCTCGGAATATCCGGGTTGGGCTGGATGCTGTAGGATACCAGCGCGTTATTGTGTTTTAACCGTAACGCATAAATATCGGCGGTTTCCGACTGCACCAGCGCGGTACCCATATTGGCGGGATCCCAACGCCGCCCCTGATAATTGTTATGCTGCTTGCTGGTATCGGGGTCTTCCCAATTGCCGCCCAGAGAGACTTCCAGATCGCGGCTCAGGTTGCGGCCGCTGGAAAACCCCTGTTCCGTGGCCCAGTTGCCAGCCGATTCAAATTTCATATTGCCTTTCAGTGCAAACTTGCCTTTGAGTTTCAGCGCAATACCAAAACCCAGCGGCGCGATCATAGTGCTAATGTCAAACGCACCGCCCATTGCACTGTCCAGCTCCAGCGAACTTTTATACCCGTTTTCACGACCGCTGCTGTAACTGTAGGTGACATCGTCCGCCTGGCTAAAGGTGACCCCGGCACCACGGCCTTCGTAGTTCTTGCCGCCAGTGCCAGCGGTGCCGAACGTCATATTTTCACTAGGCACCGGCGGCGGGCCTTCGATAAAGCCGATAATCTGCGGGTCAAATTGTGCCTGGCCCACCCATTCGCGCACCAGATTGCCCACCTTGTAGCCGGTCACCAACTGCCAGCCCTGATCATCGATATAGCCATAACAGCGTTTCATCACCCCCAGAAACTGGCCTGCGGCGTCGTACTGCATATCGCCATACTCGGCCACCGTTGGCGCGCTGCCGATCGGGCGGTGAAAAGCGGTTCTCACACCGGCCAGGGCCGAGCGCACCCGCGCGGTGTCACTGCTGATGGGTGCCGAGGACAGGGTTTTGGCTGGCGCATTAGCAGCGCCCAATAACAGATTATTGGCCTGCAGCCCACTGTCCAGTATCTCGGTGTCAGTCGTGCTGTCAAAGCTGTAACAGGCCAGTAAGTCCTGTTTGTCTTCTTTTAACCGGGTAAAGACATTGTCCAGAATCTGTTCCTGAGTGCGTGCCTGCCGCCAGATGCGCACTTCCTCAAGCTCGCCTTTAAAGGCGTCGGCAGCGTTGACGGTGCTGCCACTGCTGCTGCGTTTGGCGCCCAGGGTAAATTGCGGGTCGCCCCAATCGCCGGTGACCAGGACATCGGTGGCCGCCAGCGCGGTGGTTTGCTGCTCGCTGCCATTGACGTATAGGCTAAGGCTGGAGCCTTCCGGGCGCGGATCTTTAATCCATTGCGCACCCTTGATGATCGCGTGGTGACCGCCTTTGCTGTCGGCCGCCAGATTGCCCTGGTTTTCCTCCAGTTGCCACCAGGCGACCAGGCCGTAGTCGTCCGCTTTCACTTCCCGGTGCAACTGTTCCTGGCCACGGGCCTGGCTCCATAAACGCAGTTCCGTGATCGCACCCTGGAAACAGTCCTGGAAAAGGTCCTTCTTTCCGCTACCGCCAATCTGCACTACAGCCTGGTTTTGTTGCGCAATATTAGCCGGATCGAATGTTGTAGAGGCTACTTGCACGCCATCAAGATAGATCTCCACTTCCAGCCGCGAGGTCATCATACCCTGGGTAAAGCTGCTCAGGTCGGTGGGCAGAGCGCTGCCGCCGCGCTGGTTTTCCAATTGCAGTTTGCGGCCTTTTTTGCCCTGCACATAGTCGTCGCGGATGGCATCGTCGATGTTCTCAATCTCGCTGCTCGAATAATCGCCACCGGTGGCAATGCCAGTAACGTCATTACTGCCGCTCATACCAGCATTGCCCATGCCGGGCAGGTCGTTACGTTTGCGGCGAATCACCGCGATCTTGTAGATCTGCCCGGCCTGAAGCCGACTGTCCACAGACACGGCTTGCTCGCCGCCGTCCTCGCTTTGCTGCACAAAGCGAATACCTCCGGCGGCGGTTAACAGTAGCCGATAGGGCACATCGGTTTGCTGATCCGGCTCCCCCTTGCCCAGCAGCAACTGCTCGCGATCAACACGGTCCGGCTTGACAATGATTTCAATAGTCAAGTCTTCGCTAAGACTCAGGGTGCTGGCGTGATCCACCTGTAAATAGTCATTAACCCCATCAAATTGCAACGCATAGGCCTGGTTATAAACTGCTGCCAGATGCCGCCAGTGGCGGTCGAACAAGGTGTCCGTGGTCTGAATAAAGCAACCGCCCAAGGCGGCAAAGGGTTGGTAAGCCACCACCGGTGATGTGGTAAGCGCTGTCAGCGTCGTAGGAAAATTTTGTAAGGTACCGTTATACGAACTGCCGCCACTGCCGTAGTTATCGGCGGTGCCATCCAGCAAGGGCCAGTAGCCGAGCAGGGCCTGATCACCACGGTCGAGAGTGCCGTCCATGGCGGCGCTGACCTCGCTGGCGGTCAGGGGTTTTGTCCATAACGCAGCACCGGCAATCTTGCCTTGCCAACGCTTGGTAGCACTAGTCTTGTGGGGGTTGCCGATATACCAATTTTGCGCGTTGGTTGCCAGTGCCTTATTAAGATCGCTGGCGGATTCCGCCACTTGGCTACCGTCGCGATAGACACGAATACGTTGACCATCGTAGGTCGCCGCGACATGCACCCACTGCCCGGTGGGAAATGCAGTGGTGTCATTCACCAGATTCCAACTGCCAACGGAGAAACCAGCGCCCAATTTATCCCTGTCAACATACAGTATAAACGTACTAATATTGGAAGCATCAAATTGCCGCGTAATAATGCCACGGTATCTGCCATTGGTGGCAGCACTACTATCCATCCAGACCCAGGCTTCCACGGTAATACCGTCAGCATAGGCTTCACTGCTGCCAGCAGCGTTGATTGTTACATACTCATAAGTGCCGCTAAAACTAAACCCCGCGTATCGATTGCGAATGCCCAGCGCATACCCGGTCGCCGCAGTATCAGTATAGTGGTGCACTACCCGCGCAATGGTGTTGGTCGTATTGCCATCGGGTTTAACCCAGGCTTCCAGAGTGGTATCACCGCCGCTGTCGAGCTGGTTGTTTTTAGCGTCCGGCAGCGCCAGATATTGACTGCCATCAAACGTGTAGGTGTTGCCCGGTGCCTGGGCGGTCCAGACGCCGCTCTGGCCATTTTTAGTGTTAACCGCAGTGCCGTTGGCAATTGCGCTGGTCACTGTGGTGGCCTTGGCGCGCAGCAGCAGCGAGCCTTTATGCAAGGCGTAGCGCGCCGGAGACGCGCTGGCCTGGCTATAGTCGTAGGCAATCCAGTAAACTGCGTCATCGGCCGCCGCCGTCAGGGTGGTGCTTAACACCGCCAGACTGCTGGCGCCCTTGCCGGTCTCAGTGGCGACACTGGTTAATTCGCTGGTGCCCACTTGCAGTTTAGCGCCGGCGGGCAGCACCTGATTGAGTCCGTTGCCAGCCAGGCTCAGGCTGGTTACCGGTCCACTGACGGCGCTGCCCAAGGTGCCGATATACACCGGTTTGCTGGCCTCGCCGTTTAAAGCCTGTTCAAATCGTTTGGCATGGCGCGGCAGGTTTTGCCAGGTTTCGCTGATCCCCCGATCATTGTTAACAATGGTCAAGGTGCAGCTATCGGCATGGCTGCCGTCGGCCACGGTAATGAGGGTGGCCGACATTTCTGAACCACCGCTACGGGCCTGCAAAAACAGCTTGTCGCTGCCCGCCGCCAGGCTAAACAGGGCCTGGGCCGCGCAGGGGTTGTAATACACGGTAAAAAATTGTTTATTGGCACCGCGAAAATACAGCCCCAGCTGGCCATCGGCGCGGGCGAATAACTGCGGAGTGCCGCTAGTGCCGTCAGGGGAATTGTGGACATAGGCGAATTTAAGCAGGCTGCCGGATACCGTCAAGCCGGCCATATCGGTGGCCAATACCGGCATACTGCTGATCACGCCGCTGCCCAGGCTGTTTCGCAGCGCGGCGATATCCGCTTCCAGAGTTTGGATTTGTGCCAGGAGCGCGTTGTTATCAGGCGAGTAAAAATAGGCCGCGCCAGCATTAGATTTATTATCAGGATCATCAATATCGGTATCATGCAAATAAGCCCCAGCCACGACGTAGTCACCAGATACGGCCACACTACGGCCAAAATTGTCAGAGACCGCAGCATCGCTGGCTGTAAGCTTGTTTTGCTCGCTCCATTTACCTGTGGTGGTATCCCGTTTAAACACATAGGCCGCGCCAGCTTTATCTTTCATATCCGTATTATGGAAATAAGATCCAATCACGGCGTAGTCACCGGATACGGCAACACTACCGCCAAAACGGTCATAGGCTGCGGCATCGCCCGCTATAAGCTTGTCTTGCTCGGGCCATTTACCCGTGGTGGTATCCCGTTTATACACATAGGCCACGCCAGTATTAGTATTGGTACCATCGTCATTAGCGCCAATCACCGCATAGTCACCGGATATGGCAACACTCCTGCCAAAACTGTCAGAGGCAGCTAGGGCGGAGTTTCTGACTGTAAGCTTGTCTTGCTCGTTCCATTTACCCGTGGTGGTATCCCGTTTAAACACATAGGCCGCGCCAGCAGTACTATTATGTAAACTGGCTCCAATCACAGCGTAGTCACCGGATACGGCAACACTACCGCCAAAACGGTCATAGGCTGCGGCATCGCCCGCTATAAGCTTGTCTTGCTCGTTCCATTTACCCGTGGTGGTATCCCGTTTAAACACATAGGCTGCGCCAGCATAAGCATGAGTATCGCTATCGCTATAAGCCCCAATCACCGCGTAGTCACCGGATACGGCAACACTATGGCCAAAATAGTCACCGGCTACAGCGCCTCTGGCTATAAGCTTGTCTTGCTCGCGCCATTTACCTGTGGTGGTATCCCGTTTAAACACATAGGCCGCGCCAGCATCAGATTTATTATCGGTATCATGGTTTTCAGCCCCAATCACGGCATAGTCACCGGATACGGCAACGCTATAGCCAAAACTGTCAGAGTCTTTAGCATCTCCGGCCGTAAACTTGTCTTGCTCGCTCCATTTACCCGTGGTGGTATCCCGTTTAAACACATAGGCCGCGCCAGTAGCATCATGGCGATAAGCCCCAATCACGGCGTAGTCACCGGATACAGCAACACTGCTGCCAAAATAGTCATCAACTGCGGCGTCATTGGTTTTGCTGGCATCCGCAGTCGTCGTCCAGGGTGCATTGGCAAGCTGCACCCGCAAAGTGGCAAGCTGTGGCTCTTTGGCGGCAATCTGCTCCAACGTGCTATTGGTGTCGTTGTCCATTTCCGGCAGCGTTAGGCTATCCGGCAACTGCGCCAAACGCCCCTCGCGGGAAATACCTAGATCAACGCCGGCGATATAGGCGTTGTTATCCGTGCCAGCGCTGGCCGTGGTCGGCACCGCCAGCATCACCCGCGCCTGGTTTTTTAACGGTTTATCAACACCACCATAATCACTGCTCAGGTTTTCCTGCTGGTGGTAAAGCAGGCTGCTTATCCCGGCGGCTATATTTCTGCCCTGGATGGCAAAACTGCCGCGGCGCATACCGCTGCTATCGCCAATCGGTGCGGTGGAGGCGACCCAGGCCGGGGCGTTTTTCAGGCTGCCGTGGTGCGCATTGTCAGTTTGGTCATAGGCTATGGTGCCGTCGGCTTCGTCCAGCCGCCAGTAACCGTGCAAACCGCCTTCATTCCCTAGCAGGCGCTGATTTTTATACTGTTTGATGCTATCCGCTGAACGCGGTTGATTCCAGAGCCTGACCTCATCAATTTTACCCTTCCAGTAAGGGGTACCCACGTCATCGAAGCGTTTCCCGATATACCACTTATCAAGGCTTGAGGATACCGGCGCTGTATTCAGGTCGCTGGCAGATGCGGCCACTTCTGTGCCATTACGGTACAGTCGAATACGTTCGCTGTCGTAGGTGGCGGCAATATGGAGCCATTGCCCGGTAGGGCAATCTATACTATCCACCACTTTATACCAGGTAGTATTACTAGCGCTGTAAAAACCGGCTTCTATTTTTCTCCCATGAAGATGTACAGAAAAGGTAATGGAGGTGTGTTGCGTAGAGGTACTGATATGTTGGTGGCTAATAATTCCACGCATATTGCTGTCAGGGGTGCCCGAATCCAGCCAGACCCAGGCTTCCACAGTAATGCCACTAGTAAAGGTTCCACTGTCGATAGAGGGCAGTTCCACATAGCCATTAATACCATCAAACTGCAAACAGCTTTCCGCATGACCGGACTCGTTGGCAATGGGCACTAGCGGTTGTTGGGTAAAGGGACAGGTGCCAGGGTTTTTCTGAAACACCGACTTCTGGTACTGGGGATCGGGGCTGGTGTAAAACTGTGTACCCCGGGTGTCGAACAAGCCCTCCGCGCTGCGCTCCAGATTCACCGTATCGATGCGCTGCGTAAGGCTGTTATAGGCAAATATCTGCCAGCGTTTGATTTCCGCCACCTGAGTGGGCAATAACATCACGCTAAAACGGCCCTCGCTTAACTGCTGGATAAAATCCAGTTCCTGAGTGGGTTCGTAAAAGGGGTTTTTCTCCATATCCATCGCGCCGAGGCTGTCTTTGGCGCCTTCAGATACGCTTTTATGGCGGCTGCGGCGGTAGCGGATTTCGCGTACAACCAGCAGACGGTTGCTGGACAACACAAAACGGTCCGCCAGCAGGGTTTGGTCGACCAACGGTACGTTACTGCCACCACTGGTCACAAAATCGCTGCGGGAGGTATCGCCGGAGCACTGACCATTAGTGAGTTTATACACCATATCGGCGTCGTTATTGGCCAGCGATTGCCGAAACAGATAAATATGCTGGCCGTCGGACAGCACCTGAAACGGCGCATCAGCGGTCAGGCGCGCGGTGCTGGACAGAAACATATTGTGCTCTTCCAGCGATAACGGTAATTCCGCCAGCGCGGCTTCATTACGGGTGTCTTTTTTCACTGCTGGCATCAAGGTATTGGGGATCAGGCTATAGCCGACCTGGGTGATCTCCGCCGGGAACAGCAGTGGCACCGGGTCGGCAGACCAGTAATTAAAATCCAGTTCGCTGGTTTTGCCCTTGCTGTTATCGGTGTCCAGCACGACGTAATAGATTTGCCGATTTTCATCCATGGCAAAAGCAAACACCTTGCCCTGATGGCGAACCATGGTGGGGTATTTATAGGTTTTATCGGTGTAGGTTTTCGAAAAGTATTGGTCTAAGTTGAGGTTTTTCATAACATCTATCTCCTGATTTAGCGTCCCGACACGTCGGGTTGCTGCGCGATACTCAATTGTTGGGTTGATTTTAAGTGTATGCAGCCCGGATTTTAGTACTTCATGTTTTGTCACTGATTTCTCACATTTTGTCATTGATTTATTCATCCATAAATAACATCCACGCAGGGTATGATCAGCGCAGAACATCGGCGTACCCAGGCGCTGAAGGCGCAGATGCAAAGGCTGGAAAGGCTGGAAAGGGAGAAAACGATATTAAAAAAGGCATCAACGCTGTTGATGTCGGGGGCGTACAACAGTTCGCTATGATGGATACATTAAGCGTGAGATAGACACAGGATGGACTATTACGGGTGTTTAGCGTTGCCCGCAGTAGCTACACCTGCCGCAACCGCTAACGCGCTAAGGTAAAGCCGCAGAGAGATGGTGCCCGGAGCCGGACTCGAACCGGCACGGTGTTTCCACCGAGGGATTTTAAGTCCCTTACCTTATTAGAGTTTACGCGGCTTGTAGTGCAGTATGTGTAAGTGTCTGTGCAATAATGGCGTGCAAGGCAAGAATTTCCCATATCCGTACATGGTTAATATTTGAACAAATTTAATTCGAATTAGTCCCCCGATTCTACACTTGCGCTAAACCAAGTACCCGGCGTACAGCATTATCCAGTTCTTCACCACTTGGAAGGTTCGCCCCGGTCACAAAACGTTGAGAGAATTCTTCAAGCTGAAACCGTAGCTCACGCTCAATTATAATGTGCCGTTGTTGACCATGTTCAACGGGTTCAGATAGTTCATAAGTGTGGACTGTCAAAACGTCCGGGGCTTTTGAATCAACAAGCGGTATATCCGCCCCAATCACATCTTCAAACTTTTTATAAACGATTTCAGGAAGAACAAAATACAGACCGCTTGAAACCATATTTGACCGTGAATAGATCAACCCCTTACGGATTAACTGCGGTATTAGTCGCTTGTGGACGTTCGCCCAGTTCATACCATGACTAGACTTTGGAATTACAGTATTGGGATCGTTTAAGTTCTTATATGCGTACCAGTTATCCCGGTAATTACCTGTAATGTCGATACTTTGAACTTCAATTCCCACGTATTCGACAAGTTCGCCATTAGAAACCTTGGCTAGTACCCAATCCATTGAAAGGTGGGTCCCTAATTTGACTTCCTTGCCAGACGTTTGACCAAGGGCAACGATACATTCTCTAACATCGTTACGCCGTGGAATATATTCTTCGTAGGTTAAGAATTCTGTGTTGTTACCGAAAGCATCGTGGGCAACTTTCTTTAATGATGCATATTTATTTTCATAGAGTCGGTTCGGGCAGATAACACAATCACCATACGGGGACGTTACGCTACAAGTACCGTATGTAATGGTTTTATCGTGATTCGATTTTGTACACGCTTTTTCAACAAAGGGACAAGCGCCCAAGTTCCATAAACTTCGGCTTGTCTTGCTTAGGTCATCTGGTGCATACCCAAATATTTCAACTATATCTTTGTTAGGTCTTTGGACCATTGATTACATTCCTATCATTGTTCTTATTTGGTCACCGATTGCTTTAGCCATTAATGGCGGTACAGCATTTCCAACCTGCTCGTATTGTTGTGTAACGCTACCCGTGAACTTGTAGTGGTCGGGGAACGATTGTATACGTGCAGCTTCACGAATTGAAATTACTCGGTCTTGTGTAGGGTGGAAAAA
Source organism: Gammaproteobacteria bacterium (assembly GCA_965277715.1). Taxonomy (GTDB): domain Bacteria; phylum Pseudomonadota; class Gammaproteobacteria; order JBCCGL01; family JBCCGL01; genus JBCCGL01. The sequence continues at coordinate 1,659,310 of OZ255836.1, forward strand.
ACTTCCCCAGTGCGGGTCACACTTTGTTAGTACAGTTGAACACAAGGCTTCAGGGTGAAGCCGACCATAGCGTTTGGTGTGGTCACTACGGCGCGCACGTTTTAAACCGGCTGGTAATAGGTCAAAAGGTATATCACGCCAACTTCCACCTTGGGGAATATGCTTCAGGCGCTCAAGATTAACATTACCTAAATTCGCACAACTATGATTTTCAACAGTTGCAGCACCGTTACGAACAATTTTTTGAAAATCTGATTTTGCTTTAGTTGCATACTTTAAAGGACCGTTCTTACTTCCACTTTTAATTTCGGGTAAATCTGAGATTGCATCCCATACACCTGTTTGATCTTTCAATACTGATGCAAACAACGGCGGAACACTGATACAAAGTTCTTTTGCACCAGAAAAGTTAGCAACGGCTTTAGCGTTATATTCAGGTTCGGGGAATTCAATTTTCAAACCATTTTTCCTTTTAACCCCTATAAAGATAGTTCTAAACCGCATTTGTGGAACCCCATAATGACCGGCAAATAAAATACGGTGACTTACTGAGTATCCAAGTGATTCAAGTTCTTTGTAAATCTGCTCAACAACTGTTCCTTGACCAAGTTGAACAATACCGGGAACATTTTCAATTAAAACGGCTTTAGGCTTAAGCGTAGCTGCAACCCGTAAGAAGTCCTTAAACAAATGATTTCTTGAATCATCCAGTGTTCGGATTGGTGCATTTACGGAAAACCCTTGGCATGGGGGTCCACCGGCAAGTAGATCAAGTTCACCAACCTTTAAACCAAGTGATTTTTTCAGGTTACGTTCACAAACTTGGCGAACATCGCCAACGACTACTTCGGTATTGGGGTTATTTTCCATATATGTGTTTGCGTATTGCTCAACAAGTTCGTTGGCTAACACTGTTTGAAACCCTGCCATTTCTAAACCACACGACAAACCACCAGCACCCGCAAATAAGTCAACTGACTTCATTAGTGTCTGCCCTATACAAAATCATGCCCACAACTGGACGCTTTAAAATCTAATAACACTTTGGGATTAACTTTCAGGGCTTCAGCAATACGGCATATATTCCGCAAGCTGATATTTCGTTCACCACGTTCAACGCTACTAACATAAGTCCTATCAAGCCCTGCTTGGGTTGCAAGTTGTTCTTGGTTCAAGCCGGTCTTCTTTCGTAATAGTCGTAAGTTTTCGCCAAATGGAGCAAGCGGGTCAGTATCAACCACGTGGAATCCCCGAAAAGAATGTTATGGTTCCAAAAAGTTGACTTTACGTCACATTTGTTGATATGTACACCAAAATAAGTGCTAATGATTTTAAAACCCAAGCAAACATAGGGAGAATGCCATTTAGGGCTTGAAAAATAATCAAAAAGCCCAATATATGGGTTAAATCTGGATTTGCAGTACCAGATAGCAGTTTTCACTAACTAACAAAGGTACAGGCACCATGGGTAAGAAAGTCATAGACGCCAAAGAAGACAATAAGGGCAACATCACCGCAGTAAAATTATCAGGGAACAGTTCATTCACCCCTGTTGAAACTGCCATAAAAATGGCTGATAAGGGGCAAATAGACAATGCTCATGCGGTCCATCCCAAAAGCGGCGCTAAAGATCACCTAAGAACCAATCCAGATAACCGGAAGGGTAACAACTTGGACGAAATGGCAAAGGACTAATGCCCCATCAACAAAACTAACAACTTTATGCGAGAAGGATTTTTATGTTCATTCTAAAAAAAGCGGTAGTCAACAAGTACAAAAGCTATACCACTGAACAGGAAGTCCAGCTTGAAAGTGATGTGACCACGCTGGTTGGTAAAAATGAAAGTGGTAAGACCGCCTTCTTAGAATCTTTGGCAAAGTTTAACTACTTCACCGACGATGAAGACTTTAAGTTTGATGAAGTTCAAGACTACCCCAGAAGTGAACTGAAAAAACACCAACGTTCTGGTGACGATCAAAAAGTCATAATCTGTACATTTCAACTAGATAAAGACACCATCGACGAAATAAATGATGATCTAGGTGAAGGGGTTTTAACTGTTGATTCTTTCACAGTTGCAACAAAGTATGAAACCGGTCGAGCATGGTATCACTTCAATTCAAATGAAAAAAAGTACCTTGAAAATCTTCAAGGGCAACTAGGATTCTGCGACGAAACCAAAGAAAAACTACTGTCATTCAAAAACATCAAGGCTGCGGCAAGTCAAGATGCTGGAGAAGATGAAGAATTAGCTTCGGTTATCAATCATCTTAACACTGAAATTACAAGTCATGCCGGGAAGTGGGAACCAGTGATTGACGGGTATATTGTCAATGAATACTTGAATCCAAGACTTCCACGCTTTTGGTATTTTGATGAATACCATGAATTGCCGTCACGGGTTAGCATTGATTCTATCCGAAGTAATACAACTACTGGCGAGCTAACCAAGCAGCAGTTAGATACAGCCAAAGCACTGTTTGAGCTGGCGGTTATTGATATTGACGAACTGGCGAATGCTTCAAGTTTTGAATCATTTATTGCTGAACTTGAAGCAACATCAAACGAAATCACTGATCAAATTTTCAAATATTGGTCAACTAACGGCAATCTTGAAATCGATTTTAAGATTGACCCTATACACCGCCAAAATCAACAGCCTGAAAAAATTCTTGATATACGTGTAAAGAATACCCGGCATAGAATCACTCTGCCATTGAAGAATCGAAGCAAGGGCTTCAATTGGTTCTTTTCGTTTATTGTATGGTTCAGCAAAATTCAGGATGAAAAAGACAAGAATTTTATTCTTTTGCTGGATGAACCCGGCTTGAATCTACATGCTTCAGCACAAGCCGATTTGCTGCGCTTCATAAACGATCTTTCCGAAGACTATCAAATAGTTTACACAACACATTCACCCTTCATGGTTGAGTCGGATGCGCTTCACCGTGTGCGTACTGTTTATGATTCTGAAGACGGAAGCATAATTTCAGAAGCCATACAGGAAAAAGACCCGGATACATTATTCCCACTTCAAGCGGCGCTTGGTTATGACATTGCTCAAAACCTGTTTGTTTCGAAGAACAATCTACTTGTTGAAGGACCGGCAGACCTTAACTATCTAACCTATATGTCTAACTTGCTTGAAAATGAAGGGCGTGAAGAGTTGCGGGATGATATTACAATTGTACCTGTTGGCGGTTTGGATAAAGTGGCTTCATTTATTTCGTTACTTCGTGGGTCAAAGCTAAAAATTTCCTGCTTACTGGATAGCTTCAATAATGCCAAGGGCGCGCAACGACTGGGCGGGCTTATTCAGTCAAAAATAATCAAGGATAAGCATGTTAGATTCTTTGATGAATTTGCCGGTGACGATTACGACAAGGCAGACATTGAAGACATGTTTGAAAAAACTGAATACCTTGAAATATTCGGTGAAGCATTCCCTGAACATAAAGGAATAACTGTTTCAGATTTGGACGATAAGAAGCCAACAATCTTACTTCAGTTGAAAGCCATTCGTAACGGCAAAGACTTCAACCATTTCAAGCCTTCCCAATTGTTATTAAGCAAGGGGCTTGGTGCTGATTATTTTTCAAAGAAAACGCTGGATAAGTTTGAAGCCATGTTTAAGGAAGTGAATAGCTTGTACTGATAAAGTGGCGTTTTCACGCCACATAGCCACCAGCACTAATTTTAGGCGGTGGAAACACTTCATTCAATTGACCCTGAATAAATGCTAGTTGATCTATATTGCCGTAAGGGTCAGTGCCAAGGCTATTAAGAACATGCTCAACCCACGGACGAAGGATAATCCCAAATCCTTGGGCACGGTCAACATTTTCAATTTCACAGCAAGCGTCAAACAAGTCCCGCAACTGTTCACTACATTTTGTAATCACTATGGATTTTTGACCTACAGCATTAGCCATTTTGTTCACCCTTGCGCCATTCTGAAAATGATTTTATGGTCACATCCGCCTTACTGGGATCGTATGCCATAGCACTTTCATGAAAGACCCGTTCATTGTCTGTTAGCGTGTCAGGCTTCATAACAGCCTGTTCAGCCAACTTAATAATTTCGTGACCGCTTGCTGATAGAATTTTTTTAATCTTATTCTTCAGTCGAGTCCGGGCGACAAACAGCTTTTCTTCAGTGCACAGTTGGTCCATTACTGATGGCTCGTTATTCATGACTGTCACCTTCTTTCTGATCGTTAATGCCGATAATCAGCAACCGGTCAAACTGCCCAAAATCTTTGATCATAGAAGTGGTCAGGTCTGAAATACCGTTTTCAAGGTGAACAGGTGAAAGCTGTTCAGCACCTTCAAATGTTTCGCCCAAGTAAAGGCAATATTTTTCGTGCTTTGATAGTTGTTGGTAAATTTCTTGTTTCATGTTTTCCCCCAAATGGTTTGTTGTTCTTGTTATTTATGAAGGGTCTGAAACCCGGACTGTCACGAACTCAAACTAAGAAACAGCGGGCTATTTTTCAATTGCACCACCCCTGTTATAGCGACAACTGACTAAGCTGCATTAATGTACTGGTAAGCACCTTCAACAATGCCGGGCACACGTTTAACCATCTTCGCTTCGTTACCAACCACTTGATAAAGCGTTGCTTCAAGTTCATACGGTTCAAGGTGGTGAGTTAGTCGTAAAGCCAACTTATTCAACGCCGCACGGCGCAAGCCAGAACCTACAGGGGTGCTTTGATAGTCGGCAATATAACGCTGTACCTTTTCTTCACACGCGGTCACCGTGCGATTCTGGAAGCTATGCGTGACCGCCTTGGGCTTCACCTGTTCAGGAATGTACTTGTACTCTTGGCTTTCTGGATCAATGGCACGGCTGTTGAACTGTAGCGTCTTGTTACCGAACTTTTTGAAGAAGGTATATTTCTTATGGTCCTGATACTTCGCGTTAGTACATGGGCAATAGAAGTCCTGTACAGGCGAGTATGAAGCCGGGTCAACATTCACGCCTTCTGGCAACCGTGCCACCAGCTTGGTCACAATCTGCTTATAGTGTTCGGGTGTATTAAGTGACAATTATCTTGTCCGGTAGGTGACAATTATCCTGTCCGGTTTCATGCTGGTACTTTTATAGCTCCTTGGAGATTAAGTGCCCGGTTTACGAATCCATCCCCGACAAGAGAAATTGTATATGAACTATCGAAACCAAAGCCTTACACAAGAATCCGCAGCGGCTAAAGCGGGTATATCGAGTCGTAGTGGTCGTCGAATAGAGAAACAGGAACGACCTCACCAACCTCATCACTGGCGAACCCGAGCTGACCCACTGGAAGCGGTCTGGAACTCGGAGTTAGTGCCGCTGCTGGAGAAGGAGTCGGGTTTAACCCCGATCACCTTGTTTGAGTATTTGGACGACCATTACCCCGGTGAGTATGGCCAGCGTATTATGCGTACCCTGCAAAGGCGGGTGAGTGATTGGAAAGCGCAATACGGCCCCGATAAGGCGGTTATCTTTCGCCAGATAGCACAAGCAGGCCGTCAGGGGCTGTCAGACTTTAGCCATCCTAACGCTGCCATTACCCTTGGCGGCAAACCCTTTGCACATATGTTCTACCAATTTTGTCTGGCTTACAGTGGTTGGCGTAGCGTGACGGTTATTCAAGGCGGGGAGAGTTATGCGGCATTGAGTAGCGGTTTGCAAAATGCCCTTCATCAATTAGGCGGTAGTCCATTAGAGCACCGCACTGACAGCCTCAGTGCAGCGCGTAATAATCACACTAACCGATGGACCGATGCTTACCAGGCTTTATGTGCCCATTATGGGCTGGAACCCACGGTCAACAACCAAGGCAAAGGGCATGAAAACGGTGCGATTGAAGCCCGCCATGGTGTGTTAAAACGGCGTTTATCACAAGCCTTAAAATTACGCGGTTCCAACGATTTTGCTACCTTGGAAGCCTATACCCGGTTTGTCCAAAAAGTGGTCGATAAGCTCAACCGTCGTTTTGCCACAGGCTTGAGCGAAGAAAAAGCCGTATTGCAAGCTTTGCCCCATCACCGGTTTAGCGATTACCACTCCCTCACCGTCAAAGTCACACGCACCTCGACCATCGCCGTTAAACACGTGCTGTATAGCGTTCCTTCCCGCCTTATTGGAAAAGCCTTGCACATACACCTTTACCATGACCGTTTGGAAGGCTTTATCGGTCAGGCCAAGGTGGTGGAACAACCGCGACACTATACCAAGCCAGGCGAAACCCGTGCACGACAAATTGACTGTCGCCATGTTATTCGTGCCTTATCCGCCAAGCCTCAAGCCTTTCGTTGTCTGAATTACCGCGATCAGCTATTCCCCACGTCTACCTACCAGACGCTGTGGTCTATTGCGGATACGTATTTTGACTCTCGGGAAGCCTGCAAGTGGATGGTTCGGGTACTGTACATTCACTGTTTCTATGATAATCAACTCGATACCAAACTCTGGCAACAATGGCAGCAAACGCAAAAACTGCCCCCACGTCAGCAACTCGACAAAAAGGCGCTCCATACCACCGATCACCCACAACAACCTGGGGTACAGCAACATGATCTGAGCCAATACAATCAACTCCTCGCCGCCACCAAAACGGAGGCACACCATGTCCACAACACTTGAACTACTGTTACGTGAACTCAAACTACCCCGCTTTGTTCAGTACTACCCTGATACGCTACAACAAGCTCAGGAACACCAATGGAGCTATCTACAGTTCCTCGAAACCTTGTGTGAGAAAGAACGGGCCGATCGTTATACCCGCCGTGTGCAGAACTGGAATCGGGAAGCAAAATTGCCTCTCGGTAAAACCCTCTCCTCATGGTGTAGTGATCCGTTGTCTGTGACCGTACAGGATAGGCTACAAGCTCTTTGGCAGGATACCTCCTGGGTGGAACAGGCTCATAACCTGCTGCTGTTTGGTCCCAGTGGTATAGGCAAAACCCATATCGCCTGTGCTATCGGCTACGCTATGATTGAACAAGGGGTTCGAGCCCGCTACTTCAAAGCCATGGAACTGGTACAACAGCTTCAACAGGCTAAAAAACAGCTCGAACTGATGAACGCCATGACCCGTCTGGACAAGTACCGCATGATCATTGTTGATGATATCGGTTACGTCAAAAAGTCCGAAGCGGAAACTTCCGTTCTCTTTGAATTTATTGCGCACCGATACGAAAGCGCCAGCCTCATCATTACTGCTAACCAGCCTCTTAGCGAATGGGATAGTATTTTTCCCGACAGTATGATGACCGTGGCTGCCGTTGACAGGCTTATTCACCATGCCGCCATTGTCGAAATGAACGGCGACAGCTATCGGAAAAAACAACAAATTAATAGCTTGAAAACACAGGGGAAAACAACCTCCCTTTTGTGACAACTAACCGGACAACTTAATTGACGCCTATCGGACAAAATAATTGACACTTAACAGTTTGCAAACAGTTGAAGCGTAAATTCATTGGTATTGAAATCGACAATGAATATTTTGCACTTGCTAAGGAACGTATCAATCAAAACACTGAAATCAGCAACCAAAGAAAAAACCACGTGGGTCACGAGCTTGGCTATCAACGCGGCTCAAAGCTGGCTGGTGACTTTGACACTATATTCACTGACAAGCCGGGGCGTGATGATGAACTACGACACTTGAAGGACGTGGTGGGAAATGGGTCACACGTAACAGTGAATTCCTACATTGAATTTGGTGACAGCATGGAATCACTGTTTAAGAACGTGCGGCACGTTATCGCCAAGGGCGGCAGCATAGAATTTTTAGCTGAAGGTCATCGGTTCGACAATGAAGAACAGCTTGCCCTATTCGAATCATTGACACAGTTCAGCAAGCAGGCTGCACGGACCAAACTTGAACGCGGTCTTGAACGTAGTAAGAAAAACAATGGTCGCCCCAGTCAGTTCACAAAGTCACAAATGAAGACCATGGTCAGACAGGCGCGCAAGATCAAAACCAAGGAAGACCGTGAAGCATTCTGTGAAAAGCATGGTATTAGCCGCCCATACAGCTACAAGCTGGCGAAAATGACCGGTTAAACACACCTTCAACAACACGTATAAGCCATATATGCCAAAAACCGTGAAAATCCGTATGTGAAGAATTTTGATTCTGAAAAACGGTTGAAAAACCCTGTTTTTAAATCGGGTGAAGAATAACGACCACCAGCCCCATGAAATAGCCTGTTTCACCACGGTCACACCATGTAATTAACCGTTAGACCCTGATTACCTGAAGAATGACACCGCGAAATATAGCTACATCGTCAGGACCAGCGTTTTCACCATCCCCCAGCATCAAAAAACCCGGTTTATCTGAAGAATTATAAAAATCACCGGGTCACCTTGCGTCACCATTTCCCAAAATTTGAAGAATCTTGGTATCACAACCATTTTGCTAGTTACGTGATGCTATTTGTGCCTGTTTGTAACCGACGAAAACGCCTTTGTATAAATATAAAGACAACAAACAAAGGAGTTTCCCGAAAATGAACAATTATCTTGATGCCGCCGGTATTACACATTATGAACGCGCAATCTTAACAGCCCTTGCAACTGCCACAACGGGCGCTGAATTAGTAACCGCATTACAGACTTTTGACGTGACCCTTCAGGCGGATCGACTGCGCCAGTCATTAACGAATGTGCAAAAAAGCTGCGCGCTCAATACTGCACGTGCAACTATCGTTAATGACGCATTGGCGGCACTGTAATGGATGACCTACAAGTCTACCGGGATGCGTTAGCCAAGAATGGCGGCAATGCTAAGGAATCGGCGGCAAAGTACATCGCAGAAAGTGAATGGGATGATGTGGACATTCCAAAGTTCTGCATGGCGCTGAAAAACCGTCTTTTGTATGAACGTCTTTCCGAACATGAAAAACGATTGACCCGTGAAGTAATCCGTCAACTAGGGGGCTAATTCTATGATTAGTGAGTTAACAGCACTTGATAAAGGGGACCCAGCAGTAAAGGAAAAGGTGATTGCTGAAATCAACCGCCTATATCGACGCCGGGATTTCCTACTTGTTCGCTATACATGGCAGGAAATGAAAGACGTGGCTTCCTATCTACGGGACAACCACGGGTTCCTTCAGGGGGCAACGCCTGAATACGTTGACGCTATTTTGAAGCCATACAACGAAATTGAGTACGCGCACATTTTCGCCATCGTTAAGGCATTGGGTACAGGTGAAGACCTAAAGCCCTTGCGTGATGCTGTACGGGCAGACTCGCAACGTATGCGCCGCATGGTGAAGAAACTGACCCGTGAAGACAAAAATACCGGCGGATTCATGAAGAAAATTAAGAATAAAATAGGAGTGAAATAAAATGTTGAAATGTTGGTCTGAACTTAAAGCAGGCAGTGAAAAGCTATTCAATGCATCAGTGTTTCAAAATTCCTGGCTGTCGAGGTTTTAAATGCCTCACTAAGCTATGCATAATAGTTCTAAGGGACTTTCTTGTCATTATTGCATTTTGCAGAGAGCGGATGGTGAATGAGCATATACGGGTAATTCTAGCGTAAAAAAAACAATGGATTAACAAAGCCGCCTTTTTTCTGGGCAATTTGTTGTCTCTTATCAAGCATTTTAGTGTATTTTTTATCAGATGGATGAATACATTCCAGGTTCTTTGTTTTTGATATTTCTTCAAAAATACGCATGATATTATAGGCCATGGCAGTAAAACGCATTTGACTGTTCAGCGCATTCAGGTTTGAAGACCAGGCTTTTCTTTCGGTGAAATCACTTTTGCTATTGTTGAATGATTTTTCTATCGTCCAACGCTTGTAATAGAGCATAGCAATAGTGCCTGGGTTAATTGACTCTGGTAGCGTTGAAATAAATTGATGTAATTGACCTGTTTCTGGGTCGCGGTATTTAACAATATGAAATTGGACCTTTTTATTTTTATATACACTATAGCCTTCAACCCCTGTATTAATTTCACTACCCTGGTCATAGGGTATAGAGTTGACAAAAGTTGCAACTGCATTTTCTTTGAGTACTGAAATCATAAAATTCTGATGCTGTTTTTGCTTTTCCCACCATGCATAATCAGTCACTGCCTTATCGTATATATAGAGATGCTTTTGCCAAGTCTCTTTTTCGCCACAACGTTGTTCAATATAAGAACGTAACGCGGGTATTTCCTGGTGCCGTTCAGTACCGTTAGTCACGACACAAAGTGGTCTTAGAAGTCCATTTCTGAGGTTCAAGGCATGAATAAAGCCTGCTGCGAAGACGTTGCCCTGACGATTTTTCTCTGTGTGACAAGCATGCTGTATAAAATGACCATCAGCTGCTTCTACTCGATATTCTTCAAGTTCAGGAAATTGTTTTAAATAATCAATGTCCAAAGAAGATAATTTCTCACTTTGCAGTTGATAGCTTTGCTTTTCCATGGCTTGCATCATCTTCATCCGTCTTGTCGACTTCAATGCGTTAAAATAGCTTGAATGACAAATTGTCTCGTCGTATATTTCATCCGTAACCTGTAGATAGTGACGACCACTATGTACAAGACTTATACAGCGAAGTAACCCATGGCGAGAAAAAGCTACGTCATCAATGGCATCGCATGATCTTTTCCATAAAGGGAAGCGTTCAGCAGCAATTGCTTTTTCCATACTTATTTTACAGTGTTCGGTGATATATTCTTCAACGGTCATCATTTCGTTCATATTAAATTTGCCCATTTAATCAGATATTAAATGGGTATTTTAAAAAAAATTCTGCTGGTGAATGCAAGTGTTTTTTTGGATAATTTTATTTATTTTATGAATTATAAAGCGTGTTATCGGTTTATAAAAAAACAGTACAAATATTATAAAAAATACTATTTGTAGCTTATGGTGGCTCTTGTCAGGTGTTATTCATTGCGTTATTAGCTTCCTGGTAGGATTCTAGTGGTACACCCATGATTCAATGAATGTTTAGCCGCCGCAAATAAAGAACCGGGGTCTGAAGGCTAGCTTGTTCTACGGACTTGGAACGAACTGGCTAACACGTCTAAGTCCATTCGAAACAATATGTTTCAGATTGATAGCCAGAAAATCGCGGCACAGCTAACAAGTATGGAATGGTCATATGTTGAAGGCATGGTAAACACTACACGCACTAGCCATATTGAAGCACGTAAGGCACAGCATAAGACTATGGCGCAACGTAGTGAACGATTTTTGAAATGGTTCTTGGACAATAATGCCGCGCTGGTTGAACTGGCAGAAATGGAAACAAAGATCAAAGGTCGTCGTATGCCTAGTGAATCATCAACTGAATGGGCGAACCTTAGCCAACAACTGTTCAACTAAGAATTCACGTACACTGAATTCAAGTTAATAAATTTTTGGTTGTTATATCCAGTGTGCGCGAATGGCGGGGTGGCGATTGTCACCCCGTTTTTTTATCTTCCTTTTCTTCTTGAACAGCGTAGAAGTAATTCAGTGCGTCCTTATCGCGGTCACTGAAATTTTCAGTAAGAGTGCTGGCTTCGTCATCCATTTCTAATTCTTCAAGTTCGTGCAATAACTTAGCAAGTTGCTTGCCGCGTTGAAGTTGTTCGCCAGAATCATATTCATATGGAACAGGCTTCAACTTTGGCTTTGGTGGTTCGTCGGGATCGCCCCCTGATTCTGCTTGTTCCTTTTTTCGTAAACGGTCATTAAACTTTTGATATTCTTCAAAGTCCAAAGGCGTTATGTGATTGGTATAATGATCTTCAATCATCTTTGGACTGTTACCACAGTTTTTAGCAATTTCGTTTACGTTAACACCTTCAAGGAAGCGGTTTGAAATGAAGGAATGACGAAGTGATTCAAAGGTTCGATATTCACCTTTCTTTTCACCACGAATATCCTGTTCTTCCAGTATTTGAACGAAGCGCGAACGGTTATTTTGATCAAATAGTTTTTCATTAGAATTGCGGTCAAGCCCCCGGCGGGTCAAGATGCGCTTGTAAACAGTGCCAGAACCTTTAACCCCGACTGTCACCCGTGATTTAGTTTTTGCGCCATCTTCATCGGGAACATTGATTACAGTGACTTGATATACTTTTCCATTCTCACGAACACCTTTTAGCCGTACATCCTTACAGCGAATAATTCCGAGTTCTTCAGGGCGCAACCCGGTGTATAACATCAAATGTACTCGGTCACGCAATGATTCAGCACTGTACAGGTCTGTTTTTCGCGTCTTCCCCTGAATATTATCGTCAAGGGCTGTTAATAGCTTATGCTGTTCACGAATGCTAAACCATATACGCTTGGCATTGTTGTTATTGAATTTCAGACCATCTTTCAAAGTTGGTAGGCGATAATCTTCAACCAGTTCGTCTGCCACATTCAGACAGGTTCGAAGTGAACCCTTGATTAGTCGAACATAATTTTTGCTTATATCAGGCTTACGCTTATACAGGTCAGCAAGATAGTCCTTCCACATTTTGCTATTAACATCGGTGACCGGTGTGGTCCCAAAAAATGGCTGAATTTCTAACAGGTAGTTCTTTTCGATAGTGTTCCAATGGCTTTTGGTGTTGTGACCCATGCCAATACGAACACGATAGCTTTCCGTAGCGCGGTGGAAGCAATCATCAACCGTGACTTGACCGGAAAGGCTAACCCTTTCACCTTTACCAATAGTTTGTAGAAATTCTTCATAAGCTATTGCTGCAATTTTACAGGCTTCCTTGAAATCCTTCTTTCCAGTGGATTTACGATTGTCTGTGCCTTTGCCAGCACTACTAAGTTCAGTCTTGATAAACCAACGATATTGCCAAACGTTGCCACGTTTGTGCATCGTGATTTCGTCGTAAAGGGGATGGTCTGCCATGGGGCTGGAATCCTTACACACATGTTGAAAATCGGTCATCGTTAAAGATAACACAAAGTGTGCAAGAATGTGTAAGTGGTGTGTAAGGCTTTCTGCTCGCTTCCGGGGATCAAATTTGACCGATTTTCAGCCCCGAAAAGGTGTCTTTTTTGACCCTGTTTTAGGTCGTTTTCAATAAATCAAAAAGTCATGTAACTTAATGATTTTACTAAAGTTGGTGCTCGGGGCGGGAATCGAACCCGCACGATATTTCTATCGCAAGATTTTAAGTCTTGTGTGTCTACCAATTTCACCACCCGAGCATAATAAGGACGGATTTTAAGTCCCTTGCGTCTACCAATTTCGCCATCCGGGCAGCGATGATTATCAATGGAGGCTGAGACCGGAATCGAACCGGTGTACACGGCTTTGCAGGCCGCTGCATAACCACTCTGCCACCCAGCCATTAACAAATCAGAGTAACACTAATTAACCGCGACAATCCAAACCTTATCGAGGCGGTAAAACAACAAGGCATATAGGGTGTATATGTCGCCATAAAAAAACCCCGGTTAAGTGCCGGGGTTTTTTAATCTGGAGCGGGAAACGAGATTCGAACTCGCGACCCCAACCTTGGCAAGGTTGTGCTCTACCAGCTGAGCTATTCCCGCAGAGGGCGGCATTCTAGCCAATGCTGCCATTATGTCAATACTGTTGGCCGGTATTTCTCTAAATCTCTCTCAATCCCCCTTACTCATCGGCAACGCCCGCTTTGCGCGCTGCATTCAAGTACAGACACATCGAGTACAACGTCAACCCCGCAGCGACAACCAGCGCACAACTGCCCCAAAAATACATGGATTGGCCTGCAACGGGCAGTTGATACAACATCAGGAATATCGCCAACATCTGCAATGTCGTTTTCACTTTGCCAATCCAACTGACAGAAACCAACTGTTTTTTACCCAGCTCTGCCATCCACTCACGCAGGGCGGAGATAACAATTTCCCGGCTGATAATAATACACGCCGACAGGGTCAACCAGGTTTGTGAGTGAGTGGAAACCAGCAATAGCAAAGCGGTAACAACCATTAGTTTGTCCGCCACCGGATCGAGAAATGCACCAAATGCCGATTGTTGTTGTAGCTTTCTGGCCAGGTAACCATCCAGCCAATCGGTTATACCCGCCAGTGCAAACACAACGGCGCACGCAGGTCGCGCCCAGTCGGTGGGAATATAGAAAGCCAACACGATGATAGGCAGCAGAGCGATGCGCAGCAGTGTCAGTACAGTGGGCAGTGTGATGTGTATTTGCATGTTAATCGTCAGTTTGTACCGGGTTATTCACGCGGGCGAATCGCCGTGAAATTTTTCATAAATTAATTTGGCCAGTGGTTGGCTAATGCCAGGCACTGCGGCCACGTCTTCAATACCGGCACGTTGTATACCCTGCATACCGCCAAAATGTGCCAACAGGTTGCGCCGCCGTTTTGGCCCCAGACCGGGTATGCCCTCAAGCACACTGCGTTTGCGTTGTTTGTCCCGTTTATTGCGGTGACTGGTAATCGCAAAACGGTGCGCTTCGTCGCGTATTTGCTGAACCAGATGCAAAGCGGGTGATTCTTTACCCAGTACCAATTGTTCAGCGGTCTCCGCTACAACCAGCACTTCTTCACCGGCAATGCGCTCGGGGCCTTTGGCGACGCCGACCAAGTATATCTCGTCCAGTTGCAATTCGTTGAGGACTTCTTTGGCAACACTCACCTGCCCTTTGCCACCATCGACAAACAGGATATCCGGCAGGTTGGCGTTTTCTTTGATAGCGCGTGTATAACGACGCGTCAGTGCCTGACGCATCGCGGCATAGTCGTCCCCTGGGGTAATATCGGTGATAGAAAAACGGCGGTAGGCTTGCTTCATGGGGCCTTCCGCGTTGAATACAACGCAGGAGGCGATGGTGCCCTCCCCGCGTGTATGGCTTATATCAAAACATTCCATACGGCCTGGCAGTTCATCGAAACTGAGCACACTGCGCAGGTTTTCCAGCCGCTGGGCGTTACCGGCACGGCTGGATAGGTGGACTGCCAGCGCCGATTCGGCATTGTGCCTGGCCATATCAATCCAGCGGGCGCGCTCACCGCGCATTTTGTCGCTGATAAGCACTTTGCGCTGGCAGCGCTCTGACAACACTCCTTCCAGCACCTCGCTCCCCATCACCGTATGGCTTAACAGGATTTCTTTAGGGACTTCATTGTGTAAATAAAATTGGGTTAAGAAGGCGTACAGCACTTCTTCAGGGGTGGCATCAGTCGGCATTCTTGGATAGAAGGGCTTATTGCCTAAGTTCATACCGTTGCGAATAAAAAACACCTGGATACAGCTTCGCCCGCCTTTGAGCGCACAGGCAACCACATCGATATTACCCTTATCACTGCTGACGTATTGCTTTTCCGCCACGGCTTTGATGTCGGCAATCTGATCCCGCAGCCGGGCGGCTTTTTCAAAATCCAGTTGTGCGGCGGCACTTTCCATGTCGGCCACCAATTGCAGGATCACTTCATTGTCTTTGCCGGATAACAGCAACTGGGTGTGCTCGACATCCTGCTGGTAGCGCTGTTCGCTGATCAAGCCGACACAAGGTCCCGAGCAACGTTTGATTTGGTACTGCAAACAAGGGCGCGAGCGGTTGCTAAAGTAAGAGTCGACGCACTGCCTGACCTGAAACAGTTTCTGTACGTGCCGCAGTGATTTCTTTACCGCCCCCGCGTTAGGATAAGGGCCAATGTATTTACCCGGTTTTTTTTTGCCACCGCGATGGTAGGCCAGGCGCGGGTACTGGTCTTTTGACGAGATGTAGATATACGGGTAACTCTTATCGTCGCGCAGCAATATGTTATAGCGCGGTTTAAATTTTTTTATCAGGTGGTTTTCGAGAATCAGCGCCTCGGATTCGGTATTGGTCAGGGTCACCTCCACCCGTTCGATCTGTGCGACCAGCGCCCGGGTCTTCGGCGAACCGGGGTCCTTGCGAAAATAGCTGCTCAAGCGCTTGCGCAGGTTCCCGGCCTTGCCGACGTAGATAACCTCATCACCCGCATTCAGCATACGGTAGACACCGGGTGTCGTGCTCACAGTGGATAAGAAGTGGCTTGCATCAAACACCGGCTTATCGTCCATCAGTGCGTATCGGCAATGTGTTCAACCAGCAGTTGCAGGCTTCGCTGACCACGAAATACATTGACATCCAGTTTGTAGACCATATCGACATCGCCCTCACCCAAATATTCACCCGTCTGGTTAAAGGCGATGGCATCGACCACCAGGTTGGGGTTATCAACAGGGTGAACACACATTTTCAGGTGGCTCTGACCGACAATGCGCTGCTGGGTGCGCTTGAATACGCCCTGGAACAGCGGCTCGGGAAAGTGTTGGCCCCACGGTGCAGCTAATCGCAGTGCCTGCGCAAATTCGAGCGAGAAACAATCTGTATCCAGCACGCCATCGGTATAAAGAACCGGCTCCAGTGCCTCGCCTTTGAGCTGCAGGTTAACACCCTCGGTAAACGCCCCGGCAAAGGTATCCAGATCAGTCGTTTCAAGCGTCAGGCCCGCCGCCATCGCGTGGCCACCAAATTTAATAATCAACCCCGGATACTGGCTGTCTACGTAGGCGATGGCGTCGCGGATATGCACCCCCGCCATCGAGCGTGCCGAGCCTTTTAAGTGGCCCTGTGCATCCTCCGTAAAGATAATCGTGGGCCGGTGTACCGACTCGCGCACACGCCCGGCCAGGATACCGATAACCCCTTCGTGCCACTCGGGGTTATACAGGCAAATACCCGCAGGAAACTGCCGCTGTTGGTTCTCCGCCAGCCACGCTTCCAGTAACACATTGGCCTGTTCGCGCATATCGGTTTCAATGGCGCGTCGCTCGCGGTTGAGTGCATCCAGCTTGACCGCTATCTCCCGGGCCTCCAGGTCATTCTCTGCCAGCAGGCAGGCAATCCCGAGCGACATATCCTCTAACCGACCGGCCGCATTCAAACGCGGGCCGACCGCGAAAGCCAGATCGCTGGCCACAGCGTCGCTGGCACTGCGCCCACTAACGGCTAAAAGACCGGCAATACCACAGCACATTTTCCCGGAGCGGATGCGGCGCAAACCTTGTTCAACCAGAATGCGGTTATTGCTGTCCAGAGGTACCACATCGGCCACTGTACCCAGCGCGACAAGATCCAGGTAGGCCGCTGTGTTTGGCACAGCAATACCGTGTTGATCAAACCAGCCAAGTGCTTTCAGATGCGTGCGCAGGGCGGACAGCAGGTAAAAAATCACCCCGACACCCGCCAGGTTTTTACTCGGAAACGGATCGCCATTGAGATTGGGGTTGACAATCACATTGGCATTGGGCAGTTGTGCGGGTGGCAGGTGGTGATCGGTAATCAGTACATCAATTGCCAATGCGCGTGCCGCTGCAACCCCCTCGACACTGGCGATACCGTTATCGACCGTGATCAATAAATCCGGTTTTAGCCCGGCAACACTATCGACCACTTCAGGATTTAGGCCATAGCCAAAGCGAAACCTGTCTGGCACAAAATAATTTACCCGTTGCGCACCCAGTGCGCGCAATAGTTTCACCGCAAGCGCGGTGCTGGTGGCACCATCGGCATCGTAATCGCCGACGATAACAATGCGTTGCTGCTGTTGAATAGCTTCAGCCAGCAGCGATACCGCCGCATCAATACCCCCTAGGGCACTGGCCGGGTGTAGATTTGCCAGTGAGGGATCCACTTGCCGAGGCTCTTCAACACCGCGTGCCGCTAATAACCGGGCAATGGTCGGGTGTGGGTGCAATGACAGCCAATCGTTCTGATTATTATTCTGGCCGCTATTCTGGTCATTATTCTGGCCATTATCGTGGCCACCACCTTTAAAGTCTGGGCGTTGTACTATTTTAAGTGGGGGCTGGCTCATGGTGTTTCTTCTCCCAATACTTTTTCCTGCGGGGAAAAGTAGTCTTGCAAAGGTGTTCGTTTACGCCAGAATTTCTTCATCTCAACGCGTGATATATCGATGCGCTGCCCATTGCAGGGGTAAACACTGACACCCGGTATATGGCTGCGTTTTAACGCGTTAACCAATGGCACAAAGTAGCGTGCCTCCATACCCGCCAAGGCGTGTACCCATTCAGTCGTACGGCTGTATGTCGACAATGACAGTAACGTGGCATCCACCAGCGTGAAGGGTTGGTCAACAGATAGGTTATTAGTCGGCAACGGCCTAACAGGCTGTTGCCGCCGTTCTGCCATGGCTTTGGGCAAGGCTTCATCGGTGTAGACACTATGCGTGCTTATATCATTGCCCTTATCGCTATTGATACCAGGCAACACGCCCCCGCCCCACAACCACACACTATTGACCTCGCGCTGCCCGTGCGCTTGCCGGTGCTGATTAACCGGGTGGGTGTGTAACAGCATTTGTACCTCCGTGAGCAACGCTTTCCAGTACCCGCCCGAATCGCCACTGGGGAAGAAGTGATGGACGTTGCGACCCGCCGCGTACCCCGGTGGTGACATATTGACATCCAACGCCCGCCCGGCAGTCAAAAACCATTGCTTTGCACCCGCTCGATGAAACTGCATCGCGTCTTCAGCAAAGTGGGCATTTAACGCATCGACCAGCTCAGCGGCTTCGCCATCACTCAAATCCAGCGCCTCACCTTCAATCAGACGCGCCTGATCCCTGTCTACCTGCAAGTGCACCGGGTCGGCGCGCAGACAACCGTTAGTGGGCAGTGCATGCCGCCTCGTCTGGCTCGATTCCACCTGAAAATACAGCGGCCATTCGAGTGCTGCCACCGGCACATCACCACGCACCGGATCAGTGCAATCAAATACCTTACCGAGCACCGCTTCAAACGAATGCCCAGTCATGTCATGCCGTGTAGCACGGCAGAACAACGCCGACAATGCATCTAATGGTGTTTCTACCTGAAGCGCCGTTTGCGCCCCAGAGGGAGGGTCGAGTAGGCCGGGTAATACCAGCACAGCAAATTCAGTCGATACCATAGCGCGATTTAGCGGTTAAACAACGGGGGGTCTTCAGTTATAGTTGGCGCACATAGGGGCGTATTGGTAAAAATGCTACCCTTCGTCGTTGATCATCGCATATCAGTGTCATCGTTGGCTCAAAATTACCGCCGTAAATGGCGCCATAAAAAATATTATGAATAAAAACAAACTGTTTCTCGTTATTGGTATCACAGTGGTTATCGGTGCCTTGTTCTATTTTGATCTCTGGCACTATCTAACCCTGGAAACAATCAAATCCAAACAGGCGGATCTGGCGGCATACTATGCTGAAAACCCGGTGATTACCATCGCGGTTTACTTTTTGATTTACGTGCTGGTAACCGCCCTGTCACTGCCAGCGGCCACCCTGATCACCCTCTTGGGCGGGGCAATTTTCGGTTTGGTCGAGGGCACTATCATTGTCTCTTTTGCCTCGACCAGCGGGGCCACGCTGGCCTTTCTCGGTTGCCGTTACCTGTTTCGCGATACCATGCAACAAAAATTTTCCGGGCAATTGGAAAATATAAACCGGGGCATGCAAAAAGATGGCATGTTTTATTTATTTACCCTGCGCATGATCCCTATTGTGCCGTTTTTCATGGTCAACCTGCTAATGGGTTTGACCTCTATTCGCACACGCACTTTCTTTATTATCAGCCAGCTCGGCATGTTGGCGGGCACCGCCGTCTATGTTAACGCGGGCACACAATTGGCTGAAATTGAATCGGTTAAGGATATTTTGTCCCCCCCGATATTTGCTTCATTTGCTGTACTCGGCTTATTTCCATTGATTGCCAAAAAAATCATCGCGCTAATACAAAATAACCGCGCACTCAAACCCTTCCCCAAACCAAAACAGTTTGACCGCAACCTGATTGTCATTGGTGCCGGGTCAGCCGGCCTGGTAACCGCGTATATCGCTGCGGCAGTCAAAGCCAAAGTAACCCTGATTGAGCGAAATAAAATGGGTGGCGACTGCCTCAACACCGGCTGTGTCCCCTCCAAGGCACTGATCCGCTCGGCAAAGCTGTTAAACCAGATCAGCCGTTCGATGCACTACGGCATCGGCAAAGCCAACGCAGAATTTGACTTCGCCGAAATTATGCAGCGGATAAAAGCAGTGATAGGGAAGATTGAACCACACGACTCCGTAGCGCGTTACACCTCGCTGGGTGTCGAGTGCTTAAGCGGTGAGGCAACCATCACCTCCCCCTGGAGCGTCACGGTCAACGGGCAGACGCTGACCACACGCAGCATTGTGATTGCCAGTGGTGCCAGGCCGTTTGTCCCCCCTATTCCGGGGATCGAAGAAACCGGGTACGTCACTTCAGACACAATATGGTCGCTGGACAAATTACCGGCGCGTTTTGTCGTATTGGGTGGTGGCCCTATCGGCAGTGAGCTTGCCCAGTGTTTTGCCCGCCTGGGTAGCGAAGTCACGCAAATAGAAATGCTGCCACGCATTTTATTTCGTGAAGACCCTGAGATATCCGCACTGGTCACCGAACGCTTCAACGAAGAAGGCATAAAAGTACTCACCGAAACCCGTGCCGTGCAGTGCCTCAATAAAGACGGTGAAAAAGTATTACGCTGCGAACACCAGGGGCAGACACTGGAAGTACCATTTGATGCCTTACTTGTAGCGGTGGGGCGAAAAGCGCGCACCGAGGGGTTTGGCCTGGAATCACTGGGCATTGATCTTACCCAACAAAAAACCATCGACACCGACGCCTACCTGCAAACCATCATGCCAACAATATTTGCTGCGGGTGATGTCGTTGGCCCTTATCAATTTACCCACGTGGCGGCGCATCAAGCCTGGTATGCAGCTGTGAACGCCCTATTCGGCAAACTCTGGAAATTTCGCGTGGACTATACCGTTATCCCTTTTGCCACCTTCACTGACCCGGAAGTGGCGCGGGTCGGCTTAAACGAAACCGAAGCCAAAGAAAAAGGCATTGCCTACGAGCTCACTACCTACGGCATCGACGATCTCGACCGAGCCATTGCCGACGGCGAGGCACACGGTTTTGTCAAAGTATTAACCGTACCGGGAAAAGACAAAATACTCGGCGCCACCATCGTCGGCGACCACGCCGGAGACCTGCTCAGCGAATTTATCCTCGCCATGCGCCACGGCCTTGGCCTGAACAAAATACTCGGCACCATCCACATCTACCCGACAATGGCCGAAGCAAACCGCTATGTCGCGGGCAACTGGAAGCGTGCGCACGCACCGGAGAAATTATTAAAATGGGTAGCGCGCTATCACCAATGGCGACTTGGCTAGCAACAGCCTGTTCAACAACACTTTGATCAATTCAACGTTGAGGGTGTAGGCGTAACTAACGTTACGCAACGGCAAGTGCTTCCACCGCCGCCCAAAGCGCTGCATCAATCGATACATCAACGCCATTGGAAAAGGGCTTACCGGAACCGGGTAGCCGTGCATTAGGCTGTGCCGATACTGCCTGTACCAGGCAATCCAAACGCTGCCAAAAGTCCTCACCGGCAAACAGGGTCGGGTCGAGGAGAAAATAGAACTGCCCGAGATCGTGTGGTGGGCCTTCCGGGGTTTTTAGCGGTGGCGCACTGACACTGTTTAGCGAGCCGGTCAGTGCCGCCGCCAGTACCTCGGCCATCAGACCAAACCCATAACCTTTATAGCCTCCCGCCGAAACCAACGAGCCTGCCAGCGCCGCCTTGGGGTCATCAGTCGGCTGGCCATTTTTATCCACGGCCCAACCCAGTGGGATTTTCTCACCCGCTGCCGCCGCAACGCGAATTTTACCAATGGCAATCGCGCTGGTGGACTGATCAAACTGGAACGCGACGCCTCCCGCTTGCGCCGGCACGGACATGGACATTGGGTTAGTACCCAGCACCGCTTGGGTGCCACCCGGTGGCGACACACAAGCCGGTGCGTTGGTCATGCCGATACCAATCAAACCCGCCTGAGCAATCTGTTCAGTGAAATACCCCATAGAAGTACAGGTGTGGGAGTGGCAAATCGCCAAGGCGCAGTTGCCGTGTTTTTTTGCCACGTCAACCGCCATGCCGATACCCCGATCAAACGCGGGCTGGGCAAAACCATACTGCGCATCAACCTGGACAGCGGCTGTTTTTGGCTGGCTAACCAGTGGTTCTATGCGACCATTGACCCGCCCACTGCGCAGTTGTACGCAGTAGCTCTCCAGATAATAAAGGCCACAGATCAGGTTCCCCGTCGCTTCGGCTTTGCGCACCGCCCGTGCCACGGATTCGGCTATCCAGCGGTCGGCCCCATGTGCGACCAGTGCCTGGGTGGTTTTAGCCTCGATATCATCCAGGCGTACGGTGGTTTTAGTCATTTTGTTCGTTTTCCCATTTTTAGTTTCCCCGGCACAGTGGTTTTAGTCATGCGGTTATTTTGGTTTTGTGGCAATTTGGCAGCACAATGCGTCACGCCACTACGGTGAGTGGAGTATGCCGGTGCGACTGATATGTTTCAATTGACCTGTAGCAACGTGACTGACATGCTTGGTCTTATGCCGCAATCTACACAACAAACCACTCAACAGAAAGTACTCCCCAATTCGCTATGGGCCGCAACAGCCGAACCAGCGCCAGAGACGTTATCGCTCAATCGGGATATCAATGTCGATGTCGCCATTGTCGGGGCCGGATTTAGCGGCCTGCGAGCCGCGCTGGTACTGGCAGAATCAGGTCTTCAGGTGGCGGTATTCGACGCAGGGGATATTGGCTGGGGCGCATCCGGGCGCAATGGCGGGCAGGTTAACCCTATTGGGCATGAGCCACCCAGTGTCATCGCGCAGCGATGGGACAAGCAATATGGTGGCGATTACGCCCAACGCTTTACAGCACTCATCACCCAATCCGCTGATGAAGTGTTTGATGTTATCAAACACTATGCGATCCGCTGCGATGCCGAGCAAAATGGCTGGATTCGCGCCCTGCATAGCAATATCGCCAGGCCAGCATTTGAAACCCTGTACCGGGATTGGCGCGATGCCGGTGCCGACCTACACTGGATTGAGCCTCAAACACTTGAGCAGCTAAGTGGTGCAAAAGGCTATAAAGCGGGCTGGATTGCCAGGCGTGGTGGCTCAGTGCAACCTTTATCTTATGTACGTGGCCTGGCACGCGCCGCGCAGTCAGCGGGGGCAAATATCTATACCCACATACCGATTGAACACCACAGGCGCGTATCAGGAAAGTGGCAGTTAACATCGCGACAGCGAAAAATCACTGCCGATCAGGTGTTACTGTGCACGAATGGCTACACCGATGATTTATACTCACAACTTCGCGAGAGTATTGTGCCCGTTGTCAGTATCCAGGCGGCGACGCAGGTACTCAGCGAGGCACAGTGCCAGGCCATACTGGTTAACCGACATACCTTTGCAGACACGCGCCGGGTTATTTTTTACTTTAGAAAAACCGGGGAAAATCGGCTGGTATTTGGCAGTGCGGGGATTGCCGATGAGATACCCGGTACTGCCGAAAGGCAGCGAATTTTAAATGGCTTAAATACCGTTTATCCACAGTTCCCCACGCTCAAAATAGACTATATATGGGGTGGTAAAATCGCCGTTACACAAGATCATTTACCCCACATTCACCAACCGGCCCCCGGCATTTACGCTGGCCTGGGTTGTAATGGGCGCGGTGTTGCCCTGTCGACTGTAATGGGCAGGCTGCTCGCTGAGCTAGTACTGGGTAAAGATAAAAAAGCACTGGCGATTCCTATCACTACAATTAAAAAATACCCCTTCCATCGCTTTCACCGCACAGGCATTAAAATCGCGGTACACTGGAAGGAATTTCAAGACAACAGAGAGGCAAATGCCTAAGAATACCGATATGATGAAAATATTTAGACTACACAGCGAGATGTTAAAAGAGGAATGGCTGGATGGCTACGGCCACCTGAATGAGGCTTACTACCTGGTGCCCTTTAGCAATACCACCTGGCTATTGCAGGATCAATTTGGCATCGGGATGGATTATTTTCATAAAACAGCGTGCGCCGTTTACACAGTAGAGACCCATATTCGCTACTTATACGATGTGCGCCAACCGGCCATCATGGACATCCAGAGCATTATCCTCGGTTCAGATACCAAGCGGATATGGTTTGCTCACCAGATGTTGGTCGGTGATAAAGTGTGTGCTACAGGGGAGTTTATGGCGTTACACCACAACACCAGTTCAGGTAGAACGGAGAACATGCCAGAGGAGGTACAGGCACGGTTAAAAGCAGCCGAAGTGGAAGAAAAACCGCCCTGGGTTTCCCGGCAGATTGGCTTAACATAGAAACTCAATGGTACGTTATCGGTAGTACCTGGCCAGTAGCACTTGGCCGGGAATACTATGATAGGGGCGTACTGATCGCGCCCCTATCAGCCGCATTGCCAGCCTACGATTTTTTATCGTCGTCTTTTACTTCTTCAAACTCAGCGTCGACAACATCGTCAGCTTTGGCACTGACATTGCTGTCACCGGTGCCATCGCCAGCATCCGCAGCGGGTTCCACCCCTTCAGCCTGCTGCGCATTGGCGTAAACACGCTCTGCCAATTTTGCCGATACTTCGGTCAGGGCATCGCGTTTTTGTTGAATGGTCGCCAGGTCATCAGATGCAATGGCTTTGCGCAGATCGTCAACTTTCGCTTCGATATCCTTCTTCTCGGCTTCTTCCATCTGATCCGCGAGATCCTTCAAGGACTTTTCAGTTGCGTGAATCAGGCCATCAGCCTGGTTACGTGCCTCAATCAGCTCTTTCATCTTGCGGTCTTCGTCAGCGTGTGCCTCGGCATCTTTGACCATGCGTTCGACTTCTTCGTCTGACAGACCGCTGGATGCCTTAATCACAATCGACTGCTCTTTACCCGTGGCCTTATCTTTGGCCGATACGTTCAGAATGCCGTTGGCATCAATGTCAAAAATCACATCAATTTGCGGCATACCACGCGGTGCAGGCGGAATATCGGTCAGGTCGAAACGGCCCAGCGATTTATTCGTCGTGGCCATTTCGCGCTCACCCTGTAAGACGTGCACAGTAACGGCGGTCTGGTTATCGTCGGCGGTGGAGAACACTTGATTCGCCTTGGTCGGAATGGTGGTGTTCTTATCGATCAACTTGGTCATTACACCACCCAGTGTTTCGATACCGAGTGACAGCGGCGTCACATCAAGCAGTAATACGTCGGTAACAGAACCCCCAAGCACACCACCCTGAATCGCCGCGCCAATGGCGACGGCTTCATCTGGGTTAACATCGCGGCGAGGCTCTTTCCCAAAGAAGTTTTTCACCTCTTCCTGCACTTTCGGCATACGAATCTGGCCACCGACCAAAATCACATCATCGATATCACTGGCTTTCAGGCCCGCATCTTTGAGTGCGACTTTGCAGGGTTCGATAGTGCGCATAATCAAGTCTTCAACCAGTGACTCAAGCTTGGCGCGGCTCACTTTAATGTTCAGGTGTTTGGGGCCTGATGCATCGGCGGTGATATACGGCAGGTTGACTTCGGTCTGCTGGCTGGAAGACAGTTCGATTTTGGCTTTTTCGGCCGCTTCTTTAAGGCGTTGCAGCGCCAGCGGATCGCTGTGCAGGTCAATACCTGAATCTTTTTTAAATTCGCCGGTCAGGTAGTCGATTAAGCGCAGATCAAAGTCTTCACCACCGAGAAAAGTATCACCGTTAGTCGACAGCACTTCAAACTGGTGCTCACCATCGATTTCAGCAATTTCGATAATTGATACGTCAAAGGTGCCACCACCCAGATCGTAAACGGCTACCTTGACATCCCCCCGCTGTTTATCCATACCGTATGCAAGCGCAGCGGCAGTCGGTTCATTGATGATACGCTTGACATCAAGACCGGCAATCTTGCCCGCATCTTTAGTGGCCTGGCGTTGCGAATCATTGAAGTAGGCAGGCACGGTAATCACTGCCTCAGTTACTGATTCGCCAAGGTACTCCTCCGCAGTAGATTTCATTTTCATCAGGGTGCGTGCGGAGATCTCCGGTGAAGCCATGCCCTTGCCATTGACTTCAACCCATGCATCACCGTTGCCCGCTTTGGTGATTTTATACGGCACCAGCTCAATGTCTTTTTGCACTGCAGCTTCTTCGTAGCGACGACCGATCAGGCGTTTTACCGCATAGATCGTATTCAGCGGGTTGGTAACTGCCTGACGTTTGGCAGGTTGTCCCACCAACACTTCGCCATCGTCGGCAAACGCGACGACCGAGGGGGTGGTGCGATCCCCTTCACTGTTTTCGATAACACGGGCGCCATCAGCCTCCATTACAGCAACACAGGAGTTGGTTGTGCCCAAGTCGATTCCGATAATTTTTCCCATTGGTTTCTCCACGCCGAAGCGCTTGTTGAGGTTGTACTAATTCAGTAGGCCGGTATGTATGGGCCTAAATAGGGATATTCAAGCTAATACGCCACCAAGCCTGTTATTTATGCACGATTATTTAGCCACCATGACTAGCGCAGGCCGCAGCAGACGCTGATTCAGGGTATAGCCCTTTTGCATGACAGCAACCACTGTATTGGGCTCGCTATCGGGCACTTCCTGCATACTCATTGCCTGGTGCATATCCGGGTTAAATTTCTCACCCATAGGGTCGACTTCGACAATGCTAAATTTTTCCATAGCCTGGGTCAGTTGTTTAAGGATCAGTTCACTGCCCTCCTGCAGTTTGGACACGTCGGCATCGTCAGCCATGCCCGCACCAATAGCGCTTTCCAGGCTATCGCGCACCACCAATAACTCGCTGGCGATTTTATCCAGCGCAAATTTATGCGCGTTTTCAATTTCACGCGCCTGGCGCTTACGCAGGTTATCCATCTCGGCCTGCATACGCGTCAGCCGATCCCAGTTTTCATCGGCGCGGGTATTGGCGATGATCAACTGCGCACGCAATTCGCCTTCGTCGTCACTATCTTCAGACTGACTGTGATCCTCTTGCTCCTCATCGGCACCCATGTCTATGCCGGGAGTATCATCCATCTGGATAATACCCTCCAACGGCTCTGCATCATTTGTTTCAACAGGCTTTGGTGCGACATCGTCAACGAGTGGCTCGCCACCCGATTGTTCAGCGTTTTTTTCATTGGCCATATAAAAGCTCCAGCAGTGCCAGGAATTGACTATCGATAATGAATGAAGGTGGTTCCAGACAGAACCATAACGCATGAGTGAATGGTGATTATTTCTGGAAATTCAAGGCGGCACTTAACAATTTTGAGGTCACATCGACAATCGGGATAACCCGTTCGTAAGCCATACGCGTCGGCCCGACGACACCGAGCACACCCACTACATTGTCCTCGACGGTGTAAGGCGCCGTCACCAGGCTGCAATCGTCGAACACGCCATAGCCGGACTCGCGACCGATAAAAATCTGAATGCCTTCAGCGTGTACGCTGCGCTCAAGCAGGCTGTACATATCGCGCTTGCGGTTAAATGCATCAAACAGGCCCTTGAGCTTGTCAACATCTGAAAGTTCGCTGAAGTTCATTAGGTTGGTTTGTCCCTCAACCACCAGAGCATCATCGCTGATGCGCTCATCCACATCGGCAACGGCTGCCCCAACAGCCTCGGTCATCGCCTGCATACATTGATTCATATCGTTGCGCGAGCTTTCCAGTTCCTGGCGAATGGTTTTTCGCACCGCTTCAAGAGAGCGACCAACATAGTGCTCATTGATAAAATTTGCCGCCTCGACAAGCTCCGACTGGCTGTACTCGCGCTCGACCGGGATAATTTTATTTTGCACTTCCTTTTCATTGATCACCAGGATAGCCAATACGCGCTGGCTGGAAAGTGGCAAAAACTCGATATGCCGGAAGGTAGTCCCGGCGCGCCTGGGCACTGTCACAACACTCGCCATTTGTGTCAGATTAGATAAATTGGCGATGGCGGTTTTTACCAGTGCGTCGGGGTTGCCTTCCACTTCCAGGCTTTCGCGCAATGCCCCCAATTGCAATGTATCCAGAGATTGCACTTCCAGCATGGTGTCGACAAAAATACGGTAGCCACTGGCAGAGGGTATACGTCCCGACGATGTGTGTGGCGACACCAATAAACCCATTTCCTCAAGGTCACCCATGACATTGCGAATCGTCGCCGCACTGAGACCAATACCGGGCAGTTTCGACAAGGTACGTGAACCCACCGGCTGCCCATCGCGAATATAGTGCTCCACCAACAGGCGCAAAATACCGTGCGCACGATCATTGAGTGGGTATTCACTGGTTTGTAGAGACATAGCGGGTCATTCTAACCGAGAAGCTATTATTTGACACTGGGATAAAAAATAACCCGCAGTGTTTTTTATAAACAACTGAACCTGATAGGCACTAACTGACGTTAACAGCGCCATATACCAATACAGCACAAAATAAAATAGCGATAACCAACAAGGTTATAGTAGCCATTATATTCTCCCAGGTTGTTGTATATGCCGTTCAATTTTTAGCATCACTTTAAAACAGGCAAAAAGAATAACAATAGTAACACCGCAGCCAAGCCAGAAAATATCATCTACCTGATTTTGGGTATGCAGGCTGATAAGCCCACTACAAATTAAAACGATTCTTCCCAACAATAGCGTTAAAAAACCCTTGAGATGGTTTATCCTATCTTTCAATTCTTCAGATTTTGACATTGCTACCCGCCGTTTGCTTTAGAAGGGCCGACCACGTGTCCTAATTCAGGGTTTAGTCAATCGCAGGAAGTCAAAAAATGATACAGCTCTGCGTGTCAATTCTATACTATCAACCACTATATTGACCTGAAAAACACCATGGATTCAACCCGCAATAACCCCCTAAAAAAGCCTGCCGTAAAAGTCGGTGATGTACTGATCGGCGGTGGTAACCCAATAGTCGTGCAGTCGATGACCAACACAGACACCGGAGACGTAATCCGCACCGCTGTGCAGATTGCAGAACTGGCCAAAGCCGGTTCTGAGCTGGTGCGTATTACCGTCAACGATGATGCCGCCGCCGCCGCTGTACCCCACATTAAAGACCAGCTTGAAAAAATGGCCTGCCAGGTGCCGTTGGTCGGTGATTTCCATTTCAACGGCCACCGCCTGCTGGCAAAGCACCCCGGCTGTGCCCAGGCGCTGGATAAATACCGTATAAATCCCGGCAATGTCGGCCGTGGCAAAAAACGCGATGAGCAGTTTACGACCATGATCGAGACCGCCTGTCAATACGGTAAAACTGTGCGTATCGGGGCCAACTGGGGCAGCCTGGACCAGGCGTTGCTGGCCAAAATGCTGGATGAAAATGCCCGCCGTGAACACCCCCGCACACTCGGTGAAATCAACCGTGAGGCCGTAGTTAATTCGGCACTGGAAAGTGCCGCCCGCGCTGAAGCAATTGGCTTGGCCCGCGAGCGCATTGTAGTTTCCTGCAAAATGAGCGGGGTGCAGGATTTAATCGCGGTATACCGCGATTTAGCGCGCCGTTGCGATTACGCGCTACACCTCGGCTTAACAGAAGCCGGCATGGGGTCTAAAGGCATTGTCGCATCGACCGCCGCACTGGCCGTGCTGCTCCAGGAAGGCATCGGTGACACCATTCGCATTTCGCTCACCCCTGAGCCGGGCGGTGACCGCAGCCGCGAGGTGATTGTGGCACAGGAAATCCTGCAAACGATGGGATTGCGCTCATTTACGCCTATGGTCATCGCCTGCCCCGGCTGTGGCCGCACCAGTAGCACGTATTTCCAAACACTGGCGGGCGATATTCAGGCCTACCTGCGCGATAAAATGCCGGTGTGGAAAGCCCACCACCCCGGTGTGGAATCGATGACAGTTGCCGTGATGGGTTGTGTCGTCAACGGCCCAGGCGAAAGTAAGCACGCCAATATTGGCATTAGCCTGCCGGGTACGGGTGAGCGACCGGTGGCACCAGTTTACGTCGATGGGCAGAAGGGCGTTACATTAAAAGGGGATAGTATCGCCGCTGAATTTCAACAAATTGTCGAAGAATATGTCCGCCACCACTATCCTGTTTAACCGATTACTGTAGAGTTAAGGCGACATGGCGATACCGCCCTGGTTGGCTTACCCTGAGAGCCAGCCCAACCACCAAAAACGTGCGGTGATTATTGGGGCCGGGCTGGCAGGGTGCTCAGTCGCAACAGCACTGGCCAGGCGGGATTGGGATGTTACCTTAGTAGAGCGCCACCCGGCATTGTCAATGGAGGCTTCTGGCAACCCCGGTGGTGTGGTAATGCCAACGCTGTCACGCGATAACACCCCCGGCAGCCAGTTTTCCCAAGAGGCTTTTGCCTATGCATTGCAACATTTCCAACAACTCAAAGCGATTACCGGTTCGCATTTTTTTCACTCGACCGGCGTTATGCAACTCACTCAACACGCTGCCCAGCTCAAGGCGGCTATTGATCTATCTGACACAGCGCTGCCTGCGTATTTACTCACTGCGGCACAAGCCGCAACGGTCAGTGGTATCGATACCTCCCTCTCTGGCACTAACAACTCATTTGAGGATACAGTTGCACTGCACTACCCAACTGCGGGCTGGGTTAACCCAAACACATTGTGCTCAGCCCAGATTAACGCGCAACACCCACGCATCAAGGTACTGCTCAATCGTAAAGTAGTTCAACTACGACGGAACCCATCCACATGGTCGATCATCGATCAGCACGGTGAACTGACCGACGCACCCGTGGTGGTACTCGCTAATGGCACCACCGCCAATCAATTCCAACAAACCACCCCCATCGAATTGGTGCCTGTTCGCGGTCAAATCAGTTATATAGCGGCGCACGCCTTCCCGACACCGATAAAAATGGTGGTGTGCAGTAGGCAAGGGTATTTGATTCCAGATAAACCGGGCACCGTGATCGTTGGTGCCAGCTATGAACGCACAACACTGCATACACAAGTCACCCAACAGGGGCACCACGACAACCTGCACCGACTGCACACCCTTTGCCCACTCGCCCAATGCCCACTCACCAGGCATGACGAGGCGATAGTAACCGGTGGCAGGGCTGCCATCCGTGTCGGCACACCAGATCGTTTACCACTGCTTGGAGGCATACCGGATTTCCCTGCTTACAGAGAAACCTATAATGACTTGCACCACGGGCGCGCAGCAAAAAATTACCCACTGCCCTGTTATCACCCCGGTTTATTCATTGCGGCGGGGTTTGGTTCACACGGCATTACCCATTGCCCCTATACGGGGGAGTTGTTATCGATGTTGATTAATGGCGAGACAAATAGCATAGACCGGGAGCGACTGGCGTTGCTCCATCCAGGTCGTTTTTTGGCCAGGAAACTGAGAAAGACTCAATAGGGAGGTCGCAATAGAGACGTAATTTATCGCCTCTCTATTGCTTTAACAGAGAGCTGTGTACCCAACCGCGCAGCGGCTCAGCGCCCATCACATTGACCTCAACCCATTTACCCTGTGAAGAGGAAACCAACACAAGCTGACCATTGTCCAAACGACTTATCACATCGACCGATGTGCTCGGCCCGGCCCGCAGGTTGACCCCGGATCCTTTGATATACCGGCGTATATCGGCAATATCTGACTCTAGTGAGGTCAACTCTGTTTTTGCCGGTTGATACCCCTGCAATGCAGCCCGGTTAAGCCAATTAAACGCCGCTATGGGGTCCTGCTCCAGCACGTCTCCCTCAGCATATAATTCGCCGAGCCGGTGTTGTGCATGGGCTAGACCTTGCTTAGCGGCTTTCTGATACCAGTCAGCCGCTTGCTGCATATCCCTCTCAATGCCGTAACCGTTTTCATACATTGCACCCAAATTGTATTGCGCGCTGGCATCCCCTTTATCTGCCGCCATTTGATACCAGTGCACAGCATCCTGGTAGCTCTGCGCTACCCCTTCACCTTCACGGTACATATTGCCCAAATTAAACGCCGCACTGATAATCCCCTGTTCGGCAGCAACGGCATACCACTTCACCGCTGTTTCGTCATTTTCCTCGACACCATTACCTGCGTCATACATCGCCGCAAGGTTATATTGTGCGTGAGGCTCGCCCCGCTCCGCCAGGCGCTGCAGAATTTCCAACGCATTGGTGTAATTGCCTTCATTGTAGGCATTCAGTGCCGTTTCTATCGTTTCTGCATGGGTGTAGGGTGCAAGCGACAGCCCCGCCATCAATACAACGGGAAGTGTCAATTTAATATAACAACGCAATTTCATATTCAAATCCCTCGTCAGTGAATGCTACGATTAAAGTAGCAAGCTATTTCGATGCCAACCAATGCTTTATATCTGAGGAAAAGGTTGCCAATAGCCTTTCACAGGCCAATTGATCCCCCTAAAACACCCAGGAAAAACGCCAGTTTTAACAGAGTATAGAATAATTACACGTTTTGCAAAAATCTTTTCATTAAAAACAGGGGCATACAGTATTAAGATAATGTCAAATCTAGATTTTCAACATTTGATACGGTGGTTCTTGGGGTCGTGCATCGGTGCAAGGCTGGCCATTGCCGAAAAACGTTCACAAGCCACTTCGATTTCATAGCGGCCAGAATGGATAAAATCGGGTGTACAGATGCCTTCGCTATTGGTCACATAGGCCAGGCCCATCGCCGCACCGAGAAAGTGGCCGTAGTTACCGGAGGTCAAATACCCCACACACACGCCATCACGCAGCACGGGCTCATTGTGTAGCAGCAATGGCTCCGGGTCTTCCAATTTAAACTGCACAAGCCTGCGGTCAACACCTGTTTCCCTTTGTTTTTCAATCACATCCCGGCCGATAAAGGGGATATCAGTATTCAGCTTGCAGGCAAATGCCAGGCCGGCGTGAATGGGGGTATCGCCATCGTTAATATCGTGGCCAAAGTGTCGATAGGCCTTCTCCAGCCTAAGTGAATCCATCGCATGCATACCTATCGGTTGCATACCAAACTCAACCCCAGCCTGCCAGACAATATCGAACACATGCCGCGCCTGCTCAGCGGGAATAACCAACTCCCAGCCCAGCTCCCCCACATAGGTGATCCGGCAGGCAAGGACAACGGCACAACCAATTTCAATTTCGCGGGCGGTGGCAAAGGGAAATCCCTGTAAAGACAGATCCGCCTGTGCCACTTTACTCAGCACACTGCGCGCATTAGGTCCCATCACACCGAGAATCGCATAGGCGCTGGTCACCTCCTTAACAAAACAGTGCGCCTGCTCGGGAATGTGTTTGCTCAGCCAATCGTACTCCCTGTTACTGGTGGCCGCCGAGGTGGTCACCCGGTAGCTGTTTTCCGCCAGGCGCGTCACCGTGAGGTCGGCCTCGATACCACCGCGTTCATTGAGCCATTGGGTGTAAACCATTTTTCCCGCGTCGACATCGACATTATTGGCACACACGTTCTGTAACACAGCGCAGGCATCGCGGCCATCGACATCGAATTTAGCGAACGATGACAATTCGATCAGTCCGACGTTATTACGCACGGCATTGTGTTCAGCCGCCGAATACTCAAACCAGTTTTGTCGCTTAAAGCTATAAACGTATTTCGGTTCCACGCCGTCCGGTGCGAACCAGTTGGGTCGCTCCCAACCCGCTACTTCACCAAAACAGGCATTCAACCCCTGCCATTTTTCGTACAGTGGCAAATGCCGCACATTGCGGCTGGTTTCATACTGGCGGTAGGGGTAGTGGTGGGCGTACAGCAAACCGAGCGATTCTGATACGCGTTCGCGCAGATAGCAGTCAGTCCCCTGAAACGGGTAGTTTCGACGCAGGTCATTAACCCACATCTCGTGTGGTGGGTAGCCTTGCATAATCCACTGCGCCAGGGCTTTCATCACACCGCCCGACTGAATACCGATCGAGTTAAACCCGCAGGCGACAAAGAAATTTTTCAGGTTTGGCGCCTCTCCCATATGAAACTGATCATCGTGGGTGAAACTTTCCGGGCCATTAAAGAAACTGCGGATACCACTCTCACCGATTATCGGCACACGGTGCATGGCACCTTCGAGCACAGGCATTAGATGATCCCAATCCTCGGGCAGGGTCTCAAAACTGTGGTCATCGGCAATACCGCTCATTCCCCAGGGTTTTGCATGGGGCTCAAATGCGCCAATCAACAACGAACCGGCATCCTCACGATAATAGGCGCTGGCGCCCTGTTCACGCAATGTGGGTAGGGTTGTGGGTAGATCATCCATTTTTTCAGTGTGCACATAGAAGTGTTCGCACGCGTGTAAAGGAATATTCACCCCTGCCATACGGCCAATTTCACGCCCCCACATGCCACCACAGTTGACGACAAAATCAGCCTGAATACTGCCCTGGTCAGTCTCGACTCCGGTTACCTTGCCATTTGCCTGGTGAATGGCAGTGACTTTGATCCCTTCAAAAATCTGCGCGCCGAGATTGCGGGCGCCACGCGCCAGTGCATTGGTGACATCCACTGGGCTGGCCTGGCCTTCAGTCGGTGTATAAAAGCCACCATAGAGATCGTCGCTGTTAATATAGGGCCATAGATCTTTTATTTCCTGTGGGGTGACCAAATGGATATCCAGGCCCCAGGCTTTACCCGTGGAAACGGTGCGCTTTATTTCCTCAAACTTTTCCGCATCGGCGGCCACGCCAATACCACCATTTTGCCGATACCCGGTATCCTGCCCAGTCTCTTCACGCAACAGGGTTTTGTATAGTTCAGTGGTGTACAGCGCCAGCTGGGTCATCTCATAAGTGGTGCGAATTTGCCCTATCAGGCCCGCCGCATGCCAAGTGGTACCACAGGTGAGTTGCTTGCGCTCCAGCAAAACCACATCGGTTGCGCCCGCTTTGGCCAAATGGTAAGCGAGGCTGGTGCCGATAACGCCCCCGCCAATAATAACAATGTGCGCCTTTTGCGGGATTGAGTTTGCCATTGGAGTACCTCTTAATTGTTTGCCGGATTGTGTACTGATTGATTAGAGGCGGAATAGTAAAGGGTAAAGGGTGAGGGGTGAAGGGTGAAAGTGGCTATATGGTCGGCTAAATTCAGGTTAGCATAGTGGCTAATGCCTACATTAGAACAAGCTACCCGCCCCTCACTGTGTGTCACTGTTGCTGCGGCAACATATCGACAAACAGCCGCCGCACAACACCTTGCCACCTGTTTACAACTTGACCTGGTTGCGCAGGGTGAAGCGCCGCCCGGTTATCTACTGTTACTGTGCGAAGCGCGGCTGGCATTACACAGCACGCTATCCCCCCCGCTCCACGGCCCGGTGTTTGTCGATTTTGTAACAGGAAAATCGGCACACAGGCGCGCATTTGGTGGTGGCCGGGGGCAACACATGGCCAGGGCGGTGGGCATCAAACCGGGTTACAACCCCACGATAATCGACGCAACGGCAGGGCTGGGGCGTGATGCGTTTGTGTTAGCGACACTGGGTTGTAAAGTCATAATGATCGAACAATCCCCTGTAGTCGCCCGCTTGCTCGAAGATGGCCTGTCGCGTGCACACACTACAGAGGAGACACACGCTATTGCATTACGTATGCAATTAAATTGTGGTAATGCCCTTGAGGTTATTCCGGTACTGGTAGACAGATCGACACGGACAGATAGGCCAAAACCCGATGTAATCTACCTCGACCCGATGTACCCACCCCGTGATAAATCCGCTGCGGTTAAAAAGGAGATGCAGATGTTGCAGATGTTGGCTGAAAAAAACACCGATAACGCTGAACTACTGGCTTGCGCACTGCAACACGCGGGCAAGCGCGTTGTGGTCAAACGCCCGCGTACCGCCGCCGCTCTTGCGGGCAAAACACCACACGCCTGTATTAAAAACACTAATACCCGTTATGATATTTATATCCCAATGGGGTAGTACGCTGGAGTAGCGCACTGGGGGCTAAAAATTAATCGCGGAAATTTTGGTATTGTAACGGCTGACCCATATCCTCTGCCTTTAAACGGGCCATCACTTGCTGGAGGTCATCGCGTTTTTTACCGGTCACCCGCACCTGTTGATCCTGAATCGCCGCCTGTACCTTGAGTTTACTGTCTTTAATCAGGCGGATAATTTTTCTGGCGATGTCCTTGTCGATGCCCTCACACACAGTCATTAACTGACGGGCACGCTGGCCAACCTCTTCAATCCTGCCCTCGTCCAGGCACGCCACATCGATACCGCGCTTGCTCATTTTTTGATACAGAATGGGCTGCATCTGCTCCACCTGAAACGTACTTTGCGCGTGCAGCGTTAACAACTGACCGGCAACCTCAACCCTGGAGTCACTGCCTTTAAAATCATAGCGGGTAGCAATCTCCCGGTTGGCCTGATCGACGGCATTGCGCAGCTCGTGGCTATCAACTTCAGAAACGATATCAAAGGATGGCATAGAATATATCCTGGAGCGATAAAACCCATTCAGAAGGTGTTGGAAAACTACTGTGTATAAGTGACAAGCGTGAATCTTTACGCTGCCAGTGTTTCTATCATATCGCCATTTGCGCTGCGACAGTGTAACGCCCTGTTCCAATACCGCTTTTTTCGGTCATCGCGGATCTCCATTGGCAAAACGCACCGCCAGTATAGAGGATCACCGATGGTATTAATAGAAACGCTATTTTAAGGGCGTCTATTGTTTCCATTTTTCCTGTCAGATAAATTCTAGCTCTATCACTGGCATAAAATTATCCTGTAAATAGATCGGTCGTTTATAATCCCTACACGGCATTTCCCCATACCTGCCGGACGAAAAAATGGTTCCCAAGAATGGCAATGTTGTAGTGTTAACAGGCTCCCCATGACACCAGAAATTGATTTACGCGATACGCGCCGCGACTACCAAAGTACAGGTATTCGCCGCGCCGATATGCACAGCGACCCCGTACAACAGTTCGCCACCTGGTTACAGGATGCCGTCGATGCCAACGCTATCGACGCCACATCAATGACCCTGGCCACCGCCAGTAAAGCGGCGATTCCCAGCGCCCGCATTGTATTACTCAAACACTTCGATAGACACGGTTTCTGCTGGTACACTGATTCGCGCAGCCAAAAAGGCCAACAACTGGCCGAGAACCCCAACGCAGCGCTGGTGTTTCACTGGCGCGACCTCAACCGGCAAGTGCGCATTGTTGGCACAGTGGAAAAACTCGGCACAGAAGATGCTGACAATTATTATTACAGCCGCCCCCAAGGCAGCCGTTTTAGCGCAGCAGCATCACATCAGACATCGACAATCGACAACCGCGAGCAGCTCGAACAATGCGTCGAATCACTGCACACGCAATACCCCGATGGTGACGTACCGAGACCTGGTGCCTGGATTGGGTACCGGCTGATACCGGATGAATTTGAGTTTTGGCAGGGTAAATCCAACCGCCTGCACGACCGGATTATTTACCAACCCACTAAACAGGGGTGGATGTTATTGCGACGCTCGCCTTAAAGGGTAACTGTAGAATGAAAAACACCCCCGACTACTACCTGGACTTAATCGACCAGATTGAAAGCATCCGTGGCCGTAACAACAAAAACTGGATGGATTTACTGCGCCTGGCATTCCGCCACGCCCCCCAGGAAGCCGCGCAAATCGTCAGCGAAATCTACCGCTACGACCAGGACATCTCCGAATTGACAAAAAAACTAACCCAGTGAAAAATTCACCCTTCACCAAACCACATGCTGCATCTGCAAAGCCGTGCCACGCAGCAGATCCTGCGTACAACACTTACCCATCAACTGTGCATAATATTTAGGCGGCAAACCACCTGCCGGGCGTATGCTACGAACGTGCCGCCTATCAAAGCACTCTCCCTTGCGGATATCTTCAACCACGTAAAGTGACCGACGAAACCGTGCACCAGCCGCTTCACCCCGGTTATCGATGCACCCGTTGCCCAACGCAGACCACGACTGGCGCAGCTGCTCGCAGTAAACCGCCAGCTCTGCCGGTTCGATTGAAAAATCACTGTCCAGCCCGGGTGATGCACGATCCAGCGTCACATGTTTTTCCACCATACAGGCACCCAGCGCGACAGCGGCAATCGCAACCGTATTGCCCAACGTGTGATCTGACAACCCCGAACAAACTGCATAGCGGGCAGCATAAGCGGGGATAGCGCGTAAATTAGCCTGTGCCACTGGCGCGGGATAACAGCTCGTGCACTGCAACAATACAATATCCTTACAACCCTGTAAGCGCGCCGCGTGCAGTGCATCGACAATTTCTGTGTGACCGGCAACCCCTGTCGACATGATGATCGGCTTGCCGGTTTTTGCCACATAGCTAATCAGGGGAATATCCGTCATCTCAAACGATGCAATTTTATAGGCTGGCGCACCGAGGCTCTCCAACAAATCGACAGCCTGTTCGTCGAAAGGCGAGCTAAACAACGTCAGGCCGATAGCACGTGCATGGTCAAATAACGCTTTATGCCACGCATAGGGCGTGCTGCCATGTTGGTAAAGTTGGTACAGCGTGTTGCCCGCCCATAGGCCATCATCAATCTTAAACGCCTGATCATCACTCTCAATAGTCATGCTATCGGCGGTGTAGGTTTGCAGCTTCATCGCATCTGCGCCAGCCTTTTTGACCGCATCGAGGGTGTCCAGTGCCCGCTGTAAACTGCCGTTGTGGTTTGCCGAAAGCTCAGCGACCACATACGGCGGACAATGGGTGCCAATGACCCTGCCATCGATGGCCAGGGTATGGCTCAGGCGGCGCATGCCGTTCGCTTAATGTTATCGTTTTGCAGGCTGCGATACATATTCTCTGCACACTGCCAGTCTTCCGGGGTATCAATATCATGCACCCGGTGACGGGGGAGTATCACCGGTATACTGTGCGCTGAAAATATCTCCACTCGGTGTAAAAATGCCGTGTATTTACCAAAATAAAACTGGCCGGCATCGTGATAAGTGGCTGGTAAATCCTGCGTGCGTGTGTACCGGTGTTGTGGCCATAAACACGCGATCTGATTGTGCGCATCAATGCGCAATGCACGCTGTACAGGTGATGCGTAAGAGGTGATTGAAAAGGCAAAATCTTTATCGCTGGCAGTTAGCTGATGATACGCTGTAATTAAATCACCCGCCTGTAAGAAAGGCGCCGTTGCGTAAATACAGCAAACATAAGTCATCGATTGTTTCTGACGCTTAAAATAATCAATGGCATCGTTAATCACATCCACCGTACCACAATGATCATCGGCGAGATGTGCTGCACGTATAAACGGGGTTTGCGCGCCATATTGTCTGGCAATACAGGCAATCTCCGCATCGTCGGTCGAGACGATAACACGGTCAAATAAACCACAAGCCAGAGCTGTTTCAATTGAATAGGCAATGATGGGTTTACCGGCAAACGGCTTTATGTTTTTTCCGGGAATGCGTTTGCTGCCACCGCGTGCCGGTATAACGGCTATACATTGTCTGTTGTGCATACCGGCAGACTCTAGGCGACCGCTAACGCCGGTTTTTCATACACGACATTCTCTCTCAGGGCAGTGACAACATAAGCCACCTGCTCGGGTGTCATCGCCGGGTACAGTGGTAGTGTAATCGCCGTATCAAAATGCCGTTCGGCACAGGGAAAATCACCTTGTGAAAAACCGCGCTGCCGATACCAGCTATGCCGGTGAATAGGCACATAATGCACATTCACTGCAACCCCTGCCCGCCCCAACGCCTGACATAAAGCGTCACGCCCCACAGCGTCCACAACACGCACAACAAATAAATGCCAGGCACTTTCCACACCATCGATAAGTGGCGGCAAGTGTAAGGGTAAGTGTGATAATTCACGTAAATAACGCGTGGCAATAGTGCGCCGCTGCGCAATAAAATAATCGAGCTTTTTAATTTGGCTAATACCCAGCGCAGCGTGTAACTCACTCATACGCGCATTAATACCCGGTAACGGCATATCACAATACCAGGGCATATCGTGTGCATTTTTACTCACGCCGCCGTTAGCCAGCAGGCGAACCCTCTCAATCAATGCCTCATCATTGCTCAGCACCATGCCACCTTCACCCGTAGTAATCGATTTTACCGGGTGAAAACTAAACACCACCGCATCAGACCAACGGCAACTCCCTACTTTCTCCCCCTGATAAGTGCCACCCAGCGCATGGCAGGCATCTTCAATCACACGAAAACCAAAGCGCTGTGCCAATTGGCCAAGCACCTGCATATCACAACTCTGACCGGCAAAATGTACCGGCACAACAATATCCGGCAAACGCCCCTGACATTCGGCCTGCAATAGCTTCTCGTGCAAACGCACGACATCCATATTGCCCGTGGCACAATCAATATCGACAAAATCCACATCGGCACCGCAATAATGCGCACAGTTTGCCGATGCAACATAACTGTTCGGTGAAGTCCAGAGTAAGCCACCGGCACGCAGACCCATCGCCCGTGCACACAAATACAACGCCATTGTGCCGTTGCACAACGCAACTGCGGCGCGGGCACGACAGTATTCACTCAGCTGGTGTTCAAACACTGTTGCCAAACTACCCTGGGTAATGCGCTCGGCACGCAACGCCGTCACGACTGCATCAATATCGTCTTCGTCGAGGGTTTGTCGGCCATAGGAAATCACCCTACAAACCATCGTTTAGTGCTGAAAGAACGACCACCCATTGGTACAAACGTCATTAATGCCGACACGCTATCAACCACGATTTTCAGGATCACGCGCAAGCGCCAATAGGCTCAATCGCCTGGCGGTTCATGCGCCGTAGATCGGTCACGTTGAGGA
This sequence comes from Gammaproteobacteria bacterium, assembly GCA_965277715.1. Classification (GTDB taxonomy): domain Bacteria; phylum Pseudomonadota; class Gammaproteobacteria; order JBCCGL01; family JBCCGL01; genus JBCCGL01. Next base: position 1,699,988 of record OZ255836.1, read on the forward strand.
AGTGCTGATTACTACCCGATTGATACTCAAAATCGGCATCGCGCACATCACCAATAAAATAGCGCATTTGCGGTTGACCGAAACGCTGCTGCATTTCGTATTGCTTCAACTCATCGCATGAGAAAATCACCAGGCGCCTGGGTTGATAACGGCTTAATATCCACTGCACACAAACATTACCGAAAGAGCCCGTACTAGCGGTAATCAAAATGGATTTATTGTCGAACATACCCACCCAAATGTGACAAGCCAAAAAAATGGCTCTGTGGGTTGCTATACAAATTTAGCGCCAAGATGTGGTAGGGGGTTGGGCGGTTAAGAGGTACTTGTAATTATACTGGCGCTTATCCTTCCAGATTCACTGCATCAAGCGCTCTATAATCACTGGGTTCAACCTAAATTCCTCAGAAGACTCTAATGGAGAAGGGTTTTGTGACTAATACCGAAATATACAATACGGAATGAAAACCTTAGCAAATAATAGCAATTGCACTACAAAAGAAAAAAGGGACGATCAAATCTGATACTCTTCCACACCTTCACCTGCCAGAAAAGCACTGGAATTGTACAATATCAACCATTTTTTAACAGCGAGTCAGTTCAAGTGCGTGAACTGACAACCGATGACTTCAAACATTTCAGGCCCGCATCAGAGGTAGCGCCCGGTGTTGTAGCGCACTACCAGCGCTCGCTTGACCCCGCCTCTAAACCAAGCCCTCAAACAACTGCACCTCAACAACATCCCCAGGTTCCACCCGCGCCAGTGTCGGCGGCAACACAATCATGCAATTGGCGGCGCACATCGAACTCAGCCGCCCTGCCCCTTGTTTGCCTGTCGTTCGCACAGTCGGCACACCGTCGATGGTTTCCAAAATACCCCGCTGATACTCAACCCGGCCAGGAGATTTCCGCAGTGTCGAAGTACAAGGGACACACAGCCTGGGTGTGAATACTTCGGTGCAGCCCATTAACTGTCGAATAGCGGGCTGCACAAACTCATAAAATGCCACCATCACCGCTACCGGATTGCCCGGCAGGCCAAAAAACAACGCATTACCCACTCGCCCACAGGCCAACGGCCGCCCCGGTCGCATCGCCAGTTTCCAAAATGACACATCACCCAACGCATTCAGGGTTTCGGTAACAAAGTCTTTGGCACCCGCCGAAACACCACCGGAAGTGAGTACCAAATCCGCCTGCGCAGAGGCATCGAGAAACGCCTGGCGCGTCGATGCACGATCATCGCGCACGACACCTAAGTCGATAATATCCACGCCCAGGCGTGACAACATACCGAACAGGGTATAGCGGTTGCTATCAAATAACTCGCCAGGGTTGAGCCTGGCACCCGCGTGTTCATCGAGTGAGCGCAGTTCATCGCCCGTTGTGAAATAAGCGACGGTAGGTTTGCGAAAAACCGGTATCTGGTCGATACCCAGCGATGCCAACAGACCGAGCTGTGCCGGTCGCACCAATGTACCTTTTGGCAACACCATTTCCCCACTAGCCACATCTTCACCCGCTTGCCGTACGTTGCGCCCAGGCTGCACGTGCGCATCAATCATAATATGTTCACCGTGCACTTCAACATGCTCCTGAATGACCACAGTGTCTGTCCCTTCAGGCATCATGGCACCCGTCATAATACGCACACACTGCCCGCGCTCAAGCGGTGCATTCCCGGATTGTCCGACCTGAGACTCCCCGCTCCAGGGTTGTCCGGCCCAGGCCGTACCTACTACCTGCAAGGCCCTTTCCCCCTGAGCGGGTATGTCATCACGGTTAATGGCGTAGCCATCCATCGCGGAATTGATATAAGCAGGCACATCGATTGGCGAAACAATCGCCTCACCCAGCACACGATCCAACGCCTGGCGAATAGCCACATATTGCACCGCCTCAACCGGCTTAACCAGGTTGCGCAACCGCTGCAAGGCCGTCTCTACCGGCAATAAGCCCGTTTCATTTTCATCATCACAGGAAGCTTGTTTGTTGATCATTATGTTGTTCTGTCAATTGCTGTGTGGCCGAACGCTCCTAGGAGTCTGCCGGATTTAGGCGCTCGTAGCGAGGGAAAGACCAATGTGAGTCATTTTTGTGCACTGTTACCGACATCGCGCTAAGAATATTGCATAGCCAGACGTTTTTCTGCACTGGCACACTCTTGTGGAGTATTGATATTGATAAACGTATCGAGGCTGTCTGAAAAATCCACTTCAATTAGCTTCTGCTGCCGATACCAAAACATAATTTTGCGCTCACCGTCAGCGAGAAACTTCACCAGCCCAGGCAACAAAGCACAACGGATAAGCGCAAATACAGGCTGCGGTCGCTCCCCATCGTGCGCCACAGCAATATCGGCATCCGCCGCAATGAGCGGTGCGCGCAGGCGTTCCACAATATCACCACACAAAAAAGGGGAATCACACGGGCAGATGAACAACAGTTCGCTATCCACTGCACGCATCGCCGCCGCTATACCGGCCAGTGGCCCCAGAAAATCAGTAACGGGTGAGTCGCCAAGGCTGTCAGTAACTGTTTGCACACCCAGCGCCGCATAATCTGATTGACTCCGGTTAGCACTGACCACCATACAGTCGACCTGTGTTTTCAACGCATCGAGCACATAGCTAACCAGAGGTTTTCCATTCAGCGCGACCAGGCCTTTATCGACACCGTGCATACGTGTGGCCTGACCGCCCGCAAGTACCACAGCAGCCGTGGTGAAGCTTTTAGCTACTGCACTGTGTTTACCTGTACCGTGGTTACTCATACTGTCGTGCTCATCTCAATCAATCGCCCCTTTTCCAGAGACAAAAACATATCGGCAAAATCGGTATTGGCCATCACTTCATGGCTGCTGATCATAATACTCATGCCCTCGTTGCGCATTTCGCCGATTAACAGCAATGCCTGTTGGCGCGATGCGGCATCCATTCCCACCGTTGGTTCATCCAATAACATAACGGCGGGTTTCAGCACATATGCCCGTGCCAGTGCAACACGCTGGCGCTCACCACCGGATAATTGTCTGGCGTTACGCGATGACAAATGAGTCAGCTCCCCCCAGTGCAGTGCAGTATCGACGTGTTGGCAAATGTCGTGTGGTGTCATATGCCGACGTCGCAAGCCGTAGGCGATATTGTCATAAACGCTGCGATCAAATAAATACGGTTGCTGATGCAGGTAGAGGATATGTTTACGCAATGACACTGCTTCCAGCGCCGTCCCTTTGTAAGTAACCGACAGTGTATCAGCGGGCACCAGGCCAGACAGAATTTTCATCAGTGTGGATTTGCCCACCCCATTGTCACCACGCAACAAAATACACTGGGCTGGCGCCAACACCAGATCATCGATTGCCAGTAGATCGCGCCCGGCAATACGTTTGTATAACTGCGAAAAATGAAACAGCGGCGGCCCGCTCAAAGTGCTTCTCCCCGGCCACGAAAAAACACCACGGTGAAGTTCAGTACCATCGCCAACACCACCAGCACAATACCCAACGCAATCCCCTGATCGAATGTACCTTTGCTGGTTTCCAGGGCAATCGCAGTGGGGATGTTGCGCGTATAGTGCAAGATGTTGCCGCCGACCATCATCGCACACCCCACTTCGGCAACTACCCGGCCAAAGCTTGCGACCAGCGCCGCCGCCAGACCAAAGCGCACTTCGTACATCACCGTAAACACTGCCCGCAACGGCGTCGCCCCCAAGGTAATGGCTGTTTCCCAGGCGCGCCGGTCACCGGCTTGAAATGCGGTGTGCGACATGGCCACCAAAATGGGAAAACACAATAACATTTGCCCCATAATCATTGCTGTTTGGGTGAATAGCAGTTTCCAGTCACCAAACGGGCCGATACGCGAAAGCATCAGATAGAGAATAAGGCCAACAACAACAGCGGGCAGCGCCCACAGGGTGTTAATCAGGGAAATAACAATTTGGCGGCCAGTGAAGTCTCTGTACGCCAGCAAAAAGCCCAGGGCAACGGCCAGCGGTGTTGTGTACAGCACCGCCTGTAGGGATACACTGAAGGAAATACCGACAATTTCCCATAAATCCCGATCAAACGTGACGAGTAGGTAGAGTGCATCCAGCGTGGTCTGCCACAAACTGAGTTGCATAGTAGCCAGTACCGTCTATCTTATCAGTGCGTCTTAAAACTACTGCGCAAAATAGCGCTGCAAAAATGTGTCAAATGACACATCATCCGCCTGCTCAATCGCCACTTGCCGCACCAGCGAATCACTCGCCGCCGCCACAGATGCACGTTGGGCCGGCACAGGTAATGGCCGCTGTTTAAACCACTGCTGGTGCTGTATTGAAAGGCGCAGTGAAAAATCAAAAAACTCCTCACGGTTTTGCATCATCTCGGCCAGTATACGCGCAGAGGGGGTTTGCTCTGGATCTTCAATCTTTTCACGCTGTTGTTGCAATACCACACAATACACCGGCGACGCTCTACCATTGTCTAACAGCTCGCAGGTCATCGACAATTGGTGGAAAATATCCCGTGCCCAATCGCGCAATAAGATATCCCGGCCCGATTTTCTTAAACACAAGGCTGGATCGCGGCCACGCTGGGCAACCGCATTAAAATTGTACTTGATATCTGCCTGTTCACTATCGCTCAGGGCATCACTGGGTAACAGCAGGCTAAACAGCAAAAATGATTCGAGAAAGCGCATCTGTTCCTGGTTGATTCCCAGTGGCTCGTAAGGATTGACATCCAGCGAACGCAGTTCGATATAGGCTATCCCCCGACTGGCCAGCGCCAGTGTCGGTTTTTCCTCCCCCTGTAAAATCTGTTTTGGGCGCACCGTCGAATAGTGTTCGTTTTCGATCTGGAGAATATTCTGGTTAAGCTGTTGCCATTCTCCATCGGCACACAATGCAATTTTTTTATACTGGGCACTGGGCGTGGAAATCGCCTGTGTCAGGCTATCAATATAGTCGCGCAAGCTACTGTAGTTGATGGCGATTCCGGCTTCCTTTTCCTTGCTGTTCTGATAGCCAATATCCCCCATTCGCAGGGAGGTGGCAAACGGCCCGTAGTAAGTATGGTCGTATAAAGCCTGTAATGCGGTGGGCTTATCACCGAGAAATGAACGGCAAATTGCCGGGGATGCGCCAAATAGATACGGCACCAGCCAGCCATAGCGTTGTAGGTTACGCACCATGCCCATATACGCCGCAGAGATAAAGGTCTGGCTATTGGACGTGTCACCGAGCAGGGATTGGTATAACGGCCAAAATGAAAGCGGGTAGGAGTAATTGTAGTGAACCCCCGCAATCGCCTGCATAACCCGGCCATAGCGATGACCCAGCCCACGCCGGTACGCCGTTTTCATTTTGGCGGCATTGGAGCGACCGTATTGGGCAATGGGGATGCTGGCTTCACCGGCCACAACACACGGCATGCTGGTGGTCCACAACACTTCATCACCTAGCTGGCTGTACACAAACCGATGTGTATCATCGAGAAATTGCAATGTCTGTGCAGAGTCCTGAAAGGGCGGGGTCACCAGTTCCAGCAGTGCTTCAGAGTAGTCGGTGGTGATACTCGGGTGGGTTAACGCTGACCCCAGGCCATTGGGGTGAGGTGTTTGTGCAATACCGCCGTCAGCGGCGACACGCAGGCTTTCTTTTTCCAGGCCGATTTTGCGGCCCTGTAGAGGGTGGTGTGCACCACTGGCCAGTAGCTGTGCAACACGACTTTCAATAACGGACTTCAACTACAGCTCCTGGGCAGCGCCCTGACTGGGGGGCGTTCTCAATCACTTTCACGGTCTGATTTCGGCTCTTTTCCGCGCTGGCGGCGTTGCAACGCGTCACAATAGAATGACTATTGCGCCTTGCCAGCACGAAAAATAGCTCAAGATCAGTCTCGCTCTGGTAATTGAGAACGCCCCTTAGCACTTCAGGCAAGGATTTGAACCTAAATTAACTAAACCTCATGTACTAACTTGCAACTAATTGTTCCAGAGCGCTTTTTTTCTGGAACAATTATTGGCTAATACCTCAGACATCATGTATTGGCTTGTGTGCAAGTTAATACATGGGGTCTAGCTGAATAATAACAGAGCTATTGCAATGGCGGCACCAACGGGCACGAAAAAAACGCAATTACATTTTCCACGGTGATAGTATCAGGGCGTCCCTGAACCCTACTGAACTCGATGCAAACACTGCACTACAATGTTACTGGAGACACAGGCCCATACTTGTGCATTCTTCATGGATTATTCGGTTCACTGGAAAACTGGGGTTCTCAGGCCCGTGCATTATCCAGGCATTTTCAGGTTATTAATATTGATTTACGCAATCATGGTCGTTCACCACACCACTCGTGTATGGGGTATACGGCAATGGCGGAGGATGTGTTACACCTGTTGAATCACCTCGCTATCGACAGAACCTATATACTGGGCCATTCGATGGGGGGTAAAACAGCCATGCAGTTTGCCCTCGACCACGCTGCCTACGTCGATAAATTGATTGTTGTAGACATCGCACCAAAACACTACCCCCGACACCACGATGCAATTTTCGATGCGTTGGACAGTATTGACTTGGCGACCCTGGTTTCCCGAAACGAGGCGGATGCACAAATCAAACACGCCATACCTGAGCGGGACATTCGCGCTTTTTTGCTCAAAAACCTGCAACGGGGGGAAAGGGGTTTTCACTGGAAAATGAATTTGGCGGTTCTTCGTGACGATTACCCCAATATCGCCGCTGGTATGCAGTGCAGGCAACCTTTTTCAGGCGAAACGCTGTTTATCAAAGGGGGGCGTTCTGATTATATCCAGCCCGGTGATCAACACAGCACTCAGCAGTTTTTCCCCAACGCCCGTGCAAAAATTATTGATAATACAGGGCACTGGCCACATGTGGAGAAAGCGGCGGTATTCACAAAAATTACCACCGATTTCTTGTTGGGTTAATTTACGCTTCAATCCAGATCAATGTTGCCATGCGCCCGCTGTGCGCACCATCGCGACGATATGAAAAGAACCGTTGTCTATCTGTATAAGTGCACCAGTTGCCGCCAAACAGTGAAGTCACCCCCGCTTTTTGCAGTCGCTGCCGTGCCAGGCCAGGTAAGTTGGCAATCCATTTTCCGGGCGTTTCAGTGCGCTGAAAATGGGTTTTGTTTGTATCATCCTGTATACAAAAAACATCGTAAACATCCGCACCCACTTCAAAGGCAGATAGACCGATCGACGGGCCGAGCCAGGCACACAACTGCGTCGGGGCGACAGGCAGCGAGTCGATAACCGATTCCAGCACACCATTGAGCAGGCCGCGCCAGCCGGCATGTGCAGCCGCAACACAGCTCCCGGTGCGGTCGGCAAACAAGACGGGCAGGCAATCGGCTGTCATTACCGTACATACTGTTCCCGGCAACTGCGTCCAGGCCGCATCAGCCTGCTCATCACGTCCGGCTCTGGCGGCGTCGACCACGCGTGTTCCATGAACCTGCCAAAGCCAGCAGGGCGCTGTGGGTAAATTCATTTTTTCCTGCAACAGTGCACGATTTTTCAACACATTATCCGCCGTATCGGCACTGCGTACACCGAGGTTAAAACTGTCAAAGGGTTTCTGGCTAAAGCCACCGACCCGCGTAGTCGAACAGGCGTGTACGTTGGCGGGAGCGGGCCAATCGGGGAGGATAAACTCGGGTATGTTTTGCGTTTTCATCGCAACGCACCCCGGTTATCGGCTTCAGCATCGGTGCGCAATAGCGTCCGCAATTGTTCAAAATCACCCGGCAGGGGTGACTCCCATGCCATTTCCTGCTGGGTGTTGGGGTGTATCAAACAGAGCCGGGTGGCGTGCAGCGCCTGGCGGGGAAAACCATGTAAACCATCGGCCAGTTGTGCACCGATGGCCGCCGGAATACGCAATCGCCCGGCATACACAGGGTCACCGATCAATGGGTAGTGACGATGCGCCATATGCACACGGATCTGGTGGGTACGGCCAGTTTCAAGTTGCAGTTTGAGGTAGCTGTGTGCACGGTATTTTTCCAGTACGCGGTAGTGCGTTATCGCCGGTTTACCGCCAGCGACAACCGCCATGCGTTTGCGATCAACCGGATGGCGACCGATAGGTTCATCAACCACACCGCCCGCCACCAGCACACCACTCACCAGTGCACGGTACTCCCGGTGCACTGTGCGTGCCTGCAACTGGGCCACTAACGCGGTATGCGCTTGCACAGTGCGCGCTACAACAAACAAACCGGTAGTGTCTTTATCGAGCCGGTGCACAATGCCTGCACGCGGCACCTGAGCCAGAGCGGGGTCGTAATGCAGTAAGCCATTTAGTACAGTGCCATCACGGTTTCCCACTGCCGGATGCATTACTAACCCGGCGGGTTTATCGATTACCAGTAGATGCCTATCCTGATAGATGATGTTGAGGCCGATTACCTGGGGTTGGTAATCGACAACTTCGCTGAACACGGGGCTAAGTACTACTTGCTCACCACCGGTCAGCTTATTTCGCGGCCTGGCTATGTCTCCATCCACATGTACCTGCTGGTTGCGAATCCACTGCTGTAACGCATTGCGCGAATACTCGGGATACAACGCAGCCAATGCCTGATCCAGTCGCCAACCACGATAATGATCAGGTATTCGACAGTTGAACGGATTGGCAGTATCTTCATCGGCATTTGTCATAGTGTTTGTCTTTAGGGGTATTTGTTTCACGGTAAATTACTATCGAGGGTATCGAAAAACGACTGTACTTGATGATGTGGCGTTGAAAATCGACAAAAAATGCGCACTTGCGCTGTGTAAACTGCGTTTTTTTATCAATTTTCACCTTGCCTCGTCTTCGTTCGCAACATTTTCCGACGCTCCCTATCGGTATCTTCATGTTCCAGCACAATGAAATCAACCGACTCTACGGGTATACTCGGCATCGATTATAAAAACTGTTTACTGCTATGTTTCGATTTTCCCCGTTTTCTGCCCCCCTTTTAATGATACTCGTGTTCGCGGGGTTAGCTGCGTGCTCGACAGCGCCACCAGTAGACCCGACCGCAGACTGGTCCGCACGCAAAATTTACAATGAAGCCTCAAGTGCACTGGCCAACAGCAAGTTTGACCAGGCGGTGGAGTATTTTGAGCTGCTTGAATCCCGGTTTCCATTTGGCCGCTACACACTCCAATCACAACTGGATATTGCCTACGCCCACTATAAGCGCCGCGAGTACGATTCAGCTATTGATGCCGCCAATCGCTTTATCAGGCTACATCCAGGCAACACACATATCGACTACGCCTACTACCTCAAAGGGCTATCAAACTTCAGCCGGGGCTCTGGTTTATTCACCAATTTTACCGGGCGCAAGCTGGCAAACATCGACCAACAGGCATTGAACAATGCATTCGCCGACTTCGACACGCTAGTTCAACGTTTTCCGGATAGTATTTACGCGGCTGATTCGCACAAGCGCATGGTGTTTTTACGCAATGAAATGGCCGATCACGAACTGGATATCGCAACGTTTTATTATGGCCGGGGCGCTATGCTGGCATCGATCAACCGGGTTAAGTATATTATTAAACACTTTGACGGCGCACCCGCCGTTACCGAGGGACTGGCCCTCATGGCACAGGCCTACCGCAATATGGGCCTGGATGATCTCGCTGAAGATACCTTCCGCGTATTGGAAAAAACCGACCCAACACATGCTGCCTTAAAAAGTAAAGACCTGGAATAGAATAAATATTATGCTGATAATTGAGTTCAGTTTATGTCTGAGTTAGATGCAGGATAAAGAAAGTATTGGGTTTCTCACCAAATTGTTCTTCGCTATTGTCGGCATTCTTAATTATTTCAAAAATGCCATAAGTCACATCGTTATTTAACGTAGCCTGAAGTAATCGGGTAACGCCGATCCTTACCAAAAGCACGCTTGCTAACACGCACACCCGGCGGCGCCTGCCGACGTTTATGCTCATTGCGCACCACCATTGCCACCACACGCGCCACCGTGGCGCGATCAAATCCCAAGTCAACAATCTGATCAACCGACCAGTCCTCTTCAACATAGCGTTGCAAAATAGCATCGAGCTGATCGTAAGGGGGCAGGCTGTCCTGGTCCACCTGCCCCGGTGCCAACTCCGCAGAAGCGGGCCGATCAATTACCCGCTGAGGTATCAGTGGGTAGCCAGCCTGTCGATTACGGTATTCTGCCAATTGATAAACCGTGGTCTTGGGCACATCTTTAAGCGGCGCAAAGCCACCGGCCATATCACCATAAAGCGTCGCATAACCCACCGCCATTTCACTCTTGTTACCGGTGGTTAGCACCAACCGATGGCGCTTGTTGGCGAGAGCCATCAGTGTCAGGCCACGGCATCGTGCCTGAATATTTTCCTCGGTGGTGTCCATTGCTGTATCGGCAAACGCCCCCTGCAACATACCCATAAAAGCCTTATAGGCGGGCGCAATTGGAACAACGCTGTACTCTACACTCAGGTTATTCGCCTGTTTTTCAGCGTCCTCCTGACTCATTTGCGAGGTGTAATCAAATGGCATCATCACCGCCTGCACCTTATCTGTACCCAAGCCTGCACCTAAGGCATCGACGGCGATGGCCAGAGTTAGCGCCGAATCAATCCCCCCCGACAAACCAAGCACCGCACCGGCAAACCCGTTTTTCCTCATATAGTCACGCACACCGCACACCAGTGCCTGGTAAATCAATGCGAGTGATCGCTCTGCCGATGGCGCGCTCTGCTCACAGCCTGCAGAATCGACAACATCGCCAGCAATATCGTCCAGTACACCCTCAGTGGATATCGTCACGGCGGCAATACCTTCTTCAAACGGCGGCATCCGCAACACCACTTCCCCCTGCTGGCTCAATGCCAAAGAGTGACCATCAAACACCAGCTCATCTTGCCCACCAACCTGGTTGACATAGATCAATGGCAAACCACTTTCGGTTACACGTCCATGCGCCTCACACTCCCGATGCCGCAAATTATCCAAATCAAACGGCGAGGCGTTCAGCGAAACAATGACCTCAGCACCTGCAACCCGGCTGGCCTCAACCGCTGCAGGAAACCAAATATCCTCGCACACCGTCACCCCCACCTGTACCCCCTGAATATCGAGCACCAGCGGCTGAGTGCCTGCCGTGAAATAACGCTGCTCATCAAATACGCCATAATTGGGTAACACGTTTTTATAGTAATTGTACTGTCTGCCATCCGCATGCAATACCACGGCTGTGTTGTAGAGATGCCCGCCCTCGTACAACGGCGCGCCAACAATCACACTAACACCCTCCAGTGATTGCTTTATCCTGTCCAAACACACTTGTACACGAGGGTGCATATCTGCACGCAACAACAAATCCTCCGGCGGATAACCCGTGAGCGCCAGCTCGGTATACACCACCAGTGAAGCCTGATGCTCATTGTGTGCACGCCTGGCTATAGCGATAATTTTTTTTGTATTACCCTCTATATCACCCACAACGGGGTTAATTTGTGCGAGTGCGATGCGCAGTGACTGACTATTCATAATGATCGTATAAGCTGTTCAGCAATACATTTTGCCCGCATTCGCCCTTTTTGTGCAAAAATAATTACCTGCCTGTCTACTTATTATTAAACCGAACGATCAGTTGAATACCAAACACAGCAATACACACAATCCCGACGACTGGGCGTCATTACGTCTGTTGAATGTCTACCGTCTGTTCGTCACTTTTATCTTATTGGCTACACTGTACTATCTCGAACCGGACAATAATGTACTGGGCCAACGCAATACCACACTGTTTACTGCTACGCTTCTGAGTTACCTTGCTCTTAGCCTTATATTTATTGCTTGCCTGCACGCTCGCTGGCCACGATTCGAGTCCCAGGTTTATCTCCAGGTTTATGTTGATATAGGTGCCATTACATTGCTGATGCACGCCAGTGGTGGCACCAGCAGTGGGCTGGGAATCTTGATGGTTGTGGCCATAGCGGGTACTGCGTTGATTACCATGAACCGCTTTGCCCTGTTATTTGCGGCACTCGGCTCTCTGGCTCTTCTTGGCGAACAGTTTTACACACATGCCACCTACGGCATTTCGCAAACAGCCTATTTGCAGGCAGGCGCACTGGGCGCCACGCTACTGGTTACCGCATTACTGGCAATGGTGTTGGCCCGCCGCAGCCGACGGGCAGATACCGTGGCACGGCGCCGCACAACTGAGCGCGATAATCTGGCTAAACTAAATGAACAGATTATCCAGCAAATGGCTTCTGCACTATTATTTGTCAGCCCGATGGGGAAAATACGCATTTCCAATAGCAGTGCCCACCAATTGCTGAATATGCCACGCGATACCGAAAGCCTTAGTTTGCGGGTTGTGTCAGAACCGTTAGCAACAGCACTTGAACACTGGCGAAAGGACAGATCACAACAACCACAACCGACGTTCGACGAGAAACTTGGCATTGAGTTAAATATGCATTTCCTGCCTCTTGGCAACGCGGGAACACTCATCCGGGTAGAGGATAATTTCGCGCTAAAACAACAAATGCTGCAATCCAGCCTCGCCTCGCTTGGCCGCCTGACTGCCAACATTGCCCATGAAATCCGTAACCCCTTGGGTGCTATCAGCCACGCGGCTCAGTTGCTCGAAGAATCTGCCTCGATAAGTCAAGGGGATAACCGCCTTGTGCAGATAGTAATAACCCAGTCACAGCGGATGAACAAAATTATCGAAGATATTATGCAATTATCGCGGCAGCAGAAGGTCACGCCAGAAAAGATTAACTTGCATCAATATCTTACTGAATTCGCTGCCGATTTTTGTACCCAGCAACAATTGCAGGCCAACGCGATACGCATAACTGCCGAGGCCACCACGCACGCCTGGATAGATCCAGATCACCTGCACCAGGTATTGTGGAACTTATGCAACAACAGCGTGCTACACAGCAAGAGCGAAGACCTTGTTATCAACCTCACTGTCAAGGAGACACCCAATCCTGCCGATCACAGAACCGACGTCAACCTGGAAATAAGCGATAACGGCGTGGGCATTCCCACTGAAAAACACGCAGAAGTATTTGAACCATTCTACACCTCCAGCCATCGGGGAACCGGCCTGGGTTTGTACATTGCACGGGAACTCTGTGAATTCAGCCGTGCACAGCTATCACTACTCCCCAGTGGTAACGGCACCTGCTTTCGCATAACATTCGGTTTACCACCCGAGATAACCACATAAACGCCCCCTGACAAACGCCATGCCCAAAGCCCTTATTGTCGACGACGAACCCGATATCCGCGAATTACTGGAAATGACACTTATGCGCATGGATATCGACACACATGCCGCCGCCAATATCGAGCAGGCGCGCACCCTGCTCAACAGTGAATCATTCGATGTCTGCTTAACCGATATGCGCCTCCCGGATGGCAATGGTATTGGACTGGTTGAATATATTCAGACACTAAAGCACCCACTTCCCGTCGCAGTTATCACCGCTCACGGAAATATAGAGCTGGCCGTGCAGGCATTAAAAGCTGGTGCCTTTGACTTTATCTCCAAGCCCGTTAATTTAAGCGCATTGCGTGACCTGGTCGATACCGCCATACGCTCAAATACCCCTGCGACAACCCAACCTCATATGCCCAGTAAAAATCCCCAGGATCAGTTGGTAGGCCAATCAAAGGCAATGCAAACGCTTAAAGCCACAATCACCAAACTGGCACGCAGCCAGGCACCGGTGTGGATTCGTGGTGAGTCGGGTACAGGTAAGGAGCTTGTGGCGAAAATCATCCACCAGCAGGGGCCGCGTCAAAATGGGCCATTTATACCGGTCAACTGTGGGGCTATTCCGTCAGAATTGATGGAGAGTGAGTTTTTTGGCCACCGCAAGGGCAGTTTTACCGGCGCCACCCATGATAACCCCGGTTTGTTCCAAAGTGCCGATGGGGGCACATTGTTCCTTGATGAAGTAGCAGACCTCCCACTGTCGATGCAAGTTAAGTTATTGCGGGCGATTCAGGAAAAAGCGGTGCGCCCGGTGGGTGAAAGTAATGAGATTCCCGTCAATGTACGCATTTTATCAGCCTCACACAAAGACCTCACAGCAGAAGTAGCCACAGAGCGTTTCAGGCAAGACCTCTATTACCGCTTGAATGTTATTGAACTGCGAGTACCTAGTCTACGTGAGCGCCGTAGTGATATCCCTATCTTGATAACAGCCTTGCTCAGACGCATGATTTCAAATAGTAATGAAGATATTCCGACGCTATCTGACCAGGCACTAACGCTGCTCAACCAGCATGATTTTCCCGGCAATGTGCGGGAACTGGAAAACCGGCTGGAACGTGCGCTGGCGTTATATGAAAACGATAGAATAAGCGCAGAGGATTTGGGGTTCCAGCAAGCGACTGATGAATCAAAGAATACTATCGCTTCCCCTGACACAACACTGGAAAAAACTCATTTAGCAAGCACTTCATTAGCAGAACATGAGCGCACAGTATTGTTATCAGCTCTGGAAAAAACCCGCTGGAACAAAAAATCCGCCGCAGAATTATTGAATATCAGCTACCGACAGCTACGCTATAAAGTGAGTAAATTAGGACTATAAGAGTAACATTTGCATAAACGTACTATTTAACCCAAGTCTAAGCATATTTGGAGACAGTATTTATGTCATATAGTGACAAATATGTCACTATATACGAATATATATGTTTTGAAATAAACATATCTTCTTTAAGTTTAAGATCAAAGTACGTTAGCGGCAGTAGGTTTGCATGATAAAAATCACTTGGCACCTATCTTGCTTATCCACTATTAAGGTTATATAAAAGCGGCCAATGCTGTTCATAACCGAACACAAAACTTACTTTATCAACACTACCTATCCGGAGATTTGAAAATGAAGAGAACCCAGCAAGGTTTTACCCTTATTGAGCTAATGGTTACCGTTGCAATTGTCGGTATTTTATCAGCAGTAGCAATACCTTCTTATCAAGGCTACACTACTCGCGCAAAAATAACTGAAGGCTTGGCCATAGCTGATGGCATCAAGAAAGAACTGACTATTGGCCTTGCTGAAAACGGCATGACAAGAGTTGATTCTATAGCAGATGTATTTAATACTGACGTAACAGCAGGTAACGTACTTACTGACATTGTAACTGCTGCATCTGTCTCTGATACCACCGGAGTAATCAGTATAACTTTCGGTGGAATACCTGCTCTTGGACCAACTAACAATGTCATCACTTTTGTTCCTCAAATCGGTGGTCAAGCTATATCCGTTACCAATGATACGGGCTCAGTTAGATGGAATTGCGCTACAGCAACAACATTAGTTGAAGATAAATATTTACCCAGTGATTGCCAATAGAACCCGGTATCAAGTGCACAGCTCTTTTGATATATTATATAAGTTAATAAATTTTTAACCAAAAGATTACAAGTTAAACACCAGTTGGTATAAATACCAACTGGTGTTTTTTTGAAGGCGCAAGAATAGAGGTAAAAGGCCAAACCAGAGTGACGCTTCTTAAAGCACAAGTACATGAAAATAGCTAATAAATATTACGCGACGAGGCATAAGGAACACGAGTAAAAGTTTTCCTATTGTGTATACTTTACAAGCACTTATCCATTACTTAACAGCAAAAAGTATATACTAATATGGCAACACCCGCCTCAAAACCCCTACTTAACGGCTTACCCAAAAGGTTGGTACAAGACAACCTTATGTCCGAGAAAGACGCATTGGCGGCAGTTGCTGATGCGCAAAAAAAACAACAGAAGTTTGTTTCCATCGCGATTAACGATTATCACGTAGCGGCTAATGACTTGGCCTATACCGCAGGCCAGGAATTTGGTCTGCCCGTATTTGATCTCAGTGCCTTTACTCCAGATAACTTACCCAAAGAACATCTTAACGAGACGTTAATCAACAAACACCGCGCTCTGCCTCTCTCCAAAAAAGGCACTCGTCTCTATATCGGCATCTCCGATCCGACCAATGTTACCGCATTGGATGAGTTCAAATTCTATACCGGTCTGACCAGCGAACCTGTATTGGTCGAAGACAACAAGCTCGACAATGCCATTCAGCAGGCACTCAACCAGCAGGATGATGGGTTTAGTGACAGTATAGATGAAGACCTGGAAGACCTTGATATTACCTTTGAGGATGACGCAGATCAGCAGGATGAAGCTACCGATGTTGCCGGTATAAACGATACCCCTATAGTACGTTTTGTAAATAAAGTACTGCTGGATGCTATCAATCGAGGCGCTTCCGATATTCATATCGAACCCTATGAAAAGCTATTTCGCATTCGCTACCGGATCGATGGCGTACTTGAGGCGGTGGCCCAACCACCATTGAATATGGCTTCACGCCTTATCGCACGGGTAAAAGTAATGTCACGTATGGATATTTCCGAGCGACGGGTGCCACAGGATGGCCGTATCAAACTAAAAATTTCCCGTAATCGCGCCATCGACTTTCGGGTTAATACCTGCCCCACGCTGTTTGGCGAAAAAATTGTATTGCGTATTCTCGACCCCACCAGCGCTCAGCTCGGTATCGAAGTGCTGGGGTACGAGGACGACCAGAAAGACCTATACCTTAAAGCACTGAAAAACCCCTATGGCATGATCCTGGTAACTGGCCCCACAGGCAGTGGTAAAACCGTTTCGCTCTACACAGGATTGAATATTTTAAACGAACCAGAAATCAATATTTCCACGGCGGAAGACCCTGCCGAAATCAATATGCCGGGGATCAATCAGGTCAACGTCAACACCCGGGTGGGTCTCACCTTCGCCGAGGCGCTCAAGTCTTTTTTACGCCAGGACCCGGATGTAATTATGGTCGGCGAGATCCGCGACCTAGAAACCGCCAGCATCGCCATCAAAGCGGCACAAACCGGGCATTTAGTACTCTCCACATTGCACACCAATGATGCCCCGCAAACGCTGACCCGACTAGTCAATATGGGCGTACCACCGTTTAATATTGCTACCGCTGTATCACTTATTATCGCCCAGCGATTGGCCCGGCGTTTATGTGATCACTGTAAAGTGGTTGAAAACATTCCAACCGACATCCTGCTGCAAGAAGGGTTTACAAAACCCGAATTGGATAACCTAAAAGTATACGGGCCAACCGGGTGTAGCCGATGCACCAAAGGATATAAGGGTCGTGTTGGTATCTATCAAGTTATGCCGGTTTCTGATGAAATTGGCCGTATTATTATGTCGGGTGGTAACTCAATTGATATCGCCGATCAAGCAGTAAAGGAAGGTGTCGATGACCTGCGCCGCTCGGCACTAAAAAAAGTCAAAGCTGGTGTGTTAAGCCTTGAAGAAGCCAACCGGGTAACCAAAGAATAGATATGGCAGCAAAAAAGGCCAATAACACCAAAAACTTCACTTTTTACTGGGAAGGTAAAGACCGTGCTGGCAGCAAAATCACCGGCGCTATTGAAAGCACCAGCCAGGCCATTGTTAGAGCACAGTTGCGTAAACAGGGCATCACTCCGCTAAAAATGCGTAAAAAGTCACAATCACGCAGCAACGCTGGTGGAAAGAAAATAACCGCTACTGATATCGCAATTTTTTCTCGCCAGCTAACCACTATGCTATCAGCAGGTATACCGATGGTACAATCCTTTGAAATTGTTGCCGACGGACTGGATAACAAGTCAATGCGAAAATTAGTACTAGAGGTAAAGGCAGATGTTGAATCTGGTAGCAACCTTGCTACCGCTATGCGCAAACACCCCAATCAGTTTGATGATTTGTTTTGCAGCCTGGTGGCAGTGGGGGAGCAGTCGGGCACACTTGAAGCTCTGCTAAATGAAATTGCCGTCTACAAAGAAAAAACCGAGGCATTAAAAGCAAAAATAAAAAAAGCCATGTTTTACCCAATAGCGGTAATGATCATTGCCTTTTGCGTCACTGCTATTTTATTGATTTTTGTCGTACCCCAGTTTGAAACACTGTTCAATAATGCCGGTTCTGATTTACCTGCATTTACACAGTTCGTTGTTAGCTTATCTGAATTTCTCCAAGCCTGGTGGTACATTATATTTGGCGTGATAGTTGGCACGGTGTTCGCGTTGCTTCACCTTAAAAAAACCTCTAAAAGTTTTTCTGCAACCTTGGATAAACTATCACTCAAACTACCTGTAGTGGGCGATTTACTGGGTAAAGCAGCCACCGCCCGATTTACCCGCACACTGTCAACTATGTCCGTCGCTGGTGTACCGTTAGTTGAAGCCATGGATTCAGTGGCCAGCACCGCTGGAAACGCCTTATATTATGATGCCATTATGCAAGTTAGAGATGAAATAGCCACAGGGCAGCGACTACAGCGGGCGCTCCGACAAACAGGTTTATTCTCCAGCATGGTGATACAAATGGTCGCTATCGGTGAAGAGTCAGGTGCGCTCGATAAAATGCTGGCTAAAGTAGCAGAATACTACGAAGAGGAAGTCGATAATGGTGTCGATAGCCTCACCAGCTTGATGGAACCTATGATCATGGCGTTTTTGGGGATCGTTGTGGGCGGCTTAGTCGTCGCTATGTACCTGCCTATATTCAAACTGGGCGATTCATTTTGATTTCACGCATCTAATGAGCGTAATAACACTATTCAATGACTCGCCTGGGTTATTATTAATTCTGGCATTACTTATCGGCTTAAGCATCGGTAGTTTTCTCAATGTCGTTATCCACCGTTTGCCCATAATGATGGAAAAACGCTGGCACAATGAATGCGCAAATCTAATAGCAACAGAAACAACCGGAACAACTCAAGAACAAGCAACCTATAACCTTCTTGTACCACGTTCCCGCTGCCCAGGGTGTGACGCACAAATTACCCCCCTGCAGAATATTCCCGTTATCAGTTGGCTGTTTCTTCGTGGTCGATGTGCAAACTGCCAGGCACGGATATCCATCCAATACCCTGCTATTGAAATAGTGACCGCTATTCTAAGCGTAGTAGTGATATGGCACTTTGGCGTCACAGCACAATCAATCGCCGCACTTGTGTTCACCTGGACACTCATCGCGCTCAGTGCCATCGATTTCAAAACCACTCTGCTACCAGACGACCTGACACTCCCTTTACTATGGCTGGGTTTGTTATGTAATACGCTGGGGCTTTTTACTGATCTGAACTCAGCCGTAATAGGTGCAGTATTAGGTTACCTGGTACTCTGGTTGGTATACCATGCCTTTCGCCTGATTACTGGCAAGGAAGGTATGGGTTACGGCGATTTTAAATTACTTGCCGCGCTGGGTGCATGGCTCGGTTGGCAGCAACTGCCATTGGTTATTTTATTGTCTTCCCTGCTCGGCGCTATCGTGGGAATCGGCCTGATTATCGTGCGCGGTAGAGATAAAAACATTCCTATACCGTTTGGCCCTTATTTGGCTGGTGCCGGTTGGATTGCACTATTATGGGGTGAGCAGATTATGCATTATTACCTGCAACTCAGCGCCTGATATGCTGCGAGTCGGTTTAACCGGCGGGATTGCCTGCGGTAAAACCACTGTATCGACACTGTTTGGCCAGTATGGTGCCCCGATAGTCGATGCCGATGTGTTGGCGCGTGAAGCGGTGTTACCTGGAAGCGCAGGGCTAGCAGAAATAGTGGACCGTTTTGGCACGGGTGTACTGACCGCCCAGGGAGCACTTGATCGCCTGGCGATGCGACAGCTAATATTTTCAGATCATCAGGCAAAACAGTATCTGGAAAATATTTTACACCCACGCATTCGACAACAAATGGCACGTGCTATTCAACAGTTTAAAAGTAACGGCTATGCCTATTGCATCAGCGTTATCCCACTGTTGTTTGAAACCTCGCAGCAAGACACTGTCGACAGGGTCTTGGTCATAGACTGCGAGGAAGCCGTTCAGATTGCACGGATTATGGCGCGTGATGCATCAACCAGAGAGGAAGCGGAGCAAATACTTGCAGTGCAAATACCAAGAGCACAACGGATGGCACTCGCTGATGATTTGATTGAGAATAACCAAGGCCCTGATCAGCTTGAACAACGGGTTGCCGATTTGCACAACCTATATTTAGCTTACAGCTCGTCATAAAGGAACGAATAAAATGGCGCAAGCAGTAGTTTATAAAAATAGGTTCTTCGTAAATTATTGTAAAAATACCATCAGTGTTCCAAAATTTTCCCTGTCGCCGCCGTTTTACGGGTGTTACAGGTGCGATTAAGGCACTATTTTACACGCCGGAAAAATATTAAATTAAACCAATATGTTAATTATATTGGCGTACTCAAATCGGATAAAATCAGGCTTATATGAATTGGGCTAATGTGTTCGAATCAACCGTTTCGGCGCCAAACGTGCCTCAGACGCACAAATACCAATACCGAGAAACCGCTGATCAGCACCATAAACCCGGTATAACAAGCCCGGTTTCTGCACCAAAGCAGTGGCCACCACCTGCCCCATCAACAAACTTTGTGCCTGCTGTACATCTAAGTGGACGGCTGAAAACGTAAGTGCCGTATCCTCTGCTAATAACAATGCGTCGATTGCCAGTTCGGAAGTAGTCGATACTTCAGTTGATTGCCGGTTACCTGGCAACAATGCTTCAAGTTGCTCAAAAGTGTACGTAGGAGCGTCGACAAAAGGCTGCACCCAGTTTCGGTGCAGTTTGGTAACATGGGCACCACAATGTAAAACAGCGCCAATATCGGCAACTAATGAGCGGATGTAAGTGCCCTTGGTGCATTCAACATAAAGGCTGAACCGGTTATTGTCGAAGTGCAGTAAATCGAGTTTCTTAATCGTGACACAACGGGCTTTTCGTTTGATCTCCTCCCCTTTTCGCGCC
Source organism: Gammaproteobacteria bacterium (assembly GCA_965277715.1). Classification (GTDB taxonomy): domain Bacteria; phylum Pseudomonadota; class Gammaproteobacteria; order JBCCGL01; family JBCCGL01; genus JBCCGL01. The sequence goes on from OZ255836.1 coordinate 1,720,889, forward strand.
AGTTTATAAAGCGGTTGCCCGTTGTGTTTCAAGGCCGAGTACATAGGGGGTATTTGTTCGATAGCACCTCGAAACTGGCTCAGCGCAGTTTCGAGCATGGGCAGGTTGACATCGACACATTCCACGCGGGTAATCACCTCGCCATCGGCATCACCGGTATTGGTCACTTCACCCAGTTGAGCGGTAACGGTATAGGCTTTATCTGAATCGAGCAGAAACCCGGCCATTTTCGTGGCTTCACCAAAACAAATCGGCAACATACCACTGGCGAGTGGGTCGAGGCTGCCCGTGTGACCGGCCTTGCGCGCATTAAAAAGGCGTGCAGCGCGCTGCAATGCTTTGTTTGAGGTAATGCCGACAGGCTTTTCTAACAATAGGATGCCGTTCAGATCGCGTCCGGTATGTTTTTTGCGCGCCATTGGCTCACAAAATATCGGTAGCTAGTTGTCGTCGTTTGATTGATCGGATTGCACAGCGGCATCGATCAATCCAGACAAATGCTCACCCTGTTCAATCGATTCATCGTAGTAAAAGCGCAGTTGTGGCACTGAGCGCAGCGACATACGGCTGGCAAGTTGTGATCGCAAATAACCGCTGGCGCGCGCCAGTGCTGCCATCGAAGATTCGCGTTGCTCGTCACCCAGCACGGTAATATAGATTTTGGCAACCGATAAATCGCGTGACACATCCACCGCAGAGATAGTTAACAACGGCGATATGCCGGGGTCTTTAACCTGATTGCGCACCAACGATGACAATTCATGCTGAATCTGATCTGCAACACGGTAGCTGCGGGGAAAATCTTTACTCATTTTAATGCTAATGCCCAGGTTTGCAGTGGGTGAGCCTACAATGTGCGGGCCACTTCAGTACGTTCAAACACTTCAATATGGTCACCCGGCTGCACATCGGTGTAGTTTTTCACGGCTATACCGCACTCGATACCGGAACGCACTTCATTCATATCGTCTTTGAAGCGTCGCAATGATTCCAACTCACCCTCATAGATCACAATGTTGTCACGCAATACGCGAATAGGCGAGCTACGACGCACAACACCATCAAGCACAATCGAGCCTGCCACCGCACCAAATTTTGGCGAGCGGAAGACATCTTTGACCTGAGCTGTGCCAATAATTTTCTCTTTCACCTCAGGTGAAAGCATACCGCCCGCAGCCGCTTTTACCTGTTCAATAACATCGTAGATGACGCTGTGGTAGTGCAACCCGACTTCCTGTTCATTAATCACCTTGCGTGCCGAGCTCTCTGCACGCACATTAAAGCCAATCAGGATCGCATTGGATGCCACCGCCAAATTAACATCCGATTCGGTGATACCACCTACGCCACCACCAATCACGCGCACACTAATTTCATCGGTGGATAACCGTTCAAGTGAATCGCGCATCGCTTCAAAACTACCCTGCACATCGGTTTTGGCAACCACATTGAGCGTTTGCGTTTCAGTGCTGCCCATGGTGGAAAACATATCTTCCAGCTTGCTCGATTTGCGCGATGCCAAACGCACATCGCGCAGGCGATTTTGCCGCAAGGCGGCCAACTCACGCGCATCGCGTTCATCGGCGGCAACCAGCATTTCATCTCCCGCATCCGGCGTGCGCGACAAGCCCAGAACAGCGACAGGAATGGATGGGCCTGCACGTTCAACAGGGAGTGCGTTTTCATCAAACATAGCGCGAACGCGACCGTATTCCGAGCCGCATATCATAATGTCGCCTTTCTTGAGTTGGCCACTCTGTACCAGAACAGTCGCCACAGGGCCGCGCCCTTTATCGAGGGTTGCCTCAATAACAACACCCCGTGCGGGGCCATCGGGCATTGCCTGAAGTTCAAGTACCTCCGATTGCACCAAAATAGCATCCAACAAGTCCTCGACACCCTCTCCCGTTTGTGCAGAGAGGTGGACAAACATATGCTCACCACCCCAGTCTTCAGGAATAATCTCATGCGCCGCCAAACCATTTTTCACACGATCCGGGTCGGCATCAGGTTTGTCCATTTTATTAACGGCAACAATTACGGGTACACCCGCCGCTTTAGCATGCTGGATCGCTTCAACCGTTTGCGGCATCACACCATCATCGGCCGCGACAATCAAAATAACAATATCGGTACACCTGGCACCTCGGGCACGCATGGCAGTAAACGCAGCGTGACCGGGGGTATCCAGGAAGGTGATCATGCCCTTGTTAGTTTCTACATGATAGGCACCGATATGCTGCGTAATGCCGCCCGCTTCACCCGCTGTAACATGCGTACGTCGAATATGGTCCAGTAATGAGGTCTTGCCGTGATCGACGTGCCCCATCACCGCCACAACCGGCGATCTGGGCACCCCGCCCTCAATATCGACAGGTGTACTGGTAAGCTTTTCAGCCAGGGCCAGCTCGGCGTCGTTATCCGCCTGCGCCACGGCATTATGACCCATCTCTTCAACAACTAGTGTGGCGGTATCCTGGTCAATCACTTGATTGATGGTTGCCATCACACCAATACCCATCATCACCTTGATAACTTCACTGGCTTTAACCGCCATCTTGTTAGCTAAATCGGCAACACTAATCGTTTCTGGTACGCTGATATCACGTACTACCGGTTCAGTAGGTTTTTCAAAAACGTGGCGGGACTCCGTTGTCCAGGTCGGTTCACGACGAGCGCTACGGCCTTTCTTTTTGCGTTTGCCCGATTTTTCCTTGGCGACATGCAATTCATTACGGCCATAGCGGGTACCGCGATCATCGTCCTGGCTACTGCGGGATTTACCCGAGCGGGACTTACCGCCTCTGGCGTCAGTTTTAGCCGGTTTAGTCGGCTTGGCTGGTTCAGCTTTGCCCCTGGCCTGCTCTGCAGCCTGTTTAAGCGCAGTGGCGGCGGCAGCTTCAGCTTCCATTTTCAAACGCTCAACTTCTTCATTCGCCAGCCTGCTCGCCTCCTGCATGGCCGCTTGCCTGGCATCGTCCAGGCGTTTATTTTGTTCGGTCTCCTGGCGTTGGCGTTCCAGTTCCAGCGCCTCTTCCTGCTTGCGCCTGATTTCTTCCGGGTCCTCTTCGACAACCGGTGTTGGCTCTTCTATGGGTGTTTCGCTGGGGGCGGCGGCACGCTTCATGTAAGTCCGTTTACCACGCACCTCAACCGCCACTGTTTTCTTACCTGTGCCGGATAGCTTTACCGCGCCAATGCGTTTGCGTTTAAGGGTGATTTTTTTACTGCCATCGGCGCCTTTATCCTTACCGTGTGAACGGCGTAGCGAGTCGAGCAATTGCATCTTTTCATCATTGGTAACAACATCGTCATTACCTACCTTATTAATACCCGCATCGCGCAACTGTTCAAGTAGCTTATCTACTGGCGTCGCGACAACCTCGGCCAATTGCTTTACTGTTACGTCAGGCATTTTTATTCCTCTGATTTGACTGGTTTATTCTCACGCTTCTGCTTCGTCAAACCAGCGCTCACGCGCAGTCATAATTAATTTAGCGGCTTTCTCTTCATCCATGTCTTCAACGACCATTAACTCATCTATCGATTGTTCGGCCAAATCGTCGAGGGTGGTAATGCCGACAGCGGCCATATAGTGTGCGGTCTCTTCATCCATTCCCTGCATGTCAAGCAGCTCTTGTGTGGGTGCCTTATCGCCGATTTCCTCTTCGGTTGCAATCGCTTTGGTGAGTAGCGCATCGCGTGCACGACTGCGTAACTCTTCAACAATATCCTCATCAAACTCTTCGACATCGACGAGTTCCTGCTTGGGTACATAAGCGACCTCTTCGACACTGGTAAACCCTTCCTGCACCAGAATCATCGCCACCTCTTCATCAACATCCAAATGCTGCTTAAACAATTCGACCGATTGCCTGGTCTCGCCTTCACTCTTTTCTTCCGCTTGCGCGGCATCCATCACATTCAATGTCCACCCGGTCAATTCGCTGGCAAGGCGCACATTTTGACCACCGCGCCCAATCGCCAGTGACAGTTTGTCCTCTTCAACGGCAATATCCATGCTATTGGATTCTTCATCGACAACAATCGAAATAACCTCGGCCGGTGCCATCGCGTTGACGACGTATTGCGCCGGGTTTTCATCCCACATAATAATATCGATGCGCTCGCCCGCCAGTTCGTTCGATACCGTTTGCACTCGTGAGCCGCGCATACCGACGCAGGCACCCACCGGATCGAGGCGTGGCTCGTGTGATTGCACCGCAATTTTTGCACGCGAACCTGGATCACGTGCCGCGCCCATAATCTCGATTAGCCCCTGGCCGACTTCGGGCACTTCGAGCTTGAACAACTCGGTTAAAAATGCCGGTGCCGTTCGGCTCACAAACAATTGTGGCCCCCGCACCTCTTCACGCACTTCGTTCAAATAGCCACGAATGCGGTCACCGGAACGCACTGCCTCTCTTGGAATCATTTCCTCGCGGGAAATAAACGCTTCGGCATTACCACCGAGGTCAATATAGACGCCGTTGCGCTCCGTGCGCTTAACAATACCCATGAGCAATTCACCAATGCGCTCCCGATAAGCATCGACAACCCGTGAACGCTCAGCCTCACGTACTTTTTGCACAATAACCTGTTTGGCGGCTTGTGCAGCGATGCGGCCAAATTCAACCGAATCGATAGGTTCTTCGGTAAAGTCACCGATTTGTATCTCCTCCTGATCCAAAGAGGCGGCGGAAAAGCTGATTTGTCGTGTGGGTGCTTCCTGCTCCTCGTCATCCGCCATTACTTCCCAGCGGCGAAACGTATCGTATTGGCCTGTCTGTCGATTAATAGCAACACGCACATCGACATCGTAGGCGTATTTCTTTCGAGTAGCAGAGGCCAATGCCGATTCCAACGCCTGAAAAATGACTTCTTCTTCAACGCTTTTCTCGTTGGAGACAGCATCCACAACCATCAAAATTTCTTTACTCATCGTCTAATAACCTTTACCGATTAATTCATACAGGCGAAGCGCTATTACGCGCTGTGCTCCGCCAGGTTCCTGGACTTATACGCTTGTGCAGGGAGCACCAGGTTCGCATTATCAATTTTTTCCAGTGGAATAAAGTAATGCTCGCCATCAACCTCTATTTCTATCTCATTATTCTGACAACCAATCAGTGGGCCTTTAAAGCGTCGCCTGCCCATTTGGGGTGTCAACAGTTTTAAAGCCACCTCAGTGCCACTAAAACGGATAAAATCTTTTTCATCAAACAGTGGGCGATCCAGGCCCGGTGAAGACACTTCCAGCGTATATGCTGTACTCAGTAAGTCCTCTACATCGAGCACTGCACTTAACTGTCGGCTGACTTCGGCGCAATCATCGACATCAATGCCCCGATCATTATCGATAAAAACACGCAGCACCATCTCGCCCTGCTCCTGACCATAACGCGCACCGACAAATTCGTAATCAAGGCCGACAACCACTTGACCTACACAATTCCAAACATCCGGGGCAGCACGTTTCATAGCATTTCCAGCATCAAGAACCTATCGGATTCAAAACCGGAGATATCCGACACAAACATTTTTGAAGCTAATAAAAAAGCCCCTATAGAGGGGCCTTTTTATCAAAAAACTTGGTAGCGGGGGTAGGATTCGAACCTACGACCTTCGGGTTATGAGCCCGACGAGCTGCCAGACTGCTCCACCCCGCATCAGACAGGCGCGCATGATACGGCTACTCCAAGCAAACTTCAAGCACTATTAATCTTTAATTTATGCGCTATTTATTAATTAGGCAGATGACAGTTAAATGGCCTGGTAAATGACCTGGGCGTCCTATAGTTTACCGGCTGCCACGCATGTGTTTTTTCAGATCGTGACAGTAAATAAACCCAGGGATGGCAAAGACGGTAAAAAGTAACGCCGTCACCGAATAAAACTCCCAATCCTGCGGGTAAATTTCACCGTTATGCATACGTTCAAAACCCAGGCCCAATAACATAAAACCACAATAAAACAGCAACCACTCCAGCAAACGCATGTATTCCCGTTTACCGCCCGAGGGCAGAACAAGGAAAAAGATGCGATCACTCAGCCAAGGCAAATTGGCACAGACAAATCCCAAGCCAAGAAAAAGCCATACCGATACCACGTTTGTCAGCCGGGAAAAGCCGCTATACAAGCACTCATTAAAGCAGCGGGAAATAAACCCAAACCGAGCACAGCGAGACCATTGGCGCTGAGCAGAACGCGTATTACTGCGCCCTGTTCGATACCGGCATTATTTTCCGGAGCATCAAAAAAGATAATTTTTACCGCACGCAAATAATAGTAAGCGCCGATAATTGAAAACAGAACGGCATAAGCGGCCAACCAGACCAGGTCAATATCGACAATCGACTTGAGTACCGAAAGCTTTGCGTAAAACCCAACAGTCGGCGGCACACCCGCCATAGAAAACAAAATTAACATCATGATTAGAGCAAACCAGGGGCTACGACGAAATAAGCCTTTCAGATCATCCAGTTTTTCGGCTTCAAAGCCTTTTTTACTGAGGAGTATTAATACCCCAAACCCACCGATACTGGTCAACGCATAGGTTAACGCATAAAACATGGCCGAGGCGTAACCCTCTGCAGTGCCTGCCAGTAAACCGAGCAACAGAAAACCAACATGCGATACTGTCGAGTAGGCCAGCATACGTTTGATATTGTTCTGGGCAATCGCAATAACGTTGCCAACGGCCAGTGACAATACAGCCAATACAAGCAACATTCCCTGCCAATCGACCTGCAGCTCCTGCAAGCCATCCGCGAGAAAGCGGATCGCCAAGGCGAACCCGGCAATTTTTGGCGCACTGGATATATACAATGTCACTGATATTGGCGCACCGTCGTATACATCCGGCACCCACATATGGAATGGCACGGCACCCAGCTTAAATGCGAGGCCGACGACAATACACGCAAGGCCCAATAGCAAGGCGATATTGTCACCCCCACTGTCGATTAAGAAGCGGTTTATATCCGCAAAATTAATCGAGCCGGAGATACCATAAACCATCGAAATACCGTACAACAACATGCCGGAAGCCAGGGCACCCAGCACAAAGTATTTGATCGCCGCTTCGCTGGAGCGGGCATTGTCGCGGCGAAACGCCACCATTGCGTACAGTGACAGTGACAACATTTCCAGACCGAGGTAAGCGGTTAACATACTGCCCGATGAAATCATTATCATCATGCCCAGCACACCGAACAAACCCAGCACATAGTACTCACCCTTGAGCATACCGCGATCCTGTAAATACACAGTGGAATAAGCAAATGCCAGTGCAATAATCGCTACCACCCACATCTTTAATACACCACTCATTGGATCGATAACAAACGCCCCATCAAACAACCCAGCACCCTGAACAGGCACTTGATACCACAACAATAAAAACGTGCCCGCCAAAGACAACAGTGATAAGTAAAGATTGACCTGTTTTTTGCCCTCTTGCAGAAACAAATCCCACATCAGCACCACACAGGTGCTACAGGCGAGGAATATTTCTGGCAGCAGAGGAAGATACGTATTCATAAAGGCAGCTTCGAGGTGAGGATGTGTTGGAGCAGATTTTCCACCGTCGCATGCATCACTTGCGTCAATACATCGGGCCACAAACCGAAAAACAGCACACAAATAGCCAACGCCGACAAGAATAGAAATTCGCGGCGATTGATATCCTGTAATTTGGCGACATTATCGTGCACCACATCTCCAAACAGGACCCGCTTAACCATCCACAAGGTATACGCCGCACCAATAATCAATGTGATCGCCGCAAAAAAGGCATACCAGAACCCGGCTTTAAACGACGCCAGTATCACCATGAATTCACCGACAAACCCGGATGTACCCGGCAGGCCCGCATTACTCATGGCAAACAACACCATAAACGCAGCAAAAACCGGCATGGTATTCACCACACCGCCATAGTCGGCAATTTCGCGTGAGTGAATACGATCGTACATAACCCCCACACAGAGAAACATCGCCGCCGAGATAAAACCGTGAGAAATCATTTGCATCATCGCACCTTCAATGCCCAGAATGGCGCTGGAGGTTGCGCTGCTATCGGTCTCACCAACCGAAGTGGCCATAATGCGAAAAGCGAGAAACATGCCCAGTGTGACAAAGCCCATGTGTGATATCGAGGAATAGGCAATCAACTTTTTCATATCAGACTGCACCAACGCCACAAAACCGATATACACAACCGCGATCAAAGACAGCACAATCATTAAACCGTCGAGGTACAAGCTGGCGTCCGGGGCAATCGGTAGACTAAAACGCAGAAAACCATAAGCACCCATTTTCAACATAATCGCCGCCAGTACCGCCGAGCCACCTGTGGGGGCTTCGACGTGCGCATCAGGCAACCAAGTATGCACCGGCCACATCGGTATTTTCACCGAGAACGCCAATAGGAACGCAATGAAAATCATTATCTGAGTGTCCAGGTCGATTTTCAGTTGTTGGAAATCATCGATAGAAAAAGTGCCGGTCTGGTAGTGCAAGTAGATCAGCGCGACCAACATAAATACCGAGCCGAAAAAGGTATACAGGAAAAATTTGATGGTAGCGTAAACGCGATTAGGGCCACCCCAGATACCAATAATCAAAAACATGGGGATCAGTGTCGCCTCCCAAAACACATAAAACAGAATGGCATCCATCGCGGCAAACACACCGATCATCAACCCGGTCATTAACAAAAATGACCCCAGGTATACGGCGGCACGGTCTTGTATCACTTCCCACGCGGAGATAATAACGATAACGGTAATAAACGCCGTGAGGATAATCAGCGGCATGGCAATACCGTCGACACCCAATGCGTAGTAAACATTAAATGGATCAACCCATAGGCGCGATTCTGTAAATTGCATTTGCGCTGTGCCGGTATCGAAGTGTGTATACAGCAGCAAGCTCAATAAAAACGTCACCGTGGCAACCGCCAAAGCAGCGGGGCGCGCCAGATTATCGTGCAATAGCAACACCGCGATGCCACCGATAACCGGCAGCCAGACCAATATGCTCAGCAGTGGCCAATCAAGTGACATATGTGCCCGACCTTGTCAGCAAAGAGGTGTTCAACGAATAAACAACCAGGTTAAAAGAAGTAACAGACCTAAAATCATCGCAAATGCATAGTGGTAGAGAAACCCACTCTGGATATGGCGAATCGAAGCCGCCAAACGCCCCACACTACGTGCAGCGCCATTGACAATGCCATCGTCGATTATTTTGATATCGCCCACTTTCCACAGAAACGCCCCAATACGGCGACTGCCATCGGCAAATACGACCTGATTGAAATCGTCCAGGTAGTATTTATTATCCAGCAGTTTATGCAGCGCGGAAAACCGCTCCGCCATCTGCTGGGCAATCACCGGTTTGCGCATATAAATATACCAGGCTACCAATACGCCCGAAGCCGCCAACCAGGTTGCCGGGCCTGCCAGCCCATGCAGAATAAACGCGATAACCCCGTGGTATTCAATCTGGCTCAGCACATTGTGTTCAGCGGCAACATAAATTGCATCGGCAAAGTAGTCACCAAACAACATGGGGCCAATACCAATAGCACCGATAATAACCGAGGGTATGGCCAGCACAATTAATGGAGCAGTTATCACCCAAGGGCATTCGTGGCAGTGTTCACGGGTATGTTTATCCATGCGCGTTTCACCATGAAATACCATAAAAAACAGGCGGAAGCTGTAAAGTGCAGTAATGAAAACCCCAAGCAATACTGAGAGATAGGCAAAACCAGAACCGGCGATTTCAGCGTGGCGGACGGCCTCTATAATGGCATCTTTGGAAAAGAAACCGGCGAATCCCGGTGCGCCAATCAGCGCCAGCGAGCCGATTAACGACACCCAATAGGTTATGGGCATATAGCGCTTTAAACCGCCCATCTTGCGCATATCCTGCTCGTGATGCAGGGCGATAATCACCGAGCCCGCCGCCAGAAACAGCAGCGCTTTAAAAAACGCATGTGTCATTAAATGAAAGATTGCCGCCGAGTAAGCCGAGGCGCCCAGCGCAACGGTCATATAACCCAATTGCGATAATGTGGAATAGGCAACCACTCGTTTGATATCGTTCTGTACCAGGCCGATCAAGCCCATAAACAAAGCCGTTGAGGCACCGATAACCAATATAAAACTCAGCGCCGTCTCGCTCAATTCAAACAGTGGTGACATACGCGCCACCATAAAAATACCGGCTGTCACCATTGTCGCGGCATGAATCAGGGCAGAGATGGGGGTCGGGCCTTCCATCGAGTCCGGCAGCCATACGTGCAGTGGAATTTGTGCCGACTTACCCATCGCACCAATAAACAGCAGAATACAGGTCACCGTCATTAGCGACCATTCGGTATCGCCAAACAAGCTGATTGTCTGCCCAACGAGTGACGGCGCATAGGCAAACACTGCGTCATAATCCATCGAACCTGTAAAGGCGAGCACGGCGCCAATACCCAGCAGAAAACCAAAATCACCGACCCGGTTGACCAGGAATGCCTTCATATTCGCGTGAATCGCCGTTGGTTTCTTAAACCAAAACCCAATCAGCAGGTATGAGACCAGGCCAACAGCCTCCCAGCCAAAAAACAATTGCACAAAATTGTTCGCCATTACCAACATCAGCATGGAGAAGGTGAACAGGGAGATATAGCTAAAAAAGCGCTGATAGCCGGGGTCTTCGTGCATATAACCGATGGTGTAGATATGCACCATTAGCGAAACACCCGTAACAACGGTCATCATGGTAACGGTCAGACTATCGATCAGAAAACCGACCTGAATCGAAAACGTGCCACTGGTTAGCCAGGTGTAAACCGTTTCGTTGTAGGTTTCCCCACCCTCAAAAACAATGTGTGAAAACGCCAACAAAGACAACAAAAATGAAATCGCCACCCCAATAATAGTGACCCAATGCGCGCCAGCACGGCCAATTTGCCGACCAAACAACCCGGCAATAATAGCGCCAGCCAGTGGCGCCAGGGGTATCGCTAAATACAGATTATCCACGGCTACCCCTTAATTTCGTTGAGGTCTTCGACGTTAATCGTACTGCGATTGCGAAACAGCAGGACCAATATCGCCAAACCAATAGCCGCTTCAGCGGCGGCAACCGTGAGTACAAAGAAGACAAATATCTGCCCGGTGTTGTCGCCGTTAAAGTGCGAGAAGGCGACAAAATTCATATTCACCGCCAGTAGCATTAATTCAATCGACATCAACAGTACGATGACATTTTTTCGATTGATAAAAATACCGGCCACGCTTAAACCAAATAACACCGCGCCGAGAATCAAAAAGTGTGAGAGCGAAATCATAGTAGTGTTAGTATTTTTCCGATTTCATCGGGACGATGCGCAAACGATCTTTCTTTTGCACGGAAACCTGCTGTACAGGCGACTGGTATTTTGTGTCGGGGCGTTTGCGCATAGTCAGCGCGATGGCAGCGACAATCGCGACCAATAAAATCAGTGCCGCCACTTCAATATGAAACAGGTACTGGGTGTACATTTCACGGCCAATCGCCTCTGCATTGCTGTAGTCAGCAGACTTTGCCGCAGGGGCTGGAAAGGCATCCAGTGAGAAATTGCCGCGTACAATAATAACCGCCATTTCACCCACCATGATCAAACCGACCAGAATACCGACGGGCAGATTGCGGATAAACCCTTCACGCAACGGCTCTACATTGATATCCAACATCATCACCACAAACAGAAACAGCACCATAACAGCACCGACATAAACCAGAACCAGCACGATAGCGAGGAATTCAGCTTCCAGCAGCATCCACAACACTGAGCAGGTAAAAAAGGTCAGTACCAGAAAGAGTACGGCGTGCACAGGGTTGCGTGCGGTAATCACCCGCAGCGCCGAGGCAATCAAAATGGCACTGAATACCCAGAATAAGCTGTTGTATACGGTCACTTGGTTTCTACCGGTAAGGTGCGTCCGCCGCACGGTCTTTGGCGAGTTGTACTTCGTATTTATCACCCAGTTCGAGCAACATTTCTTTGGTCATAATCTGTTCACCACGTTTTTCAAAGTGGTATTCAAAAACGCGAGTTTCGACAATCGAATCAACCGGACAGGCCTCTTCACAAAACCCACAATATATACATTTAAATAAATCGATGTCGTAGCGTGTCGTGCGCCGCGTGCCATCGTCTCGCTGTTCTGATTCAATGGTAATCGCCAGCGCCGGGCAAACCGCTTCACACAGTTTGCAGGCAATACAGCGCTCTTCCCCATTGGGGTAGCGCCGCAGGGCGTGAAGGCCACGAAAACGTGGCGACTGCGGGGTTTTCTCCTCGGGGTATTGCACCGTGATTTTAGGCTTAAACAGGTGCCTGCCGGTTACCCGCAAGCCACCAAGTAACTCCCATAACGCTAAGCTTTTAATGTAGCTAATGACGGCATTCATGGTGTTAAGCGCCCAATGCGAACCAGGGTTCGACTTTAAAGTAAATAGCGACCCCTTCAACGAACACCCAGACGATAGTGATGGGGATAAATACTTTCCACCCCAGACGCATAATCTGATCGTAGCGATAGCGCGGAAAAGTGGCCCGAAACCAGAGAAACAGGAACAGCATTGCCGAGGTTTTAATCAAAAACCAGTGAATGCCGTCACCAAAGCCGTCGATGGGTGACATCCAACCGCCGAGAAACATTATCGCGGTGAGCGCGGCAATCATAATCATATTGGCGTATTCGGCGAGAAAGAATACCGCGAATGCCATGCCCGAGTAATCGATATGAAACCCAGCGACAATTTCTGACTCACCTTCAGCGACATCAAACGGTGCGCGGTTGGTTTCAGCGACACCGGAAATAAAGTAAACAATAAATAAGGGAAACAACGGCAACCAAAACCAGTGAAATACTCCCCCGCTCTGCGCGCGCACGATATCGCCGAGGTTCAAACTGCCTCCAACCATCAACACCCCCACCAATGCAAACCCCATGGCGATTTCGTAGGCGACAATTTGTGCGGCAGAGCGCATGGCGCCGAGAAACGCATATTTTGAATTAGATGCCCAACCGGCAATAATTATTCCATAAACCCCCATCGACGTAAGAGCCAGCACATACAATAAACCGGCGTTGACATCTGCCAGCACCAGGCCATCATCAAACGGCACTACCGCCCAGGCCGCCAGTGCGGGCGTTAGCGAAAGTACCGGTGCAACCAGAAATAAAAACCGGTTCGCATGGCTGGGAATAATAACTTCTTTAGTAAGCAGTTTGAGCGCATCGGCAATCGGTTGTAACAAACCTTTTGGGCCTACACGGTTCGGCCCCATACGCACCTGCATATAAGCAATTACCTTGCGTTCGGCAAAGGTGAGATAGGCAACAGTTCCCATCAGCGGCAATAGGATGACGGTGATTTTAAGTACCGTCCAGACCGTATATTGCACGGCTTCCGGCAGGCTGCTCCAAAGGGATAAGGCAAATTCAAGCATCGGCCAACTTTCCTGTGGTAGGTTGCCCTGCAGTAGACTGACCTGGCGCCAAAGCCACTTCTGCCTGTGCGGCGCCCAGTGCGGCACTGCTGGGCATTCCCATCGGAATCCAGGCACAACCATCGGCAAGTGCCGTATCGATTGTTACCGATAAGGTTTTAGTGGCGCCCTGCTGGGTGACCACGACCTCATCGGCCCCGTTCAGGCCAATAGCATTCGCACTGCCTGGTGATAAGCTGATGCCCGTAGGATTGGCATCGGCCGTGCGCTGTAAAGCCGTTGCACGGCGGGTGAGCGGGTCACTCGCGTAAATAGGCACATCACCTGTGCGTACCATTGCCCCGGTATTGCACGCTGACACAGAAACAGCACCCAGCGCCCGCTTATTGTCCAGTTGCACATTGAGACAATGTTGTTTTAGCTCGCCACGTACATCATCACTGGACAGGTAATCAAAACCATCGATGTTCAGGTGGTTAGCCAACACCCGCAACACCTTCCACGCCGGGCGGGACTCACCACGGGCTGCAACCGCGCCTTTAAAAGACTGCCAACTGCCTGCTGCATTGACAAAAGTACCCGATGTTTCAGCAAATGTAGCCACCGGCAATATGATACTGGCACATTCACGCAATGCCTCACTATCAAAGCTGGTCAGGGCAATTAATGCATCGGCCTGGCCTAATGTAGCCACCGCTGCCGCGCCTGCACTGCTATCCATATCAGGGTCTATCGCTAGTAACAAATAGGCTTTTAAAGCGTGTTCCAGCATATCTGCGGCGTGTTTGCCTTCGGGCTCACTGGTGGCATTTCCGGCGGCGCTACGATGCGGTACACAACCACTCAGCCAGGCACCTGCGGTATTGCCCGCTTCAGGCAAATAGCCAAATACAGCGTCGCTACTCATCGCTATCGCCTGAGCCAACGCCCGCAGCGCCGAAAAATCGCTGTGACTAACCGCACTATTACCCAGTACCACCCAGGTTTTCTCGCCCTTTTTGAGGCTGTCGGCAATACGTTGATGTTGTGGACTAATCGTGGCCGCACGCGCACCGGAAACGTGGGATATATCAGCCCCCAGTGCGTTGGCGATTGCCATCAGTTCGGCCACCATCGCATAGGGGTGCACCCCCATATTGACACAGGTATCAAATTGCTGGGCGTGGGCACGCGTATTTAAAAAGCTGATTTGCGCGCCTTTAAGAGCCGATTTGCGCAATCGATGTGCCGCAATCGGTTGTTCTTTACGCGGATTGGAACCAATTAATAATGCGGCATCAAGTGTGTCGATAGCATCGATTGGCATACCTAACCAGGGCATGACCGGCGCTTTTTGTTGATCGCTAAAATCACGCTGGCGCAAGCGGTGATCGATATTGTTACTGCCCAGTGCACGGGTTATTTTCTGGGCGAGGTATTGTTCCTCCAGTGTGGCGATAGGCGAGATCAGCGTACCCAATTGATCGCCACTTGCAGCAATCGCTTCAGCCGCTGCCGATAGCGCTTCATCCCATTCGACCGATTGCCACTCACCGCTCTTTTTGAGCATCGGTGTCAACAGCCGTTGTTTGCTGTTAATCGCCTCGTAACTGAAACGGTCGCGGTCAGAAATCCACGCTTCGTTGATCGATTCATTGTCGCGTGGCACTACGCGCATCACATCGCCGCGCCGCGAGTGGATGTAAATGTTCGACCCCATGCTGTCGTGTGGCGCCACCGAGGCATGCTGGGTCAATTCCCAGGGTCGTGCAGTGTAACGGGAGGGTTTTGCTGTTAGAGCGCCCACCGGACACAGATCGATAACATTACCGGACATCTCTGAGGCAACACTTTTTTCGATAAATGTACCGATGCGTGAATTTTCACCACGCCCCGTCATACCCAGCTCGCGCAACCCGGCAATCTCTTCACCAAAGCGGACACAACGGGTGCAGTGTATACAGCGTGTCATCTCTGTGGATATTAATGGGCCGATGTATTTATCAAAGACGACGCGCTTAGTTTCGCTGTATTGCGAAACACCACTACCGTAACCCATCGCCTGATCCTGTAATTCACACTCTCCCCCCTGATCGCAGATGGGGCAGTCCAATGGATGGTTGATCAGCAGAAATTCCATCGTCGATTTTTGTGCGTCGAGCGCCCGTTCAGAACGTGTATGCACGACCATGCCAGGCATAATGGGTGTCGCGCAGGCGGGCAAGGGTTTCGGCGCCTTTTCAACATCGACCAGGCACATTCGGCAGTTGGCCGCCACCGACAATTTCCGGTGGTAGCAGAATCGTGGCACATCAATACCCGCCTGGTCGGTGGCCTCAATCAACATGGCGCCCTTGCGCGCCTGCAGAGGCTGCCCATCGACAGTAATTTCCACTAATTCTTCGTTAACGGCGTCACTCATGCGGCGTCACCCAGTTTTTCAGCGACAAGGCTACGCTTGTGCTCGATGTAGTATTCAAATTCGTGGCGGTAGTGTTTGATAAAGCTGCGCACCGGCATCGCCGCCGCATCACCCAGGGCGCAGATAGTGCGGCCCTCTATTTTATGGGCGACATCGTCGAGCCTGTCCAGGTCTTCCGGCAGGCCTTTACCGTCGACAATGCGACACAGCATACGGTACAGCCAGCCCGTTCCTTCGCGACAGGGAGTACACTGACCACAGGACTCAGAGAAATAAAAGCGGGAAATACGCCGTAGGGTCTTGACCATATCGGTGCTTTCGTCCATTACGATCACCGCACCAGACCCCAGCATTGAGCCGACACTGGCAATCGAGTCGTAGTCCATATTGACCTGCAACATCTGCTCACCAGGCACCACTGGCACCGAGGAACCACCCGGAATAACCGCCTTTAATGGCGTGCCATTGAGTACACCACCGGCCATATCCAACAGTTCGGCAAACGGAGTACCGAGGTTGATTTCAAAGTTACCGGGGTTATTAACATGGCCAGACACTGAGAACAGTTTTTGCCCCCCCGCCCTTTCGATACCCATATCGGCAAACCATTGCGCACCGTTGCGCATAATCGCGGGCACAGAGGCAATCGATTCGGTATTGTTAATTGTCGTTGGTCTACCGTATAAACCGTAGTTAGCCGGGAAAGGTGGTTTAAAGCGTGGCTGGCCTTTTTTGCCCTCCAGCGATTCCAGTAGTGCAGTTTCCTCACCACAGATATAAGCCCCCGCACCGAGCGCACCATAGACATCGATATCGATACCACTGCCTTTGATGTTCTTACCCAGCCAGCCATTGTCATAGGCCTCGGCAACCGCCTGTTCAAAACGGGTGGCCACTTCGTCCATAAACTCACCGCGCATATAGTTGTAGGCAACACTGGCGCCAATCGCATAGGCGCCAATCGCCAGGCCCTCAACCAGAGCGTGTGGATTAAAGCGAATTAAATCACGGTCTTTACAGGTGCCTGGTTCAGATTCGTCTGAGTTACACACCAGGTAGTTCTGGCTACCATTAACCGGCTGAGGCATAAAACTCCATTTCAGACCAGTGGGAAACCCTGCCCCACCCCGGCCACGCAAGCCAGAGGCTTTCACTTCGTCGATCACATCCTTCTGTGGTATCTTTTCACTGAGGATTTTCTCCCAGCCTGTGTAACCACCCGTTTTCAGGTAGTTTTCATATGTCCAGGGCTGCTCAAACTGCAGCGTGGTAAAACAGACTTGATTGGTCAGTGTCGCCATTCTCATTCCAATCCGTCGAGGATATCATCGACCTTTTCAGGTGTCAGATGAGTGTGGTAAACGTGATCGACCTGCATCATCGGCCCGCCGGAACACGCGGCCAGACACTCCTCTTCAACTTTCAGATAAATGCGGTTATCCGCTGTGCTCTCGCCAAGTTTAATGCCCAGCTTGCGCTCGATATGATCGACAATCCGGTCACTGCCCATCAACATACAACTGATATTGGTACAGATCGCCACATTGTGGCGGGCCACCGGCTTCAATTCGTACATCGAATAAAAACTGGCCACCTCGTAAACGGCTATTTTTGGCAGATCGAGATAGTCGGCCACCGCGTCCATCAGTTCAACAGTGAGGTAGCCTTCGTTCTGATGCTGTGCTTCGCGCAGGGAAGTCAATACAGCCGAGCGTTTTTGATCGTCGGGAAAGCGCGCCAAACAGGCATCGATGGCCTCGAGGGTGTGCTGTGAGAGTATTGATGTAGCGGCTTCAGTGCTCATCGGTCAATCTCTCCGAAAACAATATCCTGTGTGCCGATAATGGCCACCGCATCAGACAGCATGTGGCCACGCGCCATTTCGTCAAAGCCCGATAGGTGCGCAAAACCCGGTGCACGGATTTTTAGCCGGTACGGTTTGTTTGAACCGTCTGAAATCAAGTAGGCACCAAACTCCCCTTTAGGGTGTTCAACCGCCGCATAAGCTTCACCTGGCGGCAAGGTAAACCCTTCGGTAAAGAGTTTAAAGTGATGAATCAGGGCTTCCATATCGGCTTTCATCTCCTCACGACGCGGCGGCGCCACTTTGTGCCCCCCCGCCTGAATAGCGCCACCGGGGTTGGCGCGCAACCAGTCGATACACTGGCGAATAATGTGATTGGACTGGCGCATTTCCTCCATGCGCACCAGGTAGCGATCATAAGAATCACCGTTAGTGCCAACGGGAATATCAAATTGCATACGGTCATAGACTTCGTAGGGTTGTTTTTTACGCAGATCCCATTCGACCCCTGAACCGCGCAACATTGGCCCGGTAAACCCAAGCTGCATAGCACGCTCTGGCGAGACGACACCAATGCCCACTGTGCGTTGTTTCCAGATACGATTATCCGTTAACAGGGTTTCGTATTCATCTACATACGCGGGAAAACGCCGGGTAAAGTCCTCGATAAAATCGAGCATCGACCCTTGTCGATTGTCATTGATCTTGTCTATTTCAGCACGGCTGCGCCAGCGCGAGGCCTGATATTTTGGCATATCGCCTGGCAGGTCGCGGGCGACACCGCCTGGGCGGTAGTACGTTGCGTGTAAACGGGCGCCAGATACGGCCTCATAGCAATCCATCAAGTCTTCACGCTCGCGAAACGCGTATAGAAACATGGTCATCGCCCCGACATCCAGCGCGTGTGCACCAATCCACAACAGGTGGTTGAGAATGCGGGTTATTTCATCGAACATCACCCGGATATATTGAGCGCGCTCTGGGACTTCAACACCGAGCAGTTTCTCAATCGCCAATACATAGCCGTGCTCGTTGCACATCATCGATACGTAATCGAGCCTGTCCATATAGCCGATGCTTTGGTTGTAGGGTTTGCTCTCGGCGAGTTTTTCAGTACCCCGGTGCAACAGGCCAATATGGGGATCGGCGCGTTGAATCACTTCGCCGTCCATTTCCAATACCAGGCGCAAAACGCCGTGTGCCGCCGGATGCTGCGGGCCAAAATTGATGGTGTAATTGCGAATTTCAGACATCAGGATTCGCTCACAGGCGGCGTAGCTTCATTGAGGTAGCGGTTGTCTTCGCGCACTACTTTGGGCACCAGTACACGCGGTTCGATAGTAACAGGCTGGTACACCACACGGCCCTTTTTCGGGTCGTAGCGCATTTCAACATGCCCGACAAGTGGAAAATCTTTACGGAACGGGTGGCCGACAAAACCGTAATCGGTGAGTAACCGACGTAAGTCACTATGGCCATCAAACAAAATACCGTACAGATCAAACGCCTCGCGCTCATACCAATCGGCACCATTCCAGACAGACGTTACCGACGTAATAACCGGGAAAGACTCATCTTCAGCATAGCTGCGCACCCGCAAACGGTGATTGTGTTTGTATGACAACAAATGCAACACCACGGCATAGCGGCGTGGATCGTTATCACCGGCGTCACCCTCATCACCAAAAGACAAACGCCCCGCGCTGGCACCCTCAACCCCACGGCTAAACCCCGTATTACTGGATTGATTAGTGGCCCACTCTTCATTGCCATATTCGGAATAGTCTACACCGCATAAATCGATCAACTGTTCAAAGGCAAACGCTGCCTCATCTTTCAGGGCCTGGCATACGTTCAGGTAGTGGGCGGGCTCGACCTCAATAGTCACTTCACTATTCACCAGTGAACCTGAAATCAACGTATCGGCAAAGCGCGTTTGCAGTGTATCGAGCAGTTGTTGTCGGGTTTGGTTCATTCGATTGGTGTCAATTAATAATCGTAGTGCTTAGCGTGCAATCGTGTTGGTGCGTTTGATTTTATTCTGTAGTTGAATAATGCCGTACAACAGCGCCTCGGCAGTCGGCGGGCAACCCGGCACATAAATATCCACAGGTACAATGCGGTCACAACCGCGCACTACCGCGTAGGAATAATGGTAGTACCCACCGCCATTGGCGCAGGATCCCATAGAAATCACCCATTTAGGATCGGCCATTTGGTCATATACCTTGCGTAGCGCCGGTGCCATCTTATTCACCAGCGTACCAGCGACAATCATCACATCAGATTGGCGTGGACTGGGGCGAAACACAATCCCAAAACGGTCGAGATCGTAGCGTGACGCGCCTGCCTGCATCATCTCCACCGCACAACAGGCGAGACCAAACGTCATAGGCCAAAGCGAGCCCGTACGCGCCCAATTGATGACTTTATCGGCTGTGGTGGTAACAATACCTTTTTCGAGTATGCCTTCTATTCCCATTCCAATGCCCCTTTCTTCCACGCGTAAACCAGGCCCACCAGCAGTTCGATCAGGAAGATACCCATCGCGATAAAACCACTTAATGCGAGGTTATCCAGGACTATCGCCCAAGGCACGATGAAAGCAATTTCCAGATCGAAGACAATAAACAAGATAGCGACCAGGTAGTAACGTATATCAAATTTGATGCGTGCATCTTCAAATGCCTCGAAGCCACACTCGTAGGGGGAGTTTTTTTCCGCATTGGGTTTGCTGGGGGCAATGAGTCGGCCCATACTCAGAGCAACCACACCTACAATGGCCGCAATAAATAGGAAAAAAAGAATCGGCAAATAGTTTTCTAGCAAATCGTTTGACCTCTTGCCTCTATAAAAGACTGCACAAACTCGTACAGTTGTAGTTCAAAATTGCATTTTGTTCAAATTATTGAAGAAAATAAAGCACTTTGTTCAACAACTTATACTTTCATATTGTGCTATTTTCGTACTCAAGTTATACGTTGGTGCCGACGCCCGGACTCGAACCGGGACGGCTTTCGCCACTACCCCCTCAAGATAGCGTGTCTACCAATTCCACCACGTCGGCTTATTTTTGAACCTTAAACAGGGTTGGTTACTGATCTATTTCTGGTACGTCGTCTTCTTGTTCGGGTGCCATTTTCTCAGCTTCTTCCGGGATAACAACACTCTCCTCGGGCACCGGCAGTGTATCCGTCACACTACCCAGTTCGCTGCTGCGCTGCGCTGCAAGGTAAAACAGCGTCAAACTCGTTAGAAAGAATAAAACCACCATACCCGTAGTCAACCGCGTCAGAAACGACCCCGAACCGCGTGAACCAAAAACGGTTGCCGAGGCACCTGAACCAAATGCAGCACCCGCATCGGCCCCTTTGCCGTGCTGAACCAACACCAGGCCAATGACGACAACCGCCAGTAACACATGAACGACTAAAATAATCGATTGCATAAAAATTCTCTGCTTTACCTAAACAGTTAATCGGCAACTAACCTAATCCGCCATTAATCAGGCAGCGCGTTATTGCGCCGCACGGCAAATCGCCACAAAATCATCGCTGTTTAGGGCAGCGCCACCAATCAAACCACCGTCGATATCTTGCATAGCGAATAACTCACCCGCATTACCCGGCTTTACACTACCACCATATAAAATACGTATCGACTCGGCGATGCCAACATCCAGTTTGGCAATTTTATCACGAATAAATTTGTGTACTGACTGCGCCTGTTGTGGGGTGGCCGTTTTCCCGGTTCCGATGGCCCACACAGGCTCATAGGCGATAACCGCCTTACCCAGTGACGCTACACCGGCCAAATCGATAACTGCGTCAAGCTGACGGCCTACAATGACTTCAGTTTGCTGGTTTTCACGCGCTTCAAGCGATTCGCCCAGGCAGAGTATTGGTGTTAAACCCGCACGTTGCACGGCAATATATTTTGCCGCGACCTGCCCGTCGGTTTCAGTATAGATAGCACGGCGCTCAGAGTGTCCCACTATAACGTATTCGCAGCCACATTCGGCCAGCATTGGCGCGGAAACTTCGCCTGTAAAAGCACCGGAATCCTGATCACTGGCATTCTGTGCCCCCAGTTTCAATCGGGAGTCAGCGATACCCGCAAGCACGCTGTGCAAATGCACATATACGGGGCAGACAACAACTTCGACGGCAGACACATCGGTAAGATAAGCAGCAATTTCAGAGACCAAAGCAGAAGCACTGGCGATCGAGCCATTCAGCTTCCAGTTACCTGCCACCATTGCTTTTCGCATTACTGAGTTCCGGCGCACAAAAGCGCGGAATAATACAGACCTAATCGAGGCAAATCAATCTTTTGCACGATAAAAGTCAATGTCGAAGGGTGCTTCTTGGCAGGAGCATGGCGATGCCTACCTGGCATTGCGTTTGGGGAGAAACGCAGAATTTACACACCCTTCAATACCCAGCAGCTAAAGAGTGGGGAAGCTCTATCGCTAACAACGAACGGTATCGCCGCAGCTTAACAAAACGGTTAAAACCCCACTTTCACCCGGCACTAACCATTTCGTGTTTGAAGTGCTTGCATAAACCTGTCACGAATTACCACCGGGTCCATCTGGATCACAGGTACTTTGATATTTCCCGATTCACATTTGCAGATGATGATGGTCATTTTATCGCTATCCAGCGCCTCCTGAACAGTTTTAGCCGCATCCTCTGGTTGGCACTCTTTTACGTTTTCACAACCACACGCGCTCGCTACCGCAGCAAGTGATGTTTTTTTGCCCGCATAGGTAGGCTGATCACCCGTTGAACCATAACTGCCATTGTCGATCACTAATAAAATAAAGTTATCAGCAACATTATTGGCAATGGTTGGCAGGGTGCCAAAATTCGTCAACACAGAACCATCACCGTCAATCGAAATCACTTTTTGCTTCTGCGCCAATGCCAAACCCAAGCCAATTGACGAGGATAAACCCATCGTTCCCAACATGTAAAAGTTAGTGGCCTGGTCGTCGAGCATATGCAGTTCCTGACTCGGTAAACCAATATTGCACACCACAAAATGGTCAGATATCACCGGCACCAGTTGTTTTAATACCTCTGAGCGAATCATAAATTAGTACCCCTTCCAGAAAGAGGCGTCCGTCAGGATCGCCACGGGTTTATTACACATGAAGGTATAGGCCAGAATCTTATCAAGCTCGTTGATATCGTCTTCATGGTGAAAGTGGTAGGTGGGAATATTCAGCTGCGCCAACAGGGCTTTGGTATGAACCGCCATCTCAACCTGACAGGCAACAGGCTCACCTAGCTCACCACGGTAGCTGATCAGCATAGGCAGCGGCATCCGGTAGTATTGTGTCAACGTCACGAGCGTGTTGATTGTCACGCCAATCGCCGTATTCTGCATAATAATCGCGGGGCGTTTACCCCCCATAAAAGCACCGGCACAAAGACCTATGCCTTCATCTTCTTTATTGGAGGGGATATGGTAAATGTCGTCACAGGCATCGATTTTTTCGATTACTCCTGCTAACTGTTTACAGGGAACGGTCGTTACAAACTCAATGTTGTTCCGAACGAAGTCAGCAACAATTCTGTCATCGATTGACAAGGCCATTTCACTCTACTGGTTAATATCGGTTCACTATAAATTAAATATTATCTTTACTCAAACAATATGTATTTAATATTTTATAAAGAAAAACTTTATAAAAACACACTTCACCCGCCTGACGTTTGTTCTCTGGCAATAATCCGCTCCACCTGTTCGAGCAATTTGTCGATTAAACGTCCCTTTGAACAATCCGAGCGAGCCAATAGACCGAGGACTCTAAAACCCGGTGTTGAGGGCAGCCGAATTTTTCGCAATTTTTTAAATATAGGGTCTGGCACACAGCTATTGGGGACGATTGAAATACCTAAATTATGCGACACCATGTTTGTTACAGATTCCAATGATTCCATCTCCATTGCAGTGCGAATAGAAATATTATTTCTCAACAGCCACTCCTGTATCAACTCACCCACTACCGCCTGACGCTCAAGGCCAATATAAGGCATCTCTTTCAGTAGGCGCACGGGGTCATTTCCGTTTATCTCTGCCGGTGTCAATAGTATTAATTCTTCCTCGACAAACGGTCGCCAGGTCAAATTGGCAGCAACCCTTGGCGGTTGGGTTAAAATTGCGGCATCCAGGACACCGCGTTCAACTTGTGTATATAAAGCACCGGATAAGCCCGGCACCACACGCACATGTAAGGCCGGGTAGCTATAGACCAATTCTTTAATGGATAAAGGCACCAGTTCCCGAATCGACGATGGGACAGCTCCCAGTGTCAGTTCACCAAATAACTGCGCTTCCCCAACAAGATCATCCAGTAACGTGTCATACGAATAAATCAGCTTTTGCGCTTTTGGCACCAGCGCTTTTGCGAGCTGGTTGAGTTCGGGGCTTCTTTTTGTTCGATCAAATAGCGAAACCTGAAGTACCGCTTCCAGGCGTTTCATCTGTTGCCCCACAGCGGCGTGTGAGACATTGACAGAATCAGCCGCTGCACCAAAACTGCCCTGCTCGGCAATCGCGACCAACGTTTTTAAAAGTGAAATTGTCAAGGATACCCCTCTTCCGCAGTTACGCCTACCAGAAGTCCGCCGGGTTTAGGCGCCCGTAGCGGGGAAAACCGGTTCGAGCCATTTCTTGCGCACGGTGAGGATAAGTGGTTCTGTTTGACGAAATAGTGCGCAAAAAAGGGCCAGGTCGGCTTTTATGTAGTAGAGCGATCCTGAACCCGACAGGCTACTGCCCCCTGTATTAACAACCTATACACAACCAAACGCAGGAGCCATAAAACAATTTAACCCGTTACAGCCTCACGTACCGCAGCAGCCACCCGGTTACAAATTTTCTCAACATCACTGGCTACCCGCCCTTCCACCATCACCCGGACTAAAGGCTCAGTACCCGACAACCGCAATAAGACACGCCCGGCATCACCCAATTCCCTTTCGGCTTCAACCACAGCCTGTCTCACCGCGTCATTCGTATCGAGGTCGATAGACTTTTCCAACGGGACGTTGATCAGTATTTGTGGGTAACGGGTCATACCCGATTTCAGCTCAAACAAACTGGTGCCTGTCTCACTCATATAAGCGAGTACTTGCAAGGCAGCCACGATGCCATCACCCGTGGTGGTTTTATCCAGGCAAATCAAATGGCCCGATGCTTCACCGCCCAATACCCAACCACGTTGTTCCATCACTTCATGCACAAACCGATCACCCACGGCAGCACGCGCAAAGTCGATACCCAGGTCACGCAACGCATGCTCAAGGCCCAGGTTTGACATCATGGTACCCACAACGCCTTTGACCTCGGCACCCGATTCCTGGCGGGATCGGGCGATGATGTAGAGCAACTCATCGCCATCGACCACTTCACCGCGGTTGTCGACCATAATCAAACGATCGGCATCGCCATCCAGTGCAACCCCGACATCAGCGCTCTCTAACATCACATGCGCACGCAGGTCATCGGGTGATGTCGAACCACACCCCTGGTTAATATTCAACCCATCCGGCTCGGCCCCAACTGAGATAACATCGGCACCCAGCTCGCGAAATACCCGTTGCGCAACAGCATAAGCGGCACCATTGGCTGCATCGACAACCATTTTCATGCCGTCCAAACGCGCACCAGCGGTAAACGTGCTTTTACAGTATTCGATATAGCGGCCTCCGGCATCACCAATACGCACAGCACGTCCCAGCTCGGCAGAATCAACCGTATCCATCGGTTTTTTCATCATCTCTTCAATCGCTGCTTCGGTTTCATCCGGTAATTTTTGCCCCTCACTGCAGAAGAACTTAAGACCGTTATCGCGATAAGAGTTATGCGATGCGCTAATAACAATACCGGCTGCGGCGCGAAAGGTGCGGGTGAGGTAAGCGACTGCCGGTGTTGGCATCGGCCCCAGCAATTGGCTGTTGACCCCAGCAGATGAAAGCCCAGCTTCCAATGCAGACTCAAACAGATACCCGGAAATACGCGTGTCTTTACCAATCAATACCTCCCGGTTACCCTGCGATGCCAGTACTTTACCTACCGCCCAACCCAGCTTTAGCACAGAACTGGCTGTCATCGGTTCAACGCCGACACGCCCGCGAATACCATCCGTTCCAAAATAGTTTTTACTCATAGTGTATTAATCCTGGATTCCGCTGAACCGCTAACGGCACTGACAATTTTCATCGCTTCTACAGTTGCACCCACATCGTGCACCCGAATAATTTTTGCCCCTTTAGTTGCAGCGATAACCGCTGCCGACAAGCTACCTGCCAACCGCTGGCCCAGTGGTACTTGCAACACTTGTCCAACCATGCTCTTACGTGAAATACCCACCAATATTGGCCTGTCCAGTGCACTGAATTTATCTAATTGATTGAGTAACTGTAGGTTGTGTGACAGGTTTTTACCAAACCCAAACCCTGGGTCAACCAGTAACTTATCACGCGCAATGCCTGCCGCGACACAAGCCGTGATTCGCTCGTTGAGAAATGCGATAACATCGACTGTCACATCATCGTAATAGGGGTTATCCTGCATAGTGCCCGGCTCGCCCTGCATGTGCATCAAACAGACCGGCACACCAAGCGATACCGCCATGTGTAGCGCACCAGGCAGACATAGGGCGCGCACATCGTTAATTATGCCTGCACCCGATGCCACTGCACCGGCCATAACTGCCGGTTTGCTGGTGTCTATTGAAATCACTACGTCGAATTCTTTACTAATTGCCTCAATAACCGGCGCGACGCGATCCAACTCTTCGTCGGCCTCAACCGCCCGCGCACCGGGGCGGGTGGATTCACCGCCGACATCGATGATAGAGGCTCCCTCATCGACCATCACACGCACCTGTTCAAGTGCGGCCTGTACCGAGAAAAAATGCCCCCCATCAGAAAACGAATCAGGGGTTACATTTAAAACCCCCATAACAACCGGCTCGCTAAGCGAGAGTGGCTTACCACCGCAATCAAGCCGTTGTTGCATCGCTGGAACCTCTAAAAAACCGATAAAAAAAGCGACAGTGTTGCCACTGTCGCTCTATGCACACCCAATACAGGTAAATTAATGCAAGCTGGCAGGGCCACCAATTGAGGATTCTTTATCCGATTTACCCTCGGCTGAAGCTGACGCCTCCACCGGTTTACCTGAGCCCGGCGTGTCATCATCATACCAGTCCGACGGTGGGCCAGGTTCTTTACCCTCCATAATTGCATCGATCTGGCCTGAATCAATGGTTTCATATTTCATCAAGGCCTCAGACATCGCGTGTAGTTTACTGAGGTTTTCATCGAGTAAAGTACGCGCCCGTTGATAATTTCTATCGATTAACGAACGGATTTCCTCATCTATGGATGTAACGGTGGCAGGCGATATCGGTTTTTGTTGTGTGGTTGACCGACCGAGAAATACCTCACCTTCCTCCTTACTGTAAGCCAGTGGCCCCAGTTTTTCAGATAGGCCCCACTTGGTTACCATATTGTGCGCCAGCTCGGTGGCACGTTCAATGTCATTGGAGGCACCTGTAGTGACCGCCTCGGGTCCAAAAATTATTTCCTCCGCCAAACGACCGCCATAGAGCGAGGAAATTTGGCTTTCCAGCCGCTGTTTGCTGTAACTGTACCGGTCTTCCTCTGGTAGAAACATGGTAATACCGAGGGCGCGACCACGCGGAATAATCGATACTTTGTAAACAGGATCATGCTCCGGCACCAGGCGCCCCACAATCGCATGCCCAGCTTCGTGGTAGGCGGTGAGTTTCTTCTCATCTTCACTCATCACCATCGATTTGCGCTCTGCGCCCATCATGATTTTATCTTTGGCGCGCTCAAACTCCTCCATTTGCACAACACGCTTATCGGCGCGTGCGGCAAACAACGCCGCCTCATTAACCAGATTGGCCAGATCAGCCCCCGAAAAACCCGGTGTTCCCCGTGCAATCAGATCAGGCCGTACATTTTCAGCGATAGGCACTTTACCCATATGTACGCGTAAAATTTGCTCACGGCCACGAATATCCGGTAGGGGCACAACAACCTGGCGGTCAAATCTGCCAGGTCGTAACAAAGCAGGATCAAGCACATCAGGGCGGTTGGTTGCAGCGATAACGATAATGCCTTCATTGCCTTCAAAGCCGTCCATTTCCACTAATAACTGATTGAGCGTTTGCTCGCGTTCGTCGTGCCCGCCGCCTAAACCGGCGCCGCGATGACGGCCAACGGCGTCGATTTCATCGATAAAGATAATGCAGGGAGCATGTTTTTTGGCCTGCTCGAACATATCGCGCACACGTGATGCACCGACCCCAACAAACATTTCGACAAAATCAGAACCGGAAATTGTAAAGAAAGGCACTTTTGCCTCACCGGCAATCGCCTTGGCCAGCAATGTTTTACCTGTACCGGGAGACCCTACCATCAGCACGCCACGTGGAATCTTCCCTCCTAGCTTCTGGAATTTACCGGGGTCACGTAGAAATTCGACCAGTTCAAATACTTCCTCTTTGGCCTCTTCGACTCCGGCAACATCGGCAAATGTCACCTTTACCTGATCCTCACCCAGCAAGCGCGCTTTACTTTTACCAAACGACATGGCCCCACGACCGCCACCACCGCCCTGCATTTGCCGCATAAAAAATATCCATATACCAATTAACAACAAGAACGGAAACCAATTGATCAGTAGCTGTGTCAGCAGGCTGCTCTCCTGTGGTGGATTGGCGCGAATCTCCACATTGGCATCGAGTAGGTCACCAATCATTGAGCGATTATCCGTCTCCGGACTATAGGTGGTAAAAAATTCTCCCGTGGTGGAGTGCCCCTGAATCTGGCGACCATCAATAGTGACCGAGGCCACGCGGCGCTGTTTAACTTCGCTCATAAACTGCGTGTAACTCAGCCCATTGGCAGGCTGTTGCTGACCGCCCAGACTGTTGAAAACGGTCATCAATATAACGGCGATCACTGCCCACAACAGGACATTTTTAATTAAATCGTTCAAGGTTTACCCCAAAACACAATGAGTGAGAAACGTACAGAATGCATAATTTCATTTCTATATTAACGGCAGATAAGGCGCGCAAATGCTGACCCTACTATAATTTAATGCCCCTTGCCAGTACATAGACTTCCCGGCTTCGGGGTCTGGATGCTTTTGGTTTACGGCTAGATACCTTCGAAAAATGCTGTCGCAAAGTGTGCAGGTAATGATCAAACCCCTCCCCCTGAAACATCTTTACCAGCAGTGTGCCGCCGGGTTTAAGCACTTGTTGAGCCAACTCCAGAACCAATTCTACCAGATAGATTGAGCGCGTTTGGTCGACCACACCCACCCCGCTAATATTGGGGGCCATATCTGAAATTACAATGTCGGCCCGCTGTGTCTGCATAGCCGCCAATACCTGCTCAAGTATAACTGATTCAGTGAAATCGCCCTCGATAAAGACCACGCCGGGTAGCGAATCCATTGGTAATATATCGCAGGCGATAACGATACCTGTATCACCCAGGCGGTGACTGGTGTATTGCGACCACCCACCTGGCGCAGACCCCAGATCGACAACCGTCATGCCCGTCTCGAATAGTGCCTCGCGTTCATCCAGTTCCTGTAATTTGTACACAGCACGCGAGCGATAGCCCTCACGCTGCGCTCTGGCAACGTATTCATCGTCGAAGTGTTCTTTCAGCCAACGGGCGCTGCTTTTACTCTTAGCCATATTCAGAACCACATGAGAGACCGTTCGGATGTTTCAACAAACTGATTACAGCTTCGATATAATGCACGCACACCCTCTTCGGTCTTCGGTCACACACGTGAAACTCAGCAAAACGCAACGCAAACACCTCAGCACCCTATCTCACTCGCGCAAACCCATCGTCAGGGTCGGCCAGAAAGGCCTCTCCGAGAATATTATTCAGGAGCTGGAAAATGCGTTAAATGTTCACGAACTGGTGAAAGTTAAAATCACCACAGCTGACCGCGATGCTCGACACGAAATGATCGAGACCTTTCAGCAGCGCTGCGACTGTGAATGCATTCAAAAAATCGGCCACACGGCGACGCTGTTCAGGCGCAACAACAAACAGCCAGTGATTGTACTACCCTAGTGATTGTACTGCCTATGAACCCCGTGTACTCCTGGCCAATAACTTGGCCCTGGGTAGTGTAGCTTACACATAGCTTACCGATAAAATTTCGTACTCCACGACACCGCCGGGGGCCTGCACCTCAGCGACATCACCCTCCTCTTTACCAATCAACGCACGCGCAACCGGTGAGTTAACCGAGATAAGCCCCGATTTTATATCGGCTTCATCATCGCCCACTATTTGGTAGCTGACTTCTACCTCGGTATCCAGGTTGAGGATAACGACGCTGGCACCAAATACAATTTTACCCTTGGTGTTCAAAGCGGCGACATCGATAACCTGCGCATTCGACAGTTTACCCTCGATATCCTGTATACGCCCTTCGATAAAACCCTGTTGTTCACGCGCCGCGTGGTATTCAGCGTTTTCTTTCAAATCGCCGTGCGCACGCGCCTCGGCAATCGCCTCGATCACTTTGGGCCGGGCGTCCGTTTTTAGGTGGTGTAATTCCTCGCGCAGTTTTTCCGCACCGCGTAGCGTTAATGGTACTTTGTTCATGCGATTCCTTCGTGTAACTGTTGTAAACGGTAAACCGAAATGCCAGCGCCAATTTGTGCCTGGCTATGCAGGGCAGCACAGATAGCTTCGCCCCCAGCAATAGTAGTAGTGTAGGTAATTTTTTTATTCAATGCTTCACGCCGGATGGCGTAGGAGTCATTGATTGCCGATTTGCCTTCAGTGGTGTTGATAATCATATTGATTTCATTGTTTTTAATCATATCGACAATATGCGGACGGCCCTCCTTGACTTTGTTGGCTGTTTTGCAGGCCAGCCCGGCAGATTCGATAGCCTGTGCCGTACCACTGGTGGCCAGCAGCTTAAAGCCAGCATCGTGCAGTTTTCCCGCCATCGACACAGCGTTGGGTTTGTCACGATCCCGCACACTGATAAACACACGGCCCTCGCTGGGAATACGACTGCCCGCCGCCAACATGCCCTTTAAAAACGCCTCGCCAAAGTCGGCACCGACCGACATTACTTCGCCCGTCGATTTCATCTCCGGGCCAAGCAATGGGTCGACACCGGGAAATTTAACAAAGGGGAAAACCGATTCCTTAACATTGAAATATCGGGGAATGCGCTCTTTCAAATACCCCTGACGGGCAAGTGAAACACCCGCCATACAGCGCGCCGCCACTTTCGCCAGCGGCAACCCGGTGGCTTTGGAAACAAACGGCACAGTGCGCGAAGCGCGTGGATTGACTTCGAGCACGTAAATATCATCCCCCTTAATGGCGAACTGGGTATTCATCAGGCCAACCACTTTGAGTCCACGCGCCATAGCGATAACCTGCTCGCGCATACGGTCCTGAAGTGATACCGACAGGGAAAAGGGTGGCAGTGAGCACGCCGAATCACCCGAGTGTACCCCTGCCTGTTCGATATGCTCCATAATGCCGCCGATCAGCACATCCGTGCCATCGCATATCGCGTCGACATCGACCTCAATAGCGTCATCCAAAAAGCGATCCAGCAACACCGGGGAATCATTCGATACCTGTACAGCCTTGGTCATGTAGCGGTGCAGTGCTTCAACATCGTGCACAATCTCCATCGCCCGCCCGCCGAGCACGTATGAGGGCCGTACCACCAGAGGGTAACCGATTTCCTCAGCCATCAGCACAGCCTGCGGCTCATCACGCGCCGTGCGGTTGGGGGGTTGGCGCAGGCCGAGCCGGTCGATCAACTGCTGAAAGCGTTCACGGTCTTCAGCCAGGTCAATCGAATCCGGGCTGGTGCCGATGATGGGTACACCGACCGCTTCCAGCGCACGCGCCAGTTTCAACGGGGTTTGCCCACCGTACTGCACAATCACCCCATGGGGTCGCTCGATCCGTACCACTTCCAGCACGTCTTCAAGGGTCAGAGGTTCAAAATATAAACGATCAGAGGTGTCGTAATCCGTTGAGACAGTTTCGGGGTTACAGTTGACCATAATGGTTTCATAACCGTCTTCACGCATCGCCAACGCGGCGTGCACACAGCAGTAATCGAACTCGATGCCCTGGCCGATACGATTGGGACCACCACCCAACACAATAATTTTCTTCCGCTGCGATGGATTCGCCTCACACTCTTCCTCGTAGGTGGAATACATATACGCCGTGCTGGAGGCAAACTCCGCAGCACAGGTATCGACACGTTTGTACACCGGGAAAATACCCAGTTGGTGGCGGTGCGCCCGCAGCGCGTGCTCATCACACTGCAACAGACTGGCGAGGCGGCTGTCGGCAAACCCTTTACGCTTTAGTACGAACAGTTCCGCCTTAACCAACGATGCCAAATCGCGGCCACTCAGCGCTGTTTCGCTGCGCACGATATCTTCGATCTGCACCAAAAACCACGGGTCAATTTTACTTAACGCGTGTACGCGCTCAGTGGAGTAGCCGCGACGATAGGCATCGGCCACATACCAGATACGGTGCTCACCCGGCTGTCGCAGCTCGGCGTCGATCAACTCTTCGGCGTTTTCCTGTGGCATATCAGTCGCGACCATAGGGTTAAAGCCATCGGTGCCGATTTCCAGCCCGCGCAGGGCTTTTTGCAACGACTCCTGCTGGGTGCGCCCAATCGCCATTACCTCGCCCACCGATTTCATTTGCGTGGTTAAGCGCGCATCCGCCTGGGGAAACTTTTCAAAGGTAAAGCGCGGTATTTTGGTGACGACATAATCGATACTAGGCTCAAAAGATGCTGGGGTAATCCCCCCCGTAATATCATTTTTCAGCTCGTCGAGGGTGTAACCCACTGCCAGTTTCGCCGCCACCTTGGCAATCGGAAACCCTGTCGCCTTGGAGGCCAGCGCAGAAGAGCGCGAGACGCGGGGGTTCATCTCGATAACGATCATTGCACCGTTTTCAGGATTGATAGCGAACTGTACGTTGGAACCGCCCGTCTCAACACCAATTTTGCGCAACACCGCCAGCGAGGCATTGCGCATCAATTGATATTCTTTATCCGTCAGTGTTTGTGCGGGGGCGACTGTAATTGAATCGCCCGTGTGTACGCCCATGGGGTCGAGGTTTTCAATCGAGCAGATGATAATGCAGTTATCTTTTTTATCCCGCACCACTTCCATTTCATACTCTTTCCAGCCGAGTACCGATTCTTCCAGCAGTACTTCGGTGGTAGGTGAGAGATCCAGGCCACGGCGTATGATCGCCTCAAATTCCTCAATGTTATAGGCAATGCCGCCGCCGCTGCCCCCCATCGTAAACGAGGGGCGGATAATGCACGGAAAACCAATTGATGCCTGCCCTTGCAGCGCCTCTTCCATGCTGTGGGCGATAAAGGCACGCGGTGTCGCCAAGCCAATATCCGACATCGCTTTGCGAAACAAATCGCGGTCTTCAGCCATATCGATGGCATCTCGCGAGGCACCGATCATCTGCACATTGTATTTGCTGAGCACGCCTTCACGCTCAAGATCGAGCGCACAATTGAGTGCCGTTTGCCCGCCCATCGTCGGCAATAGAGCATCGGGTTTTTCAATGTCGATAATGCGCTCTACCACCCGCCAGTCGATGGGTTCAATATAAATCGAATCCGCTGTGTCCGGGTCGGTCATTATCGTCGCCGGATTCGAGTTGATCAAAATAACCCGGTACCCCTCCTGCTTGAGAGCCTTGCAGGCCTGCGCCCCGGAATAATCAAATTCACACGCCTGGCCGATCACGATTGGTCCCGCGCCGATAATCAAAACCGACCGGATATCTGTGCGCTTTGGCATCAGGCGTGCGCCTCCATAAGGTGGATAAAGTGGCCGAACAGCGGCGCCATATCGTGTGGTCCAGGGCTGGCTTCAGGGTGTCCCTGAAAACCGAACGCCGGGTAATCGGTACACTCGACGCCCTGCAAAGACCCGTCGAATAGCGAGCGGTGTGTGGCCTTGAGCGTATCCGGCAGGGTCGATTCGTCGAGAGCAAAACCGTGGTTTTGGCTACTGATCATCACTGTGCCATCCGCCAGGTTTTGCACCGGGTGATTGGCGCCGTGATGGCCGAATTTCATCTTCAGGGTTTTTGCACCACAGGCCAGGCCGAGCAATTGCAAACCGAGGCAGATGCCAAAAGTGGGCACGCCCGCTGCGAGTATTTCCCGAATCGCGGCAATTGCGTAGTCGCACGGCTCCGGGTCACCGGGGCCATTGGAGAGAAACACGCCATCGGGATTCATCGCCAGCACATCGGCAGCGCTCATTTGCGCAGGCACGACAGTCACCCGGCAACCACGCTCGACCAGCATTCGGAGAATATTCCGCTTAACCCCAAAGTCGTAGGCCACCACGTGAAAGCGGATTTGCTCCGGCGTGCTATCCGCTGGCAAACCGTGTGTTAACGACCAACAACCCTGTTGCCAGTTATACGCAGCAGGTGTGCTGACTTCCCTGGCCAAATCCATCCCCTGCAAACCGGCAAAACCGCAGGCTGCCTGTATTGCCTGCTCCACATCCGGGGTATCCGATGCGACAATACAACCACTTTGTGCCCCCTTCTCGCGCAATATACGGGTGAGCTTGCGGGTATCGATACCTGCGATAGCGACAACATGGTTGTCACGCAGATAATGATCGAGTGGTTGTTGGTTGCGAAAGTTGCTCGCCAAAAGTGGTAGATCACGAATCACTAATCCGGCACAGAACGTCCGTATGGATTCTTCGTCTTCGCTGTTGGTGCCGGTGTTACCAATATGCGGATAGGTGAGGGTGACAATTTGCCTGGCGTAAGAGGGGTCGGTGAGAATTTCCTGATAGCCGGTCATCGCTGTATTAAAAACGACCTCGGCAACAGACTGCCCCTGTGCCCCGATGGAATAGCCGTGGAAGATACTGCCATCTTCCAATGCAAGGATCGCCGGTGTATGCAAGTGCCCTCCGCAGACGCACAAAACGGGAAGCGTCCAGGACGTTTCCCGCTTTAAGTAATGGGTTGATTGAGGTTAGCACCCAATCAAAAATCGGGCGCAATTTTAACACGTCGCCTCTATTTGTCACGCGCAAAAATAACCCGATGGTTGCCCTGGGTTTCTACTACACCCACAAGTAGTGGCATAATCTTACAAAATGCAGAGACTTCCCTATATGAAAAAATGGTTTTTGATTGCCCTCACGCTCTTGTGTACCGCACCACCGAGCCAGGCTGTAGACCCTTCGCTCAACTGGAAGACCCTGCACACCGCACATTTTTATATTCACTTTACCCATAACCAAGAACCCATCGCACGCCGCCTGGCAAACATCGCCGAACAGGTACACGACGACCTAAGTGACTGGATAAGCTGGCAACCCGGCGAACCAACCCACATCGTGCTATCCGACGAAAGCGATGTCGCCAATGGTCTCGCCAGCCCCATCCCCTACAATCGTAGCGTACTGTTTTTAACCCCACCCAACGGTATCGACAGCCTTGAGGATTACCACGACTGGCTGACGCTGTTATTCACCCACGAGTACACACACATACTGCACCTCGATAAAGGCACGGGGTTAGCCGCTGCTGGCCGCAACATCTTTGGTCGTTATTTCCTGTTTTTCCCCAACCTTATCCAACCGCGTTGGTTTATTGAGGGCTTAGCGGTACAGCACGAAACCAGCCGCGAGATAGGGGTAGGCCGTGGTCAGAGCAGTTATTTTCATATGCTGATGCGTAGCGAGATTGCCCAGGGTATTAAGCCCGTGGCGCAGGTTAACCAGCTTGTACGCAGTTGGCCCGCCGGGGCCGTACCGTATTTATACGGCACGCATTTCTTACAGTTCATTGAAGAAAAATACGGTGAGCAGGCCGTAAAAAAGTGGATAGACGGCTACAGCGACAACCTGATCCCGGCCCGTCTGAACAGTACTGCACGCAGTGCAGTGGGCCAGTCACTGCCACAGTTGTGGTATGCATTCTCAGCTTGGCTGGAACAAACCTATGCCAAACAAAATACGATTACCCACGCATCCCCCTTGACCGAGGGTGAGCGACTGACCCACCACGGATTTCGCACCGGCTCGATCAATCAAGACAGTGAAGGTAATTTATATTACGTGCGCGAAGACCAACTGCGCCATACGGCACTGATGCGGCGTAATCACGTCGGCGATACGCGTGAACTGGCCGATTTGAATAACGGCGCCCTGATTGATGTACATAAGCAGCGCGGGGTGTTGATTGCACAACCAGAGGTGTGCAACAACGTCTCCATTTACTACGATTTATTTCAATACCGCGAAGACCAGGGTTTGCAACGCCTCACCCACTGCGCACGCTATGTATTTGCCCGCTGGCACCCGGAGGGAGAGAAAATAGCCGCCGCCCAGGTGACAAACGGCAATAGCGCACTGCATTTGCTCAATGCACAAGGCGTCAGTGAGGCAACTTTATGGCAGGCTGAACACGGTGAAACCCTGGGCAGCTTCGACTGGTCACCCGATGGCGAGCGCCTGGTTGCCGCTATCTGGCGGCCACAGCTCGGCTGGAATATCGAAGAGTTTGTTGTCGCCAGTCGCCAATGGATAGCGATCACCGACTCGCCGTTGATCGAATCCTCGCCCCGCTACAGCGCAGACGGCAAGCACCTCTATTTCAGCGCCGAATACGGCGGGGTTTACAATATTTGGCAGTATTCACCTGCGCAACAGCAATTCAGCCAGATGAGCAATGTACCCACCGGCGCGTTCCAGCCATTAATTGGCCACGATGGCGCGCTGTATTACATCGGCAATCACGCACAGGGATTTGATATTTACCAGCTCGACCAGATGGTGGCAATCAGCACCCGCGACGCTGCACCTGTAACGCCGCTAATGCCCGCCCCCAACACAACGCTATTACAAACCGGAGAAGTCAAAGACTACGCACCGCTGTCATCACTGCGGCCACGGGCCTGGTTTCCCCATTTGGTACTGAGCGACGGCGCCAATGAAATCGGTGCCACTGTCGACGGCAGCGATGCGATCAACCGACACAACTACGTGGCGACCCTGGCCTATGATATTGACAACAACTACCCCGTAGGCGGTTTCTCTTATCGCTACACACCGTTCAACTGGGCGAGCCTGCAAATAGCCGCCATCCGTTTTAATGATGTCACCCTGGATAACAACGACAGGGCCGTACGGATTCGCCGCGAAGACCAGCTACACCTGAATGTGCGCTTCCCTTTCAGCGGCCTGGCCAGATCCTGGCATATCCTCACAGGGCTGAGCAGCTCGCATGAATCTGACCAAGAGACAGCGATTGGCATCACCCGGCGGGCAGACACGCGTGACAATATCGCCGGGGTGGGCCTGCTCTACTCAGATACTGACGAACAACTGCGTGCTATCAGCCCCGCCGATGGTCGTGAAATACGCCTGACGGCAGAAAACAGCGGAGTGCTTAACAGCGATTTCAGCGGCAATGTCTACCTGCTCGACTGGCGCGAATTTGTGCGCTTGGGTACGTCAGATCACGTGTTGGGTTTACGCTATGTACGCGGCCACGGCACCGACAACCCACGGCCATTTGAGCTGGGGGGAATTGGCTCTGGGTCTATTATCGGCCTGCTCAATGGCAATAACGGCGGGGCGGCTTTATTGAACCAACGGCTGTACGAATTTCGCGGCTACGATAGCAGCGTGTTCGGGTTAATTGGCCGACGCATGCAACTGCTCAGCGCCGAGTGGCGCTTCCCCATCAGCTTGATTGAGCGTGGCTGGATGGCACCGCCGGTGGGATTAAACCGGCTCTCTGCACGTGTATTTATCGAAAATGCAGCGGCCTGGCAGGGCAGCAGCCCCCAACGCACCTTCTCATCCGCTGGATTTGAATTGCACCTCGACGTCAACGCCCTATACTTCGACGACTTTCGTCTTCGACTTGGTTACGCACACGGTTTTGATGACGTGTTGGGAGAGGATCAATTATACCTGGCCATTGGCGGTGGTTTTTAATGAGCCTGGGAATATTTTTTATCCCGGTTACCCAACCGGGCAAATTGGCACTGTTGCCACACCCCCGCACAGGCAATAGCAGTGACAATAACACGTTAAAAAGTGAATTAAACGCATTGCGGACACAAGGCATTGATAGGTTGGTATCATTGTTGACGAACACTGAATCGCATGATCTTGGCCTTGCCAATGAAGCCGCCTTATTCACAGCGCTTGGTGGTGAATTCACTGCGTTCCCAATCCCCGACATGTGCCTACCAGATCAGCCGCACGCTTTTATGCAATTGGCCTGCACACTCGCCGACGACATCGTACAAGGTCGCCATATCGCCATTCACTGCCGCGCCGGAATCGGTCGCTCCGGTATGTTGGGCTGTAGCGTATTGCATTACCTTGGCATGAATATCGACAATGCCCTTGCTCACATTGGCAAATACCGTGGTCTGCGCATACCAGACACTTGCGAACAGGAAAACTGGCTACGTCAAAACCTGCCGACCAACCAATGATGAGAGGAATACGCCAAATATGACTGAAACCACCGCGCAAATCGACAACTTTCATGCACATATTTACTTCGACGCCGCTACTTATCAACAAGCGGATCAACTCTGCCAACGCGCAGGAGAACACTTTGATCTAACAGTGGGCCAAATGCTGAAGAAACCCGTAGGCCCGCACCCGATGTGGAGCTGCCAACTGTTATTCAAACCCACATTATTTGGCGAAGTCATCCCATGGTTAGCACTCAACCGCAATGGACTAATTGTCTTCATCCACGCCACCACCGGCGACCACCTGAAAGACCACACCGATCACGCTATATGGATGGGTGAAAAATGCACATTAGACCTATCAATTTTTAATTAATACATCAGGAGCAGTTGCCGACGACTGTAGGGACACAGAAGATAGAGCAACGCAGGAGCAGTTGCCGACGACTGTATGGATACAGGAGTGAGCAAAAATTAATATCGATTTATTACAAAAAAACCCTCATAGTTAAGCGATCAACGCTTAAACCTAGAAAATGCACCACAGCGACCAGCGGATAAACATTAATGACCCAACGCCCCTCCCCTACCCAAGCACAACGCACCACAATACAAGCCTGGCGGCACGACATTCACCGCCACCCAGAACTGGCCTTTGAAGAACAACGCACCGCCGAAAAAGTCATAAAACTACTCACCTCCTTCGGTATTCAGGTACACACAGGCATTGGTAAAACAGGCGTTGTCGGCGTACTAAAAAAGGGTAGCAGCACACGCGCTATTGGCCTACGCGCCGATATGGATGCACTAAAAATCCTCGAACAAAACAACTTCGAACACTGTTCCCAAAATCCGGGGAAAATGCACGCCTGCGGCCACGACGGCCATACCGCCATGCTGCTCGGTGCAGCACAATACCTGGCCGAATCAGCCGTATTTGATGGCACCGTAGTGTTTATCTTCCAGCCCGCCGAAGAGCACGGCGATGGCGCCAAAGCAATGATTGCAGACGGTCTGTTCGAGCGCTTTCCTGTCGATGCGGTATACGCCATCCACAACTTTCCATCACTCACAGTAGGCAAATTTGCCGTGCGCGCCGGGTCGATTATGGCGGCAGAGGATAACTTTGAAATCACCGTCAATGGCACCGGATGCCACGCCGCAATGCCCCATTTAGGCAAAGACTCAATCGTCATCGGCGCGGAGATTATCACCGCCATGCAAACACTGGTATCGCGCACACTGGACCCCATCGATAGCGCGGTCGTCTCCTTCACCGAGTTCACCACCAACGGCACAGTGAATGTCATACCCGGCCAAGTCATTTTAAAAGGCGATACGCGCTCACTCACCACCGATGTACAAGACCACATCGAACACACAATGGCGCGCATCGTCAGTGGTATATGCGCCGCACACGGCGCACATTACACCTTCAATTACCGGCGCAATTTTGTACCTACCATTAACACAGTAGCGGAAGCGGCGTTAGCCGCCGAGGTCGCACGCGGCGTGGTCGGTACAGACAATGTCGTCGGTGACAGCCGACCGATCATGGCTTCCGAGGATTTTGGCTATATGCTGCAGGCCAGGCCCGGCGCCTACCTGCTCCTCGGCAATGGCGAGGAAGGTGTGGGTGGTTGCAGCCTACACAATCCACACTATGACTTTAACGATGATATTCTTACCATCGGCGCCGACTTTTGGGTCGCACTGGTTGAATCACAACTCGCCGCCAGTCAATAATATAGCGCACTGCCCTTCACGCCAGAGCCTCACCAATATGTACGATACCGCTTTCACCAACGCCTCCATCAAACATTTTCACAATGCAAAAACCGATGTGCGCAGCAACTGGCCTGCGGCGCTCAGTGAGATTATGAGCCCGGTAGCCATTACCCAGGCGGTGAACGAAATTCAGCAGTGGCCGGCTTATGCCCCTACACCGTTACGACACTTCGATGGGTTGGCAACTCAGTTGGGGATTGCAGCGGTGTATTACAAAGACGAATCGACACGCTTTGGCCTGGGTAGTTTCAAAGCCCTCGGCGGTGCCTACGCGGTGCTGTGCCTGCTGCAACAGACGCTATCAAAAACCACTGGCCGCGAAATCAGCTTTGAGGAAATCCGCAATGGCAGCCTCGCCGATAAAGCACAGGCGATCACCGTGGCCACCGCCACCGACGGCAACCACGGGCGTTCAGTGGCATGGGGCGCGCAGTTATTTGGTTGCCGCTGTGTGATCTACATCCACGCCGAAGTCAGCGAAGGGCGCAAGGCCGCTATGGAGGCCTTTGGTGCCACCGTCACGCGTGTCGATGGCAACTATGATCAATCGGTACACCAGGCGGCCAGTGATGCGGAGAAAAACGGCTGGTTTATCGTCTCTGATACATCCTACAAAGGCTATACCGAACTACCCAAACACGTCGCCGCCGGTTATACCGTTTTTATGGATGAGGCAATGCAGTCAATGCCAGGGGGGCAACACGGTGGCCAAAATGGGCAGG
This sequence comes from Gammaproteobacteria bacterium, assembly GCA_965277715.1. Taxonomy (GTDB): domain Bacteria; phylum Pseudomonadota; class Gammaproteobacteria; order JBCCGL01; family JBCCGL01; genus JBCCGL01. The sequence goes on from OZ255836.1 coordinate 1,761,715, forward strand.
CACCCATTACCCACGTATTTGTGCAGGGAGGCGTTGGCGGGCTGGCCAGCGCAGTATGCGGCTACCTATGGCAGAAATACGGGCAAAACAGACCACGCTTTATCATCGTCGAACCCGAGCTCGCCGACTGCCTGTACCAAAGTGCCGTTAACGATAAACCGACGGCTGTCAATATCACCGAAGAAACCATTATGGCGGGCTTGTCCTGTGGTGAAGTGTCCTACCTCGGCTGGAAAATTCTCGCACCATCGGTGGATGACTTCCTCACCATCAGTGATGATCTGGTCGGCCCTACCATGTGTATGTTGGCAGCAGGCATCGAAGGTGCCAGCCCAGTCGTGGCAGGTGAATCGGCAGTGGCGGGGTTGGCCGCGTTGATTGCAACCAGAGATAACGCCGCACTGGCCGAAAGTCTTGGGCTAAATAGCAATAGTCGCGTATTGGTTATTGGCACGGAAGGAGCGACAGATCCAGTGATTTATCAACGCATTGTTGGTCGGCCAGCACAAGAGGTAACGTTATGCTAAATTCCCCCTAATGGCACATTCAATCGACCAAAAACTCAATACACTGGCAAACCTCAAGGATTACACTAAACTCAAGCACTATCTAGCCGACCGCAACTACCGCATCATTGGCAAAGCGGCAGATATCGCCCGCGAACAACTGTTATACGACCTAACCCCCGCCCTCTGCGATGCCTTTAGACGCCTGCGCGGCGATGGCAGTAAAGTTGACCCAAGCTGCATGGGTAAAGTACCAATATGCCGCGCCCTGGTCGATTTAGACTGCGAAGATATTCCTTTTTTACTGGAGCATATTCACTACCGGCAAATGGAACCCGTCTGGGGTGGCAGTGTCGATTCAGCGGCGGAAATAAGATCACTATGTGCCGTTGCGTTGGTCGCCAGCGGTTGGCCGCGTGCACTGGTAGAAATAACACCCTTACTACACGACCCAGAGCTTCCCGCCCGGCTCGGTGGCGTCAACGCCATAGCCAGCGGCAACCCAGCCCAGGCAGAGGCACTGTTAAGGCTAAAAGTGCATAGCGGTGACCCGGAACCAGAAGTCATGGGTCTATGTTTTGAAAACCTGCTGGAAATCGAACCGGATGAATCACTGCCTTTTGTTGCCCGCTTTCTGCGTGATAAAAATGAAGAAATTTGCGAACAAGCCGCATTGAGCCTGGGTACATCGCGGCTGCCCGATGTTATCCCTGTATTTAAACAGTGCTGGGAAGAACAGTACTATCTAAACCCAGTGCGGCGGACAATCGTTAAAGCCGCATCCCTGCACCGCAGTAGCGAAGCGATCGAATGGTTGTTTCAACTACTCACCTCCTCCGATAAAAAGCTAAAAACACTCATCGGCGATGCCTTACGTATATACAGTGCAAACGAAGCATTGATGCAGCGGCTTGACCAGGCGCTACGCTAAAAAAAAACAAAGGGGTCAATAGCAGCCTTTAGGTTTAACACCCCCGGTTTATTTTTCCTGTAAAAGAAAACGATTGTTAATCGCTTTGACAGAAACGCGCCGACCCTCCGTGTTATCGACAAAGACAGCCTCTTCCCTCTCCTGTTTTGCACAGAGCCTACTCGGCCCCGCCATGTGTTCAAGCAGCGCGTCAAGCGTATCAGGAAGCGGCGACACACCTAAAAATGGGTAACAACCCGATTCATCTATAAATTGATCTAACAAGGCTTAATAAGGAAGAGTGGTTGTTTAAGGGCGGAAACTGAGTCAACCATTACACATATTTATGGAATATTGATTAACATATTTATGTTAATTTGTTATAACGGCTATTATGAAACTTCAACAACTGCGCTACCTGATAGCAATTGAAAAAAACAACCTCAGTATTTCTGTTGCCTCAGAAAAACTGTTCACCTCACAACCCGGTGTCAGCAAACAAATCCGCCAGCTAGAAGACGAACTGGGGATTAAGTTGTTTAACCGCAATGGCAAACAACTCACCCATATCACCCCAGAAGGTCGGCATATTATAAATCGCGCCAAAGCGATTATGCGTGAGGTCGCCAATATCAAAGGGTTGGCTGACGAATTCCGCAACGACCAGATCGGTACTTTAAAACTGGCAACCACGCATACCCAGGCACGCTATATGCTGCCCCCCGTGATTCGCGAATTCCGCCAACGCTACCCACAGGTAAACCTACAGATTCAACAGGGCCGACCCGAGGAAATTGCCGCGATGGCCGCCTCCGGCGAGGTAGACTTCGCTATCGCCACCGAGGCGATTGGCGAGCGCGACGATTTGGTTATGCTGCCATGCTATTACTGGAACCGTTGTGTGCTGGTTGCCAAAGACCACCCTCTGGTGGCACAAAAACTAACCTCACTGGCACAGATCGCTGAGCACCCGATTGTCACTTATGTATTTGGTTTTACGGGCCGTTCACAACTTGATCGTACATTTACCAACGCCGGGTTAGAACCCAATATCGTACTCACTGCCGTCGATTCAGACATCATCAAGACCTATGTGCGGCTGGAATTGGGTATTGGAATTGTGGCGCGCATGGCCTACGATGAATCGGCCGATGCCGATCTGGTCGCGCTGGATGCAGGGCATTTGTTCCCCGCCAGTTCAACAAAAATTGGCTTCAAGCGCGGTACATTTTTACGCGGCTATGTCTACGAGTTTATGGAATTGTTTGCACCGCATTTGACCCTGCAGGCAGTCGATGCAGCGGCCCACACCAAATCGCGTGAGGAGGTGGAAAAGTTATTTGCCGATGTTGAGTTGCAGGTTTATTAGGGCCATTGGTTCAGGTTCTTTCAACCTAAATTCCGCAGTTGAATCGTAGCGAGGGCATCTAAGGTGCTGAAGATGAAGTGTTTTTACCCGCATTTCAGCAATCCTGTCGTGATTCTACAGGTGAAGCTGAAATGCTGGTTAAAGCGCTTTAGATTCTGTGCATTAGGTGCTCGCAGTAGATTCAACTGCGGAATTTAGGTTCAAGGATAAGGGGATTAAGCCATCCCCACTTTACGGGAAAAGTGCTCCTGATAATCAACCGATATTTCAGAAAAAGCCGCCAGTGCAGCGGTAATATCACGCTCACTCTCCAACGCAAACTGGGTAATACCGCAGCGCGCCATAAACGCCAACTGGTCGCGCTGCACATCACCGACAGCGCGTATTTCTCTGCTATATCCATAGCGCTCACGCAGTAGCCGCGCCTGACTAAAACCACGCCCATCACTAAATACCCCAAACTGAATCGCGATCAGGCCGAGTACATCAAGATCAGCCTGTAAATCAACCACATCGGTATTCGGGTCCAGCACAACGCCGAATTGTCCTCTCTGTACGCGTAAATGCGCACGCTGTTCACGCCAACGCCCTATAGATACCAGCAAACGGGGCGCCGCTACCAACGCTTGCGCATCATCCAGCCATACCCATTCATCGACAACAACCCCATGCGTATCAATGAGTACGGACATAGACACGCTCCTTAAAGGGGGTTTGCCCTACGCGTGCAAGCGTTTGCAAAAAAGACTCACCGGGATCACGCTGCGCTACATAGGTCTCGATAATTTTTTCAACCGCACCCCCCACTGCCTGCTTGGGAATGGCCGGTCCCAATCGCCTGCCAATAGCCGCATCATTTTCTGCCGAACCACCCAGGGTAATCTGGTACCACTGCTCACCTTTCTTATCGACCCCCAACAAACCGATATGGCCAACATGATGGTGACCACACGCATTCATACAACCGGATATTTTGATGTGAATATCGCCGAGTTCATACAATTCATCAAGTTGTTCAAAACGATCCATGATATCCCTGGATACATCAATCGATGTGGCGTTAGCTAGGCTACAAAAGTCCAGCCCTGGGCAGCAGATAATATCGGTCACCGTATTAATATTGGGATTGGCCAGCCGATGCTTCGACAGCGCCCGCCATACATCAAAGAGTGCCGACTCCTCGACTTCTGCAAGCACCAGATTTTGCGAATGGGTGGTACGCAACTCACCAAAACTGTAACAATCGGCAAGATCAGCCAGCACATCCATTTGTGTATCACTGATATCGCCGGGTGCCTGATTATGCACTTGGCCATGCCCTTTGAGTGAAACATAGACAATGCGATAACCCGCTACCTTATGCGCCTGTGTGTTTTGCCGATACCAGGTGTTAAACAAAGGGTTGCTATTGCGCTTTTCCCATGAAGCCTGATCACCCGTGGGTGTTGTACTGTAGTGGTGTGTTTGAAAAGCCTGGCTCACCCGGTCAATTTCTGCATCGCTAAGCTGTAGACCAGAATCGCGTAGGTACTGCCATTCATTATCGACCTGTTCACGAAAGGCATCGATGCCCAGCGCATTGACCAAAATCTTGATCCGCGCTTTATACATATTATCGCGACGACCGTGCAGGTTATAAACACGCAATATCGCCTCAAGATAACTGAGCAAATCCTGACGCGGCAAAAACGCCCGGAGCGGCTTGCCAATAACCGGTGTACGGCCAAGCCCGCCACCCACAGTGATACAAAAACCAACCTCGCCCGCCTCATTGCGCAGCACTTGTATACCAATATCGTGAATCTGCGTAGCGGCGCGGTCGAGCTCGGAACCCGTCAGGGCAAATTTGAACTTGCGCGGTAAAAATGAAAACTCCGGGTGCAGAGTCGACCACTGGCGAATCAATTCACACCAAATACGTGGGTCTTCAATTTCATCGGGGGCGACCCCGGCCAATGGGTCACAGGTGATATTGCGAATGCAGTTGCCACTGGTTTGCATGGCGTGCATTTGCACCTTGGCCAATTCAGCTAAAATATCCGGCACATTTTCCAACGCGGGCCAGTTCAACTGAATATTCTGGCGGGTGGTAACATGCGCAAAGCCCCTGTCGTAAGTGCGGGTAACGTGGGCGATGGTGCGCAACTGTGCCGATGACATCACCCCATAAGGCACAGCGATACGCAACATCGGTGCGTGGCGTTGAATATACAAACCATTGCGTAGACGCAATTGCTTGAATATTTCTTCGTCTAATTGACCATTAAGATAGCGCGTGGTTTGATCGCGAAACTGCTCGACCCGTTGATCGACAATTTTCTGATCGACAGCACTGTAGGCATACATATACTTCACCGGTATTAATGAGTGGCGCTACTTTAGCGCCCCTCTCTAATACACGAAAAGAATATTTTTTAATTTGAGTATGCTTATTTTGAATATAAAAAAACAAACACAGGATCATTACCCCCGCTTAACGATCACCTCATAACCCGCCTCTTCCGGTTCATCGTCACACATTTCCGGCGGAAACCCCGGCGCGAGAATATCGACATTACACGCTTCTTCAAGCCGCTTGATAATGTTGGGGGACAACTCGCGTGACCCATAACGTTGCTCACCATCGAGAAAAATATCGCGCAACAGTGGTGAGACTTCCAGTGGAACATTGTGACGATCGGCAACCTGCTGGAACAAACTGATATCCTTCACCACCAAATCCATTGTAAAGCTGATATCACGGCTGCCATTTAAAATGACCTGGCTTTCGGTTTCATGCACAAACGAAGTGCCCGATGAAATACGCATAGCCTCATACGTAGTCGCCAAGTCCATACCTGCTTTTTTCGCGGTAACCAATGCCTCGCAGCACGTCACAAGATTAGCCGTGGCAAGGTAATTGGTCACCACCTTTAAAACAGAGGCAGAGCCTAGCTCACCGGTATGCAAAATACGCCGACCCATCGTGGTCAGCAATGGCAGCATACGATCAAACACGGCCCGCTCACAACCGGCAAAAATAGAAATATTGCCCGTGGCAGCGCGGTGGCACCCCCCAGAGACGGGGCAATCAACGGGTTCGGCACCCGCCGACTTAACCTTCTCACCGAGCCTGAGCACTTCCTCCTGATCGGTGGTACTCATTTCAGCCCAGATTTTCCCCGCAGACAAGCCTGCCAGAATGCCATCTTCTGCCTCCATCACCGCTGCGCTGGCAGCCGGTGATGGTAAACAGGTAATCACCACATCCACCTGCTCGGCCATCGCCTTTGGCGACGCGCCCCAGTGGGCACCCTTATCGAGAAACGGCTGGGCAACCGATGTGTCCAAATCGCGCACAGTCAGGTCGATACCATTGCGCAACAGACTACCGGCCAGCTTGCCACCCACATTACCCAAACCAATAAAACCGACTTTCATTATTGTTTTCCTCTATTTAGTTTTATTACTGCGCCCGATAAGGCGAGATAGCGCGATAATACAACGTGTAACACATAAAAAATGCAGTACTGCGCTTGTTATCGCAAGTAATGCGACCTGCTGTGCGTGCACACTTAATCGTGCTGGGAATGACGCTATAAGGAGCGATATTAGATCACTTTCAGCATGCGAATGAATCGTGGAAAGCGAGTAGCACTCACCTCTTATTGGATACACAAGCCGCTTCTGATATATTCTCGTATAAGCGGTTTATCCCCCTCTCCTACCACTACTTATGGAACTACCGGTCACCGTTAGCGTGCCGAGTCTGGAAGCCAATGCCTTGCAACAATAAACCGATAATTGCAACAAAATATAGTGTATATGCCGTTACTGCGGTTCTGGCATTTTGCAGCATTATTTACGAGCTACTTCTGGCACAAACCCTCACGGAGATATTTGGCAACTCTGTTTTGCGTTACGCCATGACAATAGGTATTTATCTATTTGCCATGGGTGTCGGCGCTATAGCCCATCCGCTGCTTAGCCGAACATTGATACCGAGCTTGATCGGCCTGGAAATTGTGCTAAGCCTTACCGGTTTGTGTGTGGTTTTTCTCCTGTTTCTTTTCGCTTACGCCTCATTTGAATACCCTCTTGGTAGCCTGCTACTGTGCCACGTTATGATTGTTGTCGTGGGATTCCTCTCTGGCATGGAAATTCCCTATCTGGTCAACATGGAAGCGGGCAAACGCTTTTCCAGAATTTTATGTCTGGACTTTATCGGCACACTAATCGGTACGCTCTGTTTTCCACTGGCGCTTTACCCCAACTTCACGCTTTTCGAAATTGGCTTTTACACTGCGCTGTTAAACATATTGGCGGCCATATACCTACTCACTCGTTCTACTGGAATTGGCATCAAAACCAAAATTGGTACCGTCGTCTGCGCAATCACCTTCCTGATCGCGATGCCATACCACAAGACAGTCGGTGACAGTCTACTGGTTCGGTACGAAATCAAGCGGCACGCCTTAAATTGGGGTGGAAAGCGCGAAAACTGGCCGGAAATCGCCGAAAAAATCAATGTATTAAATATCACTAGAACCCGCTATCAAAAAATTATGTTATTGGAAGATACGCACCCAGGTGTTGCTACTGGCAAGTCGCTCTATCTCGATAAAAATATACAATTGCAGGATTGGTGGATTGACTCTTATCACGAAACACTATCGCTAACACCACTTTTGTTTCAACACAAACCCCAATTGGATATCGCTATCCTCGGTGGTGGCGACGGTATTCTCGCCAGACATCTGCTCAATTCAGGCAGGGTGAATCATATCGACCTAATCGATATCGACAGTGAATTTATCGCGTTTATGAAAACACACCCACACTACGTGCTCATCCACCTCAACGCACTGGACGATGATAGGGTCAGCGTTCACATTGCTGATGCCTATGCATTTATCAGAGAGAACAGCTTTAGCAAACAGGCGAAAAAATACGATATTGTGATACTTGATCTACCTGGCTTAAAGGATGGGGATAAACTGATCCATTTATATTCAAAGGAGTTTTTCACATTTATCAACAAATCCCTGCGCTCGAAGGGTGTGATGGCGACATGGCACTACAACACCCCAAGGCATAAGAAGATACTGTCGAGTACTCTCAGCGCTTCAGGTTTCGATAAAGTCTTGTACACCTGTTCCCGTGCTAACCAAGTACTAAAACAAAACTCAGTCGATGACCAACAGTGTGTTGAGTACTTTTTGCTGGCCCACGCAGGCAACACTACACCATTGCCTTATAGCCAATGGGATATGTCCGATTATCAACATACCTGGATCGAAAACCATCGCCAAAGCCTTAGCTGGCAGGCACTAGAAAATAGCGACCAACAGGTAAACTCTATATTCAAACCAAACTACAAACTGATCCCCGGCACATTCCGATGAGAGCCTTATCCACTGGCTTACAATCCGGTTTTGCGATAATGACTACCACCGCAGTCATCGCCTTTTGCAGCATTATGTACGAACTGATACTGGCGCAGACCTTGACGGCCTTGTTCGGTGGTTTGATCCTGCAATATTCGTTGACTATCGGGTTTTACCTGATGGGTCTCGGGCTTGGTGCACTGTGCTTCGAAAAATTCGCCAAACACCCCGCCCGGCACTTCTTCACCACACAATTGCTGCTAAGCCTTTTGGGTTGCCTCGGGTTTGCAAGCCTGCTGTTGCTGTCACCCTGGCAATATCAATACCCCAAACTGATAATTGTATACGCCTACCTGCTGGTCATTGCAATCGGTTGTCTGTCGGGGCTTGAAATTCCACTGATCAACGCGCTCTACAAACGCGAATTCACACACGTGCTGGGACTCGATTATTTTGGTGGTCTGGCGGGAGGTGTCCTGTTTCCACTGCTTTTTTATCCACACCTTGGATTAGTGTTTAGCGTGCTGTTTATCGCTTCACTCAATCTGTTCGCCTGCCTCTGGGTAGGTCTGGCGTTTATGCGAAACCGCCTGGCTATCGTCGGGACGTTAGTTACTATTGGCGTGTTTTTCGTAGCACTCTGGCATCACATCACTATTGCCCAGCTGCTGCAAAATATTTATATATCAGGGAGCTTTTATGCCACTTAACACTTTGTACTTCCAGCAGTACGGCGATCGCGTTCCACCCAACCCCAACGAAGTTTTTGCCCAGGCAAAAAAATACCACGCGCTGGGTGTGATAGAACTCTATGTGATTGGCTCTTCGCACCATCTTATTCTTGAGGACTGTTACACCGAGCGGCTATCCTGCGAAACCAACTTGCCTGAACAACTGCGGGGCGATAGTCATTGCTATAAAAAAGATACGCCTATTGGCGTGTTCCGCACAAGGCTTTGGCAGGAGGCCTTTCCCAACGACCAATTTCCCTCACTAGAACAGGAAAAACTGTCAGAGGACTGGGATATTAAACACTGCTTTCTAAAAAACGCTGCGTTTACCGCAATACGCGTCAACGACAATACCATCGTCACCCTCCATTCCTACCCAGAGCATTGCAGCCTGGTATTTAGCGAGACCACATTACCCATCGACTGACACGCCGTACACACCACTCGAAACTGTATTTACCACCGTTTAACCGATCCCATTGGCACAGAACAACGTAGAAAACAGCGATAAAACCCCAGGCCATAAGCAGCGCCACCGTGTAACTGACAACACCATCCCCTACCAGGCGCCCCGCATTGTCAAGATACAAATAACCGTAAAGCCGGAGGATAAACAACGCAAAAATATTATGGATAATATAAGCTGAAAGTGAGAACTTGCTATAAACCTGTAGAAAGCTACGCAGTCTGGGGTGGTTGCTCAGCCCGTTGCCACCGACGAGGGTATAACTTATCGCAAGGGAGAAAATAACGACACCAAGCGCCCCAATCATAAACGCTGTTGTCGCGGGAAAATAGTTATAGCTAAACACATAAACACTTCCCCACTCCAACTGCACTATCGCCGCGCTACCCAGTAACAACAGCGAACCCAGCAGTACTGTAGCAGCTATCCGTCCACTCTGGAGCGTTCCACCAGCAAAGACCCAGCGGGCAAACATATAGCCCGCAACCGGAAACACCAACCAGGGGATAAAAGGTTGGTAGCCACGCAAGAAATAGTTCTTCAAAACCTCGGTGAACAGAGCAACCCCCTCGAAAGTCTGATACTGGGAGGGCCAAAATATCTGATCATAACTCAGTACCTGATATCCAGACCACGCCTGAAGATAAGGGGCGCTGAGTAGAAGCAACGCCAAAAAAACCAACGGAACAAAAAGCATCGTTGCGCGAAAAGCCGCCACCACGATCACCCCGAGCCCCAACAAATTTAATATGCTGCCAACCATTAAACCTCCATTTGACAACATAGACATAACCAAGCCGATGACAAACAACCCTATACCACGCACCATCAGCTGTCCGGTCATATGCGCCGATGAGTACTGAGATTGATTACCAAGACGCCAGAGCCAAACACTTACCCCTACCAGGAAAGCGAACGCAGGCGCAGAGTAGCTTTCCATATCGATCCAATAGAACAGTAGCCCATCAGTAACCGTGCCCAACTCGCGCAAGGCATACCAATCTGACCAGTAATAGACAAAATGTCCCTGGATCATAAATAAAATCGCCAATGCTCTCACTACATCAATCCAAATGAACCTATCTCTATCCAATGTAATATTCCTGTTTGTTGAAATTCTTACTGTGCATCGGCAACCAGGTCGATTCGCGAAAAAAATACCCCACATAACAGCATAGACGCACACAGCATTACTATCGGCCACGAACCCCAGCGAGTATAAAACGTACCACCAAAACGTGGTTTTACCTCACCGTACACACTGTATTGGCCAACAGTTGGCCCACGGTTAATCAACACACCATTGTGGGCAATCACGGCAGAAAGGCCCTTGTTACTTGAGTAAAGCGCCGGTTTTTGGCTTTCTATAGCCCTTACCCGTGCATTCAGCAACAAATACGAGGCGACCCAGCCTCCGCTAAACCAACCAACATCACTGGTGTGAACATGCAGGTGGGAGCCATGCAGGCGGTCGCGTAATTCATCGCCGAACAGCACCTCAAAACAAATTGACGCCGCAAGCCTAAGCTCCTGGTAATCGACAGAACCCGTTTGACCCGTCCCTGGCACCAAACGACTCATATAGGCGTTAGGCAACAGCGTAGACACCCACGAAAACCACGTGGGGGAATATTCACCAAAAGGTATTAAGTGTTGTTTTCTATAACTGGCTTCACCGGTACTCGCGTCGATAATCGCATTGTACTTGCGCTCGCCATCCTGTAAATAGCCGCCAAACAATACTGTAGTGCCCATTTTCGCGAGCCGCGAAAAACTATCGGTAAATGCGTCAGCAAGCTGCCGATAATCAGTGCTGGCAGTAGATTCCGGCCATAAACTGATATCCGGTAAAGGGGCCTGCCCGGCCAGTGCAGCGTAATGCTTTATACGGCGCACAACATCTGCCCGACTGTCCTTTTCACCCAAATCAAAATCACCTTGTATAACTTGAACGTTAAGGGGCTTGACGTTGAGCGGCTGCGTCCACTGAACCTGGCGTAAACTGAAAACGATAAAAGCCAAACACGCCAAACCGCAGCACGCCATCACCAACGTATTCCAGCGCAGCCTAGTCAGCACCAGACACAACAGACCAACACCAAAATACAACAGTAAACTCAACCCCAGGATGCCTGTAAGTGGCAACAACGAATTAAACCCCCGGTCTACGAGCAGGTAACCCGCCTGTTGCCAGGGAAACCCTGTCCAAAGCCAACTGCGTATCCACTCGCTAAGGCATCCACTAGCAGGCAATATGCCCAACCACCACCACGCACTTTTCCGCTGTACAAACGTAAAACGGGTGACAATACTGGCTATAAGCACATAATACATAGCCTGAAGCAGAATAATGCTCAATATAAGTGCCCCGGTAGTCCATTTTCCATGGCCTTCAAAGTGCGAGGCAATATCAAATAACCAATACAAGCCACACAAAAAGTAACCAATACCAAAGATACCAGCCAACATCAGCGCGTGTCGATAACGACTAATCTGTAGTAACCGGTAAAGAAGCACATGGCCAAGCAGCCACAACCAGAAATAGGCGTTGTATTGGAATGCCAAAGCTGCACAAACACCGCTAATAAACGCTATGGCGACAGCCGGTATAAAGCCAATTGATTGCAGTGAAGTCGATTTTATTAAAGCCACAACCCAAACCTGGTTTCTACTGTTATGCAAGCTAACTCCACACTCAATTGAAAATAAACCTAATGCCGTTTACTCTATAACAGTTAGGTAGTTACGCTTATAAGTATTTTTTTCGCCAACCTGCAAAAAGGAACTTTTTGGTTGTGCAAAATGTAAAACTATGCATAATTACACTTGCAGTTTAACAAAATTTATTTTAGAGGAGATTTAATACAATGTTTAATAGGATGCTTATATTAGCTACATTACTTTTATCATCCAATACGGCTTGGGCCATTTCTTCCGAAACCGGAAAAATAACATCACTTTCAATTGGAGAAAGCGGCTACGTTTCTGTCTACCTTGATGGTACCGATGACAATAGCCAATGTTCAGGAGGGGCCAGATGGACACTATATAAAAATGACCCAATGTTTGAGGGTAAATACTCCACTCTTTTAGCGGCATATATCTCGGGAAAAACCATCGGTCTTAGGCATCTAAGTTCTACATGCGGCCTGTATTCAGGTAATATTATCGAGATGATTAGTATTAATCTTTCCTACCAAAGCCAATAAACAGAATTCAGTTCAAAGTTTTAAAAAAATTCACAATCGGATAATCACCGGGGGTAATCGAACCCCCGGTTTCGACAGAGAAACATCAAGTATTAAAGACAAGTTGCTGACAGCAGTATACAGCTACTTTGTGGGGAAGATTCACCTATTGCTGTGATTTACCAAACTGCTGTTGTACAAACCGCCGTTTTTCAACCACATTCTGATCGTAGTAACATCACTGCGTTATAACGGTAATGTGGCAACACAAATTTCTACTGAAAATATTATGCCCTGGGGTGTTCAACGCCATTAACTTAATTGATCAGCGGCGTAAAAGCCCTTTAGCACTTTACAATCGCCACTATGCGCACCTATTTTGATAACGTTGACACCCTGCATCGCTACACCCTGGAACTTGACCTCCATCAGGATGAGCTACTATGCCCTAACTGGTTTAAATGCAACTCGTTTGTCTCCCACGGCTTTGTCTACAAACAGATCTCCAGCACCCAGAAAGTTGTTGTCGGCAAACGCATTTTCTGCACGAATCGACACGCAAAAACGGGCTGCGGCACAACTCGTAGACTGTATCTGGCCGAGACCATTCCCTCCCTTCGCTACTCCACTCAGCACCTTTTTACCTTTCTTTTATCGTTGATCGCATTGTGTAGTATTCAACAGGCCTATGAAGCCGCTACCGGTACTAAAGACCCTCGCAATGCGTATCGTTGGTTACATAAGCTAAGCCTTAAATTGATGAACTTCAGACAAGGACTCACCTTACACGCACCCTCCCTTGCCGAACGTTTCAAGACGCGAACACGACGTTTGAGAGTAATATTGCCTACCCTGCAAACCCTGTTTTCAACTCTACCCACCAACCCCTGCACCCACTACCAGCACCGCCGACAAACGGCGTTTATTTAACGTTTACCATCATCAGGATACCCGCTGATTTACCCAATACACCCCAAATATGAACCACCATCACAAATAGGCATTACCACATTATCATCCACCGCCGCGCAAAACCATGAGGCTTTATCGCCTCCTCTATTCTTGCAACAGAATCCGTCACTCGTTTAACACCATGGCGCTCTCTACCATCCCCAACCTCATCCATCGTTTAATCAGGTCTAACATGAAATCCACTCAACATCCTCCCCTCGAACTCAGGCTGCGTGTCTTAAGCGCTATCGATTATGCGCCCGGCCAGTCGATCCGCAAACGCATCAAACAGGTCGCCAACCGTACCTTCCACGACGAACAAACCGGGTGCCAGTACACCTTTACCTGGCGAACCATCAGCACCTGGTTGTACCGGTATAAAAAACACGGTGTCACCGCACTTGATAGCAAAACCCGCGCGGATAAAAACAGTTACCGGAAAATCCAGCTCAACGAATTGGCTGAGGCCATTAATGACATCCTTCCAACGTTAAGTCACAATAAAATAGGCATCGTTCCAAAACAGGCCATTTATCGCCAGTGACTTCAGCGCAATTACTTTCAGCGTAGCCAACTCTCACAAACCTCTTTCTATTGTATGCTTAGAGAAAATGATCTGCTTAATGGTGAACAAATACAAAAACTTCGACGATCCTTTTCTATGCAGTTTGCCAATGAACTCTGGCAGGCCGATACCCTGTATGGGCCTTCAATCAAACAACCCGATGGCAAATGGAAAAAGACCTTTCTGATCGCCTTTATTGACGATGCCAGCCGGGTCATTACCCACGGCGAATTCTTTTATCGGGATAATACCGACAACATGGTGGAGGCCTTTCGAACCGCTCTGTTTAAACGCGGTAAACCCGAAAGACTCTACTTTGATAACGGGGCCAACTACACCTCTAAAGAAATACTACAAGCCTGTGTGCGCCTGAATATTCATCTGTCCCATGCACCCATTAGGGACGGTGCAGCAAAAGGTAAAATCGAACGGTTCTTTCGGGGATTCCGTGATCGGTTTTTAGTCCAACATGTAACCTTTGAGTCATTGGATAAACTCAACGCGCTGACCGGTGAATGGGTAGAAAATGACTATAACACCAAGCACCATACCGGCATTGGAATGATACCGATTGACCGGTTTAACCTCGACCATAGCCGTATCCATTTCCTCACTGACGATGAGTACACCGAAGAGGTTTTCTTTATCCAAGAAAATCGCAAAGTCAGTAAAACCAATGTCTTTTCTATCAACTCACAAAAATACGAATGCCCGGTGGATTTGCGGAAAAAAACTATCCAGGTGCGTTATGACCGGACTAAGCGAGATCGTTTTGTGGTCTATTTTGCTGACACACGTATGGGGGACCCCACAGTACTGGATCTCCACTATAACGCTAACCTCAGAAAAAAGGCGCTAACCCATGATTAAATCCATCTTCGGACTCACCAAAGAACCCTTTAATCGACGTGACTTGACACTATTGCCCCAACAGAAGAAGATCCTTGATATCATCAAGATTCACTCCCAGCAAGGGGGTTTCTCTGTCGTTATCGGCAAACCTGGTGTCGGTAAAAGCGTACTGTTTGAGCATATTGAAAATCTGCAAAAAGAACGCAACATCACGGTTGTATCCTGCTCACGCACTTTGCATACTTACCTCAATATTCTCAAACAACTGGCGGAGTCGTTTAAAATTGAGGTCGCTGTTAAAGACTTGGAAAAGGAATTAATCATCAGCGCATTTAATCATATCCGGGATCGAAAAACGCTTTATATCCTGATTGATGAAGCGCATTTATTGGACATGCTAGTGTTGCGAAAGCTAAGGTTATTGTTTGAACGTTTTCCGAAAAAACATAACCTGATACTGTTTGGACAGCGGGATTTATTGTATTACCTGTCTATGAATGTAAACCAGGATATCAAGAGTCGTATTACTTATTCTGAAAATATATCCCCGCTCAATGACGATGACCTGGAACGTTATATCATCAAAGAGTTGGAAGCGGTTAGGATGGGCATTAATACCTTTGATAGCGCCGCTATCGAGCTGATCGTACGTTCAGCACAGGGAAACTTACGGCTCTGCCGCAATCTGTGTTATGGCAGTCTTATCGAAGCTTGTAGAGAAACCAAAAAAATCGTGACAATCAGTTATGTCAACAATGTGTTGGTACAACCCCATTGGCGCTCTCATGAAGAATTAATCAAACAGCAAGTGGCGTAAGGGAGAGAGCCAGGATACCCACCTTATCCTTTTCGGACAGTGAAAATAGCATCAACTCTTAGAGAAACGTTGTTTGCGACATCTATCGTAACAGGGGGCTATGTGCTCCCTGTTACAAGTTAACCCATGACATCATAAAGGGCAACCTACGAGAGTATCGTGGTCAGCCGAGGTTATCGTACGGGTATAATATGGATGGGTAAAACGTCAGATTTTAATGCGGTAAAAGTATTTTTTATTATGATCGGAATGTGGCAAAAACGCCGAAAAACTGAAAAATACTATGATAGATAATTTGGGGATTTATACGATCAGAAAGTGGCACGCTACAATGTCCTTGCATATTTCTATATAGTGCCTGTCCTATTTCTACTTTCATCTTTTAAATAGTAAATAACTAGCCTGACCCCTTTTGTTCTTTTGACAAACCGTATCCTTTATTGATGCAGCCAAGGGACGTGGCCAGAAGTGTTGTTAAAAAATATGGCCATCCCAAAAAACAGAAATAGGTCATTTACAATGAAAGTACTTCCATATTTTTCATGTACTTAGAGCTTAAGGAAGTGCCATTCTAGCCTGACCCCTTTTCTTCCTTTTCTTTTTAAAAAAGCCTCCGGTATACGAGGCTTTAACAAAAAGTACTTTGTTTATACTAAATAACTAGCCTGACCCCTTTTCTTTCTTTTCTTTCTAGTTACAACTAGCTCACCTGCACCATCAGATAAGACGCGTGAACCCAACCTATCTAAAGCAGGCCGAACACCAGAGTTTTTAAAGACGCAATCAGCTCCATTTCCACAATCGTATTGCGCCCCCTTTTGTGCATGCAAGAAAGCAATGAGTCTTGTTCCACTGTACTTTCCAAGTGCTGAATGTACTTTCTATATTTTCCCGTGTAAATATGGGAGATTTTATTTCGAATTTTTTCATCCGCAAAATCACTACTATAAATATCATCTAAAACATCCTTGACATCGTTTAAATAAAAATAGTTAACTACGCCTTTCCCTATATCTACTCCCGGATAAATAGCTTCATACAAAACTTCAACATTAGAATTTTCTTTCAATACTTCTTTGTATATCTCATTAAAGAGTTCAATATATTGAACTCTTTCCAAGCATTGCATCGCATAGACAACAATTTTTTTCTCATCCAAATTTAGATTGGGATTTTGTATTGCATTAACTGCGTAATCAAAGAAAACACTAGGTTTTCTATATATATGCGAGAATTTTTCATCATTTATTAAAACCGTGTTAGATGAATAATCAAAAAATCTATAAAAATTAATTTTAAGAGCGATATCACCGATAGCCTCTATAAATGATGATTCTTCCAATAGAGTGCTCTGTTCGTTTTGATCAATACATGATGCCAATAAAAAGATCAACCCAAATAGAATCCTTTTCATTGTAGACCTACCCAACGTCTATACACTATGGATCCAGATGCATTGGCGGGCTGATATGAACCCATACCTAATCTAACCATAAGGTGAGTAGTAGAATACCCCACACCGCCGTAGTTAGCAGCAATTACTTGTCTCCCAAACCCTCCTACATAAACACCAACATGACCAGAGCCTTCTGTCCTTGCAAAAGCTGCGATATCCCCCCTCTGGGGAGAGTCTACAACTTCAAAACCTGGAATGCTCCTTGTAGCATCTGCCCAATAATTTGCCCTAATTGGCCACTTCCCTCCCTCATACATTGGAGCTGTTGCTCCAGCCGTATTTAGCACATTTTTTACAAAACAATTACATTTCCAATCTCCTGGGCCAAAGTTATCAACAGTTCCTGATTTTGCATAATTTGTATCACCTAAATAATCTTCTGCTACCGTTGCTATTTTTTCTCTGACCCTTTCAATTTCTAATTGCCTCTCTGCATTGTGCCAGTGGGTGAAGGCAGAGGAAGCTGCCCCATTTGCAAACTTCCCCCCACCAAGCTTAGATGCCGTCCCCCCAATCACCGCAGCAGTAACCGTCCGATGAATTTTATAATTAGCGGACTTCCCCCAAATATCAGAATTCAACGACTTTGCCCCTGCAGCAAAGGCCGACGAAACAAACCCATAACCAAACTTTCCGCCTTGCGCAACCGCCAAAGTACCACCAACCACACCATTAGCAGCTACATTCAAGGCATACTGACCTGCACCAGCATTAATGTCAAAGGTTGAACCAACCCAGCTACTGGCTTGTTGGCCAAGATAATACGTTATCCCCGCTACAGCGGCACCTCTAGCGGCTTCCGAGGGCGAAGCCCCATACGCTCTGGCTATATCGTATTGCGCGTGCGCATAACACAGCGCTGCAAAAGGGCCACAAAATGCTGAGCCAATGGTCGCCGCGAGATTGGCAATTTTTGGACCTACAGCCCGAATAACGGCTCTTGTAGCTTTCTTCACAAGTTGATGATGCAAAGCCGCCGACGGCCCTAATACAAGACCCGCAAGTCCCCCGAATGCTTTTTTAAGCAATCCCTTTAAAATATACCCACTAGGATCCGTATACTTCATCGGATTATTCTGCACATAGCTATAGCGACTATAGCTTTGGCTCATGCCCGCCGCCTGTATATATGGATCGGCGCTGATAAACCGCGCCAGGCTTGCATCGTATACCCGCCCATTCATATGAATCAGGCCCACTTCTTCAATCGATTCGTGGTCGGTATAAGCCCGGGTGGTAAACAGTAAACGCATGCTGTACAGCGACCCCGCACCTTGCCAGTCAAAATGGCGTTGTTTGCCCCAGGCATCGTAACTGCGCCGATCAACCACTTGACCGTCAGCATCCGTCATCGTGTCGATACTGCCGAGCGCGTCTTTGTGCAGATAGTGGGTTTTAACACCCTCCTTGCTGGAAACACTGTGGCTGGCGACCCGATTGCCTGCAGCATAGATGTAGTGTTGATGCCGGGTGTGTTGACCGTTGTCAGTGACCTGTTTCTCGTACAATCCCCCTACGTACCAGGTGGTATCACCTGTGTGATTGATCTTTTTATAGCGCGCCCGGTCAAGGCCATAACTAAAACGGGCCGATTTGCCGTTTTTACTGATATGGATCGGTTTGTTAAAACTGTTCCAGGTGAAACGGCGCCCATCGCCTTCGAGCATATTGCCGTTGGCGTCGTAGTGGTATTGATGATTACCCGCGCTGCTAACAGCATGTGGCCGACCACTGGTGTATTGGTAGTGACCCACGTCAGATTTGTAGGTGATATTGCCGTAAACGTCATAATTCTGGGTTTGCGCAATATCGAGACCACCACCGATAAAGCGCTCACTGACCAAGTGCGTGGCGGTCAGCCGGTCTAAGCGGTCGTACTCGAAGGTTTCGCGGATGTCGTTAACCAGATCATCGCGCAATGTGACATTATTGTAGGCGTCGTATTGGTATTCGATATGCCGTATCGCGGTGCTGGCAAGCAGGCCGCTATGGATAACTTGCAACTGACCAGTGGCGGTATTGTAGCTGTAGTCGTTAACGATACCGTTACCATACGATTCTGCAGTAATGCGCCCGGACGCATCGGCATCAAGCGCCTGCCAGTAGGTGATATGTTGGGTATCAGCCGTTTGTGCTTGATAGCTTTCAGCACCGTTTTCAAGGCTGCGTGTGTAATGGAAGCTTTGATCTGCCGCTGCCAGCGTTTGCTCGGCTAATACGGTGATTTGTTCGATCAATTGGGTGTAACTGCCGATATGCTGATCGAGTAACGCAATGACATTCTCAAGCTCAATAACGGTATTGTTGAGGTGGCCTAAAAATGCCGGTGAGAGGGTTTGGTTTTGCCCAATACTCGCCGTTAGCTTTGTTTGTTCGTCAGAACTAAGGTTCTGGGTAGGTGTTACTCCTTGGCCATTCTCGACCGGTATGAAAATACTTATACCATTGACATTAACTGGTGCCAGGGTAATTACATGGGGTTTTTCTATCTTGGCATTATTTATACTTTCTGTTAGCAAACTTTTCTGGCTATTCAGATCGGCTTGCAAGTCATCGCTTAAATGCGGTACAGGCACAGGGTCTCTGGTTGGCAGAACCAATTGACTGCGCCAGCCAGGTACGAAAATGGTGATATCTCCAACACTAATCGGTACCTGTACGCTCACCAAGGGTTGACTGGCAGCTTCTTTCTCAGCTTCTTTAAGGTCAGCCTGATATTTCGCCTCTGCACGGGTTTGTATGGCAAGTAATGCGCGGTAGTCGTCGAGTTTGGCGCGATACCGCTGCCCAATGCGCCGCAAGGTGTGCGCACGGGTTTCGTAGCTTTCAGCCAGGTCTGTCGCGGCCAGAATTAACGGGGCTAATTGGCTGAGATCACCGGTTTCTGCCCGGAGACGACTGCCACGCACACTGTGAAGAAAACCCAGTTCGCTGTAGAGATTTTCGGTGTAGAAATCCTGCCCACCGGGGTAGTCAGTTTTAATTACGCGCCCCAGCGCATCGTAGTGAACACGCGTGGTGTAGGCCGTGCCTTCAATAATATGGGTGGTGGCAACGGTACGGCCAAAGTGGTCGTATTCGTAGGTTTTACTGACAGCACCGTTACTTTCGACGAGGAGTTTGCCAATGCTACCCAACGGTGCACTGGTATCGCCGTATTGCCATGTGGTGATGCCCTCGGTTTCCTGGCGGCGCACCAGGCGCCCCAGTTGGTCGTAATCCATCGTGACAACCTGGCCTTTGGCGTCGGTTTGCTGAATCAATTGACCATAGGCATCGTATGCATAAGTCCAATACCCCATATCGGGGTCGTCCATGCTGATTTTGCGGCCACGCTCGTCGTATGCGAGGGTAATGGTCGTGGCGGCATCGCCTGCTACCGTGGTGGTCAGCAATTGACCGTCAACTGTGTAGCGATACTCAACGCTACTGCCTTCCTCCTCCTCAACACGCACTGTTTGTCCCAATGCATTGGTGCGGGTTGTTTTCGCCAATTGCTTGGGGCCGTTGTAGGTCGTCGTGGTCAACCCGTTGTAGCGGTTGTTGATTGTATTCGTGCTGCCATGCGGGCCGGGTTCGGTGATTTCAACCACACGCCCAATAGCGTCGTATTGGGTACTGGCCCAATAGATATTGTCACCCAAAAAGTAAGGGCGGCTAACACGGTATACCTCGCCCAAATGGTTGTACTCGGTTTCGTGGTAAACCTTTAAACCGTTGAGTGCAGTGGTAATTTTGCGCACTTCGCGGCCCAGGTTGTCGAACTGTACGGTCACCGCCGGGCTGCCGCTACTCTCGGTGACACTACAGTAGTGTGCAAACGTTGCTCGTTCACCGCATTGGTTGCTATTGGCGAAGTAATAATCGATACGGGTCTGGTTGCCGTCGGCCCGCGTTTCCAGGCGTTTGCGCTGAAAGCCATCGTATGACCAACGGGTGGTGATGCCATTGGGGCCTGTTTGCGTGGCTAATAGTCCCTGTTCGTTGTATTCAAAGGTTTCACACAAGCCAAGGGGGTTGCAGCTTCTGGTAGGGCGACCCAGCACATCCCGTTCGGTGGTGCTGGTGCGATCAGCATGGTTAGGCACTCTGAGCGTAACAGCAATTTTCTGACCAAAATTATCGTATTGGTAAACCGTTGTTTGGAAGGTTTCACCGGTTTGGGTGCTGATAATACTTTCCGAATCGAGCAAACCGGTATGGGCGTCGTAGGTAAAGCGGCTGAGCTTGGGCGTGGCATCGCCCTGGGGGGTGGTGTGGGTAGTACGCGCTTCCATTAGGCGGCCAAGGTGCCAGTTATCTGTATTGTTGTCGTATTGGCTAACGGTGGTTTGGGTGAATGTTTCACCACCACCCTCAGTGATAACAGTGACAGTTCCCACATTGCCATAGGCATCTATGTTTTCACTCAGTGAAGTAACGGTGCTAATTAATGAACCGTCGAGTTCATAACTGCGCTGCACGGTGCGGTGCGCGTGGACGGACTCTACCCCAGCATAGTAACTATCTTGGCTATATTCAGTGGTAGATTCATTCAGGAGTTGCCCGTTGTACGATTCAGTGTGGCGGAGCACATGGCCGGTAAAGGGGAAGCCACTCTGGTCGAACCAGGTTTCCTGTGTTTTACCTGTGTCAGGGTACGTTTCGGTAATTTTGGCAAAACCGTAGGAACCCCGGCCTTTTACATGGGCTTTTAATCCTTCGTAGTGGTAATTTGTAGAAATACTGCCACCGATGCCATCATCGGCGGTAACACTGCTAACCACGTATTGGGGGTACTGTAGGTCAATTACCGGATAAGCGGCGCCAGTGCCTTTGGTATAAACGGTTTTATCGGTAAGCAGTGTGTAGCTTAATTGGGTTTTATCGTTAAAGGAGCCTGTAATCGAAGCCAACAATACCTTTCTGCCCGTATTGATATACGCCCCTTTTTGTTGAGTTGAACTATTTTTCCATCGATGGTGGACCATATCCACTAAACCATCGCCGTTAACATCGACAAAACGCGCGCCCAAATCCCCAATGCCATCAGCGGCAATATGAAAAGGTGGGGTATATTCAGGTGCTGCTCTCCAGCCACTACCCGTATTGATATACGCCCCTTTTTGCTGAATTGAATTACTTGCCCATCGATGGTAGACCATATCCACTAAACCATCGCCGTTAACATCGACAAAACGCGCGCCCAAATCCCCAATGCCATCAGCGACAATATGAAAAGGTGGGGTATATTCAGGTGCTGCTCTCCAGCCACTGCCCGTATTGATATACGCCCCTTTTTGCTGAATTGAATTACTTGCCCATCGATGGTAAACCATATCCACTAAACCATCGCCGTTGACATCGACAAAACGCGCGCCCAAATCCCCAATGCCATCAGCGACAATATGAAAAGGTGGGGTATATTCAGGTGCTGCTCTCCAGCCACTGCCCGTATTGATATACGCCCCTTTTTGCTGAATTGAATTACTTGCCCATCGATGGTAAACCATATCCACTAAACCATCGCCGTTGACATCGACAAAACGCGCACCCAAATCCCCAAGGCCATCAGCGACAATATGAAAAGGTGGGGTATATTCAGGTGCTGCTCTCCAGCCACTGCCCGTATTGATATACGCCCCTTTTTGTTGAGTTGAACTACTTGCCCATCGATGGTAAACCATATCCACTAAACCATCGCCATTGACATCAACAAAACGCGCGCCCAAATCCCCAAGGCCATCAGCGACAATATGAAAAGGTGGGGTATATTCAGGTGCTGCTCTCCAGCCACTACCCGTATTGATATACGCCCCTTTTTGCTGAATTGAACCATTTATCCATCGATGGTAAACCATATCCACTAAACCATCGCCGTTGACATCGACAAAACGCGCGCCCAAATCCCCAAGGCCATCAGCGACAATATGAAAAGGTGGGGTATATTCAGGTGCTGCTCTCCAGCCACTACCCGTATTGATATACGCCCCTTTTTGTTGAGTTGAACTATTTACCCATCGATGGTAGACCATATCCACTAAACCATCGCCGTTAACATCGACAAAACGCGCGCCCAAATCCCCAATGCCATCAGCGGCAATATGAAAAGGTGGGGTATATTCAGGCGTGAATTGCCAAGTGTTAGCGCCTTCTGTCCATTCCAATTCAATACTGTTAAAACATTGGTTCTGGGATCCGCACTCTAGTATTTTATCGATAACAGAGAGCTTACTTAAACCCAATTGCTTGTAATAAACTGTATATACCCTTACCTGTTTCCCATAGCTGTATACTGTTAGATTTCTGACCCGACGTTCCGTTTTTATTGTCCGACCAGATTGTTCATGTGAAAGAATATCCTCTCTAGATTCATAGCCTATTAAAATTTCTCCATTACTATAATTAACACTTTTTAAGTGCTGTTGGTTGCCGTCAATAAAGTATCTAAACTTAATGGGATTATTACCCGTAGTGTCATTAACCTCACTGACAGACCAAACTAACCGTCCCTGCGCAAATGCTAATGCAGCGTTACTGCCCAAACCAAATGTCATGGTATGACCGGCCTTGGTATCCACCACAAAATAAGCCGGATTGTTAGCACTACCCCCCACCGAACGAATGCGTGAATAACCATCAATTTCCGTACGATACTCAGTGCCAACAGCACCGTTTGCCCCACTGACGGGAATCAAACGTTCACCATCCAGACAATAACGGCTTTTATCGCCAAAGGTTATGTCGCTGATAAAACCGTCCTGCGCCAGATTGGCCGGGCAGCGGCTGATCGCCGATACCGCGCTAAGGTTCCATCCCACCCCCATAATACCGTTGCCTGCCGCACTGTTATAAGAAAGCGCAACGTCTGGCTGCATACTCCCACGGCCAGGGGCGACTTTAATTGGAAGGGTATAGCTGGCATTACCATTTGATACATTGAATTCACCTGCGGTAGCGCCAACTTCAACCGCCGTTGCAGGCAGCGCCTGTACTATTAGGGCGCATACTACGGTAGATACGCAGGTGATACGGGTAAGTAATGAGGTCATTAGGTTCTCTCCTTATTCCACAGGGGTTTTATTGATATGGTCGCGGATAGCTTGCAGGCGCTGCACCGTTGACGATGGAGTTTCCTCTGTTGGTTCAGTTATATTTTGATCCGATGGATTAATACCCTGGCTTTGTAACTGTTGATCAAATTTACGCAGTGTTTGATCAAGCTGAGCAATTGTTGCCTCTGTTTGCTCAATTTCGGTGGGGAGTGATGTTTGTGTATTGAGGAGTGCTTGTAGTTTTTTTGCTGACGGGGATTGTTCGTGATCGATTGGTTCGTCAGCACCACTAGGCATTATTGCAGTGGTAGGAGGGGGGTTTTCTACGTCATTTACATAGGCGTCTGTAACCGATGCAATTTCCGTACTATCGGACGGGATAACGGTCATACCCACAACCCATATAAGCCCAGCGACTGCTAGACCAAAAACAAGTGTTACCACCTTTTTAATAACCATTTTTGTATCCTTGATTAAGCTCAGGTGTCACGCGCTTACTTAAAAGCCTCGTGAAACTGTGAGTGATTTAACCACTGATGACACCAATTATGCAACAACTTTTTTGAAGCGAACCCCGCTCTTCAGTTAGTAACTTACAGACCTCTGTACAGGACAATTATTATAACAATAAGAGGTCGGTTTTTAATTGTCTAAAAGCTTGAAGCAGCATTTGCCACTGCAACTGTTGTTCCCCTATGTTCAACACAACCCGGGAAACCGTTTCCAATCCTAACCGAAAAACACTTTTACTGGGGCGGCCATGATTTTTCTTTTTGATGGGTGTGGTTTTTTGCTGTTCATAACCAATCTGATAACACCAACAAAATGTTAAACTCACCAATACCAGTAGTTTTTCAACCCTATCAGGTTTCGTTAAATGTGTCTTTTCCATATCGAACCCTCGACCTTTTAATGCCTGGAATAAACGCTCTATTTGCCAGCGCTGCTGATACTCAACTAATGCATTATGGGCGCACCTATCGCTCGCAATAATCACATGTTCCTGACGAGAACGAAAACACGGTAAATAGACGCTCTCTCCCCAAACAGATCGAGCGTCTGTCAATGCACAGGTTTGTGCTACACCCAGCAAAAATAGCGCTGATGCCTTCACTTTTTTGCCTTTTTTTGTCCTGACCTGAGTATGGCTGTTTCCCGCTTTGTCCAATTGTGTTCAAAATAGGGGAACCGCTACATTGTGCCAGTTAATGGAAAGAACCAATAGGTTTACATGCGTCATACCCAACTTCCAGTGGGTTCGATCAATGCTTACAGTCCAAGGCGGACATTGAGCAATCAACTTAATTAACAACGGGGCAATAGTATCCGGTTTCAAATCAAAATGACGCAAAAAACGTGGCAAACGTTTATAGGATGAACAAGGTTGCGCTGTTCCGGCGAATCCATCGACAACACGCATTAAATTGAGTGACTTTACTTTTCCAAGTGCCAACATAAACTGGGCCAGCAATATCACACGAGCACAGTTCCACTTAAGGTGTGGACGCAGTAAACTTACCAGTTGATAAATCTCTTTCATTTTACGTTGCTAGGTCTTGTCGTGAAACTTAGACAACTTGAAAGAGATTTATCTTTACATTTATTCCTTTTATTTCAATGCCTTAATTTATTTTGTCCTGTACAGAGTTCCATTTGTTGGAAAAAAACAATAAGGAAGCCGGGCTATCAATGGTTATGTGATAAGGCGCAAAACTCGGTGTCTTGCCACTACCGGTGTTTGTCAAGGTAGTTGTCCGTTTTACTATGCTACTTGCTTTTCAATTCCATTGTGCTTTTGTCTCATGGCCAAGCCTTCCTTTTCCGGGTTTAACCACACCCCCGATACCGGTTCGAGGTGTTTAATATCCTGGCTCCAGCGTTCAGGGTGTTTGGCCTTTGCTTGTTCATAAACTGCTTTTCTGGCTGCCAGTATCGCGTGGTCTTCGCCTTTATGACGTGAGGTTGGTGTCACAAACCCAATGCCGCTATGGCAATGAGAGCCGTTGTACCATTGCACAAATCCATGCACCCAGTTTCGCGCAGAGGCTAAACTATCAAATGGCTTTGACGGATAGGCAGGCGTGTATTTTAAGGTTCTAAACAGACTTTCTGAATAAGGATTATCATCGCTTACCGATGGCCTACTAAACGAAGGTATCACACCCAACCATTGCAGTTTTGCTAACATAGTAGCACCTTTCATCGGGCCACCATTATCCGCGTGTAATACCAATTGACTTTGGCTGCACCCCTGCGCTAAACAGGCACGCTGGATCAGCGCCGCTGCCAGATCAGCCGATTCACTCTCATGCACTTCCCAGGCAACAATTTTACGACTGTAAATATCCATCATCATATAAAGCCGGTAAAACCACCCGGTTATGTTCGATTTCAAAAAGGTAATATCCCAAGACCACACCTCGTTTGGCCTTGATGCCAGGTAGCTGTTAGGTTTGTGCCGTTTTTTAGGCGCCACCGCCTTACCTCGCCGCTGCAGTTGGTTTTCCGACTTTAACACCCGATAGAAGCTTGACTCTGATCCAATATACACACCTTCATCCGCCAATTTGGGCACAATTTGCGAGGGGGGTAGCGCTTGGTATTTCGCTTCATTACAGGTGGTGACAATCAATGCCCGCTCTTCTGCTGTGAACTTATTACTAGGCGCCTGTCGATGAGCGCTGGGTCTGCCATCAGCGCGGACAGTACCCGCGTTTGCCTAGCGTCGGTACGTCTTAGGGTGTCACTCAAGCACTTTGCACGCTTTGCCTAATGTAGCGCCAGCGACAACGGCCTCTTTGATTAAACGGATACTATTTTGGCGATCTGAATGGCAGGTCATTCGTCCTCTACCTCCCCCCAGATCGCTTGGGCCTTTTTTCTAAGCACCAGCAAAGCGGCTGTTTCGGCTAATGCTTTCTCCTTTCGGTGCAGTTCTTGTTCGAGACGTTTAATACGTCTATCCGCTTCTCTACGACTGGTTTGTAAACGTTTCGTTTGGGCGCGATCCCAGTCATTGGCTTGTTCACAGGCCATTCGCCACGCCTTAATCTGATCAGGGTACAAACCACGATGACGGCAATAAGCTGAAAGGTCTGTTTCGCTTAATGACGCACTTTCCAGAACCGCTGCAAACTTATCCGAAGAACCCCAACCTGCTGGTGTCAAATCGCCATCTGGCATGAGTTCGCCTTTCGCTCTTGCTTGGGCTCGCCAACTATAAAGCGTACCTTGTGCAATGCCTTCTTCTTTGGCTAACCGGGAAATTGTTTGGTTATTCGGCAGCAGCATCTTCTTTAAAACAGCGGCCTTTCTTTCTACTGGATAACGCATACCACTCTCTCTTTGCCTCCTGTAATAACTTATTGAATCCCAATTTAGGGAGGGGGACAACTAGCCTGACACAGGGGGCTACTCCCTTGCACTATCATCACGCATATGTGCGGTGTGATAATGCCTTTACGCGTGGTTTCCCATTGGGATGTTGCGATACCGATTATACGGCTTGTGTAATCTGTCTTGTTTTTCATGAATATTTCCTCTGAGTGAATAATTGAGGACATACCCATTCCCAAGGGAATGGGTATGTCCTTGAGGTGCTGTGGTGTTGTGTGTGACTAACAGCTATAATAGCCATTAGTCACAAGGTGGTTAACTTATGCAATTACAGGTGTTTGAAGGCGGACGTATCAATCTTGAGCAACAGCTTGTCGAGGCGTTATGCCGTGTTGATTTTCCCGCGCTGGACAAGCTCGAAGAAAAGTTGAAACCTCGCGGTTCGCTTAGTTTAGCTTGGTCAAACGATCAACCTCTATGCGAGCCACAAGCTCCTCATCAATCAAACGTAACATCAGATTGATATCATCGCTTTTCTCTGGTATGCGCCAACTCTAGATGACGAAGTGCTTTGGATTGAAGTGCTTTAATTTCATCAAGCGTTGTATCATCCAGATAAGTTAGGAGTTCCAGTATTCTTGTTTTATTCATTTTCTGTCTCTGGTAATAAGAAACAGAAAATTCCCCAATAGGGCATTTCTGCCCTGTTGGGTGAAGAGGAACGCCAGAAGTGGCGTCCCAGTAGTGGGTAAAATAGTTGTTATGCTGTGGCCTGATCTGCAACGGGTACACTGGTTGATTGTGTAATAGCTGTAGGTTGCTGATACATTAATGATTAAAAACAGCAAAACATAGTAATCCCCAGAGGGACACAGTATTTCCCCCAGGAAGTGAAAACCACACATGTGGTCATTGTTGAAGATAGAGGATAATAATTTATTCGATGAATAAATTATTGCTGATTCTTGCAACCTTTAATATCAGCGCAACGTAAAAATACGTCAGGTAAAACTTGTCAAAAATAAATTAATAAAAATCTAGTCGTTTTTTTATATGCTGTCAATTTATTTTTCTAGTTTTTTTCTCTGTTGAATGATTTTCTAATGATTGGGTCAGCAAGGTATCCGTCAGTAGTCGCGGTTGTTCGGGTACAACTTTCGCACTTAAATCACCACTAATAATACCATCCGGTAATTTTCCTATCACCTCTCCCGCAGTGTTTGCTTTAGCATTACCTTGCTTAATATCCTCATGCCGAGCGCCTGTTTCGTGATAGCCACTGATAGCGCTAAACCCGTCATGGGTGTACCACTAGAATTCTACCAGGAAGCTGATAACACAATGAATAACACCTGAAAAGAGTCGCCATAAGCTACAAATAGTATTTTTTATAATATTTGTACTGTTTTTTTACAAACTAATAACAAGCTTTATAATTCATAAAATAAATAAAATTATCCAAAAAAAACTTGCGTTCACCAGTATAATTTTTTTTTTAAAAATACCCATTTAATATCTGATTAAATGGGCAAAAGGTTCAATTTTATATTGTTAAATACCGCGACCCAGAAACAGGTCAATTACATCAATTTATTTCAACGCTACCAGAGTCAATTAACCCAGGCACTATTGCTATGCTCTATTACAAGCGTTGGACGATAGAAAAATCATTCAACAATAGCAAAAGTGATTTCACCGAAAGAAAAGCCTGGTCTTCAAACCTGAATGCGCTGAACAGTCAAATGCGTTTTACTGCCATGGCCTATAATATCATGCGTATTTTTGAAGAAATATCAAAAACAAAGAACCTGGAATGTATTCATCCATCTGATAAAAAATACACTAAAATGCTTGATAAGAGACAACAAATTGCCCAGAAAAAAGGCGGCTTTGTTAATCCATTGTTTTTTTACGCTAGAATTACCCGTATATGCTCATTCACCATCCGCTCTCTGCAAAATGCAATAATGACAAGAAAGTCCCTTAGAACTATTATGCATAGCTTAGGGAGGCATTTAAAACCTCGACAGTCAGGAATTTTGGAACACTGATGGCTGATGGTTATACCCATCAACCTACTCAGTGCACCACCCATTCAATTGATACTCAACCAATTTCGATAAGGGGATGTAGATGCATTTTTGATAGTGTTTTTGGTTTTTCACAAAAGAATAATGCGCCATTATTTTTAGGTGTATTTCTTCCACGGTGAACCTAATGAGCGCTAAAAACGAATGTGTCTATTGTGCTCTCATCATTACTTCTGGCAAACGAATATCGAAGCGATTGCGCAATTCTGCGTCAAGTGCTGCCGAAATATGCTGCGGATAGTGGGCTTGTAAAATCTCCCGGGTATGCTCAATGGCGACTTGACGAATATCCTTACTGCCATCTGCCTGCCATTCCTTGATGCTGCGCCGGTCACCGATTTGTGGATAGATAAAATCTGTCTGCATCCGCTCAAGTGTCTCAGTTCGCCCGAGAAAATGGCCTTCTCCTTGCGCTACTTCTTCGATTGCCTTTAGGGCCAGGGTTTCTGCGCTGACTTCAATCTTTGTCAATGACTTCATAATAATACCCAGCATATCGTTATCGATAACGTAACTCTCCAGCGCACACCCCATTAAGCTGGCCTGCATACCACTGGCTTGAGTGATTAAATTGCAACCTGCCTGGGCTGCCAGGGTCACGGTCAGGCTTTTTTCATAGCCGCTTTGCGCGTCGGCAATTTTGCTGTCGGTGGCACCGGCGATAACCGAATTGGGTAGGCGGTAGTAGTTTGCCATTTGCACGCTGGCTGCTGTCGCGACTGCACCCTCGGCGCTGCCGCCACTCATTGCGCCGGTGCGCAGGTCGGTCAGCATCGGTCGCGTACCGAAGATTACTTTCGCCTCTGGGTCGAGCAGCCAGGCGAATATCATGCCCGATAGCGTCTCGGCGATGGTTTGTGCAATCGACCCGGCCATTGTCACCGGGCTGGATGCACCCATCTGGCCAAATGTGTTGGCATGTAGCGGAATACCGAAACGCACCGCCTCGGCGGCAATTTCGCAGGATTCGGCGTCAAATCGCAGCGGTGGCAACGTCAGGTTGCAATTCAGTGATAGAAACGGGCGCGCCAGGAAAGCTTCGCGTGAACCGGCAATGGTGTAACACATAGCGGCGATTTCCTCGACATGGGTCGCTGCTGAGGCGGCGGCAAAGACGTGTTTTTGAGTGCCCGTCAGGCAGGCATAGGTGGTATTAATATCGAGGGTTTTCATGTCCGGCATATCGCCCGCAACCAGCGAACGACTAAAGAAGTGGATGTTGTCGAGGCTATCGACGAGGCGTGCGGCATCGTATAAGTCACGCAGGGTTGAATCGCGATAGCGACCGCTGTCCAGGTCGAGTATCAGCGGTGCTGCCCCACCCGAACCCGCGTGTACCCGCGCCCGGCCAAGCTGCATATCGTAAGCTGGATGTTGCCCGCAGAGCGGAAAATTGCGCGGTAACCCATTTAACGCTTTTTCGATCAATTCGGGAGAAAAGTGCAAGCGCCGGTTAGCGTCGAGACTGCCGCCTGCCGCAGTGACATGCTCAATGACAATATCCGGTGACCCGGCCATACCGACATCAGACAGAATCGAGCGTACCGCCTGATCGATACAGGGCAAATCGTCGGCGCTAAACGGCTGGTACTGCCCGCCGATGGCACCTCTCATCGATGGGTGAGTGGCACGCGATTGTGCGGCGGCTGAACCTTGCCGACGTCGCTTTCTTGTGTTTCGCGCTCTAATTTCGCTCATACATATTCCGTGCAGTGAATATTTACAGACGCCATTGATTAGCGGACGTACTTACGTCGATCGCGCATACGCTCTTTGTGCACCTGTAGAGAAGCTTCACTACCATCGTGCCAACTGCCAAAAACCTTATCAAAAGGGGCCGGTGTACTGCCGTAGTTTAAATTGAAATACTGATGGTGTAGCTGGTGATACCAGTCCCCGGTTTTGAGTTGTAACCTGCCGAGATTCAGGTAGTCGAAGCCAGCGTGCGACAAGGCTGGATTCAATCCCTGGTAAAACCCTGTGAGGATAATGATGATTGGGTGAACCGGCAAAAACCACCACAACACAAAGGGCGAAAAATACAATAGGTGTTCAATCGGGTGCATCGATATGCCGCTCCAGGGGCCAATATCAACGTTGCGGTGGTGCAATTTGTGAACGTGTTTATAAACCTTCGGCCAGTGCAGCGCACGGTGCACAAAATAAAAATTGGTCGTCGACCAGAGGAATAACAGATAGATACAAGCAATAAAGTACCACGGGTTATCGATCACCGGTAGATGGCCGCTGGCATACACCCAATAGCTGATTGCCTCGAATGCAGTCCAGACACTAACACCGCTGACAATGCTCCAGAACATATTGTCGCGAACCTGGTTATTCCATAGAAACAATGTGTTACTGGTTGATAGGTGGCGACGGTTCATTTGGTATTGCGATCCCTGAGTACGGCGTTTGTGCAGATGCCAGTGCAAGCCGCCCGCAAGCAGGCAAAGGAAGGCGCAGTTACGCAGCCACAACAATGCTATCCAACCGGGCTCCAGGTTTGCCATGGTTTCAAGGTGTGGTGTGAGAAACCACCAGGTCGGAAACGCCAGGGCGAGGTAGAAAAACCCCCACGGATAGAGCATACCAGTAAACAGGTAACGCAGTGCTGCCAGTGGTCGCGGTGGCCATGCGTAGATCGGCGGTACTTCGATGGTTTTTGGTTGGTATTTTTGCCCGGTTTCGGCATTAGGCATAGCGCACCTCAGTTATTTTGAACGCAGCGGCGTTTCACGGTTGCCGTGTTACCGCTGTCTGGAAGGTATCTTTTACTGTGCGAGTGTGCAGGGCGAGAATTTGTCGCCAGGTTTCCTCCGGTATGGAGACGGTGCCATTTGATTGCGCCCGGTATGCGCGCTCGCGCTCACCTGGGATTTCGACCCGGTCGAACCCCAGGGCGGGTGGGCACTGGCGTAACTCTTCCAGTACGCTTTCTACTGCTGCCTGCATCGCAGAGGGCTCACGAAAGCGCCGGGTGTCCAGCGTAATCAACAGCCAGTTGCCTTCTGTTGTCGATGGGCCGAGCATAGCTTCACCGATCAGTTCACCGACCAGGGCCAAAGCGTAACCCTTTTGCCCACCAGCCGGCAGGATGGCACCGCCGTTGAAGTAATCTTCCGGTTTGCGGGTTGGCTTGCCCTGGGCGTCGATAACACAGCCTTCTGGTAACAGAGCGCCCGCGCTGCGCGCTGCATAAATCCATCCGCCAGCGATTTTCGATGTGGCAAAATCCATAACCACCGGCCCATGTTCACCACCTGGAATGCCAGCGCACCAGGGGTTGGTGGGTAATAGGCCGTTTGCGCCGCCGTGCGGGGCCACCTGGCGCCAGTTCTGGCGGTTGCCGCCACCGGTACACAGGGTTAGAAATCCCTGTTCAGCCGCATTGTCGGCAAAGGCGCCATGCCGACCCGTGTGGCCGACATGACGGATTGCCAGGGCAGATATGCCCGTTTCTGCTGCCATCGCCATGCCGTGTTGGTAGGCCAGGTGCATGGCGGGAATACCGATGCCACCGCCGCCATCGACTTCCTGTGTACCGCGTGCCGTCGTGACAACGTGCGGCTCGGCAGATGGCACCATATAGCCATTCTGAAACTGTTCTGCATACTGTAGCGTACGCATCAGTCCGTGGCTTTCCATACCACAGAGGCTGGTGTCGGCCAGGTGCTCAGCGACTATTCGTGCGGTATTTTCGCTGCAACCCAGCGCAACAAAGATGTCAGTTGCGGTTTCGACCGCCGCTGCCGCATCAATCTTTAAACGATTACCGCACAAGGTGAGCTTTGAACGCACTTCAAGTGGCATGAAAGTTTCTTATGTTGAATTAATTTTACGGGTATTCAAAATTGCTACCACCCCGCAACACAGCGAGGGTTATAAGCAATAACCCGGTATAAGTGCTCACAAGGGTAAGGGCACTTACTGCTGTGTCACCACCGGCATAATACGCGGTGCGCGCCGGGTGAGTAATTCGCACCCCGTCTCTGTAATCACCAGGTTTTCCTCGTGTACCAACATTTTTCCCGGTGCGTATTCCATACCAGGCTCAATGGTCATTATCATGCCCGGCTTGAGTACGGTGTTGTCACTGGGCATATTGGAAGGCGGTTCGGTGAGGTGCATACCGAGGCCGTGCCCGGAGCGACCAACGTTGTTGCCCGCCGCAGCGCCTGCGGCTTCGAGCACGCGGTTTTGCGCCGCCCATAAATCGGCGGAGGTGATGCCAGGGCGGGCGGCATCAATGCCCGCCTGAGTGGCATCCCACACGGCTTCATGGGCGCGCTGGGCCGCATCGCTTATGTGGCCAAAGGCAAAGTTGCGGTCAAAGTCGCAAAAGTAGCTGTCGAAGGTGATGCCGGTATCGATGAACATGATTTGCCCATCGGTTTGCGCGGTCTCCTGTGGGCCGACGATGATCTGGCTGTACCCCCCCTGCCCGGAGCAAACGGAGACAAAGGGGGTGCTATCGGCACCGCATTGGTGCGCGGCCATGCGAAAGTCGCGGGCGATATCGACCTCGGTATCGCCGTAGTTGACGTGTGTTAAAAACAAGTCGAAAGCATCACTGCCTATGCGGCAGGCTTCGCGTACTTTGGCAATTTCACGCGGGGATTTCACCATCCGCAATGACCAGATCAGCGGTGAAGCGTCGATAAATTCGATGCCGGTGGTTATCTTGCGCAACCGATCAAAATCGATGATCGGCATACGCACAATGGATTCGCGACCCATTTCCCAGCCTATACGGGCAAAGCGCCCCGGTAGTTCACTGAGTACCTGTTTGAGCAGGCTGACGCCGTCGTCTTGTGGGCAGGGGGCTGGCCAGGTGCGGATGTCGCTAACCCAGGTGGTCTCCATCGCCGGGCCACCAATGCTGGGTATCACCGCAATCGGCTTGCCCTCTCGCGGTACTACCAGAAAAAAAGGCCGTGTGGGGCTTTCCCAGAACTGCGAGTTAAACCCGGAGAAGTAGCGGAAGTTTTGTGGCATGGTGAGTACCAGGCCATCCATTTCACTGTCGTGCATGGATGCCTGTGCGGCTGCCACGCGCGCTGCAAATTCTTCGGTGGGGAAACCCCGTGGTGGGGTGGGGTGTTGGGTCATGGTCAATTCACTCCAGGGAGGGTTTTATCTGTTTTCCGGGTGATTATAATCCAGTAGGCCAGCGTCTACAGGCTCCATATCCACATAATTGGCGATCACTTTGCCACTGTACCCAGAAATTGGATGGCTGCGATTCACACCGTAGCGGCGCATAAACCCTGCGCAGTCGGCGGCCTGCCCGATTTGTTGTGATGGCGCGGGTAAAACCATCCAGGTCGCTGCTGTCGGCCCGCCAAAAGGCGCTGGGGTAGTCGCCGATTATGCCACGGACTACGGTGAGGTAGTCTTCACCGGGGAGGCGGGTGCCCTCTTCGGACAACAGGCTGGTGATATTGCTGTGCGCCAGGTTACGCTATGATCGAAAAAAACGGGCGAAAAAATGCGAACACTTGAATGTTATTTAGCGGGGCGGGTCGCGCTGGTCACGGGTGGTTTTAATGGCATTGGCAAGGCCATTTGCAGTGCATTGGTCGAGCGGGGGGCGGCGATTGCCGTCGGGGCGCGCACGGTTGATACGGGGTTTGTCGATGCACTGCGTGCTCAAGGGGTGAATGTCTTTGCCAAATCACTGGATGTCTGTAGCCCGCAAAGCGTTGACGACTATATGGCCGGGGTGGGTGATGCGCTTGGCCCGGTGGATATTCTGGTTAACTCGGCGGGTATCAGTACCAGCCATGTTGTCAGTGGTCACCCTGAAGATACCTGGCATAAGGTTATTGAGACGAATTTATCCGGGCCTTTTCGCCTGATTCGCGCCTGCCTGCCAGGCATGATTGCGCGCCGCTGGGGGCGGGTGATTAATATCGGCTCGACCGCTGCCCGCGCCGCCATGCCCGATTCAGCAGCGTATTGCGCCTCCAAAGCGGGGTTGTTGGGCTTAAGCCGTGCGGTGGCATTGGAGGGGGCACCACACCGGGTGAGCTGTGTGATGCTCAGCCCCACCTGGGTGGAGACGGATATGTTGCAATCCATCATGGCTGAAACGGCACAGAAAAAGGGCAACACAACAGAGGAGGAGATTCAGTATGCGCTGTCTACTATGCCGCAAAAACGGTTTGTCCAGCCGGTTGAGGTCGCCGCGATGGCGGCATTTTTGTGTCGGGAAGAGGCGTTGGGTATTACAATGGAGGATATACAGGTCAATGCGGGGGCGTATTGGTAAATCGCGCCCGTTAGTCTCCTAAATAAATCAAATTGACATAAAGCAGGTTTTAAATAAATGATTTCAGCTCAGGATGCGCTTGCACGATTGCAGGCAGGTAACCGCCGGTTTGTCGCCGAAACCCGATGCCCCGATGCGACCAGGAACCAGGTTCACAGTAACCGCCAGGTGACTGATCAGCGACCATTTGCGGTAATTTTGGGGTGTTCTGATTCCCGCGTGCCCATCGAGATTGTGTTTGATCAGGGGTTTGGGGATTTGTTTGTGATTCGGGTGGCGGGCAATATTGTGGCGCCTTCTCAGGTGGGGAGTGTCGAATTTGCCGCTGAGTTATTCAATACGCAGTTGGTGGTTGTGTTGGGTCATACGCACTGTGGTGCGGTCTGTGCTGCGCTGGATGAGGTTCAGCATAAGTCGGTGTATTCCTCGCAGAATATCCGCGCTATTGTTAGTCGCATCCGTCCGTCTGTGGAGGGGTTGGTGTCGACCGGGTACGAACAGGATAGGGCGGTTTTGATGCAGCAGGCAGTGCGTGCCAATGTGCGCGTGGCTGTCGATCATTTGCGTCACGGCTCCGCTATTTTGGAGGGTTTGATTGGGAAGAAAAAGTTGCAGGTGGTTGGGGCGGAGTATTCGCTGGAAACGGGGGAGGTGGATTTTTTTGATGGGGTATAGTATAGGCCGTCATTATCAATGACCACTATCTACAGCTAATTTGCTCTACTTGAAAAAGTGAGGCCAGTACTTCCAATGCAGAAATGAGCCTGAAGTATCGGGTAAGTAAGTCCCGGTCTTGAGGCGTTCATGGCGTTGACTGGCATCGCCGCCAACACATGTGACAGGCTGGCAAAGTCCAGGATAAAGCCGGTACCGAGCAAAGCCCAGTCCATACCGCGCTGATCAGTTAGGATTTGCCCGCCAGGTTTCAAGCACGTCAAATAGTTTTCTATCATGCAATAGAAGTGGTACTGGCAACAGGCGAAGGAAGCAGGATTATTATCCACCACATAATCATATGTATTGCTGCCAAAATATTGGGTAAATTTACGGTGGTATTTGTTTGTTAGTACAACACGGTACCGTGGTAGATTTAAGGTTTGCGCATGATCTAACTCCTGCTGATTGACAGTTACACCGTCTATGCGATGGCCCGCTGCGTAAAAGGTTTTTGCTAGTTCTGAATTGCCTATACCAACGTGTAAGATCATGGGTGTACCACTAGAATCCTGCCAGGAAGCTAATAACGCAATGAATAACACCTGACAAGAGCCGCCATAAGTTACAAATAGTACTTTTTATAATATTTGTACTGTTTTTTTACAAACTGATAGCAAGTTTTATAATTCAGAAAAATAAATAAAATTATCCAAAAAAACACTTTCATTCATTGGACGATAGAAAAATCATTCAACAATAGTAAAAGTGATTTCACCGAAAGAAAAGCCTGGTCGTCAAACCTGAATGCGCTGAACAGTCAAATGCGTTTTACTGCTATGGCCTATAATATCATGCGTATTTTTGAAGAAACATCAAAAACAAAGAGCCTGGAATGTATTCATCCATCTGATAAAAAATACACTAAAATGCTTGATAAGAGACAAGAAATTACCCAGAAAAAAGGCGGCTTTGTTAATCCATTGTTTTTTTACGCTAGAATTACCCGTATATGCTCATTCACTATCCGCTCTCTGCAAAATGCAATAATGACAAGAAAATCCCTTAGAACTATTATGCATAGCTTAGTGAGGCATTTAAAACCTCGACAGTCAGGAATTTTGGAACACTGAGGCAATATTCTCAACGCTACCCTGCTGATTTTCAGTGCCGGTTTAATCGATGGCTTTCCCTTGAAGATATACTCCGCCGTTTTTACACGGGTTTCCAGGTAAGATCTGGGTGCTCACTTCGCTACTGTTTTTTTACCCTATAAGTTATATATTATGTGCGTTCCAGTAACGCAAATAGGCGGGTTAAAAATGTTATCGACAGTGGCGCGGTTAGTTGTTCTTTTTCTGTGGTTTTCGGCGTCATCAGCCGTGATAGCGGAAAGTGTAGACGATTTGGTAAGCGATATTTCACGCTATTTCACACCACGTGATTTTATCTCAAATGATAACGGTAGCCTGCGTTTAAGCGTGCGCGGTGGGCGGTATATGTTTATGGAGGGAACGATTAACAGTAGTACGCCAGGTGCCATGGCGCGTTTGTTCGAGCGCAATCCCGGTGTCGAAGTGATTGTAATGACCAACGTTCCCGGTTCGGCTGATGATGAGGCGAACCTCTATATCTCACTGGTTATACATGAGCTGGGGTTGTGGACTTACGTGCCTTCTCAGGGTGAAATCGCCTCAGGTGGTACGGATATGTTCCTGGCAGGTGAACGGCGTATTCTGCACCCGGATTCGCGGGTTGGCGTGCACAGTTTTTCTTTTGACGATGACGATGGCAATCCTGTCAGTGGTGCCGATCTTCCACTCGATGACGAAATACATCAGTTTTATCTCGATTATTACCGGGATATCGGTATCGATGAGGATTTTTACTGGTTCACTTTGCGGGCGGCATCGGCGGACGATATCCACTATCTCACTGCCACGGAAAAGAAACGTTACCACCTATATACGGATTTGCACCGGTAGAGTGAGTGCGCGGTTTTACGTCTTTTGAGCGAGCGGTAAGGCTATACCAATGAGCGGCAACGGTTTATGTGGTTTTATTTGATATCCGGTGGATCAAATGCGGTCAATTTTGGTTGTGCTTCGGTAAATAATTCAATTTCAACCATACAGGTGTGTGCAATCGGGCCTTGTGCGAGCTGAGATGTGCCGATGTCGGGGGTTAATACGTTCGGGTTTCCGTGCTTGCATAAACTGCCCGGGCTCGCGGGTTGTAGCGGGTCATACCAGGCGCCCGTGCTCATTTGTACAACGCCCTGCATCACCTGGTCATCAATGATTACACCACCGAGACAGGCTCCCCGCTGGTTAAATACCCGCACGATATTGCCATTGGCCAGGTTTCTGGCTTTGGCGTCTTGTGGGTGTAGCATGATCGGTTCACGCTGATTGATTTTATCCGCACGGCAATGGCTTCCATGATCCAGTTGTGAGTGAAGCTTGGTCTTCGGTTGGTTCGAAATTAAATGCAAGGGGTATTTTTTACTATTGCCACCGAGCCATTCGATTGGCTCCATCCAGGTGGCATGGCCGGGGCAGTCGGTGTAGTTAAAACTGGCCACAACAGTTGAGTGGATTTCAATTTTGCCCGATGGCGTCGATAGTGGGTTTGCCAGCGGATCATCGCGAAAGGCCTGCAACATGACGACAGGTTCAATAGGTGCTTCAGGCTTAAACCAGCCGGATTTTTTGAAATCGGCATAGCATGGCATATCAAAGCCCTGCGCTTTTGCGCGCTCGACGGTCGAGTGATAAATCCACTCTATCCATTGTTGTTCGCTGCGGCCTTCGGTAAAGGCATCCTCGACACCCATCTGGCGCGCCAGGCCCGAGAATATAGCGTAATCGTTGCGGCTTAGGCCAATGGGTTTTATTGCCTGTTGCATATCAATCACGTAAGGATCACGCGGTGATATGGATAGGTCACTTCGTTCGAGTGAGGTGGTGCAGGGCAGGACAATATCGGCGTGTTTGGCCATGCTGTTCCAGCACCAGTCGTGCACCACTATTGTGTCGGGTTTTCGCCAGGCCATGAGCATTTTGTTCAAGTCCTGGTGGTGGTGAAACGGATTGCCACCCGCCCAGTAAACAACGTGAATATCAGGGTATTCGTAGGTGCTGCCGTTGTACTCAAATGGAGCACCCGGGTGCAGTAACATGTCGCTAATCCGTGCCACTGGAATAAAGCTGGAAACCGCGTTGTCTCCCTGTGGTAGGGAGGCGCCCGGCACTTTTGTATTGTGGCCACCAATGCCATTAGTGGTCGAGTAACCAAAGGTAATGCCACCACCGGGTAATCCTATCTGGCCCAATAGGGCTGCAACGGTAATCGCCGCCCAATAAGCGTGTTCCCCATGATGCTGGCGGGTTAATGACCAGCTAATTGATATCATGGTTTTATTCGCCGCCATTTGCTGTGCCAAGGCACGGATTCGCTGCGCAGAAACAGCACAAATAGTGGATGCCCATACGGCATCTTTGGCGATACCATCGTCAACACCCTCCAGGTATTGTTGAAATACGTCGAATCCAACGGTGTACCGCTGGATAAAATCGTTATCGGTCAGTTGCTCGTCGAGCAGTGTCTTTGCAATGGCAATCAGCAGGGCTGTATCTGTGCCGGGCCTTATGGCTACCCAGTCGGCATTGAGCGAATCGTCAATATCGGCCCGGATAGGGCTGACATTAACGAATTTAATGCCCGCGTCCCGCGCCGCTATCATATGCGCCCGCTGTATATGGCGACCAACACCGCCGGCATTAATCTGGCCATTTTTGAGTGGCATGCCGCCAAATGCGACGAGCAGTTGTGTGTGGTCAATGACCGAGCGCCAACTGGTTGTTTCTAATAATAGGGCGAATAGGTTACCCATGACGTGTGGCAGAATAACCTCCGCACTGGCGAAGCTGTAAGTGTTTACCGAACGGGTATAACCACCGATGCAATTTAAAAAGCGGTGCACCTGGCTTTGCGCATGGTGAAACCGCCCGGCACTCGACCAGCCGTATGAACCGGCGTAAATGGCCTGATTGCCAAACTGGTTTTTCACCCTGGATAATTCCTGACCAAGCAATGTCTCCGCCTGCTCCCATGACACTTCGACAAAAGGATCGGCACCGCGCAGGTGATTGTTACTGCCAGGACCTGCATCGAGCCAGCTCTTTCTGATCATAGGGGCTTTGATTCTCGACGGTGCATCCAGCACGTCAACGATGCCTGAACCGATTGGCGAGACATCATCGTCTTCCTCGAACCCGTGTAGTGCGGTTACTGAACCGTTATCGGTTTCGACACGGTAGGTGCCCCAGTGGGTGCTGGTGAGTGGAAGGCTTGGTTTGGTTGTCATTATTCGAGGTTACCCTGAGTCAGTGGGGGCGCACAGGATTTTTGCGGTTATTACAGGGTTTATTGGTGTGGTGGTGGTCATGCGCCCCGGTGCAGAGAGGATAATCGATATTCATACGCTCATTCCACTACTTGGCGCGCTTGGTGCAGGGTTTGCGATAATCTCGGTGCGCAAACTATCCCAGACTGAATCCACCGCGACGCTATTGGTTTATCAATCCCTATTGGGAATGACTACACGGGGTCTAGGCAGGATACTGACGGAACAGCCCCGAACAGTTACGAATGTACTTTTAATGCTAAACTATTTGCCCCGTTTATCCACTTCTTTCCCGGTACTGATGACGACACCAACACCCACCCAGAACGTTCGTCGTGGCCGCGCCGCCCGCCGCTCAGTCCGCATGGCGAGAGACACCCACTCACTGCCCGCCATGCAGCGCGGGCTACCGTACCTCGATCTGATGACCCCGGTGCAGCTGGAAAAAATGCACGACGCCACCATGCGCATCCTGGAGGAAAAAGGCATCGATTTTCGTGACGACGAATCCGCCGATCTGTGGCGCGCAGCGGGCGCCACGGTCAATGGTCACCACATACGCATCGACCGCGAACTGCTGATGCAACTTATCGGCAGCGTTCCCAGTCGCTACACCATGCACGCCCGCAACCCGGCGCGCACCGTCTCGCTGGGCGATGGGCAAACCTGTTTTGTCCCCGCCTACGGCTCGCCGATGGTGATCGATCTGGACGGCGTTCGCCGCAACGCCACCCTTGAGGATTTCATCAACTTCGCCAAGCTCGCCTACATGGCCCCGGCCATGCACATGACGGGCGGTGTACTGGTCGAACCAATGGATATCGATGTACCCAAACGCCACTTACATATGATGTATAGCCTGCTGAAATACTCCGATAAACCGTTTATGGGCATGGTGCTGGGCAGCGAAAAAGCCCTCGACAGTATGGCGATGGTGAAGCTGGTATTCGGAGAGGAATACCTGGAAACGCACACCGTGATGACCTCGCTGGCCAACGGCAATTCGCCGCTGGTGTGGGACGAGACCATGCTGGAGGCGGCCAAAGTCTACGCCCGGCACAACCAGGCGATGCTGTACTCCCCCTTTGCCCTGTGCGGTGCCAGCACGCCCGCCAGCGTAGTCGGAACCATGGCACAGATCAGCGCCGAGGCGCTGGCCGGGGTGGCCTTTTCGCAGTTGGTGCGCAAGGGCGCGCCAGCGGTCTACGGGCAGTGGCTGGCCACCGTTTCGATGCAGAGCGGCGCGCCGATGGCGGGCACCCCGGAGATCTGCCATATCAATATGTTGATGGGGCAGTTGGCGCGCTTCTACAAACTGCCGATGCGCTGTAGCGGTATGTGCACCAGCGCCAAGCAGGTCGACGCCCAGGCCGGTTTCGAGGCGGGGCGCAATATGTACGGGGTGCTCATGTCCGGTGCCAATTTTGTGCTTTCCACCGCCGGTTATATGGAGGGCGCGATGGCGCAGAGTTACGCCAAATATGCGCTGGATATCGAACAGATGGAACTGTTCTACCGGCTGGGCAAAGGGCCGGACTTTGGTGAGCTGGACGCTGCACTGGACGCCATTCAGGATGTCGGGATCGGCAACCACTACCTCGGTAGCGCCCACACCCTGGATAACTTTGAAACCGCCTTCTCCATGCCCGCGATGATGGATCACAACAGCTACGAACAATGGCTTGCCGACGGTGGCAAAGATGCCAACCAGCGCGGGGTGGAGAAGATTAAAAGTATGCTGGCGGAATACCAGGAACCGGCGCTGGATTCTGGTGTTGACGAAGCGCTGCGCGATTTTATTGCCCGGCGTGAGCGCCAGATTGGCGATCAGAGTTTATAAATCATAATTGAGTGTGCCAGAAATATGATCCAATTAGCCGTGGAACCCGCCTCAGTTGAGAATGAACTCACCAGGCTTACCGCAAGAGGGGCCAGTAGAACGCCTGTCGCTAGCAGCCAGTCGGGCGTGCGGAGATAAGTGGTTAGCCGATAACCGCAGTCCTTTTTTACGTGTTCCTTCGATTGTTGTACCAGAGAGTTATAAGCTTGTTTGCCGCCTTTTGAGCTCGAAAACACAACTGGTTAACAACATAAAACACTGGAAGAAATGTACAAATCACTGACATAACCGGAAATACTGAAAATAGTTGTGGCGTAAAGAATGCAAGTATTTGCCTATTCAGAAGCACGGCAAAATTAGGCAAAACCGCTAACATTGGATCAGGCGGAAGAAGTCGGGGTCCGTCGAAAAAACGGCGGATACTCTTGCAGCGGTGCGTGAATCAAGAGAGGTTTAATTCAGGACAACGCCAACCCCGCTTTACGCCCTTCATAAATCGCATACGCCGCCTGGCGCGACGCAACACTATCACCAATATTAACCACTACCTGATCACGCTCACACAGCGCACGGTACAGGCTGTCTTCAGCGCAGTTGGTTGTCGCCAGCACCAGCGAATCGGCCTCGACCAGTTGTTCTGTGTTATCCAGCAGCGATACTACATTGGCGCCACGTTCTGACCAGCTTGCAATACCCGCATCGACGATAAACCGCGCACCGTGCTGCGCCAGTGCCTGACGCAAGGGGAAATCTGAGTTCATGCGCTGCAATTCGGCACCCACCATACCGTGTGGCGTCACTACGGTGACCTGGTGACCGTCCTCGGCCAACTTCCAGGCGGTGCCACAACCGCGCCAATTCCCCCCTTCATCGAGCACCACAACGCGTGCGCCGAGCCGTGCGTGCTTTTGCATCACATCTTCTACTGACCACACCTGAGTGGGGTTGTAACCGGGTAGTGTCTCAAGGTGGTGGCGTTGTTTTTGAAAGCCGGTTTCGGCGGGTAGCGAGCCGGTGGCGACGATAATGTGGTCGGCGCCAAAGGCGATCACGTCATCGGCATCGGCGGGTGTGTTGTAGTGTACGGCAACCCCAAGCTGGTACAGTTGACGTTGGTACCAGTCGATCAGGTCGAGTATTTGCGCACGCCGTGGCTGTAGCCCGGCGAGGCGAAACTGGCCACCGAGCTTGTCGCTGGCTTCGTACAGGGTGACGGTGTGACCGCATTCAGCGGCGACCCGCGCCGCCTCCAGGCCCGCCGGGCCAGCGCCAACTATCAGGATTTTTTTTGGTGAGTCAGTTGTTACAAAGCGATCACCACCCCACTCAAATTCGCGCCCTGCCGAGGGGTTGACCAGGCAGGAGATCCAGTAGTCACGCGAGCGCCGCCCCCAGCACATTTGGTTGCATGAGAGGCAGCCGCGCACATCCTGTGGGCGGCCTTCGCGGGCTTTTGCCACCAGGTGCGGATCGGCGATCTGGCCGCGCACAATCGAAACCAAGTCCGCCTCACCGGCGGCCAGCACAGACTCGGCATTGTCAGGGGTACGGATGTGGCTTTCAGCGGTGACCACGGCATTTTTTACAATGCCCTTTAAGGTTGACGACAAGGCTGTACCGAGCTTTTCAGGGAATTGAAAGGTCGGCATCAAACGATAAAAATCAAAGTAACTGCCGGTGCCGCAACTGACGTAATCCATGAGGTGCATGGCATCGTGCAGCGTGATAATTTCTGACATCGACTCTTCTTGAAGCGCGATGTGTACATTCGGTTCGTGGTTGATGGAGAGGCCAATAATAAAATCCTCACCACACGCCTGGCGGATGCGCGTCATAATCTCACGCGATATACGCGTGCGGTTTTCCAGTGAGCCGCCCCAACGGTCATCCCGCCGGTTCGACCAGGGTGTCCAGAATTG
This sequence comes from Gammaproteobacteria bacterium, assembly GCA_965277715.1. GTDB lineage: Bacteria > Pseudomonadota > Gammaproteobacteria > JBCCGL01 > JBCCGL01 > JBCCGL01. The sequence goes on from OZ255836.1 coordinate 1,806,447, forward strand.
ATCGAGGAGGCTGTGGTAGGCCGCCCAGACTTCAACACCGTCGAAGCCCGCCGCATGGCAGCGCCGCGCCGCCTGCACAAAGCCATCGATAATAATTTCGATTTCGCCTGCACTCATGGCGTGGCTGCCGTCAGAATCGTGGTAACTGGGTAGACCGGAAGGTGACCAGTTGGCGTGGTAGGCATTGTCCGCGTCACCGTGCTGGCCGACATGGTAGAGCTGTTGCAGGATCACCGTGCCGTGTTCATGGCAGGCGTCGGTAATACGCCGAAAATGCGGGATCACGGTATCGTCGCTGTGGCGGAAATTCCCCCGTGTCAGTACCGCCGATGCGTGTACCGGCATCGGTTCCATCACGATCATCGCTGCACCACCGATAGCGCGCTCGCGGTAATAGGCCAGATGGCGCTCCGTCGGCAGGCCCTGTTCGGCCATATTCGCGGTGTGCGCGCCAAAAACAATGCGGTTGTGCAGCGTTTTGTGGCGCAGCGGGAGTGGTTGAAACAGGTGTTTGTAGGCGGTGGATTGTGTGTGCATTGCGGGTTTGCCCCCCTGCTTATTGCGGTGGGATCAGGACTAATTTACCCAAGTGTTCTTTAGCGAGAAAATCAGTTTGTGCCTGCACGGTCTCACCACAACAAGCGGCACCCTGAATACGCGAAAAGGATAACGCGGCACCAGACCAGGCACTGTCATCGGTATCGGTTGCGTCGAAGCCGCCGTGCCCGGTGAGTAACACAGCGGTCATTGTGCTGGGGATAGACATAATGATAGACAGCTCCGGCAAATGGCTGGATTTTACAATGGTAATTATGAACGGGTCAGCTAAATCTTGCTTTTGACCAGAAAGTGATGGAGGGGGAGCGTATCACCGCAAATTGTATCGATAGCCATTCCCCCTCTTGATAAAGAGGAGGCCAGGAGGTGTTCTTTCAGCGGGACAGGTAGTAAATGCCATAGTAGGCAACAAACACGATATTCAATGCCAGGATATACAGGCCCGTCATAAAGTAAGCTTCCGTCCACAGCGATTTATTCTCTAGCACCATAAAAAAGCGCGCACTGGTGGGGCCACGCGCCATCAATACCACCAGGATAGCGATAATCATCAAATGGCCAACCGCATCGACTAAGCCAAATTTTAATATCGCCAGGATGAAAACGGTGTTGAGCCCCAGCGCGAGAATGCGCACAAACACGGAGGCACTGCTCAACAGTAAGAAGGTAATATTGAATTCGACGAACCCGGCAAACAGCATATAAAAGTATGGTGACATGCCCATTAATAATGAAGGGTCTGCCGCCAGCATGTCATATGACCAGTGTGGAAACCCCCATTTTTCTATTGAGGCCCACAACAGTGTTAAGCCTGTTGAGGCAAATAAAATCACATAACGTGGCATCAACCACTTTTTTTCGTCGAGGTTGCTGAACAGGAAAAAGCAGGCGGTGCCCAGGAATATTAAGTAATCCAGCATATGGAAAATGCCGTAATTACTGATACCTATCACATATAAAAGGATGATGCCGATGCCAACCAGTGGCACAGTGCGCCGATAAATTGCACACGCGGCAAGCGCCAATTGAATCCAGGGTACTACGGCGTTATCAGTTTTAAGCTCGGGGGTTAAATAAAAAGCCTGATCATTTATTCCAAATAAAAATAGCGCCACAAAAAACACCGCAATAGCACCGCGTAGAATCCACAGTGATTGCGTTGGATTGATGGTCAACGAAGCGAGTTTTTCATTGAGGAAATGCCTGTGATAACAATAGCGATCAACCCAGAAAAAAGCGTAGGTTGAAACGACAGACACTAAAAAAAGATAGATGAACTCCTTGGTGATAATCTCACCAATCCCTAACGGTGGAGTGCTTATATCGTAGGGAAAAAACCATTTGACGTGGGCGTGAGCGGTCGTCATTACTAACAAACTAATACAGGCAGTAAAAACAATACTTATTCTTTTGGGTACACTATCCATCATTTTCTCCTGGGAGTGTCGGGCAAAAAATTATTTTAGTTATTGGCCAACACGATTGTTGGTCAGTCAAAAGTATACCAAGAGAAATCAATAACTTAAAGGCGGTAGGCTGAATAGCCTTTCACATTTCCTGTGATTGGGTTCGCGTTAAGGTTTAGCGTGGTTTGATGGTAAGTGTCGGTACCGTGCAATCGGTAATGTCAATACAGGAGGAGGGGATGTGGTATTCAATAAACCGCTGCCATTGGTTTTTCCAGAACCAACTGGCCGCCTGGCTAAACGGCTCAATAGAGCATGTGCCACTGGGGTCGATTACCTCTGGCAAAAAACCGCTGCGCAATGTGCCGTCACGGCACACTGTTTCTGTGCCGACCCGTTCAGCGGGCGTGGGGTAATGGCCGTTAATGGTCGCATAGTCTTGCAGCCACTGTCGCACATAGGCCAGTACGCGGGTTTCTACCAACGGCATTAACGTATCACGGTGGATATACACCAAACGGTCGTTAAATGCGGTGGTCGACTCCCCCACCACCTGGCTGACAAATTGTGTATCACCGTCTTCATTGCCACCTTCCAGGTAATCTTTTGGGTCATCGCTGGGCCGGTTTTGCCCGGCCAGCGGCGGGCCTGGATCGATAATAACCGCGACGATGTTGTCGGTAGTATCAACCCGTAACATGGCCGGGGTTGCCGGATTGACAATCTGGCCGCTGCTATAGCGAAAGTCTTCAGACAAGACGTACCAGAAACGGCGTGGAAAAGACCGTGCAAAGGGGTATATCTCCGATGCTTTGCCCTGTGAGGTCAACCAACTGATGGGCAGGCGTCCAGGCTTGAATGGCCCGCAGACGCCCGCCGGGCTGCCGTTATCGTGCACACCGGTATCGTGTCGATCCGGGCAGGGCAAATGCCCGGGGCCAGCGCCGCCGTTGGTGTAATCGTCTGAATAATTGACGGCATAGGCGATTAGCGCCTGTTTGGCTTTTTGCAGATTATTGGCGGTGGTATTTTGTTGTGCAAGCCTGGCGGTGTTGCGGTTTTGTGTGGCCAGAAATAACGCGATGGAGCCGAGCACCAATATTGTGATGATGAATAATAACGCCACGCCTTTTTGTTGGCTGGGTATGTTGTTAATAGTGGTTTTCCTTAAAGTATGTTCGACAGGGGGGGGGGAGGAAATGATTCTAAATTAGTCAGTTGAATCTACTGCGAATGCCTAATGCACTAACTATAGAACACTTTGGGTGTAGCTTCTTTGAACCAGTATTAAAAATTTAATAAATCAAATAGTTAGAGATTTCTGTAAGGGTGTGAGGGGGGCGATTGTAGTCGTTATGTAGGTGTGAACCTGATAATGACACAAAAAAACTCTCTTACGCCTGAAGCTTACTCCACAACCGTTGAATTGTCCCTTTCTTTTTGAGTACTTATGTGTTCATGAGTAACCGAATTGTGTAGTAAAAGTGCTTGAATCCAGTGATTGCAGACATGCTGAGCACGGTGAAATTGAACTGTACATTGTGGCTTGGATGCTTTCACATAAGGAAAACAGTGCACTGGCACAGCAGTTCATTCAGGAGACCAGTGCACGTTATGCAATTAGACTCGGTCAGCTGAGGCTGCATCAGGATAGAGGGGCGTCGATGACAGCACATTGTTACCTTACTATCAACAGTGTGCTGGAGGGCTTCACACCTTGTCAGGTATTTTTCAGGTAGTACGTATCATATATGACCTTTCAAATCGGTATTGAAAATCAGCCAGGTAATGTTGTGCATATTTTGCGGAAATAGCATGATAGGTACTACGCAAGGCCGCTTTAAGGTTGCCCAGTATCGTGTTTACCCAATAAAATTCAGCCTCTTCAACTGAAGCCTTACCACCACCACAGACAAGTTTGTCATACAGGCAACCAGCCTTTGTTAATGCATTAAAACAAGCCAGACCATCGGATATCACTGTACCACCGGGTTTGATGTGCTGCGTTGCCCATGCCTCAATCGCCTCACTGCGGAACCCTTCGACAATGCTCAACTTAACCCTCACAGGTTGGCTTTGTAGTGGTCTAATAGATTCGTACAAGTAGATGGGACTATATTTTCTACTACGAGAAAGAGGTAAGACATAATGAGTCGCAAGAGTTATCCGCCGGAGTTTAAAGAAGAGACAGTGAGTTTGATTTTGGATCAAGGGTACAGTTATGCACAGGCGCAGGAAGCCACAGGGGTTGATCTGACGGCGTTACGTCGCTGGGTGAGCCAATTACGCCAGGAAAGGCAAGGAGTGACACCGAGCAAAGGGAATGCTATCAGCCTGGAGCATCGACGTATTCAAGAACTCGAAGCACAGGTAAAAAGACTAGAAAGGGAGAAAACGATCTTAAAAAAGGCGTCAGCGCTCTTGATGTCGGAGGCGTACAACGTTTCGCTATGATGGATAAATTGAGAGCGCACTATACCCAAAACGAGCTATGTCGAGTATTTGCTGTTGCCCGCAGTAGTTATGTTTATCACACTCGTCATCAAGTACAGGTAAAACCAGAAAGAGCGCGTCTGAGGCAATGTGTGATTGATTTACATCAAGCCAGCCGGGGTTCAGTGGGTAGTCGAACCTTATCGGGCCAGTTAAAACATGAAGGTGAGATGGTAGGGCGTTATAAGGTTCGAAGCTTGATGAGAGAAGCCGGGTTGCTACGAAAACACTTGACCACTACACTTTGATCTGTCGTCCCAACAGCCGCAATAAAAGGCGTTTTTCCCGCAGCTCCACGGCCTACCTTACCACCCGAACGTTCGCCTCCTAAGTAGGCATCATCCAGTTCAATAAACCCTTGTAGAGGGCTAAAAAACACTGTTCCTCTCTACCGCAGGCTTGGATAAAATCACTTAAACTCAGACCTGCCTGGAATTGTACTGCATTACGCGATATGAAAAATACCAACAAATTCAAATGGTTGTATTTTATCATATCGTAGGCTTACGTTTCGCACCATCCGCCACCCCCACGTAGTGGGCATCTGGATAACATTTCTTTACTTTGATGATTTCTTGTTCAAACCGTCCCAAAAAGGTCTCCTTACCATACTCGGGCGTCGCCGCCATATAGGTGGTATGTTGTCTATCTCCCTTTTTGTCATAAAAGGCAATAGTGCCTACCATCGCTTCACGGTAACCCTCACTACAAAGCAGCATACAGGTATCATCCATGCCAATGGCGATACTTTTCACCGGATTGTCCATCTCAGGTAATGCATAGTTCTATTGTTCTTCCTTAGCCGAAACCACGGCACTGACTGCTTCGGATATACCCTGCATAAAACAACGCGCCACTTTTCTTCCATGGTTCTCTTCAAGGTCAGTCCTTTCCTACGTATCGTTCAGTAAGATTCGTCAGCAAGCACTCAATGAAAAGTATGCACAACATGTAGAGCGATTCGTCAGTTAGTGATCTGTTGCCAGGATGTCGCCTACGAAGGTTTGCATTAATCCAGTGCGCGATGAGTTAGGTAATATTGATCACGATGCGCCCATCAACTTCCCAGCGCTAAATCTGGCTAAAACGATGGTAGCTTAAGCGACACTAGCCTAAAACAGGTTGACATCTTGCGGTCAGAAAGCAATATCTGCAATAAATAGAACAAGAATTGCAATAGTTATGTGTTTCTAAATCAATAAACTCTTCAGTGTTAAACAACCGCTAGGAGTTTATTAAAATGAGTATTCAAACAGGCAGTTTTTCACAGAAAATAACAAATTCAGATAGCCAATACAAAATTTATTTTGTTTTACTGCGGAAAGCTGGATAGGGAACCAGTGGCTTCACAATAATCGGGGAAGAACCAAAATTATTGGAATACAACGTGATCTACAAATTGTTCCCGGTGAGAAATTTTTTGACTTAGTCCGAAAAAAACTCACTAATTCATCAGCACATCCATCGGTACAACGAGTAGAATCTATGTTGCCGCTGTTGTACCCGGAAGAAGGTATTGTAAAGTATTTCTTTAGAGGTAGCTCCGAGAGGATTAAAAATCCTATCAATTCGCTATTTAAATACGACAGTCATGCAAAACCGAGATAGGCTGTTGCTCAAAGATGACTCGCCTGTTTTAGAGAAGTCCGCAGGCTAATAAGTTTTGGTGCATAAAAATTTTTTAAGGCAGTAAAAATATGAACAGGTAATTTCAGTTTAATGTGTGATGTTGTGGAAATTAATTTCATGCTGAAAAATTCGTGCAAATATTGTTTTGTAAATACTGTTATATATTTGGTTAGTTAAATAGATTTTTGCAACTTTACTGACAGGAAAATATGTTTTTAATTAATCGATTGATTTTGGTAATTGGCAATAATGGGCTCGCTATATTTCTAATGGTAATGTCTGCATTAATAATTCCTATTGGTGATAGTATTGCCAAATATCTTAGCGATATATATCCTATAATTTTCTTAAGTTTTAGTCGATTTTTTTCAGGTTTTTTGCTGATTTTACCTGTAGTGATAAAAGGGTATAATTTTCAACCTGTTACATGGAAGGATATGAGCATGCAGTTTATACATTCGATTTTATTGGTGCTCTCAGTTGTGTTTTTCTTTTACGCGATAAAATATATATACTTCGTTGATGCATTGGGGTTGTATTTTTTATCACCAATAATTGCATCACTTCTATCTTTTTTTGTATTGCATGAGTCTCTTTCAGTCGGCAAATGTGTTGGAATTGGAAGTGGATTTCTAGGCGCAATACTTATAATAAAACCTGGGGTCACAATTGATATTGGGACGTTGTATGGCTTGGGGGCTAGTGTTTGCTTTGCAGCGTATCTAGTTACAACACGAGTGTTGTCCCAAAAAGGATCGCATATTAATATCCTGGCTGCGCAGTACCTTATTGGCACGGTTATTTTGGCTCCATTCGCGCTTACAAACATACCTTCTTTTGGCTTTTTTGAGTTTTTCCTCTTAATGTCCATTGGAGCTATTTCTCTAATTAGCCATGGGTTTCAGATTAAAGCTTTTAAACTGGCTCCAGTTTCTGTGTTGGCCCCATTAGTTTATTTCGAAATTGTTTCCGCAATAGTTATTGGGCATTTTATTTTTAATGAGCAGCCCGATTTTTTCACAGTGATTGGAATTATTATTATTTGTATTGCAGGGTTGCTGATTTTGAAGGCAGAGAGGAGACATAAAAACACTGGTTAAAAATCACAAACGATACTGATTTGGTGTTTTTCCGAACTTCTTTTTGAAAAACCGATAAAAGTTGCTTTCTGTTTTGAATCCGCATTGAATGCTGATGTTACCGATTGGTTTTCTCGTGCAAGTTAACATCTTTTCTGCCTCATTTAACCTGACACTAATTATGTATTGGTAGGGTGATGTGCCAGTATAGTGTTTAAATAATTTGGAAAAATAAAATTTACTTGTGCACGACACGTCAGCTAATTCTGATAGAGTGATGTCTCTATTGAAAAAGCCATGAATATAATCTACGGATTTTTTTATGTGACTCTTTCTGGATTCATTTATTTTGCAGATACTAGAGGTATTTTTGTTAATGTTAGTATATTTTTTTATCAAATGTGTATATATAGCTATGGCTATAGATTCACCATAAATGCCCCCTATTGGGCATCCCATTTGTAGATCTTCCTCTAGTGCAAATACAGTTTGAGTGAGAAAGGGGTCTTCAATTCCAGTAAGATGAGGTAGCTGTACGAATGCTGTGTTTAAACCATATAATTTGTTAGCAACCATATTTAGAGCATGTGGTTCAATATGAATATTCAGGCTTGATATTTCGTCACTGGATACTGATTGCCAATTCCAAAAACTATTATTTTGAAAAGCTTGCCCGAAATACCATGATCCCGAATTAGCGTGGTAAGGTTGTATATTAGAATTTCCATAGGAATATTGACCACTTAAGGCGCCACTTTTAAAGTATACTAATTGGTGGTACGGTAGGCTTGGTCGGTAGTTTTCTTCAATTTTTCGGCCATAAATATACTTTGATAAATGCAATCCATTCCACTTTATGCTCTCATTGTTCAAAATACATTTTGCATCAATATGGCATTTAAAAAAACCATTTGAGTCGATATGATTTATATTTCTAATCATAAAATTCCCCTATAGTATATATAGTAAAAAATAAAGTGGTATGGCCGTCTAAATTAATTAGAATATAATTAATTTTTTAAATAAAATCAAACTACTTATCCCTTTTATTTCTCTATAAATGATATTTTACAGGTAGTGGGTAAAACTTGAATTTTTCCATAAAAATAGACGCCAAATTCAACCTTCATGAAGCTGAAGTGGGGCAATTTTCTGCACGATAACGATAGCGTTGTTTCCCGCGAATACTTTTACTCGTACAGGCGATTTGATCATTGCCACACTGTAGATTGTGTACGTTTACTTGGCAAGTCATAGAGATGGAATTATATAGAAAAACGCAACTCTGGCCTGCTGCTCTCGAATAGGTTCGACCAGTACGTCGATCTATTATCTTTCTATTTTGATCTTGAAATCCCTCAGAGAAATTAATGAAGTGTCACCAGTCTCGTTGCTAATATATTTTAACTATTTGATTTTATTTATTTTTTATTGTTCTGGTGGCTATGTGGCGTGAAGAGGGGTGAAACTACTCCACCAGATCAATTATTTTTTTACGCTTTGGTTCAAATCGCTGGCCAGGCTTTAGCTGGATAACCGACTTGTCTGGCAGGGTAATCAGTACTTGCCCTGTATCGATTGTCATCGGTACGGTGCTCAGCGTTGATTTAGGTGATGATACTGTTTGAATAGCGCGGTGATTTAGCCAAACGGTGTTGTCGCCATTGCCACGTTTGACATAACCTTGCAGCGTCAGCGCGGGGGCTGGTGTTGTTTTCTCTTGGGTTTGTAATATCGGTTTTAATGTTGGCTTTATTATTGGTTGACTGTTTGGTTTTAGTTCAAGTGCGGGTTTTTCGGCACGCATGGCATCCAAGCGTGCGCGTTGTTGTGCAGAGAGGAATAGACGTAAATCACCCAGTTGTGTAGGGGTTTGTGCGTGATTAACGCCTGAAGAAAAGACAAAAATTACACTCAATACGGCGACAAAAACCTGAACGATGCGCATTTCTACTCCTTGAATCCTACATTAGTTGTTGATACTCAGCGTATACCAGGAGAGCTGGCATACCGCATTGACATTGGCTTTTTCAGTATCAAAATGAACTGCGCCAAAAGCCAGGGTTAAATAGCATTCACGCACTTCAAATAGGCCTTTTGCACGCTGTTTCAACGCGGCAAGAAAAGCATTTAAGTCACCCGTATGTAATAGCCCCAGCTCAAGTTTTATCGTCGATTCATGCATGGTGAATTGTGGTGGCAGTGGTGGTGTGCTGTCCGCTAAGGCAAATACCCGGCTGGGGCTCATGGTGTATTTGAGTACCGGCAACTGTAATTGTCGGTTAATGGCCCGTATTGCCTCAACCCATAGCAAGCGCTGTTCTTCACCGATATAACCCCGCGCAACAAATTGCCTGAATTGACCAATATACGCCTGGTATAGCTGTCTGGCCTGCGTAGCTGCCTGGTAGTCACGGCGGTGTTTTTCAAGTTGCATTCGCTCGTTTTGGTAGGCTTTCTCAGCCTGGTTGGTGTGTGTATAGCCGTAGTACAACAAGCCGCCGCTGATGAGCGCACACAGCGAAAATACTAACAGGCTGCGGTGCAGCAAATGCCATTGCCGCACTACCCTGGGTTGCCCCGCTGTGAGTGGCTCAATCACCCTGGTCATTTCGATCGCTTTGGGGGTTGCCACGGGCAGGTTACCGGACATTGGCAGAGCGCCCATCAGCAGGTATTTCATCAACGGGCACGAGGGTTAAGCGCAATTGAAATTCGGGGTTGCCCACCTGTTGTTCACGCGCCGATGTACCGCTATCACCGGCAAGCTGGGTTTGTGGGTCGATATCAAAGGGTTTTTTTTCAGTGTCGATAATCAGGTATTGACCGCTGGCCTGTAACGCGGCGACAAACACGTCAAATAAGGCGGTAGCACGGCGATGATCGCGCTCAAAATCGAGCACTTTGCCTGCCACACGCAGTGTTTCATAGCCAACAGTGTGGTCATTGCTGACAGCGCGTGATGGTTCTGTGTGATCACCGATTGCGGCATCGGCTTGTGGGTGGGTCAACCAATGTACCTGGGTAATTTGAATGGCATTATTGCGCGTCAGGGTTTCGGCCAGTGTGGCGAGCGCCGGTATTGGGGTGCGCGTTGTGTAGCGCTGTACTGTATTTATTGTCTCGACGGCCGATTGCATTAGCGCTGGTGGCAGCGGATAGTGTTGGCTATCGTCATTGGGTTGTTGTGCGTAGCGCTGTTTTTCAGCCATTGTTTTTTGCTGATAGTGTTGTAATAAACGGCCTTCGTGGTGACCGCTGACGGCGAATGCAGTGCTGGCGATCAATAGGGCGCCCGCTGAGGTGTACAGCCACTTTTTAAGCTGTTTATGCCGGTAGGCCTGGGTCAGGTGGGGTATGTCATAGTGGCTGGTTGTGGTGGGTTTATGCAATAGGCTGTGGGCGAATAAACCATCACAATAATGCGTGGGTAAATCGGTGCTGATACCGATGGAGGTGGCCACCCGTTGTTGTTGGTAAAGGGTGTAGTGGGTGTGCTCATCATTGTGTAGGGCGACGCCGAGCGCGGCGTGCAGCCTGTCGTTGACCACAATGGTCACGGCCAATACGGTGTCCCGTGGTAGCAGGCGCTGGCTGCGCAGATAGAGCAGGGTGTTGTCAATTTCGGCTTGTAGTGTATCGGTGTCATCGGTGTGCTGTCCGCGCTCGGTGTGCAGCGAGATCAGGCGGCTCAGTTTGAGAAACCCTCTATGGTAAAACGAGTAGCGCAATGTGGCGGCTGATTGTTGGGTAATCAGCAGGCGCCATTGGTTCCGGGCAGGTGGTTTTACACGGCGTGATTTCTCCTGGGGCTGTAGGGCGGACAGCAGTGACTGGCCCAGCAATGGCAGCGAATAGATGCCTTTAAGCGGCGCCTGTGCACTGTGTAGAATAGCGATCCATTGATGCAGTTCCGGTGTGCCGTTCAGGCTGTTATTCAGGTCGTTATCCAGGCGATTGTCCAGGCTGTTATCCCGGCTGTTATCCAGGCCATTATCCAGGCCGAATACCAGTACTTCAAGGTCACGCCGCCCGCTGGTTTGCCGGGTTTGTACGTGCAACGACCGCCACTCGCTGTCGCGAAAGTATTTGGCTTTGCTGCGTTCGAGTAAAGCCGTGCGATCACGCCCCCACGCGTAGGGTACTGTGTTGGGGTGAAAGGTTTCCTCTGCCAGGTCAATCAGCAGATGCACCGGGTGGGAAGGCGGGGTTTGCAGATGGTGGATCAGTGCCTGACGGCCCTCGTCGTCAGCCGGAAATTCACACACACCACCAAACTGTCCACGCCGCCAGTCGTAGGCAATCAGTCGTCCGGCGGTACAAAGCAATACGCGCCGGGTCATAGCGATGTACCAATGTTTACCGCAGTGTCGATCAGCGGGAATATGACCGCGACGATCACCCACAGTAGTAGTGTACCCACGCCGAGGATAAGCAGGGGGCCGATAAATTGCTCAAAACGCTGGATGGATTCGCGTGCCTCACGGCCATAGAAATAGGCGATTTGGGTAAACGCCTGGTCGAGTGCGCCACTGCCCTCACCGATACGTACCATGCGCACCACCAGCGGGGGAAATAAGCCGCTGGCGGCAAAGCTGTCGCCGATGGTTGACCCTTGCTGGATGCGGGTGTGCACGTCATCAAAGGCGCTGTCCAGCACATGGTTATCCACTAGCTGGCGGCTGAGTTGCACGATGTCGAGCACGGGGATACCGGCGGCGTACATCATCGCCGCGTAGTGGGCGAAGCGCGCCAGTTTGAAACGCAGCAACAGTGGCCCCAGCAGCCAGAGTTTAAGCTGGATGCCGTGCCAGCGGTAGCGCAGTCCGGCGCTGTGGCGCAGGCTATAGCGCAGCAGCAGTGGCAGCAGCACAACCACGGGTAGTAACAGGTAGCCGTTGTCGATAAAAAAGCCGGAGGTCGCTAATAGTGCGGTGGTATACCAGGGTAGTTGGTAGTCGGTGCTGGCGATAAAGCTAACCATGTTAGGGACCAGGTAGACCATCACAAACAGGATAACGACAACCAGTAGTGCAGCGACAATCGCCGGGTAGAGGGTTATCCGCTTTAGGCGTGATGTCAGTTCGTCCTGCCATTTGGTGTTTTCGGCCAGGTCGTGCAGCACTTGATCCATTTTGCCACTGTGTTCGCCCACACGCACCATGCTGGCATAGACCTCGCCAAATAAGCGGGGAAAGCGTTCAAGCATGGTCGAGAAGGTTTGACCCCCTTCGATACCTTCGATGATTTGCGCAATGACTGCCTGAAAGCTATTGCGCTGTTCGCTGTCACGCAGGTCTTTAAGGGCGTCGATAAGCGGTACGCCAGCCTGTGTTAGCTGTTCCAGGTGAAACGAAAAATGGATCAACTCGCGGCGGCTTATGCTGTTCTTGCGGTTGGTGGGCCAGCCTGGCCATTTACCTGGCCAGCAACCTGGCCACCGACCCTGTCGTCGCTCCTTGCAGTTGATTAAATCCAGCCCGGTGCGCGACAGGCGCATTTCCAGGTCGGTGACATTGTGCGCTTCCTGGACACCGGTATGCCTGTGCCCAGCGGCATTCACTGCCTTGAAGTGGTATTCCGGCATATTTAGCGCTGTGTGAGATCGATGACGCGTGATACTTCCTGTAAAGATGTAAGGCCTTCCCGCACACGCCGCAAGCCGTCTTCTGCCAACGGGATAAAGCCCGATTTTATCGCCGCCTGTTGAATCTCAAAACGGCTGGCCCGCGCCACAATCAGCTCGTCGATATGCTGGTTGATGCGCAGTACTTCCATCAGCGCAATACGCCCCCGGTAACCCTGATAATCACAGCCTGCGCAGCCCACTGCTTTGTATAGCTGTAGGTCATCAGTCGGCGGTTCAGGGTGTTTATCGGTGTCACCATCCGCTGCGACAATGCAGTGCTCAATGGGGGTCGCGGTGTAGGCCTGTTTACAGTGTTCGCAGAGGCGCCGCACCAGGCGTTGCGCCACAATACCGATGATATTGCCCGCCAGCACATCGGGCAGTATGCCAATATCCAGCAGGCGTGGAATGGCCCCCACCGCTGAGTTGGTGTGCAGGGTGGAGTACACCTGGTGGCCGGTCATGGCGGCGCGAAACGCCATGTCGGCGGTGTCCCGGTCGCGAATCTCACCCACCAGAATCACATCCGGGTCTTGCCTTAATATGCTGCGGATACCATTGGCAAAGTCCAGCTTGATGGCATCGTTGACCGTACTTTGGCGGATCATCGGCATGGGGTACTCAACCGGGTCTTCCAGGGTCATGATATTGATGCTTTCTGTGTTGAGGTGGCCCAACATCGAATACAGCGTGGTGGTTTTACCACTGCCGGTCGGCCCGGTAACCAGGATGATACCCTCCGGGCGCGCCATCATGGTGTGTAGGGTGTCGAGCGCCGTGTGGCTGAGGCCCAGTGCATCGGGGGGCATAATGCCCTGGTCGCGATCCAGAATGCGCAGCACGATATTTTCGCCGTGAGTGGTGGCCATGGAGGCCACGCGAAAATCGATCTGGTGGCCGCCGATGCCCAGCGAGATACGCCCATCCTGGGGGGCGCGGGTTTCGGCAATGTTCATGCCGGCCATCACTTTGAGCCGCACAGCAATTGCCGACCAGTAGTTTTTGTGTAGGCTGCGGATCTGTCGCAATACGCCATCAATGCGGTAGCGAATCCGCAAAAAACCGGCCTCTGGTTCAAAGTGAATATCTGAGGCGCTACGCTTTACCGCATCGGACAGAATCGCATCTACCAGGCGTACCAACGGCTGGCTGTATTCGTTTGTCTCTGCGGCCAGGCTGGCGTAGTCGATCTCACCGGTTTCGATTTCGTGGAGGATGCCGTCGACACTCAGCTCATGGCCGTAAAACTGATCGATGGCATCTTCCACCTCGGCTTTGCCTGCCAGTAGCGTGACAATCCCGACCTGGTTGCCAAGCTGTGCCTTGAGTCGATCCAGGGCCATGAGGTTGTGTGTATCGGTCATGGCAATGCTCAGTTGTGGCGGTTGTGCCTGCCAGGAGACGGGCACCAGGCTGTAGCGGCGGGCCATGTCTTTGGGCACGCGCTGTAAGGCCGTGCTGTCTGGCACCACGCTGGTCAGCGCAATGCTCGCCTGGCCGAGTGCCTGGCCCAGTTCGTCACGCAGCATGGACTCGCTAATAAACCCCAGTTTGACCAGGATATGCCCGAGTTGGTTGGTGTGGTTGTGGCGGCTATGGTCGCTATTGTTGTCCTGATCGATCAGCGCGATACGCAACTGATCGCGGCTGATTTGCCCACCGCGCACCAATAATTCGCCAAGCAGTTTATTGTTTGGTTTGCTCATCATTATTCGGGTTCCAATACACGCAGGCGCTGGTTGACTTGTACCAGGTCAAAGCCACTGGCGTGGACGTTCGATAAATCCAGTGCGCGGTGATAAAAGTCGGCAGCGGCGGCGAATTTACCGAGGTGATCCAGGCTTACGGCGAGGTTGTAGGCAATATCCGGGTTTTCCTGATCCTGGCTAAACGCGGCAAAAAAATATTGCTGTGCCTCCGCCCAGCGTTGTTGTCGGCTGAGTAGGTTGCCCAGTGCGTAGTTGAGTGGTGCGGCGTCTGGTGCCTGCTGCAATAACACGCGCAAGTCTGAGATATAGCGTGCGGTATCGCCCTGTTGTGTCAGTGTATTAAACCCGGCCAATGCTGTGTAATCGCGTGGGTTGCGCAGTAACAGGCGGTGATAAATATCGATAGCGCCCTGTGGGTGGGTGTTTCTCTGGTGGAGTGCCGCTTGTCCCAGCAGAGCATCGCGGTGCTGGGGTGCACGCTGCAATGCCTGTTTGTATAAGTTTTGTGCCACATCAAAGTGGTTGTCCTGGTATGCCGTATAAGCCTCGTATACCAGCGTATCCACAGTGCGCTGCTCTTTGTTATGGGTGATATGCAACGTCGCCGCTCGAGTATTCGTGGGTATATCGTGCGTGGTTGCAGCCGGTGTTGTGGGTGTTGCGCCGCCTGCCTGATACCAATCAATAGAAAAGGGTTTATTTCCCAGGAAGGGAACAGACGACGCAGATGCCACTTTAACCGCCTGGCCCGTTTGCTGTTGCCTGGATTGTCGATCTGGCCATTGTCCGGGTTGAAACCCGCCGGGCACAGGCAGTGAGAAGTCCGTGGATGGCAACAACACATCCGGCAGTGTCTCTGTCGGTGATAACAGCACGATTGCCGATGCGCGGGTATGGCTAAGTTGTTGTTGCAATGTCCTGCTGCGTTCCTCAACGGCGTAATAGCCCGCCCCGGCACAACCGCCACTGAGTAGTACGGCACACAGCACCCTGATCAGCGGGATACGCCAGGTTAATGGTTTTTGTAATGCCGTGTTGATAAGCACGTTAACTGTTCTCCGAGGCCTTAAAATATGGCTTAAACGTTTTCAAATCACTATCGAGGCTGGCGTTATCCACGACTGTGGGGCGCAGAAACACCAGCAGTTCGGTTTTCACTACTTCATCCTGTTGATAGGAAAACACCTTGCCAATGATCGGCAGGCTGGATAAACCGGGCACACCGCTGCTGCGCTTGTCGATTTTGTCTTGCATCAGCCCGCCGATAATCGCCACCTGGCCGCTGTTGACGCGCAGTAGTGATTCCATTTCACGCACCTGTATCTCGGGTATGCGGTTGACCACGCCCTCTTCGGCGAGATCCGGGTTGGGGTCATTAATAAACCCCAGGATGCGCGAGATACTGGGGCGCACATTGAGGATCACCTCGTGGTTTTCGCTGATAAACGGTGTCACATTCATCACAAACCCCACTGGCACGGTATGAATTTGGGTTTCACGCGTAGCGGGCTGGGTGATTTCACCGTCGGTATTGGTAATCGCCGGGTTGACGGAAAGGGTGAAATACACACGGTTATCCACCACTTTCAGTACCGCTGTCTGGTTGTTCAGGGCGATGATTTTCGGGCTGGACAAAATTTGTACATCGCCGAATTGATTGAGTAGCTTGAGCGTTGACAGGACATTGCCAATGCCCGCTGTCGGGTCGCTGTAACTGAGCAGGAAGTTGGGTGCAACGGTGCCCGCCGCCGCCGCGCCACCGCCGGTAAACGATTGGGCGAGACTAAAGCCTCCGCTGTCATCACTGAGCACCTGCCAGTCGACACCTGCCTGGTAGCGGTCGCTCAGGGTGATTTCCACCACAGTCGCCTCGATCAGTGCCTGGCGGCGGGCGCTGGACATGATGCGGTCGATGAAGCCCTGTAATTCAGTGTGCTGGCGGCGGGTGGCGCGCACAGAAATCAACCCGGATTCGCGGTGCACAATCACCGCATTGGTGTCGTCCGCTGTATCCGCATTGCCGGGTGTACCGAGCATCTGTGCGATATTGTTTACCAGCGAATCCCAGAACAGATTGCTGGAACTATTGTGTATCTGGGTTTGCGAGTTATTAGAGCCGCTACCGTTCGTTGCGCCGTCGATATCGACACTAATCGAACCGATTTGCGTGGCCAGATCGACCCGGCTGGTGGCGGTGCGGGACATGTTCAGGTAATCGACCGCGTAGGTTTGCAGGTAGGGTTGATCGTCTGAAATAATCAGGTGATTGTCACTCACTTGATAGCGAATCGGTGCTTGCAGGGTAATCCGGTCGAGGATTTTTATCAGGGTTTGATCGATGGCGTTGAGCGTAATCATCGCCTCGGTATCGCCAATAATGTCGATATTCAGTGCCGCGTCCCGCGCCAGTGCAAATAGTAGTTCGCGCAGGGGTACGCGGTTGACGACCACTGTGTACGTCTCCTGCTGTGTTTGTGGTTGTGGCGCTGGCAGATAGGGTGATGTGGTTAATACGTCTGGTATTGGTGTGTCTGGTGGCGCTGTATTGGTGGGGTGGTTTGATAGCTGTGCGCTACCGGCGGGTGTATCGGTACTGATATGCCCCCCGGATAATTGAATGGGGTTGTTACGGGCACAAGCTGAGAGGCCAATGGCTGTGATCAGCAGTATTGTGCCGATAGAACAGACTTTCCGTGTAATCATGTGTGTTGCTTCGCCTGAATAAACCCGATCCTTGTTTTTATCGGCAGGAAATCCATTAACTATACTGATAATTAACGGTTTCTTTGTAGGTGTGCGCTACCCTGCGATGCGAAAACCGATCGATCCATTGCCAGAATCGGGATTATTAAACAACGGTGGATTTTTCGGTGATTTGTCATACTGTATCGACTGGCAGAATAAATCTGTGAAAAATTACCTTTTTTCAGGTTTTAGTTACATTGTGTTGAGTGTATGGAAAGATCTTGGATGTAGTGAGTACGAACTGCATCAGTCCCAGTTTATGTAAATCTGTTATTCCCGTGTCTTTGTAATAAACCGACCCTAATTGACCTCCCCAGTCAGATGGTAGTAGCCACGAATGAAAAGGCCAAATTCACTCGGCTGCCTATGTGTGAAGGGTTACGCAGTATGAATTTATCCAATAGCGTGGCAGTGGCGGTTTTATCAGGTGTGGCGACAAATGGGGCTCTATGGCCGTGTGTAAAACGCACTGCTAAAACAGTCTATTTCCCGATAAGCTGGGCCAGTTGGTTAAACCAGGCCACCAGGTCGTCCAGTGAAAATACGGCATTTGCCGGGCTGGGGTTGGGTGCTACAAATACACTGGATTGGCCAATTTTATTGTCTTGCAGCCCCCACGGTACGGATTGTGACGCCGTATGCGCTGCGTATTTCACATAGTTTTTATATGCCACCTTACCGTGAAACCACACGAGCCCTGGCTGGTAGCACAGTAACTTTTCCTCCAGTACGGGCACCCACTGCTTAAAATCGGCGGCGCGCAAATCACCTGCGCCCGCTGTCGGGCGCTTAACCGTATCGGTAAATCCTATCCGCTCGCGCTCAAGCATGTGTTGCATCGATTCACGCGAAGGCGTTAGCGGGTTTTGCAGTAGCCGGGATTGGTTCAGGGCGGGCCAGAACCGATTGCGCCTGCCGGAAAAATAATAACCATCGCGCACAGACGGTAACGAGGGGTTAAGCCCAACAGAGATCATGCACAAATCGTGATCGAGGTAGTCGCTGAGGGTTTGCATTTGAATTAATCCGGTCGCTGGATAAAAATTTTCTCACCAAACGTGCTGTATTCACCGCCGCCGAGCCTGCCGATGGGGTCAATTTTTTCGGCCAGAATCTTGCGGCGGTTTTTCGCGTCCAGGGTGACAACATCATCGTCGGTGTAGGTGTATTGGATACGGCCAAAGAGCAGGCACTGCGCCGAGTTGCCAATCTCTTCAGATTTCTCCAATGTGCAGGCAAATGCGATGCGGCACGCGGCCAGTCGCGGCAGTCGAAAACCATCAAATTCGGTCAGCTCAAGGCCGAGTTTTTCCACTTCAGACACGCCACTGGGCAGCGTGGCGGAGCTTTGCGTCATTGCATTCGCCATTTCCCGGTGGGCGATGTGCACTACAAATTCCTTCCGCGCTTCAATATTGGTGCGGGTATCTTTGTCGCTGCCATCGTTTTGCCGGGCGATGGATAGCATTATAAGGGGTGGATCACTGCACACTGCGTTGAAATAGGAGAAGGGCGCGAGGTTGAAATTGGCTTCCTGATTTTCTGATAATACCCAGGCGACCGGGCGCGGGATAATGGTTTGGATCATGGTCATATAGGCTTGCGCGGGCGATAGGGTGTTCATATCGATAATCATGGAAAATTCCTGGCAGTGATTGTGCAATAGCGTGGATGGGGTAACCGTGGTTACAATGGTAGAAGACAATAGTCTATCCCAATAACTCTGCAAAGGTGCTCCAATGAAATTGCGTTATTCCCCTACGTCGCCCTATGTGCGTAAAGTCTCTATCACCGCTATTGAGTTGGGCCTTGCCGGGCAGCTCGAACACATCGATACCAATCCCTGGGACGCCAATTCGGATATTGTTACCGATAACCCGCTGGGCCGTGTGCCTGCACTAAGCACCGATGCGGGTGAGTGTCTGTACGACAGTGTGGTGATATGTGAGTACCTCGATTCGCTGTCTACGGCGCAGACTTTGTTTCCTGCGGATGGGTCACGTTGGGTAGTATTGCGCCAGCATGCGTTGATGAACGGTGTGTTGGATGCGGGGATTAATGCATTTATTGAGCGGATGCGGCGGCCAGATAATCTGCAGTGGGGAGAGTGGGTGGATTTTCAGTTGGCGGCGGTTGTGCGTGCGTTGGCGGTGATGGCGGGGGAGGTGGCTGGCTTCAATGGGCAGCCATTGAATATTGCGCATATTACCGCAGGGGCGGCGCTGGGTTATCTGGATTTTCGTTTTGCTGATGATGTTGACTGGCGTGCCATGCATCCAGAATTGGCTGATTGGTATGCGGGGTTTTCGCAGCGTGAGTCTATGCAGGTGACGGTGCCAAGAATGCCGCAGTGATCATTTGGTTTTTTATACTAATACATCCCCAGTTTTAAATTGATTAATATATAAGGCTACTTAGGTAAGTAGCCAATATATCAGAGGCACAATCTGATTGTTGATTGTATGGAGGCTTACCTTGATGCATTGCCTGCCTGTTGTTAGCGGCCTACTGGAGATAGGTCTACATTGCCCCCAGTAAGAATGATGCCCACCCGCTTTCCGGAAAATATAGTGGGGTTGGCAAAGATTGCCGCCAGCGCAACGGCGGAAGAAGGTTCTACGATAATTTTCATGCGTTGCCAAATCAAACCCGTGGCCTCGATAATTTGCTGTTCGCTCACGCGTAAAATATCGGTGAGGTGTCGGTGGATAATGGGGAATGTCAGCGAACCGAGGGAGGTTTTCAGCCCGTCTGCGATGGTGTTGGGGGCATCTTCTTCGATAATATAACCCGCCTTAAATGATCGGTAGGCGTCGTCCGCATTGTGGGGTTCGGCGGCATAGACGGTGATGTTTTGCCTGGCCGCCGCCGCGCTGATGGCACAACCGCTGATTAATCCACCCCCGCCCACTGGCGCGACGATAATTTCCAGTTCATCGATTTCTGTCAATAACTCCAGTGCGCAGGTTGCCTGCCCGGCAATGACATCGGTGTTGTTGTAGGGGTGTACAAAGTGTGCACCACACTTTTCAGTGATGGCGTTGAGTGTGGCTTCACGTGCCGCATTGCTGGCGGCGCAGGTAACAATTTCCCCACCGTAATGGCGCACAGCATCTTGCTTAACCTGGGGGGCATTTTCCGGCATTACCACGGTAGCGGAGATTCCCCGGTTGGCGGCGGCACAACAAAGTGCGGCACCATGATTGCCCGATGAGTGCGTTGCAACGCCATTGGCCGCGTCCGTATCGGGCAGTGCAAATACAGCGTTGTGGGCACCACGCGCTTTAAAGGCACCGGTTTTCTGGAAATTTTCACATTTGAAAAATAATTGTGCACCGGTGATTTTATCAAAGGTTGTACTGGTCAGTACCGGGGTGTTGTGTACCCATGGTCGGATGCGTGTGTGTGCGGCGTGCACATCGTCAATGGTGGGTGGTGTGGTTATTGTGGTCGAGGGTGGCTGTGTAGCCTGGTTTGCATTGCTGGACATACATTGTTTTCCGCTTATTACAATGGGTATTGTAATAAAACGCGGGTGTTGGCGTTAACGTTTTGTTGTCCCGTTACTTTGCCGTTTGGCCAGATAACTTTGATGTCGACAGCGCTTGCATCACCTAAGCCAAAGTGTTGTTCTTTGGGGTGGACTGACATATAGCCGGTGGTGCTTTGTACTTCACGGCTCATTTGCCTGCCAGAGGCGGTGACCAGTATCTTTGCACCGACAGCATCGCGGTTGATGCCTTTTTGACTATTGCCCACGAGCCTGACTTTTAACCAGTTGCGCTGGTGTCGTTGTGTGTTGTTTCGGTATAAGGTGGCGTGGTCGTGGTAATTGTTGAGAACAATATCCAGGTCGCCGTCGTTGTCCAGATCCAGATAGGCGGCGCTGCGGGAGTTTCCCAGTAGATCCGCGCCACTTTGTTGGGAGCGGTTTTGTAGTTTGCCGCCTTCGTTGACAAAAAATACATTGCTCTCTTTGGTCGATACGGGAATCACAATGCCCTGCCGGGCGTTATTGTCCGGGTCTGTGTAATAGGGGTTTTCGCTGCTGTAGAGGTTGTACTCATTCATGCCATTGAGCACATATAAGTCGTCATCGCCATCGTTATCAAAGTCGAAGAAGTCGGCATCCCATGACCAGCCCGTCGATGAATAGCCGCGTTCGACCAGTTCGCTTAATTGGTAATGGGCGCCGCCCTCTGCCAATGGGCGGGATAAAAACAGGTCGTTGGCCTCCACCACGCGCATATCTGATAGCTTGTCCGGGTTGAATTTCATGGGGGTTGTCGCGTTGGGCTGCACATAGGTTTCATCCTTGTTCATCACGACGATATTGGCGATGTAGATGTCGGGAAATGTATCCCGGTTTAGGTCGGTGCTGCTAATGCTCATGGTGTACGACGGTTTGCGGGTGCCAATTTTTGCCGCAATGTCCTCGAATTTTCCGTTGCCTTTATTGAGGTAGTAGCTGTTCACGCCAAAATCGTTGCCAACAATCAGGTCTTGCAGGGTGTCGTTGTTTAAGTCGGTATGCGTTACCGCTTGCGTCCAGCCGGTGTTATTGAACGATTCATCGATGGCTACCTCACGGAATGTAAATCCGCCCAGGTTTTTGAACAGTTTATTGGGCAAGCCGTTGTCGTTATATCTTTTTAAGGTGGGTAAAACGCCGTGCAGGTAATCGCCAAAATAGGTGATATAGATATCCAGCAGGCCATCGTTGTCGTAATCCAATAAGGTGGCTGGCCCACCCACCAGACCTTTCCCACCCAATTTGGCCTGCGCAGTGACATCTTCAAATGTGGCATTGCCCCGGTTTTTGAACACCCGGTGGTTATCATCAACGTAGGTGATAACAATATCCTGTAAGCCATCGTTGTCCAGGTCGGCGATCAGCGGTTGCCTGGGTTCTCCCGGTTGTTGATCTTCCGGGCGGCGCCATTGCAGGCCGGATGTGGCACTGACATCGATAAAGCGTTCGCCGCGCTGGTTTAGGTACAGGTGGTTGCCCAGGCCACTGAGCAACAGGATATCCACAAATCCGTCAGCATTAATATCTTCAGCGGCGACGCCTGCGCCACCAAATGCAGGGGGGATGGTGATAATCCCGGTGTTTTCATCTTTCTTTAAATAGCTGCGCAATTGGCGGCTCAACCAATCGGATGACCGGTGTAAATGCGTGATGCCATAGGGCTGTGTAATATCGGTAAAATAACCGGATTGCGCCGCATCGGTCACTGTGGGTGTCGATGTGATGGCTGCCTGCTGGGCATCTACGGTGGGTTGCGCATTATTCCCGGTTATGCGCTCGTTGATGCGCGCAATCGCCAGAGCTACGTGGTCGGCTTTAATCCGGTTATCGCCCTGTTCTTTTCCCACCTGGCCCACCAGTCGTAATAAAAGTACACCAAATTGTGCAATATTCTCGGCGAGTAATTCGGCAGCAAACGGGTCTGGCGCGAGCTGACCATTAAATTCCGGGTGCTGAATGGCGAACTGGAGATAGCGCCAGTGGTTACCGCTGTCCCGAAATGCATCCATATCGTAGGATTCAATGGGCACCTGCCTGGTAGGGGGCAGGCGTGGGAAAAAGATAACATCCTCGTACTGATTGACCTGGTGCGGAATAAAATGCTGAATAAAAGCGCTGACATCGCTTTCTCTGATCAGGTTGTGTTTATGGTGGTTGGCGACAATTTCCGCCCCTAGATAAAGATCATTGGCAAAGACGATAACCGCTTCTTGAAAAAGACCGATAAAACGCTGGCTTTCCTGTTGCGTTTCCGGCCAGCGGTTTTTGCTTAGAAAGACTTGCAGGTTGCGAATAAACAGTTGGTTACTGACCTGGTTGTATTGCTTATAAGAGGCGACTTTCTGGTCGATAATACTGTGCAAAACGGTAAGCCCTGCTTCTCCCGTATTATTTGATGCAGATACGGGTGTCGGGACTGTCTTATCGGTTTGTTGTGGCGTCTCGATGCTGAGCAGTTGTTGCCAGGTTTCGCGTAGCAGGGTTTCGCTAATCTGGTATTGGTTGTTGCGGCGGGCGCGTTGGTCGGCAATCTTGAGAACGGCCAATGCAAACAAATCCAGCGTTTGCTTTAGTTGATCGATTGTGTCACGAGATAGCGGCAGGGTGTGTTTGTTTCCAGTCAATATATATTCCTGCTGTACCGCTAACAGCGCCCGTAGAGAATAGGCAATACTAGCGTATTGGCGCAGGTCGTTTTTGTGGATAGTAACCTCAATACGGTCGTTGAAATGCAGTGCCCAATGCTGGTTGGTGTCAGGGGTGTAGCTGAATATTTTTGCGGTGGCGGCGTCTAGTTGTGCTGGATTTACCTGTTTGTATTTCAGTGCCAGTGCGCTGGCCGAGGCTTGTTTCCACAGGTGTTGAATAAAAGCGCGCGATAGGTCGTTTTTTGCAAACCGGGCCGGTGATGACAACGGCGTGCCAAACATAAAATCCTCCAGGCGTGAGGCGGTGGCATAGCACTTGGGTTCGTTATCGCCTTCCAGATTTTTGATTGCACTAGTGATTTCCTGCAGGCTTTGGGTGTCTGCGAGGGATGCCAGTGGCGCTATTAACGCAATTAAAAATATCGTGTGTAGGCAGGTTTTTATTGAGCACACGGGCTTATGCATTATCAATAGTGTCGATGGAAAAATGACCCACAAAAAAGCGTGGGTCATTGAATAAATCGAGTGTAAAGCGACAGAAGTCAGGGCTTTGCGCTGGCTCCCAGCAATTGGTTAACTTTTTCACTGAGGTTTTTCAAAAGGGTTGTGTTTTGCTGGATTTGCGCGTCTTTTTGGGTGAGTTTTGCTTCCAGCGCGATTATCTTCTGCTCTTTTAGTGCCAGCTTTTGATTTAACGCCTGAATTGAGGCCAGGGCTATACCGTCGCTATCCACTGTCGATATACGCCTTTTATCTGAACCCAGGCCAAACAGGTCAAAAAAGTCCTCTGCCATCGGGCCAATATGAGAAGCACCTGTGCCATCATCTTTAAAGCGCCATTTCAAGATAGGCATATTCACCACAGCATCCAGAATGGAAAGCGGGTTAATTTCAGAAAAGTTTTCTTTCAGGGTACGGGATGATGAAGGGTTAAACGCAACTGCAGTGACCTCGCCCCGGATTAAAGCATCACCTGTTGGTGAGAGTGAAAACTCTACATTGCCATCAGAAAAGTCACCGGCCAGAAAACCACCAGCGGCAGTGAGTAATAGCCCTGTTACTCCCCCAGCACCAAATGTTTCACCTGCAGCACTCAATAATAGAGAACCTGGAGCTATACCATCTGATTGGCCTATAAGCCACGTGTTACTGGTGTTGGTGTTATTCAGCAGAACCCTGCTGTTACTGTTAGTGCGTAGCTCCAGCAATGTGTCACCGGACCCCGCTACCCCGGTGGTTGTACTGGCGGTTTCCTCGACCAATATCCTTGCACCGCCATCGGTTGAGAACAGGTGTAAATCTGTCGTTGGGGTGTTGGTACCGAGGCCTATATCACCGGTATTTTCAATAACTAAGCTATTGTTGCCTGCGCCTGGCTGAATCCGAAAGGGCAGTAGACTGCTATTGGTCACATCGCGAATAAAAAAATTGCTTTCATTGCTACCTAAATCCCACGCCTGTGGGGTAAAGCCACTGCTACCGTTTTGTTCCAGGCGCACTGTCGGTGTATTGCCATCGACAACATGTACCTGGACAATCGCACTGCTGGTGCCAACACCAATATTACCGCTGCTGTTGACGCGCAAACTATCGGCAGGGGCGCCAGCATCGACGCGAAAAACCTGGCTATTCGCAGTAGAATCTTCAACAGCGAAGTAATTACTCCCACCATTGGCTGTATCGTTAAAAACAAAACGCCAGTCATTTGAGGGGAAGCTGGAACTACTACTGGTATCGTCAAAATGAATACGCAGGTTGTTTTCTTTTAAGCGAAATGTATCAAAACCAAAATTTTCCCCATTGACGCAATCATTGCCCGTGCAGAGGCTGAATGTAATGATGGTGTCATCAAGATGCACAATATCGGCGTGTGCACTGGGTGTTATGGTAAGTAATATCAGCCACATCAGTGGGTTTTTTACTGTCTTTGTAAACATAGTTATATATCTCTAAGCATTGGGGTACCAAGGTAACGCTATACGGCGCAGAAGCCTCTGCTGGTATTGACCATTGGTTTTGGCTGGACGCATCACTGGTTGGACGCATCAGGCACTGCATTGCTGACGAAGTGGAACCTACCGCTTTCCACGACACCGACAGGCTCACCACGTGCAGCGCGTTGTGCTTCGCTTCTACCATCATTGAGAGGCTGTTTGACGGTGTGTGCAATTTCCACGCCGGGTAGCGGTGCACTGATTTGGTAAGTGTAGGTGCCCTCGGTTAGCGGTTCATCCACAAATATCAGGAGTGAGTCGGTCTGGAGGTAAAACCCGTTAGGGCCGGTGATAGTCAATTGCCGAACGTCAGGGTGATCGGTCTCGAACTGGATGCTGTAGTCATCTGTGGTGACAATGGTTTCGGCGTAAACCTGGGCTGGCGTTATCAGGGTGCAAGCCAACAGGGTTAAAAAGGAAGCAGCGCTAACATGTATATTCATGGTGATAACCTACCTAATATTTAAGTTGACTTAGTTGAGTATAGCTAGAAAAACAAGCTGTACACTGAATGTGTAAATATTTTTGTTACGCATTTTGATACGGTTCAAAGTGACGCTTATACAAATGTTGAGGGTAATAAGTTATTGCTACTTTTCAAAACGTTGTAGAAATAACCCCACCATTATGCCTTTGAGTAAGACAGTGCCCGCCTGGTTAGTCAGTAACGGATTGATGTCAGTCAGTGTATGTTTGAATACAGTTTCCATGTACGGTAGATCTAAATATTCCTGGGCCAGGTCTGATTGCTGTAATTGCTTTAGGCTGTCTCGTATTGCACTGCTGCTATGGCGTATTCGCATAATAATATCGGCGGCCTGTTTACCTTTCTGCTTATTCCATAAAAAACTATCGGGCATCAGGCCAGCCATGCCCCTTCGGATCAGCATTTTTTCCTGGCCACGCTGTGTGTATTGGTTCTCTGGAATACCAAAACAATACTCAATGATACGTTTGTCTGCGGTGGGGTCGCGAATCTCCACATCGTAGTGGGCGCCGAGTTCTGACCAAAAGGCGCCTGCGGCGTTGCCAGGGGCGAGCATGATGGATCGATACTCAGGATTGTGCTGCGATAGCAGCATCCGCTCTCCGTCAATCAACCGGTCTTTAATGCCTAAGGTAATCGCTACTTTTGGGTTTATTGCAGAGAACGCCATCCAGTTTTTATAGCCGCCGGTGATTAGTCGGTATTGCCGTGCCCAGGATAAGGGTAAAAGCGGGGAAATAACTTGGTTTTTCAATGTGGATATCCATGATTGTTTATTACATTTTTTCCATTTTATAACTTCCATTCGATAGGTTTCCCAGTTTCCCGTCTGGCGTAAACGTTTAAGCAGCTGCGCTCTGTTTCCGTTCCAGGACACAGTGGCATTGCCAAACTGTCCGGTCAATAGGGTGCCAATCCCCGCTTCTTTAAGCTTCTGTAAAATGGCAAGTATCCAGTACATATTGACCGCTGCATGCTCTGGCTCTTCTCGGATATGCAGTGTGGATGCCAGGCCAGCCAATGGAGTGGTTTCTGCCGCATCGACATAGTGAATATCCACTCCTTTCAGGTAGGGTTCCAACATGTGGATAAAAGCCTTTTCATCACCAAATTGGTGCGGATAAACACCGCCACGGGTGTCATAGAGCGGAATAGCGCTGTAGGCGGCTATTCTTTCGCTTGATTGTATGCCTTCATGGTTGGCCAGGGCTGTCACCGAGCTGGAGTCCAGGCCACCACTCAACGTGGTTGCCACGGGTTTTTTGCTGTGCAACCTGCACCTGACAGCCTCTGAGTAAATATCTCTAAATGCTTCTACATATTCTTCATCGGTATTAAAACGCACATCGGGTGCATCCATTGGGTTCCAGTACCTGCTTAGCTGGTGGCTTGTACGGGAAACGTTTAAACAATGGGCGGGCGGCAGGCGAGAAATATTTTGGTAGCATGTTTGGCCGTTATCGTCATCAACGTGGATCGTCACCAATAGGCGAGATAACATGTCCCTATTAGGGGCGATTGAAACAGCGGGTATTTTTAACAGTCCTTTTATCGATGATGAAAAACAGAAAAAATCGGCCCCCAGGTAATAGTAGAGACCTGTATTGCCAAAGTGATCGCGTGCAATAAACAGTGTTTGTTTATGTTTATCCCATACGGCGAATACCCAGTCACCCAAAAGGTACAATGGGCACCTGTCGCCCCATTTTAAATAAGCCTGAATCACTAAATAGCCATCAGTGACTGACACTCTATCCTGGGTTGGAATGGCCAGCTGCTGAAAAAGTGCGCTACGGTTATCCAGTCGAAAATGACCAATTAGCGTAAGCTGTTCAGTTTTATACGGGAGTCGTTCGTTGACTGATTCCGGTGTGTTATGGCGCAGACAGAAACCCATGCGCATATTGCCATCATGTGAAAAACCACTACCTTCTTTTCCCCAATACGAGAGTGAGTGTTCTACCGCTTTCAACGGATCTGGAGAAGGATATTGACGCGCCCTTTGGAAATACCCAAATAGTGCTGACATCTACAAGACAAATAATACGTATAGCACCAAGCCTGCGCTCAACTTTAGTGCATCAGGCAAAGTACAAATCAGCTGAGTACCTTGCCCGTTCGTTGTTATTGAACGGGCCAACAAAATTGCGGAATTAGCTGAGAAAACCACCATCCAGCCCACCTCCTGGCGTCGCTAAAGTGATTTGGTTTATATTGCCTAAATCCCTCAGTAAAGGGGAGTGGTATTCTTTTTTTGTGGTTTTTTCAGCGCTGGAATCGGTTGAGGGGGTATTTTCATCAATATCTTGCTTCATCATAGTGCCTCTTACATAGGGGGTTTAGTCGTTTAGTAATCTTTCAATGTAAGTAAATAAACAAAGCTTATTATCTACACACAGAGTGGTTGCAATTAAGGATAGTATATTCTTTGAAAATAGTGCTCTAGCTCTAGCTTTATTGGGTACTTTTAGTGCCAATATGGAAGCTGCTGAAGCATACCAGAAGCAGTGTCGTTTTAAATATTTTTTGCTCGCTTTGGCAATGTGCCGCATTAATCGGTTCTAAGTTCTGCGTCCGGTTGAGTGAGTGTGGTTCCATCATTCATTTAGCCAAGCCGAAGGTTTGCGCCACACCCGGACCATAAAAATGAGCAGTAAACCTAGCAACAGGTTGTCGATCACGGTGTAACTGCCACCACCACCCGCTTGGGTGACGGCAGGTTGGTTGGCTGCAATGGTTACGCTGGCGCCGGTAATGGTGGTGGTACTGGCACCATCATTAACCAGCGCACTCAGGGTCAGCGTGCCGGTCGTTGTACCTGCCGTTACCTGGGCGGTGTAGCGGCCATTACCGTTATCGGTTGTGGCTGTTATTGTGGTGTCTGCCACGCCGGTACCACTAATGGTTACTGTGGCGCCCAGCACCGGGTTGCTGCCGGCATCCACCAGGTTCAAGGTTACTTGCGTGCTGCTGCTGCCGTCGGCGGGCAGTGATGTGATGCTGGAGGATAGCGTGCTTAAAGCCACATTGAGTACCCGGCTGGTAACGCCACCTGGGTCGGTAATAACATTATTCGCCTCACCATCGGCATCGTTGGGGCCGCCATCGGTGATCGTTAGGCGTATGCAGCTATCGCCCTGCGTGAGCGCTGTCCGCCAACGGGTATCGGCCTGCCCAGGGCACAGGCCATTGGCCAGGCGCGCTGCAGATACCACGGTGTCTGTCATGCCGTTGGCATTGACGGTACTTTGGTCAAAATCGACCCAATTGACCCGCGCTGGAAAGTTTGGCAGGCGGGTAGCCAGGTATTTGCGGTAAATGGGGTTAACCGGGATAGCGTTTGACAGCGGAATGACGACATTGACCTGCTGACCCGTAGTGGGTAGGTTCAGGACTTCAAAATCGACGATGGCGGTTGGGTGCGATAGGCTGTCGGCGGGTAGTATCACTGTGCCGCTGCTATCCACTGAGCCTTCGGTGACTGTTGCGTCAAAACGATTTGCCAGGCCGACAATTGCCGAGGCGGCAATTGTGCCCAGGCGCAGTGTAAGGCCGGGTTCGGTGGTGATAATTTCGCTGGTGTTAACTGCGTTGACGACGGGCAGAAAGCGGGCGTTGTTATTCTGTACATCAATAAAGCCGGGAATCCGGTCACCATCCGGGTCCGCCAGGCCAGCCATGATATCCGGTATGCCATCATTATTGCTATCGGCAGTGGGGTTGTTTGAAAATAAGCTACTAGGCTCGACTATCAGCGCGCTACGACCACTGGCGCTATTGGTGCCATCGCTGACCTGTACCCGCAATTCGTAGAGACCGGCGGTAGGTACCGCGAGGGTGAAACTATCGGTAGTGCCTGGTGGCACGGTGACGGCAGTGGTCGCGCTCCAGTCATAGCTTATGGTGTCTCCACTATTGCCATCGGTTACCACGGCAGTCAATGTCAGTATGCTGCTACCGGCAATAACATTGGAGACGGTCTGGCCATTCTGACTAATGCGAATAGTAACGGTGGGGGCGATATTGCCGGAGACTACCTGGATCGTCTGGGATACCTCGCCGCTGGCGATGACCCGGTCGGTTGTAGGGTTGATCGCGCTTATATTTTGCGCAAAGGGGGCCGCACCCGTATTCAGGCTAACTGACAAGCTGCCGGGGTTGGCACCGGCGGTAAAAGAGGTGGTGCCGCTAATCGACCCGGCTGCCAGTGTGATGGTGCCGTTGCTGGTGGCGCTGCCGCTGGTATCGGTACTGACCGTAAACGGTACGGTGATAGCGGTGCCGGTGTCGACGGGGTTACCGTTGAGCTGAGCGTTGATGTCGATGGTAGAACCTGTGCCAACTGTCGGGTTGGTGGCGGAAACAGATACCAGCGGCACGATATTGACTGTTTGTTGTGCAGCACCACCAGCGGGCCAGTTTCCGGTACTGTCGAGGGCCAGCCACCAGAGGTCATTGGCGCCGGGGTAGAGCAATAGATCACCACTGCTGTTAACGAGGACTGATGTGCAAACGCTGGCAAAATTGGCGGGTAGAATGCTGCCCGTGCAGGCACCGCGGCGGTAGTAGGCAGTGCGCGAGGTGTTGTTGCTTGCGGTGACGCCGTGCGGGGCGGCAGTGACAATCGCGACTGAGGCCAGTGTCAGTGGTGTGGTGAGTGTGATAACGGGGCGGGTACTGCCAATAAAATCGACGGACCCCAGGTCTAACGGGTCGACGCCCAGTCGTACATCCACTACATCAGGTATGCCATTGGCATTGGCGTCGGTGCTGTTGTTGACACTGTTAGTGGTGCCGCTGAGGTAGCGTTCGACAGCATCTGTGATGCCGTCATTGTCTGTGTCTGTGGTGGTTGCAGTAGACGCTGTATCCAGGTTGTCAGACAGGCCATCGCCGTCGGTGTCTTCGCCCGCGTTGCCCAGTACCACCTCGATATTGGTGGTGATCGAGGCCTGGTTGCCGTTACCAGTGGTATCTTCGGCCAGATTGGCGGCGATACCGATACTGGCTGTACCGGCGCTACCCACAGTAATGTTCACGGTATAACTGTTATTGCTACCGGAAAAATTATTCAGCGTGGCATTACTGACACTAATATCGCTTGCATCAAACCCAACGACACCTTCACTGAAGGTAATCGTGGCCATCACTGTACCAGACGCGATAATACGTGCGCTGTTGGTGGCGATTGATACGCTGGGACGGGTAATGTCGTAGTTGATGCTGCGTTGAGTGGCCGCTGTGTTGCCATTACCGGCAACATCCTGAGCGACAGCGGCGGCGACATCGAGTGTAACCGTGCCCTCGGTCGTGGGGGTAATGTCTGCTGTGTAGGTCGTGTTACTGCCCGCAAAGTTAGCGACTGTGGCGTTGCCCGCATTGATGTCACTCAGCGCAAACCCGGTGACGTTTTCGGTAAAGGTAAACGTGGCGGTAAATGTGGTATTGACGTCACTACTGGGGGTGGTAATGGTCACGCCGGGATTGGTAATGTCGTAGTTCATGCTGCGTTGAGTGGCCGCTGTGTTGCCATTACCGGCAACATCTTGAGCGACGGCGGCGGCGACATCGAGTGTAACCGTGCCCTCGGTTGTGGGGGTAATGTCTGCTGTGTAGGTCGTGTTACTGCCCGCAAAGTTAGCGACTGTGGCGTTGCCCGCATTGATGTCACTCAGCGCAAACCCGGTGACGTTTTCGGTAAAGGTAAACGTGGCGGTAAATGTGGTATTGACGTCACTACTGGGGGTGGTAATGGTCACGCCGGGATTGGTAATGTCGTAGTTCATGCTGCGTTGGGTGGCCGCTGTGTTGCCATTACCGGCAACATCTTGAGCGACGGCGGCGGCGACATCGAGTGTAACCGTGCCCTCGGTCGTGGGGGTAATGTCTGCTGTGTAGGTCGTGTTACTGCCCGCAAAGTTAGTGACTGTGGCGTTGCCCGCATTGATGTCACTCAGCGCAAACCCGGTGACGTTTTCGGTAAAGGTAAACGTGGCGGTAAACGCGGTATTGACGTTGCTGCTGGGGGTTGTGATGGTAACGCCAGGGGCGGTGTTATCGACCGAGAAGGCTGTGCCAGTGGCCGTGCCAGCAGAAATATTGCTGCTGCTGCGCGCCGTATTGGCGGCTATCCCGATGCCTAGCGTACCGTTACCGGAGATGCCACTGATAGTCACCGTGGGTGTGGCAGTGGTGCCATTTTGTACCGACACAGTACCGCTGGCGCCGCCGGTTGTCACCAGGTTGATAGCCGATACCTGCAAATTGACATCTAATGCATTGGTATAGGTCAACTGGTACGTCACTGGCCCGCCATTGGTTAGCGAGGCACTTGGATTGCCGACACTAATGGTGGGAGTTTGTAAGGGGTTTGATACGACCAGATTATCACTGGCGGCGGGGCCTGTGATAGCTAGGCTGTTGATGGTGCCAGTGATACCGCTGGTGGTATTGGTTGCGGTAACGCCTGCGCTGTTAGCAGGTACTGTCAGGGTGGCGTTAAACGTACAGGAAGCACTGGCAGCCAGGCTGCCACCAGTAAATGTTAGGGTGTCCGTACCACTGAGTGAGGAACCTGTACCACAGATATTATTTATTGGCAGGCCACTAGCGACCAGCCCGGTTATCGCTGCGCCCAGATTGTTGGTGAAGGCGATATTGCTGGCAGCGCTACTGGTATTCAGGTTGCTCAGGGTAAATGCCAGTGTGACTGGGGTGCCTGCTGTCACAGGGTCATCGGTAAAGGTGGCGCTGAGTGATAACAGTGCTGAATTGACGGTCAGTTGTGCCGTGGCGGGAGGGAGTGACAGGTTGCTACTGCCTACCATGGCAGATAGATTGCCGGTGGTACTGGCATAGGTGGTAGAGGCCGCTCCCGCCGGTACTCGCACAGTCACATCAAAGCTGCAGGTTTCCCCAGCTAACAAATTACCACCGCTAAATATCAGGGGAGTTGTTCCAACAATAAGAGAGCCACTACCACAGGGGGTGGTGGGTAACGGTGCAACGACTGTGAGGCCACTGACCACTGTGTTAAGGCTATGGCTAAATACCATCCCGGTAGCGGCCAGTGTCGACTGGCTATTGTTGATAGTATAGCGCAGGGTTGTGGTATCACCGGGTATCACCGGGCTGTTGAGAAATGTTTTGCTGAATACCAGTGCGGCGATATCCAGAGTATCCTGTGCAGGGTTGCCACTGACGGCAATGCCGCTGGCTGTTGCGGTAATATTGCTGGTGGTATTGGTGAAGCTGCCACTGACAGCGGCAGCAGGCACGTTAAGTGTGATGGAAAAAGTACAGCTTGCGCCAGGCGCGAGAGATCCCGCTGTAAAGTTCAGTGTAGTGGTGCCACTAATTGAAGAGCCTGTACCACAAATATTGTTCATTGGCAGGCCGCTGGCCTCCAGGCCTGCGAGTGTCGTCGATAAGTTGTTGCTAAAGGTAATTGCGGTGGCACTGGTAGGTGCCTGAGCGCTGTGGCTGATAGTGTACTGGAGGGTCGCGGTGGCGCCGGGCAATACGGGATCGTTGATGAACAACCCGGTGAGTGTTGGCGCGCCCACTACGGTTAAAGCGGCGCTGGTAGTGCCGCCGGTTTGGCTATTGCCAGTAACGGTTGCGGTCAGCGTTTCGGTCGTTAGAGTAAACGTACCGGCAGCGGCGCCCAGTGGTACAGTCAGGCCGACATTAAAGGTACAGTTTGTACCCGCAGCCAACTCACCGTTGGCAATTCCTAGAGTAATATTGCCGTTGACGGTCGTAGTAGTGGCGTTGGAACTGCTGCCACAAAATCCAATGGTGGGTAAGGCGCTGGCTGTAACGCCGTTTATAAAGCTATCAAGGTTGGTGGTAAAGGCAATATTGCTGGTAGTACTCGTGCTGTTGCTGCTTATCGTAAACTCCAACATCGTTGTGCCACCACCACTCACCGGGCTGTTCAGAAAGCGGGCACTGATACTCGGTGCGCTACTGACGGTCAGCGAATCGCGGGATGGGCTACCCACAAAAGAGCTGCCGCCAATACTCGCGCTCAGTGCGCTGGTGGTATTAACATGGTTGCCAGTGGCGGCGCCAGCGGGCACTTGCAACGTGACATTGAAGGTACAGCTACCACCATTGGCGGCCAGGCTGCCATTTGACAGGGTGAGTGTACTGCTGCCAGACAGGGTCGAACCCGATCCGCAGATATCACCCGCTGGTAACCCGGTGGCCACCAACCCTGAGAGAACGGTGCTTAGATTGTCGGTAAAGGTGATACTGGTGGCGTTGGCATTTCTGTCGTTATTTGTCAGTGTGAATGACAGTACAACGGTGCCCCCGGCAGGTGTTGGGTCATTGGTAAAGTCCTGGGTAAAAACAATTGTTTCGGTGTTGACTGTCAATATTGCGCCTGCCATGCCGCTGGAAACGGGAGCAAAACCGCTTGCACTGCTGGCAGCATTCAATGCACCGCTCACGTTATTCAGTGTACCTGTCGATGTTGCGCGCACATCGACACTCACTGTGCAGGTGGCGCCCGCATTCACTGCACCGCCTGTAAAACTAATTGAGTTTGAACCGGGCAACGCAGTAACCCCACCCGGGCTGCAGCTAGTCGATGCATTGGAGGGGCTGGCGATCTCCATACCCGCTGGTAATGTGTCACTAAATGAGGCAGAAAAAACCTGCACCGTATTGGCACTGTTGTCGATGGTAAAGGTCAGTGTGCTACGGGCGCCCAGTGTCACCGTGGCGGGTGAAAAGTGTTTACTGAAGCCTGGTCTTGCGGCATTCACAATAAGATTATCCGTGGCGGTACCACTGTTACCTGCGCTGGAGGTGAGGTTTCCGGTGGTATTGGTGTGGGTGCCTGCTACGGCACTGGTCACATTGACACTGATAGTACAGGTATTATTGGCCGCGAGGCGGCCATTGCTCAGGGTGATGGTGCTACCACCGTTCGGCGCGCTGATCGTTGTGTCGAGGCAGGTGGTTGCGACGGCGGCAGGGGTGGCAATGGTAACACCTGCTGGCAATGTATCGGTAAACGCCAGACTGGTGGCGGCATTGGAGGAGGCGCTGTTATTGATGGTAAAGATCAGCGGAGTCAAACCGCCAGGGCCAATCGTATCTGGCGAGAAGGTTTTGCTGAAAACCGGCGCAATGGCGCTGGCGGTGGATGAGAAACACACTACAATCGCGGCCAGTAGCAACGTTTGCAAATGTTTATTGGTTCGTTTAGATAAAAAGTTCATTGTGTTTTCTCTACCAGTACCGTTATTGGCCTGATTTACCGGGTTTCCTTTGCTCGCAATAGCGGGGGAATCCCTGTGGTTCATCAAAATCATAGTATAAAATTCCACAATTGCAGTGGGTATTCGCTATATTTGTGACGGAAATGCAGTGATAATAGTCACTTAACAGAACACCCAGTCCACATATGATTCAAATAGCTCCCGGTTTATCTTCGTATCCCAAATATTGGGCTGAGTGCTATGGCACTGCGCCTTTTTTACCGATGTCGCGTGCCGAGATGGATACACTTGGCTGGGACAGTTGCGACATTATTATCGTCACCGGTGATGCCTATGTTGACCACCCCAGCTTTGGCATGGCAGTGATTGGCCGTTGTCTGGAGGCACAGGGGTTTCGCGTTGGCATCATCGCGCAACCCGACTGGAACGACCCGGAGGCATTTCGCGTACTCGGTGCACCCAATTTATACTTTGGTATCACAGCGGGTAACATGGATTCGCTAATCAACCGCTACACAGCCGATTTGCGCCTGCGTAGTGATGATGCCTATACCCCAGGCGATGTCGCTGGTAAGCGCCCGGATCGCGCTGTTATTGTCTATAGCCAGAAGTGTCGTGCCGCCTACAAAACGGTGCCGATTGTTATTGGTGGGATTGAGGCCAGCTTGCGCCGTATCGCACAATATGACTACTGGAGTGATAAGGTAAGACGGTCAGTGCTGGTCGACTCGGCGGCCGATATCCTGCTGTATGGTAACGCCGAGCGGGCGATTGCGGACATTTCCTGGCAACTCGCCAATGGCCGCAGTGTTGATCAATTACAGGGGATTCGCGGTACCGTGCTGGTAAAAGATACACCACCGGCAGGCTGGACTGAGATTGACTCCACCCGCATCGACTGGCCCGGTAATATCGATCATATTGCCAATCCTTATACGTATGATCATAACCAGGGCAGTGGTTGCAATAACACCGGCGCGGATGCCGCGCCTGATGTAAACCAAGCGCTAACTGACGCGGCACCGACCAGCCTGGCCACAGTCAAAGCGGTGCCGATACGCATTATCCCCGAGCCGTTAAAGGCGCGGCAAAAGCTCGACAATGCCCGCACCTATATCCGCCTGCCCTCGTATGAAAAAGTCAGCAGAGATCCGGCGCTATATGCCCATGCCTCACGGGTGTTACATGTCGAATCCAACCCGCACAACGCACGCACCCTGGTTCAAAAACACGGTGACAAGGAGATATGGGTCAACCCACCTCCGATTCCACTGAGCACCCCGGAAATGGATGGCATTTTTGATCTGCCTTACCAGCGCAGACCCCACCCGGCATACGGTGAAGCAAAAATCCCGGCTTACGACATGATTCGGTTTTCAGTCAATATCATGCGCGGCTGTTTTGGTGGGTGCACTTTCTGTTCGATTACCGAGCACGAGGGGCGGGTTATCCAAAGCCGTTCACAGGCATCGGTGATCCGTGAAATCGAAGATATCCGCGATAAAGTCCCCGGTTTTACCGGCACCATCTCCGATCTCGGTGGGCCAACAGCGAATATGTACCACCTCAATTGCAAGAGTGAGGAAATTCAATCCAATTGCCGTCGACTGTCCTGCGTATACCCGACGATCTGTAAAAACCTGAAAACCGACCACACGCAAACTACTGAGCTATACCGCAAATCACGCAAAGTCGAGGGAGTGAAACGCGTGGCGATTGCATCGGGCCTGCGTTATGACCTGGCGATCGAAGACCCCGAATACGTCAAGGAGTTAGTCACCCACCACGTTGGCGGCTACTTGAAAATAGCCCCCGAGCACAGCGAGGAAAATACCCTGGCGAAGATGATGAAACCGGGCATGGGAACCTATTATAGATTCAAGAAAATGTTCGATAAATTTTCCAAACAGGCGGGTAAAAAACAATACCTGATTCCCTACTTTATTGCCGCCCACCCCGGTTGTGAAGACGAGGATATGCTCAACCTTGCGCTGTGGTTGAAGAAAAATGACATGCGTGTCGATCAGGTACAAACGTTCTACCCCTCCCCCATGGCGCTGGCAACTGCCATGTACTATTCGGGGCGCGACCCGTTGAAGAAAGTGACGTACAAATCAGCGAAGATGTTTATTGCAAAAGATATTACTCAGCGTCGCCTGCAGAAAGCACTTTTGCGCTACCACGATCAAAGCAACTGGCCTGCCCTGCGTGAAGCCCTGCATAAGATGCAGCGAACAGAGCTGATCGGTGACGGTGATCATCAATTGATCCCTGCCGCCCAACCTCTATTTTCCAGCGACCGTAAAACCAGAGGAAAGCGTGCGCGGCGATAGTGTGTCAAAGAAATTACATGCTTCAGTGGTTGTGTGATGGTT
Source organism: Gammaproteobacteria bacterium (assembly GCA_965277715.1). Classification (GTDB taxonomy): domain Bacteria; phylum Pseudomonadota; class Gammaproteobacteria; order JBCCGL01; family JBCCGL01; genus JBCCGL01. Next base: position 1,843,967 of record OZ255836.1, read on the forward strand.
TAGGTTTTGTTTGTGGCAAAATACTGCCATAAAAAAACAATACCTGCTTACCGCCACTTTGCCCGTTTGTGAACGAGTAGGGGTTTACAAACGATTGAAAACTATAACCGCCTATTTATGGGGTTTTCTAATGCCCACTGTAATCCCTGTACCTGTGGATAAACTGTCTGTCAAGCCATCGTTACGACGATATAGAGGGTGTACCACGCTGTTCTTATGCACACGCGGCTCGCGTGTATAAAAAAAACCCTGTTTTTTTTGATAAAGGGTATTGACAAAATTATTAAAAACTTAACCTATTGATAATATTGAAATTAATAGTTTTGTTCAAAAAATGACCAGTCTAAAGGTAACCCCCACTCGACGGGGCTTAGAGGCGACTTTCTCCGGCTACCCACAGAGTTATCCACAATAATTGTGGATAATCATTTTTTTCGCTCAACAGACCAATTAGTACCATTTTCCCGAATAGGCTCATTCACAGGTTTTAACTGGCAGTTGCCTTCGAACAGCGGCGCTATGCCGTGATAAAGTCACTGTATGGATAACCCCATCCCCATTTTATGCATCGCTATACCGACGCCACTGTCGCGTAGCTTTGATTATCTGCTCAGTGCGCACGATTTTGCCACGCGACAACCCGATGAGTTGGTGGGGTGTCGTGCTGAAGTTTCGTTTGGCCGTAGCCACTGTATTGGTGTGGTTCTTGGGTGGCGGGAAAAAAGTACGGTGCCGCCTGGCAAATTGAAAACGGTAAAACGCATACTCGATACAACGCCCGTATTATCGGCCAATGTGTTGCGCTTGATTCACTGGGCCAGCCAGTATTACCACTATCCGATCGGTGAAGTGGTGGCGGTGGCACTGCCCAACGCGTTGCGAAGAAATAAACCCGCCAAGGAGAAGTCGGCCAAATCGATACCGGCCGCCTGGAAACTAAGCAAGGCAGGCCAGTCGCTGCCGATAGATACCCTGAATAGTGTGCTGGGTAATGCTCCCCTACAACAAAAAATATTCGAGGCATTGCGCCACACCCCTTACACAGACCGCGCACACCTTGCCAGCCTGGGCAGTAGCTGGCGAAACAGTGTAAAACGCCTGTGCCAGGCGGGCTGGGTAGAGCCTTGCGAGGCTAGCGAAGAGGCGGTGCTTAATTCACCCGAAATAGTACCGGATCCAGGTGCTAATCATCGCGCCATACCCGTATTGAATGAAGCGCAACAAACGGCGCTGAAACGCTTACAACAATCGGGCGATCACTACACACCTTACCTGCTGGATGGCGTGACCGGCAGCGGTAAAACAGAAATCTATCTGCGCTATAGCGCCCAGAAAATAACAGAGGGGCGGCAAGTCCTGGTCATCGTGCCGGAAATTGGCCTGACCCCGCAATTGGTGAGCCGCTTCAAATCGCGCTTTGGCAGTGCCGTCGTCGCATTACACTCGGGCTTGAACGACACCGAGCGGTTGCGCAACTGGCGATTGGCTGCCAATGGCGGGGCAGCGGTGGTAATCGGCACACGCTCAAGCGTCTTTGTTGCGTTTGATTCATTGGGCCTGATCATCATCGACGAAGAGCACGATGGGTCGCTGAAACAGCAGGATGGGTTTCGCTATCACGCCCGTGACCTGGCCTTGGTGCGGGCGCGTGATGAAGATATTCCAGTGATATTGGGCAGTGCTACACCATCATTGGAAACCCTGCACAATGCACAGACGGGAAAATACCAACACCTGCTGTTAACACAGCGTGCCGGTAAGGCCAGTGCGCCCACCATCAGCCTGCTAGATGTGCGCCGCGCACCGCTGAATGAGGGTTTATCTGCGCCATTGATCAAACAGATGCAAGTGCACCTCGACCGTGGCAACCAGGTGATGCTGTTTTTAAACCGTCGCGGTTATGCCCCGGTGATGTTGTGTGATGATTGCAGCCGCACACTCGATTGCCTGCGTTGTGATGCCCACATGACCGTGCACATTGGCAATAAACGTCTGCGTTGCCATCACTGCGGTGCCGAGCGACCGGTGCCATCCGTATGCGGTCATTGTGGGGCGCGTGCACTGGTAATGGCAGGGCAAGGCACCGAACGGGTCGATTACGCTTTGCGCGCTGTGTTTCCCCATCGATCGATTGTGCGTATTGATCGCGATACCACACGCCGCAAGGGTGCCCTGCAAAACCATCTGGACATGGTGAACAGCGGTGAGGCAAATATTCTTATCGGCACCCAAATGCTGGCCAAGGGTCACCATTTTCCCGGTGTGACAATGGTGGCAATGCTGGATGTTGACCGTGGCTTTTTTGGGGTGGATTTTCGCGCTGCCGAGCAAATGGCACAAACCATTGTGCAGGTGGCGGGCCGTGCCGGACGGGTGGCACAGGCAGGTGAGGTGCTGATACAGACCAGCAAGCCAGATAACCCGTTATTTCAAACCCTTATTCATCAGGGTTACACCGCCTTTGCCAAAACCTTGCTAACAGAGCGGCAGGTAGTCGGTTTACCTCCCTACCAGTGCCTCGCTTTATTGCGCGCTGAAGCCTCGGCTGAAAGCAGTGCACTGCACTTTCTGCGCACAATGAAGCAGTGGATCGCGCAACATGATCACCCACAAAGACAGGTGCCAGTGCAGGTGCTGGGTCCTGCGGCTGCCCCCATCGAACGGGTTGCCGGTCGCTACCGTGCACAATTGTTACTGTCCTCCCCGTCGCGCAAGTCACTGCACAACCTGCTGGCCGTGTTGCGACCGGCACTGGAGACCCTGCCAGAAAGCCGCAAGGTGCGTTGGTCACTGGATATTGATCCAATCGATTTGATGTGAAAATGACGATAAACAATATGGTAAAATTCCGCGCTTTTTAGTGGCACTTGTGACGAAAGTGGCGGAAAGCTACTGCACCCGCAACGTTTTTCGACACCCTCTTAACACTATTGAGGGCCACACTGTACTGGAATCCTTAACGTGAAATCCCGACTGGAATCGCTGATTAACACCGCTGTGCAAACACTGATTGCCGACGGTACTTTGCCGGGCGATGTATCGCCAAATATCCAGATTACGCGCAGCAAAGGCCTGGAACACGGTGACTTTGCCAGCAATATCGCCCTGATACTCGCCAAGCCAGCTAAAACAAGCCCACGTATACTCGCCGAAAAACTGGTTGACGCAATAACCACTGCCCCGGCTGCCGACAGTGACATTTCCAAAGTGGAAATCGCAGGCCCGGGGTTTATCAATTTTTTTGTAGTCACTGACAGCGCCGCTTCAGTCGTCGGTGATATTCTCACTGCCGGTGAACACTACGGCCGCAGTGCGTTGGGCCAGGGTCGCAGCATACAAGTGGAGTTCGTCTCGGCTAACCCGACCGGGCCACTGCACGTCGGTCACGGTCGCGGCGCGGCCTATGGTGCAACCCTGGCCAACTTACTGGAGGCAGTCGGTTATCAGGTACACCGAGAATACTACGTCAACGACGCAGGTCGGCAAATGGATATTCTTGCCACCTCCGTATGGCTGCGCTACCTGCAAACCCTGGGGGAGCCGCTCAACTTTCCGGTAAATGGTTACAAGGGTGACTACATCTACGACATCGCCAAACAGATTCAGGCCGATGAAGGTGAACGCCTGCGTTACAGCGTGGCCGCCGTATATGCCGATACCCCGCCCGATGAAAACGACGGTGGTAATAAAGAAACACATATCGATGCACTGATCGCCCGTGCCAAAGCACTATTAGGTGATGCCGGTTACCGACGCGTGTTTGACTGCGCACTGCACGCCATCCTCGACGACATACGCGATGACCTCGAACAGTTTGGTGCAAAAATCGACCGCTTCTTTAGCGAGCGCAGCATGGTGGATAGTGGCGAAGTGGAACACGCGCTTAACACCCTAAACGATGCGGGTTACCTCTATGAAAAAGACCAGGCACTGTGGTTCCGCTCCAGTGATTTTGGCGATGAGAAAGACCGTGTAGTCAAGCGCAACAATGGGCAAACCACCTACTTCAGTTCAGACATTGCCTATGTACTGAATAAACTCAAGCGCGGCTTTGAAACCGCCATTTACGTATGGGGCGCTGACCACCACGGTTACGTAGCACGCCTCAAAGCCGTTGTCAGTGCACTGGGCGAACAGCCTGAGCGCGTTGAAATTCCACTGGTACAGTTTGCGGTGTTGTATAAAAACCAGCAAAAAATACAAATGTCGACCCGCTCAGGTAAATTCGTCACCCTGCGGCAACTTTGTGAGGATGTGGGGTCTGACGCGGCCCGCTTTTTCTACGTCATGCGTCGCTGCGAACAGCATCTGGATTTTGACCTTGATCTGGCTGTGTCCAAATCCAATGAAAACCCCATGTACTACATTCAATACGCTCATGCGCGCATTTGCAGCGTACTGCGACAGCTCGCGCAAAAGGGGTGGTCACTGGACAACGACAACGGCTTGGTACAGCAACCCTTGCTACAGAGTGAACAAGCGCAAAAAATCATACTTGGCTTACAGCGGTTTCCCGAAGTAGTGGAAAAAGCCGCGATGCAGCGTGAACCCCACCAGGTGACTAACTACCTGCGTGAAATAGCCACGGCATTTCACGCCTGGTATAACGCTGAACAATTTATTATCGAGGACAAAGACTTACGTGATGCCTGTTTGGTGCGCTGTCTGGCCGTGCGTCAGGTTATTGCCAATGGCCTCGGCATGATCGGTGTTTCCGCGCCAGAGTTCATGTAATGGCTGCCCGTCAAACTACACGTAGAAATACACGTAGAAATACACCGAAACAAAATACCGGGGCGTCTTCGTGGATGATGTTACTGGTGGGTGTCGGCCTGGGCCTGCTTATTGCGTGGTTGATCTATGCTTCTGTGCACGGTAATACAACCAAGCAAAAGACCCAGAAAAAACCTGTGGCCAGCGAGGAAAAACAACCCCCAGAGAATGCCCTACCACAATTCGACTTCTACAGCATTTTGCCTGAGCTGGAAGTGGTGATTCCCGAGCAGTTTACCGATAGCCTGCGTGAAGCATTGCCGAATCGTGGTGAAAATAAAACGGCACAGACCACAGCTAACGCTGCACAACCCGTTGAAAAACCGAGCAATACCTATTTTATACAAGCGGGATCATTTAAAAGCCCGCAGGATGCAGAGCGAATGAAAGTCAATCTTTTGTTACTGGGTATGGATGTCTATATTAACCCTGTCAGCGTTGAGGGTGTGAAGTACCACCGCGTGCGCATTGGGCCGTTGAAAGACTACGCTACGTTTGAGCAAGCGCGCAATCGTTTGAAAGAAAACAATATCCAGTATATGGTTTTGAAGGCGCGTTAATTTTACCTGTTTATTACACGCTCTTTTTTTAAAAGCAGCGTGAAATTAGCCTTAACGCTTGTGTAAAGCACGCATAGAAAAGAACGTTCCATACGTTCTTTTTTTTCCTCAATAGTGTGCAAAAAATGGCTCAAATCGGTGCTTCCCCCGCTACGGGCGCCTAAACTTTGCGCCTGGAAAACAGGGCTACCTAAAGCACTGGAACAACGACTACGCGAACTGGTAAACAACTCACAAACAGGTCAGCTCTTCGATCTAAGCCCCTACAATCACCGATATAAAACAAATACGATGGACGAGGGAAAAGTTACAAGCTTATTCAGACGATTCAAACGACGAGACCTGAATATATCCCCTCATCGGCTACGCCACTCATTTGCAACCAATTTTGCAAAAAATGGACACATAAGACTACTGCAACATGCATTAGGGCATACCAGCTTGAAGACGACAATGATCTATATAACGCCAGATATAAGCGATCTAACTGCGCATATGGATCAGCTTGAAGTGCCGTTTTTGTTGAAAAAAGTTTGATAAATCAGATAAATTTATCTATCCTGAAGATGGATAGTAGAGAATCCCATATAAAACTAAGGCCCGCATTCGCGGTGCAGGCCTTAGAAAGAGGGGACTTACCTTCCTCACAACATTAATGAGACTTGATCGAAATTCGACCAAACTATATGCTTATAATCCATTGATTTATAAGCAAAAATGGTGGGCCGTGAAGGATTCGAACCTTCGACCAATTGATTAAGAGTCAACTGCTCTACCAACTGAGCTAACGGCCCTTTGTACTATGCAATAGCATCCGCTGCAATAAAGTGGGGTGGACGATGGGGCTCGAACCCACGACCACTGGAATCACAATCCAGGGCTCTACCAACTGAGCTACGCCCACCACTGATATAAGAAATGATTTACCTGTAAGCAGATACATTTAAATCGGTTCTACGCAACACGCCGATCAAAACTGTTTCCAACGAATTATCGAACCGACAGACCGAACCAAGATCACCAGCCCTACCACCTTAAAGCCAACGGTAAGATGGCGCGCCCGGCAGGATTCGAACCTGCTACCCTCGGCTTAGAAGGCCGATGCTCTATCCAAATGAGCTACGAGCGCAGTCGTTTTGTATAAATACCTATTTCAATAAACGTAAGGTGGTCGGGGCAGAGAGATTCGAACTCCCGACCCTCTGCTCCCAAAGCAGATGCGCTACCAGGCTGCGCTATGCCCCGATCTACTATTGTCTTTATATAGAATTTAACCTGCTATACAGGGGACGCGAGTTTACGCCGGGGGTACACCAACGTCAATCAAAAAAACCCGATAATATTTAGCAAAACACTGCCCCAATCACCCCCCTATAGAGAGAGCGGAGACGGGCAGCCCTCTGGTCAAATCACCCGCGCAGTCTCCGCCGCCGCTTTAACCGAGCGAGAGGTACTGACGACCTGAGATTCCTGATAGGCCTCGTGGTTTTTCTCAATATTCTCCAGCCTATAGAGATAATTCACCATCAAACCGTGGGCATCGCGCAGGCCTTTTTCTGATATATCACCCAGCCAGTTGATACGCTCAATTAACGCACCGTTGGCCAAATGAAAATTGGCCACCGGGTCAATTACCCGGTCACGGTGTTTTTCATTAACCAGATAATGGGCGCAGAGGCGCGTCATGGGTGCCTCCAGAGCATCACACAGCGCCGTGTCCTGGTGCCAGTTACCGGTGCTGAGCAGATCCGATAAAGAGGTTTCTGCCAGATACTGTTGCAATGCCTTCTTTTCCACATCAAGCAGCAATGATTCACCGTTTTCACTCAACTGTAACTGCAGCCAACGGGCAAAACCTGGGATGGGTGACAGTGTGGAGAATGTATCCAGATGTGGCAGTTTGCGCAGTAGCTGGTCGACCACGCGTTTAATTAAGAAATTACCCAGGCTAACCCGCTGCAAGCCCGTTTGCGTATTCGATATAGAATAAAAAATGGCCGTCGAAACACTATTGGGATCGCGACGCTCCGCCGCTATATCGAGCAGTTCGGTGACGTTATCTGACAAACTGGGCACCAGTGCAACCCAGACAAAAATCAACGGCTCATCCGGCATGCGCGGATGAAAAAAGGCAAAACAGCGCCGGTCGTCCTGCAGGCGGTTTTTTAAGTCTCGCCACGAATCAATTTTGTGCACCGCCTCGTAGTGGATCAACTTTTCCAACAACGCCGCAGGCGCATCCCAGGTAATGCGTCGCAGCTCCAGAAAACCAATATCAAACCATACCGACAGGCGTTCACGCAGCACTTCATCCATCATCTCCAGGTGTACATCACCGCGTTTGCAGGCCAGCAGATCGGCACGCAAGTCGACTAAAAACTTTACCCCTTGCGGCAGTGCATTAAACTGCGTCAATAACGTGAGATACGGTGGTGACAACTGGTTGCGCAGAGACTGCTCCAGTGCCAGTTTTTCTATCAGTGAACACTCCGAGCACAAACCATCAGACAAACCTTTAATCGCACTGTGATCGACGCCAAAATTATGCGCCAATACCTGCAAAAACTGCTGCTTTCCCTCATCGCTCAAACCCAGATACACCTCCCCCAATGCAGCCGCCCGGCTGCGCGCAGAGACTTCACCGCCCCGTCCCTCTAAGCATTCGCGAATTTTCTTCAATAGCAAACCATGTTCAGATGCAGGTAAGTGCTGACTAAAGGTCAACGCCTCACTGTCACGGCGCATAGAGGCGATTCCCCTCCATGCGGTGCGAATATTGGAAAGTGTCCGATCAAACAGCGTGTTATTGGTACTCATAATATTTATTTACCAGATGATATTGATTAGTCCAACAAGCCTTGAGTGCAACCCACCCATCGCTTCTGACCACTTTTAAATACAATTAGCATCAAAAAACCGTGCCATATGCACAGATTTTTCTATAATGCCGCCGCCACAGTGAAATACTACCGAGGGGGTTTTAGCATGTTTCAACTGTCAATGGGCGCCCGTGTGCGCAAGTCGCCTTTTTTTGACGCCACAGTACGCCACGGTGTTACCCACTTCACTACCTACAACCATATGTATATGGCCACTTCCTACGGTAACCCACAAGCCGAATACCAGCGTCTGCTCGAAGGGGTTAGCTTATGGGATGTCAGTTGCGAACGGCAGGTCGAACTCAGTGGCCCGGACGCTGGCGCACTGGCTCAATACCTATGCCCACGCGATCTCTCCCGCTGTGTGGTCGGCCAGGGATTATACACGCCGTTGTGCGACCACAGCGGCCGGATTATCAATGACCCGGTATTGCTCAAGCTCAGTGAAAACCGCTTTTGGCTGTCGATAGCCGATAGCGATATTTTACTGTGGGCGCGGGCCGTTTGTGCTGAGAAAGGCTTTGATGCCACTGTCTGTGAGCCCGACGTCTCCCCTCTGGCAGTGCAAGGCCCCAAAGCCGAGGCAGTCGTCGCCGATTTGTTTGGCGATTGGGTGAAAACCTTAAAGTATTTCTGGTTCAAAGAAACCTCGCTCGACGGCATTCCCGTGGTCGTCGCCCGCTCCGGTTGGAGTAAGCAGGATGGGTTTGAGCTATACCTGATGGACAGCGCACAAGGGTTGGCCCTATGGGACAAGGTATGGGCCGCCGGGGAGCCTTATGGTATTGGTCCCGGCACACCCAATGCAATCGAGCGCGTCGAAAGTGCGCTGATTTCCTACGGCACAGAAACTGACGATGACACCAACCCGCTGGAACTGGGGCTAGGTAAATACGTGCACCCCAATATCGACGCTGATTTTATCGGTAAACAAGCACTCAAAAAAATCGCTGAAACCGGGCCAAGTCGTTTGCTGACCGGGTTATTCATGGCGAGCGATACGCCCGTTAATGGCATCGACCATAAATGCCCTGTCACCCTTGACGATAACCCCGTCGGATTTATTTCAGTGGCCACGCACTCGCCGCGCCTGAATAAAAACATCGGGATCGCATTGCTCGAACGCAGCGTCGTCGAAAATCAACAAACGGTTATTGCCCATACCCCAGAACGCGCCTACACCTGTGAAATTACTTCACTGCCATTTTGTTAATTAATCCTCTTCCCGGAAAAATATTATGAACCACTACCATGTATATGGGCTAGGCAACGCGCTGGTCGACTTTGAATTTGAAGTCAGTGATGCCGTGTTATCAAACCTGAGTATCGAAAAAGGCGTGATGACCCTGATCGACGAGCCACAACAAATTGCTCTGATGGATAAACTAGGCACCTTGCAGCACAAAAAATCCAGTGGGGGTTCGGCGGCGAATACTATTATTGCGGTCAGTCAGTTTGGCGGCAAAACCTGGTATTCCTGCAAAGTGGCCGACGATTCAACCGGCGATTTTTACCTACAGGATCTGCGCGACTGTGGCGTTGACACCAATATTTCTGAATCCGGGCGCGAATCGGGGCACACGGGTAAATGCGTGGTAATGGTCACCCCGGATGCCGATCGCACCATGAACACCTTTCTCGGTATCACCGGCAGTATCGCCGATACCGAGCTAAACCCAGACGCCATTGCCGCCGCCGACTACTTATATATGGAAGGCTATCTCGCCTCCTCAGACAGCGGTTACCGCGCCGCCATAGAGGCCCGCAAAATCGCCGAGGCAGCAGGTCGCCGCACCGCCTTAACCCTCTCCGATCCCAATATGGTGAAATTTTTCAAAGGCAACCTAATCGAGATGATCGGCGATGGTGTCGATCTATTGTTTTGCAATGATACCGAGGCGACCACGATGACTGACACCACTTCGGTGGAAGCCGCAGCGCAGGCACTAAAAGCCCACGCAAAATCGCTGTGCATTACCCTTGGTGCGAAAGGGGCGCTTATTATCGAGGGTGAAAACACCATCGAAATTGCCCCACACCCGGTAACGGCAGTCGACACCAACGGCGCGGGCGATATGTTCGCCGGGGCGTATTTATATGCCATCACCCACGGCATGGGCATTGAAGCGGCGGGTAAGCTGGCGGCACGTGCGGCGGCGGAGATCGTCGGTGTATTTGGTGCACGCCTGACCCAGGCACACTTTACAGCATTGCAAAAAGCGGTTTAAACCTTAGAGGGCGTTTTCAATTATCTGGGCGAGGCTGATTTTTCGCTACAGTCGTGCCGACAAGGCGCAATGAGGAATTTAGGATAATAGTCATTCGCTATGCCATAGGCCCAATAGTTTTAGTAGCCTACACAACCTTTCAAGTGGGAGAATAACAATGAGCAGCAACGAAAACACCTTGGCCGATGCCGATAAACAATACGTTCTGCACCCTTATACCAATCTGAGTGGGCACCAGGAGGTCGGCCCCTTTACCATTACACGCGGTGAGGGCGTCTATGTATGGGACGACAAAGGCAATAAACTGATTGAGGGCATGGCCGGTTTATGGTGTACATCGCTGGGATTCAGTGAGTCGCGGTTAATCGACGCCGCCACCGAACAATTCAAAAAGCTCCCCTACTCACACCTGTTCACCCATCGTGCCACCGAGCCCGCTATTGCACTCTCCGAGCGGTTGGTACAAATCGCTCCAGAGGGTATTGCGCGTGCATTCCTGGTCAACTCGGGATCAGAGGCTGTCGATACCGCCATAAAAATGGTGTGGTATTACAACAACGCACTGGGCCGCCCAAAAAAGAAACGCATCATCTCGCGCAAACGCGCCTACCACGGTGTCACCATTGCCGCAGGTAGCCTCACCGCCCTGCCCTACGCACAAGACGGCTTTGACCTGCCCGCTATCGACGTACTGCACTGTGAAACGCCGCATTACTACCGCTATTGCCACACGGGTGAAAGCGAGGCGCAGTTTACTGATCGCCTCGTCGATGAACTGGAAAAACAAATTATCGCCGAAGACCCAGACACCATCGGCGCCTTTATCGCCGAGCCGGTGATGGGGGCCGGCGGTGTATTGATCCCCCCTGTGGGGTATTTTGAAAAAGTGCAGGCCGTATTAAAAAAATACGGCATTTTATTTATCGCCGATGAGGTGATCTGTGGCTTTGGCCGCACCGGGGCAATGTGGGGCAGTGACACATTCAATATCCAGCCAGACTTAATCACTTGCGCCAAGCAACTCTCTTCAGCGTACCTGCCAATTGGTGCCGTACTGGTCAGCGATGCGGTTTACCAGGCCTTTGTCAGCCACAGTGACAAGCTCGGTATCTTTGGCACTGGCAACACCTACGGTGGCCACCCAGTCGCCTCTGCCGTGGCGTTGGAAACATTGAATATCTACCGTGACGACAACATCATCGAACACGTACAACAGGTAGCCGCTGTATTTATGCAGCGTGTTGAAGCATTGGGCGCACACCCTCTGGTTGGCCATGCAAGGGGGGTGGGATTAATCGCCGGGCTGGAGCTGGTGGAGGACAAAGCCAGCAAAGCACAGTACCCGGTTGCCGACAAAGTGGCATTACAGGTGGTCACCAAAGCACGCGGGCACGGGCTTATTTTGCGGGCGATTCCAGGCGATAGCGTCGGTATTTGCCCACCGTTAATTATCAGTGAGACGCAAATCCATGAAATGTTCGACAGCATTGCGCGTTCGCTTGACGATGTGCACCAACATATTGCCAAGTAGCGTAGCGCTATCAATGTGTATAAGGGGGTAGTTAGCCTGCCTCCTCAGCAAAGCTGGTGGGAGAGTACGCGTGGCCGCTCATCACCCTGCGCAGGCTTCTACTATTTCCCGCGCAGCCCGAATACCCGAATTAAACGCACCATGGCAGGTTGAATTGTCCCCGACAGTGGTTGCCTCACCGGCAAAAAACAAGCGGTTATCAACCGGGCGGGCCAATTCACGACGTTGATGCGCCTGTCCCGGCAATGCACACGAATACGACCCTTTTGTCCACGGTTCAGTCGACCAGGCCGTCACAATAGAGCGGTTAACATGGCGTCGAACCCCATTGCCAAACACTTCGGCAATACGATCAACAGCATAGTCGTGCCCCGCTCGCTGTCCCTGTTTTTCCAGCCAGATCGCGTGTCGACCACCCGTGAAGACTATCGCCGTATTCTGCCCCATTACGCTGGCTTCAAATCCGGCGGCTTCACCCGCTGCATTCCACACATTGTGGAAACCACGGCCATCGGCACCGAACACATCGCAATCGAAGTGCACACAGATCTTGTTCTCAGTCCCTGTCGGCAAACCTGAGATAGCGCCCATCTTCCAGTCAGGCAGCTTAGGTGCAAACGCGATGTCACCCGCCGCCAGCACACCGTTAGAAACAGTGGACAGCACCACACGCCCGCGCAATGCCCCCTTTGTCGTATCGACAGAGACGCCATCGGCAAACCAACTGATGCGCTTTACCTGTGTATTCAGCGATACAGGCACATCACAACCCCACGCAAGGACCAAATTCCCGTAACCGTTGAGCACGGGAATATCCGTACCATCGACAAAACCAACATAATCTGTACTTGATGTCTGATCGATATCCAGTGTATTGAGTGCCGCCATACCATTCATATACGACTCGGCATACTCACTGTCCAGATCCACCAGGTCGGCGATGGCAACATCCTCACCGCGCCCGACAGCCGCAACAATCGCCTTTGTACACGCATCCTGATAGGCGAGATAGGCACGGTGCTCAGGCACACTCAATGGTGTACCATTTTTATGCACGCGGATATGATTAAACATATCACCGTATTCTTTGCCCAGCACAACACCCAACGCATCGGCAATCGCTACAAAGGGATTTGTCCCGCCTTGATGCAAATAACTACAACCCAAATCAAACCACACGCCGGGCGCAATCTCCTCGCTATAGGCCCTGCCACCGATGCGGTGCGAGCCCTCAATAACGGTATAACTCACACCCAGCGCGCCTAACGCCTTGGCCGCCGAAAGGCCAGCAGCCCCCGCACCAATAATGACAACATCGGTTTCAATCGACATAAATACGCCCGCTACTACCCTCAACTGTGCGAGAAAGTAGATAGATAGTCATCTGACAGAATTCCTGTCTATTGAAATAAGCCCGCTCTAATCGCATCAACCACCACCAGCGCTTCATCAACAGAGGCTCCCGTCACATTAATATGCCCCATTTTCCGCCCTGGCCTCGCCTCAGCCTTACCGTACAAATGCAGCGTGGCATCAGCCGGTAGCAGCGCCGCCCAGTCCGGCTCACCGCGCTGCCATAGATCACCCAATAAATTCAACATCACCACTGGCGTGGTCAACGCCGGATCACCAGCAGGTAATCCGCATACCATACGCACCTGCTGCTCAAACTGTGAGGTCACTGTGGCGTCCAGCGTATAGTGGCCACTGTTGTGCGGGCGTGGCGCAATCTCATTAATTAATACACGTTCATCCGTTGCCACAAACATCTCGACACCGAGTACACCCACATAATCCAGTGCATCCGCCAGCGCCGTAGACAATCGCTGCGCCTCCACCGACAAATGACTATCTATCCGGGCGGGCACTGCCGAGGTCGATAAAATACCGTTGACATGTACATTCTCCGCCACTGGAAAGCACACCGCCTCCCCCTTATCACTGCGCGCCAACACAACCGAAAGTTCAGTGCGCAGGTCAATTTTCTCTTCCAGTACGCAGGGTACGCCAGCAAAGCGCGCAAAGGCTGCTTCAACGCCCTCACGGCTAGTACACACCGCCTGTCCTTTGCCGTCATAACCGAGCGTGGCTGTCTTCAAAATACACTCACCGCCGATCTCAGCAAACGCTGCGGCACAGTCTGAATCATTACGCACACAGCAAAACCGCGCTGTCGCCAGACCATTATCCCGAATAAACTGCTTTTCAAGCAGGCGGTTCTGCGCAATTTCCACCGCGACCAGCGACGGCGCCAACCGCACCCTCCCCTGCAAGGCACGCAGCGCCGCCGCCGGAATACTTTCAAATTCGATGGAAACCGCTGCGCAGTTTTCCGCGATGAAATCCAGCGAGGTAGAGTCTGTATAAGCAGTGTGCAAATGCCGGGTGGCGATCTGCCCGGCAGGACTGAGTGGATCGGGATCGAGTACACAAACCCGGTAGCCCATAGTTAGCGCGGCTTGTGTGAATAGACGGCCCAATTGGCCACCGCCGAGCATGCCCAGCATTTTACCGGGGGGGATAATAGGTGAAGGGTGAAGGGTGAAGGGTGAAAAAGGGGGTGTGGTCATGTTTGTGTGGTGCTGTTGTTTGTTGGGGGGAGAGTCATGTTTAGGGATGTTTGGCGTTGTGTTAAGCGGTATTGCCGGAGTTTTTCAGCAAGCGATGGCGTTGTGGTTGCCAGTATGCTGACAGCGAATAAACCGGCATTTGCGGCGCCCGCTTCGCCAATGGCGAAGGTGGCCACGGGGACGCCTCTAGGCATTTGTACGATTGAGTAGAGGGAATCCTGCCCGTGCAGGTGGCGTGATGGCACCGGCACACCCAATACCGGAACAGTCGTTTTTGCCGCCAGCATACCCGGCAAGTGAGCGGCGCCACCGGCACCGGCGATAATGCACACCAAACCACGCGCCTGTGCGGTTTCGGCGTATTCAAATAATAAGTCAGGGGTGCGGTGCGCAGAGACTACGCGGTACTCATGGGGCACAGCAAACTGCTCAAGCTGCTGCACTGCCTGCTGCATAATTGGCCAGTCGCTGTCACTGCCCATTACAATACCCACCAGAGGGTGCCCCTCGGTGGTTAGCTCATTGCTTACATCAGTCATAACGGCAGCTCAGCCAGATGAAAGCAGGGCATTCTCGCTGATTTTTTTGGTAATCGCCAGTACACCGTCTACCTTATAATGCGTACCAGGCCGATAAGGCCGTACCTCAATCGTCGTTCTGCCGTGGTCAGTGGCAATAACTGACTGACAACAAAAACCCAAAAGCTTGCCTACCCTCGACAAGACACTGTTTACCCCACAAAATACAGATGCCTGAACACGCTGACTTTGGTAAGGTACGCGCCTCAAACTGCCCCAGGAAAACAGTGCCTTCTCAACAAGCAATTTTAGAAACCTGTATTCACTCGCTGCCGTTGATACACCGTGGCAAAGTGCGCGATTTATACGCAGTCGGAGAGGATCATCTGCTGATGATTGCCAGCGACCGCTTATCCGCATTTGATGTAATTCTGCCGCAGCCATTGACAGGCAAAGGCAAGCTACTGACCGCTATCTCGTTGTTTTGGTTTCAACAACTCAACGACATCATTCCCAACCACCTCAGTGACTTATCGTTACAGAATGTGCTGCCAGACCCCAATGAATACGCCCAGGCGGAAGGCCGTTATATGCTGGCAAAGCGCCTGCGCGCCCTGCCGATTGAAGCCGTGGTACGTGGCTACCTCATCGGTTCCGGTTGGAAAGACTATCAACACAGTGGGCAGATTTGTGGCATCGGTCTGCCCAGTGGGCTGCGCATCGCAGAACAACTACCCCAACCGATTTTCACCCCGGCGAGTAAAGCCGCCGTCGGCGACCACGACGAAAACATCCCCTTTTCGACCGTCATCGACACCATCGGCGAAGACCTCGCCGAACAGGTACGCCGCACCAGCCTGGAACTGTACCAACGCGCCAGCGGCTACGCCCGACAGCGGGGTATTATCATCGCCGACACCAAATTTGAGTTCGGCCTCGATGAAAACGACCAACTGGTGTTGATGGACGAAGCGCTCACCCCCGACTCATCGCGCTTCTGGCCCGCCGACCAATGGCAACCGGGGTGCAACCCCCCCAGCTTTGACAAACAGTTTGTACGTGACTACCTGGAAACCCTCGACTGGGACAAAACAGCCCCCGGCCCCCTACTCCCACAAGAGGTTATGGACAAGGCACTCGGCAAATACCGGGAAATCGTGTCACTGCTCACCGCAGACCCGGTGCACTAATAGACAACTTTCCACACTCTCTTTATATCAGCAGGTTATCCCATGACTACTTTTGAACAGCAACTACACAAAATTGAAACACAAGTGGGTTTTATCGCGGCGCTCGACCAAAGTGGCGGCAGCACACCCAAAGCACTGCGCCTATACGGTATCGAAGAAGACGCCTATGCCAATGAGGCCGAAATGTTCGACGCCGTTCACGCCATGCGCAGCCGCATCGTCACCAGCCCCAGCTTTAACGGCGAGCGCGTAATGGGCGCTATTTTATTTGAAATGACCATGGACCGAGAGGTCGACGGCCAGCCCTCAGCCCACTACCTGTGGAACGAAAAACGCGTTGTGCCCTTTCTAAAAGTCGACAAAGGACTCGCCGACGAAGCCGACGGCGTGCAACAAATGAAACCGATGCCCGCACTCGACGCACTGCTGGCCCGCGCCAGTGAAAAAGGCATATTTGGCACCAAGATGCGCTCGGTGATTAAACTGGCCAATGCAGCGGGGATCAACGCTGTTGTCGACCAGCAATTCGATGTCGGTTTGCAAATCATCGCTGCCGGATTAGTGCCGATTATCGAGCCTGAAGTCGATATTCACAGCACAGAAAAAGCCGCTGCGGAAAATGCATTAAAAACCGCCTTACTGGCGCGCCTGGATCAACTATCCAGCGACCAAAAAGTCATGCTCAAACTGACCTTGCCAGAAACCGACAACTTCTACTCAGACTGTGTAAACCACCCCAACGTACTCAAAGTAGTGGCGCTATCGGGTGGTTACAGCCGCGAAGAGGCCAATGCCCGCATGTCGCGCAACAACGGCGTTGTCGCCAGCTTCTCGCGGGCGCTCACTGAAGGTTTATCGGCACAACAAAACGACGACACCTTCAACGTCATGCTCAACGACTCAATTGAAAGTATTTATCAGGCATCAAAAACCTAACACCTCCCCAACATTGAATTGATAAATATATAAGGCAACCCAAAGAACCCTCTCAATCACCACAGACGGATCGATTGTGGTGATTGAAAGCCCCCCAGCAAACGGACAACAGACAAAAAGCACAACCCCATACCACCAGCAATTAGTGTCAGCCTACTTTCCACAGAAACAGTTGGCGTACGACTGTATGGATACAGGAGAGAGAGCAACGCAGGAGCAGTTACCAGGGAGCGGTAGCTTCACCCTGCAAAGCGCAAAGAAAAACACCAAAACACCGCGAGCGAACCCCCACAACACTACCTAAAGAAGAGTAAAACACCCTCACTCCTGCGCCCTCACTCCTCAGGCAACAAATCAGCAACCTTAACCACCTCCATCACACTCGTCCCCCCACCCACTCCCGCAAGGTTACCCTTAGTAATAATCACTATATCATCGCGTTCAACAATCCCCTCTTTCACCATCAGCGCCACCGCATCATGGTTCGCACTCTGGTGATCATGTTTTATTTCAGCCATCTCAACCGGATAAACCCCCCGGTATAAAGTGACCTTACTGCGTGTGCGCGCATGCCGGGTCAATGCATAAATGGGGATACTGGAACTGATTCTCGACATCCACAACGCCGTGGAGCCAGACTCGGTATACGCGGCAATAGCACGCACATGCAAATGATTTGCCGCATACATCGCCGACATAGCAATCGACTCATCGATGCGTACAAACGTATCGTCAATGCGGTGCCGGGAGCGCGTAGCACTGCCGTGCAATTCAGCCTTTTCACAAATTTCACCCATGGCTTTAACCGCCAACACCGGGTATTCGCCCGCCGCCGTCTCGGCAGAGAGCATCACCGCATCGGTGCCATCGATCACCGAATTGGCCACATCAAACACCTCGGCGCGTGTCGGAATCGGGTTTTTGATCATCGACTCCATCATCTGCGTGGCAGTAATAACCACCTTGTTTGCACTGCGTGCCTGGCTAATCAGGCGCTTTTGCACAGCGGGCAACTCGGCATCGCCAATCTCCACACCAAGATCACCCCGGGCGACCATAATAGAGTCTGATGCTTTCAGTATTCCCTCAATATTATCCAGCGCCTCAGCGCGCTCAATCTTGGCACAGATCAACGCATCACCGCCCGCCTCATGTAACAACTGGCGCGCCTCTTCGATATCCGCTGCATCACGGGGGAACGATACCGCCAGATAATCCACACCGATTTCGGCGGCGGTTTTAATATCCTCACGGTCCTTATCCGTCAACGCCGGGGCAATCAACCCACCGCCGCGCATATTAATTCCCTTATTATTGGACAACACCCCACCTGTCATTACCCGCGTGTGAATCTCCGCCCCCTGAACAGCCTTCACCTGCAACACGATGCGGCCATCATCCAGCACCAGTGTGTTCCCCTCGCTCACTTCCTGGGGGAGATTTTTATACGTGATACCCACCCGCTCTTTGCTGCCGACATCCCCGGTCAGGCTGGCATCGAGAATAAAATCACCCCCTTTGTGCAGCAGTACCGAACCATCGACAAATTTTTCAGTGCGGATTTTTGGC
The DNA here is from genome assembly GCA_965277715.1 of Gammaproteobacteria bacterium. Taxonomy (GTDB): domain Bacteria; phylum Pseudomonadota; class Gammaproteobacteria; order JBCCGL01; family JBCCGL01; genus JBCCGL01. Next base: position 1,862,721 of record OZ255836.1, read on the forward strand.
CCCTGTAAATCCCCCAAAATACCCACACACCGCCCCAGTACTTTAGAACGCTCACGCACCCGTGCCGCACGCGTCTTGTGATCCTCTGCTGTGCCGTGAGAAAAATTCAGCCGCACCACATCCACACCCACATTGATCAGCCCATCGAGCTGGCGTGTCGGGTCAGTTGCCGGGCCAAGAGTTGCAACAATTTTAGTTCTGCGCATAGCGGTATTGATTTCCAGAGAAAAAGGGTACGGATATACGTACTCTTAAGGTGTTAAACAGCGAGGATTATAGCCGTGTAACACCACAGGCAAGATAAAACATTTATTACAGCAACCACACCGGCAAGTGTAAGGTAAACGGTGTACCAACCTCAACCAATCGGCACCTTACCCCCTATTTTTGCCGTAATCTGCCCGGCGGCCCGGACTACCTCGGGGGCAATTTCAGCAATGGCATTATTCGGAAACCGGGCAGCAGGCCCAGATACAGAAATACCGGCGACCGCTTCACCGTATGCGTTGTATACACAGGCCGCAATGCAGCGCATCCCCAGATAACGTTCCTCATCATCGTAAGACCACCCTCTCGCACGCGTTGTTTCCAGATCTATAAACCTAAATTCCTCAGTCGAATTGATTAACAAAAACATACCAACCAGATAAACAGGCAATACACCAGAGACACAACCTCATGCACCAACTACCAGCAATTAGCATCAGCCTGGTTTCCACAGAGACAGTTGCCGTACGACTGTATGGATACAGGAGATAGAGCAACGCAGGAGCAGTTGCCGACACCTATATTGATTAGCACGGTATTCTTACGGCCTGTACCTGGCTCACTTACGGGCACAAAGAAGCCCAGGATAGTCAAAGAATTAAGAGGTGAGTGAAGCAACGATAACGGTCTGATTAAAATCAGGTACGCAAACTACTGGCTGACAATGAAATTCAACCTCTACCTGGTATAGCGTTCTTCCAGCATAGCCACAGCAGGCAGCTTCTTGCCTTCCAGAAACTCCAAAAACGCCCCACCACCAGTAGAAATATACGATACCTTATCGGCAATGGCATATTTATCGACAGCCGCTAACGTATCCCCTCCCCCCGCAATGGAAAATGCCGAAGATTCAGCAATCGCCCTGCCCAGCGTTTCAGTCCCCTGACCAAACTGATCAAACTCAAACACACCGACCGGGCCATTCCAGACAATAGTACCCGCACTCTTCAGAATACCGGCATATTGCGCAGCAGTTTGCGGGCCTATATCAAAAATCATATCATCGCCATTCACGGCATCGACAGCTTTAGTTTCAGCCACCGCCGATTCAGAAAAAACCGCACCGATAACCACATCGACCGGCACCGGAATATCACCGCCTTTTTCGCGAGCCGCTTCACTCAAACGCCGCGCCTCACCAATCAAACCAGCCTCACACAGTGACTTCCCAATGTTATGCCCTTCACTGGCAATAAAAGTATTGGCAATACCGCCACCCACGATGAGCTGATCAACGATTCCTGATAACGCATCCAGCACCGTCAATTTGGTCGACACTTTTGACCCACCGACAATCGCCACCAACGGCCTGGCGGGGTTATCCAGCGCCTTACCGAGCGCCTCCAGCTCAGCGGCCAGCAACGGCCCGGCACAGGCCAGTGGCGCATACAAACCGACACCGTGAGTAGACGCCTGGGCGCGGTGCGCCGTGCCAAATGCATCCATCACATACACATCACAGAGCGCCGCGTATTGGCGGGACAAAACCTCGTCATTGCCTTTTTCACCCGCGTTAAAACGCACATTTTCCAGTAGCACAACCTCGCCATCATCAAGCTCAGGCACCTGATCACAATACGCTTTCACCAACCGCACCGGCGCACCAAGCAGGGTGGACAAGTGCTCAGCAACTGGCGCCAGTGAAAATTCCTCGGCGTACTCGCCCTCGGTCGGGCGCCCCAGGTGGGACATCAGCATAAGCTGCGCCCCGCTATCCCGCGCCTGGTGAATCGTCGCCAGCGATGCACGAATCCGCGCATCGCTGGTCACTTTACCGTGCTTTATCGGTACATTCAGATCCTGGCGGATAAGCACGCGTTTACCGGCCAAGTCCAGGTCGGTCATTTTCAACACGGACATACAGACAAAACCTATTGCGCGTTGGCCAACGCCACCGTGGTATCCAACATACGGTTGGAGAAACCCCACTCGTTGTCATACCAGGACAGTACTTTCACCATCGTGCCCTGCATCACTTTGGTGAGCGGTGCCTCGTAGGTAGACGAGGCTGGATCGTGGTTGAAGTCAATCGACACCAGGGGTTTGTCGTTGTAGGCCAGAACACCTTTCAATGAGTCCTGAGAGGCTTCGCGCATGATGGTGTTAATTTCTTCAACACTGGTTTCACGCGCCGCTTCAAAAGTGAGATCGACAACAGATACATTAATGGTGGGCACGCGCATGGCGTAGCCGTCAAGCTTACCCGCCAGCTCAGGCATCACCAGCCCCACTGCCGCCGCCGCACCCGTGCTGGTGGGAATCATCGAGCTGGTGGCCGAGCGTGCGCGGCGCAAGTCACTGTGGTACACATCGGTCAACACCTGGTCGTTGGTGTAGGCGTGAATGGTGGTCATCAGACCATGCTTGACACCGATGGCATCGTGCAGTGGTTTCACCAGCGGCGCCAGGCAGTTGGTGGTACACGAAGCATTCGAGATCACCGTATCACTGGCTTTCAGCACGCCGTGGTTGACACCGTAGACAATCGTCGCATCGACATCTTTACCGCCAGGCGCCGAGATAATCACCTTGCCCGCACCACCTTGCAGATGCGCCGATGCCTTTTCCTTGCTGGCAAAAAAACCGGTACTTTCGTGCACGACATCCACCCCCAAATCACCCCAGGGCAGCTTGGCTGGGTCGCGCTCGGCGAGTACTTTGATGCGGTCACCGTTGATGATCATATCGTCACCATCGACAGACACCTCGCCATTGAAACGGCCATGCGCGGTGTCGTATTGAGTCAGGTGGGCGTTGGTATTGGCATCACCCAAATCGTTGATAGCGACAATTTTTATGTCGTCACGGCCAGATTCGTACAGGGCGCGCATGATATTGCGGCCGATGCGGCCATAGCCGTTAATTGCTACGTTGATAGTCATCAGTGCTCCTAAAGAGAATGTGCTTGAGGTTATTTATAAAATTTTTTCGACAGTGTCGACAACATTGGCAACGGTAAAACCGAAGTGCTCGAACACCTGCTCGGCAGGCCCGGACTCACCAAAGGTATCAAGCCCTACCACTGCGCCATCCAGACCAACGTATTTGCGCCAGTAGTCACTGACGCCCGCCTCGACAGCCACGCGTCTGCGCACAGTAGAGGGCAGTACAGACTGTTTGTAGTTATCGTCCTGCGCGTCAAATGCATCCGCAGAAGGCATCGAGACCAAACGCACCTGGATGGATTTTTCAGCCAGCACCCGCTGCGCATTCATCGCCAACGCCACCTCAGAACCAGTGGCGATTAAAATTGCATCCGGCTGACCGTCACAGTCAATGAGGACATAGGCACCGCGCTCAATCGCAGCGATTTGTTCGGCACTGCGCGGCATATGCGGCAAGCCCTGGCGTGAAAACAATAAACAGACCGGGCCTTGGCGCCTTTCACAGGCAAGTTTCCAGGCTACAGCCGATTCGACCGCATCGCACGGCCGCCATACCGACATGCCGGGGATCATGCGCAAGGTGGCTGTCTGTTCAACCGCCTGGTGGGTGGGACCATCTTCACCGAGGCCAATAGAGTCGTGCGTGTAGACAAAAATATTTGGCACGTTCATCAGTGCCGCCATACGCAGCGCATTGCGGGCATATTCAGAAAACATCAAAAACGTCGCGCCATACGGTTTAAAACCACCGTGCAGCACAATGCCATTCATAATCGCCGACATACCAAATTCACGCACACCGTAATAGATATAATTACCGGCGGGGTCATCCTGAATGCCCTTAGCGCCAGACCAGAGCGTTAGATTAGAGCCAGCCAGGTCAGCGGAGCCACCGAGAAACTCGGGCAACAATTGCCCAAACCCTTCAATCGCATTTTGCGATGCTTTACGGGTGGCAATTTTCTCAGCTTTAGCATCGACTGCAGCGACAAATACGCTGGCTTTTTCCTGCCAGTCGGCAGGCAGCTCACCCGCTGTGCGCCGTTCAAATTCGGCGGCAAGTTGTGGATGGGCTGCGCGGTAGGCGGCCAGTCGCTGCTTCCATTCCACCTCTGCGGCGGCACCTTTTTCCCGGGCGTTCCACCCCTGGTATACCGTTTGCGGTATTTCAAAAGGCGCATGTGGCCAACCAATAGCTTCCCGTGTCAGGGCAATTTCGGTCTCACCCAGCGGTGCACCATGACTGGATTCCTTACCCTGCTTATTCGGTGAACCGGCACCGATAATTGTTTTACAGATAATCAACGTGGGCTTGTCACCACTGGCACGTGCCGCCACGATGGCTGCACTGACCGCCTGTGGATCGTGGCCATCGACAGCCTCAATAACCTGCCAGCCATACGCCTCAAAGCGTGCGGCAGTGTCATCGCCAAACCACCCGGCCACATCGCCATCGATAGAGATGCCATTGTCATCATAAAAGGCGATCAGTTTACCCAGCTTCAAGGTACCTGCCAGCGAGCAGACTTCGTGTGATATACCTTCCATCAAACAACCATCACCGAGAAAGCAATAGGTGTGATGGTCGACCAGGGTATGGCCATCGCGGTTGAATTGCGCGGCCAGTGTGCGCTCGGCAATCGCCATACCCACGGCGTTACTGATGCCCTGCCCCAGCGGGCCAGTCGTGGTTTCCACACCCGGTGCATAGCCGTATTCGGGATGCCCCGGTGTCTTTGAGTGCAATTGGCGAAACTGGCGCAGATCCTCAATACTGAGGTCATAACCGCTCAGGTGTAACAACGAATAGATCAACATCGAGCCGTGCCCATTGGACAAAACAAAGCGGTCACGGTTAGCCCAGGTGGGGTTGGCAGGGTTGTGAACCAGATAATCATTCCACAACACTTCGGCGATATCGGCCATTCCCATCGGCGCGCCAGGGTGGCCGGATTTGGCCTGTTGCACCGCATCCATACTCAGTGCACGTATTGCATTTGCCAGCGTTCTACGCCCGGACATAGTGATACCCTCTCAAGCTAATGTATTGATTTATCAGCGTATTCAAAAATACCCTGATAGTATTTAATTGGATCAATGCGCCGTGCGCGCAGGCGCCGAATAAAAAGTCGGAAACAGTAAACCCAATTGGCCTATAGATCCATGCCATCAAGGTTTACCGGGGAAATATGCCCAAAAAGCGCGCATTTTCCTTTAACGCGCCGCGATGAGCAAGCAAACTTTTCCATCGAAATGACTATAACATTACCACTGGTGTGCTATTTGCTCGTAGCATCCTGTGATTAATCAATGGCCTGAACAATTCTATTTGAAAAAAACTTCGATAATTTGCTATAATTACTCGTTTATTTTCCCTGCCTTATTCTGGCAATAACCTTCATAATGTGGTGACATTACGCGAATGGATCAAGATCAACAATCCCGCTTAAAGCTATTGATCGCCAAGGGCAAAGAACAGGGCTACCTGACCTATGCTGAGGTGAATGATCATTTACCGGATGGCATTGTCGAGCCAGATCAGGTCGAAGTGATCATCAGCATGATCAACGACATGGGCATTTCTGTGCATGAGACAGCGCCCGATGCCGACAGCCTGATTCTTTCTGATAATGTCAGCACTGACGAAGACGCCGCCGATGAAGCGGCGGCGGCGCTGGCCTCAGTAGATAGCGAATTTGGCCGCACCACTGACCCGGTGCGCATGTACATGCGCGAGATGGGCACTGTCGAGCTACTCACCCGTGAGGGTGAAATCGAAATTGCCAAACGTATCGAAGAAGGTCTCAAGCAGGCATTGACGGCACTTGCCGAATACCCGGCGTCTGCCAATAGCGTCCTCGCCCACTACAAGGCATTCGCCGACGGCAAGGCCCGCCTCAACGACCTGATGAGCGCTCTTATCGACCCCAATGCCATCGATGAAATCGCCACCCCCGTACAAAAAGACTCCAGCAATACCGAACAACAAGATGACACCGAGGACGAGGCAGAGCCCGTCGATACCGGCCCCGATCTCAACGAGGTCAAAGCGGTAATGAAAAACCTCAACAGGCTGCACAACAAATCATTGGCGGCACTGCAAAAGTCCGGCAACTTAAAAGATAAGCGCACGCAGACAGCACTTAGAAAAATGATCGAATTGTTTATGACGATCAAATTCTCCCCTGCATTTGTCGACAAAATGACCACCACCCTACGCGATATTGTTGCGCGTATTCGTCGCCAGGAGCGCATCATTCGGGATATTTGTATTATCGACTGCAAAATGCCACGGCAGGAATTCCTCGCTGGCTTCCCCGGCAACGAATCCAATGACGAATGGTTGCAGGCACAAATCGATGCCGGGCACCCCTGGTCAGCCAGGCTAAACACCTACGCGGGCGAATTGCGTAAATCACAGCGCCGCCTACGCGCCGTCGAAACCGATTCATCACTGACAATTCACGAAATCAAAGACATCAGCCGCCGCATATCGATTGGCGAGGCAAAAGCCCGCCGCGCCAAGAAGGAAATGGTTGAAGCTAACCTGCGCCTGGTGATCTCCATCGCCAAAAAATACACCAACCGTGGCCTGCAGTTTCTCGACCTGATTCAGGAGGGCAATATTGGCCTGATGAAGGCCGTGGATAAATTTGAATACCGCCGGGGCTACAAATTCTCGACCTATGCCACCTGGTGGATTCGCCAGGCGATCACCCGCTCGATTGCAGACCAAGCGCGCACCATTCGCATTCCGGTTCATATGATCGAGACGATCAACAAGCTCAACCGCATCTCGCGCCACATGTTACAGAAAATGGGCCGCGAGGCGACGCCGGAAGAGCTGGCGGAAAAAATGGAAATGCCGGAAGATAAAGTGCGCAAAGTATTAAAAATTGCCAAAGAACCCATTTCGATGGAAACCCCGATTGGCGACGATGAAGACTCACACCTCGGTGACTTTATCGAAGACCAGGGCGCCGTATCCCCAGTCGAATCGGCGACCAATTCAGGGCTGGGTGAAACCACCCACGACGTGTTATCCTGCCTGACGCCACGCGAGGCAAAAGTATTGCGGATGCGTTTCGGTATCGACATGAACACCGACCATACACTGGAAGAAGTCGGCAAACAATTTGACGTAACGCGCGAGCGGATACGGCAGATAGAAGCCAAAGCGTTACGTAAATTACGCCACCCGACCCGCTCGGAACAGTTGCGCAGCTTCCTCGACGGCGATTAAAATCACCACTCAGGGCAATCGCCCTACCCCACTGTTTAAACATGTGGGCCTGTAGCTCAGTTGGTTAGAGCAGGGGACTCATAATCCCTTGGTCGCAGGTTCGAGTCCTGCCGGGCCCACCACATCCATTCATTACGCGGGTTTCCGCGTGATTGGTTTCTCCAAAATCATAAGCCTTACTCAATTCTTTTCTGGTGCAGGGTGGAATTCCTATACCCATTTTATAGTTGCCAAAGGTGTCTTTCCGAGCTAACTACCTATAAACTCAGATCAAAACCAATTTTTTATAACACTTGGTAAAACCAAGTGAACTAAGCGAACCACGTGAATTCCCCAAAGCTTTCGTACAGAACTGAAATTGACGGCTTGCGAGCAATAGCTGTTATCAGCGTCATTCTTTATCACGTCCAATATGCAAAATTTGGAAGAGTTTGGTTTGAAGGTGGCTTCATTGGTGTGGACATCTTTTTTGTAATCAGTGGCTATCTGATTACTCGCATTATTCTTTCGGAACTGCAAACGAAAGACTCCTTTAGCTTTCTAAACTTTTATGAGCGAAGAGCTCGGCGCATATTGCCAATGCTTTTTGCAGTGATTTTTCTTTCTATGCCATTTGCCTGGGTAATTCTCAGTCCAAGTGACCTAATCGAGCTATCCCAAAGCATCATTTCTTCACTTTTCTTTGGGTCTAATTTCTTTTTCTATTTTAATACCACTGAGTATGGTGCTGACAACGCTCTTTTAAAGCCTTTTCTTCACACTTGGAGTTTAGGTGTCGAAGAGCAGTTTTACCTGGTTTTTCCGATCATTGCGATCATTACATTCAAGTACTTCAGAGCGCATTTTTTGACGATCATAGTGGCTCTGTCTCTTGTTAGTTTGCAATTTGCAGAGCTAATGGAAGGTCGAAACGCTGATCTGAACTTCTACCTTCCTTTTAGTCGTTTTTGGGAATTGGCTGTTGGTTCTGCGCTCGCGTACAGAGAGCTTAATTACAAGCCATCAGAAGAAGGATTTGTTAACCGGGTTCTCCCAATGGTTGGTTTGTACTTGGTCACGTACAGTGTCTTGTTTTTTAATGATAAGACTCCTCATCCAGGTTTTCATACCATCGTTCCAATTTTGGGTGTGGCGCTAATTATTGGGTTTGCCTCAAAAGATGAGTTGGTTGGAAAGATTTTAGGTAGTAAGCCGTTTGTATGGGTCGGATTAATTAGCTACTCCGCTTATCTTTGGCACTTCCCAATTATGGCATTTATGAGGTCTGCATCATCGAAGATTTATCTTTCTTCTAAGGATTCAGGTGCCATTATTGTTGCAATTTTTTTTATGTCTTTTTTTTCATATCTTCTCATTGAGCGTCCCTTCAGAAACAGACAGAATTTGACGGCAAAAAAGTTTTGGGTGATCATGTTTTTTGCATCTTTAACAATCTTAGCTGCAGCGTTTTCTGTAATACAACAAGATGGTTTTCCGAATCGTTATCCAAAATATCTGCAAAAATCCTCGTTCGACGATAGGTTCGCAAATTTAGAAATTTTCGACAAATGTCATAGGCTTAGAGGCGAATTTGCAGTTGAGAGAGATGAATTTTGTTCTTTGGGCGAGGGCTCGAATGACGTATTCCTTATAGGTGACAGCCATATGGTCTCTATCGCTTTCAAACTAATGGAGGGTCTTCAACAAAGAGACGGAAAATTATTTCTTATGACGAGAGCCGGCAGTTTATTTGGAAGAAACAAAAAGCTTGACATTGCTCGCTTGGATTATTTGAAGGGCGTTGCAGACAGCACGGTTATTTTTGGTGGGTATGCCCACAGAGAAAATAGTGAATTTTTTAATTCCGTTCGCGATCAGTACGTGGATTTATTCAATGGATTGGAAGAGAGAAATAACAGCGTTGTGATCATTTACCCCATCCCATCAACCAACATACAGGCAAGAGGATTGAAGTTTGAATATATCGTCAATGGAAGGTTACTTGATAAAACTTCTGCCCTGCAGACGTTTGAGAGTGAGTCAGCGGATGCGTACAGTTTTTATGATTCGTTCTCCAATGACAATATCTCCCGTATTTACCCAAAAGATTTTCTATGTGATGAGTCAACGTGCTTTGGTGTAAAGGATGGGCGGATACTTATTAGCGATATAGCTCACCCCTCGAATCTAACGGCAGAATGGATTGTGAATAAATTGTTTTCTGAATTGCATTGGGATGTGTTGGACATTTAATAACTTCTGGCAAGAACTTCTGGGATAGGCATCAAATCATTGACAGTAAGCGCCAAACCAACTACCTGTTGAAATTCCACGACAGTGACGTATCCACATCTTCCAGTGCAGACATATGTGTCTCAAATATGCAGGCGGTTCAATGTGATTGGCCTTGGCCGTAGTACTGCCCTGACTAGCGCTGAACACCTACTTCCTGCGGCCAATCACAAAAGGCCGGAGGGTATTTTCGGCCCGATTGTTGCCTAATTGACATCAATTTAATACATGAGGTCTAGGAAACCACGTCTTTAACCGCTTCCGTGGTTACAAATGAAGACGTGCTTGCGGTATACGGCAAGGTGGTAATGCTCTCACCAAGGATACGACGGAAGCTTTGGATGTCAGCGGTGCGAACCTTCAAGAGATAGTCGAACGACCCCGCAATCATGTGGCATTGCTCGACTTCAGGGATATTCAGAACAGCCTGGTTAAACGCCTGTAGAGTGATAGCATATGCTCGTTATGCCGATAGAGTCTATTTTAGTGTTTCTATTACTAACGTCTATCAAGGCGGGCTTATGCCCAGTGAACAGGCTACCGGCGGGAATCATTCACTTTTATTCACTGCACTCAAATCTCATTAAATTTGAAAACATACAGGGCTAATTAGCATGAACAACTCCGATGTATTTAGCAGGGAAGACGGCAGCGATTATCGTGTCGCTGTGCGTAAAAATTATGCGGCGGACGAGGCGACAGTAATACGCAATTTGATCGCATCTATTCGACTGAGTGCGGCCGAACGCGAAACTATCGCCGCAGCAGGCGCGAAAATGGTCGACCGTGTAAGACAGGAAACCACACCATCGATGATGGAAAGTTTTCTCGCCGAATATGGTCTTTCGAGCGATGAGGGCGTCGGCCTGATGTGTCTCGCGGAAGCATTGCTGCGCGTTCCTGACGCCGAAACTATCGACGATCTTATTCAGGACAAGATCGAACCTTCCAACTGGAGTGCCCACCTCGGCAACTCCGCCTCACCGTTGATCAACGCCTCTACCTGGGCACTGTTGTTGACGGGCAAGGTGCTCGAAGACGCCCCGAAAGGACCTGCAGCAGTGCTGCGTGGCCTTATCCGGCGTGTCGGTGAACCGCTAGTGAGGACTGCGGTTGCGCAAGCGATGAAGTTGCTCGGTCGCCAGTTTGTACTCGGCCAGACGATTGAAGAGGGTTTGTGCAACGCACGCGAGCTCGAACACGCGGGCTACACCTACTCCTACGACATGCTCGGCGAGGCCGCACGCACCGAGGCGGACGCGATTCGCTACCACCAGGCTTACGCCACAGCGATTGGCGAGATCGCGCAGCAGGCGAAGGGTGATGTCCGCTCCAGCCCGGGCATTTCGGTGAAGCTGTCCGCGCTGCACCCGCGCTACGAATACACGCACTACGCAACCGTCATGGCCGAGCTGGTGCCGCGCACCATCGACCTGGCCCGCCAGGCCGCCGCTGCTAACATCGGTTTCAATATCGATGCCGAAGAGCAGGACCGACTGGATTTATCGCTGAGCGTGATCGAGGTTCTAATGTCCACCCCGTCGCTCGCGGGATGGGATGGGCTAGGCATTGTGGTGCAGGCCTACGGCAAGCGCGCCGCAGCGGTTATCGAGGCACTCTACGATATGGCCAAACGCAACGACCGCAAAATCATGGTGCGCCTGGTCAAGGGCGCTTACTGGGATACCGAGGTGAAACTGGCGCAGGAGCTTGGCGTGTCGTCGTTTCCTGTTTTTACACGCAAGATTAACACCGATGTCAGCTACATGGCCTGCACACAAATGCTGATGGACAGGTGCGACCGGATTTACCCGCAGTTCGCGACCCACAATGCGCATACCTGCGCCGCAGTGATGGCATTAGCGGGCAATGACCTCAATAGCTTCGAATTCCAGCGCCTGCACGGTATGGGTGAATCGCTGCACAATATCGTGCGCGACACCCATGGCGTACACTGTCGCATCTACGCGCCGGTCGGCGCACATCGCGACCTACTCGCCTACCTCGTGCGGCGCCTGCTCGAAAACGGCACCAACAGTTCATTCGTCAACCAGATCGTCGACGAGAAGATTTCATCAGAGTCGATAACCAGCGACCCGGTGGCCGAGGTCGGGGCGCTCGGTGATGCGATCTCTAACCCGATGATACGCATGCCGCACGCACTGTTTGCGCCGCAGCGTCGCAACTCAAAAGGTTACCGCATCAACGAACCGGCATCGATTACCGCCTTACTCAAAGCGCGTGAACAATACACCGACCACATCTGGTACGCGGCGCCGATGATTGCCGGTATTGCCACAGCGAGCGGAGCGCTGCGAAAAGTCACTTCCCCGGCCGATGAAAACCGAATTGTCGCCGAAGTGCGGGAAGCAACCCCGGAAGAAGTGGCGCAGGCACTCGATGCCGCCCAGGGTGGGTTTAACGAATGGTCGACCATGTCAGTTGCCCGCCGCACCGAAATACTGCGCAAGGCGGCCGATCTGTACGAGGAAAATATCGCCGAACTGATCGCAATCACCACGCGTGAGGCTGGCAAGACAGTGCCCGATGGCATCGCCGAGGTGCGCGAAGCGGTCGATTTCCTGCGTTTTTACGCCGACGAAGCCGAGCGCCTCGAAGACGAAGCACCGGCCACGCCCTGCGGTATATTTGTCTGCATCAGCCCGTGGAACTTTCCATTGGCCATCTTTAGCGGCCAGATCGCGGCCGCACTCGCGGCGGGCAACGCCGTGCTCGCCAAACCAGCGGAACAGACGCCCGTAATCGCGGCGCGCGCGGTTGTGCTGATGCGTGAGGCCGGATTACCGGAAGCGGCGCTGCAATTGCTGCCGGGCGACGGTCCCACGGTCGGCGGCCCGCTAACCTCTGATCCGCGCATTGCTGGCGTTTGCTTCACCGGGTCGACCGAAGTCGCCCAAACCATTCACAGGGCGCTGGCGCAAAACGCCGGGCCGGATGCGGTGCTTATCGCCGAAACCGGGGGGCTAAACGCAATGATCGTCGACAGTACCGCGCTTACAGAGCAGGCGGTGCGCGATATTCTGATATCGTCGTTTCAATCGGCCGGCCAGCGCTGCTCGGCGCTGCGTATGCTCTACGTGCAGGAAGAGACCCGCGAGCGGCTGCTGGAAATGCTCTACGGTGCGATGGAGGCGCTGTCGATCGGCGATCCGTGGAATCTCGACACCGATGTCTCACCGGTGATCGATGCCGATGCACAGCAGAGCATCAACACCTACACCGCGCAGCACGAGGCAGCGGGGAAACTGCTGAAAAAATTACCGGCCCCGGAACAGGGTACTTACGTTTCACCGGCGGTGATCGCCGTCGACGGTATTGCCGATATGGCGCGTGAAGTTTTCGGCCCGATCCTACACGTAGCGGGTTTCAAGGCCCGCGATATAGACCGGATCGTCGACGACATCAATACACGCGAATACGGGCTGACCTTTGGTCTGCACACACGCATCGACGGCCGTGTGCAGCAAATCGTCGAACGCATTCACGTCGGCAACACTTATGTCAACCGCAACCAGATCGGTGCCATTGTCGGCTCCCAACCCTTCGGCGGAGAAGGACTATCCGGTACTGGCCCAAAGGCGGGCGGGCCGCACTACGTTAAACGTTTCCAACGCAGTGGTGAACCTAAGACGCACGATGCGCCGACCGCCTCCACAGTGGCCACGCAACAGATCCAGCACAGTATCGAAGCGCTCGATGCGCGTAACTGGTCGGCGCGGCTGGACCGTGTCGCAGTGCTGCGCAAGGCACTGGCAGGCAGCGGCAGCTTAATTCGCAAAGCCCTCGCCGAGACAGCGGCCTTCGATATGACACCGCAAACACTGCCAGGGCCGACCGGAGAAAGTAATCGCCTCAGTCTCTACCCAAAGGGTACGGTCCTGTGCCTTGGGCCGACCGCCGAAATCGCAATCGCCCAGGCTGCCCAGGCACTCGGTGCGGGCTGCCCTGTCGTTATCGTGGCACCTGATGTCGACAAGCCTGCCCGGTCCCTGGTTGAGGCAGGTGCCCCGCTGGCGTTTTTTAATGGCACAGTAGAAGCAGATACGCTCAGTGCGCTGAAAGGCATAGCGGCGGTGGCAGCAGCAGGCACCTCCGATTGGACACGTGCGCTGAGAATTGCCCTTGCGCAACGGCCGGGAGCCATCGTCCCGCTCGAAAGCCAGGAAATTGCACCCGAGCGCTACATCATCGAACGCCACCTGTGTATCGATACTACCGCTGCGGGCGGTAACGCCAGCCTACTGGCTGCGGTCGACTGACCGAAAACAGCCCCACAAATAGCCCAGGTAACAGCATGCCCGTTGTACTAAAAACCGAATTCAAGGATGATTTTTTCGCCATCCAGCCTGGCCAGCAGGTGCTGCCCCTGTTTATGCCGATTTGCTGGCGGATATTGGCGGGGTGACAACACGCCCGCTTTGACCGACAGCGATAAAGAAATACGATTTTAATAAAAGCTTACGTTATAAACAGTGGTTGTCTTTTTTTAGATGCAAAAGCCAGCCGAACCACCAATAACAAAAAATCAGTCAAGGTAATAGTTAACTCAATATAGTGGTTTAACTTTTCCATTAATAATTGCTCACCTGAGCAAAACCATCTCCCACACCGAGTAATTTATCTCAGCACTGGTGCAGAGCTGGAGTGATAGTACGCGCCACCTATCGAGTGGTGAGTAGGTGACAGATGATGCATTACCAACAGCCAGGCATAACTCAGATCCACGAAGTTTCAACTGGCCATTCCTCGTATAATCAAATTTTTGCAGGTCAGAAGTATCGAAAAATGCAGTACGCTGATCACAAGGGCGAAGCAGAATCGACGTGCCTGGTAACACAGTATTGTTTACGCCGAATGCGGTGACGCAAACATTCGCACCCGGAAACAGTAACTGCCCCTGGTTGGTGTAAATGATCGTGCTATCGGGTGTTGCACCGCCTTTACAATTGTGTGCAAACAGTGGCAAATCCACACGTAAATTATTACCTGTTCCCAAGATGTCCAGGCAATATCCATCACCCGGGCGATCCAGACGGTCTTTCAGGCGTACATGGACTAAATCCATCGCGGCGACATTCGTGGTGATGATTGCAGTCAAAGCTGAAGCGAATAACGAAAAGCGCAATTTTTTCAAAGTCTTACCCTCTGTTAAAGTACAGGTGCCCAGTGTGCTCCCTGTATTAACAATGATTGGTCAAGGTCTTCTGATCTTTGTGACGACATGTGAGCATGTTAATGTCTCGTTGGTTGGAAAAATCGATCGTATCGAGAAATTTAAAAGCAGCATTGAATGAAGCGAGTAGATGCTCTGCCAGATTGTGCGTTAAATTGCTTTTTACGACAATGCGGAACATAGTCCGTTGACTATCTTCATCGTGGAAAAGGGAAATATTTTCCTCAGTGAGAGGATCGTTGAATCCCATACGATAGCCACTGACGTACCAGTGATGTTGTGATAATACATGTTGTAAATCGATATCATCGTAAGCAAATTCACACGCTGGGTTTAACGCAGCAGTTACAACAGGTAAACAGTGCTGGTCGCCATCGTCTAAAATAACGAACCTGGGTGTGTTGTTGTAGGTCATCGCCTTTAATGCATCACGTAAAAACTTTGCGGTTTTCATCATGTTATCACAGCATTTTTGATAGCCCGATACGCCATAGCGCAGTAGTTTGTAATATTGGACGTATACACCGCTGGCAGGTCTTGAAAAATTGAGTGTATAAGACTCGGCTTTACCACCAAGATAAGTGACTGAAATGGCGATATGTTCACTCAGATCTTTGCGTTGACGCCAGACTACCCAGCCTGTGCCACAGCAGGATTCGCCATACTTGTGGCCGCTTGCGGAAATAGACAATACGTTGTCTAGTCGAAAATCCCAGTCGGGTAGCCCGTCTTGAAAAGGTGCAATGAATCCTCCAGAGGCAGCATCGACATGGATACCGACCTGGTATCCTTTTTCCTTATTCACAGTCTCAACAACCTTGTTTATCTCCCACACAGGGTCGTACTGGCCACCGTAATGGTTACCCATAATACAGACCACGCCAATCGTATTTTCATCAATGGCCTCCCGAACGGCTTCTGGGCATAGTTTAAAAGTGCCGACTGAGGGGCTGATAAGTTTTGGCTCAATATCCATGTATCTAAACAGCTTTTCCCAGGCCGCCTGGAAACACGTGGACATCACCACATTGGGGCGTATACCGAGTGTTTGATCAGTGGTTATATTTTTGCGTGCGGCATACCAGGTCCGCCAGCGAAATTTGAGTGCCAGACCAGCCAATAAACACGCTTCAGTGGACCCTACAGTACCTGCGCCAGCGTAAACACCGTACTCATCGAAGTCATCGGGTTGAGGACAATGCCAGAGCCGTGCAATCATATTGATCACGCTGTTATGCATTTTATAAGATTGCGGATACACGGTTTGATCAGCCAGATTTACTCGCATACCCATTAACGCCACAGCTTCCTCCTCCTCCTCAAAACTGACATTGACATAAGAAGATGTGTTAAGCCTTTCGTCAAAATCCAGGGCGTGATTGTTCTTAATGATAGTTTTAATGGTGCCAGCTGCTTGCCCAGATGCAGGTATTTCGGTCATATTGAGCCAATCGTGTTGGGCCAATGGGGAAATATAATAGGGCTCTTGCTTTTGCTGCTTGATCTGTTCCAATTCTGCGCGTAGCGTATTGATTTCTTCTTGTAATATGCTGGCTTTATCGGGCATGTTGTTTCCTCGCAATATGATAGTAATTAAAGGGATCGGTAGTCTTTATAATACCTGACCACTCGGTGCAGAATCTGTGACATGAGTAACTAAGAATAAAGGAAGACAGACCACAATTCAGGTAAAGCTGAACCCGGTGAAGCCATCGGCGACGAATTGTTCACAGATTTTCACATAATCTGCTTCCCCCATCTGCGTGTCGATGACGCCCGGGTGAATCGAATCAACGCGTATCGGCTCGCCTTTGCTGGCAAAGGTGACAGCAGCCTGGCCGATAAGGGTGCCCTGCCAGTAGAGAGGATATTGATATCGATCCGATCCAGTTTCGGGTTCCCGGTCACCTTCTTTCCTCTACTTGATTTAACGCCCCGATTCTATCTGATGCGCTTTAACCATGCCTATCATGCTGTTGAACTGAAAGTTATATATAGGCATCTCTCCAGGGTTCATAGTGGCGCCAAAGCCCTCCTTATCGTGACGGCGGTAAATCCAGCAATTTGCCAATCCGTGCTTGTTTGCAGGGGCATGATCGTGAAACATGCTTTCAGCGGTATGCAGGATCTCATGTTTTTCGACCCCCTGTCGTTTCAGTGCCTCGATCATATATTCAAAGTTTCGGTCGTCGGGCTTGTAACTACCAATATCCTCAGCAGTGTAGACCCCATCGAACTGAACACCCAACCGGGCGTTAGAGCCGGAGAAGCTCAAATTGTCCGTATTGGTCAGAACGATCAGCTTATAGTGTGCTTTCAGATAACTCAGTGCTTCAGCGCTATCAGAAAAAGCGGGCCACTGACGAACCGAAAGACCGTAGGCGACACATTCTTCCCAAGTCACCGCTACACCCCACTCCTCAGCGAGGCGGCGGTATACCACGGGGAGTAACTCATAATATTTCTTCTCGGGTGTCCAGCGTTGCGTGGTCGACTCATAGTAAGCGTGAGCTTCCAGTATGTCGTTTCGGGTCAAACTACGGGAGACTCGATCAGTCAGCGGCTTCAGGCCAGCAACCATACCGCTTTCCCAGTCGATCAGCGTTCCGTATACATCAAAAACCAACGCCTTATAATCACTCAATTTCATACCTTACCCCTTGATACCCAGCATTGTATTAAAGTAGCAGCGAAAATATTCTGTTACATAGAAAAAACGCAGCATTTGTAAAGCCTACCTCACTACAATGGCCAAAAAACCCAGAATCATTTGGTATTTAAAAATAATCCACTAAAATTTGATCCTGGGCGGCATAATATTTTCTACCCCTTCTTTTATATTTTACGCTTCTGCCTATGCTTGACCAACTTCAATTCAGCACGCCCAGTAGTACTCATCCATATTAAGCAGCAATCCAACTTTGGTTTAGCGCCGAGACACCAAGCCCTTGCGAGACGCTGACAAACTTTTCACCCACCAGCACTTCGCTGGTTGGAAATTTATTTTGAAACTGCCGCCTCAAATATCTGATGGATGTAGACCCCCCCGTAAAATAAATAGCGGTGATGTCAGATTTTTTTATTCCCGAGTTATTAACCAACTGCCCAGCGCATGCCACGATTTTTTCAATACACACCATCAATGCATCAGACAAAATAGATTCAGATAAATACGACACCAGTTTGCTTTCAACAAAATCGAGATCAATTTGCACATCACCGCCTTCTGAAACACCTATTTTTGCCACTTCGACTGCATCTATTATCCTATGACCCAGCCTATTCTGGAGCGCCCGCATAAGTCGTTCATGCATTTTTACATCGGCAAACTCAGAGCGCATCTCCTTGACTCTACTGATTTCGACCTTGTTATACAGTGTGTTGATTTCGTGCCAGGTCGAGAGGACAGAATAAACATTGCCCGGAAGTACCCTGCCGAATTTGCCGATAGCGCCAAAACCCAGAGTTTTCATGGCAGAACGGAGGCTTAAATAGTAATCAAAATCGGTGCCTGCAATATGGATACCCGCCGTTCCAATCACACTTTTAGCGCGGTTTTCCTCACCCTTGAACGAAGGCCCCAGGTGCAGCAGTGAAAAATCAGATGTGCCGCCACCGATGTCCACGATTAAAACAATTTTATCTTCATTAAGCCCCACTTCGTAATCCAATGCGGCGGCAATAGGTTCATATTGAAAACTTACTGCGTTAAAACCAATTGCGTTGACAATGCGCCTCAGGGTTACCTCGGCGTATTTATCCCGTTCCTCGTCGTCATTCACGAAGTGAACCGGGCGGCCCAGAATCACCTGCTCAACACTGCTGCCCATAAATGACTCGGCTTTCTCTTTGATGTGTGACAAAAATAATTCTATAACGCGTCTGTGCTGAATCAACCCACCGCGCACCGCCGTTGATTCGTTTATCAACCTACTGCCCAGCACACTTTTCAGGGATTTCATCAAGCGGCCATTTGTTTCTAATTTGTACTCATCGATAGCGGCCGTTCCATACACAACGCCCAGTTTCTCGGCGCTGAAAAATATTGCGCTTGGAATAATCGGGTTGTTCCCTTCGAGCGGAATGACAGTAATCCTGCCATCTTGAACCCAGCAGGCTGAAGAGTTCGTCGTTCCAAAATCAATACACAGTATCGGTTTATCTGTTGTAATCATATAGGTCATCACCAATCGCAATACAGAATCCACTGGATACATTTATCCTGTTCTTTGCAGTTGCCTATTTTACAATTATTTCAACTAATGTGGTTTATGTAAGTATTAAATAATACAAAACCCTGCCCACTAGAAAAAGAGTAGACGTTAGCTCACCTTTTATGAATCTTTGTATTTATTCGTGGTGCTATAGGGATTTGGTTCGCGAGGCGAGTGAAACCCAATACGCCCGACATTATCTGAATAAAAACAGAAACTGAGCAAACCACCCATCAATTCAAAACTGGAAAATACTAATGAGACACTCCATTAAACACCTCTTCACCTCGTAATATTGTCATTGTAACAACGGCCTTTTCAACTGCATCAGCACTCACATTAACAATACTGCGATCAAGCAACACAAAATCTGCAGATTTGCCCACTTCAATAGAGCCTGTAATCGCCTCCAACCCCAACGCACTCGCACCATTAATCGTCGCTGCGCGAATCGCGGTGTGAATATCAGGCAACCCTTTGGTGTTTTTAAGCCGCAAAGAATTGGCAATGGCAACAAGCGGGTTTAGCGGGTTCACAGTCCAGTCACTGCTAAAAGTGACATTTGCACCTGTTTCAAATACCGCCCGCATCGGCATCATGCGTTTGGCTTTTTCACTACCAATATAAAACCTCGCCCAATGCGTTTGAGCGAAGTATTCAGCACCGGCCTGAAAATCAGCGTGCACGTTGAGTTGCGCAAACCGAGCATAATCGTCTGGATCGATAAGTTCCAAATGCGTCATACTGTAAATCGCTTCAGAACCTGCGGCGCGTGCTTGTTCGATAGCGTCGAGCACTTCGCGCACACCGCCATCGCCGATGGCATGCACATGCGCACCGTAGCCAATCCTGTCCAGGTCAACCAACAACTGTGACAACTTATCGGGCTGGATATAATTGAGCCCGTACGGCAAGCCCTCCTGCCAACTTTCTCGATAAGGTGCCAGCATTTTTGCCGTCCCAAAATGCAAAACACCATCGATATACATTTTGACTTGATCGACGATAAGTAAACTACCGGGGTCACCGCTATGGATTGTTTTGAGATAAGCCAATTGCTCGTCAAAATCTATCCCTGGATAAATCCACGGGCGCAGTGAAGTGCGCACAATCACCGCATTATCCTGTAACGCTTTCTGCCAGACTGCATACCAACCACGCCGCCAGTACAAACGACCATCGCCGATAGTGGTAATACCGTTGCTGACGGCTTCATCCATACCCGCGATCAAACCATCGTAGCTGGCATCGAATTTGTCACTGAGACTATTCCACGCCAATTCCATAACAATATCACCCGCATTGTCGAACAAAATGCCGTTCGGGCGGTCATCGCTGCCGAATAAAATAGTGCCACCTTGTGGGTTCGGTGTATTTTCATCAAACCCCACCAGCGCCAACGCCTTCGAGTTAACTAACATCGAATGCGATGATTCCTCCATGATCACGACAGGGTTTTCAGGAAAGTATTCGTCCAGAATACTGCGCGGATTAGCCGATGGATTGTTTTGTAACAGCGTATCGAGCTGGTGACCGTAGCCAATCACCCATTCACCAGGGCCGCTAATGGATTGTTGGCAGTCCTGCAAAAACCGCACCTGACCGTTTAATGTGCGATCCCGTGACAACTCACAACCGCCACCCACTTCAGACGCACCCTCAAACACATGGTTATGTGTATCGATAAAACCCGGCATTAACATCTGCCCCTGCAAGTCAATTACCTCGGTTTTCTGTTTAATGTACGCTGTCACATTGGCGTCATCACCTACAAAGATAATTTTCCCATCCTCTACGGCCACAGCCGTGGCAGTGGGTTGTTTCTCATTAACTGTGTAAACAATGGCATTGTGGTAAACCGTATCTGCCGCCTGACATAACCCGGCAAAAAACACCGCACACAGTACAAACGGCATACACGCACAATACCGCCTATCAGTGATCAATTTCATTGCTACCTCTTTCTACCTTATTTCTCTTCTGTTCATCGAAAGTTCAGCCGCAGCATTGCGAAAACTCAGGTGCCCGGCTCGCCTCGAACGCATAGAGCGCTTTAAATGAATACAGTTTTCGAGTCATCCATACATCAATTTTTTTAATCTATACGGCTAATTTTTTCATTTGCGGAATAAATATTATAGGCAATATACTCATGCGCCTAGCGTTTCGTTTCCAACGTGCACACTTTAGTAAGTTAAATAGTTGACGCCATGAGCACTTCTTCCCAGCAATCGTCGAAAAACAGCAACACCCCCAAGCAGGCATGGCATTACACGCCCGCGCTACCCTTACAGGTTTCACCGTATTTCCGTCGTCCGTTCAATCTGTGGCATATCGCCCAATGGATTCTCGGTAGCTGGTTTCCGGTGTCCGAACGCCTGATCATATTGATACTGGCAATTATCTCCTGGGCCTATTTTCACCCTGCGCTGGCACGTTGCCAGAATTTCGCCCCTGACTGGATCGCCCAGATCTACCTGCGCAACCTGGTGTTGATGTGTGTCGTCGCTGGTGGTTTGCACCTGTATTTTTATACGTTTCGCTGCCAGGGTGATGAACGCCGATACGACGCCCGCCCGCTACCCACAAAGAATCGAAAATTCACCTTCAATTCCCAGGTAAGGGATAACATGTTCTGGTCTATTGTGAGTGGCGTTACAATTTGGACGGCTTACGAATCACTTATGATGTGGGCAATGGCAAACAGCTACATCCCAACACTCTCCGCGACTGAAGACCTACCCTGGTTGATACTTATGATCCTGCTGCTACCAATCTGGGAGACTGTCCATTTCTTTCTGATCCATCGATTGATCCATTGGCCGCCCCTGTTTCGCAGGGTACATGCGCTGCATCACCGCAATGTCAATGTCGGCCCTTGGTCTGGCCTGTCCATGCACCCCGTTGAGCACTTGATTTACCTGAGCACGGTGTTGATCCATTGGGTGGTGCCCACCAGCCCCCTGTTCATTATCTACCACCTTCAATACTTTACCCTAACGGCGGCGACGACCCATACCGGCTACCAGGGCATCGTCATCGGTGGCAAAGTAGTACTGCCACTCGGTACATTTCACCACCAAATGCATCATCGTTATTACGAATGTAACTATGGCGGGCTTGAAATCCCTTGGGACCACTGGACAGGCTCGTTCCATAACGGCACCGATGCATCGCACCTCGCATTTCTTCAACGCCGAAGGAGACAAATGCGTGGTTAGTACCCCCTTATCCTTTAAGTCTGGGGTGAATAGCCGCTAAAAAACGCACATTTTGCAAAGGACTCTATAGACAGGCCCTGTCGCGATCAATTACCTTGCCCCGCTTATAAATAAGAAAAGTGATACGCGTGAAAATTCTCTTGTATAACAGGCTCAACCCCCACCAGATAACAGGGTTTGCCAAATTCCGCGCCGCTATTGAGGCAGATAACCTTATCGGTGCCGATGTGCGAAAAGTAGGCGACAATCTGTTTCGCGCCAAACTCAACCGCAAAGACCGACTGCTCTTTTCCCTGTACCGCTATAACGATGAATGTTATTGCCTGGTATTAGAGTTTTTAGCCAACCACGCCTACGAAAAATCCCGCTTTTTAGCCGGAAAAACCATCGTTGATGATACCTTAGTACCCGCCGAACCACTGCCGACAGTGGAGCAGGTAACGGCGATAAGCTACCTCAATCCGGCCAGTGGCCAGTTCAACCTGCTCGACAAGATACTGTCATTTGACGATGCGCAACAGGCGATTTACCAGTTGCCGCCGCCGCTTGTCATAATCGGTTCGGCCGGGAGCGGCAAAACCGCGCTGGTGCTGGAAAAAATGAAACAGGCGGTAGGCGACATACTATACGTAAGCCTATCGTCCTTTCTGGTTGAAAGTGCGCGAAACCTGTATTTTGCCAACAACTACCAGAACGAGGATCAGGAAATAGAATTTCTTTCCTTTCGGGAATTTCTGGAAAGTATTCAAGTACCGGAAGGGCGTGAAATAACGCAACGGGATTTTGAGGGTTGGTTGCAACGCCACAGACCCGGTCGTGGAATTAACGATTCCCATAAGTTATTCGAGGAATTTCGCGGCGTGATCACCGGCCCCGATACCGAAAAACCCTGGCTGGAGCGGGAGGATTATCTGGCCCTGGGAGTTAAACAATCCATTTTCGCCGAAGAGGAACGCCCACAAGTCTACGATCTATTTGAAAAATACCAAAAGCATCTGCAACAGGAAATGCTATTCGATACGAACATAATCAGCCATCACTACCAGGAAAAAGTCAGCGCACGTTACGATTTTGTCGTCGTCGATGAAGTACAGGATTTAACCAATATCCAATTGTTTCTTATTCTTAAAGCCCTGCGTACGGCGAGCGGTTTTTTACTTTGTGGCGATTCCAACCAAATAGTACACCCCAATTTTTTTTCCTGGTCAAAGGTGAAGACCCTGTTTTTTCAAAACCGGGGAATAGCCGGTCAAAGCGAGGTAGTGCGGGTATTGAACGCCAATTACCGCAACTCACCGCTGATTACCCAGATTGCCAACCGCATACTCAAACTTAAACAGGCACGCTTTGGTTCCATTGATAAAGAAAGCAATTATCTGGTGACCGCCATCAGTGCTAAACACGGCGCTTTGCAACTGCTGCCAGACGACGACAAAACCAAGTACGACCTGGATGCGAAAACCCGCCACTCCACACAATTCGCTGTTCTGGTGATGCACCCGGAGCAAAAACAGCAGGCGCGTCGCTGGTTTAATACACCGCTGGTGTTTTCCATCCAGGAGGCCAAAGGCCTGGAATACGACAGCATTATCCTGTTTAACTTTATCAGCGATGAAGACAAGGCTTTTCGTGAGATTGCCAGAGGTATTGACCCTGGCGAACTCGACAAAGACAGCCTGGATTACCGCCGGGTCAAAGATAAAAAAGACCGCTCGCTGGAGGTCTACAAATTTTATATTAACGCCCTATACGTGGCGATAACCCGCGCCGTACACAACCTTTACGTTATCGAAGCCAAGGACGCCGCCGCGCTGATAAAGCTGCTTAAATTATCCGATTTCGGCGGCGAACTGGCGGTGGAACAACAAAAATCCAGCTTACAGGAATGGCAAAAAGAAGCGCGCAAGCTGGAACTGCAGGGCAAGCAGGAACAGGCAGACGATATTCGCAGCCGCATTTTACAGCAAGTACCCGTGCCCTGGCCGGTGCTGACGAGAGAGGCGTTCACCACCCTGTTCGAGAAAGAACAAGCCGGGGAAACCAACAAAAAACAGCGATTGCAGTTATTGGAATACGCTCAACTTTACTGCCACAGACCCGCACTCAAGAGCCTGCACGTGGCTGGTTTCAAGGCAGTCAACCAAGGGGAAAAAAAGTGTTTAAAGCAGCTCTACCGCAACCATTACCTAAAATACGATTTAAAACACTTTGGGGCCGTGTTGCTTGAGACGGAAAAATTCGGCATTGACCACCGCACCGTGTTCAACCTGACGCCATTGATGGTGGCGACGCGACTGGGCAATACCGGCCTCGTAAAAGCCTTGCTGGAGCGTGGGGCCAACAGCGCGCTATTGGCCAGCAACGGCTTTAACGCGCTACAGATTTCACTGGAAATGGCACTCACCGATGAACACTATTCGAGAGAGAAAATCGCCGCAATTTATCCCCTGTTATCCCCTGACAGCCTATCTATACAGGTGGATGGGCGTTTAATTAAAGTAGACAACCGTTTGATGGGATTTTTTTTGATCAACGTGATGATCGCTCTGTTTTACCGCTACCTGGGCAGTTCGAAATTTCGGGGGCGGGGGTTTAACGCGAAACAACTGACCGACACCCTGGCGATGCTGCCGGAGAGCATCTTGCCGAAACGCCGTAAGCAACACCAGTACATCAGCAGTATTTTATCCGGTAACGAAGTATTCCGGGAAAGCAATTACAACCGTAAGTTGTTTCGCCGCCTGGAAAGGGGCTACTACACTATCAACCCCAACCTCAAGCTACGCATTGGCGAGGCCTGGGTGGCCGTGCACGATGTGTATCGTTTGGAAGATCTCGGAGCAGAATATATTGACATGAAACACAACTACTTTGACTTAAATGAATTGGCTCAGAATGTCATCAATAGGTTTCGTCAACATGTACGGGATATGATTGAAGAAACATAAGGTGCGACGATGCGCCGGGGCGCTCCCCGATCCTGGCCGTCTTCCTTATCACCTAAAAGTATTGACGCCTTTAATTTCTAAAAAACCAACTTCATTAGCCTTTACTGTATTACTAACTAGCATTATTGATTTTTTTGCATAGAATAATGTCATGATCACCTTAAACACACCACTCAAAGATATGGGCCGTAGCTTACGCGCGGCCCGCAAGCGCCGCTTCCCCAACGATACCCAGGCAGATTTCTCCCGCCGTATCAGCGTGAGCCGTTACACCTATCAAAAAATGGAACAAGGCAACACCTCGGTAACCTTTGGGCACTACTACCAAGCCGCTGTTTTGCTCGGCTGCGCGGAGCGTTTCAACACCTTCTTCGACCAGGTACAGCGTGGCCTGTTTGAAGAGTTTGCCGAGCTTCATGCTGAGTAAACCCTATACCTATTGGTGGGTCAGCCCAGGGGGAGCCCTGCATTCGGTAGCCGACGCCATTTTGCAAACCGATGGCCGTGGGCGCTTTGTGCGTTTCGCGCTGCGCTACCACAGCGATTACCTTAACCTTGCCGATAGCCCGGCACTCAACCCCGTGCACTGCCCCAAAAGCATCGACACATTTGAATGGCCCGGCCCCGATATACCCGCCGTTTTGGATGAGGTTTTACCCGGCGTGTGGGAACGAAAACTCCTGCTGCGCTGGTGGCAACACCGGGGAGACCGTCGTGATGCCGATGACTTACACGCCGTATTGAGCCATCGCCAGCAGTTCCCTATCGGTGCCTGGACACTACTCGAAAAAGGCCACACCCCCGTTATCAGTCCGGGGCGGAATATAGAAGAACTGGGCGAGTTAACCACTGAGGCCGGGAAAGTAGCAATCGCCGCAGACCCCGAAGCCCATGCCCTGGATCGTTTGTTTAACGGTTCCAGCGTAGGTGGCGCCCGCCCCAAGACTCTGGTATTCGATCACAATAGCAAGCGTCACTGGCTGGCAAAGTTTTCGCGTAAAGAGGATGCTTTCAACCACGTGCGTGTGGAATATGCCTGCCTGCGTTTGGCTGCAATCTGCGGCCTATCAGTACCGCAGGTAAATATTTGTAACGCGGGCCGGGAAATTCTGTTAGTCGAACGCTTTGATACCAGCGCAAAGGGACGCTATGCAATCATATCCGCCAACGCACTGCTAAAAGATACCCGCAACCAGGCAGATAAACTGCACGCCAGCTATAACGACCTAATCCATCTGGTTCAAACGCATTCAGAACAGGTGAGTCAAGATTTAAAACAACTGTTCTCGCAAATGTTATTTAACAATTGCATCAACAATCGCGATGACCATTTGAGGAATTTTTCTTTTTTGCACACAGGTAGCGGCTGGCGGTTGTCGCCTGCCTACGACCTGGTACCGTCTGATTCGGCAGGTGCATACCCCATCCTGGACTTCAACTACTCACCCGTGCTGCCCTCACTGGCACAGGCCACAAAAGTGGCCAGATACTTTCAGCTAAGCCCCTCAGAGGCTCGGGATACTGTGCAACAACTGAAGGATGGGCTGGCAGATTGGCAGGCACAGTTTTTACGTGATGAAGTGAGTAAAAGAGATATAAAGTTATTGTCCATGCTGTTTCATAACGCTTAACCCCATGTATTAGCCAATAATAGACAGCGGGTGGAAAAGAGAATAATTATGGGCCATCAATTAGCATATTGCCCACAACCCCGGCCACGGGTTGTCGCGTTATTTTTGGCTTGCACAAAAGCATTGACTGAACGCGTGATGTCTTCTTCCGTTGTTGCCCAAGAGCAAACACTGATGCGTATAACGGGTTTATCGAACCACTTCGACCCACCAACCCAGGCCTCGCCGGATGCCTGGATGTCGCGAATAATTTTATTTGTTGTTTCTTCATCCCCGCAATCGACGAGAACCTGATTGAATTCAATATCGTTTACAATGTTAAAGCCAGCCGACCTGAGTTCATCTGAAAACTGTTTTGCTCTTTCGTGTAATCCATAAACCAGCGCGTCAATTCCCGCCCGGCCAAGGTACTTCATAGCAGCCCACAACTCAATTGCCCGCGCCCGACGTGACATCTCAGGGGTGTAAAGCATGCCGTCCCGATGTTCTGAATACATAATGTAGGCGCCAGAATTTTGTAATGCCTTAACAAGTGCCTCGGGGTCGGCACACAACGCAATGCCATTGTCATACGGCGTATTGAGTGTTTTGTGTGCATCGACGCTCCATGAATCAGCCATTTCCAGCCCATCGGTTAAGTGCCTTAGCCTCTTGCTCGCGGCGGCCCAAATACCGAATGCACCATCCACATGCACCCAGGCACCGGCTTCTTTTGCTGCTTCACAACACACTCGTATAGGATCAAACGATCCAGAATTGACATTGCCAGCCTGTAGAATCAGGATTGTATTCTCGTCGAGCCTGGGCAAACCATCTGACTTCAAGCGACCCTTCTCATCCACATCCACCCATTCGATGCGGGCAGTGCCAAACCCTAACAGCGCTATCGCCTTTAGCACCGTACTGTGTGTGTGACGTCCAGTGACGAGACGAATTTTAGGTGCGCCATCCAGCCCCTGGTGGTTAATGTCCCATCCAGCCTTTTGACAGATTCGATAGCGTGCTGAAGCCAGCCCGCAAACAATCGCCATAGATGTGCCGCTAACGAAACCGGCGACAGTATTTTCAGGAAGCCCCAGCAGTTGACGTAACCAGGATTGGCATACCTCTTCCAGCTTTGCATTCGTTGGAGAGATTGCATGGAGAACGGCGTTTTGATCCCAGGCATCGCCCAAAAAGCGCGCCGCAAGGGAAGTGGGTATAACCCCGCCGTTCACTAAACCAAAGAACCGGCCTCCGGTCTGCGCCATCGTTCCCGGCGACCCATACCGATGCAGTGTTTCGATAATCGATGATGCATCGCCTTTGCTTTCAGGCAGCGGCTCATCAAATGCTGAAAGCGCATCCTGATCACATTGGTGTGGCGCAACATGGCGACCGCACGCTTTCTGCAAATATTCTTTTCCGTAATTAATTGCTTGATCAAACAACGCGCCTGATTGCATTTGCGACTGCATCTCCTCCCGGACTTTATCTATCATTGTCTATTTCTACCTCGTACAAAAAAGGGGGTGTAGCCGGTTTGGCCTTATTTTCGCTGAACTCCTGTAGCGCTTGCGCGACCTCGTCGATGACCACCGACCAGTCCTGCCCTTCAGCCTGCCTAAACAGCCGCATAACGCCGGGATACCAGGGAGAGTCCTTTCGTTCCAACAGCCAGCGCCAATCCACCGCAGCGAAGGGCAACAATACCCAGCAGTTGACCCCCAAAGCGCCAGCCAGGTGAGCAATTGCGGTATCTACGCTAATCACCAGATCCAAATGGGAGATAATCGCCGCAGTATCGGCAAAATCGGCTATCTGATCATCCAACTGAGTAATAGTGTTTTTGCTGGACAATAGCACGCCCGAACGCCCGGCCTTTTTTTGTATGCTGAAAAAGCGCACTTTCGGCACCGCCCACAGCGGCTTTAGCTGGCCCGGTGAAGCCAGCGAACGATTATTGTCGTTACTGTGCTTGGGATTACCCGCCCAGACCAGACCCACTCGCAAGTGCCCAGGGGGGGAATAGGCAGCGAGCTCAGATGCCCATCGCTGGCTGTGGCCAGCGGGTGCGTACAGGTAAGGCAGTTGTGCCGGAATCGTATCCAGCCGAGTACCAAAATACAGCGGCAGGCTCATAATAAAACACCAATAGTCCACCGAGTCCGCCATATCCGCCCGCCAGTGCTGCTTGGCAATTACCCGGTCGGCGCCCTGAATACCAGTGAACAAGTGTTTCAGTGGGTCTTTGCAAACCAGGCTAAGGCATTTTACACCCCAGCGTTTTAGCAACGGCAGGTAGCGGACAAACTGAATTTCGTCACCAAAGCCCTGTTCGTACCAGACCAACAGGTTTTTGCCCTGTAACGGCTCACCAGACCACCGGGGAGCTGTTATTTCTGGCGGTGGGATAGAGTGATTTTCACGCCGCGAATCAAAGCGCGCCTCGTAAGCCTGCCAGCCTTCCTCGAAATCGCCCTGGCGCAATAACCCACAGGCCAGATTGAAGCGTGCACCGGGATAGTCGGCCTCCAATTCCAGCGCCCGCCGGTAGCAATCTACAGCCTCTGCGTAACGGCCTAACCAACACAAAACCGCACCACGATTGTTAACCGCCGGGGCAAAACGGCTATCAATCTCAAGCGCCCTATCGTAGCTCGCCAACGCCTCCCCATATCGATGAGTCTGCTGTAACGCCCGGCCCAGGTTATTGTGTATGGGAGCATAACCCGGGTTAAGCACTAATGCGCGGGTAAAACATTCTATTGCCTCGTCATGCCGATTTAACGACAGCAGGACATCACCCTTGTTGTTAGATGCTTTAACTTCCCGGGGGTTTAACGCCAGTGCCTGGTTGTAGCTTACCAAGGCCTCTTTGTAGCGACGCAACGCCTGCTGGGCGACACCGTGGTTACAATAGGCCACGGCATAGTCAGGCTGGATTTGATACGCCCGCTGAAAACTGTTCGCCGCTTCCTGGTAACGCCCGAGCATAACCCAGGCCCTCCCCTGAGCGTTGCAGGCTTTAGCGTGATTGGGGTCGAGAGCGAGTACTTCATCGTAGCAGGCAATAGCTTGTTGATAACGTTGCGCTTTCTCGTGCGTGTTACCCCTTTGGTAGGCGCTGGATACGCTGTTACGGCGGACTGTTTTAACAGGACCCAGTGCAATTTTTAATCGGCCAGTCATTTCGGACTCTTCTTAGTATCGTACACCGTCTACCTTATATTGTTGGGTTCAGCGTTGTTTTTACTCACCATAGCACCACAAATATTGCCCTTTGACGATAAAAAATTTGCCCGGCGGGCAAATAAACCGGTGATATTACCGCGAGTTGTTGTGCCAAAACAGTTAACTTTCCAAAGCGATGGTTTGCAGAAAATAAAGGCACAATAAGACCAACAGAAATTTCCCGAAACCTCTGCAATAACATCCTCGTATTCCGGCCACCAGCCTAACTGCAACCGGGCTTTTTCCCCGCTCATCCGTTGATCTAATGGATAACCTTCAGCCCAACTGCCGATCTCAGAAACCGCTGTCTTTATATCGCAGAATTGCATCGCCACTGCATACGACGGGGAAAAAAACAATTTGACCCACCAGTCACCTGAAATATACCGTATGCAGTCTTTTGCCAAACCAACCCACTGATGCCTGAGTTTTTTCACCACGACACCCCACCGAATACTCTATTTGATGTGATCGTCGTGGGTGCTGGCGTAGTCGGTTGTGCGGTTGCGCGCCGCTTTACCCTGGAAGGCGCCAATGTACTGCTGATCGAAAAATCATCTGATCCACTGGACGGTGCCAGCAAAGGCAATAGCGCAATTTTGCACACCGGCTTTGACGCACCACCACCAGAAAGCCAGGAACACGGCTGCATTGTTGCGGGTTACCACGAGTACCTGGAAATTCGTGCGCAATTGAATCTGCCGCTGCTAGCGTGTGGCGCGCTGGTACTGGCCTGGAGTGAAGCAGAGGCAGCTCAGCTCGATAAGCTGCGACAACATGCACACCACAACGGCATTGATAACACCAGCATCATCAGCGCCAGCCAGGTGTTGTGCCGGGAACCCCAGCTCGATAACTCAGTCTGCGCCGCCATTGCCGTGCCGGGTGAATCGTTAATTGACCCGTGGAGCGCACCCCATGCATACCTGCTGCAAGCGCTCGAAAACGGCGCGGGCCTGATGCGTGACTGCGCATTGCTCGGCGGCACATTTGATGGCGGCGCCTGGACGCTTGAGACCAGCCGTGGCAGCCTGCGTGGCCGACAGGTCATCAACTGCGCCGGTCTCTACGGCGATCACGTCAACCGCTTACTGATGGGTGAAGCCCCCTTTACAATCCGGCCACGCAAAGGCCAGTTTGTTGTTTTCGATAAATCAGCGCGGGCGCTTACTCAATCGATTCTGCTGCCAGTGCCCAATAAGGTGACCAAAGGCGTTGTGGTTTGCCCGACAATGTTTGGCAACCTATTGGTCGGGCCAACGGCGGAAGAACAATCAAGCCGCGATGATGCCAGCGTCGATACCGCCGCACTCAAACAGCTAATCGCAACCGGCCAATCCATCCTCCCCGCTTTGCGTGAACAGGCGGTGACTGCCGTTTACGCCGGCATCCGGCCCGCGACCGAATTCAAAGATTACCAAATTCAGTGGCACCACCAACACCAATACTGCTGTGTGGGCGGTATCCGCTCCACTGGGTTGAGCGCGGCACTGGGCATCGCCCGGCTGGTTTTCAGGCAATACGCAGCATCCGGCGCGCAGCACACACCCCCCGCTTCGATTCGATGGCCACGACTGCCGACGCTGGCCGAACACGAACAGCGCGACTGGCAACAGGCCGGAAACCAAGGCATCGTCTGCCACTGCGAGCAGGTGACCCGGCGTGAAATTCAGCGGGCGCTCGACGGGCCAATGCCACCGCGTAGCCTGGCCGGATTGAAACGCCGCACCCGAGCCACTATGGGCCGCTGCCAGGGGTTCTACTGCACAGCGGCCTTGAGTGAACTCACCGATGGGCGCTTTACACAAGCGCTCAGTGAAAGG
This sequence comes from Gammaproteobacteria bacterium, assembly GCA_965277715.1. GTDB lineage: Bacteria > Pseudomonadota > Gammaproteobacteria > JBCCGL01 > JBCCGL01 > JBCCGL01. The sequence continues at coordinate 1,894,631 of OZ255836.1, forward strand.
ATGGCGAAAACATGAAACAGGCGCACTGCCAAGTGGCGATTGTGGGCGCGGGGCCGGGCGGTTTAGCGGCGGCCATTGAACTCAAACGGCTGGGTGTAAGGGACGTGGTGCTTATCGATCGCGAGCCTGTAGCGGGCGGTATTCCCCGCCATTGCGGGCACTCACCGTTTGGCCTGCGTGAATTCCAGCGCATTCTCTCCGGGCCACAGTATGCACAACGATTGGTAAAACAGGCCATCACCGCCGGTATCAGTTTGCAATTAAACACCACCGTGACCGCACTCAAACCCGGCGGCATGCTCAGCCTGTCAACGCCGGATGGCACGTGCAAACTAGCCGCAGAAAAAGTCATACTGTGTACCGGCAACCGCGAATCACCGCGCTCGGCGAGACTGGTTTCCGGCACGCGCCCCCTGGGCATCGTCACCACCAGCGCCTTACAGTCGATGGTCTACCTCAAACAACGGCGCCCGTTTAAATACCCGGTGATAATTGGTTCCGAGCTAGTGGCATTTTCAGCGCTGCTCACCTGCCGACACGCTGGCATTAACGTAGCCGCCATGGTCGAGCCTGAAACGCGTATCACCGCCCTCCGGGGCGCAAGCCTGTTGCCACGCCTGCTCGGCACGCCGTTACTGCTGGATACATCACTCCAGACAATCAACGGCCAGGAACGGCTTGAGTCAGTGACCCTGCTCACAGGGAGTGGTAAAACCCAAACGCTCCCGTGCGATGGCGTGATTTTTAGCGGTCAATTTGTACCGGAAGCCAGCCTGATTACCACCAGCCACCTGCACAAAGACCACCGCAGTGGTGGCCCGGTGGTCGATCAGTATTACCGCTGCTCCGATCCCGGCTACTTCGCCTGTGGCAACCTGCTACACCCCGTCGATACAGCGGGCTGGTGCTGGTCTGAAGGCCGCCGGGTTGCGGCATGTGTCAACGCGGCATTAAAGGGCGCCCTGCCCGCTGCCAGCCAATTTATTGCGATCAATACAGCGGATGAGCACATCAAATACGTTACGCCACAGCGTATTGCATTACCCGATAATGCGAAAAGCCGTGCGGTCGCCGCACCCACGCAGGCCTTTCAACTGCGCTTTGCAAGCAATACACGCGGCCACCTGCAATTGCGTGACGACAAGGGCGTTTCACTCATACGCCGTAAATTGCGGGTGCTGCGTGAGCGGCGTGTTTTACTCCCCCTACCCACCACTAACGACCTGCATAAAACCTCCAGCCTGTCACTGGGCTTTCACCCTCAAAAAGCCTGACTGAGGCAACGGTCTCCAGCATGAGCAATAAACACATCGAATGGCCAGAGAGCCTGTGGAAAGCCACAGCGACACCACTACAGCCCCTACCCGCATTGCCCGGCGATATGGAAACCGATTTATTGATAGTAGGTGCTGGTTACACGGGCCTATCGACCGCACTGCACGCGCTCGATAACACCTCAGATATTACCGTTATCGACCAGGCCCAGCCGGGCTGGGGGTGTTCCGGGCGCAACGGCGGCCAGGTAAACCCGCAGTGGAAGCCATCGGTAAACGCATTGCAGCAACTGTATCCAGGCAAGGCGTTTGACCAATTTATCGCGACACTCGACGCCTCATCGCGTTTGGTATTCGACCTAATCGAACGCCACAATATCGACTGCCACACAGTCCGCAACGGCTGCCTTATTCCAACACGGGGGGCAAAAGGCCTGGCGTATTTAACACACTGGTCACAGCTTTGGCGGGAATACGGTGCCAATGTCACATTGCTCGATGCCAGGGCCAGCGCTGAATTGATCGGCACAAACGCCTACAGTGCCTGCATGTTCGACCGGCGTGGGGGTACGGTGCAGCCGTTATCCTATGCACGCGGGCTGGCGAAAGCGTGCCTGAAAAATAAGGTCAAACTATTCGCCGACACACAAGCCTTGTCCGTTACCCGCACAAACCAGATGTGGGTCGTAACAACCCGAAAAGGGCGGATCACATGCAAGCGCCTGCTTATCGCTACCAATGGTTACACCGATAAATTGTGGCCCGGCCTGGCGCAATCCATCATCCCGGTCGCCAGCATGTTAACCGCCACCAGACCACTCCCGCCGGATGTCGCCGATGGCATCTTGCCAGGGCGACAGCCCGTTGCCGAGTATGCCGGTGTGCCCGCTTATTACCACATCGATGCATCCGGGCGTTTAGTCTTTGGTTGGCGGGGCACACGGCTGGGCGGTATAGGCGGGCTGAATACTGGCCACCTGAAAGCACAGGCAGTGAAAACCTTTCCGGCGTTGCAATCGGCGCAATGGGAGTACGACTGGGCGGGTTACGTCGGCGTCACCAGCCACCAACGCCCCATGCTGATCAGACTGGCCGACAATGCCTATGCCGGTCTGGGCTACAACGGTCGCGGTATCACCATGGCGACGATGATGGGCAGACAACTGGCGCAGGCGTTAAACGGTGAAGATACCAGCGTACCGATCCAGGCATTGGAAAAAGTGCGCCTGCATTCGTTCTATCCACTGGGCGGCGCGGCGCGGATTGCCTACGGACATGCTTGTGATTTTATTGTTGATCGATCCTGAACCAATCGCGGAATTTAGGTTCAACAACCCTCTTATCGCCCGGCCATGCCTCACCTTCCAGGCGCTTGCCAACGCACCTGAAAAAGACTCCAGATGCGGATTCAACGACGGCTTTTAAATCGAAAGCCCCCGCTGTCGAACACCCAGCGCGTCAGCTATACTGAATTACTCTCAAACACCCTGCAAAAAAACCACCCCGGAACCCGCTATGGACCAAAGTAAAGGGTGTAACAGCAGATAAGCTCGATAGCTATTCCTGGTCGAGTTACCACGCTTACATCAACCAAGCCAAAGCACCAGAATGGTTGCATCGAGAGGCAACCTTATAGTGCACTCTGTGCTAAACAACGTTACGTTGCTTATAAGACATATGTTGGTCGAGGTATTGATGAGGACATCAGCCGTTTTTATAACAAAGGCAATGTGGCGACGATACTGGGTGACAAATCCTTCAAGACGTATATTGCCGAAAACCGGGAGTCGATGCACATATCGGGGGACTTGTCCCGTATTGTGACGGACAAGCCAAACGGTGCAGCTATAGTCGATGCAGTGGCAGCGGTGTTTGGCGTTAACGCGAGTGATGTACTTACGCGACAGCGGGGTAAACAACGGGCGAATCTGCCTCGTAAAGTAGCGATATATTGTTGTCAGCAATTGGGAGATATGCCGTTAAAAACGCTGGTTGATATGTTTGGATATAGTCGTGTTAGTAGCCTTTCTCCTGCAATTGATTATGTAAAGAGTGGGCTGTCAGACGGCAGCTTGAAGGGCGTGTTTGAGCAGGTTTGCAAACGTTTGAAAGATATTAAATACGATTGACCCCTTTTTTTTAACGCGAGTGATGTACTTACACGACAGCGGGGGAGACAACGGGCGAATCTGCCTCGTAAAGTAGCGATATATTGTTGTCAGCAATTGGGAGATATGCCGTTAAAAACGCTGGTTGATATGTTTGGATATAGTCGTGTTAGTAGCCTTTCTCCTGCAACTGATTATGTAAAGAGTGGGCTGTCAGACGGCAGCTTGAAGGGCGTGTTTGAGCAGGTTTGCAACCGTTTGAAAAATATTAAATATGATTGACCCCTTTTCTTTTTTATTTTTTCACGCTACTTTTTACTTTTTATTATCGAACTACGTCCTGTTACTCCGTAGTAACCAAGAAAAAGGCCGACAATAATAAATATTGTCGCAGTCGATTTATTCAAAAATTCTGGAAACTGCGGTAGCAACGTCTCAAGCCCCATGAACAACATAGCACTAGAAATCAGAAGAGCACATAACCTAAGAACAATTTTCATTTTGCTATTCTCAAAAATTTGTACATTCGACTCGACAATAACCTTGGGCTCCAAGTTGAAAGCCAATAGCTCCAGCACCTAAAATCAGACTTGCCGCATTGAACTTCCTAAATTGCGACAATGTTCTTAACTGTCTCTGGCCAGTCTGAAACTGTTTACTATTGCCATAGGAATTTCTGTTCCCTTGCTTTTGCAACTCGGTATCAAGAGCTTCTGCAACTTCATTACCCACGATCCCCGACAGACTTAAAGGATTTAAAGCACCAGCAGTTTCATACAGGGCACCGTAATTGTCCATAATACAAGTAGCAACACATTGCTTAAATTCATTTTTCCCAGAAATTTGATTACCAGTTGGCTGTTGAGACTGATTGCTATCACCATCCGCCCTCCAAGCACTCAACTCCGCATTAAACAAATGAGTAAACGCCGCAGTCTGTGCCCCATTTGCAAAGATAGGTACGCTTGACGTGCATCCTCGTACCGATGCCACTTTTCCTTTGATAAAACAATTAGTTAAACGTATCTTTTCCTTGATGCCATCCTGTTCTTGCGATTTTTTCCCTTGAGGCGGTTTTGGCACCGAGACGACCAGCGCGGTACTTTTTTTCTGGATAGAAGCCGCCATCAGGTACAGCCAGGCCAACCGCCACAGACAGAGAACCTGCGGGGCATTAAGTTGAAGGGGGGATTGAGTCAGACACGTCATGCCCGATAGTTTACGCGATGATGGCACGATCACGAAGGCTTCTGTTTTTAGCGGCTTTTTTCTGAACCTTCAGGCCGCTAAAAGGCCGGGATTGCACCGGCCTTTATTGATTACTTGCACGGCTTCCAGAAAAGAAAAAAAGCAAAAAAAAGGGGTCAATCTTAAACAAAAGAGGTCAATCCTATTTAATATTTTCAAAATAGTATAAATTTAATAGTGCACTCGGTGCTAAACAACGTTACGTTGCTTATAAGACATATGTTGGTCGAGGTATTGATGAGGACATTAGCCGTTTTTATAACAAAGGCAATGTGGCGACGATACTGGGTGACAAATCCTTCAAGACGTATATTGCCGAAAACCGGGAGTCGATGTACATATCGGGGGACTTGTCCCGTATTGTGGCGGACAAGCCAAAGGGTGCAGCTATAGTCGATGCAGTGGCAGCGGTGTTTGGCGTTAACGCGAGTGATGTATTTACGCGACAGCGGGGGAGACAACGGGCGAATCTGCCTCGTAAAGTAGCGATATATTGTTGTCAGCAATTGGGGGATATGCCGTTAAAAACGCTGGTTGATATGTTTGGGTATAGTCGTGTTAGTAGCCTTTCTCCTGCAATTGATTATGTAAAGAGTGGGCTGTCAGACGGCAGCTTGAAGGGCGTGTTTGAGCAGGTTTGCAACCGTTTGAAAAATATTAAATACGATTGACCCCTTTTCGTCTGGCTAAACAAATAATTCCTACCCAGCGACAAAGAGGAAAACCGATCCCCACTTGCTGGCCTGACTGTTGCGGATAAACTACCTGATTTTCAGGCGTATCGGGCATTGTCACAGTGGTGCCGTCAACCAATTTAACTGAACGCCCTTGCCAGTGCCAGTGACTGGCCGCTTCATTCGCCACACACTCGCCTGTACAACGGCCAAGCCCTGAGACGAGGGGGGTTGGCAGCCTTTGTCGTGCTTTACAATAACTCCCTGTCTACGTATTACTCACTGATAAACCTTCACTTAATCGCTGTACAGCGAGTGTGTTGACAGCTTGTTGGCAGGACTGATCTGCACTCATTGTTTGGTATAAAAACAGCGATAAGGTGTCTAGAGGAGGATAGCGACGCGCTCGAAAATCCGGTTGTAATTCTTCCAGTTTCGTAAGTAACTGAGAGGATGTCAGCAAGTGATAAAAACTCAATGCATCCGAGGATTGAGCTCGGCTTTTGATGCGACGTTGAAGAATGTTGACTTTTACATTACTCTGCATGATGGCTGGTTCCTGTGGGATAAAGGGTATTTGTGTTGGCAACAAATAACCTACCATAGAACCAGCTTTTTTTGTAATTACTTCAAATACTTACAGCTTAAGGAAGTGCCATTCGGATCAAGGCAGTTATTTCCTATATTTCTTGCTGGAAACCACTGTTTTTATCCGTATTAGTCGTTGTATGGTGAATAATAAGCCTGACCCCCTTGCTTTCGAGATTGTGCGCTTACTGTAAGGGCGACTTGTACACGTATAAATCCTTGTAAAGCAGAGAGTGTTATATGATAATCCAAAACCAAAATTTTAGGGAGTCGTTCCAGCATTTTTTTGTCTGTTATTTGCGATTTTTGTAGGGTTTTGTCATATTAATCAATGTTTTAGTGTGTCTTTGTGAGCTCAGTCTCGCAAAATTATCGCGATTCCACATAATATTGTTATCGAGGATTCGTTCCTCGATAACAGGCTGTTAGCTGTAATCAAGTCAAATACCGATTCATGGTTTAACTATGGAAAGATCAGCAATTTATTTAGATAGTAATGTTGTAATCGATACAATTGAGGGACGTGATGACGAGCTAATGGGATTATTGTTCCGCAGCTTATATCTTGGGCCTTATTGCTACCCTTTTTCTGCAGAGTTGGTTGGAGAAATTACTGACTTGGATAGAGAAGAGCGCAACCAAGCTCGGTTAATGTATGTAGAAGACCTTAGTAAAAGAGTTTATTTTGAAAACTCTTTTACTAATATCGGTTTTAGGACTGTGCGCCCGCAAGAGGTTTTTGCAACGATTAATGACGTTGATATCGGTATCGATTTTAACGATACCTTTGCAAATATGATTTCATTTGACCAAGTTTTAGAGCTGCGAAAAGCTTACAACTTAGATCCTGACTCACTAAACAATATGAAACCACGTGAGGCTCTCACCTACATAGATAATGCGCTTGAAAACTATGAATACGAAGTCGCAGAAGGAGCACCGAATCCTCCAAGAAGTATGAAGGATATGATATCTACGGTGTCAGCTATCTGTGAGGAAAGCTTTAAAAATGTTGGAGAAGGGCTCGGTACAAAAGCCGAGCATGATGCGAGTAAAAAGGATTTGGTAATGTTTTTTTCTTTGCTAGATAGCTTTGGATATTGGGGCGATCCAAGAAAGAAATATAAAAGGGGTTCCAGGTTGGTAGATGCACAACATGCTCTAGTTGGTTCTTACTTTAGCGCAATTGTTTCTAGAGATCCTCACTTTGTCCGTAAAGCAGAAGCTGCTTACGAGTATATGGGTATTACTACAAAGGCTTATACTACGGATGAGTTCAAACAACATTTATTTGGCATTTTAAGTGGCAGCAGCTAACAAAGCTGTCATAGGGACATTTTTTGCTTCGCTCCGTTTTGGGGTGGCTTCGCCACTTTACCCCAAAACTCCACTACACAAAAAATGCCCCATACAGAGGCGTTAAGGTACACCAGCACTAAAAGCATTTAATCCCAAAAGTAAATAGCAGGCCCAAAGAAATAAATATTAAAATACGCTCAAAATTGCATGCCACTGGTTTTGTTCTTGCTGCCAAACTTGAGCAAAATATAAGCATCAACTTTATGGTTTCAGTTGTGGTTGCCATTAAGAGAGTATAATTTTCGTGGCAAGTTTAACGCTTTTACTTTGTTCGTTCACGTAAGTTCAACGCGTAAGTAAAGCAAACACTCTTGCTATTACACAAACTAAGCTGGCTTCGTCACACTCATTTTGTCGGTGTTCACGGGTGCCACCTTAACCAAGCCATCGTGGCCGACCTAGGTAAACTGTCGTCTTTTTATGCACGCTTCGCGGCAAAAAAGCCGCCAGTTTACCTAGGCGCCACATGGCAGGCGTTAGAACTCAGAGTACCCCATGAATACATATCAAATAATAGACACTATCGAGAAACTGGAAACAAGGGTCAATAGCTATTGGAACTTCTACACCGTTGTAGTTCTGGCGGTTGTTGGTTGGGTCATAACTGAAGGGCTAGATTACAGACAGTCAATAACAGTGTTCATTTCAAATTTTATTTTTTTTCTAATGAACTTGGTGCTAATTTTCGTTACTACTAAACAAATACTGGCATTTGAAGAAGATCTGAAGTTAATGATTGTTAACGAGCTTGCTGAAGAGTCTTTCATAAGAAAGTTTTTCAGCAAACGGAGGTTTTGGAAAAGATTGGAGTTTTCTTTTGTTCTTCATATTTCTGTGGATATAGCGCTATTTTATATGGTTCTTAAGTCCGGAGGGATTTTGTAGCTAACTCTCTGAACCAGCAGGCCTGGTGTAAGATTGTTGGTAAGAAATCGCTAATATGTTTATATTTAAATTCCATTCTAACCAAGCCATCGTGCCGACCTACATAAACTGTCTTCTTTATTTGCACGCTTCGCGGCAAAAAAGCTGCCAGTTTATTCCGGCTGGCACATGGGCGGCGTTATAACGGTGTATGAAGTATTCAACATTACTAGAATGGGCAGCAAAACCGGTAACCGATGAAAATAAACAGTTCATTGATGAATGGTTTTCACGGCTCGATTCAAAGGCAGAGCTTGATGATCTAGCTATTTGGCTAGCTAAATCATTTGTTGCTGGCGAGGTCAGGTATGACATTGCAAATGTATTGTTTAATCAAATTATGCCGGTTGTCGGGTTTGAAGAGGCACCCAAAATATTTTGGATATTTTATAGCGCATTTGAAGACTTTGAATTTTCAGAAAAACCTGATGAAGATGCTGTGGGTAGAATTCGGAGTGAACTTGCAAGGTTATAACAAACGGCTCAAATTGACCTACACTGCGTTGCTCGTTTTGTGCTTTTCCGCTACGCTAGCACAAAACAATCAACTCCGTTCCGGCAACTTAGCCGGGCGTTAGGGTTTGGAACAAAAAACTAGTAGACGAGAAATAATGACCAATAAGAAGAAAGTTCAAATTGAAAGAGAGCGCCCTTTTTCACCACACCATATGTTACTTGGTGCTGCAAGACTAAAAGGGGTCAATCTTATTTAATATTTTCAAAATAGTATAAATTTAAACGATACCTAGACCTACTCGAATACAATACGAAAATGCCTACTACCACGTTATGAATCGTGGCAAAGCCAGACAGACCATCTTTCATGGCGAAATTTACTACCAGGCATTTCTACAAACGCTCGATGAAGCACATAAACGCTTTGATGCCTGCATCCACGCTTACTGTTTGATGAGTAATCATTATCATCTATTGATCGAAACCCCTCGTGCTAATCTGGATCGCATCATGCGACATATCAATGGTATCTACACACAACGCTACAACCTTAGACGCACGGATGGGCCTCTTTTTCGCGGTCGTTATAAAGCGATTATTGTGGATGCAGACGACTACTTATTACCCTTAAGCCGTTACATTCATCGTAACCCAATAGAAGTAAAGGGTGTAACAGCGGATAAGCTCGATACCTATTCCTGGTCGAGTTACCACGCTTACATCAACCAAGCCAAAGCACCGGAATGGTTGTATCGAGAGGCAACCTATAGTGCACTCGGTGCTAAACAACGTTACGTTGCTTATAAGACATATGTTGGTCGAGGTATTGATGAGGACATTAGCCGTTTTTATAACAAAGGCAATGTGGCGACGATACTGGGTGACAAATCCTTCAAGACGTATATTGCCGAAAACCGGGAGTCGATGCACATATCGGGGGACTTGTCCCGTATTGTGACGGACAAGCCAAAGGGTGCAGCTATAGTCGATGCAGTGGCAGCGGTGTTTGGCGTTAACGCGAGTGATGTACTTACGCGACAGCGGGGGAGACAACGGGCGAATCTGCCTCGTAAAGTAGCGATATATTGTTGTCAGCAATTGGGAGATATGCCGTTAAAAACGCTGGTTGATATATTTGGATATAGTCGTGTTAGTAGCCTTTCTCCTGCAACTGATTATGTAAAGAGTGGGCTGTCAGACGGCAGCTTGAAGGGCGTGTTTGAGCAGGTTTGCAACCGTTTGAAAAATATTAAATACGATTGACCCCTTTTTGGAGTCAAAAACGAGCGTGCGTCTTTTACCTGGTAGGGCTTGGCTTCTTAGCGCATACCACGCAAAGCCACCCACACACCCGACAATACCAATATCGACGCCAGGACAAAATAGGTATCGATATATTCATTCAACAACACCCAGGCCAGCACCACACCAGAGACCGGTTGCAGAAACTGAAACAACCCTACCCGTTCGATTCCCCCCTTGCCCAGCGCCCAATACCAACACATATAACCGACAATAGTGACCCCAACGGCGAGATAAGCCAGCCCCAGCCAGGCCTCGGTCGCAACGGCGTTAAGCGCAGCCGTGTCAGTAATCAACGGCAGGACCAGTAACAGTGGTAATGCATAGAGCGCGGCACCCCAAAATGTAGTGCCCACCGCCGGGTAACCCTGTTGTTGCAAACGCCCCCCGGCCACATAACCCAGCGAGGCAAAGAGATTTGACGCCAACACCAATGTATCACCGTAAACACTCGCGCCCGCATCACCCGCACTTCCCGGGCTGCTAATCAGTAAAAACTCGCCTGCCAGGGCAATCGCGCACCCCAGCCACCAGCGCGATTGCAATCGACGCCTATTCCAAGTCGCCGCGATTGCACCGGTAAACACAGGCAATGCCGCGAGAATCATCGATGCGTGATTTGCCGATGTATGCGCCAGCCCCCAAGTAAACAACAGCGGAAAACCAACAAAGCCGCAAAAACCGGACAGCAATAACAAATAGCGCTGCCGTGCAGACGATGGCAAGGGAATACGCAACATCAAAGCCAACGGCAACGCCACCAAACCACCCAGCGCAGTGCGCAGCACAGCCACGGTCAGCGGCGCCATCGTCGCCACCGATATTTTCGCCGCCACTGCGGAGCCACCCCATATCACCACAGCGGCCAGCGCTGCCAGAACCACCGTTAAGTGCATAAAAATTCCCCGGTTAATTGATACGGTATGATACTGGGCATTGGGTACTGAAAGTCCCGGTTTAGATAGCGAATGTGTATAAAACCCATCTCAAACTACCAATACGTTTTCTAGGATAATGCACCGCAACCATCCAACCTAAATTCCGCAGTTGAGTCGTAGCGAGGGCGTCTAAGGTGCTGAAGCTGAAATCCTGGTAAAAGCACTTTAGATTCTGTGCACTAGGTGGTCGCAGTAGATTCAACTGAGGAATTCAGGTTCAACAACCCCCTTATCGCCCGGCCATGCCTCACCTTCCAGGTGCTTGCCAACGCACCTGAAAAAGACTCCAGAGGCGGATTCAACGACGGCTTTTAAATCGAAAGCCCCCGCTGTCGAACACCCAGCGCGTCAGCTATACTGAATTACTCTCAAACACCCTGCAAAAAAACCACCCCGGAACCCGCTATGGACCAAAGCCATGAGCAGCAATTTCTCCACGATTTAGAAAAAAAACTGTGGACCAGCGCCAACAAACTACTCCCCTCACTCGACGCCAGCCAATACAAACACGTACTGCTTGGCCTGATATTTATCAAATACGTATCAGACGCCTTTGACCTCCGGCGTGCCGGGCTAAAAGACCAACTGCAAGACCCGGATCACGACTACTACTTAGACCCAGAAGATTTTGGTGGCCGTGAGAGCCAGGCGTATAAAACCGAAATTCAAACCGAGCTGGAAGTGCGGGACTATTACCGGGAAACCAACACCTTCTGGGTGCCAGCCCCCGCACGCTGGAAATTTTTACAAAACCAAAACAAAACCGTCATCACCGGCGAACTTGAAATTGGCCAGGGCAGGCAAAAGAAAAAAATCCGCAGCGTGGGCCAGCTTATCGACAACGCCCTGGAAACCATCGAGGCCGATAACCCCAAACTCAACGGCGTGCTCAACAAACGCTATACCCAACTGCAAATCGACCAGGCCAAATTGGGCGAATTGATCGACCTTATCGCCACCATTCCCTTCACCCACGCCAGCCTCAACGCCAAAGACATCCTCGGCCATGTCTACGAATACATGCTTGGCCAGTTCGCCCTGGCCGAGGGTAAAAAAGGCGGCCAGTTCTACACACCAAAATCCATCGTCAGCCTTATTGTACAAATGCTCGAACCCTTCAAAGGCCGCGTCTACGACCCCGCCATGGGTTCCGGTGGTTTCTTTGTGCAATCAGAAAACTTCATCACCGCCCACAAAGGCACCATGGGCAACGTCAGCATCTACGGGCAGGAAGCCAACCACACCACCTGGCAACTGGCCGCCATGAACATGGCAATAAGAGGCATCGACTTCAACTTTGGTAAACAACCCGCCAGCACCTACACCAACGACCAACACCCCGACTTACGCGCCGACTTCGTTATGGCCAACCCACCGTTCAACATGAAAGAGTGGGACGCCGGTGTCAGCGACGACGACCCGCGTTGGCAATACGGCACACCACCATCCGGCAACGCCAACTTCGCCTGGCTGCAACACATGCTCTACCACACCGCACCCAACGGCAGCGTCGGCCTATTGTTAGCCAACGGTTCCATGAGCTCCAACAGTTCAGGTGAAGGCGATATACGCAAGACACTGATCGAAGCAGACCTGATCGAGTGCATGGTCGCCCTGCCCGGCCAGTTATTTACCAATACCCAAATCCCCGCCTGTATCTGGTTCTTAACCAGGAATAAAAATAAGCGCACCAGTGCCGCAGGCAGAAAACTACGCACCCGCAAAGGTGAAATATTATTTATCGATGCCCGCAACCTCGGGTACATGAAAGACCGCGTACTGCGCGACTTCACCCAAGATGACCTAAACCAAGTGACAGAGACATTCCACCACTGGCAGATAGGTGAGGGATATGCTGATATTGCGGGGTTTTGCCGCAGCGCCGGTTTAGAAGAAATTCAAAAACACGATTATGTACTCACCCCTGGGCGTTATGTTGGTGCCGCTGCCGAAGAAGATGATGGTGAACCCTTTGCCGATAAAATGGCGCGGTTAACCGCGACTTTAAAAATTCAGTTTGAGGATTCTGATCGTTTGGAAGCTGAGATTAAAAAGAACTTGGCGGGGTTGGGTTTCGATGTCTGATTGGCCAATTGTTCAATTGAATGAGATTGTTGAAATAACCTCAAGCAAACGAGTTAAAAGAGTGGATTATGTTGAAGATGGCGTGCCATTTTTTAGATCGAAAGAAGTAATAGAACGCTCCAAGGGTAACGATATATCCACAAAGTTATTCATCAAAGAAGATCACTTTCAAAAAATCGAAGAAAAATTTGGAGCCCCTTTAGTGGGGGATATTTTATTAACTTCTGTTGGCACTTTGGGTGTTCCATACCAAGTACAAACGAGAGATAGGTTCTATTTTAAAGATGGAAACCTAACTTGGTTCAGAAATTTTAGTGAAAGAGTGAATCCCAAGTTTTTATTTTACTGGCTGACATCTCCTATAGCTAAGCGAAAGTTTGATGAAATCACGATTGGCTCGACTCAAAAAGCGCTTACTATTGTTGCTCTAAAGTCTTTAGACCTGCAGCTGCCTCCAATAAACATTCAGGATGGTATTGTTAAAATTTTAGATGCATTGAATGAAACGCTTACTAATAACCGCCAAACTAACCAAACCCTCGAACATATCGCCCAAGCCATCTTTAAAAGCTGGTTTGTCGATTTCGAACCCACTCGCGCCAAAATCGCCGCCAAACAAACAAGTCAAGACCCTGAACGCGCTGCTATGGCGGCCATCAGTGGCAAGGCGTTAGACGAACTTGATCAACTCAACCCAAAACAACTGGAACAACTCCAAGCCACTGCTGCTTTGTTTCCTGATGCGTTCGTTGATTCTGAGTTGGGTGAAATACCGGAGGGGTGGGATGCCTCAACGCTTGGTGAACATTTCAACGTAGTTATGGGGCAATCCCCAACAGGCGATACTTATAATGAAGATGGTCAGGGCATGTTATTTTTTCAAGGACGTAGGGATTTTGGTTTTAGATACCCAATGCCGCGAGTTTATACAACTAAACCAAAACGGCTGGCTAAGGCCGGGGATACGCTAATAAGTGTCAGAGCCCCAGTAGGTGACAGGAATATGGCCGCTCAAGAATGTTGTCTTGGTAGAGGAGTTGCCAGTATTAGGCATAAGTCAGAAGCAAGAAGCTTCACTTATGCATTTATTGGACACATAGAGAAGAACCTAAGCGATAGTGGTTCTGACGGCACGGTATTCAACTCTATCAATAAAAACGAACTAGGGGCCGTAGGATTTGTCGCACCACGTAGTAATTTATTGAATTTTTTTGAAGATAAGATTAAATCAATAGACCAACACATTGAAGTTAATTCGATAGAGATCAGGGTTCTTAAAAAGTTGCGTGATACGTTATTACCAAAACTCCTTTCTGGGAAATTTGCCATACAATCACCCCAAACAGAATTATAGAAGGCAGTTTAAAAAATGGACTTCTCAGATTACATCATCTTTGTGAATGAAAGCGACACCAACCTCACAGATAAACAGAAAATATACCAGAGGCACAACCTCACACTACCAGCAATCAGCGTCAGCCCACTTTCCACAGAAACAGTTGGCGTACTACAGCATTAATTAGCAAGGTATGCTCACCGCCTGTACCGCACTCATTTTCAGCCCTAAAGAAACTCAGGATAGTCAAGGCAATATATGAGCCTGGTTAGATATTACTTGCAGTGCGCATAGACAGTGCTAATAAGAACACTAATCTTTAGCGCACTGGACATCGAGAGAGGTACAAGATACAAGGGATACAGGAGCTAGAGCAACGCAGGAGCAGTTGCCGGGGAGCAGTAGCTTGGCTCTGCAAAGCGCAAAGAAAAACACCAAAGTAACGCGAGTGAAACCCAATACCCCTACACTACTCACACAAAAAAACAAAACCCATCAAAACTTCCCATTATCATTCTTCCACTCACCTCGCGCAGGAATACCCTCAACTGTATTCCAATGCTCAACAAGTCGCTTTTTAGAAACGCGAAAAAGATCATAAAAAGCCGTGTGAACCCCACCACGGAACCCCTCACTAACAGCAAGCACAAAACACCCCTCTGCAAACACACGGTGATTTTGCGAATACTCGACTCTCAAAATACCCCCATCCATCGCTTCCAACGCCAACCGCAGCGCAGGTAAACCATCGGCAACGTGTGGATCATGCTGAATATAACCTTCCTCACCGATATAACTTTCGAGTTTCTCAAGCCTGCGATTGATAAGCACCTCATCAACAAACGATCTTACTATTTCCCGATTGTCCTCGGTTCTATCAAGATCGGTTACCTCAACCGGGCCATCGACCATAGTGTGGCCCGATGGGCCAGGACCCAACCTCGGTTGAATATTATCCCAATGCTCCACGGCCAAGCCATCCTCAAACCTGAAGACCTCAAAACCGACATTCGAACGATCAAAATTATATTCCGTATGGGCGAACACATAATCGCCATCCCCAAAAACCCGAACGATGTTAACCGTTGGGTTCGTTTTCGACAGGCGCTTAAACAGCGCCGCCAAACCTTCGCTACCCTCATGCGTTTGAGGGTTGTGTTGAATATATTTATCCTCGTTGACAACCGCCACCGTTGTCGCATCACCCGTTTCGATGCCTTTCAGTAAATTGCAAATTTGTTCTTTTCTTAATGCAGTCATGGATAGTCAAGCCCCGGTTACTATTGCACACTAACGCCACTGGTACGCCTACCAGCGTATTTTGTCACGTTACCTCATGCCCAAAGGTAAGCTTGTTACCATCCGGGTCCATAACAGAAAACTCCTTCATGCCCCAGGTTTGCTCAACGGGGTGAATGACGACACATGGATAACCCTCCACAGTATTTGTCACCAATCCGCGCTTTACAAACTTTTGATACAGCGTATCAACATCATCGACACGGACATAATTCAGGCTTCCGAATGCACCATCATTCGAGTGGGAAGACAAGTGAACAAGCCCCCCTTCTCTCCCAATCAGCGAATATCTGGACATAAACGCCTCGGGATTAGGGTCTGGCGCGACTATTACAGTGAAATCCAGAACCGCTGTATAGAAAGCCAATGAGGTTTTTAAATTGCTGCATTTAATAAAAGGTTCGATAGGCATGGTTACAGTACTCCAGGAATCTGCCGGGTAATTATTTATACTGGTTACATATTGTCATCAATGTCACCCGCCAGTTTATCCTAAATTCCGCAGTTGGGTCGTAGCGAGGGCGTCTAAGGTGCTGAAGATGAAGTGTTTTTACCAGCATTTTAGCCATCCTGCCTGAAAAACCACTGCCCTATCAATTTATCAGCAACAGCACATAAAATACGGTAAGTTACCCACCGTTTAAATATTCAGCACCTTATACCCACATCAATGAGGCCATTTTGATAAACACACGTAAAACAACGAACTATTGTCTGTCGATAACCTATGTGCCATTGGTATAGGTCGATACCATGATCACCGAAGACCAACTGGAACAACTCTGCCTCGATTGGTTTCAACTCACCGGCTATAACACGCTCTGCGGTTATGACATCGCCCCCGATGGCGATAACCCGGAACGCAGCGATTACCGTCAAATCATTTTGCATAATCGCCTGCTTGACCAATTGGCAATCATTAATCCCCATATCCCCAGCGCCACACTGGAACAGGTGGCTTTCCAAATCGCCAAACCAGAAACCCCTGTTCTGATTAACAATAACAAAATCTTTCACCAACTATTGCTGCAAGGGGTAAAGGTAGACTTTAAGCAGAATGGCAAGGCAAAGACCGACTATGTGCAGTTGGTGGATTTTGCCACGGTAGACAATAACCAGTTTTTAGTGGTGAACCAATACACCATCACCGGCAGCAAAGGTAACCGCCGCCCGGATGTGATTGTATTTATTAACGGCCTACCACTGGCCGTGTTAGAACTGAAAAACCCCGCCGATAGCAATGCCGATATCTGGTCTGCCTATCAGCAGTTGCAAACCTATAAAGAGGAAATACCCGGTTTATTTGCGTTTAATGAAGCCCTGGTGGTGAGTGATGGCTTAAATGCGCGGGTCGGTTCGCTCACCGCCAATAAGGAGCGTTTTTTGCCCTGGCGGGTGGTCAATAACGAAAACGATAAACCCCTGTTTGAATACTTTCTGGAAACTTTGGTAAAAGGCTTTTTTAAACCCGCGCTGTTTTTAGATTACATTCGCCATTTTGTGCTGTTTGAACAGGACGGCGATACGCTGATTAAAAAAATTGCCGGTTACCATCAATTCCATGCCGTGCGTGAAGCGGTAAAAGCCACGGTGATTGCCGCACAGCGGCCCGAGCAGGGCACGGTTGCCCAGCCCAGAGCGAATTATGCCAATAAAGTCGAACCGGGTTCCGGTAAAGCTGGCGTGATATGGCATACCCAGGGGTCTGGTAAATCGATCTCGATGGTGTGCTATGCCGGTAAATTATTGGCACAGCCTGAAATGAATAACCCCACCATTGTAGTGGTGACCGACCGCAATGATTTAGACGGCCAGCTATATAACACCTTTAGTATGGCGACAGACGCGCTAAAACAAACACCCATACAAGCCGGTGGCAGGGATGAACTGCGTGCGGTATTAGCGGCGCGCCAATCCGGCGGTATTATTTTTACCACGGTGCAAAAATTTGCTCTCCGCAAAGATGAGCAAGGGCGTGATGAAGCCACCCACCCGGTACTGAGCACCCGCCATAATATTGTGGTGGTGAGTGATGAAGCCCACCGCAGTCAATACGGTGATAAAGCCAAGCTCAACGCAAAAACCGGGCAGTACACTTTTGGTTACTCCAAACACCTGCGCGATGCCTTGCCTGAAGCCTCATTTATTGGTTTTACCGGCACACCAATCGACGCGGCGGATAAAGACACCCGCGCAGTATTTGGCGACTATGTTTCCATCTATGATATTCAGGATGCCGTCGAAGACGGCGCCACCGTACCGATCTATTACGAATCCCGTTTAGCCAAGCTGGATATCCATGCCGCCGATATTGAGGCGTTAAACGATGAAGTCGAGGAGGTGATCGAAGACGAGGAGGATGTCGCCACCCGTGAAAGCACTAAATCGAAATGGGCGGCACTGGAAAAGCTGGTGGGCAGCGAGCCGCGTATGCAGCAAGTGGGTAAAGATTTGGTCGATCATTTTGAAAGCCGCACCGCCACCATGCCCGGCAAGGGCATGATTGTGTGCATGAGCCGCGAAATCTGTGTGGATATGTACGCGGCCATCGTCGCGATTAAACCCGAATGGCACGACCCGAATCCCGCCGGTGGCGCGATCAAGATTGTGATGACCGGTTCCGCCGCCGATAAAGAAAAACTGCAACCGCATATTTATACTAAAGACACCCGAAAGCGGTTTGAAAAACGCTTTAAAGACATCGACGACCCGCTGCAATTGGTGATTGTGCGCGATATGTGGCTGACCGGTTTTGATGCGCCGGGCTGCCATACGATGTATATCGATAAGCCCATGAAAGGCCATAATTTAATGCAGGCTATCGCCCGGGTAAACCGGGTGTTTAAAGACAAGCCCGGTGGTTTGGTGGTGGACTATATCGGTATCGCCAATGAACTAAAACACGCGCTCAAGCGCTATACCAACGCTAACGGTAGAGGTGCGCCAACCATCGACACCCGCGAAGCGTTTGCGTTATTGAGGGAGAATATCGATAAATTGCACGCCATGATGCACGGCTGTGATTACAGTGATTATGCAACCCATGCACTGCAATTATTACCCCGGGTAATGAACCATATCCTGCATTTACAAAACCCGGGCAATGGCGAGCTGGACGGGAAGAAACGCTTCCTCGATGTAATGGCCAGCATTCGCTCGGCGTTTACTCTGTGCAGCACACTCGATGAGGCCAGCGCCTACTCCAAAGAAATCGCATTTTGGGGTTATGTGAAAAATGCCATCACTAAATTCACCACTATCGATAAGCGCCGCACCGATGAAGAAAAGAATTCGGCCCTTAAGCAAATAATCGACAACGCCATTATCGCCGAAGGTGTGGACGATATTTTTCAGCTAGTGGGGTTAGACAAGCCGAATGTTGGTTTGCTTTCACCCGAATTTCTTGAGGATGTAGCCAGGCTGAAAGAAAAAAACCTGGCGGTTAATTTATTGGAACGTTTACTGCGTGATGAAGTGAAGGCGCGGATGAAAACGGATGTGGTCTCTGAAAAGAAATACTCCGAGCGCATCATGGAAACGCTGCGCAAATACCACAACCGTGCCATAGAGACAGCGCAAGTGATTGAGGAGTTGATTCAGATGGCAAAGGACATGGCAGCAGATGCCGAACTCGCCCGGCGCTCTGGTTTAAATACCGATGAATTGGCGTTTTATCGTGCGCTTATTCAAAACCAAAGCGCTGTTAGAGAAATGGGTGACAACAAGCTGAAAGAGCTGGCGAAATACGTGACAGAGCAATTGAGAAATTCGACCACGGTTGACTGGCAGGTGAGAGAGAGTGTCCGCGCCAGGCTAAGAAATCTGGTTCGGCGGGCCTTGCGCACATGGAAATACCCACCCGATGGCTCGGATGAGGCGGTTGAGTTGTGCCTTGAACAGGCAAGAGCGTTAAGTGAGCATTGGAGTGCGGATGCTTAGGGGCCAGGTTGTTCTGGTTCTGGTCTGGCTTGGTCTGGCATTTCCTAATAGTTATTTGCAATATCTTCGTTTTTGCCTGTTCAAAAATAAGTGTTTTTTCTTGTGGGTTAATGGTTCATCGGTTTTTAATTTGTTTACTTTTTTCTTTTTCTATGTGGGTAGTGTAGATTCCTAATCAATTTAGAGTTGGGTGAGTATTGGGATAATCATGCTACTTCCAGCGCGGATCAAAACGGGGCGGTCTCGGGTAGCGCGAAGTCACATCAAAATCGGTTAGTTCCATATGGCTGCGTGTATATTCATTGGCCGCATCACGCTGTGGTTGAAAATCCCAGCTTTGATAACGCCCAATACGCAGCGCCGCGTGTACCGAGCGACGGCGTTGCTGATCGGCAATCACCTTTGCCTGTAGAGCCTCAGCATCCCAGTGCGCATCGCGCTGCGCCCTAAAACCCGCCAACACCGATGCCATTTGAGGGTCATCAGCCCGGTTGTGCAATTCGTCGGGGTCCGCGTGTAAATCGAATAACTGTTCCGGGTCGGTCTGGCAGTGCGTGTATTTATAACCACCGTTACGGATCATCAACATCGGCGCCGCTGTTCCCTCGGCCAGGTATTCACTGATAGTGGTATTAGCGTCACCCGCCGTATCACCCTCACACAAACGCAATAAACTGCGCCCGGCGAGTGGGTCAATAGGCTCAGGTTTCACTACGCCGGTATTTTCAGCGGCAATATCGACCAATGTGGGCAATACATCCACCTGCGACACGGGTTGTTCAACGCGCCGTGCCGCAAACCGATTGGGTTGCCAGATAATCATCGGAATACGGTTTGACCACTCGTGAAATGACATTTTGTACCACAGTCCGCGCTCGCCCAGCATATCGCCGTGGTCGGCGGTAAAAATAATCGTCGTATCATCTGCCATACCGCACGCCTCCAAGGTCGAGCGCAAGCGGCCCAGCCATTCATCGACATACGATACATTAGCGTAATAGGCGCGCCGGGCACTGCGCACCTGTTCATCACTGACAGCGACGGAATCGTGCGCAATCACCTGTAGCAGGCGCAGACTGTGTGGGTCATTTTCCGCTGGGGCCGGTCGGGGCACACGCGGCATATCAATCTCATCATCGCTGTACAAATCCCAATACTTTTGCCGTGCCGCGTAGGGGTCGTGTGGGTGGATAAAACTGGCAACCAGACACAGCGGTCGATCATCCTGGCTACACGCATGTTGATAAATCGCCCGCACGGCCTGGTGGCCAACTTCGTCATCGTAGTGCAATTGGTTGGTCGTTGCCGCCACCCCGGCCTGTACGACACTGGACATATTGTGGTACCACAAATCAATGCGCTCATGGGGGTTTGTCCAGTCGGGAATCCAGCCAAAGTCGGCGGGATATACATCGGTCGTCAGGCGATCCTCAAAACCGTGCAACTGGTCTGCGCCAACGAAATGCATCTTTCCTGACAGGCAGGTACGGTAGCCCTGCAAACGCAAATAGTGAGCAAAAGTAGGCATTGTCGACGGCATATAAGCGGCGTTATCGTAACCGCCACTGCGCGAACAGTACTGTCCCGTCATAAAGGCATAGCGCGCTGGCGTACACAAAGGGCTACTGCTGTAGGCCGCATCAAAAACCACCCCCTCCTCTGCCAGCCTATCGATATGCGGGCTTTTCACCACCGGATGCCCATAGCACCCCAACGCCAGTGCGGTGAGCTGATCGGCCATCACCACCAGTATATTTTTGTGTTTGATCGATGTATCAGTGGCGTTCATTGTGCAACCTGGTTGTTAAGTAATGTAGGGGGCAATACTATCTAAAATAAGCGCAAAACTGTTAACCCTAAAACACTACCACTGCCAGCCCCAACGTTGAATTGATCACTTACAGACAAATCATTAATAATCCATGCACCGTTGCAACATTGCCGCCATAGCCTCAACCCCCAGGCTGCGGGCGCGCTGAATATTATCCTCCGGTATGGCATCGACATTGGGGTGGCACGCCAACGCCGTCTCAACACCCGATTCACGTAACACATGCAACATCGGCCAGGGTGAGCGGTTAGTATAATTGGCCGCATCATCCCTATCCGCACCGGCAAAACAATACTGAGGATGAAAACTGGCCACCTGATAAACACCCTCGTAATCACTCACAACCAGCGCATCTTCAGCGGCGGCAAGCAAAGACAAATAATCATCGAACGAGGCAAAGCCATCGGCAAATACCAGCAAGGCGGTCTCCGCCGTATCGTCATCGTCGAGCGCCCTGCACAATGACAAAAAAGCGACCAGACCGGCTTCCAGTTCACCACTGAGGCACACCCTGTAAACAATACTGTCACGCTGATACTCACGCTGTGCAAAGGGGCAAAAATTATGTTCAATGACCACTGTGCGCAGCCATTTTTTCGTCATCTCCAGGATTTTTTGCTCACTTGACATGCACTACACCTTAACCCACGATGCAGGCCATTTTGCCATATTAAACAGCCCGTAGCGCAGCCCAATGAATACCACCCAAACCGCCACGCCATTTTGGCGCTCGCCTGCCATGATTATTAGCGCTGCCTGCCTGATTGCCATTATTGGTTTTGGCATTCGCTCAACATTTGGGCTGTTTGTCGAACCGATGAGCCTGGATAAAGGCTGGAACCGGGAAACCATTGCATTGGCATTTGCCCTGCAAAACCTGCTGTGGGGTATCGGTGTGCCAATAGCGGGGGCAATCAACGACAAATTTGGCCCGGTTAAAGTCATTAGCATCGGCGCCTTGATCTACGCACTCGGCACCTGGGGGATAAACCAGGCAGACAGCGGTTTTGCCCTGCACTTTTTCGCCGGTATTGTCACCGGTATTGGGGTGGCGTTTACCGCATTCTCACTGGCGATGGCAGCGATGGCCAAGGCAGTTGGCCCAGAGAAGCGTTCACTGGTACTGGGCCTGGGAACCGCTGCCGGCTCATTTGGGCAAGTGGTCTTCTCACCCAGCACCCAGGCACTGATCAATCAGTTCGGCTGGAACGACACCCTGTCAATACTCGCACTGTGCACCTTGCTGATGGTGCCATTGGCGCTGCTGTTACCCAATACGACAGCCTCCACAGCCGCACAGGAAAGTGCCAGTCAAACACTCCGTCAGGCGCTCAATGAAGCACTGGCGCACCGGGGTTATTTGTTATTGACCGCCGGTTTTTTCGTCTGCGGATTCCAGGTTGCTTTTATTACTGTGCACTTTCCCGCGTATGTCAGCAGCATTGGCCTCGAAGCCAAAATAGGCGCTTATGCCATCGCCATTGTCGGGCTGTTTAACATCGCCGGGTCTTTTTTATCTGGCATGGCCGGGCAGCGCTGGAGCAAACGCTATTCGCTGTCATTTATTTATTTTGGGCGTTCACTGGTTATTTTGTGGTTACTGTTTGCCCCCGTCTCGAATAACACCATCTATATTTTTTCAGCATTGATGGGGATTCTATGGCTGTCGACAGTGCCACTCACCACGGGCATCGTCGCACAGGTGTTTGGTGTACGTTATATGGCCACTTTGTTTGGCATTGTGTTTCTCGGCCACCAACTCGGCAGCTTTGTCGGCGTGTGGATGGGTGGCTGGATTTATGACGCCACCGGCTCCTACGACCTGATGTGGTGGGCGGGCATAGGGTTGGGCGTGTTTGCAACGTTGATCCATCTGCCGATTAATGAACGGCCTTTACAGCGGCGTGCGATTTAAGCAATCCCGGCTTAACAAATACTCTGGCTACTCGACACGTGCCGGAATCACTGGCACACCACTGTCGACATCCCCATTTTGCGCCCGGTGCCGCAAAGCGTGATCCATAAGCACCAACGCCAGCATCGCCTCCGCGATAGGTGTTGCGCGGATGCCCACGCAGGGGTCGTGCCGCCCTTTAGTGACCACCTCTACCGGTTCACCTTTAACGTTAACGCCCCGCCCCGCCAGCCGAATACTGGATGTCGGCTTTAGCGCCAAATGCGCAACAATATCCTGGCCTGATGAAATTCCGCCGAGAACCCCACCGGCATTGTTGGATAAAAACCCTTCCGGTGTCATCTCATCGCGGTGTTCGGTGCCCTTTTGGGCAACGCTGTCAAATCCCGCCCCGATTTCAACTCCCTTAACCGCATTGATGCTCATCAACGCGTGGGCAATCTCTGCGTCGAGCCGGTCAAATACTGGCTCGCCCCAGCCAGGCGGCACGCCTTCAGCCAGCACTGTAACCCTGGCCCCCACCGAGTTACCCTCTTTATTCAGCGCCTGCATATAGGCTTCAAGCGCAGGCACTTGCTCCGGGTTAGGCCAAAAAAATGGATTTTGCCCAACGGCCTCCCAAGCAAATGCCGTACTGTCCAACATAATGGGACCTAACTGAGACAAGTACCCGCGCACCACCACGGCGTATTTTTCATACAGGTATTTTTTTGCAATTGCGCCAGCGGCAACCCGCATCGCCGTCTCGCGTGCGGAAGCGCGACCACCCCCCCGATAGTCGCGCAGACCATACTTTTGCGTATACGTGTAATCAGCATGTGCAGGGCGAAACCGCTCAGCGATATTTGAATAGTCTTTAGACCGCTGATCGGTATTTTCAATCAGCAGGCCGATGGGTGTGCCTGTGGTTCTCCCCTCAAACACACCGGACAGTATTTTCACCTGGTCACCCTCACGGCGTTGCGTGGTATAGCGCGAAGTACCCGGCTTACGCCTGTCCAGGTCTACCTGTAAATCGGCTTCATCAAGCGCAAGCCCTGGCGGGCAGCCATCGACAATACAGCCGAGCGCAGGCCCATGGCTCTCACCAAATGAAGTGACACTAAAAAGCTTTCCGAATGTATTTCCTGACATAGCGCTTATTGTAGCCGCTCGCTCACCCCAGCGAAATCACCATTACCCTATAAACACAACATCACAAACAAAACCACATACAATCAACAATCCGCATCGGCCTGCCTTCCCCTTCCATAGAAGCAGTTGCCGACGACTGTAGGGACACAGGAGCTAGAGCAACGCAGGAGCAGTTGCCGACGACTGTAGGGACACAGGAGCTAGAGCAACGCAGGAGCAGTTGCCGACGACTGTATGGATACAGGAGATAGAGCGAAGCCAATATAAATGGTCACCCACCAACCTAAAGCCGACGAAACACTAACGGAACATTTTCACTCCAGCACGCTCCAAGCCCCCAACGCCACCACTGGAAATACCCATGCCAACGCTCCGCGCACTACTCCCAACCATCACCAGCACACTGTTCGCCATGACGCTATTCGCCACCTCTACCGCCAATGCCACCCGCTTTGAAAGCACAGAAAAACAAACCAGCTTACTGGAACTTTACACCTCTGAGGGCTGTAGTAGCTGCCCACCCGCTGACCGCTGGTTGAGTACACTCAAACAGGAAGACGGTTTATGGCAGACGTTTATCCCCCTGGCCTTTCACGTCGATTACTGGGATTACATCGGCTGGGAAGACCGCTTCGCCAGCCCCGCCCACACAGCGCGCCAGCGCATACATGCACAAGAACAATCGATGCGCACAATCTACACTCCCGGATTTATGTACAACGGCAAGGAGTGGCGACAATGGTTTGTGCGCCGCTACCTGGATTTCCCTGAAACCGGCACAGTCGGCAAGCTGACCGTCGATATTAACCAGCAAACAGCTTCAGTGACATTCAATCCGGCAGCAGCGGACGGTGTCCATTTGGATGTCAATATCGCACTACTGGGCTTCGACCTCGAAACCCAGGTCAAAGCCGGTGAAAACGCAGGTGATGTGCTCAAACACGACTTTGTGGTGCTGGGGTCAGCGCGCAGCGCCCTGACCTCAGGCAGTGGTGAATATACCGGCACGATTCAGCTACCGGAAAGATCTAATGATGCCCCAAAATATGGCGTGGTAGTGTGGGTTAGCCCGGCGGGCAGCCAACGCCCATTACAGGCAGTTGGCGGCTGGCTGGAGTAAATGACACTGACAGTTGCCAATCGGTGTGTTTCAGGTAGGCTTGACGCCCAATTCAATCACGCACTACCCCCCAGGATGAATAACACCGATACAACCCAAACCACCGGCAAGGTGATGATTTTCGCGACCTGGATACTGTTGATATTGGGGTTGACATTTTTCTTTCATCAGTGGCTGTCAGACCGTGACAACCCAAATCGACACATTGCCGCAAGCATTGGCGCCCAGGGCAACACACAAGTGGTACTGGAAAGAAGCCGCAGTGGGCACTTTATCAGCAATGGCCATATCAATGGCCACGCCGTTACTTTTTTGATCGATACCGGTGCCAGCGACGTGAATATACCCGCTAAGGTGGCAAAACGTCTGGGCTTATCGGCTGGCCAACCATTCAACGCCACCACCGCCAACGGCATGATTACTGTTTATGCAACCCAACTGGACTCTATTGGTATTGATAAGCTGCGCCTGCACAATATCCGTGCCAGCATCAACCCACATATGCACACGGAAGAAATCCTACTCGGCATGTCTTTTCTACAGCATCTTGAACTCAATCAAAAAGGGCGCTTGTTGACGTTGAGTGTGCCGCAGTAGATGCAACTGCGGAATTTAGGTTTAACTGCCTCAAACAGCAGCTCTTCAAAATAAATCTGTGTTCAGTGCATTGGCATATATCCCGGTGCTTATATGTCGTACTGATACAACATGCCTTATCGCAGCGTGAAGTAACCCGGGTAACACCGAAAAAATCAATATCAGACGGCCATCACGCTTTGTTGATGACGACTGGCTTACGCCGAAGCGGATAACACGTTTGGCATATTTCACACACGGTGCCATCACAGCCACGCGCAGTGCAGTACTCCCGACCGTAAAAAATAATCTGCAAATGCAACCGGTTCCACTGCGCCATTGGGAATAGTTTTTTCAAATCATTCTCGGTTTGCACCACATTCCTGCCCTTGGTCAAACCCCAGCGCTGAGCCAGGCGGTGGATATGCGTATCGACCGGGAATGCAGGGTGCCCAAACCCCTGGCTCATCACCACCGAAGCCGTTTTGTGGCCGACACCCGGCAGTGCCTCCAGCGCGTCAAAATCCTCTGGTACTTCACCCGCGTGTTGTTCAACCAGCATTTGTGACAATACCGAGATAGCCTTTGATTTGCGCGGTGATAAACCACACGGGCGAATAATTTCACGGATGCTGTCAACGGGCACCGACGCCATAGCGTAGGGGTTGTCGGCCAACCGGAACAGCGCCGGTGTCACCTGGTTAACCCGCGCATCAGTGCACTGTGCCGATAACAGTACTGCTACCAGCAAGCTATAATTATCCTGGTGCGCCAGGGGCACAGGGGTTTCAGGGTATAACTCAGACAAGCGACGCAGGATATAGGCGACGCGCGATTTTTTATCCATCTATATCACTACCTCGGTTGGCGTGGAAAATACGGTTGATGCGACGACAAACACCTCATGCAGAAAATATAGAGCGAAGCTGCATTGCGCCTCACTTTCGCCGCTCAACCTGCAATACATTGGATAACTGGCGCAATTTATCCATCGTGCGGGAGAGTTGTTCGACATCTGAAAGTTCGACTGTCAAGTTCATACAGGCGGTTTGCTCATCGGCATCAGACTGGGTATTAACAGCCGTCACATTGAGGTTTTGATCCGCCATTATCTGTGAAATATCACGCAATAAGGCCGGGCGGTCGTAGGCGATAACCTGTAGGTCAACCGGGTAGGCCTGTGTGCGTTCATCGCCCCACTCCACTTCGATCATCCGCAACTGATCACCCTCACTCAGATTGAGTATATTGGCACAGTCGCGGCGATGCACCGAAACCCCTTTACCCCGGGTGATATACCCCACAATAGGGTCGTAGGGTACAGGTTTGCAACAACGTGATATTTGCGTCAGCAAACTGCCCACACCCCGCACACTGATCCCCTCGGTACTGCCACTACTGCCCACACTGCTGCGTTTTGTCCGGCGCACCGGCAACAGGGCCTGCTCCGGGTGTGGTGTCTCCAGGGCGTAAACGGCGGCGTCAACCTGTGCCGTTGAGATAAGGTTTCGACCAATCGCGGCAAACAGTTCGCTCTGTTTTTCAAAATTCAGTTTATGGGTCAGTTTTTCCAGCGATACGGCGTGTGCATTAAGGCGTTTGAGTGTGCGTTCGAGAATATTCCGACCGTCTTCAATATGCTGTTCGTGATCCTGAATATTGAACCAGCTACGCACTTTGGCACGCGCCCGGCTGGTGGCCAGGTAACCCAGGCTACGGTTGAGCCAGTCGCGGCTGGGCCGTGACTCGCGAGTGGTGAGAATATTCACTTGATCGCCGTTTTGCAGTACCTGCGTCAGGGTGGTAATACTACCGTTGATCTTCGCCCCCCGGCAGCGATGGCCAACCTGCGTATGAATCTGATACGCGAAGTCCAGCGGTGTCGAACCCTGTGGCAAATCGACAATTTTGCCTTTGGGCGTCAGTACAAACACCCGGTCGGAAAAAAAATCAGAACTGACACTATCGAACAGATCGGTGTCATCGCTCTCAACCTCTAACAACTGACGCAATGCATTAATACTGCGCTGTAAACTTTCATCCAGCGCACCGCCCTCTTTGTAGCGCCAGTGGGCGGCAACCCCTAACTCGGCATCGTCATCCATCTGTCGGGTGCGAATCTGCACTTCAATCGCCTTACCGCCCGGCCCGATAACCGCCGTATGCAGCGATTGATAACCGTTTTCCTTGGGGTTGGCAATATAGTCATCAAACTCACGCGGAATGTGCTGCCAATTGCCGTGTACCAACCCCAGCACGGCATAACATTCACTGACTTCACTGACCAGCACACGCACTGCACGCACATCAAACACCTCGGCAAATTCGATTTGCTTGCGCTGCATTTTTTTCCAGATACTGTAAATGTGCTTCGCCCGGCCAAATACCCCCGCTTTGTCGATACCGGCCTCAGCGAGCTGCGCCCGCAAGCGCGTGACCAAATCATCGACATAAACTTCGCGCTCGACGCGGCGCTCTTCCAGTGAGGTAGCCAGACGTTTGTAAGCCTGTGGCTCCAATGCGCGAAACGCGAGATCTTCCATCTGCCATTTCAGTTGGCCAACGCCGAGCCGGTTAGCCAGTGGTGCGTAAAGTGTCAGGGATTCGTGAGCAATACGCCGACGTTCATCGTAGCTCACATGGGCCAGCATTTTTAATCGCACCACAACGTGTGCGAGCTTGATCAGCACAGCGCGTACATCCTCAACCATGGCCAACACCATGCGCCGCAGTCGCTCTGACTGCTCGGCACTATCGGCATCCTCCTGCTGAACCAACGTGCCTTCGCGAAAGCTGTGTAGCCAGCGCACGCTTTTGACCAGCGCGGCAATTTTTTCACCGAACGCTTCGTTAATCTTCTCAATCGGCAGGCTGGCCTCGCAGACACTGGCCGCCAACAAAGAGGCACTGAGTGTATGGCAATCGATACCCAGCGCTTTGAGCTCCCCCGCTACTGCAAAAGGGTCAGGGTGCTTGGGGGTTTGCTTGTGTGTTTTATTGCACAGCGGCCAGGTATAGCCAACAGCACGGTACACCAGATCACTCCCCTGGGGGTCGTAGCCGACACACAGTGCATTGGCAACAGTGGCCAGGTCACCGTGTGTCGTTTTGTCCTTGGTTTCGATTGTTTTCATTGGCGTTTTACCGGGCTTTCATTGGGCCTTCACTGGCCAGTGTTAGAGGGTGTTTAAATGTGCAGCGGTTTTAAGGCATTCTCTTATGTGCGATGGTCATTCAATAGGCGCATGGGCGAGCGTTTAAGTACTTGCCGGGTGACCAGAACACCACACAAACCAATGCCCACTGCACCGGCCAGAGTGCCGATCAATAACAAACTAACGGGGGGCTGGTAGCTCAATTCAAACAATTGATTAGAAACCACCCAGGCAAGTGCAGCGGCAATCACGGCGGCCACCAGCCCGGCCAGCGCGCCCAGCATCACAAATTCAGCCAGCAAACCGGTAAACAACGTGGCATAGCGTGCGCCCAGGGCTTTCAACAACGCAGACTCGCGCATACGCGCCTGGCGGCTGGCCTGAACCGTGGCAACCAATACAATCAAACCCGCGAGCAAGGTAAACCCGAGCACATACTCCACCGCCCGCGAGACGTTATCAATCAGGCCACGAATACGGGATAACAGTGCGTCGAGATCAATAACCGTAGCCCCCGGTATCGTGCGCACCAACTGGCTGGTCAATGCGGCATTGCCCTGTTTCACCCGGAAGCTGGTAATAAAAGTGGTCGGCACATCACGGAGCAAACCCGGCGTTGCAATCACATAAAAATTGGGCTTGAACGAATCCCAGTTGACTGTGCGAATATTGGCGATGCGCGCCTCGACCCGCGCCCCGGCAATACGAAACGCCAGGCGATCACCCAGCGACAGGCCAAAGGTCTGCATAACACTCGACTCGACCGATATCAGCGGTTCATCGTACTGTTCTTCACCCCACCACTGGCCCGCGTCGATACTGTAATCGGCGCGCATTTGTGCGGCGTAACTCAGATTAAAATCCCGGTTCAACAAGTGGCGGGCGCGGCCACTGACCGGATAGGTTTCAGGGTTGATCGTCTCGCCATTAATCTCAATCATCCGCCCGCGTGCCATTGGGTAAAATGTTGTCGTGGCAACACCGGCATCGGCAATCAACTGTCGGGCAGTCGCCACCTCTTGTGGTTGTATATTAAACGCGAAGTGATTCGGCGCATCCGGTGGAATCTGCTCACGCCAGGTATCGAGTATATCGTTGCCAACAATGGCGATTAATAACAGCGCCATAATGCCCACGCAAAACGCCGACAGTTGCAGCACGACACTTTTGCCCCGGCGCAGCAGGCTGCTGATGCCAAAACGCCACCCAGGCGTTGCGCGCACACCAAAACGGCGCAACCCATACAACAACACCCCGGCGACACCCACAATCAGCAACAGCAGTACCAGTACGCCGACCATCACCAGGCCAGCCAAACGCAAATCGTTCGACTGCCACACCATCAACAGACACAAAGCGATAAATGCCAGCAACACCGTGACCCCCATCGACACCGAAGGGGCCAGTAAATCGCGCCGTAATACCCGCAAAACGGGTACGCGGTCAATATTCACAATTGCCGGTAACCCAAAACCGAGCAGGCAGGTAAACCCCGTCAGGCCACCCAGGAACAATGGATACCAGCCCGCCCCCGGCAGCGCAGCGTAAATGCCGCTGGCAAAATACGCCACTAACACCCACTGGGCGCTATACCCCAACAACACACCGATGCCACTGGCGACAGTACCCAGCACCATCATGCGCACCAGCATCAGTCGAAACACCATTCGCCGGGTGGCGCCAAAGGTACGCAATATCGCACTGGTATCGGCCTGGCGGGTGGCAAACCCCTGCGCTGCCACCGCCACCGCCGCCCCGGCTAACAACACACAGACAATCGAAGTCAGGCCGAGAAACTGATCGGCCCGCTGCAGGGCGCGGCGCAATTCCGGGCGACCGTTGCGCACATCCTCTACACGGATATCTGCCAATGTGTCTTTTGCCCCCGCCTGATGTGTACCCTCCTGGCCGGTATTCACACGACCGGCATTAGATTCCACAAAATCGCGAAAATCGACAACGGCCCCGGCTTCACCGGCAAGCTGTAAACGGTAACTGACACGGCTCGCCGGGGTAATCAGGCCGGTGCTGTCAAGGTCTTCACTGTTCAGCAGCACACGCGGCGCCAGTTGAAATAAAAAACCACTGCGATCTGGCTCACTTTCGATTATTTTGCGGGCAAAAAAGCTGCGTTCACCCAATACAATCGCATCGCCTGGTTGAATACCCAGCAATAAAAACAAACGCTTTTCCAGCCACACATCACCCGGAGACGGAATTTCCGCTGCATCTCGGGGAGGCGTATCGAAGGTGTCGCGAATTTTTAACGCGCCACGCAGTGGATACCCGTGGCTCACCGCTTTTACCGCCACCAGTTGTGCATCATCGCGTTGGTTGAGCACCACGCTGGGAAACTGCACCAAACGCACAGCCTGTAAAGCGGATTGTTTGGCGCGGTTCAGCAATTCCTCCGGCAGTGGTGAGGAGCGGATTAACAATAAATCGCCACCGAGCAGAGTACTGGCTTGTAATTCGAGCGCATTCCCGGCCCGCTCGGTAAAAAAATTCACCGCACTCACCGCGCTCACCGCAACCACCAGCGCCAGCGCAACCACACGCAGCTCACCACTGCGCCAGTCGCGCAGCAGATAAGCGGCGGCCATGCGCAATACGAAACCCCAGCTATACAGGGTTGGTGCGCGCTTCGACAAAGTATCCGCCATCAACGTGACTCACACATTTTGCCAGAGGCCATACTCAGCACGCGGTCGCAACGCGAGGCCAACTGCGCATCGTGCGTCACCAGTATCAGCGTGGTGTTATTGTCGCTGCGCAATGAAAACAGGCTGTCGGCGATTTGCTCGCCGTTGGCCTGGTCGAGGTTACCGGTTGGCTCATCCGCAAACAGGATTTTCGGTTTCACCACAAACGCACGCGCCAGCGCCACACGCTGCTGCTCGCCACCGGAAAGCTGATTGGGGTAGTGGTGAATGCGTTCAGCCAGGCCGACCATTTCCAGCATTGCGCTGGCCTGCTGATCCGCTGAACGCTGCCCCGCCAGCTCCAGTGGCAATATCACATTTTCCAGCGCGGTCAGCCCGGGGAGTAAATGAAACGACTGAAATACAAAGCCTACACGCCCGGCGCGCAACTGCGCCCGGGCATCTTCATCCATAGTGGTAATATTTTCACCGTCCAGCCACACATCACCTGCCGTGGCATCATCCAGGCCCGCCAACAAACCCAACAGCGTCGACTTACCCGAACCCGACGGGCCGACAATCGCCACCGCCTCACCCGCTGAAACAGCGAGATGTACATCATCGACAATGGTAAGATTCCCTCTCGGCGACGCCACACGACGGCTTAGCCCACTGGTTTTCAAAATACAGGCTTTCAAAATACTGGCTTCGGAGTCACCCATTGTTGCTCCCACTATTGTTCTCACTATTACTCATGCGCAAAAAAACCACCTCTTTTACCACGATCTTTACCTGTTTAAAGTCGATTCTATTTGCACTGGCATTGATACTTTCACCCACGCTGCTGACCATCGCCAGTACCGCAGACCAGAGCAAGGCAACGATTTTGATTATTGGCGACAGCATCAGCGCCGCCTACGGCATACCAGAAGATGCGGGATGGGTGGCACTTTTACAAGAAAAACTGGAACAGAATCATTACAAATTCAACACCATTAACGCCAGCATTACCGGAGAGACCAGCAGTGGTGGCGTCAACCGTATCGACACACTCCTGGCACAGTACCAACCCAGCATTGTCATCCTCGAATTGGGCGGCAACGACGGCTTGCGTGGCCTATCACTGACAGCCATGCGGAAAAACCTGCAACAGATAATCCAGCGTAGCCAAAAACAACACGCACAGGTACTGCTGTTAGGTATGCACATACCGCCCAACTATGGCAGCCGCTACACAGCACAATTTCATCAAACCTACCACCAGCTCGCCGGGGAGCACGCGGTAGCGTTTGAACCCTTTTTTCTCGATGGTGTTGCACAAGACCCACAGCTTATGCAGAGCGATGGCATTCACCCCGCCGCTGCCGCGCAGCCGATAATGTTGAATCATGTGTGGGCAGTGCTGGAACCGCTGCTACATTAAAAGTGGCGATAAACCCCTCTCCAGCGCCTTATCCCCCAGCGCTTTATTCCTGAGTAACCGAATGCTCGCACTGCACATTATTGAAATTGTCTTCCCATTATTTTTTATTGCGGCGCTGGGGGCATTTTATGCCCTCCGCTACAAACCGGATATGACCGTTGTCAATACACTCAACCTGACTGTTTTTGTCCCCGCCTTAATTTTCACCTCACTGGTTAATCACAAAGTGGAGCTGGCCAGTTTTCAACCGTTGATTATTGGTGCCGTCATCGTGATATTGGGATCGGGTGTACTGGGGTGCTTAATCGCACGGTTGTTTGCATTTGAAATAAAAACCTTTGTGCCACCCATGATGTTCAGCAACACCGGCAATATGGGCCTGCCGCTGCTGGTGCTCGCGTTTGGCAGCGCGGCCCTGCCTGCCGCGACGATTTTATTTGTGGTCGAAAATTCACTGCATTTTACCCTTGGCAGTTACCTGCTCAATAAACGCGAGAACCTGATTAAAAATATTTTATCCCCGATAATCCTCGCCACCGCCGCTGCATTTGCAGTCAACGCGCTGCACATCCCCCTTAACAATACACTGATGCAGCCCATTAATATGATGGGCAATGTATCGATTCCCATTATGTTGTTTTCACTGGGCACACGCCTGGCACACGCTAATTTTGCCGAATGGAAAATTGGCCTCGTGGCCGCAATAGCCGCACCGGTTTGCGGCATTCTATTGGCGTTTGCGCTACTCCCCTGGTTAGAGCTAACGCGTATGCAGGCCGGTATGTTATTACTATTTGCTGTGCTGCCGCCCGCTGTACTCAACTTTCTACTGGCAGAGCGCTACCGACAGCAACCCGCCAAAGTCGCGTCAATTGTGGTTATCAGCCATTTAATCACGTTCATTTCGCTACCGATGGCATTGGCTTACGTATTACCCCGGTTTGTCTCGCCAATAAGCTAAATTAAAATGGTTACTCTTTAGCGCGCCCACTTTGCCCGGTTTCGGCGTTACGGGTACTCATTGACACATGTAAACTGCACCTCTTGCCTTGAACCCGGGCAAAGCAGGCGCACCCCAAACAGTTACAAATGAAAACAACATTGGTTTGAATAGTTACTTAAAATATCACTTACGCATACCCTGCAAAGGCCCAAAAAATGAATTACGACACACGCTACCCCAGCGTCGCCGATTTAAAAATTAAAGCTAAAAAGCGTATACCAAACTTTGCCTTCGACTACGTGGACGGTGCCATTGACGATGAAAATGGTAAACACAGAAACCGTGAATCCTTTCATCAGATCCACCTGACACCGCGTTACATGCACGATGTTACCGCCACCGACACATCGGCAGAACTGTTTGGCAAACGGTACGACCTGGCCTTTGGTGTGCCACCTATCGGGCTGGGCAATATGATGTGGCCGGGTGCAGAAAAAGCCCTGGCAACAGCGGCACAGGCGGCCAATATCCCGTATATATTGAGCACATTCAGCACAACCCTGATGGAGGAAATAGCACAGGCAGCGCCCGATGTGTGCTGGTTTCAACTTTATGTGCCTAAAAAAATCGAGGCAATGGAAGCACTGATTGGCCGCGCCAAAACCGCCGGGTTTAATGCACTGGTGGTCACCCTGGATATCCCGGTAGGTGCCAAGCGCAACCGCGAATTGAAAAACGGTTTAAAACTGCCCTTTAGTTTCACACCCAATATCGTCTGGCAAAGCATAATTCACCCGCGCTGGGCACTTGAAAGCCTGCGCCATGGCGCCCCGGATTTTGTCAATGTACTCCCCTACAAAGAAGGCCCGGATCAGGGGCTGGCAGAATTTATTTCAAATTTCACTATGGCGGGTGTGCCACTGGAGCGCATCGAACAAATTCGCGCACTGTGGGATGGCCCCTTGATTTTAAAAGGCGTTCAGTATCTGCAAAATGTTCTGGATGCGATTGCCATCGGCGTGGACGGCATCATCGTATCCAATCATGGCGGGCGCCAACTGGATGCGGCACCCAGCTCTATCGACACCTTAAAAAGCCTCCCCGCATCCGTAATGGATGATGCCACGATAATGATCGACAGCGGCGTGCGCACCGGGCTGGATGTGGTGCGTGCAAAAGCCTTGGGGGCACAATTTGCCTTTTCCGGGCGTTCGTTCTTCTACGGAATGGGGGCAATGGGCACTCAAGGCGCCAACCAGGTGATTGAAATCTACCGGGATGA
Organism: Gammaproteobacteria bacterium; assembly: GCA_965277715.1. GTDB lineage: Bacteria > Pseudomonadota > Gammaproteobacteria > JBCCGL01 > JBCCGL01 > JBCCGL01. The sequence continues at coordinate 1,930,182 of OZ255836.1, forward strand.
AATCACCCGTACCCTGCAACAAATGGGCTGCAACAACTTCACCGATGTGGATGCGAGCTGGTTAAGCCACGAATAGCCCCTCAAAAGTAATAACCTATGCTAACCACCCGGTACATCGAAGCCAACCAGCGCCGCTGTGCCTACGCGCATACGCCAGGTTCTCTTTCAGATCAGCGCCCGGGGTTGTTTTTTCTGGGTGGATTTAACTCGTCGATGCAAGGACTAAAAGCGATGGCGGTGGAACGCTATTGCCAGGAAAAAGCCATCAGCTTCACGCGTTTCGACTACAGCGGTCACGGGCAATCATCCGGTGAATTTGCCGATGGCTGCATCAGTGACTGGCTGGCAGACGCATTGACTGTCTTCGATCAAGTGACCGGGGGGCCGCAGATCCTCGTCGGTTCCAGCATGGGCGCCTGGATCGGCACCTTATTGGCACTGCGACGGGCAGCGCGCACTCGGGGGTTTATCGGCGTGGCATCCGCACTGGATTTCACCCGGCGTTTGGCGCTGGATCATCTGAACAAACAACAGCGTAAGGAATTGCAAGCGCAGGGGGAAACCCGCCTACTGTCCTGCTACGACAATGAAACGCCTTATATCATCACGCAGAAACTGATCGATGATGGCAATAGGCACTTATTACTAAACCGGCCTATTCCACTGATGGTTCCCGTGCACCTGTTGCACGGCATGAATGACCGGGATATTAGTTGGAAAACATCAGTGTACTTTGCGCGCTGGTTACAGCATAGCCCCGCAACGCTTACCCTTATCAGGCAGGGTGATCATCGCCTTTCCTCACCACAACACCTTACTGTTCTCTACCAGGCCATCGATGCGTTTTATAGGTAGAAGGTGTTATTACAAGCTTTACGCTGAATCAACACTTTCAACCCTGATCACTTCCCCAAACCACTGAAAATCCCTGGTGTAGCGCCGCACCCGCCAATCGAGCACAAATCGATACCAAAGTGTATCGACAGGTACGCCTTATCTGATTGAGATACCCTTAATCACTCACTGACAGTACACTGGTTAATCAGACAATGTACCGGGGGTATAGCCTCATGCTATCAATAATTGACGCCAACCTGTCTTCCACAGCGACAGTTTTCGCTATAATGCATTGATTAATATAGTGAGATCTTTGATAAAGGCCAACCTGATGCTAAAACCGAAAAACTGGCATCCAGGAGAATTGACTGCGGCGTTATCGGCAATAGACCATGAGACCGATAACCCGCGCATAAAACCCGATTTTCGAAAACCCGCCATTGCCTTGCTGACAATGGCCTTATGTTTGTTGTTAATCCATTACCTTAAATATGCCTCAGTCTTTCAGCAGGTATTGCATGTCGTCTCACAGTGGTACTCAAACGATAATGCCCTGTTCGATAACGTAATAAGCAGCCAATGGTTTCAACTATATCAGCAAGCCTGGTGGGCCTCATGGCATCTGATAGGGTATGTACTCATTCCCTGGGGTGTTATTCATTGGGCATTTAAAGAAAATCTGCACGACTATGGTATTGGCCTGGGTGAAACACGCCGCTATATTCCCTATGCGATTGCCTTGGCCTCTCCCATTGTGTTTTTCGCTTTTTTAGTCAGCTTCAGGCAGGATTTTGCCAACCATTACCCGTTTTACCCGCTGGCTTCACGCAGCATCCTCGACCTTATTCTCTGGGAGTGTTTGTATATCAGCCAGTTTATTGCGCTTGAATTCTTTTTTCGGGGATTTGTATTACACGCCTGCAAGCCCACATTCGGTGCAAGTGCTATTTTTGTTATGTGTGTACCCTACCTGATGATTCACTTTGGCAAGCCCTGGCTAGAGGCGACAGGCGCTATACCCTTTGGTATTTTATTAGGGGTACTGGCATTGCGTTCCCGGTCGATTTGGGGGGGCGCGGGGGTACATATCACCATTGCACTCAGCATGGATTTTATGGCATTAACACAGGCTGACAAGTTACCTGTTCGCTGGCTCCCATAACACTGAACCCGGAATTATTTTACTGTGCGAAGAAAACAACTCATCCCGTTTTATTGGTCTACCTTGTTTCTGTGCCTTTTTATCAGTGCTTTTTATGTAGCCTGGATAAGTCTGGCAAAACTCAATTTTTTATACCCGCTAGGTTATGCCTTAATTGAAATTGACCAGACAATTACAGAGTTCGCACCGGCTAATTTATATAAAAAACAATTTTCACTCACCACACAGGATGAACACATCCGCCTGTTCAATGCCATTGTTAAAGGCATTTTCAATAACGGCGAGGCGTTGGAGGAGATTTATTATCACCAGTCGAATGGAAAACCAATCGACACATTACTCACACCCGCCGAGATAATTCACCTGAATGATGTTGCAAAACTGATCGGGGTTATTGATGTTGTTGGTGTGATGATGTTAATAATCACGTTTCTATTACTCATTCTTACTGCCTGGAAAAAATGGCAGCGCTTCTCTCTTTACAAATACCATTTGGGTGGGATATTACTACTAAGTGGTATCATATTTTTAATTGTTGTTACCGGCGCAGAAAAGGTATTTTACGCAGCACACACATGGTTTTTCCCCGACGACCATCAATGGTTTTTTTATTACCAGGAATCATTGATGACAACACTAATGAAAGCGCCGGATTTATTCGCGGTTATTGCCATAGAATTACTGGTGTTAGCCCTGTTTTTTTACGCAATAGCACTATGGGTGCTATGTAAAATGTACCCTGTTCACAATCGAAACGGGCACGCTCCTTAACTGTCTATTGAACCAATAACAATTTGCGACAATATAAACAAAAACAATAACCCTAAGGCCGCACCCACCACATAAAAGACAGCCTGTAGTGTTTTGGCCATCACACCGTCCTTTGGCAATAGCCACGCTATTAACAAACACACGGCAATACCTATCAGGATAAATAGAATCTGCCGGATCACGATATTTTTGCCAACACCATTTACTTCATATTACCGAGGATAGCATCACGCACCGAGGCAAGCGTGGCGTCAACACTCAACATCGGCGCGCTACTCTGGGCGATGGCGACATCCGGGTCTTTTAGCCCATGCCCTGTCAGGGTACACACCACCCTGCTACCGGCGGGAATTTTGCCACTGTGCAAATCGCGCAACGCGCCCGCCACCGAAATGGCCGATGCAGGCTCACAGAAAATACCCTCGCGCTCGGCCAACAGCTTTTGTGTGGCGAGAATATCCTCATCGCTGAATTCATCAAACCACCCATGTGATTGTTCGATGGCGTTCACCGCCTTATCCCAGCTCTGTGGGTTGCCAATGCGTATTGCCGTGGCGACTGTTTCCGGGGTCATTACTGGCTGACCGCGCAAAAAGGGCGCGGCACCTGCCGCCTGATAACCCAGCATGACGGGCCGTGAAATGGCAATGTCTTTTTCGTAGTATTCGCTATACCCCATCCAATAAGCGCTAATATTACCGGCATTACCTACCGGCAGGCAGTGATAGTCTGGCGCCTCGTTCAATTCATCGACAATTTCAAATGCAGCCGTTTTTTGCCCCTGCAACCGGTACGGGTTGATTGAATTGACGATTGAAACAGGTGCCTGTTCAGCCACTTCCTTGACCAGCCGCATACCATCGTCAAAATTACCCTTAATCTGAATCACCACGGCGCCGTGCATCATCGCCTGGGCCAGTTTGCCCATAGCGATCTTGCCCTCAGGAATCAACACAAACGCCGCCATCCGGGCGCGCACCGCGTAGGCGGCGGCGGCGGCGGATGTATTGCCAGTAGAGGCACAGATGACCGCCCTGGAACCGGCTTCATGGGCTTTGGTGATCGCCATTGTCATGCCACGGTCTTTGAAAGAGCCGGTGGGATTCAAACCTTCATATTTGATATAGAGTTCGGCATCGACCCCCTTATCACCGGGAATATTATGCAGTTTGATCAACGGGGTATTGCCCTCCCCCAAACTCACAACAGGTGTATCTGCCGTGACGGGTAGCCACCCTCGGTAGCGCTCAATTAACCCTGTATATCTATTGCCCATAAAACTGTTCCGGTTGATTTTAACGGTGTTTTAGAAAGTAAGTACTCTAGTATGACCCTATGCCAGCGACTCGACGCGAATGCGTACCACATCACCTATTATCGATGGCAGCCCGGCCAACAATGCAATGGCGTTATTGACATCACCCTCTTTGACCTTATGCGTCAGCAAAATAATCGGTACCGAGGTGCTGTCAGCCGCCGGTTCCTTTTGTAACATGGCTTCAATACTGATATTGCAGTCACTCAGTATACGGGTTACATCCGCCATGACACCGACGCGATCATCAACCTGTAAACGTAAATAATAAGCAGTCTCGACATTTTCCATCGGCAGTATTGGTCGGTCAGAGAGCGCATCCGCCTGAAAAGCCAGGTGAGGTACACGGTTTTCAGGATCGGCTGTCAGCGTGCGCACTACATCGACAATATCGGCGACCACTGCTGAAGCGGTCGGCTCTGAACCGGCGCCCGCACCGTAGTAGAGTGTCGGCCCCACGGCATCACTGTTAACCAATACAGCATTCATCACACCGTTGACATTGGCGATAAGCCGACACGCCGGAATCAAGGTAGGGTGTACCCGTAACTCAACGCCTGCCGGTGTCTGCCGGGCGATACCCAGATGTTTAATGCGATAGCCAAGTTGATCTGCGTATTCAACATCCACCCGGTTCACCGCGCTGATACCCTCGGTGTAAACCGCATCAAATTGCAGTGGAATACCAAACGCTATCGAGGCGAGAATGGTTAATTTATGCGCTGCATCGATGCCTTCAACATCAAAGGTAGGGTCGGCTTCGGCATAGCCTAACGCCTGTGCCTCGGTGAGCACATCGGTAAAATCACGGCCCTTCTCACGCATTTCAGTCAGAATAAAGTTACCGGTGCCATTGATAATCCCGGCCAGCCAATGGATGCGGTTACCCGATAGCCCCTCGCGAATGGCTTTGATCACCGGAATACCGCCTGCCACAGCCGCTTCAAATGCCACCATGACGCCTTTTTTCTGCGCCGCCTTGAAAATTTCATTGCCGTGCAGCGCAATCAGCGCCTTATTAGCGGTAACGACGTGCTTGCCATTTTCTATTGCCGATAACACCAGGCTGCGCGCCGGTTCGTACCCGCCCATCAATTCGACGACAATATCGATATCCGGGTCATTGACCAATGCCTCCGGTTCCGTGGTCAACTCAAGCCCTGCATACCCCAGCGCCCGCGCCTTATCGGGATTGCGGATAGCAGCACAGCGGATAACGACACCCCGCCCTGCACGGCGGGTGATCTCTTGTGCATTGCGTTGCAACACTGACCAGGTTCCCTGGCCAACGGTGCCCAACCCAAGTAAGCCGATTTTTACCGGTTTCAATGAAATGCCTCCCAGAGGTAATGAGGGCGTACTAAAAGGGTGTAAATACACCCGTTTTATCGCTGCCTCATTGGTGATGTGCAAAATTCCGCTATTATATCGGGTTAATAAGGCAGATGGCAGAGACGATGCAATTTAACCTAGAAAAAGGCGGGAACGGCAATGTAATCCAGCGGCACACGCCGGGTGCAGTGACAATTGACAATCAGTGTTACCAAACGAGTTTGATCGTTTTCCCTGACAGAATAATCGATAACTGGCCCATTAGCCGTGTAGCGGCACTGAGTATACCGGCCCTTCAGGCTGTTATTGATGCAAAGCCTGAAGTGTTTTTACTGGGTACAGGTGACACCCAGATTTTTCCGCCCATTGCGTTGCTGGGTGAGCTGGCGCGTATCAACCGCAGTGTCGATGTAATGGATACCGCCGCCGCATGCCGCACATACAATGTATTGGTTTCAGAATTTCGGCAGGTAGTGGTTGCGCTGATATTGCCGTAGAGCAATAAATCGATAGACCAACACCTGGCCAATACCTATTGGCCAGGTGTTGAAACAATTCAGGCGAAAAAAATCGATTCCCTCGAAAAGCCACTGCTTTCAAGAATACGCCGCAACCGCCTAAGCGCCTCCATCTGGATCTGGCGTACACGCTCACGCGTCACCCCCAACTCTCTACCGACATCCTCCAGGGTAGAGCGCTCGTGGCCGTGTAAACCAAACCGACGCACCACCACCTCACGCTGTTTGGTTTCAAGCTCACCCAACCAGTTATCGATATTGGCGTTTACATTGGCGTTTTGCAGTTCGATGGAAGGGTCGAGATTGTAATCATCCGGGATAATTTCCAGCAGCGCTTTATCCCCTCCCTCACCGATAGGAATATCCACAGATGTAACGCGGTCTTTCAGACCCAATAAACGTTTCACATCCGCGACAGGTCTGTCTAATAGATTCGCTATTTCATCCGGTGTGGGTTCATGTTCGAGGGTTTGCTCTAAACGCCTCGCCGCCTTGAGGTAGATGTTCATTTCCTTGATGATGTGGATAGGCAAACGAATAGTGCGCGTGTGGTTCATCAAGCCGCGCTCAATGGTCTGACGAATCCACCAGGTCGCGTAAGTCGAAAACCGAAACCCACGCTCGGGATCAAACTTCTCCACCGCATGAATTAAACCGAGATTACCTTCCTCAATAAGGTCCAGCAACGCCAATCCCCGATTCATATAACGACGGGAGATTTTTACCACCAAACGTAAATTGCACTCGATCATTTTGACCCTGGCAGGCTCATCGCCTTTTTGCGCAAGGCGCGAGTAGTATTTTTCCTCATCGGCCGTTAATAAGGGGGAAAATTCAATTTCTTTCAAGTAAATCCGCGTGGCATCCATCTCTCTTCGGGAAACCCGGCCCACACTAAACCGGGTCTTTCCATCAGGTGCATTTGTGTTAGTGGGTTTACTTTTAGGTAGCTCCGAAGGCAGGGTTAATGCTTGAGTATTCTCTTCTTCGTCACAATCAGTTACATCCAGTTCTGCAAGGTTGGTGTTAGCCATTATTTAGTTATCCCGGTTCGAGCCTATACCGAACACAACCCGCATAGCGAGTGTTATCGTCATATATCGGCCAGGAAGTTATAGCGTTTAAGAGAAATTCAGTGAAAAATCACACTAATCTGTCAATAATTTGGCGATTTCAGTCAAATAACCGACACATGACTTGAGAATCATCAAAAAAATGACACAAGCCCGTGCCCTCTTTTCCAAAAATCACTTAAATTCAACAACTTCCTGTATGGTTTTTATTAGTGGTTTTTATCCGATAGGGACAGCAGCAGGTTTTGTGCCAAAAAAATGAGGCGAGTCAACGGGTTGGAAGGTATTTAAGCGGATCGACAGGTTTGCCGTTTTTACGAATTTCAAAATGGAGTTTGGCAACACCCTGGTTGCTGAGGCCGATCCTGGCAATGGCTTGTCCGGTTTTTACTGTATCACCTTCCTTAACCAGTAATTTGCTATTGTGTGCGTAGGCGCTCAAAAAAATTTCACTGTGCTTAATAATGATTAATCGGCCGTAAGTGCGTAAGCCACTGCCACTATAGACGACCTTACCGCCAAGCGATGCCAACACCGTTGCACCTTTAACACCTTTTATATCGATACCCTGGCGGTCGATTGCCGACGCAGAGAAGCGCGACAATAATTTGCCCTTAGTGGGCCATTGCCAACGGCTATTAGTGGCGATAGGTTTGGGTTTAACCGCTGACCGGGTGTTCTTTTTTGCCGGTATATTTTTTTTCGGGGGAGCCGTTTTTTTCGACTTTGCAGATGAGGTGTTGGCAGTCGAGGATTTACCTGAATTTTGCCGTTTATCTGTTTGATTAGGCTTGAGTGCACCACGAATAGCCAGTTTTTGCCCTGGGTAGATGGTGTAAGGCGCCGACAATTTATTCCAGCGGATCACATCGCGAAAATCCTGGCCGTGGCGCCAGGAAATTGAATATACCGTGTCACCACGCTTGACCGTGTACACACCCGGCTTGAAATTGCCTTCAAATATCGGTGTGCTGCGAGCGCAGGCAACGATACTCACAACCAGAGCGAACAGCAAACACATCCGTGGCAATTTCAGCAATGCATTCATCTGCGTTATCGTGCCGTGTAATAAATAACAATTGCGGTAAAGAGTAAAACAGTGACCCAACCCAGCCATTCAATATACTTTCGAACAACTGGCTCCAGTTTTGGGCCAAACACCGCCACAACTTTTGCCACCAGATAAAACCGTGCCCCACGGGCGACCAGCGAGGCAAACACAAAAGGTAGCAACCCCAACGACAATGCCCCCGCTGCAACAGTGAATAACTTATAAGGCAATGGTGAAAACCCAGCAATAAAAATCACCCAAAAGCCCCACTGATCAAACCACCCAATAATCCGTTGATATTTTGCCCAATAACCCAATTCGTGTAGCCAGGGTGCCAACAACTCAAACCCATAGCTCCCTAGAAAATAACCGACCAGACCACCGGCAACGGATGCAACAGTCGTTAGCAGAGCCAGATAGAACGCACGCTTAGGTGAACGCAATACAATCGGCACCAACATAACATCTGTTGGAATGGGAAAGAAAATCGACTCCGAGAAACTAAATAACAACAAAATCCTTACCGCATAGCGGTGCTCAGCCCAAGCCAGAACACGGTTATAAAGCGATTCAAACATAACTCAAGCGCTGACTTTGCCAGGTAAAAAAGGGACAAAGTTAACGCTTTCAACCATTTTTTGTACATACCCATCGGATTGCCGAAGCACCTGTAACAGCGACTGTGCCTCGCCCTGCCTGCCAACCGGGATGATCAGCTTACCGCCTATCGCCAGTTGATCGAGTAGCGAACCGGGGATACTTTCCGGGGCGGCGGTCACCACAATGGCATCATACGGTGCGTGTACCTGCCAACCCCACCCACCATCGGCATTATTGGTTTTAATGTTGTTATATTTAAGCGTATAAAACAGCGTGCGGGATTTTTTCAGCAAATCATCAATGCGCTCAACAGTGAACACCTGGGGTACTAACTGGGCTAACAAAGCCGCTTGATACCCTGACCCCGTACCGACCTCAAGCACCTTATGTGGTATGCCATCCTCCAGTATCGATTGTGTCATTAATGCCACCACATACGGTTGGGAGATAGTCTGGCCGTGCCCAATGGGCAGGGCAGTATCTTCGTAGGCACGGGTCTCAATCGCCTCATCGACAAATAAATGACGGGGCACGCGTGCCATTGCCGACAAGACACGCTCATCGATAATCCCCTTTTCGCGCAACCTATCCACCAACCGCATCCGGGTGCGCTTTGAGGTCATGCCGATACCATCGATTTTCTGTTGCGCTATCATCATTCCGCCAACCCCAGCCAGTGGTCGATGCCCTCAAGCGCATCGTGTTTAGTCATATCGATGTGAAGTGGGGTAATGGAAACAAAGCCATTGTTGACGGCGTGAAAATCGGTGCCTGCCTCCTGGTTATCAACCCTGCCCGGTGGCCCCAGCCAATAAACTTTGTCGCCGCGTGGGTCGTGTGATTCGACAAAGGCACCGGGCTTATAGCGGCGCCCCAACCGGGTGGCACGCATGCCCTTGAGTTGTTCAATGGGAACATCGGGTATATTGACGTTCAGAACTGTGCCCGCTGGCAATGGGTTCGCGAGTAATTGTTTGAGCAGGTTTGCCGCGACCAGGCCACCCGTTGCATAGTGGCGTGGTGTATAACTGCTCATTGAAAATGCCACGGCGGGGTAATCCAGAAAACGCCCTTCGACAGCAGCGGCAACAGTGCCGGAATACAGCACATCGTCCCCCATATTCATCCCGGAGTTGATACCACTCACCACCATATTGGGCGGCGTATCCAATAGTCCGCCAGTCGCCAGGTGAACACAGTCGGTGGGTGTGCCGTCAACCGCGATAAACCCATTCGCCTGGGTAGTCGCACGCAACGGTTTGCGCACGGTCAATGCGTGGCTTACAGCACTGCGGTTGCGATCCGGCGCGACCACGACACAATCGGCGAGCCGACATAATGACTGATGAAGCGCCAAAAGACCCTCGGCCTGGTGGCCATCATCATTGGAAATCAGTATTTTCATTTAACCTGGCAGTGTAGTTTTTTTGCCGTATTTTATCAGGTTGCACACGTTGTAGGGCGGCTACATAATAGATTCGGCATGATTATCGAAAGTCAATTTAAACCCGCCTGGTGGCTGCGCAACGCGCATGCACAAACACTCTGGTCAGGTTTCTTCCGCCGCACGCCAACCCCAACCAACCGGCACGAACGACTTGAACTACCAGATGGTGACTTTGTAGACTTGAATTTCTCCGGCGGTGATGCCGATACGCTGGTCTGTCTCTTTCACGGTTTGCAGGGGTGTATTCATTCACCGTATATTCGCGGCATAATGTCGGCATTGGCACAGCGCGGTTACCGTTCTGTGCTCATGCATTTTCGCGGTTGTAGTGGTGTGCCAAATCGGCTGATAAGCAGTTACCACTCAGGCCATACCGATGATATGGCGTATTTATTTTCCACCTTGCGCAAGCGTTACCCCGCTATAAAGTTATGCGCTATTGGCTACTCTCTGGGTGCAAATGCCCTGTTAAAATATCAAGGCGAGCAGGGCAGTAATTCTCTATTGGATCTGGCTATCGCAATTTCCCCGCCCTTTTTATTGGCGTCGGGTGCGAATCGAATGAATAAAGGGTTTTCAAGTATTTACCAGTGGCACCTGGTAAATCTGCTAAAAAAATCGGTGGCGAAAAAAATGGCTTTATTGGATAACTATCCCGTCAAACAGGATGATGTAAAGCGTGTGCGCAGTTTCTGGGAATTTGATAACGTGGTCACCGCACCATTGCACGGTTTTAGTGGCGTGGATGAATATTACCAAAAATCGAGTTGCCGACAGTATTTGCGCTCGATTTACCGGGCTACACATATTATCCATGCACTGGATGATCCTTTATTTGATGAGCACATGATTCCAGGCGCTTTGGAATTATCCAGTTCGGTCACACTGGAGTTATCACAATACGGGGGGCATATCGGGTTTATCGATGGCAACTTTCCAGGGCAGCCTGGCTATTGGCTCGATAGGCAGTTATGTCATTTACTGGACGTGCATTACCGATAAGGAACGTGTATAAAATAAGTTCCGGGACGCGTAAATGCACCAATTTACCTTATGGCTGAGTCGCCGTGAGTGTACTATTAAAAAATGACACACTATTGAAATAATATAATAAAAACGGAAGTTGTTTCGTGCACGTTCCTAAGCACTCGCTGATTTGGCAATTTTCTCAACAAACAGACCACCGTTACCTGCTTTCTGCTGAGGCATATTTTGTTGTGAAGCCCGTCGTTTTTTTGCAGCAAGCTGCGTATTGCTCACCTGAGAAATTGCCTTGCCGGTAAAAAACACCAGAGATTTCGTCTCCTTATACGCTTGTTCGTCAATCGATACCTCACCACCAACACAATCAGAATACACTAACCCCAATGGGCGATTACCACAAAAAAGCGATGTACAAATAAAATCTTCAGAACACATACTGTGAAAAAAACCATCTGGAATTAAAGGGCGAAATTTAATGAAATTTTCAGCATTAATCCAAACACTGCCAGGTTTTTTCATCAACGAAGTAAATAAAGTATTACCAACACAGGAAAACCGAACCTTTTTAGCCAATGCAGCATCGACACCCTTAGACATTTTTACAGATAGATTTTCACGACCCGCATCAAACATGGCAAAAGCTACGCGCTGCATATTGACCCCTTTATGCAACCCATCAATCATTGTATTGATCAACTCAGTAGCATTTGATTCGCCTGATATTGCACGCGCTTTAATTTTCTCAATACCCTGCGCATAAATTTTACTACGCTGTATTTTCTGCAAATCCTCTTCCCGGTTAGTTTCTATTGCCGCTTCAGTACTGGGGTTAGCCGTATCGGCCACATCAGATTCAGCCACCGCATTACGTTTTGCATTGTGTTTATCAGCGCATTCGCGTACCTCGTATGCCTCCTGCACCAGTTGCGCGGCAAACACAGGCGGTGCATGCAACAAAGACTGTCGTGCGATAGTTAATGTAGTTTGATACAGTTCACGGCATACGCGGTCAGGGCTTATATTCAAGTAATCGGCGATGAGCGCCTGGCACTCGGCCATATCACGGTGGTGCCAACCAAATTCAGCCAACCGCACACACTCCGACGCTAACATAACACCTTGTGCACGGTAAAAATGGTAGCGTTGGGGGTTCATTGCATCGATGATTATATCGGCCAGAAACCAGTGCTGGGCAAGCTGCTCGCTCAGTTGCAGTAAACTAAAACCGAGCACTTGAATTGACGCAGACGACTGTGAAATATGTTTTTCACTGGCACAAAGGCGAATTTTTTCAAATATATCATGGTGGTGAACACAGAGCGCAAGCTCGCCTATATCCCTGAGTAAAGCCGCTACCCTGGGCTCTTCCGGCACCGGGTCATTTCTTAGTTTTGCCCAGTTATTGGAGAATTCAGCCGCGTGAAGTGATCGATCAAGTAGTTGATAGTAATCGGACACTGTTTTTTCATCGGTAATTTTATGCTCCAGTACACTGACATGGCCAATCAGGTTGCTTACTGCATTTTCACCCATTAAATTTATCGCGCTGATAACCGAAGAAATTTCCAGTGGATTTTCGGATTTGGAACGAATTCGGTTGACCCGGCGCAATACCAGCATACTCAAAGCCGGATCCAACATAATTAAATCAGCGGCAGCAGCTAAGCTACGTTTATTATACTTTAGCAGGCGTTGGCAGGTGGCAAAGCGGTTTTCAGCGACCGGAAGTGGTTTGTCCGCGAGCTTTCTGGCAAAAATATCGAGATCGTTCTTCATTGAAATACTATCACCAAATTCAATTAGCTAGGTCATACCAGGTATTTTTATGCGGTCGTACTGGGGGTATTTTTTGGTTGAAGCGATTTCATTTTCAGATAGTGGATGTGCCCTATTAATGCCTCGCGGTCGGTTTCATCAATACAGGTAAATTTTGCACCCGTTGAAAAATTACCCAACAGCCGACCACTACCGGCCACATTACAATTAATGGTTTCGACAATTGCCATCATGCGCAAACGCCCAGGAAAAAACTGCATTTTTAAAATATAGTGCTGGCCGATTGGCGACAAGGCATCTGTACCAAAGTTAATGCCGCTGGCAGAGATATTTACTCTATGGGTAGGAAACGGTTCCAATTGAACGCTGCGCCCGATAACGGTGTTGGCCAGCATATCGATGCGTGACTCCAATCCCGTTAAATATTCAACCACTTCAGGGTATCGCTCCTGTAAACCCTGCATTACCAGTGCACTTTTTTCTTGCTCCTGACGGATATAATACGGCAACATAAAGTGATGGCGCTCATGGTCAAAGTTTTCTATCGCTGCGCTCAATTCCTCTTCAGGCAAGGCATTAACATTGAGGGAAATCGCATCGTATATGCGGATATGCTGTCGCTTTTCTTCAGCTTTTTGTGGTTTTTCATTCATACATTTCTCCACTATGTGAATTTAAACGGCACTCAACCAAAATCATCTTATTGCCCCAGTTTAGATTTAATTGCCGACTGAGTGCTTTCATCGCCTATCACCAGAATCTCCACACGACGGTTTTTTGCCCGGTTTGCGTTCGTTTTGTTGTCGACAAGCGGTAACATATCCGCATGGGCACGAATTTCTACACGTTGAGGTGAAACGCCGCCCTTGGATGTCATAAAGTGCACAACATTAGCAGCACGCGCAGCAGACAAAATCCAGTTAGAGGGAAATATTCTTGTTCGAATAGGTATATTATCGGTATGCCCCGCTACCGAAATTTTTCCTTCTATTGTATTTAAGGCTTTACTCACACGCTGCATAACAGGGTAAAATTCTTTTTGTATTTCGGCACTGCCTGATGAAAAAGACCCTTTCTCGCGGATGCGTATAACAATTTGTGTATCCTGCGTATCTACTTCGACCAACCCTTCCTCGATTTCTTTTTTCAATGCCTCCTTTATTTCCTCCGCTTTTTGCCTGGCCTTTTCAGCCAATTCTTCTTTCAAATTTTCCATATCCATACTGCCAGCATTTTTTGATGCATTATTCTTGGTTTCTGAATCGGTAAAATCCAAATTTTGTTTAAACTCTTTGGTCGTCACCTGGCGCACTTCGGGGATCGGTGTCGGTTTTGGCTTGCCAGGGCTGAATTCTTTGGCAATAACGCTTGTGCCTTTCGGTATTTCATCTGCTTTTATTTCACGCTGTACACCAAAAGCGAATTTCATCGAACCGGCAACCTGTTTGTACTTAAGTACGTCCATCTCGGAAAACGACAGTAGCAATACAAAGAAACACATTAGCAATGACATTAAATCGGCAAATGTCATAATCCAGCCAGCGGCCACTTCACATTTTGGGCAATCGTCCTCTTCCACGGCTATATCACTCGCATTCGTCGTTGAAAGACCACTGAATTACTTCGCTTCACTGGATTCGCGTTTACTTTCTGGCAGGAAGGCAAACAGTATTTGTTCGAGCACACGCGGGTTCATACCCTCCTGGATACCGGAAATGGATTCAAGGATGAGTACTTTATTGAGCTTTTCCTCGTTGTTTCTCAAGCTCAGTTTGTCTGCCATTGGCAGTGCCACGGCATTTGAAATGATCGCGCCATAGAGTGTTGTCAGTAGCGCAACAGCCATCGATGGCCCGATTGTTTTAGGGTCGTCCATATTGGCCAACATCGATACCAAACCAATCAGTGTACCGATCATTCCCATGGCGGGCGCCGCATCACCCGATGCTTTAAACATGCCAATCCCGACATCGTGCCGCTCTATGGTCAGGTTGATGTCTTTGGCGAGCATTTTTTGCACAACTTCTGGTGGGTGTCCGTCGATACACAAACCAATTCCCTTTTTCAGAAATGGGTGGGTAATCTCTTTGCCCTCCAGGGCCAAAACGCCTTCTTTGCGGGCGATGTTTGCCAGGTCAACCGCTTCGGTAATTAAGTGATTGGGTGAGATGCTTTTAAATAAGAACGATTTCATCGCGATTTTAAAAGACCCGATAAACTGGCCTAAGGTAAAGCGAAACAGGGTGGCAAAGATGGTTCCACCGATGACGATGACCAATGATGGTGTATCGACGAACCCCATTAGGTCGCCACCGAGGAGAATTGCCATAACAATTACTCCAAGTGCACCTAGAAGCCCGATAATTGTGGCTAAGTCCACGGTATTACCCCTTTTGCATCGTTGTTTACATTTCGATGTGGCGCTTAGGCAATATGCCGGAGGCCAGGTATCGACGGATTTGGTATTGACCCAGCAGTCATCGGCATGTGCGGTGTGTTCTTTAGGGGAATATTGGGTTTTCCCTGGTGGTTGGGTGGGTTTTTCCTGATGGTTGGGGTGGTAGGGAGAAGCTATAGGTGGTGCGTACTGAATGACTTAACGGGGGAGCTTTGTTAGAAAATCAGGTGGTAGTAAAGAATGTGGGAGGGGTTACAGGGTTTCACTCGCGATGGTTTGGTGTTTTTCTTTACGCTTTGCAAAGCCAAGGCCCAAACACAGCTTTGCCTGGACAGTGGCTTTGCAGAGCGTATCACTTGGCTATAAGCGATACGCCGCTAAAGATTAGGCAGGTACTTCAACGCCATTCAGGCGGCAAGCCTGCTGCATGGCGTTGTGCAGTAATACGGCAATTGTCATGGGGCCAACGCCACCGGGTACCGGGGTAATCGCGCCCGCCACTTGCGCAGCGCTGGAAAATTCCACATCGCCCACTAGTTTGGCTTTGCCCTGCTCACCATCAATGCGGTTGATGCCTACGTCGATCACGGTAGCGCCAGGTTTTATCCAGTCACCCTTCACCATTTCCGGACGGCCAACCGCAGCCACGACAATATCGGCTTGCCGACACATGGCGGGCAGGTCTTTCGTGCGTGAATGTGCAACAGTCACCGTACAGTTTTCCTGCAATAACAAGGCGGCCATCGGTTTGCCGACGATGTTTGAACGGCCGACGACAACGGCATGTTTACCCGACAAATCACCGAGCCGGTCTTTTAATAACATCAACGACCCCAGTGGAGTGCACGGTACAATGCCTTCAGCACCAATCGACAGGCGGCCTACATTGGTCAGGTGAAAACCATCGACATCTTTATCAGCACTGATGGAATTGATTACCGCCTCAGAATCAATCTGCGCCGGGAGCGGCAGTTGCACCAGAATACCGTGTACTGCGCTGTCGTTATTCAGTTGATCGATCAGCGCCAGCAATGCCTGTTGTGTGGTTTCTACCGGCAGTTTGTGCTCATAGGAGTTCATGCCACACTCAATCGTTTGTTTGCCCTTGCTGCGCACATATACCTGGCTGGCCGGGTCTTCACCCACCAATACCACGGCAAGGCCCGGGGTTATAGCGTGCTGTTGCCTTATCGCCGCCACTTTGCGGGTAATTTCCACGCGCAGGTCTGCGGCAAACGCTTTACCATCAATAATATTGCTCATTTGTTTTCTCTCTACTTTCTTGATTCAGAGCGCAGGCAACCCGGATGGTGGTTGAATTTAAGCAACCATCAGGTTAACAGCACAAAACTTGAATTCGGGTATCTTCCCAAACGGGTCGAGGGCATCGGTGGTCAATAGGTTAGCCGCCGCTTCGTGGTAGCAAAATGGGATAAATATCTCCCCCGGGTTAACCCCTGTATCACTGCGGGCAAAAGCGGTGATACGCCCACGGCGCGAGGCGACGTTAATTTCCCCCCCCGCCTCAAGCCCCAACGAAACCAGATCGGCCGGGTTTACCGATACCACCGGCACTGGCTCCAGGGCATCGAGTATATTGGTGCGGCGTGTCATCGATCCCGTGTGCCAGTGTTCGAGCTGGCGCCCGGTGATCAGGACAAAGGGGTAGTCATCACTCGGTTGTTCATGGGCGCTGATTAGCTGGGCAGGTACTAGCCGCGCCCGGCCACTCGCCGTCGGGAAGTCCTGTTTGAACACGACCGTTTGGCCGGGGTCTTCGGCACTGGCACATGGGTAGGTTACCGAGCCCTGCTGGTTGAGACGCTCCCAGGTAATGCCGCTGATGCTGGGCATCGCGCCACGCATTTCCTCGTAGACTTCACTGATATGCTGGTATTGCCAATCCAGCCCTAAGCGCTGGGCAATGTCGCGAATGATCCATATATCCTGACGCGCTTCGCCCGGCATCGGCACCGCCGCCCGCCCCAGTTGCACACGCCGGTCAGTATTGGTGACCGTGCCGTCTTTCTCCGCCCAGCCAGAGGCCGGCAGTATTACGTCGGCATAGGCACAGGTTTCGGTGAGGAAGATATCCTGCACCACCAGGTGTTTGAGTGCCGCCAATGCGGCCCGCGCATGGTTGAGGTTAGGGTCTGACATGGCTGGGTTTTCGCCCATGATGTACATCCCGCTGATACTGCCCTCAAGCGCGGCGTGCATGATTTCAACCACGGTCAACCCCGGTGTATTGTCCAGTGAAGCCCCCCAGTATTGTTCAAAGCGGGCGTGCACATCGGTATTGTCAACCCGTTGATAGTCGGGGAATACCATCGGTATCAAGCCGGCATCCGAAGCGCCCTGCACATTGTTTTGGCCGCGCAATGGGTGCAAACCAGTGCCGGGGCGACCAATCTGGCCGGTGATCATCGATAAGGCAATCAGGCAGCGGGCATTGTCGGTGCCGTGTATATGCTGGGAAATCCCCATTCCCCAAAAGATCATTGAGCTTTTTGAGGTGGCATACAGGTGCGCCACTTCACGCACGGTCTCTGCCGGTATGCCGGTAATCGCCGCCATTTTTTCCGGGCTGAAGTCGGCCACATTGGCTTTCAATGCCTCAAAATCGGTGGTGCGGTTGGCGATAAATTCATCGTCAGTCAGGCCATCGGCAATAATCACATGCAGCATTGAATTCAGCAGGGCGACATCGGTATCCGGTTTGAATTGCAAAAAGTGGCTGGCGTGGCGCGCCACGTCGGTGCGCCGGGGGTCCATCAGTATCAGTTTCTTACCCTGTTTTACCGCATTTTTCATAAATGTGGCCGCTACCGGGTGGTTGGTGGTTGGGTTTGAGCCAATGACCACGATCACTTCGGCATTCGCCACATCGTCGACTTGGTTGGATACAGCCCCCGAGCCAATACCTTCCAATAAGGCGACAACGCTGGAGGCGTGGCACAAGCGGGTACAGTGGTCGACATTGTTAATGCCAAACCCCACGCGCACCAGTTTTTGGAATAAATACGCTTCTTCATTGCTGCCTTTGGCCGAGCCAAAGCCTGCCAACTGTGAGCTGCCTTGTGTATCGCGAATCGCTTGTAAACCGCCAGCGGCAAGCTCCAGTGCCTCTTCCCAGCTCGCCTCGCGGAACATGGTCAGCGGGTTGGCGGGGTCGAAGTGTTCATTCAATCCCTTGGGTATACCCTCCCGCCGGATCAGGGGTGTGGTCAGCCGGTTGGGGTGGGCGACATAGTCGAAACCATAGCGCCCTTTCACACACAAGCGGCTAAAGTTGGCCGGGCCGTCACGGCCTTCGACACGGACGATCTTGTCGTCTTTGACGTGGTAGGTAAGCAGGCAGCCAACGCCGCAGTAAGGGCACACCGAATCGACTTTTTTCTCCGCTTCCACCAGGTGCGCACCACTGGCATTGCTCAGCGCCCCTGTTGGACAGGCGGCCACGCACTCGCCGCAGGCGACGCAGGAGCTTTGCCCCATTGGGTCGCCAATATCAAACACAATCTCCGCGTGGTGGCCCCGCTGGGCCAGGCCGATCACGTCGTTCACCTGGGTCTCCCGGCAGGCGCGCAGGCAGCGTGTGCATTGAATGCAGGCGTCGAGGTTGACGGCGATGGCCGGGTGCGAGTAATCGGCCTTTGGTTGTTCACGCGGCGCAAAGCGCGGCGCGCCAACATCGAGTTTTTTCGCCCAGCCGGTGAGTTCATTATCCAGGGTATAGGTCTGCTCTGGCATATCACCCAGCAACAGTTCGAGCACCAGCTTTTGCGATTTACGCGCACGGGCATTGTGTGTGTGCACCACCATGCCGGGGCTTGGTTCGCGGATACAACTGGGCGCGAGTACGCGCTCGCCTTCAATTTCGACAACACAGGCACGGCAGTTGCCATCGGCGCGCAAGCCGTCGGTGTAGCACAGGTGGGGAATTTCTGTACCCAGGCGTTGGGCCGCTTTGAGAATTGTTTCACCCGGCAGTGCTTCTACACTGTGGCCGTCGAGGGTAAAGGCGACCGGTTCCAGATCGGGTAGTGGGTTGATTTGTGCGTTGCTCGCCATTAGTTGCTCTCCTCCACACCCACTTCGTGGGGGAAATATTTAATCACCGATAGCATCGGGTTGGGGGCCGCCTGGCCCAGGCCGCATATTGAGGCATCGACCATCACGGTGGTCAAATCGTTGAGCAATGCGACATCCCACTGTTCGGCCTGCATTAAACCACTGGCTTTTTCAGTGCCGACCCGGCACGGGGTGCATTGGCCACAGGATTCGTGAGCGAAGAACTTCATCGAGTTTATCGCCGCCTGTTTAGCACTGTCTTTGTCAGACAGGACGATCACCGCCGCCGAGCCAATAAAACTGCCGTAGGGCTGCAGGGTATCAAAATCGAGCGGCACATCACCCAGCGATGCAGGCAGAATACCGCCCGAAGCACCACCGGGAAAGTAACCGTAGAAGGTATGCCCATCGGGCATGCCACCGCAGTATTCATCGATCAGTTCACGCATGGTAATACCGGCTGGGGCCAGGTGTACGCCGGGCCTGTTCACGCGCCCGGACACAGAAAAACTGCGCAGACCTTTGCGGCCATTGCGCCCGTGCCCATCAAACCAGGCACTGCCCTTTTCAATCACATCGCGCACCCACCACAGGGTCTCGCAGTTGTGTTCCAGCGTGGGCCGGCCAAACAGACCCACTTGCGCCACATAGGGAGGGCGCAAACGGGGCATACCGCGCTTGCCTTCGATCGATTCGATCATCGCCGATTCTTCACCGCAGATATAAGCGCCCGCACCACGGCGAATATGGATAGCGGGGAGGTCGATTGCCAACCGGGACAAATCATCGACAGCGTGTTGCAGGGTGCGAATGACCGAGGGGTATTCATCGCGTATATAGATGTAACAGGTATCGATGCCGATAACGCGGGCGGCAATCAGCATACCTTCCAAAAAGCGGTGGGGGTCACTGAGCATATAGTGCCTGTCCTTAAAAGTGCCTGGCTCACCCTCGTCGATATTGACCGCCATCAGGCGCGGCGCCGACTGGCTGCGCAAAATACCCCATTTGCGTCCAACCGGGAAACCGGCACCTCCCAAGCCCCGCAGGGCGGTGTTTTCCAGCTCACTGATAATGGCGTCAGCCGTGGTTTCACCGTTGATGAGTTTGTGTAACAACGCGTAGCCACCCGCTGCCCGGTAGGCATCGAGGTGTACCGTATCGGCGCATAGGGGTTGTTCGGTGGTGCCATTGTCAACCGCCTGCTGCACGGTTTGCGGGTCGGCATTATCGACGGTGTATTGACCGACAACCGCTACCGGCGCTTTGTCGCAACGACCGACACAGGGCACTCGCTGCACACGCACAGTTTCACCCAGCCCTTGCTCTAAGGCGGCAATCAATCCCTCGGCGCCCGCCATTTCACAACTGACCGATTCACACACGCGCACCGTCAGTGCGGGGGGGGCTGCCCCGGTCTCTCTGACGACATCGAAATGGTGATAAAAACTCGCCACTTCGTACACCTCTGTCGTCGACAGCTTCATCTCATGCGCCAGCGCCACCAGGTGTGTAGCGGATAAATGCTGGTAGTGATCCTGAATTTTGTGCAAGTGTTCAATCAGCAAATCCTTGTCCCGTGGGGTATCCTTTAACAGCGCTTTTACTTCCAATAGTGCATTGAGGTCGACTATCCGGCCTTTGGGTTTACCCCGTTTTTTTCTGCTGCGGTTGTCGGCAGGTTTATGACCGTTTTCTGCTGTCTGCATGAATAATCTCTGTATGAATTCTGGAACCCCTATATGAGAGGGGTCACAATAGATGCCTTATTGAACGGTATTTGGCAAAGATGCTCAATAGTTTAGCTCAACAATGTTATGCACACCCTGTCATCTGCGGGCGCTATCATATCGACTGAAGCGACCCCTGCATAGTCAGTGTCTTTGCCAACATCGACCTGCCAGTATGAATACCCGACTACACCTTTGATCGTTACCGACACGCATTATCCTCCGCAAAAATGACTTGTGTCGTGTGTAAATCGTCTATTTTTTGCGGCGTATAGCCTAATGCCAGGAGTTTCTCGCGGGTATCCTGCCCGGTGCGTGGTGCAGCCCGGTTTTTCGTGGCGCCTGCGTAAGCCGAGAATTTGATTGGATCGCCCATTTGTCGGAGCGTGGTGCCGTCTTCGAGCGTTTCTTCCACCACCATATCCCGCGCCTGAATCTGTTCGTGCTCAGCGGCCTGGTTAATACTCAGCACGGGCGTTACACAAACGTCGTGACCGGCAAACAGTTCAAGCCAGTGATCTCTGGGTTCTGTGGCAAAAATTTCCTGCAACACGGCCTTCCATTTCGCTTGCAGTGGTTTGTCGTATAACTGTTGTAAAGCGCGCAGTTGTGGCCGTTCAAGGCAGCTAGCCAATGCCTCGACAAATTGCGGTTCCAGGCCACTGACCGCTATATAGCAATCATCCGCACAGCGGTAGTAATCGTAAAAGCTACCGCCGTTGAGCCATTCGCTCTCGTTTTCCGGGTCGACCCCGGTAGCCAGTGCCGCCGCACCGGCCATACCATTCATAGCAAACATCGCGTCGGTCATACTGATATCGACGTGACTGCCCCGCCCGGTGCGCTGGCGGGCAATAACCGCCGCCAATACCCCCATCACTGCATGGTGACTGCCCCCGGCGAGGTCGGAGAACTGTGCGCCCAGTGGCAATGGCGCCTGCCCCTTACGCCCTGTGTAAGCGCTCATTCCGGCAACCGCCAGATAGTTCAGATCGTGCCCGGCACGCTGTGACCAAGGCCCCGTTTGTCCATACCCCGTCAGCGAACAATAAACCAGGCTGGGAAACAGCGACTGTACATCGTCATACCCAAGGCCCAGTTTTTTCATCACCCCAGGGCGAAATTGCTCTAGCACTATATCTGCCTGACCAATCAGGTTTAGCGCAACTTCCCTCCCCTGTGCCGATTTGAGGTCGACGACCACCGAGTATTTATTGCGGTTGAGTTGCAGGTCAGCCACCGAGTGGCCCGCTACGAAGGGGGGCAGTGACTTGATTAGATCCGGGCGCGTTGGCGATTCTATTTTGATAATTTCAGCGCCCATATTGGCCAACAACATACTGGCATAGGGCCCAGGCAGCAGTGTAGAGAAATCAACGACGGTTAAACCCGCTAACGGGCCGTGGGTTTGTGTGCTCATCAGTTTACGCTCAATCAAAACAAAAGCTGAATTAATCCCTTAATTTGATTTATAGTTACGCCGTAGCAATCGACAGCGCGCCCGTAGCTCAGCTGGATAGAGTACCTGGCTTCGAACCAGGTGGTCGGGAGTTCGAATCTCTCCGGGCGCGCCAAATTTATCATAAAAGCCAGATTGTCACGCAGTGTGTGTGTTTGCCTGTCCATTGTGTTTGCTCCCTTCGCTCCATAGTGCTAAACCTTTTTCATAGGATTGTGGAGGCCATTTCGCAATTTAACATTTATAAGTTAAATCAGTGCATTTACGAATCCCGGAACTTATTTCGTGCACGTTCCTTACCGAAAGGGAATATTTCAATTGATTAATGCGTTTTACCACACTAACATTCCTGATCGGGAACAATTACTCCATTTCCCCTTAAAGCCAGTCAAAATCTTACCGATCGGGCATATTATGCGGACTCCTAATAAAATAACACCCGCACAAATAGGGCTGTTTGTGCGCAATACGCGCAGAAAAATGGGTGTGACACAGAAGGAGTTGGCACTTACTTCAAATACTGGCCTGCGTTTCATTGGTGACCTGGAAAGAGGTAAACCCACCTGTCAGATAGGTAAAGTGGTTGCTGTTCTGCAAACACTGGGCATTCAAATTGACCTTATTCCACCTATAGGTAGTGCGGAATAGCAACGATGAGGGTGCTGGATGTCTACCTTCTGCAACACCTTACCGGCCAACTAATTCAGGATGACAATGGCCATATGGTTTTTAGTTATAACAAAACCTGGCTCGCCAACCCCCACGCTATTGCACTGTCTTATTCATTGCCATTGCGCGATAAACCGTTTACACGTGATGAGTGCCACGGTTTTTTTGCCGGTATTTTGCCCGAGGAAAACAAACGTGAACTGATTGCAAAAAACCTTGGTATCAGTGCGCGCAATGATTTTGCCATGCTGGCCGAAATAGGGGGTGAGTGCGCCGGAGCAGTCACTTTTATCCAGACAGGAGAAGTAATAGCTGAGACAAACCAAGGATACAGATCACTTTCAGACAGCGAAATTATCGGGGTTTTGCAGACCCTGCCAAGCCGCCCACTAATGGCCGGGGAGGATGAAATACGCCTTTCACTCGCCGGTGCACAAGACAAACTGGCAATACATATCGATAATGGGCATATCGCTATGCCACTCAACGGCGCACCCAGCACACATATACTAAAGCCCCAGATTGAGCATTTTGATAATGCGGTACTTAACGAATTCACCTGTATGCAACTGGCTAAATCGGCTGGCTTACATGTAGCCAATGTCGCTATAGAAACGACAGGGGGTATCGATTATTTGCTGATCGAGCGGTATGACCGATATAGCGATTCAAATGATCATATCAAACGCTTACACCAGGAAGATTTTTGCCAGGCGATGAACATCACCTCAACGATGAAATATCAACGGGAAGGCGGCCCTTCATTAATGCAGTGCTTTTCCTTACTGCGCGCTGTTTCATCAGCACCTGTCATTGATCTTCAGCGTCTGTTGGATGGGGTTATCTTCAACTACTTAATTGGCAATAACGATGCACATGGCAAAAATTTTTCACTGCTCTACAGCAGAACTGGAGAAATCAGGCTTGCACCGTTTTACGACCTGCTCTGCACCGTTTATTACCCTGGTCTCAGTGCCAATATGGCGATGAAAATAGGCGGTACTTACGCGTTCGAATGGGTATTCCCCCGGCACTTTAAAAAATTTGCCAAAGAAGCCGGGTTAACCCCATCCATCGTTGTAAAACGCGTTATCGAACTGGCTAACAGCGTCTTAAGCTGCTTACCAAAAGTGATTATGGTGCACCCAGGTTGTGAAGGTATTACACAAAAAATAGAAACGCGGATAAATGCGGTCCTTACCCGGTTTTCTCACTAAGGAACGCGCACGAAATAAATGCCGGCGTTCGTAAATGGATTGATTTACCTTAACTGACTGAGTTGACTTGAGTGCGTTATTAAAAAATGACACACCATTGAACCTAAATTCCGCAGTTGAATCGTAGCGAGGGCGTCTAAGGGGCTGAAGATGAAGTGTTTTTACCCGCATTTTAGCCATCCTGTCGTGATTCTACAGGTGAAGCTGAAATGCTGGTTAAAGCGCTTTAGATTCTGTGCATTAGCTGCTCGCAGTAGATTCAACTGCGGAATTTAGGTTGAAATAACAATAAGAGCGGAAGTTATTTCGTGCAGGCACTGACTAATCACCATGAAACAACATATCCGCCCGAACACAACGCAACTCGCCATAGGTATACTGCCCATCCAGTAGCGTATAGACCGGCTTGAGTGCCTTCGACGCATCCACAGCATCAAGCTCAATCAGCGCATCCTGAATCGTTTCTATATCGGTATTTGAAAAAGACAGCGCCTCACCAATAGCCAGCTCACCTGTTTCAATCGCCTGGCTCGCGTGGCGGTAGATGGTGTCTTCGGTCAGCTCCCGTTCACGTGCAACCTGAACCACATCCAGGCCGGATTTCAGCATCGCCACTGATGTTTGTTGCGTATCACTAACACCGCCACCGCCTGATGTAACATCGACCGAATGCTGTTGAATAACACGCAAAAAATCAGCCCCGAAACGTTCCAACTTCTTCCCACCGACACCACTAATCGCTAATAGCGCCTGTTCCGATTGAGGCATACGTTGCATCATCTCCATTAACGTTGCATCGTGAAATATGGCATAGGGCGGCACATTATTGACTGTTGCCAATTGGCGGCGGCATTCACGCAAGGCCTCCCATAGCGCTGAACCGACTGGCGCATGTTCTTTCCTGCGAAGCTTCTGCCCAGGTTTTTGTTTATGCTCTCTGCGCAAAGCGACATTTTGTTCACCCCGCAAAATGGAGCGACATATCTCAGTCAACTGCAATGCACCAAATGCTTCGGCATTGACATGCAAATGACCGTGCGCGACCAATTGCCGAAAAACCGAACGCCATTGCTGGGCATCTAGCTCCTTACCGATGCCCCAGGTGCTGATGCGTTCATGGCCGTGTTGTCGAATTTTGGCCGTGTCCCTGCCAAGCAACACATCGACAAGATGACTCACACCAAAACGCTGACCGCTTCTGTACACACACGACAAGGCCTTGCGCACCGCCTCAGTCGCATCCCAGGTTTCAGCCGGATTCAGACAGGCATCACAGTTACCACACGCTTGTTCACGCGTTTCACCAAAATAATTCAACAAAACCTGCCGACGGCAGGTGGTGACTTCGCAAAAACCCAGCATAGCCTCCAGCTTATGCCGCTCGACACGTTTATGCTCATCGTCCGCCTCTGAGTTATCGAGCATTTGTCGCAGTTTGATTACATCCTGTAAGCCATACACCATCCACGCGGTCGCCGGTTCGCCATCGCGCCCGCCACGCCCGGTTTCCTGGTAGTACGCTTCGATGCTTTTGGGTAAATCCAAATGCGCAACAAAACGCACGTCTGGCTTGTCGATCCCCATACCAAAGGCAATGGTGGCAACGATAATGACACCCTCTTCATTGAGAAAGCGCCTCTGGTGCAGTGCACGATCCCCGGTGCTCATACCCGCATGGTAGGGCAGTGCATTGTAGCCTTTGGCACTTAACCAGGCCGCCGTGGAATCCACTTTCGAGCGACTCAAACAATAGACAATGCCCGCATCATTGCGGTGGTTATTGTGCAAAAAGTGCAATAACTGCGTTTTTACGTTTTGCTTTTCAGTGATGCGGTACTGGATATTCGGCCGATCAAAACTGCGCACAAAAACCTGCGCGTTATTCAGTGCGAGTCGTTCGATAATTTCTTTGCGCGTGCGCGCATCCGCCGTCGCGGTCAGAGCGATACGAGGCACCGAGGGGAACTGTTCGGCCAGGATGTTTAGCTGCAAATAGTCCGCACGAAAATCGTGCCCCCATTGCGATACGCAGTGCGCTTCATCGATAGCAAACAAAGCGATAGGGCAACGTGACAGCAAATTCAGTGTATAGGTCTGATTGAGCCGCTCTGGCGCCAAATAAAGCAAATCCAGGTCACCTGCCGCCAGCCGGGCTTCAATATCGCGCACACTGACGGCATCCAGCGTCGAGTTAAGAAAGGCGGCGTTCAGGTCCAGTTGCTGGAGGGCGGCAACCTGATCCTGCATCAAGGCGATAAGCGGGGAGATAACCACCCCAACACCCTGGCGCAATAAAGCGGGAATTTGATAACACAGCGATTTACCGCCGCCCGTCGGCATCAATACCAGCGCATCCCCTCCCTCAACCAGCAAATCGATAACGGCTTCCTGTGGCTCGCGAAACGCAGGGTAGCCGAATACATTATTCAGTAAATCAAGGGAGGTGTTATTCATGGTGGGCATTGTCGTTGCTTACTTTCCATAGTGGTGTGATGTGATAAGGGTATCGCTCTTCGACAGTTAATCTACTCCAGATTAAATGCATTTGCCATAAGTGTTTGCATAGAAACAGTTGGTAAACTAGTACACCGCCTACCTGATACTGATTACCAAGGTAGCCTGACGATTGTGTTTCTACCCTGAAAATACAGCCTCGCCAAGCACACTGTAATCGGGTTCTACGCCAAGCCCCGGTCTATCACTCATAAACATTTTCCCCTCTTCAATGGTGGGGCCACCCGAGGCAATCGCCACGCTGTGGTATTCGTGAAACGCCGATGATTGAAAATGAAAGCTGTCCGGTGTTGAATGCGCCAAATGCGCAATTGCCGCCGTGGCAATTTCCCCTCCCCAGGAATCCTCAATAGTCATCACAATGCCCAGTGACACACAGAGGTCTCTGAACTGCCTGGCACGCGTAATACCACCTACCCGGTTTATCTTTAAGTTAACCAGATCCATCGCCCGATCCTGATAACCGCGAATCAGCATTTCGAGGCTATCCATGCATTCATCAAGGATAATCGGGTGGTCAGTGTGCTGTCGAACGGCCAGGCATTCCTCATAAGAGGTACAGGGCTGTTCTATATAGACATCGACATCGCGAACAGCCTTGACCACCCTGATCGCCTCGTGTTGTTGCCAGCCGGTGTTGGCGTCCGCCGCGAGGATATTACCGGGGCGGAGGTTTGCAGCCACCTGATGAATACGCTCGATATCATCATTGGCATTGGCACCCACTTTCATTTGAAATTGTTTGAACCCCTGATCCTGGTAGTCGTTGATTTTTTGTGCCATCACAGTCGCATCCTGGCGCGTGACGACTTTAAACAGCTTGATTTTTTCCTGTAGCAAACCACCCAATAACCGGTACACAGGTTGGCCGGTGGCCTTGCCGAGAATATCCCAACAGGCCATATCAATCGCCGATTTGGCATAAGGGTGGCCTTTTAATAAATCATCCATGTGGTGGTTGAGCTTGAGGATATCGAGTGGGTTTTGGCCAATCAGGCCGGGAGTCAGTTGTTTGATCCCCGTGCGGGCGCCCTCGGCATAGGCGGGTAAATAAGATGGCCCAAGCGGGCAGGTTTCGCCAACCCCTGTTATCCCCTGGTCGGTTTCAATCACCACGACCGTGCTGTCGAAAGCGGAAAAAGATTGTGTCGACCAACTGTATGACCCTTCCTTTAGAGGAAGATCAACCTGGTAAATGTTTAACCCGGTAATTTTCATAGGTATTTATGCTTCTTCATTTAATTTTCTCCCGCCAGGAGTCTGTCGGATTCAGGACTGCTCTACTGCGGAAAAGCCGGTTTGGCCCTTGTATTATGATGTGTACAATTCATCAACGCCATTATTCGTATTGTCCCCCAATGGTTTTATTCTATTCTTTGGGCAGTTGCGTTAATAGTGGTTTATAAGGCTTTATCCCTGATATTTTAAACGCCATAAAAACACCCTTCATAAAATTGACGTTTACGTAAACGTCAATTAACATCACGCCAAATACAACGCAACAGGAACACCACCATGTTGAGCGGTTACCCCACCCTGGATTTCCATCTCGGCGAAAACGCCGACCTACTCCTGGAATCTGTACACCACTTCGCCGAGAACGAAATCGCCCCGCTGGCCGCCGATATAGACCGCAACAATGCATTTCCACTCGCCTTGTGGAAAGCGCTGGGCGATATGGGCCTGCTCGGTATTACCGCCAGCGAGGAATACGGCGGTGCTGGTATGGGGTATCTCGAACACACACTGGCCATGCAGATGATCAGCCGTGCATCTGCATCGGTGGGTTTATCTTACGGGGCGCACTCAAACCTCTGTGTCAATCAAATTCACCGCAATGGCAATCCGGCGCAGAAGAGACATTACCTGCCAAAATTAATCAGTGGCGAACATATTGGTGCCTTGGCGATGAGCGAGCCCGGCTCTGGCTCAGATGTGGTCAGTATGCGGTTGCGCGCCGACAAACACGGTGATCACTATCGCCTCAATGGCAATAAAATGTGGATCACCAACGGCCCGGATGCCGATGTATTAGTGGTTTACGCCAAAACCGATGCGGAGGCTGGCCCACACGGTATCAGCGCATTTATTGTGGAGAAAGGCTTTGCCGGTTTTTCCACTGCGCAAAAGCTCGACAAGCTCGGTATGCGCGGTTCCAACACCTGCGAGCTTATTTTTAAAGACTGCGATGTCCCCGAAGAGAACCTGCTGGGAAACCCGGGCAGCGGGGTTAAGGTGCTGATGAGTGGCCTCGATTACGAGCGCATTGTGCTTTCCGGCGGCCCGCTTGGTATCATGGATAGCTGTATGGATGCGGTGTTACCGTATATTCACCAGCGCAGCCAGTTTGGCCAGGCCATCGGTACTTTCGAGTTGATGCAGGGAAAAATCGCCGATATGTATACCACCATGAACGCCAGCAAGGCGTATGTATACGCCGTGGCCAAGGCGGCTGACCGTGGCCACACCACACGTAAAGACGCCGCTGGTGCGATTCTCTACACGGCTGAAAAAGCCACTTGGATGGCACTTGAGGCAATCCAGTCGCTGGGGGGTAACGGCTACACCAACGATTACCCTGTAGGCCGTTTGCTACGCGATGCCAAACTGTATGAAATAGGGGCTGGCACCAGCGAAATCCGCCGTATGTTGATTGGCCGGGAATTGTTTGCCGACACGGTTTAGTCACCCTATTTAACTATTTTATTCAAATATTTATCAGGAATACTTAATCCCGTGAACCATGATCCCATTGTCATCGTCAGCGCAGCCCGTACCCCTATGGGCGGGTTTCAAGGCGCGCTGTCTAATGTGCGCGCCGCCGATTTGGGCGCCTGCGCCATTCGTGGCGCAATCGCCCGCGCCGGTATCGATGCCAGCGATGTGACAGAGGTTATTATGGGCTGCGTGCTGCCCGCCGGTCAGGGACAGGCACCCGCCCGCCAGGCATCGCTCGGTGCCGGTGTGCCAAAGTCCAGCGGCTGCACTACCGTGAATAAAATGTGCGGTTCAGGGATGAAAGCGGCGATGTTTGCACACGATGCACTGTGCGCAGGAAGCGCCGACATCATCGTTGCCGGCGGCATGGAAAGTATGAGCAACGCACCGTATTTACTGCCCAAGGCACGCGCTGGCCTGCGTATGGGGCATGCAAAAATGCTCGACCATATGTTTCTAGATGGCCTTGAAGATGCCTACCAAACAGGGCATTTGATGGGCAGCTTTGCCGAGCAGACAGCCGCCCACTACGGCTTTAGCCGCGAGGCACAGGATGCCTTTGCCATCGAATCGCTGCAACGGGCGCGCACCGCCATTGATGCGGGCTGGTTTAATAACGAAATTGAAGCGCTGACATTTAGCACACGCAAAGGCGATATCACCGTCGATCAGGATGAACAGCCACACAAAGCCAACCTGGAAAAAATTCCTCATCTAAAACCCGCTTTTGCGCCGGATGGCACAGTGACTGCCGCCAATTCCAGCTCGATTTCTGACGGTGCCGCCGCACTGGTGATGATGCGCGAGTCCAAAGCCGAGCGCCATCACTTAACCCCGCTGGTACGCGTTTTAGGTCACCACACCTACGCGCATGAACCAGGCTGGTTTACCACGGCCCCTATCTATGCGATAAAAGGTCTGCTGGAAAAAATCGGTAGCACGCCTAACGATATTGACCTGTACGAAATTAACGAGGCATTTGCCGTGGTTACGATGGCGACGATGCAAACGCTGAATTTGCCTCACCCGCAAGTGAATGTACACGGGGGCGCCTGTGCACTCGGCCACCCGATTGGCGCCTCTGGTGCGCGTATTATGGCAAGCTTAATCCATGCACTGCATCAGTACGATAAGCCACGTGGCATCGCCTCTTTGTGTATCGGCGGCGGTGAGGCCACGGCCATCGCGCTGGAAAAGCTATAGGCCACCACGCCTTAACCGAAAATAACAATGCGCTATACAGACGAACAACTGATGATCCGCGATATGGCGCAGCGCTTTGCGCAAAAGGAAATCGCCCCCTATGCCGCCAAATGGGATAGAGACAGCACCTTCCCCGCGCAGGCCATCCGGCAAATGGGGGAGCTGGGACTGCTCGGTATGTTAGTCCCGGAACAATACGGTGGCGTCAATTGCGACAATATCGCCTACTCGCTGGCGCTGGAGGAAATTGCCGCCGCCGACGGCGCCTGCTCCACCATAATGAGTGTGCACAACTCAGTGGGGTGTCTGCCGATACTGCGGTTTGGCAGCGAGGCGCAAAAACAGCGCTATTTAAAACCGATGGCGCGGGGCGGGAAACTCGGCGCCTTTGCCCTGACCGAGCCGCACACCGGCTCCGATGCCGCCAATATTAACACCCGTGCGCAGCGCGACGGTGAATACTATCGACTCACTGGCAGCAAACAGTTTGTTACCTCCGGTAGCCAGGCCGACATCTGCATCGTTTTTGCGGTAACCGATGCGAGCGCGGGCAAGCGCGGTATCAGCGCTTTTATTGTGCCCACCGACACCCCCGGCTATCAGGTAGCCACGCTTGAGCGAAAGCTCGGCCAACACGCCTCAGATACGGCGCAGATAGTCTTTGACCAGTGCCGCGTTGCCGCCACACAACGCCTTGGCGACGAAGGTCAGGGCTATAAAATTGCCCTGGCGAATCTTGAAGGTGGCCGTATTGGCATCGCCTCACAATCGGTTGGCATGGCGCGTGCGGCGATGCGCGCAGCGATTGATTACGCCCAACAGCGCAGCGCCTTTGGCAAACCGATTTTCGCGCAGCAGAGCATCGCCCACAAACTCGCCGATATGGCAACGCAAATCGATGCGGCGCGCCTGCTGACCCACCGCGCCGCCGCGCTGCGGGATGCCCGGCTACCCTGCTTGACCGAATCGTCAATGGCCAAACTGTTCGCCTCGGAAATGGCCGAAAAAGTCTGCTCGCAGGCGATTCAAATCCACGGTGGCTACGGCTACTTAAACGACTTTCCCGTAGAGAAAATCTACCGTGATGTGCGCGTGGCGCAAATTTACGAAGGCACCAGTGAAATTCAACGGCTGGTTATCAGCCGCTCGCTGTGTGGATCGACACTGACAACATAACTGGTACTACATTATGTCTGCAACCATTGAATTCTACTTCGACTTCTCCTCCCCCTACGCCTACCTGGCCAGCCGCCGGATAGAATCCATCGCTGAAAAACACGGGCGCACCCTCAATTGGCACCCTATTTTGCTCGGCGCTATTTTCAAAATATCAGGGCAGCAACCCCTATTGGAAACGCCCATGATCGGTGATTACGCCCTGCTTGATCTGGAACGTTGCGCCCGCGAGCACGCGATCGAATACCGTCTGCCTGAGCCCTGCCCCATAGCCACCGTCAATGCAGCACGCGCCGTGTACTGGGTGGGCAATACCGATAAGCAACAGGCTGTTGCATTGATTCACGCCCTGTTTCGCGCCTATTTTGTCGACAATATCAACCTTTCAGAAACCGATAATGTCCTGACCATCGCCGCCAATAACGGCATTGACAAAACAGCCTTGTCACAGGCATTACAACAACCTGAAGTCAAAGCACAGTTAAAAAATGCAGTCGATGCCGCCGTCGACAAAGGCATTTTTGGTACGCCGTGCTGTATCATTGACGGTCAGCTTTTTTGGGGTAATGACCGTATCGACCAACTCGATAAATGGCTCAGCACCGGCGGTTGGTAGGCAAACACTATGCAACAGGATATACCCGATTTAAGCCACCTTAAAAGTGGCACACCACCACCGCATAAGGGCGCCAACACCCCGCGCAGCCTGGTCATTATTGTCTATGCATTGCAATCGGCGAGCCTGTTCTTTGGTTTTACTGTGTTTATCGCGTTGATCATCAATTACGTCAAGCGGGCCGATATGGCAGGCACCCTCGCCGAATCCCACTTTCGCTGGCAAATCAATACCTTTTGGTTCTATCTGCTGTGGTTGGTTATCGGCTATTTTACGATCTTTTTATTAATCGGTTACCTCATCATAGCAGTGGCCTCCCTGTGGTTTATTTACCGCATCGTCAGAGGTTGGCTGCGCATTTTTGAACACCGCCCCATGTACAGCGAGGCAAGTTAAACCAATGCCCTGCGTTTTGCATACCGCGATCCAAACCACCGGCGAATCATTCCAACAAAATGCCCGGGCGATGCGGGTATTGGTTGACGACTTACGCCGCAAAACCGGCGAAATTGCCATCGGTGGCAGCCTGCGGGCGCGTGAGAAGCACACGGCACGCGGTAAGTTATTAGTGCGGGAGCGCATTGAACAACTCATCGACAGCGGCAGCGCGTTTCTCGAATTTTCACAGTTCGCCGCCTGGGGCATGTACGACGACAATATCGCCGCCGCCGGGATTATCACGGGCATTGGCCGGGTTAATGGCACCGCCTGCGTTATCGTCGCCAACGATGCGACCATCAAGGGCGGCACTTATTACCCAATGACGGTTAAAAAACACCTGCGCGCCCAGGAAATTGCCGAGCAAAACCACCTGCCCTGTATTTACCTGGTCGACTCCGGCGGCGCATTTTTACCCCGGCAGGACGAGGTATTTCCCGACCGCGATCACTTCGGGCGCATCTTTTACAACCAGGCCAACCTCTCGGCAAAAAACATTCCCCAGCTCGCCGTGGTCATGGGTTCCTGCACAGCGGGCGGCGCCTACGTACCGGCGATGTGTGATGAGTCGATTATCGTCAAAAACCAGGGCACTATTTTCCTCGCTGGCCCGCCGCTGGTGAAAGCGGCAACGGGTGAGCAAGTCAGCGCCGAAGACCTGGGCGGTGCCGATGTGCACTCAAAAATATCGGGGGTTACCGACCATTGCGCCCATAGCGACGCACACGCGCTGCAGATTGCCCGTGGGGTAGTGGCCAATTTCAACCGGCCACCCGCCGCGCAAATCGATATAAGCGCCAGTACCGGGCCACTGTACCCCGGCGATGAGCTATACGGTGTTATCCCCTGCGACACGAAAAAAACCTTCGATGTGCGGGAAATTATCGCCCGCGTATTTGATGCCAGCGAATTTGATGAATTTAAAGCCCTGTATGGCACCACACTGGTGTGCGGCTTTGCGCGTTTGTACGGCTATCCTGTGGGGATCGTCGCCAATAACGGTATTTTATTTTCCGAGTCGGCACAAAAAGGTGCGCATTTTATTCAACTGTGCGCGCAGCGAAAAATACCCCTGATATTCCTACAAAATATCACCGGCTTTATGGTCGGGCAAAAATACGAGGCCGGGGGCATTGCCAAGCATGGCGCCAAAATGGTGACCGCCGTGGCCACCGCACGTGTGCCCAAACTGACACTTATCATTGGCGGCAGCTTTGGCGCGGGTAACTACGGCATGTGTGGCCGGGCCTACAGCCCGCGTTTTTTATGGATGTGGCCCAATGCGCGCATTTCAGTCATGGGGGGGAAACAAGCGGCAAACGTATTATCACAAATCAACCGGGATGCACTCGCCGCTCAGGGCCTCCCCCCGGATGACGACCAGGAACAACAGTTCAAACAGGCTATTCGCGCACAATACGAACACCAGGGCCACCCCTACTACGCCAGTGCCAGACTCTGGGACGATGGCATTATCGACCCCGTCGATACCCGTCGGGTGCTTGGCCTGGGCCTTGCCGCTGCACTCAATGCGCCGCTTGAGGACACCCGGTTTGGTCTGTTTAGAATGTAATGAATAACCACCTTATCACAGCGGTTTCAAACGACGGTGTTGGGCGTATAACCCTGAACAAACCCGCACGCCACAATGCCCTCGACGAGCAATTGATTGCCGCCTTAACCCGCGCCATTGAAGCGTTTAATCGCAACCGCCAGGTGCGCAGTATCGTATTGCAGGCCAAGGGTAAAAGCTTTTGTGCAGGCGCCGATCTGGAGTGGATGAAACGCACAGCACACTATAGCCGGGAAGATAATCTACGCGATGCACAAACGCTCGCCGCGTTAATGCGCACGCTTAAGCAAAGCCCCAAGCCGACAATAGCCCGACTGCAAGGCGCTGCGTTTGGTGGTGGCGTTGGCCTGGTCGCCTGTTGTGACATCGCTATCGCCAGCGAAAACGCGTTGTTCTGCCTATCTGAAGTCAGCTTAGGGTTAGTGCCAGCGGTTATTTCACCCTACCTGGTAGCGGCAATCGGTGCACGCGCCACACAAAAACTGACACTGACCGCCGAGCGTTTCGACACCCGTGATGCATTGCGCCTCGGCCTGCTGCACCAGATTGTGGACGATGAAGCGCAATTGGATGCGGCAGTACAGGCGTGCTGTGAAAACCTGCACAAAGGCGCCCCGCAGGCACAACAGGCGGCCAAGCACTTTATCAGTGCCCTGCACCACAGCGTATTGGATGAGTCTCTAATCGATGAATCGGCGCAGCTAATCGCCGGTATTCGCGTTTCAGACGAAGGGCGTGAGGGCATCGATGCCTTTTTGCAAAAACGCCCCGCCAACTGGTCGCTGGTCAAGCCCAATGTTTAAACGCCTGTTAATAGCCAACCGGGGGGAAATTGCCTGCCGCATTATGCGCACCGCGCACCGTATGGGCATCGAGACAGTCGCCGTGTTTTCAGACGCCGACCGATACCTCCCACACGCCCAACAGGCGGGGCAATCCATCCATATTGGCGCATCGCCCGCCGTCGAAAGTTACCTGGATATAGCAAAAATCATCGCGGCGGCACAGGCATCGGGTGCCGATGCAATTCACCCCGGCTATGGCTTTCTATCAGAAAACACAGCACTGGCCAAAGCCTGCCATGCCAACAATTTCACTTTTATCGGGCCGGATATTGATGCGATTGAATCGATGGGTTCCAAGAGCACCGCGAAGAAAATCATGCAGGAGGCGGGCGTTGCGCTACTCCCCGGTTACCACGGAGATAACCAGGATGACAGTACCCTGCGTGACGCGGCCGACCAGTGCGGTTACCCGGTATTGATCAAAGCCTCGGCTGGCGGTGGTGGCAAGGGGATGCGCATCGTACAAACCGCTGATGCGTTTAACCGCCAGCTCGCCTCGGCAAAACGCGAGGCACTGGCCGCGTTTGCCGACGACAAAGTCATCATCGAGAAATACCTACAGCGGCCCCGCCATATCGAAGTACAGGTATTTGCTGATAACCACGGCAATGTCGTGCACCTGTACGACCGCGACTGCTCGATTCAACGCCGCTACCAGAAAGTAATCGAAGAGGCCCCTGCCCCGCATTTGCACGAACAACAACGACGTGATTTACACGCCAGCGCCGTGCGTGCCGCCCAGGCGATTAACTACCGTGGCGCAGGTACTATCGAATTTATCTGTGATCGAAACGGCCAGTGTTATTTCATGGAAATGAACACCCGCCTGCAAGTCGAACACCCGGTTAGCGAAATGATTACCGGCATCGACCTGGTGGAATGGCAATTGCGCGTCGCCGACGGTCAGCCACTCCCGCTCGGCCAGGCCGATATTCACGTCTCGGGCCACGCGATGGAAGCCCGTGTTTACGCAGAGGACACCGAAAAAGGTTTTTTACCCGCAACAGGCACACTCGAACACCTGGCATTTCCCCATATAGCAGAAGATTTGCGTATCGACAGCGGTATTGAGACGGGCGCGACCATCGGCATTCACTACGACCCTATGCTCGCCAAACTGATTGTGCACGCACAAGACCGGCATACGGCAGCACGCAAGCTCGCCGGGGCCTTGTTACAAACCCATCTACTCGGTATAAAAAACAATATCGACTTTCTCACCCGTATTGTCATGCACGAGGACTTTAAACACGGGCATTACGACACCGGGTTTATCGACCAGCACACAGATGCCCTGTTAAACCGATCGGCGCAAACACGGGAAACGCTACTCATTATCGCTGCCCTATACCTACACACGGGCAGTGCAGCGTCTATCGATAAAGTAGATAGTCCGCATCAACATAGCTGGCCGTGGGGTATCGATGATAACTGGCGGATGAATACCCACGCGGTATCAACCCATACATTGGGTATCGACAACCGGCAATACCGGATACATGTCAGCCAGGATACCGCGCTAAAAAGCACATCGTATTGCATCACATTAAACAACCAGAACACCCAGATTGACGACCTACAGTACCGGGGTGAAAGACTATCGTTGCGCATCGCGGGTAAAAAAATCACGGCAAAAATACTTCATCATGTGCACCGGCTCGCTGTATTTTCCTCAATAGGGCATGGCGAAGTTACCCTTCCCGATTTATCCGTCAACCCTGACTGTGAAGCTGAGGCAAATACAACCCTGCTCACCCCCATGCCGGGGAAAATTGTTGCTATCCTGGCAACGCCCGGCGCGCCAATCAAAAAAGGGCAGCCCTTATTGATCGTCGAGGCGATGAAAATGGAACATACATTAACAGCCACCCGCGACGGTGTGGTCAGTCAAATTTATTGCCAAAAAGGTGATACCGTTGCCGCTGAAGCGGCACTGATTGAAATTGACCCGGAGGAAATACATGAATAATGTGACCGTTGAGGCGCATAAAAATGACTACTGGTGCGCTTGTAGCAAGAATAAAAAAAACAACCTTTCTGTGATGGCACGCATAGCGGGCTTTAGTTAACCGATTACACCGCCGTGTTACCCACAACCGTTAAAATTGTCGAAGTTGGCCCGCGTGATGGTTTGCAGAACGAAGCGCAAGCCCTTTCAGTCGCGCAACGCGTCGAACTGATCAACCGCTTATCGGCGAGTGGTTTAAGTGCAATCGAAGTCGGCAGTTTTGTCTCACCCAAATGGGTGCCACAAATGGCCAACAGCGGCCAGGTACTGCAAGCCATTGAGCAAAAACCCGGTGTCAGCTACCCGGTATTAACCCCAAATGAACGCGGCTACCGCAATGCATTGGCATCTTCAGCACGGGAAATTGCCGTTTTTGCCGCCGCCTCAGAAACCTTCTCATACAAAAATATTAACTGTTCTATTCAAGAGAGCCTGGCACGTTTTCGCCCGGTATGCCTCAACGCCAAAAGCCAATCGATCCGCATTCGTGGCTATATATCCTGCGTGATCGATTGCCCCTGTCAAGGGTGCATATCCCCCGAACAGGTCGCCGATGTTGCCGCTGAATTAATAGATATGGGTTGCGATGAAATATCCCTGGGTGACACCATCGGCACGGGCACGCCCAACCGGGTGGAAAAATTAATCGATGTGGTCAGTGAACGCGTGGCTATCGGTCAGCTCGCGGTGCATTTCCATGACACCTACGGGCAGGCTTTGGCCAATATTCTCACCGCATTGCAACGGGGCATAGCGATTGTCGACACCGCTGTCGCCGGGTTGGGTGGTTGCCCTTATGCAAAGGGGGCTGCGGGCAATGTTGCCACGGAAGATGTCGTCTATATGCTGGATGGTATGGGCATTGAAACCGGGGTATCGATGCAGAAACTGCTCGATGCCAGTGCGTTTATTTGTGGTGTACTGAAAAGAGACCCCGTTTCCAAAGCGGGAAATGCCTTATTGCAGGCGCGTAAGTGCGTTGTTTAATCGTGGAAAAAGCATGCACAGACGTCGGCATACCCTCTCCTTGCAGAGGTATTTGTGCCATGGATGAGACGATGCAATTGTGTAGTGGTTGTTATCGGAGCATCGATGAAATTATCGATTGGGCGATAATGTCAGCGGGTGAAAAACAGCGGGTTATCGACAAGGTGGCTATTCGTAGGGAGTCGTTTGATTCGCCGTAATGATTAGTACTGACGGTTTTCTTGTACCTCTTTTGCAAGCCAAGCTTTTATAAGTGATTGATAAGGCATATCTCGTTTATTGGCTTCTACCTTAATACTGTCTAACAAACCTTGCGGTAGCCTTAGTGAAATAGTTTTAGTTGAAAGTTTAAGGTTAGGTAAAACTGCACGTTCAGCTCTACTTAAATCTAGATATTCACTCGAATCATTACTTTCCCAAAAGTCACGCTCTTCTTTTTCAGTCTTAAAATTGGGTATTTTTTAAAGTATGCCCAACAGGCAACGTAGCCTTTTACATACTTTCAAAAAACCGCTTAACCCCATCCAGCCAGGAGCGCTCCTGTGGGCTATGCTTATTCCCCTCTTTACAATCAAAACTCTCTTTAAGTTGTTCAAACAGTTTCTTTTGTTCCGTCGTTAAATTCACCGGTGTTTCCACACGCACCTTGCACAACAAATCCCCAACTGCACCACCGCGCACCGGCTTAATACCTTTACCCCGTAAGCGGAACACCTTCTCCGACTGCGTACCAGGTGGGATTTTAAGCTTCACGCGCCCACTCAGAGTGGGCACTTCCAACTCACCACCCAGCGATGCACTGACAATATTAATAGGCACCTGGCACAGCAGATCGGCATCATCGCGCTCAAAAATTGCGTGTTGCTTAACATTAACCTGTACATACAGATCACCTGTCGGCCCGCCTCTTTCTCCCGCTTCCCCCTCACCGGAAAGGCGAATACGATCACCTGTATCGACGCCGGGGGGAATTTTAACCGACAGGGTTTTACTCTCTTCAACACGCCCACGACCTTGGCATTTATTACACGGGTCTTTGATAACCTGTCCGGCGCCCTGACACCGTGGGCAGGTTTGTTGAACCGAAAAGAATCCTTGTTGCATACGCACCTGGCCCACGCCGTTACAGGTGGTACAGGCAGTCGACGCAGTACCTGCACGAGCGCCACTGCCATCACAGCGATCACAACTGACCTGTGTGGGAATTTTTACTTTAACTGTAGTGCCATTGACTGCGTCTTCGAGTGTAACGCCAAGGTTGTATTGCAAATCGGAACCGCGATACGCCTGACGGCCACCGCCACCACGGCCACCGCCAAAGATGTCCCCGAAAACATCGCCAAAAATATCGTTAAAATTGCCTCCGGCCTGGCCACCGCCGCCAGCACTCCTGTCGACTCCGGCATGGCCAAAGCGGTCGTAGGCCGCCCGTTTTTGCGCATCGCCGAGTACTTCAAAGGCTTCCTTGGCCTCTTTAAATTTTTCCTCTGCCACTGCATTATCGGGGTTGCGGTCTGGGTGGTGCTTCATGGCAAGCCGACGATAGGCTTTTTTTAAACCGGCCTCGTCGACATCCCTGCCCACACCCAATACTTCGTAGTAATCGCTTTTTGCCATTCAGATAGTTCCACTAAAGTGATGTTTTAACTGGCTTGTATTCTTGGCCAGCGCTTTGCCCAAAACGCATTGGGCAAAGTAAATGCCCTAATATAGAGTCATTTCTAAAGAGAACAAGGCTCAGGGAGTGGAAAAAATTGACTTGGGGTGGGTGGCTTCGCTCGTGGGGCTTTGGTGCTGTGTTTGTGCTTTAAACCACGAGAAGCGAAACCTCATAACACGCTACACTGCCTACATATCACTGCCCAGTAATAGCATCACCGGCAATCGGCAAACCACTGACGCTGGCATCGACTTGATTGCTGGTATTACTCGCCGTAACACCGGTAATACTCATCGAGTAAGTACCCGTTAATGCGGTTTGTGCGTCGTTATCGCCAGTGTTGGCATTGTCACTACTGCCATCCCCGCCACCACCTCCACCACCACAGGCGGACAACAAGGCAAAGCCAACAAAAACAATAAGCGGATGAATAAGGCGTTTCATGTTGATTCCCTAATCGGCAAAGTCATAGGTGATGATGTACTGGCTGGGCGTCGTGCCAATGGCATGGGGTGCGTTGAGGGTCAAGTGTAAACTGCCATTATCATTGTTGTACTTGCCAGACCCCAGCAATGTTTCACCGAGTACGCTGCCATCAGCGTTGTTATCGGTATAGAGTTTGACACTGGCCACTTCGACCGCATCATCACCGCTGCCGTCGGCTTGCAGCGTCAATGCGTCGATAACCAGATTACCGGAGTCTGCCACCAGGGTGAACACCAGCACGGCCACGTTGCTATCACCCCGGCTCGCGACACTCACACCGGTTCCCGCACTTGAAGTGGCCACGGTAAGGTTGGAGGTAATCGCTGTCTGTACCGTGACAGGATCGACAATGATGCCATTGGCCAACCCATCGGCATCGTTGGTGCCACCGTCCTGTATTTGCAACTGCAAACACCAATGCCCGACGGGCAGTAAACCTGTACTGGGGATTTCCTGGTACTGGGCGTCGTTAACCACCGGGCAGACACCCTGCGGATCACTACTCACGGCGGTGAACAGCCGGTTGTTGGCATCCAGGGTAAACGCACGCCAACCGTTGACAGCATCGTATTTACGCAGACGCGCCCCCGCAGGTGTCGGCGCATCCAGCGGCAATACAAGCCGAATTGATGCCCCCACCTCCGGCAGGTTGCCCGCTTCATAGTCGAACAGTGCAGCGGCGGTGTTAAAGTCACCCACATTCGTTTGCGCCTCGGTCGGTAGTTGGGTAAACATCAGCGCCGCCGCCGCACCCTGTTGTAGCGCGAGATCACCTAAACGCAGCGCGATACCGCTCTCGGCGACCATTATCTGGTTTCCGCCGCTGGCGATATTGCTCTGCAATACTTCAGGCGGCAGGCCTGGGTTATCATTACTATCGGCAATGCCGTCGCCATCGGCGTCAGCAACCGCCGTATCACCCGCGATAATCCGCAACATCCGCACAACGGTGGTGGTAGCCACGCCATCACTGACGCGCACGCTGACATTGTAATTCCCCGCACTGAGGGCAGCGGGGTCAAACGTGAGGCTGGGCTGGGTGGTATCCACTGCAAAAATCAGCGCACTGCTGGATGCCGACCAGTCGTAGCTGAGCGTTTGGCCCGCGTTGGGATCGTCGGCATTCGCCTCCACACGCACCACACCACCACCGATGGTAAGCTGCGAAACACGCGTGCCGCCCTGGGTTATTATCGGGTTAATCCGTGGCGGTACGTTTTCAACCACAACCGTTACTTTGTGGGTCGGTGTGCCGGTTGGCCGGGCATTGCTGGGGGTGCCCATAGAAAATTCGATGGTGCTGCGATCAGCGGCGGTGTTGTTAACAGTGAAACGAACTGAACCAGTTAAACCCTCTGTAATTGTAATGGTGCCATCTACCGCATTGTGATCGATGGGTGCAATCGTCGTTGAGGTGTTGTCGATGGTGAACGGTACGCTTACCGGGTAGGTCACAGCAGGGCCACTCAGATTCGCCCGCAAATCAAAATGACGGCCATTGCCAACGACCTGATCGACAGCAAAATCCACTCGGGGAGTAATATTGACGGTCAATGGCTCATCGACCGTATTACCGCCACGATCAGTCACCGACAAAACCAGCGTGTGTGAACCAGACAACAGGCTGAACGGCTCTGGTTGCCCACTTTGATCGTTGGCCAATGGTTTGCCATCGACACGCATCGCCATCGTTAACGATGTAGCATCACGCATCGTCATGCCTATATCCTGCATACTGAGCGGTGTCAGTACACTTTTGGCATCGATGTTAATCGGGTTCTGCGCAAAGCTTACCGAGGGCGGTTGTGTATCCTCAACGGTCACTATCTGGTTAGCGCTGGCACTGTTGCCACTGCTGTCAGTCACACGCCATACCACAACCGTCTCACCGAGAGGGAATGGCCCGGTGGTGCTCGGCAGGGGGATTAACCCACCCTCAACTGCATCAGTGGCGGTGGTGATGCCCAATGGAACCGCATTTAAATCCGCCGAGGCCTCCCAACGAATATCATCGGCGACGACCAGAACGGGGGCGAGGGTATCGACCAGCGCAATCTGTTGCGTGGCCGTGCCTGTATTGCCTGCACTGTCGGTGGCAGACCAGGTGACGAGGCCGCTACCGACGGGGTAGGTCTCACCAATGGCAGGTGTCGCGGTCACTGTACCATCCACCAGGTCGATGGCACTGGCCACGCCTAGCTGCGCTGCGTTTAGCGTGGTTTGTAACGCGCTGGCCTCCAGGGTGACAGCCGCTGGCGCGGTCACTACCGGCGCAAGGGTATCCACTACGGTTATACGCTGGGTGGCTGTACCTGTGTTACCCAGTGCATCACTGGCAGACCAGACTATCTCACTCGTGCCGAGTGGAAATGGGCCGGTGGTACTGGGTGTCACGGTGCCAATGGCGCCATCGTTGGCGTCCTCAGCGCTGGCCGTGCCCAAATCATCAATGGCTGTGGTGGCGCCAGCCGCTTCTACACTGGCAATATCGGCCGGTGGAAAAACAACCGGGGGGACGGTGTCTTTGGTGACGCTGACGGTCACCCGATCAACCCCTATTGCCTGGCCATCGGCATGTTCTGCACGCAAGCGCACCACACCATCGGGGACGCCGGAGAGATTCACACCAGAGACAAGCCAGGCACCATTGGTGCAGTGAGTAGAGGCGGCGATGCCACCTATGTCGACCTGTACCGCCTCACCGTTAAACGAACAACTGCCACCGGCCGAATAACGCGCCTGATTAGTGGGGCCGATAGTGGTGCCGACAATACTGACCGCAGGCACCAGGGCGCGGTTGATGCCGATGGTATAGGTCTGCCGGGTGGTCGCATTCACAGCCGTAACAATCACTTGTAGGGTGTTTTGCCCAGCTTGTAAATTGACTGGCGCACCCGCAGCCAATGCCACATCATTGATAAGCACACTACGCTCAGCAGCCGGGTTGGTGGCTGTGGCGATTAGCTGCACACTGCTGACAGAAGCGAGCACACTGGCAGAATAGGCCAATACATCGCTGGCAAAAACAG
Source organism: Gammaproteobacteria bacterium (assembly GCA_965277715.1). Taxonomy (GTDB): domain Bacteria; phylum Pseudomonadota; class Gammaproteobacteria; order JBCCGL01; family JBCCGL01; genus JBCCGL01. The sequence continues at coordinate 1,973,848 of OZ255836.1, forward strand.
GGGTGAGCGTAACGCCATCGATAGCCAGTGCGCTCAGCGTGGCATCGGCTAAAGCCGGGTCGACCACTGTGCTGGATTGGTTGGAGATATGCAGAGCATAATTGTCCCCCGAGCGGATGCCAGAATCGGTAAAGCGACTGACTTTGACGGTGTAAGTCCCCGTTTGAGAAAAATCGTGCACCAGAAACGCATCAAACAGGTGCGTGCTTCCCCCCTGTCCGTTGCTGATAGCGGCATCATCGTTACTGGCAACCAGGTTGCCAGCGGTATCGTAAACCCGTAAATAGGTATTGATGTGCCCACTGCCACCGGCACCATTATCGATATCAAAGATACTGCGGGAGGGTACGCTGTCGACACTAAAACTGAAGTAGTCATAACTGCCATCCCCCGTGCCGGCAATACTGACATGCGGTATCGAGGTGGAGGTATTGCTGGTTTGATCACCGATATTGCCGGAATAACTGCGCGTAAACAGGCCATCGATGTCTTGCGCCTGTTCCAGGCTGTCGTTTGGCTCAACTTCGATAATAGAACGTATATTGGGATCGGCGCTATTCTGGTATTCCTGTACATTGCTTACGCCATCATTATCGGGGTCTGCGGCACTGTCATCGAGCAGCGGATTGAGCCTGTGCAACACTTCCCAACCATCGGGCATTGCATCGCTATCGGTATCGGCCAGCAGTGGGTTGGTCGCATGGGTGTTGACCTCAACCCCATCGCTTAGCGTATCCGCATCGGTATCGGCCACCATTGGGTTTGTCGAATGGCTATCCACTTCCGCCGCATCCAGCAGGCCATCGGCATCGGAGTCACTGTTATTGGCCAGTGTGCCCAGTTGTAACTCGCGCAGGTTACTCAACCGATCGAGGTCGGCATCGTCCGTAGCGTCGTCAACTGCGGGATTTAAACCAAAATAACGCTCCCAGTCGTCAGGCAGGCCATCACTATCCTGGTCGACAATAGCGCAGAGCGTGCCTGTGCCTCTCTGGGTGGCGATGCTGTTGAGCCAATTGGAAAATAATGGCGTATCGGGTGTGCAGACAGATGTGCTGTGAAAATGCAGCGTCTCAAGCGATTCAAGCCGCATCAGGCTGTAGGGGAGCGCCCCCGTCAATTGGTTAGCGCCTAGGTAGATCGCCGTTAAATCGACCAGTGCCCCCAGCTCAGTGGGAATACCGCCGCTAAGCTGGTTAGACCCAAGATTGAGTAAACGCAGGTGGTTGAGGTTTTGCAAGGCAGTGGGAATGCCACCGCTCAGTTGGTTATTAAACAAATTCAGGCCGGTGACATGGCCCGCTTCACACGCCACTAAATCCCAACTACATGGCGTGTCGCTGACCAGCCAATTATCGTTGGACGCCCAGTGCTCGCCATCGGCCTGTCGGTATAGCGCTACCAGTGCCTGACACTCTGCCAACGGGATTTCTGTCACGCTATTGAGCTGGCAAAAACCAAGCGGTGCCGATTCGCTATCATTAGGATCAGAATTGCCTTGGTACTCTTCGCGGTTGGAGTAGCCATCGTTGTCGCTATCGACACTGGCATCGGCTGCACTCAGCGGGTCGAGGTTGTGTTCTATTTCCCAGACATCACTCATGCCGTCGTTATCGTCATCCAGATCACAGGCATTGCCCGCACCATCCAGATCGCTATCGATTTGATCGGGGTTGGCAATATCGGGGCAGTTATCATTTAAATCGGGGGTGCCATCTGTATCCGAATCGAGATCAATCACAACATTGTGTTGGTTGGAAATATGCAGATCGTATGTCGCCCCTTGGGTTACAGGGCTATCCGGGTAGCGGCTGACCTTCACCCGGTAGACGCCGGGTTGTGTAAACGTGTGCAGTAAAAATGAATCAAGTGGGCTGACACTGCCGCCCTGCCCGTAGTTGATCGAGGCATCGTCATTACTGGCAACCAGGTTGCCCGCCGCATCATAAACCCGTATATAGGTATCGACACTGTCGCCACCGTTGCCGAACTCGGCACCGTTATCAACATCAAAAATGGCTTGTGAAGGCGCCTGAGCCACAGTAAAACTAAAGTAATCATAGGTGTCGTCACCACTGCCTAAGATACTGACATGCGGGATCAGCGTGGAGGTATTGGTGTTGGTATCACCAATATTTTCCGAAAAACTCAAGCTGAATAGGCCATCAATATTTTGTGCCTGGTCAAGGCTGTTATTGGGCTCGGTATCACGGGTTATCGGTATGCGCGGGTTAGAGCCATCCTGGTACTCCTGCAAATTGCTCAGGCCGTCACTGTCCAGGTCGCCAGCACTGTCATCGAGTAAGGGGTCGAGTTGATACGTGACTTCCCAACCATCCGCCATACCATCACTGTCGGTATCATTTGACAGGGGGTTAGTTGCGTGCGTATTGACTTCATCGCCATCGTTCAGAGCATCGCTATCGGTATCGACCTGGGCGGGGTTGGTGTTGTGGGTATTTACCTCCGCGCCATCCGTCAGGCCATCGCTGTCTGAATCACTGTTATTTGGCTGTGTACCCCGTTGGAATTCCTGCAGGTTGCTCAGGCCATCCCGATCGGCATCGAGATCGCCCTCACCATTGTTGGCGATCGCATCAAAACCAAAATCTACCTCATATCCATCGCTCATGCCGTCATTATCGGTATCGGCATTCAGTGGGTTGGTCTGGTGTGTATTGACTTCAGCACCATCGTTCAAACCATCGGCATCTGTGTCGGCGTTTAGCGGGTTGGTGGTGTGCGTGTTAATTTCAGCACCATCATTCAAGCCATCGCTGTCACTGTCGGCCTGGGTGGGGTTGGTGCCATGCGTGTTAACTTCAGCGCCATCGTTCAACCCATCGATATCCGTATCGGGGTTATTCGGCAGCGTATTCTGCAGGTACTCGTTGTAGTTGCCCAGGCCATCATTATCGGGATCACCGGTTGCATCACTGGCGTCATCCGGGTCCAGGCCATATTGAATTTCCCAGCTATCGGGGATTCCATCACCGTCCTGGTCAACCACCGGCAGCGAGCCGCAATCGACACCCACTGTTTTAAACACATTGTCCACTTGTACCACGTTATAGCGCAAGTCATTGGCGGCGTTCAGTACACCACAGGCGCCGGTGTTATACGTGGTATCAGACACCCAATAATGCCTATTGGCATGAGCAAATACTTCAAAGGACCTGCGCACCCCCCAGCCATCGGTATTGGCCAGTAGATAAAACGCACGATTGTAGACACCGCTGCTGTAATGGACATCAATACCGGCATAGTAATCACTGGCATGGCCGATCGACTGCCCATCCTGGGTGGGGTCTTGAAAGTACCGCAGTGCGCCCTGTGTGCGCGTGATGTCAGCCCCAACCATCCAGTCAGCACTGCCTTTCCAGTAAAACTCGGCGGCTTCCCCGGCAATATCGGAGAATGCCTCATTAATCCCGCCCGATTGGTCCCGGTAAATCAAATTGGAGTTTTGCTCAGTAAAACCGTGCGCTACTTCGTGAGCCGACACGTTGACATCCACCAATGGGTAAAAGGTGGTATTACCATCACCAAATGTCATCTCGCTGCCATTCCAGAAGGCATTTTCATAATTTGTCCCGTAATGCACCCGCATCACCAACTGAAACGACAAAGGGGATACACCCACCCAGTCGTTAAACATATCGAAGGTGAGTTTGCCAAAGAAGTGCGCATCGTTCAGTGGTGAGAATGCGCCATTGATTTCCTTGGCGGTATTTTCCGGGCAGGTGAATGTATGGATACTGCCACCGGCGGTCCCGTGATTCAGATTGATGGTGCGCACATTGTCATTTTCCATTGTGCACTGGTTGCCTTCCTGGCCGACATCCATCGGGGAGTAGTCACTGCCGTAGTCGTATCGTCCGGTTTTCTGATTACCCCCCGGGCCGGTGGCGTCGGCAAACGCGAGGCCCTCCCACTGTTTAATGATGACACCATTTAACGCGTTAATAATAAAGAACGGGCGCGCCGCAAAACCACCCGCTTTGTCAGCGAAATAGCTCACCACATAGGCTTTAACCACCTGCTCTGAATCCGCGTAGATAACCGTTTCAATGCGCTCGTGCTGAATAGCCCAGCCACTCTCGTGCTGTTGGCTGCCCTGTGCTATTTGCAGTGCTGTCTGTGCGGGCAAACCCTCTTCCCGATTACTCAGGGCTGCACTGAGTTTTATACCATCCAACCCGGTGAGCAGATTGCCATTGGCGCGGGTAAATAACCCCTGGCGATTCCGGTGAACCACCAGCTCCCCGCCCCACACCGGGATTGATTGAAAAAGCTGGCGGTAGCGGATGTGCTGGTTTTCGTTTTTATCCCGGTTATTTGAGACCAGGGCCAATTGATGCGCATCCCCCAGGCCTAAAAAAGTGAGTATATCCTGTGTGCTGATATCGCCATTGCCACCCACCTGACGGCGGACACTCAACCAATCAATACGGCTCACGTCGGTAAAAAGACCTGCCGTTGCCGATCCACCACCTGAGCCGGTTGATGTGGTTGCAGATGAACGGGGGGTGGCCTGCTGCCGGTTTCCCGTCGTGTTCTGGCTCTGGCCACCAAGCATGGATGTATTGGGCAGGTATTTTTGACTCTCCGCCTCATTGGACGCCGTGTCGCTATAAGCCGGTTGTACTGCGGCGGTGTCTGAATGTGTATCTGCAGTGGTTGCAGTTTGCCGATCGTACAGAAACAGCAGCGCTGCCAGACAAACCAGTAAAAAAACAGCAAAAATAACGTGTTTTGAATACAGTTTATTAAAGATTTTCATAAACAACTGTTTCCACTCCGCACTCAATAAAACAGCACCAACGGTGTACTACATCATTGTCGATAGCGTTTAGCCTCTAAGTCAGTAAACAAACGGCTGGTGTGATAAGTGACGGCTGGCGTCGCCGTGTATTGATATAACAGTTAGAAGAAAGCACTGTGGTTATAGCGACCACTGTCGCCCGTCCTTTAATAATTTTTTGACCTGTTTTTGTTGACTTGAATGTGATTGCACCGTTTCATAGTGGTTATTGAAATTACGGTTAGTGATTAATGTCCATATTCAGTCGTTTGCACATCACTGTTAAGGCATTGCTGTTAAGTCTGATTGTATGGCAGATACCCGCCGGTATCGCCGATACGTCCACCGCCCCCGCTCCCTACGCGGCTACCCCTGAGCAGATAACTGACGCGAATTGAGCACCCATCACCCCCAACCACTTTGTGAAACCCGCTATGACCGACCAAACCGTTATTCGATTTGAACCCCATGGGCCAGCCGATACCGGTATGCCTGAATGGGAAACAATTCCACAGGATATTCTGATCTCCAACAGCCCGGTGCAATCGGGTCACGAATACTTTAACCGGGCCGATGGCACATCCGCCGGTGTTTGGGACTGCACGGCCGTCGAGTACAAATTTGCCCCTTACGATGTCAATGAATTTATGCTGGTTCTGGAAGGTTCTATCGATATTATCGATAAACAGGGCCATGTCGAAACGTTTTCTGCCGGTGATGCGTTTATTCTCCCCAAGGGTACACCCTGCACCTGGAGGCAGACCGGCTATGTTAGAAAATATTATGTGATCTTTGATACACCCCGTATAGAAACGCAATCCACCGCTATCGATTTAAAACCGATACGGGTGGACCTGTCTGCCCCTCTGCCTGCTGTTGGGCAGCAGGATGCATCACAGTACCTTAGCGATGTGCCAGAAATGCACTTACTGTCTTTATTCAAAGACAACACCGCACAGTTTGAAGTGGGCGTTTGGGATTGCACACCGATGCAGCGGATGCCCGCGACGATTGCGCGTAGCGAATTAATGCATATCCTCGAAGGCAAAGGCAGTATTACCAACGCCGATGGCGTGGCATTTGCCTTTGAAGCGGGCGACACTTTTTTGGTGCCTATCGGTATGGGATATCAGTGGCACAATACAGCCTACGTAAAAAAGATATTTTGTAGTATCACACCTTCAGACCGTAACACAGGCCAATAACCCCGGTGTGCGCCACACAAACCGAACAAATTAACCCGACGGCTGTCAACATTAGCGCAATACTTGACGCAAATCCAAGCGCAGTGACAAATTTCATAGCCATTATTAAAGTCAGCTATAGTTACAGTACTGTTGTGAACCGTAGCAACTCGACCTGAAAGCTAAAAGCTGATCCGTAAACGGTAAAGTCCACCCGGAAAATCAAGGTATAAAAATGCCAGACCAAAACGATATTGATGCACAGGAAACACAAGAATGGCTCGACGCCCTGGAAGCGGTTGTCGAAACCGACGGTGTTGAAAGAGCACATTTTTTACTCGAAAAACTGGTTAAAAAATCGCGCCGCTCAGGGGCCAATCTCCCCTACCGGGCAGACACGTCTTATATCAATACCATCCCGCCACACCGGGAAGTGCGTAGCCCCGGCGACCACGCACTGGAACACCGCATTCGCTCACTGATTCGCTGGAACGCCACGGCAATGGTGCTGCGGGCCAATAAAGCCAGCTCAGAGCTGGGCGGGCATATCGCCAGTTTCGCCTCCTCCGCAACGTTATACGATGTTGGCTTCAACCATTTTTTTCATGCACCCACCACCGATCACGGCGGTGATTTACTGTTTGTTCAGGGCCATGTTGCCCCCGGTATCTACGCCCGCGCCTTTCTCGAAGGTCGGCTTAGCGAAGAACAGCTCGACAAATTTCGCCAGGAGGCCGACGGCAGCGGCCTATCCTCTTACCCACACCCCTGGTTAATGCCGGACTTTTGGCAATTTCCCACGGTATCGATGGGGCTAGGCCCGCTGATGGCGATCTACCAGGCGCGCTTTATGAAATACCTGCACGACCGCAGGCTGGCCAATACTGAAAACCGCAAGGTATGGGCCTTTATCGGCGACGGCGAAACCGATGAGCCGGAATCGCTGGGCGCTATTTCACTCGCCGGGCGCGAAAACCTCGACAATCTGGTCTTCGTCGTCAACTGTAACCTGCAACGCCTCGATGGCCCGGTGCGCGGCAACGGCAAAATTATTCAGGAGCTGGAAGGGGTTTTTCGCGGTGCAGGCTGGAACGTGATAAAGGTGGTGTGGGGAGCTTACTGGGACCCATTACTGGCCAAAGACAAAGACGGCATGTTGCAAAAACTGATGAACGAGACCGTCGACGGCGAATACCAGAACTTCAAAGCCAAAGACGGCGCCTACACCCGCGAGCATTTTTTCGGCAAATACGCCAAAACCCGGGAAATGGTCGCCACCCTTACCGACCATGATATCTGGCGCCTGAACCGCGGTGGTCACGACCCTCACAAGGTGTACGCCGCCTACCACGAGGCCGTCAACCACCGGGGCCAGCCGACCGTCATTCTCGCCAAAACCGTTAAGGGCTACGGCATGGGTGAAGCGGGCGAAGGGCAGAACAAAACCCACTCGCAAAAGAAGATGGATGTACACTCACTAAAAGCCATGCGCGACCGCTTTCACCTGCCCGTCACCGACGCTCAGGTAGAAAATGCCGAGTACGTGACCCTGCCGCAGGACAGCCCGGAAATTCAGTATATGAAAGCGCGCCGTGAGGCGCTCGGCGGTTCACTCCCCCAGCGCAAAAACTTCGCTGCACCGCTGCAAGTCCCGCCACTCTCAGCCTTCAAAGCCCTGCTGGAATCCAGCGGCGACAAAGAGAGCTCCACCACGATGGCGTTTGTGCGCATCCTCACCCTGCTGTGCCGGGATAAAAATGTCGGCAAAAACATCGTCCCCATTGTGCCCGATGAAGCGCGCACCTTTGGCATGGAAGGCATGTTTCGACAGCTCGGCATCTACTCCTCGCAAGGCCAGAAATACGAGCCACAGGATAAAGACCAGATTATGTTTTACAAGGAAGACAAAACCGGCCAGATTCTTGAAGAGGGTATCAACGAAGCGGGGGCCATGTCATCCTGGATAGCCGCCGCGAGTGCCTACAGCACACACGGCATCAACATGATCCCGTTTTATATTTACTACTCGATGTTTGGCTTTCAGCGCATTGGTGATCTCGCCTGGGCCGCCGGTGATATGCAGGCACGCGGCTTTCTGATCGGCGCCACAGCGGGGCGCACCACCCTGGCCGGTGAAGGCCTGCAACACCAGGACGGCCACAGCCTGCTACAGGCGGCAACAATCCCCAACTGCATCGCCTACGATCCCTGCTTTGCCTACGAACTCACCGTGATTATCCACCACGGTATGAAACGCATGGTGCAGGACCAGGACAATGTGTTCTTCTACATCACCACAATGAACGAAAACTACCCCCACCCCGCCATGCCAAAAGGGGTGGAAGCGAGCATCATCAAAGGCATGTACCGCTTTGCAGGCAGTAAAAGCAAGGTCAAAAACCGCGTGCAACTGATCGGCTCGGGCACTATTTTTCGCGAAGTCATCGCCGCTGCAGAGCTGTTAAAAACAGACTGGAAAGTCGCCGCCGATATTTGGAGCGCGCCCGGTATCAACGAGCTGCGCCGCGAAGGCCTGGACTGCGAACGCTGGAATACCCTGCACCCGGATCAACCGGCGCGCACGCCGTATGTCACACAGTTATTGAAAGACAGCAATGGCCCGGTCATCGCCGCAACCGACTATATGCGCAACTATGCGGATCAAATTCGCCAGTTCATCCCCGGCGATTACTATGTGCTGGGCACCGATGGTTATGGCCGCTCTGACACGCGCAAAAACCTGCGCCGGTTTTTTGAGGTAGACCGCTACTACATTGTCGTCACCGCCCTCAAGGCACTCGCTGATCAGGGCACAATCGACGCTGCCGTGGTGCGACAGGCGATTGTTCAATACGGCATCGATACCGATAAACCCAACCCCACAGTAGTATAGGGAGGCAATAAAATGTCTAATAAAAAAGACCTCCTGGTGCCCGATATAGGCGACTTCACCGACGTTGAGGTGATTGAAATTCTGGTGTCACCCGGTGATACGATCAATGCAGAGGACTCTCTGCTAACACTGGAAACCGACAAAGCCACAATGGAAATACCCGCCAGTGAAGGCGGCGTGGTGGTTGAACTGAAAGTGAAACTCGGTGATAAAATTTCACAGGGCACGCCTATACTGGTGTTGGAAGCAGGTGGTGAGCAGGCAACACCCCCCACCGCCGATACAGACGACAGCACAGCTCCCCATGCGACGCCAGACCCGGCACCAAACCCGGTACCAGGCCCACTAGCCGTTGACAATACACTGGCAAGCAATACCGACACACCCGCTGCAGCCAGCGTCGATACCCCACCGCCACCGCCCCCCCCTTCCTCGCCGACGGCACACCTCGGTGAAGAACACAGCCGCAAGGCCCACGCCAGCCCGGCGGTGCGCCGCTTTGCCCGCGAGCTAGGCGTGGACATTGGCCTGGTTTCAGGCACCGGACGCAAGTCACGCATTCAAAAAAGTGACGTAAAGGAATTCGTTAAAAGCGCCCTTGCCAGTAGTGGCACCGCATATGGTGCTGGTGCCCGCAGCGGTGCTGTTCAGGGCAACATGGGTATTCCCCCCATTCCCGAGATCGACTTCAGCAAATTCGGCCCTGTCGAACGGGTTGAAATGAGCCGCATTGGTAAACTGTCTGCGGCTAATCTGCACCGCGCCTGGCTAAACGTACCGCATGTCACCCACCACGACGAGGCCGATATCACCGACCTGGAAGCGTTTAGAAAATCGCTCAAGGGCGAGGCGGAAAAGCGCGGTATTCGCGTTACCGGCCTGGTGTTTCATATGAAAGCCCTGGCCCACACCCTGGCGAGTTACCCCAAATTTAACAGCTCGCTGGCCGCCGATGGCGAAAGTCTGATCTACAAAAAATACTGCCACATTGGCATCGCCGTAGACACCCCTAATGGCCTGGTAGTACCGGTGTTTAAAGATGTCGATCAGAAAAGCATCTACACCCTCTCTGAAGAATTGATGGACATTAGTGAGCGCGCACGCAAAAAGAAACTCAAACCCGATGAAATGCAGGGTGCCTGCATGACTATCTCCTCTTTGGGTGGCATCGGCGGCACCGCCTTTACACCCATTGTCAACGCCCCCGAGGCGGCGATACTCGGCATCACCCGTGCAAAAATGCAACCCGTATGGAATGGCAGTGAATTTGTGCCACGGCTGATGTGCCCGCTGGATATCTCTTACGATCACCGCGTTATCGACGGTGCCGATGCGGCGCGTTTTATGGCCCACTACTGCAATGCCATCGCCGATGTGCGTCGCCTGTTGTTATAAGGAACGGTAAAATGTCTAACTTAATGACCGTCGAGCTGCCCAATATCGGCGACTTTGGCGAAGTCGAGATCATCGAAATACTGGTTAAGGAAAACGATGTTATCGGTATTGAAGACTCCCTCATCACAGTGGAGTCAGACAAAGCCAGCATGGAAATCCCCTCCCCCTGCCAGGGCACGGTAACGCGGGTGATAGTCGAAGTTGGCAGCAAAGTATCACAGGGATCGCCTTTACTGGTCGTGCATGTTGCAGACGCCGTTGCAAACCCCACACCCCCGGAACTACCGACCGCAGCAACACCGGAACCACAACTGCAAGGTGCAGATCAAGCGTCAGATATGCAGGCAGCCGTCGTTGTACTGGGCGCTGGCCCAGGTGGTTACACGGCGGCCTTTCGCGCAGCGGATTTGGGTTTGCAGGTAATCCTGATTGAGCGTTACCCATCATTGGGCGGCGTGTGCCTGAATGTTGGCTGTATTCCCTCAAAAGCCCTGTTACACACAGCCCAGGTGCTCAATGAAACCCGTGAAATGGGCGCGCATGGGATTCGTTTTGCCGAGCCGGATATTGACCTGGACAAACTGCGGGGGTTTAAACAAAAGGTCATCGACCAGCTCACTGGTGGTCTTGCCGGGTTGGCCAAACAGCGCCGTGTAACGGTTGTTCACGGCCACGGTAAATTTACTTCGGCAAACAGTATCACCGTCGAAAGCGGTGGTGAGACGACTACCATCAGCTTCCAGCACGCGATTATTGCCGCTGGCTCGCAGAGTATCAAAATCCCCGGCCTGCCCTACGACGATCCACGCCTGATGGATTCCACCAGTGCGCTGGCCCTCGCCGATATTCCCGACAGGTTGCTGGTGATCGGTGGTGGCATCATCGGCCTGGAAATGGCCACCGTTTACGACGCACTCGGCAGTAAAGTCACCGTGGTTGAACTCAGTGATGGGCTGATTCCCGGTTGTGACCGCGACCTGGTGCGCCCGCTCGAAAAGCGCCTGAAAAAGCGCTATGAGAACATTTTTCTAAAATCGAAAGTCACCCGCCTGGAGCCTGCCAAAAAAGGCTTACTCGCCCACTTTGAGGGCGGTAAAGCGCCACAGAGTGATACCTTTGACCGTGCCTTACTCTCAGTCGGTCGCGCACCTAACGGTGCCAGAATTGGCGCAGAAAACGCCGGGGTACACGTCGATTCACGTGGGTTTATTCCCGTCGATTCACAGCAAAAAACCAACGTAGCGCATATCTACGCCATTGGCGATATCGTCGGGCAGCCGATGTTGGCCCACAAAGCCACCCATGAAGCCAAAACCGCCGCTGAAGTTATCGCTGGCATGAAATCCTACTTCGACGCCAAGACCATTCCCTCGGTCGCCTACACCGACCCGGAAGTCGCCTGGATGGGGCTCACTGAAACACAGGCCAAAGAAAACGGTATCCGCTATGAAAAAGGTGCATTTCCCTGGGCGGCGAGCGGTCGCTCCTTGAGTATCAACCGCAATGAAGGCATGACCAAAGTACTGCTCGATCCAGAGACCAAACGCGTATTGGGGGCCGGTATGGTCGGCCCAAATGCTGGCGAGTTGATTGCCGAGGCTGTTTTGGCGCTGGAAATGGGCGCGGATATTGAAGACATTGCCCTGACTGTTCATCCGCACCCCACATTATCTGAAACGTTTAATTTTGCCTGTGAAGTGGCAGAGGGTACGTGTACGGATATTTTTGTGAAGAAGTGATTGAGAACACCCCTCCTGAGTGTGCGCCAACACCTCGGCCTGCGGCTCTGGCATACCGACCACAGTGCGTTTTTTTACAAAAACATGGGTATCAACACTATAGGCATCATCCAGCTCTGCAAATACAAATCTACATTTTTCAGTACTGACACTATGCGTATATTTTGTGTGCCACAAAAAAATTTTATAGCACACAAAACTGATTCACTTAGGATTACCTGCCTGCCTTGCGGTCAATCGCATCAACCGCCGCCACTGCGGTCATATTGACAATACCACGCACAGTCACCGAGTCTGTCAATACATGGGCCGAATGTTTTAAACCCACCAGCATCGGCCCAACCGGCACCCCATCACCAATCATTTTCACCATGTTGTAACAGATATTAGCGGAGTCCAGACCCGGCATTACCAACAAATTGGCCATACCGTTAAACCGGGAATCAGGAAACACACGGTTACGGATAACATCCGACAGCGCGGAATCGGCGTGCATTTCACCTTCCACTGCAAGATTCGGGTGTTCGTTGTGCAGTATCTCCCGCGCTTTACGCATCTTTTTGGAATGCTCATTGTCACGGCTGCCAAAATTTGAGTGCGACAGTAAAGCAACCTTGGGCACAATGCCAAATCGCTGCACCAGCTCACTGGCCATCACCACCGTTTCGGTAATATCATCGACAGTTGGGTTGACGGTGACGTGTGTGTCGGTCAGGAAAAAAGTCCCCGTGGGTAGAATCATCAATGAAATGGCCGAGCAATCAGATACACCGTCACGCACACCGATGATCTGTTTAACATGCTTGAGATGGCGCGGGTATGCACCTTGAACCCCACAGATCATCGCATCAGCATGGCCTAGTGTGACCTGTAAGGCGGCAAAAACGGTATGGCGACGCACCACCGACCGGGCAAATGCCGGGGAGACACCCGCACGCCCCATAATACGGTGGTATTCAGTGGCCGCCAGTTCACAATCATCGACGTTGTGGGGGTCGATCACCTCAACATCCTGGTGCAATTTGTAGCGTAGTCCATAGCGGTCGATCTTTTCTTGCATCACTTCAGCACGGCCAATCAATATCGGTTTGCAAATCCCGTCATCAACCAACACCTGTAACGCCGTTAGTACGCGTGACGCTTCACCTTCTGCAAAGACAATACGCTGTCGATCAGAGATTGCCCGCTCAAAAATAGGTTCCATCACCAAGCCGGAACGGAAGACAAACTCACGCAATTTGCGCTGATAGGCATACATATCGTCGATGGGCCGGGTGGCGACACCGCTGTCCATAGCCGCCTGCGCCACGCGATAGGGCACATCGGTCATAAGCCGTGGGTCAAAGGGGGTGGGTATCAGGTAATTCGGGCCAAACTGAAATGATGCGCCACCATACGCTGCCGCCACCACTTCTGAGGCTTCCTTCATCGCCAAATCGGCAATCGCCTCAACACAGGCAATTTTCATCGCATCGTTGATTTCAGTGGCCCCCACATCGAGCGCGCCACGAAATAAAAAGGGAAAACACAGTACATTGTTCACCTGGTTTGGATAATCGCTGCGCCCGGTTGCAATCAGGGCATCCGGGCACACTTCGCGCACTTCGTGTGGCCAGATCTCTGGCTCAGGGTTAGCCAGCGCGAGGATCATTGGCTGCGCTGCCATGCGCGCAACCTGATCCTGGGTGATGGTGCCCGGCCCGGAAAGCCCCATAAATATATCGGCGCCATCAATGGCATCACCCAGGGTGCGTGCATCGGTTGTGCGTGCGTAGTTGCGTTTGTATTTATCCAGGTCATCGCGGCCACTATGGATAACGCCTTTGCGATCACACACGGTAATATTTTCCCGCCTCAAGCCCATGCTAATCAGTAGATTGAGGCAGGCTAAAGCAGCGGCCCCCGCACCGGAACAAACCAGCGTGACCTCGCTGATTTCCTTTTTAGACAACCGCAAACCATTGCGCACCGCTGCGGCAACACAAATGGCCGTGCCGTGTTGGTCGTCGTGAAAAACCGGGATATTCATCCGTTCGCGCAGCTTTTCCTCAATCTCAAAACACTCTGGTGCCTTGATGTCTTCAAGGTTAACCCCACCAAATGTCGGCTCCAGAGCCGCGACTACCTCGACGATAGTGTCCACATCCTTGGGGCTTATCTCTAAATCAAAGACATTGATATCGGCAAACTTTTTAAACAAAGCCGCTTTCCCTTCCATCACTGGCTTGGCTGCGAGTGGGCCAATAGCGCCCAACCCCAGCACGGCGGTGCCATTGGTGACCACGGCCACCAGGTTACTGCGAATGGTTAAATCGACAGCCGCGACGGGGTTATTCGCTATCTCCATGCACGCAGCGGCAACACCCGGTGAATAGGCCAATGATAAATCGCGCTGATTGACCATTTTTTTGGTGGGTACGACGTCGAGTTTTCCGGCTTTCGGGTATTTGTGGTAATCAATCGCAGCGTCACGCAATTCGTCGCTCATTTTGCCTCCAGGGGACAGTGTAGGTAAACAATCTGTGTGCTATTACAAATAGGGTATTCAGGGGTCGGGCGGGCGCAGGGTTACTCTACTGCGGAAAAGCCAGTTTGGCTCTTTTCTGCGCACTGTGTCGTCAAATAGAACCGCGTGTCAATTAGCGTACTCATAACGGTTTAGGATAGTAGCAATTCAAGCAGAGTTAGCCTAAAAAGTCGCTATTTTTTTATAGGGTTTATGTATCTGGTCAGTTTACTGATCGACTCACTGGCCGATTTAAATGCATCGCCTGTTTAACGCCATGCGTCTTGGGCGGGTCGAGAATCGACCAGCCTATCCGCAGGTGTTAACGCAACTGATTGCCCGTTTTAGAGCAGAGAGAATTGCCTCGATAGATTTTTTTTTGCGTTAAAATAGTGTATCCGGTAACGTCGGTGACACGGTTAACTGGCGCTGTTTTTTATACCGATAAAACTTTATATTAATAAATTAATCAATAGGTTATAGATCCTTGAGCAATCAATTAGATGATATTTCGGATGGCGGCCTTGCAACTGAAGCAACCAAACCCAAATTAAAAAAGCCCAGAATGTTTAAGGTTGTGCTGCTAAATGACGATTATACACCCATGGAGTTTGTTGTTTTGGTGCTGGAAAGCGTGTTTCGTATTGATCGCGAGAAGGCCACACAAATCATGCTGCATGTGCATACCCGGGGTAAGGGGGTATGCGGGTTATTCACCAGGGATGTTGCCGAAACCAAGATGTCCCAGGTAAATAAATTGTCCCGGGATCACCAACATCCATTGTTATGTGAGATAGAAGAAGCGTAGTTGAGCTGATATGTTAAGTAAAGAACTCGAATTTACCTTGAACATGGCATTCAAAATGGCCAAAGAGAACCGTTTTGAATTCATGACAATTGAACACTTAATGCTGGCATTGTTGGATAATTCAAGCGCGTGCAATGTGCTGCGCGCCTGTGGCGGGGATCTGGAGCAGCTTAAAATTGAGTTGACCGATTTTATCTTCGAAAACACCCCGGTGCTGGATGATGATGAAGACCGTGAGACCCAGCCGACCCTGGGCTTTCAACGCGTATTGCAACGGGCTGTGTTTCACGTGCAGTCGTCGGGTAACCGGGAAGTGAATGGTGCCAATGTATTGGTGGCCATCTTTGGCGAGCAGGATTCGCACAGCGTCTATGTAATGAACAAACAGAGCATCAGCCGTTTGGATGTGGTGAATTACATAGCCCACGGTGTCTCAAAAGTGCCTGGCGAAGACACTGAAGAGGAAATCGATGGCGCACAGGAGAGCAGTGCAGACGAGCCTGATGCCGAGAGCCGCCCACTGGCAAAATACGCCGAGAACCTCAATAGCAAAGCGACAGATGGAAAAATTGACCCCCTTATTGGCCGCGAGCTGGAAGTTGAGCGTGCGGTGCAGATAATTTGCCGTCGACGCAAAAACAACCCATTGTTGGTCGGTGAAGCGGGGGTCGGCAAAACGGCGATAGCGGAAGGGTTGGCACGGCGCATCGTCGATGGTGAGGTGCCAGAGGTGTTGGCCAATGCCACTATCTACGGGCTTGACCTGGGTGCGATGGTCGCAGGCACTAAATACCGGGGGGATTTTGAAAAGCGTTTGAAGGGCGTACTCAATCAACTCAAGGGTGAAGAGGGCGCCGTACTGTTTATTGACGAAATACACACGATTATTGGCGCGGGTGCCGCATCGGGCGGTGTGATGGATGCCTCCAATATTATTAAGCCCATGTTGGCGTCGGGTGAGTTGAAATGCATTGGGTCGACCACTTACCAGGAATACCGGGGCATTTTTGAAAAAGACCGGGCGTTGGCACGCCGCTTTCAGAAAATTGATGTTGCCGAGCCCAGCGTTACAGAAGCCATTAAAATACTCAAGGGCTTGCGTGAGCGCTATGAATCCTTTCATCAGGTACGCTATACCAACAACGCACTGAAATCGGCGGTCGAACTCTCCGATCGCTATGTGAATGACCGCTTCCTGCCTGATAAAGCCATCGATGTAATCGATGAGGCGGGGGCTAACCGCCAATTGCAAGCGGCGGCACAGCGCAAAAAAACCGTGAGCGTTGCCGATATTGAGGCCATCGTGGCCAAAATTGCGCGCATCCCCGCCAAGAGCCTGTCGACCAACGATGTTGAAAAACTTAAAACGCTGGATCGGGATCTAAAAATGCTGGTTTTTGGTCAAAACGAGGCCATCGATACGCTGGCCGCTGCCATCAAGATGGCGCGTTCCGGGCTGGGTAATGAGGAACGCCCTATCGGTTCATTTTTGTTTGCCGGTCCCACCGGGGTAGGCAAAACCGAAGTGACCCGGCAGTTGTCAAAAGTCCTGGGTATTGAATTGATTCGTTTTGATATGTCCGAGTATATGGAGCGGCATACCGTTTCCCGCCTTATCGGCGCGCCACCGGGCTACGTTGGCTATGACCAGGGGGGACTGTTAACCGAAGCGATCAATAAACACCCTCACGCTGTCCTGCTGTTTGATGAAATCGAAAAAGCGCACCCCGATGTTTTTAATTTGCTGTTGCAGGTGATGGATCACGGTACGCTGACGGATAACAATGGCCGCAAAGCCGATTTTCGCAATGTCATTCTGGTTATGACGACTAACGCGGGTGCCGAGTCGGCGAGCCGCCGCAGTATGGGGTTTTCGCAGCAGGACCACTCCAGCGATGCGATGGAGGCAATCAACCGTTTGTTTACCCCTGAATTTCGCAATCGTCTGGATGCCGTCGTGCAGTTCAAATCACTGGATAAGCGCACAATTACCAATGTCGTCGATAAATTCATTATCGAGCTGGAAGCGCAACTGGAAAGTAAAAAGGTCAACCTGCGGGTCGAGACCTCGGCTAAGGAGTGGTTGGCAACTCACGGCTTTGATAAACACATGGGCGCCAGGCCAATGGTGCGCGTGATTCAGGATAATATCAAAAAGCCGCTGGCAGACGAGGTGTTATTCGGTCGGCTTGTCAAAGGTGGTGTCGTGACAATTTCAGCAGACGATAAAGGTGAGTTACGTTTTAGTTTCGAGTCTGAACAGGCGCTTGCCTGACGAATAAGCCTTTCAGTGTATGAGGTAAAACGCCGGGTTACCGGCTGCGGTAGGTAATACGCCCTTTGCTTAGATCGTAAGGGGTCAGTTGAACGACCACCTTATCGCCTGTGAGGATGCGGATATAGTTTTTGCGCATTTTCCCGGATATATGGGCGGTAACGATATGACCGTTTTCCAATTCAACACGAAACATGGTGTTTGGCAGGGTGTCGATGACAGTGCCTTCCATTTCGATGTGTTCTTCTTTTGCCATAAGTAACCGCTGTACCAGGGGAGTGTCAAGAGGGTATGTGTTTTTAACCGCCGCAATTATCAACAAATTGTAGTGGATCGCAAGCTTTCTTTTGCCAGGCAGGTCAAACCTAATGAGTCAACCAAGTTCAATTTATGCCGTATACCAGCTAAACTAGACGCTTTGCATTTAAATTGAGGGGTGCATTGAGCGATACAACCTATGCGGTGGCGTTGAATACTTATTCGAGCCGCTTTGCCAGCTTAATGGAATTGTACGAGCAAAACTATTTGCTCACACGTCTGTTGGCTCCCGACCTCAAGAAACTCGCCGCTGGTGAGTACGTATCCAGGGCAGATGCCTGTTTGCCGCTCTATTTGAGCGTGCTGGAAAAAGAAAGATACACCACGACGATCTGCCTCTCCTATCGGTTTAAAGACCGCCTGCCCTACCCCAAACAACCCAACCTAACGATTCGCATTTACCATGATGCCAGCACTACCGAGGCAATGAGTGGTTTGATTCATGGCCAGCGGTATACACAACGCAACGTTAGACGCTTGCATGAAAGCTGGAAACTAAACCGTTTTTTGTACAAGTGGTTACGTTACTGCGTGCACCGTGGCCACTCGTTCAAGGCGATTGATTTAGGCTTAACCTATGCACCTGGAAAGTGCAGTTGATTCAGGAAAGCGCCCGTGATTGCTACACATGCCACCTCAGCCTATAACTACCCACTGCTCATCAAACACCTGCTACACACACCGCTGACCTGCTCACCCGATCAGGAAATCGTCAGTGGCAATAACAAACGGTATAACTACCGGGTATTTCGCCAACGGTTGGGCCAACTGGCCAATGGCCTTTCATCACTGGGTGTGCGCCTGGGCGATACCGTCGCGGTGATGGATTGGGATAACCACCGCTACCTCGAATGTTTTTTCGCTGTGCCAATGATGGGTGCCGTACTGCACACGATTAATGTGCGCCTTTCACCTGAGCAGATTCTGTTTACCATCAACCACGCACAAGACGATGTAATTCTCGTTCACACAGACTTTATACCGATTATTGACTTTATCAAAGGTCGGTTTGAACGCCCGGTTACGCTGATTTATTTACAGGATGACGCGGCTGTATCGATGCCTTCAGATTACCTCGCCGAGTATGAATCACTGCTTGAGGCATCGACTGACGATTTTGTTTTTGAAGATTTTGATGAAGGCACTACTGCCACCACTTTTTATACCACGGGCACCACGGGTGATCCAAAAGGGGTTTTTTATAGCCACCGACAACTGGTATTGCACACGCTCGGTTTGATGGCGGGTTTTGGCACAGTGGATGGCAGCGCACGCTTTCACAAGGGCGATGTGTATATGCCGATCACACCGATGTTCCATGTGCACGGCTGGGGTATCCCTTACGCAGCAACGCTGATGGGTGTCAAGCAGGTGTACCCTGGGCGTTATCAACCGGCGGTATTGCTCGCATTAATCGAACAGGAGGGCGTGACATTTTCACACTGCGTGCCAACTATCCTGCATATGTTGCTTACAGCACCCGAAGCGGAAAGTATCGACCTGGGCAACTGGAAAGTAATTATCGGGGGTTCTGCCTTGTCGCCCGGGCTGATGATGAGTGCGATTGAGCGCGGGATCAATGTATTCTCTGCCTACGGCATGTCAGAGACCTGTCCGTTTGTCACTACCTCGGATATGTCCGGTATCCATGCGGTGACCGATGATGAAGCGACACTGGCCATGCGTGGCAAAGCCGGGCAGCCCACTGTATTGGTGGATTTGCGCGTGGTCGATGCGCAGATGAACGATGTACCGCGTGACGGTCAATCCACCGGCGAGGTGGTGGTGCGCACACCGTGGTTGACCCAGGGGTATACCGGTGATTCACAAGGCTCTGAGGCTTTGTGGGCGGGTGGGTATATGCACACGGGTGACGTTGGTTATATCGATGCGGACGGCTCGCTGCACATTACAGACCGTATGAAGGATGTGATTAAATCAGGAGGGGAATGGGTTTCATCACTGGCACTTGAAAGCATCGTTTCGCGCTGTGCGAGTGTCAGTGAAGTCGCTGCGATTGGTATAGCTGATGAGCGTTGGGGGGAACGGCCGATGCTGGTAGTCGTGCCGACTGAAACCGGTAAAGGTGAGTTCTCAGGTGACGATTTACGCCACGCCATTCAGTTTCACGTCGAGAGTGGTCGTCTGCCAAAGTGGGCTGTGCCGGAGCGCATTGAATTTGTTGAAGCGCTGGATAAAACCAGCGTTGGCAAGCTGGACAAAAAGGCCTTGCGCGCACGCTATGCAGAATGAGGGTTTTCGGACTGTTCCACCGGCACTCTCCTGGGAAATGCAGAGGCAAAGCCTACATCCTTTTATACTTTATTTATCGTCAGAAAAAGACCCCGTACAAATCTAGACTCCGTGTATTAACCTACACAGGCGAAATATCTATTCCAATTGATAAGCGTCTATTTGCGTCTACACTCTATAGTTATGCCTTGTACTAAACCCCACGGCTGCAAGTCGGTACAAGCCCCATACTATACAAAACTGAGGCATAAGTAGATGATCAAACAAACCACTATAGTTCCGGTTTTTCTAGGATTATCACTTCTCACAGCCATTCCAGCGGCCATCGCCCAGGCACAGAATGTTATCGTAGCCGGTAGCGAATGTATTGGCACAGATTGTGTTGAAGGCGAGATTTTCGGTGCGGATACACTTCGGCTCAAAGAAAACAATTTGCGTATTCACTTTGACGATACTACGGCAAACTCAGGCACAAGCTTTCCCAGCAACGACTGGCGTATTCTTATTAATAGCGGTAGTAACGGTGGCGGCAACTACTTTGCGATTCAGGATGCCACCGCTAACCAGGTAGTTTTGCAAATTGATGCGGGTGCACCTTTATACAGCATGCGCGTCAACAGCGCGGGTAACCTTGGCCTGGGTACGGCCAATCCTCTCACGCAATTGCACATAGTGGACGGTAACTCGCCAACCTTGCGCTTAAATCAAGATTCCAGCCATGGTTGGAAACCGTATATATGGGATATCGTTGCTAACGAGGCGGCCCTGCTCGTGCGTGACACCACCCACGATAACCAAATACCTTTTCGCATTAACACAGGTGCAAGCAACAATAGTTTCTTAATTGATAATAATGGACGCGTCGGCCTGGGAACCGCCTCTCCTGCAGCGAATTTGCATCTATCCTCAAGCGCTGGAACCGCAAAAATACTGGTACAGGAATCAAACACCACCACCGAGCAGAGAGATTTATTGGAACTGAGGAATAATGGCGATAGTTTAATGTTTTTTAACAATGCCACTACCAACAATAACTGGTCGGTGGGTCAGTCTAGCGCTATTGCGGCAGAATCCTTTATTATCTCGTCTGCAGGTCAGGCCTTCACCGACGCCGGTTTGAAAGGTTTACTTTTGACGAGTGCCGGAGGTATGCTTGTCGGCGATTTTTCTGATGGCCACGCGGAGCTTGCTCTGAACCCAGCCAATGGCAATCTACTGGTTCGAGGCAGTCTTACAGCAACCAATGTGGCTTCGAGTTCATCCCGTGCGCTAAAAGAAAACTTTTCTATCGTTGACCCCATGGAAATTTTGGCGGCAGTGGCGCAAATTCCTATCTCTAAATGGAGTTTCAAAAACGATGGTTCAAGTGTGTTTCATATAGGACCGATGGCTGAAGATTTTTATGCTCTGTTCGGTTTGGGAACCGACAACAAGCATATTTCCTCCGTTGACGGTGACGGTATTGCACTTGCGTCGATTAAGGCGCTGAACCAAAAACTGGAGAGTAAGGAGCTGAAAATTGCCGACCTGGAAGCGCAATTGGCCGAAAAAGGTCAACAGCTTCAACAGCACGCATCCCTATTGGAAGATTTGAGCCAAAAAGTTCAGCTTTTACTTAATGGTGTTTCTGCCGACGGTAAAGACGGTCAATAAAGGATCGTGGTCGCGATATTTCCGCACTAAAAACCAGGATAAAGTAGTGTGTATAGAGAACAATTTTCTCTTTATTACTCAATAAGTTAATCGTTAAGGAAGCGCCCTTCGGCATCGCCCTCTTTTTATCCCTCGGGTAACGCATTATGTATCGTTGCTATTAAACAATAAAATGAATTTATTGCAGGTATATACCTGCCTGTTTCTGTTTTTATAATGTGTACTGCGGAAAAGCCGGATTGGCAAAACCCCATGCATATGCACTTACAAGATTCGTAATTTACGGCATAATGCGCGCCACCATTTTTGGGTTGATGCTATGAAGCTGCTGTACGATTTTTTCCCTATCATTCTGTTTTTTATCGCCTTCAAGTGGAAAGGCATTTTCGTTGCGACGATTGTCGCTATCGTCGCCTCTATTGCGCAGTTGGGGCTGTACTGGCTAAAACATCGCCGTGTTGAAAAGATGCACCTGGTTTCCGCTGTGCTGATCATCTCGCTCGGTAGCCTCACTATTATCCTGCAGGATAAAGCATTTATTATGTGGAAACCCACGTTGATTAACTGGTTATTCGCACTCGTGTTTATGGGGAGTTTATTTATTGGTCAAAAGCCCTTGATCCAGCACATGTTAGGCGGGCAACTGAGCCTGCCAAACGCCGTCTGGAAAAACCTCAACTGGGCCTGGGTAGTGTTTTTTATATTCAGTGGCTGTGCCAATTTGTATTTTGCGATGGATTATCTCGATAGCGAAACCGCCCTGCGCACTGCAGTGCCGACAATCGCTGACACCGACCTGGAAAACTTTGATTGCACCGCTGCACTCTACCAACCGGACAATCAGGCATTGTGCGAATCGACAGCCGACAAAGAGGCATTCTGGGTCAACTTTAAGTTGTTCGGCTTGCTTGGGCTTACAGTTATTTTTATCATCGCGCAATCGCTGTATATGTCACGCTACATGAAAACCGGGGATGATCCAGCCGTCGATGACCCAGCCGTCGACGATCAAGTCAATAACAACCTGGGCAACACCAACGCCGCCGATCAATCTGACGATGGCACCGGGCCAAATACCAAACCATAGGAACGAAAACAATGCTCTATACCTTTGTCTGCCAGGATGTCGAAAACAGCCTGGAAAAACGCTTAAGTGTCCGCCCGGCACACATCGCACGCCTGCTCGCACTACAGGAACAGGGCCGTTTGATCGCCGCAGGCCCCAACCCCACTATCGACAGTGACGACCCTGGATCGGCCGGTTTTAGTGGCAGTGTTATCATCGCTGAATTTGATTCGCTGCAGGCGGCACAATCCTGGGCCGACGAAGATCCCTATATCGAAGCCGGGGTTTATCACAGCGTCACCGTCAAGCCCTTTAAAATGGTATTGCCCAGCTAACCATGAAAAAGTGGCAATACGCTATAACAGCAGGACTGACCTGCCTGGTGATGGGGTGCGGTGACCGATCAGATCAACCTGATGACCAACGTGATAATAAGGTCGATACAACGCCAGTAACGCCGGATGAAGCCAATACCCTCGCCCTGGTGGACGGCGTCCCTATCAGTATTGCCGAGCGCACGCTGCACCTGCAGCAACGCCAGCAACAATCACAAACCACCGACCTCAACGAAATCACCGAAGAACTGATTAACCTAAAAGTGATTGTACTCAACGCCGAAAAAGAGGGCTTGCATCAACGCGAGGATGTCAAGGCAGAATTACAACGCCAGCGTAACGCAGTGCTCGCGAATGTATACATTAAAGAAAAAATGCAGGGCATTGAAATCAGCGACGAAGCGCTGACCACCGAGTATGCAAAACAGCTCACTCAAATTCCCTCCAAAGAATATAACGCCAGCCACATACTGCTGGAGAATGAAGCGGAGGCGCTGGCCGTCATTGACCGGCTCGATGGCGGTGAGGCATTTGCCCTGCTGGCCAGTGAAGTATCAAAAGGCCCCAGTGCCAAAGAGGGCGGTAGTCTGGGCTGGTTTAGACTTGAGTCAATGGTCGATAGTTTTGCCGATGCACTGGCTCTACTTAAAAAAGAGGAATACACCCGGCAAGCTGTCAAAACTGAATTTGGCTGGCATGTCATTCGACTCAACGACACCCGCCCGATCGAACGCCCCACATTGGAACAGGTAAAAGACGAAGTGCGCACAATAGTGATGAACAAGCGACTGAATGACCTCGTGCAGGCGCTGCGCGCAAAATCGACGATCGAAATCCGTTAGCAAGGTAGGCGGCGTTCTCAGGCTTGTATAGGTGTAGCCGCCAATAAAAATCGCCATATTGGTAAGACGCTAATAACGCCAGCGCCCGTTTCAATCCGGTCCTTTTCCTCGCGCGTTACGATAAGACCCTCTGTAATACCCTGCTCAGCCATAGCTTCTTCAAGTGCCTTTACTTCGCGCTTCAGGGTTTGGGGAGCGACTAATGTTTCACTGACCTGTATCAGCTTTTTGCTACGATCAGCTTGCATCACAATAAAATCAACCTCTCGACCACTTTTGGTTCTGTAGTAATGAACCTCTCTATAATTTTGGCGCAATGCAACGAATACTATATTTTCCAGCAGATGACCGAGATTGACGAGAATCCCAGAAGACACGGAAGTGATCAATGCATGGTCTATGCAGTAGATTTTTTTGGGATTTGCGTTCCTACGCGAAACCGATGGATCGTAAATGTATGCGGTAAAAAAAATAGGCGTCTTCAAACCATTTAACTACCTATCGAGAATTATGCGCTTAATTGTCTCTAACATATTATTTACGACCGTGGTTGCAGCAATAAACCAGGAAAAGATTAAAAGTGCACTTTAACAGCACCTACAGACTTTATTACAACTAAAATTGGCTTTTTAAAAGACCAATTTAACAAAAAAACTGGTCTTTTAAAAAGCCAATAACAAGATATTTATCGATCCCAATAGAAAAAAGAATACAACAAGAAGCGGGCTGCATACCTCATTGGTATTTTGCTGAGTGCATATAAACAGACAACACACCGGAGACACAATCTAATGCCACCAACCATCAGCATCAGCCTACCTTCCACAGAAACAGTTGGCGTACTACGATATTAACTTGCTGTTGAACCTATGCCACAGAGGGCAACTTCAAACCAATCATCAAATCCATCACATTAGTGCCCGTCGGCCCGGTACACAACAGATCACCCGCCGCCTGTAAAAAACGCCCCGAATCGGCTTCATCTAGCGCAGCCCGCCAATCGCCACCACACGCTAAGCCACGCGACAGAGTACCACCATCAACAATGCCCCCGGCATCCCCGGTAGGGCCATCACTGCCGTCCGTCCCCGCACATAACAGATAACAACCCGTACTGCCATGCAACACACTGGCCGCCGCCAGCGCCAAATGCTGGTTGCGTCCGCCCCTGCCGGGGTTTACAGGCAACACCATAGTAGATTCACCACCCCATATATAAACCCCCGGTGCCGCCTGTTTTAGTAACGCCCCCAACTCACACCCCGCTGTAGTCGCATCACCCCGGATAAAATTACTGTCCACAGTGACCGCATACCCGGCAGCCTGCGCCGCCTCTGCCACCGCCTGCCTAGCGTGAGCCAACGAGGCAACAATATGACTATCAATCTGCCGCCACACAGTACTATCAACCATCTGTACCGCATCAGCCTGAACGTAGTGGGCCAGTTGTTCAGGCACATTGGCCAACCCCGTGGCTGGCTCTGCACACAATAGACCCGAGCCAATATCTGCAATATGGTCACCGGGAACATCTGAAATCAATAAACAATGCACTTTGCGTGCACCGATATACCTGGCGAGACGCCCCCCCTTGATACAGGACACCGATTTACGCACCCGGTTCATGTCCGCAATATCCAAACCACCGGCGAGCAATGCTTTATTGAGCACCTGCAAATCATCCAGTGTCATCCCCGTCGGCAATACGTCCACCAGACTGGAGGTGCCGCCGGAAATCAACACCAACAACTGTGCATCCGCAGGCGTTGCCGCAATAAACGCCAACAGGCGTTGGCCTGCATAGAGACTATCGCCCCCTGGCACAGGGTGTGATGACTCAATAATTTCAATCGGTGTATCGTGCCCGCGCAACGCGGCGTCGACATGCCCGTGTTTGGTGATCAGCAACGCCTGCACAACCTGCCCCGGCAGGCAACATAAAGCACCGTGCAACATAGCAGAGGCCGCTTTGCCAACGGCGATAACGTAGCAATTGCCCACCAGGGGTGAACGGGTAAGGTGCTGTGCCACCGCATTATCCCCAGCCACGGCACTGACTCCCGCGTTAAAAAAATCCACTAGCTGTGTTCGATGGATTGGCATATCACCCATCCTGCGTTTGCAAACTACGCGATAAATCACGCTTTATATCATCGACATTTTCCAACCCAACCGACAGGCGGATCAAACCCTGACGTATACCCGCCGCATCACGCTCGGCATCACTCAAACGCCCATGTGTGGTGGTAGCCGGGTGGGTAATTGTGGTTTTGGTATCGCCCAGATTCGCCGTAATTGAAATCATTTGCGTACCATCGATCACCCGCCAGGCTGCCTGCCGCCCACCGTCGACTTCAAATGACACCACACCGCCAAAACCACTCTGTTGTCGACAAGCCAAAGCGTGTTGGGGGTGATCACACAATCCAGGATAGTAAACGCGGCGCACAGCCGGTTGGCACTGTAACCACTCGGCAATAAGTTGTGCATTTTCACAGTGCGCACGCATACGCACGTGCAGGGTTTCCAGTCCCTTCAAAAACACCCAGGCATTGAACGGGCTCATACTGCCACCCCCTGTACGCAAAAAACCGAATATCTTTTCACCGACTGTTTCGGCATCACCTATGACCGCGCCACCCACACAGCGCCCCTGGCCATCGATATATTTGGTTGCCGAATGAATCACAATATCTGCCCCCAATGCCAATGGCTTTTGCAACACCGGAGTACAGAAACAATTATCCACAACCAATAGCGTACCCGCAGCATGAGCGATATCTGCCAGTGCACGAATATCGACCAGTTCGGTCAGTGGGTTGGTGGGGGTTTCCAGCAGCAGCAGACGTGTATTGGGTTTAATCTTATGTTGCCAGGCGGACAGGTCACCGAGTGGCACAAAATCCACCGACACGCCAAAGGGTTTGATGTATTTGTTCAGCAGTGTAGTGGTCGTGCCAAACATACCCCCGGCGGCAATAATATGATCCCCCTGTGACAGCAGCGCCATACAGGTGGCGGTAATCGCCGCCATCCCTGAAGCGGTGGCCACACAAGCCTCCCCACCTTCCATCGCAGCCAAACGCTGTTGAAAAATATCCACTGTCGGGTTGGTAAAACGCGAATAAATATTACCTGCCTGCTCGCCACTAAAACGCGCAGCGGCCTGCGCCGCATTGTCAAAGACAAAGCTGGAGGTGGCGAAGAGGGGTTCGCTGTGCTCGCCCTGTGGTGTGCGTTGATGGCCTACACGAATAGCCAGGGTTTCTGCTGATAATGACTGCGATGGAGTTTGCATAGTGATCGATTCCCGCAAAAATTATAAAGGCGGGCAATAAAAAAGCCCACGTGATTCCAGCGCGGGCTTATCGCTCGCTTTAGCAGTATTTTTTACGCGCCCGCAAGCTGGTTGTTCAAATCGGCGCAGTGGTTATGCTATTAGTACACCCGTGCTGTGTCAATAAAAGACTGCCCCGCTATACCCCGCTTTCCAGGCACTGTCAGTCGACACCGGAAACATAATTTGAAAGGGATTCAACTGCGGTTTTTAAGTTTAATCCTTGTTAAACTATCGCCATCACACTACTGAATGTTTTACATGCATCGCTCGATAAACTGTTTTCTTTACGTGCTGGTATTCGCCAGTAGCGTTAGCCTATCCCTGCCCGCACGGTCCAATAGTGATTCTCTACAACTTGGCCTCACCGAAGCCATCCAGCTCGCAGTGGCAGACAAACATGACGATGCACGCGATTTGCTCAAAAAGATCAGCACACAGTACCCCGACTCCCCTGAGGCCTACAATAACCTCGCCGTATTGGCAGCCTATAGTGAGGATTGGAAGAGCGCCGTCTCCCTGCTGGAAAAGGCCTTGGCGACGAATAGGAACCTGCAAACCAGCTACCAGAATCTAAACCGGATATACCGTTACCAGGCTGCACTGGCATACCGTGCAGCACTGCCAGATGCAGAGGCAAAACCACTGGCACTACCGGGCCTGATTATGTTGACCACGCCCCCACCATCCACGGTACAGGAAGATGAAGAACCTGTCTTTAACTGGGAGAGCGCGGCGACCAGACTAGAGCCGGAGCCAGAACCTAAACCAGAGCCAACACCCGCGAAACCCGTTGCAATTGATATCGAAGCCACCTCCCGCGATATAAGCGACGCCCTGCAGAAATGGGCTGCTGCCTGGTCGGCACAAAACGTCGATTCCTATCTATCGAGTTATATAGACAATTATATACCCGACGGTGGTGACGATCATCAGCATTGGCGACAACTGCGGCGCAAGCGATTACTGGCACCTGCTTTTATTAACGTTTCAATCTCTAATACCTCCATTGAAGTATTGTCACCACAAAGCGCTATGATTATTTTCACTCAACACTACCGATCTACAACATTGAATGATTCCGTGAGAAAGTTAATGGTTATGCAACATACTGACAACGGCTGGTCGATCAGCCGTGAGCACATAGTGCGATGAGTTGTCGGCCAATTACTTTCTACCTTCTGGCAATACTGGCTTTTTTCAACACCGGTTATGCTATCGCTGACATTCAATGGAGCGGATCAGAGTTTGCCGAACAACAACTGATTGAAGTCATTGATGCCATAGAACACGGTGCCGACGACAAGGCCTACCAACTCGCCGCTGAGCTAACGGCGTCTTACCCCACCTTCCAACTCGCCCAGCTAATTTACGGCGATCTGCTATCCGCACGGGGCATGCGTCCAGTTTTGTTTAACGATCAACGCAAACGCGAGCTAAACAAATTGCGTGAAGAAGCCCGCGCACGTTTGTCCCACGAACATCTGGTGGTCAACGATACTCTGGTTGCCAACAACCTCCTCATGTTGTCTGATGAATATCAGTACGTGCTGGTATTCGAACTGGAAAAATCGCGTTTGTATCTATTCAAAAACCAACAGGGCACACCAAGGTTGGTTGACAATTACTACACGTCGATGGGTAAGGCCGGTATCGGTAAGCAAGTAGAGGGCGATAACAAAACCCCGCTGGGGGTATACCGCATAATCTCTTACCTGCCGGACAAAAAACTGCCCGAGCTCTACGGTGCAGGTGCCTACCCGATAAACTACCCCAATAGCTGGGATCGACTACACGGCAAAACCGGCCACGGTATTTGGTTACACGGTGTACCGCGCAACACTTACAGCCGCCCACCGCTGGACAGTGAAGGTTGTGTCGTGGTCAGCAATGTCAATCTGCAAAAGATTGGCAATAGAATCGACCTTGGGAAAACACCCGTAGTGTTGGCCCGCAATGTTCGCTGGGTCAGTCACACAGAAAACAAACAACTGCGCACCACGTTACAAAATCATTTTGAAGCCTGGCGCCAGGACTGGATGTCATTGGATGTTGAAGCCTATCTGCAACATTACTCCGCTGATTTTTCCACATCTAAATACACGTTAAAAAGCTGGCAGACACACAAGCGAAAAATCGCTCCCGGAAAATCGTTTATCGAGGTAAAAACAACGCAGGAGGATATGTTTGTCTACCCGGATACAAATAACAAAAAACCATTGATAGTCATCCGTTTTGAGCAGCGTTACCGCAGCAATAATTTCAGCTCGGTGTCACACAAGCAACAATTCTGGCGGCAGGAAAACGACGGCCAGTGGCGCATTGTTTACGAGGGCGTGTAGTATAACGCTCAGATAACAAGCGGTTCCTCTTGGTCTGGTTTCCCACTGTGCTATGGCGTCGCGTCCACACCTTCCTTTTCAACCGGCATCAAATCCTGCTTGCTAATACCCAGCGCCAATACGGTAGTACTGGCCACATAAATTGAGGAATAGGTTCCCACCAGCACACCGATAATCAACGCCTGCGCAAAGCCACTGATCACTGCACCGCCAAAAATAAACAACGACAACAATACTAACAAGGTGGTCAAGGAGGTAATAATCGTGCGCGACAGGGTCTGGTTAATCGAGATATTCATCACCTCAACCGGAGTGCCTTTACGCAGTTTGCGAAAGCTTTCACGAATGCGATCAAATACGACAATCGTATCGTTCAGGGAATAACCAATCACCGCGAGTATCGCCGCCAATACACTGAGGTCAAATTCAAACTGAAACAGAGCAAATACACCAACGGTAATCAATACATCGTGAACCAACGCGGCAACCGCCCCCAGCGAGAACTTCTTTTCAAAACGCAGCCAGATGTAGATAACAATACCGATCAATGCATACAAAACAGCCAGCCCTCCCTGTTCGCGCAATTCATCACCCACCTGGGGGCCGACAAATTCCACCCGGCGCATACTGGTTTCGCTGTTTTCTGCCGATAGTACACCCAGTACTTTTTCACTGAGGTCGGCGCTGTTCACCCCTTCGCGTGGGGCAATCCGCACCAGCACATCGCTGGCTGTACCAAAGTGCTGCACAATCGCATCATCGAACTCACCCAGTGCCAGTGCCTCGCGAATCGGGGCCAGCTCAACCGCTTGTGGGTAGCCGACTTCGATGAGGTAACCACCGGTAAAATCCACACCCAGATTCAACCCACGGCTTGCAATTGCTGCAATCGATAACAACAGCAATAACGCCGAGACCACCACCGCTATTTTACGCTTGCCGATAATATCGAAACGCGCCTGTGTGACGTTCATTTTCATTGGTGTTCCCAAAAAGTTAAATGGCCAGTTTGTCTATTTTACGGCTACCGTAAATCAGATTGATAATCGCCCGTGTACCAAAGATGGCGGTAAACATCGACGTGACAATACCAATCGACAGCGTGATCGCAAACCCCTTGATGGGGCCTGTACCAAAGCTAAATAACACAATAGCGGCAATCAAGGTGGTAACGTTGGCATCGGCAATCGTAGCAAAGGCTTTTGCATAACCGGCGCTGATACCCGATTGGATAGTATTGCCCGTGCGCAACTCCTCGCGGATACGTTCAAAAATCAGCACATTGGCATCAACCGCCATGCCCACTGTCAATACGATACCGGCAATGCCCGGCAGCGTCAGCGTGGCCTGTAACATCGACAACACCGCCACAATGAACACCAGGTTGAGTGTCAGCGCAATATTCGCAGCGATGCCAAACACTTTGTAATAGACCAGCATAAACACCAGTACCAGTACAAAACCAATCAGCACAGAGTTAAGCCCCTGCTCAATATTGTCTTTACCCAGGCTGGGGCCGACGGTGCGCTCCTCGATGATTTCAACCGGCGCTTTCAGCGCACCAGCGCGCAATAACAGCGCAAGATTGCGCGCCTCAGTACTCTCCAGGCCAGTGGTTTGAAAGCGGTGGCTGAGCACATCGCGGATAGTCGCCGCGTTAATCACCTCTTCGACGAGTTTGCGGGTTTTCACCAGTTCACCATCAATACGCTGGGTGTTTGTGCGGTTTTCGATAAAGACAACCGCCATCAGGTTGCCGATATTTTCGGCACTGACTTTCTGCATCCGCTTGGCCCCTTTTCCATCCAGGTTGACGTACACAGCAGGCGAACCGGATTGTTGGTCAATACCGGCGGAGGCATCTTCAATCTGATCGCCAGTGACAATCACCCGACGCGACAACAATATCGGCGAACCGTCTTCGCGGCGTTTGTACAACCGCGCATTACCGGGCACCCGGCCACTTTCTTCAGCCGCGTACCAATCGGTGGCGGTGCCATGCACCATCCGGTATTCCAGTGTCGCGGTCGCACCGAGAATCTGCTTGGCGCGGACAGTATCCTGTATACCGGGTAACTGCACGACGATACGATCCTCACCCTGACGCTGCACCACCGGTTCGGCAACACCCAGCTCGTTAACCCGGTTGCGCAGGGTGATTACGTTTTGTTGCAGTGTTGTGGTGCGCTCGCGCTCGGCAGCGGCCTCGGTCAGGTTCGCCTCAATAAAAAAGGCGTTTTCCTCATCGCGTGCCGTCAGGAGTAAATCGGCATAATCATCCTGCAATTCTTCAAGTGTACTATCGCGCAGCGCTGCCGTTTTGAAGCGCACTTCCAATTGATCATTGACGTAACGCACACCGCGATAACGGATTTTTTTCGCTTTCATTGTGGCGCGAAGATCATCGGCATAACGCGACTCGGATTGTTTTATCGCCGAGACCATATCCACCTGCATGAGAAAGTGAACACCGCCGCGCAAATCGAGGCCGAGGAACATCGGCTGTGCAAAGCGACGCAACCATTCGGGGGTAGCCGGTGCCAGGTTCTGCGCGACCAAATAGCGATCATTGAGCGTTTCAGACAGATGGTCGTTGGCTTTAAGCTGGTCATCGCTGCTGGCAAAACGCAACAGCAACTTACCCTGATCGTTTTCAACCGCTATCGGGGTGACACCCAGCGCATCCAGTTCGGCAGTCACCGTTTCCTCGATTGCTGTATCGGTTGTACCGGTACGCGCCGACACCTGAACGGCGGGGTCGTCACCATAGATATTCGGTAATGCGTAAAAGATCCCGACGACGATAGCCGCTATCAGAAGCAAATATTTCCAGGCGGGGTATTTATTCACTGGGCTGCCTTTCTCACTGCATAAAGAGGGATTGGAAGTGGATAGCCATATCCTTAGAGTTGTTTGATAGTGCCTTTTGGCAGTAAGTTGCCAATTGCATTCTTTTGTAAATTGACCTCGACGTTATCGGCAATTTTCACCCGTATAAAAGCATCGCCAATATGCACAATAGCACCGGCAACACCACCGTTGGTGACAATCTCGTCGCCTTTTTTCAGCTCGTCGACCATCTTTTTATGTTCCTTGACACGCTTTTGTTGCGGGCGGATAAAGACAAAGAAAAACACCGCCAACAAAGCAATGGGCAGTATCAGACCAAACAACCCGCCGCCAGCCGGTGCTGCGCCCTCAGCCAGTGCGCTCGAAATAAAAAAATCCATCATCAACCTCACTCTTGATTAGTAGGGGGATTGGCAGCACTCGGTGAGTACCGCCAAAAGCGGCGCATTATGCCATAGACATAGGGCAAAATCTCAATCATTCAACGCCCCATCTGAGGCACTCTGGTATTGTTATAACGCCCCAAAAGCATAAAATAAAGTGACCTCTAACCACTACCTGGTTTATCATTGTCACCCATCATGGGAGCAGCTCCTGTGACTTCTGTTAATCCCAAGGAAAAACCATGCATATAGTAAAAAAAAATCCCACTATTTTTTATCCTTATCACCACGGTAATATTCATTGCAAGTTGTAGAACTGCTCCTAATAATATCGAATCATCGCCCATCGCCGCTCAGGATTCAGCATCATTGGATGATATTAGCAAAGCCATCAGTACGGCTGGCGTGTCACTCGGTTGGAGAATGAAGCAGGTTGAGCCAGGTAAAATCGATGCCGTTCTGTTTTTGCGCGATCACTCCGCTGTTGTCAGTATTATTTACGACACCAATGCCTACAGTATCCTGTATAAGGACAGTAGCAACCTCAATTACAGCGGCACCCACATTCACAGCAACTATAATGGGTGGGTCAAGAACCTCGATCAAAAAATTGCTGCACACTTAAGTACACTCTAAATCAGCTATTGACCAAAATATTATTGGTATCTTTTCATGCAGGGGGGCGTATGCCGCCCCCTATAGTCTCTTAATCTGTGCACCTCAAACCCTCACATCTCGGTCTCGACGGCTGGTTTACTTTTTTTCTGTCAGCTTTGTTACTGCTGCTAACCGCTGGAACCGGGTTAATTTACCTCGGTTATAGGGTTTACACGACAGCAAAGAACACACCCTGTTCGCCAACCCAACAACCTTCATTGATTTTACTCACTGGTGCTGCCTTGCGTAACAATCAAATACAAGCCAATTACCGGTGCAGATTAGAACGGTGCCTGAAGGTCATCAATCGTGAACAACCACAGTCGGTAATATTATTGGGTGGGTACACACGGGGCAATACCCTCAGCGAAGCACAGGCAGGCAAAGCATTCCTGCAACAGCATGGCGTTGCTACAAAGACGATACTGACGGAAGAGCACTCACAACACACACTGGAAAATTTTCAATTTGCCCGCGATATGCCTATATTGAAAAACCAGCCCGCGCTATTACTAATCAGCAGTAGAACCCACTTGCACCGCTGTAGCGTATTTGCCCAGAGCCTGGGCCTGGCCGTGACCTTATGTGCTGCCGAGGTGGCGTTAAAGGTAACGCGCCCGCTGTTTTTTAATTTATTGCTCGAAAGCTTATACCTACACTGGTTTTACACTGGAAGAGCCTGGAGCCAACTCACCTGCAACCGACACAGCCTAAAGCGCATTAGTTAATCGGTCTCACTACCGGCCCACCGGATCTTCTCTAACAGACTGCGCCGCAAACCACTCAAATGCCCCTTTTTTTGATACAGCCTATTGGCGACCATTTTGACAATTGCACGGGTATCCTGAAAGGGTTTGTAATGACTGGCCCGCCCACTTTCAGGGTACACAGAATATATCGGCACAGCGACACAGCCAATGCCCAACCAAACAGCGTCGATAAGTATCTCACTTTCAAAAACAAAATTGCGCCCACAACCGACAGGGGCAGAAGACCGGTCAAACAGGGCTGCCGGGTATAAACGGAACCCCGATTGTGAATCATATACCCTCACACCGGCAGCCCAACCGACCCAAAAATCTGCGATCCGATTGGCAATACGCCGTATAAGTGGTGCGCTGCGCCGATCGTGATGGCGTGCTGCGATGATGATGTCATCTGGGTGATTGCGATGGGCCGCAAGCAATGACCCGATATCCGCTGGGTTGTGTTGCCCATCACCGTCGAGCGTAATAATAGCGCCTACCCCGTGCTCGAGCGCACGCTGGATGCCTGTCCATAGCGCTGCCGCTTTCCCCTGGTTTTGAGCGTGTTGTTGGATCTCTACTCCCAGCCCGGCCACACCCAACCCGGATAGCGCCCCAACGGTTCCATCGGTAGAGGCATCGTCGACTACAATGACTTTGTCGATATACTGGCAGGCATTTTTAACGACATCAGCAATTGTCGCCACCTCATTAAAAGCGGGGATCACTACAGCGAACTGAACAGCATTGGGTAAGCTCACTAGGCCATTGCTCCATTCACTGAGATAACCTGGCCACTAATGTAGCCCGCCGCATCTGAGGCGAGGAAATCCACGGTGGCCGCGACTTCGTCTGCACGACCGGCGCGTTGCATTGGCACCCATTGTTTTATCTGGGCCTCAGAAAACAACCCCTCGGTCATCTCACTTTCGATGATACCGGGCGCCACAACATTCACCGTAATACCACGCGATGCGAGTTCTATTGCCAGTGATTTACTCGCGCCATGCAACGCCGATTTTGCCGCCGCATAATTCACCTGGCCACGATTACCGGTAATCGCGGCAACCGATGAGATACTGATCACCCTGCCCCAGCGCGTGCGCATCATCGGCATGGTCAGATACCGGGTAACATTGAAAAAACCGTTCAGCGATACATCGATCACACTGAGCCAATCCTGTTTGGGCATACCGGCAAAGGGAACATCTTTATGAATACCGGCATTGTTGACGAGAATCTGGATAGCGCCAGCCTCCAATACACGACCGAGCACCGCTTCAGTCGCCGTGGCATCGGTCACATCGAACACCGCTGACTCCGCCGATAGGCTCTGCTCCTTCAAGGTTGCAACAATACTTTCAGCCGCCTGCGGGCGACTGTTGGCGTGAACAATAACGTGACAACCTGCCAATGCAAGCCGCCTGCAGATAGCTTCGCCTATTGACCCACTCCCCCCTGTTACCAATGCGCGTTTCATATTATTGGTTGACTCTCTATTACAGTGATACGGCCACAGCCTATTTCGCCACGCTCTGCCCAGGAGCGAAACTGATACAACATTGAACCGCACTGTCGAACCAGTGGTTCGGCGCATAAATAAAGCGTTTGTCGAATGTCATCGAGCCTGTTGACCTTGAGTTGCACTTCTTTTACACCGGCAAGATAACCTGGAGCCAGCGCCTTACCTTCTACTCTGGCCAGTAAAGCGCCATGTATTGCCATCGATTGTGCGGCGTATTCTACCAAATGAATAGCACTGAGCTGTGCCCCGGATCGCAACGGGTTATTACTGGCGAAGTGGCTAACGGCGGTACATTGTATGCTATCGCTGTCCCATTCAAGTACGCGGTCGAGCAGGCACATTAAGCCACTGTGGGGAATAAGTGGTTCAAATTCGTCGCGTTCAATCATCATTAAAACGATATCACCGTCGACTAACCTGCAGGGTCATTCCGTTAACATAGGCCAGTACAGCGGCATTATTGTTGTTATTGGTACTCAATAACGTCAGAAACGGCAACGCACGCATCGCCGGATTTTCCAGTCGAAGCGCTTCCAAACCCACCTGGGAACAGCGTGTTTCAGGCAATGCTTCGGGGGTAAGTTGCAACTGCCAACAACATTCGTCAGCGCTCAACAACAGGGCGACAGCACCGCCACTGAGCAGCGTGGTTGCCGGGCCAAGTGGCGCTGAGGGTGGCCATTCAAAGCAAACCAGCAAGACACTCCCCGCGCCGGTTTGCAGCATAGTCACAGCGTCCAGCAAACCGGCAGAAAAACTCGCACCACCGGCGGTAATACTACTGGTTGGCACACGCTGCCCGGTGGCAATGCTCCAGTAACCACTGGCGGCATTGTGTACCGAGTTATGAAAATCAGTCGGTGAGACCGGGTGGCCCGGTAGCCGCGCCGCTGTGCATATTTTATGCGCCATCTGCAAATCTGAACTGGATGAGGAAAAAACCGCACCCGCTAACGGTGGTTGCTCATCCGCTATGGGCATAGCCTCTTCAGCCGCCATTAAGCACAACTTTACCATTGGCGAAACGCGTCGGCGCTCATTAGCCGGTAACAATGCAGGCACCGGCTTCTGCAAAGGCGCCGAGTTATACTGCCGTTCACCCCGCAGCACGGCCAGCGCAGCCTGCCAGGACGGCAAACCAGGCGCAATAAAACCAATACCACCAATACCAAACTCAAACATAGCAACACCCAAATAGCAGACTACAATTGGTGCCACCAAACCCAAAGGAATTGCTCAATACCCTGCGTATTGGCGCCAACCGGTTATCGCGCACAACGTGGCTGCGAAACACAGGGTCAACCTGCTGCGTGTTAAGGCTGCCCGGTATCAGCCCCCGCTGTAAACACAACGCGCTGATCACCGCTTCAACGATACCGGCAGCACCCAGGGTATGCCCGGTCCATCCCTTGGTTGAACTGCACGGGGTTTTATTGGCAAACACCTTGGCCACCGCCCTATCCTCGGCGAGATCATTCGCCTGAGTGGCCGTACCGTGCAGGTTGATATAGTCGATATCATCCGCATTCACTCGCGCCGATTTAAGCGCATTCGATATTGCCATAACCGCCCCCAACCCCTGCGGATGGGGCGTTGACATATGGTAGGCATCGCTACTCTCGCCCACTCCCAGCAAAGCAATATCGGCGGGCGCATCTGCCTGGCGTTGTAGCAACGCAAACCCGGCGGCTTCGCCAATCGAAATACCATCGCGGTTTTGATCAAACGGCCTGCAGGGTTGTGCCGAAACCAATTGCAACGAATTAAAACCATATAAGGTAGTCAGGCAAAGGCTGTCGACCCCCCCTACTAAAACTGCATCGCACAAATTGGCGTGTAAATACCGCGCAGCGACAGCAAATACTTTGGCGCTCGACGAACACGCAGTGGAAATAACCATCGATGGCCCCGCCAGGCCCAATAAGGTACATAGGAAGTCAGCCAGCGAGTAGCTATTGTGTGTGCCAATAAAATGGTAAGTATCCGGTAGTTGCCCACCGGGTTCTGTATGCCGGTAAGCCAGCTCAGTTTCATGCACACCCGATGTGCTGGTACCGACAATAACGGCAACCCGGTTTGCACCATAGCGACTTTTCACGGCGGCCAGCGACGCAGTAAAATCATCCTGCTCCAGGCCGAGCATGGCGAGTTGATTATTCCGGCAGGTATAGCGGGACAGCGGTGTAGGCAGTGTGACATCCTCCACACCCGCCACCCGGCCAATCCATGTAGTGAGCGGGCATTGATCAAAATCGTTTTGGCGCAGGCCACTACCGCCTGCCAGCAGTGCCTCAAATGTACATTGCACACCCGCTCCCAGCGCGCTGCTCACCGTGTGTGCGGTTATTGAAATGGGGGTCATAGTGCTACTTTATTCAGTCAAACGTGAAGATAGTGGATTATTGGAACGCGAAAATATACCGCCGAGTATAAAACAGGCGAGAACACCCACCGACACCGTAATGCCGATAGCACGGATAACCGGCACCTCCGAACACGCCAGTAAAGCGAACACCACTACCGTGGAGACACAACAGATAAACAGCGAATGCAGTGTATTTGCATCAAACTCACGCCGTGTAAAAAACAGTGCATAATCAAGCCCTATACCCAGCACCAACAGGAGTGCCACTAAATGGAAGACAGAAAACAACACCCCACATAAATGCAGGATGAATACATCAACGGACAAAGCCAGAAAACCAATCAACACAACCCGCAATACACGCTGCCAATCGCGTAACGCCAGCAATAATGAAGCAGCGATAATCATCGCAACCCAGACTAATTGCCAGGCGGCCGTCTGCATATAATCACCTAGCATCGATGCACTTGTCTGTGAAAGATTTACATATTCGACATTCGATACTCCACTTTTGGCCAAAGCCTTACGCAGAGCAATACTGTCATCGACCTTAGACAAGGTCACTACCCCCACCCATTTACCGTTATGGGGAAACAACAAACCATCAATATGGGCTTGCAATGGGCTTTCAATCGCAGCGAAATAGTCAATTGGTTTTATACTTTTTGTTTTTTCAACATCCTTAATAAACGGCTGAAACGCCGAGACGCGAAGTGGTAACCCCCGCACTGCCTGTTGTATAGATTGCTCAACATCGATTGCCTCCGGCATACTATTCTGGCGTTGTCGCTGGGTTTGCAGGCTCGGTAAATAGCGGCTGATGAGATTGTAACCGCCCAGCAAACCATCGCGATGCCAGCCGTCGAGATGTGCTGTTAAGGCTTCCTGGGTTTGCAAAACCTGCTCTGGGCTGTCGCCCTTAACAAGCAATAATTCTGACACCTCGGGCACCTGCAGGTCATCGCGCAAAGCGCGATCCAGTGCCAGGCTCTGTTGTGGGATCACACTCATTGCAACAAGCCGATCCTCAAGCCACGGCTTGTTCGCAGCAATAGCGACAACACCGATAAAAGCAACCCCTATTAATGTCAGTAACGGGGCATAATCAGGCAACTTAATAGATCTGAACCGGCCCGTTCCAGTATATGACAGCGCCAACAACGGCACAGGCAACGCGGGCAACAAGTAACGGGTAGACAAAGCGCCAGCACTCAAACCTATGATTGAAAATACCGCCAATTGTGACAAGCCATCAAACTCAGTCAGGGTAAACGCCAGATAGCCCAATACCGTTGTTACCAGGCCAATGCGCATTGTCGGCCAAATCTTACGCATCGTTTCACCGGGCATCGTGTTGCGCAGATGGCTGAAAAAGTGAATGGGGTAATCGAGTGTGACGCCCAGTAAGGTAACCCCAAACGCCAGTGTCACACCGTGCAGTGTATCGAAGATCACACTGCACCCCGCCACAGCGATTAATATTGCCATCATCAATGGCAAACCCGCCAACAGTGCGTGCCGTAACGAACGATAAGCCCAGGCGAGCAACAGCAACAAGGCGATACCTGCGATAAGCGAGTAACGCTGTGCATCGGCGCTTATACGCTGTTTTACATCCAACGCAAACAGGGCCGGTCCCGAGATTACCAAACGCAACCCCGCTTGCGAATACACCGAAAAAGCCTGGCGGATTGCATCGATAACCACCGCTTGCGCATCGACATCGTACCCTGCTGCACGCGTTTCAATCACCATAAGTGACCGCGTTGAGTCTTTGTTAACCCACACACCCTGCGCTGTTAACGGTCTGGATTGTGGCGCCCAACTGCGCAGGATTTGCAAAGATGCCAGCGCCGGATCCTGGGTAATCTGTCGCGCAGTCACAGGGCTGATACCTGAGCGGATCTCGAGTAATCGCGCTTCAAGTGCGGTGCGCAACCCCGCCGCGCTCAAACTATCTGATGCCCCAGCCCAAAGCAGGTAGCGATAGTCCATTATCCACTGAAGCAGTGCAGAAGCGTGCTGCAACTCGCCGTTCCCGACACTGACAATGCCTTCCATTGTGCGTAAATACCGGGCAAATTGTTTATTGGTATCGATTAACTTATTTTGCTCACCCCCCTCTATCGCGAGCAACAATAAACGGGTTGTAGCGCCTTGCGTCAATTGTTGCAGCAGCAGTTGCTGTTGACTGCTTTTAGCTTTGGGTAAAAAGGCGCTGATATCAGATGTTGTCGTCAGGTTAGTGGCAATAGTGCCCAGCGCACCGATTGCAAATAGCAACCAAAAACCGATGATCAATAGGCGTCTTTGCACCTAGTGTGTGCTCGAACGCGTTTCAATAATGCGCAACACCACTGTATCACCAGACACTTTTTCGATTGAGATACGCGATATATCAACACCGCTACCCACAAATGCCACCGTACTAATTGCACTGTTTTGCAGTGGCCGCAACGAGAGCGACCAAAGCGGTAACTCACCTGTCACATTTACCTGATAATGCTTTTTAAGCAGTGCTTCATCGCCTGATAGAAAAGCGCGGATGCCCTGTAAATACCCGGCAACATCAGGGTAATCGGCGGGTCTGATGAGGTGTAGTTTTCCGCCACGGGCAATCCTCACGTCGGTAGCACGCGCTTCGATATGCAAAGACACGGGGGCACTGATATCGAGAAACAGCACATCGGGTGCGGTGTAGTGCAGGGAACCGCTACTCAGCAACGGCTCTGTCAACAGATCAGATGTCACTGCCTGTTCAAACCGGGCGCTGGTTTCAGTAACAGCACTGCGCGCCTGTAATAGTTGCGCCAGTACCGCTGCGTCCGCACTACTGACAATGCTAAACATCAATAAAACACCCGCACATACCAGCCGGTAGAGCAACAATACGCCGTTATGTTTTTTCATCGCCCCAAAAATCGTAAAAATTAAACCAATTATAAGGCGCCGATTTTAAATGGTATTCAAGTCGGTTTATATAAACATTAGCCCACTCAATAGCCCGTTGATGGCGCTGTGCACGGCTACCCCTGGCCATTGGTGGCATCGTTTCAAGCACAATCCGGTAGTGATTCCCACCCATAAACAATGCCAAACACAAGATTACCGGGGTGTCGAGCACTTCGGCAAAAATAGCTGGCCCCAACGGGATTGTCACATCACCGTTGAGCATAGTGCAGCGTACACTTTTATCGTTTTCAGCCGTCCTATCACCCAGTATGCCGACCATGCCACCCTGCCCAATCACGTCTTTAACGCGAATCAATGCATCAAATGCGCCCAACGGTATTATCGACTCAGCAATCTCGGGGTTTAACTCTGCGATCAAACGCGTAATCAGGGCATTTTGATCGGGGTACATCAGTACGTGAAGAGGCAACTGCTGGCGCCCTATACCCAGCGAACGAAGCGCCTCAAAACTACCGATATGCGCACCCAACATCAAACACCCACACTGTTGCTCGCGCAGGCCTGACAGTAGTTCTTCACCGACAAACTCGATAGTAAACAGATCCGTTCTATCGGTAACGAAATATATTCGGTCTATTATTGTGGAAGCGAAACAATGGATATGGCGGGCGACATCCCACCAACCCGGTTCACGGTTTAATATTCGGCGCAAGTAATTTTTTGAAGACCGGCAGTGGGTTTTAGCGGTGAGTAAATAATACCCAGTAATCGGCAGCAAAAATAACCGTGCGACACGCCGCCCCAAATAATTGGCAATGGTTCTAATTAACCACAAGCTAAAAAGATTGCCGCGCTCAGCATGTGTTTGCCAATGGCTACTCAACACACGTACTCCCGACCAATAGCGTACCTTCCGCAATCAATTGGTCGTTTGCAACACAGGAAAAGCACAGCCTTTTGGGTGTGCTACGTGTCAATAGTAATTGGTATGTAACACCAAATTTCAGCACGCGATGAAACTTAACGGATTTAATCGTGGCAATTATTTCTGTTGCCGGGAGTATGGTTTTTGCATAGTCCAATACACTTTCGATTATCAGTACACCGGGCACGATAGCCTGACCGGGAAAATGCCCCGGTTTGGCGGGATGATTGCTATCGACGGATAAATGACATTGCATAACGGTTTTAACATTGCTGGCTGACACCCCTACCTCCCTGCAATGTATTCCACAGTTGGGTAACTGCACTAATGGGTAACTTCCCACTTGGATTGCGTGGCAGTTTATCGACGATATAAACAGGTCTCGGAATAAATACCGGGTCGATCAGGTAACGCAGTTGATCGGCAATCTCGTCCGGCTTTTTACCGTGCGCCACAACCATTGCTGTCAACCGGGTCAGATAGAGTTCCTTATTATTTTCAGTATCGGGGGGTAAAAAAACAATGGCATCATCAACACCTTCAATAGACTGCACCATTGTGTTCAGATAGTTTAGTGATTGCCGTTTACCCGCAATTTTGACTAAGTCCTGCTCCCGCCCTCTCAATTCAAAATAACCCGGTTGGCCCAGTGTAATATGATCGCCCAAATGCGCTGGTGCAGGTAAACCAGGCGCATCAACCCACACACCATCGTCTACAGGCGTTAGGCTGACACCATTCATTAAGCGCCAACGGGACTCACGACAGGTGTGTCGCATGGCAATTGCCCCTGTTTCCGAGCTGCCATAAATCTCAAAGGTGCAACAATCAAAACGTTGCTCACCGGCAGACGCCAGATCGGCGTTTAGGGGTGCCGTCGCCGAGACAATCATCGCCAGCCCAAGGTAGCTATTATTTGCACGCACCAACGCACGCAGGTGTAGCGGTGTGGTAATCAACACACTTTTACCATCAATGCTTTCCTGCGCCGCTTTTATATCTGCCGGGTAAAACGATTGCCCCGTCCAGAGCGGGCGGGTCGACTGCAAAGGCAGCATAATACTGGTTTCAAATCCAAACATATGTTGCCCAGGCACCGTGGCGATAAGGGCATTACACCGCGCCCCCTGAAGGCCGAGCAACTGATCGAGTTGTCGCGCCGAATGAACCAGTTTAAACCAACTCATCGGTTGTGGTTTAGGGTCACCTGTACTGCCGGATGTAAACAGCACAGCTACCGTGTGCGATGATTTTATCACTGGGTTAAACGCAGCATACTGCCCACAGGCAGTGCCACCAAAGCCACCAGCGTCCAATAGCACATCGGGGTGTGGGTGGTCGCCGGTCAACGCATCTGATAACAGATAACTGTCTGGGTATTTTGCAAGCACTTGATCAATGGCACCACGCGCCACACTGGGTGGTAGCAATGTAGTCTGGCCAGCACAAAGGGCTGCGGCAAAACTAACCATAAAGTGGTAGCGGTTTTGGCTAGTGTTAACGACATATTGCTGTTGTCGCAGTTGTGAAATAACGCGCTGCACATCGCATAGAAAAGTAGC
This sequence comes from Gammaproteobacteria bacterium, assembly GCA_965277715.1. Taxonomy (GTDB): domain Bacteria; phylum Pseudomonadota; class Gammaproteobacteria; order JBCCGL01; family JBCCGL01; genus JBCCGL01. The sequence continues at coordinate 2,017,524 of OZ255836.1, forward strand.
GACATCAATTAATGCACCATCGTAATAGGCAAAGTGCCGACCTGCTGTCGCATCGCGCAGCAGTGGTATCGTCTCATCCGTTGGTGAATTTGCCCAATACATTTCAGTTGGCACACAGCTTTCGATAATAAGAGCGTGCAAGCGAAAAAATGAAATACCCAAAACCCTTGCGCGTCTGCCTGGGGAGTAACCGACGTCTAACCAGAAACTCGATAATAAAAAATAAACCCACAAAAATATAATTGACAAAACCTGTCATTAAAGACCAGATCTCTAACGAAGCCCACATGGCCAATACAGCAGATTCAAGTGCAAGCAGTACGAAAAAAACAGCCCAAACCAAGGTTAATGAGCGTGTGTAATGACGGGTTGCCGTATCGACCTCATCGCCCATTGACTGTGCAATACGGGTAATAAGTGGCAGGCGTTGCCCAAATAGCGTATGCGCAAAAAAACCGGCCAGTAATAAATTGATTAACACCGGGTTCATTTTAATCAGCCACGGCCCCTGATCATTGCAGCCGATTAACACGACAGAGGCAATAACCAGGCCCGATACGGCACAAAATATCCGGTTTCTATTTTGTAGCATAAGCAGACCTACCAACAGGCAGATTGTGCCCATCGTCAACCACAAAGCCAGTGGTGCCAATGTGAGGGAATAGATATGCACCAACACGGGATAGCTAACCAATAGTAACAAACTGATAACTTTCACTGGTCAGTGATTCATAGCATGTGCGCGTTTACAGCACCTTAGTGGGTTTTATTCGACTGGATAAAGTGGCTAAGCGCCCGCAACGAGGAAAACACCTGTTTAACATCGGCCTCACTTGAATTGATCTGGATACCAAAACGCTGTGAAATAGCCAGATCCAGCTCAAGCGCATCAATTGAATCGAGGCCAAGCCCTTCGCGAAACAAAGGGGCCTCTGGTGCAATATCATCAATCGTAATATCTTCCAGATTAAGTGTATCGATTATTAATGCAGCTACTTCCTGCTCCATTTCAAATACTCCTGTCATGACGCTGTACTCAAGGCCTCGTTATTGTGGCGCGAGTATAACAAACTAGCCGCTTACCCGAGAACAGGTTTTTTAGAGGAAACGCCCGCTCCAGAAAATCTAACCAACTCCCTATTGCAATTTTTGGTAAAACGAGGCAATAAACGGTTCCAGTCGCTGCGCTTCAATCGCCACCCTCAACTGCTGCATCAAGCGCTGGTAGTAGTGCAGGTTATGCAGGGTATTGAGCCGCGCCCCAAGGATTTCCCTGCAGCGTGACAGGTGGTGCAGGTAGGCGCGTGAGTAGTGGCGGCAGGTATAGCAGTCGCAGTTTTCATCGAGTGGCTGGCAGTCGTCGCGATAGCGCGCATTGCGCAGGCGGATTACACCTTGTTCGGTGTAGAGAAAGTCGTTGCGGGCGTTGCGGGTGGGGATAACGCAGTCGAACATATCGACCCCACGGCGCACAGCCTCAACGATATCCTCAGGCTTACCCACCCCCATCAGATAACGCGGTGATTGGTCAGGCAATTGACAGGCCACACAGTCCAACATCGCCTCGCGTTCATCCTTGGGTTCACCGACGGCCAAACCACCGATCGCGTAGCCATCAAAACCAATGGCCTGTAACACCCCGGCCGACTCCAATCGAAGGTGTGCGTAAACCCCGCCCTGCACAATGCCAAATAGCGCGTTGTCCGATGTTGTATCGCGCCCTTCATAGTGCGCTGCCTTGCTGCGTGCCGCCCAACGCATCGACAGTTCCATCGATTGCCGCGCAACTGCTTCCGTCGCGGGGTAAGGCGTACACTCGTCAAAGGCCATCACAATATCTGACCCCAGTGCACGCTGCACAGCCATCGAACGCTCAGGATCGAGAAATATTTTTTCACCGTTTATCGGTGACCGGAACGTCACCCCCTGCTCGGTCAGTTTGCGCAGCTTAGCCAGGCTAAACACCTGAAACCCACCCGAATCGGTCAGAATAGGCCCAGACCAGTGGGTAAAATCGTGCAAATCACCGTGCTTTGCAATCACCTCTGTACCCGGTCGCAGCATCAAGTGGAATGTATTGCCGAGAATAATTTCAGCGCCAACCTGGCGCAATTCCCCGGGCGTCATCGCCTTTACACTGCCGTAAGTGCCAACGGGCATAAAGGCGGGGGTTTGCACATCACCGCGTGCGAACGAAAGGCAACCACGGCGGGCTTTGCCATCGGTATGGCTTACTTGAAATTTCATATGGGCCTTTTTACTGCCGTTGCTGGCTACGAGTGCCGAAACCCGACAGGTTCCTAGATTGAATAAACATGGCGTCACCATAGCTAAAAAAGCGGTAACCGGATGCCACGGCATGGCGGTAAGCACCCATCATAAAATCATAGCCACCAAACGCACACACCAACATTAATAAGGTGGACTCAGGCAGGTGAAAGTTAGTCATCAATGCATCAATGCAGCGAAACGAATACCCCGGCTTGATAAAGATGGCTGTCTCCCCTGAAAAGGGCTTGGCAATGCCTGAAGCGTCAGTCGCGGTTTCAAGGCTGCGCACAACCGTTGTACCCACCGCCACTACCCTGCCCTTGCGCGCCCTGGTCGCGGCGATTTTCTCACACACAGCAGCGCTGACCTCAACGCGTTCGGCGTGCATAGTATGTTGCTCCGGGTCGGCAACGCGCACGGGTTGAAAAGTGCCTGCACCAACATGCAGTGTGACAAATGCAGTGTCTATCCCTTTTTGTGTGAGTGCATCGAGTGTGGATTGGTCGAAATGTAAACCAGCGGTAGGCGCTGCGACGGCACCGGGTACGTTGGCGTACAAAGTCTGATAGCGTGAAGCATCGTCGCTATCGACCGGCCTGTCGATGTAAGGTGGCAAGGGGATCGAGCCGAATTGTTCAAGGACACCGGCGAAGTTTTGGGGTGAGTTTAATGTCAGTAAAAAAAGCGTGTTATCGCGGGCCACCACAGTCGCCTCGACCTCACCTGCCAACAGCAGTTGCGTACCGGGTACGGGTGCCTTGCTCGCTTTGATATGGCACAGGGCACGGTCGTGGCCGACAAGGCGCTCCACAAGTATTTCTATTTTCCCCCCCGTGTATTTTTTCTCACCGTACAAACGGGCGGGAATAACCCGCGTATCGTTAAACACTAATAAATCACCTGGTTCGAGCGCATCGATAAAATCACCAAACAGGCGATCGTGGTAGCGCTGTGCGTGCACATCGCACATCAACAGGCGGCTGGCACTGCGTTGAGGCAAAGGGGTTTGTGCAATCAATTGCGCAGGCAGTTCGAAATGAAAATCGGTGGTCAACATGGCGTGCGATATTAGCATAGCGGTGTCGATATAGGCTTTACCTAAACCGGCTTATTGCCTAGAATAGCCGCCCTGTCGCGCAGTCAACACTGTGCCAGTCACTCAGGCCGGGGTGGCGGAATTGGTAGACGCGCCGGATTCAAAATCCGGTTCTGGTAACAGAGTGAGAGTTCAAGTCTCTCTCCCGGCACTAAAGGTGATAGGGGCGCATTCCCAAAAAGTGGGTATAGTGCTGACCAAAATTTGGTAAAAAAGATGTAGAAAAGCCACTTAAGCCACTAATATATCGATGTTTTTGTTGCCGCAAAGACACACGAATATGTTTAGCGACTTAAGCAGCCTGACCGCTCTCCCAGAATACCAAAGCCAAGTACAAGCCTTCTGCGAAGAGCTTGAAACCTTATTTGCCACGCCGGTATCACTAATAAAGTGCCGAAGACTTCGAGGTGCTTGAATCCTCGTTGCGTGCAAGTTGTCGCCAACTCGCTGATTGGCTGTCTGCTGCCAAGGTTCAAGCGACCATTCAAAGTAAAGCTTTGAAAGAAGAAGTGCGGCAACTGATCCAACTACAACCGGGTAAACGCCGGTATTGGGGGTCATATATCAATGGCACTAAGTTAAGCGGTTTTAGTGGGTAAAATAAACGAAAAAATAACTGTAATAGACCCAAGAAAACAGGCTGAAATGTTATAATTTTGTATGAAAAATACAACCTTATTTCTACCCGGATTTAACATCCAAACACTCCGCAAAACACCCCGTTCAGCCATTCAAATCTTGCACGATAAGATAGCAAAAATACATCACAAATCACTGAGTGAACTATCTGTTTTTCTTGGCGATATCATACCCACGAATATTCTTAAACCGAATGATTGTGGTGTGAATAGTCGTCGACGTATTTTCAGTAAAGAAAATACTTTCTGGTTGTTTTTTTCACAAATAATGAACGCCGATGGTGGCTGTAAAGAAATCGTTAGACAACTGCAAAATGTCGCCCACAACCAAGGCATTCCCATACCTTCATCATCCACCTCCGCCTATTGCCAAGCACGTAAAAAACTACCCATGGACGATCTTAAAAACGTATTTTCAGGGACGTGTCGATTATCGCCACCTCAACCCAAAGCGCTCCAAGGCCGACCAGTTATCGTTGCCGATGGCACGGGCCTATCCATGCCCGATACGCCCGCGAATCAACAAACTTACCCACAACCGAAATCACAAACACAGGGATGCGGATTTCCTCAAGCACGGCTTTTAGCTTGTTTTAATCTTTACAGCGGTTTAATTCTGAGCTATGCACTGGGAAATAAAAAAAGTCATGAGCTAAGACTTTTAGAAGAACAATGGGATACCTTCAATGAAGGTGACATTTTCTTAGGTGATAAAGGTTTTTGCAGCTTCTACGATATTGACTGCCTCTCTCGACGAACGGTTGACAGTGTCGTTACATTGGCGCGGAGAACGCCCAGCACTGCCTCCCAGGCCAAAAAGAAGATAGCCGATAATGACCTTCATATTGAATGGCAAAAACCTAAACACACAAAAGCGACCCGTTACACAAAAGAGCAGCATAGCGACCTTCCAAAGACCTTAACTTTACGACAAATACACGTCAGTATTGTACGAAAAGGATTTAGGACGAACCATTTTTATATCATCACGACACTACTTGATGCTCAGCAATATCCCGCTATAGAAATTATCGACCTCTATGCACAGCGCTGGAATGTGGAACTGTATTTTCGCAATATTAAAACCACCATGGGTATGGATATATTACGCTGTAAAACACCTGATATGGTTCGTAAGGAAATCATCATGCACATGATTGTTTACAACACGATCAGGCACATCATGTGTGTCGCTTCATACCGACATGACACACCGGTTGATCGGCTAAGTCTTAAAGGTGTTTTGCAAACACTCCGACAAAGCACTTCATCACTTGGTAGTGGGCAGAGTCCAGCACAAAAAAGACGGCAATATCTTGATTATTTATATGCAGCGATTGTGGATGATCGTGTGCTTCATCGACCTTTTAGATTTGAACCAAGAGTGGTAAAAAGGCGACCTAAACCACGGGCATTAATGACTCGACCAAGGAACGTTTTAAAAACTGAATATTGGCAAGCTAAAGCGGCTTAACTTAGTGCCATTGCGGTATAACTCCCCTTTTCTCGTCTAGTGTACCAATATCAGACTGCTCTACGGGTCGATGTGAACCAACCTCAGTAAAACGTAATAAGTAACCATCTGGATCAAGCAGACCAAACTCGGTACGCTCCTCCATTCTATCTGTTCGCCAATACCATCTAGTGTGTAGCTCAACAAATGGTTTGATGTCTGCGGACAATGCGGATTCGTAAATTGTTTTAATATCATCGGTAAGAATCTGAAAGTTCACACCTCTCCCGTATGGCTTTTCTAGTGGTGCAGGCTCCCAACTCCCATCCTGCTCCCAACATGCGATCATAATCTGGGCATTTCCAAGCTCTAAATAGGCGTGGAGATCATTGCCACGTCTCTGAGTTACAGAAAACCCAAGTACTTTCGTATAGAAGTGTAAGCTTTTATCAAAATTTGAACACCAGAATTCAGGTACAAGCGTGTGAATTTGGAACATGGTTTTTACCTTTTATAAGTAATAAACAAGAATACCGGCATTTTTATACAACCGTTTTCTTGAGCAATCTTTGGGAGAAGTGGATAAATCGTCTATTAATTAAGGTAACTGCAAGCGCAGGGAAAAAGGCCGGTATTGTTAAGCTGATTTCATCGCATACACTACGACATTCTTTTGCTACCGACCACGCATAAACTTCAACATCCAGCCTGCGACAACATCGGAATCTGGGTTACCGGCCAATGATGCCATGCCATCGCAATAGACTTTCTCACCCAGTGTATCTTTGCGCAAATCCATCAATGCACGCGAATAGCCATGGGCAAACTCCGGGTGCCCCTGAAAACCCAGTGCATAGTCGCCCAGTTGAAAAGCCGCAATACGACAAAATTCACTGCTGGCAATACACTCAGCCCCCTCTGGCAGTGCGACGACCTGATCCTGATGGCTAACCAACATCGAAAATGAAGCGGGTGTGCCCTCCATCCACCAGGGTGTGTTTTGGGTCTGCCAATGGTGGATACCAACACCCCAGCCCTTTGTCGATTTTTCTACCCGCCCTCCCATCGCCTGCGCGATAAGCTGGTGTCCAAAACAAATACCCACCACTGGCTTGCGCGCATCAAGTAACTGGCGAACCAGCGCTTCGGCAGATTCTATCCAGGTGTGTTCTTCGTAAACCCCTGCGCGGCTGCCTGTTATCAGATAGGCATCACACGCGTCGGGGTCTTGTGGAAACACGCCATCGATAAGCCGATAGGTGGTAAATTCGAGCTGTGGATCCTGTCGACTGAGCAGGCAACGAAACATATCCGGGTAGTCATCAAATTTATCGCGCATGGATTCGCGCACTTCATCGCATTGCAGTATGCCTATTAGCATGGGAGGTTCCGTTGTTTGGGTTTAAGTAAATCGTTGTATTATAAATATTAATCAGCATCACGGTTAACATGCGCCAGCACACCCTCAACAAGTGACGCTGACAGGCCAAAATGTGCCACTACTTCAAGGTTAAGCTGTGGATATTCGCAGCGCTTGCTATCGATAAGTGCAGGGATATCCCGAACAACATGATTACCCGCAGAGAGAAAATAGGGTAGTACCGTTATGTCACTGGCGCCCTCTTTCACACACGCATCGATTACTTGTGGAATCGATGGTGTGGCCATCTCCAAGAATGCATGGCGTGTAACATCAAATGCATTGTTTGGGTGTACGGCCAGGCGCTGTACCATCGATTTTATTTCGTTATTGGATTGTTCACGTCGACTGCCGTGGGCAATCAATAACAAGTAACGCATTGACAAATTCTCGACCTACAAAGCATCATTGATGCGATATCAACAGTATAAGGCGAAACACGCAATGGATCTCGGTCTACACAATAAAACCATTATGGTTGCCGCTGCCAGTAAAGGACTGGGCTTTGGCATTGCCCACAACTGCGCATTAGAAGGGGCACGCGTTTCAATCGCGGCGAGAACCCAGACGAGCCTGGACGAAGCCGCCGAGCACCTCCGCAAGGCCGGTGCCGAGGTGCTCACCACGCCCTTTGATGCCAGAGATGCTCAATCGATTCTCGCCTGGCGCGATGCCACCCTCACACGTTTTGGTGGTATCGATGGTTTAGTGGTGAACGCTGGTGGCCCACCGCCAGGTGGCTTTAGCGACTTTGACGATAACGACTGGCAGAGTGCATTTGAACTGACATTGCTCAGTGCCATTCGCATGATTCGCGCCGTGCTGCCGTCTATGCGACAACGCGGTGGCGGCAGCATCGTCACCGTTACCTCCTCATCCGTTAAGGAACCCATCGACACACTACTGCTCTCCAATGTTATGCGTTCAGGCGTAGTCTCTTTGGCAAAAAGCCTATCACAACAACTCGCGGCAGAATCAATCCGGGTCAATAACCTGGTGCCGGGGGTTATTTATACTGACAGGATTATCGCTCTCAATGAATCCCGCGCACAAAGCAAACACATTTCCGTCGAGCAACTTCGCAGCCAACAGGAAGCGGCTATTCCACTGGGGCGTTATGGCAGTAAAGACGAATTTGGCAAGGCTGGGGCGTTTTTGCTCTCATCCGCTGCGAGCTATATTACCGGAGAGACACTGGTTGTCGATGGTGGTTCAATGCGTACTGTATGGTAGTCCGCACTTAAAGCCTGCCATAAACCTAATACAAACCCAGGCACTAATCCAATCGCTTTTTCATATGGTACAAAACCGTACCGATAGGCCTATCTTCAAGCACCCCAAAAACAGCATACCCTTGCTTTTCGTAAAACCCCTTTGCCCCCACTGTCTTTAAAAAGGCAATGACAGCACCTTGCTCCCGCGCATAGGCCTCAGCCTCTTGCAGTAGCTCGCGGCCAAACTGCTGACCGCGCAGCTCTTCATCCACCCACAACGTATTGATCTCCAATCCATCCCAATAGACACTGCCACTAATACCGGCAACCAGCGATTCACCATGGTGAACCAGAAACACAAAATGCTTATCGTTTATCTCATGGGGTAAGCCCGGTATTTCCGAGGCAGCGAAACACCAGAACTTGTCGTTTAACTCAGCAAGGTCTTGTGCACAGGGGTTGAATATTTTTTTAATCAAGCCCGCAACGCGGCATTGTCGGCATCAAACGGTGATTCGGCAATAACCGTAACGCGGTAGTGTTCACCCAGTATTTCAATGTCCATCTCCGTGCCCACCGTTGCCAGATCCGGGCGCACCAAACCCAGCGCCAGTGATTTATTCACCCGGAAACCATAACCCCCCGAGGTGGCACGACCAACCAACTCACCGTCTTTATAGATCGCCTCTGAACCCCGCGCATCGGCATCGTTAATACCGTGTACTTGCATTGTCGCAAACGCATAGTTAAAGCCCCGTGCCTGCCAATCGATCAAGGCCTGCTTACCAATAAAATCACCCGCTTTATCGAGCCGCACAAAACGATCCAGTCCCGATTCCAGTGCCGCGTACTCAATCGACATTTCACACGGAATAATGCGGTAAGATTTTTCTAACCGCAGTGAATCCATCGCGCGGATACCAAATGGCTTAATATCAAATTCTGCACCGGCTTTCATCAGCTCATCGAAAATATAATTTTGCATTTCGATCGGGTGGTGCAGCTCCCAGCCAAGCTCGCCCACATAGTTAACCCGCAGGGCATTAGCCTGTGCAAACCCCACATTAATCGACTGCCCCGTGAGCCATTTAAAGTTGTCGTTGGACAGGTCTATATCGGTAAGCTTTTGCAGCACATCGCGGGAGCGCGGCCCCGCCAGGACCAACACACCGTACTGTGTCGTCACTTTTTGTAAATCCACGCTGCCATCTGCCGGTTTGTATTTACACAGGTAATCCCAATCGTGACGCTCCATTGAACCGGCTGACATTAAGGTATAGCGTTGCGCGCCCGTTTTATAGATCGTGAACTCTGAACGCACGCCGCCGTTCAATGACAACATATGGCACAGACCAATGCGCCCGATGGTTTTGGGGATTTTGTTGGCAACCAGGTATTCCAACCACTGCTCCGCCCCCACACCACTGACTGTGAATTTAGAAAACGCCGACATATCCAGCAAACCCACTTTTTGGTTAACGTGCCGACACTCGTTGCCGACGTGTTCAAAATAGTTGCTGCGGCGGAAGCTGTATTTCTCGACGGGTCGATCACGCCCCTCGGGCGCAGGTGAATGGTTGTCGTTGAGCAACACGTCCGCCTGATTTAAGTAATCCGGGTTTAAACCATAGTCCAGCGGTGCAAACCAGTTGGGGCGCTCCCAACCATAGGTTTGGCCAAACACGGCGCCCAATGCCTTCATGCGGTCATAGCAGGGCGATTGTTTGAGTGGCCGCGCCGACGGGCGCTCCTCATCGGGAAAATGTGTGGTGAATACATTGCGATACGCTTCTTCGTTTTTCTCACGCAAATACCCGCGTGCCGCATAGGGGCCATAGCGGCGTGGATCGACCCCCATCATATCCACAGTGGGCTCACCGTCGACAATCCACTCGGCTAACTGCCAACCCGCACCACCGGCAGCGGTAATCCCAAAACTGTGGCCTTCGCTGAGCCAGAAGTTTTTCAACCCCCAGGCCGGGCCGACAATGGGGTTACCATCCGGGGTGTAGGCAATCGCGCCGTTGTACACTTCTTTAACCCCCACCTCACCAAAAGCGGGGACACGGTTCATGCACGCCTCGATATGGGGCTCCAGCCGATCCAGATCCCCCTGGAAAAGTTCGTTTTCACAATCCTCTGACGGGCCGTCAACATAACAACAGGGCGCCCCTTTTTCGTAGGGGCCAAGCAATAATCCACCCGCTTCTTCACGCAGATAATAACCCGCATCCGATTCGCGCAATACGCCCTGCTCGCCTAAGCCCTGGCGGTGGCGTTCAAGAATTTCCGGGTGTGGTTCGGTGACGATAAACTGATGCTGAACGGGGATAACAGGAATATCCAGGCCGACCATTTCCCCTGTCTTACGCGCAAAGCTGCCGGTGCAGGACACCACGTGCTCACAGGTGATATCGCCTTTGTCCGTGCGCACTAACCACTCGCCGCCTGCGGTGCGTTCGATGCCATTAACACAGGTGTAACGGTTAATTTCAGCGCCCCGGTCACGTGCGCCCTTGGCCAGTGCCTGGGTCAGGTTGGCGGGTTGAATATAGCCGTCGTCGGGGTGTTGGATGGCGCCAACCAACCCATCGATATTACACATCGGCCAGACTTCTTTGACCTGCTCTGGGGTGAGGAACTTAACATCGACACCGACCGTACCGGCAATTCCGGCATAATAGCGGTATTCATCCATGCGCTCTTGCGTGCAGGCCAGGCGTATATTCGATACCACTTTAAAGCCGACATCCACGCCCGTTTCTTCCTGTAGCGCGTGGTAAAAGTTAACCGAGTACTTGTGCAATTGCCCGACCGAGTAACTCATATTAAATAGTGGCAACAAACCCGCCGCATGCCAGGTGGAACCCGAGGTCAGTTCCCTGCGTTCAACCAGCGTGACATCAGTCCAGCCCTTTTTTGCCAAATGGTATAGCGTGCTGGCACCGACAACACCCCCACCAATCACCACCACGCGTGCGTGTGATTTCATCTATTACCCCTTACCGTATTTCGACATAAGCTATGACGGCGAGTCTATTGCCGCCCCTGCCGCAATACGCGCCCGTATGCGACAGCAGACTACCCGTCTGCGCCACTCCTATGCGCGACTAAAAATGCCCCTCGTAAAAATCACTTGGCGCCAGCAGCTAATCACGCGTCGTAGACGGATACGATGGCACCCAGCGTATCGCCGATACTGCGATATTTACATTGGCGACATTCGACGGAGACACCCCCCATGTCTGAGAAAAAACGTCGCGGCGGCGGACGTTCGGCACGTCAGCAGGCACGCGCAACCAATACGACACCCGTCGCCCCTTACATCAACCGTAACATCCCCTATTTTGAACTCCTCAACGAGGAGCAGTTGGCGCTCATTGAGCACAACGCAGAAACAGTGCTCGAAGAAGTGGGCATTGAGTTTCGCGATGACCAGGCAGCGCTAAATATGCTGCGCGAGGCAGGCGCCGATGTACAGGGAGAACGCGTGCATTTCCCACGCGGTATGTGCCGCAAAATAATCCAGGACAACGCCCCTGCAGAATACACCCAACACGCACGCAACCCCGATAAAAGCATCATTATCGGCGGTAAGCGCACCGTACTGGTGCCCGCTTACGGTTCACCTTTTATCCGCAACCTCGATGAGGGCCGCCGCTACGCCACCATTGAGGACTTTCGCAATTTCGTCAAGCTGGCCTATATGGCACCCGGCATGCACCACTCTGGCGGCACCGTGTGCGAGCCTGTTGACCTGCCTGTCAACAAACGCCATTTTGATATGATCTACTCGCACATAAAATACAGCGACAAGCCGTTTATGGGATCAGTCACCGCGCCACAACGCGCACAAGACACTATCAATATGGCGGGGTTGGTGTTTGGTGAAGACTTCGTAAAAGACAACACCGTCACCACCAGTCTGATCAACGCCAACTCACCCATGACGTTTGACGACACCATGCTCGGCGCAGCGCGGGTGTACGCACAAAACAACCAGGCGACGGTGGTCTCGCCGTTTATCCTCGCCGGGGCAATGTCCCCCGTTACTGTGGTGGCGACACTCACGCAAATTCTCGCCGAGGCGATGGCCGGGATGACGTTTGTGCAATTGGTGCGCGCCGGTGCCCCCGTCATATTTGGCACCTTTGCCAGCTCCATCTCCATGCAATCGGGGGCGCCGACATTTGGTTCACCAGAACCTTCACTGGTGCTATACGGTGCGGCACAACTGGCGCGGCGACTGGGCGTGCCCTTTCGTTCAGGGGGCGGGCTGTGTGGCTCTAAAATTGCCGATGCACAGGCGGCGTACGAATCGGCCAATACGCTGCAAACCGCCGCGCTGGCTGGAGTCAATTTTATGCTGCACACCGCAGGTTGGCTGGAGGGCGGCCTGGCGATGGGTTACGAGAAATTTGTCATGGACTGCGACCAGGCCAGCATGATAGTACGGTTGCTGCAAGGGGCTGACTTTTCAGAGACCGGGCAAGGCATGAGCGCCATTCGCGAAGTGGGGCCGGGGCAACACTTCCTCGGCTGTCAACACACCCAGGACAACTTTGAAACGGCGTTCTATCGGTCCACCATTGGCGACAACAACAGTTTTGAACAGTGGGAATCTGACGGCAGCCTGGATGCCAACCAACGCGCCAATAAATTGTGGAAAAAGTGGCTGGAAGAATACCAGGCACCGCCGTTGGACCCCGCCATCGACGAGGCATTGATCGACTATATGCAACGGCGTAAAGGGGAGTTTGCTGATTCAAACGTATAGTTTTTCAGTAAGGATCAGGTAAACTTGCCCGCACGTTAATACGGGCAACGACACCCCATGCACTACGCCGTTCCAGCCACACAACGCACCACCCTTCCTGTTATCAACCACGATGCCGTATTTCCAGTGCGGCGGATTTATTGCGTTGGCAGAAACTACGCCGAGCACACCCGCGAGATGGGCGGCAGCCCGGAACGCACCCCGCCCTGTTTTTTCACCAAACCAGCCGATGCAATCGTCGCCGATGGCGCCATCATCGACTATCCCCAGGCAACCAACAACCTGCACTACGAAGTGGAAATGGTACTTGCTATCGGTGAAGGTGGAAAAGATCTAAGCAAACGTACGGCTATTAACCACGTTTACGGTTACGCCGTTGGCGTCGACCTCACCCGTCGCGATTTGCAAAAAGCCGCCAAAGACCAGCGTACACCGTGGGACAGTGGCAAAGCCTTCGACAACTCGGCGCCCTGTTCAGCCATTATGCCAGCGAGTGAAATCGGCCACCCCGATGACGCCGCCATTTGGCTAAATGTCAATGGTGTAAGCAAACAGTCATCCAACACTGCCGCCATGATCTGGTCTAATGCCGAAATAGTGGCGGTGTTGTCGACACTATTTGAACTGCGGCCAGGGGATTTAATTTTTACCGGCACGCCAGAAGGTGTCGGCGCCATTGTCAGTGGGGATAGGTTGGAAGCGGGTATTGATGGTGTGGGTACATTGGCATTGTCTATTCGATAATTTATCTATTGTTAGAAAACCCCGCACTCAAAATACCCAACGCCATCGATCTCTCTTTCGAGCGCAAAACCAACGCGTTCAAACGACCGGCGGCTTGCTGTATTCAACATTTTGATTTCTGCTTTTACCCGTTTAATGGATGGATTTTTTTCTCTAAGGTAAGTCAACGCCGCCTCTAAACAAAGCGTCGCAAGCCCATTGCCACGCATTAGTGGTGCAAGGTTGATTGAAATCACCGCAGCATCACTTTCCAGGTCGAACCGAACAACGCCAATTTTTTCGCCACCTTTTGCAACATAACAGAGGAGCAAAAACCTGTTTGGGTTAGAAAGGGAGGACACAAACCACTTTGCGTGCTCTTCCCATTCAATTTTGTCCATGGTATGCGACATCTGCCTTGTAAGTTCGTCATTCCGCCACGCAAAGATATCTTTACTATCACCACTGTCTGCCAACCTAATAGATATAGACGACATAAAACGCTCCCAATTTTGAATTGACTCATAACACTTCACTCATACCATTAAGAGCACTCTCTAAAACCTTACCCATTATTTACCCATTATTTACATATTACGACGGTATTTCCCCCCCACCTCAAACAACGCATTAGTCAATTGTCCCAATGAACAATACTGCACAGCCGACACTAGCTCGGCAAATACATTATCACCCGCCATAGCAGTCCTTTTGACACTGGCAATTGCCTCTACAGCCTGCTCTTTATGGCGCTGCTGAAAATCGCGTAAACGTTTAAGCTGGCGTTGTTTTTCTGCCTCTGTTGAACGCGCCAGCTCTACTTCCGGCACTTGATCACCGTGTGGGTTAACAAAGGTATTAACACCGACAAGAGGCAATGAACCATCATGCTTTTTATGTTCATACAACATCGATTCATCCTGAATTTTCCCGCGCTGGTAACCCGTCTCCATAGCACCCAGCACACCACCGCGCTCAGAGATGCGCTCAAACTCACGCAATACCGCTTCTTCGACTAACTCAGTTAACTCCTCAATAATAAAAGCACCCTGGTTAGCATTTTCGTTAATCGCCAGCCCCCACTCGCGGTTAATAATTAATTGGATCGCCATCGCCCGCCGTACCGATTCCTCTGTCGGGGTGGTAACCGCTTCATCGAATGCGTTAGTGTGCAGGCTGTTGCAGTTGTCGTAAACCGCAATCAGCGCCTGGAGGGTAGTGCGTATATCGTTGAAATCCATCTCCTGCGCATGCAGCGAACGACCGGATGTCTGGATGTGGTATTTGAGTTTTTGACTGCGGGCATTGGCGCCGTAACGATCGCGCATGGCAACCGCCCAAATGCGGCGGGCCACCCGCCCCATCACGGTGTATTCCGGGTCCATGCCATTGCTGAAAAAGAATGACAGATTACCGGCAAAATCGTCGATATGCATACCGCGCTCAAGGTACGATTCGACGTAGGTAAACCCGTTTGCAAGGGTAAAAGCCAACTGAGAAATAGGGTTGGCGCCCGCCTCGGCGATATGGTAGCCGGAGATCGATACCGAGTAAAAATTGCGCACACGGTGTTCGACAAAATACGCCTGAATGTCCCCCATCAGTTTTAAGCTGAATTCGGTCGAAAAAAGACAGGTATTTTGCCCCTGGTCCTCCTTAAGAATATCGGCCTGAACGGTGCCACGCACATTTTGCAGTGTCCAGCGGCGAATAGTCTGCGTCTCCTCATCCGTTGGCGCACGCTGGTTTTCGTGTTGAAATTTTGCTATTTGTTGCTGAAAAGCACTGTCAAAAAAGAACGCCAGAATAATCGGTGCCGGACCGTTGATGGTCATGGACACCGATGTCGTCGGGTCGCACAAATCAAAGCCATCGTAGAGCACCTGCATATCTTCGGTACTACAAATTGAGACACCCGCATTGCCAACTTTACCGTAGATATCCGGGCGCTCGTCGGGATCCTGGCCATAAAGTGTCACCGAATCGAAAGCGGTGGACAGGCGTTTTGCCGGTGCATGTTCGGACAGTTGTTTAAAACGTTTGTTGGTGCGAAACGCATCACCTTCACCGGCAAACATCCGCGTTGGGTCTTCGTTATCCCGCTTGAACGGAAATACACCCGCCGTAAACGGAAAGTGCCCTGGCAGGTTTTCCAGCATCAGCCATTTGAGTAATTCCCCCTGGTCGACAAACTGGGGCGTACACACCCTGGGAACGGGTGTACCCGATAGGGTTTCACGGAACAGGTTTGTGTGTATTTCACGGTCCCGGATGGTGCTGACAAATATCTCTGCCTGGTAGCGGGACTGTATTTCCGGCCATTGTGACAGCAACTGTTTCACGCCACTGTGTAACTGCTGCTCACGCACCGCCAACAACGCGGTGATGTCGCTGTTTTCAGCATTACCCGCTGCCCGCAACATTGCCTGGGTTTCCATGAGTTGCTGGCGCTGGCGGGCACAATGCGACTGACGCTGTACAGTGGCTTTATAAGTGCGCACAGTATCGCCAATTTCAGCGAGGTAACGGGCGCGATTGGCCGGGATAATCGATACAGCGCCGGTCGATATACGGGTATCGACACGTTCGAGATGTCCCCCATCAACAACCAGGCCTTTTTCCCGAACACATTTCAATAACGCCTGGTATAGGGCCGTGGTGCCATCGTCGTTAAATCGTGCGGCTATGGTGCCAAACACGGGCATGTTTTCGACGCTTTCGGCAAATGCCTCGCGGTTGCGCTGCACCTGTTTGCGCACATCGCGAATCGCATCGGCGGCCCCTTTGCGGTCGCATTTATTGATGGCGATAACATCGGCGTAGTCGAGCATATCAATCTTTTCGAGTTGCGATGCCGCGCCAAACTCCGGTGTCATAACGTATAGCGACAAATCGCAATACGGCACGATGCCCGCATCGCCCTGGCCAATGCCGGGGGTTTCTACAATAATTACGTCAAACCCTGCACAGCGGCTTGCAGCAATAATATCGGCTATTTCTGTGGGCACTTCGCCCTGGGTGTTGCGTGTGGCGATTGAACGCATGTAGATATTCTGATGATCGATGGCATTCATGCGGATACGGTCACCGAGCAGTGAACCACCCGTTTTGCGTCGGGTTGGGTCAATGGCGATGACGGCAATGCGCAAATGATCAGCATGATCGATACGAAAGCGACGGATCACCTCATCGGTTATCGACGATTTTCCAGAGCCCCCCGTACCCGTAATACCCAATACGGGTACACGCAACGCTTTGGCCCCGGCCAGTTGGTGCAGGTTCTGCCTATAGCTTTTATTGCAGACACCATTTTCAAGATCACTGATCGTGCGCGATAATGCGCGCCAGTCGTTTTCAAGCCCGCCGGGCACCACCGTGGTGGTTGCGTTTGCCGGGTGTTCAGCCATTTGCCTGGCACGGCTGAGCATATCGGCGATCATGCCTTGTAAGCCAAGCGTCTGGCCGTCAGCCGGTGAATAGATACGCGTTACGCCGTAGTGGTGCAGTTCATCGATTTCGCGGGCGACAATAACGCCGCCGCCGCCGCCAAAAACGGCAATATTTTCACCGCCCTGCGCACGCAGCTTATCCAGCATATATTTGAAATACTCGACGTGCCCGCCCTGGTAAGAGCTGACGGCAATGCCATCGGCGTCCTCGTGCAGTGCGGCGGTGACAATTTCATCGACCGAGCGATTGTGCCCCAAGTGGATAACTTCAACCCCTGACGCCTGTAAGATCCGCCGCATGATATTGATTGAAGCGTCGTGACCATCAAATAAACTGGCGGCGGTAACAAAGCGCAAGGGTCGATTGGTTTGGGTGACAGGGAGATTGGCAGCCGGCGTGGACATACAATACATCCTTCTAATGGGGTAGCGCCCAGGCGGGCAGATACCAGCACATTCTATTTACCTTTACGTAAACGTCAATAGAAGGTATTTTGCACGTTTTAACCCACAGTATCGTCATAAGCCTCAACGCTTAGAAAACGTCTATCGCATCTGCTATCCATGTCAGCTACCTTTACTATTTCTGCTTTGGCGACAGAGTTTAATGTCACCACACGCACCATCCGCTTCTATGAAGACAAAGGGCTATTGGCACCGACACGCAATGGCCGCAACCGGGTCTACTCGAAGCGGGATCGCACCCGGCTCAAATTGGTTTTACGCGGTAAACGACTGGGCTTTAGCCTCGATGAAACCCGCGAGATTATTGATTTATACGATGGCCAGGCCAGCGGTGAGCGCCAGCAATTGTTGTTGATGTGCGACAAAATTCGCGATAGCCGGGCGTTATTGACCCAACAACTGAAAGATATTGAACGATCACTCAACGAAATGGAGCGCATTGAGGCGAATTGCACACGTCAACTGGCCACGCTGAATTCGACGGGTTCAACCTGAGTCTACTGACGCGGAATTACCCAATGCCAGGCGCTGCCGGGTGATTTCATAAAGGCATATCCCACAGGCCACCGAGACATTAAAGCTGCCGACCTCACCACACATCGGAATCGAGACAATATGATCGCAGGCTTTGCGTGTCAGGCTGCGTATCCCTTTACCTTCTGAACCCATCACCAATACACTGGGGGGTGTAAAATCCGCCTTGTCCAGCGCTACCCCGTCCTCCCCCGCCGTACCAAAAACCCATAAACCCGCCTGTTTTAAGGTTCCGAGCACCCGGACTAAATTGGTTACCCTGATAAACGGTATTCTCTCTGCCGCACCACTGGCCACTTTGCACACCACAGGGGTAATATCGCAGGCACGGTCTTTCGGGGCGATCACCATATCGACCCCCATCGCCTCGGCTGTACGTAAACAGGCTCCCAGATTATGTGGGTCCTGCACGCCATCCAGTGCCAGAATAAGCGGTGTCCCCCTACACGCTTTAAGGCGTTTCTCCAGGTCAGATTCCTGATAACGTGGGGAGTCAATAATTTTCAGCACCACGCCCTGATGGTTAGCGTTATCGCACAACGCATCCAGTATGCTTTTTTTTGCCTGAACAGTGCGCAACCCAAAATCATTGGCATCCGCGCAAATTTCCTCAATTTTGGTGTTACGTTGACCCGCCAATACGATCAACTCAATCGCGTGCTCTGGCTTTTTATGCAGGGCTGCCTGTACAGCGTGAATACCAAATACACAATGTTGTTCAGCCATATTGTTTCTTTCCCCTCGCTTTTTTCTTGTTACCCGGCGCCTTTGGGGCAATCGATGTTTCTGACGCCACCAGACCCAGGTCAATCTTGCGTTCATCCAATGTCACTTGCAACACCTCGACGGTTATTTTATCACCCAATACAAACCGCCGACCGGCGCGCTCACCACTGAGCACCTGTGCGACGGCATCGTGCTGGTAGTAATCTTTGGGCAAGGTGGTGATATGTAGCAACCCTTCGATATAAATATCGTCGAGCTCAACAAATAAACCAAATGGCATCACGGCGGAAATAACCCCGGAAAAACTATCGCCGACGTGATCGAGCATGTATTCACATTTCAACCAGCTCACCACGTCACGGGTAGCCTCATCTGCCCGGCGTTCGGTCTGTGAGCAGTGCTGCCCAAACCGGCGCATGGTATTTTCACTGTAACTGTAATTTGATTTCCTGCCTTTGCGCAGCACATGGCGAATAGCGCGATGGACCAACAAATCCGGGTAGCGGCGAATCGGCGAGGTAAAGTGTGCATAGTTTTCCAGTGCCAGGCCAAAGTGCCCATCGCATTGCGGCGTGTAAATCGCCTGGCTGAGTGTACGCAGTATCGATACCTGAATGACATTGCAGTCCACGCGTTTTCGCGCGCGCTGAGACAGTTTGGCAAAATCAACCGGGGCCGGTTGTGCCCCGCCGGTCAAACGCATACTGCGCTGACCGAGAAACGTGCGGAGTTCGTCGACTCTATCCACATCGGGCTCGGCGTGTACCCGGTATAAAGCGGGAATTGCATGGCGTTGCAGAAAACGCGCAGCGGCGACATTTGCCAAAATCATGCATTCTTCAATCAACTTGTGCGCATCGTTGCGCACGACGGGTTGTATTCGTTCAATTTTTTTGTCACCGCTGAACACAATGCGCGTTTCCACTGTATCAAAGTCGATGGCGCCGCGCTTTTCACGGCTACGCCTGAGTGTTTGGTAGAGGCCGTGCAATGCTTCCAGGCGCGCCCTCAATGCCTCTGTTTTATCATCCTGGCGTATTCCCTCTAGCATATCAGCCACTTGTGTATAGGTGAGCCTGGCGTGTGAGCGCATCACTGCTTCACGAAACCGCGAGCGGGTAATTTCACCGTCGCCATTGATCGACATATCGCAAACCATGCACAAGCGATCGACATCCGGGTTTAATGAACACAAACCGTTGGAGAGAATTTCAGGCAACATGGGCACCACCCGGCCAGGAAAATACACCGAGGTGCCGCGCTCTCGCGCCTCCCTGTCCAGTGCCGTATCGTCGATAACGTAGTGCGATACATCGGCGATGGCGACAACCAGCCGCCAGCCTTTGGGTCTGCGTTCACAGTAAACGGCATCATCAAAATCTCTGGCATCCTCCCCGTCGATGGTGACCAGCGGCATATCGCGCAGATCCAGCCGGTCACGCTTGTCATCGGGCGAGACTTTATCGGTCAATGTCGCGATTTCCTGGTCGACATCGAGCGGGAAAAAAGCGGGGATACCGTGCGAGTAAATCGCGGTTTCGATTTCCATACCGGGCATCATGTGATCCCCCAATATGCGCGTTATACGCCCGACGGGCGGGCTTCGCCTACCGGGTTGTTCCGTAATTTCCACCACCACAACCTGCCCTGGTGTGGCGTTATTTTCCTGGCCAGGTGAAACGATAATATCCTGGGTGATGCGCTTGTGGTCAGCGATGACAAACGCCACCCCACTCTCGCGAACAAAGCGTCCGACCAATGTGCTATTGGCACGCTCAATAACCTCGACAATCATCCCCTCCTTTTTGCCACGCCGGGTTGCACCGATTTGCCGCACCACTACACGGTCACCGTGCAATACACTGCGCATTTCCCTGCCACTTAAATAAAAATCACCATTGCCTTCGTCTGGAATGAGAAACCCAAACCCGTCTGGGTGGGCGGAAACTGTGCCGGGGTGTAAGTTGGCCTTTTCAATCACCATATAGCCGTGCTTTCGGTTCTTCAGTAACTGGCCATCACGCAACATGGCACCCAGGCGTGCGCGCAGCGCTTCATATTGCTCATCCCTGTGTAGTTTCAGGCGTTCACACAACCGTTCAAAGGTAGTGGGAACGCCATGGTTAGTAATAATTTGCAGAATATATTCACGGCTGGCGATAGGGTTTTTATAGCGCGAAGCTTCCCTTTTCGCATACGGATCGGTTTTGGTTAAACGTTTCGATGATGGCATAGAGGTGATTAAAGTGATTTCCCAATTGACAAGTATAGGCAGGATAGGTAAATTGCGCGCCTCAGTTTTTGACTGTTCCACACTGCCGAGGTGGCGGAATTGGTAGACGCGCTAGCTTCAGGTGCTAGTGGGGGTAACCCCGTGGAGGTTCAAGTCCTCTTCTCGGCACCATCGATTAAATTCAAAAAATCCCTAACCCGCCACAATAAAAAACATCAGACACTCTTTAGACCGGAATATTGACGTCTTTTTGGGTGCTTATACACTACCAGCCCATCGCCAGGTTTTAACACCGGGTTACCGGGTATTTTTGAAAGCGCGAGTATACTACCTTCACTCACCTTAAAATGCACGGCAAAGGTATGAGGTAACACATGTATCGACTGGCCACGAGGTAATAGCGTAATGATTTCCGATGTGCTGGGTTGCTATAGCGCTGCCGATACTGTGGACGCAGCCATTGAACAGGCCTATGAAGCTATTAACGGCCATTTGCAAATTCTGTTGAAGGTGGTGAACAGATGATCCACACGGTCACCAGCGTTGATCGCCCTATGCACAACAGCAACCACGCAGGATACACATGGGCTTATGCCGGGATCGACCTTGCTCCTTATATGGGTAGATACCATCTCCCTCCATCAAGAGCAACGCAGGAGCAGTTGCCGACGACTGTAAGGATACAGGAGATAGAGCAACGCAGGAGCAGTTGCCGAGGAGCGGTAGCTTCGCTCTTATTTAACGACCCTGAGAGAAGCGCGCTTGGGTTTAGGCTTGGCAGGCTTATCGTCCACGGCATCATCAGGCGGCGGAATATTATTGTTATCATCATCGGCAAACACCATCCCCTGACCATTTTCCTTGGCATAAATCGCCATCACCCCCATCGTTGGCACAAACACCTCCATCGCCTTGCCACTGAAACGTGCACTAAAACTAATATAATCATCCAATAAGCTAACATTACGTGCCGCCGATGGACTGATGTTTAGAATAATACGTCCATTTTCGACAAAGGACTCAGGCACCACAGCCCCCGGAAAGGACGCATTAACCAATAAATACGGTGTTTTGTCGTTGTCTACAATCCACTCATAAATTGCACGAATCAGATAGGGTCGGCTGGATGTCATTATTGCGCAGTAATTGATTACAGTAACAAATGGCCTAGCGCATCTCGCGCTCTTCTTCAGTCAGGCTTTGCTGAAACCCTTCGCGTGCAAAAATCCTGTCGGCGTACTTTTTAATAGCGGCGGCCTCCTTGGGTAACTCGATTTCATATTCGGTCAAACGCCACAGCACCGGGGCAATCGTGGCATCAATCATGGTAAATTCGCTACTGAGAAAAAACGGCTCGGCGGCAAATACTTCTGCTGAAGCAATTAAACTCTCCTGCAAACGCGCACGCGCACGCTCCTTCTTTTTCTTATCCCCCCCTTCCAGCGCGGGCAACAGGCTATACCAATCATTCTCAACCCGGTACAAAGCCAGCCGCGAACGCGCACGTGAGACGGGGTCAACCGGCATCAGTGGCGGGTGCGGAAACCGTTCATCCAGATACTCGGCGATAACACGCGAGTCATAAAGCACCAGATCACGATCAATCAATGTCGGCACCGAGCTATATGGGTTGATATACAGCAAATCCTCCGGCAGGTTATTCGGTTCAATATTCTCGATTTCCACAGTGATATCTTTTTCGCACATCACCACACGCACACGGTGGCAAAACGGGCACGAGGGATCGGAAAATAACGTCATAACCGAGCGGCGGTTAGCGATTGGTGTCACTGTATTTACCCCATAACTGGAAAGTGTCATGTCAGTCTGCTGGCGATAGTTTGCATCAAAAGATACCACCCTCTTTAAGCCTAACAATCAATTGAATCTTATGCATTCTCGCTACGATTCAACTGATTATCAGGTTAAACTTAATAATCAGTTGTATGTATCAGATATTAATGGATGTCTTTCCAATATTCCCTTTTCAGGAAATACGCAAAAACAAAGAAAATCAGTAGAAAGCCAAGTACCCAGGCACCTATCCTATGGCGTTCGGATTTAATTGGATCGCCCAGATAATCGAGGAAATTAACCAGGTCGCGCACCAGAGAATCGTATTCATCCGCTGTTAACTGGCCTTCACTGACTTGCTTGAACTCGACAAACTGTTGCTTCTCCTGACCACTTTCTGTCACCGTTTTAAATACGGCTTCACGCCAACCCTGTAGTTCCCAAAGCACATGCGGCATAGCCACATCGGGAAATACCAGGTTGTTAACCCCAACACCACCGCGCTCTGGTTGTTGGTAGAACGTGCGCATATAGGTATAAAGCCAGTCGGCACTGCGCGAGCGGGATATCAACGCCAGGTTGGGGGGTGGCGCGCCAAACACACGCTTGGCGTAATCTTCACCCATGTTGTTTTCCATCAGGGCACCGACTTTAGTGGCTTCGCCCTTTGCATCGGTGGTAAATATAAGATTGTCCGCCACTAGTTTGTCGGTCAGGCCAAGGTCGGTCGCCAGTCGGCTATAACGGTGATACGAAGCGCTATGGCAACCCATACAATAGTTGACAAAGGTCTTGGCGCCACGCTGTAGGGAGGCTTTGTCACTGTGATCGATAGTGACATGATCCAGTGGAAATCCGCTCCCTGCGCTCTGCACCGCAAACGGTGCTGCGTAAAGTCCCAGGGCGATAAAAGCAATGTTAATAAGATTATTCATCAGTGAGTCACCCTTTGCGGAACAGGCTTAGTATTCTCATTTTTGCTAATGATGTACAAGACCAAAAAGTAACCAAAGTAAATCACCGTACACACACGTGATATTAGTGTACCGATATCACTGGGCGGTTTTAAACCAAAGTAACCCAGTATCACAAACGACACTACAAATAACCCAAGACAGGTTTTAAACCCACTGGAGCGGTAGCGAATGGATTTGACTTTATTGCGATCAATCCACGGCAGGAAAAACAATACGATGATCGCAGCAAACATCACAATGACACCGGGCAGTGCCGAATCAAACAAAGGGGGAGTTGCCCGCAACATCGCATAGAACGGCGTGAAGTACCAAACCGGCGCGATATGTTCCGGGGTTTTCAGTGGGTCGGCGGGCACGAAGTTAGCGTGCTCCAAAAAGTAACCGCCCATCTCCGGTGCAAAGAAAACAATGGCGAAAAAGACAATCAGAAACCCGGCGACACCGACCAGGTCTTTTACCGAGTAATAAGGGTGAAATGGAATACCGTCACGGGGAATGCCGTTTTCATCCTTAATGGCTTTGATATCCACACCATCGGGATTGTTTGAACCGACCTCATGCAAGGCGATAATGTGCGCCACCACCAGGCCAATCAGTACCAGTGGCATGGCGATAACGTGCAGTGCGAAGAAGCGGTTTAATGTGGCATCGGAGACAATGTAATCGCCGCGCAACCACAGGGTCAAGGCATCGCCAATGCCAAATGGAAACCAGCCAAACAGCGAGATAATCACCTGTGCGCCCCAGTAGGACATTTGCCCCCAAGGCAACAGATACCCCATAAATGCCTCTGCCATCAGGCACAGATAGATCAACATGCCGAAAATCCAGATTAATTCGCGTGGTTTCTTATACGAACCATACATTAACCCACGGAACATATGCAGATAGACCACCACGAAAAATGCCGATGCACCCGTCGAATGCATGTAGCGAATCAGCCACCCCCAATCGACATCACGCATAATGTATTCGACCGAGATAAACGCCAGCTCGCCAGACGGCTTATATTGCATTGTCAGGAAAATACCGGTGACAATCTGAATCACCAGCACCAACAGGGCCAGTGAGCCAAAGTAATACCAAAAGTTAAAATTCTTTGGTGCGTAGTATTTGGATAAATGCTCCTCATACATCTTAGTGAGGGGGAAGCGCGCATCAATCCAACCCATTAGGTTACTCATTAGGCGGCCCCCTCTTCATCGACACCAATCAATATTGTGTTTTCAGATAAATAGCTGTGCGGTGGCACCACCATATTAGTCGGCGCGGGAACACCCGAGAAAACACGACCGGCAATATCAAATTTAGACCCGTGACACGGGCAGAAAAAACCGCCCTTCCAATCGGCACCGAGATCGGCGACCGCCATTTCCGGGCGGTATTTGGGTGCACAGCCCAAGTGCGTGCATATCCCCACCATCACCAAAATTTCCGGTTTCAGCGAGCGGGTTTCGTTACGTGCGTATTCAGGTTGTTGGTTATTTTTTGATTCGGGGTCACTCAGCTCACTGCTGACGATGGGCAGGGTGTCCAGCAATTCCGCTGTGCGGCGAATAATCCACACCGGCTTACCCCGCCATTCATACGTGACTATCTGGCCGGGGCCAAGTTTGCTGATATCGGCCTCAACCGGCGCCCCAGCCGCTTTGGCTTTGGCGCTGGGTGACATCGAAGCGAGGAACGGTACAGCCAGCGCCGCAGCGCCCGCAGCGCCTACCACCGTTGTCGACATCGTCAGAAAACGGCGCCTTGGCCTGTCTACGTTATCGACAGCCGAATCTTCGGCAGCAACACCTTTTGTTGACATGGATGCTCTCCAAAATAAAACAATTCGAGTTGTGTCGGTTGCGTTTACTGTCAAAACACTGACTGGTGGGATGCAAAAAACCGCACCGCAGTGACCCGCCGACATAAAGCCGCGAATCTTACCACAGAAATTATAGCGTGATGCACAGGAACTGCTGGAATTTCACTTACTTGATAAACACTACCGCGATCCAGCGATCGATATTTCCCACATTATGCGGTGTTGGAAAACGACTACGCTTTCCAACGTCCTCATTACGCCGGATTGGGGATATCGACGAATGTGGTTTGCAGAGAAAACCGTTCACCCAAGTGGTTGGCCAGTGCCTGAGCGCCAAAACGTTCAGTAGCATGGTGCCCCGCCGCGTAGAAATGGATTCCCCGCTCGCGGGCAATATGTACTGTTTGCTCTGAAACCTCGCCGGTAATATACGCATCGGCACCGCTATCTGCGGCGGCACTGATAAACTGCTGAGCGCCCCCTGTACACCAGGCGACACGATGGATATTGCCAGCTCCACCGGCACCTGATCCACCGGCAATATACAACGGTTCACGCATCAGCTCATCCGTCAGGCGTTGCTGCAATGCACTGG
Source organism: Gammaproteobacteria bacterium (assembly GCA_965277715.1). GTDB lineage: Bacteria > Pseudomonadota > Gammaproteobacteria > JBCCGL01 > JBCCGL01 > JBCCGL01. The sequence continues at coordinate 2,043,699 of OZ255836.1, forward strand.
CAGAGACCGCCTCATCCAGCTCTGCGTGCCAAAGCAAGCCCGCCTCGGCAAAACCCTCGACAGGCTGAGCTGACGCAAACCCCAGGGCATGGCCGAGACCGGCATTATTGCCATAAATGGCGTGCGCATCGAGTGGCAGGTGATACGCGATAAGGTTAATGTTGTGTTGCAGTAACAAGCCGAGCCGTGTGCGTTTCATCCCGCGCACAACGGGATCCTCTCCACGCCAGAAATAACCGTGGTGCACCAGCAGTGTATCGGCACCGCGTGCAATCGCCGCTTCGATCAGTGCCTGGTTGGCAGTAACGCCAGCGACAATGCATTCGATCTTATCGGCCCCCTCGACCTGCAAACCATTAGGACAATAATCCTTAAATGAATTAACACTCAGTAATCCACTGCAATAGTCCAACAATTCATCTCGCGCTATCATTTCACTGTGTTACTCTTGCATTTGTTAAATTTTGTTGGATCATCGGTAACGCCCCCTAACCCGCCAGTCGTTTTTCAGGGAACCATGCCCCGTCTGAATAAAAATAATCTGCTGTTTGTCAGTCAGTCAATCATCATCGGCCTGCTACTGGCATTTTTGCTGCACTATTTTTACCTGCAACCGCAGCAACATCATAGCAGCCGGTTACCTACACCGCTTCAGTCAGGCAGCAACGCGACCACTACCGACCACAAACAACCGTTTTCCTACCGCGATGCAGTAGTGCGCGCAGCGCCATCCGTGGTCAATATTTTTACGGCAACCCGCTTCACGCTGGAGAGCGAACAAATCTCCCCGTCATTTGACAAGCTATTTAGCGGCAGCGGTACAAACAACAATGCCGATAGCCGTGTGGAAACCAGTGTCGGTTCAGGCGTTATCGTCAGTCCTGAAGGTTATATCCTCACCAACAACCATGTTATCGACAACGCCAGTGAAATCCAGGTAATTCTGGCTGACGGCGGCAGTTATCTGGCAAAGCTAATCGGCAGCGACAGCGAAACCGACCTTGCAGTGCTGCAAATCCAGGCCAGCAAGCCCTTACCTTCAATCGATCTGGCCAATAGCACCAGTGTCGACGTGGGTGATGTCGTGCTGGCAATAGGCAATCCGTTTGGGGTTGGTCAAACGGTCACGCAGGGCATCGTCAGTGCCACCAGCCGCAATCGTCTGGGCCTTAACACCTTTGAAGAATTTATCCAGACAGACGCGGCCATCAACCCAGGCAACTCCGGTGGCGCACTGATTAACCCGCGTGGTGAATTGCTCGGTATCAATACCGCCATCTTCACCAACAGCGAGGGCGCGCAAGGCATCAGCTTTGCCATTCCCACCAGTCTTGCCGCTAACGTTATGCGGCAAATCCTTGAACACGGAAAGGTCATCCGTGGCTGGCTCGGTGTACAGGCATACGATATAAACAGTGACATGCGGCAGCGGTTCAATTTCATTGGACCTGGTGTGTTGGTAACCGGCGTATTTCACGACAGTCCCGCAGAAATAGCGGGAATAATGGCGGGCGATATTCTCACCCATATTGAAGACGAACCGTTGGCAGATACACAAATACTCTTAAACGCCACCAAAAACCGACCACCGGAAACCCGGGTAGAGGTGACCGGGTTGCGCAATGGGCGTGCGTATACGTTAATGGCGACACTTATTCAACGACCGACGCGTTGAACCTAAATTCCGCAATTGATGGGCTCAGTTAACCCACAAGCGTGCCAGAGCAAGGCGTTTTTGCGCAATCATAGTGGTGCTATGGTGAGTAAAAACAACGCAGTTCTGGTACGCTTGTGGGCTAACCCCTTCGTGTAACATTAATTTATTGGCGTTGCGCTGAAACCTTCAATATAAGGTAGACGGTGTACCAGATGGCTTTTTAAAAATGAATCCAATACCGCCACCCCCGACTAAGCCAGGTAATATTCTCTTTATTATGTGCGACCAGTTGCGCTTTGATTACCTCTCCTGTTACGGACACCCATCGCTTAAAACGCCTAATATTGACCGCCTCGCCTCACGCGGTGTTACCTTTACCAATGCACACTGCCAGGCACCGATATGCGCCGCTTCCCGCACCAGTTTTTATACGGGCCGCTATATGTCAAGCCACGGTGTTATGGGCAACGAAGACCCCATGAAGGTCGATGAAAAGACCATTGCCGACTACCTCAAACCACGCAATTACCGCACCGCCGTCGTCGGCAAAACACACAGCTACAGAGACCTGTCGGTACTCAAAGACCTCGGCGTCGATATGGACTGTGACTACGTAAACGCCTCCCAAACAGGTGGCTTTGAACCCTATGAAGCACACGAGGGGCACTACCCAGATCCCGTTCTGCCCAAAAATCATGGCTATACAAACTACCTGCTATCACTTGGTTATGGCACTGAAAACCCGTGGGACCGGTGTGCCAATAGTGGGGTGGATGCGCAAGGCAATGTACATTCAGGGTGGGCGCTGCGCAGTGCCAAATACCCAGCGGCCATCAATGAAGCGCACTCTGAGACAGCCTTCACGACGCAAAGGGCGATGGATTTTATCGACGCAACCGGCGACCAGCCCTGGTGCCTGCATTTAAGTTACATCAAACCGCACTGGCCGATTATTGCCCCTGCGCCCTACCACGATATGTATACCCCCGAAAATATTCAGGCCGTTGTGCGCAGCGATGCGGAGTGTGAAAACCCACACCTGGTCTACCAGGCGTTTATGCAACAGGAGTACAGCCATTCTTATTCACGCGATGACGTGCGCGATAGGGTGATTCCCACGTATATGGGGCTGGTCAAACAAATCGATGACCATCTGGGGCGCTTATTTGAATTTATGCGTACACGCGGCCTGCTCGACAATACACTGATCGTTTTTACCGCCGATCACGGTGACTACCTGGGCGATCACTGGCTGGGAGAGAAAGATTTGTTCCACGCGGCGTCGGTCAGAGTGCCATTAATTTTGGTCGACCCACGCACTGCCGCTACAGCGGGCCGTGGCACGCAGCGCGATGAATTCGTCGAATCGGTCGATATTCTCCCGACCCTCCTCGATTTTGCCGGTGTAGCACCATGCCGTGAACGCCTTGAAGGGCATTCGCTAACCCCCCTGCTTAACGACAATAAAACACCTGAATGGCGGGATTACACTATTAGCGAAATCGACTACGCCGATAGAGGGCCACGCGCCCTACTGGGCATTGCGCCCTATCAATGCCGCGCCATCATGGTTGCAGATTCGCGCTGGAAGTACATTTATCACCAGGCGTTTGAGCCACAGTTATTTGACAGAGAGAACGATCCAGATGAGTTCGTTGATCTTGGCCGAAATGTGAAGCGCGACCCACAACTCAAACGGGTCTGTGCACAAATGAAAGAGCGCATCTTCAATTGGCGTACACAGCTCAAATGCCGCACCGGTCTGGCGTACGACTATATGCTGGGGCAAGGGCCGGCGCGGGATGAGGCGTTCGGGTTCATTATTGGCCGTTGGTAGTGCTAAATAGCGGTATTGGCGACAGCCACAATCAAACGCCGCATCCACTTATGCGCGGGGTTGTTTTGCAATAGCGGACTCCACGCCATTTTCAAATCGATAGGCGGGATAGTAAACGGTGGCGCTTTTACTACAACCCGTGGATTGTGCTGCTGCAATTGGGCAGCCCGGGTCGGTATTGTGACAATCAGGTCTTTCTGCTCTGCCAGGAGTGTCGCCACCTGGTAGTGACGAGTGAAAGCGGCGATACGGCGCTGCCTGCCAAGCTGGTTGAGTGCCTCATCGACCCAGCCGAGCCGCTGCACATCCGCCGGGTTCATCCCCACACCAACACCCATGCCGGTTTTACTGACCCAAACGTGCTGTGCCTGTAGGTAGTTATCCAACGTGAAATCGTCTTTCACTGGGTTGTCGGCACTGATTAAACAGGAAAAACCGTCTTTCCATATCAACTTCTCGTGGAAAGACTGCGGAATCGAATCAAACCGGTTAATCGCCAAATCGACCTTCCCCTGCTCGACATCCAAAAAACTCACATCGCTTGGTGTCAGAATATCCAGAGTGACACCGGGCGCCTCCTCCCGCAGTCGGCGCAAAATCTGGGGCAGTAAAATTGACTCGGCATAATCTGACGCCATGATACGAAAAACCCGCTCGGCCGTCTGTGCCTCGAAATCGGTTTGAGGCTGCACAACAATATCAATTCTGGACAACACCTCCCGAATCACCGGCTGTAATGCAATGGCCCGGTCTGTCGGTGCCATGCCCTCGCTGGTGCGCACCAGCAAAGGGTCATTGAACATCGCCCGCAAACGGCGCAGGCTGTTGCTCATCGCAGGCTGGCTCAAGCCCAGTTGATCGGCTGCCTTGGTTACATTCCGCTCGCGCAGCAACACATCGAGGTACTCCAATAAATTTAAATCAACCTTAGTTTTATTCATCCTATGAATAGTAGATATAACTTCCATTTATTTCAATTATAGAAAGCCGCCACATAGTATGGGCAAAAAATTTATCCCGATAACTTATAGGCGCTTAGCATGACCCAATACCAAAATGACATTAGTTCAGTGACCGCGACCTGCACCGCACAAGGCGATAGCTGGAACGCGATCAACCCCGAATCTGTTGCCCGTATGCGGGCACAAAACCGCTTCAAAACCGGGCTGAATATTGCTCAATACACCGCCGATATCATGCGTGCCGATATGCAAGCCTACGACGCCGATTCATCACAGTACACACAATCACTCGGCTGCTGGCACGGTTTTATTGCCCAGCAAAAAATGATCGCGATAAAAAAACACCAGAAGACCACCAAAAAATCGTATATCTATTTATCCGGTTGGATGATCGCTGCATTGCGGTCTGAGTTTGGCCCATTACCCGATCAGTCGATGCACGAAAAAACCACCGTTCCAGAACTCATTGAGGAAATTTACACCTACCTGCGCCAGGCAGATGCCCGTGAACTGGGTGGTTTGTTCCGCCAACTGGACGCGGCACGTGCCGCCGGTGACAGCGCCAAAGAAAGCGCTATCCAACACCAGATCGATAACCACGAAACGCATGTTGTACCTATTATCGCCGACATTGATGCCGGATTTGGCAATGAAGAGGCAACGTATCTATTGGCCAAGAAGTTGATCGAAGCGGGCGCCTGTTGCCTGCAGATTGAGAACCAGGTTTCAGATGTTAAGCAGTGCGGACACCAGGATGGAAAAGTCACGGTGCCACACGAGGATTTCATTGCCAAGATCAACGCAATCCGCTATGCCTTTATGGAGCTTGGCATCGAAAACGGTATTATCGTTGCACGTACAGATTCGCTGGGCGCAGGGTTGACCCAGAAGATTCCCGTATCCACCACTGAAGGTGATTTGGCGTCAAAATACAATGCATTTCTCGAAGCGACCCCGGTTGAATCACTCGATGACATCAACAACGGCGATATGGTCATCAAGCAAGGCGGCCAGCTAATGAAGCCGGTTCGTCTACCGAATGGTTTAGTCCGCTTTAAAGCGGGCAGTGGTGCCGATCGCTGTGTGCTCGATGGCATTACCGCACTGCGAAATGGTGCTGATATGTTATGGATCGAAACTGAAAAACCCCACCTTGGGCAGATCGGCGGCATGATTAACCAGATTCGCGAAGTCATTCCGAATGCGAAGCTCCTGTATAACAACAGCCCATCGTTCAACTGGACAATCAACTTCCGGCAACAGGTGTTCGATGCCTGGTCAGAAGCCGGTAAAGACGTTTCAGCTTACGACCGCGATGCGCTAATGGATGCGCGCTACGACGCAACAGAACTGGCCACCGCAGCCGATGACCGGATTCGTTCATTTCAGGCTGATGCAGCGCGTGAAGCGGGTGTTTTCCACCACCTGATTACCCTGCCAACCTATCACACGGCAGCGCTATCGACCGATACTCTGGCAAAAGATTACTTTGGCGATGAAGGGATGCTGGGCTACGTTAAAGAAGTACAGCGCCAGGAAATCCGCTTAGGTGTCGCCTGTGTCAAGCACCAGAATATGGCGGGTTCTGATATGGGTGATGATCACAAGGAGTACTTTTCAGGTGCACAGGCGCTGAAGGCATCCGGTAAAGACAATACGATGAATCAATTCTAATCGTCTTTTCTCTTTGTTGTTTTTGGTAGGGCGGAATTATTTTCCGCCCTTTTTTTGTGGGTGAAACGTTAGTGTGTGGCCCTGTCACCCCAAATATCCTTCAAACGCGCATCACGGCCACAGCTCCAACGATAAAACTTGTAACGCGCCGGGTTGTTTTTGTAATAGTCCTGATGATAGCTTTCATCACCACTAATTGGATAAAACGTCGATACCGGTAAAATCGGCGTCACCACTTTTTGATCGGGAAACATCGCGATCACCTTCTCTTTCGATGCCTCCGCCAACTCACGCTCCGCCTCATTGCCGACAAAAATTGCACTGAGATAGCTATGGCCTTTATCGCAAAACTGCCCACGGTTATCAAAGGGATCAATATTCACCCAATAGTGATCGAGAATATCCTGATAGCTGAGCACACCGGGATCGTACGTCACCTCCACCGCCTCGTAGTGGCCACTGTGATCACCGTTATATTTGGGGTTTGGCAATGTACCGCCCGTAAACCCGGAAACAACATCACTCACGCCTTTAAGCGCTTCAAAATCCGACTCCATACACCAAAAACAGCCACCGGCGAGTATCGCCTTATCGGCCAGCGCAATATTCGACAAGGTGAATGCCAGTACAACAGATAACATTATTTTTTTCATATGAATTCCAAAACGGTATTAAAGCCTGCTAAGGGAATATTTCCTGCGGGATTAAAAGACAAGAGAGGCCCGTGCTTATTAAAATATTCGGGTTAGAGCACCAATTTCAAACCAGACTCTTTACTCTTCACCCGCCGCCAACAAAACCCCCACATGCGCACTGGCACTGCGCCCCAGCGCCGACAACGCATATCCACCCTCCAGTGTGGAGACAATCCGCCCGCCAGAAAATTCCTCTGCAACAGCACACAATTCACGGCTCACCCAGGCGTAATCATCATCTTCCAGCATCAACCCGGCCAGACCATCTTCGCGGTGCGCATCAAAGCCTGCTGAGATAAACAGGATTTCCGGGCGAAAAGCGCGCAACGCCGGCAACCAGTGATCGACAACCGCCTGACGAAATACAGCGCTATCGCTCCCCGCTGCCAATGGCACATTGACACGCTGCCCGGCTACCGACGGCAAATAACCACCGGGGTAGTACGGGTGTTGAAAGGTAGAGCAAAACAGAACCTTTTCATTATTCTGGAGAATTTGTTCAGTGCCATTGCCATGATGGACATCAAAATCGACAATCGCCACGCGCTCCAGCGCATAGGTCTCAATCGCATGTAAAGCGGCAATCGCGATATTATTAAACAGACAAAAACCCATCGAGCGATCATGTTCGGCGTGGTGACCCGGTGGGCGCACGTTGCAAAACGCATTATTGACCTCGCCCCGCATTACGCTGTCAGTCGCCTCTACCACTGCACCCGCAGCGCGTTTGGCAGCTTCCAGTGTGTGCGGGTTCATCGCCGTATCCGGGTCAATACTGACCAGCCCTTCGTCAGGCGCCATATCGATAACACGGTCAATATGCTCACGCTGATGGGCAAGCCCTAGCGATGCCGTAGACGCTTCAGGTGCTTCGATGTGTAGCAGTTGATCAAACAGGCCCGTTTTCTGCAAAGCCGCTTCGACAGCGGCGATGCGCTGCGGTGATTCAGGGTGCCCACTGCTCATCTGGTGTAAGCCACACACAGGGTGGGTTATATAAGCTGTCGTCATAGGGAAGTTACTCTTTAGATTACTTGCGGGTGAGCATAAACACCTGCTCGGTCAGTGTATCCAGGCCACGTTCGCTTAGATTACCGACAATATCCGGCCCATTGGATTCAGCCAGCTTGACAACATCAAAGTGGCCGACGAAGAGTGTATTCACCTCACTTTCAGGAATAGAAAACGGCGGCCCGTTCATTTTGTGCTCGTCGTAAACCATGGTAATCAACAACATCTTACAACCGCTTTTGACTATATCGGCCAAGTGCTGCGCGTAGCGAATACGCAGTGGTGTCGGCAGTGCGACCAGAGAAGCACGATCAAAAATACCGGCGACACCTTCTAGGTCACGTGCTGTCAGTGCAAAAAAATCGCCGCATAGTAACACTGTGCGTTCGCTACTGTAACGCGTGAAGGTTGTTTGTTGAACAATATCAGGGGTTATGCCCTGCCCGTTAAAAAAGCCCTGCACGGCAATATCACTCAGTTCAATACCCAGCACGGCGTGCCGCTCTGCCAGCCAGCACATATCGAGGCTCTTGCCACACAAAGGCACAAATACCTGATCACCAGCCGGAATGGCCAGCTTTGGCCAAAAGTTTTTGAGGCGCGAATTAATTTTTTCCTGGTGAAACCCGATCTGGTTTTTCGCCCATTTAGCGTGCCAGAATTGATCATCTACAATTTTCAATGCCTTACCTACCGCTAAAAAGTGTCAAAAAACGACTGCACTCGCAACGTTTCCCAACCCCTTGTTATCAACTAAACCTAAAATTCACCCTTCATCTTTTTAAAACCCACCACCTATCCTTGAAAAGAGTAATCTAGGATAATACCAAAACTAATGGCTTGGCCAACCCAATTTCCGGGTAAAATTGACCTGGAAAACGCAGTTCAGCGCTTCCCGGGATAAAAGCCATTCAGGCTACCAACAACATAGATTAAGGCAACCACCGATGGCTTTGTACCTAAAACTGCTCGAAAATAATTTTAAACAGGGCATTCTCCACCTCACCCTACCCGATGGCAAAACGCATACCTTTGGCAATAGCGGACCAGAGGCCCACTGGGTATTTAACGATATGAAGGCCTTGATGCGTGTGGCGCGCGACTGGGAATTTGAGCTGGGAGAGACGTATATGCAGCAGGGCTGGGATCTACGCGATTGCAGCCTGTACGACTTGGTCAGCGTACTGCGTCTGAATTTTTCTGAGTACGCCCCGAGCAAATGGCTACAGCCCTTTGTACGCGTGTTGCAGCAGTGGAACAAGGTGTCGCGCAGCTACAGCAATGTGGCCCACCACTACGACCTCGACGAGGCATTTTTTAACCTGTTTCTGGACGATGAGATGCATTACTCCTGCGCCTATTACCCGGATGACAGCTATGATATTCACAGCGCACAACAGGCCAAGTGCGAGCATATCGCCAGGAAACTAATGCTCAAACCGGGGATGGAAGTGTTAGATATTGGCTGCGGCTGGGGTAGCCTGGCGCTTCATCTGGCCGAGCATCACGGCGCCAAAGTCGTCGGTATTACCCTGTCAAAATCACAGCTTGAAGTAGCCAATCGTCGCGCCAAACAGCGCGGGCTGGAAAAGCAGGTGCGCTTTGAATTGTGCGATTACCGCGAACACACACAACAATACGATCGCATTGTCAGCGTCGGCATGTTCGAGCACGTTGGCACGCCTTTTTACACAACCTATTTTAATTGCATCAATCACTGCTTGCGCGACGACGGTGCAGCGCTGGTGCATACAGTAGGCCGCAGTGGCCCCCCCGGTGTTACCAACGCGTGGATACTCAAATACATCTTCCCCGGTGGCAGCATGCCCGCACTCTCCGAGGTCGCCACCAGCATTGAAAAATCGACATTAAAACTGACCGATGTCGAAGTATTGCGCATTCACTACGCCAACACATTGCGCGACTGGAACAGCCGTTTTCAGGTGCACCGTGACAGCGTGCGCGAACAGCGCGGTGAAGACTTTTGTCGCATGTGGGAATTTTATATGACCACCTGCGAGGTCGCTTTTCGACACTCAGATCTAGTGGTATTTCAACTGCAAATAACCAAACAACACGGTGTAGTGCCAATCACACGCGACTACCTGCACCCGAATCCACTGCTGGAGAAAATGCCCTGCAACAACCAGTCGATACCTGTTGCACAGCCCGAAGCAGAACCGGGGGCCATCGCCTCCTGAAAGACTATAAAGGAAACCAAACCGATAAATAGGAACGTGCACGAAATAACTTCCGGGGGTTTGCACACGACCCCTAAGCAATCTGCACAGCGACAGAAACCGAAAACACAAATAAATAAACAATCTCGCCAGATTCAAAAAATCAAATTCAACATGGTTAAACTCACCAGCAAAAATAATATCGTCATCCCACTACCCGCACGCATAAAATCTTTCACTCGATAACCCGCCGGTCCCATAACCAAGGCATTAACCTGATGCGTGGGAATCAAAAACGAATTCGACGTAGCAATCGCCACAGTCAAGGCAAACACCGCCGGATTAGCGCCAACACCGAGGGCAATATTCACAGCCAACGGCACCAGCAACACCGTAGCCCCGACATTCGACATAACCAATGTAAAAAATGTCGCCAGCACCGCAACCGCCGTTTGCAATACCCACACGGGCACATCACCCAGCAACCGCAGAGTATGCTGCGCAATCCAGGCAGCCGTCCCACTGGTCTCAACCACCATACCCAGCGGAATCAAACTGGCCAGCAAAAAAACTGTTTTCCAGCTCACCGCCTCATAAGCTTCATCGATACTCAATACACCGGACACAATCATACCCACAGCACCAACCAGCAAGGAGATTGAAAGGCGCAAGTCGGAAAATAAAATCAACCCCAAGGCGATAACAAAAAATAACAGAGCAAAGGGTTCTTTGGCCGGGCGCAATTCTTCGTGAGGGTATTCAGTGGTAACAATCACAAAATTACGATTGGTTTTCAGCCGCGCCAGGTTACTCCATTCGGTGTGTACCACCAATGTATCGCCAGACTGGAAGGGTAGATCACGCACTCCCTCGCCTTCGCGGATGGTGTCTTCGCCACGGCGGATAGCCAAACAGGAAATACCATAGGTTTTACGCATCCACACATCGCGGGCCGACTTGCCGACCAAATCTGAACTGGGAGGAATAACAATTTCAGCAATACCGGCCTTGGTCGGCACGAGCACATCAGAAAAAATCTCCAGATCACTGCTGACACTCAGGTTATTGTGTTTTTCAAAAATATCGACCGCATCGGGGCCGCCAATGATCGCCAGTGCATCACCGGCCTGGATGCCCACATCACGCGCCAGCGTACCCGCACCAATACGAAACGTATCACCTGCGCGCAAACCGACCACGCGAACCTTCTGCGGCCCTTCAACCTCATCGAGCATTGCACCAATCAATGGACTGCCTACCGGTACGCGCACCTCGTGCAGGGCATAGCCGATGCCATAGGTCTTTTGAAAGTAATCGGTGGTATCGCTCACTTCTATCTCTTCTGAGCGCTCAGTGGGCAGTACATAACGCCCCATGTAAACAAAATACAAGATACCGGTGATGATCAGTGCCACGCCAATCGGTGTTACAGAAAACAGTGAAAACGTCGCCATTTGCTGACTGGCAGGCAGGGTTTCATTGGTGGTCAGCAATAAATCATTGAGCAGGATCAATGGGCTGGAACCCACCATCGTCATGGTGCCACCAAGAATGGCGCAAAACCCCATTGGCATCAGCAAACGTGAGATGGAGATTCCCGTGCGCGCCGAAATACGGCTGACCACGGGCAGAAAGAGCGCGGCGGCACCCACATTTTGCATAAAGCTGGAAACAACCCCAACGGTGCCGGAAATCAATGGAACGATGCGCTGCTCGGTCAGGCCGCCGTATTTCAGCAATACGCTGGCCACATCACTCATAATGCCTGCCTTGTCCAGCCCTGCACCGATCACCATCACCGCCATAATGGAAATAACCGCGTTGCTGGAGAACCCTTTGAATAAGTCCTGCGGGTCGACGATTTCCTCAAGCCCAGGCACCAGTGATGTCAGCCCCAGCAACACCATCACAATAATGGCGGCAACATCGACACGCACCACTTCAAACACAAACAGGTAGACGGTCAGTGCCAAAAAGCCCAATACCACCATCATTTCGGTGGTCAATACCAATGTTTCGTTCATTATGTGCCTGTGTACCCCGAATATTTAACGCATTTGGTTCGGCAACCTAAGACCGTCGTCGATAAAGCAGATCCCACACTCCGTGACCCAAGGCTCTGCCACGCCTTTCAAAACGCGTCTCAATACGGTAATCCGGCATCGGTGAGTAATGCACCTCACCGCCCAGATTAACCAACTGCGGGTGGGCATTGAGTACTTCAAGCATATGCTCGGCGTAATCCTGCCAGTCGGTGGCGGCGTGAAACACTCCCCCTGGTATCAATTTATCTGCCAACAGTGCGGCAAATTCAGCATTGACGATGCGGCGTTTATGGTGGCGTTTTTTGTGCCAGGGATCAGGAAATAATAATAATATCCGTTCAATCGTGTTATCAGCGACCTGGTCGGTTAAAAACTGAACGGCATCATCCATGATAACCCGTATATTGGTGAGCGCATTAGCCCGCATATGGTGTAGCAACCGCCCCACACCAGGGCGGTGCACTTCTGCGCCAATAAAATTTATTGCAGGCATCAGTGTCGCCAGGCGCAGCAGCATATCGCCATTGCCAAAACCAATTTCCAACCAAATCGGCGCCGGGCGGGCAAAACCGTTTGTCTCACCTGCGGCAATCGATTGCTGGCTATCGACACTGTATTGAGGCAAAAGTGATACCAGCGCGGCACTCTGCGTATCGGTCATTCGGCCTTTACGCAATACAAAGCTGCGAATCGGGCGCGCCGTTTCGCCCGGTTGTGATGGGGTATTCAGTGTACTTTCCGATTTAATTTACGATCTTAGTTTGCTCGCGCAACACAAATTTCTGAATTTTTCCGGTCGATGTTTTCGGCAGAGGACCAAACACAACGGTTTTGGGTATTTTGAAGCGCGCCATATTATTGCGACAGAAGGCAATGATCTCATCGGCGCTGCACACTTCGCCGTCACGCAGGGTGACAAATGCACAGGGTACTTCGCCCCACTTTTCATCCGCTTTGGCGACCACCGCTGCCTCAAGTATCCGGGGGTGCCGATAAAGGGTCTCCTCGACTTCCAGCGTGGAGATGTTTTCACCACCGGAGATGATAATGTCTTTGGCTCGGTCTTTCACCTCGATATAACCATCGGCGTGTTGCACGGCGAGGTCACCACTGTGAAACCAGCCACCGGAAAACGCCGCTTCGCTGGCGGTGGGGTTTTTCAAATACCCTTTCATGACGGTGTTACCACGGATCATCAGTTCACCGATGGTTTTTCCGTCACGCGGCACATCGTCCAGCGTTTCGGCGTGTTTTACTGAGGCGTCCTCCAGTGTCAGGTAGTGAATGCCCTGCCGGGCCATACGCGCCGAGCGCTGTTGCAACGCAAGGCCTTCCCAGTCGTCCTGGGGCAGGCAGAATGTCGCCGGGCCGTAGGTTTCGGTCAAGCCGTAGGCGTGAACCACCTGAAACCCCAGGGCTTCCATCGCCTCGATCACCGCCGATGGTGGTGCGGCGCCACCTGTCATAATCCCGACGGGTGATGACGGGCGGATTTTCACTTCATCCGGTGCATTGGCCAGCATGTTCAATACAATGGGGGCGCCACACATATGCGTCACCTGGTTGTCACGTATCGAGGCGAAGATTAACGCCGGGTCGACTTTGCGCAAACACACATGAGTCGCCATTGCCGCTGTGACGCCCCAGGTAAATGTCCAGCCATCACAGTGAAACATGGGCAGCGTCCATAAGTAGGCCGCGTGTTTATTCAGCCCCATGGTGACCAAATTACCCATGGCATTCAGGTAGGCACCACGGTGGTGGTAAACACAGCCCTTGGGGTTGCCGGTGGTACCGGAGGTATACAGCAGTGACAGCGCCTGCCACTCGTCGTCCAGCGGCGGTGGGGAAAAGTGTTCATCACCCTCTGCCAACAGGGCCTCGTAATCGGTCTCACCCAGCAACTCACCGCCGTCAGCAAGTGGGTCATTGATATCGATCACCGTGATTTTACGGTTCACTAATGCCAGCGCCTGCCTAATGGTGGGTGAAAATTCCCGGTCAGTCAGCAGCACGTTGGATTCGGCGTGATCGAGTATAAACGCGATGGTTTTGGCATCGAGGCGGGTGTTCAGGGAATTCAGCACCGCCCCAATCATCGGCACACCATTATGTGCCTCTAACATTTCGGGGGTGTTGGCACCCATAATCGACACACAGTCCCCCACGGCCACACCGCGTTGCTGCAAAGCCGAGCCGAGCTGACAACTGCGCGCCCAAAATTGCCGATAGCTATAGCGGCGATCAGCGTGAATAATCGCGGTGTGATCCGGCACAACCGCCGCTGCGCGACGCAGAAAACTCACTGGTGACAACGCGACAAAATTCGCCGCGTTTTTTTCAAGCTGATGGGAAAAAACTGACATGAATCACTCCAAGTATTTTTATACACCGAGGCTATACCAACGCATCGGTGCCGATATGCGTAAAGAGGGTAGCTTAACGCTATTGTTCCCGATGATACGTCTCGATAATACGGCGCTCTGTGGCGTTTTAAGACACCCTCTAAGCGGCGTATTATTGCGCTAAACGCAAACAATTTCATCAACGCAACTTCTGACCGGAACATTGTTATTTTTTGTTAGTCAACGGTATGCAGACACGTTACCATTACCTGCGTATTTTCCTATCAACTCACACAATCCAAGGCATCACACTCTATGACTATTTCAGTTGGCGACAAATTACCTGCCTGCACTTTTAGCTATATGGGCGACTCCGGCCCGGTTAACATCACTACCGATGAGGTTTTCTCAGGTAAGAAAGTGGTGCTGTTTGCCCTTCCCGGCGCCTTTACCCCCACCTGCTCGGCTGCCCACCTGCCAGGGTTTGTCGTTAGCGCCGATGATTTTTTTGCCAAAGGCGTGGATACGATTATCTGCCTGTCTGTGAATGATGCGTTTGTTATGGGCGCCTGGGGCAAACAGCAAAATGCCGATAATATTTTAATGCTCGCCGACGGCAGTGCCGATTTTGCCAGGGCAACTGGCTTGGAGCTGGACCTGACCTCACGGGGTATGGGGGTTCGCTCTGACCGCTACGCGATGATTGTCGACGATGGGATAGTGTCTGTTTTAAACCGGGAGGCCCCCGGCAAACTGGAGGTCAGTAACGCAGAGACAATGCTCGCTGCTTTGTAGTCTCTACCTATACACCAATCAGTCTGCAGCTAACCACTATCCAGTAGCTGTTCTACATCACACACCTGCGCAATCTGGCGCAGGCTGTCCGGTAAGTTCAATAAGGTCAACGCTACCTTGTCAGCGTGGGCGCGTGCACGCCACTCCAGCAAGAGTGCCATGCCCGCACTGTTGCAGGTGTCAACTGCCGCCAGATCGACAACAATCTCACTGTGGCCGGAAAAACGGGGCTGTGAATCCGACAAAAGCTCTGAAGCTAACAAAAGCTCTGGCACCGTGACAAAATTCAAGGCGCCCTGTAGGGCAAAACACCCCCCACCCTGGTCGACTAAGCGGGCCGTTGCCTGTGTAGTAGGTGACGCTGACATGCGCTTATTTGCCTGCATTTTTTTCGGTGAGTTCGGCAATTAAGCCGTCGATGCCATTGCTGTTGATTTTACGGGTAAACCCGGTGCGGTAATTGGTGACCAGGCTGATACCATCGATAAGGATATCGTAAATTTTCCAGCTACCCTTGTTGAGTAGCTTGTAATAAATGGGAATCGCCGCCCCACCCGTGGGGGTAAACTGCGAACGCACCTGGGCGCGGTCTTCCCGCTTGCCCTCACGGTACGGCAGGAATTCGATGCGCTGACCAGAATACTGTGTTAACGATTTGCTGTAGGTATTCAACAACAGTTGACGGAATTGTTCGGTTAACGCCCGCTTTTGTGTCGCGCTGGCTTTTCGCCAGTTTTTGCCCACCGCCAGTTTTGTCATCGAGATAAAATCGATATTAGGTGTAATATGCGTATCGATTATCTTCTGTAAAAAAGCGCCATCGGTTCTGATGCGCTCGCTATTTTCATCCAGTATTTGCAGTACCTTCTCTGTACTGTCGACGACCAGTGCCTGCGCCGGGTGCCGGTCTGTGGCAAGCCCGGCTGTACACCATAAAACCACCAGGAAGGCGGTCATTGCTCTAATAATTATATTCGGCACTATTGCCCGCGTATTCATTTGGTAATCTCCAGGTTGTTATAGATCGGGTTATTCACTCGCCTTGTCGAACAGGAACTGACCAATAATCTGTTCCAGTACCAATGCAGATTGGGTCAAGGTAATTTCGCTCTCGTTTTCCAGATAGTCCTCTTCAGCACCCGGCTCCAAACCGATGTACTGCTCCCCCAATAAGCCCGCTGTAAAAATACTGGCGGTCGTGTCTATGGGAAAAGCACTGTATTGTTTATCCAGTTTGAGGGTCACCCGTGCCTGGTAGGAAACTTCATCGTAACCAATATCAACCACCCGCCCCACCAATACACCACCTGCGCGCACGGGTGCACGGACTTTCAACCCACCGATATTTTCAAAATACGCCGAGACCTTATACCCCCCACTACCACTACCAAAGCTGCTGAGATTGCTCACCTGCATCGCCAGCATTACCAGCGCAGCAAAGCCCAGTGCCATAAACAGGCCGACTAAAATTTCTATCTTACGCGTTGTCATTTCATTAACCTTAATTATCAAGCACTGTAATCATTCAGCCTAATATCGTTTTCATTTGTAACCGTTCAGCTCACGCCTGTTTTGCCCGAGTTCAAGGCGAGAGGGCGCAGTTTACACGTGTAAATGAGCACGCCGAACGCCCAAACAGCCAAAATTGGCACATCGGGCAGGCGTGAGCTGAACGGTTACAAAGCACTAAACATTAGGGCGGTCAGTACAAAATCCAGCCCCAGTATCGATAGTGATGCATGCACCACTGTGCGTGTGGTAGCACGACTGACCCCCTCCGATGTCGGCAGGCAATCGCTACCTTCAAAAATGGCAATCCAGGTCACCACTACACCAAAAACGATACTTTTAATCATCCCATTAAGCACGTCTTTATACAGATCGACATTTGCCTGCATCTGCGACCAGAAGGCCCCTTCATCCACACTCAGCAGAGGCACCCCCACCATATAGGCGCCGATGACGGCAATCGAACTGAATATCGCCGCCAACATCGGCAGTGACAAAATCCCCGCCAGAAAACGGGGTGCAAACACACGTTTATAAGGGTCTACAGCCATCATCTCCAGGCCGGACAACTGTTCGGTAGCCTTCATCAAACCAATTTCGGCGGTCAATGCAGACCCGGCTCTCCCGGCGTAGAGCAGCGCCGATACGACCGGCCCCAGTTCGCGCACCAGCGTCAGCGACACCAATACACCGAGTGATTCCTCGGCACCAAAATCGACCAGGGTATAGTAGCCCTGTAGGGCCAATACCATGCCGACAAACAATCCCGCCACCAAAATAATGACCAGTGTCAGTACACCTACGGAGTGAACCTGTTGTACCACCAACCGAAAACGGCCCAGCGCTGCCGGGCAGGCAAGCAACACCGACCACAGAAACAAGTGGGCGCGCCCAAGCCGTTCGAAAAACCCGATGCCGCGATGGCCCAGGCGCTGCAGTGCATTAAGGATTATGGCGATCATCTGGCACTCCCCGCCAGCCCAGGACGCAGACCAGGTGTAGACAAGTACAAATCGTCACAGTAATCAGCGGCGGGGTATTGGAACGGCACCGGGCCGTCTGCCTCGCCAAAAACAAACTGCCGAACCCAGGCAGACTGGCTGTTGCGCAACGCCTCCGGTGTGCCGTGCTCGACCACCACGCCATTGGAGATAACGTACACTTCATCGGCAATCGACAGGGTTTCTGCCACATCGTGCGAGACGATGATACTGGTCAGGCCCAAGGCATCGTTGACTGTGCGAATCAGTTTTACCAGAACGCCCATCGAGATGGGATCCTGGCCGGTAAAGGGCTCATCGTACAAAATCATCATGGGGTCCAGCATCAATGCACGCGCCAATGCAACCCGGCGTGCCATCCCTCCCGACAATTCGGCGGGCATCAGATTGCGCGCACCGCGCAACCCCACCGAGTGCAGACGCGTCAGCACCAGATGGCGAATCAATGCCTCAGAAAGACGTGTGTGCTCGCGCAGTGGGAAGGCGACGTTGTCGTAGACACTCAAATCGGTGAGTAGAGCACCGCTCTGAAACAGCATGCCCATGCGTTTGCGCAGGGTATACAGCTCATTGCGTGGTAGCTGGTGAACGTTTTGTCCATCGACATTGACACGCCCTGACAGAGGGGTCAACTGGGCGCTAATCAGTTTCAGCAGGGTGGTTTTACCACTGCCACTCGGCCCCATAATTGCGGTCACCTTGCCGCGTGGTATATCCATATCGACACCATTAAATATCGTCCGCTGGCCACGTGAAAAAACCAAATCGCGTATCTGCACCAGTGTGTTTTGTTGTTCGGTTCCCGGCTGTGGGGGCATATCGGTCAAAATAGTCGGCACGCTATTATAAAGTCCGGCACAGTGTGTCTATCCCGTTCGCTTTCGTCAATATACAGAATTATCCGCTGAGCGCCTCCTAACCACCCAGTAACGCCTGTATATTAATTTTTCTGGTCACTCTAGGCTTATATGGATACACTTTTCAGTATTCGTTTGGAGGTCGTACCATTGTTGGTTAAACGCATCAGTATTATTTTTACCCTGGTAGTGGGTTTGCTACTCAATGCCTGTGCCAGCGTCCCTGGCGAGCCGAGTGAGCAAGACCCGTGGGAGGGATTTAACCGTTCCATTTACAGTTTTAATGAAGGCGTTGACAGGTTCTTTTTAAAGCCAATTGCAGAAACCTACCGCGATATTACCCCGGATATCATACAAACCGGTGTCAGTAACTTTTTCAGTAATCTCGGCGATCTACTGGTGATCATCAACGATCTGCTCCAGTTGAAATTTGAGCAGACTGCCCAGGATATTGCGCGCTTCTTACTTAACTCGACCATCGGATTTGTTGGTGTTTTTGATGTCGCCACACCGCTGGGCCTGCCAAAACACGATGAGGATTTTGGCCAGACACTGGGGTACTGGGGCGTCGGCAGCGGCCCCTACCTGGTATTGCCACTGCTGGGTCCCAGTTCACTACGCGATGCGGGTGGTCTTGTCGTCGATTATTCGATTAACCCTGTGCGCAACGTTGACGACAGCGACGATCAGTTGGCACTGGATATTGCCAGTATCATCAATACCCGCACCCGCTTATTGCGGGCAGAGGAGATATTGGATACCGCCATCCTGGGTGATGATGACCGCTACAGCTTCTTCCGCGATGCCTGGTTGTCACGGCGCAACAATCAGGTATACGACGGCAACCCTCCCGACGAGGGTGATGACCTGGATGCGTTAGACGAACTGGACGAACTCGATGCCCTCGATCAATAAACCGTCCCGGTCATAACGGATGAACAGCGAAAAAATCAAACAGCTGGGCGTCGCCGTCATTCGTACCGAGGCCAATGCTATCGGCGCCCTCGAAGCACGTATTGACGATGCCTTTGTAAATGCCTGTGGTTTACTGTATGGGTGTCATGGTCGCATTGTTGTCAGCGGTATGGGTAAGTCCGGTCATATTGGCGGCAAAATCGCCGCCACCCTGGCCAGCACGGGTAGCCCGGCGTTCTTTGTCCACCCCGGTGAGGCCAGTCATGGCGATCTGGGTATGATTTGCACGGACGATGTGCTGATCGCACTGTCCAACTCAGGTGAAACACAGGAGCTGTTAGCCATTGCCCCCATCGTCCACCGCCGGGGTATTCCATTGATTGCATTGACCGGCAATCCGCAGTCGAGCCTTGCGGAACTGGCCAATGTACATATCGATACCAGCGTGGCCAGTGAAGCCTGCCCGTTGGGTTTGGCCCCTACTGCCAGTACCACAGCCTGCCTGGCGATGGGAGACGCCTTAGCCATCGCACTGCTGGAGCGGCGCGGTTTTACCCCGGATGACTTCGCCCGCTCACACCCCGGCGGCACACTGGGCCGCAGGCTGTTGTTACACGTGAGCGATATTATGCGCAGCGGTGATAAAATACCCCGAGTCGCCTCCGGCAGCACACTGGGTAGCTCGTTACTGGAAATGTCGCAAAAAGGGCTGGGTATGACCGTCGTTGTCGATCACGGGCAACACGCTATCGGGGTGTTCACTGATGGTGATCTGCGCCGCACGCTGGATCAAAGTATCGACGTACACCACACCAACGTGGATCAATTAATGACACGTGACTTCAAAAAAATACACGCCACTGACCTGGCCGCCGATGCCCTGCAGCTGATGCAGACCAACAAGATCACCTGCGTGCTGGTGATTGATGAGCACAACGCGCTACAAGGCGTATTGCATATGCACGACCTGCTCAATGCAGGCGTGGTGTAACCTACATTAAGCGGATAACGGTAAGAGGCCCACAGTTTTAATGTCCGATAACGCACACACTCTGCAACAACAGCTCGCCGCAATAAGGGTACTTATTTTCGACGTTGACGGTGTGCTCACCGATGGCGGGCTGATCGTCGGTAACAACGGCGAGGAGTACAAACGATTTCACTCACGTGACGGTCACGGTATCAAAATGTTGCAAGCCAGCGGCGTTGATATTGCCATCATCACCGGGAGAAGCTCCGGTATTGTCACCCACCGTTGTAACGAACTGGGTGTCGAACATGTCTACCAGGGCTGCCGGGATAAACGTATTGCCTTTCAGGCACTGAGAGACAAACTGTCACTCGACAGGGGTCAATTTGCGTACATGGGGGATGATGTGGTCGATCTGCCGGTGATGCGCCAGGTGGGTATGGCGATGGCAGTGGCCGATGCGCACGCACTGGTTAAGCAGCACGCACACTGGGTTAGTCAATATAATGGCGGCCAGGGGGCAGCACGCGAAGCCTGTGAGGCGATCATGCAGGCACGCGGCACACTCGATAATATCTTGAACAGCTACCTGCACTAAAAACCGCCGTTGAACTCATTACTTACCCGTTAAATCAGACGACTGTTCACCGTGAAAATTCTCCGCAGCTTAGTTGTTATACTGCTATTAATTATCGCTTTACTGTCCTGGCAGGGCTGGCGAATACCTGAGCAGACAAGCGACGGGACAGTAGCGATGGCGGCACTCAAATCCGACTACTATCTGGAAGCGTTTACCATCCATACATTGACCGATACCGGGCAGCTCAAGCACCGGTTATCCGGCGCGACCCTCACCCATTACCCACACGATGACACGGCGTATATCGATGCGCTGCAGCTCCTCTTGAAACGCCCTGCACAGGCCGACTGGTTGGTATCCTCAGAGCGTGGCTGGTTGTCCTCCGGGGCCACTCAGGTGAATTTGCTGGGTAAAGTGGTTATGATACGCGACACCGCACCGGATGCGCCCGGTATGCGTATTGACTCGCGGGATATGCGCCTGGATACACCGATGAACACGATAGCAACCGACGAAGGTGTCGTCATTGTCTCAGACCGCTGGAAGGCCCAGGGCACGGGCTTGCGTGGCAACACCGAATCCGGGGACTTTACTCTACTCGCCAATGTGATATTTACCTATGCACCGCCACCTATTTAATCCCTCCCTTTCGCTTAAATCAATCATCGCTTTGTGGCTTGGTGCAGTACTGGCCTGTGCACCGTTGGTTCACGTCACCGCGATGGAATCCGACAAACAGCAGCCTGTGGTTGTCACCGCCGACCGCTCCGAATACAGCGAAGCGCTACAGCAGCAAACCCTGATCGGCAATGTATTCGTCATGCAGGGCAGCTTGAAAGTGCGCGCCGATAAAATCATTATCTACTTAAAAGCAGGGGCACTCGACCACTTTGACGCCAGCGGCCAGCCGACCACCTTTGAACAGCTCGATGACAATAACCAACTCGTCACCGGCCAGGCCAATCGTATCGAGTATTCAGCCACTTCTGACCAGGCTGTATTCACGGGTGCCGCCAAATTGGAAAATCCAAAACAAAGCCTGAGCGGGAATCGCATCGACTACAATATGGCAACCCAGGCCGCCAGTGCTGAAATGGATGAAGCGGGTAAACAACAAGTGCATATTATTATTCAACCCTCCACTAACCAAAACCAATGACCGTATTGCGCGTTTGCAACTTACGCAAACACTACAAGAAGCGCGAAATTCTAAAAACCGTCTCCCTGTCGGTTGAAAAAGGCGAAGTGGTGGGCCTGCTCGGCCCCAATGGTGCAGGAAAAACCACCTGTTTCTATAGCATAGTCGGCCTGGTTAAACCTGACGGCGGCGATATATTGCTGGGTGAGGAATCGATTACCGACCTGCCGATGCACGCACGTGCGCAGCTCGGTATTGGTTATCTGCCACAGGAAGCCTCCGTATTTCGCAAGCTCAGTGTCGCCGATAATATCAATGCCGTACTCGAATTGCGCCCAACGTTGAACCGCGAAGCGCGGCGACAACGTCTGACATCCCTGTTACAGGAATTTCAAATCAGCCATCTCCACGATGCCAAAGGCATCAGCCTGTCTGGTGGTGAGCGGCGCCGTGTTGAGATTGCCCGTGCGTTGGCAACCGACCCCCACTTCATACTGCTCGACGAGCCCTTTGCCGGCGTAGACCCTATCTCGGTCATCGATATTCAAAATATCATCAGACACCTGCGTGACCGGGATATAGGCATACTGATTACCGATCACAATGTACGTGAAACACTGGGTATCTGTAACCGGGCTTATATCCTTGGTGACGGGCAGCTTATCTGTGCCGGAAGCCCCGATGAGATTCTCTCAAACCAGCGCGTTAAAGAAATATATTTAGGCGATAATTTTTCTCTGTAGCGGGCTATCAGCATTCCACTGAAAACCACGCTTCCCTAAACTCCATATATTTACTTGTGTGCAAGTTAATACACGGGGCCTAGAACAGAGGTAGTCATTGTAATTTTTAGCAACCCCCTGGCAGCAGACCTGGTTGGCATCAGTATTGCATCACACCTAAAAAAACGCAGTTGAGTCGTAGTGAATATATTTTTCATAATAGATTCAATTGATTATTCAGTTTAATTCTTTCATGTCGATAACAACGCGCTATACTTGGGCTAAATGAAACAAACGCTACAACTCAAAATTGGTCAGCAACTGGCCATGACGCCTCAGTTGCAACAGGCAATACGCCTGTTGCAACTCTCCACTCTCGAACTGCAAACTGAAATACAAGAAGCCCTTGAAGCCAACCCAATGCTCGAAGCCCAGGACGAGGCGCAAAACCAGGCACACGATACAGGCGACGACAAAATCGATAGCGCCCCAAGTGACGCATCGACAGGTGCAAACACTGAAAACCGCGAAGCCACAAGCGAGGATCAGGAGCCAGGCCCACAAGACCTGGGGCAAAACAACGACACAATCCCCGATGAGCTGCCGGTGGACAGTGGTTGGGATGATATTTACGAACCCGCCTACACCAGCACGGCACAAAGTAGCAGCGAATCGACCCGCGACTTCACCGAATACCACAGCGATGGCGACATTTCACTGCGCGATCACCTATTGGAACAGATTAACCTGCGACCACTCAGTGAGAAAGACACTGCAATCGCTGAGGCACTGATCGATGCCATTGATGCCAACGGTTACCTGACCGAAAACCTTGAGGATATTCTGCAAGGGCTGAATCGCGGTATCAACGACCCCGCTGATATTAACGAGCACGATGAAATCGAGGCGATAATGCGCCTGATTCAACAGCTTGACCCGCAAGGGTGTGGCGCACGCGATGCGAGCGAGTGCATGCTGCTGCAGCTACAACAAATGGCGCCCACCACCAAAGGCCTACAGGACGCACTGCTGATTGTCAGCCAACACCTCCCGCTGCTGGCTGCGCACGATTACGCAAAACTAAAACGACACACCAGGCTCAATGATGAAGCCCTGTTTACTGCCGTTTCGCTGATCAAGTCACTCAACCCGCGCCCCGGCAATAAAATCATCTCAGGTGACCCGCAATACATTGTTCCCGATGTGTTTGTGCACAAAGACAAAGGTCTCTGGCGAGTTGAACTAAACCCGGATATCGCCCCCAAAATTGGTATTAACCAGCTCTACTCAGGCATGATTAAACGCGCCGATAAAAGTGAAGACAACACCTTTCTGCGCAATCATTTACAGGAGGCCCGCTGGTTTATTAAGAGTCTGCAGAGCCGTAACGAAACACTGCTGCGGGTAGCCACTGCTATCGTCGCCCGTCAACGGGGGTTTCTCGAATACGGTGAAGAGGCGATGAAACCCATGGTGCTGCGCGACATTGCCGAGCAACTGGAAATGCACGAATCGACTATCTCGCGGGTTACCACGCAAAAGTTTATGCACACGCCCCGTGGCATTTTCGAATTCAAGTACTTTTTCTCCAGCCACGTTACCACGACCGCTGGGGGTGAGTGTTCAGCCACCGCGATTCGTGCAATGATACGCAAGCTGATCGATGCAGAAAGCGCACAAAAGCCACTTAGCGATAGCAAAATTGCCAGCATACTGGTTGATAGCGGCATTAATGTGGCCCGCCGTACCGTGGCCAAATACCGCGAGGGGATGACCATCCCCCCTTCTAACGAGCGCAAGCGGTTAAGCTGATTAAGCTATACAAATAAACAATTTTTTGGCCACACTATTACGTGGCTATTTTCGCCAGTTCAGCGACAATGAGGGTTTGAAATATACCGATGATACACAACCAAACAACTTGGCCTGGAGGTACCCTGTAGTACATTATTATCGGCTGTCACCGACAAATATCGCGTATTTCAAACTCACTGTGTGCGGGTACTGGCATCAACATGAGGAGGAAAGTATGAATCTGACAGTTACAGGCCGTCACCTTGATGTGACACCCTCGCTAAAACATTATATTGGCGAAAAAATGGATAGGCTTGAACGACACTTTGACAACGTCACCGACATACGCGTGATTCTTAGCGTGGAAAAACTCCGGCAAAAAGTAGAGGCGACGATTAACCTGAGCGGTGGTAAAATACACGCCGAAACAGTAGATAACGATATGTATGCGGCGATTGATTTACTAACCGATAAGCTTGACCGGCAGGTTATTAAATACAAAGAAAAAACCAAGGATCACCATCGCAGAGAAAAAATCGCCGAAGAATTGTTATCCGAGTAATTAAAAATACACAACCATCGCCATCCTGGTGGCACCATTACCCACCAGGATAGCGTTTACCCTCTAACAATGATCAACATCGTTATTCAAACACCCCTCTTATGATTGACATCGCCTCACTGCTCCACCCCGGTAGAATCCTCTGTCAACACACTGGCAGCAGCAAGAAAAAGATACTGGAAACCGTGAGTGGGCTGTTGGGAAAATGCCTGCCAGACGATATAGGGCAAACCCTGTTCGAGGCGCTGCTAAAGCGTGAGCGACTGGGGAGCACAGGTCTGGGGATGGGCATTGCCCTGCCACACGGTAGAATTGCAACACTGCAAAGCCCACTCGCCGCAGTCGTCACGCTACGATCCGGTGTCGACTTCGATGCGCTTGATGGCGCACCGGTGAATATCGTCTTCGCGCTGGCAATGCCGGAAAACTGTGATAATCAACACCTAAAGATCCTCGCTGGCCTGGCCGAGATGTTCAGCGATCCGGTTTTGTGCGAAACGCTGCGCAGTGCCGGATCGGCAACAGACATCTATCAGCGGCTAAGCCACTGGCAAACAGGCTGAGCCTTAATGCACCACACCACTAAGCCAAGCCATTGAGCACTTCACTCACCGTCGAATCGCTGTTTAATGCACAAACCAGTGCTTTAAACTTAGCGTGGGTTGCTGGAAAAATCGCCGCCAACCGGGAAATCGGTCGCAATCAGATCCGTGGCAAACGCCCATCATTGATTGGTTACCTGAACCTAATTCGCCCCAATCGCATCCAGATTGTCGGCATCCCGGAATTCCACTACCTGCAAGCGCACGGCCTGCATGTCGATGCAGGCGAGGTGTGTCAACTGTTCCAAAACGACAGCAATATCATTATATTCAGCGACGCTCAGGACATCCCCGAGAACTACTATCGCCTGGCTGACCAGCACCAGGTGGCCCTGATGCACACCCCGCTGCCAGGGCATGAACTCATCAGCTCACTACAGCACTTTATCGCCCAGAGCCTCGCCGAGCGCATGACCCTGCACGGCGTATTTATGGATGTGCTCGGCATCGGTGTATTAATCACAGGTGACAGCAGTGTGGGCAAGAGCGAGCTGGCCCTGGAGCTGGTTACACGCGGCCACAGCCTGGTTGCCGACGATGCGCCCGAGTTCACCCGCATTGCGCACCATACACTGGAGGGTAGCTGTCCACCGATACTGCGCGACCTTCTCGAAGTACGTGGCCTGGGAATCCTCAACATTCACAAAATGTACGGTGATTCGAGTACACGCTATCGAAAGATCATCAAATTAATCGTCCATCTCCACCCTATCAACAGTCAAAAAATGCCCGCCTATGACCGGCTCTCAGGCGCACAGGGCATCACCACCATACTCGATGTACCGATTACCCGTATTACCATTCCGGTAGCCCCTGGTCGCAACCTGGCGGTATTGGTCGAGGCCGGTGTGCGCAATTATCTACTGCGCAAGGACGGTTACAATGCCGGTGAGCACCTTATCGACCGGCAGGCAAAAGCCCTGCGTGCGCCATGAAACTCACCATCGTTAGCGGTCTGTCCGGCTCCGGCAAAAGTGTCGCCCTGCACACACTGGAAGATGAGGGGTATTATTGCATTGATAACCTGCCCGCCAGCCTATTGCCCGATCTAATGGGCCAATTGCACAACGCGCAGCTAACACTTTACGAACACATCGCGGTGGGGCTTGACGCACGTAGCGAATCCCGCGATTTACAGGTATTTCCCAGGGTATTACAGCAACTGCGGGATGCCGGCATAACAGTGGAGATTCTGTTTTTACAAACACACACAGAGACACTGATTCGTCGCTTTAGCGAGACCCGCCGCAAACACCCCCTATCCAGTCATCAACAACCGTTGGTTGCCGCTATAGAAATGGAAAAACACCTGCTGGCTGAACTAATCGACCAGGCTGATATGATTATTGATACGACCCGGCTCAACCTGCACCAGTTGCGCCAGCAAATCGCCCGCGTCGTTGTCGGGCAGCGCAATAACAGCATGTCATTGTTGTTTCAGTCGTTCGGTTTTAAATACGGGCTGCCGGGTGATAGTGACTTTGTTTTCGATGCCCGCTGTTTACCCAATCCACACTGGGACCTGACCCTACGGGCAAAAACCGGGCGCGACAAAGCCGTTATCGATTTCCTGCAACAGCACGAAACCGTTGAACAGATGTTCAATTCGGTGCACGGTTTTCTCAATACCTGGATACCTACTTTCAACGCAGAGAATAGGGCTTATTTGACGGTCTCGATCGGTTGTACCGGTGGCCAACACCGATCTGTGTACATGGTCGAGCGTTTGTATCACACATTTTCCGTACAGGCAGACAATGTTTTACTGCGCCACCGCGAGCTCGGTTAACACCTTAGAGCAATAGACATACCATGAAATCGAGCGAAATAGAGATCATCAACAAACTCGGCCTGCACGCACGCGCAGCCGCCAAGCTGGTCAAACTATGCGCTGAATTCAGTAGCGAAATACACATTGGCACGCCCGGTAAAATGGTCAATGGCAAAAGCATTATGGGGATAATGATGTTGGCAGCGGCAAAAGGCACAACGCTGACTGTCAGCGCCCAGGGTAACGATGAAGACATGGCCCACGATGCCTTGTGCAAGCTGATTGAAGCGCGTTTTGGTGAAGATGAATAACAACCCTCACTCAATTTATTACGGCGGGCCTGTTACGGCACAGGCGATACCCCTGGTGCAACCATCGTGAGCCTACTGTTTAATGGCCTCGGTGTTTCCCGTGGCATCGCGATTGGCCGGGTACACCACCTGCAGCGCGATGAAATCGAAATCGATGAAATACACCTGGCATCGCAAAATATCCCCGCTGAAATTGCCCGCTTCAAACGGGCCGTCGACACGGCTAAACAACAACTGCACGACATTTGTAACAACATCCCGCTCACGCTGAATGTAGAGATCAGCGCCTTTATCGAAACCCACCTGTTGATGCTCGACGACGACATGCTCGCCGAGGGCACGACACATATTATTCAGGATAGGCAATGCAACGCCGAGTGGGCACTCAAACTACAAATGGAAACCATCGGGCAGGTTTTTGATGCCATGGAAGACGACTATCTGGCCACACGCAAAGACGATATCAGCCACGTTATTCAACGCATATTGCGCGCCCTGCACAATACTGAAACACCGTGCCATGAGAACAACCCGCAAACCTGGCAGGGGCAAATCGTCCTCGCCGATGACCTGACACCAGCGGACACTATTCTTATGCAACATCACGGTGTCGCCGGGTTTGTCACCGAATCGGGTGGCCCCTTGTCACACACGGCGATACTCGCACGCAGCCTGAATATCCCCGCGATTGTCGGCCTGCACAGCGCACAGCGTTACATTCGCGACGGGGAGACCGTCATTGTCGATGGCACACTCGGCCTGTTACTGGCGGAGCCCAGTGAAACCGCCATCACCCACTTCACCGATAAAAAGAACCGTTACCTGCGCCAGCGACGGGCGCTCAACCACCTCAAGAGCGCACCGGCCATCACCCTCTGTGGTGTCGATATTACCCTGCAAACAAATATCGAAACAGAGGAGGACGTACGCGCACTCAAACGCGTTAATGCGAGCGGTGTCGGCCTGTACCGTACCGAATTTTTATACATGAACCGCCAGCACCTGCCCAGTGAGGAGGAACACTACAAAAATTACCTGAAAATTGTGCGCGCCCTCAAAGGCGCGCCATTGACCATACGCACTGTTGACATTGGTGCCGACAAAGAAATTCAAACAGAAAAAACCGGGGTACTCACACACAACCCCGCACTCGGGCTGCGGGGTGTGCGCCGCTGCCTGAATGAACCTGACATTTTTATACCGCAGCTACGGGCTATTTTGCGCGCTTCAGCCAAGGGACCAATCAATATATTATTTCCCATGCTGACCAACATCGATGAAGTTGTGCAGTTGCGTCGCTTAATCGACACGACCAGGCAGGCACTGCACGAAGAGGGATACAAGTACGATAAAAATATTCCACTGGGTGGTATGATCGAAGTGCCCGCTGCCGCAATAGTGGTTTCACAGTTTGCGCAGCACCTCGATTTTATTTCAATTGGCACCAACGACCTGATTCAATACACACTGGCCATCGACCGGACTGATGATCAGGTTAATTACCTCTACGACCCCTTGCACCCCGCCGTCCTCGGTTTGATCGCCTCAATCATTAAAGCGGGAAACAGCGCTAACATCCCGGTTTCAATGTGTGGGGAAATGGCCGGTGACACACGTTATACACGGTTACTGCTGGCATTGGGGCTGCGTAACTTTAGTATGCCTGCAAACTCTGTACTGGAAGTAAAAAGTGTCATCAACGGTAGTAATATTGCACACCTTGGTCGAAAGGCACGCAAAATTGCCAACTGTGCCAATCCGCTGGAACAAAGCCAGTTACTGGACAAACTCAATAGCGGCTGTGATGTGCTGGCGATCTGAAGCCAATGTCTGAACCAACCAGAATCATCCAAACAGACGAGCACCTGACCGAGCTGTCAAGAATTCTCGAAAGCGGTACGATTTCCGCCGCCAAGCGTTTGATGAACGCATTACACCCCGCTGAAATTGCCGACCTTTTAGAATCACTGCCGCAATCACAGCGCATGCTGTTGTGGGAGATTGTCGATGACCAGATAGAGGGTGACATCCTGCTGGAAGTTGGCGATGAAGTGCGTGGCACGCTACTGCGCACCCTGGAGGTCGGTGAAATCCGCGCTATTACAGAAAGCCTTGACCTCGATGATCTCGCTGATTTTGTCCAATCATTACCCGACAAACTCATCGATGAAACCCTGCAGGGCATGGACAAACAAAACCGGCAACGCTTAGACACTGTACTCTCCTACCCTGAAGACAGTGCCGGTGGTTTAATGAACCTCGATACTGTCACAGTACGCGCCGATGTGACCCTCGATGTCGTGCTGCGCTATCTGCGCCTCAAAGGCGAGCTGCCTCAACACACCGACCGTTTGATTGTCGTAGACCGTTACGACCATTACCAGGGCGTACTCGGTCTACGCCACCTGCTAACCTGCGACCCGGATACAACCGTCGCTCAGTTGATGCGGAGCAATGTGCCCCCTATTCTGGCTGATGTGCCCGCCACACAGGTTGCACGCCTGTTTGAAGATCACGACCTGATATCGGCCGCTGTTGTCGATAACACCGGCAAGTTACTCGGGCGCATCACCGTCGACGATGTGCTCGATGTCATCCGCGACGAGGCAGAACAATCCCTGCTCAGCATGGCGGGGCTAAACCAGGAGGATGACACCTTTTCCCCCGCGATGCGCAGCGCACGCCGCCGGGCAATATGGCTCGGTGTCAACCTGGCCACCGCCCTACTCGCCGCCTGGGTGATTGGACAATTCCAGGCAACCCTCGAAGAAATTGTCGCGCTGGCCATCTTAATGCCCATCGTCGCCAGCATGGGCGGGATTGCAGGCAGTCAAACGCTGACGCTGGTTATCCGTGGACAGGCGCTGGGGCAAATAAGCCGTGCCAACACCCGCTGGTTACTCAACAAAGAACTACTGGTCTCATTAATTAACGGTGCCATCTGGGCAACCGTTGTCGCTGTGGTTGCCTTCTGTTGGTTTGGCGACTACCGAATCGGCCTGATTATTGGCATAGCCCTGGTAATCAACCTATTGTTTGCCACACTCTCCGGTGTATTTATTCCTCTGCTATTACGCGGCCTGCACATCGACCCGGCACTGGCAGGCGGCGTGATACTCACAACCATTACAGACGTGGTTGGTTTCGTGGCTTTTCTGGGGCTGGCGAGCTTATTCTTACTCGGCTAAGGACCAAGAGGCAATAATCGACAGAGAGTTATCCACAGACTGGAAAATATTTTCCCAAACAGCGTATATTTCACTAATAGTCAAATATCTCATAGGCTTATAACTAAAGAAAATAAATTATCTATAGCTTATAAAAATGTTGTCATAGTGTTTTACACACAAACACAGGTAGTTACCCACAGCACACAGTGGTTGCTTACCAAGCAGCGCTTGACGGTCAGTTCTGAGTACCGATAATTAAGAAAAATTGCCGATGGGTGGGTCAAGATAAGATTCACATTATCAAACACATTATGTTGTGTTTCATCGCCTTTTAGACTACCTTATGTGGTGTTTGGTGCAGCCGCACTCTAACGCACTCAAAAGATAGAAGAGACACGAAAAACCCCCTACGGGGCAGCCCAAAGAAACACTCTCATGCCTTGTTACTCACTTCTATTGTCGAAATACACTGTGGCAAACAGCCGCATATAAACAATCGCCGTGAGTTGTATAAAACACAGCCGGTGTGGAATTAATGTATGAAAAATGGCAATTTAATTGCAATCAGCTCCAATAAAACAGCTTCACAGTTTGAACACGTCCCTCTACAGGCGGCATCGCTGGATATATGGGACAAGAAATACCGACTAAAATCACGCGACGGTGAGGTTATTGACGTTGACATCGACGGTTCTTATCAGCGCATTGCACGCGCCCTATCCGATGTGGAGGCACGCCCGGAATTACAGGCTGAATGGTATGAAAAGTTTCTGTGGGCATTGCGCCATGGTGTTATTCCGGCAGGCCGCATCGTATCCAATGCGGGTGCAATGGCACATAAACCGGCAACATCGACCATCAACTGTACAGTATCCGGTACGATTGAAGACTCTATGGACGATATTCTTAACAAAGTCCACGAAGCCGGACTAACCCTCAAGGCAGGCTGTGGTATCGGCTATGATTTTTCTACCCTGCGCCCTAAAGGGGCCTATGTTTCAGGTGCTGGCGCGCACACATCGGGACCGCTGTCCTTTATGGATATCTACGACCGTATGTGTTTCACCGTATCCAGCGCGGGGGGGCGCCGTGGTGCACAAATGGGCACGTTTGATGTACGCCACCCGGACGTACTCGATTTTATCCGCGCCAAACGTGAAGATGGTCGCCTCAGGCAATTCAACCTGTCACTACTGATTACCGAAGATTTCATTCAAGCGGTTAAACAGGATGCCGATTGGCAACTCGCCTTCCCAATACAATCCAGTGAAGCCGATGAAGACGACAGCCTGTTGAAAAGTGACCGCATCATCTGGCGTGAATGGCCAACGCACAAAGGCCTGGTACTCAACGAGACCGGGCTGGTCGCGTGTAAAGTATTCACCCGTATTCGTGCGCAACGGTTGTGGGATGTCATCATGTCATCCACCTACGACTATGCCGAGCCGGGTTTTATCCTGATTGATAAAGTCAACGAAATGAACAACAACTGGTTTTGTGAAGACATTCGCGCAACCAATCCCTGTGGAGAACAGCCTCTACCACCTTACGGTTCATGCCTGCTCGGTTCGATCAACCTCACCCGCTTTGTACAACACCCATTTACCGAGCACGCCCGCTTCGATTGGGATAACTACCGCAAAGTCGTCGCAATCTTCACCCGCATGCTGGACAATGTTGTCGAAATTAATGGCTTGCCACTGGCAGGGCAAAGCGATGAAATTCTGCGCAAGCGTCGCCACGGCATGGGCTACCTTGGTCTGGGTTCGACGATCACCATGCTGTGCATGGCGTATGGTTCACAGGAATCACTCGAATTTACCGAACAAATCACCCGCGAGCTTGCGATTACCGGCTGGCAAACATCCCTCGACCTCGCCACTGAAAAAGGCCCAGCGCCTATTATGCTGGAAACGTTTACCGTCGATGCAGAGATGTTGCGTAAGCGCCCGGAAATGAAACGCGACGGCTACAAACTGGGGGACAAAGTGAGCGGGCGGGTATTACACGCCAAATACAGTCGCTACATGCAGCGTATCGCCGAGCAAGAACCTGAACTGGTCGAAGCCTTGGCGGAAACCGGCGCACGCTTCACGCACCATAGCTCAATTGCTCCCACAGGCACTATTTCCCTGTCACTGGCCAATAATGCCAGCAATGGCATCGAGCCAAGCTTTGCTCATCACTATGCACGCAACGTTATTCGCGAAGGTAAAAAGAGCAAAGAAAAAGTCGATGTCTACTCGTTTGAATTACTCGCCTATCGACAATTGATCAATGCCGATGCTGCACCCAGTAGCGATGAACCAGACAATATGTTACCTCATTACTTCATCACCTCAGACGACATTAAACCCAGGCAACACGTCGACATTCAAGCGGCGGCGCAAAAATGGATCGACTCATCAATTTCAAAAACAGCCAATATCCCAACCGATTTTGCCTACGAGGATTTTAAAGAAATTTATATGTACGCCTATGAAAAAGGCCTAAAAGGGTGCACCACCTTTCGCTTCAACCCAGAGGCTTTTCAGGGCGTGCTAGTAAAGGAGGAAGACCTCAAAAACACACTGTATGAATTTCAGCTCGAAGACGGTACAACACTCAAAGTAAAAGGCAACGAAGAGATCGAATACGATGGTGAAATTCACTCTGCCGCCAACCTCTATGATGCATTAAAAGAAGGCTATTACGGAAAACTGTAACCTCGATATCACGATAAAATGACCCTTACAATTTCAGTTCCAGGCATAACCACAGGCACAACACCATGACCACCAAGATTGGTAAAAAAATTGTCGGCTACCGGGTTGCTCCCCAAGATGAAAAAGCTGCAGCAACCGCTTCAAATACGCAAACATCGCCCATCAAAACGGCCGATGTTATCCATATGCATGAAAGCGTGGTACGACCGGAGATGCTTATCGGCTCCACCTA
Source organism: Gammaproteobacteria bacterium (assembly GCA_965277715.1). Lineage (GTDB taxonomy): Bacteria > Pseudomonadota > Gammaproteobacteria > JBCCGL01 > JBCCGL01 > JBCCGL01. The sequence goes on from OZ255836.1 coordinate 2,077,739, forward strand.
TAAGGTCAAAACACCGGAAAATGTATCGCAACATGCGCTCTACATTACCATTAACGACATTGTGCTCAATCAAGGCACCGAACACGAATTGCGCCGTCCGTTTGAAGTGTTCATCAACTCCAAGAGTATGGATCATTTTCAGTGGATTGTAGCGCTGACACGCATTATTTCTGCGGTATTTCGCAAAGGCGGAGATGTTACATTCCTGGTTGAAGAGCTACGTTCAGTATTTGATCCCAGCGGGGGTTATTGGAAAAAGGGAGGCAAATTTATGCCTTCATTGGTCGCTGAAATTGGCGATGTAATCGAACAGCATATGATTCAAATTGGCCTGATTAAATCACCTCACCTGGACCAACACCAAAAAAAACTTATCGACGATAAACGTGCCGAATTTGAACTGACAGCCTCGCCCGGTAACGACGATACACCTGACCAGGAAGCGCTGTTTCCCGCCAGCGCGTCTCTGTGTCGACAATGCAGTACCAAAGCCGTGGTACTAATGGACGGTTGCATGACCTGCCTGAACTGCGGTGACTCCAAATGCGGATAGATGCATACACCTCCTACTCCTCAATCCTATAGCTGTGGAGATTTGAAATGAAATGCCATAACTGCACTACCACTATGGATCTCACCCGCTCAGCTTCCAGTGAACGCAGTAAAACGCAGTGGTATCGATGCCCAGTATGCCACTCCGAGCACATGAGCACCCGCCTGTCGATTGATGAAGATCAGCGGTACATGGACTTAGACCCATACAGCAACTTCATAACCGCCAATAACCAGCACATCAACGCAAACGATGAGAGTAACTTTAAACTCAGACAGCTAGACTATCATTAACCCTCAAAAGAAAGCTATGCACTTAAACCCATTTTACCCAGATGAATACTTGTGGAACTTAGGAGGTGTTTACTAAAGCCTGAAACAATACCAAGATGCCATCAATACTATTGATCAAATGAATAACCCCATCACAGGAAACCGTATTCTTACAGCCAGCTATACCCAATTTGGTGAAATAGAAAAGGCCCGGCAAAGTGCACAAAAAATACTCTCAGCACATCCAGATTTTTCACTGGATGAATGGACCAAAATGATGCCAGATAAACATATGGAAGACACTATGCATTTTATCGAGGGACTCAGTAAAACTGGATTACACTAATCACAAGTAGCATTATGAGCAATATGTACTAATATTTATTTTTAACATACGCCTAAATATCGCGGTCAGGATTTCCCGATGAACCAACAAACCACCGAAAGCACTCAACATTTCTACTTAAAGCCCTTTACGGCTGACCATTTGGCACAAGTTGCCGAGTGGTACGAAAACATTGATGATTTATCCATGATTGAAAGCAAGGTGCCGGTACCGGTGAATGTCCAGTCACTTGAAAAAGCCTGGCATCACAACCTTTCACAAACAGAACCCCAAACCAGTTACATATTCTTTATAGTGAGTAAGAGTAGCGAGCCGATAGGATATGTCGGCTTGCAGGACATAAATTATGCGCATGGGAATAGCGTGGTTTTTATCTATGTAAGAAAAGATAAGCGCTATTGCGGCATTGGGTTACGGTCTGTTGCATTAATGCTTGACCTGGCCTACGACCAACTGCGGTTACATCGGGGTACCACCTACGTTTATACGCACAATACCCCTTCAGTAGCACTACTACAGCGTTGTGGATTTATCGATGAAGGGCGTATGCGGGAAGCCTGCTTCGTTGATGGAAAACACAATGATGTTAGGATAGTAGGGATATTGGCAAAGGAATGGCATGCATTGAGAGAATCACTAAGCGATTCGCTTAGTCGACAAATGATTGTTTCAATTGGCAATAACGTAGATAATAGATGGAATTGGCCTTCGGTATAAGCAAAATATTTATTGAGTAATCCACTAGGAGTCTGTCGGATTCAGGACTGCTCTACTGCGGAAAAGTCGATTTGGCCCTTTCCCTCGCTACCAGCGCCTAAACCCGACAGACTCCTAGCATTCGTTTGAGGGGATTTTTTGGTGACTAGTTGTAGCAATAATAAAAACAAGCGAGAGCTAAAAGCTATTTTATTTGCAGACGTGGCCAACTACACCCTTTCAACCCAAATGATGCTGATATTATGGCCGATATGGCTGATGCACTTGGACATGCAGGGCGTTCATATGCAAAAAAATACTTAAATCCCATCCAAATTTTTCACTTAAACACTGGATATCAATGATACCAGACAAGTCTCCTGATGACTCAGCGCATTTTGTTGAAGGACTTCGAAAAGCAGGTTTATCATAGTTGGTAAAAGGTAAATGTTATGCACCGACCAATGTATAACACTTACCATAACTACATACTATTTAGCCCCCTCCCTTCAACCTAGCCCCACTTACTCTAGCCCCACTAGATTGCATCTGTTCCTGAGCTAACCTTGATAAACGCGTATCCCCCTCATCTAAAAGCTGTTTGTGCTCTGATCGACGTACCTTGTCAACCGCCGTGTTGAGGTGTGCGCTTATGTGATAACGATCATCCTATATTCCGCAGTTAAAATTGTTTATATTTCTCCAAGTATTTGAAAATTTTTAGAAAAGCTATGAAATTATCCGATTCATCCGTTCACCCAAAGAGTGAAGAAAAAAACTCACCGAAAACGGGCTTATCAGAAGCGATAGAAGGTCAGCTTGAAGTAGATACCTACGCAGGTAAAGTGTTTGTAGAGTGGGCCCCGGATTCGGCGGTAACGCCATTAGGTCAACTGCCCTTTTTCATCCACTTTCTCAAGTGGGAAGAGCGTTTTGATCCGTGGGTGGAGGTTTGTCCGCTGAGTGATAGGAGCAACAATGCACCGGCTAAACGAGATGTATTAGGCAGCCTGTTTTTATCGATACTGTCTGGGCATAGACGGTATGCGCATTTAGCGACGTTGCAAGCAGATCGGGTGAACACGAAGTTATTGGGTATGGATAAAGTGGTGAGTGATGATTCGGCGATCCGTACCTTACAAAAGATGCCGGAAGAAGCGTCTATCCACTGGTTGCAGGAACACCTGCTAAGCAGTTGTGATCCCCTGCTACGCTAGCCGTGGATACTGGGTGTGGATGTCACGGTAAAGCCGCTGTATGGCAGTCAGGAAGGAGCGAAAGTCGGTTACAACCCCCACAAACCCGGGAGGCCTTCACACACGTATCATAACCTACCTTATAGCGAGTTTACGGTTGGTGTTGGAAGTGGAAGTACAAGCAGGCAATCAAAGTGTAGCGTGTTATTGCGCACCGGGTTTACTGGAGCTGTTGGATCGTTTGCCCGAGGGCTGCGTAATAAATATTTATCGTATTGCTGAAAAAAAAATACCGTAGCAACATTCACAAACTCAAGGGCAAGATCTCTCAAAAAACACTTTGTTTTTTCTATTGCTTGTATACAATCTGGATATTAGAATATACCTATTTTAACTTAGCAAACCCACTAGCACCCATCTGGAAGATTCTTTAGTGGCACATAACAACAAAAATAAACGAGAACTGAAAGCAATCCTATTTGCCGATGTAGTAGGCTACACGCGCCTAATGCAAGACAATGAAGAAGCAACTCATGTAGCAACCACCGAACTAGTCGATATTTTCACAAAGGGTTGCGATAAACTGGGTGGCGAAATGCTTGAAATAAGAGGCGATGGTATCTTTGCATTATTCACCAGTGCTATAAACTCAGTTCGGTTTGCAGATAAAACACAAGACCTTATCGAAAAACATAATCAAAAATACGAAGAGCATCGAAAAATACGTTTCCGTATAGGCATTCACTTAGGTGATGTTGTAAAAAATAATAAACACTATTATGGAGACAGTATCAATATCGCCTCACGCATTGAGGGTTTAGCCGATCCAGGTGGCGTGTGTATTTCCAGCGCAATATACGAACAAGTTAAAAGTAACGGTAGTTTTGGTTACGAATACCTCGGACCGAAAAAATTAAAAAATGTTACTGAGCCTATTAATACCTACCGAATTGTTAAGGATACAAATACAGCCACTCTTGTAGCAAGCCCACGAGACCCAGAAGAGAGAAAACAACTTATACCAGAGGAAATTCGACCTTCCGTTGCTGTTTTACCATTTAAAAACACTGATGGAAATCCAGCATTTGATTACTTTCCTGACGGTATAACTGAAGATATTATTACCAACCTATCCAGGTTTCATAATTTGTTTGTAATCGCACGGAGCTCTTCATTTGTATACAAGAATAGTGTCTTACCTGCAAAAGTTATCGGAAGAGAGTTGAACGTTCGCTATCTAGTAGATGGTACTGTTCGCCTAGCAAATAACCGCGTCAGAGTTTCTGTCCAGCTAGTAGACACAGACAAAGGTTCAACTATTTGGGCAGATAAATACGATCGCAGTCTTGATTATATTTTTGAGGTGCAAGATGAAATATCGGCAATTATTTGTAATATTACTGCCGTCAAAATTGAAAAAGAAGAACGTGCCCGCTCATCACATGTCTTACCTGCAAACTTACACGCTTATGAGTATGTTCTCCAGGGTCAGCAACAAATATATTTATATACAAGAAAAAGCGTTAGCTCGGCTCGCAAACTTTATGAATCAGCTATAAAGTATGATCCTCGCTATGCAAGAGCATTTGCATCAATGTCACGCACTTTAAACCTAGAATGGCGATATTCATGGTCAAATAACCCAGAAGAGTCACTATCACGTGCACTTGACCTTGCTAAACAAGCTGTTTCAATGGATGATAGCGACGCGAGAGGGCATTCTGAACTTGGTTTTGTGTACCTCTATAAAAAAGAACATGACCTATCTATTAATGCCTATGAAAAAGCTCGCATCATCAATCCAAATGATGCTGATATTATGGCGGATATGGCTGACGCTCTTGTCCATTCAGGCAAACCTGAAGAAGCTCTAAAAATAATAAAAAAAGCTATGCACTTAAACCCATTTTATCCTGACCAGTATTTGTGGCACCTAAGCGGAGCACAGTTCAAACTAAAACAATATAGAGATGTTATATCTACAGTAAATAAAGCAAATAACCCAACAGAAGGAGAGAGATTACTCGCAGCTAGTTTTGCCCACCTCGGCGACCTAGATAAAGCTAAGTGGTATGCCAACCGAGTTTTAGAAGCTCACCCGAATTTTTCTTTAAGGCATTGGCAAGAAATACTTCCCGACAAATACGAGGAAGATGCAAAGCACTATATCGAAGGCTTACACATGGCAGGCCTTCGATAAGATTATAAGCTAGTGCACTGAAAGTCAGTGACTTTGATAAAGCTATTTTCCCGCCAAATAGAATACATGCTGTAGACAGCTAACTACCTTTTACATGCATGCCTTTTACATTCATGCCGCTAGTTTTCAGTTGCTGGTTAGCTGATAGGACAGGTGCCAAAAGTATTTCCTCAAACGCTCCTGTCTCTAAATCTAACCGAATAGAAAAATCCGCTTTATCATATGTCCAGACACGAATTCCAGCCTGCTCAATCTCTAACTCAGGGTCTGGTTCAATAACAGTCCCTGCCTCAGCCGGTGTTTGCCCATCCCCGTGCACCATAAAAATGGCAGGACGAGGCATATCATAGTAATGCCCTTCATACTCAAAGCCATAGACACGCGCCAATTGAGCATTTTCAGCGGACAATTGGCTTTGCAAAGCAGTTGTCGCCCCAGCACCTTGAGAACTCGCCCCTTCAAGCTTTAGATCGGTTACCACTCGCCCGTATAGACGAATCACAGATTGATTCAGTAATGTTTCACTCATTAGTGTTTCCTTCTTTCGGTTTGTTGTTAAATTAGTGTCGCAAGTTTAACCGCGCCCGCTGAACTCTTTCGTAATACGTTAGTCGGCTGTTATTTTCAGCCAACTCAGTCGGTTGCAGCTGTAGTATACGCGTGGAGTGCATGTGGCTTGTGATCTCACCAGGCGCTTCAAACTGTGGCCCAGCTTCTATTAAGCCGACACCTCTACGCGTTGTATTATGTATTATAATTTCTTTATATGCCCCTTCTGTGTATTCACAATCCACATTAATAAGGGCTTCAACTACATCAGCATACCTAAGACACTGAGGTGATAATCTCAAACAGACTCTGGCGAGATAAGTGCCTACAGTATCACGTGCATCCATTAATGACTGCTTAAAACCCAGCGGATCAGCCGCAAAGGCACGATCAAAGCCTACCTGGACAAGGTATTGTTTTTCTGGCACATATTCATGTTCATGTGCGAATTCTTTTAATGGCTGGCTAATCAACTGCCTCGATAACAATATTTCCTGAAAAATATCGACAAAGATATCAAATATAGCCCCTGTCAGTGGCTGCCCTAACGCATGTTCATCACTCCAACCATCAACAAAATTCCGCATAGTCAATGTGTTAGCCGCCAGCCTAATTTGCTCATTTCTGGAGAGTTCGGCTATCCGGTTTAGCCTGTTTAGCGAATACAAATTGCCCGAGGTATTTTCCAGCAATTCATCCAATATCGAGTCAAAGTGCATCACCGCAATAATGGCCGTTAAATCCGCCGCCGATTCATGGAACCCATAGTATTCGCCTGTTTGATTTTCCGGCTCAGGTACACCCACCTGGCTATAAATAATGCCATGGCCTATCTCGTGTGCAATAACGTCAAAATTCAGGCAAAAATGACTAAAAAAGCCATCCTCCGTCGTATGGGAACCCGCCTCCATAAACCCGTAACCAATCTGCGCATTTGGAAAGTGCGGCAGTATCGCCAACTCAAGGCGGTCATAATGGTGATCAAAATGCCAGGGTATAGAGCAGCCGAAATACTGCTCCCAAACATCTAAGGTGAACCGCGCACAACCGAATAAGTGCGCCAGTTTAAATTCGTGGGAGTCAACTGGGATGTGATCAAAGTGGCCGTGCTTGTCTGGCATTGCAGGTGGATAAATATCCCCCGTCCACGGGGGCAACAGTAGATAAGAACCGTAGCTGCCACTGTGGCAACCATATTCCTTCACTTTATCAATAGGGTATAACGCATACATTCGATCATCAGCCGGGCCTGGACCAACCGTTCCAGCCGGGCAGGAAATGTATACCTGTTCCGGTTCATTATCTGCATCGACAAATGGAGCCTGTGGAAACAACCGAAACCGTGTCCCACCTGAATCATTATATTGAACTACCTTGTCCATATTATTTTTTGATCTGCCTTATATTATTTATAGCTTCCGCACACCTTTTTACTGGCTTTCCCGTTTCATTGCAAGCTCAAAAAAGTGCTGTTTTTTTACCAATTGGTAAAAATCCTCGCGCCGATGGAGGCCTATTTGCAGTAAATAATCATCAAGGTTAGCTGGAATGCCCTTACCCAATTTTGACTCAAAATACCAGGCAAGTAATTGCGCAGGCACGATATCAGACGCTAGTTCACCAGAAATACAAGCGGCCCGCTTCGCTTCAGCACACGCTTTGAGCGCATTATACTCACCACTAAGGCGCAGTTCGTTTAACAACAAATGAACACTCTCATCATCCAGGTCATTCTCAACCGCTTTGCACAACTGCTCATCCTGCAAAGCCTGTTGCAGGTTTTCTAGCGTCCAGTTATTTTGTTCAATCCACTGGTCAAGCTGAACACGCGTATACAACCCCAAGTTTTCCCGCCATGCTTGCAGCTGTTGGCACATTTGCCTGTCACCAATTGCTATGCGTTTGCGCCCCGCCTCGTGCAACGCCAGTTTTTTAAGACGAGCACGCAACATAACCTGACGATAATGTAATGGCGCCAACCTGAGTTCATCGATAATGAGCTGCTCTATACCAGCAACAAGTTGCTTACTCTCTACATGCGATTTTTCCGCTTTACCTGCCAGTGCATGCCCTGTTACAACGCTATCCCACGCCACTGTCCATTCAAATGCATAGTCGCAACGCATCGGAGCGGCTTCAGAGGAAGAAAACGCTGCCAATGCCGCCAACAAAGCTTCAGCATCCTGACATTTTAAGTCCTGCTCCCCTCCCGGCAACCAACGTTCAAATGCCGACAACATATGCGCTTCAGCACCTGCCTGCTTCGCTGCGGCTACCACACACAACCATTGGCGTTTTTGATAAAAAATAGACTTTGCTGCCGCAATTAACAAATCCGCATCCTGCTTACTCACCACTGATTCAGTCAGCGCACGACTTACGGTCGCACGGACATTGACCATAGGAAGAGATAATGACAAGTAGCCCAACTCTGCAGGGCCGTGTAATACAGCTACTTCATCATCGTCTTCAAGCACACCATCGCGATAACAGGCAAAAATTTCACCCACACCCCGCATACCGAATGAATGCAATTCAGCAGCGCGCAACGCCCCCATACTACTGGCACCAAACACATGAATACCACGCGACATAGCCCAAAGAATTTCTTTGTGCCATACGGAGGGAACACCCTCAAAATAACCATCGATGATGGCTATCACATCAGGTGCTGTCTGTGCTGCACGGTACACATCCCCCTGCGAAACTGGGGCTTGCCATTCAACACCTTGCACCGCTTCAACCGCATCACGGGAAATACTCGGCCCGGAAAATACAATAGTTTTCACTTGTACTTCATTCACATTAGCCCGCTATCCCATCCTAAAGAAAGTGTGCAAAGTGCTATGCATCATAGTTTTTTCTTCTTATCCCGCCAGAACTCCATTTTCTTATATTTATAGTACAGGCTGTTCCCCAAAACCTCACGGGCATCCCAGGTTCTATCTCTCAGTGCAGGCCCCAGTTTATGCAAATCTGGAATACCATAGGCGCCTGCATCGTTCTCGATAATTTCTTTCTTTATTTTATCAAAATAGTGTGTTTCATTATCACCCCATATAGATAGATCTTTACGACCGATAAAACCATATATCTGATCGATAACTTCTCCTGGCTTGGCAATTAAATCTTTTCTCTCTACCAGTAGAAGGTTTTTTTTACTTTTACTTAAATATGTTTTTTTAAGATTTGCATAACACCAACCAACGCTAGTGGGAATAGTCGGGTTCATCATTAACAGGCAGCGATTTTCATCGCTCAGTTTTTTATGCTCATTCAGCAGTTGTGCATCAATAAATGAATTGTGGTCGGGATTTTTTCGTATCAGCATAAGAAAGGACGCCAGGCAATCTGTAATATTATCGACAGTACAGATTACTTTCATCTCCTCTTGTAAAATTTCCCTGGCAGCGTCAATAGGGTCTTTCATATGCCAGGCCCACGATTTATCAAAAATATGCGTTTCCTCCCTGTGTTGATACATACCATCCCGCACACTGCGCCATAGATTTGGCAGTTGATCCGGGTGTTTATAAGCTTTCAGTGTTACTGCGTTTTTCCGCCACTTGATCAAAATCTCGCTGATGATTTCACTCAATGGAGAAGCCGGAGAAACATGCATATTTTTATTTTGATTCAGGATTTCACCTAAAACTGTACTGCCGGTTCTTGGCAGCCCTGCCAGGTAATAATATTTCTTTTGCTTCACATTTAACTCGCTTGAATTTACAACGTTACCCTGCTTATTCTTGCAATCGTACTTTCACTTTGTGCAATCTGCAACGCCTCATAAAGTAGCCTGCACCTCGCGAGCACGCGCTCCAGGGATATAATCATCATCATGCGGACCTTCAAGCCCAGGGATGACAATTCTTACCACTGGAATATTGAACGTTGGTTTAGTGAGATTAATACAAATCACTTCGTCTATTTCAATACGACGCAACTGGGTTAGCATCCAGTCAACATCTTCCTGAAAGGTGGAAAACTGTCGACTGTCGATGGTGGCAAAATCAACACACCCATTACCCTGCCCGGCAATATTGCGAAACACCCGGTTTTTTTCCTGCAGCCTTGCCTGTGTAAATTCAGCATGGGTTAAATCGTCACGCGATCCGGCAATATAGGTTGTGCGCACTTGCACGGCTTCAGTAAGCGCCCGCACCAGCGCAATCGATTTACTCGGGTGACACCCGGCGCCCAACCCAGGGTGTGCTATAGGGTTGCGTTCATCAAGCAATACACACTCAAAACAGGCAACACCTGTATCACTACTAATATCCCAAACCGTTATCGATAGATCGGCTGTATGCAACTGCTCAATCAAGCGACGACAAAGCATATCATCCACTGAACCAAGATCAAGTTTATCTGCATCGCGCCCCAGTTTACTTTTTTGGTGCCATAGGCTGCTCGCATCGCGTTCAATCACTTCACATATCGCATGCGATACCGCCTCCAGGTAGTGGTTACCCGATGCCAGGCCATTACTACTCTGTGCAAAGCACCCACTGCCAGAAGGCGATGGGTGGTTATAGCAGGTATGCACAATTTCATAGGGCAACCAAGTGTTTTTTGTATCGAGAAGGTTGCTGCCTTCAATCCATAAAATAGGCCATGTTGGTTGATACCGACTGCCGCACATTGCCGGCAAGCGGTCAATGTTGACTAAATGCTGGTTATCCGACAGATCATCAAAGCTACCCAGCTTTAGTGGAAGTTCAATGTGCTCAGCATGCCACGACTCAACTGATTCCATCAGCCCTGAAGCTTTGGCGGCGTCTAATGTCAACCCTTTCCCTTGGGAAACGGCAATAGAGCGGGAATTAGGGCGGCATACCATCACCACCGGTATACCAATACGATCCAATCCGGTAACGTTGGCGATGCGTGTGATACCCATTACAGGCATAAACGGCATTACATTGGCCAGTGTTTCTGCCGGTTCAATCAGAAGGTGTGCACCGGTTTGGTAGCATTTTTCCGCACGCTCTAATGCTATTGGAGGGTATTGTTGTGGAGATTCAGTATGCTTTGGCATCGCGTTGTACTGTGTTTAACTCTGTCATCCGCACAGCAGGCCCGTGGCATGAAAGACTGTCAATAAACCATCCACATTCGATGTCAACCAGGCTACACTTGAAAGTACAAGACAGATCTATCAAGCAGACAAAGTGCATAAACTCACCTTTGAGCTATCGATCAGTAGCGATCAATGGCTACATTATTACGCAGGCCACGCCAATGCAGTGCGTGTTGTGGCCGACAACGGCAAATCACTACAACTACCCGCCAGCGCACTGCGCCCGTTTATTTTGCACAATGGTATACACGGTCGATTTGTCGTGCGTTTTGACCAATACAATAAGCTATTGGGTATTAATCGTTTATAGAGAGTGTACAATAACTGGTTTTACATTTTACGGTATCACACATGAGCCAACTCCAGCTTTCCGCAGAACTCGTTCGCCAACTCCACCAATCACTGGCCGACCATGACGATAATGCCGAAGACCCCGGTGTAGCCGCACAATATATGGCAGCCATTATTGGCTTCTTACTTGGTGAACAGGATATGCCAGACACACAAAAGGAGGAGATACTTGAACAGTTGTTTGCCTTTGCAAAGCATGTTGCAAATGACGTTAGCCAACAGAAAAAAGCCCCTCCAGCTCCTCCACCACAAAATGCATTTGGTGTATGGAAACCTGGCATGAGCTAAACCCATACATGAATTTGTTTTTTTCCCTATAGTTATTTCCCCTTTCCAGATCGAGTATCTCTCTAATGTCACAAGCCAGCGCACGCCATATCTTGGTCAACAGCGAAGAACAATGCAATACACTGAAACAACAAATCATCGATGGTGCTGATTTTGCCGCTGTCGCCGCCGAGCACTCACAGTGCCCTTCTGGCAAGCAGGGCGGTGAACTTGGCACTTTTTCACCTGGCCAGATGGTACGTGAATTTGATACTGTCGTATTTAACGAGGCAGTGGGTGAAGTGCATGGCCCGGTACAAACACAGTTCGGCTACCACCTGATCGAAACCACCTCACGTACCTGAGCAATTTGTCATAACAGGCACCAACATGACCGAGACCGTCTTTTACCAGGATAGCTACGCCACCCACTGCGATGCACATATCACAGCGATCACTGATAATACGATTACGCTTGATCGCACTGTTTTTTACCCGATGGGAGGCGGCCAACCCGGTGATACCGGCACACTGATCAGCCAGAGTGGGGAACATATTGCCGTTACCGATACCCGAAAAGAAGGAGACGATATTGTCCACTGGGTGGAAGTCGATTTATCAACCATTGCTGTCGGTGATCATATTACTGCCGAAATAGACTGGGTTCGTCGGCACCGCCATATGCGCATGCACACTTGCCTGCACCTGCTATGTTCGCTGATTGATGCCCCCGTAACCGGTGGCTCTGTTGCCGCCGACAAAGCACGGCTGGATTTTGATTTACCCGAATCCACACTCGATAAGGAAGCTCTGAACACATCGCTAAAACAGCTAATCGATAACGATCATACTATTAGTATTGAATGGATTAGTGACAAAGCGCTGGAACAACAACCAGAGTTGGTGCGCACCATGTCAGTTAAGCCTCCCACAGGGCATGGCAAAGTACGACTAATCAATATCGAGAATGTAGATCTACAACCTTGTGGCGGCACGCATTTGCAATCCACTGGTGAAATTGGCGCAGTGCGCGTACGTAAGATCGAAAAAAAGGGCAAACAGAACCGGCGCGTGATTCTGGTATTTGACGAATAAAGCGCCACTTGCTAAAGCTATGCACTGCGTCGCCCTATTACTCGCCCAACAAAGGTAACCTCAGTGCCAGGCTGAGGCACCCAGGGAATAACTGCGACAACCCCAATGAAAGCACGGCAAAACCAGCGCCAATTAAAAATACCATAGCAGGTGAAACCAACCACAAAAGCAATAAACCCGGGCACTTCACGCAAACTTTGTAAAATACCAATCTCGGCGCCGGTAAACTGCGCCTGCTCAACGGCAAAATTATTCAGCAATGTCTGCCAGGCAGCAAAAGAAAACGGCACCGCTGCAGCCATCAGGTACAGCAAGCACTCTGGTGACTTCCAGTTTTTCAAAAAGGAGATAAAAACCACTATCGTTCCCCACTAAGACTTAAGAGCAAGTCTAACAGGCTGTTTATCAGAAGCCTGTCGGGTTTAGGTACTCGTAGCGAGGAAAAGACCGGATTGAATCATTTTTTGCGCACTGTTGAGGTGCACAAAAAAGGGCCAAATCAGCTTTTCCATAGTAAAACAGCATTGAATCCGGCAGGCGCCTGCCATTGATTAAAACAAAGGTAACTGCACCATCTCATAGATAGACACTGGCACCAGGCCCGACACACTGACACCGAGCAAACGCACCGGCTTATTGGCGACATCTGTCCTTTCCAGCAACAGCGGCAAACGAGACAACATGTCCTCTGCACAACAAATCCGACTGGCTAACGAATGGCTACGCGTCACCAACTGAAAATCTGCATAGCGTACTTTGATCGTCAGTGTGCGCGCTGTAAGGCTTTTAGACAGTAAACCATCGGCCACCTGAATAGCCAACTGTTCAAGCTGATCTAACATCTTTTCAGGTCGGGTTAAATCGACTTGAAAGGTCGTCTCCGAACCAATTGACTGCCGTTGACGAGCGTGCTCGACAAGCCGGTTATCGATACCACGGGCTATATTAAAATAATACTGTGCCGACCTGCCAAAATGTGCCTGTAATTCCACTAATGACCAAGCGCGCAAATCGGCACCCGTTTCAATGCCCAGCTGGTGCATTTTCGCCTCAGTTACACGCCCCACCCCATGAAACCTTGCAATAGGTAGACTGGCGACAAACGCCTCACCCTGCTCCGGCAAAATGACAGTCAACCCATCGGGTTTATTCATTGCAGAGGCAATCTTGGCAAAAAACTTGTTGTAGGATACGCCCGCAGATGCCGTCAGTCCCGTCGCAGCAAAAATCTGCTGCCTGATCGACTGAGCCAAGCGGGTAGCAGACCCTTGGCACTGCTGCACCTCACTGACATCGAGATACGCTTCATCCAGTGACAACGGCTCAACCAGCTCAGTAAAACACCGAAATACATGATGAATCGTTGTGGAAACCGCTTTATACACATCAAACCGTGGTTGGATAAAAATCGCCTGCGGGCACAAGCGGTACGCCTGCGCACTTGGCATCGCCGAATGAACACCAAACTGGCGTGCCTCATAACTACACGCTGCAACTACCCCACGGCTGTGCGGCTTACCACCCACGACAACAGGCTTCCCCCTATATGCAGGATTATCACGCTGTTCCACAGAAGCGTAATATGCATCCATGTCGATATGTAAGATCTTGCGTTGGTTCACAGTACTATTTAACCTAAAAGCCTCAGTTGAGTGCAAAAAAGCTGTGTAAGCATAGGCACGCACGGAAAGGTTTAAAGGTTCAAGACTTGGAACCACCCTTACTTACTGGGCTGTTTGTATCATTTTTGCACTATCTATAAGCAACATTTGCTGTATCTAGAGCAATATTTGCACAAAATATGTTGCCAAAAAACAACAAAAATAAAAAAAAGCAGTAAATAAAAATAGGAAAACAACTACAACCTATTGATAAACAATGAATAAACAACAAAAAGAGGCCATCTAAATATATTTCCACATAGGCTGTTGCATTTTAGATACAAGCCTTCTATATTTCGCACCGTGGTTGTGAAGCCACTTCCAAATAATTTTTTCTGATTAGTTTTGTTATAAACAAACCGAAGGAAACACATATGAATTTTAAAAAAACTGCAATTGCACTGGCTGTTGCCAGTGTTGCTGCCACACCGATAATTGCATCGGCTGATGGTAGTGTTTATGCCTCTGCACGTATTGGTTTACAGTACTTAGATGGAGGTGAAAACCGTAACGGTGATAGTGTTAACGAAACCACCGATAGCGAAATAACTGTTCGTAGTTATGCAGCTCGTTTGGGCTTTAAAGGCGAAACCGAAATTGGAAATGGTTGGTCTGGTTGGGGTCGTTATGAGCTTGAAGTACTAACTGATGCAGCGAGAGATAACACCTCTCAGGATGCTACGTTTAGACGCCGTCATGCTGTTGCTGGCCTTAAAAGTGAACATAACAATATCTATGTAGGACAAACCTCACATACTTGGTATAACCATATTGTTGGACCTGCCGATTATCCTTGGTGGGGTTCTGGTTACGCATTGGTAAAATACGATATTCGTGAGGACAATGGCATCACTTATAATGGTAGTTTTGGCGTTGTAGAGTTTGGGATTACTGGTTTTTTTCAACCTGATAACCTTGGCGGTAACTTAAGTAGCAGCGGTGATTCCGAAGTACTTGATGAATACCAGTTGGCAATTTCCTTTAATATAGGTTCTAGTGTACGTCTTGGTCTTGGTCTTGCAGGCGCATTAGGTGATTTTGAAAATACTGGTTCTCCTGCTGTTGCTGCTGTTCCTGCTAATACAACAAACGGAGATGGTATTCCAAACACAGCAGGTTCTGAAGCTGTTGATCCTGT
Source organism: Gammaproteobacteria bacterium (assembly GCA_965277715.1). Classification (GTDB taxonomy): domain Bacteria; phylum Pseudomonadota; class Gammaproteobacteria; order JBCCGL01; family JBCCGL01; genus JBCCGL01. The sequence goes on from OZ255836.1 coordinate 2,093,146, forward strand.
TCCTGCCACTGCTGTAGAAGATGAACCTATTATAGGTGTTTCTCTTAGTATTGATCTTGGTTCAGTAAATCTTGCTGGCAACTATCAAACTCAGAGCCTGAATGGTGGTGGTGACAATAACAGTATCTCACTCAACGTAGCGCTATATGACTTCAACATTCACTATGAATCAGTGGATTTTGGAAACAGTAGCACAGCTAACACAGCTTTAAATACTAGCAATTTAAATGTTGATCAAACAAGCCTGACTTTGGGTTATACCTTAAACCTCGGCCCTCGAACTTTGATATGGTTCGAATTACAGCAGCTTGATCGTGATACTGTTAACGATAATGATGATAGGACGATTGGCCGTGCTACACTGAAATACGATATTCTGTAAAATCTAGTTTTTACATTGTATTTCTTGAAAAGGCTCCTTAGGGAGCCTTTTCTTTTGGTTTTACAGGTATCATATGGAATGGAAGGAAGCAAATCTACTCCGTAACATATAAGCTCTAACACCTAACATTTATCTTATTCAACTACAACCAACACTGAAACAAGCAAAAAACTAAAAAATATAATTTTTTGGTATTTCTTCACAGAAACCACTACGAAATAGCGTTATATTGAAATTACAGGGATGCTCCAAAAGACTTTAAAATCAGCGGATAGTAAATGGATATATCACCAGGGATAAGCTTATGGGCAGGGAGGCCCACTACCTCTAGATCAAAAACGCACAATAGAACCTGCAAATCACCGTTGCTGGCATATCAAATTCAACTCTTCTATACTTCAGAAATCATGCGAACCAACCTATTACTATTGATTACCCTATTGATAAATTGCCTGCCAATCTATGCGCAGGCGGTGGAAGTGGCTCCACGTATTTCAGACCGTGAAATTATAGAGTCACTCGCCAATTTACGCGGCGACATAAAAGAGCTTAAAGCGGGACAACATGCACTAAGCCAACGTATTGATGATATGAATCAGCGACTAGACCAACGCATTGATGGTATGAATCAGCAATTAGGTCAACGAATTGAGGATATGAGCCAACAACTCAGTCAGCGCATGAACCTCATTGAAAATCTGATACTTACTATGTTAGCCGCCGTTTTCGCCTTGATTGGTTATATTGTTTGGGATCGCAAAACCGCCATGCGACCATTAGAAAACCGTTTAGCCCATATTGAATCAGCGTTGGAGCACGATTTAGAACTGAAATCACCCGAAGGTTCCCGGCTAACAAGGCTTATTCACGCGTTGAGAGAACTTGCCATTACTGATGAGAAAGTGGCTAGCGTATTACGCAGTTTTTCTCTGCTATAAGCGTAACAAAACAGTTTTTTTGGTATTTTTTCACAGAAACCACTACAGAATAACGTAATATGGAAACTACAGGGACGCTCCAAAGGATTTTAAAACCAGCGGATAGTAAATGGACATATATTATCAGGGACAAACTTATGGGCAGGGAGGCCCATTACCTCTAGATCAAAAACGCACAATAGAACCTGCAAGTCACTGTTGCTGGCATATCAAATTTAACTCTTCTATACTTCAGAAATCATGCGAACCAACCTATTACTATTGATTACCCTATTGATAAATTGCCTGCCAATCTATGCGCAGGCGGTGGAAGTGGCTCCACGTATTTCAGACCGTGAAATTATAGAGTCACTCGCCAATTTACGCGGCGACATAAAAGAGCTTAAAGGTGGACAACAGGCACTCAACCAACGCATTGATGGTTTAAACCAACAGCTAAGCCAACGCATTGATGGTTTAAACCAACAGCTAAGCCAACGCATTGATGGTTTAAACCAACAGCTAAGCCAGCGCATTGATGACATGAATCAACGACTAGACCAACGAATTGATGATATGGGTCAACAGCTCAGTCAGCGCATCAACCTTGTTGAAAATTTGATACTGACCATGTTAGCAGCTGTTTTTGGTCTAATTGGCTATATTGTTTGGGATCGTAAAACCGCCATGCGGCCATTAGAGAATCGATTAGTCCATATCGAATCAGCACTGGAACACGATTTAGAACTGAAATCCCCCGAAGGCTCCCGACTAACGAGGCTTATTCACGCGTTGAGAGAACTTGCCGTTACTGATGAGAAAGTGGCTGGGGTATTACGCAGTTTTTCTCTGCTATAAGCGTAAAAAAACAGGTTTTTTTGGGTATTTTTTCACAGAAACCACCACGAAACAGCATTATATTGAAATTACAGGGACGCTCCAAAGGACTTCAAAACCAGCGAATAGTAAACGGACAGATATTCTCAAGGATAAGCTCATGGGCAAGGAGGCCCATTACTTCCAGAACCAAGAAAACAGGCAATAGAACGTGTAAATTACCTAAAACCTCACCTTGGTACATGCCATAACACCCGACCAAGCAAACAAACGCAACCAACCCTGTATGTGCGCGCCTCACAGAATATCTTCAACCCGGTTAACGCGCTCTAATGGGTTCACTATAGAGGGTATCGGAAGTCGCATTGAGTATAGTCATCCCGTCCAACCTAACCCAGCAGCAATGCAGTTAATCGAGTGCAGCAAAGGGCTGCTATCAGGTCGCTGGTGAGTTGATTGTCTAAACTGCCGAATCAGTTCCACTTGGGTATTACTCACTTGATTGATGACCTCAGCGCGCCGCTCTATGCGGCTTTGGAAGTGCGCGAACCGCGTTGCAATGTGGGGCGCATCAGTGATCGACAAGAGCCGCTTTTTAGTGAGTGTAAACTCCGCTTCAACCAGTGAAAAAACCCGCTCGCGCAATTCGGCATCGTCAACCAGCGAGGCGAACCGGGCGGCGACGTTCAGATCGACCTGTGCCAGGGTTTTTTCTACTTCATCGATAATTAGCCGGAATAAAGCACATTCGGCAAACATTTTTTTCAATAGCTGTTCGCCCGACTCACCGCGCACGGCGATAAATTGACTCAGCCCACTACCAACCCCGTACCAGCCGGTGATCATATGACGGTTTTGGCTCCAGGCAAATACCCACGGAATCGCCCGTAGATCGTTGAGTGATGCAACGCCAAAGCGGCGTGCCGGGCGCGATCCGATGTTCAGCAGTGCTAGCTCTTCTACCGGGCTTGCGGCGCTGTAGTAATCGATCAGGCCCGGCTGCTCAACAAAGCTACGGTACGCCGCCAATGAAGCGCCGGACAAAGCTTCCATCGCTTCATTAAACTCAGGGCTGAGTGCACTACCAGGTGATGTTCCGGCCAACAGTGTGTGCTCCATTACCGTGGCGGTAAGCAATTCCATTTGATAACGCCCGGTGCCCCGGTTGGCGTATTTTGATGACACTACCTCACCCTGCTCGGTGATGCGGATGCGCCCCTGTACCGAGCCTGCCGGTTGCGCCAGTATGGCGCGCTCGGTAGGTGCGCCACCACGGCTTACAGATCCCCCTCTGCCATGGAAAAAAGCGATAGCAATGCCACAGGATTCGGCCACCTGGGTCAAGCCAATCTGCGCTTTGCTGGTTTCCCAGTTCGAGGCTAAGAATCCACCGTCTTTATTCGAGTCAGAATAGCCAATCATCACCTCTTGCACACCGCCCAACTCACGCACTGTGCGCCGCAACAGCGGCACGGTGAGGAGTGATTGCATAATGTCGGAGGCCGCCTGTAGATCACCAATGGTTTCAAACAGCGGCACAACCATTAGGCTACAGCTCTCAACACCTTGTTCATCAACAAACAAACCGACGTATTTAGCCAAGAGGTAAACGCCTAGAATATCGCTGACACTGTGGGTCATGCTGAGTACAAATGCACCAAATGCCTCGCGATCGAAAGTCTCGCGTGAATCGCGCACCAGGTACAGTAGGTTAATCAATTCTCTGGCTTCACCGGGCAAATCGTACAACAGCGGCAAACGTTGCAGTGGGGTGGAAAGCTCACTGTGTAACCAATCCAGCCAGGCCGGTGAGTCGAGCGCTGGCGGGGGCGCCGATGAACGCGTGACCAACGCCCAAACCGCCTGGAGGGTACGGTTGGTGACGTCGGTGTTCTGGCGCACGTCGAGGCGCACGGTACGAAACCGGAACGCCTGCACTTCACGGCGCAGCGGGGTGACATAAGCGCTGGCTAGGTCTTTGCAGTGTGCACCGCTCATACCGGCTTCCAGGGTACGCAGGTCATCGATCAATGCGTCTGCACCGTCATAGGCAAGATGGTTTTTCGCCCCGTCTGTTACTTTACTTGCCGCCCTATTTGTCGCTTGGTCATTATCAATTCGCTCATTGGCAATCGCCAGATTGGCATCCAGCTTATGTACCATACAGGCAATAAACTGGCGAAATACTTCACCGGGGTTACGGGCGGTAATGACCTCCGCCTCACCTGTTTCAACCAGTAGATTATCCAGCGCCTGCAAGAACGTGGCGGGCACAGTCAAGGCATTGCGGGTGGCGCTGAGAGTACGCAACAACACACGAAAGCGCTCGCGATAGTGCTGTAATGCGGCGAGACGATTGGTTTGCAGGGCATTGCGAGTGACGTCACAGTCAACATAGGGGTTGCCGTCCCGATCACCACCTATCCAGGAGCCAAACTGGAAAAAGGCGGGCAGCGAAAAGTGAACATCCGGGTAGTGTTGTTTTAACGCCCAGGATAAGGAATCCTGAAGTTCGGGAATCAAGCCAAAGATAGTGCCACGAAAAAAGTGCAGCCCCCAAGCCACCTCTTTTTCAACCGCCGGTTTTTCCAGCATCAATTCACCGCTTAGCCACAGCAAATCGATTTCGTTGCGCAGGCTATCAATCAGGCGCGTGCGCTCTCGCTCAGTCCAGCGGGTCGATTCCAGATCGACCAGGCGGCGGTAGATACGGCGGTGAATTTCCAGCGCAGTAATGCGCCGTGTCTCGGTGGGGTGGGCGGTGACCGTAGGGCAGATGTAGGCTTTGTTAAAAAATTCCTGGAGTTGATCAGCGTCGATACCAGCGCGTGCCGCTTTGGCAATAATATGGGCAAATGTGCCGCGCCGCCTGGGCTGGTCAACCTGCTGCCCGTGCTCGCGGCGCAAGCGCATGGCAGCGTTTTCCTCGGCGATATTCAGCAACTGAAACCAGATACCTTGCACTTGCAGACAATGCAGTAGCTTGTCACTGTCATTGAGCAATGTCGTGGCGTCACCGCGTAGCTGGGGCAGGATAGCCGGTACGCGCTGGCCAACAACGTCCATCAGCAGCGTGTGTAATTGCTCAACAACGCCCGTCGCGTAGTCGGTCGCCAGGGTTGCGCCGGGGTCAAGCGATAGCGGGCCAAGTGACAGATGATCAGGCGACAGCGGATTGAGCGGCAGCGGTGCGGCGCCCTGCGCGGTAGTATCATTTATGCCAGACATGCGCGGCTAAACCAGCTTATCGCGTGGGGTTTCACCGTTAAAAAACGCCTGCACATTGTCGATCACGCGCATCCCCATAGCGTAGCGGGTCTCTTGGGTGGCACTGCCAAGGTGAGGTAACAGTACAACTTTTTCCATCGATAGCAAGGCATCTGACACCTGCGGTTCGCACTCGAATACATCCAGACCCGCACCGGCAATCTGGCCGCTTTGCAGGGCGTCAATCAGTGCCGCTTCGTCGACTACATCGCCTCGCGCTGTGTTAATCAAGAAGGCCGCTGGTTTCATCGCTGCAAAAGCATCGGCACCCATCAAGTGATGGGTTTCATCGCCACCTGGGCAATGCAGAGAGACAAAATCGGCCTGTACAAAGACGGCCTGCGCCGATTGACAGGGTTGTGCATTCAAGCCCTCAAGCGCCTGTGCAGAGGGTGGAAGGGGGTCGTAAAACACCACGCGCATATTAAAACCGTGCACCGCCCGTGCGGCGACTGCGCGAGCGATACGGCCCATGCCGATAAGGCCGAGCGTTTTGCCGCTCACCCGCGTGCCCATCATGTGCGTGGGGCGCCAACCGCTCCACGCTTTGCTGCGCACGTGGCGTTCACCTTCACCGGCACGGCGTGCCACCATCAGTAGCAAGGTCATGGCCAAATCAGCGGTGCAGTCAGTCAATACCTCGGGGGTATTGCTGACGGTTAGTCCCACTGCTTTTGCCGCATCCAGATCGATATGGTTAAACCCCACCCCATTACTGCCCAGCATTTTGGCACGCACCGTACTGGCACTCAGCACTTCGGCATTAATTTTATCACTGACGGTGGGTAACACGGCGTCCGCGTCTTGCAGTGCCTGTTGTAACTCGGTGACCGACATGGGGTGGTCGTCTGTATTGAGTTGCGTATCGAACAGTTCACACAACTTAGCCTCAACGCGTTCGTGCCAGCGGCGGGTGACGATTATCTTTGGTTTGCTCATTTAATCAATTTCCAGTGTTCAAGTTTAACAGACAGATTCAAGCAAGCAGGTTTAAGCCGTCTTAGCGAGCACATGGGCAACCCAGCTACCAAATTCAGAGGGACGGACAATAACGCCAATTCCACAATCACGCAAAATTTCGGCCCTTTCATCGGCAGGTTCACCGCTGGCGAAGGCAATCGCACCCGCATACCCCTACGCCGACCTTTCAGTGCCGTCAGCCCCACAATTTATAGCAGAGCACCAAGTCGGCTACCCTGATCAATAGCACGCTTTGCATCCAGCTCCGTGGCACGATCAGCCCCACCGATAAGGTGCACTGATTGATGGCGTTTTTGTAGCGCATTCAGCAATGAACGCTCAGGCTCCTGCCCGGCGCAGACGACAATATGATCGACCGCCAACCGTTGCGGCTGATCACCATTGAGGATATGCAAACCTTCATCATCAATATGTTGGTAACGAACATTGGCCAACATCTGAATACCTCTGTTTTTCAATTTTGTGCGGTGTATCCACCCGGTGGTTTTACCCAGTCGTTTGCCCACACGTTCATCGCGCCGCTGCAACAAATAGATTTGCCTGGGTGATATCGGCTGCACCGGTGCCTGCAACCCCGCCCGCTGTTGCAGCGTCTGATCGATACCCCATTCATCGAGAAACGCCTGCCGTTGTGATACCAGTGGCGTTTCACTGTGCGACAGGAAATCCGCCACATCAAAACCAATCCCACCCGCACCAATAATCGCCACCGAAGGCCCAACAACACGCGCATTTTGCAGCACATCGAGATAACTCAACACCTTGGGATGCTCAATCCCCGGCAGCGATAAAGCACGCGGTGTAACCCCAGTGGCAATGACGATATGATCAAACTGTTCACCAACCAAGCCATCCACATCAGCGCGCTGATTGAGCAATAATGTAACGCCATGCAGCTCAATCTGGCGCTGAAAATAACGCAAGGTATGCGCAAAATCAGACTTACCTGGAATGCGCCTGGCCATATTGAACTGCCCGCCTATTTGCCCCGACGCCTCATATAAAGTAACACGGTGTCCACGTTGTGCCAGTACCGTCGCGCACGCCATACCCGCTGGCCCCGCGCCAACAACAGCGATATGCCCAGGATGGTGTGTGGGTATGTAGTTGAGTTCGGTTTCATTGCAGGCGCGGGGGTTGACCAGGCACGTTGCGCGCTGCCTGGCAAAGATATGATCGAGGCAAGCCTGGTTACAGGCAATACAGGTATTGATTTGATCATCCTTATTATCACGTGCCTTGTTGATAAACGCCGGATCAGCCAGGAACGGCCTGGCCATCGAAACCATATCCGCTTCTCCCGCCGCTAAAATTTGCTCGGCGAGTTGCGGTGTATTAATGCGGTTAGTCGTGATTACAGGGGTGTGCACATGCGCTTTGAGGCGGGCGGTTACCCAGCTAAACACCCCCGGCGGCACTGATGTGGCGATTGTTGGAATCCGTGCCTCGTGCCAACCGACGCCCGCGTTGAATAGATCAACACCCGCTTTTTCAAGCTGTATGGCCAGCGCGACAACTTCATCCCAGCTACTGCCATCGCGCACCAGATCAAGCATTGAAAGCCGGAAGATAAGCAGAAAATCTTCACCTAACGCGGCACGTGTTCGCTCGACAATCTGGCGTGCAAAACGCGACCGGTGAGCAAAACACCCTCCCCAACGGTCTGTGCGTTTATTGGTGTGTGCCACCAGAAACTGGTTAATCAGATACCCCTCTGAGCCCATGATCTCGACACCATCGTAACCTGCATCACGTGCCAGTTTCGCGCATTGCACAAACGCACTAATCTGCCTTTCAATACCCGCAGGGCTTAGTTCACGTGGTGAAAAGGGGGATATCGGTGACGCAATAGGCGACGGTGCCACGCACAGGGGTGAGTAACCATAGCGCCCCGTGTGCAGGATTTGCATACATATTTTTGCGCCGTGCTGGTGCACGGCACGCGTCAGTAAACGGTGTCTTGGCACCTCCCAGCGGCGGCTGAGCTTGCCGGCAAACGGGGCAATCCAGCCGGCAATATTCGGCGAGATGCCCCCGGTAACCATTAAACTGACACCACCCTCTGCACGCTCAGCAAAGTAGGCCGCCAGTTTCTGGTAATCCTTGCGACGATCCTCCATCCCCGTATGCATAGATCCCATAAGTACCCGGTTAGGCAGTGTGGTGGCACCGATTGTCAGGGATGAGAAAAGATGGGGGAAACGAGGGTGCGGAGTCATTGGTCGCTCGAAAAAACAGTGGAAAGTAGTTTAATTTAGGATTATGCCACCATTCTGTCTGGACTTATTTGATTGGGGTTTATTTTATGGGGGATTATCTATAGTCCATTTACCCAATGGGGATTGACGTTAAATCAGGTAATCGACAGAGGGGGTTTTTTTCATCGCCAAACGCTCGGTTAACCGGGTGGAAAACTGCGTGTAATAATGTGCCTGCATAGCCGGTGACACCTGCTTAAACACTTTCCGGTTTACAACGCACACAGTGACAGCAGACAACGCCTGAACAGCCGCGATGCTTTTGGCGCGCTTGATAAACCCAGCTTCACCAAAATACTCACCACGGCCAATCGCCTGCATAAAACAACCGTTACAACGCATCACCAGATCACCGTCGAGAACAATATACAGATTGTCATCAGACACCGCCTGCTCAAGCGCAACCTCACCCGGCTTATAACTTAATAAGCGACAGGATTTAATCACCACGTCAATATCCGCCTCACCCATGGGTTTAAATAACGCCAGATCCCGCAATGTCTGTCCAGATTCATCGGTGCTATTAGTATTAGTAACCGGGCTGGATAACATACTGTCTGCAATAATGGAAATTCCTTCGGCAAATTCGGCGACCGACTGATAGCGTTTATCTGCATCCTTGTGTAGCGCTTTAGCGAGAATATCTGATAATTCCCGTGGCAGATCGGGGCGAATATCTGACAGACGCGGTGGCGGCTGACTGATGATAGAACGAAATAGCGCCTGTATGGTATTGGCTACAAACAACTGTCGGCCTGTAAGCATCTCAAACAACACGGTAGCCAGTGAATAAAGGTCACTCTGCGGTCCCAACGCCACACCGAGCACCTGCTCCGGCGACATATAGTTTGGCGTGCCCAACGCCACCCCGGCACTACCGACAAACTCCTGGTGGGTGGAAATGGCAATACCAAAATCGAGTATTTTCGCCACATTTTGCGGCGTCAGCATAATATTCGATGGCTTAATATCACGGTGAATAATACCCTTGCCATGCGAATAATTGAGTGCCTGGGCACTCTCGTAAATAATTTCCAGCACTCTGCGGGTCGGCAACGGTGTTCTGCCCTTACCAAACTCAGTCAACTGTGTGCCGGGCACATATTCCATCACCAGGTAATTGAGGTTTTTATGAATCCCTCTATCGTACAAAGCGATAATGTGTGGGTGGGCCAGCTTGCTAATAGCCGCCGCTTCTGTAAGAAACGAACGCTGTGCGGTAGCTGATTTTTTGCTGTCACCATCACTGCCGTTAAATGAAAATTTAATCGCGACTTCGCGGTAGATACTCGGATCGTATCCCTTAAAAACAGCGCCAAAAGCACCACTCCCCAGGCACTGCCCCAGTTCGTACTGACCAACTTGGTCTGGCACATCAACACCCATTGCCAATTCACGGGTTGCTTTCATTATCACTCTAAACCAGTTATCTTAAAAATATCTATTAAACCAATCAGATTTCTTAACCGAATTTATCGACAAGACGGCCTAATAGCTTACTGTGTATATCATCAAACCCACCGTTTGACATGATCACAACATGATCCTGATTTTGTGCATGGCCCATTATCCATTCGGTGATTGTAGGCACATCCGACAATACCTGCACTGTCGCAGAGGAGACGGTTTTGCACACCCTGTCAAACCCCTCACCAGGGACGCAATGTACCAGAACCTGGTCGGCACAGGCAAAAGATTGCGGCAGTTTTTCAGTGTGTACCCCCATACGCATACTGTTCGAACGCAGTTCCACCACGGCAATGATCCTACCGCTGGCAATACGCGCCCGCAGTGCCTGCAGGGTTGCCGCAATAGCGGTGGGATGGTGGGCAAAATCATCATAAACCGTGATGCCCGCAATACAGGCACGCACTTCCAAACGGCGCTTGACGCCCTGAAACCTGGCCAGAGAAATCGCCGCGCTGTCGGGCACCACGCCTGCATGGCGCGCCGCTGCCATAGCCGCCATCGCATTAAGGGCATTGTGTACCCCTGGCATTGTCCACTGTGCCGTCACGGATGTTCCTTCCGGTGTCACAACCTGTATGCCCCGCTGATCAACGTTGTCTAGCACCCAGGTCGGTTGTTGCGCTGGCACCTGTTCAGAAAAATACTCGCGCTCACTCCAACACCCCTGCTCAAGCACTTCAGCAAGCGGCGCATCATCACCATTGATAATAAGCTTACCGTTACCAGGCACCACCCTGATCAGGTGATGGAACTGCCGCTGGATCGCGGCCAAATCGGGAAATATATCGGCATGGTCAAATTCGAGGTTATTCAACACCAACGTATTCGGGCGGTAATGTACAAATTTAGAACGTTTATCGAAGAACGCGGTATCGTATTCGTCAGCTTCAACGACAAAAAAAGGCATTTTACCCAGGCGTGCAGAAAGCCCGAAATTGCTGGCGATGCCACCAATTAAAAACCCCGGTTGCAAACCGGCATCTTCCAATAGCCAAGTGAGAATACTGCTGGTAGTGGTTTTGCCGTGGGTTCCGGCAACCGCTAACACCCAGCGCCCCTGCAATACATGATCACCCAGCCACGCAGGGCCAGATGTGTAGGGTATCCCACAGTTGAGCACCCGTTCGACCTCAGGATTACCGCGTGACAAGGCATTACCTATTACCACCAAATCCACATCAGCGGCAATATTATCTGCGGCATATCCCTCCATCAGGGCAATACCCGCCTCATTCAATTGCGTGCTCATCGGTGGATATACATTGGCATCCGAGCCACTGACCTCGTGTCCCAGGGTACGCGCAAGCAGCGCGATGCCGCCCATAAACGTGCCACAAATCCCACTTATATGTAATTTCATACTTCACTGACCGGGGCAGTAGATTCAAGTATTGGCGCTGGAAACAAATAATCGGCCACCATTACCACCGTTATCAAATAGGCAATTGAGACGATAACCCCTACCCTCATACGGATACCGAAGCAGTGACGAAAAATATTTGCTACGACGATCACGCTCCAGAGATACAACCCGAGCAGTATCAATGACACACTGGTGCTCACCGTATCCCCCGCATCAAGACCATCAGTCGACAGCAATATCGGCCAGAAAGCCAGGTTGAGTAACGCTCCGGTACCGCAAAGCGCCGCATAGCCCTGTACAAAACGCTCCCGGTGCCCGGTTATTTTCAAACCACCGTATAACAACGCGAATAGCACCAGCATATCCAGCGCGACCCTCGGCAAAGACTCAGACAACCCATAATGGGATGAGATAACCACGACGTAGCTCAATACCGAGGCAGTCACTGAACCCCAAAATACCGCATAAGTGTTGGGCACCTGATAAGGCTGGGCACGGAGTAAAACCATTTTAAAATACAGGCAGGTCAGTTGTAAAAAATGCTGCATACACAATCACCGGGTTGGAATAACCCTAATAACCAGTTGAGTTGTCGCCAAAGCGTTTAACCAAAGACCTATCGGGTTTAGGCACGCTATAGAAAACAACAACAGGTTCGACTGATTGTTAGGGTAATGTAGGGCATAATACGTTTATGCAATTGACAATGATACAAGCTGATGACTGGCACTTACACCTGCGTGATGGTGACGCCCTGGCCACCACCGTTGCCCACAGTGCCGCACAATTTTCCCGTGCATTAATAATGCCCAACTTAAAACCACCCATTACTCAAGTGGTAATGGCGGAGGCATACCAACAACGGATTCTTGCCGCACTCCCCGAAACAATGTCATTTGAACCGCTGATGACCCTGTATCTAACCGAGTCCACCCCGGTTGAAGAAGCCACCCGCGCTGCGGCATCAAATGTGATCAAAGCGTTCAAATATTACCCGGCGGGCGCCACCACTAATTCAGATGCCGGTGTGCGCAACCTGGAAAAAATCTACCCCCTGCTGGAAGCAATGCAAACGAGTGGCCTGGTGCTGTGCCTGCACGGTGAGGTGGTCGACAGTGACGTGGATATTTTTGACCGCGAGAAATTATTTATCGAACGCGCCCTGGTACCGCTGGTAGCGGCTTTTCCGGCACTAAAAATTGTGCTCGAACATATCACCACAAAAGAGGCGGCAGCGTTTGTGCAGAGCGCCCCCAGCACCGTGGCGGCAACACTGACGCCGCAGCATTTACTCTACAACCGCAATGCCTTGTTCCAGGGTGGTATTCGCCCACACTATTACTGCCTCCCCATTCTTAAGCGTGAATGTCACCAATTGGCACTGGCAGAGGCCGCGCTAAGTGGCAATCCAAAATTCTTTCTTGGCACCGACAGCGCACCCCATACACAAACGACCAAAGAGAGCGACTGCGGCTGTGCCGGGGTTTACTCTGCACACGCGGCGCTCGCCTTATATGCCGAGTTTTTTGAACAGCACGGCGCATTGGATAAACTGGAGGCATTTGCCAGCCATTTCGGCGCCGATTTCTACGGCGTGCCGCGCAACACCAGGACAATAACACTGACAAAGAAACCCTGGCGTATCGCCAATGATTACCCACTGGGGCAAGGCAGGCTGATTCCATTTCGCGCCGGTGAAACCATGCAATGGTCACTCAGTGGTAGCGGACAATGAGTTACCTGCCCGGAAAAACCACCCGTATCGCCGAGCGTTTCCGTAGCTACCTACCGGTTGTCGTCGACGTGGAAACTGGCGGCTTTAACCCGGCGACCGATGCGCTACTGGAAATTGCAGCGGTAATTATCAACATGGATCAAGACGGAAAACTGATTCCCGGTGAAGTGCGTTCCTCACACGTGATTCCATTTGAAAACGCCAACCTTGAACCAAAATCACTGGAAATCAACGGCATCGACCCCTGGCACCCGTTGCGTGCTGCGCGCAAAGAAAGCGATGCGTTGGGGCACATCTTTAAACCTATCCGCCAGGCGATAAGCGACAGTGAATGTACGCGTGCCGTGCTGGTGGGCCACAATGCCTTTTTTGATTTGAGTTTTATCAACGCAGCAGTCAAGCGGACGGGCATCAAGCGCAACCCCTTTCACCCATTCAGCAATTTTGACACCGTATCACTGGCTGGGTTGGCGTACGGACAAACCGTATTGGCCAAAGCCAGCGAAGCCTCTGGCATTAAATGGAACAATGACGAAGCCCATTCAGCCGTTTACGATACGCTGCAAACGGCTACATTGTTTTGCAATATTGTCAATTACTGGGAATCGCTGCATCAGTGACGGGCGTTAATCTTATGCTGCCAGGGTTTCGGTCATATCATCTTTGCGTTGCAACAGCGTAACACCCTGCTCCAATACCGCCTTTTTCAGCTCATCGTGGGTATAAAACGTCACCAGATCCAGGTGTGGTATTGATAAGCCTGACGACACGAGGGACAGGCATCGTCTACACTGGAACGGACTCTCCATCCATCACAAAATGATATAGTGGCGGATATGGCCGACAACCCCCACAGTAATACGCCTCTGCAGACGGTGCTAGCACAATTACAGGCCGCTGCCGCCCTGCCTTTCGAGCAGGCACACCCAATCCCCGCAGCAGTAAACCACTCCCAGGCATTTCTCGAACACGAAAGACAGTGTGTCTTTATGCAGGAATGGGTTTGCGTGGGACGCGTAGACGAAGTAGCCGGGTTTGGCGATTACTTAACCCACACAATAGCGGGTGTGCCCATACTGGTAGTGCGCCAAAAAGAGGGGGAGCTGGCCGCTTTCGTGAATGCCTGTGCGCACCGCCAGGCCTGTTTAATGCCGCACCAAAATGGCCACGCCAAGCAGTTTACCTGTCGCTACCACGCCTGGACTTACGCTTGCAGTGGCCGGTTAATCCGGGCGCCTTATATGGAAATGAAGGTGGGGTTTGATTCCACGAAACACGGATTACGGCCATTAAACCTGGAAACATGGGAGGGCTTTATCTATGTCTCTATTGCTGAAAAACCGGCAACCCGGCTAGCCGATGTGCTCGCACCATTGCGCGATAATGTCGTCGGTCGGTTTGATATGGGCTGTTACCAAACCGTGCTGCGGGAAACGATGGTATGGCAGGCCAACTGGAAAAACCTGATCGAGAATTTCACCGAGAGTTATCACGTACCTATCGCCCACGGCAAAACCTTTGCACAGCATAAAAAACCTCTGACCGATTACCACTGCGGTGAAGAGAGTGATTACTACGGCTATCATCAGGCGGCACAACCAAGTAGTACCGGGCCAGGCGCGGCGCACGCAAAAAATGACCGGCTGACAGGTAAGTGGCGGCGGATGATGGTGGACTTTTGTGTATTTCCCTGCCACCTGGTGACACTGATGCCAGACTATCTTTGGTATATCTCCGTGCAACCGCTGGGCAGCGATCAAATGCAGGCCACCTGGAGCGTAGCGGTTCCCCCTGAAGTGCTCGCCGATGTGGCTGAATCAGACTACAACAACTGGCTACAGCAGTTCAAAACGTATATAAATGTCGCCAACGATGAAGACAGGGCATTAGTCGAGGCCCTACATCAAGGCACAAAATCACCTATTCTGCCGGTGGGTACTTATCACCCAATCGAGCGCAACCTCTGGCAGTTTTCCCGCTACCTGTCCAGGGTTTGTGGGAACCGACCTCCAACGTGATTAATTCAGTTTAAGCCCACCTACCGTATCTGAGGAAACAGCAATCAACATGCCGGAAGTCGCATCAAAATTTTTGATCGGGCAAATTATATGGCACACCCGGTTTGACTACCGGGGAGTGATTATCGATGTAGACCCCGTCTACACCGGCACTGCGCTCTGGTACGAACACGTCGCCTTAAGCCGACCACCTAAAGACAGACCCTGGTATCACGTTTTAGTGGATAACGACGAATCGAGCACCTATGTGGCGGAACAGCACCTCAGCCTTGATGCATCGGCTGCCGCCATCCAACACCCGGCTATCGCCCATTATTTTAGTGGTATGAAAGGCGGTCGCTACCTACCCAGACAACCGGCCCATTGAATACAATAAACGCATGCTGCACCCGTGGCTTGTGGCTTATACTCACTCATATACTATCAACCAGCCGATACTGGGTTCACCTATGAATCAACGCCCGTTAATGATCGACTGCCTGCAATATTGCAACTGGTCGAAAAAGATTTTCCAACAAATGCACGAAGGCGGCGTAGCGGCTGTGCACGTCACGATCTGTTACCACGAAAATTTTCGTGAAACAGTGGCCAATATCGAACAGTGGAACCGCTGGTTCGAACAGTTCCCGGAGCTGATTGTGCACGGTAAAAATGCCGATGACGTGCGCCGCGCCCACCGCGAAGGCCGCACAGCGATTATTTTTGGGTTTCAAAACTGCTCTCCAATCGAAGACGACTACGGCCTGATAGAAATCGTACACGCACTGGGCGCACGCTTTATGCAATTGTCGTATAACAACCAGAGCCTCCTGGCGACTGGCTGCTATGAGGCAGAAGACCCCGGCATCACCCGCTTTGGCAAACAGGCTATCGCCGAAATGAACCGCATCGGGCTGGTGATCGATATGTCACACTCTGCCGAGCGCTCTACGCTGGAAGCCATTGAGTTATCCACACGCCCGATAGCCATCACCCATGCCAACCCGGCATTCTGGCACCCCGCTTTGCGCAATAAATCGAACGATGTGCTGCGTGCGCTGGGTGAGTCTGGTGGTATGCTCGGCTTCAGCATGTACCCACACCACCTCAACAACGCCGATAACTGCACACTCGATGACTTTTGCGGCATGATCGCCAAGACCGCTGAACTGATGGGTGTCGATTGTATTGGCATCGGTTCCGACCTCTGCCAGGATCAGCCCAACACAGTGGTTGAATGGATGCGCGTCGGTCGCTGGTCAAAAGCAATCGATTACGGTGAAGGCTCAAAAGACAACGCCGGGTTTCCACCACAACCGACGTGGTTTGAAAATAACCTACACCTGAAAAATCTGCTGGACGGACTGAAGACCGCCGGATTTGATGACCGTGACACCGCTAAAATAATGGGTGGTAATTGGCTGGCATTTTTTGAAAAATCGTTTGACGCGCTATAAACAGACAGGTCTCCACTATGCAAATACCACTGCGCCCACCGGAACAGGTCATGCGCCTGGAACGTATGGGCTGCCGCTACCAGACGCGTATCAGCTTTATGCGCTCGCTACTGCGGCGCCTGCGTGAAGAAAACTGGCACATCGAACAAACCCAGGCGAACTGGGACGCCGAGGGATACGGCACCGCTGTGTACCGCACCACAGGGCCAACGCATTGTTACAGCCTGATCGCCTACTCCAATCACCTCGATGCAGCAGACCGCTCTGACCGCGTTATCGCCGAGAAATGGGACGCAGCCTTCACCCTATTCGATGGCAACCCAACACCTGCAGATATCGACCGACTACGGGAAAACGTGCCAAAACAGGAAGCCGGGCGTTGCAGCGCCAGCGAGCTCACCTTAAGCCGTGCCAACAAAAGCGTGCGCCTGTTCGAGCACGTTGTTGACAGCCTCGCCAACGGTCACCAGCCCAGCCTGGAAATGATCGCACAAACCGGCTATCTGATGCGCACGACAGCCGTCTATGGCAACGGCAAATTTGGCCTGTCCGACCGACAGCGCACCTGCCACCGCGAGGCACTTGCCAGCCCCTATCAGGCCGAATTACTCACCGTATACCTGATTCGCTGCTTTACCCACGATTTGGTAGAGCACGTCGCCCGCTGCCGCAACCCGGAAAAAGCCGTACCACTCGACAGACAAACCCGTCGCTACCTCGGTATCGGCAACTCTACCGGGCTTGGTATGGCACCATTTCTCTACCACCATCCACTGCTGATCCACAACTGGGTCACGGCGGCAGAAACCGCACTGGCAGCCGTTCGCAACGTCGAGCATATTGCCCCCCCTCAACAGCAGGCATTCAAACAGTCACTGACACAGGCACAGCGCATGTGCACACAATGGAATGTGCCAGACCAACGACAAATGCAGCGCATAGTGCAACTGCGCGCAGACCTTGACAGCCTGGCTGAACAACTGTCCAGTGACCACTGGCTCGCAGGCACGCAACCCTGGAACACACTCTATTGCTGGGTCGAGAATACGCTTTCAATAGAAGCGCAAGAGCTGGTAGCCGCCCTGTTAATCGAAATGCACCCGGAAAAAGTCGACCACCTGGCAACCACAATGGGCACGCGTGATACAGTGGAGATTCAACCGGCAATGGCACTGGGCGAACTGGTAAAACTGATCGAAACACACTACGTATGGGCATTAAAAATAGACTTCAATACACCACAGGCAACCCACTTTTTTTGGTACGCCTCAGAGGAAAAGCTCGAACCGCGTGTTGGTGAGCGCCACCTGGAGCCCGGCGCCGACCGCGAACACAAACTCACCGCAGCACGCGATACCGTCGCCCTGTACAACGACCTTCAATCGTTTCCGGCACAGCACAGCGTCGCTGAGTTTCTATTAACACACCCCCAACACCGCCATATTGTGCGGCGGATACAAACCCTGGCCAACTACCGCTATGCGGAAATCCAGGAAAACCTGCTCGGCTCCACCCTGCTGCCAATCGATATGTTGCGCTTCAAACTGGCCTTTTTTGGTGCGACAAAATTTGACCCAAAATCAGACAAATGGACGCGTATCACCCTGTACCAGGGCGCGCCGCTACCAGACGAAATTGGCCTGGCTGACAGTGACCGCTGGATGTTCCTGCCGCAAGCCCCCAGTGTTGAGCAGGCCACATGATCGTCTCTCTGAGTGAACTGGCCGAAATGGCCAAAAAAGCCACCAGCGGTTGTGGTCATCCATTTGGTATTGCCGAGGAAATGGCCTACGCCACCCGCTGGCTTTGTGAGCATGGCTTACCCGGCATAGAAATACTAATAGAAGCGCTTGAACAACCGCCATCGTGTGCACCAGGCCTTGAGCGTAATGCACAAGGCCTGTGCATTACCCACCCAACAGCCGCCCCCATTTCAGCACTCACCCTGGGGCCATCCATCGCGGATTTACTGATAACGTACGGTGCAGGCGGAAAAGTGCTCAGCATAAACACCTGCACCCAACCACTGATACTCATCCCTTTTATCGTCAAGGCGGCAAAGACCACCACTGTTCACACGCACTGGACAACCGATAACAACACCCAGGTAACCGTTAGCTGTGGCCCCGGGTGTGACCCTGGATGTGACACCGGGGGCACACATATTTTTGCCCATGACACCCAGGCACTCAGGCAAACCCACGCCAACAACATTACCTGCCAATGGGGGCAGACCGCGCCTGTTACACCCCGTTTGCTATCCCCTCAACAATTGCGTGAACAACGCCAGTCCGCCATTGCCAATGGGTGTAAAATCGATGATTTACTTTGGAAAAAAGTACAACAACACGCGCACAACACCTACGTACCCGTCAGTGAAACATCACGGCTGCGGGGCGCTGGCGCTGGCTTAACGGATAACGACTAAATCGCGTATTTAAATGCTTCAATAACAGAGAATTCAAAAAACGCATTGATAGACCATGCATTACACACTACTATGCCGCCCAGTCGTGCTATATGACCAATGTACACTACGCATAAAAGTACCCACTGTTTCACACTACTTACTTTATAACCCTTTAATTTAACATCTGAATTTAAACACCTAAATTTAAAAACCTGGGAGATAACATGCTTATAATTGATTTTCTATCCCGCTGGGGACACGTGCTATTCGGCGTTACCTGGATCGGCCTGCTCTACTATTTCAATTTCATCCAGGGCGAATATTTCAAAGAAGCCGAGGCCGGTGCCAAAGCAGACGCCACTAAAAAACTCGCACCACGCGCACTCTGGTGGTTTCGTTGGGGTGCAATGGGCACCTTCCTGACCGGTGTTTACCTGTTTGCCACACTCGGTGGTGGAATCAATCAATACATCGCACTGAGTGCATTGATGGGCACACTGATGTTTCTCAATGTGTGGCTGATTATCTGGCCAAACCAGAAAATCGTCTGCGGCATCGTCGAAGGGGATGCTGCCAGCGCTGGCCCTAAAGCACTGCTTGCATCGCGCACTAACACCTTATTCTCAGCGCCTATGCTGTTTGGTATGTTGGGCTCCAAGCACGGTACACTCACCGCAGGTGCCAATGGTGGCTTTGATGCAATCAACTTGGGCGATATGGGGTTTTTAATCGGCCTGCTGCTGATTGTCGCACTTGAAGTCAATGCCATCGTCGGCAAAATGGGTCCCATTGCCACCGTAAAAGGGGTTATCCATTGTAGCCTGGGGCTCACTGTTATCATGTTTGGCATCGTCCACTACGTGTAAGCAATCCGCTCTTTGCAAAACAAAAAACCCGGTTCTTTACCGGGTTTTTTTATTTCAGATACGGTGACTGAATCCATGCCTGACAAAACCTTTGTATTCGACCTCGCTGGCGTCCTGATAAACTGGGACCCCTCCCCGCTATACCAACGCCTGTTCGACAATCAACAGGCAAAGCTCGACTATTTTTTTACCTCAGTACTAAACGACCAGGCGCAGGCGCGCATCAGCGCTGGCACCCCCATGCAGCAAGTGCTCGACGCGCTGGCAACACAACACCCGGATTACACCGATGCCATCCACGCCTGGCGAACCCACTGGCGGGAAATGGTCATCGGGCCAATTGGTGGCACAGTCGCCGCACTGGGCGAAATACGCGAACGCGGTTACAAAACCTATGCACTGGGAAATTGGGCACGCGAGGAGTTCGATTGGGTGGTCGACGAATTCGACTTCCTGCAACAATTTGATGGTGTCCTGCTGTCAGGTGACTGTGGCCTATTGAAACCCGACGAAGGTATTTACCAACGCGCCGAACAACAATTTGCTTTACAGCCAGCGCATACTATATTTATCGATGATCGGGAAGACAATGTGCTGACCGCTATTCAACGGGGCTGGAATGGCATCGTCTTTGAGAACCCAAGACAGCTTTATTTAACACTGATGGAATACCAGTTGTTATAGAGGGAGCAAGGGCTATTGCTCTCGATGCTACGGTGCTTTCCGACACCATCTACAAATAGCAACCGGGTAGCAAATACTGCTAATTTTCGACTCAATTACAAATAATTAGCCTAAATTATAAAAAATTAAACAAATTTCAATCATTATTTAAATAATTGCCTATAATACCTAAAGCTATTGACTATTCTCGGCATGTATACCTTGAGCAATAGCGCAAACTATTAGTTGCATTTTATCAGGATTTTTCAGTAGTGTTATTTTAGTACTTTCTGTTCATCTCTTATCGCAAATCTGCAATTTAATAGCGACTTATTTTTTACTACCAGAGGTTATTTTCATGGCAACAGGAACGGTTAAGTGGTTTAACGAAGCTAAAGGATTTGGTTTCATTAGTCCCGCCGATGGCGGCGCGGACGTATTTGTGCATTTTTCTGCAATTGCAGGTGATGGTTTTAAAACGCTGACCGAAGGCCAGCAGGTTAGTTTTGATGTAACTGATGGAAACAAAGGCCCCCAGGCGTCTAACGTTGCCATCTAAACTTCAGGCCTGTAGGCCTGTCACTATTTTCAACCCCTCGTAATGTGAGTTTCAACCCCTGTACGAGGGGGTTTTTTACGTGACGTATATTCATCACGGCACACCATCTCATCACATATCGTCGCATCAACGAGCTGCTGTTTTTGCCATCTTGTCATTTTTTTAATCGCCACTTCCCGCTGGCAGGCCGCCGAACGTGTTGGCACACACTCACTGTAAACCAGACTAAGTGGTCGCCGTGTGCGGGTATATTTTGCCGCCAACCGATCATCGTGATTGTGCTCATGCAGACGGCGTTGCAGATCAACGGTAATCCCTGTGTATAAACTGCCATCGGCACAATGCAATACATAGGTATACCAATCACTCATAAAAAAATCTCTTCATGCTTACGCTTTGGCCATGCCTTTATCGTTTACACTTAACAACCAGTCCCCAACCACGCCTATTCCCGGACACGCTGTGCACAAATCAAAAACACTCGAACAATTAGATTTTGACAACAGCTATGCGCGCCTCCCGGCGCTCTTCCACTCGGCACACGACCCCACACCGTTGAATGAACACCGGCTGGTTCACTTCAACCGGTCGGCGGCGGCACTCATCGATCTCGACCCTGACGAGGCATTGCGCCATGACTTTGTTGATATTATCAGTGGAACACAACCACTGCCCGGTTTCCAACCCATCGCCTGTTGCTATGCGGGTCACCAGTTTGGCCACTTCGTGCCACGCCTGGGTGATGGCCGTGCCATTTTACTGGGTGAGGTGTGTAACGAGCAAAGTGAGCGCTGGGATCTACAGCTCAAAGGGGCGGGGCTAACCCGCTACTCACGCGAGGGGGATGGCCGCGCCGTACTGCGCTCCTCAATACGCGAATACCTGTGCAGTGAGGCGATGCACGGGCTTGGTATCGGCACTACCCGCGCCCTGTGTTTAACTACCAGCAATGAAGCCGTATACCGGGAACGCATCGAGCCAGGCGCCATGGTGCTGCGTATGGCACCCAGCCATATCCGTTTTGGCAGCTTTGAATATTGCTACTACTCGCAACGCTTCGACGCACTAAAAACCCTCGCTGATTACACCTTACAAACACATTTCAAACACCTGCTGGCGCATCAAAACCCTTACCTTTCGCTTCTCATTGAAGCCATCGACTCAACGGCAAAATTGATCGCGCAGTGGCAGTCTGTCGGGTTTATGCACGGCGTGATGAATACCGACAACATGTCGATTCATGGACTCACCATCGATTATGGCCCGTTTGGATTTATGCAGGCATTTAACCCCGGCCACATTTGTAACCACTCAGACCACAGTGGCCGCTACGCTTTCAACCGGCAGCCGGAGATCGGCCTGTTCAACCTTAGCTGCCTGGCCCAGGCACTGGTGCCACTGTTCGATCCGGTAGCAGAGAAATCCGCCGAACTGGCAACCACTGAGCTACACAAATACCAGGCCCTGTATGAACAATATTACGACGGTTTAATGCGAGAAAAACTCGGCCTGTACACCTCACAGGAAGAGGACAAAGCGCTCCAGCTATCCCTGTTAGACACCATGCAGGCAAACCAGGTAGACTTTACCCGTCTCTTTCGCGCACTTTCAGACCCTGACCATAACCGGCGCAACAACAAGGCGCGCGCACTCTTTGCCAACCCGGCAGCTTGCGATGCATGGATGGTGCAATACGACGCAAGATTGACACGCGAAAGTACCCGCACAACAACCCGCAGCCAGCGCATGCAAAAGGCCAACCCAAAATACATACTGCATAACCACATAGCCGAAACCGCTATCCGCAAGGCAGAAGATGCGCAGGATTACAGCGAAATCGAACAGTTGATGACCTTACTCGCCACACCCTTTGACGAGCACCCGGCGATGTCACACTATGCCGACACCACCCCGGCGTGGGCATCACAGTTAACGGTGAGCTGTTCTTCATAAAAACGATATTAATCCATTGAGCCATAGCGATAAGACCATGAGTGACGAAAAAACCCTTTATTACATACACGACCCGATGTGTAGCTGGTGTTGGGGATTCAGCAAAACCTGGGGCACAGTGGTCGAGGAACTTGAGGGAACTGTCGACATTCGCTATGTACTCGGTGGGCTGGCACCCGACTCACACCAGGCAATGCCCGCCGCCATGCAACACATGCTACAGGATACCTGGCATACCATTCAGGCGCGGATTCCCGGCACCGAATTCAACTTCGACTTCTGGACACAGTGCCAACCGCGACGCTCGACTTACCCAGCCTGCCGCGCCGTGCTCGCGGCCAAAGCGCAGTCGCCCAGCCGGGAGCGGGAAATGATCACCTCGATCCAACACGCTTACTACCTGCATGCACGCAATCCATCGAATGACGATGTATTGATCGATCTGGCAGGTGATTTAGGGCTGGATAGTGAACAGTTCAGTACCGACCTGAACAGCGATGAGACCCACAAGACACTGCACAACGAAATTGTTTTTGGCCAACAGCTTGGCGCGCAAGGGTTTCCAAGCATGGTGCTGGTATCGCACAACAACCGTAAATTACTGCACCTGGACTATAATTCACCAGAGAATATCCTGCAGCAAATCGCGTGATTGCAAACGCGCTCACTGCACACGCTAAAAGCAATAGCGCAAGCGTTTTTAGTGTAAATTTGCACCTCTTTAACAACAACAAAAACCACCGAAACCCATGATCGCCAAAATCTGGCTACGCGCCGAAACCAAACCCAACGAGCAACGCTCAGCACTCACCCCCCAATCGGCAAAAGCATTACTGGCAGCGGGCCACCAGGTGTTCGTCGAACGCTCAACCCAGTCAGCCATTCCCGCCCAGGCATTTGCCGATGCAGGCTGTACTATGACCGCCCCCGGTAGCTGGCCACAAGCCCCGGATGACGCCTATATCCTCGGCCTCAAAGAGCTGCCTGAAACGGGCGAGGCACTTAAACACAAACACATCTACTTCGCCCACGCCTACAAACAACAACACGGGTGGCAAGCGACCCTGAACCGCTTTGTACGTGGCGGCGGCGAACTGTTCGACCTCGAATTCCTGCTCGATGAAAACGCCCGCCGGGTCGCGGCATTTGGCTACTGGGCGGGCTTTGCCGGTGCCGCCGTGGCGGTGAAGGCCTGGTGTGGGCAACAAACGGATGCACAACCCGTTATCGCTGGCCTGTCTTCCTATACCAGCCAGGACGCTTTGTTAGCCGCACTGCGGAGCGACTTGGCCCAGGCCAGTAATCAGGCCAGTAATCAGGCCAGCAACCAGGCCAACTCCACAGGGGAAAACACACCCTCAATGCTAGTGATCGGCGCAGCGGGCCGGGTGGGCACAGGCGCTTGCACACTGGCAGAGCAGCTTGGCCTGCCAGTTACCCGCTGGGATATTGCCGAAACCGCACGCGGTGGCCCCTTTGAAGAGATTCTGGCGCACACACTTTTTGTCAACTGTGTGTTAGTCAACCGCCCTCTACCACCGTTTATCACCTCTGAGTTATTGGCCCGACCAAACCGCCAGCTCAGCGTTATTTCAGATGTGAGTTGTGATCCCTACGGTGACTACAACCCACTGCCGGTTTACACGGAATGCACTACATTTGAACAACCGACTCAGCGCTTGATCGATGCGCCAACCCCATTGGATCTGATTGCGATCGATCATCTGCCATCGATGTTGCCAGTGGAGTCGAGCGAGGATTTCAGCCAGCAACTGTTGCCCCATTTATTGCAGCTTGACCCGGTGGATAACCCGGTATGGCGCGGTGCGCGGGCTATCTTTCGCGAAAAAATTGCGCTGTTATCATATTAAAAAACACAAAACCAAAGGGGAAACTAATGTCAACTATTCACTGGCTGGGCACCGGCCTGTCAACTGTACCGGGCATCCGCAGGCTGGCCAGCAGCGGTAAGTCGCTGACACTGTGGAACCGCACGCCCGATAAAGCCCATGCAGCGCTCACCGGGCTGGACAGCACAGCACAGGTACGCAAATTCGACATTGAAGCACTCACCGCGAGCGTACAGCCCGGTGATATTCTGGTCTCCATGCTGCCCGGCACCTGGCATGTAAAAATCGCCCGGCTGGCGCTGGATAAAGGCGCGCACTTTGTCTCCAGCTCTTATATATCCGATGAAATGCAGGCTCTCAACGACGCAGCGCATAACAAAGGCCTGGCGCTGGTTAATGAAGTGGGGTTAGATCCCGGTATCGACCACCTGATGGCACACTCGCTGATCGACCACTACCGCCAGGCAGCTGAATACAATGCCAGCCACCGCCTGCGCTTTCGCTCTTACTGCGGCGGGTTTCCAAAAATCCCTAACGATTTTCGCTATAAATTCAGTTGGTCACCGCTGGGTGTACTAAAAGCCCTGAAGTCTCCGGCGCGCAGCATCCGTGAAGGGGAAGTGACCGATACGGTGCGACCCTGGGATGCGCTCAGCGATTACACCGCCAGGCTGCCCACTGGCGCAGAGACCTTTCAGGCTTACCCCAATCGCGATTCGCTACCGTTTATGTCAGCCTACCACTTCAACCCGCAATGGCCGGTCGATGAGTTTGTGCGCGGCACTTTGCGGCTCAACGGTTGGTCTGACGCCTGGGCATCGATTTTCGCTGAAATCGACACGCTACAAGGTGCAGAAGGTGATGCGCGCCTCCAGGCGATGAGCGATGAGTTGTGGCACACCCAGGGCTACGACCCCGGCGAGCCAGACCGTGTTGTACTGTGCGTGGAGCTTGAAGCGCGCCCGGCTGCCAATGATCAGGCCATTTGGCACCAAAGCTATGTGATCGACGCCTGTGGTAACGATAAAGGCAACGCGATGGCGCGGCTGGTATCGCTGCCTGTTAGCCTGGCGGTTGAGGCGGTAGCGGCGGGCCGTATCGGTGCGGGTGTCTCTGCGGCGCCCAGCGATCCGCAGTTAGTGGCCGAATGGTTCGCTACATTGCGGTCTCTGGGTGAGGCGATTCACCGTATTGACCACCTGACCTCCTATCCCATATCGTGCGGGTATTAATTACAAACGACGACGGTATCGACGCTGACGGTATCGCCCTGCTGGAACAGACAGCGCGCAGACTGTCAGACGATATATGGGTCGTCGCCCCCGCCACTAACCAGAGTTCGCGCAGCCGGGCGATTACGCAAACCCAGAAAGTCGCGTGCGACCAACGTGGCGAACAGCGCTTTGCGGTGCACGGCACACCGGGGGACTGCATCATTATTGCGCTCAACGGGCTGATTCCCGGCAGGCAGCCAGATATTGTGCTCAGCGGTGTCAACCGAGGCTCTAACCTCGGTGAAGACCTGGCACTCTCCGGCACCATCGGCGCCTGCCTGCAGGCTTGGGAACAGGGAGTGCCGGGGATTGCCCTGAGCCAGGTATTGGCCAACTTCACGGATAAACACACCAACTGGCGCAGCAGCACAGCTCATCTTGAAACATTTTTGCAGCACATGCTGCCACTGTTGATCGATAACCCCACAGTGCTCAATGTAAATTTTCCACCACTGGATGACCCACAGGCACTAGCGGGCAGTAAGGTTGCAGAAATCGGGCGGCGACTACTGCCACTGATGGTCAAGTCTGAAATAGATGCCAGCGGCCAGCAATGGTTTGACTACCGTTCACTGCGCAATAAAACCAAACGCAGCAAAGACAGCGACATCGACCTGGCTTATCGCGGCTTTATTACCCTGACCCCGCTCACGCTGGAAATGGCCGATTACACACGTTTTGCCACACTGACACAAACACTCAACCTTTAACACTAACCGGGAGAAAAACCATGGCAGCTTACTGGATGGTGAGAAGCGGCGAAATAAAAGACCAGGCAGCGCTGGAAGAATATGGCAGGCGCTGGAGCGCGATTGCCGAACGCTTCCAGGCGCGGGTGATCGCCCGTGGTGAGCACCAAACCCCGGAAGGTCGCGATTCGCCACGGGTGCTTATCGTCGAATTCCCCAGCTATTCACAGGCTATTGCCTGCTACGAGGATGCCGAATACCAACAGGCGATAGTTTTTGCCAACCGGGCCTTTGACCGCGAGTTGACTATTATCAATGGCGTGTAACGGCCACAGCCAAGGTTATTCCGGGAGCTCCCCATGACGGCGAAAACCACCTCCACACAAACCCTGGCAAAATTTGCCGGTGTGTTTTCCGGGCTGGTATTTGGCATTTACTGGATTCCTCTGCGCACCCTGGAAGCAGCGGGTTTTTCCGGCTTGTGGGCAACATTTGTTTTTAATGCCACCCCGCTGCTGTTAATTACCCCACTGCTTGTCTACCGCTGGCGGGCTTTTGCACAGGGCAGTGCCCGTTTTCACCTCTGCGGTATGCTAATAGGTATTGGCTATGTACTTTATGCCAGTGCCTTTTTATACACTGAGGTAGTGCGGACGATTCTGCTCTTTTACCTTATGCCAATCTGGGGATTCCTATTGGCCCGTGTCCTTATTGGCCAGCTAATTACCCCGGTACGCTGGTTATCGATGGCGCTGGGGTTGGGGGGCATGCTGGTTATCTTTGGCATCGATAATGGCATACCCCTGCCCCGCAATCCGGGTGACTGGATGGCGTTGAGTGCGGGTATCATTTGGGCAATCGCATCGTTGATGCTACTCACTGATAAGCAAAACAACACCGCCGACTACTGCGGTTTGTTCTTTTTTTGGAGCACCGTATTTGCCGGTGTGCTGGCCCTGGTCGCGACTCATCAGCAACAATTGGATGCAGCCAACTGGTTGGCCTTGAGCGATGTCATGCACTGGGTGATTCCACTGGCCCTAATCGTGCTGATCCCCGCAGCTGTCGCCACCGTATTTAGCCCTTCGCACCTCAATCCTGGCGTCGCGGGCCTGTTATTTATGACCGAAATCAGCGTGGGCGCTGGCAGCGCTGCGCTGTTTGCCGGCGAGCCTTTTGGCTTGCGTGAAATTGCCGGTGTCATTCTGATTACCCTGGCGGGCCTGGCCGAGCCGGCCTACGAATTGATTAACCGGCGCTTTACACCAGTGGTAGCCAATGAATAATACCCCGCCCGCCTTTTTGGTCGAAAACAGTGACAACGACTCGCCATTACTGTTTGTCTGTGACCACGCCGGTAATGCACTGCCGCCAGCCTATGATCAATTGGGCTTGGATAAACAGATTTTATCCCAGCACATCGCCTGGGATATAGGCGCGCTGGGTATAGCGAGAAAACTCAGCTCGCGCTTCCAGAGTACATTGGTCAGCGGTGTTTACTCGCGCTTATTGGTCGACCTCAACCGCTTTCCAGGTGATCCCGGCTGGATTCCCGAAAGTAGCGATGGCATTGCTATCCCCGCCAATCAAAACCTGCCTGAAAGCCAACGCAAGGCACGCGCCGATCGCTATTTTTGGCCGTATCAGCAGGCGATCAGTCGTGAAGTAGAAAAGATCAACGCACGCACCCAAACGCCTATTATCATCTCTATACACAGCTTCACCCCTGCGCTGACCGATGGTAAACAACGCCCGTGGCATATAGGTATTTTATGGAGTGACGATGATCGCCTGGCGGCACCTATGATGACCGCGTTGCGCGATAACCCTGCGGTGTGTGTAGGGGATAATCAGCCTTATCATGCCAATAATCCCAAAGGGTACACCGTAAAAACTCACGCGGAGGATGTAGATTACCTGAACCTATTGGTTGAAATCCGCCAGGATTTAATTGGCGATGAGATAGGTGTCGATAAATGGTCAGAGATTTTTGGAGATGCGTTGGAGAGGGTGTTGGGCTGCTATCAATAAGGTGTGAAGATGTCCAGAAGATCTTCAAGCGCAGGCTCTCATGCTACACCATCAAGTAGCCCAGCAAGAAGTCCTAGAGCCAGTGGTGCACCGCCTCTCTCGCCAAGCACACATAAACGCTGACTTTAAAAGAGGTGGCAAGTATTGACCACAAGACCGATCTGTAGTCGCTTAAGTGTCTCTGCCATGCTTTTATAAATAATTCTATATTTTGTTTTATAAAAAACAGGGCAGGTATATTTAACGACACTCACAATATGCTAAGCACCACTAAAGCCAACATAACGATCAGCATGTTGGGCATACTTTTCATTCAATACCTGCTGGCGAACTCCACTGAACGATATGGACTACCCGGTAAATACCTGACAAGGTGTAAAGCCTTCCAGCGCACAGTGACAGTGCTGATAGTTATACCAACCAACCTACTCAGTACACCATCCATTGACATAGCTATAACAATCAAAGCGACGAGGGTAGTCAGGTCGATACTCAAATGTCCAAAATTGACTCTCACTGTGGGGCTTTGCATTACCCACGCGAAGCCTGCTGGGGCTAACGGTGACTGCCGACTCGCCCAGTAAGTCAAGATAGCAATGTGCTGTCATCGGTGCGCCTCAATCTTTATGTATAGATCACCAACTTCCCTTCACATAAACCCACCGTAAACTGCTTACCATATTTAGTTAGCAGTAACATGCAAATTCTTTGGTTTTTACCTTTTTTCAGTGATTTATACAGATTTTATTTAGTTTCAATTGATTTTTACTACAAACATGCTTTTTTTTTTACAATCAATAATATTTTATATGCATAAGATAGACAGCGTTGGATAGACAAACCTATCTGCAAAACTTAAATCGACTTATATCGTAACTTTAAACACAGGAGTAATTTCATGGCTTTTCCAACATCAGTCAATGATCAAATTACTGATTCAGTGACCCAGGCAAATGTAGAAGTATTAGGCGATGCGCCAGCTACTGCAATGGGTAATTTGTACCAAGCTACTGCTCAGGCGCTGAGTAATGCAGCTCACAATGCGACATCGGCTCAGCAGCAGACGGCGGTAACAGCCCAAGCAGCGACAACGATGGGTGTCACAACGCTTTATTCCATTGATACCGCATCGACAGGTAAGTCTACTTCGGCAATCTTGAATTCTAAAGTCGCTGGGCTTTAGTTAATCAACAATATCTAAAAGAGGTAAAAAAATATGGCTTTTCCAACATCGGTTAATAGTCAGATTACTGACTCAGTAACGCAAGCAAATGTAAAGGTTATTGGTGATGCACCCGCCACAGCAATGGGTAATCTGTATCAGGCTACCGCGCAAGCACTGGGCAACGCAGCACACAATGCGACGACCAGTCAGCAGCAAACTGCGGTTACCGCTCAGGCCGCGACAACGATGGGTGTTGCCACTTTATATGCAATTGACACAGCATCTACAGGCAAGGCTACAACATCTATTTTGCAATCATAAGCACTTGAATTAAGGAATCATAGTAATGGCTTTTCCAACTTCGGTGAATAATCAAATCACGGATTCGGTAACGCAAGCGAATGTGCAGACGCTGGGAAGTAGCCCCGCAGTAGCCATGGGAAACTTATTTCAGGCAACCGCGCAGGCGCTAAGTAACGCGGCCCACAATGCCACTACTGCCCAACAACAAACCAATATAACCGCGCAAGCGGCGACAACCATGGGAGTGGCGTTACTCTACTCTCTGGATACAGCATCAACGGGAAAAGCTACCTCAAAAATTTTGGGCAGCTAAGCCTTTTGATATTTTCAATAGCAGTATTTAAAACTAACTTTAAGGTAAATTTATCATGGCATATCCAACTTCAGTAAACAGTCAAGTCACCGATTCCATTACTCAGGTAAATACCAAAGTGCTGGGCGACAGCCCTTCCATGGCAATGGGTAATCTATTTGTGGCGACCTCACAGGCTTTATCCAACGCCGCTCACAATGCGACAACAGCGCAACAACAAGCTGTCGTCACTGCTCAGGCGGCAACAACACAGGGGATTTCAACCCTATATTGCATTGATACCGCCTCTACGGGCAGAGCAACTTCTGAGATTTATGCTTAATTTAACGTTAGCCATCAGATGAGTTAATACGCGGCATATGGATGTGCCGATGTCATCCAAGATATTGAGAACTAAATATCAGTAGATACTAGTTCGTAAAATAATAACCCTATCTGGGCAGGTTTAGCCCAGATAGGTTAATAACGACAGTAATTTTTGATGAGTGCAAGCATCAATTTTTTATCGACAGGACTTTCCCCATGCTTATCCATGGGTATGGTTTATGGCGCAGCAGCCCATAGTGTGGGCTTGTTAATGGCAAATGCCGTGTTCAATGAAAAAGTTTCTCAAATTAGAGCCAATGCAAGTGTCGATCAGTGTTGCGCTTTAATAATTGCAGCTGGTGCAACTGGTGCAACTGGTGCAACTGGTAAGACTGGTAAGACTAGTAAAAAGCTAGCACAGTCCCACAAAGTTAAAGATGATAAATCGGAGTAATTCAATGACTGTTAATGATCAAATTGTGGATTCTGTCACGCAGAATACCACCTTACTGGCGGGGAATGCGGCTCCAGAGGGTATGGGTATAGTGGATATTGTTTCCGCAAAGACCATCGGCATGTTTATGCATAATGCTGTTAGCTCGCAGCAACAAGCGCAAATATCGTCTAATGCTTCTGTTACTGCGGTCTGCGCAAAAATGTTAAAAGTGGTGCCAGAGTTGTCAACGGCACCCACTCCAACACCAACAACCGAAAAAAAGGCCATTCCACCATTTATGCCCTTAACAAACGCTGGAGCACCGCCACCGCCACCGTCACCTTCATTCTTACTTGATCAAGCGCAAGCCTTGGTTGATAGCGCTATTACATCAAGGTCAACACAAGAAAAAGTAGATAAAGAATCCGATAAGCAATATGAAGCAGCATTAAATCTGCTAAATAAAAAACTAAAAACAGCCACCACTGCTACAGATACAACTAAGAATACTGGCACCGGTTCTGGCGGTACTGGCACCGACACGAGTACTGGCACCGGCACGAGTACTGGCACAAGCACGGGTACTGGCACAAGCACGGGTACTGGCACAAGCACGGGTACTGGCACAAGCACGGGTACTGGCACAGGCACGGGTACTGGTACGGGTGATGGAAACTAACTCCTCTCCTGAATTACTAAGTCGGAAAAACTTTAATCACATTAAATTTTAGTAATAAGTAGCGTGAGCAATCAAATGACAAACCCCCAAATTACAAACTCTATGCAAGTGCTGCAGCAAGCCACCTTGACAAGTGATGTCATCCGTCACTCAGGTGCGGGAAAAGCCTATCAGTCGGTAGCTCAAACCACCGCAATTGCCATTCAGGATGCAGCCGATCAATTACGCAATATGAATACCATCAGTGCTACGGCTACAGGTGTAGCAATTTCGCAAATGTTAGCAACAGGGGAAGTTGACAAATTCCAAAGTATTTTGGTGCAGATAGAAAGTGTATTAACGCAAAGTAATCAAAACTTTTTATGTGTTGGTCAAAATTCTAGTGAAATATTGCGCCAGTTTCCTGATGGGGATAGTTAATCTTTTTATTAATTTTATGTTATAGATAAATAAAATATCCACTCATGATTTCAATACAAAAACCTATCAGAAGCTTAACGGATTTGTCAGCAGAGGCTCGGTTAATTTTCAACTGGATTCCCGGTTCTCAAGCCTGGTTCGATTTTGCTACTAAAGAGGATGCGCCACTTTATCAATTTGAATCAGAGGCTGTGTTTCTGAAAAGCACCGCTTCTGGTCTTCATAATAGTGATTTGATTTACCTGAAAAATTGCCAATTTTTTATAGCACCGGAACGCTTACTGACCTTTTCCCTTCAACAACTGAGAAATATCGATAGCATTATTCAACAAAAATATGATCAGGGTGAATATCATGGACTTAGTAAATTAACCACTGGAGAAAAAATTTTTTCTACTCCTCAGTTGACAGAAATTACCTCACTATTAAAACGCCTTAACCTTATTGATAACCCATTATTTTCTAATATGACATTAGATCAATGGCCCTCGTTACTTGCGGTGGCCGAAAAGGTAAACACGCATAAGGATAAAACTGCACATATCGCACAAGCTAGTATTTTTTCCATAGAACGTTCCGCTAATTCTGAATCTTTTTGCGCCCTTTTTGAATTCTCTTTATTTGTTTTACCCGTTTTTGAAAAAGCGTCAACCAAAAAACTTAAAAGCGATACAAGAAAAGTATATAAACGTTTGATTAAGCTTTATGAATACTTGGTAAAAAACGCGTTTAGCTTTTTGTCTTGCCCATTATTAGATGGTTCGGTTGACGAAAAAAATGTAACCGGGTTGGTTAATTATTATGGAGAAAACAACCAAGTGATTGGGTTTAACTGTTTGTCAAATGCTATTTCTCAAATTGCGCAGAATATCTCCATCGATGCTTTGTTATCCCCCAACTTAATGACAGCAGAAATTTATCGGCTGGGAGAAGTTATGTGCCAGTTTTGTAAAACCTGTCAGGTTTCTGAACCTCGTTTATCTCAGAATGCAAAGTATTGGCATTATCAGGCAAGTAGTAAAAATTACGATGCTGATTTTTCTTTATCTGAAGATGGCTGTTTGTACATGAATCGTTTTTATAAACATACTTTATAGGTGAAAGATATGAAAACAAAGAGCACAAAAAATACAAACAATCTGCTGGTAGCGATATCATCCGATAATGTCGATCAGATTTTTGAACAAATGAACAGTAGCTTGCAGCAAGCAGAGCAAGTTATGGCAGAAGCGTTCGACAAAAATAAACAATTACAAGCTGAAGCACGACAACTGATCCTTCAAGCATCACTCTCTCAGAATAACGAAGCGCCCACCAACCCAGAAACCAGTGAGGAATATGCACAACAGGTGCAAAAAGAAGAGCAGAAGCAGGCAGCTATGCCAAATAAAACTCTGGCGCAAATAAACGAAGAGGCCCAAGCTCATATGCAATCAATTGAATCGGATATACAGGCGTCATTAAAACACATTAGTGACAATATTCACCAGCAGCAACATCAGTTGGATCAGAATGTTATACAGCAGACAAATACCATGGAGAAAACAGTTCAAGCATCGGAATAGTATTTATTGTATCTGTATAGGTGGGCAAATAAGACCTTTACTATGACAGGATTAGCACATCATGATGCCTATAGCACCAATTAGCGTTGCGCTAAGTCCAGATCAGGAAGTTAAGCGAGAAGCGGCGCTTAAACAAATGCGGGAACTGATGGCTAAGATGAGTCATTGGGTCAAGTACCGTCTGTTGACAACGCAAGATCGAAATAATTTTATCGCCAAAGGTTTCGCCAGAGACCTGGTGGATAATCTGGTCTATTTCACCCAACGCTGTTCCCCGAAAGTAGAGAGTAATACAAGTGATCATCTTATGATCGGCTTTACCGACGCCGCCTTTGACCCTTCAATTTATGCTTGCGAGGTAAACCGTCGCGCTTTAATAAGCAGCAGTGTCGGATGTTGCGCCTGGTGTGAAAGCTTGATTGCGCAAAATGGTGGTGGCATTGTCAGTCACTATCGCCCGGCTTATGGTTATAGTGAGCAGGGAATTTTATACCGCTCGGCATATTATGAGCTGGCCTATGAGCAAAACAATCTAATCTATGCCTGCCGAGAATGCGCGGATAACTATAAGGCTGATGTATTTCCCGTAATTGGTGGAAAAAGAATGTCAGATGTTTCCGCAAGTGAAGAACGAGCCGCATTGGTCAACCCTTATGTAGAAGCCCCTCGAAATTTTATTCGTTTTAACCCTTTTAATGGCTTCGCTTTTGCCTATGACCGCGTGCTCAAATTTTATCAATCATCACAGGATAAAGGCGCCGACGAGGTCTGTAAATTACTATGGCAAGACCCAAAAAATATCCCTCTGCAACATGATATTAACGGCAATGACATTTCTTATGCTGATGTAAATAGCACTTTTCAACAATGGCTATCACAACAATCAGATGTTACTGCAGAGATGCTCTGCCGAGGACAAACAACAATTGATTTGTTGGGTTTGAACCGCCCTGCCCTTTTGTACGCCAGAAATAACCACCTGCGCCAGCTAAGAGGTTTATTTTTAGCGAAAGATAATCAAACACCAGAACTTCGCCATGAAGTGGGTAGCATTACAAACCTGGTGGATAATGTAGCTCTAAAAAAAGACAAGAGCGAGAAAATTCCCCAATACCAATCCCTAACGCTTGATGCTATCAATACCTGGTTAGCGGAAGAACAGAAAGATCAGCAACCAAATGACGCTGCAATCGCTGTAAACACAGACAATACCAACTGGATTAGTCTTTACGACCAGTGTCTACAGGCAAAACAGAGCGATTATTCCATTACTATCTCATCAACCTTGCGTTCAAGTTTAATGTATATGGTGATAGAAAGTGAGTTGAAATTAGAAAATAAGCGCCGAATAATCAATCTACATGTAGACGACTTACTCTACGGAAATATGAACGCGAAGTGTATATTTTTACAAATTGACTGGCATAAGGATTTTCATAATGTAATCAAAGTATGCTCTATCGGTCACATCTGGGAAACTTCATTTGCCGAATTGGCTGAAACCACCTCTGACGCCGTTCGCAGTTTGTTCGCGCACAATGAAATATGGGCCGAAGGACACTACGAAAAACTTGCATGACACTGGCTTATTTAAAGCGAGATATTTGCAAAAAATAACAAATTATAAATTGAAAAAAATTTATGAAAATTATTAAATGCAGCTTTATTTTTTCAATGTTGTATCTGTTGACGCTATGGCCTGATATCCATAAATTTGAAATCATTCACAATATTTTTTTACCCGCCCATGCCGAAAATTATTTCACCTTATCGGCAACAGAAAAAACACAGGGTATTGATATTTCAGAGTATCAGGGCAAGGTGGATTTCAAAATACTGGAAAAAACGAGTGTTAGATTTGTGTATATAAAAGCGACACAAGGGGCCGACTACGTTGATCCAACCTATATCATACATCGAAATGCACTATCAGACAGCAAACTACTGAGCGGGGCTTATCATTTCTATGACCCTAATGATGATCCTGTCACCCAGGCCCACCATTTTGTTTCCCAGGTAAAAAGTAGCAAGCATTTTCTGCCGCCGATGCTGGATGTAGAGCAAACAGGGAAATTGTCACCCAGTGAAATTAAGGTGGGGATTAAACAATGGCTGGACTATGTGGAAAAAGCTCTGGATTGCCGACCGATTATTTACAGTTATGGTGATTTCTGGTTAGAGAACATTGGCCCAAGCTTTAACACTTATGATTTTTGGTTGGCCGACTATGCTGAAAAAGCACAGCCACCGGAGGAACTATCTAATTGGCGGGTCTGGCAATATTCCAGTGAGGGCCGTTTGCCGGGTGTACAAAACAGCGTTGATCTCGATGTAGTAGTAGCTGGCGAGTTAAGCTGTAATACCGAATAATAGAGAGCAATAAACCATACTTAGGAGAAAACTAATATGTCGAATGTTTATATATTTTGCAACGATTCCAGTAAGCAAAACACTATCTGGTTAAATGGTGGGCCAAATTTGAGCGTTACATTGAGCGACAATTTCTATAAAGTCGGTCATGATAATGCTCTCGGCACCTTGTGGCATATCAGCAATGCTGGTAATGAAGCCGCACTAATGGCGGTGAAGATTCAATGTTATACAAGTAAAAACGCAACCTATGAGGTACCCCAAACACTGAGTTATGAAGCAAACAGTAATGAAATTACTCTGGTTTCCCAATATGACAGCAGTGATACCCATTCACAATGGTTGCTGACGTCTCTTGTCGATAGCGTTTCCAGGTTCACGAAATACACCCTGCAATGTGTTGATGAAACTAAAGGTATACAGTATCTAAACGGGCTTACCAGTTCTGGGGAAATTGTGACCTGTGCAGGCTCTGCAAGCTCTGCCACTTTACCCTCAGGGTGTTACTGGGTGGTGCTGGAATCGAGCAATCAATTTTCGCTGCAGGCAGAAGCGTGAAGAGTGGTTATCCTCGCAATGAGGGAAAAGTCGATTTGAGTCATTCATAGTAACTTCATTTGATTAATATCAGGCATATTATCTTGTATTGGGTCACCACGGAGTAATACCATCAGGTCTCGCTTTTCAAACAGATTGTCCTGCAATAGCCTTAATATTTGTTGCATACTTTTGGCCAAGCCTGATTGTAACTTGAGGAAAGCCAGTATTAAATAAACGCACATTGCAATCCATATTTGAGTCAGAACAGCATTCTTGCTCGTTCCTACAAAAGGCTTAATTTTCAGGTTTTGTTTAATCCATTTAAAGAATAATTCAACCTGCCACCTGGCTTTATCGATATCAGCAATCGTTCTGGCTGATAATTTAAAATTATTCGTCAGAAAAACGTAACGTTTACCCGTGACTGCATCTTTGTAACCAATTCGACGAAGCTGTGTTGGACATTTCTTTGATGTTTGAACACCCGTAAATTCAATGGTCTGATCACAGCTTAGCCCTTTATCTTTCAATACAGAACGACGACTGACAAACCCTGTATTTAGCATTCTTCTTGAGTCGCGTGACAAAGAATATTTCCTTATTAGTCAATTGCTTATACCAATTGTAGTCATTGTAGCTCTTATCCATCGAAAATCAGCCCAGGGAAACACAGATAAACATAAATTAATGGTGCCAGGCATCGAGTGAATAGAGTGGGTGTTTAAAATGGAAGTGATGCCTTGGTATCAGGCTTTGGCAGCGTTGCAGTAATCTCCCAATGAGTGCCTCGTATAATTCGAATGGCTTGTTCTCATTCATTCGAGATAGATTCGAGCGTGTCAATTTAGCACTGCCTAAGTGATAAAGCCTGTGTGCTTGTACTGATAGTTTATCGACAATATCTCATAAACTATTTCGGCCACTGAGCTGAGCTGCCGCTAAACCGACAAACTGGAACCACCGTGATGATGTGCCGAACGCACGCCCCGAATGATGCTGATTTGCGAGGGTTTCAAACTCATGTCTCGGAATAAACTTTAGTATCTGGGAGAGTATCATATTACCATCAGCCATGGCCTGATTATTCTTTTTTGTTTAATGGTTTATGGTGAATTCATTGTAACAAAATAATCGAATATTCAGGTCTCTTTATTTCTTCTTAACGGGACGGCAGTGATATACTACTTATCTCACTGGCGTTGTAAAAATTTCAATGACAATTTATTGACACATGTGTTTTTTATACTAGAGACGCATATTATAAAAATATTCATAAAATCCAAATTTTACTGGATATTTTTAAAAAATTAGTTATATAAATTAAAAAAATACTGGATCTATATTAAAATTAATTTATCTACCAAAAAAATCAGCAAATGGCTGCATATTATGAAAACTTAATCATGAAAAAATCGACCGACCTTCTATGGATTGGATCCAGTGATTCTTTGAAAGATTTGAAAAAAACCATCTATAAATTTTCACGAGTAGATTTTCCAGTTCTTATTTTCGGTGAAAAAGGAACAGGAAAAATTTTAACTGCAAGTGATATTCATAATTTAAGTTACCGAAAAGAACATAGTTTTATAGAGAGTTGTTGCTTGCAATGGGATGGTTATAATTCTTTTGAAAAAATAAAAAAATTATCTTTTGAAGCTAATGGTGGCACAATATTTTTAAGGAATATAAACGCATTACCAGATAAAGATATAGAAAAAATAAAACACTATTGGGAGCAAGAGTATATTGATAAGGTTGTACCAGTTAGGATAATAGCATCAATTTCAGATAGCTATAAATACGATACTATCATACAATCCACAGCTCCATGGCTAACGATTCATTTACCCTCACTTATTGAAAGAAAAAACGATATTGAAAATATTTTAAAAAAATTACTGAAAAAATATTCACCAATAAACCATTTGTGTTTGACGAACAGCTCCATAAAGTTAATTGAAAACCATAAATGGGAAAATAATTTTAAAGGTATAGAACGTGCAATTGCTTTACTTTCAGCTACAAGTGATGAAAAAGAAATAACCGAAAATAAATTAATAAAACTCCTTCCAGAGATAAATATAGAGAATTGTATAAAAGCAAAAAATACAGTAATAGATGACATAACACCGAAAAACCCCATAAGCATTAGAAATAATGGTTTTCTTAAAAAACTTATAGAAAACGATCTTTCTTTTTTGCAATATACACACTCTGCTTTAAGTAGATCTATCATGTATGTGCTGACGAATTTTGATAAAAAAATAACATTAGCTATAGCCGCAAAAAAATCTCATATAAGCCCGAGTCACCTCTCCTATTTATATAAGAAATATTTAAATATATCTTTTAAACAATTTGTTTTGCAAATCCGTGTGGAAAAATCAAAAATTATGTTAACGGAGGAAAAGGAAATAAAAATAACAGAAATATCTAACAAAACTGGATTCCATGACCTTAGTCACTTTGAAAAGACGTTTAAAAAATTCGTGGGAATTAACCCAATGCAATATAAAAACACACACTCTCACATTTGAACCCGGTGTTTGTCAAGGTAGTTGTCCGTTTTACTATGCTACTTGCTTTTCAATTCCATTATGCTTTTGTCTCATGGCCAAGCCTTCCCTTTCCGGGTTTAACCACACCCCCGATACCGGTTCGAGGTGTTTAATATCCTGACTCCAGCGTTCAGGGTGTTTGGCCTTTTATTAAGTGACAATTATCCTGTCCGGTTTCATGCTGGTACTTTTATAGCTCCTTGGAGATTAAGTGCCCGGTTTACGAATCCATCCCCGACAAGAGAAATTGTATATGAACTATCGAAACCAAAGCCTTACACAAGAATCCGCAGCGGCTAAAGTGGGTATATCGAGTCGTAGTGGTCGTCGAATAGAGAAACAGGAACGACCTCACCAACCTCATCACTGGCGAACCCGAGCTGACCCACTGGAAGCGGTCTGGAACTCGGAGTTAGTACCGCTGCTGAGAAGGAGTCGGGTTTAACCCCAATGGCACTAAGTTAAGCCGCTTTAGCTTGCCAATATTCAGTTTTTAAAACGTTCCGTGGTCGAGTCATTAATGCCCGTGGTTTAGGTCGCCTTTTTACCACTCTTGGTTCAAATCTAAAAGGTCGATGAAGCACACGATCATCCGCAATCGCTGCATATAAATAATCAAGATATTGCCGTCTTTTTTGTGCTGGACTCTGCCCACTACCAAGTGATGAAGTGCTTTGTCGGAGTGTTTGCAAAACACCTTTAAGACTTAGCCGATCAACCGGTGTGTCATGTCGGTTCGTACAATGCTGACGTGTATTTGTCGTAAAGTTAAGGTCTTTGGAAGTTCGTTATGCTGCTCTTTTGTGTAACGGGTCGCTTTTGTGTGTTTAGGTTTTTGCCATTCGATATGAAGGTCATTATCGGCTATCTTCTTTTTGGCCTGGGAGGCAGTGCTGGGCGTTCTCCGCGCCAATGTAACGACACTGTCCTGTCAACCGTTCGTCGAGAGAGGCAGTCAATATCGTAGAAGCTGCAAAAACCTTTATCACCTAAGAAAATGTCACTTTCATTGAAGGTATCCCATTGTTCTTCTAAAAGTCTTAGCTCATAACTTTTTTTATTTCCCAGTGCATAGCTCAGAATTAAACCGCTGTAAAGATTAAAACAAGCTAAAAGCCGTGCTTGAGGAAATCCGCATCCCTGTGTTTGTGATTTCGGTTGTGGGTAGGTTTGTTGATTCGCGGGCGTATCGGGCATGGATAGGCCTGTCCCATCGGCAACGATAACCGGTCGACCTTGGAGCGCTTTGGGTTGAGGTGGCGATAATCGACACGTCCCTGAAAATACGTTTTTAAGATCGTCCATGGGTAGTTTTTTACGTGCTTGGCAATAGGCGGAGGTGGATGATGAAGGTATGGGAATGCCTTGGTTGTGGGCGACATTTTGCAGTTGTCTAACGACTTCTTTACAGCCACCATCGGCGTTCATTATTTGTGAAAAAAACAACCAGAAAGTATTTTCTTTACTGAAAATACGTCGACGACTATTCACACCACAATCATTCGGTTTAAGAATATTCGTGGGTATGATATCGCCAAGAAAAACAGATAGTTCACTCAGTGATTTGTGATGTATTTTTGCTATCTTATCGTGCAAGATTTGAATGGCTGAACGGGGTGTTTTGCGGAGTGTTTGGATGTTAAATCCGGGTAGAAATAAGGTTGTATTTTTCATACAAAATTATAACATTTCAGCCTGTTTTCTTGGTTTTATTACAGTTATTTTTTCGTTTATTTTACCCGCTAAAACCGCTTAACTTAGTGCCATTGGGTTATGACGCGTTAATTCGGCTTCTTTTTCAGCAAGCACGATCACTAATTCAGCAGCCGTTAAGCCGGTGTAATTGCGTTGTTTTTGTTGAATTTCTGATGCTAAAACCATCGCGTAATAATACCAAATAGCTGTCTAAAGATCATTAAAATTAAACACTTTTTCACCCTTTAGCAGGCTAAAAAACAGATTCGTAATGCAATACTTTGTGGCCTTTCATTGCGGTTAAATCATAGCCATCAAGCAACCCGTTTATTTGCGTTCCGGTGAGTGATATGACTTCCTCATCGAGGTCAGGCCACTTAAACTGCTCTTCGGCCAAGGCTTTGTAATACAGTACAAAACCGTTGTCCTCCCACATCAGACATTTGATTTTGTTGCGGTGGCGATTGGTGAACACGTATAAGCCACCATCAAACAGGTTGTGGCCAAGCTCTCGCTCAACAATGGCCGCAAGGCCATTGCTTTGCTTACGAAAGTCCACCGCCTCTCGGTATAAAAACACCTTTGGAATATCGAGCGATGGCCGTAAATAACGGGCCGTCATAACTGCGCCAGTAACGCGCCAACTAACGTCACGTTAGCGGCGGTAATGCCAGAAATGGCACAGCCATTGGCCAGCGTAAAACACAAACTCGGATCAGCCCTTTGCCTATCAGCCACCATCACTTGGGTAAAGCCTGCTACAGGCATGTTACTCTGCACTGCTTGAATAGTTTTACGCGAACATTTACGGCTCCAATAGTAAAACGGCTTCAAGTTGATGCCGTTATCCTGGCAAAACTGCGCACCACTCAAACCGGATGCTTGCCATTGTTCAATTTGATTGCGCCAGTACAACGCACGTTCTTTATTACTCATATTACACCTAGCGGGTATTGGGTTGCTGTGGTGCAATGTGAAGGGCGATCAGAGTAATTGGTAGACGTCTATTCTTTGGCGCTTACGGTTAAAACGGTCATCGTGCGTTACCCAACCACTTCCATTTAATAAACTCAACAGTCCATTGGCATGGGCTTCCGCTTCACCCGATAGAACATCCCAACTATTACCATCCTTTGGATGCTTCCAGCATTTCAGCATACTCTCAGCCATTGGGTGTTGCGCCACGTCGTCAATACCCCAGGGTGTATCAGTTTCTAGTGCCTGTTGTAAGGGCTGCCAGGCTGCTTTGAGGCTATCTGCTGTCAACAGTTTGTGCAGCAACGCCCGCCCCGGTTCCGCCAGCTCTGCCCGCCTGGCCAGCGATTCGACAAAGTCACACGGAGGGTGCAGCAGGCAGGCGGCCATCGCCAGTGGCAGCCATTGCTCCCGCTCCTGGTCGGTAAACGACAGTTCGTTACCTGTATAGGCTTGTATGAACAGACTGGCCTGATCCACCTGGGCCAAATCCAGCCAACCCAATAGCTCAAAGTGCCCGCGGTTATCGTTTTCCTGCATGATCGCCAGCAGTAAGATCCCCACTTCATCCCAGCCGGGCTTGTGTAGATTGGGCAATAGGCGGTCTTCGAGGGTTTTTTGCAGGCGCCTGCCGCCCAGGGTAAAGAGAAAGTCGGCACACAGGTATTCCTGAAAGCTCAGGTGGGCGAACTGGATGCGCGCCTCGGCAGGCTCGACCAACAGGCCCGAGGGGTGTAAAAAATAATCCAGCAGTTTGTCGGCATCGCCTGCCTTGATGGCGGCAAAGCGCCCGTAATGGCCACTTTGCAGTTGGCTGCGGATCTGTTCCAGCATTTCCTTGCGGCGCCAGATTACCCGGCGGTTTCCGGTTTCATAAGCACCCTCCACATCGGCGCTCTTGAGTTGGCTCTGCCAGGCCAGGTAGCCCAGTACCATGCGTTTTTCCTGGTCTGGCCAGTGCGGTAGGGCGCTGCCACTAACGGAAAAGCGCAGTTGGCGGTGCCGCTCCTGGCGGCCCAGGTAGAGTTCGATAATGGTGCTGTAGAGTTGGGCGCGGCCATCGGGCATTTGGTTTTGGGTGCAGTGCACCAGGGCCATCAGGCTGATAAAGATCGGCCGCCGGGCCAGTACCAGTAAATACGCCCGCTGGGAATCCCGCATGGCGTCCAGAAACTGTGCGATGCCACGATCCCGCTGTTTGCGCCATTCACCGCGCAGTTGGTACCACTGGTGGATAAACTGCCGAATCTGTTCCCAGGCGAGGGGCAGCAGGTAGTGCAGGTTTAGTGGTGCCATTGCAGGCCCTGTTGACTGGGGGAGGTCGTCGGTCTGTAGGGCGTGAAACCCGGCGGGGCGGCCAGTGATCAGTACCCGGTGGCCGCGTTGGTGGGCGTCTTGCGCCAGGGCATAGATGCGGCTGCGGGTTTCTATGCCGCCGACTTCGTCGATGCCATCAAACAGTATCAGCAGCGGGTAGCGTTTGTCTGCCGGGGCGTCTGCCGGGGCGTCTGTCGGTGCATCAAACCACTGGCGCAGGCGGCCGGTGTCGAGGGTGATGCCTTCGGCGGCGGCGTCTTTTTGCTCTTCACGCCACCAGGCGTCGAGCAGTTGTTCCAGGGTGGTGATTGTGTCGATGGCGGGGATAGTGCGCAGTATGATCGGCAGCGGCGCGATACCGTGCTCGCCCGCCATCGCCGCCCGCAGGGAGCTGGAGTGTTCGCCGCACAGTTCGAGGATGGTCGCCTGCACCAGGGTGGTTTTACCGCTGCCAGGGCGGCCAGACAGGGCGAGGAAGGAAGTGTCTGCGAGCAGTGACCAAACATCCCGCCCCGGCAGGGTTTCTTCCGCCACGTCCTGCGGGGTGGCCATGTCGTCGTCGGCAATGTCTTCCTCTCATTGACGTAGTGCATGGGCGTTGTCCGTGTTGTCTATTATGCGGTTTAGGGTTAACCGCCCCATATATGGAGGGGGTATGTACCATTTTTGGGGTGGTGGTAGATTTTTTTATCCCGGCTTATGTCATCGCCACAGGCGTTGAAGATAAACAGATGGCTTTCGGCGGCGTTGACGCTGCTGTTGTTGGATATCGGCCCAATCCAGGCGGTTTAGCGGATCGAGTGTGTAGTTGATATGCGCCTTTTGTGGCCCCGCTGTATTAAAAAATTTTTGCATGACGTTCAGTGCCCCCGATACGTTGCCGGTCAATCGACAAACGCGGCGCTGTTTTTATCGTGCGCCGGTG
Source organism: Gammaproteobacteria bacterium (assembly GCA_965277715.1). Classification (GTDB taxonomy): domain Bacteria; phylum Pseudomonadota; class Gammaproteobacteria; order JBCCGL01; family JBCCGL01; genus JBCCGL01. The sequence goes on from OZ255836.1 coordinate 2,137,672, forward strand.
CGATACGCGGCAGGCGCACGCGCAGCCCCATGCTCTGCCGCGCCAGTGCATGGCGCACAAAAGGCAGTAAATCGGTGGCGATTAACCCGGCTGCGCGGGCGTGCGCCAGGGGGGTAAACGGCACGGTGAACAGCCGCGCCAGGGTGTCGGTGAAGGTTTCCACTGTGCGGTGGTCGCTGCGCCTGCACGCCTCAAACGCCTGGCGCAGTTCAGCCGGGGCCTGGCCAGGCTCACCCAGCAACAGTTCGGCGAGGGCGGCCACGTCTCGCATTGCCAGGTTAAACCCCTGCCCGGATACTGGGTGGAGGGTGTGCCGCGCATTGCCAATCAGTATTAAACGGCCCACGCTACCGGTTTCTGCGGCCACCAGGGAGAGGGGCAGGTGGCCGCGCCTACCCACATGGGTAAACCGCCCCAGCCGCTGGCCAAAGCGCTGTTGCAGCAGGGCGGTAAACCCGGCATCGCCAAGGGCCAGCACGTCGTCCAGCTGGGCGGTGTTTACCGTCATCACCATCGAGCAGCGGTTGTCGGTGAGCGGTAGCAGCGCCAGCGGCCCGGTGTCGGTAAAGCGCTCGTAGGCGATGTTGTGGTGAGGGGTTTCGGTGCTGACGTTGGCGATGACCGCCGCCTGGTGGTAGTCGCGCTGGCGCACCTGAATACCGGCCATAGTGCGCAGTGCAGAGTGGGCGCCATCTGCGCCGATTAGCCATTGCGCGTGCAACGACTGCCCGGCGCCATCGCGCACCACCTTGACTGTGGCGCTATCGACGCCCTGTTGCAAGCCACTCACCGTGCTGCCACCGAGCAATTGCACGTTATCCAGGGTGGCCAGGGCGCCCAGCAGGGCATTGCCCAGCAGGCGGTTTTCAAGCACGTAACCCAGCGCGGGCACGCCCTCTTCCCGCGCATCCAGGCGGGTGGCGCCAAAGCGGCCACGCTCGGATATATGGATTTTTTTTATCGCCTGGCATTCGCTGCCGATCAGCGGCCAGAGACCTAGCTGCGCCAGGATTAAGCGCGTGCCGTGTGCCAGGGCGACGCTGCGCGCATCGTAGTGTGATGCGGCATTTTGCCCGCCGAGGGCGTGCGCCTCGACCAAGCCAATGCGCAGTGTTGTGTGTCGGCCCGGTGTTTTATGCTGACCTAACGCCAGGGCCAGCGCGGCGCCCACCAGGCCACCGCCGACGATCAGTACATCGAAGTCGACACGGGGTGACATCACGCGTTCATCAGCGCTTCGATGGCATCGATGGTTTTGGGCACGCCGTGGCTCAATACCTCGCAGCCATCGGCGGTCACGACGACATCATCTTCGATGCGGATACCGATATTGTGGTAACGCTTTGGTATCCCCCGGCCCGGGCTGATATACAGACCCGGCTCGACGGTCAGCGCCATGCCCGGCTCCAGCATTCGCCAGTCGTCATTGAGTTTGTAGTCGCCTACGTCGTGCACATCCATACCCAGCCAGTGCCCGGTGCGGTGCATATAGAAGGGGCGGTAGCGCCCATCGCGCAGGCATTCGCCGAGGCTGCCTTTGAGCAGGCCAAGGTTGAGCAGGCCTTTGGTAAGCACTTTGACGGCGGCGGTGTGCGGGTCATTCCAGTGGTTGCCGGGGCGCACTTTGTCGATGGCGGCCAGTTGCGATTCGAGCACGCACTCGTACAGCTCACGCTGCGCGGCGGAGAAGCGCCCATTGACGGGGAAGGTGCGGGTGATGTCCCCGGCGTAACCCAGGTGTTCTGCCCCGGCATCGATCAAGACCAATTCGCCATCGGCCAGTGCGCAGTTGTTTTCGGTGTAGTGCAAAATGCAGCCATTGTCACCACCACCGACGATGGGTGGGTAGGCGTGATCACAGCCATTGCGGCGGTATTCGTGGGCAAATTCCGCTTCGAGCTGGTATTCCATCATGCCCGGTTTACAGACTTGCATAGCGCGCACGTGCGCAGCGGCAGATATTTTGGCGGCGCGGCGCATAATGCCGATTTCGGCACGGCTTTTAAACAGGCGCATTTCATGCAGCAAATGACTGATCGAGACCAGCTCACCGGGAACCGTGAGGCGCTGTGCGCGCACCCGGTTGACCCAGCTCATCAGCCGCGCATCAAAATCCTGATTTCGCCCCATCGGGTAGTGTAATTGTGATTTTCCCTCGATCAGGCTCGGCAGGATGTCGTCGATATCGGTGATGGGGAAGGCATCATCGGCGTCGAGTTGCCCGTTGGCCTGTTCAATACCCATCCGGCGGCCATGCCAGATTTCCTGTTCCGGGTCGCGCTCGCGGCAAAACAATACGTACTCACCCTGCGGGCGGCCCGGTATCAATACGGCGACAGCGTCTGGCTCGGTAAAGCCGGTGAGGTAGTAAAAATCACTATCGGGGCGGTAGTTGTAATCGACATCGCGGTTGCGGTTGCGCACTGGGGCGGCGGGAATAATGGCGATGGCGCCACGGCCAATCCCACGCATCAGGTTTTTGCGGCGTCTTATGCGCTCATTGCGCAGTGTTTTTGTCGGCATAAATTTCCCGTTTAATCAGGCTGGATCAGGCAGTGAAAGGCAGCCACAAGCACACAGTGAACTCAGTGAATCTGCCCATCGGGGCGGATGGACTGCAACTCTTCATTAACCAGCATTACCCCCACCCGCACATACTCCTGGACTTCGGCATAGGCAATCTCATCTTCCTCGCCCTCATGCTCAAAGCCGGTGTCGCTTTGCAGTGTGCGGCTGATGTGCATAAAGTCCCCCAGTAGTTCGCTGGCATCTTTATTCAGCTTGGTGTCTTTATCCACCCCACCGGCACTCAGGCCCATAGCAAAGCCCTGGCACCACGCGCTCAGCGCCTGGGTGCGCTCGCTTAACGCCGCCTCATCGCTGGGCAGTAATAATTGTAAATCGAGATCCTCACCCCCTAGCTGCGCCATTGTGGTGGTTAGCATCGCGCTAATCTGTTGTACAGACTGTTGCGCCATAAGGTCATCTTTATCGACAGACCCCATCACCTGCATCGCCATCGCCTCAACGTTGAGGCGGCCATTGGCACAGAGCACGCCACAAAACATACCGTGGCACTCGGCGGCGCTTAGCTCGGCGTTGACATTCGCCAGCGCTGTAACAATTTGGGCGTAATCAGTCTGGTTTTGCATAGCATGATTTTAACCCAGAAAATTCAATTGAGCGCGAAAAAGCTGTGTAAGTCCTTGCTGGCATTGACCCATACCGCACACCAGCCTACTATTGGCGCGTATGAATGCATCACTGACAGCCACCGCCGAACACGATGTGAGTCGACTCACCAATAAGGTTAGCGATCTCATTGCTCTATGCCAGCGCCTCAGGCAGGAAAACGCCTCACTGCACGAACAGCGCAGCGCCCTAACCGAAGAGCGTGCGCTGTTATTGGAAAAAAACGAGCTGGCGCGCTCTCGCGTTGAAGCGATTATCAACCGCCTAAAATCGATGGAGTCAGCCGGGTGAACGACAGCATTGGCGTAAAAGTAATGATCCTCGACCGCGAATACCAGATAGCCTGCCCAAAAGAACAACAGGAAGGCCTACTGGATGCAGCGCGCTACCTGGACAACAAAATGCGCGAAATGCGCAACCGCAGCCAGGGCATTGGCGTCGACAAACTCGCTGTGGCCACGGCGCTGAACATCACCTACGAAATGCTGGCACTCAAACCGGTGGAGGCGTCACTGGAACAACTGCGCAGCAGGCTAACCGCGCTAACCCACGATGTTGATTCGGCCCTCGTCACGGAATAATTGTCACATCGCCCACCGCCGCTAATCGGGGATTATGTAGACCCGTTATTGCGTGAATCCCCATAACACCTCACGCTACCGGCAAAGCCAAAGCCCAGCGCCCATAAAGCCTACCGAGACTGTAGGGTGTATTGAGGCGAGGAACTACAAACGCAGGCAGAAAGAAGCCACACTTCAGGAGACAGCGCGGTTGCGCGACTTACTGAAAAAGGCAGGCATCGACCCATATGCCGAATAAACCCACACTGTATAAACCCACATTTGCCGTGCACTACCCATAGCAAAAGTAGCACTTTAGCGCTGGTTTCATGTAAAGTTCCAGGTGTTCTCTGCTGTGTTAGTTAGCTGGCCGGGTAGTACCCTTGAGCCTAATTAGTTACCCCGGGATCTGGTTGCAAGCTACTGTTGTGCATGTCTGCTACGGCGGAAAGCCTGATGAAGCCCAGCCGTTCCCACCTGAACCATTTGGTTCAAGGTCGAACGCTGGCGACGGCACTGCGGAGAACACTTACCCCTCCCCATCACTGTGATAAGCCCACCGTTAGCACGGAGAGAGCGAAACCACCATGGCAGAAACACCCAATACCTTGCGCCTGCGCAACCGCCAGCGCCGCAGCCAACTCGACGAGACACAACGCCAACAGGCCGCCAGCCGTCTGTTTGATGCGCTATGCCAACTCGACGAGTACCATCAGGCAAGCCATATCGCCGCCTATTGGTCAGTCAATGGCGAAATAGACCTCAGCCCGCTGATCGACCATGCCCTGCAACACAACAAGCACATCTATTTACCCATACTCGACACAGTATCGTTGCGTTTTGCCCCCTATGACAAAAACACCCCCCTGCGTATCAACCGCTTTAAACTACCCGAACCCGATGTGAGCGATGCCGTGATGCGCCAGCCCAGCGCGCTCGACCTGGTGTTGGTGCCACTCACCGTGTTCGACCCGGCCTGCAACCGCATCGGCATGGGCGGGGGCTACTACGACCGCAGCTTTGAATTTCGCCGTACCAGCGACGCCACCCGCCCCATACTGGTAGGTGTCGCGCACGCGCTACAACGCGTCGACCAGCTACAGCCAGAACCCTGGGATGTGCAGCTTGACGCCGTGGTCACTGACAAACATATTTATGGGGCATAAATCCACCACCACGGGAGCGCTTATCGTGAACTATTGGCTGATGAAATCGGAACCCGATGTTTACGGCATCGAACACCTGAAATCCGAACCGAAAAAAACCGATCACTGGGACGGGATTCGCAACTACCAGGCGCGCAATATGATGCGCGATGGTATGCGCAAAGGCGACCTTGCCTTTTTTTACCACTCAAACTGCAAGGAGCCAGGGATTGTCGGTATTATCTCAATTGTGCGTGAAGCCTACCCGGATCACACACAATGGGACCCCAAGGAGAAATACTACGATGCCAAATCGTCACGGGATAACCCGCGCTGGTTGATGGTCGATGTAAAATACCAACGATTGTTAAAACGCGTTATCACGCTGAATGAATTAAAAACCTACCCACAACTGGCCACCATGCCACTGGTGCGAAAAGGCAACCGCCTGTCGATCATGCCGGTGAGCGAAGATGAGTGGGGCTTTATTTTGGGGTTGGAGTAGTGGTGTAAACCACCACGACTCCAGATAGAGAAAAGACTTGTCAGGCACTAACTTCTGGTGCAGCGGATTTATAAATATTCGCTTCAAACTCCCTCAAACGTTTATAAATAGACATAAGCTCAACGATAGTTCCCCAGGAGTGCACTAAAAATTGAAACGAGTCCTCCACCTTGCCAAATGCCCGTAAAATCTGCTGCACGACACCCAGCGTCACCACGCCTGAAACGATGGTTGGCCCTAACATAATGTAGGGCACAATAACGCTGAACTGGATATAGGACCATTTGGCAATATCAAAATACAGATAGTGTTTATACAGGGTGAAATAGTTTTTGCGCACATTGGCAAATAATTCGTTACAGGTGGGTGGATCGGCGCGCTCTTCATGGTCCTCGCCGAACACCAGTTCTTTGCGGTAAGCGGCTTCGACTTTTTGATTGTTATATTCCAACCCCGGTAGTTTGATACCAACAATCGCCAACAACGCTGTACCGACCAGGGCAGAGAGGATTGCCAGAAAGATCAGTGAGTGTTCGACCGGCCCGATCCACGGCAGCTCGGTGACATTTTCACTCAACACCCACAGTATCGGTAAAAAAGCCACTAACACCATCACCGAACGCATAAAGCTCACCCCGAGGCTTTCGACGATCCGGGCAAACCGCATCGTGTCTTCCTGCACACGCTGGGCAGCCCCCTCGATATGCCGCAGTTTTTGCCAGTGCGACATATAGTAACTGTTCATTGCAGTGCGCCAGCGAAACACATAGTGGCGGACAAAAAATTCCAGGCACACAGCAATCACAATATAAACCGCCGCAATTTCCATAAAGGTAAGGCATTTGCCAAGAAACGCTTCAAATGTTACCGCACCCGGCGCACTCAGTGCTTTTTGCAAGGTGTCGTAAAAGTCGCCAAACCATTCGTTGATTTTTACATCGAGCTGTACTTTGTACCAGGTGGTCACCAGAATGGCGATACTGCCCAATAGTGACCAATGCAACCAACTACGGTTTAGAAAAAATGATTTAAACATTAAATACGGCTCTCAAATAGGCGACCGTAATGCAGACAGCATAGAGCGTGCCGAGTTGCATTACTAACAACTCACAAAAAAACCAAATTAATCCAGGTACTAAATTCTCCAATACAGTGCGCATAAGTTGGGATTTTCTCAATCCCTGTTGCGTGGCATGCCACTCCAATGCATTGTTCAGATTATCAGGTAATTTGATGGACACAGCATTCATTGAAATTCACCAACAGACAAAAATAGTAGTTTAGTTATTGCAACTAAACTACCAAAGAACCGAAAGGACCCCGACTAAAAAACTAACGCAAAAACGCCTGATACGCTGGATTATCCGTCTCCTGCCAATAGTTATAGCCAATATCATTGAGAAACGTTTGAAACTTGCTGGTATCCCCTTTCGGCACTTGCACGCCCACCAACACCCGGCCATAGGCCGAGCCGTGGTTGCGGTAGTGAAATAAGCTGATATTCCAGTCATTCGCCATTTTATTGAGAAAGGCCGACAGTGCCCCCGGCCTCTCGGGAAATTCAAAGCGGTACAGTTGTTCATTTTCAACCATCGGTGCGTGGCCACCCACCATATAGCGCACATGCAGCTTGGCCATTTCATCATCGGTTAAATCGAGCACCTGATAACCGCCCTCGCGCAGCGAGGCGACAATCTGTCGGCGCTCTTCGCCGCCATTTTCAAGCTGCACACCGGCAAATACTTTAGCCGCCTCACTGTCCGCGTAGCGGTAATTAAATTCGGTGATACCGCGCCGCCCCAGCGCCTGGCAAAACCTGCGAAACGCACCCGGCTGTTCTGGCAGGGTAACGCACAACAGTGCCTCGCGGTGTTCACCCAGCTCGGCACGCTCGGCGACATGCCGCAAGCGGTCAAAATTGATATTGGCGCCGCTGGTAATCGCGATCAGGTTTTTACCTGAACAACCACGCTGTTCAACGTATTTCTTTAAACCGGCGACACTCAGTGCGCCCGCTGGCTCTAACAGTGTGCGGGTGTCGCTAAACACATCCTTGATCGATGCGCACATCTCATCCACCGAACACAAGATAATATCGTCGAGGTATTTTTTACATAATTTATAGGTTTCTTTGCCGGGCTGTTTCACCGCCACGCCCTCGGCAAAAATGCCCACTTGTTTGAGTGTGCTGCGGCGCCCGCGTTGCAGGGATAAATGCATGGCATTGGCATCCTCTGGTTCCACGCCAATCACTTTCACCTCGGGGCGCAGGTATTTTAAATAGGTGGCGATACCCGCCGCCAGGCCACCGCCGCCAATCGGGATAAACACCGCGTGCAAGTCTTGCGAGTGTTGCATACACAGCTCAACACCGATGGTGCCCTGCCCGGCAATTGTATCCGGGTGATCGAAGGGGTGAATCAATGGGTAGCCGTATTTCTCGACCAGTGTCAGCGCGTGCTGGTAGGCATCATCGTAGACATCGCCGTGCAACACCGCACGGGCGCCGAGCGCCCGCACGGCATCGACTTTTATTTGTGGCGTGGGCCGGGGCATCACAACAATCGATTTTAAATTCAGCTTGCGCGCCGCTAACGCCACCCCTTGAGCATGATTGCCCGCCGAAGCCGCAACCACACCCTCGATCGATTGCTTTTGCAACAGTTGGTAGATGCGGTTATACGCCCCGCGTGATTTAAATGAAAACACACTCTGCTGGTCTTCGCGCTTTAGCAATACCGTATTGCCGAGCCGTTTCGACAAGTTCTCCGCCTCGTTGAGTGGCGTTTCCGTGGCGACATCGTAGACACGCGCAGAGAGTATGCGTTTTATGTAAGGGTCAACCATGAGTGTATTGATCGTCAGTGTAGCGGGTGAATAAATCGAGGCGCGCATTGTATGCTGGTGTGCCTGTTGCCGCCACCCGACATATTTTTATATTCCTTCATTTGTGTAGAAAACGTATGATCACCTGCCAAATCAGGCGGCATACGTAACACATTCGCAGCCTTTGATACGATTATCCAGTAAACCCAGGAGCAATTAATGCCCGCCGATGAAATGAAACGCGCTGCCGCCAAAGCGGCAATCCAGTACGTCGAAGACGATACCGTTATCGGTATCGGCACAGGCTCTACAGCCAACCACTTTATCGATTTACTCGCCACCATCAAACACCGTATCGATGGCACGGTTGCCAGCTCTGAAGCCAGCGCACAACGGCTGCGCGACCACGGGATTCGGGTATACGAGTTAAATGCCAGTGGCGATTTATCCCTTTATGTCGATGGCGCCGACGAATCGACCCGGCATCTGCACCTGATAAAAGGCGGCGGCGGCGCCCTCACCCGTGAAAAAATTGTCGCGGCGGCCAGCAAAAAATTTATCTGCATCGCCGATGACAGTAAGTTAGTCGATACGCTGGGCGCCTTTCCACTGCCCGTGGAAGTCATCCCGATGGCGCGCAGTTACGTGGCCCGGCAAATGGTGAAGCTCGGTGGTGACCCCGAGCTACGCGAGGGATTTGTCAGCGACAACGGCAACCTGATTCTGGATGTGCACAACCTGGCCATTCTCGACCCCGTGGCAATGGAAAAGACGATTAACCAGATTGCCGGTGTGGTGACGGTGGGTTTGTTTGCCCAACGGCCTGCGGATGTATTGATCCTCGGTAAAGAGGACGGCAGCGTTGATATTTTGACTGCGTAGGCCACAACGACTAACAATAGGGCAGACACCTTGGCCTGCCCTTTCACTTGTAGATTTTACGACTCGACAACACGGGCGATGGCTTCACACAAAGCCTCCATATTGGCCTCGGTCATCGCTGCGACATTAAAGCGCCCCGAATCCACCGCGTATACCGCGTGTTGTTCGCGCATTTTCAATTTTTCTTGTTCGTGGTCGTATCGCTGTTAGCGCCGAACCTCTGAGCGTTGGAAAGACGCAATCTTTCTTCCAGCAAACGAATAGAATGATCGCGGTTTTTTAGGGTGTTTTTGTGGCGTTGAATAATTTGGTTATGACGCGTTAATTCGGCTTCTTTTTCAGCAAGCACTATCAATCATTCAGCAGCCGTTAAGCCGGTGTAATTGCGTTGTTTTTGTTGAATTTCCGATGCCAAAACCATCGCGTAATAATACCCAATAACCGTCTAAAGATCATTAAAATCAAACACTTTTTCACCCTTTAGCGGGCTAAAAAAACAGATTCGTAGTGCAATACTTTGTGGCCTTTCATTGCGGCTAAATCATAGCCATCAAGCAACCAGTTTATTTGCATTCCGGTGAGTGATATGATTTCCTCATCGAGGTTAGGCCACTTAAATTGCTCTTCGGCCAAGGCTTTGTAATACAGTACAAAAAAGGGGTTTTATTCTGCCTTGCTTGAATAGTTTTACGGGAACATTTTCGGTGCCAATAGTAAAACTGCTTCAAGTTGATGCCGTTATCCTGGCAAAACTTCGCACCACTCAAACCGAATGTTTGCCATTGTTCAATTTGATTGCACCAGTACAACGCACGTTCTTTATTACGCATATTACACCTAGCGGGTATTGGGTTGCTGTGGTGCAGTGTGAAGGGCGATCAGAGTAATTGGTAGACGCCTATTCTTTGGCGCTTACGGCGGAATCGGAACTCAGCCAGTATTGATATTCTTTGCGTGCCACCTGTGGATCATACGAACCGGTTTTCACCAGCATCCGAGCAAGGAGCAGAACCATCTCGGAATCATCGGTTGGCTGACCGGCAATGGTATTCCATGTGCCGCCATCTACCAGCACCCGAACACCATCAGGATAGCTCCGCCGGATCTCATCCGGGGACTGAAACTCAACCAGACTTCCCAGTGCATCACCGGCAAGCTGGCCAAGCAGTCATCCTTGGGCTCTGGATCGTTTAGTTTCCAAGTTTACGTCTTTCCTCTCGTGCTATATTTTCCGTCAAAAGCCTCACCATCCATTGGCCACAAAATTCAGGCATTTGAATCCTCAACCACTTCCTCATCCGAGTCTTCAACTGTTGGAGACAAGGGCAGTTGCGCTGACATGAAAATCCAGCTTTTCAACCTTTTCTTCAAATATGACCTCCGCGTCTCATAAAATTCCCTGAATGCCTCAAACTCCAAGCCGATTCCTTCAACAAGTAGATCTTGTGCTCGCAGGTTTACATTCGGGTCATTGAGCCATTCGGACAAAGGCCTGTCGTTCTTTGAGAGATTCTGCGAGTCGTTGAGCAAGTGAAGATTTGCCATAGAATTCCAATGCCCCGCATCAGAGAAAAATCCAAGTAGTGTCTCGTCACTTTGAAGGAAATTGTGCGACTTGAGCGCCTTTTTTTCAAAAGCACTACGGGGATGCAGATGGTCAATGTGGAAGACCTCGGTCGAATTCATCTCAGGGAAAAGAAGGTGCAAGAGTGCTCGGCAACGCCCCTCTCCATGCTGAATGTCCAGCAGACTTTCAATATAGTCATCATCGAAACGAAGATCCTTGTTGGTGGCTTTATACCGCTCGATGATAGCTTCTAAAGGAAATGCTGTTTTTTGAATGTTATCCCGTAAAACGTCGCGCATGCTTATCAGAATTGAATCCGCTTGCCCGCCAAAAACTCCTTTGAGCAATGCCATGTAAAACCATTGGCTAATCTTCGACCGTTGCTCATGGCACTTGGCCAAGTTATTGATGTCGCGGTATAAAGGCCGACCGCCCTCGTTTTGTTTGTACAAGTAATAGCAAATAGGAATCACGGCATTTTTGGATGTCAACGACTGTGGATTGATGCCAAGCCGACGCACAAGAAGGAAAGTGGCCTTGATACAGTCTTTTATGGATTGCCACTCGGACTGAATTTTCTTCACCTGCTCAGCCTTGAAATTTTTGACCTTGAAGCGGACATCCGCATCAGTAAGCATTAGGCAGGTTTTTAGAATCCAATCCCGCTCAATATAAAATCCCATGTCAATGCTTTGATGGATATGGTTTGTCAAATTATCGAGCTCTTGACGAAAATCCCCATCCCAGTTTGCTACAGCGATCGACATCAGTAAGTCTGAAAACTCCAGCTTGGTTCCACCGCTATTGGTTCGAATAAAGACATCGAGTACGTGATCAATCTCCTGACTGGTTTCATTGAAATAATGGATAATCTTCTGCGCCCTGATCACATCGTAGAGCTGAGAGAGGGTCTCTTGAGCAAATTCGTTATCGGATAAGCCAACAGAGTCAAGAAAGGGTTTTACGACTTTGTTCAATATCTGACTCCCTCCATCAACCTGTGGAAATTCTAAAATCTTGTGCAAACAGAACCAGTGATGCTCTTTTGGTTCAGCCAATGAATCCTGATATTGTTTTTCTGTCAGGAACCGGAAATTGTATTTCATTAGCGAATCATCATCGTCTGAAATCACTGGCTGCTTGAGATCGAGATACAGCTTTCTCGGCGGCAGTATGTTTTCATCCATGGTACCTGGCCACCAAACCCGAGGCCGCTTATATGCATATGTACTGCACAAACCTATGTACAAGGACGTCAGCCTTTGCTGGCCATCGATTATAGCTTTGAAATCTTTGAAGCTGGCGCTGGTCTTTACGTATGGATTCTCTTCATTGAACCTCTGACAGTAATACTTCAAAAACTCATAAAATTTATATTCGTTTTTGATGTGGTCGCTTTTGATTTCCCACATCATGAACATGTTGATAGGATATCCGCGCATGATCGAATCGAACAAAACGCAGATCTGATGACTGCTCCAAACAAACTTTCGCTGAATGGCTGGCAATAGGTAGTCCCGGTTATTTATCGCATCAATCGCTTCCTTGATGCTAATTGCTTTTTCATATTCACCAGCCATAAATCAGCTCCAATTAGATATCTGTTATCTTTTTACAATTGTTCAAAATCATCTGTTCAGCTTCGTTGCGAGAGACATTCCATATATCACTCAAGGCAGAGCATACGTCCATTGCTTCCCAAGGCATGATAGGTTTGCCATTCAGAGTGGCAAAAGGTCCGTCGGATTCCGGCAACACCAATTCGGAAGGGATTCTATAAGTCAGGTCTTTTCCTTTTTTGCTTTTTAGCATCAGTGAATTGACACTGAAGTAACACCTCATTTCGATGGCTTCTTTCAATTCGGCAATCGATCCGGAAAACCAGTGAAGAATTGGTGTGCCACAACCCGGATACTTTTTGATGACCGACAATATCTTGGAAGCTGCACCTCTCGAATGAATATGGTTCTCTTTATTGACCCGGGCAAGGATATCGAGCGCGTTTGGGTATAAATCAAGGTGTGTATGCAGATCTATCATATTACCCCTTTCCCCAGTAATAGTTCTTTAATCTCGCTAAGCCCTCGTGAAAAAAGACACCTTCGAAGTTTTCTCGATTTCGGTGATCGGCAGGGGAATATTCTGCCCTACAGGCTCAAGACCTCAGGCACACTCCACCTTCATCCTGCCTTGCTACTTAATGCTTGTACAGACATAAGTAACTGGCAATCAATATACAAGACACCTTGGCCTGCCCTTTCACTTGTAGATTTTACGACTCGACAACACGGGCGACGGCTTCACACAAAGCCTCCATATTGGCCTCGGTCATCGCTGCGACATTAAAACGCCCCGAATCCACCGCGTATACCGCGTGTTGTTCGCGCATTTTCAATACCTGTTGTTTGTTCAGACCCGAAAATGAAAACATGCCGTTTTGCCGTTCGATAAAACTAAAATCAGTGCTGACGCCCTTGGCTTTCAAGGTGGCGACAAACAAGTGGCGCATGGTGCGAATACGCTCGCGCATGGTGGTCAGCTCACTCTCCCACTCGGCGCGCAATGTGGCGTCATTAAGAATATGTGTCACTACGGCGCTGCCGTGTGCAGGCGGGTTGGAATAAATCACCCGAATAATGCTTTTTAACTGGCTAAAGGCCGTGGTGGCCACATCGGCGGTTTTGGCGACCAGTGTCATCGCCCCCGTGCGTTCACTGTAAATACCAAAGTTCTTTGAGAACGAGCTGGCAACCAGTATTTCATCACAGTGTTGGGTGAAAATGCGCAGGCCCTGAGCATCTTCCTCCAGGCCATTGGCAAACCCTTGATAGGCAAAATCAAACAGCGGTAACAAGCCCTTATCTGCGCACAACTTCGCTAACTGTAGCCATTGTTCTGCATCCGGGTCGATGCCTGTCGGGTTGTGGCAACAACCGTGTACTAACACGACATCCCCCGCTTTTGCATGGGCCAGATCGGCCAGCGCGGCGGCAAAGTCAATATCTTTGGCATCGGCATCGTAGTATTGATAGCGCGCCGTAGCGAGACCGGCAGCGGCAAAGATCCCCATATGGTTTGCCCAGGTAGGGTCGCTAACCCATACCGTCACATCGCCCAACTGGCGCTTAATTAATTCCACGGCGATGCGCAGTGCACCCGTGCCGCCCGGTGCATGGGCCGTTTGTGCGCGTTTCTCAGCAATAAGAGGTGATGCCTCGCCAAACAACAATTTCTGCACAGCCAGCGCATAATCTGCCGTGCCCGGAATACTCAAATACGATTTGCTGTTTTCCTTTTCCAGCAGCACAGCCTCGGCCTTCTTTACCGAGGTCAATACCGGCGTATTACCCGTCTCATCTTTATAAACACCTACACCCAGATTAATTTTTTGCGTGCGTGAATCGCTGTTGAATTCATCGTTGAGGCCCAGAATAGGGTCGGCGGGTGCAGCGGAGATTTTTTCTAACATCGTGTTTACCAAAATGAGAAGGGAAGCGTAAGAGTTAAGCATATGCGCTTTTAAACGCGCAGGCGATTTTACACGGGAGTCAGCGCGATTGGCAGTATACTCGCTAGAAATTTTACGTTTATCGGGGGATAATTCGACGCAACAAACCCCCTTCTCATCTAAACAGGATCCCGCTATGACACACGCTATTCGCATCCACGAAACCGGCGACGCCGAACAACTCAGTTGGGATGAAATCAGCGTTGCAGCGCCGGAAAAAGGCCAGGTGCGCGTGCGGCAAACGGCTATTGGGTTAAATTTTATCGATGTGTATATGCGCTCGGGTTTATACCCACTGTCACAGTTTCCTGCGGTGCTGGGCATGGAGGCGGCGGGGGTTGTCGAAGCGCTTGGTGAAGCGGTTGATACTGTATCGGTAGGGGATCGTGTGGCTTATTGTATGGTGCCGGGCGCTTACGCAGAATCCCGCCTGGTAGCGGCTGAAAAACTGTTAAAACTGCCCGATAGCATCGACGACCAGACCGCGGCCGCGATGATGTTAAAAGGCTTAACCGCACACTACCTCTTATACCGTTCTTACCCCGTTAAAGCCGGGGATACAATTCTGGTATTGGCCGCCGCTGGTGGTGTTGGCCTGATTTTGTGCCAGTGGGCCAAACACCTCGGCGCAACGGTAATCGCCTGTGTCGGCTCCGCAGAAAAGGCGGCGTTGGCACGGGCTAATGGGGCTGATCACACCATTCTCTACCGCGATGAAAATATCGCCGAACGGGTGCGCGAGATAACCAACGGCGAAGGGGTAGCGGTCTCCTATGATTCGATTGGCCAGTCAACCTTTGAAGCCTCGCTCGATTCGCTGCGCCCCTTTGGTGTGTTAGTGACCTACGGCAACGCCTCTGGGCCGGTTGAAGCGTTCAACCCCGGCATCCTGGCCCCCAAAGGTTCGCTGTATGTCACCCGCCCAACACTGGCAACACACACCGCGACGCGTGAGCTGTTGGAAGAGGGGGCGAATCGTTTATTTGATGTGGTCGGCAGGGGTATTGTGAAAATTGCTGTCAACCAGACCTATTCATTGGCAGACACTGCACAGGCGCACCGGGATCTTGAGGCGCGGGTGACCACGGGTTCTACGGTGTTACTGCCGTAGCTGTGAAGATAAGTAAGGCGGTTATCAAGCAGGCACATAACGACGAAAAGTAGTTGCAATTAGACCCCATGTATTAACTTGCACATAAGTCAATACATGATGTCTGATGTATTAGCCAATAATTGTTCCAGAAAAAAAGCGTTCTGGAACAATTAGTTGCAAGTTAATACATATCAGGAACGTGCACGAAATAACTTCCGGGGTTTGCAAATGTATCGACTTACCTTATAGCTGAGTTGGCTGGGTGTGTCATTAACACATAGCGCATTTACAAGCGTTGGACGATAGAAAAATCATTCAACAATAGTAAAAGTGATTTCACCGAAAGAAAAGCCTGGTCGTCAAACCTGAATGCGCTGAACAGTCCAATGCGTTTTACTGCATCCGCTCTCTGCAAAATACAATAATGACAAGAAAGTCCTTTAGAACTATTCTGGATAGCTTAGTGAGACATTTAAAACCTCGACAGCCAGGAATTTTGGAGCACTGATGATTGACATAGGAACGTCAATAGTGTTGCAGAAAGCTTTTCCCACACACTGAAAACAGCATTAATTTACCAGCAAAGCTGGTCAACCCGAGAGGAGGTCAGACAAGCTATTTTTGAAT
Source organism: Gammaproteobacteria bacterium (assembly GCA_965277715.1). Classification (GTDB taxonomy): domain Bacteria; phylum Pseudomonadota; class Gammaproteobacteria; order JBCCGL01; family JBCCGL01; genus JBCCGL01. The sequence continues at coordinate 2,153,577 of OZ255836.1, forward strand.
ATATTGAGGTTTTTTACAATCGCCAGCGATTACATTCCGCTAATGGCTATTTGTCACCCGTGGATTATGAACTGCCTAAAAAGATCGCTTAAACATGTGTCCGATAAAGTGTTGACACATCAGGTTGATATCTTCAGGATTTATGCTATAACTTCTAGAGGAATTCAACAGTAAATGTTGTATGCCGAATGTGTGTCATTAAATGGTTGTCTGGTGACACTACCTTTATTTTAAAATCATTAGATTATTTTGTCAGAACATAACTATACTTAGCTATTGTTTTTTTATTATTAAAACGAGGAAAAATATGCAAGAAGATATGCACTATTACGGTACTTACGCTTTGGCAAGAGCTGCGGGATTAGAAGTTCACAACGCAGAAGTAATTGCTTATGCCGCTCAATATGTTGATGACTCTACAGCTAATGACAGTGAAGTACATGAAGATGGAGGCATGTTTGAGACAACAGCAACTGCACACACAAACATTGAAGCAATTAAAAATGCGGCATCTGATCACATCGAACAACGCAAGGTATGGGTGCCATTTCACTTCTTTCCTGGTGGCGAAGGAAACACCCTTTCCGATAAGTTAAAGTGCCGTAAGGATAGTAATTTGGCGCGAGAAATGGTCAAAAACCATATTCGTCATTCTGTTTCGGTGAAAGATGAGTATAGTTTAGAACTAATGGGGATAATGGCTCATGTCTATGCAGATACTTTTTCTCATTATGGATTTTCTGGCGTGAGTTCAAGAGGAAATAAAGTAGATGGTAAATCTTTTAAATTCGATGTAGAAGATGAAAAGGTTAAAGCTTACATTATGGGTAAGTATATAGGATTTTTATCAAAATATTCGCCAAAATTTTTCATTAATAATTTTAGAAATTTTGCAAGTAAAGGAGCAAGTTCTGCAACTGGTGCATTAGGTCATGGTGCTGTAGGAACTTATCCTGATAGGCCATTTTTGAAATGGAAGTTCATTTATAAAAAAGATGGTAAAGATTCAGGATGGAGAAACAATCATGAAACCTTCTTAGAGGGCTGTGAAAAAATTCATAAAGCATTTACCTGTTATGCAAAACAATCTGATAGGTTAGTTAATCCTGTTGAGTTTTCTTCAATCAAAGATAAGGTAAGCAATATTTTAAGTTTAGAAGCTAATAAGGAAGGAAGGATTAACGCATGGAAGCAGGCTATCAATAGTGGTGATTTGTTTAAACCATCTGATGACGAAGCCTTAGATTACTCTCCATATTTATGGGAGCAACAGAAAGAAGATTTTGAATATTGTGAAAATTCACATGACATGATAAATACAAATGTTTATAAATTTCATCAGGCTGCTATTTATCATCGTAATTACACGCTAAAGCAATTGCTGCCAAAGTATAATATACTGGTTGTATGAAACCACTGACTGGGTAACTGAGGGTCATCTAGCCCTCAGCGCCTACAATACCATGTAGGCGATTACCGATAAGTTAGTAGCTGGATTGGCACCGTATAGAACCAGCCATATCAATAGATTGGGGGACTATTTCCTCAATTTGGAACAGGCTATAGCACCTATGAGTTTTCAGAGTGATTTTATAAGCTGGTTCTTCCCCGATTATTGTGAAGCCACTGGTTCCATATCCAGCTTTCCGCAATAAAACAAAATACTCCGCCGGTAACTTTCAAACGAACGAAATCCTCTTGCATTCGATTTGACTGTCTGAATTTTTGAATTCAAACCCTCTGACACGGCATTACTTATTGTGTGCTTAAACCATGTCAATATGTTCGGCATGTGCGTTTTTATCATCTTGGCCACTTTCTTTATGCTGTCCAATCGGCACCGAATTGCCCATGAATACCACTCGTCAAAGAAACGCTTTGCCCAACCCGCTGTCTTATACGTCCAAAATCACGAAACAGTTCTTTTATCGCCCAGGCTCGGGCTGTCAATAACTGATCATGCTTGAGTGATTCAAAGTGCTCGGCTGCTTTGTCAGACAAATTTTCTTCGTTTTTTAACCAGTGATAACGACTCTTTTTCAACCGGGTATCGCCCTGTGACAAAAGGTCTCTATGTTCATCACGACGGACCTGATCCACCGCCTTATTCAGGTGTTGGCTAATATGAAAACGGTCGTGAACAATCGCACTGTCTGACAGTTTTACCTCAACGGCATTAATGAACGCAGGCCACCTATCAATTGTCACCAATTCCCGACGCGAAAGTCCCCGTTCGACAGCGCGGGCTTTGATAGTTTCCACCGCGTTCCAGCTAAGCCCCAGTAACTTACGCGCCTCTTCGACGCTACGTGAGGCTTGCAACACCCTGATAGAAAATAATTCAAACAACAACGTAAAACGACTGCGCTTGCTTGCCCAGGGTAACGCCATACTTTTAACACCATGCTCCAGACAATTTACTCGGGGAATGCGACTGTGTAGGCGCGTTTCAAACTGCATAGTATCCAAGTGTCTCCAGGATCGCTCTTGTGAACGGTGATCATAGAACGGACTCACTTCGCCACAGTGCGAGCAAGGGCCGTGGTTGCCGCTAAACGCCAACGAAATGGATACTTTTAACCCTGAAGGGTCTAAATCAACTGACACCACTGACCAGTCATCTATCAGGCCCAGGAGCTGGCTGTAGTGTTCTTCAAGGCTCGATAGCACCGGAGTCTCTCAATAGCAAAAGGGGATGAAATACTATAGCCTCACACAAACCGGGGAAGAATCTGTTAAATAATGCGCTATGTGTGAATAACACACTCAAGCCAACTCAGCTATAAGGTAAATCGATACATTTGCAAACCCCGGAAGTTATTTCGTGCACGTTCCTGATATGTATTAACTTGCAACTAATTGTTCCAGAGCGCTTTTTTCTGGAACAATTATTGGCTAATACGTCAGACATCATGTATTGACTTATGGGCAAGTTAATACATGGGGTCTAAGTAGTTCCAGCGCATATACCACGAGCAAACAACCGACCACAACACACCTCACTTGGCGATACCGCTGTATGCGCAAGCGCCGCAAATAAAATCGCCTGATTCGATGTTACCACCGGCTTGCCCAGCTCGGCTTCGAGTGTTTCAACCACTTCTGCAGCGCGCATATCGGTACACGACAACACGACCGCCTGTGCCTGTTCACTGTCGGCCTGGCGGGCGAGTTCACACACCGCCTGCGGTGTCAGCTCGCCCTGCCCATAATTCCCGAGTGCACCACTCACTTCACTCTGCGACACTGTTTGAAATCCGAACTGCGCTAAAAAATCGATGGCGGCGGAATTGATTGCCGCGACATACGGGGAAGTGAAGGCGATGCGCTCAACACCGAGGGTTTGCAGTGCCTGCACCAATGCACCGGCGGCGGTTACCATGGGTATATGCCACTGGGTTTGCGCTTTGTGTGTCAGCGCCCGGTCAAACGCCGGGCCGTGTGTCAGCGTCGCCGAGGTGCAGCCGTATATCAACACATCGGGCCGGGCGCCCGCCAGTAAACGCAGGCTTTCATCCATATCGCTCTCGCCCAGCCCGGCCATTTGCACTTCATCGGGCACCTCATCGAGATCGTACCCACCCAGCCGGGTGGCGTGCAGGCTGACCCCCGGCGGGCATAGCATCACCATGTCAGCTTCAAGGTTGGTGTTGCTAAAGGGGACTAACAGGCCGAGCCGCGCCCGGCCTCGTGTTGGTTTTATCATAGTGTGTTTATCAAGCAGAGAGTGCCGCCAGGGTATCCGTCATTTGCCGCTCGGTGCCGATGGTGATGCGCAGACAATCCGCCAGACCATACCCCCTCATGCCGCGCACGATAATGCCCTGCGTGCGCAAATGCGCGAATGCCGCCTCAGCCGCTTTGGGCGAGGCAAACCGGATCAGTACAAAGTTGGTGTGACTGACCGGCACTTCAAGCGATAGGCGACGTACACCGGCCGCAAACGCATCGCGCCGCTGCCCGATCACCTCGCGTGCTGTCTGCATTGTCGCCTGATCACGCATCGCCACCACGGCAGCCGCTTGCGAGGGCGCGGAGATGTTATTGGGGTTGATGACTTTGCGCAGCGTGTCACGGATTGCCACCGGGAAGTAACCCCACCCTACCCGCAACCCCGCCAGGCCATAAATTTTTGAGAAAGTGCGCAATACAACAGTATCGCCACGCGCCACTAAATCAAACAGCGGGGGATTGTCCAGCGGGTCGGTAAACTCTGCATAGGCTTCATCCACCACCAGTAATATGTGATCCGGTAGCGCCTTGCGCAGGCGTCGAATTTCTGTATTGGCGAGCAATGTGCCCGTGGGGTTACCTGGGTTAACGAGAAACAGTAACTTTGTTTCAGCGCGCACCGACGCCAACACTGAATCGATATCCACGCAAAAATCCTTTTCTGCGGCAACATCCAGGCTTGCACCGACCATCTGTGTTGCCGTGCGCACAAAAAGGTAGCCGTATTCTGTCACCAGTACCCGCTCACCCGGCGCCAGATACGCTTGCGCCAATGCCGCTATCAGCGCCATTGAACCAGCACCGCAGAGAATGCCGTCGGCCTCGATGGCGTGCACGGCGGCGATGGTTTGGCGCAGTTCAGTCCAGTCCGGGTCTGGGTATAGGTGTGCGTTGGCGGTGGCCGAGCGGGCAGCCTCTATAACCGCGCTACCGGGCGGAAAAACGTGTTCGTTTTGTGCCAGCGAGGTGAGTGGCACACCGTCGGGGGTTTCCAGGTTGGCCAGCGTATAGGGTGCCAGTGCAGCGATGGCGGGGTTGGGTTTAAAGTCCATCAGCGCATTGCCTGCAAGGATTGGCGGTGCAATTGTGTTGCGGCAAAGTCAACCTTGCCATCGGCTGTTAATACAATGCCGTAATCATCGACCGCCCGTTCAGCACTGATCAGGCCATCACGCAGATCGTCGGCGACACACTGTACATCGCGCTGTAGAGGGTCACCAAAACCCGCACCGCCCGGTGTCAATACTGTCAGCCGTTCACCGGCTGGGATAATTTGCTCGCCCTTTGCCCGCAGCTTAGCCCCTGAGGTCAGGGTTAGTGAGCCGGTTGCGCCGTCGCACCCGCCCTCGCGACCACGCGCCGGGTGGTGGATACGGTCGAGCGAGGCAAATAGTGAAACAGGTGCCGATTCGCTGCTGGATAGTTCCAGCACCTGCCCCAAACCACCGCGCTGCCTGCCCGCACCGGCGGAGTCTTCACGGTATTCACGCCGCCAGATAATCAGGGGGGAAACGCTCTCGGTAATTTCCACCAGCGATCCCATTACGCCGCTGGGGTAGGCTGTGGCAGACAGGCCGTCTTTATTCGGGCGCGCACCGGTACCGCCGTTGTGTACCAGTTCGGTCGCGAATTGTGTGCCGCTCTTGTCGCTACTTTGGCCGCCACTCAGACCGGTATCCAGGGAATACCCCCCACGCAACGGTAAATCCCATAGGCAGCAGGTGCCTTCGGCGGGTATTTTTCCGGGAATAGCCTGGTGTAAACAACCAAATACCACGTCGGGCAGCAACTGCCCGACCACATGGCGCATCGCGACCGGCACAGGGTATTTGGCATTGAGGATGCTGTTTTCAGGGGCGCTAACACGCAACGGTTGCAGGGCGCCGTGATTATTTGGCACATCGGGGGCCAGCGCGCATTTCAATGCGAAGCAGGTGTAGGCACTGGCGTAGTTCAGCGGGCAGTTGATGCCGTAGCGGGACAGGCCGGAGGTGCCGGTAAAATCGACGCCAACATGGTCATCGGCAATGGTGAGTGTAGCCACCAGGTCGAGCGGCTGATCGTAGCCATCGACCCGCATACTGTTGCGATACGCCCCATTGGGCAATGCGCGGATCTTTTCCTCTGTGCTGCGCTGTGAGGTGTCGATAATGTAGTCGGCAATCGCCTGAATATTGTCGAGGTCAAAATCGGCCATGCACTCAGACAGGCGCACACTGCCGCATTCGGCGCAGGCGATCAGTGCGTAAATATCCCCCTCGACTTCGATGGGCACCCGCGAATTGGCTTTTAAGATTGCCATAAATGTCTGGTCCAGGCTGCCCGCGTCGATCAGCTTGATGATCGGTACATACAGCCCTTCGTCGAGCACATCGGTGCCATCCGGCCCAAAACCCAGGCCGCCAATATCGGCGAGGTGGCTGGTGCAGGAAGTGAAGCCCACCAGTTGCTGATGATGAAAGCATGGCCGCACCAGCATAAAGTCATTCAGGTGCCCGGCGGCTTTCCAGGGGTCATTGGTGAGATAGATATCCTCCGGGTGCATGGCCTCCAGCGGGTAGTGGTCAAGAAAGTGCGCAACCGATTCGGCCATGGTGTTGACATGCCCCGGTGTGCCGGTCACCGCCTGCGCGATCATCCTACCGTTAATATCAAAGATACCCGCCGATAAGTCACCGGATTCACGCACAATCGGGTTAAACGCGGTGCGCATCAGCGTTTGCGCCTGCTCTTCAACAATAGCCAGCAGGCGATTCCAGAGAATCTGGCTGTCGATTGCGGACATGGGGGTGTGAGCTAAGCTGTGTTCAGTCATTATCGTACCTGTCGAGTTTCGACACCCTATCAAGAACGAGGTTGAAGTGGGCATCGATATGCGCCCGGTAATCCGCCGTAACGAACGTGGTGGTTTGCGCCTCAGCCACCAGCGCCGGGCCGTCAAAGCTGGCACCGGGGGATAAATCCTGTCGCCAGTAAACCGGGATTGACTCGTGGGACTTATTGTCCGGTCGGAAAATGGTGCGCCGCACGTGAGTCTCAGCCTGGTATGTTGGCGGTGCGACCGACTGCCCTGCCTGCAGTGTATCGCCACTGGAAACCACCAGTGACCAGGAGAGAATTTCAATATCGCGCTGTGGAATGGTGCGCCCGTACAGACGGCTGTAGTGCGTTTCATAACGGGATTGAATCAACGCGCTGTCCTCAGCGGTTAAGGCGCGGCTGGGGAGCGGCACTTCGATTTCGTGACCCTGGCCGATATAGCGCATGTAGGCCGTGCGCGTTTCCACTAACTGTGCCTGCAGGGCACCGCTGCGCACAATGCCAAACGCCTCGTCGGCGAGCTGCGTCAAGAGCCGGTTGGCCTCATCGGCGTCAAAGCTGCCGAGCGTCATGTACCGACTGCGTACCACCTCGTAGGCCATCGGCGCCCACAAAAACCCTACCGCCGAGCCGACCCCGGAATTATCCGGCACAATCACCCGGCGGATATTCAGCTTGTCTGCCAGGCGCGCCGCGTGCAACGGCCCGGCACCGCCGAAGGCAATCATCGTGCACCGGGTTAAATCACTGCCGTGCTCAACGCTGTGAATGCGCGCTGCGTTGGCCATATTCTCCTCGACCATCTCACTGATACCCAGTGCCGCTTGGTGCGCTGGTATCTTCAGTGGTGTGGCAATATCGGTACTGATACTCGCACCAGCGGCGGCGTCACTGAGTGGCATACGGCCCTCGGCAAAGCTGCCCGGGTCAATTTTGCCCAGCAGTACATCGGCATCGGTTACCGTGGCGCGCCCGCCACCGCGTTGATAACACGCTGGCCCCGGCGCAGCACCCGCGCTCTCCGGGCCAATCGCCAGGCGGCCCAGGCTGTCGATATGGGCAATGGAACCACCGCCTGCGCCAATTTCAATCATCTCCACCACCGGGATACGCACCGGCATACCGCTACCCTTTTGGAAACGCGCTGCACGGGCAATTTCAAAATTGCGCGCCGTCTGGGGTTGATAGTCATCGATCAGGCAGATTTTGGCGGTAGTGCCCCCCATATCAAAGGACAACACCTGGCGCTCCTGCGCTTTGGCAGCGATACCACTGGCCAGCACAGCGCCCCCACTAGGGCCGGATTCGACCAGGCGGATAGGTGTGCGAACCGCCGCGTCCAGGGTCGTCATGCCACCCCCGGAGGTCATCAAAAACAACGGGCAATTAAATCCATTGTCTACCAGTGCCGCCTGCAATGCCTTTAAGTAACGCGCCATTATCGGCTGCACATAGGCGTTGCAGGCCGTGGTCATCAATCGCTCATACTCGCGCACCTCGGGGCACACCTCAGATGACAGGCTGATTTCAGCCTGGCAGCCCTGCTCAATTAACAGCGTGCGGATGCGCTGTTCATGCGCTGGGTTGGCGTAGCTGTGCAGTAAGCCAATGGCGAGTGCGTCGATATGGTTATCCTGTAACACCGGAACAAGCGCTTTAACCGCCTCGCAGTCGAGTTCACACAGCACATTGCCGCGCACATCCATCCGCTCGGGCACGGTGAAACGCAGGTGGCGCGGTATCAGTGGTTGCGGTTTTTCAATCATCAAATCGTACTGATCGAAACGGTTTTCGTAGGCGATTTCCAGGCTATCGCGAAAACCCTCCGTGGTAATCAGGGCTGTCTTTGCCCCCTTGCGTTCAATCAGTGCATTGGTGGCCAACGTCGTGCCGTGGATAAAAGTATCGACCTCAGCGGCAGGTAATGCGGCTTTTTGCAACACTGCGCGCACCCCCGCGAGAATGCCCTGCTCCGGGAATTGCGTATTCGTGGCAACTTTAGCCGTGGTAAAGCCCTCCCCGGTTTCCAAAACGACATCGGTAAACGTGCCGCCAACATCAGTAGCCAGGCGGATGGGGGATTTATTTGGCATTGGCAGAACCGAACAGTGGATTGCTCACAGTATTGTATTGAATGGGGTTTAGAGTATGCCCGGACAACGAACCGACTTATCGCGTTTTCGCACATATAACGACAACATTCACACCCGAAGGGATGAGGAGGTGCCTGGGGAAGTAACCCCGGTAGCCTAAAATCCCTACATCTCTCCATCAACAACCACAAACCCCGACCGTACCTCATCAGGGTAACTGCGTACCCGGTGCGACGCTCTTTTTGTCTGCTACTGTGCAGCGCGTCCGGCTTTACAACAACTTTCTATAATCCTCCCCTGTTGTTAACGCCCCACACCCCCTAATATCGACCCTTCTCCTTGACCACCACCACCGGCAGAGGGTGCGTTGGCTATTATCCTGTCTGCCATACGCGAGAACGGTAAGCTTTGCAGCCATACGGTTAATGCGTGTGCCTAATGCGGCGCATAAAAAAGCATCTTTTTGACGGGTGACTTGATAAGCGTGAAAAGGCCCTGCGGCTTCGGTCAATGTGGCCAGAAACGCTTGGTTGTAAACCTCGCTATGAAAAATCGTCTTACGCTCCCGACCACGGTTCATTATTTTGTTGGTCACTCTGTATATGGCAACCTGTCAGCCCGCAAGTCAGCAAAAATACCCCGATGGGTTTTCAAGTAACTATTTTCAAGGTGTTCAATTTTTCCGGCCATTTTTTTATGTAATTTCACCACGGCATGAAACGGGGTATTGGGTGAGAGATGGTGCTCTGCATGGTAGCAGGCATACCAGCCAAGGTACTTTAACGGTGCCCAGGCAATGACACTGCGGGTGTTGCGAAACAAATTCGGCACCAGCGGGCAACCCTGGTGTTCAGTCAACCGTATCATGCGCATAAACGGCTCGCCTACCACACGCGGTAATAGCCAGTAAACAGCCAGAAACCACGATTGATATACGCAGGATACAACAATCAATGCAATGTAAATTGCCACAATAACCCGCGCTTCAAAGACTACCTGGGCGCGTTTGTGTGCCGGGATAAACGCTTTCTCGAATACGCTGATACACCCAAAAAAATGGCTGAACAAACCGTTTAGCTGATAAAAGAAATACGGTAGCGCGGTCAGATAAAACAGGTAACCCCAGCGATTGTCTGCCTGGGGTATCCGCTCTGGATCGACGTCCGGTTGCTGGGTATAGCGGTGGTGTTGCATATGCTCGCAATAAAAATGCGTCGGCTCCAAAAGTGAAATCAATGCGCTAAACCAGTAGACTGTTGAGTTTATCCACGCCGTTTTAAACGGTGTTTTATGTGCACACTCGTGAAACGGCTGAAACCAGTAAACGATAATAACCCCGTGCAGAAAGCAAAATAACACCGCCCAGATTGATCCCATCGACAGAGAGAAGAGATACCCGGACACGAGCATTGCGCTCAGGTGTCCCAAAAAAAAGACGATTCCCGGCGCATCGCTACGCTGGTTGATTGCTTTAATTTCCTCAGAGGATAATAGTGCACGAACACCTGTTTGCTCCCAGACAGGCATATCGGTGTTTTTGTTTGTCATAATAAAATATCCTGGCCTGAGTGATAGCCTGAGTGATGGCCTGCGTATCTATTCCAAACCCAATATCAGAGGCTGAGATGTGGAGATTATGCCGCAAGCTTACTCGTTGAAAAATCTGATGGATACCCTACCCCGTGCTGGGTGCGTTGAATGGATTGGCATTCGCCCGGCTCGCGGTGAGGCAATGCTGGAACCTGGGTCAATCCACGCAATTGCCGGAAAAGGGTTACAGGGAGATCGGTTTTCCGGCCGCGCTGAAAGCCCCCGGCAGGTAACAATAATACAATACGAGCACCTTGCCGTTATCGCAGCGTACTTAGGCGATAGGGATGTTGACCCAGCCATTCTACGCCGCAATATCGCTGTATCGGGCATCAATTTACTGGCATTGAAAAATAAGACGTTTCGCCTTGGTAGCGCCGTGTTAGAGATGACGGGGTTGTGCCATCCGTGCAGCAAAATGGAACGCATGCTGGGAACCGGTGGTTACAACGCAGTGCGTGGCCACGGCGGGATTACGGCACGCGTGCTCGAAAGTGGCGACATAAAGCTTGGCGATGCATTGTGCGCTTTACCCTCTTGCGGCATATCAAGCGACCACGAACGCTCTAAATATATGGAGTAGTTGCGCTTAAAAACCACCGTAATCTCTCTATTGAGCGCACCGAAAAAAGACCGGATTATTGGTCATTCATCTGCTGCGCATACCAACAGGCAAAATTCGCCACACTCGGCTCCAGGCAGGAGAAACGCCCCGGCTTGGCAAACGGTGAATTGAGCCCGGTATATTGTTTTTCCAATACAGGCAAATCTTCGCCAATTGCCGTATCAAACCGCTCAAAGTATTTTTTTGCACGCGCTTCATAATCAGGCAGTTGCATGGCTTCCGGGGTAAAGCAAATGGTCATGCCCACCCTGCTGCGACCCGGCGCAATAGGGTAAACATCAAACATCCACACGGATTCAATGCTTGCCGCAAACGTCATATTGGGATATGTCCAGGTGTAGCGGGTGCCCTGGCGATTGCGCCCATCGAGGGTTTTGATTGGCGGCAGGGTTTTATCCCTGGCATCATCAAGCAATGCAGCCGTACCCTGTGTGGTGCCAAACTGGGTGGTGTAGTTGCCGCTGACAATGTCGGTATCGTCTGGTGTGTCGTATAGGTGGGTAATCGAATCGGGGTGTACTGTCGGCAGGTGGTAGTACTCATTAAACACTTCAATATACGATTTCCAGTTACAGGCCACTTCAAATTCCGTGCGGCGCGCCGTCACCAGGTCAGCCAGTGACCAGGGGGCATGCATTTGTGCAAAATCACCCAGCCACTCGTCCAGTGTCGGGGCGTTATCGTCCATACACAGGAATACAAAACCCTCCCGCGTGCCGATACGGAACGGGTGTAGACCAGACGCTGCTTTGTCAAAACCGCTCGTTTTTTGCATGGTCGGCGCAGCAATCAAGCGCCCCTCTGGTGCGTATACCCACGCGTGGTAAGGACAGGTGATCGACGGTGTATTGCCCTCACCTTCCAGCAACTGCATACCGCGATGACGGCAGCTATTGGCGAAGGCGCGCAGCTCACCGGATCGATCTCGAATAACAATGGTCGGCACACCGGCTATATCCATCGCCGTGTAATCACCGGGAGCGGGCCAACGGTCTGCCCGGCCAAGACCAATCCATGCGCCATGAAAAATGGTTTTCATCTCCTGCTGAAAAAAAGTGGTATCGGTGTAACAACCGGGCGGCAGGGTCTGCGACTGATCAATCGGTGGCACAACTTTTTTTAGCTGCTCATGCAGCCCTCCCAGGTTCGACTCAACCACACAAGCACTCATTATTCACCTCACGGCATACCACTGAAAAACAACGCATATCAGATACCTTGCACCACCTGATACCCACATAAAGAAGGTGTTAGTTTCCAACCTTCCTGTCGGTTTGTAAAATTAAATATCCCGCACTCAACCGCGTGCACCGGGCAATCCGATCCGGTATGGTATGCGCCTGCCAAAATACAGTGAATTGATTTAATGACGCTAGACAAAGCCAGAGAACTTCTCGCCGTACAGGCTGATCTTGGCGGCGGTTATAACCGCAATTCTGTGCGACTGATCCTCGCCGATGTCGATCGCGAGCACGGGCAGGCACAGGTCGACGCCTTGATACAGGAATTTTCTTTAGATCAAATCTTTGGACTTCAGGTGGGGACAAAATTCAAATGGTAGCGGCCCTGATTGCGTGTCTTCCAGTCCAGGTATGCGCTTGAAAGGCCATAGGGCTGGCGCTGAGGGCAAGCTGTTTTTAAAATCCGGAGCCGAGATTAGAGAGCAATCGGTATAGTCTTAAATCTAAATTCCGCAGTTGAATTGTAGCGAGGGCGTCTAAGGTGCTCGCAGTAGATTCAACTGCGGAATTTAGGTTAAAAGTAACCGCAACGGGAACCAGTGTGCAAAAACGATTTATTCAAGAGCAGGATTTAATGCTGGATGCCTACCGGCTTGGCGTTTCTATCGTGGAGTCAGGGTTTCGGCCAAACTTTATTGTGGGCTTGTGGCGTGGCGGCAGTGCCGTTGGCATTGTTGTACAGGAGTGCCTGCAACACCTCGGTATCGACGCCGACCATATTTCCCTGCGCACGTCGTATCGTGGCGCGGAATCTTATCAGCACTTAATCGAAAATGAAGAGACCATTCGTGTACACGGCACCCAGTATTTACTGGAAAACATGAATGCCAGCGATTCACTTCTGATTGTCGATGATGTCTATAACACCGGGCTGAATGTGCAGGCCGTCATTAGGCGTCTGGAAAAGAAAATGCGCCGCAACGTACCACAGGATATTCGCATCGCTGTGCCGTGGTACAAACCGGCCAATAATAAAACCGGGCGCGAGCCGGATTATTTCTTACACACGACGCACGACTGGTTAGTGCTGCCCTACGAGTTGACCGGCTTGAGCAAAGAGGAAATTATTCAACATAAAAAAGGGCTGGGGCCGATCATTAGGGATCTAAGCGGCTAAGCGGTTGTTTGTATAAAACCTATTACCAGGTCTATTAACTTGCCACTGACTCCAACTTCAACACCATACCATCAGCCCCTACCACCTTGGCTGACGAACCGGCTGTCATGGGTGCATCCAATTGCACCCGCCAAAACGTATCGCCAATTTGCAGGCGGTGTTGCGTACTGTTTATATCTTCTTCAATCACCACGACACGCCCGATCAACTGCGTGGCCCGGTCATTGATTGCCGGGTTATCTGTCTTTTGATTGTAATTGCGCAGAAATTTCCAATAGATAATGGTCATTATTACGGCGTTAAAGGCAAACAGAGTCAGTTGATACTGCCAGCTTACATCCGGCGCGACCAACAGCAATAACACCTGCAAAAACGCGGCGGCACCGGCACCGATTAAAAAGCCACCCGCACCCAAAATTTCCGAGCTCAGTAACAACAGCCCTAAGATCAACCAATGCCACACTTGTAAACCACCAAAAAAATCGACCATAAACACTACCTCCTGAATCAGTTTTTACACTTTTGCACTGCCCGATGCATCCCGCACAATCTCGGCAATGCCCGCAATTGAACCAATCACGCTGCTCGCTTCCAGCGGGATCATCATCACTTTGTTATTGTCTGACTCTGCCAACTTACCCAGTGCTTCAACGTATTTTTGCGCAATAAAATAATTGATCGCACGCGGATCACCGCTTTGAATGGCAACCGAAACCATATTGGTTGCCTTGGCTTCTGCTTCAGCCAGTCGCTCCCGGCCCTCCGCCTCCCGCTTGGCGGCTTCCAGTTGCCCCTCTGCCAGTAAAATTGCGGATTGTTTTTGACCTTCCGCCACTTGAATCGCCGCCTGCCTCTGGCCTTCTGCCTCCAAAACCGAGGCGCGTTTCTCGCGCTCCGCTTTCATTTGCCGCCCCATTGCATCGACCAGGTCTTTTGGTGGTGAAATATCGCGAATTTCCACACGCGTTATTTTTACGCCCCAGGGATCAGTCGCTTCATCCACTTTGATCAACAACGCGCTATTGATCTTATCCCGGTTTGACAACATTTCATCAATCTCCATTGAACCCAACACGGCGCGAATATTGGTCATTACCAGATTTTGCATGGCGCGGTGCAAGTCGTTAATTTCATACGAGGCTTTAACGGGATCCAGGATCTGATAAAAGCACACGGCATCCGTGGTGACCTGCGCATTATCACTGGAAATGATTTCCTGGGGCGGCACATCCAGCACCAGCTCCATCATATTTTGTTCGTGGCCGATATGATCGATAAACGGCACAATCAAATGCAGGCCAGGGCTCAGTGTTTTTGTGTATTTACCAAAACGCTCAACGGTCCAGCTATACCCCTGCGGCACCATTTTCGCCCCCTTGACAACAATTAGCAGCGCAAAAACCACGAACACTAAAACCGTAATATTCATACCCGATACAACTCCAGATAGATTAGACATTTAAAATCCTCTTACTTCTCATACACAATAAAATAGGTGAAAGATTCAGATAGCTGACTGAAACGCATGATAAAACCCCACACAATCGCAGAGTAAAGGCACTGCATAATTGTTTCATCAAATATATCAACGGGCTGGGCAGAGTCTAAAGTTAAAGCCTGATTGATACCAGCGGAGAGTTAGCTGTTTACACTGATTCCCTCTCGTATTACTGACAAGGTATATCCCCTCCGTAATCTTAGATATCATCACCTTATGACAAAACCCCACAAAACACTCTATCACCCCAGTCTCTACCAGTTTGGCCAGCCCCAACCCTCTTATTGGGAGGCGACAGCGAGCGCCCCCAAGCTGCAAGGCGCAGCACTCGCAGGTACACATAGCTGCGATGTCGCCATTATCGGCGGCGGCTACACCGGGCTTTCTGCGGCGCTACACCTGGCACGCGATTACAGCACAGATGTCCGCGTGCTGGAGGCAGGCCACTTCGGTTGGGGGGCATCCGGTCGCAACGGTGGTTTTTGCAGTATTGGTGGCACCAAGCTCACGCTCAAGTGGCAGTGTTCACGGTATGGCGCTGAAGAAACCCGGCGTTATTATCAGAGCCAGGTTGAGGCGATTGAACTGGTGCATCGCCTGGGCGAAGAAGAGGGTATTGATTACCTGCCACAGGGTGACTGTGAGTTTACTGTGGCCGATAGTCCTGCGCATTTCAGATCGTTAAAGCAGAGCGCTGAAATACAAAGAACACAACTGGGATTAGACGTTCGTGTTCATTCACAAGATGAATTCAGCGAGATAGCCTACTCCTCACCCCATCAGCACGGCGCGATAGCTATACGCCCTTCGTTTGCCCTGCACCCGTTAAAATTTGCGCAGGGCCTGGCTGTGGCCGCAGAACGCCACGGGGCATACCTGCACTCACACAGTGAAGTAGTGGGCTGGCACAAAGTGTCGGGGGCGCATGTACTGACCACAGCAAGCGGCGAGCTGCACGCCAAACGGGTTATTCTCACCGGCAACGGGTTTATGCCAGAGCATTTACACAAGGGAATGTACGCCAGGCCACTGCCATTACAAAGCGCCATTGTCGTCACCCGGCCAATTACCGATGACGAGCTAAAGGCGCAGGGCTGGCGCACTGAAAACCCGACGGTTAACTCGGCGAATCTCTATTTTTACTACCGTTTACTCAGTGACAGGCGCCTGATGCTCGGCGGGCGGGCCAATCATATTGGCGACCCCGCAGGTGCGCAAAACACATATGCGGATCTGCAAAAATCCATCGGCGCGTTTTGGCCACAGTTTAAGCATATTGAATGCACCCATCAGTGGCGTGGCCTGGTGTGTTTTACCCGATCATTTAGGCCCTCAATAGGGCGAATGCCAGAAGACAGCAGCGTCTATTTTGGTTTTGGCTATCACGGCAATGGTGTCAATACCGCCACCTGGACAGGCCGCGAGCTGGCAAAGTGGTTGGCGGGGAAAACATCTGGCGATCAATTATTACCCGCGCATTTACCGGCGATTGTACGCGGTGAAACACCGCGTATCCCACTGGCATTCTTACGGCGGCATTATGTGCGCGCCGGGTTGGCAGTGTGGAAATTGCGGGATATGCTAGGGCGGTGAACCACGATCTTTTTGCGTAAACAAAAAACGGGCATCAAACGCCATTACAACAGTATAAACCGGGGAAAACGATGACAGAATTAAGCCGCACCTCTGCACTTGCATCACGACATACCGCCCTTGGGTCGGGCCTTGAAGACTGGAATGGCATGGGAACCGCCTGGAGCTATAACACCAACCCTGAAGATGAACACGATGCCGTTCGCGAATCGGCGGGCCTGTTCGATATGTCCCCCCTGAAGAAAGTTTATGTCCGTGGGCCAGACGCTGCCAAGGTCGTGGATCATGTGATAAGCCGCGATACGACCGCGATTTACCCCGGAAAATCGGCCTATGGCGCCATTCTCACCGAGCAGGGCACCGTATGTGATGACGCCATTATCGCCAATAATGGTAATAACGAGTGGATGCATTGTCACGGTTCGGGGGATAGCATGGCGCGGCTGCAAGAATCTGCTGCGGGTTTGAATGTTGACATAACCCTGGATGATAGCTTGCACGATATCTCACTACAGGGGCCTAAAGCGCTGCAATTGCTCGACCCGCATACACCGATTGACCTATCCCAACTGGCCTATTTTCATCACCAACAGACAACACTGTTTGGCCATGCCTGCCGTATCTCCCGTACGGGGTACTCGGGTGAACGCGGCTATGAGATTTTTGCCGATGCATCGGTTGTCTGCGATATATGGGATCACATACTCGGCCACGGTGCATCAGAGGGCGTTATGCCCTGTTCTTTTACAGCACTCGATAAAGTGCGAATAGAAGCTGCCCTGCTATTTTTTGGTTACGACATGACAGACGAACACAGCCCGTGGGAAGTGGGGCTTGGCTTTACCATCAACCCAGACAAGGGTGATTTCCGGGGCGGGGACCAGGCGCTTGCAGCGCGGGGTAAAGAACGCTTCGTCGCTGCGGGTATTGCCTGTCACCACAATGACGCGCTGGCCGGTGGTGAAATACTGCAAATCAATGGCGAGCCTGTCGGTGTGGTGAATAGCCCTGCCTGGTCGCACCGGTTGAATAAATCCCTGGCACTGGTGCACCTGAGTAAAGACGCGGCGAAACCCGGCACCCCTGTCGATGTGAGTAGCGATGCATTCCAGGGCACAGCCGTGGTTGAAAATACACCTTTTTTCGACCCACAAAAATCCCGAACCCACGCTTGATATGCGCCTGCTTAACACGCCCGCCCAACATGCCTGACATCACGCCCAAAAAGCGCAAGCGCAGCCGACGGGGCAATCCGGCACAGCAAACCGATACCCCCGAGGCCCCGGCATTTCTAACCCGAAAAATTCGGCCTTACGATCTCCTCGAAGAAGAGGAACTGGTTAAGCTGGAACAACATGCAGACTGGATACTCGCGCAAATAGGCATCGAAATACGCGGTGACCCGGTTGCATTGGCCCTATTCAGGGCAGCGGGGGCCAGCGTCAGCGGTGAACGCATTCGCTTTGAGCCGGGACAGGCACGCAACCTGTGCCAAACCGCCCCCAAAAGCTACGTGATGTATGCGCGCAACCCGGCGCGCAATATCGAATTTGGCGGTAATAAACTGATCCTGGCACCGGCCTATGGCTCCCCCTTTGTGACGGATATAAAAGCAGGGCGCCGCTATGGCACAGTGAAAGATTTCCAAAACTTTATCAAGCTGACGTATATGACCCCCTGGCTGCACCATCAGAGTGGCACCGTTTGTGAGCCTGTCGATGTCGCGGTCAACAAGCGCCACCTCGATATGGTATACGCCCACCTGCGTTATTCAGACAAACCCTTTATGGGGTCAGTTACCGCCCCTGAACGTGCCGAGGATTCACTGGCGATGGCCCGGATTGTCTTTGGCGAGGACTTTATGCGCGACCATCTGGTGATACAGGGCAATATCAACGTCAACTCACCTTTGGTTTACGATGACACCATGACCGGCGCGCTCCGCACTTATGCAGCGGCAAACCAGGGCAGTGTTATCTCCCCTTTTATTCTCGGCGGCGCCATGAGCCCGGTGACACAGCCTGCATTGATTGCACAAGCCCATGCAGAGGCCATGGTGGGTATCGCCCTGACTCAACTGGTGCGCCCCGGTGCGCCAGTGGTGTACGGTGCCTTTCTGACTACCATGGATTTAAAAACGGGCGCGCCCACATTCGGCACACCTGAATCGACTCTCGCCTGTTTGGCCATCGCGCAGTTATGTCGACGTTTAGGGCTGCCTTTTCGTTGTGGTGGCCACCTCACCGCCGCCAAGCTGGCGGATGCCCAGGCAATGCAGGAGTCCACCGACACAATGAACCCTGCCATTATGGCGGGAGCCAATTTTATCTTTCAATCGGCGGGCTGGTTGGAAGGGGGGTTAACCATTGGCTATGAAAAGTTTGTTATGGACGTGGATCACTGTGGCGCGATTGCCCGCATGGTTGAAGGGTTAAGCCTGGATGACAACCAACTCGCGGCAGATGCGTACCTGGAAGCGGGTGTTGGGACTAATTTTCTCGGTGTTGCCCATACCCTGCGCAATTATAAAACGGCTAATTACCGCGCTGAACTGGCCGATACCCGCTCATTTGAACAGTGGACAGATGATGGCGGCGAGGACATGCAACAACGCGCTTACCATCGCTGGAACAAGCTGTTGGCAGAGTACCAGGCACCTGCCATTGCGCCAGACGTCGATCAGGCGTTATTGGCGTTTATCGCTGAAAGAAAAGCCTCAATGGAGGATGCCTGGTATTAAAGAGTAGCAGTCCTGGGGGGTCATTTAGGTTTGTTTCTGGGCTGTAAATTGCTTTGGCAGGTAATGCGTGCTAATCGTTGCCGAAAAATGGCTAACGACTGGCATGGTGTAAAAATCTACGATGGGTTGGCTAATGACACCAGTGCAGGGGCGGGAATTCCGAACTCTCTTACTGGTGCGCCGTTAATTTTGAATTGATGAGTTATTAGTTTCAAGCGACGGTGTTAATATTTTAACACGCTATAAATTTCCACTGTCAGCGATTAAAATGCCTGGTTTCTCTGAGGCGTTTCTGCGTTGATGTCCCCTGATTTTGATCCACTGTTTGTCGATAAATTAGACGATTTGTTTGTCTGGCGGCGCGATGTGCGGCATTTCAAAACGACGCCATTGGCCGATGGTGTGTTAGATGAAGTGCTGGATAGAGCCTGTCTGTCACCATCGGTGGGTAATAGCCAGCCGTGGCGGTTTGTAAAGGTCGATGAAGGCGGGCGGCGGGCGGCTGTTGTTGCCAATTTTGAAATGTGTAACCACCAGGCATTGAATGATTATCAGGGTGAGCAAGCCAGGCTTTATGCCAGTTTAAAACTGGCAGGGTTAAAAAATGCCCCCGTACATCTGGCTGTATTTACGGACACCAGCACAGCACAAGGCTCTGGCCTCGGGCGTAAAACCATGCCGGAGATGCTGCATTATTCCAGTGTGTGCATGATCATGGGGTTGTGGTTATTGGCCAGGGCACGCGGGGTAGGTGTTGGGTGGGTATCGATTGTTGATCCTGAAGAAATCGCCAACGCGCTTGAAGTGCCCGATACCTGGGAGCTGGATGCTTATTTGTGCATTGGCTATGCCGATGAACAGGATATTACCCCGGAACTGGAGCGTTTGGGCTGGCAGTCCCGCTCGCAGTGTGGTCGGCAGGTGTTGCAGCGTTGACAACAAACGCGGGCGTTTTTCTGGAGTCGATAACCTGGCAGGAGGCTGAGCGCTGGTTGACGCCCGAGCGCGTGGTGGTGATTCCATTAGGCGCTGCCGCCAAAGAACACGGGCCACACCTGACACTGGGCAACGATGCGATTACCGCAAACTGGCTGGCACGCGAAGTGTGCCAGCGATTACCTGTAGTGATTACACCTTTGGTCAACACACATTTTTACCCGGCATTCGTTGAATACCCCGGTTCCATTAGCTTACGCGAATCGACAGCGCGTGATGTGATTGTGGATATTTGTAACAGCCTGTCGGCATTTGGTGTGCAAAATTTTTATGTACTAAACACGGGTGTTTCCACTGAAAAGCCCTTAACTGCAGCGGCACAACAACTTGCAACAAACAACCTGAAATTGAAATTCCTGCGGCTCACAGAGGCCTATGCTGATTTGCCAAAAACATTATTCAGCCAGTCACATGGCAGCCATGCAGACGAACGCGAAACCTCGCTGATGCTACATATCGCCCCTGAAACCGTACAGATGGATAAAGCAATGTGCGATGGAACGGAAGGAAACGGCTATCTATCGCGAACACCGGGGCAGGGTACTTACTCCCCCAGCGGAATTTATGGCGATGCAACCCTGGCAAACCAGGATAAAGGACGCGTATTAGCAGCGTGTATGCTTAAGCATATCTGCCAGGAAATAAACTTGTTCAAAACCAAATTCCAGTGAACAGATGACAACCCATTACTACCTCATCCGGTTAATTAGGCACTTTTAGCAAAAAATACCTAATTAGGTAATTCAACCTAAATTCCGCTAAATACATGGGATTCAGCTATCTATTGCCGCTAAATTCAACCCAAATTTCCGCGCACACGCTTTCGCTGCCGGATAACCTGCATCGGCATGCCGCATTACGCCACTGGCCGGATCATTCCACAATACGCGCTTGATGCGTGTGGCCGCCGCATCAGTGCCATCACAACAGATAACCAGCCCGGCGTGCTGCGCGTAACCCATACCGACACCACCACCGTGATGGAATGAAACCCAGGTTGCCCCACCCGATGTACTCAGCAGTAAGTTAAGCAGTGCCCAGTCAGAAACGGCATCGGAGCCATCCATCATTGCCTCGGTTTCACGGTTGGGGCTGGCGACGGAACCCGAGTCGAGGTGGTCGCGGCCAATCACCACCGGCGCTTTGAGTTCACCGCTTTTCACCATGTCGTTAAACGCCAGGCCCAGCCGGTCACGGTCTCCCAGGCCGACCCAGCAAATGCGCGATGGCAGGCCCTGAAAGCTGATGCGTGACTGCGCCATATCCAGCCAGTTGTGCAGGTGAGGATTGTCTGGAATCAGTTCTTTTACTTTTGCATCGGTTTTATAAATATCCTCCGGGTCACCGGATAGCGCAACCCAGCGGAACGGCCCGATACCCTGGCAGAATAATGGGCGGATATACGCAGGCACAAAGCCGGGGAAGTCAAATGCATTATCGACACCTTTGTTTTTGGCCTCCTGGCGGATGTTGTTGCCGTAGTCCACGGTTGGGATGCCCTGCGCATGAAAAGCGAGCATGGCGCGCACGTGTACCGCCATTGAAGCGCGGGCGGCCGCTGCAACGTTGTCCGGGTTGGTTTGCGCTTCACTGCGCCACTGTTCAAGTGTCCAGCCAATGGGCAGGTAGCCATTTACCGGGTCGTGTGCCGAGGTCTGGTCGGTGACCATATCGGGCTTAATACCCTGTTTTACCATATCTGGCAGTATTTCAGCCGCATTGCCCAGCACACCGACTGAAATGGCCTCACCTCCGGCATGTGCCTGTTCGATCATTTTTAGCGCCTCGTCGACTGAATTGGCACGTTTGTCGAGGTAGCGATTGCCGAGTCGGAACTGGATGCGCGATTCGTCGCACTCGATAGCCAGTAATGAGTAGCCCGCCATGGTCGCCGCCAACGGCTGGGCGCCCCCCATACCACCGAGACCGGCTGTCAGAATCCACTTGCCCCGGGTATTGCCGCCAAAGTGTTGCCGACCCGCCTCGACGAAGGTTTCATAGGTGCCTTGTACAATGCCCTGCGAGCCAATGTAAATCCAGGAACCGGCGGTCATTTGACCAAACATCATCAGGTCTTTTTTATCCAGCGCGTTGAAGTGCTCCCAGTTGGCCCAGGCGGGCACCAGGTTAGAGTTGGCGATCAGTACGCGGGGGGCGTCCGGGTGGGTTTTGAATACCCCGACCGGTTTGCCCGATTGAATGCACAGGCTTTCATCATCGTTCAGCGTTTGCAGGGTTTCCAGAATTTTGTCAAAGCATGCCCAGTTGCGTGCGGCACGGCCAATCCCGCCGTATACCACCAATTCCTCCGGGCGTTCGGCGACTTCGGCATCCAGGTTGTTCTGGATCATGCGAAACGGTGCCTCAGTCAGCCAGCTTTTGCAGGTTATTTGTGCGCCGCGTGGGGCGCGGATACGGCGGCTTTCATCGCGTCGGGTCGATTGGTTCATGGGATTGTTTCCAGGGTTGTTTAAATCGTGCCAGGGTTATTTAATCCGGATGGTAGCGTGCGCCGAGATCGTAACGGCTGCTGGGGTAAATAAGGTCGACGGCAGTGACCACCACACCGGCCTTCCAGGTGCGTCGTTGCAAACGCAGACATGGTTCTTCTGCGGGAATCGATAGCCGCAAAGCGGTATAGGCGTCGGGCAGAATCGCCTGCACGATGTGTTCGAGTTCATCCGGGCGAATTTCACCCATCAGGTATTCTGTGGGGGTGATGGTGGTGAAATCCATTTGTAAAAAATTAGGGACCAATGCCGGGTTAACGTGCCGGTTTTCTAACTGAATAGGTATGTCATCCTGATGGTGTACCAGGGCGGCGTGGAATAAAGTATCGCCAACCTGCATACCCATACGCTCCGCCTGCACACGTGTGGCCGTGACTTTATTCTGTGACAATATTTGTGCGTGATGGCATTTTCCCTGTAGGGTGATTTCATCGGTAATGGGCTTGAGTTCAATCAGGCTGGCATGACGGGCAGGCTCGGCAACAAAGGTGCCCAGGCCCGGCACACGCTTCAATAGCCCCTCGGCACTCAGCTCGCGCAGTGGCCGGTTGATAGTCATGCGACTAACGCCCCATGCGCTCGCCAACTGGTTCTCAGAGGGAATTTTCTCGCCGGGCAACCACACCCCGCTGCTGATTTTTTTGCTAATCGCCTCTCTTATCCGTTGGTGTAGCGGCAGGCTGGCATTGCCCGACAGTGTCATCGTCATTGCTAGCTTAACCCCCGATACATAACGGTAATACATGGATTGCCGCCAATACGGTAACTCAGCTCGGCAGGTTCACGGGCGCGCCACAACACCATATCGGCGCTTTTGCCGACTTCGAGGGTGCCGATTTCGTTGTGTAGCCCCAGTGCTTTGGCAGCGTGGCAGGTAACCCCCGCGAGGGCTTCGCCAGGCGTCATACGAAACAGTGTGCACGCCATATTCAACATCAGCAACAACGACCCAACCGGCGAGCTACCTGGGTTGCTGTCACTGGCCAACGCGATGGGGACGCCGTGTTTACGCAAACTGCTCAATGGCGGCAGTTGCGTTTCGCGCAGGCAGTAAAAGGCGCCTGGCAACAGCACTGCTACGGTGCCTTGCTCCGCCAGTACAGGCACATCGTCTGCTGCCAGGTATTCGAGATGATCGACGGAGAGGGCATTGTGTCTGGCCGCCAGCACAGCGCCCTGTAGATTGCTCAGTTGCTCCGCATGCAGCTTTATGGGCAGGCCGTGCTGGGCAGCGGCGGCGAATACCCGTTCGACCTGTACCGGGGAAAAACCAATACCTTCACAGAAAGCATCGACGGCGTCGGCAAGCTGCTCTTTAGCAATACGCGGTAACATGGCGTTACAGACCAGATCGATATACGCATCGGCGCGCCCCTGATACTCCACCGGCAGTGCATGTGCACCGAGAAAACTGGTGACAATATTGACAGGCAGGTTGTCACCCAGATCACGCGCCACCCGCAACATTTTTACTTCGTCGTCGACATTCAAGCCATAGCCGGATTTTATTTCCACCGTGGTCACGCCTTCATTGAGCAGGCCGACCAGCCGTGGATGGGACTGCAGGTACAACTCGGTCTGGCTGGCGGCGCGGGTAGCGGCGACAGTGGAGACAATGCCGCCACCGCTGCGGGCAATTTCCTCGTAACCCGCACCATTGAGGCGCATTTCAAATTCTTTGGCGCGATTGCCGCCGTAGACCAGATGTGTATGGCAGTCGATTAACCCCGGTGTCACCAGGTTTCCACCACAATCACGCTTCTCTGGACAGCACTCAAAGACCGCTGGGGGCATATTCCAGCTTGGCCCTATCCACGCAATGCGGCCATTACTGATCGCGATAGCGGCATTATCTATCAGGCCAAACGCACTGTTGCCGTTAGTTTGGCTGCCCGTATTATCAGGGACTGTATCGGGGGCCATTGTGGCCAGGCGAGCGTTGTGCCAAACACTGTCCCAGTGCGGGAGAGTATTGGCCGCTTGTGTATTAGTCGTTGCGTTCATTGTCCATCTGTATGCGTAAATTAATGAATCAGGTAATTAAAACATCTTTGTATATACAAGTATAGAGATCATGCTTTACACTCTATATCAGTGTGTTTTTTTATCAATAGCAGATCGCAGTATTTGACAGTAACGTTATGCCACTTACAGTGAACGCCATAATCCGCTTTACTTATACAGACAACCAGTAATGAATCTATTTGAACAAAAAACATTGACCAACCTTGATGAAACAAAGCGCTGGTTGGGCTAGCTGGATGCAAAGGCTACCCGCCACATCACCGTTACAGCCAATGCTAAACATTTCCAACCCATCACGGATTTACAGTTGGTGTTATTTAAACCTAACTAACGGGCTAGCCAATTGAAAACGCTGTACTTTGAACACGTGTTACTGCCTGAAGGCTGGGCAAACCAAGTGCGCATCGATACCGACACACAAGGTAATATCGCTGCGATCAAAACAGATTGTGACCTGGCGCGCAGCGGAACAGACCAGGTACACCCCGGTTGCCTGCTGCCCGGCATGGCAAACCTGCACTCCCACGCCCACCAGCGTGCTATGGCCGGCCTGGCGGAACGAGCGGGGGATAGCGACGACAGCTTCTGGACCTGGCGAAGCACCATGTACCAGTTTCTGGATGCGATTCAACCCCAGCACTTATACGCCATAGCCTCCCAGCTTTACCTGGAAATGCTCAAGGCGGGCTATACACGCGTTGCCGAGTTTCAATATCTGCACCACCAAACCGATGGCTGTCACTACGATGCGATTGCCGAGATGTCGCTAGGCACGCTGGCGGCCGCCCGTGCTGTAGGTATCGGCATAACGAACCTGCCCGTGCACTATCAATTCGGTGGTTTTGGTGGGCGGGCGATCAGCGCGCAACAGCGGCGCTTTGCCAATGACCCCGAACACTTTCTACAAATCGTCGACGCCCTTGTGCGTGAAAGCGGTGAGGATGCCAACGTCGTCACCGGTATTGCCGCCCATTCACTGCGGGCGATTACCCGGGATACTTTTGATGAAGTACTCGATGAGTTCGCCAACCGGGTTTGCCTGCCTATACACATCCACATTGCCGAACAGACCAGGGAAGTTGACGACTGCATCGCCTGGAGCGGTGCGCGCCCGGTTGAGTATTTATACGACCACTTCCCGGTCGACAAACAATGGTGTTTGATTCACGCAACCCATATGACCGATGCTGAAACGCAGCACGTCGCTGCAAGCGGTGCAGTGGCGGGCTTATGCCCCACCACTGAAGGCAATCTCGGCGACGGGTTCTTTAATGCCAAACACTACCTCGATAGTGGCGGTCGGTTTGGTATCGGCTCAGACAGCCATATTTCCATCTCCCCCACCGAAGAGCTTCGCTGGTTTGAATACGGGCAGCGGTTGCTGTACCGATCGCGCAATCAATTGTCCGGTGGTTACCGGCGCAGCACCGGGCGCAATCTATTTGATCTGGCGGTTGCGGGCGGTGCCCAGGCCTGCGGTCATAACAGTGGCCGCATCGCCGTTGGCTGCCGCGCAGATTTTATCGTGCTGGATACCGACCACCCACTGCTGTGTGAGCGCAGCGGTGACGCTATTATCGATAGCTGGATTTTTTCCGGTAACGGGAATACCGTCCGCGATGTGTATGTCGGCGGTGAACAGGTAATCGTGCAAGGCAAGCATAAAAATGAAGAGGCGATTCAAAGCGCCTTTAAAACCACCTTAAAAATACTGCGGGGGTCTGTGTGAATAAAATACTACTGGTTCCAGGTGAGCTAAACCTGGCCGTGTTACGTCGTGTGTATTTCCAGGGTATCAGCTTAGACATTGACGAAACAACCTGGCAACAGGTCGAGTCTGCGCAGGCGGTGGTGCGCGATAAGGTCGAAAGTGGTGAGATTGTCTATGGCGTCAATACCGGCTTTGGCCAACTGGCGCAAAAGCATATTGACGCCACATTACTCAGCGAATTACAGCATAACCTGATTTTGTCCCATGCAACCGGCGTTGGTGAATACATCGAAGACGCCACGGTGCGTTTGATTCTGCTGTTGAAGATCAACGCGCTGGCGCGTGGTGCATCGGGTATTCGCCGTGAAGTGCTGCGGCTATTGCTGGCAATGCTGAATAACAATATTCTCCCGGCCATTCCAGAAAAGGGTTCAGTCGGTGCATCGGGTGATTTGGCTCCCCTGGCACACTTGAGCCTGCCGGTGATCGGCGAGGGCAAGGTGCGTGTTGCCGGTGAATTGCTGGACAGCCGCAATGCGTTCCAGCGTGCCGGGTTGTCGCCGCTGCAACTGACCGCCAAAGAGGGCCTGGCGTTGTTGAACGGCACCCAGGTATCCACCGCCCTGGCGTTGAAAGGCTTGTTCGCCGCCGAGCAGAATATCAACGCGGCGTTTGTCGCGGGCAGCCTGACCGTCGAGGCAGCACTCGCCAGCCGGGTGCCATTTGATGCCCGCATTCATGCGGTGCGCGGGCAAACCGGCCAAATCGAAGCGGGGGGCATTTATCGCGCACTGTTGAAAACCAGTGAAATCGCCGAATCGCACGCCAACTGCAATAAAGTACAGGATCCCTACTCATTGCGCTGTCAGCCTCAGGTAATGGGCGCCTGCCTCGATCAACTGCGCAATGCAGCGCAGATCATCGAAACCGAGGCCAACGCGGTATCAGATAACCCCCTGATCTTTACCGGGGAGGACGATATTCTTTCGGGCGGCAATTTCCATGCGCAACCGATTGCATTCGCCGCCGACAATATCGCCCTGGCCATCGCCGAAATAGGGGCGTTATCTGAGCGCAGAATGGCCTTATTACTGGATACCAACCTCAGTCAACTGCCACCTTTTTTGGTGAAGGATGCGGGGGTTAACAGTGGTTTTATGATTGCACAGGTGACTGCCGCCGCCCTGGCCAGTGAAAACAAAAGCCTCGCCCATCCCGCCAGCGTCGACAGCTTACCGACCTCAGCCAACCAGGAAGACCATGTCAGCATGGCCACCTTTGCGGCACGTCGACTGAGTGATATGAACCTCAATACCCGCTATGTAGTGGCGATTGAGCTGTTGGCCTCCTGCCAGGGGATTGAATTACGTCGCCCCCTGAAGTCCAATCAGTTGCTGGAAAAATACTGGGATAAGGTGCGCCAGGTCGCCGCCTACTGGGATCACGACCGCTACTTTCAGCCTGACCTTGAGGCAATTGCCACACTCATTCAGCAGAATACATTTGGCGATTGGGCAAACGCCTTTATTGGGCATTAGGCATGCGTGAAATCTATGCATTTACCCCTGGCAATACACCAATATTGGTGAGCATGCCGCATTCGGGCGAGCACATCCCCCCAGACATATTGCCCCGCCTGAGTCAGCCCGCACAAACACTGCCAGACACCGACTGGCATATCCCCAGGCTGTACAGTTTTGTTTTACAACAGGGCCATAGCGTATTGCAGGCCAACTACAGCCGCTATGTGGTTGACCTCAATCGCCCGCCGGATAACACATCCCTCTACCCTGGGCAGGCGACCACCGGCCTGTGCCCGGAAACGCTGTTCGATGGTGAGCCCTTATACCGTGACGGAGAGGTTTTGAATGAAACGGAGATTGCTGTGCGCCGCGAAACCTATTGGCGCCCTTATCACGATAAACTGGCACAGGCGCTGGCGACAATAAAGGCGAGGTTTGGTTACGCACTGCTTTATGATGCGCATTCAATCACCTCACACGTGCCGCGTCTATTTACAGGGCAACTGCCCGATTTAAACCTTGGCACTGCCAGCGGTGAGAGCTGTAGTCCCGCCATTCAACAGGCTGTCTTTAATGTTATTGGCGCCAGTGATTATCGCGCCGTTGTCAATGGGCGTTTTCGTGGGGGCTATATTACCCGCCACTACGGTTGTCCTGAAAATAATGTGCACGCTGTTCAAATGGAAATTGCCCAACGCACCTACATGAGTGAAGCGGGTGATTTTCGTTATGATGCGCAGCGCGCAGAAAAACTACAAAAGGTGTTGATAGAATTGTTTGAGGCATTGCGTGAGGTGGCAATATAAAATTGACAGTAAGTGGATAACAAACACAGGCACACCCAGCACCTACCCCCGCCACTCAAGCACTCCCTATTGCTGAAAATACAATCCGATTGAGCATCGCCTACTCCCCATGCCGCACGAATGGCGAATAAACGGGTGCTCCCGAAACCAGCCTTTTCGTTTCGTCGAAGTCTTCATCACGGTTGTACTTGATCTGTGGTCTTGAAGCGATTACCTCCAGTGTTTGCGCCCAGCGACTGGAGTAGGTTTCCAGTGTGCTCAACCCACCTTCGTGGTGTTCTATGAAGGCGACACCGCCGACGCCATGAAAAATCTCAGGTTGAAGCACATCAAACCCCAGGTATCTAAATGGAAAGAGCAACGGCCAAAGATGAAGTTGCGTATCCCCTTCCCTGCCGTTATAAGAACAGGATTCCTCGCTCGCGCCAGTGGTTATGCACGCGATCACTTTCTTGCCCGCACAGATACCCTTGTCATAACGCATAACGCTTCGATACAGCCGACCATACACAAAGACCCGATCCATCCAGCCTTTGAGGATTGCGGGCATACCAAACCACCATAAAGGAAAATGGATAACCAACAAATTGCACGCCAACAAACGCTGTATTTCCGCTTCTATTTCCAGGGGCAGGGTTCCACTTTCCGCATTGTGACGCTGTTCGGTTTGGGCATGAAAAACCCCGGTATCTTTGCGGGAACGATAGTGTTGCGGCGCCTCTCTAGGGTCGAAGTCCATGGCGTAGAGGTCAGACAGCGTGGTCTGCCACCCGGTGGCACCGAGCACTTGTTGTGAGGTGCCTGATAAGTGCGCATTAAAAGATTGTGCCTCTGGATGTGCCAGAACGATGTGGGCTTTCACACTGATTACCACCGTTATTTGGATTTTTAAGGTTGCTTCAATAAAATCAGTAACAAATTGTAGACAATTGACCAGCAGCTAAAACAACCCGTATTCTACCCGAAAGCCACTGCCAGGGCTTTATCAAAGAATAGAGACAACAAGGGCACCATAGTGACTTACGATAAATACAATGATTTTTGCCATTCCCTACCGGCAACATCCTATATTGTTCAATGGAGCGACGCCCATGTCTGGAAGGTAGGAGGCAAAGTATTTGCTATCGGTGGCTGGGGAAAATCCGGTAGCCCCGCATTCACCTTTAAAACCTCAGCGCTCAATTTCGAGTTTTTACGGGACGAACCCGGTTTCAGGCCGGCCCCTTACATGGCGTCTCGTGGCATGAAGTGGATACAGCAATACGATGCGCCTGAAAGCTCAGATGATGAACTTAAATACTACCTTAAAGAATCTCACCGGATTGTTTCCTTAGGGCTGACTAAAAAAAAGCAAAGGGAGCTTGGTCTCAACCAAAGCTGAAGAAAAGAAATGACATCGATTGGCATACCTTTAGTGTTCACAGCAACCACAACTATCGATTACATCAAACCCAATAAGCGGCGTATTTCGTTTTTATATTGTTTACGCCTGCGTCTACCTTATTTCCAGTGAATGACCGTAGCGACGCCAATATGAAATTCAGCATCCAGCTTTCTGCCTACTACCCAGATAAAACCTACGGCGGTGACCGGGTTTATGCAGATATGCTGGAACAGGCGAAGCTGGCGGACCGGATGGGCTTTGATGCGGTATCCATTACCGAACACCACTTGATTAATATTCTGATGATGCCCGCACCACTACAATTTGCGGTAAAGCTGGCCAGCGTGACCGAACAGGTAAAGATTATTACCAGTGTGACGGTATTGCCGTTACACGATATGCGGGTTTATGCCGGTGAATTGGTGTGTGCGGATATTTTCACCGACAACCGTTTGATGCTGGGCGTGGGGCGCGGGGCCTTTGCCTTTGAGATGGGTCGCCTGGGGGTGCCGCTGGCGGACAGCCGCGAAAAGTTTGATGAGTCGCTGAACGTATTACAAGCCCTACTCAAAGACGAAGAGGTGTCCTGGAACGGCAAATACTATCAATTCGCGCCACTGACCATTATGCCCCGGCCAGTCTCTGAGATCCCGATTATGATGGGGGTTTTGGTGCCGGAGGCTATTTATGCCTGCACCAAACGTGGTTTCCATATCCAGACAACCCCCCTATCTGGTGACCATCAGCATATGCTGGGCCAGGTGAACGCCTTTAAGCGGGCGAAGGAGGAAATGGGCAAAGCGGGTGAACACCTGACACTGTCGCTGTCACGCGTGACGTTTTTATCGCACAATGGCGAAGATCAACAGCGCAAAATCGCGCAGGCCCACGATTATTATCGCCGTTTTGATAATGTATTTACCGGGCCGGGGATTGTCGAACGTGGCATGATAAAACCCCTGCCACGCACGATGACGCTGGCACAAACAGCGGAGAATCTAACAATCTGTACCCCGACTGAAATGGTGGATAAATTGATGCCTTATGCAGAGGCCGGTGTGGATCGTTTTATTATGAATGTCAACTTCGGCATGAACCAGGCAGAGACACTGGCATCAATACAGTGTTTTGCCGAGGAAGTCATGCCACATTTTATCAACTGAACAGGGGCTGAGATGGCAGCGGTAGCCTGTAGTTATAGTGTCAGCGGCCAAGGCCCGGCTTTGTATATGGTGCACGGTATTGGTGCGCGCAAAGCAACCTGGCGTGGTTTACTGGCGGGTTTGCAGGATCGGTTTACCTGCGTCACCTACGATTTGCGTGGCCACGGTGAAAGCCCGGTACCAGAGCCACCTTATACGCTGGATGAACTGGTCGGGGATCTGGAGGCTTTACGGGAAAAGCTGGGCCACGAGCAGATTCATGTGATTGGCCATTCGCTGGGCGGCATGATTGGCCCGGCCTATGCGCGGGCTTACCCTGACAGGGTATTGAGTGTCGGCCTGCTGAGTACTGCGGCGGGGCGCACTGAAGAGGACCGTGCCAAGTTACAGGCCGTCGGTAATGCCATGCAGGAAAAGGGCGTGGTGCCGGTATTGAGCACCTTTGTTGAGCGCTGGTATACGGATGCATTTATTCAACGCGCACCCGAGGTGATTCGGGCGCGCCTGCAACAAGTACAGGATACCCCGGAAGCCGTGTTTCTCAGTGTATTCTGGATTTATGCCACAACAGAAATGGCCCCCTGGTTGCACGAGATTACCTGCCCCTGCTTGGTATTAACCGGTGAGCTGGACGGTGGGTGTAACCCACGCCTGAACCGCTTTATCGCTGCGCAACTACCGGATTCAGAACTGGTGGTTCTCAAGGGGTTGAAGCACTCGCTGTTAATTGAAGCACCTGAGCGGGTGTTGCCTCCCCTGCAACAGTTTTTAAACCGAAATATGCCCATATCCTGAACACCCCCTCTCAGTACACTTACATTCATTCGCCCAAAGCTGGATCAGGTTACACTCAAGAGGGTGTTAGAATTAACCCTTTAAGCATCGCCACCGGAACCACTGCCTATGACGCCCGAACAAGCCCGTGCCAAACCCGCTGAACTGGTTTGGGAAGACCCCTTTTTATTGGAAGAGCAACTGGACGATGAAGAGCGGTTGATCCGCGACACTGCCCACGACTACTGCCAGGAAAAACTCCTGCCACGGGTGATCGAAGCTAATCGCCATGAGACCTTTGACCGCGATATTATGTTTGAGATGGGCGAGCTCGGCCTGCTCGGCTCGACGCTCCCAACACAATATGGCTGTGCTGGCACCAATTACACCGCCTATGGGTTGGTGGCGCGTGAAGTCGAGCGCGTCGATTCCGGTTACCGCTCGGCAATGTCGGTGCAATCATCTCTGGTAATGCACCCTATTTTTGCTTACGGCAGCGAACCACAGCGGGAGAAGTATCTGCCCAGGCTAGCCAGTGGTGAGTGGGTTGGCTGCTTTGGTTTGACCGAACCGGATCACGGTTCAGACCCCGGCTCAATGATTACCCGCGCCAGGCCGGTCGATGGCGGGTATTCGCTGTCGGGCGCCAAAAATTGGATTACTAACGCACCGATTGCCGATGTGTTTATCATTTGGGCCAAGTCTGACGCGCACGACGGAAAAATTCGCGGCTTTATTCTGGAAAAAGGTATGGCTGGCTTGCTAGCGCCCCGAATCGAAGGCAAATTCTCGCTGCGCGCCTCAGCCACCGGCATGATCCAGATGGACGAGGTGCAAGTGCCCGAGGAAAACCTCCTGCCCAATATTAGTGGTCTGGCTGGCCCTTTTGGCTGCCTCAATCGTGCTCGCTTTGGTATCGCCTGGGGCAGCATGGGGGCGGCTGAAACCTGCTGGCACGCGGCACGCAGTTATACGCTGGCGCGCAAACAGTTTGGCAGGCCACTGGCGGCGAACCAACTGATTCAGAAAAAGCTGGCCGATTTTCAGACCGAGATCAGTCTTGGTTTACAGGGCTGCCTGCGTTTAGGGCGGCTGATGGACGAAGGCCGTGCCCCGGCGGAGTTGATTAGTTTGATGAAGCGCAATAACTGCGGCAAGGCGCTGGATATTGCCCGTGTGGCGCGTGATATGCACGGCGGTAATGGGGTGTCGGATGAGTATGGTGTTATCCGCCATGTGATGAATCTGGAGGCGGTGAATACCTATGAGGGGACTCACGATGTGCATGCGTTGATTCTTGGTCGGGCGCAGACTGGATTGCAGGCATTTATGTAGTGTCTGCTTACGCGGCCATCTTATCTATAAATCAATTCAACATTGGGGAAGTTGTAGAGTGAATATCCAGTGGTACCCCGGTCATATGCACAAGGCGAAAAAGGAGATCGCCAAACGGGTTGCGCAGGTGGATGTACTTATCGAGGTGCTCGATGCACGCATTCCGTTCAGCAGTGAAAACCCCATGCTGGCGGAGTTGCGCGGTGATAAGCCCTGCATCAAGGTGCTCAATAAAACCGATCTGGCTGATGCGGCCATGACCACTTTGTGGCAGGCCCACTTTGAGCAAACTGATCATGTGAAAACGGTGGCACTGTGTGGCAGGGAAAAGCCCAGCGCCAGTACACTGGTTGCCACATGTAAAGACCTGTTACCTCACAAACTCGGCGCCATCCGGGGGATTCAAACATTGATTGCAGGCATTCCCAATGTCGGCAAATCGACCCTGATTAATTTGCTAGCCGGTAAGTCAATTGCCAAAACGGGCAATGAGCCAGCGATTACCAAGTTGCAGCAGCGTATTGATTTACACAATGGCATTGTGTTGTTCGATACCCCCGGTGTGCTGTGGCCCAATGTCGAGAACCGCAATAGTGGTTTCCGCCTGGCGGCTACTGGGGCGATTAAAGATACTGCAATGGAATACGAAGAGGTCGCCTTGTTTGTTATCGAAGCACTAAACACACGCTACCCGGCGACATTGGCTGCGCGCTATAAGCTACCGTCAACCCCAGCGCGCAGCGTGGATATTCTGGAGGCAGTAGGCAGAGCGCGAGGCTGCCTGGTGCGCGGAGGGGAAGTCGATTGGCAGCGTGCGGCCAAAATTCTGGTCAATGATTTACGCACCGGATCGCTTGGGCAGTTGACACTGGAAACCCCCGAAGACAAACACAAGGAGCTGGAGGAATTGGTTATGATCCGTGCAGAAAAAGCCGAAAGGAAAGCAAATCGAAGCGCACGGCACAAGCGGCGAAAATAGAGGCGTTTTAAGAGGCCCCTGCCGCCCAATGCAACGGCGCACGCCCCTCACCTGCCAAACGAATAATGGCACAAGGAGAGGTGATGACCGCAGCGGCGATAGCCTGTGGTGCACGCAGAATCAAATCAGGTATCCAGCGGCCATTTTTCCAGTGTGCGAAAGGTGTTTGCAGCACAAACTCATACCCCGCCGATGGTCTTTGCCCCGCGTTAATCAGGTAGAACGTTCCACCCTCAAATAACGGGGGTGGAACGCTTTTTGTTGGCAGACCAAGCGATTCTACACGGGTGGCGCTATGCCAGTCTTCGCCGTCGGTAATAGGCCGAACCGATGCCGTATCAGCCATACAATGGGCACCTTGAAAAACCAGTTCCACATTTACCGGTAACGGCGTCGCGTTGACCTGTTCAGCACTGGAGCAGGCGGCAAGCCAGCCCACACAACACAACACCAGCGAAAATATAAATCGTACTCTCACTGACGATGCACCTGTCTTCGCCCATTTCCAGTAAGTTGCTTGACAGGGCTAGCAGCAAACACCTGAGTCGCAGTGCTAACATTGACACCGTTTAGCACGGCCGATCCAAAATTTACATCATTGCGATTACTGTTTAATGCCAGTGACTGCAATTCATTCAGCGTCGGGAAGCCGCCACAGGTTTCACCAATATCACAAATAAATAGATCGTTATCGACATCTGAACCCGCAACCACGCGGTAATTACCCGCAGACAGATTATTAAACTGGTAGGTATAAGTACCGTCACTGTTCACCGAACTGCGCACTTCGTCCACGGGACGGTTGCGTTCATCCAATAACAGAAAATACAAAACGCCCGTATCGCCCGTAC
Source organism: Gammaproteobacteria bacterium (assembly GCA_965277715.1). Classification (GTDB taxonomy): domain Bacteria; phylum Pseudomonadota; class Gammaproteobacteria; order JBCCGL01; family JBCCGL01; genus JBCCGL01. The sequence continues at coordinate 2,188,683 of OZ255836.1, forward strand.
CTGTGAGCGCGGTACCCACCTCCACAGTGACGTCAACCGTTAGATTCACATTATTGGAGGTGGTAAAGGTGACCTGGGCATTGTGCAACCCCACAGCCAGTCCTGTACGGTTAACATTCAACCGATAGGTACCTATACCCTGCGCATTGGCGGCACTGGCATCCACTGTTAAAAACGTTGCATTGTCAGTCACGCCGGTAATGGTCGGTGGGGAATTACCCACCTGGGATACCGTAATATTGGTCGATGTGTTAGTGCGACCAAAATCAAACCGCGAGGGACTGACCAGTATATTCCCCGGTATTGTGCCTGTGCCCCCAGCCAACTGCTGAGCTACCTGAACAGCGCTGAGGGCATTGATCAGGCCATGCCCGAATATATCATCACGGCCTGTAGCACCCAGATCGGTGGTGATACTGCCATTGGCCAAGGCGGCATCCACCTCAGCGGGTGTCAGCGACGGGTGCACAGCTTTCATCAGCGCCAGCACACCCGCCATATGGGGGGATGACATTGATGTGCCTTGATAAAACCGATACGTATCCTGCAATGTGCCGGTTTGGCCATTCACCAGCGTACTCAGCACACCATCAGGAAAACCATTCCCGTCGGTGTCGATCGATGTGTTACCACCCGGTGCCGCCACATCCACAGTCGTACCAAAATTCGAATAAGGGGCACGATTATTACGCAAATCTGTAGCGGCAACAGAAATCACACCATTATAGGAAGCCGGATATGACAATGTACTGGTATTTTCATTACCTGCCGCCGCCGCAACCAATACACCCGCAGCACGCACTTGATCAAAGGTATTCTGTTCGGTTTGGCTAAAGCCTCCCCCTCCCAGGCTGAGGTTGATAATATCGGCACGCCGTGGGGGTAGCGTATTACTGGAATTACTCAAACCTGCCGCGTAACGCACGCCCTGATCCACGTCAAAAGAGGTGCCGCCACCACTGCCCAGCGCACGAATAGGCATAATCTGTGCCCCCCAGGAAACACCGGCAACCCCAATCGTATTGTTAGACGCCGCACCCACAGTGCCCGAAACATGCGTACCATGCCAGGAGGCCAGTGACAGGTTGCTATTGTCCCCTGGGTCATCCGGGTTGTTGTCTATACCATCACCATCGCGGGCGCTGGCCGCAGAGCTAATAAAATCGTAACCGGCAACCAGTTTTCCGGCAAAGTCCTGGTGGTTGAGCACTACGCCGGTATCCACTACCGCGACGATCACGCTACCACTGACAGGGGTGCCGGTGGTGATGTCCCAGGCCTGCGGTAAGTTGATTTGCGGGTAGTGCCATTGCAGGTTATAGAACTGATCGTTGGGGGTCAGTAACGGGTAGCGACGATAATTGGGTTCTGCATACTCGACATCATCGCGCTGATTCAGCGTCTTGATCATATTCAGGGTTTCCATTTTTGTCCTGTTTTCCGGGCTGAGAGCCGCCGCCGACAGACCACTGATATTGAGCGGGGTGCCGCCCAGCGTTGCCAACATAGACTGCATGCCCGCTGGAGGTGCTCTCATCAGTACAGCGTCGGTGGTCTGCTCATTGCTGAAGGTGGCGATGCCCTGCCCCGTAAGCGTTTTCGCCGCGACAGGGTTGTTAAACTTTACAATGGATTCACCCGGTATAAAATCCATCGACCCACCTGCTGCAACAGGCGCTGGCGCCAGTGATTGCGAGCCGATGCTCAATACATATTTGCTCCGCCCCCTGATCGACTGTACCCGGATAGTATAACTACCACTGGCTGACACCCGTACCGATTCAAACTGAGTGTTAGTGCTCGATTGCGCTACAACATTGCCGGCGCTGTTAAACAGTGTTAAGTCAATATCCACGCTCGTGCTGTTTGCTGCATTGAAGTCCACCACCCGCAATGAGACAAACTGCCCGGCTAACAAAGTAGCCGTATAATAATCGTTGATATCTGACTGTGATCGAAACCGGTCATCGGCACGGGAGGTTGCAAAGCGGGTAACATAGCCATTGAGCTGTAGAGGTGCAGGCACCGACTGTGCGGTAGCCATTGTATTATTTGCCACCAGTGTGGCAAACGGATCATTAACATCGCCATCGACTGCGGTATTTACCGCCGCTGTTACCGTCCCACCCAACGAGAAACCACTGCTTTGAGGGGGATTTACAGTGATACTGACGCTATCGCTGGCACTCGCCTGCTGGTTATCGGTTACTGTAAGCTGAAAATTCAGAACAGTAGGCGTGGTCACCATCGGTGCGGTAAAACCGGCACTGCCGGATGCGGGATTGCTGCTTAGCGTCACACTGTCGCCACTGAGCTGTGACCATTGATAACTGGTGATAACGCCATCGCTATCGCTACTGGCGGTACCATTGAGGGTAACGGTAATCGGCCCGTTAACCGATTGATCTTCGCCGGCATTAGCCGTAGGGGGAGTATTGGATGGGTTGACAATAACATTCACACTGTCGGTCGCTGTCCCCCCTTCATTATCGGTAACCGTCAATTGGAAGCTCAGGGTGGTCGGAGTGGTAATCGTCAATGCTGTTGGGGCAAAGCTGGGGCTGATCGTACCGGCGTTAGTCAGCGTCACACTACTGCCACTGGTTTGTACCCACGCATAACCAGATGCCGGAATCGAACCATCCCCATCACTACTGGCCACTCCTGTCAGGGTGACGCTCTGTGTTTGCACGTTAGTTGTCTGGTCAGGCCCCGCATTAGCAATTGGGTTTGCATTCACCGGGTTGACCGTGATACTCACACTGTCGGTGGCGGTTCCACCCTCGTTATCGGTGACCGTCAATTGCACAGTCAATGTTGTGGCAGTACTCAATGTTGGCGCAACAAAGCTGGGCGTGGCAGTGTTTGCATTGGCTATAACCACACCACTATTGGTCGTTTCTGTCCACTGGTAACGGCTAACCTGGCCATCACTGTCACTGCTGCCTGCCCCCGTTAAGGCAACCCTGACACCTTCATTGACCACTTGATCAGGCCCGGCATTGGCAGTGGGAGACGCATTCACAGGGTTGACCGTGATACTGACACTGTCTGTATTAGTGGCACCGGCATTATCAGTTACCGTCAGTTGAAAAGTCAGTGTCGTGGCTGCGGTTAACGTCGGCGCGGTAAAACTGGGGGTGGCCGTATTGGCGTTGCTTAGCTGGGCACCATTACTCGTGGTTTCCACCCAGGCGTAGCTGGCGATGGTGCCATCACTATCGGTACTATTGGCACCTGACAGGGTAACGGTGGTTTGCTCATCGACAACCTGGTCGGGTCCGGCACTGGCGACTGGCGTATCGGTGTTGATAAAACTGATATTCATCGCTTGCAACTGCACCGCAAGGTGGGCGCGGGCGTCTGATTCAGTGGTCAATGTGGCGCTGACACTCGCCAGTAGATTGATGATATTGGTGTCCGCGCTGAAAGCCGCTGGCGATTGATCCAGATTGATCGTGGGGTTAGTGCCCGCCAGAGACCCCGGTAGCATAATAGTGTCATTCGTGGCATTGGTATTCAGTGACAATAACAAGCGCGCCAGATTAACCACCCGACGATCGGCAACATTGGTGGTGTTAAAGAGATCCAATAAGGTGATTATCGCCTGCCCCGGATTGTTACCAAGGGTTGTACCACCGATCATAAAGGTGACCATATCCCCAGTCTGGTAGGTAAACTCCCCACTGGCATTGGTTATACCGGTTGTGCCAGAGCTGGTCATATATTCCAAACCGCCAACAGGGCTGTCGATAATCACGCCCGTTGCCGTTGTCGATGTCGATGAACCACCGCCACCACAGGCACTGAGCAGCACAACAGAAATCAATACAATAAACAACTGACGATAATCATTAACGGTACGCATGGCATTTTCCTGTGGTGTATTTCATTTATTCTGCAAATCACAAAACACCGTGATGTGACTGCAAGTGTTTATATTCTCAAGTGTTTATACTTTAAATCACAATAAGCTATTTAATCAAACGCTATAAGGGATCGGCGGCGAGCGGTTCATCCGGTACCCAGACATAACCATCCGGGTCGACCAGGTACACTTCCCGCACTCCATGCGGTTTATCGCTGGCACCATCGAGCACTGTATAGCCGTATTTTCGCGCCGAGGCTTCAGCACTGTCTGGGTTACAGTGGTGCAAACGCAACTCCACACCACCGCCACGCACCGGTAAATCATCGACAGCCCCACGTAGTGGGTGGCGGGAATAAGTGCTGTCGGCGTGCAGCATCCAACTGGCACCAAAGCCCTGCATGGCGGCGAACTCACTGTCGCTATACACGACTTCAGCACCCAGTACCTCACATTGAAAATGCAGACTGGCATCGATATCTTTAACCAACAGATTAATACTCAAGCCCGTCAATGCGCGGCCATACGCCATAGCATCAGGCTTCTCACTCATGGCCACCACCCCATAATTTCACTTCGTTACCGAACCACTGGTTATAGAGCGCACCAAATACTGGAAGGTTCACTATCACTGTGCAACTTCCAGATACTGTGAACTATGTCCTATATTTTTTTAACTTATCGAAACAATGAACGCAACACACGCCAGGGGTTTCTAAACACCCCCTCAAAGAATCTATTGAATCTATCGGGAATCTATCGGAGACGGGCACTTCCTACTTCTTTCTACTTTCTATGCCCCGGCAATTTAAGGCATAAATGGCAATTCCATTGATATTATTCAGAAATATCACTTTTATGCCGCGCCGGATAAACCATCCGAAACAAGCGCTGAATATCTTCCATAATCAAGTAATTGGCAGGCACCAATACAAGCGTAATCAGCGTGGCAAATAAAATACCAAACCCCAGTGATACCGCCATCGGGATTAAAAACTGCGCCTGGGTGCTTTTGTCAAACAACAGCGGCATCAAGCCTGCAAACGTGGTCAGCGAGGTCAATATAATCGCCCGGAACCGCGCCACACCGGCATTGCGCACAGCGTCCATCATATCGATGCCTTTTGCACGCTGGCGGTTGATGTAGTCGACCAGCACCAGGCTGTCGTTAACCACGATGCCACTCAGGGCGAGTATGCCCAGCAGGCTGGTAATCGAAAGCGCCATGCCCATCAGCAGGTGCCCCAGAATTGCACCAATTAAGCTAAAGGGGATGATGGTCATCACCACCAGGGGTTGTAAGTAAGAGCGAAACGGAATCGCCAGCAAGGCGTAGATAACACACAACACACCGGCAACCCCGGTAAAGATTGTTGTCAGGGTTTCGCGCTGTTCTTTAGCTTCGCCCTCCAATGACCAGGCAATCTGGGGGTGTGCAGACACCAGCTCCGCCAGGAATGTATTGAGGTCACGCTTAATGGCGTCTATATCGGCGGTGTCTTTGTTGGCATCGGCGGTCACGTTGAGCGTGCGCTTGCGGTCGATGCGGTAGAGCACCGATGGCCCGCGTGCACTGCTGATACGCGCCACTTCGGTAAACGGCACTTCGGTGCCATCGGCGCTGCGGATCATCATGTTTTCCAGGTTACTCAGTGAGCGCCGCTGCCCGGCGGGGTAGCGCAACATGACTTTGACTTCATCCCGCTCGCGTTGCAGGCGCTGTATTTCATAACCAAAGAACGCCTGGCGCACTTGTACCGCCAAATCGTCGAGCTGGATACCGAGCAGGCTGGCCTGCGGGCGCAACACTAATTCGACCTCTTGTTTGCCGCTGCTAAAGCTGTCGGCGATATCAAACAGGTCTGGGTAGGTTTTCAGTTGTTCGCGGGTTTTCTTTGCCAGCGCTGCCATCAGCGCCATGTCGCTACCGGTAAACTGGATATCGATAGGGTCGCCACCACGGCCAATTTCAGCGCGGTAATTGAGTGATTCAGCACCGGGTATCGGCCCAATAAGGCGCCGCCATTCACGTACCAGCTCCGCGCTGGTTATCGTCGAGCTACGGTGTTCCGGGGCAACGATTTCAAACACCACCCGGCCACGGTTCGAGGCGCCCGCCCCAGTACCACCGCCCGAACCACTGGTAGAGAGAATATCGCGGATAACACTCTCGCCACTTTCAGGGTCGCTATGCCGTTGACGCAATTCTATGGCCGCCAGGGTCATGCGCTGGATGTGCCCATCGGTCACCTCAAACGGTGTACCAGCGGGCATAATCAACGAGGCCCGGGCTGTTTCACTCTGCACCCTGGGGAAGAAGACAAACCGCATCCAACCACTGACAACCAGGCTCACTGTAATAGCCAGCACGGCGATAAACACCGCGACTGTCGTGTAGCGATGGCGAATACAGACGCCCAATACGGGTTGATAGACGGTCGCTACCAGCCGTTCAAAACCATCGGCGATACTCTCTTGCAGGCGGCTTAGCCAGTTTTGTCGCTGTGAGGCGGTGCGTGGGGTGGTGTATTTGAGGTGCGCGGGCAGCACCAGCTTGGATTCGATGAGTGAAAACAGTAACACCGGGATGACAACTGCGGGGATTTGCGCCCACACGGCACCCCGGTATCCCCCGACCAATGCCAGCGGCACAAACGCCACCGCCGTGGTCAGCACGCCAAAGGTGACGGGCACGGCCACTTCGCGGGTGCCTTCAATCGCGGCCTGCAGTGAGGGCACACCCCGCCGCATATGGGTGTAAATGTTTTCCCCGGTGACGATGGCATCGTCGACAACAATCCCCAGGACGACGATAAATGCGAACAGTGACACCAGGTTCATGCTGACACCGAGTAACGCCAATATCATAAAGCTGCCGAGGAAGGAGATAGGAATGCCCAGCGTGACCCAGAACGCCACCGAAGGGCGCAGAAATAAGGTCAGCAGCAAGACCACTAAAAACCCGCCCTGCAGGGCATTGCTGAGCAGGGTGCTCAGGCGCGCCTTGACAATTTTTGAGCGGTCGCGCCAGTATTTCATCTCGACGCGCTGGGGCAGCCACTGCACTGCATCGACATAGTCGCGCACCGCTGCGGCCACTTCGATGGCGCTTTGCTGGCCAACGCGGTAAACCTCTAAAATGACGGCGGGCTGACCGTTAAACTGGGTGTTGATCGGCGCCTCATCAAAGGTATCGCGCACGTTGGCGATATCACCGAGCCGCAGTTGCGTGCCGTCTTCACCGCTGAGTATGACGATTTGCTCAAACGCCTCGCTGTCATAGGCCTGCCCACGGGTGCGCAACAGCAACTCACCTCCGGCCGTGCGCAGGTTGCCCGCCGAGACATTCAGTGAACCCCTGCGCACGGCATTGGCCACCTGCTCCATGCTCAGGGCGTATTCGCGCAGGCTGCGCTCGGAGATTTCGATGGCTATTTCCAGTGGCCGCACCGCTTCCAGATCGACCTGGGTAACGATTGGCAGGGCGAGCAGATCGTCGCGCACCCGCTCACCCAGTTGGCGCAGCTCCCGTTCACTGAGCGGGCCAGCGACCACAACACTAATGACTTCCCGGCGACTGACAAACTGCGTCAGAACGGGGCGCTCAACATCACCGGGAAACGTGTTGATGGCATCGATACGGGTGCGCAATGTGTCCAGCACTCTGCGTGAGTCCTGACCACTGGCTATGTCGATGGTAATACTGCTGCTGTTCTCCAGCGAGCGCGAGCGGATTTCTTCAATACCATCGACATCCTGAATCGCCTCTTCGATACGGATAGTGATCGATTCCTCCACCTCCTCGGGGGTTGCACCGGGGTAGACTGTATTAACCGAGATGCTGTCCAGCTCGACGCTGGGAAAGACTTCCAATGGGGTGCGCTGCAACATCGACCAGGTGCCGATGCTGAGAATGCCAAGCATCAGTAAATTGGCCGCGACGTGATTGCGGGCGAACCATTCGATCACGGTCGGTAGCCTGTCAGGTGTTGCAGCATATTAGTGCGCCACACCTTAATGCGCCACACCGGGGTAATCGATACGTGTGCCCGATACGGCATCCCCCAATGGCGTGGTAATCAATAATTCGCCGTCCACAAGCCCTTTATCAATCACCGCATCCCGCTCATCACGCCACACTACCGATACCTGACGGCGGGTGACCTGCCCATCGATGGCGAGTAGTACCTGATCGCCCTGCAACAGCAAACGGCGCGGAATAACATACACATCATCGAGCTTGTCAGCCGTGATGCCCGCTTCGACAAACTGGCCAATTTTAGGTAACGGCCACTCGCTGTCGCTATTACCAAATGGCGTTTGGATTTCACCCACAACAAACAGTTGCCGGGTGCTGGTATCAATTTCACTCTCGGTGCGCACAATCTGGCCAGGGTATTGCCAACGCCGCCCCCCCTGTTCGATAAAAAAGTCTACCGGCGTAAAAAACGCCTCATCCGATTGCTCATCGCGGCGGCGCTCCGGCAATCGGATATGTGCTAACTGTGCGCTGTTGAGCGGCAGGCGCACCTCCAACACATCGCTGGCAAAGATGTTTGCCAGCGATGTGCCCGCCGCCACGTATTGACCCACATCGACCTGGGTGTTCTGCACACGGCCATCGTAGGGGGCGATAATGTTTGTTCGCCGCAGGTCAAGTTTGGTGCGTTCCACTTGTGCCTCAGCGGCGAGTACCTCCGCTTTCGCCGCCTCGGCCTGCGGGATACGTAACACCAGTGCATTGGGTTTGTTCTTACGGTTTAGGCTTTTCCACTCTTCGGCGGCTTGTTTGCCACGCGCTCTTTCCTCGGCCAGGGCGGCACGGGCTTTTAGTAGCGGTGCCTCGGCGTTGCGCACCGCAATCCGGTAATCACTGTCGTCGATGCGCAGCAGGCGGTCTCCCTTGGAAAAATACCCACCGTTGTGGAAAGCCTCCGCCACCTCCACCACCATGCCCGATACCTGGGGTATCAGTGTCGTCTGCGTGCGCGGCGTCAAGGTACCAAAGGTGCGCAACACAATCTGGTAATGGCGCGACTGCATCGCCTGCACCTCTACCGGCGTGGCCAGGGAACGGGCAGGTGGCGCCTTTGCAGCACGGGGGGGGTTGCTGATAATGTCTCTGACGATGAAATACCCACCAGTCAATATCAGCACGGGAAGTAAAATTTGAATCAACAGACGCACAGTGAAGTTTAGCCCGGTTCCTTAAACCTAAATTTAAGTTGGCAATACTACCAAAGTGCGCCTTTCAGAGTGATACTGTTTATCCACTTGTTAACCAACCTTACCGAATGAGAACATTTACCGCGCTACCGCCACTATCGCTTTATATCCACCTGCCCTGGTGCGAGAAAAAATGCCCCTATTGCGATTTCAATTCACATACGCGACACCACACGCAATACCAGGCAACAGCCGATAAGCACCTCCCTGAAAAAGACTATGTCGAGGCCCTGCTGGCAGATCTCGCCCAGGATTTACCCCAGGTGTGGGGGAGAAAGATCGACACTGTATTTATTGGCGGAGGCACCCCCAGTTTGTTCTCGGCGCAGGCGATTGATGATTTGCTCGCCGGGGTACGCGCACTGACCAACCTGCACCCCGGTATCGAGGTTACCATGGAAGCCAACCCCGGCAGTGCCGAGCGGGAAAAGTTTACCGACTTCCGCGCAGCGGGAATCAACCGGCTGTCTATCGGTGTGCAAAGTTTTAACGACGAACACCTGCAAGCACTGGGCCGCGTGCACGATGCGGCACAGGCGGTATACGCCGCCGAGGCAGCACACGCCGCCGGGTTTGCATCATTCAATATCGATTTAATGTTCGGCCTGCCCAAACAATCAGCGCAGCAGGCGCTGGCAGATATCGAACAGGCGATTGCGCTATCCCCCCAGCACATCTCTTATTACCAACTCACACTGGAACCCAATACCTTATTTTACCAACGCCCACCGACACTACCCGATGAAGACACCAGTTGGGCTATTCAACAGTCTGCCCAACAGTCACTGGAACGCACCGGGTTCGGACAGTATGAGATCTCGGCCTATGCACAACCGAATTACCGCTGTAAACACAACCTCAACTATTGGCAATTTGGTGACTACCTGGGTATTGGCGCAGGCGCGCATGGCAAAATAAGCAACCCGGCCAGCGGCGCCATTACCCGCACCATCAAACGCCGACAACCAGACGATTATATGCAACAGGCGCATACCGCCGCACGCCTGCTCAATGAGCGCACCCTCTCGCTGGATGAAACCTGTATCGAATTTATGATGAATGCCATGCGTCTGAAACAGGGTGTACCGGCGCACCTGTTTCTAAGCCACACAGGTTTGCCGTTAGCCCGCTTTCAACACGTACTGGAAACGGCACAGAAACAGGGGCTACTCCACTGGGATCATCAATTACTTTGCCCAAGTGATAAAGGTTTTCTGTTTCTCAACGATTTATTGTCTATATTAATGGATGAGCCTGCACCGACATGAGCGATCTTGAAGAAGTGCGGGTTATGTGCCCGTACTGCGGTTCGGGTTTTATTGCACTTATTGAAGCGTCAATAGAGAATCAACACTATATCGAAGACTGCCGTGCCTGTTGCTCACCGATCAACTTTGTTGTTTCGGTGGGCTGCGATAATCAACAGCTGTACGTAAGGACGCTCAGAGATGATGAATAAATATATCCCAATTGCCTGTGAAGTATACGGTAACTACGAGCTGGCTATTCTGCGCCATGCGCAGATGCGGTTTTGCTGGCATGCACGCGGTGGTATTGCGCGTATTGAATCGCTGGTGCCGATGAGTATCCGCACACACCGCCAGGGGGAGTTTATCGTGCTGCGCAACCGCCGGGGCGGCGTGCGCGTGGTGCGACTCGACCGTATTATCAGCGCTACCCTGCTGCGGCCTAAAAAACAGTGAGCGGAAGGGTTAGTCCACAAGCGCCCCGGAACTGCGTTTTTTTTACTCGCCATAGCACCCTATGGTTGCGCAAAAACGCCTTGCTCTGCCACGCTTGTGGGCTAACCGAACCCGTCAACCTAAATTCCGCAGTTGAATCGTAGCGAGGGCGTCTAATGCGCTTCATCTTCAGTGCATTAGGTGGTCGCAATAGATTCAACTGTGGAATTTAGGGTCAATATAAGGTAGACGGTGTACTGGTTATTGTGCGGTCTTAACGCCCAATAACGCGTCCTGGTCTAACTTGCGCTGCTCAAGCGTTTCCTGCAGCTTATTGGCATCCTCAAAAAGCTTTTTGACCGCATCCGGTGAATACGGCGACGCCACGCCTGTTTGCGTCGAGGCTTGAGCAGCGGGTTTCGCTTCGTCCGATTCAGCCTCCTGCTCAGGTGCTTTGAGTGATTGCACAATATTTTCATTGGGCCTTAGAGTAACCTCACGCAACGAGGCCGCATTGTCAGGCGGAGCCTCACCGTAGTGCCAGGCACCACTGGCATCCTGCCATTTATAGACGGTCTGCTTGTCACCGCCCTTCAGGTTCTCACTCACCTCTTCCGGTAACTGCCCAACTGATTCGCCTATACCGTTAAATTTGGCCATCATATTTCCGCCTATTCCCTCAAAAACGGCCACGGGGTTACCACCATTGAGGTAAGTGAGGTAAGACATTATTCCAAATATAATGCACAGTGGTATCATCGCTTTAAACAACAATTTGAAAACCAAACCAACCATCAATGGCTCCTTATCAGGGCTAAATCAGGGCTAATTGCCTGTAAGCAGAGTCTACACCCATAAAGCCGGGTTTTACATCGTCTACCTTATTGACTGGTTCAGCGTTGCGTTGTTGGCACTGAACAAGGCGCGCTGGCTTGCCATAGTGGTTCTATGGCAAGCCAGTGCAACGCCGGGTAGCAATAACGCAATAAAACCAATATTATTATATAGATCAATAGGTTGTGTAACATATCAAGATACAGCCACATGTTTGGGTTATACACACACCAGCAAGCTGCTATGGTTTTTTACGCACGTGCGTCCATAATTTTGACAGTCGAGCAAAGAATTACCTTAACTCATTGATTTATATATATTTAAAAAATATGATCAGTTTTTAAACAAATAGACTAAACCCCATGCTGACTGCGGTTTACAGGCCACTAACACCAAGTCATCCACACACTTATCCACAGAGAATGTGTAAAAAAAATAACACCAGAAACATCAATAATTTACAGCCCATTTTCACAGTAATTAATGGGATATGGCAGGCTTTAAACAAACGGCTGAATGAGAAAATTCGCTTGTTATCAACACTGAAATCCGCTAGAATCCCGCGCCTTTTCACCCTGCAAGCATTGAGACCAACATGAAACCGGATACACATCCCGCCTATAACGCACTCTCCGTTACCTGTAGCTGCGGTGAAGTGTTCCAAACCCGCTCGACACTCGGTAGAGACCTGAATGTGGAGGTCTGCTCAAAATGTCATCCATTCTATACCGGCAAACAGAAGATGTTGGACACCGCCGGTCAGGTCGATAAGTTCCGCCGTCGCTACGGGGGTTAACCGCCCGACACCCAGGCATTCCCCAGTGGTTGCCCGCCTGAATAATAAAAAAGCGCTCATAATGAGCGCTTTTTTATTGCCCACTCTCTTGTCAGTGAATACCCTCACTGCCGCCAACGACTGCCCACCAGACCGTATCGATGCCAGCCACCAGGTAGCGCATATATACGATGGCGATACTGTACGCCTGCGCAATGGTGACAAAGTGCGTTTTATTGGCATTAACACCCCAGAGATCGGCCGCGACGGCAAACCCTCTGAAGCCTTTGCCCGCAAAGCCAAAAATCGCCTGGCACAATTGCTAAAAAATCACAACTACATCCTCAATCTGCGCTATGGCAACGAACAGCGGGATCGCTACCAGCGCCTGCTGGCACACGCTTACCTGGCAGACAACCGCAGCATTGGCGCTATTTTATTGCGCGAGGGGCTGGCGGTACAGGTCACCATTCCACCCAACGTGCGTAACTTGCGCTGCTACCACAAGGCAGAGTCGATAGCCCGTGCTGTACGTCGTGGCATCTGGTCACTGGCCCAATCAAACGGTGTCGACGCCAGCAAACTCACAGATAAAACCAAAGGCTTTCGCATTATCAGTGGCCTCGTTAATGGCATCCATCGACAGCGTGATGTCCTGTATTTAAACCTGCAAGACCGCCTTAACCTGCGTATTGATAAAGGTGACCGGAAATACTTCGATCCCGCTTTTTTACAAGGGCTTAAAGGCAGGCGAATACGGGTGCGTGGCTGGGTCAGTGCGCGCAACCATGTACTTCAGATGCGGCTTCGGCACCCGGCGGCCATTGAGGTAGAATAAGCCCACTAGCCCGGATGTTTCACACACTATGAAAAACCTACCCCACGCTGTTGTTACGCTATCACGCCTTTTATTACTGGGCATTCTGCTGTTTACGCAGCTCAGTGGTTGCGCTGTCAATCCAGTGTCTGGCGAGCGCGACTTCGTCCTTATGACAGAAAAGCAGGAAGTGAGCGTCGGCAATCAGTACCACCAGGAAATCCTCAAGCAATACAAAGTCTACGATGACCCTGCGCTACAAGACTACGTAAACCAGATTGGCCAGGAGCTGGCAAAAAACAGCCACCGCAAACAATTGACATTCCATTTCACGGTACTCGACAGCCCTGAAGTCAACGCGTTTGCACTGCCTGGCGGCTATATTTATATTACCCGTGGCATCATGGCCTACCTCAATTCCGAAGCCGAGCTGGCCGGTGTGCTCGGGCATGAGATTGGCCATGTGACAGCGCGCCACTCGGTACGCCAGCAAAGCGCTTCGCAGGTGACCGGGTTGCTCGGCGGCCTTCTCAATGCAGCCACAGGACAAGACCCAGGGCGCGGCCTATTCTCTCAGCTCGGCGTCGCACTCACCCGAGGCTACGGTCGAGATCACGAACTCCAGGCAGACAACCTCGGCGCGCAATATCTGGCGCGGATTGGTTATGCCCCAGACAACATGATCAACGTTATAAGCGTATTGAAAAACCAGGAGCTGTTTGAAAAAGAGCGCGCCAAACGTGAAGGCCGCAAGGCACAAACCTACCACGGTGTATTCGCCAGCCACCCCAGAAATGACAAACGGCTCAGCAGAGCCGTCAATTCGGCCAACCAATACCGCAGTGGGCAAAACCGTGCGATTGGCCGGGCGCGTTATCTGAATAAAATTGACGGCTTGTTATTTGGGCAAAATGCCGACGATGGCATAGTGCGCAATAACGCTTTCTACCATGCAAAACTCAACGCCAAACTGTTGGCACCACAAGGTTGGCGTATCGAGAACCGACCAGACAAGCTGTTGTTTATCGCCCCAAACCAGGCGGCATTGCTGCAAATAGAACTTTTGCCGCGCCCCCAGAAACACAGCGCAAAAAAGGTGCTGCTCGACCATTTAAAGCGCCGGTCGCTCAGTGAGTCGGCGTCCCTATCTGCAAACGGCATGCAAGGCTATACCGGTGTCACGGTGATCAATAACATCCCGTTTGGCAAGCGCAAGGTGCGCTACAGCGTGTGGCTGCGCGATCAATACGCCTGGGTATTCGCCGCGACGACAAAACAACCTGGCGACTTCAAGCGGTTTGCCCCAGCCTTTGAGCAGGCGGTAAATAGCCTGGATAAGCTGAGTAAAAAAGAGCACCAGTTGGCACAGCCATTGCGCCTAAAGGTTATCCGCACGACGGCTGACAGCCGTTACAAAACACTGGCGGCAGATTCATCGCTGGGCAATTACGCCGAGTCACAACTGCGCCTGCTAAATGCCAGCTATCCAGCGAGCAGACTGGCGCCTAACACCTTGATTAAAACAGTCCAGTAGTCTCTCGCTTCGGTGAATAAACCACTGCCTGGCATGTATTTTATTGACGCCAGTATTTATATTTTTCGCGGCTGGTTCGCGCTACCGGAAACGCTCACAGACAAGCAGGGCAACCCCATTAATGCAGTGCTCGGCTTCACCGATTTTTTACTGCAATTGATCGAACAGAAAAAACCAGAGCACATCGCCTGTGCATTTGATACCAGTCACCGCACGTCTATTCGAAAAACCATTTATCCCGATTACAAGGCCAACCGGGCGCCCGCACCGGACTCCCTGAAGTACCAGTTTGCCATTTGTCGGGAATGGGTTAAAGCGCTCGGGTTAGCGGGGTTTGCCAGCGAACACTACGAGGCAGACGATATTCTCGGCACCTTCGCGCAACATGCGCAGCATCAACAAACACCGTTTGTTGTGGCCACCGCCGATAAAGACCTGACCCAATTGATTGGCAAACAGGATTACTGGTGGAGTGCCACCAATAACTACTGGCTTAATTATCGCAGTATTGAAAAGCGTTTTGGCGTACGCCCTGAGCAGATCGCCGACCTATTGGCATTGAGCGGTGATAAAGTCGATAACATTCCCGGCGTACCGGGTATCGGCATGACCACGGCTGCCCGTTTGCTGACCAAATGGGGAAATATCGATACCTTGTACAGCAACCTCGCAAAAGTAGGGCTAATGCAATTTCGCGGGGCAAAACGTATTCAACAGTTGCTTGGCGAACACCAGGATACTGTCGAAATAGCCCGCCAGCTAACCCCCGTATATATTGATGCCTCATTACCAAAAGACCTCGGTTGTCTGCGACCAGGCGCTATCGATAGCACGGAACTGGTGAGATTTTATCGATTACTAGGGTTTGACCAACAGCGCTGCCATCGCTGGGATAAAATCGCACACAATAGGCAATCGGTTTAAAAGTGCGCCAACTACTGCTTTTTAACAAACCGTTTGGTGTGCTTTGCCAGTTTACAGGTGAAGCGGGGCAATTAACGTTGGCCAACTTTATTCCCCAAAAAGAAGTTTACCCCGCCGGTAGATTGGACAAAGACAGCGAAGGCTTATTACTGCTAACCAATGACGGTAAATTGCAGCACCGTATCAGCGATCCAAAACATAAACTGGAAAAAACCTATTGGGTACAGGTTGAAGGGCATATCGATACGCAGGCGCTCAACGCACTGCGACGCGGTGTCAGGTTGAAAGACGGGCTTACAAGGCCAACGAAAGCGATAGCGATAACAGAAAATGTCGGGCCAAAGAACGTATGGCCACGCACACCGCCGATTCGCGTACGCAAGAACATACCAGACAGTTGGCTGGAACTGACATTGACCGAGGGGCGCAATCGACAGGTTCGGCGTATGACTGCAGCGGTCGGCTTTCCCACGCTGCGGCTCATCCGCGCCCGGATCGGCCCTTGGCAACTGGATCATTTACAACCAGGCGCATGGTGCGCCGGAAACCTGTCGGGCTTAGGTATTCGCAGTGAAGATTAACTGCGCCGATCAACCGATGCATAGGCAATGGCTTGCAGTGCCCGCTTAAAAGGTGAATCATCAATCGCTGCCAGTTGCTCCACTGCCAGTGACGACTCCCGCTCTGCCAGTGCCTGCGCTTCATCCAGCACACCGGTTACCTGGATAATAGCCAGTATTGCATCGATCTTTTCACGGCCACCTTGCTCAATCGCTTCACGAAGCACTGCAACCTGAGACGGATTGCCGCGCTTTATCGCTAAGATCAGGGGTAGCGTCGGCTTACCTTCGGCGAGGTCATCCCCCAGGTTTTTCCCCATTTGTGCCGCATCAGCACTGTAATCAAGGATATCATCGACCAGTTGAAAAGCAGTACCAAGGTGCATCCCGTAGTTGGCCAGCGCCGTTTCCTGCGCCTCTGGCAGGCCAGCCAATACTGCGCCAAGGCGGGTTGCCGCCTCAAACAACTTTGCCGTCTTGGCGTGAATAACATTGAGGTAAGTTTGTTCCGTCGTATCCGGGTCATTGATATTCAGTAACTGTAAAACCTCCCCTTCGGCGATCACATTGGTGGTATTGGCCAGAATCTCCATTACCCGCATACTGCCCACCTCAACCATCATCTCAAAGGCACGTGAATACAAAAAATCGCCCACCAGTACCGCCGCCTCATTACCCCATACGGCATTGGCCGTATCGCGGCCACGCCGCATGGTGGAATCGTCAACGACATCGTCGTGCAGCAGGGTGGCGGTATGAATAAATTCAACGATCGCGGCAAGGTCAATGTGTTGATTGCCACAGTAACCCGCCGCCTGCGCGGCCAGCAACACCAACTGGGGGCGCAGGCGCTTGCCACCGCTACTGACGATGTAGTACGACAACTGATTAATCAGTACCACATCCGATCTCAGGCACTCGCTGATAAAATTATCGACACGACGCATATCGTCCGCGATTAAAGCCTGGCTTTGTTTAAGGTTCATCTGGGTTTTATCAATACACTTATAGGGAAGGGACAAGGGATCGCCCTCATGGGCAATCGGTAAATCCTAAAAACGCACGCCATACCTGTCAAGCAATGTTATGCCTGGTGTTTTGCTTACTGGGCGATATAACCCAAGAGCTTCTGGTAGCTTCTGGGACAGGAGCTTCTGGGACAGGCATCAAATAATAGAGCTTCTGGAAACGAGTTTCTGGAGTTTCTGGGACAGGCATTAAATAGGAGTTTCTGGGACAAGCATCAAATAATTGACAGATAGCCTTACTCTCTTTTAGGATGGCGTCCAACCAGCGTTAAAGGAACTGACCATGACCCGCCCCCGCAAAGACCAAATCTCACTATCAGACACCCCCTACTACCACATCGTATCGCGCTGTGTACGGCGCACCTTTCTCTGCGGGCTGGACCCACTGACTCAACACGACTATGAACACCGTCGTCAGTGGATTGTCGACCGCATCCGGCTGCTCTCATCGCTCTTTGCCGTTGACCTGTGCGCCTACGCCATCATGAGCAATCATTACCACCTCACCGTTAAACTCAACCCAGAACAAATCGATACACTAACTGACCAGGAAGTTATCAACCGCTGGTTAAGCCTGCACAAAGGCTCCCTGTTGGTTCAAAAAATGCAGGCGGGGGAAACCCTCAGCACCGCTGAATATCACGCCGTTGGCGATATTGTCACCGCCTGGCGCCAACGCCTGAGCAGCTTAAGCTGGTTTATGAAGTGCCTTAACGAACCCATTGCCCGGCGGGCCAACAAAGAAGACGAGTGCACTGGCCATTTCTGGGAGGCCCGATTTAAATCACAGGCACTGCGCTCTGATGAAGCCTTATTAGCCAATATGGTCTATGTTGACCTCAACCCTGTCCGCGCTGGTATCGCCGACAAACCCGAGAATGCCGATTACACCAGTATTCAGGAACGTATCACTCCCCAGTTCAATCTCAGACAGGCTGTCCAACAACAAATCACTGGTGAAGAACTACAGCAGTTCAATGCCCCATTAAAACCACTTCTGCATTTCTCCGAGACCATTAACGACACATCTACCGGCATCCCGCTAAATTTTACTGACTATCTGACTTTGGTTGACTGGACGGGCAGAGCCATTTGGCAAGACAAGCGGGGGTATATTGCTCAAGACCTGCCGCCAATATTGCAACGACTCAACATTGACAAAGAGAACTGGTTAAACAACACCCAACACTTTGAATCACGTTATTGGAAGGCATTATCTCACAGGGTAATTGCTGCTGATACCGGATAGTCATTCAACCGCCGCACTCTTCCAATTTTCTGGATTTTCTCAACTCACTAATAATGGGTTATTTTTGTTTTGCCTGAAAAAATGTTTTTCACTAAAACAAGACTCAATAGTTGGCTCATTACACCGAATATCTTTCAAATAGGTGGAAAAAATCAGGTTTGAATATCCTGGGTACCGTTTTCGATTTTCGGGGTATCTTTGCACTTATCTATATAGTGTCTGTCCTGAATGGTCTTGAATGATCTCACTTTATAGTCTCCATTGTGGGCATAACACCGCCATAAACGGATGCAGAAGCATCGCGTAGGCAGTCCGGTGGAAGCCACGTTTTTTGTGGCCGGAACGTATTTAATGGCCTTGTTACAAGACACTTGCCACGAACTCATATTTACCTATACCTGTTAATATATAGTGCCTGTCCTATCTACTATCTATACCGAAGAACCCCATAAGCATTAGAAATAATGGTTTTCTTAAAAAACTTATAGAAAACGATCTTTCTTTTTTGCAATATACACACTCTGCTTTAAGTAGATCTATCATGTATGTGCTGACGAATTTTGATAAAAAAATAACATTAGCTATAGCCGCAAAAAAATCTCATATAAGCCCGAGTCACCTCTCCTATTTATATAAGAAATATTTAAATATATCTTTTAAACAATTTGTTTTGCAAATCCGTGTGGAAAAATCAAAAATTATGTTAACGGAGGAAAAGGAAATAAAAATAACAGAAATATCTAACAAAACTGGATTCCATGACCTTAGTCACTTTGAAAAGACGTTTAAAAAATTCGTGGGGATTAACCCAATGCAATATAAAAACACACACTCTCACATTTGAACCCGTGACATCATAAATCTGAAGAATAGAAGAGGTGCGCAACTGGATCAAGTCAATACATCCAATGGGTAGAATTTCTGATTAAACAAAGTAAAGCGCCCATCGAATAGCAAATATCGAATAGGCGGTGTTTGTCAAGGTAGTTGTCCGTTTTACTATGCTACTTGCTTTTCAATTCCATTGTGCTTTTGTCTCATGGCCAAGCCTTCCCTTTCCGGGTTTAACCACACCCCCGATACCGGTTCGAGGTGTTTAATATCCTGGCTCCAGCGTTCAGGGTGTTTGGCCTTTGCTTGTTCATAAACTGCTTTTCTGGCTGCCAGTATCACGTGATCTTCGCCTTTATGACGTGAGGTTGGTGTCACAAACCCAATGCCGCTATGGCAATGAGAGTCGTTGTACCATTGCACGAATCCATGCACCCAGTTTCGGGCAGAGGCTAAACTATCAAATGGCTTTGATGGAAAGGTAATATCCCAAGACCACACCTCGTTTGGCCTTGATGCCAGGTAGCTGTTAGGTTTGTGCCGTTTTTTAGGCGCCGCCGCCTTACCTCGCCGCTGCAGTTGGTTTTCCGACTTTAACACCCGATAGAAGCTTGACTCTGATCCAATATACACACCTTCATCCGCCAATTTGGGCACAATTTGCGAGGGGGGTAGCGCTTGGTATTTCGCTTCATTACAGGTGGTGACAATCAATGCCCGCTCTTCTGCTGTGAACTTATTACTAGGCGCCTGTCGATGAGCGCTGGGTCTGCCATCAGCGCGGACAGTACCCGCGTTTGCCCAGCGTCGGTACGTCTTAGGGTGTAACTCAAGCACTTTGCACGCTTTGCCTAATGTAGCGCCAGCGACAACGGCCTCTTTGATTAAACGGATACTATTTTGGCGATCTGAATGGCAGGTCATTCGTCCTCTCCCTCCCCCAGATCGCTTGGGCCTTTTTTCTAAGCACCAGCAAAGCGGCTGTTTCGGCTAACGCTTTCTCCTTTCGGTGCAGGTCTTGTTCGAGACGTTTAATACGTTTATCCGCTTCTCTACGACTGGTTTGTAAACGTTTCGTTTGGGCGCGATCCCAGTCATTGGCTTGTTCACAAGCCATTCGCCATGCCTTAATCTGATCAGGGTACAAACCACGATGACGGCAATAAGCTGAAAGGTCTGTTTCGCTTAATGACGCACTTTCCAGAACCGCTGAAAACTTATCCGAAGAACCCCAACCTGCTGGTGTCAAATCGCCATCTGGCATGAGTTCGCCTTTCGCTCTTGCTGGGGCTCGCCAACTATAAAGCGTACCTTTTGCCTCCTGTAAAAACTTATTGAATCCCAATTTAGGGAGGGGGACAATTAGCCTGACACAGGGGGAGATCGGCAAAAAAACAATAAAATGAAAGAGATAAAGTGCCCAAACAACTTCTACAGTAGAGTAGTCTTGGCTTATATATTTTGCAATACCGTCACATATAGGTATTATGGCTGTCGAGCTTATCATAAGCGTGATACTATATATCTTTGATGATAAAGTCATCAATGGCAATTCTTTTTTGAATGGTAATACCACATAATTAAGATTTTAAACGCTTGATTATTGGAAAAGCCAAATAACAACACTTTGCGCACTTCAATACAACAAAGTGAAATCCAAAAAAACTAATATTATGGATGTGATTATGCCACCTATTTCGCTCGAACGAAAACCACCGGTTTCGATAGATTTTATTGATAATAGCCCACGGGCTTATATTTGTCTGAATGAAAATGCGATCTGTTTATATGCAAACCAAGCCGCTCGGCAGCTCCTATTTTCTCAGGGTGACCAACTTAAAAACCTTTCCCTTGTTTCCTCTGATGAATATATTTATAAGACTGGCTGGAAGTCTTTTTTAGAATCGATTAAGTACAATAACTTAAGGTACACAACAACTTATAAACGCAGTGATGGCGCTGCTATTGCACTCGATGTGGGAGTTCAGTTGTGCGAACTATCTGGAGAAAAATTAATTTGGCTTAGCCTGTACGATATTTCCGACTGGGACAAGCGAGAGAAATTGCTACTACAACGAGAAAGGCAATTCAGGGCTTTCTTTGAAAATTCGATGACGGATATAAATTTAAAGGATAAAGATGGGCGTTACATTATGGTAAACAGAGAGTTTGAAAGAAATTTTGATCTAGAGTGCGGCGCAGCCGAAGGCAAGCTACCGGGCGATATTTTTCCTACGGATTTCGCTAAACATGTGCGACAACAGGATATTGAGGTGATGGAGTCAGGAAAGATTAGTATACAAGAAGATACTGTGCCTAAAGGCTATGGCGATAAAGAGGAAAATACGCTATTAGTTAGCAAATTTCCTATCTATGGACCAAATAACACCCTAGAAGGTCTGGGTGTTGTAGGAACAGACATCACTTATTTAAAGAAAATTGAGGCACGCTTGCGCGCTAGTGAGGAGCGGTTTATGGATTTTGCTAACGCCGCTGCAGATTTTTTCTGGGAAATTAATAGCGAATTTAAAATATCGTTTGTATCTTCTGGTTTTTACGATTTAACCGGCCTGCCCGAAAACTCAGTGTTAAACCTCGATATTAAAACATTTGCCTACAGGTATATTGAAAATTATCAGCAACTGCACACACATTATACGGAAATAAAAAATGGCATGGGTTTTGAAAATGTGCTTTATCATATTCAGCATCCCCAAAAAGGATTGCGTATTCTAAAAAGTAACGGCAAGCCCCTATATGATGAAACGTCTAAAATCATAGGCTTTCGTGGCGCTGGATGTGATGTCACCGAAGCACAAAACTTATCGGACAAGTTGGCGTACGAAGCAAAATATGATCACCTAACAAACCTTCTGAATCGCCGGGGGTTTGAGAGTATTTTGCAGCAATTTTTTCTTGGCAAACGACATACAGATTCCAATAAGATTTTGCTATATCTCGATTTGGATCAGTTCAAAGTTGTCAATGATACATGTGGTCATCCGGCGGGGGATGCGTTGTTGAAACAAACTACATTAACTTTACGGGGCGCTATTAGAGAATACGATGTGGCGGCGCGCATGGGGGGTGATGAGTTTGCGGTGGTGTTGCAAAATTGTACGCTCAACGCAGCGATCAAATTAGCCAACCATGTTCGCGCCCATATCGCGGAGCAAAAATTTTTCTGGGAAGGCAGGCTATTCAAGGTCACGGCAAGTATCGGTATAGCAACGATTGACGATAGCGAAGATATGGCACAGTTGCTAAGTGCCGCCGATGCAGCTTGCTATGCAGCTAAAGATCAAGGTAAAAACAGAGTTTATGTATATAGTAAATCCGATGATATGCTCCGCTTGCGTTACCGTGAGATGCATAGTTTGTCCTATATCAACAAAGCGTTAGATGACGACAGTTTTATACTGCGCTATCAGCCTATCGTTAGTACGTCAGGCACAGCAGATGCGGTAAGCATTGGTGAAATACTCGTTCATTTGCGCGACCCCAAAGGGAAGGAAATTTCAGCGGACAAAATCATGCAGGCGGCAGAGCGTTATGGCGTTGTAACACAAATTGACCGATGGGTTATTGGCCGTGTATTTTCTTTACTGGACACAAACAAAATAGCACTATCCAGTCAGGATATTATCGCGATCAATATATCCGCCGCTTCTTTGGGCAGTGAAGGTTTTGTCGAGTTTATTGAATCTTCACTCTCTAAGGCCAACTTTCTCAGCTCGTGTATATGCTTTGAATTGACAGAGACGGCGGTTGTGTCCAAATTGTCGCTTGCAAGGGATTTTATGCTTCGGTTGAAACGTTTGGAATGTAAGTTTGCCCTTGACGATTTCGGTAGTGGCATGTCGTCATTTTCTTATTTGAAAAATTTACCCGTGGATATCGTAAAGATTGACGGGCAATTTATTCGCAACTTGGCACAAAATCCTGTCGATAGCGCCATTGTGGAAGCCATAACAACCGTTGCTCACAAATTGAAGTTAAAGGTTGTCGCCGAGCACGTTGAAGATATCGCACTACAGACCCCGCTCAGGGAAATCGGCGTCGATTATATCCAGGGATATGCTATAGCGCGCCCCTTTGTACTGTAGGAAAGAGAGAAGGGAAAAATATGGGTGTCCATAAAACAGTGTGTCACCGTGTATGTCTTCGGCCAATCATATTAGTTTTAGCTATTCAAATACTGCCACTCGCTGAATCGCATCGATAATACCTGTCCTTCCCAGTCAACGGGCAACAAAAACGTAACGAAACGGCCATTAGCTGTAAGTCACACTGATCACCACCACCGTAGAGGCGATCACCAACAATGGGGAAACCTGCAGCACTGAGGTGTTTTCGAATTTGGTGTTTGCGCCCGGTATCGATGCGTAGCTGTAATATAGATTGGTTCTGCGCTGTATCGACCTGTAATGCGTTTGCGTGTGTACGTGCAGTTCGATTATCGATGGGTTCATCAAATACAGTAACAGCATCTTCGATGGGAAACTGCCCATGCACGATAGCACGGTACTGTTTATCGATGGTTTTATTTATAAACATAGCCGCCAATAATCCAGCGGTTTTTTTACTGTGCGCAATCAGCATTAGCCCACTGGCTGCACGGTCAAGGCGATGAATAGTCAATGCCGGACGATGCTTTTTATCATGTGTTTCAACCCAACGCGATAACGTGCAGTGGTCACCCCATTTTGACCCCTGTGACAGCATGCGTGTAGGTTTGTACCACACACTATAATCGCCTTCATCCGCGATCAGATCAGGGGGAGAAACCGTTTGCCTGAGCACGGACGGATCGTAGTAGAGGTGCAGCTCGCTACCCGGCTGTACTGTTTTTTTGGCACGCCGCAAACGCCGAACACCCCTGCTGTCGGTAACCCAAACCGCGCCTTTTTGCATAATCGATTTTATTTCCCGCACTGACAGGCCCGTAGCTTCTGATAGCAAAGTGGCCGCCCCAAAATGGGTTTGCCCAACCTTAATATGGTGCTCTTTTGAATGAGTTATGCTGGTATTCTCTGCCACGTATTTATCTTTAAACTCTACTGGAATGGGCTGACACGCAGTGGCGCAGAGTAAATCTATACAGCTTTTTTGTCGGTTTTTGTTTTCCAACGGCTGATCGTAAGCCCTGAAAAAATCAACAAAAGTGCCAGCCCGGCACTCACACTCAGCACTTCATTGAGCAGCAGCCACCCCCAAAATACGCCGAAGAGAGGCACTAGGTAACTGACCTGCGAGATAAACGTTGTGCCCACCTCCTGAATCAATTGAAACCGCAGCAGGTAGGCCAGGCCGGTGGGAATTGCACCGAGGTAGAGCAACGCCGCCAATGAATGCCAGCGGGCATCCACTATTGCAGGGGCGTCCAGTAGCAAAGCCACTGGCAGCAGATAAGACGCTGTCGCCACGAGAACGGCGGTGGTAAAAATTCTCGGCGGAATATGCGCCAGATGGCGTGCTAAAACCGATGATCCGGCATAACAACATGCAGCGGCAACTACCGCTAACTGAGCGATGATCGAGTGGCTGTCGCCATCGGCAATATCACCGCTCACCAGCACTAAAATACCGCTAAAGCCACACACCAGGCTTATCAGCTTGCGCAGGGTAAATCGGTCATCGCGGGTAAAGAAGTGCGAGAGTATCAGCATCATAAACGGCCCACTGGCCATCAGTGTCGCCGCTGTGCCGCTGTCGATGCTGCGTTGTCCAAAACCTATCAGGACAAACGGCAAGGCGCTGTTGAAAAAGCCGATCACAACAATAAGCAGCCAGTCCCGGCCAGACTGGGGCAAGGGGTCTTTGTAGTGCAGCGCGAGTGCTAACAATAATACAGCGGCGAGGGCGATACGGAATGCCGCTATCACCAGTGGAGAGAAGTCATTCAGGGCGATTTCGATACTGAAGAATGACGAACCCCATATTGCACCGAGCAATACGAGTTTTCCTGTATCGAGCCATGTGGCCGTGCGGATGGTTTTCAAGCGGGTATCCAAGGATGCGATGCAGCGCAGGAATAGGGAGTTACTCATGCCACTAAGCGGTTTTCAGCCCCTATTTAGCCTGAGATATGCCGGGTTAAATCCAAGGTTTCTGAAAATACGCTAAGCCATAGTACACCGGCACAATCGATAGTTAATTTTTAGGTGCATTTCTGAAGTGGAAAATACTACACCGCCGGGAGAATAGAAAGCGCCTTGCAAAGTTGTTTGCAAGTGCGAACAGAAGCAATGTATGAATAGCAACAAACAGTCATCGACTCTGGCTTATCGCGCTTGCGTACATTTGGAGAGGCTGGAATAGCCACTGATCGCTTGGTGAAACCGATTGGGTGCAATCCGTCTATGGCGTGGGCTATCGCTATAAACCATAAGCCTGACCAGCAACCTATAACCCAAAGCGCTGGTCATTGTCTCCATCATCCCCTGCAACTTCCACCGATTCATAAAAAGCGTAAATGGCATTTACCACATCGTCCGGGTCATCGAGGATTTGAAATAGCGCCAGATCCTCTTCAGCAATAGTACCTGAAGCCAACATACTGCCCCGCAACCAATCGATCAATCCACGCCAAAAATCACTGCCCACCAGAATAATCGGGATACGCCGGGATTTGCCTGTTTGCACCAGGGTAAGAATTTCCGCCATTTCATCTAATGTGCCAAAACCACCGGGCATCACGACGTAGGCAGCAGCGTATTTGACAAACATTACTTTGCGCGCAAAAAAATATTTAAAACTCAGAGAAATATCCTGAAAGGCATTGCCACCCTTTTCATGCGGTAGCTGAATATTCAGGCCGACACTGGTGCCTTTACCCTCATAAGCGCCTTTGTTCGCGGCGGTCATAATACCGGGGCCACCACCACTGACGACGCTAATGCCTTCATCTGACAGCTTGCGGGCGATGGTCTCAGCCAGTTGACAATACGGGTGGCCGAGGTCAAAACGGGCCGAGCCAAAGATGCTCACCGAGGGCCGGATACCCGCCAGGCGTTGAAAGCCGTCGACAAATTCCGCCATAATCTGAAACACTTTCCAGCTATCGCGGGTCATGGCACGGTCAATGTCAATAGCGGCACTGATTTGCTTGAGTTTATTGCTCATAATGTTTACCTGCCCAGTTAGGTTTAACTTGAACTAAACGTCGATTTTTCACGCAAGTTACCTGCCTGCCATAAATACAGCACGACTAACGCATCGTCCTCCGTGCAAAATTGGTGCGGTAAGTGGCTGCTGACAAACACAACATCACCGGCGCAGTGGCGTTGTTCAGCCGCCGCCCCCAAGGTAAATAGCGCCGACCCTGCCAGCACGATGTAGATTTCCTCTGCCTGATGGTGGTGTTGTGGGTAGATAATATGCGGCCCCCATACACCGATACCACAGCGCACCCGCTCACTGATAAAGGGGCCATTTTTACCGATCACTTCAGCAAAGCCATAACCTGCCAGCATGGCCTCACTGACTTGCCTGTCTGCCTTTTTATAGCTTTGTTCCCACAGCAGGCGGTGCTTATTGTCTGCAAACAGCGTGAGCAATGCCTGGATGGGTCTATTTGTGTTCTGTCGAGCTGGGCGCGTTGGGGTGAGGTAATCCGCTGCGGCAAGGTGTGATGGTGTTACACCCCGCCACTCTACGCCCCAGTTTGCCACGCCCGCTTTAAAACGTGCTACAGCGGGGTCTGGGTGTGCGGCGATAAAGCCTGTGATGGCGTTTAACAGCGCTTTGTCTGATGTTTCATTACACATAGCGATGCCAGACAGGTACTTCAATTAACCGATGCATGGGTTTGCTCGGATTTTTGGTAGCGTTTTTGTGCAAGTTCATCTTCCATATAACAATGTAACTGGGGCATGAAGTTCTCTACTTATTCAAAGTATGGGTGGGTTGTGTGGAACATAGTACAACCATTGGTGGTTCTCTACCGGACAATGTCATCCCTCGACTGCAATCCGAACCCCCAACAATGAGAAAAAGCAGTATTCTTAGCGGATCACTTCACCCCTTCGTAACAAAGGTCAAACACACCCATGAATAAGGATAAGGTATTTATTCTGGTCGACGGTTCCTCGTATTTATACCGCGCTTTCCACGCACTGCCCGAGCTAAGCACCTCAGATGGCTTGCAAACCGGCGCGATAAAAGGCGTGTGTAATATGTTGCGCAAGCTGATCAGCGAGTACTCCCCGGAGCTGATGGCGGTGGTGTTTGACGCCAAGGGCAAAACCTTTCGCGATGATCTCTACTCACAGTACAAGGCCAATCGCCCTCCCATGCCTGAGGGGATGCGTGAACAAATCGAGCCGTTGCACGATCTGGTGCGGGCAATGGGCCTGCCCCTGCTGAGCGTAACGGGCGTCGAGGCCGATGATGTTATCGGCACGCTGGCGGTGCAGGCCGCCAAAGCCGGGCAAAAAGTGTTGATCTCGACAGGTGACAAAGACATGGCGCAACTGGTGGATGACAACACCACGCTGATCAATACCATGAGCGGCACGCTGATGAACCCACAAGGGGTAATCGACAAATTCGGTGTGCGTGCCGGGCAGATCATCGACTACCTGGCGCTGGTGGGGGATACCGCAGACAATATCCCCGGCGTGCCCAAATGCGGGCCAAAAACGGCGGCCAAATGGCTGGCCGAATACCCCACGATGCAGGACGTCATCGACAATGTCGGGTCGATAAAAGGCAAGATCGGTGAAAACCTGCGTGCCAGCATCCCGCACTTGCCGTTGTCCTATCAGCTCGCCACCATCAAGCTGGATGTTGTGCTGGAACAAACCTACGACCAGCTCGCGATTACCGAACCGGCGCATGATGAGATGGTCGCGCTACTCACCCGCCTCGAATTCAAGACCTGGCTGCGCGAGGTAAACGGCGATGAAGCCGATGACAACACCGCGCAGGATACCCCGGCAGCTCCTGTAGCCATTGCAGATAGTAATACCACACACCACTACCACACCGTGCTCAACGGCACTGCACTCCAGGCGTGGATCGAAAAGCTCACCGCAGCGGGCGAGTTTGCCTTCGATACCGAGACCACCAGCTTAGACTATATGCAGGCGCAGATTGTCGGGGTGTCGTTTGCCTGTGCCCCAGGTGAAGCCGCCTATGTACCGGTCGCCCATCACTACGAAGGCGCCCCTGCACAACTGGGTCGTGACTTTGTGCTGCAAAGGCTCCAACCCCTGTTGGAAAACCCGTCGATTAAGAAAATCGGCCAGAATTTAAAATACGACCGCAGTGTGTTGTGTAACCACGGCATTCAGCTCAATGGCATCGCGCACGACACCATGCTCGAATCCTTTGTGCTCGACTCCACCGCCGGTCGGCACGATATGGACTCCCTCGCCGAACGCCACCTCGGGGTGAAAACCGTGCATTTCGAGGACATCGCGGGCAAGGGTAAAAACCAACTGACCTTCGACCAGATCGACCTCGAAACAGCCGCCCATTACGCCGCTGAAGATGCCGACATCACTCTGCGCCTGCACCAGGCCATCTGGCCCAGGTTATCCGCCATGGAAACGCTTAAAACCCTGTATCAGGATATTGAACTGCCGTTGGTGGGCATACTCTCAGAGGTTGAACGCAACGGGGTAAAAATCGACCCAGATAAACTGTTTGCACAAAGCCACGAAATTGCCGAGCGGCTCAATGAGCTGGAGCGTGCCGCCCACGAAGAGGCTGGTGAGGTGTTTAACCTGGGTTCACCAAAGCAAATCCAGGCGATATTTTTTGAGAAAAAGAAACTGCCGGTTATCCGCAAAACCCCCAAAGGGCAGCCCTCTACCGCAGAAGACGTGCTGGAAATACTGGCCGTTGATCACCGACTGCCAAAGTTGATCCTGGAACACCGTGGCCTGAGTAAACTGAAAAGTACCTATACCGATAAACTGCCACTGCAAATCGACCCCGGCACCGGGCGTGTACACACGTCTTATCATCAGGCGGGAGCGGCCACCGGGCGTTTCTCATCAAGCGACCCTAACTTGCAGAATATCCCCGTTCGCAGTGGCGAGGGGCGGCGTATTCGCCAGGCTTTTATCGCCGAAAAAGGTTATCAACTACTGGCCGCCGACTACTCGCAAATCGAGCTGCGGATTATGGCCCACCTCTCCGCAGACCAGGGCCTGCTAAGCGCTTTTGCGCAAGGCATCGACATCCACAGCGCCACCGCCGCCGAGGTCTTTGGCCTGCCCACCACCGCCGTCGAACCCGACCAGCGCCGGGCGGCAAAAGCCATCAACTTCGGATTGATTTACGGCATGTCGGCATTTGGCCTGGCCAAGCAACTCGAAGTCAGCCGAGGTGAAGCCCAGGACTATATCGACCTATACTTTTCGCGCTACCCTGGTGTTAAGCGCTATATGGAGCAAACCCGCGAGAGCGCACGCGAACAAGGCTACGTGGAGACCGTTTTTGGTCGGCGGCTCTACCTGCCAGACATCAACGCCCGCAACGCCCAACACCGCCAATACGCCGAGCGCACCGCCATCAACGCACCGATGCAGGGCACAGCGGCGGATATCATCAAACGCGCCATGCGGATAGTGAGCGAGTGGTTGCAGTCGAGTAATACTGACGCAAAAATCATCATGCAAGTACACGATGAGCTGGTGCTGGAAGTGGCAGAAACAGCGGTAGATACCGTGCGCAACGAAGTAACCCACTTAATGGAAAACACCGCAACACTGGCCGTGCCGTTAGTCGTTGATATCGGCGTAGGAGACAACTGGGAAGAGGCGCACTAGCGCTTCTTCCCTTCACCCTCCACCACTCAAACCATCGTCACCAACTCTTCACTGCTACTGGGGTGAATCGCAACCGTATCATCAAAATCACGCTTACACGCCCCCATGCGAATCGCCACGGCAAACCCCTGCAACATTTCATCGGCACCGGGGCCAATGATGTGGCAGCCGATAACCTTTTCATCCTCACCGATCACCACCAGTTTCATCGCCGTTTTAGGCGCGTGTTCGGTAAAGGCGTTGTACATGGCCGTGAACTCACTGGTGTATACCTTGACGGCATCACCGTGCTGTTCTCGCGCCTGGGCTTCGGTGAGGCCCACTGTGCCAATTGGTGGGTGGCTAAACACCACGGTCGGGATGTTTTCATAGTCGAGTCGGCGTTCCTTCTGCCCACCGTAGAGCCGATCAGCCAGGCGCCGCCCCGCCGCTATCGCCACCGGGGTGAGTTGTGCGCGGCCAGTGACATCACCCAGCGCGAAAACACCTTCTACGTTTGTCGCCTGCCACGGATCCGTGGGGATGTAGCCACGCGCATCCACATTAACGCCCGCACCCGCCAGGTTTAAACCCGCGCTTAGCGGTGTGCGGCCAATCGCCCAGATAACCTGGTCAAAACCACTGAGGGATTCACCGCCTTCGGTGTGGATGGTGATGCTGTCACCGGTTTTTTCCAGCGAGGCAATCTGTGTGTTATTGACGATGTTTACGCCACTGTCACGCATGGCGCTATCGAGTGCCTGGTGGACGATTGGGTCAAATTCACGCAGAAAGTGTTGCTTGCGAATAATCTGCGAAACATCGCTGCCCAATGCATTCAACATACCCGCCAATTCGACCGCAATATAACCGGCGCCTACCACTGCGACTTTTTTTGGCTGTGCTTGCAGGGCAAAAAAACCGTCTGAGCTGATCCCCAGATCGGCACCTGGCAACGTCGGCACCACCGGCTGCCCACCCGGCGCAATGACGATGCGATCGGCGCTGTAGTGCACACCACCGACATCGAGCGTGTGGGCATCGACAAATTTAGCCCGGCCAGTCAGCAGGTCGATATTGTCATCACCGAGGTAGCTGATATACCACTCATTGATATTACGAATGTATTGCTCGCGTTTTTCAACCAGGGTTGCCCAGCTAAAGCCATTGACCGACACATCGAAACCGTAGCCTTTAGCGTCATCCAACATATGCGCGATGCTGGCGCCATACCACATGATTTTCTTTGGAACACACCCCCGGTTAACACAAGTGCCGCCGAGCTTGTCAAACTCGACCACCGCGCAGCGCGCCCCGTAACGCGCCGCCTTGTTGGCGACCGAGAGGCCACCGCTGCCGGCGCCAATAGCGATCAAGTCATAGTGTTTGTTCATACGGGTATCCCCTCAAATAAACGCTTAATGTATAGTTCCGCGCATGAGAAGAAAAGACCAAATCCACGCAGTGCGCAAAAAAAAACAACGGCATTTTATCCATGAACGCCTACACCAATACGGAATACTCACCCGGATCAATCGGCCTATTGGGATTTATCTGTTGCTGTGGCCGTGCCTATGGGCGCTGTGGATTGCCGCCGAAGGGGTGCCACATTTAGGCGTGCTGTGTGTGTTTGTCACCGGCACTATTCTGATGCGCTCTGCCGGTTGTGTTATCAATGACTACGCAGACCGCCATATCGATGGCCAGGTAACACGCACGCAAAACCGCCCATTGAGCACGGGCGCTATCAGCCCACGTGAAGCACTGGGGTTGTTTGCCGTCTTGTCGTTGTTGGCGTTTTTACTGGTGTTGACGATGAATAAACAAACCATTTATATGTCGTTTGTGGGCCTGGTGCTGGCGATTATTTACCCGTTTTCAAAACGCTTCACCTATTTGCCACAGGTGTTTTTAGGGGCGGCCTTTGCCTGGGCGATTCCTATGGCGTTCACGGCACAAACCGGGGGCACCAGTAAAATCACCTGGCTGTTGTATATCACGACGGTTTTATGGGCATTGGCCTACGACACTGTATACGCAATGGCGGACCGCGATGACGATATTAAAATCGGGGTAAAATCGACAGCGATTTTATTTGGTGAACTGGATATAACCCTAGTCGCCATTATTCAGGTAATTGTATTGTCGAGCTTGCTACTGGTAGCGAACCAAGCCGATTTTAGTCTTTGGTTTTATGCCGCGTGGCTGCTCGCTTGCGGGTTGGTCGGGTTTCAGCTGTTTATGCTCGCCGATCGTCGACCGGCACACTGCATTATGGCGTTCCTGAATAATCACTACGTGGGCCTGGTTATTTTTATCGGGATCGCCCTGCACTACTGGTTAGCACCTGCAACAAAATAATGCCTCTGCCTCTCAACCACTAACCGCAACACCCTGCGACGCCGCACGCGCAAACGACCACACCTGCACCTCGGCGGCACCCGCCTGTTTTAGTACACGGGCTATTTCGTTTGCTGTTGAGGTGGTGGTGACCACATCATCGACCAGTGCGATGCAGGCGGCATCAACGGATTTGCACACGCGAAAGGCAGCGCGTACATTTTGCCTGCGCTTGCGGGCGGGCAGTTCCATTTGTGCGGCTGTATTGCGCGTTCGCTCCAACAGCGCACTATCCTGCCTGCACGCCAGTTGTCTGGCGATATGGGTGGCTATTTGCCCGGATTGATTAAAGCCGCGCTGGCGCAAACGGTCAGTGTGTAATGGCACGGGGACAATGACATCGGGCATACGTTCAAGCACGCGTGATAAATGGGTCGCCAATAGCGCACCCATCACCCGTGCAAAATAGCGTTTCCCCGCAAATTTGAGCTGTGCCACCATAAAATCACACGGCACTTCGTAGCGATAGGGCGAGATAACCCGATCAAACGCCGGGCGGGTTAGCAGGCAACGACCACATAAACCAACTAACAAGGGGTTTGCCGGAAGTGGCAAGGGTAGGGCGCAGCGGCGACAGGCAAAGCCGTTGAGCGGTAAATCACCCAGGCAGGGTCTGCATAGATCAAGGCCATTATCCCCTGGATCACTGCACAGCGCGCAGCTACCAAGGTAGTTGAGCGGATTGAGGTGTGAACGAAACACGGATTAACTGACTGTGAAGCTTTTTTTCATTTTTCCAGGAGCCTCCAGGCTTCAATACTCTCTCTTCAACCAATTGATTTATAAGTACATTCATGCTTAACACCTAAATAGCCCCTGTTTTAATGTAATTTAAAATCAACCGGTTACAGAGGTGAGACCTTTAAATCTGCCCTCCCGGTTACTGCGATTTAAATGTCAATCTATTTAAAATATCACACATCAAGACGTAAACCTGCACTATCATTAGGTCACGCAGTTTTCACGCTCTCAAGATTGAAAACACTTAGGATCAAATCCATAACTGCGAAACCACCACTTTACACTTTTAGAGGAATAAACAATGCAATTAAAACTCGTCTCTGCGACCATTATTGCCGTATTGGCCGTGGGCACTGCCGCCGCTCACAATATCAGTGTCGATGGGCACGTTGACGCACACGATGGTTACGCCGGATCACACGGTACTATATTGAAATCCAGCTTTGGCGATTGCGTTCGCTCATCAAGGTGGTCGGCAGATAACGCCGTCGATGTCTGTGAAGGCATCGAACCGAAAGTTGAAGCCCCCGCGCCAGAACCTGTCGCAGTCCCTGAACCAGCACCGGAACCCGAGCCAGCACCACTGTATGAAAAAGTCGTACTGAAAGGCCATACATTGTTTGACACCAATAAGTCAATGCTAACCGACGGTGGTAAAGCAATTCTCGATGAGTTAGTGCACAAAGTGAAAAAAGTCGTTGATATCGAGCACTTCAAGATTGTTGGTCACACCGACAGCCGGGGTAGTCATGACTATAACCAGGGCTTGTCTGAGCGACGCGCCACCTCAGTTAAAGATTACTTTGTCACCTCTGGGTTGGGTTATATCAAAATGAACACGAGCGGTGTGGGTGAAACGTCACCGATTGCAAGCAATAGTACCCGTGAAGGCCGCCAGCAAAACCGCCGTGTTGAAATTTTTATCCCTGCGCGCAAGCTTGTTCACTAAGGCTTTATTACTATAAGGATGCCACTGGATAAGGGCGAAATACTTCGCCCTTATCGCGTACACAAAAAATGGCTCAAGCCGGTCTTTCCCGCGCTACGAGCGTCTAAACCCGTCAATATAAGGCAGGCGGTGTACTGGTTATTGCAAGATTTTTTCCACCAGTTCATACACATCATTGGATAAATTGTCAGTCGATAATATGCGCTGCAGTTGCTGTTGCATAATGACCTGATTGGCCTGTGTATAGCGCCGCCACCGACTCATTGCCCCCACCATGCGTGCGGCAACCTGTGGGTTAATACGGTCCAACTCAATAATGTAGTCACTGAGAAACACATACCCGGCACCCTCTGCCGCGTGAAACCGTACCGGGTTACCGGTTGAGAACGCCCCCAGTAATGAGCGCGCCCGATTGGGGTTTTTCAGGTCAAAATCGGCATGTTCCACCAGCGCTTTCACCCGCTGCAATGTATCCTGGCGGGTCGACATTGCCTGGAGTGAAAACCACTTATCGATCACCAGGCGCTGATCGCGCCACCGATCATAAAAACGTGCCAAATAGGTTTGTGGATCGGTCGCATCATCATTGCACAATACCCGCAGTGCAGCCTGCTCGTCGCTCATATTCGTGGCATTGTCAAATTGGGTTTTGGCTAACGACAGGCCAATGCGGTCATCGCAGTGTGCCAGTAGGTTGAGGCAGGTATTTTTTAAATCACGCTGACCGATTGCCTCTGCATCCAGGCTGAATTCACCCTCATCGCTGCACCGATGGTAGTGTAAGAGGAGTGTCGGCTGGAGAAAATTGGCCAGTGCAGTCACCATAAACACACGCACGGTAAACAATACCCGCATATCCATTTGTGGGAAAAACTCACCGATTGCCTCTTCGTCCGGTAGTTGTAGTGCCTGTGCCAGCAAAGCGTCATCGACACCACTTTCCAACAGTGACTTGTAGGCGTCGAGAAAGTGTTCTGGCATGTGCAAAACTTCGCCTTTGCCGTGCACCTCAACCAGTTGCACCGCTACCCGCAGCGCCAATTGCTGACCCGCATCCCAGCGGTTAAACGAATCACTGTCATTGGCGATTAAAAAGGCCAGTTGTTGGTCGCTGTAGTCAAACGATAACTTCACAGGCGCCGAGTAACCGCGCAGCAGCGAGGGCACTGGCACGGTATCCACTTGGGTAAAAATCACACGTTGCTCACTTTCAAGCACATCGACAATGCACTCGATTGCGCCGTTTTCGGTATCACTATACAGCGGCATTGCCGTACCCGTAGCGCCCAGCAGGCTCATTTTCACCGGAATATGGGTAGGTTGTTTGTGCGTCTGTCCCGGCGTTGCCGGGGTCGACTGTGCAAAGGTCAATGTGCAGGTTTTCGCTGTTGTGTCGTAGTGCATGCGCACCGTGAGCACAGGCGTCCCCGCCTGGGAGTACCAACGCCTGAAGGTATCCAGGTTGACCCCGCTGGCATCCGTCATGGCACTGGCAAAATCATCGCAGGTCACCGCCTGGCCATCGTGGCGATGAAAGTACAGGTCCATGCCCTTGCGAAAACCATCGGCACCCAACAACGTGTGCATCATACGAATGACTTCGGCGCCTTTTTCATACACGGTGAGGGTGTAGAAATTATTGATCTCGATATAGGCACTGGGGCGTACCGGGTGTGCCGTTGGCCCGGCATCTTCGGCAAATTGCCGGGCGCGCAACATGCGTACATCCTCGATGCGCTTGACTGCAGGTGAATTCATATCTGCGCTGAATTGTTGGTCGCGAAATACTGTCAAACCCTCCTTGAGGCTGAGTTGAAACCAATCGCGGCAGGTGACGCGGTTACCCGTCCAGTTATGAAAATATTCGTGCGCGATCACCCCTTCGATATTTTGAAAATCCCGGTCGGTCGCCGTTTTTTGATCGGCGAGTACATACTTTGAATTAAACACATTCAGGCCTTTGTTTTCCATCGCGCCCATATTGAAATCGTCGACGGCGACGATCATATAAATATCCAAATCGTACTCCAGGCCAAACACCGTCTCATCCCAACGCATAGCCTTCTTTAACGAGCGCATGGCGTGCGCACACTTATCGGCGTTGTGTGCCTCGACGTAGATTTGCAGCGATACTTCACGCCCTGATGCGGTGACAAAGGGTTCGCTGATACAGGCCAGGTCACCCGCGACCAGGGCAAACAGGTAACTGGGTTTTGGGTGTGGGTCTTCCCAGGTGACAAAGTGGCGTGTGCCGTCTCCGGCGTTTTCCGCCCCCGCTTCAATATCACCACGCGCAATGGGGTTGCCATTGGATAACAGTACCGGGTAGCGGGACTTTTCCGCTTCAATGCGCACGCGAAACCTCGCCATCACATCGGGGCGATCGGGGTAGTAGGTAATACGGCGAAACCCCTGGGCTTCGCATTGCGTGCAATAGTTACCACTGGACTTGTAAAGCCCTTCAAGTGCGGTGTTATTTTGTGGCTCTATCTCGGTGACGA
Organism: Gammaproteobacteria bacterium; assembly: GCA_965277715.1. Classification (GTDB taxonomy): domain Bacteria; phylum Pseudomonadota; class Gammaproteobacteria; order JBCCGL01; family JBCCGL01; genus JBCCGL01. The sequence continues at coordinate 2,225,362 of OZ255836.1, forward strand.
CACACAGTTCAAAGGCATCGGGCAGGTCGGGTATCTGTAAGCCCTGCTCGTCTATCTGGTATTTTTCTGCGGTGAGTAGATTGCCATCCACCGCGATAGAAATTAACGTGACGTGGCTGCCATCGAGTTGCAGACAGCGGTTATCGCCGAGATCGCTGTTGCGGCGCACCGTCAGGGTGCTTTCTACGCGGGTGATGTTTTCATTCAGTATAAAATTCAATACAACTGTATCGACCCAAAATGCCGGAGCCTGGTAATCGCTGAGTAAAATAGGTTTGGGGGCGTTGTTTTCTTTCATTAAAAAGTACTCTGGTAGTTTCGTTAGTTAGGCGTGCAAACGTTAGGAAAACACACGCACTGCCAAGCCAGGATCGGAGGGGAAATAAGCGTGAATGTAACTGGCAATAATCGATTGATGTCGATAGACCGCCTCCCCCTGATAACCCGCTTTATTTTTTCGCTGCCGCCTACCTCGCGAGTAAACCGGCAGCTGCATCTGTAGCGATGAGTGGTGGAATGTGTGGCCGCGCCACTCACCGCCGGGCAAAGCGGCACTTTGCATCCCCAGTGAGACCAGTTTATTTTGCATCATCGCACGCCCCGGTAGCAAACCCAGCATTGCGGCGGTATGCCCGGCCTTATCCTGTAGCGATTCAAGCAGGTATAACATACCACCACACTCAGCGTAAATTCTGCCGCCATCGGTAGCAAAGTTCTCAATACTGGCGCGCATACTGTGATTGGCTGACAATGCCTCTAAGTGCAACTCCGGGTAGCCGCCGGGCAGGAATACGCTATCGACACGCGGCAGTGTGTTATCTGTCAACGGTGAAAAGTACACCAGCCTGGCACCGAGCGATTCTAACAGGCGGATATTGGCCGGGTAGATAAAGGCAAACGCTTGATCCCGCGCAACCGCAATGCGCGTACCGGCAAGCGGTTTTTCGTCGTGCCTGTGCGTCAGGATCGATGCAGAAAAATCAAACGCCACAGCGGGTGGCAGCGCTGCCAGTGGTGTCCCTTTAAAGTGATTGGCCAGCGCGTCCAGCCGGGCATCCAGATCGTGCACTTCCTCCGCCTGCACTAATCCCAGATGGCGGCTTGGCAGGCCCGTTTTATCATCGCGCACTATCGCCCCCAACCACTGGCAGTCGGTTTGCAAGGATTCGCGTAACAGCGCGGCGTGGTAATCACCCGCCACCCGGTTAGCCAATACACCCGCCCACGGCAACCCTGGCCGATAGTGGCTCAGACCATGCGCTAAAGCGCCAAAAGTCCCCGCCATCGCGCTGGCATCGATCACCGCTACCAGGGGGATACCAAAGGTTTTTGCGAGGTCGGCGCTACTGGGGTCGCCATCGAATAAACCCATCACCCCTTCCACCAGTATCAAATCGGCGGATTGCGCCGCCTCGTGCAGGAGTGCACAGCACTCTTGCTCGCCCGTCATCCATAAATCGAGCTGATAGACCGGGTTGCCACTGGCGCGCTGCAATACCATCGGATCGAGAAAATCCGGGCCGGTTTTGAATACCCGCACATCACAGCCCGCATTGGCGTAGTAGCGTGCCAGGCCTGCGGTCAACGCAGTTTTGCCATGCCCGGAGGCAGGGGCCGTTATCATCAATGCGGGACAATAAGCGGTTGAGTGTGTTATCTGATTAGTCATATGTTCACGCACTTACAGGGTAATTTTCCGTTAGAATGCGGCCCCTAAAAACCACCACCCGGTGCTCAACCTGGAATCTATATGAAAGTCTATTTTATCGGTGCTGGCCCCGGCGACCCGGAACTTATCACCCTGAAAGGCCAACGACTGATAAGCCAGTGCCCGCTGGTATTGTACGCTGGTTCACTGGTGCCGGGTGAACTGCTCAAGGATCTACACCCGCAGGCAGAAGTGATTAATACGGCAGAGCTACACCTCGAACAAATTGTTGAATTGATGCAACGCGCCCATCGGGACAACCGCGATGTCGCCCGTGTCCACTCCGGTGACCCGAGTATCTACGGTGCTATCGCTGAACAGATCAGGGAATTGCGCACACTCGGCATCGGGTTTGAGATTATTCCCGGCGTCACCGCGACCTCTGCATCGGCCGCCTGGCTCGGTGCTGAACTCACTGTGCCGAATATCTCACAAACGGTTATTTACACCCGTTACGCGGGTAAAACCACCCTGCCAGAGGGTGAAAGCCTGGCCGAGCTCGCCGTGCACCGCGCCACCCTGGCGATCCATCTCGGTGTGCCGCGCATCCACAAAATAGTGGCCGAGCTGCTGCCATTTTACGGTGAGAACTGTCCCGTGGCGGTCTGCTATCGCACCTCCTGGACAGACGCCGACAAGGTAATAGGCACACTGGGCGATATTGTGGGCAAAGTGCGCGAGAAAGGTTTTACCCGCACAGCGCTGATTATCGTCGGTGAAGTGTTAAACCCTGAAACCGTCGAGCGCTCGTTTCTATACCGCGAAGACAAAGCGCATATTTTTCGCCCGAAGGTGCGTAAGCAGGCCTAAATTCGCCCGTTGTGCTCAGTTACCTGACCGGGTAACTGAGCACAGCTCAAGCTCAAGCATCCGATAGTCCGCCAGCGTGTCCTGCAAAAAGGTGTAATCCCGCCGGGCGCACTCAATCTTCCCGCGTTCAATGTCTATGTAACGAAAGTCTTCTGCATGCGGGGCAAAGTGTACGGCGGGTTGCTCTGCATCCATCCATGGCAAACACGCTATCGAGTCACCGTAGTGTTCACCTGCTCTGTTCAGGCTCAACAGATAGAGCTGGTTTTCCATTGCCCGGGTGGTGGAAAACGCATGCCAACTGGCAAACGATTCATCACGATAATACGCGCCGCAGTGCAGCAGACAATCGACATTGTGCTCACGCGTTAATGTACGGCTCAGTTCGGGAATGCGTATGTCATAGCAAATTATTGGGGCAAACCGAAAGCCCGCGACGGAAAAAACGCTCAGGTGTTGGCCGCGTTGAAAATAATCTTTTTCCATTGAGGCACCGTACTGGCAAACGTGCAACTTGTCGTAACACGCGAGCACTTCACCCGCTGCACTGAGGGCTACCTGGGAGATAAAATACGCGCCATCGCTGCAACGCGGCATACCAAATACCACCGCGACCCGGTGGTGAACAGCGAGCGCACGCATCGCCGCCACGCTGGGGCCATCGAGGGTTTCAGCAAGTGCTTCCAGGTTATCAAAGGCTTCCCGGGCGTATTCAATCGTGCATAACTCAGGCAGTACCACTACAGTGGCCGGGCGCTGATTCAGGTGCCGCGAGATCTTCTCGACCATGCACTGGATATGCTGGTGTTTTTCGTCCGCGTTACGCACGCTGGGAACAGTGATCTGACAGGCCAGCAGGGTACAGATATTTGATTGATGCGTATTCACAAGGTGGAATAATAACCTACAAGATGATCCCGCTACGATTCATCCAGTATTCAATCAATTGCTAACCAATTAATTTCCTGTACCGTTTGCGGGTTAATCACTGTATTTTGCAAACTGCGCACTGTCTGCGATTGCGTTGCTGAAAGGGGAATACGTGCCGCCATAATTTCTGCGCGTTGCTGTGGGTAGAGCGGGTTTTGCCGGGGGCTGGCATAACCTTGCGGATAGATCGGATTACCATCAGCCTGGTATTTGTCCTTCGCGCCAACGGTATGCAATACCTCGTGGGCGATAACAACATTATTTTGCCGGTTCTGTTTTGAAAATGCGTAGGCATTGACCAACCCAAACAAGCCTTTTTGCAAACCCAGTGAATGCGGCAAATGCCCCTCCGTTTGGCTGTGGTACAGCACAAACACCCGCACCCGTGATAAGTTGGAGTGTTTATCAGGTGTATTGCGAAACGCCCACCAGCGAAAGTGTACACCCCATAGCATATTGTATAGAGGGTGATCCAGATCCGGCAGTACCGGTGGCAACACCGGCACCTGTTCCCCTAAAGACAGTTTGATTGGTACAGTATTGGGCAGTCGGTAGCGCTTTGCTTCCTGAGTAAACCATTTTTCAATACCGTGAAAATGTCGCTGAGAAAGGTTACTGATATAGTATTGTGTACTGGCCTGCTGATCGGCATTGATAGGGTAAATCACGACATCGAGCGGAGTTTGCCAACTGCGTGAATACAACAGTTGATGTGTGGTGTACAACACGGTGAATAACAACAAACCCAGCAAAACAGAAAGGCGCAAGCTACGAAAGGTTAATAGGGGCATGTAAATTAATTCACAGGCAAACAAGCCAATAGCGCTTCAACTGAATCGAACTCACTATCAATCGGCACCAGCGTTGGGCGGTGCAACATTAATACTGGAATACGCAGATCACGCGCCGCCGTTATTTTTTCAGCCACGGCGTGCCCACCACTGTTTTTTGAAACCAATACGTCAACACCGTTTAGCAGCATTAGGGCGCGCTCGCTGTTATAGCTAAACGGGCCGCGCTCATGTATTACCTGTACGCCCGTGTGTTGTTTATTGTTGTGGGTTAACGTGCGTACTAGCCAGTGCTGGTGAGATGCTCGATCATCCGTATGCAACAACGGTTGTTGGCCAATGGTAAAAAGTGGCCGACAATAGTGCCTGACCGCCGCCATAATCGCTGGCCAGTCATCGGCTACTGCCACCCAATTATCGTTATCGCCGGGCTGCCACGCCGGGCGCGTATAGCGCAAAATGGGCAGTGAGATTGCCTGCGCAGCCAACACCGCATTGCGGCTAATATTGTCTGCATAGGGGTGAGTGGCATCGATTAGGCAGTCGATGGCGTTGGCTTTAATACAGTCGATTAAACCCGCTTTGCCACCAAAACCACCCACCCGTAGCCGACACGCCAATGTCGGTCTGGCCACTAAACCGGCAATGCTATACAGCACATCGTGGCCTCGTTCGGCCAGTATATTGGCAATCTGTTGCGCATCACCGGTGCCACCCAATAACAGAATATTCACACGGCGCGCCCCACTACCCTCCCCTCCCGGCTAACAGCGATGACATCCACTTGGATACCTACACCTGTATAGCGTCGTATAGTCGTTAGTGCGTGCTGGCAAACTTTGTCGGCAATATTCACTCCCTGTGCCTGGCAGTGTTGCAATACTTCAGCGGTGGTATTGCTGGTTTTAATCATCTCCGCCAGTGCCGGATGGGTATCGGCAACCAAGGCAGACAAGCGCAGAAAATCCACGCTGGATTTTCTGCTGTGCAAATCGAGGTGGCCATCCGCCAGTTTGCTTAACTTGCCAAAACCACCGACCACCGACAAACGCGGTATCGGGTGTTTGGGCAGGTACTTCAGCACCGCCCCGGCAAAATCGCCCATTTCAACCAGCGCCATATCCTCCAGCGCATAGTGTTCACGGGCAACCTGCTCGCTGGTCGACCCAGTGCACGCGGCAATATGAACAACCCCATTGGCGCGGGCAACATCAATACCCTGGTGGATTGAGGCGATATATGCCGCGCAGGAATAAGGCCGCACTATTCCAGTAGTACCGAGAATCGAGAGGCCACCGAGAATACCCAGCCGCGCATTCATTGTTTGCCCGGCGATTTTCTCACCGTTGACGATACCGATAGCCACGTCAAAACCACCCAAATAATCGTATCTGACGGCCAATGCCTGCAAGTGTTCACCCATCATTTGCCGTGGTACCGGATTGATCGCCGCCTCGCCAACTGCCAGCATTAAACCCGTCCGGGTGACAGTGCCAACCCCTTCAGCGGCAGCAAAACGCACACCGGGATCAGCCGATAAACGCACTTCGGCAAATACCGTGGCGCCATGCGTGGCATCCGGGTCATCACCGGCATCTTTAATGGTATCAGCGCGGGCGGTATTTCCTTCACGGGTGCAGGCGGTAAGCATAAACACCACCTGTTTACCGCGTGGCAATCTAATCGCTATCTCACGGGTTGCCAAACCACTCAACAGCAATTGTGCTGCGGCCAGGCTGGTCGCCGTCGCGCAGGCGCCAGTGGTATACCCAGAGCGCAGGGGCCTCACCTGCTCGTCGGTTTCTTCTCGCATCGGCTAATAATACACCCTCTCAAGAGGATGTCGGAAAACGTTGCGAGCGAAGACGAGGCGAAACGGAAGTGGTTTACAGCGCGTCGCTGAAGCACTACATTGCGCTTACCAATCACACCACGGAAACCCCCATGAGCGTCGATGCCGACAAACACCTGAATATGACCCGCAAACGCCAGGCCGGACACGAAAAGAAAAAAGCCAAAGCCACCAAAGAAAAAGGCTTATTGGTGGTCAATACCGGCACCGGTAAGGGTAAAAGCAGTGCCGCCTTCGGTATGGCGATACGCGCTATTGGCCACGGGATGCGCGTTGGCGTCGTGCAGTTTATCAAGGGCGCCATGCACACCGCCGAGCGCGATGTGCTCAGTCAGTTCGACAATTGCGAATGGCATACCATTGGCGATGGCTTTACCTGGAACACACAAGACCGTCGGCAGGACATCGCCACCGCAGAAAAAGCCTGGGCCGAGGCCGCACGCATGATCGATGACCGCAGCTACCACATGGTCGTGCTCGATGAACTGAATGTTGTGCTGAAATACGACTACCTCGACAGTGATGCCGTGATTGCAACACTCAACAGCCGGGGCGATACACAGCACGTCATCGTCACCGGTCGCCACGCCAGCGAGGCGATGATCGCAGCGGCTGACCTGGTGAGCGAAGTCAGACCAGTTAAGCACCCATTCAAAGAGCAAGGGGTTAAGGCCCAAAAGGGTATCGAGTTTTAGCGCCAATGGTCGGTTCAAGGTACAACTCGATGGTGCCTAAGACGCTGAAACCAGAAAAAAGTAACTCACTGACCTTATAAAGAGCCAAGAAGAACACAAAGGCACTGCGAGTGTCCCGCACAACACCCTACCCTCAGCCTTGTATTAATTCACATAACGCAAATCATATCGTTGAATTGGCAGCAAAAAAATATCCCAGCGAGAACCCCTGGAATTTATAGATGCCAATCACCGGCAAGCAACATTACCTTGTATAATTTCCCCTACGACTCATCAATTCAAAAAACCATGCCCAATCAAACGCCCCTCCCAACAAAATCCATTCCTGCACACGAACGCCTAATCTTTGCCCTGGATACCCCCAGTGCCACAGAGGCAAAAGCACTGGTAGAGACACTTGGCGACAGTGTTCACTTTTACAAAATGGGCCTGGAACTGTTTATGGCAGGCGGTTATTTCGAATTAATCGATTGGTTACACAGTAAAAACAAACAAGTATTCGTCGACCTTAAATTCTTCGATGTCCCGCAGACTGTCGCTTCCGCTGTACGCCAATTGCGCGGTAAAAACGTCCGCTTCGCTACAGTACATGGCAATGACGCCATTCTGGCGGCAGCCTGCGCAGAAAAGCACGACGTACAAATACTCGCAGTCACTGTGCTCACCAGCCTTGACCGTGGCGACCTCGACGCGCTGGGTTTTGACACCGATGTCGACAAATTGGTGTTGTCACGTGCACAGCGGGCGCTGGCGATTGGCTGTGACGGAGTGATTTCATCGGGCCGTGAAGCAAAGGCACTGCGTGGCAGCCTCGACGAACGTTTTTTGATCGTCGTTCCCGGCATCCGCCCCGTGGAAAACCGTGCAGTGGATGACCAAAAGCGAACTGTGGATATAGAAGAAGCGTTTGAAAATGGCGCGGATTATATTGTCGTGGGGCGCCCTATTAAAAACGCTGACGATCCCCGCCTGGCGGCACAAGCTATCCAGGCACGTATTGAAACCTTTTTTAGCATAGCTTAAATCGGCTCCCTACTAATCCTACTGCACCAGCATAGCGGGAACTTCGAGTTTAGCTGCTGATTGATAAAGTGCTTTATCACAGGTTATCAATTGCAAACCTGATTTGTAGCTAACGGCTAATTGCAAAGCGTCAAGGGTTCTCAAGTTCGTTGAATATAAACGTAGCCAGTTTTCTGCCTGCTGGTAGTGTTGCTCCTGAACGAGGCTTGTCAGATAAAGCGCCCTATCTATATGCGAAGCAAATTGCTGGTCTATAGTTTGCGCCTCTGTTTTTGACAATTCCCTGGTTCTCACCCACCGTGATAAAGCCGGGCTAAATTCCACTTTTGTTAACGATGATATCGTTGGCTTTTCCGCAAGTGACATTAACGTTTTCTGTACCCGCTCTGAACACGTTTCTTGGCGGTAATAAGCCAGCAAAACGCAGGTATCAAGATACGTTGACATCAATAACGTTCGTTATCACGTAGTTGTAATAGCGTGTTTTTGGTTGACGTTATCTGTCTTCTAAATTCGTTTAGGTCAGGAAATAATGCGGTTTCTTGAGAGTAAGGAATCAGTTTGGCAATCGGTTTTTCGCTACGTTGTATAACTATCTCCTCGCCTTTTTCCAGTATATGCAGTAGTTGCGCTATTCGCTCATGCGCTTGCTGTACATTAATCGTGTGCATAAATATTTCCTCACGTGTTGAACTAAAGTCTATACCAAACTGCTATCTCTTGCGTGCTCTAAGTTATTCATCGGGTAAGTACAGTAGCCATTTCTTGGAAACACGGTTTAGATCACAAGCGCTACACGCTGAAGAAGCATATTGGCTAATAGGGTCAAAAAAGATGTACGGGGTTCAAATTAAACGCTTCCTCACCTGTCGATAACTGTCCACACTGCGGTCAAACAACACGCCGGTAATGCCCAGTTGTTCGGCAGCAGTAATATTTTCCGGCATATCATCAATGAATACGGATAGCTCGAAAGTGAGATTAAAGCGTGAGTGCAATAATTCAAATATTCTCTGATCCGGCTTGACCAGCTTTTCCATACCAGAAATAACAATCCCATCAAACAGTTTAAAAAAAGCCCGGTGGCGAACAAACGCATAGTTTTCCACTGATATATTTGACAGGCAAAATAACGGCACCCCACGTTGTTTCAGTTCGTGAAGTAAGACGATGGTTTCTGGTATATCTACCAGCGAATCTCGGGCCGCGTTCATCGTAGTAATCAGCTGATGTTCGTCGAGATTCGTGGTGCGTGCAATATGTGAAATAACCTCAGCCTCGGTTTTTTCACCGGCATCCATTGCCTGCCAGTTGGGCTGGTTAAACAGCGCATCGTATAGGGTATCTTGTGTTTTCGTATCAAAGGGAAGTGTGCGAATAAACGCGTTGGGATTCCAGTCGAGAATTACATTGCCCAAATCAAAAATCGCCTGCATCTGAATATTATTTTTCATTTTGATGAGTGTATCGCGTGCTGTCATGGCTTTTAGGTTGTTTTTAGTATTAAGTTATCCGGTAGTTTACAATAAGGCACTAATAGAAACCGCTACGCCCGATAGAACAATATAGTGTGTTTAGGCGTAATTAGTCCATTCAGAAAGCTAACAAGTGAAAATTGCGATGAAAAACAACCCGGCAACAGCGTTAAAATTCGAGGCTGAAACCGAGCGCTCGGAAGAAACCAAGGCGTATTTTTCGCTGTGTGAAGAAAAACTTGGGCTCGTGCCAAATGTGTTGCAGGCCTATGCATTTAATGAAAACAAGTTGCGGGCATTTACCGAAATGTATAACGACCTGATGCTGGGTAAGTCGGCACTGACCAAGTTACAGCGCGAAATGATTGCCGTTGTTGTCTCGTCTGTTAACAAGTGTTTCTACTGTCTCACCGCACACGGTGCTGCGGTAAGGCAATTGTCCGGTGACCCGGTATTAGGGGAGATGATGGTGATGAACTATCGCGTTGCCAGGCTCGAAGAAAAGGAGATGGCGATGCTGGATTTTGCTGTAAAGCTGACAGAAGACCCCGCCAAAGTCGTCGAGGCCGACCGTGAGGCTTTGCGCCAATCGGGGTGGCAGGATCGGGATATTTGGGATATCGCCAGTGTTGTTGGGTTTTTTAATATGACCAACCGTGTATCGACTGGCGTCGATATGTTACCCAATGATGAATACCACGGAGAGCATCGATAGTGAACCAGGCAATGATACAAAGTAAGACTCAGGGCGGATGAGAAAAAAGGCGCTCTGTCACCCACTTTTCGCTGGTATAGCCACCATACGCTGATTGAGTGGTATCACTTGCCGCTCAAGCCGCCACGCGTAAATAGCCGTATACGCCATCACAGCGCGCACATAACGGCGCGTTTCCAAAAAGGGGATGGTGTCTACCCAAATATCAGCCGGAAGCGCTGTTTTAGTGGGTAGCCATTTTCTCACTCTGTGTGGCCCGGCGTTATACGCCGCCGTCGCCAATACCAGGTTTTTCTTGAACTTACCTTTCACATAGTTGAGGTAATGCGTTCCCAGGGCAATATTGGTGTTTTCATCGATTAACGCACTCGTCTTCACTGTGCGGCCCATTTGCCTGGCCACATATTGTGCCGTTTTTGGCATTAGCTGCATCAACCCCATCGCACCAGCCGGTGAACGAATATCCGCGATAAAGGCGCTTTCTCTACGCATCACACCGTATACCCATGCGGGGTCTAAGGCGTTCCGCTTGGCCATGGCAAAGACCTGTTGGCGATACGGTGCCGGAAAACGCAGTGACAAACTACGTTTGAAGGGTGTTTTTCCAAGGGCAAATATGCCGCGATCATACCATTCCCACTCGCTGCTCAAAATGGCAGAAACCAGCCGCTGTTGGGCATCCAGTGGCTTGGTAAAACGCTGCCAGACCCGCCGCGCATTGGCGTGTAGACCGAGAAACAGGTACTCACGGGCGCGTAGTACTTCGGTATTTTTCAGCATCATTGTTTTCTGCTGTTCTGACCAGGCAGGTGTTTCATCGCGAATCGCGTAGGCAATACCCAGTTGGTCAGCCGCCAGAAAACTATAATAATCGACTCCATTCGCGAGCTGCTTATATATATGCTCTGCGCGCTCATGGCTACCTTGCGCGGCATACCCACGGGCCAGCCAGTATTGCCATTGGCTGTCACCATGTTCATCGTCCGGCAGTGCATTAATACCGCTCACCACTAATTCCCAACGCTGCATACGCAAGGCAACCCGCACGGTCCAGATACGAATATCCCCATCGGTTTCAGGCAGTGCCTGTAGGCGTTTGAGCGCCTGAGGCAGGTGGCTATAGGCCGTTCGCAAAGCAATATAACGATCCGCTTCATTGCGTTTTACTGGGTCAAATTGATAGCGGTTGCGCGCCACCTGCCAATGTTTATCGGCAGCGGCGGCATCGTACCGTGACCACCGCTTGTGTTGCTGTAACACAATGCGCCTTACCGGCGCCGTGTCTTTACGCAAATCGGGGTTATCCGCATTATCCCCTGGATTACGGTACGCTTTGATCCAAAGCGATAGCAACGTTTTGTCTTGCTTACTCAGCAAACCACTCATTGTTTTTGCCAAACGCCAGTGCCCACGCTGCATTGCCCGGTCGATGCGCCGCCAGATTAGCTGGCTATCCGGCTGCACCGATTCAAGTACCTGTTTACCCACTTGCAGGCAGGCAGCTGAGTCGAGCGCCTGATTCAACCACAGTTCCCGCAATAAGTGCTTATCGGCGGCTATTTCACCCAGGTGTAAACGCGCTTCGTAGGTTTTACAGGGCTGCACATGTGCATGCGAATGTTGTGTCAACTGGATAAAGTCCTGCCAACGCGCCTGCCCAAAAACACGTGACTGCCACCTGAACATTAGTTTTGATGCGAGGTGTGACTCCGGGTACTCAGCAATAAATTTCAGTATCGCAGGCTGCAGGTCTTCACTGCCTTTTTTCATCTTTTTCAACAGCCACCGGTACCGTAAGTAGTGTTGAATAGGGTAGTGTTCTAATTTTTTCAGGACTTTTAGAAATTCTTTTTCTCTGCCTTGTTTCAACAGTTTTTGTGCATTTGAAAACTGCAAACGCTCGGCAAAGTAATCATTGGCCAGGGCAGGTGTTTGCCAACAACAAAAGATGCAAAAAATACCCGCCAAACAGCGGTTATAGAGACGCACGGGCATTTACCTATTCCTTTACTGCCAGCGCAACGGTATAGGTACGCCCCTGTTTAAGTTTTTTATAATTACCAAAAACCTCTTTAAATGCACGCTCGATAAACCGCCGCAAGCCACTGATTGTTACCACATAGAAACGGGCGCCCGGTGTCATGCGTTGTAAGGCATCGTAAAAATACAGGTAGTACAGTTCTTTACCCGTTTTAGCGGGGAGGTTAGAGACAATCACCTGAAACTGTTGGTCGCCAATTTGCTCAAAGCCATTGCTTAAGAATATATCCGCGTTAGTGACATTATTGCGTTGCGCATTTTTTTGACTGTAATTGACAGCAACAAAATCCTTATCAACCAATACTGATTGCCCCTCTGGTGCCAGGGTCGCAAGCGTTAAGCCCAGTGGGCCGTAGCCACACCCTAGATCCAGGCAGTTGTCATTGTTTTCAACACGGACATAATCAAGTAACAACCTGGAACCTTCATCAACCATTTTAGGTGAAAACAACCCCCAGGTGGTGTGGAAGCAAAATGGCTTATCACGTAGCGTTTCCGTAAATACAATATCTTCGCGCAAGCGCTGTAAATCAATCATGGAATTTTCAACATATAACTATAGAGAGGCCATTTCCAACTACCAAAGGAAAAATCGTCGATGTACACGGGTTAATCGACCCTGGAAAATAGCGCACTTATGTTACCACGGAATACTTGCATAATTATGCGCGCCATAATGTAATGGATAGCGATCCGTCATCCAGTAACACCCATTTCTGGCAGAACACCGATTCCGGCACTAAGAGCCTGTCGGGTTTAGGCATCACTGCAACAACACCAAAGGTGCCTATAGACAGGTACGTTGTGTTCGCTTCAACCTATTGCTTGGCACCTTTATAGTCGTTGTAATTTTCACTATCAATCGGTGCCAGCTTCTGCCTTTCCTCTCCGTTATCGTCTACCTGGTCAGTACTGCCCTGTTCATTTTCATCACCCGCTCCATTCACCTTATTTTCTTCTTTGTCTCCTTCCTCTTTTTGATCTTCATCTTCTTCGCCCTCATCCTCATCCTCATCCTCATCCTCATCCTCATCCTCATCCTCATCATCCTCATCATCCTCCTCCTCATCCTCTTCGTCGTCTCCAATATTTTCCATTCGCTTTCGTTTGCCCATTATTATCCACCCGATAATGAATAATAATAGACAGACAATAGCAACCCCACTAGCAATAGCCCCTATCATTATCCAGTCTGTTTTTTCACTTACTTGAGTGACAGTTACTTCAGGCACTGACAAAACGGGGGTTTTTCCACCGGGGACGATAATGGGCGCAAGTAATTGGTCAATTCTGCCGCCATGCATTGCCCGCCCGGTTATATTGATGAAAATCTCTGACTTCGTTGTTTGATCGCGTGTATCGATAGATACCAGCCACTCATCCATATCCTGTTTGTGAGGCTGAAGAACAACGCTGCTACTTTCCTTTTTTTGTAACCATACGTCTAGTAACACGCTTTTTATGTCGATTATTTCACTGCGCGGTTTAATCACCAATAGATGTGACCCATTGATATTTTCATAGTGCTTGTGTAACTCGACCACCACCGGCCACTGCACTTCCAGTACATGCCGATAAGTGCGTGAAAACGTCTTACCGTCGACCTCAATCTCCAGTGTGTGCACCCCCTCCCCAAGTTGCATGAGCTGCGCAGAAAAAAGCCCATTGTTTTCTGTGTTTTCCTCTGGAGTGCGCCGATTAAGCAGTTGATACGTTTCAGTCGCATTTTTCGACTGAACCGTTAACTTCATTGAAACCAGATCAAGAAAATCGTTACGTGTAATGATCTCCCCTGCCTGTTGCAGTACAGCACTGACAAGTAGCGCATTATCCGGTAACACCTGGTTGGGTAATTCACCCACACGCAAGTTTAGATCGGTAGCGATCATTACACGGTTGTCCGGGTCCGTAGCACCGATAATCTGCCACTCTCCCAACGATGGGTTTTCCACTGTGATCATTTCATAGGTTGTATCACTCAACCACTTAAAACCATCGGGATTATTATCAATCGAAACAGTTGATTCGTTACTCGGGAGGAGTAGCTGTACCCCACCCGCATCGGCCTGCTTAAATACTAATAAAGTGAGTTCCTGGACACTCGAATCCACAACAAATTTATTTTCGACCAAAGGTAACGTATCCGCTTGCACCGTTTTTTCAAATATTCGCAAAAATATACGTTGTAAACGCTCTGATGATTCGGCCATTTCATACCAGCCCTGGGTTTCATCTGCCAGCGTCGACAACAGCTCAGTGTCGGCATCAAAAGATAGCGCAATGGCATAAACCTTCACGCCCAATGCGCCTAAGCGCGCTATCTGCTGCTGTAGAATACGTTGTCGGGAAGCAGCGCTTTCATCCGGGTTTTTCGATACATCCACCACGCCATCGGTCAACAAAATCAAACTGCGCTGATAAGCTGGGTCCGCTTCACGCCAATCGCGGGTAGCCGTTTTAATCGCCGCTTCAATATTGGTAAAAAGCCCACGTGAGTGCAGCGCCTCGGCACCAATAGCGGCTGCTTTTTTCCACTGCTCATCAACAATACCCAGCTTAACCTGCATATTGACATAACGGCCAAACGTCCATACCCCGGCACGCGTACCAATAGGCAGCAACTCGCTGAGCATACGTAACCCGGAAGTACGAAACTTATCCGGGTCATTCTTTTTCATACTGCCGGAAACATCCATTAATATACGCACATCATTAACTGGCGATTGCACAACACCAGCCAATACCGGTTCCAACAACAGGCAAAACCCCAGACAAACCAGGCACATACTATTACGCAGCTCTCTCATACCCGTTAGGTCGGCCAGGCGATGAAATACCTTAATACTAAACCCCTTGCTAAAAAATAATCCCCCAACTTTGATTAACGTAGGATCGTTGCCGGGGAGCGACAGCCTTTGGGCGCAGACAAAATGATGGTTTTCGCTACACGATGAATGCACCTCTGACCGTAGGTAATAGAGTATTTGGCAGTATTAATATCGCCAGTACACAAGCGTTAATCGCTATGCATATCGACTGCCGACGGTTACTGGAACAAACCCAGGCGACCGTAGAACGTCACGAGAACTATGCTTGCAGGCTTGAAGTGCTTAACTCTATTGGGCAAAGATTATCGACAGCACTTAGCCAGGGCGATGTATTTAGTGCTGTCGCGGATTGTGTGGAAAATATCATCAAAGCGGAGCGCATCCGTTACGCCGTATTTACCGGTTTCAATTGCGGATGAAATCATCGGCACACTCAATATAGCAATCCGTGAAGTGGCGTTTTCAGAATTTAATCCCGGTTTTCTACTACTTATAGAGTATTTGCAAACACCCGCGCATGAGTTAAGCTTAATTATTTATTTTTATACTGCCCTTTACAGGGCATTCAGGGTTAACTATGCGTATCATTCTGTTAGGCGGCCCCGGTGCAGGCAAAGGCACACAGGCAGCTTATATTGTCGAGGCTTACGATATTCCACAAATTTCAACCGGTGATATGCTACGAACAGCCATCGCAGAAGGCAGTGAATTGGGGCTTGCAGCAAAGCGGGTAATGGATGCCGGTGAATTGGTCAATGACAGTATTATTATCGGTTTGGTCAAGCAACGCATCACCGCAGAGGATTGCAAAAACGGGTTTCTCTTTGATGGTTTCCCGCGCACGCTGGCACAGGCCGAGGCGCTGAGAGAATCAAACATCGCTATCGATGCAGTCGTTGAAATAGCCGTCGATGATGATGAAATTATCCACCGGATGAGTGGCCGCCGCGTACACTTGGCCTCTGGCCGCACCTACCATATTGAACACAACCCGCCCAAAGTTGAAGGCGTGGATGATGTAACCGGCGAAGCACTGATTCAGCGCGAGGATGACATTGAAAGTACCGTCCGCAACCGGTTGAACATTTACCACCAGCAAACCTCCCCCCTGATTGAATACTATTCAAACGGGGCAAAAGCCAGTGATGACGCCCCCCGCTATATTCATGTAGAGGGTGTGGGGGCGCTGGAAGACATCAAGCAGCAGATTTTTGATGCGCTAACCGAGAACTTGTGAATATTGTAAAAATAGGCTGTCAAACGTCGCTATTGTTACTTTCCAAGTCATCCCTTAATGCCTTTACTTGCTCAACGCTAAGGCCCATAGCGTGTGAAATTTGCTCATCCGTTAGTATGCCCAATACCAACAGGTTTACAGCACCTGAATTAGCCTTATTTAGCTCACCTTCCTCACGCCCTTCCTCACGCCCTTCCTCACGCCCTTCCTCACGTCCAATGCGCCTACCCATTACCTGCGCAGTTTCGATCACATCACGTTCATCCATGCGTTTTTTATTGATGTAATCATATACCTGCATCTCCTTTTTACTCCAGGCATGTTGTTGCGCTATTGCAAAAGCGGTTTTAAACACAGGGTCCTGTTGGTAGGTTGTGGGAACTTCCTCCATGCGCCCCGCATGCTTGATAAAATAAATCCACTTATCGACCATGTTGTCCAGTTGCTCCAGCGTTTTATGAAACTTGCCAAGCTCGATAAAACAAAAAGCAAAGTCATCCAGGTGGTTTTTATGCGTGCGGGTATCGAGAATCAGGTGGTTGGACAGGTATTGACCATCATCCGGGCTAAAGTCAAAATCCAGGATGCCAATAAAATGTACCTTCTTTAGCTGATCGTATGCCACCCCTACATCCAGTTGATTAACATAGGATTTAGCAGTGTAGTAAAGGCTGCGCTTGGCAAAATAGCGGCTCGGCTGTACCTGCATTTCGATAACAAACCGACGCTGCTGCTGATCGGTGGCCATCACATCCAGCACAGTCTCTTTGAGCTCTTCGATCCGGGGTAACTGGTAGGGATTATCGAAGGAGACATCCACCACCTTTGCGCCTTCAGGGAAATCCAGCGCCGCATTGACAAAATGAATCAGCACTTCTTTATGTTGCTGGTTACCAAAGATCCTTTTAAAGGCGATATCATTGCGCGGGTCGACGAATTTCATAGAGTAGAATTATCCCTCGCTTAGCTCAAAAGGTCTAGATGCCATGTATTAACTTGCACACAAGTAAGTACATGATGCCTCAGAAGCCTGTCGGAGCAATGGGGGGAGGGCAAAAATATCAACCGTGTTTACCAGTCAACACCATGAGCAGCGAACATCTAATGTACCTTTAATTTATGAGTAATTAAATGTCAACCCATCCAGCAATGTCGGGTAACCAAGCCGCACGCCAAGCTCAGCTTTTATTTTGCGGTTATTAATACGGCGTGATTCCTGTAGGTACGATAGCATTGCCGGGCTGAATATTTTACGTGCCTGCGCCAGGCTTACCTCGGCGGGCCGGGGTAGGCCCAAAGCATCGGCAACACGAAAAAAATAATCACTCATCGAAGTGGGTTGATCGTCTGCAACATTGTAAATACCCGGCGCACCGCCATGTGCCGCCGCAAGACACACTTTGAGCAAGTCATCAGCGTGGATCCGGTTGCTGAAAGGCGATTCCCGCTCAGCCAATACCGGGGTCTGTTGGCGTATTCGCTCTATCGGCAAACGGTCGGCGGCATAAATACCCGCAACGCGTAAAATAGATAGCGCAGTTGCGCGGGCAAGCGACCACTCGCGCCAGGTATTTTCCGCATCAACCCGGCGAACACTGCGCGCTGCCCCTGGATTTAAGGCCTGTGTTTCATCGATCCACGCCCCTCCACAATCACCGTAAACACCCGTTGTGCCAATCAGCACAAGCTGCCGAATAAAGCCTGTACCCAACCATGTAATTGCCTGGCGACTGCGTGAATCGATAACCCCTTTGGGCGGTGGTGGCACCAGGTAGTAGAGCACGTCCACATCAGTCCCTGCCGCTATGGGTTGGTGAGCCACTGGTTTGTCCAGGTCACACGGCTGTACAGAAAAGCCTTGCGCTTTCAGTGCATCGATACGCGCTGCGCTGCGCGAAATGCAGGTAACGCGGTTACCTGCCCGCCGCTCCGCCCTGGCAATACGGGTGCCAATATAACCACAACCAAAGACCAGGATATTTGCCACAAGCGCTACGCGTTTACCGCCGTCAACAATGCTACGTGTACCTCTTCGGGTTTCTCTGCCATCAGCATATGGCCACAGTTGGGGATATCGAGCACCCGTGCGCCATTGAGGTCAGCGGCCAGTTGCAATGCCCGTTTGTACGGGGTCATCATGTCCTCGCGCCCAACAACCAGTGTTGTCGGGCAGGTCACTTTATCCAGCCAAACCTGATCAGGTATATAGGCATTGCAGGCGTTTAAACCGGCAAACATTACGCCATCGGCAGCCCGTTCCACCAGTCGTTGACCGGCGTTTAGTACTGAAATCCCCGAAACCGGGTTGCTGCCCAGTTGCGCAGCATAATCAAAGCCAAACAAGACAAACATATCGATGGCACGTTTTTCGTTATTGCGTGCCGCTTCAAGAAATACGGGGGCAACCGGCATCGGTAGGGCGACACCCAGCAAGGCCAGACGCTCGACCCGCGCCGAACAACGCGCCGCAGCATCCATCGAGATCAGGCCGCCCATGCTATGCCCCACCAGCGTAGCGGATTCAATGCCTAGGGCATCAAGAAATTTCAATAACCACTCGGCCATCGCCGCAATTGAGGTCAGCGGTGGCCCTTGTGAATGACCGTGCCCTGGCAGGTCGAGCGCATAAGCATTGTAGCCACGCCGGGCATAGTAGCGTGTGTATAGCGTCCAGGTGGTGTTATCCAACGCCGTACCGTGAACAAACACAATATTGGGCTGCGTAGCATCGTAGTCACGCTTTCCGGTGGAATAAAAAACCGCTTGATCGTCAACGGTGATATACATAGGGTTTATCCTGTCGATTGCTGGCGTAGAAGGTGTCGGAAAACGGCTATTTTTGCGAGCGGTGTAGTGCGCGACCGAGGTCGGCAATCAAATCCTGGGCATCTTCGATACCGATAGATAAACGCACCAATCCCGCCGAAATGCCAGCAGCCTGCAACGCATCGGCATCCATGCGGCTGTGCGTGGTTGAAGCCGGGTGAATCACCAACGACTTTGCATCCCCCACATTAGCCAGGTGCGAAAACAAGCGTAGCGAGTCGATAAACCGACGCCCTGCAGCACGCCCACCTTTCAATTCAAAACTAAACACAGCACCACACCCTTTGGGCAACAAGCTGGCCGCCAGTGCATGATCAGGATGCTCTGGCAACGCCGGGTAGGTAACGTATTCAACGGCGTCATTGGCGCTTAAAAAGGCCACGACGGCCCGCGTGTTTTCCATATGCCGCTGCATACGCATTGGCAGGGTTTCAATGCCTTGCATGATATGAAACGCATTGGTTGGGCTCATGCACGCGCCAAAATCGCGCAACCCCTCCTTGCGGGCGCGCATCAAAAAGGCACTGGGGCCGAACTCCTCGGCAAAGTCCATCCCGTGAAAACCGGCGTAAGGTTCGCTCAGTGTTGGAAACAGCGGTGATGCCTCCCAATTAAAACGCCCCGAATCAACCACGGCCCCACCGATAGCGACCCCGTGCCCTCCCATAAATTTGGTCAGTGAGTGCATAACCAGATCCGCACCGTGTTCAAACGGTCGCAATAGATAGGGTGTCGTCAGGGTTGCATCCAGCATCAATGGTAAACCGTGTGCGTGCGCCACTTCAGATAACTGTGGAATATCGATCACTTCAAGTCGTGGGTTGCCAACGGTTTCACCAAATAATAGACGCGTTTGGGGTGTGATCGCATCGGCAAATGCCTGGGGGTCACGGGGGTCGACAAAAGTAGTGGTAATACCAAACCGTGGCAGCGTATAGGCCAGCAGATTGTGCGTGCCACCGTACAGTGAGTGCGAGGAAACAATATGGCTACCCGCTCCCATCAGGGTGACAATCGCCAGATGGATTGCCGCCATGCCACTGGCTGTCGCCACCGCACCCACGCCTCCCTCAAGTGCGGCAACACGCTCTTCGAGCATCCCTACTGTGGGGTTGGAAATGCGCGAGTAAACATGCCCGGCGCGCGCCACATCAAACAGCGAAGCAGCGTGATCGGCGTCTTTAAATACAAACGAAGTGCTTTGATAGATAGGCGCAGCACGCGCCCCTGTGGTTGGGTCGGGCTGTTGCCCGGCGTGCAAACTGAGTGTATCAAACCCAATATACTTTGGCCCTGCCATTACTTATCCCCATTATCTGAAAACGGTGTTTACACACGCAGCCGTAAACGAAACAATTACAGTATATTCCAACCTAGACCCCGTGTATTAACTTGCCCATAAGTCAATACATGATGTCTGACGTATTAGCCAATAATTGTTCCAGAAAAAAGCGCTCTGGAACAATTAGTTGCAAGTTAATACATATCAGCAGCCTGAATCAGCCGGTAATTAAATCCTGGTCTCGAGACGTTCATGGCATTGTTGGAAGCGTTTGTTTCGTGCTAGGTTTCTTGTTTAAGTGCATTAGGTGGTCTCAGTAGATTCAACTGCGGAATTTAGGTTCAATACCGTATTTAGCCACAAGCCCGCACTAACCGCTGAATACCCCCCTCTGGCGACAACTGCACCAGAGTGGCTTTGTCGATAATACTGCCTGTCTCAGCATAATCCAGCCAGTGACGGTTTCGCTGGGTGTAGCGTATGCGTATTTTTGGCGATAGACCTTTGCTCTTTAAAAAATCCATATGACTGAGGGCAAAACGCTGTTCGCTGAACACCCCCAGCGAGATGGCGTTGGCCAGACTTGACTCTCGCATCACATAGTAGTCTTTGATGCCTTTATCAAGCAATACGTTGACCATGGCCTGCGCCTGTTGACGATTGGGAAACGGCGCCAGGAAGACGTTGTAACCAAATACTTCCGACTTGCTCAATATACGCTGTCGATAGCGAATGCCATTGTCGTCGAATAATTGCCGGGCCTTTTTAAGCACAGCTTCATCGACAAATGGCCCAACGGTGTAGCAGTTTTTGGGTGTCGGCTCGTTTTCCGGTGGCGTAAGGGGCACCTGGTTGTTGAGAAATTCAGCATTGGCGGCGGCGTCAGTGAATCCCGCATCAATGAGCTCGCTGTCAACCAGATCATCGTCGAGTATTATGCGAGGTTCTGTAGGTTCTATAGTTTCTGTTTCAGGTGTTGCCGGGGTGGCTGTAGCCACGTCGATAACACGCGGCGCAGTTGTGCCGGTTTCCTCCAGTAAAACCAGCTGCGGTACATTGGCCGGAAGCTGGACCCTCACCGGTTTATCTGGCACAACAAGGTATGCTTGCCACAAAAACAGACAGCCGTTTGCCAGCGCTAGAAGGAGAAAGGTGATTTTCATTGCAGCCCGGCCGCTATGGCTAAGCCGATGAGCACCAGCTGGGAATCGTGTATGTATTTGTGTTGTAAAAACGGTGCAACCATCACCGCCTCGCCTCCTGTAATAATACAGCGTAAATGTGGGCCAAACCGGGGGTACGCTTCAAGCAGTAGACGCTCTATGCCACCACACAAAGCATATACCGTTCCACCGGCAATTGCGCCCACTGTGTTGCTGGCAAATGCGGTGACACCGGCCTCAACAATCGGCAGGTCGTGGGTTTGCTGGTGTAGCGCTGCGCGCATGGTGGCAATGCCAGGGAGAATGGCACCGCCCTGGTGAACCCCGTGCCGATCGATAATGTCGACCGTGGTGGCCGTGCCACAGTCAACCACACACAGGGGGCCGGTGTAAGTGGCGCAGGCACCCGCCATTGCCAGCCAGCGATCGTCACCGAGCAGGTGGGGTTCTGCATAGCTATGCGTTAGCCCTGCAAACGGGTGATTTGAGGTAATCCACTCGAGAGTTGCGCTCTTTTCGCGGCACCAGTCCGCCAGGTGTTGCGCTATACCAGGGCCGGCGACATTGCAGGCAATAACACGCGATACCGTGCCAATAGCACCGGGAAACAGGTCGAGTGTGTGGGTATTTTTGCAAGTGACCTGATCGACCAGCGCACCATCCCGCCAGCGTGCCGATTTGATGCACGAGTTGCCAATATCAACCAGTAACGTCATGGTTGCAGCCTAACGCTGATTTCGCCTGAATAAAACGGGCGTAAACCGGATGCAGTTTCGACGTTTAATGCGCCATTGTCAGCCACGCCACGGGCGATGCCATCAATGACCTGCCCGTCTGCGGCAAGCACGGCGATATTATGGTTGAAACAGGCATCATATTTTTCCCACTGTGCACGAAATGCCGTAAAGCCCTGTTGTTCATACCGGCTGTAGGCGCGCAGTACTTCGATAGCCAGTATTGCAATCACGCTATTGCGCCCGGGTAGTTTGCCAACTGGGTTATTGCCTGAGCTATTGCCTGAGTTGTCGCCCGAATCATTCACAAGTAGTTGCGCCAGGTCGGTAAATGCCTGCTCGATCCCCGCCGGGTTGCCAACGCCACGGTAATTCAGACCGATACCTGTCACGGTATCAACGCCCGCTTTCCCCACTGTGCAGAGTTCGATCAACAGACCACAGAGTTTCTTATTGTGGTGGAGGATGTCATTTGGCCACTTCACGCTAAGCCCTCGCACACCCAGCGTTTCCAGCGCCGTGATCACGGCACAGGCAGTGACCAGACTGAGGCACGCCAACTGTGCGCCAGAGCAGGTAAAACGCCTGAGTAGTGAAAAGGTGACACCACCCGGGGGGGACTGCCAGGATTTACCCCGGCGACCCCGGCCTGCGGTTTGAGTTTCTGTTATACACAGTTGCGGTGTGGCCCATTGGTCAGCCCACTGATCGGCCCGGTATTGCATTAGCCAGGCGTTAGTGGATGGCAGGCTTGCAAACAGGTGCACACCACAGGTTTGTTGCAGTGAGTTGTTGATATGCGCCTGGATAACGGCGGCGTTTAATTCTGCCACGGTTTTACCATTAATCACTGCCCGCCCCGAGCCAGTCGATACATCGATCAGCCGTTTTATCATTGATCGACAGCAGGGCGGTATCCTTCTGCGCCGCTGATAATTGCAGGGTGAATGTCATCAGTTCGTCGCGGCGAAATGCCGTTACCTCTACACAGTCACCGACAGTGTGGCGATGCAGGGTATCGCTGAAGTTTTTTTCCGTGACGCGCACAGCGTCGATAGCCAATAGTGTATCCCCCGCTGACAACCCGGCGCGCTGGGCACTGGAGGGGTTGATAACGTGTGTAACACTTGCCAGGCCACTGTTAAATGGGCCGGTGTTAAATGCCAGGCGCATACCCTGCGCAAGTGCCGTAGTGCCTACGGTATGGCTGTGATCGTCGCCACGCGTTTCGGCGGGCGACTTTTGCCAGGTCAGTTCGACGCCTACTTGTGGCAATAGTGTTGCCAGCGGTAGCTCGTCAACACCGCGCACGGCCAGGTCAAAAAAATCAGTCAGCGCCACTCTGGCTTCACTGGATTCGAGCAGTTCACCGGCCAGTGCCTCAATGCCACACTCGTCAACGCCTGCACCGCGCCCGTGTTTTTGCCATAGCAGGCGCATCAGGTCGTCCAGTGATTTTGCCCCGCCACTCGCTTTGCGCAAGTGCAGATCCAGTGCCAGGGCGACCAGCGTACCTTTTGCGTAGTAGCTGACAATAGCGTTCGGTGCATTTTCGTCCTGCTTATAGAACTTGGTCCAGGCGTCGAAGCTCGAATCGCCAACGCTTTGTCGCTGCCGCCCAGGTGTTTGGGCAATGCGGGTCAGGGTGGCCGACAGGAGTTTAAGGTAGCGCTGGGGCGTGATTAGCCCACAGCGTACCAGCGCCAGGTCATCGTAATAAGAGGTGATACCTTCAAATGCCCACAACAGGGTGGTATAGGCTTCGCTATCCAGCGTTGCTGCGGCCAGCCTTTGCGGGCGAATACGGGTGACGTTCCAGGCGTGAAAGTACTCATGGCTACACAGGCCGAGAAATTGCAGATAGCCATCGCCTATTGTCGGATCTCCCGCCACCGGCAGGGTATCGCGTGATACCAGCAGGCTGGTGGAGAATTTATGTTCCAGGCCACCATAGCCATCACCGACCACCATCACTAGAAATACATAGCGGTCAAATGGCGCAGGCTCACCAAAAAAATGGATGTGCTGCGCGCAGATTTTGCTGAGGTCAGAACAGATACGCGCCGCATCAGTTTTGAAACGGCCACTCAACACCAGTTGGTGTTCAACCCCGCAGGCATCGAAACTGTGCCGTTCAAAACACCCCATTTCGACAGGGTGGTCGATCAGATCCAGGTAGTTCTGCGCACGATAAACCCCAAAGCCGCTGTGGTTCACTGCCTTTGTCTGCATCGAAGTGGCGACCTGCCAACCCGCACCGATAGGCTCATCAGCCGGGTTGATTGTCAGTTCACACGGGCAGGTAGCGTGGCCCTCTGCCAACAAAAACACGCTGGTACCATTAAAATAACCGTGGGTGGTGTCCAGGTGTGCAGCGCGCACAGATAAATCCCAGGCATAGACCTGATATACAATATGCAGCGCTCCCTGTGCGGGGAGGGCACGCCAACGGCATTTATCAATTTTTTCCAGCGCGACCGGGCCTTTGTCGTCGTGCGCGCTGATGGTGACAATATTGCGCGCAAAATCGCGCATCATATAACTGCCGGGAATCCAGTTGGGCAGCCTCAGCCGTTGGCCTGCGTTGTCTGGCTGGTCGATTCGACAGGTTACCTGAAACAAATGTGCCGATGGGTTGAGCGGTGTTATCGAATAAGCAATATACTTCATTGTTTGCGCTAAGATCTCGTGCGGGTAGTTACCTTAACCGCAAGCGAATAGAGATAAAATAGTGTGGCAGTAATTTTTTAAGTCATATGAGGGCGAATCAGTACCAATGTATAAAACAGCAGGAGCAAACAAACCGTGAACGCCATCGACAACCTTCACCGGCGTACATCAATCCCCGCCAAGTATCTTATCGAGCCTGCGCCAGCGGGTGAAGATTTACAGACGATTCTCACCGCTGCCGTCACCGCCCCAGATCATGCCGCGCTGCGACCGTGGCGGTTTATTTTTGTCGAGGGTGATGCGCGCCTGGCTCTAGGTGATGTATTCGCCGGGGCGGTAGTCCGCCGTGACGCCAACTCCACTCCCGAGCAAATCCAACGACAGCGGGACAAACCCATGCGCTCACCGCTATTGATCGCAATAGTGGCGCGCATCACAGAAAATCACCCCAAAGTGCCCGTGTTCGAACAACTGCTCTCTGCGGGTGCAGCGGCTGAGCATATGCAGTTGGCGGCGCACGCGCTGGGTTATGGCTCTGTGTGGGTCACTGGCCCTAATGCTCTCGATGCTTACGTCCGGCAATCGCTTGGTATTCATGCGCCCGATCAACTGATTGGTTTTCTGCATATGGGAACACCCAGCATCCCCACCCCCGCTGTTAACCGGCCCGATCCTGTGCAGTTTGTCGAACACTGGACAGGACCGGCATAAAAATGTGCACTCACTCATCAATCTGTCGTCGGTTACACTTGTCGACTATTTTCTGTCTGGTCGTCGTTTACCTGTTTCCCGCTCAATCCCTGAGCACCGACAACACCTACATCTACCGCGAAGACGATGGCACTGTCTGGTACACCAATAAAAAGCCCGTGGGCGTCGAGCGCAGTAAATACAAACTGATTGGCGTATTTGGCCGCTCCACCGCGACCAAATCCTGCGCGGGTATGACACCTGCGCGAATGGAGGCCCGCGCCAGGCAATACGCTGACGATATAAACCGCTACGCCAGAAAGTACAACGTCAGCCGGTTTTTGGTGAAGGCGATAATCTCGGTCGAATCCTGTTTTGACGCACGCGCCATCTCCCGCGCCGGTGCCAAGGGCCTGATGCAGCTCATGCCCCTCACCGCTAAGCATCTGGGGGTGGGCAATCCGTTTAACTACCAACAAAATATTCATGGCGGGGTGCGCTACTTCAGCGAGCTGCAGCGGCGCTTTAACTACAACAACACCCTGGCCCTGGCCGCCTACAACGCCGGGCCAACGGCGGTGGAAAAGTACCAGGCTATTCCCCCGTACCGGGAAACCCAAAACTACGTGAAGCGGGTGATGAAAAAATACCGTGAATATTTATCGGCAGGTTGATTGTTTTAAGGGATTGCATAACACAGGCAAAAATGCTCTATTAGCGCCTAAATCCCGTAGCCCAGAACAGAGGATCTTACCTTATGCAAAAGGTTAGTTTTATCAACATGAGTGAAGGTACCGCCGAGGAATATGCCTTCCTGAACGAGCTGGAACACGCCTACGTCGAGAAACTGCCAGACCGATTAATCGCCACGCTGAAAAAAATGGATGACACCCTGAGCGGTTACCAGGTCGACCGGCTGGAACACTCACTGCAATCGGCGACCTACGCACTGCGCGCCAACGAACCA
Organism: Gammaproteobacteria bacterium; assembly: GCA_965277715.1. Classification (GTDB taxonomy): domain Bacteria; phylum Pseudomonadota; class Gammaproteobacteria; order JBCCGL01; family JBCCGL01; genus JBCCGL01. The sequence continues at coordinate 2,251,798 of OZ255836.1, forward strand.
ACCGAGATGGTGGTCGCCGCCCTGTTACATGATATCGGGGATGAACTGGCACCGCATTCACACAGCGAATATGCTGCGGCGGTATTGCGCCCTTATGTCTCAGAAAAAACCTGGTGGATTGTCAAACACCACGGCCTATTTCAAATGTATTACTACGCCCACCATCTCGGCGGCGACCGCCATGCGCGGGACAGACACAAAGACCACCCCTGGTACCAGGATGCGATTCACTTTGTTGAACATTATGATCAAAACTGCTTCGACCCCAATTTCGACACCGAACCACTGGCAACCTTTGAGCCGATGTTGCGCGAGGTGTTTGCCAGCCCGCGTGTTGATGATGTCGAGCAGCAGGTGCGGTATGGGACATGATGAACCTCAATCTCTGGCCGCCTTTAGGTAGCCTTTAAGAAAAACACCTATACTATGCGTTGTTTTGTGCCGCCTCCTCGCCAGCTAATTCTGCCTCCTCCTCTTTCTTTGCCAGATAATCGCGTACATCTTCGTTTTGAACACGGTGGTATATCGCCTCGACTGACACAGTGAGACCAATAGAACCCAAGGTGATTTCATCCCCCATATAATAACGTTTCGACTGCCAGCCCTCACTACGTCGCACAACTTCAATATCCACAACATCCTGCTCAATGAGCACATATTCCTGCAAGGTGGGAATACGGAGATATTGCTGGCGTTTGATTGTTTCATCGGTTCTGCGCGTTGATTTTGATAAGACCTCAACGACGATTACCGGTGAGTCCGTATAGTAATCATTATCGCTCTTGTCATCACAAACCACGGTTACATCGGGATAAAAAAAGTCACTCTCTACCCTGACTTTCATATCTGAGCCAAAGGGTTCACAGGGAGAGCCTTCAAGATGATTGCCAATCTTACGGTACAGATTACCTGAAATTCGTTCATGGTTTTTACTGGCGCCTGCCATTGCATAGGCATAGCCACCAACCAACTCATACCTAAAATCACTGGCCAACTCGCCCTGTAGGTATTCATCAGGGGATATCCCGTCTATTTTTTGTGCAACTGACATACTATTTCTCCAAAATCGGTGATGTAGCCTCTATCTACTAATTTTACGTTAAAGTCGCGTTTCATGGTTAATAGCCAGCAATTCCCACTGAGTGGGTAAAGCTAGTACACCGTCTACCTTATATTGGTCCATGCATGAGGAAACCTATAGGTATCGAAGTCAACTTATTGAAGCTAAGGGTTAAGGGACTCAACCCAATGCAAAAAACACGTCGTGAACTGGTTTGGATCAATTCGGGAAAATACACGGTTGAAAGTATCGTGTGGTAGATAAATGACGATAAAGGCTATTGTGCCTTGTCGGACAGATTTCAAACAGAAAACCCACCCAACTTGGTTTCCAAATACTCCTGCATTCCAGCGCGGGCACCTTCACGCCCAAGACCACTCTCTTTCATCCCCCCAAACGGTGCCGCCGCACTGGTTGGGTTGATGTCATTGATACCGATCAAACCAAAATTCAACCCCTCAAACAGGCGCATCGCCCGCGAGAGGTTTTGCGTATACACATAAGCCGCCAACCCATAGTGAGTATCGTTGGCCATTGCCAACACATCATCCTGATCATCAAACGGAATCACCGCCGCCACCGGGCCGAAGGTTTCCTCGCGATAGATCAGCATCTCCTGGGTAACATCACTCAACAACGTCGGTGCATAGAAAAACCCCGCCTGCAAATCTGCATCACTCAAGCGCTCGCCACCCCGATGCAAAATGGCTCCTTTGCCCAGTGCATCGCGCACCTGGTTATCAACCTTGTCAATCGCCGCCTGGTTCACCAGTGGCCCAATGCTGACGCCAGGCTGCATACCGTCACCCGCACGCAGCCCGGCGATACGTTGATTCAGCGTCTCGACAAACGGCCCGACAATCGACCGGTGAACAAAGAGCCGGTTTGGGCTGATGCAGGCCTGCCCGGTATTGAGAAACTTCACCATCGCCGCGCCTTTGGCGGCGTGCACCGGGTCGGCGTCTTCGCAGACGATAAACGGTGCGTGCCCACCCAACTCCATCGACACCCGCTTGAGTTGTGGTGCGGCATCCTGCGCCAGTTTTTTGCCCACCGCCGTCGAGCCGGTAAAGGTCAGTTTTCTCACCCGCCGGTTAGTGCAAAATTCATCACCGATTTCACTGGGGTTCTCCGCCGTGATCAAATTGACAACCCCCGCAGGCAGGCCCGCCTCAACCAATAATTCAAAGGCAGCAATGGCGCACAGCGGCGTAGCTTCGGCCGGTTTGAGGACGACAGTACACCCCGCTGCAAGCGCGGGCGCCAGTTTGCGGGTCAGCATGGAAATGGGGTAATTCCAGGGGGTGATTGCGGCGACAACCCCCACCGCCTGGTGCTGCACAATAAAACGCTGATCGGCGCGTGCCGAGGGGATGGTTTCACCGTACAGGCGCTTGGCCTCCTCGGCGTACCACAACAAAAAGTCTGCCGCGTATTGCACTTCACCCAGCGAGGCTTTGAGCGGCTTGCCCTGCTCACGTGTCATCAACTCGGCCAGTGTTTGTTTGCGTGCCAGCATCAATTGATAAGCGCGGTATAAATACGCTGAACGCTGGTATGCGGTGAGAGTACTCCAATCGGCAAAGGCGTTATGTGCCGCTTCAATCGCCTGCCTTGCGTGCTCACGTGTACCGTTGGCCACCTGCCCGATGATCTCGCCGGTCGCGGGGTTAATAACATCAAACGTCGCTTCGGTTGTTAACCATTCACCATTGATATACATTCGACTTGCCTTGCTATTGGTAAAATAATCGTGCAGTTTACCGTTACCCAATTAAGAATCCAAAGAGGCGCTATATAATTATTGGGGATACGAAACAAACGGTATACACGCTTGTCTCATCTAAAGCCCATACAACTGCAGGGCTGACAATCAAGATTTAATAACCAGAACTTTGAAGAGGAAGTAACTATGAAATATATCTCTCAAGCACTCTACGCTGGATCAGTATTGGCACTGATTAGCGCAAGTGTTGCCGCCGAAGGATTGCCGCGCACCGAATCACCTGCCGGTGCAGTGGCGTATATTGTCTCACCTGTCGATGGTGCCACTGTTGATGAAACTTTCACCGTTGTCTTTGGTTTAAAGGGCATGGGTGTCGCCCCGGCAGGCACTGAAAAAGCCAATACCGGGCACCACCACCTGCTGATCGACAGCGATACCCTGCCCCCCGAAGACCTACCGATGGGCGCTCAGGTAACGCATTTTGGCGGTGGCCAAACTGAACAGACGCTGACACTACCACCGGGCCAGCACACGTTGCAGTTGATACTGGGTGACAAATTTCATATCCCCCATAACCCCCCCGTTATTTCAGAACAAATTACCATTACCGTAGAATAGCCATTACCACTGCGGCGGTGCCCGGTGGCACCGCCGCAACCCGGTGGCTGATAGCCGCCGAAGCCGGGTATAATCGTGCGCTTTAATCAACCAGATAAGCGCACACCATGCCTGACGAAACACCCTCCACCGCCACGCACTTTATTCGCCAGATGATCGCCAGTGACGTTGCCGCGAATAAAAACAACGGCAAAGTACTGACCCGCTTTCCCCCTGAACCCAACGGTTATTTACACATAGGGCACGCTAAATCGATGGTGCTCAATTTTGGGGTTGCCGCCGAGTTTGGCGGCGCCTGTAATTTGCGCTTTGATGACAGCAACCCGGATAAGGAAAGCGTCGAGTACGTCGATGCGATTCGCACCGATGTGGAATGGCTGGGCTACTCGTGGCAGCAACAATGCTACGCCTCAGATTACTACGATCAGTTGTACGCCTACGCAGTGCAGCTAATTAAAATGGGCAAGGCGTATGTCGACAGTCTGTCTGCCGAGGAAATTCGTCAGTACCGTGGCTCCCTCACCGAGCCGGGTAAAAACAGCCCCTACCGCGAACGCACGGTGGCAGAAAACCTCGACCTGTTCGAGAGTATGAAAAACGGTGAATACGAAGAGGGTGAGCACATTCTGCGCGCTAAGATTGATATGAGCTCAGGCAATATCAACCTGCGTGATCCTGGCCTATACCGGATCAAAAAATCCCACCACTACCGCACCGGTGATCAATGGTGTATCTACCCGATGTACGACTACACACACTGTTTATCAGACGCGATAGAAGGCATTACCCATTCGTTGTGCACACTCGAATTTGAAGACCACCGCCCCCTGTACAACTGGGTATTGGAGACCCTGACCGACGCGCCACGGCCAGAACAGACGGAGTTCTCACGCCTCAATCTGGAATACACCGTGCTCTCCAAGCGCAAACTGATCCAGTTGGTACAGGGGGGATATGTCGATGGCTGGGATGATCCGCGTATGCCCAGTATTTCCGGTATCCGCCGACGCGGCTTTCCACCCGCTGCGGTGCGCGAATTTTGCGCACGAATCGGCATCACCAAAAAGGATGCCTGGATTGAAATGGCTGTATTGGAAAATTGCGTGCGCGACAACCTCAATGAAAATGCGCCACGGCGCATGGCGGTACTCGATCCCCTGCGCGTCGTGATTGGCAACTACCCGGTGGGTGAAAGTGAAACCCTCAACGTCGACAACCACCCACAGCAGCCAGAAATGGGCCAGCGAACACTCACCTTTGACCGGGTAATTTTTATCGAACAAGAGGATTTTGCCCAGATTCCCCCACCGAGATTTAAACGCCTGATTGCCGGGGGTGAGGTGCGCCTGCGCAATAGCTATGTAATTAAGTGCGATGCGGTGATCAGTGATGACAATGGCAATATTACCGAACTACACTGCACCGCCGATCTCGATACACTAGGCAAAAAGCCTGAAGGGCGCAAGGTTAAGGGCGTTATCCACTGGGTTTCAGCGGCGCATTCCCTGCCCGCTGAAATACGCCTTTACGATACGCTGTTTACACTGCCTAACCCGGCCAGCGCGGCCAGCCTTGGCGAGTCGATCAACCCAGACTCGCTGCACACCCTGCACAGCGCACGGGTTGAAGCCAGCCTACAGAAAGCAGTAGTGGGTGATGTTTTCCAGTTTGAGCGGCAGGGGTATTTTGCACTCGACCCCGATACCCGCAGCGAAAAAGCCGTTTTTAACCGCACGGTGACGCTGCGCGATACCTGGGCGGGCAGGGGAAAATGATAAAAATAACTTGCATATAAGCAGCTTACGCGCTTATATGCGCGACTTTACCCAGAGTCTGCCCTGACATGTTATCGCTACGCTTGTGCCTCACATTCTCTGCCTGCCGGGAAAATAACACCCTACCCCGCAGACACACTGACAGGTCTGTTGACAGGCCTTAGCCTGGCAAACATGACCATGCCGATAAGCGATGAAAATTTCGGTGTATTTGCAGGCCCTGCAGAACGCCGTATTGGTTTTTTTCTCGCCCCCACGTTCGCCATGCTACCCTTTATCGCCGCGATAGAAACCTTGCGTGTGGCTAACCGCTTTAGCGGTAAACCACTGTATAGCTGGCATATTTTTTCTATCGACGGCAAGCCGGTGCAAGCCTCTAACGGCATGTTACAGCCAGCAGAATCAGCCATCACGGATATCGATACCTTTCCTATGATCATCGTCTGTGGTGCACACACACCGCACTATTACAAAGAGCCCCGCACGTTTCAATGGCTGCGCTCGCTGGCATCTAAAGGCGCCGTAGTCGGTGCGGTTGATACTGGCAGCTATATGCTGGCACAAGCGGGCCTACTGAAAGACCACCGCTGTACCATTCACTGGCTGAATATTCCCGGTTTCAAGGCGGCGTTTCCGAAATTAATTGTCACCACAAAGCTCTTTGAAGTCGACCGTGGCCGCCACACCTGCGCTGGTGGCAGCGCCGCCATGGATATGGTGTTGAACATGATCGAAGAACAGCACAGCCTCGACCTGGCCGTGGCGATCTCTGAAAACTTTATCATCGACCACATCCGCCAGTCCGGCCAGGCACAACGCATGAACCTGCGCGAGCGCACCGGCATTTCCAACCGCCACTTACTGGAATGCATCGAATTAATGGAGGCCAACACCGAACAGCCACTCATGCCTTCAGAACTATCCCGCGTCATTGGCATCTCCAAGCGCCAACTAGAGCGCTTATTTCAGCGCTACCTGGGCTGCACCCCCAGTGGCTACTACACCGAACTGCGCCTCTGTGAAGGCAGGCGTTTACTCACCCAAACCAGCCTAAAAATCACCGACATCGCCCTCGCCTGCGGCTTCCCCTCGCCGGGCTATTTCAGCAACCGCTACCGCAGCCTGTTTGGCTACTCGCCCAGAGAAGAACGGGCGACAGCCTACTCCTCGGTCAAGCGCATCAACTTGTAGGCCCGATAACTTGGCTGAAATGCTGGTAAAAGCGCTTTAGATTCTGTGCATTAGGTGCTCGCAGTAGATTCAACTGAGGAATTTAGGTTTAAAGTGGAAACTATTTCTCGCACGTTTCTTATCTCACTTTTATCAATCTTTGTATTTATTTATGGTGCTGTAGGTATGGTGCTATAGGGGCTTCGTTCGCGAAGCGTAGGTGTTTTTCTCCACTGTATACAGTGCGAAGAGTAAAGAAAAACACCAAAATATCGCGAGCGAAACCCCATATACCCTCACCACCAATGTCGCAACCATACAAGGAAGCGTCGCTAAAAAACCGGCACTAACAACACTCCACCCCCGATACTCCTGCGCTTCTGTGGAGATCAAACCGATGAGTAGACGTTTAGGCGGGCGCACCGCACGCAAGGCAATCCGGGAAGCCCCATTGGCAGAAGACGTCAAACCCGTTCACCCCGGTATGACCGGCGGTCGCTTTCAACCCTTGACTGACAGTGAAGTACTACAGGTCAACGAAGCAGTGATGACCATCCTGTCAACCATCGGCCTATCGCAGGCAACGCAAACCGGCATCGATTATCTGACCAAAGCGGGCTGCACCCTCAGCCCAGAAGGCCGGGTACTGTTTCCCCGCGCCCTGGTCGAGGACACCATCGCCAATGCAGCACGCAATATCACCCTGTACGGGCAAGACCCAAAATACGACCTGGAACTGACCGGCGCACGCACCTACTTTGGCACCGCCGGGGCGGCGGTGCACGTGGTCGATGTGGATACCCGCGAATACAAAGACTCGACACTACTGGATATTTACCAGGTGGGCCGTATCGTCGATCAATGCGAACACATTCACTTCTTCCAGCGGCCTATGGTGGCACGCGATATGGTCGACCCCCTGGATCTGGATTTCAACACCTGCTACGCCTGCGTCAGCGCCACCCCAAAACACGTCGGTAGTAGCTGGGTACTGCCCCACCACCTCGAACAGTCGATGGATATGCTGCATATCATGGCGGGTGGGGAAGATAAATGGCGCGCCCGGCCATTTGTCAGTATGTCGTGTTGTTTTGTCGTGCCGCCGCTGCGCTTTGCCCAGGACGCCACCGACTGCCTGGAATTGGGGGTCAAAGCGGGTATGCCGATTCTGCTGCTGTCCGCTGGCCAGGCGGGCGCTACCAGCCCCGCCGCTGTTGCCGGGTCCGTCGCTCAATCCGTCGCTGAATGCCTCGCCGGGTTGGTGTATGTAAATGCGATTGTACCTGGCCACCCGGCCATTTTTGGCACCTGGCCATTTGTCTCAGACCTACGTACCGGTGCGATGAGTGGCGGCAGTGGCGAACAGGCCATCCTGATGGCTGCCTGCGGGCAAATGGGCCGTTTCTACGATCTGCCCTGCGGTTGTGCCGCCGGTATGACCGACGCCAAACTGCCGGATGCCCAGTCTGGCTACGAGAAAGGCTATACCGATACCCTCGCCGGGCACTCAGGGGTCAACCTCGTCTACGAATCCGCCGGTATGCACGGCAGCCTGATGGGGTGTTGCTACGAAAGCTATGTGATCGACAACGATATGCTCGGCGCCATCAACCGCACTATTCGCGGCATTGAGGTCAACGATGAAACCTTGTCGATAGACACCATGCGCGATGTCTGCGTGGGTGGCCCCAACCACTACCTCGGCCACGACCAGACAATCAACTTAATGCAGCGCGAATACATCTACCCGGATATTGGTGACCGTACCAGCCCCAAAGACTGGAAGGAACAGGGGTCGACCGATATGCTGCAACGCGCCAAGGTGTCAGTTCAAAACATCCTTGAACACCATTACCCCGCACATATCGACCCAGCGGTCGATCAGGCTGTGCGCGAGCGGTTTAATGTGTGTTTGCCGCGTGAGTTGATGTTGCCAGATCGTAGGCAGTAATAGGGTGTTTTGATTGATTAGCTGTTTGCAGACACCAGTCTGCGCAATTGCGCTAACCGCTGTTTATAGTCCGCTGCATCAGCCTGCCTATATTCAAGCGAATAAAACACCGTCGCAATCGCTTCGAGCTGCGCACGCTGCTGCGGTAGATCCGCCATTGCCCGCGCCAGAAATACCGCCGCCGTTTCTCCCGCATGCCGTTGAACACCTTGTTTAGCCAGCCGTTTTTGCAATTTTTCAAAACAGCGGACAGCCGCCCGTTTTTTTACCACCTGGCGGCTGCCCCCCAACAACAACACCCATAAAGCGGCGATAACGGAAAACACCCCTAACAAACTGACAACCTGCACCAGTAAACTGCTATTGCCCAACAATTTATCCAACAAACCAACACGCTGCGATTCGCTAAACTGCACAACCCAACGCTGCCATTGGTACTCAAATGTATCCAGCCACAATTGCACGGCGCGCCACGGGGCGAAATCACTGGTACGACCCGCCAGTTCAGCAACCGCATCCGGGGTGTCGGCGAATACGTCTGAGAGGTCCTGGCGAACTCTTTCCGGTGCCACCGCCGCTGTGGGGTCGACGCGCACCCAACCACGCTCGGGTAGCAACACCTCAGCCCAGGCGTGTGCATCCATCTGCCGAACGGTAATAAATTGTTGATCCACGTTATAGCGCCCCCCTTGATACCCCCCTACCAGGCGCGCAGGAAGGCCCGCACTGCGCATAATAAACACAAAGGCGCTCGCGTAATGGCTACAAAACCCCTGCCGCGATTCAAACCAGAAACGATCTTGCGCTGCAGCGCCAAACAAGCGGGGGGGTTGCAACGTGTAATAAAAGTCGTTATCGCGAATATAGCTCAACACAGCCTCGACAAAATCGGCCTCAGAACCCGCACGCGCCAGCATCTCGACAGACCAGCGCCGCAATCGCTCACTGCCCGTAGGTGGCAATTGCAGCGCCTGGCCACGCTCATAGGGGCCGGGCCGGTAGCGGGAGGCTAACTGCACATTTGAACCTAGCTGGTAGCCACTCGTCGAATTGATATCGTTTATGGCGCGCAGGGTGCGAAACTGGCTAAATACGGCTTTGCGCCGATCAAAGACCACCGGGGTATCCAGCGACGGTATCCAACGCTGACCACTCGGCTGCATAATAATTTGATAGCGTTGGTCGACGTGTTGTTTCAGTATAGGGGGAATCGGCACCACCCCCAGTGCTGGCCCCAAGCGCCAGGTACTGCCATCGAATTCCTGAAAGACCAGGGCGCGCCAATACCAGTCTTCGCGGTTCGGCGGCGCGCCCTCAAACTTCACCCGAAAAGCCGGTTTGGGTGACTTGACCAATGAGGCAATATCACCCGGCGTAATTTCATCACTCAGTCCGGCACTGGCCTGGCTCTGTTGTGGCATCGACCACAATGGCGGGATGCGCGGTATGATAAAAAACAATAATACAGCCAGTGGCGCGCTCAACAGCATCATACCTGCCGCTGTTTTCAGTGGTTTTTTCAACGCGCTTTTCAGTGTGGTCTGCGCCGTCTGATGTGCGCTAACGGAGCAGGCAGTCAAGGCCATAACAGCGACCAGCGTGTAGAGCGTTTGCCACGGTGTTTGTGAGTAGATAAAGTGCGCCGCACTGAGAAAGTAGCCAACACAGACCAGCATCAGGGTATCGCGTCGACTCCAAGTCTCGACGATTTTCAACACAAACCCCAATAACACAATGGCCACCATGCTATCGATGGTGTATTTCACATAGCCGGAAGCGTAAAGACCCAACAGCCCGGCGCAGACCAACAGATACACAACCACCGCACGGGGTTTAACCTCACCGCGCCGCAAAGCACGCGCACGCCACGCCAGACACGCTGCCAGCAAGGCAATTAACCACAGGGGGTGCGAGTCGACAAACGGTGCAATCACCAGTGTCTGGCAAACCAACAACCACATCAAGGTGCCCCGGTGCATGGCGTTCAACACATTGACCTGGGCGGTGGCTGGATGGGTAGCGGCAGATAAGCCAGAAACAAGGCGCCTAAGCAAAATGTGGCTCCTGTTGACCATAAGCGCCCAGCGCGATCAGACAACGGTTTTTATGCGCCTCACCCTTATCGGCAGGCAGTTGCTCACCGGGCAACAGCAAACCATAAGACAGACCCGCCTGTGCCATTTTCTCAACCAGAAACACCATGTATTGCAGGCGTTGCTCCACGGGCAACACCTTGTAATCATCCCAGCGGATCCATTCATCCTGCGCCACCGGATCAACGAAATGTTTAACCTGCAAGGCACCACCACGGCTCGAAGCGGGCCAGTGCACGCGGGATATTCTGTCACCGGGCACATAGTGGCGCAGCGCATCAAAATCGCTTACCCCCGGCACACTGTGCGTGCTCGACCCACCGGCGACGACACCATCGGTCTGCGCGAGAATGTCGGCATCGACAGGTTGGGGCCAGGCGAGCGCGTAGTGGCTGAGGTAAGCATAACTCCAGGTGCGGGCAATACCCAGTGGGTAAACACTGCGCAAATTAATCCGGGGAATGACCACAAACCCACGGCGCTCGACCGGCAGGCTAAGAGTCAGCGTTTGGCTGGGGGCTTCATCCAGGTCAACACGCTGTAAAACCGCCCCTCCCTCCAGCGACACGTCAATAGCATGGCGTGCACGGGCATTGCTGCGCGTGACTTCAATCACAAACTCAACCGATTCACCGACCGCAGCATTCCTGCTGCTAACACAGCGTACAGATACCCCGGAGAGATTGTGGTGGGTGTAGTACAAATTGAGAATCGTTAGGCTCAGTATCCAGAAAAATATACCGAATACCAACGCATTCTGGTAGTTAATCGCCAACACAAAGATAAATATCAGAAAAAAAAACAGCGTGACCCCAATACGATTGGGCAGGATATACAGCGAATGTCGATTGCTGGTGAACACGGCACAGCGCGGGTGGCGCCGGGCAATCCACGCCGACTGACGCTGGCGCCACCGCTCACCTAAGGTCATTGAATCACATCAACTTCCGCGAGCAGCCGTTGCGCGGCCACTTCACCGGAAACACCATTGCCAACCAGCCTATGGCCTGCCACCGCGACAAACACCGCCTGAACATCCTCTGGTACCACATGATCGCGATCAGCGAGGGTCGCCCACGCCTGCGCGGCGCGCACCAGATACATAGCGGCCCGTGGCGACAGGCCGAGGTCACAATAACTGGGGTCGCGACTGGCTGCGGTTAGACGCTGCACATAATCGAGCAGGGAATCGCTTAAATGAACCGTTGGCACAACCGACTGCAAATCGACAAACGCCTCTGCCGTCAGCAGAGTAGGCAAAACATCCAACGCGCTACGGCCCGACGCCCCCTGGAGCAAAATACGCTCGGCAACGGCGTCTGGGTAGCCCAGTGAAAGCCGCATCAAAAACCGATCCAACTGTGATTCCGGCAACGGGTAAGTACCACTTTGATGGCCGGGGTTTTGCGTGGCAATAACAAAAAAGGGCACGGGCAGTGCATGGTTTTCACCGTCGGCACTCACCTGACTCTCCTCCATCGCCTGCAACAGCGCGCTCTGCGCCTTTGGTGTTGCGCGGTTGAGCTCATCCGCCAGTAACACCTGGCAAAACACCGGCCCGGGGTGAAAGTGAAACACACCACGGTGTTGTTCATACATCATTGCGCCAGTAATATCAGCGGGCAAAATATCGCTGGTAAACTGTACGCGGTTATGTGACAGGCCCAAAACCTTCGCCAGACCTTGAGAAAGCGTCGTTTTACCCATCCCCGGTAAATCTTCCAACAGCAGATGGCCTCGCGCCAACATACAACAAATAGCCAGACGCAATACACGCCTTTTACCCAGAATAACGTTATCCAGAGATGCCAATAAAGGATCGAAGTGGTTTTTCATAGTTTTTTTATTCGGTAATCCAGTGTCAGGAGTGCGTTGAAGCGGCAGTATTGACCATGGTCAATACGTACAGTTCCATCATACCCAAAGCCAGCACACTAAAAACGGGGTTGTCTTCAGCGCAGTTACATTACACATGCGGATTATCCTAAATTCCGCAGTTGAATCGTAGCGAGGGCGTCTAAGGTGCTGAAGATGAAGTGTTTTTACCAGCATTTTAGCAACCCTGTAGTGATTCTACAGGTGAAGCTGAAATGCTGGTAAAAGCGCTTTAGATTCAGTGCAGTAGGTGGTCGCAGTAGATTCAACTGAGGAATTTAGGATTATATTGATGACCAGCAACAATCCACAGAGACAGTTGGCGTACGACTGTATGGACACAGGAGATAGAGCAACGCAGGAGCAGTTGCCGACGACTGTATGGACACAGGAGATAGAGCAACGCAGGAGCAGTTGCCGACGACTGTATGGATACAGGAGATAGAGCAACGCAGGAGCAGTTGGCGTACGACTGTATGGATACAGGAGGTAGAGCAACGCAGGAGCAGTTGCCGACACCTCTGTTGATTAGCAAGGTATTCTCACCACCTGTACCTGACTCACTTGCAGGCAGAAAGAAGCTCAGGCTAGTCAAGGTGATATATGAGCCTGGTTAAGCGTCACTTGCAGTGCGTATACTCCCCCCAAAACTTGAATTGATTCATATAGAATGTCATTACCTGGGGAAAAAATATGAACCAACCGGCAAGCAATACAGGTATTAGTCGTAAAAGGTTATATACAGCATTACCCTCTGATGGCAGCCCTACTTTTGCTATCGTAACCAAAGCACTTGGCTTTAAATTGTCAGCCCAACCACTGGCCCCTGCCTACTTAAAGATGCCGGAAAAAGAGAAAATAAACAATGACCACCACACTACCCGTAGCACAACTGGGCGACCCGGTTATCCGCACCATCGCCACCCCCGTCAACGACATCGCCAGCAAGGAAACACAGGCATTTATCGACAACCTCATGCAAACCTGCAGCGACGCCAATGGCATGGGCATCGCCGCCCCACAGGTATCCCATTCACAGCGTATTTTTATTGTCGCCTCCCGCCCCAACGCCCGCTACCCTTATGCACCACATATGCAGGCAACAGCGGTTATCAACCCGCAGATCACCTGGAAATCAGCGGAAACCGAGAAGGATTGGGAGGGCTGTCTAAGCCTGCCAGGTGTACGTGCATTAGTGCCCCGGCACACACACATCACCGTTAAATACACCGCACGCGACGGCACCGCTGTCGAATCTGATTATGATGGGTTTATCGCCCGTGTCTTCCAACACGAGTACGACCACCTCGATGGCAAAGTATTTATCGACCGGGTTGAAACCACTCAGGATATTGTAATGGAGCAAGCCTGGCAGCGTATTATCGCCAACAGGCAGCCGCTCTAGCCTTGGGACACAATCACTATCTCACCACCCTTATTCAGCGACACGTTTTGCCCGGCACGCAAGGCATCAACCGGCGCCTCGACGATGGGAATCATTGGCCAACCCATTTCTTCAGCAACCACCTCACCCAAACAGAGTATCGCATCACGATCACCGAGAATCACAGCCCTTGGTGCCAGGCCAGCGTAATACGCGACGTCTCTGCATCGACACCGCCCCAAAAGCTGATCGGCGCATCGAGCTTGAATACACGCCCCTGCGCGCCCCCTAATCCGCCTCCTGGCGTCAACACATTACCTTGAATCTAAATTCCGCAGTTGAATCGTAGCGAGGGCGTCTAAGGTGCTGAAGATGAAGTATTTTTACCCGCATTTTAGCCATCCTGTCGTCATTCTACAGGTAAAGCTGAAATACTGGTTAAAGCGCTTTAGATTCTGTGCATTAGGTAGTCGCAGTAGATTCAACTGAGGAATTTAGGATAACCATAAGATCACCAAAGCTAAACTTATTGAAACGAATAACGCATCAATTCAAAATCGACGATGTGCCAGCCCACATAAAAAATCCAATAAAAAAACCCGCAAAATGCGGGTTTTAAAATGGCTGGGGGAGAGGGATTTGAACCCCCGTTGACGGAGTCAGAGTCCGTAGTCCTGCCGCTAGACGATCCCCCAAAAGGGAACGCGAGACCGCCAATATACGCGGCCTCGCTGCAATTAGCGTTTCGAGAACTGAGTAGCGCGGCGCGCTTTACGCAGCCCGACTTTCTTACGTTCCACCGCACGTGCATCACGTGTCAAAAAACCTGCCTGGCGCAATGGCGAACGCATTTCCTCGTCATAACGCACCAAAGCACGTGCGATGCCATGACGTACAGCGCCCGCCTGGCCGCTACCGCCGCCGCCACTGACAGTGACATGGAAGTCAAACCTGTCCAATGATTCAACCGTTTCCAACGGTTGTGTAATCACCATTCGCGCCGTTTGGCGATTGAAATACTCATCCAGCGGGCGATTGTTAACGACAATAGCGCCAGAACCGGATTTCATAAATACGCGTGCACTTGACGTTTTACGTCGACCCGTTGCGTAGTACTGTTGATCTGCCATAGTTGTTCTCAGAATTGTGCTCTGTTTTCCCAAGGGGTGCAGAGGTGAATGTAAGGGCTAAATTTCCAGCAGTTCAGGCTGCTGTGCGCTATGCTGGTGTTCTGCTCCGGCATACACTTTCAGCTTGCGGTACATATCACGCCCCAGTGCATTTTTTGGCAACATGCCTTTCACAGCCCGTTCAATAATGCGCTCAGGCGCTTTGTCACGCAGCTTGCCAAGGCTGATCGATTTTAAATTGCCAATAAAGCCCGTGTGGTGGTAGTAAATCTTGTCCTGTTCTTTGTTGCCGGTAACGCGCACTTTGGCCGCGTTGACGACGACAATATAATCACCTGTATCGACATGTGGAGTGTATTCTGGCTTGTGTTTACCACGTAAGCGGCGGGCGATCTCTGTCGACAAACGACCGAGGGTTTTGTTTTCGGCATCTACCACATACCATTTGCGACGCACTTCCGCTGGTTTAGTGCTTAAGGTCTTCATTCAATCACTCCGGCCATTGGCCTGACCTGTCCAGGAAAACCGGACCAATAAAAAAGCGGGAATTCTATGCCAGTGCGCACCAGGAAACAACTACAATTCAAGCTATTGTAGATATAATGTAAAAATAACCGACAGAGTAGCTAAAAAGCTTGCATATAAGCTTACAGACTGGTAAAAAAAGGCGCGGTCGCCGTAGTGAGCCGCGCCTAAACCACCAAAGGAGGATGGAGGAGGAAAAGAGGTACAAATAACCGAGTATAAAATAGTAGACTACTTACATAATAAAAAGTGCCCGATAACTCCGATATAACAACAATATAATAATAACGACATAACAATAAAAACTTGCAACGTGTCACTTCGCGAAGAACGATTAACACGCAAGGGGCGAAAGCCCCTTTTTCTTTGCCTGTTACACTGACTGCCTACCAGTAAACATTCGTACTAACCACTGTATCGACAATTTTTTGTCAGACTTTAATCAATAGCTAAACTTACACACTATTCGTGCCAACATCGACTATTTCATAGCTATGGCGCAGCTCGGCGGTTTTTTCCAGCATATGTGAGACCGAGCAGTATTTATCGCAAGAGAGGGAAACCGCTCTGGCAACGTGTTTCTCAGAGAGTCCGCTACCGTAAATCACATAATTAAGCTGAATATGGGTAAATACCCTGGGAATCTGTTCCGAGCGCTGCGCCTCAAGGTGAACTTCACAATCAACCACCGGCTGCCGGGCTTTTTTCAAAATACTCACAACATCAAAAGCCGAACACCCTCCGAGACCCAGCAACACCATTTCCATAGGGCGAACACCCAAATCGCGCCCACCCGTCTCAGGGGCACCGTCCATCACCACTGAATGACCACTGCCGGACTCACCGACAAACGTCATATTATCCAGCCACTTTACCCTTGCACGCATCACTCAACCCTCAATTATCACACCATTTAAAAAAATCTCAGCGTGCACTCATCGCAAAAAATGCTTATAGTCAAACATATTGACTACCATAGCAAAATACCAGTGCAACCTGGAAACGTAAAAGTATGCTGCCACCCAGAAACCCACCCACCACTATAAAATGGCTTGAAACGTTCCTAAAACACAGCCATACCAGGCAGTATGCTGCCAAAACCACTATTATCAACCACGGCCATAAACCGGATACCCTGTACTACATCATTGATGGTTCGGTGAGTGTAGTGGTCGAGGATAACGATGGCCGTGAAATGGTTCTGGCTTACCTCAATAAAGGCGATTTCTTCGGCGAGCTGGGGTTATTTGATGAAGAGTACGACCGCAGTGCCTGGGTCGTCGCCAGAAGCAAAGTCGAGCTGGCCGAAATCAACTACGAGCAGTTTAAACAACTCGCCCACAAGGCACCGGATATCCTTTTCGCGCTTACCGCACAAATTGCCTCGCGTTTGCGCAGGACCAGCACAAAAGTACGCGACCTGGTATTTGTCGATGTTTCAGGCCGAATAGCCGCCACACTGATCGACCTCACCCGACAGCCCGA
This sequence comes from Gammaproteobacteria bacterium, assembly GCA_965277715.1. Classification (GTDB taxonomy): domain Bacteria; phylum Pseudomonadota; class Gammaproteobacteria; order JBCCGL01; family JBCCGL01; genus JBCCGL01. The sequence goes on from OZ255836.1 coordinate 2,268,590, forward strand.
TGCGATGACCCACCCCGATGGTATGCAAATTCGTATTACACGCCAGGAAATCGCCCGCATTGTCGGCTGCTCACGTGAAATGGCCGGCAGGGTATTAAAGGAACTGGAGGAGCGCGGCCTGATTACTGCCCGGGGCAAAACCATTGTGGTCTTCGGCACCCGTTGATTGGTTGCCTTCTACGCTGCAAACAATGCCACGAGTGCTGCGCCGGGATCATCCGCCCGCATAAACGCCTCACCAACCAAAAACGCGTTGACGCCACCCTCGCGCATCCGCCGCACATTGTCACGTGTGTGAATACCACTCTCGGTAACCAATAACACATCGTCTGGCACCATCGATAGCATATTGAGCGTAGTATTGAGGCTAACCTCAAACGTGCGCAAATTGCGGTTATTGATGCCGATTAACGACGCACCCAGTTCGAGCGCACGCTGCATTTCCTCACGGTCGTGTACCTCTACCAACACATCCATTTGCAGATGCTGCGCCAAGCCAAATAGCTCGGCCAATGTTGCATCACCCAGCGCGGACACAATCAGCAGGATACAGTCGGCCCCAATACTGCGCGCCTCGTAAACCTGATAGGCATCGATGATAAAATCCTTGCGAATCACCGGCAGACTACAGGCACTGCGCGCCTGTTGTAAATACGCTTCACTGCCCTGAAAGAAATCCCGGTCGGTCAATACCGACAGACACGTTGCCCCCCCTGTAGCATAGCTCGCAGCAATGGCCGCAGGGTCAAAATTATGACGCAAGACCCCTTTGCTCGGTGAGGCTTTTTTGACTTCGCCGATAACCGCCGCCTGCCCGGCGTCGACAGTGGCCTGTAGGCACTGGGCAAACCCCCGCACCGGATCGGCCCGCTCGGCTTTTTTACTCATGTCGCGTAAATTGACGCACTCGCAGCGTGCGTGAATCTCCTCAACTTTACGGGCGATAATCTTCTTGAGTATATCCGGGGTATCGCTCACGCGTTGCTCGCCTCGACCAGGTTGGCCAATGTGTGGCCAGCCTGGCCAGAGGCAATCACCTGCCGCGCCCGGCTAATGCCCAGTTCAAGTGAGCCCACTAACCCGGCGACATAAATAGCGGCACCGGCATTCAGACAGACAATATCGTGCGCCGGGCCACGGGTATCCGCCAGTACTGAGCGGATCATCGCCAGGCTCTGCTGCGGGCCATCGACGCGTATTGTGGCAATATCGGCCTGTTGCATGCCAAATTGCTCAGGATCAATGCTATAAGTACTAATCTCACCCTCGCGCAATTCCGCGATGTAGGTTGGCGAGCAAATACTGATCTCGTCCATGCCATCGTCCGCGTGCACCACCATCACATGATGGCTGCCCAGCTTTTTTAACACCTGCGCCAGCGGCTCCACCAGCTCACGGCTGTAGACACCCAATACCTGATTGGGCGCACCGGCCGGATTGGTCAGCGGCCCCAGCACATTAAAAATAGTGCGCACAGCCATTTCCTTGCGTGGCCCAATGGCGTGTTTCATCGCGCCGTGGTGCTTTACCGCAAACATAAACCCCACGCCCACATGGTTCACGCAGTTGACGATCTGCTGCGGACTAATATCGAGATTAACACCTGCCGCTTCGAGTAAATCAGCCGCCCCGGATTTACTCGAAGCGGAGCGGTTACCGTGCTTGGCAACGCGTGCACCGGCGGCAGCGGCGACAATCGCACTGACGGTGGAGATATTAAATGTACCGCTGGAATCGCCCCCTGTACCGACAACATCCACCAGGTTTTCGGTGTTTAGCTCGACGCGTGTGGCCAGCCCGCGCATCACATCAGCGGCCGCCGCTATTTCATCAACTGTCTCGCCCTTCATGCGCAGGCCAATTAAAAAGCCACCAATCTGTGCGGGAGTCGCCTCGCCGGTCATGATCTGCTGCATCACATCATGCATTTCATCGGTGGATAAATCGTTGCGCCCGATCACCGAGGCAATAGCGTGTTGTATATTCATAATTAGGGGTTTTGCCTTATCAGCCAGGTTATTTTGGGCGGAGTTTAACAGAAAAACCTAGCCGGTCAGCAGCCACCCGGATTTCGCCATAAAGAGAAAACCGGTGATACTCACCACCGCCAACAGCGTCGATACAACCACAGCGCTGGAAGCGCGCTCCTGCCAGATTGAATACTGCTGCGCGATAACAAACACATTGGTCGCCGTCGGCAACGCCGCCAACAGTACCGCCGAATAGAGCCACAACGGGTTTAGACCGGGCACCAGCCAGACCAATAGACCATAAACCAATAACGGGTGCACGATCAGCTTGGCGGGCACGATATAACACAGCTCAAGTGGTACACGCTTGAGTGGCCGCAACGCCGCCGTCACCCCCATGGTAAACAGCGCGCACGGCCCCGCCGTTTGCGCGAGGAACTCCAGCAGCGTTTGTACCGCCAAAGGCGGAGTAAAACGCGCCACCGCCGCCAGCACACCAGCCATCGTCGCGAGTATGAACGGGTGGGTAAAAATCTTGCGGAATATCCCCTTCACCAATGCACCCGTCGATTCGCGCTGCCCGCTATCAATCGCCATCAATAGCGGTGCCAGCGTAAAGTGCATGACATTTTCAAAACAAAAAATCAGCGCGACCGGCACCCCAGCGGCCGGGCCAAAGGCGGCGATGGCCAGCGGTGGCCCCAGGTAACCAATATTGCCGTAAGCGGCGGCAAGCCCCTGAACAGTCGCCTCACCCGTGCTGCCATGGCGGCAGCGGCGCGCCCACAAAAAGACCAGACAAAAAATCGCCAGAGTGGCAAACAGCGACACCGCAATAAAACTGATGTTGGCAAACTGCTGCACCGGGGTGCGCGATAACAACTGGTAAAACAGCGCAGGCAGTGCCACATAGACGATAAAAAAATTCATCCACGCCAACCCTTCAAAAGGGATCTTCACCAGCCTCCCGGCAATATAGCCCAGAAAAATCAACCCAAATAAAGGCAATACCAGATTGATTACCGTTAACACTCGGCGCGTGCCTTCCACAGCTCCCAGGCAAATTTTGACCTAACACCAATATCCAGCAGCGGGCGCGGCGGCACCGTATCCGGCTCCCCCAGGCTCTGCATATAACCGATGAGTTCATTATCTTCGCCACAGGCCATATCGGCCACCAGCACACCGCCAATCGTGCCTTTGGTAACCCCCACGGCATTTTGGCAGACCGCCGTGTAAACATTAGGGGCGACGCAGCCAAACCCTGGCGAGCCATTTTGTGAGAGACAGAGAAAACCTGTCCAGGTGTATTCCATATCGACCTCAGGCAACTGGGGAAAACGCTGATCAAACAAGGTCTTATGCCGTCGCTTGACTGCGGCGCGATAGCGGTCAGATTCGCACATCGATGGATTAAAGTAAATATTCTGCCGAATCAACAGCCGGTGATCCCGGGTAAAGCGCATCGTGATACCGGCAAAGGCATTGGCCGGTGTTAACCCCCAGTTTTCTTCACAGCCCAGTGCGCTGCGCTGCGCAGCGGTCAAGCGTTGGCTCAAGCTGGCATTGGCGGCAAAGGTCAGCAGTTTGCGTTGATAAAAACCAAAGCGGTCGGCAAAACCGTTCACACATAAGATCAATTTGCTGGCAGACACCTGCCCTTTTGCCGTGCGCAGTTTCACCCCGCCGTTGTTCTCCAGCGCGACTACCGGGGAGTTTTCGTACAGTGTCACGTTTTCCGGCAACGTATCCGCCAGCCCCCTCACCAGCGCCGCCGGGTTGAGCAGGCGACAGCCGGGAGTGTGCACCGCTGCGGCAAAATGCCGGGTGCCCAGCCGTTTATCCAGGTCGGTTTTATCGATCCATTGGTAGCGCTCGCCGAGCGCATCCAGCTCCCGGGCAAAGGGTTCGAGCACCTCACTCACCCCCTGCGGGCTAACAGCCGCGTGGTATTTTCCCGGTTGGCTCCAATCGCACTCAATCGCGTATCGGTCGATCTGCGCCTGATGGTAATCAATCGCCGCCCGCGCCAGTGCCATAAACCGGTGCGACCCCTGCAGCTCCTCCATCGAACTCCCCACGTTGTGGGGCAGGTCGATAGCAAAACCAGAATTGCGACCGGATGCCCCCTCGCCCACCTGATTCGCCTCCAGCAAGACAACGCGGTCCTGCGGGCGATTCTCTGCTAGGCGGCGCGCAGCGGACACCCCGGCAAAACCGCCACCGACAACCACCCAATCGGCTTTCTCCACAGTACTTAACGGTGCCTGCACCTCGCGTGGCGCGAGAATCCGACTCCAGCCATTTTCATCGTCATCTCGCGGCAATTGCTTAATAGCGTGCACCGACACAACCTATCCCTCGTTCCAGTTAGCGGGTTGTACGGCGTAAGCCACCAGTGCGCTTTCTGATACATACGTCAGCGCAGTACCCGCCGGTAACCACAAGCTGTCGAGTGGGTGCAGTTCATGCACCTCGCCCGCTGTGTGTACCTTCAAAACACCCTCAATCACTGTCAATACTTCGTCGTAGTGAATCGTCCACGGAATATGTGCCTGTTTAAACCGCGCAAAGCCGGTGCCGAGCGCCGACCCATCCTTCTCACCACAGGTTTCCACCACCTCGGCCATATGCCCGTACTCAAAACGCGGCATAAACGTGAGATCGGCGAATCGCTCGACCCGAACCGGAGCTTTTATCGGCTTAGACGACATAGTGGTATTCTCTTGTTAGAAAAAATATAAACTCGTACATTCAATTTTATACGCGCTGTAAAATCCATTTGCAATGGACATCAGCCCTCTGCAATCAGCCCCTCTATTCGAATAACCCGGAGACACAGCATCATGCCCCGTCGTTCCAGAAGGCACCCGACACCAAACGCATCCACACAGCCCGATGCCAGCAAACGCAATACCGCTTACCGCGCACTGAAAAACCCCCTCATCCGGCAACCCGCCTTTTCACAGGATCGACTCCAGGCCATCCACCAAACCGCCCTACGCGTTATCCAGCAACTCGGCATTCGCGTGCTCAACGACGAGGCGCGCCGCCGGTTTAAACAGGCCGGTGCACGCGTCGATGACAACACCCTGATGGTGCATATCGACCCGGCGATAATTGAATCGGCCCTCGCAACCGCCCCCAGCGAATTTGTATTACACGGCGCAACACCACAACACAACGTGACACTGGGGGGCGACAACATCGCCTTTGTCAGCGTCGGCGGTCCACCCCATATCAGCGACCTCGACCGTGGCAAACGCAACGGCGCGCTGGAGGACACACGCAACATCATCAAACTATCACAACACTTTGATGTCATGCACATACAATCCCCCAACGTCGAACCACAAGACATTCCACTGCCGATCCGCCACCTGCACACCACCGAAAGCCAGCTCACACTCAGCCAAAAACCCTTCTTTATTTTTTCACGCGGCACCCCCCAGGTTGACGACGCCTTTGCGATGACGCGCATCGCACGCGGCCTCAGCGAAGCGCAATTCCGTGAGCGCGCCTACTGCTACACCGTAATCAACACCAACTCCCCCCGGCAGCTAGACATTCCCATGTGCCAGGGCATCATCGACTTTGCCGAGGCCGGGCAAATGTCCGTCATTACACCGTTCACCCTGGCGGGCGCCATGGCCCCCGTCACCATGCCCGGCGCATTGGTATTGCAGCACGCCGAAGCACTGGCGGGCATTACCCTGGCGCAAATCGTGCGCCCCGGCGCGCCCGTGGTATACGGCTCGTTCACCTCAAATGTCGACATGAAATCCGGCGCGCCCGCCTTCGGCACCCCCGAGTTTGTCCAGGCGGCCTTCGGCGCCGGGCAGTTGGCCCGGCATATCAAACTCCCCTGGCGCGGCTCGGCGGCGACAGCCTCCAACGCCCCGGACGAACAGTCCGTCTACGAATTTATGATGTCCGCCTGGGGCAGTGTTTTAGGCGGAGTGAATATGTTGATTCACTCGGCTGGCTGGCTGGAAGGTGGGCTGACAGCCTCAATGGAGAAATACATACTCGATATTGAAATGTTACAAATATTTGCAGAAATTTTTCAACCGCTGGTAAGCGATGATCCAGCCCTGGCCTTTGAGGCCATCGCCAGCGTCGAACCTGGCGGGCACTTCTTTGGTTGCGAGCACACCATGTCGCGTTATCAAAATGCCTTTTACACCCCCCTGGTTTCCGACTGGAGCAACTACGGCACCTGGCAGGAAAATGGCAGCAAAACCGCCACGCAGCGCGCCAATGGCATTTGGAAAAAAATACTCAATGAATTTGAAGCACCGCCAATGGATGCGGGGGTTTACGAGGAATTGCAGGCATTTGTACGCAAACGTACAGATGAAGGGGGGGCGCCGCCGGAGTCTTAGCCCTTCCCAGCGGTTTACCCTGCTGCTGAACACCATCGTCTTCAGCACCTTAGACGCCCTCGCTACGATTCAACTGCGAAATTTAGGCTTACTAACGCAAATAACACTATCTGCATGGTTTGAGTAGCTGGTACATATTTGACCCATCGCGTACTATCGCACCATGCAAATCGCCAACCCAATCTACGATGTCGTCTTCAAGTACCTGATGGCCGACGAGCGCGCCGCCAAGCTGATTATTGGTGAAATCATCGGTATGGACGTCATCGACATCGCCCTGCAACCGCAAGAGCGCCTGGCCAACCTGACTGAAAAAAACCTCACCGTCTACCGACTCGATTTTTCCGCCAGGGTTAAAACCCGCGATGGGCAGTTCAAACAAGTCATTATTGAAATCCAGAAAGCCAAATACACCAGCGATATTATGCGCTTCCGGCGCTACCTGGGGCAGCAGTACAGCGATGAAAAAAACGTCCACGCGACTGTTTCGGCCACGGGGCACAGCACATATCAGGCGCTGCCGATTATTACCATCTACTTTTTGGGTCATACGCTCAACCACTGCACAGCATCCGTTATCAAAGTAGGCCGAATCTATACCGATGCGATTACCGGCGAAACACTGGCCGACAAAGAAACCTTTATCGAAAGCCTGACCCACGACAGCTATGTGGTACAAATTCCCTACCTGAAAGCCCAACGCCGCAACGACCTGGAGAAACTACTGGAAATATTCGACCAGGACCTACAGGTGGAGAACAGACACAGACTGTCGATTGATGAGACGCTGTTTCCAAAGAAATACCACGTATTGATCAGGCGTTTGCAGGCGGCGATTAGCGAACCAGAGGTTATCGACACCATGCAGATTGAAGACGAGATACTGCTGGAACTGCAAAACAAGGAACGCGAGATCGAGGCAAAAGAACAACTGGTTGAAGAACAAAGCAAAGCGCTTGAGGAAAAAGACCAGGCGCTTGAGAAGAAAGACCAGATAGTCAAAGAACAAGGACAAGCGCTTGAGAAGAGAGACCAAATAGTCAAAGAACAAGGGGAGGCACTTGAAGAAAAAAACAAATTAATCGACGAACTAAAAAGCCAACTCAAGAAGCTAACTGATTGAAACCAATACCCCGTCAATCCAAAATTGACACTGTATTAACGCTTACAGACTCTCTTCACAATCCAGACAAACCCCACTAATTTCCAATAGCGCATTTTTCATCGAAAACGCCGCGCCGTCAGCCAGCGACTGCAACCACTCGGGCAGGTGGTCGTCAGCCAGCTCGATAACGCTGCCACACTGCGCACAAATGGCAAAGGCAACCACCGCATGGCTGCCACATTCCGGGCGCTGGCAGGCGACAAACGCATTCAAACTCTCCAGGCGGTGGACAACCCCCAGCTCGGTCAACTTTGCCAATGCCCGGTACACCTGTTGTGGGGCGGCAATACCCTGATCGCGCAATTTGTCGAGCAGTGAATAGGCCGTTAACGGATCATTGGAACGACCCAATTGCGCCAGCACCAGTGATTGATTGCGTGTCAATTCGACTGTGTGGCCTTGCTTATTATTCATAATATGGATTCACAATTGGCGCCGACCCGGCCGGTACAACAAACTAACAATAAACAACAACAGCGCCGCCACAACAATAGACGGACCGGAAGGCGTATTCCACTCAAGTGAACCAAACAACCCACCGAATACCGCCACCAGCCCAATCAACGACGCGATAACCGCCATACCCTCCGGGTTCAACGCAAAGCGGCGGGCCGTCGCCGCCGGAATAATAAACAGCGCGGTAATCAACAAAACGCCCACAATTTTTATCGAAATAGCAATCACCGTGGCAATCAACAACATAAACGCAAGATTGGCGCGCTTCGCTGGCAAACCCTCAGCCTCGGCGATCTCCGCACTCACCGTAGCGGCAAACAAAGGCCGCCATATCCACACCAACACACCCAGCGCCAGCGCACCGCCCGCGTAAATAATCGCAATATCCATTGTCGAAACGGCGAGAATATCACCAAATAAAAACCCCATAAGATCGACCCGCACCCACGTCATAAAAGCCAATATCACCAAACCCAAGGCCAGCGAAGCATGCGCGAGTAAACCCAACAACGCATCCGAGGAAAGGCTCTGCATACGTTGTAACAGCAGCAGCGCGCTGGAAACCACCACCGCCACCACCAATACCGCCAATGTGGTATTGACCTCAAACGCCAGTGAGAGCGCGACCCCCAGCAAGGCCGAGTGCGCTACCGTATCACCGTAATACGCCATGCGACGCCAGATCACGAAACAACCCAATGGCCCCGCCACCAGGGCCACCCCCACACCCGCGACCAGTGCACGGATAAAAAAATCATCAAACATGGTTCACCCCCACTGCATCCTTTGCATCATCCACACCCTCAACACAGCCATTGAGGTGGTGGCTGTGGTCGTGATGATGGCGATAAATGGCCAATGCCGAAGCGGCCTTGTCGCCAAATAAGCGCTGATACGCCGGGTTTTCGACGACGGCGCTGGGGTGACCCTGGCAGCAAATATGCCCATTGAGGCACAACACTTTATCGGTTGAGGCCATCACCACGTGCAGATCGTGGGAAATTAATAATACGCCACTGCCCAGCTCATCCCGGATGGCTGAAATAAGTTGGTACATTTGAATCTCACCGGAAAAATCGACACCTTGAACTGGTTCATCCAATACCAAAAGATCCGGCTTGCGTGCAATCGCACGCGCCAGCAGCGCCCGCTGAAATTCACCACCAGACAGCGTGCGCAGCCCGGATTTAGCCAAATGCGCAATACCTGTGCGTTCGAGTGCCGGGTGAATCTCCGCCGCCGATAAACGCCCGGTCAAACACATAAACTTTTCCACCGATAATGGCAGAGTCCAGTCTACCGACACACGTTGCGGCACGTAGCCAACCCGCAGTGAAGGCAAACGCTGCACACGCCCCTCATCCGGGGGCAATATACCCAGCGCCATTTTGGCGGTGGTGGATTTTCCCGAGCCGTTAGGGCCAATCAAGGTCACTATCTCGCCCCGGTTGAGTGTCAAATCGACATCACGCACCAGCCAGCGCCCCTGGCGCACAATACCGGCATGGCTGAGTTGAAAGAGCGATTCAGGTAGTTTCGGCACAATGATTCCAAATGCTTGTAAAATATTTTTGAAATGTTATAACATAACACATTGATGTTACTTTATAACATAACAGAAATACAGGCGTTGGCTGTGGATGAACACCCCACCCCTGGCCCCTCTTTAGCAAAGAAGGGGGGGGATGGCTTCGATAACGTGAGTAATGGCACCAGCGCTTTCCCTTAACCTAAATTCCGCAAAAGCAACTTATTAATTGCTATTGAGCGAAAAAGAAACTAACGATTTTCCCATTGAATCCAATTAATAATAATCAGCGAACAAAATAAAAATGCGTAAAACAGCCATTCAATTAACCGCCGCCTGCGTGCTGGCTTTTGCTATAAATACAGCAGCAGCGGACATCAATGTCGTCGTTTCGATCAAACCGGTTCACTCGCTGGTCTCCGCCCTTATGCAGGGGACAGGCACACCGTTATTGATTGTCACCGGCGCCGAATCACCCCACAGCGACAGCCTCAAACCATCCCAGGCGAGCGCCATTGCAAGCGCCGATGTACTGTTTTGGGTTGGCCCCCAGTTAGAAACGTTTCTGCAAAAACCGCTTAAAATCATCGGTGTGCAGGCGACAGTCATCACCCTACTCGATACCCCAGGGCTGATTAAACTGCCACAGCGTGAAGGTGGCGGCTTTGCAGAGCACACCGGGCATAACCATGCAGCGCACGAGGTGGATACCCATATTTGGCTGGACCCACAGAATGCCAACATCCTGGCCACTAAAATCCACCGCGCCCTGCTTGAAGCTGACCCGGCCAACGCGGCACACTACACCGCCAATTTAAACACCGTAACCGCAAAGCTGGATCAACTGACCGCCGAGGTAAAAACAATGCTTAGCCCGGTCACGGGTAAACACCCCATCTTCTTCCACGATGCCTATCAGTATTTTGAGCACCGTTTCGGTATAACGGCGGCGGGGGTGATCACCGTCAACCCACATATCATGCCAGGTGCTGGGCGCCTGGCGGATATTCAGGCAAAAGTAAAAAAACTGGGGGCTACGTGTGTCTTTTCAGAACCGCAGTTTCAGCCAAAGCTTGTGCAAACCGTTATTGAAGGCAGCAAAGCAAAATCGGCCGTGCTTGACCCCCTGGGTTCACACCTGCCCGCCGGGCCGGATTTGTATTTTCAGCTTATTAAAGAAATGGCCAGGTCTGTTTTTACTTGTTTGCGTTAATACTTTCTCAACCTGGTGTTGATAGCGTAATATTGAGGAATCGCTGTAATCTCATTCGATTTATTCGCTACTTTTTCCTGTCCCAATACCATACTGTGGTGGTGCGACCAAGCACTGACCATATAGATCGCTGCCTTGTAACCGCTTTTATTCAGACTTGCTCGCAAACACTTACCGTCAGTAGCAATCACATCCTGCTCTGTAAGGCTGGCAATATCAGCCACCCAACGCGAAAAACACTGGCTAAACTGTTCGGTGTCCACTACGGCAAAGACATCGCCTAATGTGTCGTGAGACAGAATACCATTTTGTAAACCTAATACCTTTGTCAGCCACTCCTCATGAGCTTTACCGTATTCCTCTATAGCCACCAATTATCGGCACCTGAAATAACTGCACACAGGGTTAGGAAGAGAATATCCGTGAGTTGGTATTTCTTTTGTCGGTCAACGCGAGGAGGAGAGGTTGCCAAACGCACACTTGCTGATACACTGGCGCGGCACATTTTCCTGTAAATAACAGTAACGATTGGAGGAATTCAATGAAAAGACGTGACCTTCTTAAGAAAGGCGCATTGGGCCTGGGTGCCGTTGCCGCATCCACCACCATAGCCGCTCCTGCACTCGCGGCGGGCGCCAAAGAAATCGTAATGGTCTCCACCTGGCCACGTGACTTTCCTGGGCTGGGTACAGGCGCACAGCGCTTTGCCAAACGCCTCGAAGACATGAGCGATGGTAAATTCAAAGTCACTTACTTCGCCGGTGGCGAGCGCGTTAAACCGTTCGACTCCTTCGACGAAGTGGCCTCAGGCAACGCACAGATGTACCACGCCGCCGAGTACTACTGGAAAGGCAAGCACCCAGGCTGGGCGTATTTCACCGCCGTACCGTTTGGCTTTACCTACACCGAAATGAACGCCTGGATTCGCTTCGGCGGCGGTCAGAGATTGTGGGACGAGCTGGCCAGTGACTTTGGTCTGAAAGGGCTGATGTGCGGTAATACCGGCGTGCAAATGGGCGGCTGGTTCCGCAAGGAAATGAACAGTGCAGACGATTTTAAAGGCTTAAAAATGCGTATGCCCGGCCTGGGTGGTGACGTATTGGCTAAAATGGGCGCCTCACCTGTCTCCCTGCCCGGCTCACAAATCTATGAAAACCTGGTATCCGGTGCTATCGATGCAACCGAATGGGTAGGCCCCTGGAATGACAGCTTTATGAAATTCTACGAAGCCGCCAAATACTACTACTACCCAGGTATGCACGAGCCTGCCGCGATGCTGGCGTGTGGCATGAATAAAAAGTGGTGGGACAGCCTAACCCCTTCCGAGCAGCTAATTGTCGAAGCCGCTGCATCGATGGAAAACGATGTAATGATGGCCGAGTACAATGCCAAAAACGGTGCATCACTGGCCAGTTTGATTAACGACCAGGGCGTCAAGTTGAGAAAATTCAACGACGACATCTACGATGCATTTGCCGAGGCCGCTGAAGAAGTCTATGAGGGTGTAGTCGAGCACGGCCCGCTGGCCAGACGTATCCACGAGAGCTTTCTCGACTCCCGCCAAACGCTGGGTGCCTGGGCGAAGATCTCAGATCAGGCTTACGTCGAACAGCGCAACCGTGCGTTGGGTGTTTAAGCCGGGGGTATAACCCCTCTTGGTAAGTACTACAAAGCGGAGCCTTCAGGCTCCGCTTTTATTTTAATAATACGGTTCCCGGCCAACTTAGACGATAATAAACCGGGCAAGGCTACGTAAACCTAATACCCGTCACCCTTTGGAGGAGCGTGTGAACAACGATAAAACCCGCGCAATTGTGCGCGCTTTTTGTCTGGCAATGGTGTCGATCACTTTGCTGTTCCTGTTTAACAATGTCCTTATTTTCTGGTTCGACTGGCCCGGTATGTTCGCACTGTTCGGCCAGTTTGGGCTGCCTGGGTTTGCCGCCCCGGATGACGCCATTCAGGGCAGTGGTTTTTTATTGGCCGGGTTACAAACCCTGAGCTATGCCCTGGCCATCGCGCTGCCAATTGTATTCGCCTTAAAAAACCCGGACCGTGCACTGCGCATTGATGCTGCCCTACTTGGCGAAGTCGCCGCGTTTATTATCCGCACCGCCTTTTGGGCCGTGGTACTGATCGGCCTGGTGGACACTATCATCTCCTTTCTGCGCGTGGAAAATTACCTTTCACTGTTTGTCGGCGAACAAACCACCAAAGACCTTGGGCGCGCCGTATTTCGTGGTAGCTGGGTGCACTATCCGCTGTTACTCCTGGCCTTAGTGATTGCCGCGTTTGTGCGCTCGCTGGGGTTTATCTGGCTGGGTCTGTTAGTGGTATTCGCCGAATTTTCCATTGTCATTACGCGCTTTGTGTTTTCCTACGAGCAGGCGTTTATGGGTGATCTGGTGCGTTTCTGGTACGCCGCGATGTTTCTGTTTGCCAGTGCCTACGCGCTGGTTCACGAGGGCCATGTGCGCGTCGATGTGCTGTATGCACGCTTTAGCAAACAGCGCAAAGCGGTGGTCAATTTACTCGGCTCGTTAACCCTTGGTATCCCGCTGTGCTGGATTATTCTCACCATGGGCATGTGGAGCAAAACCGCCAGCCTAAATAGCCCAATGATCAGCTTTGAGATTTCACAGAGCGGCTATGGTCTGTACGTGAAATACCTGATGGCGGGATTTATGATTGTATTCGCCATCTCCATGATCGCGCAATTTTGCAGCTATATCCTCAGCAGCGTGGCAGACATTAACGATGAACCCGTTAACGATAAGCCAATGAACGATAGACCAGGCGATAGCGACGCCGTGGCCACCGCCCACTAACCGCCAGCAGAACACTAAAAGGCCCACCCGATGGAATTATTCTTTCTCGCCATTCTCGTACTGTTGATGGTCATCGCCCTCACCTCCGGCTTTCCCGTCGCCTTCGCCCTGCCCGGCTCGGCCATTTTGTCGATTGCCATCGCCGCCCTGTGTGGCCTGGTCTTTGCCGGTGACCCGGATGCCTACTTTGCCCAGGGCAGCGCCCTGCAGTGGCTCAGCGCTGGGGTGACTAACTTTCGCAGTTTGTACTGGGATGTCGAGCGCGACACGCTGATTGCCATTCCGCTGTTTATTTTTATGGGCATCATGCTACAACGCTCAAAGATTGCCGAGGATCTGTTGGTGGCAATGGCCCAGCTATTCGGCCCGGTGCCCGGCGGTTTGGGCATCTCGGTGGTACTCGTCGGCGCCCTGTTGGCCGCCACCACCGGTATCGTCGGGGCCACAGTAATCGCGATGGGCCTGATTTCACTGCCCGCGATGCTACGCAATAACTACTCCAAATCCCTGGCCACAGGGACAATTTGCGCCTCTGGCACACTGGGGCAAATCATCCCGCCATCAATTGTATTGATCATCCTCGCCGACCAACTGGCCAGCGCCGCCGACCAAGCCAGCACCGCACGCAAGGCCGAATACAAGGCGGCCACTGGCGAGTTTTCCATGCCATCGGTGTTTGACATCACCTCAGCCAGCGCCGGGGATATGTTTATGGGGGCATTTATACCCGGCATGGTACTGGTGACAATCTACGCGCTGTACATTTTTATCCGCGCATTAATCCGCCCACAAGACGCCCCGCCCGTGCCCTATGATGGCCAATATGACCGCCAGTTTGTCTTTAAGATACTGCAGGTTTTAGTGCCGCCACTGGCACTGATATTCGTCGTACTCGGCTCGATTATTTTGGGCGTCGCCACAGTCAACCAGGCGGGCTCCATCGGCGCTATCGGCGCGATGATTATGGGCGGCTACCGCCTTACCGAGGGCAAACGCCACTGCTTTACACCCGCCTATATGGCCGTGGTATCCATCGTCGCGTTGATCATCATCCTGTCATTTTTTGACATCAACGTAAAAAACATCCAAACCAGCCACGACATACTGGGCGTCATACTCGCCAGCCTGGCCGTCACCGTACTGTTTGTATCGATCGGCTGGAGCACCTGGCGTGCCTATAAAATCGACAATACCCTCGTCGATGTCATGATCGATACCGCCAAGACCACCTCAATGGTTTTTATCATCCTGATCGGTGCGGCAATGCTAACCTCGGCGTTTCGCGGTTTTGGCGGTGAGGAACTGGTAAAACACTACCTGACTAGCCTGCCGGGTGGATTTTGGACACAGTTTATCGTCGTCATGGCCGTTATCTTCCTGCTCGGCTTCTTTCTCGACTTTATCGAAATCGCGGTAGTTGTTGTGCCGATTGTTGCGCCTATTTTACTGGCTGACCCAAGCGCCAATATCACCGCCGTCTGGCTCGGGGTAATGATCGGCCTGAACATACAAACCTCTTTTCTCACCCCTCCCTTTGGGTTTGCACTGTTCTATCTGCGTGGGGTCGCGCCCCCGTCGGTCAAAACCACCGATATTTACAAGGGCGCCAGCGCGTTTATTATTTTGCAACTGCTCGGGCTGGCCGTGGCGGGCAACTGGCCAAGCCTGGTCAACTACCTGCCATACCGTACCTACCTGACCTCTGAAACGGCACCGCCACCCGTCAATCCCCGGTTACAACTCTGCCTCGAACAGCACGTCTTTACCTACTACGACGAAAACCAAAGCCGCCTGCTCAAAGGCATCGACCAGTTCGCCGCTGCCGATATCAGCTACCTACCTCAAAAATTGCAGAACACACTGACAGAAAGCACTGATAAGGCGCGGGCAACCTTCGATCTTGTCACCGACATTCGCACTGCTACCGCCGCGCTGGACGACTATATCGTCGACTACCGGCCACAGCACCAGGATGTACGCCGTCTGCGCCGGATACTGTCTGGTCAGCAGCACGCCCTTGAAGAACTAAACGAAAAACGCGAACAGCTCGACGCGGACGATACCAAAGGCCAGGCGTCTATCGACCAACAAATCGCCGACATCCAGGCACAACAGCAAGCGATTACTGCGCAAATTCCCGCTGACTGGGAAACGCAGAACAAACGCTACTCAACGCTCTACAAAGCACAGCAAAAAGCCAAAAGTGCCTACCGCCGCAATGTCGATGAAGCCTACGAAGTGATTATTGAAACCCGTGACACGCTGGCGTCGACCGATCAGCTCATCGCCTTCGAACCGCGCTTCGCCGATATTGAAACCGCCATTCAAAACCCCGATAACAAAGCGGCAATGGCTGACCTCAAAGCGATTAATAGCGAGTTGAGTGCCATTAAAGGTGCTTCAGCGATAAAGTCAAAACTATCCAAAGCGCGGCGCGCATTAAAAGGCAAGTCACCCAAACGTGACAAGGCGATGCGCCTATTGGCAGAGGCCCAGGAACTGTTTCATGAAGATATATTGTGGCGGCAACGGGCGCAGAAAACACTCGCCACCGCACTGAATGAATACGACCAACTGCTTAGTAATTCGATTGGCCTGCGCCTGCAACAGCGGTTCACCACCGATCAGGCCCATGCGATTGCCAGTTGTCAGTCGGTGCACCGGGATATTTCGTTGAATTTTTAGTTGGAAAATTTAAAAGATGCGTTCAGGTTTCAAATTTAACACCGGTATTCTAGACGCCATGTATTAAATGGCTGAGCTACTGCAAATGGATAAGCGCGAGCTGCGTACCATCTTGGCAAGCATGCATCTTTCGACAATTGATTCGGATTTAGAAGATGTGTGGGCAACTTTTGCCTGAATCGTCTCGGGCTACCGCTACTTATTGATGACCGTGCAGGTCGCAAAATGGCTAAACAGCAGCTCATTCAGGAGGCCAGTACACGTTACATGAACGAACTCAAAGATTAAATCAGGCCCATCTTATAGTGGAAACCGGAGCACGCATCTTCAGCCTCATCTCATATTGGAGAAGACTATTAATTGCATTAAACTGCCGTGCTAACTAAATTGCCGCCCAATCACATAAACCAATTTCGCATCAACCAATCGGGAGTTATTAATGCAACGTACAATTGATCAGGTCGCTGTTATCGGCGCGGGCACGATGGGGGCGGGTATCGCGGGTATTTGCGCGATGGCCGGTAATTCGGTGGTATTACTCGATATGCACCGTGAGCTGGCTGAAAAAGCCGTGCAACGGTTACTGGGGGGCCGCAATCCAGCAATCACCGAACAGGCCGCCGGGCGCATTCGCTGTGGCGCCATCGACACAGACCTCGATCAGGTATCCGGGTGTGACTGGATTTGTGAGGCGATCATTGAGGACCTGGCAACCAAACGCGATTTGTTTACCCGCCTGGAAGCTGTGCGCAAAGCGGGATCGATTGTCACCACCAACACATCGGGTATCCCACTGCGTGACATCTACACCGATATGCCCGGTAACCTGGTCCGAGATATCGCCGTCACCCATTTTTTTAACCCGCCACACATTATGCGCCTGCTGGAACTGGTTCCCGGACAAAATACCGACCCGGAGGTCACTCGCACACTGACAGATTACTGTGGAAAAACACTCAATAAAGGTGTGGTGAATGCCAAGGATACCGTCAACTTTATCGGCAACCGCATCGGTTGCTTCTGGATGCTGGCTGGCCTGCACAAAGCGCGGTCGGCGATTGTAAACGGGGTCAGTATGGAGGAAATCGATGCGGTAATGTCAGAACCCATGGGCTTACCTCCCACGGGTATCTACGGCTTAGTCGATTTAATTGGTTTGGATGTAATGGATTTTGTTGGCAAAAACCTCAAAGCAAACCTGCCCACAGGTGATGCCTGCCTCGACTATGCCGACTTCCCAGAGACCGAACAGGCATTACTCAAAGCGGGCCAGCTAGGGCGTAAAACCGGTGGTGGTTTTTACAAGCTCACGCGCAATGACGACGGCAGCAAAACGATGGAGGTATACGACCTGCATAACACTCAGTGGCGCCTGGCAGTACCGTGCGAGCTGGACGAAGAACACAGCGATTACACTACGCTATTATTTGCCAATTCTGAAACAGGCAAATTTGTCTGGGAGTTGATGAGCGCGGTGTTCTGTTATGCCGCCGAACTGGTGCCGGAAATTTCTGACGATATTGTCAATATTGATCGCGCTATGCGTTGGGGATTTAACTGGGCACAAGGTCCGTTTGAAATGCTGGACGCCATAGGCCCGCAACGATTTATCGATAAACTGAACACCGAGGGACGACCCATACCGAAGATGTTGGCGCTATTGCAATCAGCCGATGCAAAAACGTTTTATCGTGGCACCGAGGCGTATTTTGGTACCGACGGAGAGTACCGGGCTATACCTACAGAATAACCAATCAGCCCATTGGGCGCACGCTATGCACCCAATGGGTAACCGGACAATTAGGGAACCAGGTAATTAAAGAACCGGGCAATTAGAGAACCGGGCACCCTCTTACAAATAATTAAAAAACAACCACCGAACGGATACTCTCACCCGCGTGCATTAAATCAAATGCCTTATTAATATCCTCCAGCGGTAAATTATGCGTAACCATTTCATCAACCTTGATTTCACCGCTCATATATCGATCAACGTAACCGGGTAATTGAGTGCGCCCCTTAACGCCACCAAAGGCGGTGCCCCGCCATACACGGCCCGTCACCAACTGAAAGGGCCGGGTGGAAATTTCCTGCCCGGCACCGGCCACGCCAATCACCACAGACTCGCCCCAACCCATATGAACACACTCCAGCGCCGCCCGCATCACATTGACGTTACCGATACACTCAAACGAATAGTCGACCCCACCATTGGTCATTTCCACTATAGCCTCCTGAATTGGCACACTGTAATCAGACGGGTTAATGCAGTCGGTCGCCCCCAGCGCTTTTGCCATTTCAAATTTACCGGGGTTAAGGTCGATAGCGATAATACGCCCGGCTTTCGCCATCACTGCCCCCTGAATGACACTGAGGCCAATACCACCCAACCCAAACACAGCAACGCTGGCACCCGGCTCTACTTTTGCGGTGTTCAGCACCGCACCAATACCGGTGGTGATACCACAACCCAGTAGGCAAATTTTCTCCAACGGTGCCTGTTTATTCACCTTGGCCAGCGCGATTTCAGGGACGACTGTGTACTCCGAAAACGTCGAGGTGCCCATATAGTGGAAAATGTCCTTGCCGTTTTTCGAGAAGCGGCGGGTGTGATCAGGCATATAGCCCGTCCATACCGTACCCGCAATCGACTGGCAGAGGTTGGTTTTTGGTGAGTGGCAATACTCGCACTCACCACATTCGGGAATGTACAGGGGAATAACGTGATCGCCAGGCGCTACGGTGGTGACACCCGGCCCACATTCCTCGACGATACACCCACCCTCGTGACCGAGAACACAGGGAAACGCCGCTTCCGGATCTTCGCCAGACAAAGTGAATGCATCTGTGTGGCAAACCCCAGACGCCACAGTGCGCAACAGCACCTCACCCTGTTTAGGGCCATCGACATCGATCTCTTCTATTTCCAGCGGCTTTTTAGCTTCCCAGGCAACAGCGGCACGTGATTTCATAGTGTCCCCTTATAGACATGATTAATAATGTAATGAATTGTAAATGAACGGGTAGAGTACTCCCCTTTACATTATTTTTCGATACCCCGTATAAGTAAAAAAATAATATACACGTTACACGTATAAATGCGCTATAAAGCGCCACCCACTACAGCGCCACTCACTACCTGGAGCTTTACATGACAACACGTGAAATCATCTACTCGATGTCCGCTCTACTCGCTTCGGTGGCATTCCTCAATCTCGGTATTGGTGCAATCAACTCCTTTGTCGCGCTGCGCATGGATGCCGAGGGGTTTGCAGATATTTATGTGGGGGTTTCCAGCTCGGCCTACTATGTTGGCCTGGTTTCCGGCACTTTGCTGTGTGGCAGGCTGATTAACCGCATTGGCCATATCCGTGCATTTGGAGTATTTGCCGCCTGTATGGCCATCACCATCAATATGTTTCCTTTATATATTGACCCGGCTCTTTGGGTGGGCTTGCGCTTTATCTGTGGTATCAACCTGGCGGGGTTGCTGATGGTGGCAGAGAGTTGGCTGAATAAACGCGCCACCAATGATACCCGTGGATCGGTGTTCTCAATTTATATGATGGCTTCATTTATGTCGGCAGGTTCAGGGCAGTTTATGCTGATCGCTACGGATATTGGCAGCAATAACCTGTTTTCAATCTGCGCTATTATTTTCTGCCTGGCGCTCATTCCGGTGGCGATTACCCGTGCGACAAACCCGGAGCAAGTCGAGGCCAAGTCCATGACGTTCCGTGAGTTGTACACGATTTCACCCGTGGCGGTTGCCGCAGGTTTTTGCTCGGGCATTATCTCTGGTGCACTCTACGGTACGGGCACTATTTACGCTGTGGGCCAGGGGTTTGATATCACCAGCACCTCCTTGTTTATGACAGCACTCATCCTCGGTGGTCTGGTGCTGCAATATCCCATTGGGCGTTTATCTGACAAATTTGACCGGCGTCTAGTGATTATCGGCACCAGCGCCACACTGATGATCATCAGTGTATTTATTATCTGGCTCAGCTCAGCGCCCTGGTGGTCGTTTATGTTCTTTATCGATAACGGCACACGCTGGCCCTTTCTATTTACAACCCTGATGATTGGGGGTGTCGCTGCCACGCTATACCCACTCAGCGTGGCCTATGCCAATGATTATATGGAACCTCACCAACTGGTGCCTGCCAGTGGTGGGTTGGTGCTCACTTACGGGCTTGGTGCCATCACCGGGCCAACACTATCGGCCACTAGTATGAGTACCTTTGGCCCCGCCGGATTGTTCGGTTTCATCGCGTGTATAGCCGCGTTGGTGTGTGCATTTACCCTGTACCGCATCACCCAGAGAAGCTGGGCGCCTATCGTTGAAAAGGAAACTTACGTACTGATGCCAGACCCGGTAAGTATGCCAATAGCCAGCGAAGTCGACCCACGCGCATTGGAAGCTTACGCGCCTGAAGATATAGGCCCACCCCCACTGCAAGAGGGTAATGATTAAAGGCGATGACTATTACTATTTATCGAGATATAGAGAGGGTATTGGAAAGCTATTATGTTTTCCGCCACCCCCTAGAGAGAGTATTAAAAGCGCAGTAGTTAAGGTACGACGTATCGTGCTTAATGCGGTGTAATACCACGCAAGCGCTCACTACGACGACGCAGCAATTCGAGCGTGGTCAGCAATGCTATCGAAAACAACACCAATATAGTCGCAGCCGACAAGATGGTCGGGCTGATTTCCTGACGAATACCAGACCACATTTGCAAAGGCAATGTGTGTTGTTGTGGGCCACCAACAAATAAGATGATAACGATTTCATCAAACGAGGTAATAAAGGCAAACAATGCGCCAGATATCATTCCGGGGGCAATCAATGGCATTTGAATTTTAAAAAAGTTATACGCGGGTGTACCACCCAGGTTTGCACCAGCCCGAATAAGCGACTTATCGAAGCCAACCAAGGTAGACGTCACGGTAATAACGACAAATGGTAATCCGAGTATGGTATGCGCAAGCACAATACCCGGCCAGGTAGCCGTCAAGTTAACCTTGGCAAAGAAAAAAGCCATGCCTGATGCGGTGATGATTAGCGGTACGATTAAAGGCGAGATCATTAACGCCATAATCAGGCGCCGGGCGGGCATATTGTCGCTACTGAGACCTAACGCAGCAAGCGTACCAAGAAACGTAGCGAGTAAGGTTGACGCTATCGCGATTAACAGGCTGCTTTGCGCACCCGTCATCCATTTATTGGTACACATGGTAGAAATATTGTCTTCGATATCACCACATAAGCCGAACAGGCCTTTGTACCAACGCACTGAAAACCCCTCTGGATTCAGAGATAACATTTCCGGCGTAAAACTGAGGAACGGTGTCGAGGTAAACGACAGTGGTATAACAACAACCAGCGGTGCGACCAGGAAGAACAACACAAACACACAAAAGGCAATATAGGTGTAATGCCAAAGGCGTTGACCGGGAGTTGTATAAATTGGTAAGGCCATATTCTTAACCCATCTTCATGTTGTCGATACCGATAATTTTGTCGTATAACCAGTATAGAAATAATATAGCCACCAGCAGAATACTACCCATAGCGGCAGCCAGGCCCCAGTTCAGCGAGCGTTGCATATGGTAGGCCACCATATTACCAATCAATCGACCATCTTTTCCGCCAACCAGCTCAGGGGTTATGTAGTAGCCAATGGCAACAATAAAGACCAGGATACAACCCGCACCGATACCCGGTATCGTTTGTGGCATATAAACCCGGATAAAAGCCATTGTGGGTGTCGCACCGAGGTTTTGCGCCGCTTTCATATAAGTCGGCGGAATCGTCTTCATAACGCTATAAAGTGGCAGGATCATAAAGGGCAATAAAATTTGCGTCATCACGATGACCGTGCCGTTAAAGTTGTACATCATTGACAACCGGTTATCGTCCGCCAGTATGCCCGTTGCTACCAGAGTGTCGTTCACAACACCATTTTGCTGCAACATAATCATCCAGGCGACAATACGCACCAGCAACGATGTCCAAAAGGGCATAAGGACACAGATCATCAATAGATTAGATATGCGCATTGGCAGGGTTGCCAATAAATAAGCAACCGGGTAAGACAAAATTAAACAGGCGATAGTGACGATGAAACTAACCATCAACGTGCGATACCAAAGCAGGTTGTACACCTTGCGCTCTTCAGCGACGTCGATGACATTTTTATCAAAGTCAAAGGTCTTATCCACCGAATTAAGAAAGTAACCCATCGTCGTTTTGTCTTTCATAATACCGATTGACAACCAGTATTCTTTCTCGGCCCAGCGCTTATCTATTTTAATCAGCGCGTCTTTGTATTCGGGGCCTTCGAGTTTTTTAATTTTTCTGGCGGTGCGTTTAACCAGGCTCTTCCAGCCGGGTTTAGCGTAATTCATTCGGGTGCTGACTTTACCGACATCGATTTTATCAGCGGCTAACACATCTTTGACGAAAGCGGCATAAAGCGCCTCCGGTGGCTCTGAAGTTTTATCCCAGGCTTCAAATGCGGCAATAGTGCCCGGTAATACCCGATTGATCAGCGAATCATCGACACTGCGCGTAAGCATATTGCCGATTGGAAAAACAAACAGTAAAAGTAGAAAAAGCAGAGGGCCACTGACGAGAAGCATCGCCCGCATTTTGTTACGACGTAACGATTTTTGCAGGCTTGCTTTTAACGGAATACCATCTGCGGTGAGAATAGGCCCGCCGGGCGTAGCGATTTGTGTCGACATGGCTTCTCTATTGATTATTGGTCATTAATAAAAAAACTGGCGGCGGGTTCATGACACAAACCCGCCACCCGGTCTTTCAAACTAACTTACTGCGCCATCCAGGCAGTGTAACGTTCGCCGATTGAATCACCGTAGTCAGCCCACCATTCAGGGCTTGCAACGACAGAGCGCGCCATAACCTCAGGGCGGTTAGGCATATGTTCCATAATGTTTTTGCCATTGTGGAACCATGGCTCACCACTTTGCATGATGTCGAACGCAGAAGTGCGCATCGGGCCGTAGTTGATGAACTTAGCCTGACCGGCCTGTTGCTCAGGTGCTGATGCATGAATCAGGAATTTCTTGGCTTCTTCAGCGTTTGGTGCACCTTTAACCAGTACCAGCCACTCTTCCTCCAGTACCTGGCCGTCCCAAACGGTGACAAATTTTTCACCTTCAGACAACACAGCGGCACCAATACGGCCATTGTAGGCCAGTGACATAGCTACTTCACCGGACTTAACCAGTTCGAGGGGTTTCGCACCTGAAGACCAGAATACGGCGTGGTCTTTGATTTTATCGAGCATGCCGAACGCACGATCAATACCGGCATCGGTGCTCATCACATCGTAAACGTCTTTAACGGCAACGCCGTCAGCCAGTAGCGCCATTTCAATCAAGGCGTTAGGCCACGTATGAATACCGCGTTTGCCAGGGAATTTTTCAACGTCAAAGAAATCCGCGATTGTAGTAGGCTGCTCACCGCTGAATGTGCCCTCTTCATAGAAAGGTACATAAGACCAGAAGATTTGCGGGACAACACAGTCGTTAGGTACTTCGACCATGATGTCATCGTCCATTGAAGTGCCATCGGCGGCGGGTTTGAACATGCTGCGATCAAGTTCTTCAAACAGACCTTCATCGCAACCAACACGGGCCTCGTGTGGCAGCACATCAACAATATCCCAGGTAACAGTGCCAGACTCTACCTGTGTTTTGATTTCACCAAGGCCACCGTTGTAGTTGATAAAATTGACTTTACCTTCTTTCCAGGTATCAGCGTACGCTTTTTGCTGTGAAGCGGTGTAAGCACCACCCCACGATGTCACATTGACATCGGCTTGTGCTGCTGTCGCCGTAGCAGCCGCTACAACTGAAGCCAGCAGGGTTTTTTTCATCGTCATTTTCATAGGGTCTTTTTCCTCTTCGGTTTAACCACTCAAGTACAAAAAACTGTCGGGTTGACGCCCAGGTTAGTCTGATGGGTCAAGCGCTCGACAATCTTCCACATTCCAACCGATATTAACGGTATCACCCTTCTGAAGGTGCGCATGAGCGGCTGAATTGGGAATTTTTACAATAAAATCGTCGTGACCACAGACCGTGAAACGGGTTCGTATATGATCACCCAGGTAAATCAGCTCTTCAGCTTTACCCGAAAAAATATTTGGCAGGGAACCCGTCTCCGGGTTGACTATCACGCGTTCCGGGCGCAACGATAAGGTACTACGGCTACCCACGCCGCCAACGTTGACTTTTTTGGCTTCGACAACACCGGCATTGTTATCGATATCGACCTTAACACTTTCGCCCAGATCCTCGATCACATTGCCTAGCAGGCGATTGTTTTCGCCAATAAAATTGGCACAGAACGCATTTTCGGGGCGTTCATAGAGGTCTCCCGGTGGTGCGCACTGTTGGATGATGCCATCATCGAAAACCGCGATACGGTTAGACATGGTCAGTGCTTCACTTTGGTCGTGGGTGACGTAGACGACGGTCAATCCGAGGTTTTCATGGATATGCTTAATTTCATACTGCATTTGTTCGCGCAGGTTCTTATCGAGCGCACCCAGTGGTTCGTCCATGAGTACCAGGTCAGGGTCAAACACCAACGAACGGGCAACCGCAACGCGCTGTTGTTGACCGCCCGATAACTGTGCGGGACGACGATCACCAAATGCGCCGAGTTGTACCATATCCAATGCACGTTTGACGCGGGACTCACGTTCACTCTTATCCATTTTGCGCACTTCGAGTGGAAAAGCCAGGTTCTCAGCTACTGTCATGTGTGGAAAGAGCGCGTAGTTCTGAAACACCATGCCAATGCCGCGTTTGTGCGGGGGCACCTTATTGATTGGGTTTTCTTTGAGGTAAATCTCCCCATGTGTCGCCGGTTCAAAGCCCGCGAGCATCATCAAACAGGTTGTTTTACCTGAGCCAGATGGCCCAAGCATAGTGAGAAACTCACCCTGGGCAACGTCCAGGTTTAGATTTTTGACAACTAATGACTCTCCATCGTAGCTTTTCTGAATATCTACGAATCGAACAAGGGGTTTGTCACTCGACATAGTGTTTATATCTCAACTCTTGGCTCAGTCTTCTGGCTCAATTTTTTGGAAGTTAGTAATCTTATGTATCCGGTTTTTAAACGCAGAACTAAAGATTTTCCGCAGCCTCCTCAGAACTGCAGGTGCACTCGCACCTGAGAACCATATCATCTTGGCCACTAAAATCAATAGCTAAGAGGCTGTCAAACGCAGGCGATCAGTACAGGTTTCAACTATTCTGCTAGAAGAACCACAGCACTGTGAATAGAAAATGAATCTGACTTCAGTTAGTTTTTAGTTTATTTATGAGGGTTATCAGTTTTCAGTCCCAGGTGCGACGTTGTATTAACCATTCGCACAACATCAGTCATTTTTTATCGTTGACGCCATGGGGTTTTTTGATGTTATAGAGAGCCTTCAAATTGACAATGGTAGGAAATAACTTCTCCGCGCACACTGGCAATATTGCTTTGAACACGGGTTGCAATCAATGTTTCAACCTTAAAATTGAGTGCAAACGTCCAGCTTTCGGTGGAAAAAGGGTTCGATGCCGAGGTGACAAAGATCAAACTGTTGCGCGTATGTGATCGGATTTTAAGTAGGTTGTGTGGTTTTTCGGTGGTGCTGATCTCGATACTGGGACCTTTTTCGCCAACTGGCAGCCAATCGAATCTAAGCTTGGATTTTCCATCAGCAAACGTTTCGGCAAATAACCATTCTGAAAACCGTGATTTGGCGTCTTCGCTTTGACTCGCCGAACTTGCTCCCCGATGCTTACCAAGCGTATTGGATTCCTCACTGATGCAGGTGATGCTATTGGCAATTTTGGGATTGGCTGCTGTGGCGATGACTGGAGATAAACATAGGCACAGGCAGATTAATTGCAGTTTCATCAAAGCCTCCTGTTGAACGGTGTGATCGAATAAGTCAAGCCAGTATATACCCATATCACCATGAAGAAGATCCTTCCGGGGGTATTTGCGCACAGAAAAACCGCCCTTTCCTGGAAAGTATAACGCTACCCTGCACGACTGAAGCCCCCTAAAGTATGTGAATAAACACTTGCTCAAAAAACCCTTCCCGGCCTATATTTCCTCCCCCGGCCACCAGACACCACCTGCCACAACGAATGAATGACACTTCTGCTCAAAGCACGCCGGTTTGTTATACGTTTTTGCTGGTGCCCGGTTTTTCAATGATCGCTTTCGCGGCAGCGGTCGAACCGTTGCGCATGGCTAATCGGGTCAGTGGCAAAACACTCTACCAGTGGACGGCGGTGTCTGTCGATGGCGAGCCGATATCTGCCAGCAACGGGCTCAGTATCACCCCCGATACAGAAATGTCTGATATCAACACTTGTGATGGGCTGTTTGTGTGCAGTGGTGTGGATATCTACGACGTGGATATTAAGCCCTATACTGCGCCTATCAAACGTTTTGTCACGATGAAAGTACCACTGGGGGCGCTATGCACTGGCGCTTACATTCTGGCGCGTATCGGCCTGCTCAACGGTTACCGCAGCACTATCCACTGGGAGAGCCTGGCCAGCCTGCGCGAGGAGTTCCCCGCCATTATTGTCTCCAGTGAGCTGTTTGAGATCGACCGCGATCGCTTTGTCGCTGGCGGCGGCACCGCACCACTGGATATGATGCTGCATCTCATCAGCCAAAAACACGGCAATGATCTGGCCGTCAATATTTCAGATATGTTTACCTGCGAACGCATACGCGGGCGCCACGACCGCCAGCGCATGCCTTTGCAACAACGCCTTGGGTCACGCCAGCCGAAACTGATTGAGGCGGTGTCATTGATGGAGGCCAACCTCGAAGAGCCAATGAGCCTGGACGAACTGGCCCGCCATGTGGGTGTATCACGCAGGCAACTGGAGCGCATCTTTCAAAAGCATCTGCAGTGCGTGCCGACCCGCTACTATCTTGAGCTGCGCCTACAGCGCGCACGCCAACTGCTGCTGCAAACCAGTATGTCTATTGTCGATGTAGCCTTTGCCTGTGGGTTTGTCTCCGCCCCGCACTTCAGCAAGTGCTACCGCGATTGCTATGGCATTCCACCACGCGATGAACGGCGTTTGCGCAACTCAGCCCACCCCGATATACCTATTATCGACGCGCCCCCGAAACGTAACGGGATTCAAACTTAACCGGGTTTAAAATTGCCAACCCAGTAGCGGTGTAATAGTATTCACGCCCGTTAATTTAGCCGCCCTGTTTGGCAGACGCATACCATGACCCACACTCACACCCCCATTGAGTCGATACCCGACGTACAGAGCTATACTGACCAACGGCATATCGGTATCAACCGGGTCGGTATCCGCGATATTCGCCACCCGGTTAGTGTGGTTGACCGCAGTGGTGTGATACAAAATACCGTGGCGCGCTTTTCCATGTCGGTACGCCTGCCAGAGGATCGCAAAGGCACGCATATGTCGCGTTTCTCACAACTGCTCAACGAGCACGATCACGCCGCCCATTCAGTGAAAAATTTCGAGAGCCTGTTTGCCCAAATGAACCGGCGCCTGGATAGCACCGCAGGCACTATTGAGATGACATTCCCCTACTTTATCAGCAAGCAGGCGCCGATAAGCGGTGTACATGGCATGCTTGATTACCAGGTAACCCTGCGCTCAGATGTGCGCGTGGAAAAGCAAACTGATACATCAGTCAAAGTGGTAGTGCCGGTTACGTCACTGTGTCCGTGCTCCAGGGAAATCTCCGACTACGGCGCGCACAACCAGCGCTCGCATATCACCATAGATGTACGTATCAGTGAACCGGTATGGATCGAAGAGTTGATCGATATCGCCGAACGGGAGGCATCCAGCGAGTTGTACAGCCAGTTAAAGCGCGCCGATGAGAAGGTGGTTACCGAGCGCGCCTATGACAATCCCAAATTTGTCGAGGATTTAATCCGGGATGTCGCCCAACACTTAAACAGCGATGCACGTATTCGCGCCTACACGCTGGAAGTGGAAAATTTTGAATCGATTCACAACCACTCGGCCTACGCGATGATTCAACACGATAAGGATACCTCCGTCTAAAACAGACTGCGCGCCGCCTACCTCACCTCACCAAACCATTCACTGCAATGCGACTGCGATAACACCGAAACCCGTGCAGCGCCATCCGGCAATACGTTGGCGATGGCTGTCAGCGCTTTCTTTGGGGTATTATTTTTATCACTGAGGTGTGCAAGTAAAATAAATTCCAGCGCACTGTGATCAATCGATGCCAGCAGGCAGGCCGCCTGGCGATTTGACAAGTGTCCATAGCGCCCACCGACGCGGGCCTGTAATGTAGGTGGGTAGGGGCCATTGCGCAGCATATCTTCGTCGTGATTGCACTCCAACACCAGCCCATTGACTGTGTTTACACTGTCGATAACGTGTGGGGTAACCGTGCCCAGGTCGGTCAATACAGCCAGCTTGTAATTATCTGAGGCAATCACAAACTGACAAGCTTCAGCCGCATCGTGTGGTACAACAAAGGGGTGTAACTCAAAGCAACCGATGGAGAATTTTTGCGCCGCAGAGAAAAAACGCAGATCGGCAATACGCTTATCACGGGCGCGTCGCCAGGTGCCACGTGTCATCCATACAGGTAGATTAAAACGCCGCGCCAAAGGTGCGACGCCCGCGAGATGATCGCTGTGCTCGTGAGTGACAACAATACCCAGTAAATCGGTTGGGTGCATAGCGAGTTGTTCAAGGCGGCGTACTGTCTCTTTAATGGTGAGGCCGCAGTCGAGTAAAAACGCACTCCCACCCTGCTTGATAACAGCCGCATTGCCACTGCTGCCGCTGCCTACGCACGCGTAGTTCAAGATAGGTGTCTTAAAAGTCTAAATAAGCTGTAAACGCATCGCATCAAGGATGGCGTGCTCTTCCTCAGGGTGCAGCGCCTCGCCATTTGCATCGCTAAGCGTCACATAAGTACCGTTTGACTGTTCATTCAAATACACTTGGTAGCCCTTAATATTGTCACTTGAATCAAAAAAACCGAAAACACGGCCGAAAAACCCCTCATCCTCTTGGGACGCCTCTACCAGGTGAAATGCACCCGCGTAGCTCACCTGATAGCGTGCCGTATTAATATCTTCATCTTCGATATAAAAATTCAGATTCTCCAATACAACCGACACCTTGGGCCAGGCCAGGGCAAAGGGTTCAGCGATGAATAATGCCGATTCCTGTTGATCGTTTTTCACAATGTAAGCCGGTGATTCAAGCTGCACCACTTCGACATCACTGAGCACACCTTTGGCCCGCTGTACATCAATACCGAGGTACACCATCAAACGGGTTAACAGTCTCGCCTCTAGCTCAGGATTTCGCCCCACATCCTGCCATTCATACTCGCCATCCTCCTCCCGAGGATTGGCGGTTTCGATAGCCTGCTCAGAAATTTCCCGGTGAGTAACAAACAGGCGGGTCGACATATCACTATCCCGCTCAAAGCGAAAAACATAACTGGTGAGCGATGAAGAGGGGGTTAACACCGCCAGCGCATCGCTAAAAAAACCTGAAATACCCGACTGTGGCACAGCAATTTTATCCTCTGCCCAGGTGGTTTCCATATAACCAGACAGGGGTTCATTCTTACTGAGCACATACCCTTCCCGAAAAATAAACTCCCGCACTTGTGGCCAGAGTTTCTCTACTTCAACCGACAGTGCCAGCCAACTCAAATCACCTTCGCGCATAAAGCGCACTTCCTCTATCTCTGGCAGCAGGGTATTACGCTGGATTTTACTGCTATCAATACCAGATACAACAAACTCACCACTTTTGTCTGGCGCGGCAAGATCGGGGGGTACCTCTAATTCCTCTGCGCTTTGGGCGCGCTGGTATTGCACCTCGGGCCGGTCATCCGAATAGAACGCGCTACAGGCAGCCTGGCCGAATAGAACAGACATACCAAGTACCAGCAGGGGAAGTTTAAGCAGTGGTTTCATAAATAATTAACGTCACGAATGAAATTTACCCTAATTAGATTTACATGCCAGTGAGCTTATATTTTATATTTTTAGCATCGTGCACCAGCGCGCCGCAATGGTACTTGGCAGCACTGGTAATAACAAGCGGTCAGGGGTTACTGGGTTGCAAGCTAGTACACCGTCTAACTTATATTGACGGGTTCAGGGCTGCTCTACTGCGGAAAAACCGATTTGGCCCTTTTTTGCGCACCCTTTTTTGCATAACATTTCGTCAAGTAGCACCACTATTCTCCCCAATAGTGCGTAAAAAAAATGACTCAAATCGGTCTTTCCCTCGCTACGAGCACCTAAGCCCGACAGGCTCCTGATATGCATTAACTTGCAACCAATTGTTCCAGAACGCTTTTTTCTGGAACAATTATTGGCTAATGCATCAGACATCATGTATTGACTTGTGTGCAAGTTAATACATGGGGTCTAGGTTTCGCCACAGAGAATGTATAAACTCGCCACTTCCAACCGGAAAATTCAATATTCGTGGAGTTCTCTGTGAGTAATAGTGAATTGAGCACTATCGAAATAGGCGTGAAAATCCCGCCAATCGCATTGCCCGCCACAAGTGGGCAAACGATCAACCTGGCCGATTTTATAGGTCAATCCATCGTATTGTATTTTTACCCCAAGGACAGCACCCCAGGCTGTACGACGGAAAGCATCGACTTCACCACACACTACGCCGACTTTACCGCAGCGAACTGCGTTATTTTTGGCATTTCCCGTGACAGCCTGAAAAGCCACGAAAAATTCAAAGCCAAATACGCCATGCCGTTTGAGCTGTTATCCGACGCCGATGAAAACGTTTGCCGATTGTTCGATGTCATTAAGATGAAGAATATGTACGGAAAACAGTACGAAGGCATTGAGCGAAGCACCTTTCTTATCGACGCTAATGGAGTATTACAGCGCGTATGGCGCAAGGTGAGGGTAAAGGAGCACGTTGCGGAGGTGTTGGCAGCCGTACAATCGCTATAGAGGATATTGGCGAAGGTTGCTATACCTTGGCCTGCCGTGGCCAGGCGTTTAACACCGCCTGTACCAGCGTTGCCAGTGGGATAGCAAAAAACACCCCCCAGACGCCCCACAGACCACCAAAAAACAATACCGCGACGATAATCGCAATGGGGTGCAAATTGACCACCTCTGAGAACAACACGGGCACCAGTACATTGCCGTCGAGGATCTGAATAATCGCATAGGCCAATAGCAGGTAACCAAACTGTGGATCAACCCCCCACTGAAAAAACCCGATCAACGCAACGGGAACGGTCACGGCCACCGCCCCAACAAACGGAACAATGACCGATATCCCCACCAAAAAACTCAGCAGCAAGGCAAAATTTAGCCCCATAAAGGCAAATGTCACAAAAGTAACCGCCCACACGATGAGTATTTCAATGAATTTTCCACGGATATAGTTGGCGATTTTAATATCGACTTCACGCCAGACCCGATCGATCAACTCGCGCTGCCTGGGGGCAAAATTAGCCGCCCAGGCCAACAGTGCCTGTTTGTCTTTGAGGGCAAAATACACCATCAATGGCACCAGTACTGTGTAGAGGGCAAAGGCAAAAATATTCACCGCATTAGCCAGCGAAAATGACAGAAACGCCTGACCAATCGAGCCGACACCTGAGCGCACTGTATTGATCAAATCGTTTATTTGTTCGGCACTCACCACCGACGGATACGCCGCTGGCAACCGCTGTAGTGCATCCTGACCGGTGGCGATCATGGCCGGAAACGCCCTGATAAGTTCTGCGAGCTGACGCCACAACAAAGGCACCAGACCAAATACCAACACCATAAAAAATACAAAAAACAATAGCAGTACAACCGCCGCCCCCAATGAACGCGGCACGTTGATCCTTTCCATTGCCGACACCAGACCCTCCAGCAAATAAGCGAGCAATACCGCCAACAGCACCGGGGCCAGGATGTCGCCAAGCAGCAGAATGCCCAGCAATGCCAGCGCCAGCACAATCGCCAGTATTACCACCTGTGGGTCAGAAAAGTGCCTTTTATACCAATTGTTTATTACACTGAACATATGTTTTTATCTTGGGTTATTTGCCATCATTCACTTCACAGTAATCGCGCGCAAAATCGTATAGCCTGTCCATCAGGCGCGTGCGAAACTGCTGCCTTTGGCGCACAAATGAGAAACTGCGTTCGAGGGGCGGATCCAATGGAATGGCACACAGTATGCCAAGACGCAACTCCTTTTCAATGGTCGCCAGGGAAACGACTGAAATACCCATACCCGCCTCCACAGCGCCTTTAATCGATTCAGTGCTACCCATTTCAAGCTCGTTATTGAGATCACTCTCCTGGTAGCCCTGAGCTTGCAGATAATCACAAAACACCCCCCGCGTACCCGATTCCGCCTCGCGAAAAATAAAGGGATGGTTCAACAGCTCGGCACAGGGCACCACAACCTGACCGGCCAGTGAGTGTTTGTTGGACACGATTGCCACCAGCTTATCCACCCGGCACGGTTCCACCAATAAGTGTTTATTGGTAACCGCCCCCTCTACGATACCCAGGTCGATTGTATTATCCTCAACCATGGTCACAATGCCCTCGGTGTGGGTGACTTTCAAACGGACACCGGCACCGGGGTAGACACGTTTAAATTCACCGAGCATCGCCGGTAGCATATATTCAGCGATGGTAGTGCTGGCGCCCACGATAACCGTGCCACTGCTGTCACCCGTCATCGATTTGATCGACTCATTCATTTCATTGTACAAGTCGAGAATGCGCCCACTGTAAGCAAATACCTCATCGCCGGCACGGGTTAGGCTGACTTTATTGTGTGTACGGTCAAATAGGCGGGTGGCAAACGTCTCCTCTAACTGGCGCACCTGAAAGGTCACCGCAGGTTGTGTCATATTCAGTTCTTCCGCTGCTTTTGTAAAACTCAGCAGCCTGGCAACTGTATAAAATACTTCCAGACGACGATCAGACATTATCAACCTCTACAGTCAGGCAGGGACGGTGGCCACGACAGCAAAACAGCGATACTGCAAACAAATTGATTTTCACTTTATTTATTATCTGCCCCTCATTTAGCTGCTTCAGGAAACACCGAAAAACGTTTACCGAAAAACGCTTACCGATAGTAAACTATTTTTTTGCCGGAAAGCGGACCAACTTCACCGGGTGGGAAGCGATCACCCATCACATTGACAGAAACGTTTGTATTAGGGTACACATCGCATACTATTCAGATACAATCGTCACCCTAAATCGGGCCTATTCAGAGTCACTATAAACATGAAACGTGTTGATTTACCCCCCAGACAATGTAGTACCAGCAGTAACCCTTCCCCCCTTTCAGTTCGTGCACAAGGTTATTTCAATACCGCATCAACGCTATTTGCCGTTGTATTATTACTCAGCTCAACCGCTATTGAAGCCAAAATCTACAAATGGATCGACAGCGATGGCATTACCCAATACACGCAGTCGCCACCGCCAGAAGATGTAAGCAGCGAAGAAATTCCCACGCAAACCTATGATGCTGAAGCCGCCGCCCAATCGAAACAGGCACTGCAAAAACGCATAGATGCGCTAAACCAACGGCGTGACGATAAAAAACAGGCGAAAAATAAAGATGAAAAAACCAGTGAAGAACAAAAGGAACGGGAAAAATACTGTGAAGTGGCAAAACAGCGCCTCGCCGAATTCCAAACTGGCCGACCGTTGGCTCAAGAGCAGGCCGATGGCAGCTTTGTCCGCATGACCGAGGAACAGCTAGCCGCACAAATAGCCACAGTGCAGGAAAAAATTACAGAGCTATGCAACTAACCCGGGTAGGTTCGCCTACTGCGGAAAAACCGGTGTTGTACCAACCGACACAAGCGACATCGACCACTGATCTCTACACCTGACTACATAAGTAAAAAAACAACTCACTATGCGCATATCACAGTTTCATCTCACCACGATTAAGGAAACCCCCGCTGACGCTGAAATCATCAGCCATAAGCTGATGCTGCGCGCCGGGCTGATCAAACGGCTGTCCTCTGGTTTGTATAGCTGGATGCCATTGGGCATGCGTGTCATGCGCAAGGTGGAAGCCATCGTTCGCGAGGAGATGAACGTGGCTGGCGCCGTCGAACTGCTGATGCCCGCCGTACAACCGGCCGATTTATGGGAAGAATCGGGTCGCTGGAGCCAGTTCGGCCCCGAGTTGCTGCGCTTTAAAGACCGGGGCCATCGCGACTGCTGCCTTGGCCCCACCCACGAGGAGGTCGTCACCGACATCGCCCGCCGCGATATAAAAAGCTATAAGCAACTGCCCGTTAACTTTTACCAGATCCAAACAAAATTCCGTGATGAAATCCGCCCACGGTTTGGCGTCATGCGCTCACGCGAATTTATTATGAAAGACGCCTACTCATTTGGCATCAATCAGGCGGCACTCAAGCAATCATTTGAGTCGATGTATACCGCCTACAGCACAATCTTTACCCGCCTTGGCCTGACCTTTCGCGCTGTCGAGGCTGACAGTGGCGCAATTGGTGGCAGTGGTTCCAAGGAATTTCACGTACTGGCAGACAGTGGTGAAGATGCCGTGGTGTTTTCCACTGAAGGTGAGTACGCCGCCAATATAGAAAAGGCCGAAGCCGTGTGCAGTGACACACGCGGTGAGCCAGAGGGGGCCATGCACTTGGTGGATACGCCGGATGCAAAGACTATCGCCAGCCTGGTTGAACAATTTCAGTTGCCAATTGAGCGCACCGTAAAAACACTGATAGTGGCAGCATCGGATGAAGTCGACAGCAATCTTATCGCTCTATTAGTGCGCGGCGACCATGAACTCAACGAGGTTAAAGCGGGCAACCTGCGCGATGTGGCGAGCCCATTGCGTTTTGCTGAAGAGGCCGAAATCCGTGCTGCTATCGGCGCTGGCCCTGGCTCACTGGGGCCGGTCAACCTGCCCATTCCCTGCGTTGTCGATCACAGCGTGGCGGCAATGGCGAATTTTGGGGCAGGCGCCAATATCGACCACAAACACTATTTTAATATTAACTGGGGCCGCGATTTACCCGAACCGCAAACGGCAGATTTGCGCAATGTTGTCGACGGGGACCCCAGCCCGGACGGTGTCGGTACACTGCACATCGCACGCGGCATCGAAGTGGGACACATCTTCCAGCTCGGCACCAAATACAGCGAGGCAATGCACGCTAACGTACTCGACGAATCAGGCAAGCCCACGCCGATGTGGATGGGCTGTTACGGCATTGGCGTCACCCGTGTGGTCGCTGCCGCTATCGAACAAAATCACGACGATAAAGGCATTATATGGCCACCGGCAATGGCGCCGTTCCAGGTGGTGCTGGTGCCGATTAATATGCACAAATCAGCGCGCCTGCACGACGCCGTGGAAACCCTTTACCAGGCTATGCGCACAGCCGGTATCGACGTGTTGCTGGACGATCGCAATGCGCGTCCCGGTGTGATGTTTGCGGATATGGAATTGATCGGTATTCCACACCGCGTGGTGGTATCTGATAAGGGGCTGGATAAAAACAGCGTCGAGTATAAAGGCCGTTGTGACGCCTCATCGCAGGACATTCCACTCGATCAAATCATCCAACACCTGACAGCACAACGCTAAACGGAGCGGACATGCCCATCGAAAAAAAATCCTTTATCTACCTCTCCCGTTCAACCCTTGAGGGGCTTGGTATCACCACCGAACAGGCTATTGGGCGGCTTGAAAAGTTAATTCTGGATAGTCGCGACCTGGATAGTAGCGACCTGGACAATAACAGCAAGAGTGTATGGAGTGCGCCTAAAGCAGCCATATCAACCCATGATGGCCGCTATATGATGGCGACGCTCTCAGCCAGTGACGATCCGCAGTTGCTCGCGGTCAAATCCCTGATCGTCAACCCGCGCAACCCACAGCGCGGGCTGGACAGCATCAACGCCACCATTACTCTGCTGGACAGTGATACCGGCTTACCGGTTGCCGTAATGGATGGCAACTGGGTAACCGCCGTGCGCACCGCTTGTGCCAGTGCCATTGCCGCCAAACGATTGGCCAATGAAGATGCCCGCTCAATCGCTTTTATCGGCTGCGGTGTACAGGCACACAGCCACCTGAAAGTGTTTTGTGACCTGTTTCCTATCGAGGAAATTCGCGCCTTTGGGCGTGGCAGCAAAAACCGTGATGCCCTGTGCGCAACCGCACAGGGTATGGGGTTGAATGCAATCGCCAGTGATACGCCACAGCGGGCAGTTGAAGATGCCGATATTATCGTTACTTCAATCAGCATAAGTTCCACCGATGATCCCTTTATCGACGCACGCTGGCTGAAACCAGGCGCTTTTGCAGCGGTAACCGATTTGGCTATCCCGTGGATGGACGCAAGCATGACCGCCTTTGACCGCATTGTTATCGACGATCTGGCCCAGGAAATGGCCATGCCCAAACCAATGGTCGATACCCAGTTAGTGCAGGGCGATATTACCGGGCTGGTCAGTAATACCGTCGAGGGCCGACAGCACCATAATGAGCGCTGTGCATTTGTATTTCGCGCCGTGGTGCTCGGCGATCTTGCACTGGCTAGCCTGGCGTATGAAAGGGCTTCTGACACATCGAGCGGACGGGCAATCGATACAGCCTGACTTTTTTGACGCTATCCACCAGGAACGACAATGTCGCTTACAAATGGTATCAACCACCTTGGCCTCGCGGTGCGTAACCTTGAAGATAGCCGCGACTTCTTTGTTACGCATTTAGGTTGGCAGGCGTCAGGCTATGACCCCCGTTACCCACGAATCGCCGTCAGCGATGGCGTGGTTCGATTAACCCTGTGGCAGATTGACGAAACCCAGCCAACCCACGACTTCAATATGCGCAGCAATATCGGCCTGCACCACCTGGCGCTGGAAATCGCCGATCAGGACACCTTATATACCCTGGCAGAACAATTGGCCGCTGTAGAAAATGTCACTATCGAGTTCATGCCGGAACCGATGGGCGATGGCCCGCGCAAGCACTTTATCTGTTATGAGCCCGGCGGTATACGTATTGAATTTACCTGGCCGGGATAAAGTATTGGCATGTCTATACAGGAAAAACTGCGCCGCATAGCGCTAGACCAACAAGGGCTGTTGAAAAACAAACCCTTCGGCAACGGCCAACAAGCGGTACTACGCGCACTCCAGCAGCTCGCCTACGTGCAGATAGACACGATCTCCGTGGTCGAGCGCGCTCACCACCATATATTGTGGTCACGCATTCCACACTACCAGCCAGGATTTCTGGAAAAATTAGTTGCCAGTAGAGCCGTTTTTGAATACTGGTTTCACGCCGCTTCCTGGTTGCCGATGCGTGATTACCGCTTCGCCTTGCCGCGTATGCAAGCCATCAAAGAGGGCGAGCGGCATTGGTTTGAAAACAGCGACAAAAAGTTGATGCGCCATATCCTCGACCGCGTGCGCGGAGAAGGCCCTTTGCGCACCCGCGATTTTGCCGATACACGCCAGGGGAAAAAAGAATGGTGGGACTGGAAACCCGCCAAACAAGCCCTCGAACAACTCTTTATGCAGGGGGAGTTGATGGCGAGTGGGCGGGAGGGGTTTCAAAAAATCTACGATATACCGGAACGCGTACTCCCCGAGTGGGTTGATACCCGCAAACCATCGCTGGATGAATACGCCAACCACCTTATCGATGCCACCCTACAAGCACATGGCTTTGCAACGCAAAAAACCATGACCTATTTGCGCAAGGGTCGAGCGCTGCGTGAAGCCGTGAGCAAACAATTACAACAGCGGGTCGACGCCAAGCAATTGGAGGC
This sequence comes from Gammaproteobacteria bacterium, assembly GCA_965277715.1. GTDB lineage: Bacteria > Pseudomonadota > Gammaproteobacteria > JBCCGL01 > JBCCGL01 > JBCCGL01. The sequence continues at coordinate 2,306,722 of OZ255836.1, forward strand.
AATCAGTTTGGCAGCGAATACCACCGCCTATATTGATGCTGAAAAACTGGCAACCCGCGCACCGAGAAGCAGCGCCACGGCAAAGATACTCTCCCCTTTTGACAATCTACTGATACAACGCGAACGGGCGCGCACTGTATTTGCGTTCGACTATCAAATCGAGTGCTATGTGCCTGCACCCAAACGGCAGTTTGGTTACTTCTGCCTACCCATTTTATACCGCGACCAACTCGTTGGGCGGGTCGACTGCAAGGCACACCGCAAGGAAAAGCGCCTGGAACTCAAATCACTCTATATAGAGAAGCCGGTCGATGATGGCTTTTCCTGTGCAATAGCTGCGACCATTATTGGCTTTGCCCGTTTCAACCAGTGCGATGAGATTACCCTGACAAAAACACGGCCAACACACTGGCGGAACGAGATTAAAATGGCACTTGCAACCGACTTATGACAACAACACGCCAGAATATACTGCTCATTACCTCAGACCAGTGGCGGGGCGACTGTCTCTCTGCACTCGACCATCCCTGTATCCAAACACCACACTACGACGCGTTGATTAAAGATGGCATATTGTTTCGCAACCACTATTCAGTGTGCGCCCCCTGCGCCCCTGCACGTGCCAGCCTGCTCACCGGCCTGTACCAGCAAAATCACCGTGTAGTGCGCAATGGCACGCCATTGGATCACCGTCACACCAACCTCGCCCAGCAACTGCGCGCCGCAGGCTACCAACCGACTTTGTTCGGCTATACCGATACCAGCCTCGACCCGCGTGTGCACAGCGAAACCACCGTCACCCGACACGGTTACGAAAATATACTGCCAGGGTTTGACGAAGGCCTGCTATTGGTCGAAGGCGACCCACAGCCCTGGTTACAACATTTACGCGATCAAGGCTATGATTTTGCAAACGCAGACCAAGCCTTTGCCGCTGTTGAAAACTACCCAGGCAGTGCAGCACGCGGCAAAAGCTTTGCCCCACCCAGGTTTCGTGACGAGCACTCACAAACGGCGTTTTTAACTCATAAAACCATTGAGTATATCGATACAGCGGCGCCAGGGTGGTGTGTGCACCTCTCATACCTGCGACCACACCCTCCGTTCATTGCCACTGAACCCTGGAACACACGCTACCACCCAGATCAAGTACCGCTCCCCGTGCGCGCACCACAGGTTGAACAAGAAGCCGAACACCCCTGGTTAAAAGCGGCACTCAGCGATCAGGGTGATTGGTTTGCAGCGTGGATTCGCGACGCCATCGGCAGCGAACACTACGAGCGGGAAATGCGCCAGCTGCGCGCCACCTACTATGGGTTGATCAGCAAGGTCGACCACGCTATTGGCCAGTTGATCGAATACCTAAAAGCCACCCATCAGTACAACAATACCCTGATCGTACTGACCGCCGACCATGGTGAACTACTGGGTGATCACTGGTTATTTGGTAAGCGCGGTTATTTTGATTCCAGCTACCATATCCCGCTTATTATCCGTGACCCACAACAGACAGACAACTTGCGCGGGCGTATCGAACCGGCGTTCACCGAATCGGTTGATGTTATGCCGACAATTCTCGACACACTGGGACTCCCCATTCCGAGGCAATGCGATGGCCGATCACTGCTACCGTTTTTAGCCAACGCCCCGCCGAAAGATTGGAGAAAGGAATTGCATTGGGAGTACGATTTTCGCGATGTAAGCAATGATGCACTGGAAAAAACATTGGGTATCGAAATGGACGAGTGCCAACTAAACGTAATTCGCGACCAGCATTACAAATACGTCCATTTCACGCATTTACCGCCGCTAATGTTCGATTTGGAAAAAGATCCGCAAGAACTCAACAACCTTATCGACCACCCCGACTACGCCAGCATAGCGCTCAGCCTATCGCAAAAAATGCTGTCGTGGCGTATGCGCAACGATGAGCGCACACTGACACATATCGACGTATCGCGGCAAGGAATCTACCGGCGAACATAAGTAATGTAATCCCCAAAGCCCTTTGTTGAGCAGCGGCTATGGATGGCGCATTTTGGGTCACTGACTGCAATATCGCTCCCTAAAAACGCAGGTGCTTTACCGATTCCCCCGAATCGATCAGTTCACGCAGGGCATCAATGCCGATTTTCAAGTGTGTTTCAACATGATCAGCCGTCACCTTGTCGTCGCTTTTAGCGGTTTTGACCCCCTCCGGCTGCATGGGCATATCAGACACTAATAACAAAGCACCGTGAGGGATTTTATTGGCAAAGCCGACGATAAACAGGGTCGCGGTTTCCATATCGATAACGGATACGCGGATCTTCTTTAGGTATTCCTTGAACACCACATCATTCGCTTCTTAACGGAACAGTTGCGATGTTGTACCCATATTTAGGGGTACATATTAATTTTGCCATTATCTAAAAGGGTTGCAAATACGCAGCTTTTTTTCAATCATTAAGTTGTGTTGCATATCTTCCGAATATAATATTTCGCAATTCGTAATCAGTGCAACTGATACAATCATTGCGTCATAAACACTCAGTTGATAACGTTCTGCTAGAAATCTACCTTTATCATGCGCCTCAAGCGTTAACGGTTTTACGGTGCATAAAGAGCATATCAGTAACAAAAATTCATTGATTTTCTCCCACGGCATGGAGAACTTGCGGCGAGTTACGTTGACGATTTCATTCAATACCAGAACACTGATTATCCCACCGAGCTTGACAGTGGCTTCAGCACGGTTAGCTTTCTCTTCGTTATCTGATAGTAGGTATAATAAAATATTGGTGTCGAAAAACACCTTAGTTGCGCGCATTGGCGTATTCCCTGTCAAATTTAAAATCGGCAGGTAGTTTCCCTCGAAACGACCGTAACCGTGCAAGTAAATCTTCGTTATCGGTTTTTTTTGCTATTTGGAAGACTCTCGTATCCGCCACCACAATTTCAATATCATCCCCCGGACGTAGTTCCAATGCCTGCACAACTGGATTAGGCAGCCTGACGGCCAGACTATTGCCCCACTTAGAAACTCGCATGATATTCTCTTAAGATATACATTATGAATGTATATCATATCCTCGTGATACCTCAACGGGAAGCCTTCTTTAAAAGAACAAGGGGTTAAATATATTTAATAGTATTTAAAATATGCTATGACCCTGAAATGTATACCCAATCAATCATAACCGAAGAATTACTCCCTAAAAACGCAGGTGCTTTACTGATTCCCCCGAATCGATCAGTTCGCGCAGGGCATCAATGCCGATTTTCAAGTGCATTTCGACGTGATCAGCCGTCACCTTGTCGTCGCTTTTAGCGGTCTTGACCCCCTCCGGCTGCATGGGCATATCAGACACTAATAACAAGGCACCGTGAGGAATTTTGTTGGCAAAGCCGACGATAAACAGGGTCGCGGTTTCCATATCGATACCGGCTACGCGGATCTTTTTTAGGTATTCCTTGAACGCCACATCGTGCTCCCATACGCGCCGGTTGGTGGTGTACACCGCACCTGTCCAGTAGTCCCGCTGGGTTTTTCTAATACTGTGCGATACTGCCATTTGCAGGCGAAACGATGGCAGCGCCGGAATTTCTGCGGGCATATAGTCATTGCCAGTCCCCTCACCGCGAATCGCGGCAATCGGCAGGATAAAATCACCAATGGCGATTTTTTTCTTCAGACCACCGCATTTACCGAGAAACAACACCGCCTTGGGCCGGATAGCGCTGAGCAAATCCATCACCGTCGCTGCCAGCGGGCTGCCCATACCAAAATCGATAATGCTGATGTTGTTAGCAGTGGCCGATTGCATGGGCCGCCCTTCACCGGCAATAGGCACAGCGTAGTATTGGCTAAACAATTCCACGTAGTGGTGAAAATTAGTCAGCAGAATATATTCACCAAAGGTCGATTTTTCCACTCCGGTATAGCGCGGCAGCCAGTTGTCGACGATCTCGCTTTTGGTTTCCACAATCAGTTGTCTCTGTAGGGCGATAAACCCAATAGCGGGCGGATGCTACTTCTTAATCTGTAGCTTGCGCGGCACATCCGCCAGGGTTTCGACCCCGGTTTCGGTGATGCGGATGCTCTCGGTAATTTCCAGCCCCCAGTCGTCCACCCACAGGCCCGGCATAAAGTGAAAACACATATTGGGCTGTAACACCGATTGATCACCGGCGCGAAAGCTCATGGTGCGCTCGCCCCAGTCTGGAGGGTAACTCATCCCAATCGAATAGCCTGTGCGGCTCTCTTTTTCAAACCCGTGCTTTTTCAGCGTGGCGAAGAAGGCGTTGGCAATATCTTCACAGCGATTGCCCGGCCTGGCGGCGGCGAGGCCGACCTCAACGCCTTCCAGCACCGCCTGCTCGGCATCGAGCATTTTTTGTGGTGGGGTGCCGAGGTAGATGGTGCGTGACAGCGGGCAGTGATAGTGCCGGTGCACACCGCCCAGCTCAAAGAACGTGCCTTCGTTAGGGCGGATGGGTTTATCATCCCAGGTAAGGTGGGCAGCGCTGGCGTCGATACCCGAGGGCAATAATGGCACGATACCGGGGTAGTCCCCCCCGTGGCCTTCGGCGCCGACGATGCTGGTGTGGTAGATTTCAGCCACCAGGTCATTCTTGCGCATACCCGGTTCAAACAATTCCAACACGCGGGCGTGCATTTTTTCCACAATACGCGCCGCGCGTCGCATATACACAATCTCCTGCTCTGATTTAATTGCCCGCTGCCAGTTGACCAGGCCCGTGGCATCCACCAATGTGGCGTTTGGCAGCGCCTCACACAAGCTTACATAGGCACGGGCGCTGAAGTAGTAGTTGTCCATTTCCACGCCGATACGCAGCGCATCCCAACCACGGGCGGGGAGCACTTCTTCCGCCATCCAGGTCATCGCGTGTAGAGGTGGGTTTTGCACCAGGTGATCCGGGTAGCCGATGATGTTCTCGTGTGCCATAAACGTGGTGCGTGTGGCGCCCACCGCGTCCATACCCCGGCCAACGTATACCGGCTCGCCCTGCATCGCCAGTAACACACATTCGTGTGTGTAAAAAGACCAGCCATCGTAGCCGGTCAACCAGGCCTTATTTGATGGGTCGTAGACTATCAGCAGCTCCACCCCGGCCTGCGCCATCGCGGCGCGGGTTTTGGCGATGCGTTGTTGGTATTCCCCGTGGGAAAAGTTTAGTTCTATATCGGGCATTATATTTTTTCTCTGTGTTGATGTGGCAACCACTACCAAATAAGGATTACAAGGCCAGCACCCCCTGCCGGGCGCCCTCCAGGTTCAATAAAAAATGCTTGGTTGGCAGTCCGCCTCCAAAGCCCGTCAGGCGGCCATTATGACCGATGACCCGGTGACAGGGCACAATAATGGGGAGTGGGTTGCTGCCGTTTGCCGCCCCCACCGCCCGCACTGCCTTGGGTTTGTCTATCTGCCGGGCAATTTCGCCGTAACTGCGCGTTTCACCGTAGGGAATCGTTTGCAGTGCCTGCCACACAGCGCATTGAAATGCTGTGCCGACCGGCGCCAGGTCGAGTGAAAAAACCGTTAATTCGCCGTCGAAGTAAGCGCGTAACTGTTCTATGGCGGCGGCAAAGAGTGCCGTCGACTCGGCCCAGTCATCGCTGTGTACCCGCTTTTTATGGCCCTCTGGGAAGCTGAGTATCCTCAGACCTGCATCATCCCCCGCCAGTAGGAGTTTGCCCACCGGGCTATCGTAGTAGGTGTAATGCATATTGGCCTCCCCTGATGTACAGTTTTGTTCATGTAATTGCGGTGATCACTCAGACAGTGATGGCTCGGGCACACCCTCTGGAAACAGGCCGCTATTGACCATAATAGCGGTAATTTGCTGCGCTTCGGGTAACTTCATTTTCATCGTGGTCGCTAAAGCCTTTAGCAAAAGCTGCCGTGCCTGGCTATCGTCACCAGGGATTGCCCTTACAATTAGCAACATGGCTATCTTGGCCTGGGTAATGGCGATGGAGCGCACATCGCCCAGACGTTCATACACCGGCAATTCCTCTTCCCTATGAATCCGCAACGCCTCATCAAGCTGACCCCGTGCCTCCAGGGTGTCCGCAATCTGGCCTTTGGTGACCGCGATGGAACGCACATCGCCCAGGCGTTCATATATCGGCAGTTGATCCTCCTCACGGATCCGCAACGCCTCATCAAGCTGACCCCGAGCCTTCAGGATATCCGCAATCTGGCCTTTGGTGACCGCGATGGAACGCACATCGCCCAGACGTTCATACACCGGCAGTTGATCCTCCTCACGGATCCGCAACGCCTCATCAAGCTGACCCCGAGCCTCCAAAATGTCCGCAATCTGGCCTTTGGTGACCGCGATGGAACGCACATCGCCCAGACGTTCATACACCGGCAGTTGATCCTCCTCACGGATCCGCAACGCCTCATCAAGCTGACCCCGAGCCTCCAAAATGTCCGCAATCTGGCCTTTGGTGACCGCGATGGAACGCACATCGCCCAGACGTTCATACACCGGCAGTTGATCCTCCTCACGGATCCGCAACGCCTCATCAAGCTGACCCCGAGCCTCCAAAATGTCCGCAATCTGGCCTTTGGTGACCGCGATGGAACGCACATCGCCCAGACGTTCATACACCGGCAATTCCTCTTCCCTATGAATCCGCAACGCCTCATCAAACTGACCTTGTATGCGTCTGATGGTAGCCAGTCGACTCATGGCGTAAGCATTACTCAGCCGATCATCAAACTGCATGGCAAGATCACCCGCGAGATTGGCTACGGCTTCAGCGGTAGGGATGTCTCCCAACGCCAGGTGGATATCCACCTTTTCAAGCAACAGGGTAATCTGTTGGTGTGATGCCTCCCGGTCATTGAGGTAGGTTTCAAGCACTTGCAGGCGCTGTAATTTTTCCTCTTTATCGATGATATTGACATTCTCAATCGGCTTCAGGTCTACGGGTGTTGTCCCGGTAATCAACTTAAAGTCGAGTATCGCCGTTCGCCAGGCCCATAGATCCGGTGCCTGATGGGCAAAACGCGACAATTCGTCTGGGTTCAACCATAGCAAAATACTGGTTTTAAGCGCCTCGGCCAAGGCTTCCCGCCCATAGTTCAACCGGGCGAACAGTTGCTTGCCACCATGCTGTCGCAGCACTTCGCCAATGCCGGTAACATGCAGTACTGTGGCCTGTTTAGCCTGTTCAATCAGGGTACTAATAAAGGCCTCTGACGGCAGTGCTGCCGGGATTTCCCATAGATGGGTAGGCAGGGATTGTTCAGCGAGTTTTTTTTGCAGGGTGTCTACATAGCCCGCGAAGTTGTGCTCGATAAGGATTAGCTGGAATTGGTGGTGATGTTTTAGCAGGCGTTGCAGCCGAATGTAGTCACCGGAGTGGTAGGTCTTTAGATCGGCCACGGTGCTTAGAGGGCGGCACGGTAGTTAGGCAACAGCCGCACTACCGGGTGGCTCTGCCACCAGAAATTATTGTATTCCAATAAAACCAGATCATAGAGCAGGCGGCGGGTTTGCTCATTGACAGGAGTGAAGTCTTTATTCTCCTGGTCTATGCCGGCAAGCCTGGAGTAATCGTCAATGGTAATCAGGCGGCTGTATTCCTTGGCAAGCAGTTGTATAGCTTTGTTTGCGATGGCGCAGGTGATGGGAGCGTCGTCGGTCTCCTGGAAGCATAGGCCAATCAGTCGCAGCAGGTCTCTGGGGTGCCCGCCACAGGCGCCGATCAGTTCATTCAGAGTCGCCTCGCTCTCAAAGGCCTGTATCGGCAGTCGCCGGGTAATCAGTTCGCGCATTTTTTCCCAGGCGATGGGGATTTTTTTGTCCGACGCTTTTTCCGTGAGTTTTATCATGGGCAGTCTGAATACTGCGTCAAAATTCTGCCCGGCCTGCCCTTGTTCTGCCAGTATATGGATAGGTGTGCAGTAGATAAAATTGGCTTTGATTTGCCGCAGTTGGTGAATGTCCTGGATAAAAAAGGCGGTGGCGTCATCCCCTTGTATCCTGTCGGTGCCGTCGATGATGAAGATCAGGGATTGCGCCAGGTTGTTGGTTTTTATTGCATCCCGGGCAAAATCCAGGAGCTGGTTGAACGCCTCGGCAAACTCTGAGAAAGCATCTTTGATTTCGCGACGTATTTCCTCTTTATAGCTGGAGTTAGTGCTGATAGCGGTGGTCAGTGAAGCGAACAGCTTGCCGACCAGAGGTAGCCCGACACTGGCCTCGGCACCCGTTTTCAACTCAGTGGCCAGGCTGCGGGCGCGTTCAATTTTTTCCACCCGTGCGTCAAACCAGCGCAGTAACCGGTCGAAGAAGACAAACGGCACGTCGATACCTTCGTCTTGTAAACGCTCGATAAGTGCCTTGGCCTCCAGCAGGGCTATGTCGCAGTAGCGCAGGTTGTGTACATCCAGCTCTTTGACGGCATCGATGGCAATTACCAGAAAGCCTTCAGGGTTAGCCAGGTCTTTACTGAGTGCTCTTAATTCGGTGCTTTTGCCACAGCCCCGGTGGCCACCAAACAGTAGGTATTGGTTGTGTAGGTGTGTATTGCGCAACTGCCGGGAGCTGGCGTGCATGCCCAACTGACGCAGGATGGGTGCGCGGCTGAATTGACCGCGCGCGGCGCTCAGGTCGACCAGTAGCGGGTCACCAGGGTCTAGCGGCAGATCGTAGTTAAAGTTTTGCCGGTAGTCCCAAAGGTTTGGGGTGTCGCTCATGTGTTGGTGTTGTCTGGGATCAGGAAGTGGCAATTCTAGTGTCTGGTGCAGCTAGATGCCAGTGGTACGCGTTCAGGTGCGCAAGTGCACCTGGGCTAAGGTTTTAACCCAGTGTGCTTCGATCCAGAGCATCGCCACTGATAACTTAATCCTCTTCCTTTAGCCGCATCGCCAACACATCACACTTGGCGTGATGCAATAGGGAGTTTGCGGTGGAACCTAACAGGAGTCTTATACCGTGGCGACCATGGCTACCGACGATGATCAGGTCGCTTGCCGTGTTTTTGGCGAGTGACAAGATTTCATCCGATGCATAGCCACAAAGAACCTGGCCATTTTCTATGGCAATCCGGTGTTGCTTTAGCGTTTTCTCTAATGCCACTTGCGCTTTGGATTTTATGTCATCCGTGGTATCCAGCATCGGTATACCCGCGTAGATGCCGTCATAGCAGGGCACGATGCCCATTTCCACTACGGTGACCACTGTCAATTCAGCACGGTATTGCGCGGCTACTTTTTTTGCCCGCGCCAGTATGTAATCTGACTCCGGTATCAGGTCAATGCCAACAAGAATTTTCTGGTACATTTTGATTGCCTCCGATAAGCGAATTTCAATGGGGTCTAGCACACCGCCTACCTTAGCAAAGAGGGCGTGCAGGGAAATTGCGCTAGATCAACTCAGAGACTCAATCCTGTTCTTTTTTACATAGTTGTCACGCTAAGGCTGCCCAAAATAATACTTCCACCATCGAATGGTCAATGGCACCGAAATATTGAGTAAAAACGCGGCCAACATTAGTGTGTAAAAGGTATTCGCTGTCATTATGGCGTGTTGTACGTAGGCAATATCCATAACGACAAAGGCCAGCTCCGCACGACCTAACATGCCAAAACCGATTAACCAGCTATCTGGCCACGAGAAGTGGCCGGTATAACGCGCCGCCAATCCAGCAGATAGTACCTGACCGATAAACAAACCAACGAATAACAATAAACTGTAAGGTAAAACTGTCAGTAATATATCGCCATCAAAAATCAACCGGGTGCCCAAGGTGACAAAGAACACCGGGCCGATCCAGGAAAACGCGATGTTGTCGATAATCTGCTTGGCCTGGCCATGCCTATCCTGGTCATGCGTATCCCCACTCTGCGGGAGGTGCAAGTCAAAATATTCGCGCTTGATGACCAAACCGGCCATATAAGCTCCAATAGCGGGATGAAAGCCAAAATGGTGCGCGATAATAGCCACGGAAACCGCGATGAGCAGCATCGTCAGAATGGCATTTTCACCGCGTACCATTGACAACACGCGATTGAGGTTAAAACTTCCGATAAAGGGGATTTTGCCAACCCAGCCTTTACTGACGGGAAATAACCAACCCCCCAGTAATATGATGATGAGGAAAAATAAAACCGCTTTGCCCGCGACAAAACCCAGTCCGACGATAGAGAAAGCGGCCTCTCCGGTCGCTATCGGCACCATAACGGCAACCAGCGCCAGCGAGGCAATGTCGTCGAGAACAGCGGATGTCATAATCCCAGTGGCGGCGGGTGTATTGTGCAAACCCTCGGTTTTCAACGACGCCATGGTCAACGATACTGCGGTGGCGGTCATGGCCAAACCGGCCAGTAAAGCCATTGGGAAATCGCCCCAAAAATACCATACCGTCAGGTAGGCAATGGTAAATGGCGCAAGCGCACCGAAAAAAGCGATGCCCCAACTGCGCTTAATACTGCTGAGAAAATTGCCTGTGTTTTCCTCAAAGCCGAGCGCGAACATGATTAAAATAATGCCCAGCTCAGCAAAATCAGCAATAAACACAGGCATTTCAGCGGGCAAAACACCCATGTTGACCATCGCCGCCCCGAAAAACAGATACCACAGTACGGGGGTTAATCGGGTGCGATGTGCAGCGTATGAGGCGGCAAATACGCCCAGCCAAATAATCACTAATAAGGTTAAATCGTGCATAGTTTGCCTCTAATGCGGCGCACGCGTTCAGGCGCGCAAGCGCACGTCACCCCGCTGTTTTTTCAGGTGCACCAGCAGCAGCGAAACAGCGGCGGGCGTGATCCCCGCGATGCGTGACGCCTGGCCAATGGTCTCGGGCCGGTGCTGGGTCAGTTTTTGGCGTACCTCGTTAGATAGACCTCTTACCTGTGCGTAGTCGATGCCCTCTGGCAGGGCAGTTTCCCCGTGGCGCCGCTGGCGCGCTATTTCATCCTGCTGGCGCACTACATAGCCCGCGTACTTCGCCTGGGTCTCGACTTGCTCTAACACTTCATCAGGGTAGGCGTCGGTGGGTTTTTGCAAAGCGCCCATCAGTGCGTGGATGCTCACGCTGGGGCGTTTCAATATATCGCTGGCGTGTTGTTCTTTGCTGAGGCTATCACCACAGGTTTGTTCGATAGCGGTGGCAACCGCATCACCGGGCTTGATGTGGACGCTGCGCAGTTGTTGTTGCAGGTGTTCGATGGATTCGCATTTGCGCTGGAATGCCTGCCAGCGCACCTCATCAACTAAGCCCAGGTCACGGCCAATTTCGGTGAGGCGCAAATCGGCGTTGTCTTCGCGCAGTTGCAGGCGGTATTCGGCGCGGCTGGTGAACATGCGGTAGGGTTCATTGGTGCCACGGGTGATCAAATCATCGATGAGCACGCCGATATACGCCTGGTCGCGACGCGGTGACCAGCCCGCTTTACCCTGCACGGCGCGCGCGGCATTTAAGCCTGCGATGAGTCCTTGCGCGGCGGCTTCTTCGTAGCCGGTGGTGCCGTTGATCTGCCCGGCAAAGTACAGACCGGAGATGGGTTTGGTTTCCAGTGTGCTGCGCAAATCCCGTGGGTCGAAAAAGTCGTATTCGATGGCGTAGCCGGGGCGGGTGATATGCGCGTTTTCAAACCCGACGATGGAGCGCACGTAGTCGTATTGCACGTCAAACGGTAGGCTGGTGGAGATACCATTGGGGTAGATTTCGTGGGTGTGCAGGCCTTCTGGTTCAATAAAAATCTGGTGCGAGGTTTTATCGGCAAAGCGCACTACTTTGTCTTCAATCGAGGGGCAGTAACGCGGCCCGGTGCCTTCGATATGGCCTGCGTACATCGCCGAGCGCGCCAGGTTTTCGCGGATGATGTCGTGGGTGCGTGGGTTGGTCTGGGTGATGTGGCAGACGGTTTGCGCCGGGTGGTCTGCGCGTGAGCCGAGGAATGAGAACACCGGACGGGGTTCGTCGCCCGTTTGTACCTGCAGGCCGCTGTAGTCGATGCTGCGCCCATCGATACGCGGTGGCGTACCGGTTTTTAAGCGTTCGACGCTAAATGGCAGGGCGCGCAAGCGCTCTGCCAGAGCGATTGCAGGGGGATCACCGGCGCGGCCACCGGCGGTGTTGACGTCGCCGATGTGGATTTTTCCGGCCAGGAAGGTGCCGACGGTGAGTACGACGGCGGGGGCGTTAAACCGCAGACCGGTGGCGGTGAGCACACCGCAGATACGCGTGTTGTCGATAATCAGATCGTCGACGCCCTGTTGAAATAGGGTTAGGTTTACTTGGTTTTCCAGGGTGTGACGAATGGCCTGGCGGTAGAGTTGGCGGTCGGCCTGGGCGCGGGTGGCACGCACGGCGGGGCCTTTGCTGGCGTTGAGTCGGCGGATGTGGATACCGGCAGTATCCGCCGCTTTGGCCATGGCGCCGCCGAGGGCGTCGATTTCTTTGACCAGGTGGCTTTTGCCGATGCCGCCTATGGCCGGGTTGCAGCTCATTTGCCCGAGGGTTTCGATGTTGTGGGTGAGCAGTAGGGTACGGGCGCCGGTGCGGGCGCTGGCCAGGGCGGCTTCGGTGCCTGCGTGGCCGCCGCCTATGACGATGACATCAAACTGTTGTGTGAAGGTCATTGGTGATGCCAAGGGTGCGAAATAGGGGATTTTAACGGGTTCTGGTGGGTATACCAAGGTGCAAATTACCCGAGGGGGAAAGGGATGACTTATCCTGTTTGTATTTGTATACAGGTGGTGTAGGGGCGGTGGGGTTTCAGTGTATTTCTTTATCCTTTCACAGGCGAAGCTACCGCTCCTGCTCAAGCCTCCTTACCTACATCCTTATTTCAGCTTCACCTGAAGTGGCCACGCGATAATTCGTCTGTGTGTGGATTTATAGGCCAGCTCCAATTTCCCTAATGACAGCCTGGGTACGGTGGGTAGTTGGACAGGTATATGTCGGGCGCTTGCTTGTAATATATTAAATATGACTGTTCCCCTTTTTTCCTTTTTCGTTATGTTTTTTTACTCAGCAATTTCTCGGTGAAATGAAAATTTTTCCTTTTCAAACAATATTCTTGACACAATCAAATCCAAAGCAACTTTGACTCGTTTTAGCAACTTTTTAAGACACACTCCAAGGCAAGAGGGGCAGTATCTAAAAGCACAGCAAACCTTTAAACCTAAATTCCGCAGTTGAATCGTAGCGAGGGCATCTAAGGTGCTGAAGATGAAGTGTTTTTACCAGAATTTTAGCAATCCTGTAGTCATTCTACAGGTGAAGCTGAAATTCTGGTAAAAGCGCTTTAGATTCAGTGCATTAGGTGGCCGCAGTAGATTCAACTGAGGAATTTAGGTTAAAACAGGTATCTTTCATCGTTTAATGCTAGCCTAGGCGGCACTCGACCAGCGGTTTAGGCATACCGCAGGCGTAGCCTTGAGCGTGGTTAATTTTCAAGTCATTTAGAATTTGCAAACTTTCCCTATGCTCGACGCCTTCTGCCACGGTCTGCATACCGAGTGCTTGAGAGACGTCCGATACGGACTGCACGATCATTCGGTTGACCGCATCGGTATGAATATGGGTAATAAAGCTGCCATCGATTTTAATATAGTCGACTGGCAGGTGGCGCAGATATGACAAAGAGGACATCCCACAACCGAAGTCATCAAGGGCGAAGTGGTAGTCTTTTTTACGCAATCGTTGCAATACGCCAATGGTGTAATCCAGGTCGCCCATTGCAGCGGTCTCGGTAATCTCAAAACACAGTTGTGCCGGACGAATGCGCGCCTTGGCCACCATCTGCATAATATGCGCGCTAACCCGAGGGTCGCCGAGCGAAAGACCGGAGAGATTAACAGTAAACCGCGCATTACCATCTCGGAACCAGTGGGCATAGCGGGTCAATAAGGTTTTCACCACCCACAGATCAATATCGATAATGCTACCGTAGCGTTCAGCAGCCGGAATAAAAGACTCCGGCAACACCAGACGGTTATCTTCGCGCAGGCGCAGGAGAATTTCGTGAACCGGGGGACTATCAGGCGTGGACAGGGATACGATGGGTTGAGCGTACAGCTCAAAACGGTCCTTCGCAACGGCGTCTTTGAGCGAGCCTGCCGTAATAATGTCTGTGTGATAGCGGTTGACCCGTTGGTCGTCGGGTTGGTACGTACAGATTTGGTTACGGCCTTTATCCTTGGCCATCAGACAGGCGACATCGGCACAGCTTAAGGCGTCACCGGGGTCGTCCGCATGGTTGGAAAATGGTGCCAATCCGATGCTGACGCTGACATTAAAACATCGGCCCGACCAGCTAAAGCGCATGGCGCGAATGGCACTGAGTAGGCGTTCGGCAAGTTCCTTAGCCTGAGACAAGGTTTTGTCGGTCAAGATCAAAATAAACTCATCGCCTCCGACCCGTGCCAGAATATCTTCGTCGCGTATGGAGCGTTGAAACAACCCTGCCAGTTGTTGCAACAGTGCATCCCCGGCCTCATGGCCGACCGAATCGTTAACTAACTTAAATTGATCGACATCAAGGTAGCATAAGACATGATAGCGGCTGCCGTGGTCGGTTTCGGACACTAAGCCCTGTAAATGCTTTTCAAAAGCGGCCCGGTTTAGCAGCCCGGTCAACTTATCGTGATTGGCTTGATAGGCCAGTTGTTCATTTTTTTCCTGAAGTTCCTGAGTTTTATCCTGTAGCTTATCGTGGGCTTGCTGCAAGCGTTTCTCAAAATTTTTCTGATCCGTAATATCGCTGGTAATAGCACCGATATAAGCGATTTCACCGGAATCGTCGAGAATGGGGAATTTATAGCAGTAGTGAATACGGTGGGCGCCGTCGGGCGTGACCAATTCGTATTCCCGCCCAATAGCTTCTTTGCAAGCAATCACCTCGTGGTCATGGGCTTCAAAGAATGCAGCCTCTTCCGGCCGAAATATCTCCTGAGCGGTCGGGCCGCCGTCTCCCCAGCCTTGCTCACCATAGAGTTGCCGGGTGCGGCGACTGGTCATAATATGATGGCCATTCAAGTCTTTAAGATAAATCTCGACCGGCGCATGATCGAGAATTTCCTGCAATTGCCGGGTGCGGTCATACAGTGCAGCTTCGACCGCGCTCAAGTCACGGGAGGGTTTGTTATCCACCGGAGTCAACGGCAATACGCCGAATATCCCGCGCAGTGGTTGCTGGAAAAAGTAATATTCATTATCTGCTCTGGTGGCTGGGGTTTTATCGTTATTGTGAGCGGTCTATAAGCCGCCTGACTTCTGAGTATAGGAGAGCAGGAGGTTTTTGCCGGACAGATGCTATTATCCGGCCCCGGTGAATATTACCAGCTAGTAAGAAAATCGCCGATACGCTATCGTAAAACAGGTTAAAGACCTGGTAGCTTACATCCGCTTCTGCACATGACATAAGCGCAAGCCCTGCCAGCAAAGCCAAGCCCATCATGCTACCGGGCAACACCCACGGCGGTATCGCTACCGGCAGCCACAGCGTCATCAACAACAGCAATACGCCGTAACCCGGCCCAACCACTAAACCGATGAATTACAGCGCCAACCGCACCAGAATTTGCTGTACGGTAGCGAAGAGTGCGGTGATACGCCCCTCCACCCAATTAAGCCATTGCACAGCTTTTTCGCGCTCAACTACGTTTTCTAGGTTAAATTTAAATAGCCAGGTATTGCTGGCGCATTTCTTCATTTTCCAGGACTTCTTTGGCTTCGCCGTCAAAGACGATTTCTCCCATGTCCAGTATGATCGACCGGTCTGAGAGTTTGAGCGCCGCGACGGCGTTCTGCTCGACGATGATGGTGGTGATGCCCAGCTCGCGCACGCCGCGCAGGATGCGTTCAATTTCCTGGACGATGACGGGGGCCAGCCCTTCGTAGGGTTCGTCCAGTAGGAGCAGTTTGACGTCACGCGCCAGTGCTCTGGCAACTGCCAACATTTGCTGTTCACCACCGGATAAGGTCACTGCGTCTTGTTTGCAGCGCTCGGCAAGGCGGGGGAAGTGTTCGTAGATGCGTTCTTTGCTCCAACCCATCGGGGGGGCTATCTGTGCCAGTTCCAGATTTTCCTCCACGCTTAGCCCGGCGATGATGCGGCGGTCTTCCGGCACCAGGGCGACGCCGTTTTGTGCGGCCTGCCAGGATTGCATTTCATGTACAGGCTTGTGGTCGAGCCAGATTTCACCGTGGGTGAGTTGCGGGTCTGCCATGCGGGCGATAGCGCGTAGGGTGGAGGTTTTGCCCGCACCGTTTCTGCCCAGTAAGGCGAGGATTTCACCTTCGCGTATGTCAAAGCTAATGCCCTGGACGATGTAGCTTTCGCCGTAGTAGGCGTGCAGGTCCCAGCAGGAGAAATAAGCCGGGGCAGTATTTGTTGGGTGGGTGGATGGGGTTTCTTGGGTCATACCTGAACGCCTCCGAGATAGGCTTCCTGGACTTTTGGGTTACCCCGGATTTCATCCGGGGTGCCCTGGGCGATGATGGTGCCCTGCGCCAGTACGGTAATGGTGTCTGCCAGGCTGAAGACGACGTGCATATCGTGCTCGATGATGACTTTGGTCATGCCCTGTTCTTTGATTTGCTGGAGCAGTTCGATGGTGCGGTTGGTGTCGTGCCGCGCCATACCGGCGGTGGGTTCGTCGAGCAGTAGCAGGCGGGGGTGTTGGATTAGTCCCATCGCCAGTTCTAACCGGCGTTTGTTACCGCGTGACAGGCTGCCCGCCGTGCTATCCCGCGAGGTGTACAGATCGACATCGCGCAGCACCTGCTCAGCCTGTTCGAGTATGTCGGTGTCATTGGCCAGGGATTTAAACGGGTTGAAGGAGAAGGCCCCGTCACGTTTGGCCAGCGCGGGCATCATGACGTTTTGCATCAGGGTTAAGTCGGGGAAGATTTCCGGGGTCTGGAATACCCGCACAACCCCTACCTGGTTAATCGCATGAGGTTCCATGCCCGTCAGGTTGTGCCCATCGAATGTCACCGAGCCTCGCGTGGGGTGTAAACGGCCAATACAGACGTTGAGCAAAGTGGATTTCCCCGCACCGTTTGGCCCGATTATGGCGTGGGTTTTACCCTCTTCGATATCGAGGTTGACGTCGCTCAGGGCGTGCAGGCCGCCAAAGGTGACATCGACATGCTGAATTTTCATTACCGTATTAGGCATGTTATGACTCCTCTACCGCACCGTTATCAGCGGCGGCCTTGCGCTGCCTGCGGTTGCTAATAACGGTACTGATACGCTGGATACCCTCCATCACACCGCCCGGTAGAAAGATGACGATAACCATAAACAGCGCGCCCAGCGTCAAATGCCAGCCTTCACCGACAAACGGGTGGGTAATAAACACAAAGACATTGGCCAGCCAATCGGGCAGAAAATCAAACGACGCCTGCAAGCTGTCCTCATTAAATGCGGAGAAGATGTTTTCAAAGTATTTGATGATCCCCGCGCCCAGTAGCGGCCCCAATAATGTGCCCACACCACCGAGTATGGTCATTAACACCACCTCGCCGGATGCCGTCCACTGCATGCGTTCGGCGCCCGCCAGGGGGTCGGTAACCGCCATTAGAGACCCCGCCAGGCCCGCGTACATACCGGAGATCACAAAGGCGGCGAGCAGGTAGGGCCGGGTGTTGAAGCCGGTGTATTTCATGCGCATTTGGTTGGATTTTATCGCCTGGAGTTTGAGACCAAAGGGTGAGCGAAAAATGCGCAGGGAGACAAAAAACCCCACAATCAGCATAAAGGCGCAAAAATAAAAACCGGGGTAACCCTGCATATTGATACCCAGGAAGTTGCCCACCGGATTGGCTTGCGGCTCAACACCGATCAGTTTGTCCAGTACGCGGACATCGTCACGCAAAACGCGCAGGCCGGTTTCACCGTTGGTGATAGGGGTCAGCACCGAGTAAGCCAGGTTGTAGCTCATCTGCGCAAAGGCCAGGGTTAAGATGGAGAAGTAGATGCCGGTTCTGCGCAAGCTGATATAACCGATCAAGACGGCGAACAGCCCCGCCAACAGGGTGCCGAAGATGACGGCGGGCACTACGCTCATCGAGAGCAGTTTAAACGACCAGACAGCGGTGTAAGAGCCAACCCCCAAAAACGCGGCGTGGCCAAATGAGAGGTAGCCCGTCAAGCCAAACAGGATGTTAAAGCCAATGGCAAATAAACCAAAAATGGCAAATTTCTGCAGCAGATCAGGGTAACCTGCACCAATCGGTTTTAGCCAGAGTGGCATGGTGAGTACGACAACCACGAAGATCAGCATGGTGGTCGTGTCTTTGCGGGAGAGTGTAAACAATTGCACGGGTTAGTCCTCCATCACGCCTTTGCGCCCCATTAGGCCGCGTGGCCGGACCAGTAGCACAACAACCGCAACCAGGTAAATAATAATCTGGTCGATACCGGGAAACAGCGATTTGACTTCGTTCATCGAGGCAAATGACTGCAAAATGCCCAGCAGAAACCCGGCGGCTACCGCGCCACCCAGTGACCCCATACCGCCGACAACCACGACCACAAAGGAGAGCACCAGAAAGTCCATACCTATATGGTAGTCGGGGGGCAGTATCGGTGTGTACATGACCCCGGCCAGCCCGGAGACCACGGCGGCAACACCAAAGACGATGGTAAAACTGCGCTGCACGTTGATGCCCAGCAGGCCGACCATATCGCGATCATGCATACCGGCACGCACGACCATACCGAAGGTGGTGTAGCGCAAAAAGGCAAACACTGAAAAGATCACCACACCGGCGAAGGCGAGGTAAATCAACCGCCAGTAGGGGTATACCACCGCATCCCCCAGCCCCAGCCAGGTGCCGATGCTGGCACTGCCGGCGATGATATCCGGGGCAGGAGTGGGTACCGGGTTTGCACCAAACAGTGACTTGATAATCTCCTGCAGAATAATCGCCAGACCAAAGGTCACCAGAATCTGCTCGGCGTGGCTGCGTTTGTAAAAATGCTTGATCAGGCCACGCTCCATAGTCAGGCCGATCAATAACATCACCGGAATGGCGAAAATGATCGACAGTGGCACCGCCCAGTCGATGATCGTGGCGCCGGTATCGCCCCACCAGATTTCCAGGTAGGGGACTTCTTTATAGGCATCAAAGAATGTCACGCTCTCATCTTTGACTTTTTGCGAGATAGTGAGGAGTTTTTGAAAGGTCACCGCGCAGAATGCACCGAGCATAAATAATGCACCGTGGGCAAAATTGACTACACCCAGTGTGCCAAATACGAGTGTCAGGCCCAGTGCGATCAGCGCATAGGCGCCGCCTTTATCCAGGCCGTTTAAAATTTGTAATAGAATAGCGTCCATAGTCGCTTAGCCCATGAAATGCTGATCAGAACGTCTGGGAATAAGACATCCACAAAATAAAAGGGTAAAACATAAAGGGGGCAGGCATAACGCCTGCCCCCCGCTGCCGTGATGGATTAAGCGCAGCTACCCAGCTCACCACCCAGTATAGCTGGATCGTATTCAACCTGAGCGCGTGGCACTTGTTGCACAACTTCCAGCAGGTCAAATTGGCTGCTGGGATTTTCGTTACCGCGTACAACCAGCACGTCTTTAAAGCACTGGTGATCTGAGTCACGGTATTCGGTTGGGCCATTACCCATGCCGTCAAACTTGAAACCTTCCAGCGCCGCGATGACTTCACACGGGTTGAAGGTGCCCGCCATTTCGCAGGCATTGGCATACAGCAGGGTTTGTACGTAGCAGGTGTGGGCTGCCTGTGAGGGCGGGAAGCCGTATTCCTGACCAAACGATTTAACAAATGCCTGTGAACCGGCATCCTGTAATGACCAGTTCCAGTTGGTGGTGCCAAAAATGCCTTTAATGTTTTCACCGGCACCTTGCGCCATCAAACGCGAGAACAGCGGCACGACGATTTTGAAGTCTTTACCGTTAACCTCTTTTTCACGCAGGCCAAACTGTACGGCCTGGGTCAGTGAGTTAACCATGTCTTTGCCGTAGTGGTTGAGGATGAGCACATCGGCGCCCGAGTTTAATACGGGGGTAATGTACTGCGAGAAGTCACCGGCACCGAGCGGGGTACGCACGGTTGCCTGGGTTTTCCAGCCCAGCCCTTCGGTGGTGTCTTTAATCGATCCCTCCTGGCTCCAGCCCCAGGTGTAGTCGGCGGTGAGGTGATAGGCGTTACGCTCTTTACCCATTTCGGCTTCGAGTACCGGGCCGAGTGCCGCGCCAGACATATGGGTGTTGAAGAAGTGGCGAAAACCGTATTTGCGTTTGTCTTTGCCGGTGGTGTCGTTAGAGTGGGTCAAACCGGCCATAAAAATCACACCGGCCTCCTGGCACAGTGACTGCACGGCAATCGCGACGCCGGAAGAGGAGCCACCGGTAATCATCAGGGCGCCGTCTTTTTCGATCATGCGTTTTGCCGAGGCACGCGCTGCATCCGATTTGGTTTGGGTGTCCCCGGTTACGTATTCGACTTTTTTACCCAGTACACCGCTACCTTTGAGCGACAGGGGTTTCATGGTGTTCAGCAGGCCGCCGTCGCCTTCACCGTTGAGGTGTTTTACCGCCAGTTTGTAGGCGCGCAGCTCATCGGCACCCTCGTCGGCATACGCGCCGGTTTGTGGCACGTTAAAACCCAGTGTGATGGATTTGGCATTGCCGGGGTCGTTGGCAAAATCCGCCGCCCAGGCATTGCGTACAAAGAACGCCGGGGTGCTGATTGCCGCTGCTGAAGCGGCCATGCCTTTGAGTACGTCGCGACGCGACCAGGTGCTGCTTTTTATAGCCATGGTGAATCCTCCTGTTAGGGGTTGTGTTTTATCAGGTAGGGCGAGTCTGTGAGTGTGGCCGGTTGATGTAAATTAGCCAATGGTCTAGTTTTCACCTGAACCGATCGACAAATACCGGCGTAAGTACTGGAATTTAGGGGTATTTAGCCATTTCACCCACGCTAACCGTGGCCTGTGGCTGTGTGAAAACACCAAAATAGCGGATCGTCTAATACCTGCTAAAGACTACCCACGGTAGAGTTTTACTACATTTTTGTTGCTATAGGCAAAATGAGTAACCTATAGCAAGTGCAAATACTATAGGATCGGGAAAAATGGTAACGCGGATCACACCGGCAATAGGCGATCTTCAACAGATGTTTAAGCTATCAAAAATCATTGTTGCCGACGATCATCCGCTATTTCGCGATGCGCTGCAAAATGCGATTGTGCAGGGGTTTGGCGATATTGCCATTGTCGGGGTGGATTCGTTTTCATCCCTACAGGATGCAACGCGCCAGCACCACGACTGCGACCTGATTCTGCTCGACCTGATGATGCCGGGCGCAGTGGGGTTTTCTGCGTTGAGCTGGCTGGGCCTGCGCTGCCCGTTGATTCCCGTTGTTGTGATCAGCGGCAACGACGACAGCACGATTGTCGCACGGGCGCTGGACTATGGCGCGATGGCCTTCGTGCCCAAATCGACGCAGCTACCCACAATGATCGAGGCGATTGAAAGCGTGCTGGCCGGTGACACCTGGCTACCCAATGAATTCACCCCGGAAAACGACGAGAACACCGCCAACCGACAAGTGTTTGCCGACCGGGTTTCACAACTGACGGTCAAGCAGTTCCGCGTATTAATGATGCTCGCCGATGGCCACCAAAACAAACACATCGCCGCCGATTTGTGCGTATCAGAGGCCACCGTCAAGGCACACCTCACGGTGGTCTACCAAAAACTTGGCGTTCAGAACCGCACCCAGGCGGCCACCCTGGCCGCACAGCATTTGAAAATAGACCGGGAAGAGTTTTTGCAACCGTAGTGCAACATGCCTTTTTGCCAACGCCGCAGAGGGATACCCATCAGACCTGGTGCCGAACAATTGTCAGAGTATCTGCGCGCCTTTGGTCTGTTTATACACCCTGTAAACCAGGCTACGCAAAGCACCCGGGTTAACCGGCTTGCGCAACTCCTGATAGCCCGATGCCTCCGCCTCCTGGCGAATCGCATCACTCAAATCTGCCGTAATTAATACCCCCGGCACTCGCCAGTCAAAATGTGCCTGTACCTTATTCATCACCTCGACCCCGGTCTCATCGTTATCGAGGTGGTAGTCCACCAGCATCAGGTCTGGCATCAGGCTTTGTTCGACAAAGGCTCTTTCCACCTCAGCACCCGAGGCCACAGCAATCACCTGACACCCCCAACCGGTAAGCACTGTATTCATGGCATTGAGCACATCGTCGTCGTTATCCACACACAACACGGTCAAGCCTTCAAGGGGCTGTTTGCGTTGTCGGCCACGCGGCTGCACAGCCGCTTGATGGGTAGGCTGCAACTCACCGGGCTGGCCCAATGGCACAGTGATTGAGAATACCGAGCCATGCCCCGGCCTGGACTTGACATCGACGGGGTGGTCAAGCACCTTGCTGATGCGCCGCACAATGGCCAGACCAAGCCCCACACCCTTTTCCAATTTTGACGGCTGGTTGTCGAGGCGCTCAAACTCATCGAAGATACGCTCGATATTGGTTTCGGCAATACCGACACCGCTATCCCATACTTCGATGCGCAACTGGGGCTGACCTGATCCCATCGAAACCCGCCGACACCCCAGCAAAACCTGCCCGCCCCGCGCATAGCGCAGCGCATTGGTGAGAAAGTTTTGTAACACGCGCCGCAATAAGTGTGCATCACTGCGCACCGCGAGCGAGCACGCTACCGTGCGCAGGCGGATATCGCGCTGCGCGGCAATCACGGCAAACTCATCATCGAGCACATTGAGCGTATCGGCAACGGCAAAGGTGGTGATGGTAGATTTGATCGCCCCCATGTCGAAGCGGGAAATATCCAGCAGGGTTTTAATAATCTCTTCAGCCGATTGCAAAGAACGGCTAATGCGCCCGGTGATGTTCTCATTGTAAACCCGGTTTTGTTGCAGGGCCGATGTGTACAGGCGGGCGGCGTTGAGCGGCTGCATCATGTCGTGGTTGACCGCCGCGAGAAACCGCACTTTACTGTCGATGGCATTGCGCAGCGCCTGATTGACCGTCGACAGCTCCTGGGTGCGCTCTTTGACACGCTGCTCAAGGGTGTCGTTGATCTCCAGCAACTTGCGCTCGGTGTTTTTGTGCTCGGTAATATCGGAGTAGCTGGTGACGTAACCACCGCCCGGTATCGGGTTGCCACGGATCTCCAGCACCGAGCCATCATCGCGCACCCGCTCTGAGATATTCGGCTCGCCGGACTGCATATGCCCCAGGCGTTTGTTGACATAATCCTCCTTGTCCTGGGGGCCAAAATCCCCGCGTGACACACTGTAGCGCAGCACATCGACAATAGGCCGACCCACCACAATCAGGCTGGAAGGTAAATCAAACAAATCCACATAGCGCTGATTCCACGCCACCAGGCGCATACGCTGATCGACCACGCTGATACCCTGATCGATATTTTCAAACGTCGTATACAGCAGCTCCTGATTAAACTGCAACGCCTGCGATGCCTCACCGACAATGCTGACAACCTCCTCAATCGGCAACTCCCTGCGTTGCGACACCGACGACACCATCAGGCGCGCCGACGATGCGCCAATGGCGCCGCCGAGCAAGTGCTCGGTAAAACGCACCATGGCCTCGTCGGCACGGCTGGTGGGGGATAGGTTTAAACCATTTGACTGCGTATAGTCGGCAAACGCCTTTTTCCAACTGGCCTCACCGATAAACTTTTCACCCAGCGAAGACAACTCCCCAACGCGTACATCACTCGCCGTGTGGGATAGCGGCCCGGCTGCCTCATCGGTTTTGATCGAATGGGTAAAATCCGTCGCCTGCAAACGGTCGGTTAAATTGCCCTGCGCCTGCCAGGAAAAATACACATAGAAAAGCAGATTGACACTCAGACTCCAAATAGCCCCGTGGGTAACCGGGTCGAAGCCATTGAGGCCCAACAGCGCATAAGGTTTCAGCGCCGCGATACCAAACAACCCCTGCTCGATAAACCCGGCCGGTAGCCAGCCGGTATCGGCCAGCGTCGGTAAAAACAGCGTGTACATCCAAATGGCCGAACCACCGATCAACCCCATGCGCGCCCCGCGCCGGTGCCCGCGCTTCCAGTAAACCCCGCCAATAATCGCTGGTGCAAACTGGGAGGCAGCGACAAATGCAATCAGCCCTATCGATGCCAGCGTGCCAATATCGCGGATGTACTGGTAGTAAATATAACTCAATAACAAAATTAGAATAATCGCCACCCGGCGAATCGTTAACAGCAGGCCGGTGACATCCTTGCGCGCTTTCAAATTCAATACCGGCAACTTAAACAACAGCGGCATCACAATATCGTTGCACACCATTGTACTCAGCGTAATAACCGCCACAATGACCATACTCGTCGCCGCCGACAACCCACCTAAAAACGCCAGCATGGCGATACCGCCGTTATGTGAGGCGATGGGGATCGTCAGTACAAACATATCCGGGTTGACATCCAGCCCTGCAAACAAGGTTGAACCGACAATGGTAATCGGCACCACCAATACACACGTCACCAACAAATAGAGCGGAAATAACCAGCTCGCCACCTTCAACTGGCTGTTGCGTGAACTCTCCACAAAGGTCACATGGAACTGGCGTGGCAGACAAAAAATCGCCACCATCGCCAGAGCCGTCTGGCTGACAAAAGCACTTTTGAATATATCCTCCTGTAACGATGGCCTGAGTAGCCTGGCACTGGTTTCAGGTAATGCAGTGGCCGCCGAGATAAACCCCTCAAACCCGCCAGACACACCGTAAATCGCGAACAAACACACACACAGCAAAGCAAACAGCTTAACCATTGACTCAAAGGCAATGGCCAGAATAATCCCCTCGTGCTGCTCGGTTTTACTCACATAACGCGTGCCAAAAAGAATGCTGAACACGGCCATCAGGGCGGCGACGATAAAGCCGGTGTCTTCGATCAGCGAGCGCGGTGCCAACTGATCAGCGTTCACTCGCAGGCCGTCGTGGGCGAGTACATCAAAGCTCAGCGCCACCGCTTTCAACTGTAAGGCGATATAAGGCATGGTGCCCAGCACCGCGACCAAGGTCACCAACACCGCCAGGCTGCTCGATTTACCGTAGCGGGACGAAATAAAATCGGCGATGGTGGTAATATTTTGCTCGCGGCAAATCACCGCGACTTTTTTTAAAAACGGATAACCGAAGATAAATAAAAGAATCGGCCCCAGGTAAATAGGAAAAAACCCCCAGCCCGCCGTCGTTGCCCGGCCCACAGCGCCGTAATACGTCCAGGACGTACAGTAAACACTGAGTGACAGGCTATAGATAAACTCGCGATAGGGCAGTGGCTGGTTCAGGCGGGAGCGCCGATCGCCGTACCAGGCGATGGCAAACAGCGCGCCGATATAGATCAACGAACAAAATACGAGTAACCAGGGTTGTAGCATAAATGCCTAACTTTTTAAGCCAGTTTGATAGTGGGTGAAATATACCTGTTTCGTTGATGTGTAACTAATATTTAAAACCGCTATCAGGGGGATTGTTTGAGCGCAATAGATGGGGAAGATCGTCTACGGCCAATAGCCAGGATGGCCTGTAAAAGCAGTGGCTGTAAACGCTTTACTGCCCTCGTTAACTATCTATAAAATCAACAAATAATTTCACTTTAACTCAAATAAATTGTCAAAAACCAAAATCGTGATAGGGTGCTGCCATTATAATGAGCAATCGGGTACCCCACCCCAACTACGGAGAACCAGCATGATCCGCTGCCACCTGGCCCGACTGATGGGCGAGCATAAAATGCGCATAAGTGACGTGATCCGCGAAACGGGTCTAAGCCGCAACACTGTCACCCTGATGTACAAAGAAACCGCGCAGAAAGTGAATTTAGAAGCATTGGATAAGCTCTGCGCGCTTTTTGATTGTGATATACACGAAATCCTCGAACGTGAGCCACATGTCGATCCAGCCCATTTAAATCAGATAAAGATTCCAGTGCCACCAGATGAGAAAGAACAAAAATTACTGACAGGAAAAATGCAATTGGTTAAATCGGTAAAAGAGGCGCGTGAAAATGGCTGATCAAAATAACAAATACACCAAAGCACGCTTTTTTAAATGTGCCTTGCAGGTAAACCCTGTCGGTTATATCAAATACCGTGGTCAGCAACCGACGCTTACAGAAGAAGAGTACAACCAACAGCTACTGAATGCTGCGCTTGCGGGGGGTATCGAAGTAATTGGTTTAGCAGATCATGGTTCTGTGAGCGGCTTTGAAAAGATAAAAAATTTATATAGCGGGCATGGCATTGTAGTATTTCCTGGTTTCGAGGTGACTTCCAGTGAGAAGATTCACTTTGTTTGCCTGTTTGATGAATCAACAGCTACCGATTTGATCAAGATGCATCTAGGTGCATTAGGTGTGGATATTAACCAACCCGCAGCGCCCGTGCAGAAATCTGCCGACGATATTATCAATTATGTAAATAAAAATAGTGGCTTCATATTTGCGGCCCACAGTACTAATGATAATGGCGTATTAAAGCATCGGATGGGGCACATTTGGAAACACAGCGGACTATTGGCTGCGCAGATACCCGGCTCAATTGCAGACCTTAAAGGTGTGGAGGATGATTTTTACCGAAAAGTTTTCCTTAACAAGAATGCTGATTATCGTCGAGAACGAAAAATGGCAGCTATCAATGCCGCCGATGTGTATAGGCCAGAAGACATAAAAAGCAGTAGTGCCTCCTGTTTAATTAAAATGACCAAACCCTGTTTTGCCTCCTTTAGGCAGGCTTTTTTAGATGCAGGTTCCCGTGTGCGGCTAAACTCAGACAAGCCGAAAAATCATGCATCCGCTATCGAGCGAATACGTTTTGTGGGCGGATACCTGGATGGGGTCGATATCACCTTATCTGAGCACCTGAATGCAGTGATTGGTGGTCGGGGAACGGGTAAATCAACACTGCTGGAATGCCTTCGTTTTGCGTTTGACTTACAACCGTTTGGTAAAACAGCGAAGGCTCAGCATAACGCCATTCTACAAAACAATCTTGGCAATGAAAAAGGCATGGTTGAAGTAACCGTTCGGTCTGCTGTTATGCATGGCCGTAAATTTACCATTAGCCGAAAATATGGAAGCCAACCGATAGTCGTTGATCAAGACGAAAATGTATCCCCCCATCGACCAGAGGATTTGCTGCCGGGTATTGCGCTTTATGGTCAAAACGAAATCTATGAGATGACCCGTAACGATCAAAGCCGCAACCAGCTCATCAAGGACTTTTTAGAAGGAGAGCATGAGCAATTTGATGCAGCCATAACCAAGGTATTGGCAAGGCTCAGAGATAATCGAGAATCAATAGCGCGTGCGCTTGAGCAAAAGGCCGATATTGAGGCAGACATCGAGCGCTTGCCCAAACTGATAGATCAAGCTAAGCAATTTCAAGTATTAGGCATCACTGAAAAACTAAAAATCACGCCGAAACTGGAAAAGGAAAAGCAGCTTAATGAGCGCGTTAATGAAGAAGTTGATCGTGTTAAACAGGCAATTGATACGCTTAAAGACAGTTTACCGGATACTATCTTTTTATAAGTGACACCAGCCTGGATGGATTGCCTCATGCCGACCTGTTGAGACCACAACGCGAAATATTAGAAAGCGTTAAAACCGCTTTAATGCAGACTGTGACACAGCTCGATAAAGTCGTCCTTACAACATCGGAACAGCTATCACCTATTCAACAGACACTGATTGAGAGGCAACACTCGAAAGAGCAACAACTGGAAAACGCCTTTAAAGAAATACCGGCAATCCGAGGTAAAACGGGACGACAAATTGGTGTTGAATACCAAACATTACTTAAACAAATTGAACAGGTTCGGCCAAAACAAACCGCATTGCAAACCAGGCAGGCGCAAATCGACGAGCTTTACAAACAGCGTAAAAAACTACGGCTGGAAATGAACCAGCAAACCAGTGCCCGCACCAGTGCCATGCAAAAATCGGTAAAGCGGTTAAACCGTAAACTGGATCAAAAGGTTCGCTTGAGTTTACACTCAGAAGGTAACCGCCAGGTGCTGATAGATTTTCTCAATGCCTGTAATTTAGAAGGTATAGGGGCTAAGCGCCTTGCCTGGGTGCTCAAAGGTGAGTTTTCGCCAGCTGGCCTTGCTGAAACCATACGGCAAGGAAAGGCGGAGCTAATCCGCCTTCCCGGTGTTACAGACACCATAGCAGGGGCGTTGTGCCGTTTGTCAGAACCTACGCTTCTCGCACTGGAAGAGTGTGTTATTCCCGATACGATGACAATCGAGCTGAATGTCACGCAAGGCGGAACAGAGGCGATTTTTCGTTCTATTGAAGACTTATCGACAGGCCAACAATGCACAGCCGTTTTGCACCTACTACTGCTAGATAAGCAAGACCCACTGATTCTCGACCAACCCGAAGATAATCTGGATAACGCCTTTATTGCAGATCTTATTGTTGCTGAGCTGCGTAAAGCCAAGTTAAGCCGTCAATTCCTATTTGCAACCCATAACGCCAATATCCCGGTATTTGGCGACGCCGAGTGGATCGGTGTACTCAGCGTTGAAGACCATAAAGGGCAAATTCTTCCACAGCAACAAGGCGCGATTGATATGCCGGAAGTGCAAAAATTAGCAGCAGATATATTGGAAGGTGGTAAGAATGCATTCAACCAGCGCCGTGAAAAATACGGCTTTAACTAAACACGATACTGTCTTGGGAGAGTCATGTGTTAAAAGATGATATTAGTGACGGCCCTATGGTGGGGCGCAGGGATATAGACAATGGAGAAAAGTGGTTAGTCGACGGTGGTTTAATCGAGCGGTTTATGGAAACAATGGAGCCATTTATATCCCGGGAAGCAAGCAATATTGGCCCGGGTTTGCAGCGGGAAACTCAATTGTTCTACCCTCTCGAAGCCATTCGCGAAGTGTTAATTAATGCTCTTGCCCACCGTGACTGGACGCGTTTTGTGGAAATTGAAATAGCCAGCTATTCCGATCATTTTGAAGTAATTAGCCCGGGCGCCCTACCAAACGCTATGACGGTAGAAAAAATGAAAGCCGGACAGCGTTCACCCAGAAACACCATCATTATGGAAGTACTTCGAGATTATGGTTATGTTGATTATCGGGGGATGGGGGTCAGGACAAAAATTGTTCCACTGACGCGAGCCTTGACTGGAAAAGATCCCGAATTTGACTTAACCGATGATTATTTGAAAACAGTTCTCTATCGATAGCTCTGGAATTATGGAACTCCGAAAATCAGCCAAGTATTTAATTCCAATAGCGTGAACATAAAAACACCCTTAATTAGCTACTTTCTGTCCTCTTTTCCAGGAAAGAAACCATATCATCGTTTTGTACGCGATAATAAATTTCTTCTACGGAGAGAATTAAATCGATAGACTCAAAGGTGACAGCATCACCGAGGTAGTAGTGCGTTGCCCCCCCCTGTGTCAGGCTAGTTGTCCCCCTCTTTAAATTGGGATTCAATAAATTTTTACAGGAGGCAAAGAGAGAGTGGTATGAGTTATCCAGTAGAAAGAAAGGCCGCGACTCTCATTGCCATAGCGGCATTGGGTTTGTGACACCAGCCTCGCGTTATAAAGGCGAAGATCACGTGATACTGGCAGCCAGAAAAGAAGTTTATGAACAAGCAAAGGCCAAACACCCTGAACGCTAGAGTCAGGATATTAAACACCTCGAACCGGTATCGGGGGTGTAGTTAAACCCGGAAAAGGAAGGCTTGGCCATGAGACAAAAACATAATGGAATTGAAAAGCAAATAGCATAGTAAAACGGACAACTACCTTGACAAACACCGGTTGACCAAACTCAAGCATTATAAGATTTTCATTATTGAAGACGTTAAGCAGTCTATTGCCCATCGACAAACCAGGATAATCAGTATCTCTCATCCTTGTAGTCATATTATAGGCAAAGGATAGTTTACTCTACTGGGCTCTGGACCTATATCAATAATAATAAAACCCTGATCCATCTTCTCCACTACAAACTGGGTGTTTTCAGTTATTGCGCAAGTTAACGGGACAGCAGGGAAAGTATATGTAAAGTTGGCCTGAGTCGTTACATTTTGTTAGTCAATTTCCGAAGAACCCCCTTTATACTCCTCGGTTGCTAGACCCCATTTATTCGAGCTATTAAAATTTAAATTTTGTAGCTCCTTGGAAATATTGTAACACTCATTGTATTCAAC
This sequence comes from Gammaproteobacteria bacterium, assembly GCA_965277715.1. Taxonomy (GTDB): domain Bacteria; phylum Pseudomonadota; class Gammaproteobacteria; order JBCCGL01; family JBCCGL01; genus JBCCGL01. Next base: position 2,336,968 of record OZ255836.1, read on the forward strand.
CTCCCTCTCACTTAGTTTTTTCCAGCATTTAGCAATAAAAGCATTCGCCTCTACGACTTCAAAGTCACCAAGCCTATACACCTCTTCAAGCATGTATATTGAAAGAACATCATCTTTTGATGCCAAAAAATTTAATATCCCCAATATTTTTATTTCACGTTTATGCAAATTTTCTCCTAATAAATTTTTTTTATCATAAGCCAATATCAATGCCAACCAACCAAGGGACTGGTTGTGCCCTGCCATTGCACACGGAAGAAGTGCTTTATACATTTTTTCATAATTTCCTTGATCAAAAAAATTTTTAATCTCCTTATCATATATTATATTTCCACAAGAACTCTCTAGCTTTTTGTAACTAGAATAACTAGGCGAAAAAAATAAAACTTGCAGTACAAATAAAAACGATATCAAAAAAGATTTCACACTCCGACTCCGTTAAAATGGGATTACTACATCATATTAGATCATGGTATGGTTATTGATTTTATACCTCAAATTGTGGGTTCTTCCCCGATTATTGTGAAGCCACTGGTTCCATATCCAGCTTTCCGCAGTAAAACAAAATACTCCGCCGGTAACTTTCAAACGAACGAAACCCTTTTGCATTCGATTTGACCGTCTGAATTTTTGAATTCAAACCCTCTGACACGGCATTACTTATTGTGTGCTTAAACCATGTCAATATGTTCGGCATGTGCGTTTTTATCATCTTGGCCACTTTCTTTATGCTGTCTCGGCACCGAATTGCCCACGCATACCATGCGCTAAAGAAACGCTTTGCCCAACCCGCTGTCTTATACGTCCAAAAATCACGAAACAGTTCTTTTATCGCCCAGGCTCGGGCTGTCAATAACTGATCATGCTTGAGTGACTCAAAGTGCTCGGCTGCTTTGTTAGACAAATTTTCTTCATTTTTTAACCAGTGATAACGACTCTTTTTCAATCGAGTATCACCCTGTGACAAAAGGTCTCTATGTTCGTCACGACGGACCTGATCCACCGCCTTATTCAGGTGTTGGCTAATATGAAAACGGTCGTGAACAATCGCACTGTCTGACAGTTTTACCTCAACGGCATTAATGAACGCAGGCCACCTATCAATAGCGACAGCTTTCACCTGTTCTCGCTGGTTATCCGTCAGCGCAACCTCCAACGCCTCCTCACAAGCTGCCTGGGTGCGATCTTTCACTACATCCAATACTCGCCCTCCATCGATATCATTGATGAGCGTCACATAGTCATGCCCTTTACGGTGGGACTTCTCATCAATACCCAGGTACTCAATTGTCACCAATTCCCGACGCGAAAGTCCCCGTTCGACAGCGCGGGCTTTGATGGCTTCCACTGCGTTCCAGCTAAGCCCCAGTAACTTACGCGCCTCTTCGACGCTACGTGAGGCTTGCAACACCCTGATGGAAAATAATTCAAACAACAACGTAAAACGACTGCTCTTGCTTGCCCAGGGTAACACCATACTTTTAACACCATGCTCCAGACAATTTACTCGGGGAATGCGACTGTGTAGGCGCGTTTCAAACTGCATAATATCCAGGTGTCTCCAGGATCGCTCTTGTGAACGGTGATCATAGAACGGACTCACTTCTCCACAGTGCGAGCAAGGGCCGTGGTTGCCGCTAAACGCCAACGAAATGGATACTTTTAACCCTGAAGGGTCTAAATCAACTGATGTCACTGACCAGTCATCTGTCAGGCATAGGAGCTGGCTGTAGTGTTCTTCAAGGCTCGATAGCACCGGAGTCTCTCAATAGCAAAGGAGGATGAAATACTATAACCTCACACAAACCGGGGAAGAACCAAATTGTGTCTCAGTAAATAGTAATCCTCTACAGTTTGACCCTGTTGCTCCAATCCATACTCTCCAAAAGACTTCCCAGGAATCAAGGTATACTCATAGTTTCTATCAAAAATAAAACTCAACAAGCTATATGCCTCAGTTTGACTTTGATACACATGTGTCAATTCATGCATAAACACAGCTTTAGTCGCATGATCAGCAGTTGAAAAATCACTCATACATGAGCCGTCTGGATAATATATATTTCCACTGGAGGAAACATGAGGACGAGAAGTCGGGGAAAATGCTCCGTCAATTACTTTTATTCTTTCATAGTTAATTTTTTCCTTTTAATAAATGACATCATAAAAGGCAACCTGCGAGAGTATCGTGGTCAGCCGAGGTTATCGTGCGGGTATGATATAGATAGGTAGAATGCCAGATTTTAACATAGTAAAAATATTTTTTGTTATGATCAGAATGTGGCAAAAATGTCAGAAAACTGAAAAATATTATGATCGATAATTTGGGAATTTATACGATCAGAAAATGGCACGCTACACCTCTCAATAGCAAAGGGGGATAGAATATTACATCCTCACACAAATCGGGGAAGAACCACCCTTCGAAGAGCCATTCTTTTCTATTCTTTACTTTTACAATCAGGCAAGATTTTCAGTATTTTTTGTCTATTTTTTTGCTTTGCTAAATCTCGTACAGTACGCCCATAATCATCTCTGTGGCAGATATTTACACCTTTACTTTTTAACAACATAGTGACAAATTCATAGTGCCCCGACATAGAAGCTACCATTATAGGCGTGACACCATTCACCACCGGCCTATCCAAATCAATTTTTAGCTCTATAGCTTTTTTTAATATATTTACATTACCTAAAAACGCGGCCTTATATACAACATTAGCTCCTGTGGAATCTACGATATGTGGATTAGCTCCATAAGAAATTAGTAAATCAAAGCATTTATCTTCTCCATGAAACGCAGCACCTCCAATAGCTGTCATTCCTGTTTCTACATCAGTAGCATCAATCTCAGCCCCAGCTTGAAGAAGGGTTCGCAACATATCTTCTGAGCAATACAGCTGATTATTTTGTACTATGTACTGAATAGCCGAAAAACCATCATAGGTAATATTTGGATCTGCTCCATGTTCTAATAATATTTTAACATTAGATAAATTATTTTCTAAAATAGAAGCAATTAAATCTGGAACACCTACCAAGCCATCATCACTTGCCTGACATGCTGGCAAAAAACTGAAGAATAAGCATAAACTAATGAATATATTTTTTTTTATATTTGTTAACATACCTTCAATTCCTCCACTACTGCCATTGCCACTCTCTCCTTACAAATAAATTTCTTATTGCTTCTAAGTTAGGAGGTGATTCGCTTAAAAATTGGGTTATTTCTATACGGTCATCAGGGATAACACACTGACCAACATTTTCACATAAATTCAAGTTCTGTCGAGTTTTAATCGCTAAAACGCCTTTAGCAACATCTGTATCTAAAGCCATAATACCTGTGTTAACGACTGGGCCGCCTACTTTTGCAGCGACATTCCCAATAGAACCTCCCGGCAATCCAAAAAAAGCTTTTAACCTCGTAATCCAGCTTGCACTTGCGCTTGGTGGTTCTTGATCCTCTAATAAGCTGTCACTATCATCTCGATTACTAGATTTCCCATTATTTTGTCCGCCTGCTTGATCATTATAAACATAAACAAAAGCCGCCTGAATAGCCCCCTGCAAAAAATCCCCTCCAGCCGCCTTACTCGCCAAACCACCCAAAATAGATATACCCGCTATATTATCCAGCGCTGTACCTTCTAAATAATGCCCCCCAACCTTCGCAACAAACCCACTGGCAAGCCCCGCCTGAAACTCCCCTCCCTGAATTTCACTAATCAATCCCTGAAAAACTCCATGCGCCAACGCCTGCGAAAACCACGCATTTTCACCCTTAAAAATCCCACCATGGCCTATCTGGTCAGTAACCCCTCCACTCACACCACCAATAATCCCTCCTTGAAACGCCGCGCCAAAATCACCACCACTGGAGTTCCAGGGACAGGCATCAAATAATTGACAGATAGTTCCACTCTCTTTTAGGGTGGGATCCAACCAGCGTTAAAGGAACTGACCATGACCCGCCCTCGCAAAAACCAAATTTCACTATCAGACACCCCTTACTACCACATCGTATCGCGTTGTGTACGGCGCACCTTTCTATGCAGGCTAGACCCACTGACTCAACGTGATTATGAACACCCTCGCCAATGGATTGTCGACCGCATTCGACTGCTCTCGTCGCTCTTTGCCGTTGACCTTTGCGCCTACGCCATTATGAGCAATCACTACCACCTCACCATTAAACTCGATCCAGAGAAAATCGACACGTTAACTGATCAGGAAGTTATCGACCGCTGGTTAAGTCTGCACAAAGGCTCCTTGTTGATTCAAAAAATGCAGGCGGGGGAAACCCTCAGCAACGATGAATACCAGGCCATTCGATGTGCCATTAAAACCACTTCTACATTTCTCCGAAAACATTAACGCCACTTCTACCGGCATCCCGCTAGACTTTACTGAGTATCTAAATTTGGTTGACTGGACAGGAAGAGCTATTCGACAAAACAAGCGGGGTTACATGGCTCAAGACCTACCGTCAATATTGCAACGACTCAACATTAATAAGGAAATTTGGATAAACAACACCCAGAACTTTGAATCACGTTATTGGAAAGCGTTAGCTCACAAGGTAATTACTGCTGATACCGGGTAGCCATTCAGCCGTTTCACTGTTTCAACTCTCTGGATCTTCTCAATCGATTCAAATCGGTTGCTTTCGTTTTACCTGAAAAAATATTTTTCATTAAAACAAGGTTCAATAACTGGATCATTACACCGAATACACCCCTAAGTAAGTAAAAAACTCAGGTTTGACTATCCTGGGCGCTATTTCCAATTTCTCGGGATGTCCCTGCATATTTCTATATAGTGCCTGTCCTATTTTTCAATGTGGTAAAAATAATTTTTGCTATGACCAGAGTGTGGCAAAAACGTCGGGAAAATGAAAAATATCATGACAGATAATTTGGGGATTTATACGATCAGAAAATGGTACGCTACAACATATTTCTATATAGTGTCTGTCCTATCTTTCTTGCAATCGCTTCAACAGCGATTGCTGACATCAGGCAAGCCAAAAATGGTGATTATAGGGGTTACGATGAGAAAACTGGCGCATATTATTTACGGGGTATTAAAGAATCAGGTGCCTTTTAAGTCCGATTATGATCAAAAATTACTTGCTTATTAATACGGTATCTGTTCTATCTTTTCTCAGAAATTGAATAACCTTTTTCATCCAATTAGTTAGCTCATTATTTGGATCCATCGTCTTTTCTCTGAATTCGATCATATCAACAAGATCTTTACCTAATTTATTTGAAATAGAATGATCCGCACCAAGTTTCAATAGCTTATAAACAACATCAAACTGCCCTAGGCCTGCTGCATATACCATAGGTGTTTCCCCTGAAGATCTCTGCGCATCTATATTTGCACCAAAACTCACTAAAATATCTAGATTATGCTTACCTTCTGGAGTAACCGCTTCAAATAACAGTGTATGCTTAAACTGCCCAAATACAAGATTTGGATTCCCTCCGTGTTTTAACATTTCAATTAAAAATCTACTATCATTACTACTAATAGCCCACTCAAATAAACTTCCTCCGTCTCCATCCCTCTCATCCAAAATAATATTTGGATCCGCACCTAGTTCTAAAAGTTTTGTAAATCCCTTTATATTTTTCATCGCCCAAAACAGTGGTGTAACCCCCACCCTTCCCCGTGAATTAACATCGACACCCAAATCAACCAACTCGTCTATCTTTCTAAGATTGCCCTCACCCGCAGCTTTAGCCAAAGCTCGCACTATTTTGTTTGGAAACATAGTATCAAGTGACATATAAGCTAAAACAGTGAGGTTTGCTTGCTGATTCGACAGTTTCTCTGATGATTTCATTTTTTCAAATACACCACTTTCGTTATTGCAACCATATAAAAATAAAATAGTAAAAAATACTAATATTTTTTCCAACATAATTAGCTCCCAATTTTTTGAGTTAATTAATATATATAAGGCAATCTAAAAGCATCAAAGTTAGCTTCTTAAAACTAATAGCTCATCAATTCAAAACTGATAAAATACTAACAACCTATGGCACCACAAATGCCTGACATAGTGTGAAGGCCAGCGAAACCGAGTGATATATGTTGATTACCGGGAACGCTTGCTGGTGTTAGCGCATTACCAAGCCTTAATATATCCAATGAACCATAATAATAGCGAACAGGAGCACCAGACAGTGACCCAGCATACCTAGCTACTGTATTTTCATGCACGCCAGCCGCATTAAATACAATGGCAGGTCCGCCTGTTACAACAGATGCAGCTAATGCAATACCACCACCCAGTGAATGTCCTGTAAAAGAAACATTGCTGTATCTATTATAAACAGCAATAGCTACATTAATACCTCGTGTGTACTGTCCACTTTCAAACCCAAAAGCCTGTAGAAAGTTTGCTTTCCAATTTGCAAGCGATGTCGCATCTGTTTCAGAAAATGCAAGTATGTAATCATCCCCTTTAACAAATAAGGCAGCTTTAAATCCAATCGCCTCTCTATCAAATCTCTTCACAACGCTATAACCATCTACACCACCAAAATTGGGGTCATACACTCCATCGGCTAATTTAGCTCTCGTAATATCTTTTGGAGAAATTTTACCTGCTGAAGAAGTATAGCCATTTAAGAAAGAAATAGCCCCCTGAACTGCCCCTGATATAAAGCTTCCACCAGCCGCCTTGCTTAACAGTCCACGCAATATTATATTGTTATCCAGTCCGGTTGCCCGCAAATATTGCCCACCGACTCCTCCAATCAAATCATTCACAAACCCTCTTTTAAACTTCCCCCCCTGGGATTCCGCTATTAACCCTTGAAACAAACCACGCGCAATCGTATTTGAAAAAAACGCATCGACTCCAAATAGGCTACCACCGTTTATGGCAAAATTAACACCATTAGTGATTCCACCAATAATACCCCCTTCAAAGGCTGCGCCAAAATCACCTCCACTGGCAAAATACCCATTAGCAAAACCAACGATGGCGCCATTAGCTACTGCTGCCGCTGCCGCTGCACTCGTTGCTGACACTCCTGCTCCAGCAAAAGAACTAGTGGTAAATACCGGATTCGCTATCAATAACGCAGTGGCCACAGCAAAGCTAACCGTCCGTACTTGCGGGTCATCCGTAGTGGAACCAATGATATAGAACACTGCTGCAACAACCCATTCGACCCAATGCCCGCTGGGGTCATTATACTTCAACGGATTTCCCAACACATACATATAGCGGTTATACGCCATCCCCATACCCGGTTCAGGCACCACGCTGTCGGCACTGATAAACCGCCCAATGACCGGATCATACAGACGCGCATTCATATTAATTAAGCCAGTTTCCGCTACCGATTCGTGCCCGGTGTAACCACGTAGCTCGTGTCGTCTAAACGCCGGGCTTGGTTCGTTCGCACTCAGGTTTTCACCATACGGTACAAACTGATTGCGCATCACCACATTACCGTGGCTGTCGGTTACCGTATCGACGCTACCCAAGGCGTCACGGTGAATATAGGCCACCTTATCGGGCGTTTCGGTCGTGCCCACCAGCGTCTTCTCGTAGGTAGCCACGACCTGACCATCAACAAAAATATTGTGTCTGGCACGGTTTATCACCTCGCCGTTGGCATCCGTTTCGGTCACAAGCTCCAAACCGGGGGTGATGTAGTAGGTGGTCTGCCCATTAGCCTGACGCGATACGCGGTTTTGTTCGCTGTCGTAACGGTAATCGACCTGGTGGCCCGACTGGCTGACGCGTGCCACTTTGTTAAAACTGGTCCAGGTGTAACTTCTGCCGTCACCCGACTGCATATTGCCATTGGCGTCGTAAAGATAGGTATGATTAGCTCCGGTTGGATCTACCCGACTTTGCAGACGATTGTTGGCCGCGTAACTCATCGAACCCGCGTCGCTCTTGTGGGTGATGTTGCCTCGGCTATCGTAGCTGTAGCTGCGCGCCAACTGCCGCTGTGGATCGCTATATTGCCAGCTTTGCAGGCGATCCAGGCTTATCGTAGCCGTAGTGCTCACTTACACCTGCCAGAGGAGTTCCAGGGACAGGCATCAAATAATTGACAGATAGTCCCATTCTCTTTTAGGATGGGATCCAACCAGCGTTAAAGGAACTGACCATGACCCGCCCTCGCAAAGATCAAATTTCACTATCAGATACCCCCTACTACCACATCGTATCGCATTGTGTACGGCGCACCTTTCTATGCGGGCTAGACCCACTGACTCAACGTGATTATGAACACCCTCGCCAATGGATTGTCGACCGCATTCGACGGAAAGCAAGGGAGTCATATATGGACCCGCAGTTAAATTCAACAATTTTTTAATCGTTCATTCATTTTTTAGCGTTCAGAGCAGACACAGTAAATAAGGTTAGCAGTCATATATCCGGCTTCTCAATAGGACGGATTGTATTTGTTTATCCGTCCAGAGCCATAATGGGAACCGTGCTCAGACACCTCATCAAGCAATCGGTCTGTGAAGACCATGACCCCCTCCAGGTTCTGTCTGAGCCGGTTTAACCTGTTATACCCTTTACTGCTCTTTCGCTACCTCGTGGTAAGAAATCTTCAACGACGTTATTAAGCTGTTTTATGCACGTAAGTTGTATTATTAGCCGCTACCGCCCAGCTAATTCTGGCGAGCTTATTGGCCAATGCCACCGCCGCCACACAATGGCCCCGACGTGCTTTGACACGACAGGCCCAACGACTTAGCCCATCATCGTGTTTAGGCATTCGACTTAATGCCGCTTGCGCCCCCTGTATCAACAAAGTGCGCACGTGTTCGTCCCCGCGTTTACTGATACCTTTGAGTTGTGTTTTGCCCCCCGAACTATATTGACGAGGAACGAGACCCAAAAAGGCGGAAAACTCACGCCCATTTTTATAAAAACCCGGATCGCCCATTGCTGTAAACAAGGCAGTGGCGACCAGAGGCCCTACACCTGGCAGTGTTTTTAATTGCTGACAGCGCTCATGCTGGTTGCTCAACTGGGTTAACCGTTTTGTGTAGTGTGTTACGCGTTTATCAATCTCCACTAGTTCATCATACAAAGCACTGAACACTTCACGTGCTGTGGCTGACAAGGCATTTTCAGCATCCTCTAAAAGCGCAGGCAAGTGCTGGCGGACGTGGCGAATACCTACCGGAATAATCAGCCCATACTCACCCAGTAACCCTCTTATTTGATTACTTAAACTCGTCCGTTTTGACACTAACCGACTGCGCACCCGGTGGAGTAATTGGCTGTCTTGTTGGTCGGGTGTTTTGGGCTGAACAAATCGCATACTCGGACGTGAGGCTGCTTCACACAGGGCCTCTGCATCCGCTGCATCGTTCTTGTTTGTTTTAACGTAAGGGCGTACATAGGCTGGGTTAATGAGTTTGACGGTATGGCCGTAGCGTGTGAAAACCTGCGACCAATAACTGGACGTCGCACACGCTTCCATCACCACCTCACAGGCCGGTACATTGGCGATATAAGACGGTAGCTGATCGCGTTTAAGTTTTTTATTAAACACCACTTTACCGTGTTTATTAGCACCACACACTTGAAAAATAGTTTTGGCTAGATCAATACCCAATCGGGTGATATTCTCGTTCATGGACTCGCTCCTACCTTTTATTAGGTGATAATAGATTGGTTGTGTTACCGCTCAATCTTGGCACATTGTGATGCCGATTCAAAGGGAGCGGGTCCATCCCATCAGGCTTCAATACCGCTACCTCAGGTTTAACCCAATGAATCTTTTAGTCTCTGAGAGGCCTTGATACGAGGTTCAGTTAACCGTGGGTAGGCTTTTGGTCGTCGTTTAATTGCCCTTGGTTGGGGTGATCGTTTTCTCCTGCCAATTAACGTTGAAGCGATCATTTTTAATAAGGAAGTGTACGCTTTTTGTATCATACTGGATGTTGAATGGATGAATTTAATATGAGCAATACCCAGTAGCTGTACCGTTGCCTTAAAACTTATTTGACGTGCTATTTCACCCTCTGTTTTTGCTGACTCTGCCATGCTACCCCGAATCAGGTTATAAGCCATAAAGGTTGTTGCTATTTCTTTTTCAACCATCTCGGGTGAATGGCATCGCAACATATCCATTTTCAAATCTGTTTTAATTGTACGAAAATCCAATTCAACTTTCCAACGTTCCTTATACAGTGTTGAAAGCTCTTTCTTAGGGTAAGTATCAACCTCCAACAAAGTGCTAACATAGACTGTCCCATCCACTGAAAATTCTCGAACTGTCAGGGTTTTCGGCAATAGATCAAAGTCTGATTGCGACATCCAAACCGGTTTTCTTTTAGGTTTTTTCCACTCGATAAGATGATCTTTTGCACCAAGCGTTAACCCTGTTTTGTAATCCGCTTTCTTTTGTGCGTGATTCATTGAGACGAATGCAACCCCTTTCGATTGTAGAGCCGCTAAGACAGCATAAGTACAGTAATAGCGGTCTGCCAGTAATAGATCATTGGCGGTTAATGACGTCATCAGGGTACTGAATAATGACATTTCCCCTGTTCCCTTTCCTTGATACTCTCCCATTGCATAATCAATAATAGCGCCAGAACTTAAAGAAATGAGTCCGACTATTCGAGCAATAGGAAAACCTAAACCCGGTTTTTGAGTCTGTTGCTGGGGGTATTTATGTTGATTTTTCTGGGTATCAGGCATGAGAACAGTGGTTCCATCCACAAGCACCACATTATACCCTTTCCATGTCCAAATTTTACCTGCTCTGGCATGTAACGTTGAACCGATTGAACGTACCTCCTGAAGTACCCACGACAGAGATAAACGTTGGCGGGCTTTACAGTAAGGACCGCTATTAAAAGAACTTGGAAGCAGGTTTTCCTGTAAACGATCAACTAGCAGACGGGCGACTGTTTCTTTACAACTGCCATTATCACTTAACACCTGCCAGAGAAATAAACGCAGTGTAACAAGTGGGGTGAATACCCGGTCTCGATAGCTGCCCGATAGTTCGCTTAGGTCGTTTAGACGCTTGGAACAGAGTAAATTATTAAAGTCTCCTGTGTTTAACTGAAAAAAAACACGTTTGATCGTTTTAATTTGCTGTCGGATAGTGAATTTCATAGAATAGGTCAGCGTTAGGTTTTTTGGCGAAGTACTTGTGTGTTTTGTCGCTTACAAGGATACTTCAAAAGGAAACCTAACGTTACCCATCTATATGACTTTTAACGTTATTTTAGTTCTTCACCAGGCTGAGGTAGCGGTATTGGGGTCATATATCAATGGCACTTCCTTAAGCTGTAAGTATTTGAAGTAATTACAAAAAAAGCTGGTTCTATGGTAGGTTATTTGTTGCCAACACAAATACCCTTTATCCCACAGGAACCAGCTATCATGCAGAGTAATGTAAAAGTCAACATTCTTCAACGTCGCATCAAAAGCCGAGCTCAATCCTCGGATACATTGAGCTTTTATCACTTGCTGACATCCTCTCAGTTACTTACGAAACTGGAAGAATTACAACCGGATTTTCGAGCGCGTCGCTATCCTCCTCTAGACACCTTATCGCTGTTTTTATACCAAACAATGAGTGCAGATCAGTCCTGCCAACAAGCTGTCAACACACTCGCTGTACAGCGATTAAGTGAAGGTTTATCAGGGTATTGGGGTCAGGCTTATTATTCACCATACAACGACTAATACGGATAAAAACAGTGGTTTCCAGCAAGAAATATGGGAAATAACTGCCTTGACCCCTTTTGATTCTTAGGAGCGCCATAGTTACCATCACCTTCACTATCGGAACGAATAGTTCCCCCGGTCGGATTTGTTAAGCTTTCCTGTTGTGCAACAGAGTAACAACAGGCATCGTAAGCAAAGGTCATCAGCGACCACTCATCGCTTATTGGGTAGCCTTTCGTATACTTCACCAAGTTTATCGTCTAAATCAGGTAAAAGAATCATTTCTTTATTCGTTAGTTTTAATATTTTTAACCCTAATGAAGAAGCACTATTGATTAAATGATAGTTATCCTTAAAGGTACGCTCAGATAAAATTATTTTGCTAGAATTTTTATCGAACGTCCATACACCGTACTCCGTTATCGGTCTTTCTACATCCGAACCATAACAATCATTTAAAACATAATACGAACTAACAGATTCTAGAACTAAAACGTCAGGACATTCTATCGCTATGCTTTTACCAACAGTACCAACATAGCGCCAATGACCATACACAGAGTCATCGGCATGGCTACAGCCGCTTACACCATTTAGTAGCACTACGAAAATAAAAATAATTGATCTAATCATCTTTAGGGCCCACTGGGGAAAAAATATGGTGTTGGGTCAACCCATTGCCCACCACTTTGAATTTGTATGTGGACGTGTGGTGTTACTCCATTTGAATAGCCAAGCCCTTGTAGATTTACAGAATTGCCTATCAACCCTCCTTGGGAAACGTTATACCTACCGCCTGAGTTTGTACTACTTGGCCCAACATACAAAATCCTAATCAGATCAATATTAAGAGACTGGTCTGACGGTGTTATATCAACGATTGGATAACCTGTCGTAGCACCAGTAAAGTTAACCGCTGTGCCATCAGCGGGCGAAACAACACCTTGTCCATCAACGCTAGTTATATCTATACCTCGGTGGCTCCTGTTTCCTCTAGGAGCGCCATAGTTACCATCACCTTCACTATCGGAACGAATAGTTCCCCCGGTCGGATTTGTTAAGCTTTCCTGTTGTGCAACCTGTTGATCATTGTACATATAAACAAAAGCCGCCTGAATAGCCCCCTGCAAAAAATCCCCTCCAGCCGCCTTACTCGCCAGTCCACCCAAAATCGACACACCAGCAACATTATCCAGTGCAGTTCCTTCTAAATAATGCCCCCCAACCTTCGCAACAAACCCACTGGCAAGCCCCGCCTGAAACTCCCCTCCCTGAATTTCACTAATCAATCCCTGAAAAACTCCATGCGCCAACGCCTGCGAAAACCACGCATTCTCTCCAGTAAAAATGCCACCATGACCTATTTGATCCGTAACCCCTCCACTCACACCACCAATAATCCCTCCCTGAAGCGCCGCACCAAAACCACCACCGCTGGCGAAATAGCCGTTCACAAACCCCACCAAAGCACCATTGGCTACCGCTGCTCCAGTCGCACCTAACGTCGTTGAGATTGCCAGACCCAGTTCTATTATGGTCGTACTGACAACAGTATTTGCCGAAAATACAGGATTGGCTATCAACAACGCACTGGCCACAGCAAAACTCACCGTGCGAACCGTTGGGTCATCCGTGGTGGGTCCGATAACATAAAGCACCGGGGCCAGATGGACACTACATATAAGTGACCCAATATTTGAGGGTAAATACTCCACTCTTTTAGCGGCACATATCTCGGGAAAAACCATCGGTCTTAGGCATATAAGTTCTACATGCGGCCTGTATTCAGGTAATATTATCGAGATGATTAGTATTAACCTTTCCAACCAAAGCCAATAAACAGAATTCAGTTCAAAGTTTTAAAAAAATTCACAATCGGATAATCACCGGGGGGAATCGAACCCCCGGTTTCGACAGAGAAATATCAAGTATTAGAGACAAGTTGTCTGACAGCAGTATACAGCTACTTTGCGGGGAAGATTTACCTATTGCTGTGATTTACCAAACTGCTGTTGTACAAACCATCTTTTTTTCAACCACATTCTGATCGTAGTAGCATCAAGGTTTTATAACGGCAATGTGGCACGCTACAATTAACCCATGACATCATAAAGAGCAACCTACGAGAGTATCGTGGTCAGCCGAGGTTATCGTGCAGGTATGATATAGATGGGTAAAGTGTCAGGTTTTAATATGGTAAAAATATTTTTTGTTATGATCAGAGTGTGGCAAAAATGTCGGGAAAATGAAAAATATTATGATAAGTGATTTGGGAATTTATGCGATCATAAAATGGCACGCTACATGTAGCAATTAGGTTTCGTTTTGTAGCTTAGTTTTCAACCGATTCCAATGAAAAAAAAGCCCTCTATCGAGACATCTTGAAGAAATTTCATCAAAAGCCTCCCAGGATCGACGCATAGAATCACTAAAGTCTAACGAAGAAAGGCATTGCAATTGATTTTCATAATCGATTCTTAGCTTCCTAAGTTGATCCTCTATCGATTTTATATAATCCCACAACGAAATAACGATTTTTCCTTTAAAATCTGCCCACGGATAAATATAATTATCATCTATAGAGTTATTATCAGAAGTTGTATCCCAAAAAATATACATATAACCCTCTATCCTAAAAACACGATATGCGACATTTAAATCCCATAATATGACCCCATCCTCATTATTTTTATTTAATGCAGTTGTATAAAACTCTCTTGAGTCAGACCAATAGTCTTTCTCATAATCTCCACTTAATTCCTGTAAAATTTCTCTATATGTCGAAGCTCCTTCAATTATTTCTTTCTCCCTACCGTCTAATGCTACGGCCTGCCTGCTAACAGATTCGATAAAATCATCCATATATTGATAGATATCACAAAATACACCAGACCGCTCACCTATAACATCTGGCCATTTTCTTCTACCTTGCTCAGAATAAATATACAATGACATATTATTTAATTTGATATCGACTCGACCCCACAAAAGATGGTCAAATCCTCCTTCATATAAATTTGCAATATCCCATAGTGTCTCTTCTATAGGGCGAAGCTCAAGGAAAATTTCAAATTTACCGTTCATGTCAAAAAATACCCTCACCTACGAAGGTGACTAAATAAACCGCTGGGAGGCGTTCTAAGGAAAAAAACAAAACCTTTAGGCAACTTAAATCGAGAAACCTCACCACTAACAGGGTGCAAGTTCGTAACGAACAGCGTAAACTGTCCGGGTCTTCACCTAATCTTCACACAGTGAAAATCAGGCAGAAGACCGAGCGAACTTGCATCTTGCCAAAGGCCAGCCCTTGGAACCCGCGAGGGGTATTTTACCAAAAATTTCCCCTTCAATCCCCCTAAAGGTTTGACATTGGCAGATTTTGAATAAAATGGGTTTATATCAACTTTTAAGTACTGCCAATGATCAATCAGAAGAACAAGCCAAATCTTTTGATACCTGTTACTCCAGAGGAGCAACAGGCGCTTGCTGGTATCAAGAAAACGTTTAAATCTTCACTTCATGCGATCATGGAAAAGAACAATCAACTCAATGCCAAATTTAATTTGACCACTGTATGGCCAGAAACAGATGATCTACCAACGCTGTATAGTCAACTTAGCGAACTAAAACATTGCCTCGATAGCTTTCACCCTATCGCACCTGAAACCATCATGGATATGGAAGCATTATGGGATATTCAGTACACCTATGAATCCAATCGTATCGAGGGTAACTCGCTGACTTTGGATGAGACGCTGCATGTCATTGAAAAAGGCTTAACCATTGGTGGAAAGCCTTTGAATGATCATTTAGAGGCGATTAATCATCAGGATGCTATTCATTATATCCGTGATTTTGTTGAAGGAAATGCTGCACGAAACAGCCAGTTTACCGAGCGCACTTTGCTCACTATCCATGCCTTGATTCTCAAAGGTATTCGTGACCGTGATGCCGGACATTATCGCAGGCAACCTGTATATATCTTGCAGTCGGATGGTAAAAGGCACGAGTTTCCTGATGCCTATTTATTGCCAAAATTGGTTGAAGACTATTTTATTTTCTATAACGAAAATAAAGAGGAAATGCACCCCGTTGAAATGGCTGCCCATTTGCACCAACGATTAGTCAATATTCATCCCTTTATTGACGGTAACGGTCGTACTTCACGTTTAGTGATGAACCTGCACTTATTACAGCAAGGTTATCCCATCGCGATTATTGATTCAGAGATGGATAAAAGACAGGCGTATTACCGCATTTTAGGAGAGTATCAAAGCGTCTCAGATAGCGACAGTAAACCTTTTGAATTATTTGTTGCTCAAAAAGCGAAAGATGCCTTGTTTGAATATTTGCAATTTCTATCTGCGGATCAAAATGATGATGCGATAGATAAGGGTTATTACTTTTTCAAAAAGATAGCCTCACATTTACCTAACAAAAACACTAACGACTAAACCATCTGGTTTGTATGCTGTGCCAGAAACACCGGAATTGAACAGCCGGTTAGCGTTGGCCGATACACTGCATGAACGTCTTCAGGCAGCGAAAGAAGCCAGCCCAGCTTTGTGGCCTACGATTGTCTCTAAACTCAGAGTGGATTGGGCATACAACTCCAATACCATTGAGGGAAGCACCTTTCCATAGCCATCAGTTTATGGGTTTCTGAAAACAGGCCAAATACTATTACCCAAATAAAGCTGTTTTCTTTCCTGTTTAAATTTATTCTTTATGTGTAGACAGCTATAACATAAGCATTTAAAAACACCCTTATTGAGTACTTTCTGCCTGCTTTTCCAGGAAAGAAACCATATCATCGTTTTGTACGCGATAATAAATTTCTTCTACGGAGAGAATCAAATCGATAGACTCAAAGGTGACAGCATCACCGAGGTAGTAGTGCGTTGAACCCCAGTTGCTACTTCTTCGGCATACTTCTATATCGACAAAATCTGGCTCTATGAGAACATACTCTTGAAGCGTTGGGAGAGAGAGATAGGCGAATTTCTTATGTGTCCTGTCTTGATAGCGTGTGCTTTCTGAGAGCACTTCAACGATTATTACAGGCGTTTCAGTTGAAACACTCCCCCGCTCTAACGCGGAGCAGTCAACCAAAACATCGGGATAATAGTAGTTATTTTCTACTTGTACTTTCATATCCGATGAAAATGGTTGACAAGGACTCCCTTCGAGATGGTTGCCGAAAGCTCGCGATACGTTTCCAGTTATTTGGTTATGCTCCAGCTTGGCACCAGCCATAGCGTATACGTCACCATTAATGTATTCGTGACGTACTTCACCATCGCGTTCTCCCGCTAAATATTCTTCCTGCGTGATGCCTGCTAATTTCTTGGCGACTGACATGGTATAAATCTCTCTATTGAATTGGCATGATCCATAATTCGATATTGCCAGGATGCTTTGTTTTTTCGGGTTCTTCACAAATTGTTGTGAAACCCCATTCAGTAAATTTGGAGCTGTATCCCGTTTTTCACAATAAAAACGTATGCCTAGGCACACTAAAAAAATCGTAGACTATGTCACGGCCAGGCAGTGACTCACCGCATTGATAGAAACATCACTCTATATTCTGCACCTGCTCACGCATTTGTTCGATTAAGACTTTTAAATCGACCGAACTGCCTGTCGTCGCCACGTCCTGTGATTTCGACCCCAGTGTATTGGCCTCACGGTTTAACTCCTGCATAAGAAAATCCAAACGCCGCCCCACAGGCTCATCGCGCTTCAGTACTTTCTTTACTTCGGTGATATGTGCCTCAAGGCGATCCAGTTCTTCATCGACGTCGAGTTTTTGTGCGGCGTACACCAGCTCCTGTTCAAGCCGCTGTTGATCCGGCTCGACACTTAGCTCGTCGAGTTTTTGCTGTAGCCGCTCCTGTAAACGCTGCACAATAGTGGGCCTGTGCTGGCGCTGATCCACCACGATACCATCGATGGTTGTGCAGCGGTCGAGTATCATTTTTTCAGTGAGTGCGCCCTCACGTTCGCGTGTGGCAATAAAGTCAGCAAGGGTTTCTTCGATTAACGTTATCGCCGCTTTTTGTACGGTGCCGGTATCACGCTCCTGTTGACTGACAACCCCCGGCCAGCGCAATACGTCGAGTACCGGGACGGGTGCCGGGTTCGGTATTTTCCCGGCAATTTGCTCGCAGGCATTTAACAAAGAGGCGGCAATTTGCTGGTTGACTTCAATATCACCAACGAGGTCTGACGGTTTGTAGCGCAGCGTGCACTCCACTTTTCCACGTTTTATTTTTTTACCCACTTTTTCACGCACCGACATTTCCAGCGAGCGCAGCTCATCCGGCAGCCGAACAAAAAGCTCCAGGTAACGGTGGTTGACGGCGCGCAACTCGCACACCAGTTTGCCCCACTCACCGTTTGCTTCCCGGTGGCCGAATGCTGTCATGCTTTTAATCATGGTACGTTCCCCTTGCGCAGCACTAGGACGCTTTGCGCAGTGTGGATACTTCATCAAGTGATTCGACAATAACATCGGCGATGACTTCACAGTCTTGCAGTGTAAACGTCAGCGGCACCCGCATATCACATAAAGTGCTGAGCAGTCGTGTGGTTTTTTCGAGGGTGCGATCACTATGCATATACTGCCAACTGTCGTGTCGGCTGGTGTAACCTTTTGGATCGGCATCACCAAACCATTTTATCGAGACGCCCCGCGTCGCGCAGGCATCGACAAAATCCCGTATCTGTTGTTCTGAGTAGCCCGGCAGTGAGAACTGAATAGAACTACCGACAAACGATTCGTGTGCAGGGCGCTGCGGAATCATTACATCGGGCATGCTGCGCAAGCGTGCGTCTAACGCAAAATAGCGTTCATTCCAGCGCGCACACTGTTCATCGAGCAAAGCGAGCTGTGGCCGGAGAATCGCCGCCCGCAGGTTATCCATGCGCCCGCTGTAGTTGGGTGTACCCAGGCGCATATCGGCAAACGCATCGGCCTCCGGTGCCGCAGTGTGCTCGCCATAGAGCATATAAGAACCGGAGTAAATGATGGCGCGTTTGATCACTTCTTCATCATCGGTGACCAACAAGCCCCCTTCCCCGGAGTTGATGTGCTTGTAGGTTTGGGTGCTAAAACAGGCCACTTTGCCAAAGCTACCGCTGAGTTTGCCACGCCAGCGCGCACCCATGGTGTGGGCGCAGTCTTCGATTAGCACAATGTTGTGAGCCCTGCACAGCGAGGCAATGGCATCCATATCAGCGATATGGCCACGCATATGCGAGAGCAGAAAAAAACGGGCGCCGCTGGCCTGTGCAGTGGCGCGCAGGTCGTCGATATCAATTTTGTAGTCATCGCCGGTTTCGACTAACACGGCTTCACCGCCCGCATTATTGATTGCCCCAGGGACGGGGGACAATGTAAAGGCATTGGTCAGCACCTTGTCGCCGGGTTGTACGCCAACACTGCGCAGTGCGATATGAATGGCGTAACCACCTGACGCACACGCCAGACAATACGGCATCGCCATATACCCGGCGAATGCCTGCTCCAGCAGATCGGTCTCGCCCTGCTCGCCGGGGTTGGTGTTATAGCGATGCAGTCGGCCACCGCGCAATACCGAAATAGCCGCTTCAATACCAGCTTCGGGGATCGATTCCTGCTGGGTAAACGATTTGTCGAATATGATCATAGTGTTTTTCTACTGATATCGAGTACGCTAGTATGCCAAATGTGAATGCATTGAGCACGGAGATATGGCAATGCAAATCAGCGTAGGCATTGCCTGCAATACCGCTATAATGCGCGCCCTTTTCAACAATTGCCCAAACGGGCGGCAGTGAGCACATAATCTATGAGACCCAGTGGACGCAATAACGACCAATTACGCGCAATCAACCTGACCCGCCACTACACCAAACACGCCGAAGGCTCAGTGTTAGTGGAATTTGGCGATACCAAGGTGATCTGCACCGCCAGTGTCGAATCGCGGGTGCCGCATTTTCTCAAGGGCAAGGGGCGTGGCTGGGTAACGGCTGAATACGGTATGTTGCCGCGCTCTACCGGCAGCCGTATGCGCCGCGAGGCAAACGCGGGCCACCAGGGTGGCCGCACCCTGGAAATTCAGCGTTTGATTGGGCGCTCGCTGCGTGCGGCTATCGACACCAATGCACTGGGAGAACACACCATCACGGTCGATTGTGATGTTATCCAGGCAGACGGCGGCACCCGCACGGCATCGATTACCGGCGGTTACCTGGCACTGTGCGATGCAGTCGATGCGCTATTGAGGAAAAAACAGATAAAGAAGAACCCTCTTCACGGCTCAGTCGCTGCCGTATCGGTGGGTATTTACAACGGTGAGCCGGTGCTTGATCTCGATTATGCCGAAGACTCACAGGCAGAAACCGATATGAACGTGGTTATGAATGAAATGGGCGGCTTTATCGAATTACAGGGCACCGCAGAGGGCCACGCGTTCAGCGGTGATGAGTTAAACCGTATGCTGGACCTGGCGCGCCAGGGGATCAGTGAGATCATCGCCCTGCAACAGGCGGCACTTGCCCCCCAGTCAATCGCTTGAAAAACGTGAAAATCGTTCTCGCCACGGGCAATGCGGGAAAATTGCGCGAAATGCAGGCACTGTTGGCGCCGCTCTCGATGGCGGTTGTCGCGCAGTCTGAATTTAATACGGCAGATGCCATTGAAGACGGATTAAGCTTCGTCGAAAACGCGATTATCAAGGCGCGCAATGCAGCGGCCCACAGTGGCCTGCCCGCTATCGCCGACGACTCAGGCCTGGAGGTGGATGTTCTACAGGGGGCGCCGGGCATCCACTCGGCGCGCTTTGCCGGTGAACACGGCAACGATGCCGCCAATAACAGCAAACTGTTGATTGAACTGGCAGGTTTTCAGGGTGCGCAGCGCCGTGCGCGGTTTCGCTGCGTCATGGTATTTATGCGCCACGCATACGATCCATCCCCGCTCATCAGCGAAGGCAGTTGGGAAGGGCGCATCCTCGACCAGGCTGACGGTGAAAACGGCTTTGGCTACGATCCATTATTTTACGTTCCCGAGCGCGACTGCAGCGCAGCCCGCCTAACCCCGGAACAAAAAAACACCCTAAGCCACCGTGGCAAAGCCGCCCAGGCCCTGCTAAAAAAAATAAAACACGTATAAAGCGCACTTCACCCTTCAAACTCAGCCCAGCCAGGAATAAAGCAATCGGCCTCACGCAGCGCCTGACGGCGCGTTTCAGTGGCTGGATCAAACGATTCCAGCAATGCCCAAAACCCTGCCGAGTGATCCATATAGCGCGCATGACACAGCTCGTGCAGCAGTACGTGCTCAACCAGCTCAGGGGGCAAAAACAGCAATTTATAGTTTAGGTTGACCGTTCCCGCGTGCGAATAGCTGCCCCAGCGGGTGCGTTGCCCACGCACGCACAATTTCGAATAAGGAAGCCTGGTCGATGCGCTTAAACGGGTGAGTTGTTGGGAAAAAAACGGGCGCGCGCGCTGCTTGAGATAGCGGCGCAAAATATCAAAAACGGTGTGCTCTGCCGACACCGGGTAGTCGATGAAAAGCGTATCTCCCTCACCCCGTAAGTGGGCCTTATCCATCGATCCGGCGGTACAGTGAATGGTCAGGCACGCACCCATAGCACGCAACGCCATCGAGGTGGGCAGCGGCGGCACTGACAAGCCGGAAAATTCACCGAACTGCCTACGTACCTGCGCGACTGCCTTATCGATCCAATCCCGCTGCTCGTGCAGTAACTTATCGATCCGACGCTGGCTAAAGCGACGGGGAACAACCACCTCCAAGCCGCGCCGGGAGATATTCAGCCGGGCATATTTCGCCCGGCTGGAAACGCGGACAAAAACCGGTGCATCAATACCCGGTAGATGATCGTCAGATATTAGGATTGTTGCCAAACCCCGGATCGCGCCATGAATAGCTCGCCGACACTGATCGGCCCGTTGCCCCCCGATGGCAGCGTTATCAGTGCCAGGCCATAACTGAGCGTTTTACCGATGCCGGTGGTCAGCATAAGGCGTTAATAAGCCAACCAGACAAAACCCAACATGGGCATAAATCGAAACACAGCCATTCCCCTCCCCGTTTTATTATCCTAAATTCCTCAGTTGAATCTACTGCGGAATTTAGGATTATCGATTAACCCACCTATGTTAGCGCACTTGGGTGGGTGTCTGAGTACAAATAACCACCGAATTATTGGTTGGATTCAACACTTTCCATCGTTTAAAGATATAATCTCTAGATAGCTCACAACAGGTTAGCCGTTACTATGAACCTCGATCAGGCCCGCGACAATATGATTGAACAGCAGATCCGCCCGTGGAATGTGCTCGATCAGAAAGTACTCGATGTAATGGCCGATATACCGCGTGATCAGTTTGTCGAAGCGCAACACGCCAACCTCGCCTACACAGATACCGCTATCACTCTGGGGCATGGGCAGGCCATGCTCAACCCCAATGTCGAGGGGCGCCTGTTGCAGGCACTCGCATTGCAGGGAGGGGAATCGGTACTGCATATCGGCACGGGCAGCGCCTACCTCACGGCGTGTCTGGCAAAGCTAAGCCACAGCGTGCTCAGTGTCGATATAGTCGATGCCTTTACGCAAACCGCTGCCCAGCGGCTGGCCGCGCTGTCAATTGGCAATGTCACCCTGGAAACGGGTAACGCCTGTGAAAGCTGGGCGCCCGGATCACGCTTCGATGCCATCGTTATCTCGGGTGCAGTGCCGTCAGTGCCCGCTCTCTATCGACAGCAACTGACCATCGGTGGTCGTTTGTTTGCCATTGTTGGGGATAAGCGGCAGCCCATCATGGAAGCCGTGCTGGTCACCCGCACAAGCCAGGATCAATGGCACACGGAAAGCCTGTTTGAAACCCGCACCAGTTGCCTGGAAAATACCGCCGAACCAGACCGATTTGTTTTCTAACCCCAATACAGGATGTGACTCCCCCTGGCACTTACCATAGCAATAGATAGCGCGATACAGGCTCTCCTTCTCCACGGACTCAATCAGGATACTTTAATGTCATCACCCCTTTCTCATACACTCCTTTCTCTGGCATTGTTAACAGTTATTGGCACCACGGCCCATGCCGACTCAACAACCCATGACTTATTGGCAACCTATCGTGCGGCCCTGCAAAACGATCCCGTTTTTCTGGCGGCTGAATACCAACAGTTAGCAGCGATTGAAGCCCGCCCCCAGGCCCGCGCCGTCTTACTGCCACAAATCAACCTGACTGCCAACGCCGCCCGCACCAATAATGACAATGATCAATTCGATAGCTTTACCAGTAGCGAACTGAACCTCAGGCTGACGCAAACCCTCTACAGACGGTCAAATTACATCACTTTGTCTCGGGCAGAACTACAGGTTGAACAGGCTAAAGCCACGTATATTGTGGCCCGGCAGTCATTGTTATTGCGCAGTGCAGAGGGCTATTTCGCGTTACTCGCCGCACAGGACAACCTCGATTTCACCCGCTCAGACAAAGAGGCTATCCAGCGTCAGCTTGAACAGGCAGAGCGCCGTTTCGAGGTGGGCCTGATTGCCATCACCGATGTCAAAGAGGCGAAATCACAGTACGATCTTGCCGTAGCGCAGGAAATTGCGGCCGACAACCAACTGGCCACTGCCCGCGAAGCACTGCGGGTGCTCACCGGGCACTACCCACAGGCGTGGTCCCGCCTGGATGAGGCATCGCCCCTGATCGCCCCCGACCCGAATAATATCGAGCACTGGGTGGACCTGGCTAAACAAAGCAGTCCACAATTATTAGTGGCACAACTGGCCAGCGAAATTGCCAAAAAATCGATTGCGCTGGAGCGTGCGGCACACCTGCCGAACACCGAACTGGTTGGCAGCTACACCAATAGCAACAGCGATGGTTTAACGGGCGATGCCGAAACCACGCAACTGCGCATACAAGTCAGCATACCACTCTATACGGGCGGGCTTATCAGCTCGCGGGTGCGCCAGGCGAATGCCAGCTTCGAGCTGTCCCGCCAGCAATTCGATAGCCAACGGCGCACCACCGAACAACAAACCCGCGATGCCTACCGCAGTGTGCTGGCCGATATAAGCCGGGTTCGCGCCTTGCAACAGGCACTGATTTCCACACAAAGCGGTGCCGAGGCCACCCAAGCGGGGTTTGATGTCGGCACCCGTACCGCCGTTGAAGTACTGAGCGCATTGCAGGAAACCTACCGTGCGCAAGCCAACTATCTCAGGGCGCGTTATGACTTTATCCTCAACACACTCCGGTTGAAACAGGCGGCAGGTACACTCGTTGCCGCCGATATCGAACAGGTTAACAACTGGCTGGTTCAATGAAACCAGCCCGTACCGGCTTGTGCCGGGCTGAAGATTCACGGCTGGTAGTGATCGATATACAGACCCGCTTAATGGCGGCAATGCCCGCTGAAAGCGGTGCCACAACAATCGATAGCGTCAACCGGCTGATGGATGCAGCGGCACTGCTGGAAATCCCCACAGTGATAAGTGAGCATTGCCCCGATAGCCTTGGCCACACCGAACCCGCCGTATTAGCGCACTGCCCACCCACGTGTGATCGCATCGAAAAAACCGCTTTCCCGTTGCCGGGGGTCGCTGCATTTGACACATTACTATCGATGACTGACCGCCACCAGGTGGTTATCTGTGGCGCTGAAACGCATGTGTGTGTATTGCAGAGCGCATTGCAACTGCAGCATAACGGGTTCGAGGTGTTTGTCGTGGCTGATGCCGTGTGCTCGCGCCACCCCTGCCAATACGACAATGCACTGGCCCGCCTGAGTGCAGCGGGGGTCAGTATCAGCCACAGTGAATCTGTTATCTTTGAATGGGTGGGTGATGCCACACACCCGGCGTTTCGGGATGTTTTAGCACTGATCCGTCACACTTAAGCCTAAATACCGCTTATGCCCGCTTCACAACCACCCTTTTACCCCTATCGCTACCTCACACCACGCTTTTGGCCAACCTGGCTATTATTTGGCGGGTTGTGGTTAGCCTCCCGCCTGCCCCTGCCGCAACAACTGCGCCTGGGGCGCTGGCTCGGTGACACCTTGTACCGCCTGCACCGCAAGCGGCGCGCTATTGTACGCATCAACCTCGATCTGTGTTTCCCGGAAAAAACCACGGATGAAAAGCGTGCGTTGGCACGCGAGGCGTTTCGCTGCTTCGGTATGAGCGTGTTTGAAATGGCCTCACTGTGGTTTCGCCCACCCGGTTTCTTGCTGCGCCACTGCACCATTGAGGGCATACAACACCTACAGACAGCCCGTAAAAATGGCGTTGGCGTGATTCTGTTGCAGGCACACTTCACCACACTGGAACTCGGCGCTAACCTGATTGCCTGTAAAATGCCAATGGATGCCAACTACGACCCCCCCAGAAACCCACTATTTGCCGCTTTTCTACTCAATCGGCGCAATACCTGTTTTGAAAACATGATCGACAACCGCAGCATTCGACACATGGTGCGCCGTTTGCGCGAGGGTGCTTGTGTCTGGTATTCACCAGACCAGCACGTAGGGTTCAATAGCGGTGGAATGGCCACTACATTCTTTGCACAGAAAGTGCTAACGGCCAACGCGGCGGCACGTATGGCAAAACTGACAGGCGCCAGAGTAATCCCTTATCTCCCCACCCGGATTGGCACCGGCTGCCGGTATCGCCTACAGATATTTCCGCCACTGGCGCACTTCCCCGGCACCTCACTTATTGACGACACCCAGCGCATTAACGACACATTTGAGGCACATATTCGCCAGCACCCGGAACAATACTTTTGGCTGCATAAACGCTTTAAGCGCTTTGATACCTCACGCGGTGACTGGTATACATGACCACTCTCAAGCCACCTCCTGGCTATCGATTGCGGCTGGCCTTATTGATGCCTGCCTTGCTGGTATACACCGCCTGGCAGGCAATAAAGGGGAAAAGCACGCGCTACCTATTACAGCGCCTGGGGTTAACCTGCCCGGTATTGCAGCAAAGCCTATGGATACACTGCGCCTCCGTCGGTGAACTGAATACAGCGCTACCGTTGATTGCGCCACTGCAACAACGCCACCCCAATACACCTGTACTGCTCACCACCACCACCGCGACCGGCGCGGCAGTGTTCCAGCGGCAGACACTGGCCGGTGTGACACATTGCTACCTGCCGCTGGATGCCCCATCGATGGTGGAGCGCCTGCTAATGGCGGCCAACCCCCGTATTGCCATCATCATGGAAACCGAGCTATGGCCAAACCTGTTTTCTGCGGTACGCAGCCGGGGCATTCCCCTACTTATCGCCAATGCGCGTTTGTCGTCCCGCACCCTGCGGGCAGGCCAGTGGCTACAATCGGCCTACCGTCACTGCCTGACTAACACCACAGCCATACTCGCACGCAGCGAGACCGACGCCAGTCGATACCGTCAGCTTGGCGCCAGGCAGGATACAATAGAAGTGATTGGTAACCTCAAATTTGCGCCACCACTGGCAGGGGTATCAGAGGCACGTGACCTGATCGGTCAACCGTATGTACTGGCCGCATCGACCCACCACGATGAAGAGCGGCAACTGATCGACGCCTGGATACCGTTAGCGCTCAACGACACCCTGCTGGTTATCGCCCCGCGCCACCCACACAGAGGCGTTTCAATCGCCAAACACCTGCGTGCAATGGGCATACCGCTCGCGTGTCGCAGCCGGGGGGAGCCGATCACCCCGGATACGCGGGTCTACCTCGCCGACACACTCGGTGAATTGCAGCACCTGATTGCCCATGCCCGCTGGGTGTTTATCGGGGGGTCATTGATCCCACGTGGGGGGCACAACCTACTGGAACCTGCACGGGCCTGCAAGGCCGTGCTCTGCGGGCCACATATGGAGAATTTTAAAGATGAAACACAGGCAATGATTACAGCAGGTGGTGCCATTCAATTACAGCACACCCACCAACTCAGCCAGGAAATACTGCGATTAACAAAAGACCCACAAACATGCCAGACAATGGGCAACGCCGCTGCCAGCCTCTTACAGATCCAGGAAACAATAGCATTGCGTTACACCCAGGCCATTGAGCAAAAAATGCCTGACCATATAAACCACTAGCACAATTCATGAGTGATTTATTTCACCCGGACGTATCCACGGCGTTTATCCTTTCGGTAAAGTGCGACCATAAGATCTTACAAAAATGCGATACGTATTCTTAATTCGAGTTTTTAATTCGCCCTAAATCCCGACTGAATTTTGACTCAGAAATACCTAGCCATCTGGCTGCCTCAGATTGTTTCAGGAAAACCTGACTTGCCATCAGAATGAGTTGATCTTGAAACTCCTTCTTTAGGAGTTTGCAATCAATGGGGACATCAGTATCAATATGTATAAAGCGCCGGTTCAAATAGCGAAGAGCTTTTGCCTTTTGAGTCCAGGGCAAATAAGCCCGAATATCGAGCACACTGTCGGGTTGTATGCACTCTGTGACGGTTAGTAGGAGAATGGATAGTACTAACGGTACGACAGCCATAGCATTAATACCCAGACCAAGTCGCATACAGACCATGATAATCAGTGTGGTTATCGATGTAATCAAAGCGCCCGATAAAATATTGGCGCATTTGGCGCGTTCTATTTCACTGTTGCTTTGGCGGTAAATTATTGAAGGTATTGCCACGATTGTAACGAGCATCCCTATAATTAGTAAGCTAAAGACAAAGTAATAGGGACCCGGAATACGGGTAATAATATCGCCAATCACTTTGGCATCCAGTACGATATAGTCTGTCATCGCACAGTAGATAGCCAATACTATGGCCACCAAAAGCGAGGTATAAAAAGAGATTGCCGGGTAGCTTTGCTTAATGGCTACAAAACAAATATTAGGCAGCAACGCAACGTACATGACGATGAGCACGTAATAACTTTTTAAGATGGTTTTTGTATCGTGATCAGTGGGGTTTTGGGCGGCGTAGAACATATACGCTTCGAGTACTGCCTGTCCGAATGACCACGCTAGTAATAGCGCGCACATAGACTTTGCAGTGGATGGGCGGCTCAGATAGAGCCGCCGCGCCGCATAACATTTTATGCAGACTGACAAAAGTAACACTGTCAAATAGGCATAAAGCATTTACCATGTACTCATAAAACGACGCCTATCTGTGTCACCGATAGCCCACTGCCGGTCAGGGCTACAAAAACTTTGCTGCTTGCCTTTGCCATGCCGTAATCAATCGCTTGGCAAATATTGGCAGCAAAAGTACCAGAGGTTAAATTGCCATAATGGTGATAGGTTTGCGTCATCTTGGTTTGATCCAAGCCAAAGGTTTCACGTAAGCGTTGAAACGGTCGTTGGCCTACTTGGTGGGTAATGCAAATATCGATATCATCGGGAGACCAATCCAAATCATCCAGGGTATTGTGATAAATACTTTTATGCATAGCAATAATTTCGCGTGATATACGGCCCATATACATTTTGCCGTCAACCACATCCCCTACTATTTTGTAGTAACAAAGATCAGCATGTCGCCCAACAGACCTGCTTCTGAACGATATAATACCCTTTTGGTCTTGTGATGGCCCTAACACTACGGCACCGCCAACATCACCTACGCTAAAAGCACCAATAGTGTTGCGAAATAGGTCAACATTATTTCTTGATAATAGCAGGTTAATCGCTGCTTTGCTTATAGAACTGGATCGCTCTCCCGTGCAAACGAGCGCGTAACGCACAGAGCCACAGGCAATCATGTCGTTGGCGACCTGGATACCCGTAGCAAACCCCAGGCAAGCGTTTGATACGTCAAAGCAAATACCTTTAAGACCCAAAGCATGTTGTACGTAGTGTGCGGTGGAGGGTTCGGCGTAATCACCCTCTATCCCGCAGAACACGATCAAATCAATATGATCGAAGTTAATATCTGTCTTGGCGAGTGCTTCATGCGATGCGACAATTGCCATATCACTGGGCTTTTCGGTATCGGCGTGGCGCACTTCGAGTATACCTAGACTGTCTTCGATAAATGTATCTGCGATACCATATTGTGTGGCATTGACTTCGCTAACCATATCACTTGGCTTGACACGGTTACTTGGCAAATAAACACCGGTGGAAAGAATTTTGCATGAGCCTTTTTGTTGCATGGTGAAACCCTCTGTTATTGGCGAGTTTCAATGATACTCAGTCACATTCTTTCTATAATAAATGAGAACAGGCTGCCGCTAGGCTACGGCGCATGCGACCTATCTGAGGGTGGGCCGACATTCTGACGAAAAATGACGTCATTGAAGCACTTGTGTGTTTTGTCGCTTACAAGCGATACTTCAAAAGGAAACCTAACGTTCCCCATCTATATGAATTTTAACGTTATTTTAGTTCTTCACCAGGCTGAAGTAGCGGTATTGAACCTACACCGGAATCACCTTCAGAGAAGGTTTTTCAACAGTATTCAAATACATTTTCTCTTTTTTTCCTTCCTGGTCTAACTCCAACACAAACCGATAATTGTAAATACCGGGCGGCAAATCACTCAACACCATCCCCGCCCAGTAGTAGTACACCGGCGTATAGGGTGAACGCACCCTGTCGGGGCCACCATAAATCTTGAACTCAGTCATAATCTTGACTTCCGCAACATCCTCATGGTCGCCTTTATCATCGTCAAGAAACACAATATTATTAAGCTTGGCCATAGGCGGCCAAGTACCGTCAGGCCGTTTTTCCATATCAACGGCATAAATAATAAAATTAATAATCTGCCCCTGCTTACAGACAGTTTGCAAATGACCCGTGCCCTGGCCAGTTCCGCCGACACTGTTATCCATCATATAAATACTGTTTTCAACCGTTTCAGTGGCCACCGCTTTGTCAATATCCAGCACGGTAACAATATTTAACTGGACAGAATTAAGTTGGCCTGGGTTCTGCTTTTTTATCTTGGTAGAATTTAACATGATACTCTCCGTTACAGATTACGGTGAACCGTGATAGCGACTCACCTGCGTTAGCAAAAAAATAGAGATATAAAATTGATACGCGTTTAACGTGTTTATGACCCTCTGCCCACAAGGGAGAAAGTCGGTGCCGAAACTATCGGTTCATCACGGGTGCCCACTTTATAACTAATACAATAGGGAACAATATCGACAGGCTGTTTAACAATGCCGGACCAATAGGCAATATCGGTGCCTTCATAGATACTCTTTTTTACATCGCAATAATCGCTGTCTATGACTACATCGTCGATGGCCGCGTAAGCTTCAGACTCCAGAGGCCCGACAATCCAAACCAACCTGTCGCCTTTCTCCACTACCGTTCTTATATGCTCAGTCCCCTGGCCTGTGGAGCCATTTACCTTATTATTGTCCGCCAGGTAAATTTGCCCACTCAGGCTATCAGTCGCCAAGGTACCCACCACATCAATCACTGTGATTATCGTGATGGTTTTTACACTCGTTTTCTTTACTGCTTTTTTTTTCATGATCGTTTCTCCAATAATATTTATTACAATTCACCCCATAAAACAGACGTTTGTATCTCATCAAAAGGGATAATGGGGATGGGTCACTATGTGTGTTTTACCGTTGAGGACTTGCTTACATAATAGGGAGCATGCCCTTGTCTGCATGGGTAAACCCGTTGACCTTGGGATTATTGGTAACATTGATATAGGCATCGATACTCATATCTACCGGTACCCAAATCCATTCTTCATCGATCCAGGAGAGTTGGTGTAACTGGATATGCATGGTGTAGGCATAGGTTCCGGTTTTCGATGAATCCACAGAACCACACCAATACCAGCCATCGGTTACCAGTTCGGGAGAGCCATATTCAGCCACATACATGACTTTTTTATCCACGGCTTCACCGGTAATATCGGTAATGATCGGGCTTATGGAACTGACCTCAGGCATCGATGTCTGGATGTCACTGACCAGTTCGCCGGTGACATCAATAATCTTTTGCCCGGCAGTACCAAGATCACGTTTGGTACCCTGGTACTTATTTTTGCGTTTGGTCTTGATACCGGTATTGGCGGTAATTCTTTTCAGTTCCTCCAGAATGGAGGCTGTATCGGCAAATCTATTTTCTTCGGTGCTTTCAACCCTGTCTGCCAGTGCTTTAATTTCGTTAATTGCTCTAAGATCGCTGTGTTTTGATTTATCGGCAAGAAAGCTTTTAGGCATGGTTGGCGGAATAGAACCAAGCGCCACGGGTACCCAATTTAATATCTGTTCATTTGCCATGCTTCCATCTAGCCAGTGGCTGCCATTAAGCCTGGAAACCAAGGCATCGGTTCCCAGGGCTTCAGACCCCTGTAATTTCATATTGTCGAACATGTAGGTGTTGTTTTTTAATGTGTTGGCCTCGATTGCGGCTTCCACATCGATCATTACGACGACGCCGAGTTGTTGGCTCATAGCCTTTCCTCCTCAATTAAAATTGTGTTGCTACTAAAAATACTAAAATACTGTACTGACGGTATGTTTCAGGCCTACGCCTTAATACATTTCAAAGACGGTGTATCGACAGACATAATGCTGTTAACCCCCCCATACATCTGCAACTCCAGGTGGTATTTATACTCAACACCCGGCACCATCCAGTAAGGCACAATGCCCTCCCAGACATTTAGGTGAATAGTGTCACCTTCAGCATTCACCCGGTCTGTTGAGGTTTCTTCAAGGCTATAGCCATCAGGTCCTATAAAAGAAATTCGCCGGATGGCAACAGGCGTCTGCAGGTCGAGCGCCACCATATGCCAATAGATGGTCTGCCCTGGGGAACACAGCGTACATAAATCAGCCGTTCCCTGATCCAGGCTAGAATAAGGACTGTTATCCATCATGCAGAGGTTGCCATTTAATAGCGTTCCACCTGAAAGTGCCTCTATGACATCGGTAACACAAAAGATAGTTATTTTTGATTTCATCATTGTTCTCCTGATAAAGTTAAAAACTGCATTAAAATACATCCCTGACAAAAGGCACTTTCCCTAATGGTGTTCTGAAAATTTCATCGGACCATCGGTTAACCAATTTAATGTCAAAACAGTATCCTGTATTGTCGAGATAACCGGTATTCGCCTCCCCTCTGTTGAATATTGACAATGCACTCGGTAAAGCACCGAAAAACAAATGTTTTATTCCTTCGGGATCAAGCCTGTTTTTCATTTGTGGCGCCAAATTATCAGCGTTGTCTACCGACGCTATTAACAATAAGGTTTTTGTTTTTCGGTTATTTAAAAATTGAATTTCATGCGCCTGGGTTTCCAGGTCAAAAATACCCGCTGCTTTTAATCCGTGACACAAGGCGGCATAAACCGGGGAAGCAGGAAATTGCGTATCACCAAGATGAATCACATCACCACTGCGACCCAGGAATTCAAATTGTTGGGTTTTCAATCCCGGCCCACCCAAATTGGGCCGACGGATCACCCGATCCCCTGATTTAAACCTTAAAAACGGCGTTTCATGGGCATGCAGACGGGTAACAACCAATTCGCCTTCCTCCCCTTCGGCGACCCAACGCCCCTGCTCATCGACCACCTCGACCAGATGCAGGCCTGGCACTGCGCTCAAATAAGGCGATTGCGGCGTTAGCTGTAAACCGATGGCTTCATTTTGAACCGTGGCAAAGTAACTGAGGATAGTGATATTGGGGTAAAGCGCTTTGAGTTCCTGCCGCTTGCGATGCGGTAACACCCCACTGCCGTACATGGCAACCCGAAAGCTCTCCCTCGCTTCCGGGGTCAGGCCAATACCGAGATCAACCAATATGGCGATACCGGCAGAAATGGCCATAATCGCTTTCGGTCCCTTGTATGACATCATATGCTGGTAGACTTCCAGGGCCATGGGGCCTGCGCCAATATAGTTAATGCCCGGGATATTTTGTAACACGCCACCCACCATGGTGCCGCTACTCCACATTTGAAAATCTGCCAGGGTGGTAGCTACCCACTTGGGATCATCCCCTGCCAGGTAATCACGCAGCATATAGTTGCCGATAAAATCACCGGCAAGTTTGTAGGTATCCTGCAACTCCCTCAACGAATAGACCATTTCCACCGGCGCACCTTCTGTGGTGCCACCACTGGCGACTATTTCGAAACCACCGTAATTTAATGGCACAACCATTCCAGGTCTCGTGCCCATAAAAAAATCACCCATGATTTTTTTGTCGGAAACAGGTAATTGCTGCCATTCTTCAAAATTTCGAGGCGCAGATTTCAACCCTGAGCACGCAATCAATTCCTTCCAAAGAGGATTGAGCATTGCGGTATTGGTCATTTGCTGTAAGCGCCGCAGCACCAATGCATTTTGAACCGCGTGGTCAATTTCACTGTAGGGCGCCTTAAAAAAACGCTCGCATTGTTTTATTTTTTCCATAAACGAGGGTAGCTTCGCCACCTCATCAATTGATTTTGGTATCAATTCTCTGGTAGGTATTAGCTGTGCAATCTTCTCTTCAATCGTTTTACCATCCTGGACGACAGGGTTTAGAAGGGTGTCTTTTGCACCGGATTTAGCCATAAGGTGTTTCCTCTTGTTAATTTAACGCGTACCCATTAATTTTTGTGTCAGCAGTGCCTGCCCTGCCCGCCTGATTTCATCAAGTAACATATTAAAATGACGAATGTCGGCCTCGTGGTTCATAAAAACCACGCGCAGAGCGCCTGTATTATTAATATCAACCTTGGAGATAAAAAATGTCCCTTCAGATTTAATTCTATTTCTGATGGCAACCTGAAAATCGGGAAAAATGATGGCATTAAAGTTTTGGGGTAAGTACTGGAAAACCAGGATATTCGCTTCCGGTTTATGCAGGACAGTAAAATCCTGTTGTCGCTGAAGTGTCCGGTATGCCTGCCAGGTAAGCTCACACAGGTATTCAATTTTATCGGCGAATACGCTTTTTCCGTACAGTGCCCACAATACCCAAAGCGCCATAATCATGGGCCTTTTGGTGCACTCAAAATTCTTTTCAGCACTGTCAAATTCGGTATAAATATCTGGTTTTTTTTCAAACACATAACTGGCTTCCTGGTGAAAAGCACCATAGCTTTTTTCTTTGTTTTTATAAAAAAGCAACGTGCATGGCGCGGGCACAAACATCATTTTGTGCGCATCCCAGATAAACGAATCCGCCTTTTCAATACCTTTCAGTTTATGCCGGTGTTTATCGGCAACCAGTAAGCTGGCACCGTGCGCACCGTCAACGTGGAACCAGATATTCTTTTCCTGGGTAATCTCCGCCAGTTCATCAATTGGATCAAAAGCGCCAATAGATGTATTCCCTGCCGAAGCCACCAGACAAAAGACCTCTAACCCCCGTTTCTGTGCGGCATTAAGGGTGGGCCTGACTTTTTCTATACAAATTTGCCGCGCCCGGTTAATCGGCAACCGGACGATTTGCTCCTCACCAATGCCCAGAATGCCCGCAGCCCGGCTGACGCTGTAATGGGCATCATCACTGATAGCAATAGCCGGACGGGGCTGCCCACTCAAAGCAGGCATTCCCTCAGACCAGACATGAGGAAAGCGGTCATTCCTGGCGGCTAAAATAGCGGTTAAGCTGGCCAGCGATCCACCGGAGGTGGTCACCATAGTGAAATGTCCGGGTTCCCAACCAATAAACTGATTCAGTTCATCCGCCATAATGCGTTCAGCCACATTTGGCAGTTGTGCCGCTTCATAGAAAGAGGCAGGTTGGTTGACCGTGGCACTGATAAAATCGATTACGCTGGCCAAAGGAATGACACCGGAAAATTGCCGCCCCATATACCCTGGGGAATGCACCTGAATCCCCGTTTTAATATATAAATCGATAATTTCCTCCAGTTTCTTTTCATCCATAAAATCAATCTCTGCATGACTGTCGATCATCAGTTTTTTTGCCTCCTGCAATAATGTAAGAGGGTCAGTCAACTCAAGCCCTCTGATGGAGGTATCGTTTAGATAGTTCTCCAGTTTGGTAATAGCAAGCTCCGCATGTTTTCGAAACGATTGATAACCGAGGGCATCGTGCCTGGTGTTTGTGCGCTTATCTGCATTGTCTCTGTTGACAAAATAATGCTGACAGGCGTCTATGGCATTTAGGTTATTCATTTTAATTACCGGAAAAAAAACTGAAGGAATGTGCATTGAATAATTTACGTTTTTATAATATTTTTTGAAAAACCAGACACTTTTTAATAGCGCACTCAAGCCAGCTCAGTTATAAGGTAAATCAATGAATTTACGAATCCCGTAATTTATTTAGTGCACGTTCCTAATAAATTACCCCTGGATAATCCAGAATTTTTCTACATATTAATTAAGGTTTTCGCAGAACCTTTTAATGCGCTCACAACCCTCGATAATATCGCTGTTAGAAGCGGCATACGACATTCTGAAATACCCTTTTTCACCAAAGGCACTGCCCTGTACCGTGGCAACATTTTCCTCTTCGAGCAGTGCCTGAACAAAATCCTCATCGCTTTTGATAAATGTGCCGGCCCGCGATTTTTTACCTATCACCTCCCGGCAGGAAGGGAACACATAAAAAGCCCCCTCTGGGATGGGGCAGTACAAATATTGACATTGCCTCAACATTGCAACAGTCAGGTGGCAACGCTCCTCAAATGTTTTTTGAAAGGTCTTAAGGTGCTCCTGTGGCCCGTCCAGCGCTTCAACGGCAGCCCATTGTGAAACAGTACAAGTGCCAGAAGTCTGCTGGCTCTGTAAAAGAACCATTGCATCAATCAACCGCTTGGGACCGGCAGCGTAACCAACGCGCCAACCCGTCATGGCGTGGGCCTTGGACACACCGTTTAGTGTCAGGGTCCTGTCATAGAGCGCCGGTTCCACTTGTGCCGGGGTCACATATTCAAGCCCGCTGTAAACCAGGTGTTCATAGACATCATCGGTCAGCACCCAAACATGTGGGTGATCCATTAATACATCGGTCAGTGCCTGCAGTTCGGTTGGGCTATAAACCGCACCTGACGGATTGGATGGCGAGTTCAAAAATAACCACTTTGTATCCGGTGTGATGGCCGCCCGTAAGTCATCCGCCTGAATTTTGAATCCGTGCGCCATCCGGGTGCCAAGAAAAATAGGATGCCCTCCACACATAGAAACCATTGAAGGATAAGACACCCAATAGGGGCTTGGAATAATAACCTTATCGCCTGCATTCAGGCTGGCGCGCAGGGCGTTGTATATCACGTGCTTCACACCATTGCCGACAATGACCTGGCCAGGTTCGTAAGACAAGCCGTTTTCGCGCTTGAATTTGCGGCAAATGGCCTCCCTAAGCGCCAGGATACCGGCAACCGTGGCGTACTTTGTTTTGCCGCAGTTGATGGCGTCGATGGCAGCCTGCTTGATATGATCCGGTGTATCAAAGTCAGGCTCTCCGGCAACCAGGGAAATGACATCAACGTTTCTAGCGCTCAGTCACGCACTTTTTGTGTGATGGTGATAGTTTCTGAAGGTTGTACAAAGGCATTTTTTGATAAAAACATCGTCATTTTTTAGTTCCATATAATTCTGGCATACCTTATTAGCGCAGAATCAATTGTGGTGCATAAACCTAAATTCCTCAGTTGAATCTACTGCGAGCACCTAATGCACAGAATCTAAAGCGTTTTTACCCGCATTTTAGCAATCCTGTAGAATCACTACAGGATTGCTAAAATGCGGGTAAAAACACTTCATCTTCAGCACCTTAGACGCCCTCACTACGATTCAACTGCGGAATTTAGGTTAAAGCTTATAAACGAAGAACCTGCCGGGTTTAGCCATTCCTCGCGAAGGAAAGACCGTTTTTAACCACCACTCCGATACACACCGATATGGCGTGAAAAAAACAAATTATCGGGCGCCCAGACAACTACCTTATCCCTGCCGCTGGTTTTCGCACGGTAAAGTGCCTTATCCGCTTTTACGATTGTCATATCGCCGTCATCTTCCGGCGCCCAGGCTGCCACGCCAATAGACGCGCTAATGGAAATTGAATGCCCACTGCAAAAAGTGAATTTGTTCTCTCTGATACTCCGGCAGAGTCTTGTGGCGTATTGCTTTGCTTCCTCAACAGAGGTTTTAGGTAGTAATAAAATAAACTCCTCACCACCAAACCGACCGCAGGCATCGCTCTCCCGGCTATTGGCCTGTAACAGTTCGGCAACCCTCTGAATCACCCGATCACCAATAGGGTGGCCATGGTTATCGTTTACCTGTTTAAAAAAATCAATATCCAGAATAATAATACTGAAAACATCATCATAACGTTTGGCCCGGGCAAGCTCATCCGTGTATTTTTCATTAAAGGCACGCCTGTTTAACAGCTTCGTTAAAAAATCGGTATCCGCCAATTCCTTTAGATTTTTCTCAATGCTGCTCCGTACTACAGCTTCAGCTTTTAATCGTTGATTTGAAACAGCCAGCCAAACCACCGCAACAGCCATAACAGAAAACGACAAAAAAATTAATATTTTTAAATCAAATACCACAGCTGAAAGCGCCAATAACATCATCCAAAAAAAAAATAAAACCTGAAAATGTGCATAGAAAGCACAAAAAATTAATTTTTTTATGCAAACAATTTAACTAATCCGTATTAAATTAAAGGGGTTTCTAAGTGCGCTATTTTGGGTACTTTGCGTGATCGTTTATCAGTTCAAGGCGCCTGATTCTTTTTGTAGCATCATCCAGTTTTAATTGAATTAGTTCGCGTTCACTCTGCTCTTTTTGAATAACTGCTTTAAAAAGGCTATCTATCTCACGGCTACCTAACATGTTATTTTTTAGGTGGTCCATTTTCTTATGGAGATCGGCCACAGCCAAAAGAGCGCGTTCAGCGGTTGTGGCAACCTGGGAAATTTTACTGTCCGTTTGGACGAATGGCCGGGTGCTCTTTTCAAGAAACTTCATGCGCTGATCAAACCTGGCACTGGAGGTTACCAATGTCTTGATTTCCATACTGCTATTTTCCAGTGCCTCCAGTGCTTTCAGAGCCGCATCTATTTCTGGATGACCGGTAGTCTCGTGATTCAATACACTCGACGCCAATCGGCGGGCCTCGTCTTCATGGTCGCTGTCCAATCTTTCAATCTGGCTTCGGATAGGATCAACCTGTGAATTTATCAACCACATTACCCCGGATAAAATGACCACAAGCAAGGTGGCCATTGTGCCGATATAAGAGGCAGGTAGTTTGCCACTGGCTACCTGCAACGTGGTTACCTGAATAGAAAGTTCCTTGACTTCGTTTTTTATCTGTGAAAATTCATCGGCTGATATGTCGTCGGTCATTAACTATTACTCCACTTCTTATAGTCGTTTTATAAACAGTAAATAGCCATGAGGTCTGTATTGAACGGGTAATTCATTCACTTAGCACCTATGGTTAAAACGGTAGAAAATTTCATTTTTTTATCTTTTCAAAAAAGCGATGAAATACCGTGATAGCGTACCGTGACAGGACTGCCAATAAATTGCTTTAGACTTTCCGGGTGTCGGTTTTTTTGGTTTTATCAAACGAACGCATACCGGCAATACCCAGCATACCGGTGATAATGGTATAGAGCATTTGTGGTTCCATTTGCGGTGGTGGTGATACCGGGTCGAGCCACAATAACATAGGGTAAACAATAAACTGATAAGCCAGGGCTATCGCCCCGATCCAGCCGATAGCCGGTCGCCAACCGGCGACAAACAAGTTACCACTGCGGGCCTCTTCTTTATTCACTTCGGTTTGGGCAACGTTTTGCTGGGCAACCAGTTGGGCTTCTTTATAGTCGTATTCGCGCTTTGCCTTAAATCGCTCCAGTTGTTGCTCTAAACGCTCTTCATCAGACGTAAACAGCTTGTCCACCACGCCGCCCACCGCTTCAACGACGTTACCACCTTGAAATAATGTACTCAGAAAACTCATGATGCAGCCCCCAATGCCCGGTTAATCCAACCGAGTAAAAAACGTCGTTGTGAACTATTGCGTTGGCAGATGGCGACATAGCGCGCAATCTTGGCCAGTGTAAACTGGGCGATAAACGACCCGTTGTTTACCTGCTGTAAACTCGCGACGGTTTGATTGCCGATAATGCCGTCTACGGGTTCGATATCCAGAGCCAACTGCACCAATCTTGCAGTGGTGCGCGGCCCCATATTGACAGCGGTATCAAAAATTGCTTCGGCAATAGCCTGGTCATTTATCGCATCACCCTGGATTTTGTCCCAGTAATCCGCTTTATAAATCTCTTTCGCCTGAGTCTCGCTCAGGTTGCGAATATCGACATTAGGGTAACTGCGTTGAGAAATGCCGTAACGGGTCAACCCTCCTCTATCATTGGGGTCATCGGTAATTTTTGCCCCCCCTTCATGAATCAGGGTTTTGACAACGGCCTGTTCGAAATTAGCCATAAAGTGCGTCTCCTGGTGTCAGCGATGCTTTATTACACCGCCTACTGTATAAAATAATGTACCTTCAGTGATTGCTATGTTTTTTTATAAACACCACGCTACCGCCCTACAAATGTACATGTATGAAATAAAAAATATATTTGAATTATTTCCGTGATTAGATAATCACGGAGGGCAAAAACCACCTGATCGATGTTTTGATAAACCCAGGCACTTCGCTTCGCCGCTCAGCGTTCAAGTGCTGGGCAAAATTCGAGTATAGGCAAATGGAATTTTCAAATTTCATATTTTTTCACTAATTTTTCATATTTTGTCATTGTTTTTTATCCATAAAGGTTGTTAAAATTATTTTTAATATCCCTAAATGAATGAAGGTTTCTTTCCCATTAAATCAAGAAATGCGCACGAAATAAGTTCCGGGATTTGTAAATGCATCGATTTGTTTTATTGCTGAGTTGGTTGGGCGTGTTATTTAAATAACACGATAAAAGCGGGAATTATCTCGTGTACGCTCCTTATCTTGCTTTTATCAGTCTTTGTATTAGTCGCTTATTGGCTGGTATAGAATAAAAGCGGAAATTATTTCATGCACATTCCTTAGCTCACAACATGTTTATACAACACATTAGCCCCATGCTCAGTCACGCTCTACTCAAAGTTATCTGCAACGAAAGAGACATACACCATGGCAAGTGACCGTCTACTTGAATCTAAAAAAACCTCGCCTCAGCCAACACCCCAACTCCACCATCAACAGCATTCGCCCAAAGCACCATTTTCTCTCCCTCCCATTTTCCAGAAAACACAATCGATGCTGTATCAAACAGTGGGGATACCGCCCGAAATGAATAGTGGCTAATCATATTAGCCGGATTCGCCTGCACCGCCAGCTCAAACAATAACGTACCACTCAATGGGCCATGAAAAACCAACCCTGGATAGCCTTCAATATCCCGACAGTAGTCCTTGTCGTAATGGATGCGGTGCCCATTAAACGTCAACGCCGAATAGCGAAATAACTGTATGGGATCGGGGGAGTGTTCCCGCGTCCACTCAGGGTTTTCCGGTATTGCCAGTGGCGGTGCCTGAACGGCACCCGGCACCGGGTCTTCGCGGTAGACAATATCCTGCTGCTCGGTGAAACGACACTCACCGTCAACACATAATTCATGCTGTACGGTCACAAAACACAGTGTCCCGCTACGGCCTGATTTCACTGCGACATTGTTGATCGTCGACACTTTGGTAACACGTTCACCGATTATCAATGGTTTGTGAAAAGTAAACCGCCCACCGGCCCACATGCGCCGTGGCAGCGCAACCGGCGGCATAAATCCCCCCAGTTTTGGATGACCTTCACGCCCCAGTGAGGACAGTGGTACAGTCTCTGGAAAATAAACCCAGTGCCACAGCCCAGGCAGCGGATCGCCCTCCTGCAAACTGGCCTCACGATCCAGCGTCACCTGTAGCATACGCGCCTGACGCGCATCGATAACATCCACACACCGCTCGGTTTTCCCCAGCCACTGCTTTAACACGGCCTCATCAAGACTCAATTGACTCACACCACCCCCATTTTGAAAGTTCACCCTTCACGCCGCCACACCAAAATACGGTTATTCGCTGGCATGGCATAATCCCGCAACAGCGAAAATCCCACCGCTACCGCCAGTTGATCGACATCTTCAAAATTGCGAATGCCGCTTAAAGGGTCGCGTTGACGCAACATTGCATCAAACTGTCGATTACTTTCGCTCGTGTACTGATTGTTGTAGTTAAACGGGCCGTACATAATTAATTTGGCGCCTGGTGATGCGACATTAACAAGCCCCTCAAACAAGTGAATAACGTGTTGCCAGGACATGATATGAATGGCATTGGCACAAAACACACCGCCGACGGTCATGGCAGGCCATTGTTTACTGCCAACATCCAGTTCAAGTGGTGGTGGCAGTTTGTCGCTCCCCGCGTGCTCGATCCAGGCGCGAATGCCGGGGAGGTTTTCCGCCAGCTCGGTTGTCTGCCAGTTTAAATGCGGCATTTTTTCGGCAAAAAATACGGCGTGCTGGCCTGTGCCACTGCTTATTTCCAGTACATTCTGTGGCTCGCTGAGCTGCTCTTTTAATACGTCGAGTATGGGTTGTTTATTTTGATCGCAGGCGGCTGCATAAGGTCGGTTTTTGGTCACTACCTGCTCCTGACAAGTACGATGTGAATATTTATTGTATACCGCCTGCTTGTTCGCAGACCAAAAAAAGGCGGCCAATTGGCCGCCAAATAGCGTTACGGGGCGTGCAAGCCCTACGCTTTAGGAACTGTCAGTGCAATAAAATGCGGGGCGTTATTGCGCAGCACCAATACGGGCAGGGCGTGCTCTCTCGGGGCACTCTCGACCAGTTGATCAAGCTGCTGGGACGACTGCACATCGGCCTTGTTAAACGACACGATAATATCGCCACGGCGAATACCCGCTTTAGCCGCCGGGCTGTTGGCAGCTACATCGGCAGCACGCACGCCGTGGGGAATATCAAACTTTTTGCGTTCCTGCTCACTTAAGTCTGCCGCCTTGACGCCCAATACCGAAGGCGCTGTCGGTTTTTGTGCCGCCGTTTTAACGGTTCCCCGATCCTGTTGCAGCTCGCGCACAGTGACTTGCAAGGTAAGCGGTTCACCATTGCGGATGACCTCAACGCTGGCGGTTTTTCCTGGGTTGGTGGCACCCACCAATGGCGGTAGTTCTGAGGAGTCACCCACGGATGCACCACCAAATGAAACAATGACATCACCCGTTTGGATACCTGCCTCCTGGGCGGGGCTGTCAGTGCTCACCTGCGATACCAAGGCGCCTTTAGGGCGATCCAGGCCAAACGATTCGGCCAGGGATTTATCCATATCCTGGATCAACACGCCCAGCCAACCATAACTGGCGTAACCCTTGGCTTTGAGTTGCTCGCTGACGTTTTTAACCACGTTGATAGGAATGGCAAACGACAAGCCCATAAAACCGCCCGAGCGGGTGTAGATTTGCGCATTAACGCCAATGACATTGCCGTCGGTGTCAAACAGCGGGCCGCCAGAGTTGCCTGGGTTTACAGCCGCATCGGTCTGGATAAACGGCACATAGCTATCACCGCGCAGGCTGCGGGAAACCGCACTGATGATGCCCTGGGTGGCGGTGTATTCAAACCCAAACGGCGAGCCAATGGCGAGCACCCACTGCCCCACCTGCAAGTCGTCAGAGTCGCCGAGGCTAACCGCTGTCAGGTCGCTGGCATCGATTTTCAACAGCGCCACATCGGTGCGCTTATCAGCGCCTACCAGGGTTGCAACAAATTCGCGCCGGTCTTGCAGGCTGACGCGGATCTCCTCTGCACCATCGACGACGTGGGCATTAGTGACCACATAACCATCGTCGCTCATAATAAAGCCGGAGCCAAAACCCGCACCACCTCTCGGGCCGGGTCGATTCGGCATCTGCTCAAAGAAACGCTTAAACTGTTCCGGTATTTGTTGCGGCATGGACTGGGATCCGGGGGCCGTTGATGAAGTGGCAACGGTGGGGGCCACGGCGGTAACCCGTACAACGGCTGCGCTTTGTTCCTCGACAAGTTTCGCGTAGTCCGGCAGCGCTTTTGCGAAAGCCGGGGCAACACTGAGCACGGCCAATGCCAACAGTAAAAACAGTGATAATGTCCCGTTAAAAGATGTGCGCCCCTGTGTGTCAACACTGCGAGCAGGCGCCGCCTGATGGTGGTTTGTGGTGGTCTGGTCAAATGCAAAAATACGGATTAAGTTCATAACGCGTCTCCTGTGAATGTGTTTTCAGTGTTGCGCCTATGACCTTTCCAAAGCCTTTCCGCTGCATTACAAACCAGTCATATGATTTATTCAGTACAGACACTATTATTGTCAACACTATGAGATTACTAATTGTTGAAGACGACAGAGAAACCGCCAGTTACCTGGTTAAAGGGTTAACTGAATGTGGCCACGTGATCGACCATGCAGGCGACGGCGATACCGGCCTGGATTACGCACTGGTCAATGCGTATGACGTACTGGTCATCGATCGCATGTTACCCAGGCGGGACGGCTTATCGATTATCGCCGAACTGCGCAAAAGCGGTAACAGTACACCGGTGTTGATTCTCAGCGCGCTGGATGCCGTCGATGAACGTGTCGAGGGGCTAGCTGCCGGTGGCGATGATTACCTGACCAAACCCTATGCGCTCAATGAGTTAATTGCGCGCCTCGAAGCGCTGGTGCGGCGCGCTCACCCAGAGCATGCCTCAACCCTGTTACACGTGGGTGGTTTGAAGCTCGATTTGTTAAAGCGCAAGGTAAAACGCGACGGTGTGCGGATTAACTTACAGCCGCGTGAGTTCAGGTTGCTCGAATATTTGATGCGCCACGCCGGCCAGGTGGTCACCCGCACCATGCTGCTGGAGAATGTCTGGGACTATCACTTTGACCCGCAAACGAATGTGATCGATGTGCAGATCAGCAGGCTGCGCAGCAAGATAGATAAGGACTTTGAACACTCGATGCTGCATACGGTGCGCGGTGCCGGTTACCGCCTGAATGCGGTGGAGTGAAGTCACCACCACACGCTATCTGTTCCCACTGTCTGTCTGCCAGGCCGTTGGCTAATACGGCTTACTCTGCCTCTGCCGCGCACATGATGTAAGCTAATACTATGCGCCGGATCAGCCTATTTCGTACCACCGCCCTGCGTTTGACGTTGGTACATGCCACGCTGTTCAGTCTGCTGACGGCCGCCACGCTGGGTTATATCTATTGGTCGACGCGTGACCAGATCGAATCACAGGTCGATACACGGTTGCGCCTGGAATCCGATGTGTTGATCAACCTGTACAAATCCGGCGCCCTGCCGGAGTTGATGAACGCCCTGCAAAAACGCAATCAAATC
Organism: Gammaproteobacteria bacterium; assembly: GCA_965277715.1. Lineage (GTDB taxonomy): Bacteria > Pseudomonadota > Gammaproteobacteria > JBCCGL01 > JBCCGL01 > JBCCGL01. The sequence continues at coordinate 2,381,019 of OZ255836.1, forward strand.
GATCAGTACGGGCGCTTTTACTATCTATCCAGTGCGGAAAAAGGCCCCCTGACCGGCCCTTCCGGCTGGCCGTTGCGGATCAACACGATTCGCACCCACTCAACCGTGCGCCTGGCGGATGTCATCGATTTACCGGCTGACAGTCAGCGTGCCGATTTGCCGGTGCGGGTAGCGGAAACCCAACTGGCTGATGGCTTGAAATTATTTATCGGTCACGAGATTACTGATGAGCAGGCACTGCTTGAGCACACTTTTTTGCTGGTAGTGAGCGCTTCAACCCTAACGCTGTTATTCGCCTTGATCGGTGGTGTCGCGGTTGCGTATAACGTGCTTCGCCGGGTCGACTCGGTGAGCCGCACCACCAATGAAATTATGGACGGCGACCTGACCCAGCGCGTACCGATCACCGGCCGTTACGATGAATTTGATGCTCTGGCCAAACGCATTAACGATATGCTGGATCGTATCGAGCAACTGATGCGCAGCATGCAACAGGTCACCAGCAATGTTGCCCACGATCTGCGCAGCCCACTTAACCGCCTGCGCAATCGCCTGGAAGTCACCCTGCTCGAACAGCGCGATGACGAGGAATACCGCCGCATTATGCAACAGTCTATCGAGGAGGCCGATGGGCTGATCAATACGTTTAACGCGCTGCTCAGTATTGCCAAGCTGCAATCTGGCATTGATAGAAGCCAGTGGAAAACGGTGCACCTGGGTGAGTTGGCAGAAGAGCTGGCAGAGCTTTATCTGCCGGTTGCCGAGGAGTGTGGTATCCATTTCACCTGCAACATACATAGCAACCCGGCGATAACCGCCAACCGGCACCTGGTGGCCCAGGCGTTGACTAACTTATTGGACAACGCGATTAAGTACGCCGGGACAGGCAGCCGTATTGTGATTTCGGTCAACGATTCGCCAACGGGCGCGAGCCTGTCCATTGCCGATAGTGGGCCGGGGATTCCCCCCACTGAACGCCAGCGCGTATTGCAACAATTTGTGCGCCTTGAAACCGAGCGCAACACCCCTGGAAATGGCTTGGGTCTGAGCCTGGTTAAGGCGATTTGTCAGTTTCATGGGGCGGTGCTGGCGCTCGATGACAATGCGCCGGGGTTGATTGCCACCATTCAGTTCAACCCAACTTAGTGCCCTGGCCCCTCAAATGCCAGGCACTCTGTGCCCTTTTCAGCTACGCGACTTGCCTGTCTCAATCCCCAGGCTACGCAGCTTGCGGTATAAATGAGTACGCTCCATGCCCACCCGTTTCGACAGTTCCCCCATGCTGCCGTCGGCGGCTTCAAGCTGTTGCACTAAATAACTGCGCTCAAACTCAGCCCGCGCTTCACGTAGCGACAGGTTCAGCGGAATAGCGATCAGCCCCGGCGTGCCATGCTTGTTTGCCGGTTGGTCACGCAGGACACTTTCAACTTCTTCAAGCTCAATTTCAACGCCACTGCCCATCACCAATAGCTGCTGTACCCGGTTTTTTAACTCGCGGATATTGCCCGGCCAGGTGTAATTGCGCAGGCGGTTTTGCGCGGCAACGGTAAAGTGACGATAGGGCAGGCTCTCCTGGTCGACAAGCCAATCGACGTAGTATTCAAGCAGCGCGGGAATATCCTCCGGGTGTTCGCGCAGGCCCAGCGTGTGCACCGGTATAACATTGAGCGTGTAATACAAATCCTCATTGAATTCGCCATTCACCAGCAGGCGTTGCAGATCAACCGTTGAAGAGGCCATGAGACGCACATCCAGAGGCAGCGTGCGCATACTCCCGACACGCGAAAACCGCTTTGCCTTTATCGCACTCAACAACAATGACTGTACCTGTACCGATAAATCACCGACCTCGCCGAGGTGCAATACCCCCCCCTGTGCCTGTTCCAATACCCCCTTGGAGACAGTGCCCGCATGCTCACTGCCAAACAGCTCAACCGTGGCGTTTTTCTCATCCAGCATATCGCAACGCAGGCTGATAAACGGCTTGGCTGCCCGCTCACTGTTTTGGTGGATATGGTGCAATATCAAGGTTTTACCTGATGCCGCCTCACCACTCACCAACACGTTGACATCGGTCTTACTGAGTTTATCGATCTGCTGGCGCAGGCTGTCGATATACACACTGCGCCCGATCAGCGCATTGGCTTTGCCCGGCACTGATTCATCGACGGCGTATTGTGTGTTGTTGCGGGTACTGGCGAGCGCCTTCTCGACAACCATCAACAATTTAGCCAGCGATAGCGGCTTTTCAACAAAATCATAAGCACCCAGGCGCGTCGCTTCAACAGCGGTTTCGACCGTGCCATGCCCGGACATCATCACCACAGGAAATGACAATTCCCGCCGGTTGCGCCAATCCTTAAGCAGCGAAATACCGTCTTCACCCGGCATCCAGATATCCAATAACATCAAGTCCGGTGTTTGCTCGGCTTTGCTGGCGCGGGCGCTGCGGGCGCTATCGGCCACCTTGACCAGATAACCTTCGTCCTCAAGGATTTCCTTGACCAGATCGCGAATGCCCGGCTCATCATCCACCACCAGAATATACGGTGCTCTCATGCGCTATCACCTTGTTGTTGTGCAGACGCCACTGGCAATCTCACACGAATACGCGCCCCACCAGATGGGCTATTACCCGCCGAGACACTGCCGCCGTGCTCTTCTACTATCTTTTTTACAATCGCCAGCCCCAGCCCGCTGCCTTTGGGTTTGGAGGTAACATAAGGTTCAAACAAACGATCGAGTGCCTCAGAGGGCAGGCCGGGGCCTGCATCTTCCACGGTCAATTCGACGAACTGGCCGCGCCGTGCTGAAAACAGCCGTGTCTGTAGCAATACCGAGGCGACATTGACCTGGCTCTGTGCCTCGATCGCGTTTTTAATCAGATTGTGCAGCAACTGGCGCAGACGCGAGCCATCGGCCATCACCATCGGCAATTGCTGATCGAGATCCAGATTCAACGCCAGGGTGGTATCCAGCCCATAGTACAATTCGGCGGTCTCGCTCACCAACTGATTCACCGACAAGGCCTGAAAATCCGCCGTAGGGGTATTGGCATAATCGGCAAATGCCTTGACCATTGATTTCATCGACTCGACCTGCTGCACAATAGTGTGCGTCGAACGATCCAGTATATCGGCGTCCGCCTGATCCATGGTGTGTTGCATCTTTTCCAGTAGTTTGTGGCGCATGCGTTCAGCGGACAGTTGAATAGGGGTTAGCGGGTTTTTAATTTCGTGTGCCAGGCGGCGCGCCACCTCACTCCAGGCGGCTTCGCGCTGGGCGCTGACCATCGTGGTCACATCGTCAAAAACCAGTACATACCCCGAATCGATACCCTCGTGCTCACCAATCTTTGCCCCACGGCAGACAATTATCTTGCGCCCGTCGACACCAGACAGTTCAAACTCTGCACTCCATTCATCCCCCCCCCTATCGAGGTAGGGAAGCAAAATCGTGCCAAACTGCTGCTGTAACTCGTGCTCTGCATCAACAGCCCCAAAGGCACTATTGCCCAATAGCGCCGATGTCGTTTCCAGAATGGTGGCGGCGGCCTCGTTGGCGGTGTGTATCACACGGTCATTGCCCACCGTTACCACACCGGTAGAAATCCGCGCCAATACCGCTTCGAGATAGGCGTGCTGGCTTTCCACCTGCATTTGGCTGGTTTCCGCTGCATCCCGTGCGCGGGATATGCGCATGGTCATATCGTTAAATGAGCGCACCAGAAAACCCAATTCGTCCTCACCCGGATTGGGCAGGCGCGTCGAATAGTCACCTTTGGCGACGGCGTGCGTGCCCTCGACCAAATGATGGATCGGCAACATTAAACGCCGGGCGGCGTAAAATGCAAACCACACCGCCACCAATGCACTCAACATCAATACCAACGACAAAGTCAGCATATAACTGACCTTGAGTGGCTCGCGCAAAATCACCAGCTGGCGGTAGTTTTGATAGGTTTCCTCGACGCTCCCGGCGAGCGTGCCAAGGTCTTCAGACAAGGGAAACAGGCCCTGCAACAGGTGGTTGGCAACGGTGGGGTCAGAGGCCAGAACAGGCACGAGAATCCGCGCAAAAAAATTGCCGTCACCGATTGTGTCCACCGAGACATACTGGCCTGTTTCACGCACCGTCGACACCAACTCCTCGCCGGGCAGGTGAGACATCACATCGCCAAACGCACCGCCCCGCGAGGCCAGAATTTCACCGTCTGAAGACATCAACAACCACTCGACACTGGTATCGCCATCGTCGGCGTTGGTCAGCACCAACACCGCTTCATCTACGGAGGTATCGGCCAGTTGTTCCGCCACCGAGCGGGCCGACTGTTGCAGCGTGCGCATCTGTAAACTGATCGAATCGCGGCTTAGCTGGGTCGATTGATCCAGCGCCTGCTCGACCTCATTATTAAACCAACTGTCGATCCCGGAGCGCAAAAAATTGATCGAGAAAGAATACACAATGCCCACCGGCACCAGCGCGATCACCACCAGCATAATCACCAGCTTTACCGTCAACTGCGAGCCGGCCTCACGCTGGCGAAACTGGCGCAGCAATTGCCGCGCATTAATGGAAATCAACACCAGAATAAACAACACACCGAGCGCATTCAGCACCAGCAACCAACGGTAGTAGCGTTCAAATGTCTCTGGATCCTGGGCGGTATCACCGAGTACATACAGCGACAGCAGCAGTAACAGAAAAAGAATCAATATGGGTAACACGCCGTTGGCCAAACGCTGCATCAGCAACGCACTCCAACGCAGAGGAGGATAAGGGGGAGTCGATACCCGCACGGTGTATACCATCAGTGTTGATAAACGGTGCAATGTAACATAATCGCGGGTCAAAGCGGCCCAATCTGGCTGTTCATTGGCAGCTTATATCCGCAGTGTTTTGCAGGAAGTGTCTGTGTCGGGCAATGTTCAGACTATTAATAACCTGGATTTAGCTGATCAGTATTTTGGACTCAAAGGGCGCTACGCTGGCACTACCAGAGCGAGGTTCAAAGCGTGAAGTGGCAAGCTTTGATTGATGATCCTAAATTCCGCAGTTGAATTGTTCACCCAGCATAGGGTGGGCGTTGACAAATGGCCCCGCGTCCAGTGGCTTACCACCGGGCAGTTGCACCTGCAACAACCGCAGCAACCCATCACCGGTTACCACATCGATACCCTTTTTATCCGCATTGACGATATCACCGGGCCGCCCCGTTGCACGGCCACCGGGCAGTGTCGATGCCCAAATGCGCAGGCGCTGGCCCCGCCAGGTGGTTTCAGCGACCGGCCAGGGCACGAAGGCGCACACCTGCCGGTGCAGGTGCGTGGCGGGGTGCGACCAATCGATAGGCGCTTCCCGCTTGTGCAGTTTCTCTGCGTAAACGGCGGCATGGTTATCCTGCGCTACGGGCTTCAAGCCACCTGACTGCACGCTTGCCAATACCGGCATGAGCGCCTCAGCCCCCATTGTGGCCAGGCGGTCATGCAGTGTTTGCGCGGTATCACCCAGGTCAATAGGGCACGCCGCGCTGTGCAGCATAGCGCCTGTATCAAGCCCCGCATCCATTTGCATAATCGTGACACCGGTTTCAGTATCACCCGCCAATAATGCGCGCTGGATAGGGGCGGCACCGCGCCAACGCGGCAACAGTGAGGCATGGATATTCAGGCACCCATAAATCGGCGTGGTGAGTACGGCTGGCGGCAAAATCAATCCGTAGGCGACGACGACCATCAGGTCAGCATTGAGATCGGCCAACTCGGCTTGGGCGTGTGTATCGCGCAGTGAAACAGGCTGAAACACCGGGCAACCGGTGGCTTGTGCACACTGCTTGACCGGGCTGGGGGTCAACTTACGCCCCCGACCAGCGGGTCGGTCCGGCTGGGTGTAAACCGCACACACCTGATGCCTTGAGTGCAGTAAAGCCTGCAAAGTGGGCACCGCAAAATCGGGGGTGCCCGCAAAAATAATGCGTAGAGGGTCGGCCATGGGGTAAATCCGGGTGGAGAGTAATCCGGGTTAAGCGTTGCGCTTTTCCTTAAGCAGCTTCTTGCGAATCCGGTCTCGCTTCAGGGTGGATAGATAATCGACAAATACTTTGCCATCGAGGTGGTCAATCTCGTGTTGAATACACACCGACAGCAGCTCGTCGGCATCCATCTCAAAGGGCTCGCCGTTGCGATCCAGCGCCTGTACCCGCACTTTTTCAGCGCGCTGCACCGTTTCAAAATAGCCCGGTATAGAGAGGCACCCCTCCTGCATTTCCCCCTCACCCTCGCGGTGTAGAATCTGCGGGTTGATAAACACCAGAGGCTGCCCAGCCTCTTCAGAAATATCGATCACCAACAACCGCTTATGCACATTCACCTGGGTGGCGGCGAGCCCGACGCCAGGTGCGGCATACATGGTTTCAAACATGTCATCAATCAAGGTGCGCAGAGCATCATCCACCTGATCGACGGGGGATGCCACCGTGCGCAGTCGGCTGTCCGGGTAAACTAATATATCGAGAATGGCCATATACGTAGAGTAAAAATCTAATGTAGAATGAAAAAAAGTGGCGCTAACATTATGATTGTGCAATACAGTTACACACTGTAAAGGGCTTATTTAACCTGACCCGAATATCTAATAATAAACAGTTGAACAATCTATATAGGCTAAACTTGCTTAAACAATCACCTTGTAACTATTGTGAATCAAATGACTGTATTGTACACCCTAAACCGGAAAACCCCGCAGCACCGGATTACCGCCCCAGTACTGAGCCTTGCTCTGGTGTTTTTTTCACTGGGCTGCGCGCAGCAACCAGCAACGCCCCAAACCGCCCCACAGCCTGCACCGGCAAGCGTTAATACAGACACTGAGAGTTCACCCACCGCAACACCCTCATCGCTCGATGTGGTTGTCGTCGGTGAAGTGGACGATACGGGCGATGGCGATGGCGACAAAAACAGCGATGCCAGGCCACCACCGCTGCAGATAAAACCATTGGTGGTTAGTGAAAACCCGGGTAGAACGAACCAGGGCAAAACGGACCAGGGTAAAACGAACCCGGGTAAAACGAACCTGGGTAAAACGAACCTGGGCAGTGGAGAAGCCCTGACCGAGTCCAGCGGGCAGCAAGACGCCAGACCTACTGTCAAACTAAGACCCCGTTTACGCAGCCTGCCACACAACCAGGCGATTCAACTGGTGGCCACCGAAGCCATCAAGCTGTTTACCGACGAACCGCGTGTGCTCGATCAACAAAAAATCGACAGTGCACCGTATATCATTGGTAGCCTGGATAACCACGTGGCCAGCGCTACCGGTAACACCGTCTATGCACGCGGTATTCTCGATGAAAGCGAACTCTACAGTATCTTCAGGCACGGCAGAACCCTGAGCAACCCGGATAACGGAAAGGTATTGGGCCAGGAAATGGTCTTTATCGCCGACGCCAAAGTGTTGTCTTACGGTGACCCGTCGACCCTACTCATCACCAAAAGCAAACGCGAAACACTCAGCGGTGATGTATTGCTGCCATACAACCGTGACAAATCCAATTACCACTACACCCCCAAAGTACTGGAACAGCCTGTGCAGGGCACGATTATCTCGTTGTTTAATGCGCTGACACGAGCGGCCCGCAATCAGGTCGTCATTATCAATCGCGGGCAGCGCGATGGTCTGGAGCGCGGCCATCTGCTAAAACTCGAAAAACGGGGCGAACGGGTGCACGATGTCGTCAGCAAATCGATCAAAAATACACTCACACTGCCAGATATCCGCCTGGGTATCGTGATGATTTTCAAAGTCTTTGACCAGGTAAGTTATGGGGTCATCATGGAATCAACCCACACTGTGCAGGTTGGTGATATTGTTACCAACCTTTAAATGACTGTAGGCTAAACCCAGGCTTGCCCCGTTACGCAAAGGAGTGTTATTTAACGATGAATGAACTCAACCACTGGCTACGCTTAAAACACAGCAAAGGTATTGGCGTAGCCAGCACCCGCAAACTGCTCGACAACTTCCCCGACCTGGGCACTGCATTGCGTGCCGGGCAGGCGGCATTGAGTGGCAGCGGTTTATCCAAAAATACCGTGGAGGCACTGCTCGGCGAAGCCGATACACAAGCCATTGAAAGGGATTTAACCTGGGCCTGCAAACCCGGCAACCATATCCTGCCGTTTATCAGCCCCCGCTACCCGGCGCGGCTGCGCAGCATCAACGACGCCCCACTGGTACTGTATGTCACGGGTGATGTCGATGTACTGCACACCGCCCAACTGGCGATGGTGGGCAGCCGCAACCCATCGCACACTGGCCTCAAAAACGCGCAGCAATTCGCCAAACACCTCGCCGCCAGCGGTATTACCATTACCAGCGGCCTGGCGATAGGTATCGATGCCGCCAGCCACGAAGGGGCGCTGCAAGGCAATGGTTTGACCATCGCGGTGGCCGGTACCGGGCTGGACCGCATCTACCCGGCAAAGCACCACGCGCTGGCCAGCCGCATCATTACCGAGGGCGCGATGGTATCTGAATTCCCGATTGGCACCACCGCACGGGCTGAGTACTTCCCCCGCCGCAACCGCATTATCAGTGGTCTCAGCCTCGGTACACTGGTGGTCGAGGCGGCGGTGCGCAGCGGTTCATTGAGTACCGCAAAGCACGCGATGGAACAGGGGCGCGAAGTGTTTGCCATTCCCGGATCGATTCAAAACCCCATGGCACGCGGTTGCCACCAACTCATCAAACAAGGCGCCAAACTGGTTGAAGTCTCCGATGAAATATTCGAAGAACTGGCGCCCCATCTAACCGAGAGCCGACAGCGGTTGGCGGGGAGTGGTGACTTATTTGCCCCCGGCGGGAATGCCTATAACACCCCGGATACCGGCACCGACAACGGGCAATACAACCCCTCTCTCGATACCGTTGACCCAAGCTACCAGCAATTGCTCGACTGCATCGACTACGAACCACAAACCATCGATACCCTGATTGAGCGCAGCGGGCTGGCCGCCGCTGAAGTGGCCTCAATGTTGCTAATGCTGGAACTGAACGGGCATATAAACCGCACCGATGGCAGTAAATTTGTGCGTTGCTGAGTTGTTTCGATATAAAACAGGCATACAGCACTCGACGCGGGTACTGTTTTTATGAAGAATAGTCGGCTTGCTATCACTCTGGTATCCCTTTATAAGCCATTGGGATTATCACCACGCTTACACACAAGGCACGCATGAGTAAAAATCTGGTCATTGTTGAATCGCCCGCCAAAGGCAAAACCATCGAGAAATACCTGGGCAGGGATTTCACCGTAATGGCATCGTATGGCCATGTGCGCGATTTGGTGCCCAAAGAGGGCGCGGTCGATACCGATAACGATTTCACCATGAAATATCAGCTTATTGAGCGCAATGAGAAGCACGTCGACAGGATCGTACGCGCCCTCAAAAAAGCCAACTGCCTGATGCTGGCCACTGACCCGGACCGCGAGGGGGAAGCCATATCCTGGCATTTGGTTGAATTACTGCGCGAGAAAAAACTGCTGGAGGGGAAAAAAGTCCAGCGCGTGGTGTTTCACGAAATCACCAGACGCGCCGTGCAGGATGCCGTCGACACCCCGCGTGAACTGTCGCTGGACCTCATCAATGCCCAGCAGGCACGCCGTGCACTCGACTACCTGGTGGGCTTTAACCTTTCACCCCTGCTATGGAAAAAAATTCGCCGTGGCCTATCCGCCGGTCGGGTACAAAGCCCGGCACTGCGCATGATCGCCGAGCGCGAAGACGAAATTGAAGCGTTTATTCCGCGTGAATACTGGAGTGTCGACGCCGATCTGCTGCGCGGGGCCTACTCGTTTCAGGCCAAGCTGCGCATCCTCAACGGCGAAAAAGTCAGCCAGTTCACCATCGAAAACAGCGACCACGCCACAGCCACCAAGCAGGCGCTGGAGACAGCGGCCAACGGCAAACTGACCGTCGCCGAAGTCACCAAAAAACAACGCAAACGCAACCCTTCGCCGCCGTTTACCACCTCTACACTGCAACAGGAAGCCGTGCGCAAGCTCGGTTTTTCTGCACAGCGCACCATGCGCACTGCGCAACAGCTATACGAAGGCGTCGACACAGGCGAAGGTGACGGCCAGGTTGGCCTGATCACCTATATGCGTACCGACTCGGTGACCCTGGCGCAAGACGCCCTGGATGACATTCGCGCCCTGATTGCCAAACGCTACGGCAAAAACAGCCTGCCAGACAGCCCACGGGCGTTTAAAAACAAATCCAAAAACGCCCAGGAGGCGCACGAGGCCGTCCGCCCCACCTCGGCGATGCGCACCCCGGAAAAAATCCAGGCACAGCTAAGCCCCGACCAATACAAACTGTACAGCCTGATCTGGAAACGCACCATCGCCTGCCAAATGATCCACGCCACCATCGACCAGGTCGCTATCGATTTTGACTGCGGGAAAGACAACCAGTTTCGCATCACCGGCTCCACCGTGCGCGACCCCGGCTTTATGAGCGTCTACCAGGAGGGGCAGGACGACAGCAAAAAAGACGACGAACAGCGCACCCTGCCACCGATGGAAAAGGGCGAACAGATCGACTTAAAAGAAATCATCATCGCCCAGCACTTCACCGAGCCGCCACCGCGCTATACCGAGGCCACCCTGGTAAAAACCCTGGAGGAATACGGTATTGGCCGACCCTCCACCTACGCCTCGATTATCTCCACCCTACAAGCGCGTGAATACGTTGAAATAGAACAGCGGCGCTTTACCCCGACTGATGTTGGCCGCGTGGTCAACCGCTTTTTATCCAGGCACTTTACCCAATACGTCGACTACGACTTTACCGCCAAACTGGAAGACGAACTCGATTCGGTTTCCCGTGGTGAGCAGGATTGGGTGCCATTGATGCGCACCTTCTGGAACCCCTTCAAAACACTGGTTACCGACAAAGAGGAAAACGTCAGCCGTGACGAAGCGGTGCAGGCGCGTGAGCTGGGCACCGACCCCGCCAGCGGCAAGCCCGTCACCGTGCGCATTGGCCGCTATGGCCCGTTTGTACAGATCGGCACCCGCGACGATGAAGAAAAACCCACCTTCGCCGGTTTGCGCCCAGGCCAGAAGATGGACAGCATTACCATGGAAGAGGCTATGGTGTTATTCCAATTGCCACGCGAGCTGGGCGTCTCCCCCGACGATGAAAAAATCTCTGCCAACATTGGCCGCTTTGGCCCCTACGTAAAATACGGCAGCAAATTTGCCTCACTCAAAGAGGATGATCCCTACACCATTACATTTGAGCGCGCACTGGAAGTCGTCGCCGAGAAGAAAATTGCCGACGCAAATAAAATCGTCAAAGTGTTTCCCGGCACCGATGTGCAAATTCTCAATGGCCGCTGGGGCGCTTATATTACCAATGGCGATAAAAACGCCAGGCTCCCGCCTGAGCTAAAAGAAACACCCCAGGCAATCACCTTTGAGCAGGCCGGGAAACTGCTCGCCGAAGCACCGGAAAAGAAAGGGCGTGGCAAGAAAAAGGCGGCGGCCAAAAAGACAACAGCAAAGAAAACAGCCGCCAAGAAAACAGCCACGAAGAAAACCAGCAGTAAAAAGGTCGCTAGCAAGAAAAAAGCCGCGAGCAAAAAGAAAGCAACGGCCAAAAAGACCGCCAGTAAGAAAACCAGCAGTAAAAAAACAGCCGCAAAAAAAGTGGCCACCAGCAAACCCTAGCCAGTGCCGTCCCCCGACCTTCAACAGGCCGTCGAAAGCCTGCGCGCAGGCGGCATAATTGCCTACCCCACCGAAGCGGTTTACGGTTTGGGGTGTGACCCGCACAACGAGGCGGCGCTGCAAAAACTGTTGTCGTTAAAACAGCGTGACGACGGCAAAGGCGTGATTATCATCGCCGTCGACTACCGCCAATTGGCCGGTTTTATTGCACCGCACACCGGGGCGTTACAGCAGCGTCTGTCGACGCCTGCGGCAACCCCCACCACCTGGGTGGTAGAGGCCGCAGCCACCCTTTCACCGCACCTCACTGGTGGGCGCACAACGATTGCCGTGCGCATCACTGACCACCCTGTCGCTGCGGCTATTTGCCGTTTATTTGCCGGGCCTATTACCTCCACCAGTGCCAATCTGTCCGGTTCTCCACCGGCTAAATCTGCACAGGCCGTTCGCCAGCAGTTTCCACAGGGTATCGACACATTCATCGATGCGCCTGTGGGCACATTAAGCCAGCCGACACAGATTATCGATGCGCACAGCGGAGCGCGGTTGCGCTGAAGCAACCACACCGGGATGACCATGCAAGCCAATACCACACCCAATATCGACGCAATAGCCGGTTACCTGCAACAACTGCAGGATACGATCTCGAACAGTTTGCAAACCTATGAAACCCAGCACCGCTTCCATGAAGATAACTGGACGCGTGACGCGGGGGGTGGGGGTCGCAGCCGGGTGCTCACGGGCGGCGAGGTTTTTGAGCAGGCGGGTATTAACTTTTCACACGTGTCTGGCGCGGCGTTGCCCGCCTCGGCCAGCGCGCACCGCCAGTCGCTGGCGGGGCGCAGTTTTCAGGCCTTGGGGGTTTCTCTGGTGGTGCACCCACGCAATCCCTATGCGCCAACATCGCACTTTAACGTTCGTTTCTTCATTGCAGAAAAGCCGGGCAGCGAGCCGATATGGTGGTTTGGTGGTGGTTTTGATTTAACCCCGTATTATGGTTTTGATGAGGACTGTGTGCATTGGCACAGTACGGCACGCGATGCCTGCGCCCCGTTTGGTGACGAGGTTTATCCACGCTATAAAAAGTGGTGTGATGATTATTTTTACCTGAAGCACCGCCAGGAGCCACGGGGTATTGGTGGTTTGTTTTTTGATGATCTCGATGCGGGCGGATTTGATCGCTGTTTTGATTTTATGCAATGCATTGGCAATCATTATTTACCCGCTTATCTGCCTATATTGGCGCGCCGCTATAATACGGCTTTTACCGAGCGCGAGCGCGATTGGCAGCTATACCGGCGGGGGCGGTATGTTGAATTTAATCTGGTTTATGATCGCGGTACGCTGTTTGGTTTGCAGTCCGGGGGACGCACTGAGTCGATATTGATGTCGTTGCCTCCGCTGGTTAAATGGGAATATGGTTATCAGCCACGGGCTGGTGGTGATGAGGCGCGGTTGTGTAGTGATTATTTGTGTGGTCGGGAGTGGGTTTAGTTTAGGGTTAATTTGGTATGTCGTGGGTTTTGGGAGTTTATAGGTTTCGCTCGCGATGCCTGGAAACCTGCACGAAATAATTTCCACTTTTATCATGTTGTTTAAATAATGCGCCGTGTGTTAATAACACGTTCAACCAACTCAGATATAAAGTAAATCGGTGCATTTACGAATCCCGGAATTTATTTCGTGCGCGTTCCCTGGCTTCTTTCTCACCGCAGATGAGTGCGGTACAGACCGTAAGCATACCGTGCTAATCAATACAGGCGTTCGCCAACTTTTTTTGTGAAAAGTAGACTGACGCCCCCAGGCTAAAATCTCACTTGTTGGCAATCCCTTCTGCCAGTAGGCAAAGAATTTCAAACATCATTGTCACGGCTACCAATGCTGTATTGCCAGATGGATCAAACGGTGGCGATACTTCAACAACGTCACCACCGACTAAATTAAGCCCGCGTAGCCCGCGCAGCATTTTCTGTGCATCGTAGGTGGTGAGGCCGCCAATTTCCGGCGTGCCTGTGCCAGGGGCGTAAACCGGATCGAGTGCATCGACATCAAAGCTGACGTAGGTCTTACCATCGCCAACCACCCGCCGCGCCTCGGCGATAACGGCGTCTATACCAAGGTCGTTGTATTCTTCAATTTCAATCACGCGGATGCCCTGTGCCAACCCCCATTCCTTGTCAGAATCTGAATACAGCGCACCCCGGATACCAATTTGCACCGTGCGTTTAGGGTCGAGTAGGCCCTCTTCAATAGCGCGCCGAAACGGTGTGCCGTGGGTGTATTTTGAATCGCCGAAATACCTGTCCCAAGTGTCGGTATGGGCATCGAAATGCACCATCCCGACCGCTTCGTCGGCACACAGCGCACGCATTACCGGCAGTGAAATCAAGTGATCCCCCCCCACAGTTAACGGCACAATCCCCTTTGCAATCACCTCACGATAAAATGCCTCAACGCGGCTGAGCGTATCGTCAATATCGATGGGATTAACCGGCGAATCCCCCAAGTCAGCGCAATTGCACAAATGAAATGGCTTAATCCCCGTGACGTGATGGACATTGCGCGCCATCGTCGATAAATCGCGAATCTGGCGTGGCCCGTGCCGCGCCCCTGCACGGTTAGTAGTACCGCCATCCCAGGGGACACCAATCAAGCCAATATCCACCTCACCCGCTTCCTCTACGGCAAGGTGTGGCAAGCGCATAAACGTGGCAATGCCCGCAAAACGTGGCAGGATATCGCCAGAAGTGGGCTTATATGAACGCGTACTGGTTGTCATGTGTGCTACCTATATTGTCGGAGTAATACCGCCGTCTTTATAACGGAGTTACCAGCACCTGACAACACAGAATACTTATAGGTTTATATTAAAAACCAATACACCAAAGGCAAGACCCACACGACCAGTAATTAACAATCAGCAATCGACTAAATTGTTCCAGAAATCCTTTTTCTGGAACAATGATTGGCCAATACATCAGCCACCCTGTATTTACTTATGCGCAAGTCAATCCACAGAGCCTAACATCGCCTTTTCCACCCGCGCAGCATAATCCACATCCGCAGCGTGTAAAAATCCCAACATACGCCGCTGCGCAGACTCAGACGCCTGACGTAAACCACCGGCAATATTCTGCGCAAGCTGGTCTTTTTGCCCCTCATTCATCACACGGTACAAATCACCCGCCTGACTGAAATTATCCTCGTCCCGGCTGTCGTGCGCCTTAATCCACGCCTGTTCCAGAACCGGCATAGGCGGCTCTGCCACCTGCGGTTGTGGCACAGCCGCGCCATCGTCAGCACGATCATTCGGGTAATAATTAACCCCACCACCCTGGTTATTGCTGCCGCCAAAAGCCGCTGGCATACCGGCCATAGCCCCGTCACGCTGGTAGTGATTCACCGGGCAGCGCGGCGCATTCACCGGCAACTGATTAACATTGGCACCCACCCGGTAGCGGTGTGCATCCTGATAAGCCAATAACCTCGCCTGCAGCATCTTATCGGGTGATGCACCGATTCCCGGCACCAGATTGTTAGGCGCAAACGCCGACTGCTCGGTTTCGGCAAAGTAATTTTCCACATTGCGATTCAATTCCAACTGACCCACCTCGATCAGCGGGTAATCGCTGTGCGGCCATACTTTGGTCAAATCAAATGGATTAATCGCGTAATCCCGAGCCTGTGCTTCGGTCATAATTTGCAGCTTCACACTCCAGCTTGGGCAATCCCCCCGCGCTATCGACTCGACCAAATCCTGTTGCGCACCAAACGCGGGCAAAGCAGCGGCTTCGTCGTCGGTCAGGGTTTTAATCCCCTGATTGGTTTTCAAATGCCACTTGACCCAAAAGCGTTCGCCGTTGGCATTCCAAAAACTCAAGGTATGTGAACCATAACCGTTCATATGCCGCAAAGAAGCGGGAATCCCCCGGTCAGACATCAGGATAGTCATCTGATGCAGTGACTGTGGGCTATTGGCCCAAAATTCATACACCGCTGCCGCATCCGGCAGGTTGGTCTGGGGGTTCTTTTTCTGCGAGTGAATAAAATCCGGGAACTTGATTGGATCGCGCAGGAAAAACACCGGGGTATTATTCCCCACCAGGTCAAAATTCCCCTGTTGCGTGTAAAACTTAACCGCAAAACCACGCGGATCACGGGCGTAATCGCTCGAATCCTGGCCACCCCCCACAGTCGAAAACCGCACAAACACCTCGGTTTGCTGGCCGACCGTTTGCAAAAAATCAGCGATGCTGTAGTCACTCAATGATTGGCTTAGCGTGAAGGTTCCATAGGCTCCATTGCCGCGTGCATGCACCACCCGTTCGGGGATGCGCTCACGGTTAAAGTGCGCCAGCTTTTCAAATAATTGATGGTTATTAAACGTGAGCGGGCCACGCTCACCGACGGAAACACTGTTGTCATCGTCGGCGATGGGGGCGCCGGTAGACGTGGTTAGGATAGTATTGCTCATATCGATAACTTCCTCAGGTGGTTAGTGGGTATTCTTACGGATTAACCGTATGCAGATTATCTTATACAACAATGATCAATAGTTAAAAAGGATTGTTTGTATCATAACAATCTACTAAATAGATTGATTTGTGCTATCAACAAAGCCTCTATAGAACATTTATATCGTCACATGCAAACAATTAACGCGAATAATTTAGCATTAATGGGTATGGGTGTGTTTACCGGTACTGTAGCCACGCAGCTTGTCGTATAGCTTGACCTGGTGTTGCGTCAGTATTTTTACCTGAGATAGATGGGTGCTGAGGTGAACATACCTTATCCTCGCCTCCAGTTGGCTGATGGTAGTGAGCTGGGATTCCAACAACGCCTCACTAACAGATTGGTTGGCAAATAGCCTGTCCAGGATGCGCTCTTGCTCAATAAGCGCATTTCCCAGCTTAACCGCCCGGTTTTTCATTGACTGGAAGAGTAACTCCGTAGCGCTGAGCTGCTTATCCGTTAACGCAAGCTCGCTGGCCAGGTCGAGCACATGCCGTGGCCCTGGATAATGATTTAACTCCGCCGCTTTGGCGTATCCCATTCCTTGCCCACTTTGAAGCCCTTCAATTTGCTCTCTTGTGAGTGATTTTATCGCCTGGTTTTCCTCGCCGATATAGGGCGACACCTGCGCCGCAGAAGCCGTGGCCATCACGCCGATAATCGATAGAAATAATAGTATCTGTTTCACTGTGTATGCTCTGTTGAGTGTGTATTCTTTGGCGCAGTTAATGGCAGGCTTTACCCCATTTTTTTAACCGCCAGTAGTTATACGGCCACGGCGCAACAAAGCCCGCCACCAGCATTAATGGAATGGCCCACCACGTCAGTAAAGCCCCCCCGGTAAGCACCCAGTCAGTAATATTCATGGCACTCTCCATGCCGATCATCGAGATGAGGCTCATCCCCATCGCCGTTTTCAACGCTAACCCCAATGTCATTCCCACACGGAACAGGATAATCGTTTCCAGCAAAATACTGGTCACCAGCCCGTTGATAATGGCCAGCAGCATAATCGCCAGCGTTGGCCAGGGAATCTGGGTAAATTGGAAAAAGGCAATAGTGCCGAAATCGCCAATTGAACAACCAATCAGGCACCACATCGTATTTCGTGCACTGGCACGCCAGGTATGTTTGCACCGCCAAAAGTGGCGGTTGTCTATTAGAGGTTTTACTGCTTCAGTCATGGGTGGTCTGGTTAGTACACTATCTACATTATATTGTCGGGTTCAGCGCAACAAATTCATTTTACACGAAGGGTTATCCCACAAGCGTACCAGAACTGCGTTGTTTTTACTCACCATAGCACCACTATGATTGCGCAAAAACGCCTTGCTCTACCACGCTTGTGGGCCAACTGAACCTGTCAATAGAAGGTAGACGGTGTACTAGCTTATAGAGGATCAGCATAAGCCCTTTACCGATGGGAATGTCAAGAAAGCGTGCCAGGTGGTTTATCGTTTCTGTCTTAATATCTTATTCATCAGGTAGCCAGTCGAATGAAAGGGATAGACTCTTTCATTCACAATACACATCCAGGCCGGTTTTCGATAGCCAGTATCTACTGGCTATTAACGATAATGTGTATATACTTTCATATACACAAAAAACACACCAAGCCTTAATGCAAAATACTACTGCAAAAGTCTTCAACAGCGGCAATAGTCAGGCTGTTCGCCTACCTAAGGCATTTCGGCTGGATACCGACGAGGTATTTATCCGCAAAGTGGGCAATCAATTGATCTTGACACCCAAAAAGGACTGTTGGCAGGGCTTTACCGATGGCTTTACTGGTTTCAGTGAAGATTTTTCCACCTATGCAGAATTACCCGAAGATACGCCCCGGAGGCGTTTCGATTGATCCGTTATATGCTGGATACCAACGCCTGTATTGGTGTCATTAACGGCGCGATTCCATCATTACGCAAACGATTACTCAATCACCGCCCCAGTGACCTTAGCATTTCTCAAATTGTATATTTCGAACTGGAATTTGGCATCTGTCGATCAAAACAGCCTCAACGCAACCGGCAAAATCTGATTCATTTTCTACAGTATCTGCAAATAGCGAACTGGTCAGATACACAATCGCGGGAAGCTGCGGCAATACGTTGCGAGCTGGCGGAAAAAGGCACGCCTATAGGACACTACGATACCCTTATCGCAGCGCATGCACGCTCATTAAACACAGTATTGGTTACACACAATGTTCCTGAGTTTTCCAGAGTTGAAGGCCTGGCACTGGAAGACTGGGAAATCGGTGGCTAATCAAACGCTGCTCTACCGGATCAACCCCATAAGCTCCATTAGGCAACCAGGTCCGTACGGCACAATAATCAGGTATCAACCGAGTTGCGTTGTCATTACCGTGTACATTTTTTCCGCCACAAGATCAAAATCCGGGTATCGTTGCCGAAGCTTATCCAACAGCGCCAGGTTGGCGGCAATCCCTTCTGCCACCTCTTCTTCGGCTTGATCCAATAGGGCTTCAGTCAATACACAGTGGCTACGACCAAATCGGCGTAACACCTTGCGTTTAGGCCACCGTTTAGAGCCTGTGAGGCTGAGCGCCATGATATCCGCCGGGATATAAGGCACAGTGCTCACTACATCAAATACCGGCGACAATTGACGGACAGTGGCGGGCAACTCCCCCAGGCGGAAGCCCGTCAGGGTTTTATAGATCACACCAATATTTTTAAGGTGTGCATCACCATTGCGTAAACGCACATTGAGTAGCGTCAGCTTGTAAAAATCATAGAGCGACTGCGAGCGGTGCTCCGGGGAAATAAACTGTGTAATCGTATTGGCGCAGCTTTCAATGGAAGCATCGTATTTTTGCCGTGTGCCCTTCCCCTGCAGTACACAAAAATCCTCAAAGCCTAAGCGCCCGTCGTCGTCGGCAATATCAAAGCGCTTGCTGACCAACAACCGCGCATTATCACTCAAGTGAAATTTGGCCACGTTCAAACCGGCGCTTTTGGCAATACTGAGGCAAACAAATTCGTTACACGCTAGGTGGGGATATTCCGGCCCCCAGCTTTTAACCAAATAGTGTTGCGTCGGCAGGCTGATATGGGTTTTCAGTTCCAGTAAAATCTTGGGTTGCACACCGGCCACTCCGGAGTTTTTCGCGTATTGTGCCAACAATGTATCGAATAAATTGGCATCCAGCTCAGACAACAGCCCGCCCAGCGTTAGCGGGGCCACACTGCGGGCATCCAGACCCTGCCCTGTCAACGTATAGGCCAACCGACCGATTTGGTGCGCCCCTAAAATAGCCAGCAAAGACAAGTCATCACTACCGTAACGCTTGGTGGTCATCCGTTCCAGCGCCTCCCGCAACGCGCCTTCTGGCAGGTTCATTTGAAATACGGGGTGTAAATCATCATAGGTATAACTTTCAACACGCAGCGGCATGGTCAGAGACAAAGCCTCATTTGCCTGATGTTGATAACTCAAAATGTGCCGACCGGCTTCCCGGCTTAATCGGCTATTTAAAGCATATTCCTGCTGCTTTGGCCCCTGCCTGAGGTATACGTCTAAAGTGGACATAGCGGGGGCTAACGCTGTTCCCGCAAGTCATCCAATGTCGGCAGCCCGGCGTTTACAACCGTCAGGCGCTTACCCAGCAGGGATAAAATGCGCTCCACCTTGCGAATACCGATATCGGCATAGTCATTCCGTTCCAGAGCGCCAACCGTGGTGCGATCCAAGTTGGCAAACCCGGCAAGCTGCCGCTGCGTCCAGCCCTTTTGTTTACGCAGCTGTCTTACGGTTTCACTGATATTTTGCATAAAAAGATAGATATATTCATCTAAAATAAATACTCAGGAGTCTATCGGGTTTAGGCGCTCGTAGCGAGGGAAAGACTGGTTCGAGTCATTTTTTACGCACTATTGAGGAGAATAGTGGTTCTATTTGCGGACATTGCTCCGCAATAATACGGGTGAAAATAACTCGGACTTTGGCCCATCGTGGCAAATTTTCATATCTTACCCATGCTTTATTCTCTTTAACGCAAATGGCACTATCTGCATGGTTTGAGTAGCTGGTACATATTTGACCCATCGCGTACTATCGCACCATGCAAATCGCCAACCCAATCTACGATGTCGTCTTCAAGTACCTGATGGCCGACGAGCGCGCCGCCAAGCTGATTATTGGTGAAATCATCGGTATGGACGTCACCGACATTGCCCTGCAACCGCAAGAGCACCTGGCCAACCTGCCTGAAAAAAACCTCACCGTCTACCGGCTCGATTTTTCTGCCAGGGTTAAAACCCGCGATGGACAGTTCAAACAAGTCATTATTGAAATCCAGAAAGCCAAATACACCAGCGATATTATGCGTTTCCGGCGCTACCTGGGGCAGCAGTACAGCGATGAAAAAAATGTCCACGCGACTGTTTCGGCCACGGGGCACAGCACATATCAGGCGCTGCCGATTATTACCATCTACTTTTTGGGCCATACGCTCAACCACTGCACAGCATCCGTTATCAAAGTAGGCCGAATCTATACCGATGCCATTACCGGCGAAACACTGGTCGACAAAGAAGCCTTTATCGAAAGCCTGACCCACGACAGCTATGTGGTACAAATTCCCTACCTGAAAGCCCAACGCCGCAACGACCTGGAGAAACTACTGGAAATATTCGACCAGGACCTACAGGTGGAGAACAGACACAGGCTGGTGATTGATGAGACGCTGTTTCCAAAGAAATACCACGTATTGATTAGGCGTCTGCAGGCGGCGATTAGCGAACCAGAGATAATTGACACCATGCAAATAGAAGACGAGATATTGCTGGAACTGCAAAACAAGGAACGCGAGATCGAGGCAAAAGAACAACTGGTTGAAGAACAAAGCAAAGCCCTTGAGGAGAAAGACCAGGCACTTGAGAGGAAAGACCAGATCGTCAGGGAACAAGGGGAAGCACTTGAAGAAAAAGACAAATTAATCGACGAACTAAAAAGCCAACTCAACCGATTATCTGAATAAATTGCAGAGAAAAAGCAAGCAAATATCATCTTGAGCGTTTAACCTAAATTCCGCAGTTGAATCGTAGCGAGGGCGTCTAAGGTGCTGAAGATGAAGTGTTTTTACCAGAGTTTTAGCAATCCTGATTGGTGATGAGCAATTTTTACACTCCTCCAGGTGCGCCAAGGGCTTGTGCAGACTTTCGTGAGGCAACTGCGTTTTCTAGAATGATACAGGGTTGACCGGCAGCAGCGCGAAACACATGTGCAACAGGAATCTCGCGCCCGCGCATCATCGCGCTGTCAGGCGGCGCCCAGCGGCGAAACAAATAAGGATAGTCACATTGGTGTAGCAATAGACAAGTCTGGCACTCGGTTTGCGGTGCAACGCATACGCGCTCACACAGCGCACGCGCAAACACGCTGTACCACAAAACCCCAGGAAATACAGGGTATTCGATGGGGTCCAGCGAAGCGGAATCGGTACTCGGCTAAAGTAAGGTGCATGTTTTGATGGTATACATAAAGCTGGTATGGGTCGGCAATAAAAAAATAAGACAAAAATAAAATTTAAGCTATAGTTATATAGTTATAGGTAAAATTACATTATTGGTATCTACTAACTAGATCTAAAAATACCCTTATTGCCAATACGTTACGGGCTATTGTCAAAATTTATAAAAAATTTAATGCCTGGTGAGAAAGTTATGCTGTGGCTGCGTTAACACAGAAAAATATATTCATCACCTTATTAGCAATAATAAATGTCTTACTGAGCGCCTAAACCCGACAGGCTCATAGCCCCAAGATGCATCATTGTTGAAATAGGAAAATAATTGAACGAAATAAATGCGGTAATATGGTCATTCACTAAAAATCATTCGCAATACTAACAACAGATTTTAAAAGGAGATTGCCGTGCAAAAAATATCGGCCACCTACGAAATAGTTACACCTATGTTTATAGGCGATGCCAATCAGGAAGCGACAGGTATTTCTGCCGCTGCCGTTAAGGGTGCGCTGCGGTTTTGGTGGCGTGCTTTGAATTGGGGGAGCATTAGGAATAACTGTAACTCAGATGAAGAAGCCCTTTGTAAGCTGCACAAACGAGAGGGAGTGCTTTTTGGTAGAAGCTCGAAAATACCAGAAGAGAATGGAAAGGAGATAGGTGGGCAGGGGAAGTTCATACTCAGAGTAAAGAGTCAGAATCAAAAGGGTTATATTGAATTAAGCACAGAGAAACTAAATAGTCACTTTCCCCTAAGTAAAACACCCTGGATAACTTACCTTCTCGGCATGGGACTAATGGAATATAACAAGAAAGATAGAGACAACCGCTATACCAGAAGCGCCCTTTCACCAGAGAAAGAGAGTGGTTTATCAGAATTCACGGTTGAGCTGATTGGAAAAGAATTGGATTCTCTCAAACCCGCACTCGAAGCATGGGGCATGCTGGGCGGGCTTGGCAGCCGTAATAGACATGGACTCGGCTCAGTCACCTTAAAAAAACTGGACGGTGTAGACGCACCCAATACTAGAGAGCAATATATAGGTAAACTTAAAAAAATAGTCTCTGAAACAAAAAAAACAATTAAAGACCCTCCCTTTACTGCATTTAGCGGAGGTATGAGGCTAAGTGTCTCACCTACAGAAGGTCGCGACTGGTTATCGTTAAACAACCTGGCTAAAATTATGCAGTTGTACAGAGGCTGGGGGTATAAAGGAAATAATACAATCCATAAAATTAATAATACTAAAGTTGATCCAGATGCTCATACTCTAAAAAATAGCGATCACTGTTTATTGATGCGCATGGAGCGCAGCCCTCACTCTGTGTCTTCGCTACCAGCAAGTGCTGTTTTTGGCTTGCCTAGAAGCTATGTAATCTCTTCACGTAGCGCGAAAATAAAACTGGAACCTTCTGCACGCACCTCCAAAGGAAAAGAGGATACAACCAACAAACGCTCTCGTAGAGCCTCACCATTATTTATTCATGCACACAAATTGGGAGATGGAAGTTTCGTTGTAACGCAATTATTTCTGCCATCTCTGTTTTTGCCCACAGGCGATGAAGTGAAACTAGAACATGAAATAAACAAGCACTTCATTAATAAAGCTACTCTATCGCCTCTTGATTCTACGCAATGGCAAGTCATTACAGAATATTTAGATCTTAACGATTTCAATGCGTGGGATAACGTTATATGAATAATGAAGCGTATTTCCACTTCACCCTAGGCCCCGTCCAAAGCTTCATATCCCAGGCGCGTCGCGCACGCGATTTTTGGGCCGGTTCATTCTTACTTTCCTGGCTGTCCGGCGTCGCTATGCAGGAAGTCATTGCTCAGAATCACGGCAAAATCGACACCATTCTGTATCCATTGGCAAACCAGAATTTCCTCGATTACTTACAAGGCAAAGACCAGGGCGAAAAGCCCCAACAGGGTTGCATTCCCAATCGATTTAAAGCCCGCGTCGGACAGGGTTTTCGTCCTGAGGCGGTCGCCGATGCAGTCAATACCGCCTGGCACGGACTCGCAGAAAAAATCTTTAGTGAAGATATCGCCAACATATCTGTGGAAAATATAAAGCGCTCGAAAAAAATATGGGATAGACAGGTTGAGCATTTTTGGGAGGTCAATTGGGCGATAACCGCTTCACCCGAAGGTGACGACCCTTTGAGTCAGCGCAAATATTGGCGCTCACACTACCCCTCAGCAGAAGGTGGGGTGAAATGCATGATGATCGATGGCTTACAGGAACTCTCCGGGGAGCCACGTCCGATAAAGGAACGCCAAGACAAATTCTGGAACGCCGTTTTGCAAAACGGTAAGCCAGGCATAAAAACCGATATACGCACCGGGGAACGTTTGTGCGCCATCGCGTTTATCAAGCGGCGGTTTTCCCGATGCTGTCACTTTCAAAAGCTGGAAGTGCCCATGTCTATATCGATGCAATCCAGTTGGTCCTTGCAAGGGTGGGAACTGGATTCGCCTCGACCTTCTGTCTCGTATATGGCAGCGGTGCATTGGCTAGAGCATCTTGTCGAGCAGGCCGGTAAAAGTAGTGACATCGCAAACTTGCTTACCGATTTTTACAATGCTACCGGCAAGCTGACCAATCAACATAACGAATACGACAATAACATTCACTGTATTCAGACAGCGCTGGAAAAGAATCCACATATCGACGAAGAATGGTTCGCACGAGACGGTAATATGTTTTTTTCCAGCACGCTGGAAAGCGACTATGTACTCGATGATACAAAACAAAATCACGCCATAGCCGCCAGCGAGAAACTGAGGGTATTGCAGCGCAAACTTAACCGCAAAGCCAGCCCGTTTTACGCTGTGCTGGTAATGGACGGTGATAACCTTGGCGTGCAGCTACGCGATAGCCATAACGCCCAAATTATCGCAAAGGCGCTGGATACATTCACCCAGAACGTACAAAAAGTAGTAAAGGCATCCAATGGATTTTTAATCTACGCGGGTGGCGACGATGTGCTGGCTATTCTCCCTCTGGAGGATGCCATTCCCTGTGCGTTAGAGCTGCGAAAGTGTTATATGGGTGCCTTCGATGCCACATCATTAAGCCAGAAGCAATCAATTTCCGCTGCGATCTGCTACCCCTATATCAAAACCCCTCTAACCAGTGCACTCGCGCAGGCACACACACTTTTGGATGACATCGCCAAGGAGCGCACCGGGCGTAACGCCATCGCTATACAAGTCATCAAGCCAGGCGGTAAGGGCCCATGCTGGTCGATGCCCTGGCAACGCGCAGTGACCGAAGCGAACGATACACTCGTGTTGGATGCGCTCGCTCAAGATCTCGCCAGCAACGACATTGAACGCCGACAATTCAGTGGACGTTTTTTGCACAAGCTCAGTACGTACTTTAACGTACTCACCTCGGAGGATGACGGCAAAGAAGCGTTTACCAGGGAATCCATCAACAATTTATTAATCGCTGAATATCTGTCATCCGGTGCTTGCGAACATATCCCCAAGGCAGACAGGCAAACACACGCCAAAAAAGTGGTGGCCCACCTACTCACGCAGTGCTACCCGATGCGTTCCAAACCAAATGGCGGGGGCTTTGAAGCGGCGGGGCCGCCTTCATCTGACGCCGCGCTGCTGCTGCGTTTTCTCGCCCAAAAAGGAGTCGAATAATGGCATTCACCTGTCGCTTTACCCCTATCGATACCTGGTTTTTTAAAGAATCACGACCAATGGAAAGTATCGGCGACGCCGAGCTTAGCAGTGTTTTTCCGCCACCTGCGCGTACTTTGATCGGTGCAATTCGCGCCGCTATCGGTGCGCATAACGGTATCGACTGGCACGACAAAAAACACAAACTTATCGACCAAATTGGCGACAACCTGTCATTTGGGCAAATTCGCCTGGAAGGGCCATGGGTCAACTATCCAGGTGACAACAAACGCCCGCCGCAACGTCTGTTCGCCGCACCTTACAACCTGCTCCGCCATACACCGGAGGGCTCTGTCTCCCGCCTGACTATCGGCACGCCAGTACACTGTGACCTTGGCAAGGTACGTTTGCCTCGCGCACCAAGCGGCGCTAAGCCCGTACGTGAACGCTGGATTACTCAAGAGGGATTGCAAACTGTATTGAATGGCAATACCCCGCGATCAGAGGATCTTATCGACTGCACCCACCTCTATCACCAAGAATCACGGCTAGGCATAGCGCGTGACAATTACAAACGCACCGTCGAGCGCAACCTGCTCTACCAAACCCGTCATTTGCGCCTCAAGCCCAGTGTTTCGATTGATCTCGATATTAACGGCATCGATCAGTCCCTATTGCCTGACTCTGAAAACAGGCTGCTACGGCTGGGAGGAGAAGGCCGCATGGCAGCCTACGAATGCCCAAACACAACGAACGCACGCCTCAGCTCACCCACCCCACCTAACGATGCAAAAGGTGTAATCCTGGTGTTGCTCAGCAACGCTAATGCTCCTGTCGATGGCAATACGCCCACGCCACTACCCGGCTTCACATGCACCAAAGAAAACCACTGTACCGTTTGGCGCGGTTCGATAAACGGTGTGGAACTAACCCTGCATACCGCCGCTTGTGCCCACTCAGTACGCGAGGGTGGCTGGGATCTCGTCGAAAACGCCCCCCGGCCCGCAGAGAGTCTTATCCCTGCGGGCAGTGTGTTTTACTGCACTGTCGATAACGGCGATATCCCCTACGCTATAAAAAAACTGCATAACGCTCAATTACTGGACAGTGATGCCTCTACTCCCACTGATGCCACCAACCTCACCCTGGGTCGCGGCTTACTGGCCGCTGGCATTTGGCCCGCTAACGAATTTACCGAAGGAGACTAACCCATGTATCAAGCCCGCACCCTGCTGGGACTCCATGCACAAACCTCTATTCACGCCGGTAGCGGCTGGCAAACCGGCGCTATCGACCTGCCGATTCAACGCGAAGGCCACAATGGCTGGCCATGTGTCTTCGGCTCTTCGGTCAAGGGCGCACTGCGCAATCGCGCCGAACAAGAGAAGATGCAAAATTCACTCGCAAATAACGAACTCACCCCTGAAAAAGCCCACCAACAGGCACGGGAAGCGCCAGATATAGTAGCGGTCTTTGGCCCACCGACTAATAGGGCATCCGACCACGCCGGTGCGCTTATCGTTAGCGATGCGCGCTTATTGTTGTTTCCGGTACGCTCGCTGACCTCACAGTTCAAATGGGTTACCTGCCCCAGCGCATTACAGCGTTTTAAAGAGGATCACAAACGCCTATTCGGAAAAGACATCGAACTAAAAATACCAGAGTGTGAAGGGGAGGAACAAGCGATTGCGCACTGTATAAACCCTTCCGATCAAACATCAACGAAAAAGGAAAAACTGTTTCTGGAAGAGTATTTATTTAATCTGGAATACACGGACATTGAAAAAACACTCATCGAACAATTAGCCGCGCTTATGTGCCAACCAGAAGCTAAAAAGGCACTACGCAGGCAACTGGTTATCATCAGTGATGATAACTTCACCCATCTGGTAAACCATGCCACCCCGGTAAATGCGCATATCGCCATAGCGTCCGACACCAAAACGGCAAAGGATGGCGCACTGTGGTACGAGGAGACTCTGCCACCAGAAGCACTGCTTTATACCTGCCTAGCGGCCAGCAATGCCCGTACCCCAAAATCGCAAAACACAGAAAACACTGTAAGCCAGTCCGCCCAATGCATTATGAACACAGTCCTTGGCTGGTTTGGCGATGGTAAGCATTGGCTTCAAATTGGCGCTAATGAAACTGTTGGCATGGGGTGGTGTGCAGTGCAGCCATTACGAGACGTTGCAGACGATACAAAGGAGGATGGCTAATATGCAAACCATTCAACAACGACGGGCAAAATACGCGCTAGACCAGGTGCAGAACGCCAAATCAAACAGTGGTATTGATAACAAAGAATACAAAAGCTACGCCAATGCGCTACCGGCGATGATACACACTAACGGATTGGGACAAGCCACTGCATTTTACAAGTCAAAGGGAGGCACCCATAAAGCACTCTATAATTTACTGTCTGGTTGGTTGTGTAAAGACGCACAAATTTACAGCGAATGCAGTGACCTGATGGAAGGCATTACCGGCGGTAATATGCGCGATTACCGCCTGGCTCAGGCCGAAGCAGTAGCTTTAATGGACTGGGCAAAGAAATTCGCCAACGCTTATATGAGCGAGCAAGAGCAAGAAGATAAACAGGAGAGCGCAGATGTTGCCCCTGTATAGCGAGGCGCAACCCCATGGGCAAGAGCTGGATCGCGATACTTCGGCGAATATGGGGCTGTGGTTTGATCGATTCTTTAATGGCTATAACCACAACTTCAGTGAAATTAGCAAACCCACAGATCTCAAAGAGGTAAAAAAACAATGGATCCACACTCTGGATCGACATGCAGGCAAAGAAGAACAACTAGAGAGTTTTGCTAAAAACCAATGTCGCCTCATTCACTCACTGGGCGGTCTTTGTCAAGAATATCGAACCGAAGGGCGCTTCATTACTGGCATGGGCAATTCGCACCCGATAGAAAATGGCCTAAGTTGGCACTTCACCCTGGGCGTGCCCTACCTGCCTGGTTCAGCCGTCAAAGGGTTAGTGCGAGCTTGGGTTGAGCAATGGCAAGATGAAATCGAAGAGAGTAAAAAACGGCAACTGCTCACATGGTTTGGCAGTGAAGATAAAGAACCAGGCCCTGAGCAAAACCAACAAGCCGGTGAAATTATTTTTTACGATGCGATTCCCATAAATCCGGTAAAACTGCATATCGACATAATGACGCCACATATGGGGAAATGGTATGAAAAAGGCGGTGATATCACGAACGTTGATGATTCACCCGAAGCCGTCCCTGCCGATTGGCACGACCCGGTTCCGATTAAGTTTTTATCGATGGACAAAGGGGCGGAATTTTTATTTAGCATTGCACCAAGGCAACCTAAGAGTTGGTCGGTAGATTCGTTAACCGAAGTTATACAAGTGCTCAATATGGCATTGGAATGGCTCGGAGCTGGGGCGAAAACAGCCCTTGGCTATGGGCAAATGGTACAGACTGGGAAAAGCAGTATAGAAGACAAGGTCAAAAACGAAGATGAGAAAGAACACACAAGAAAGTTATCGCCCGAAGGGTTGGTTTTACATGGCCTCAAAAAAGAACTGGAGCGAACAAAGAAATTAAACGATGCTAGAGCTAACACTTCGCTTCGCCAAAGGACATTGGATATTGCATCAAAAGCCAAGAGTTGGCCTCAAGTGCCAGAGAGACAAGAATTAGCCAATCTAATCGTGGAAGTATACGAATTCATAGGTTGGGGGAAGACTAAAAAAAAGAGAAAAGTACATTGCATAATTAAGGAGTTAAGAAATTAATTATGCAAACAATATCCTCTTTTTTCAGTACATCTGCTTTTGTAATTATAGGATGAATAAGCACACTATTACTGTTAATACGCCCGATAAAACTATTAATAATAATTTCAGGCTTATTACTATTCATTTATAAAATGGGATTGAGTTACCGGAAAAAAATATAGCGATAAACGTTTACCCGTGACTGCATTTCTTCTTAACGGGACAGCAGTGTTAATAACTACATAATTTTATCTTACATAATTAAACCGGCGTGTAATACAGAAATTCCACTCCCTGATAGTGCAATGTATACCATATCTCCACTAGACAGATTTCGTTTTACCTCAGCTAAGGATAGGTTAACAGGTAACGTAGCTGAAGTAATATTTCCCAATCTCGGGTATGTGCATGTCATTTTCTTATCAACAATGTCAAATTGCTCAGACAGGATTTTAAATGCCTTGCTACCAACTTGGTGTGTCACCATACAATCGATACTTTCACTTTCCCAATCAAGGCTGCTGATAGTTTGCTTATAAAGCTTTTTATGTAGATCAATAGTCAAGGAGCAAATGCGATTCATTATCATTTGCCCATCAACACCACTTTCGCACATTTTGTAGTAACAGAGATCAGCGTGTCTTCCCAAGGATGTGGAACTAAATTTTATAAACCCTGCGCCATTGAATTTAGACCCCATCAACACCGCACCTCCAGCATCTCCGACACTTAGCATACCAACTTTGCGTTTGAAGGTATATTTACAGCGACACTCCCGCATTTGCCTAATAACTGCCTTACTAACCACACTCGGACGCTCTCCCGTGCATACCAAAGCATATCGCACCGAGCCGTTGGCGATCATATCATTAGCTATCTGCATCCCTGTAGCAAAGCCCAGGCAAGCGTTCGAGACATCGAAGCATATCCCCTTCAACCCAAGTTTGTGTTGAATGTAGTGAGCGGTTGACGGTTCTGCGTAGTCTCCCTCGATCCCACAGAATATTATCAGATCGATATAATCAGGGTTGACTCCTGAGTCGTGCAGCGCCATTTCGCTGGCAGCGATCGCCAGATCGCTCGGTTTTTCATCACTGGCTGAATGGCGCATTTCCAAAATGCCCATTGTGTTCTCTACTATATTGTTTTCCAGGCCGAAACGGTGAGCGCCGATCTCCTCCACCATCTCTTTCGGTCTAACGCGGGTTTCAGGCAGATATTTGCCGACAGATACGATTCTTGATGACCCAAGTTGTTGCATTTTTACACCTCTTTCACTTTTGCAATTGATATGAAATACCGATTGCACTCCTGAAATTTGGTAAACACCAGTCATTTCGTCTCTGAAATCGCTACTAACAGGGTAAGGATGATCAGTGCATGCGTGCGAGAATAAAAATAGCAAGAGGAGAAAGGGCATCTGCCCTTTTAGGTCTTAAGCCGTTGCCTTTCGTTGGAAGGAAAAGCCGACTCAAAAACGGGGTTATACGATTTTCTACCGATGCCTATCCGGTGGCACATCGGCGTTATATCGGTATTGGAGGATGGGTGGGGCCGGTATTTCCGCCCATCCAGGGGCCTTGGAGCCTGCTACAGGTGAAGCTGAAATGCGGGTAAAAGCGCTTTAGATTCAGCGCATTAGGTGGTCGCAGTAGATTCAACTGCGGAATTTAGGTTCAATATAGGTATGGCCTACCTCATTTCTCCGCTCTGGCAGGTAGGAGAATACCGCGAGCTATAGTTCCAGTTGATAAATATTGCCTTCGCTATCGCGTGCTTTTATATCGACGATTAAGTGATGTGTTCAAGCTGTTTAACAAGGTACTGGGCAAAGTCGTAGTTGGGTCGCTCAAGGTGGCAGAGGTGGCCAGGCCGGGCCAGTGGGGCATTGGCACCGCGAAATACCGCCTCGGTGCCACGCCGGTCTTCACGGTTTACTTCATCGAGCAGGGTTTTTAATGCGACGATGGACTGCTGCGCCGCCGGGTCGTCGACAAATTCTGGGGATAAACCACCGGCAAAGGTCATGTGTACCTGGCCGGTGCCCCGTGGTTGCAGGCATAGATACCAAAAATACCCCGGTGTCAGTGTGATTAGGTGGCTGGGATAGAGCGCGATCAACGCGGTGGTTTGCCGCCACTCACCCTGTAGCCGCCGGTTATCCGGGTGGGCATTGCCAATGGTCAGTGAGGCTTCTTTTTTTATCCAATGGATGTTGTAGTGTGGTTCGCCAGGCGGGCAGTCCATATCGTCGATGTGCGAGTGCCCGCCCACGGTAGCTTTGTGCAGTACCGGCAGGTGGTAGCTCTCCATAAAATTCTCGGCGAGGATTTTCCAGTTGGTGTGCCACACGTGTTCTTCACGAAAGGTTTCTGTGTAGTGCTGAACGGCATAGGGACGGATTTTTTCCTCCAGTGTCGCCAGTTGCTCAGCAACCGGCCTGGCGTGCTGGTTTAGCGTTAGGTAGATCCACCCCTGCCAAACCTCGATACGCAGCTCAGGCAATGTGTAGTCACACGGCTTAAAGGCCGGGCTGTGTTTCATTTGTGGCCCACCCAGCAATTGCCCTTGCAGGTTGTAGTGCCAGCCGTGGTACGGGCAGACTATTTTTTCACAGTGGCCAACACCCTCCAGCAATACCGACAAGCGGTGCAAGCACACATTGGAATAGGCGCGTAGGGTGTTGGTGGTGTCGCGCAGCACGACAACCGGCTGATTGGCTATTTGTGCCGTCAGGTAATCACCGGTATTTGGCACGGTGGATTCACGGCCAACGCACAGCCATTCCCGGGAAAAGATATGTTGTTGTTCGAGTGCGAGAAAGTCCTCGCAGGTATAGACCTCTGGCGGCATGGTGCGCGCCTGCTCGAAAGGCAGGGCGCAGCTCGCACGCAGTGTGTGTAAGGCCGACACGGGCGGGGTGCCAACTACCGGGCGGCGTCTGGAATCATCGCCGTGGCGTCGACTTCCACCAGCCACTCCGGGCGTGCCAGTTTGGAAATCACCACGCCGGTCGACACCGGAAACACGCCTTTTAACCATTTGCCAATCACCCGGTACACCGGTTCACGGTAGATGGGGTCGACGATGTAGATCACCAGCTTGCAGATATGGTTCAGCTCACTGCCCGCCTCTTCCAGCAACAGGGCGATATTGGCCATGGCTTTTTCGGTTTGCGCTTCGATATCCCCCACGCCAATATTTTCCCGGGTGTCCAGATCCTGGCCAATCTGCCCGCGCAAGAACACCATCGTGCCCCTGGCGACGACTGCCTGGCACAGATCATTGTCCAGATTTTGCTCGGGGTAGGTTTCTTTGGTATTGAATTTTCTGATGCGTTGGTGTGCCATGTTTATTTCTGCCCGTACACACTGTCCGATAAATCGGCGGCATTTTTAACAAAATCCAGCGGGCCATCCCAACCAAAATTGCGGTACACCGCTGCCAGGTGCGCAAACGGGGGCGACTGGGCAAACAGATGGAAGGTCAGGCGGTGCCCGGCGTAGCCGGAGTTGAGCAGGTCGCGGGCAAACGCCAGCAGTTTGCGCCGGTCTGCGGATTGCCAGCTTTCGTTGATTGAATAGTATTTATCCAGCCATTTACCGGATTCCTCTCCTTCAAAGGAGGCGATGTCCGGGGTGACACAAATTTGCCCACCGCACAATTCACGGGCCAGGTGCATCATCGCGGGCAGGTTGGAGACGGCGTGCACACGGCCAGTCATCAGCATCGATTGATTCGGCATAAAAAACCCACCGGGGCTGGTTTCACCAAGTGCTACAGCAGCGGTTAAGTGTGCATTGATGCCTTCGCGGTAGACGGCGAGCTGGGCGAGCTTTTCCTGCACGGCGGGTTGTTTTTCCAGGCCGGTTTGTTTGACGTTCCACAAGGCCGCGCCAATCATCATGTCGGCGTAGGTGATTAATCGCTGTACAAAGGGCATCGCCGAATAGCGGTGCAGGGTGGTGCGGATAAAGGCGGCGGCGCGGGTGTGTTGGTAAAACAGCACGTCTTCCCACGGAACCAACACATCGTCGAGAATCATAATGGTGTCTACTTCGTCAAATTTGTTCGACAGCGGGTAATCCGCAGGTGAATTGACGCCGGCAAAACCGCCACGACAAATATGCTTAACGCCGGGGGCATTCATTTTGACGATACAGCCGAGCGCGTAATCAGAGATTGATGCATCCCCCCAATTGGCAATCGTCGGTTTTAAAAAGCCCTGATTGGAATAGGCGGCGGCTGTTTCGTATTTGGCACCACGGATAATAATGCCCGCACCGGTTTCCCGCACCACATGGGTGAGCATGTCGGGGTCTTGATCCTGCGGGCGCAGCGAGCGGTCACCTTTTGGGTCTGTATTGGCCGAGACATGAAACGGGTCATTTTCCACAGCCAGCTTAATGTGTTGGTTGATGTTTTTGGCAAAGCGCGGGTCGATCTCGTTGAGGATATCGGCACCGTCTGCCAGTGACCACATCTCACCCACGGTTTCATCACCGACACGCGTCACCACGCCGCCAATATCTTTCATCACGGTATCGACGGATACGCGCTTATCGTGCCAGTGTTGTTGATTGCGCGGGATGCGGTTGCCGGTGGGAAAGCGCTCTCCCCCCTCTTCAAAGGTCATCACTGCCTGGGTTGCCGGGTCGTGTTGCATATCGTAGATACGCGCCCGCACGTCAATCAGTGGTTTGAATTTGGGGTGGGTGGTCACGTCATCGACGCGCTGACCATCCATATACACCTCGCGTCCGTCACGTAGGGACTCGCGGTATTCATCGCCGGTTCTAATCATATTGACCTCTATTTTGTTGTTAAAACCCTATTCATTTGGAAGGGTCGTTCATCGACTGGCAAACCGGGATTTTTCGCTTTCCCAATAGATATGTAAAATAGTATTTTTTGTAATAGTAGATAGATTTTTATTATGTTGTATACATTGCGTCAATTACAACACCTGGTGGCGATTGCCGACAGTGGCCGTATCTCGGCGGCCGCCAGAGAATTGCACCTTTCCCAACCGGCCCTGTCTGCCTCTTTGCAACAACTGGAAAGCGCCTGTGGCACCGATCTGTTTGTACGCCACAAGGCACGCGGGGTCAGCCTGACGAACAGCGGTCGCAATCTGGTTGTCGAGGCGCGTAAATTAATCACGCATGCACTGGAACTGGAAAATTATATCAGCCACCTGGATGACACTATCGATGGGCGTATCGAAATCGGTTGTTTCACCACCCTGGCCCCCTTGTGGATACCGCGTATGCTGGTGGCGTTGCGCAGCCGCTACCCCACGCTGGAAGTGGGTATTCACGAGGGTGACATCAGAGAATTGCAAGCGGCTATCCTGGATGGGCGGATTGAAACGGCCTTGAGTTATGACATTGATATACCCGACAGCCTGCAATCGACGCCGCTGGAAAAAATGGAAACCTATGCGCTGTTGAGTAAACACCACCCACTGGCCGGGCACAGCCAACTCTCGCTGGCGCAACTGCGCAATGACCCGTTGGTGTTATTGGATTTACCGCATAGCCGCGAGTATTTCCAATCGGTATTTGATGCAGTGGGGTTTTCGCCGCTGGTCGCCCATCGTACAGCCAGCTTTGAAATGGTACGGTGTATGGTTGCCAATGGGCATGGGTATTCGGTGTTGAACCAAAAACTGGCTACGCCGATCAGTTATGACGGTGGGCAGTTGGTGATGAAGCCACTGACCGATAAATTACCGGCGCTCAATGTGGTTTTATTGTTTTTGCGTGAGACGCGTTTAACGCGGCGCACGCAGGCGGTGATTACATTTTGTCAGGCGTTTTATTGTGGGCAGTAAAAATTTCTCATCACAACCAATTCACACCAAAAACTCTATTTCTATACTTCCAGGGTGGGGTATCTCGCAACTGCTTTTCTGTATACACCTTTAATAAGGTATCTCCAAATGTTGAAATGCCTTTCTGAAGCCCTTTTTCATATTGGAAGTGCCACCATTCAGCTCCTAGCCACGTACCACCAGTCAAAAATGATCGTCTTGCGCGAATCCTCTTGAACCCCTCACGTTCGAACAACCCGGTAACATCAACAAACTTCCCAGTAACTGATTTGGGGGATTTTCTAGAACCGTAGGTAATAGCATCTAATTCCATTTCTGTTCCACCCTCGGCTTTTACAAATACCCGCCAATAACGATCACCCTCGGAAACGATAATAAATGGATTACTTCTTGTATTCTCCATGCCACTTCCAACAAACAAATCTAATGCTAGCCCTGTATAGTGAAATGACGTGGCACTTCTCGACGAGCTAACGTGGGCATTTAACGACCTCCTTGCCCCCGAGCTTGTCAATACGCCTCCTGCCTCGCTCAGCTTTTCACGAACATTTAGATATGCTTTAGCGGCATCTTCCCGTAGAAAGAATCGATCATATCCATCACGGTATTTATCAGCGGGAACACGCGTCCACTCCATCAACTTGTCATCAGCATTATGAGTGGAAAAGGGAAGTATTTGCTCATCAAGTTCAACTTCCAGCGCTTTTCTCAATGCCCTTTCGGTGTTTTCACCAACAACGCCATCTGCATATAAGTTGTGATCCTCTTGGAACTCTACCACTGCCTTTTCAGATTTATTACCAAAAATACCGTCTATTTTTCCTACCTTATAACCCAACTTGTCAAGTGCTTCTTGTAAACTTTTTACCCGCTCACCTTTACTTCCACTCTTAATCATTACTCATCTCTTGTTTGATTTTTGTGTTTGCTAACACCTTTGGAAATGGCACAGCTTTATCGCGCCCACTCACCAAATTTTTTATGAAAACAACCCTACAAAATATTAACTTGCTGTTAAAACAGCCTTGATTCCGAGAATGTCTTTTTCCTAGGCACTACTTATTCATAACAATTAATATCAGGCCAATTTGCCCTGATAAGTTGATATTATCTGGAAAATCAGGCAAGCCAAAATTATAAAACTTACCCACACTTATAGGAAAACAGGACAAATCTGTCAACTTCAACAAAGGATAAAAAAACTGCTTAAAAAAATTCGTGATCCCATCAAACATTTCCATTACTCTATTTATACCGAGCGTACTCACTGAGGGGTTTCTGCAGCATTTAGCCATAAAAGCCAATGTGGCTGTGGCCACGCCAAGCCAAGCCAGGCCAGGCATTTAATGCCTCAATTTTTTATATACCCATGTATGGGGCTAAAATCAAAGGCTTAGGCCATCAGGATATTGGTGAACTGGCCAGCATCAGCTCGACCACATTGATGCGGTTCGTTGTTCACCGCATCCTATGTGCTGCTTAAGGTTATCTTTCCAGGTTTATCTTCCCAGGTTTATCTTCCTTGGGTTATTTATTCTATCTGCTTGCCCTACGGTAAAATCGTTCTTACCACTCACATCCCTGCCGCGTATCTGGAAAAATGGCCGCTTGCCGTAGTCGTGCACTGCGTGTGCCTGTCCCATCGCCTGCCGATCTGCTGTTCGCTTAGGTGATGAGAAGGGCTAGGCATGCGGATTTACTCTTGCAGTTGGATGTGAAGGAACTAATTATCCTCCAGCTCCCCCCAGCGGGAATACAATAACGGCAGCTGAGCCTCCAGCTCGCTATAACGCTGCTGCACCTTGGCCACTGCCTCCGCACCCTGTTTATAAAAATCCGCCTGGCTCATTGCCGATTCGAGCATGGACTGCTCATTTTCCAGTTGTTCAATTTTTTCCGGAAGTGCATCCAATTCACATTGGTGTTTGTAGCTTCGTTTTTTAGTGGCGGTTTTTTGCTTTGATATTTGCTGTGGCCTTTGTCGTGTTTGGGCCGGTTTAGCCTGGGCAGCAGGTGCGGCTGTTTTTGCGGCTTGTTGGCGCAGCCAATCGTTATACCCACCCACATAATCCCCCACACAACCGCCACCTTCGAGCACCAGTGTGCTGGTAACAATGTTATCGATAAATTCACGGTCGTGGCTAACCAACAACAATGTGCCCTGGTAGTTGAGCAGTTGTTCTTCAAGCAGTTCCAGGGTTTCGATGTCGAGGTCGTTGGTTGGCTCATCCATCACCAATACATTCGAGGACTGGGTAAATAATTTTGCCAATAACAGCCGGTTTCTCTCCCCACCCGATAACGCTTTAATCGGTGAGCGCGCCCGCTTTGGTGAGAACAGAAAATCTTGCATATAACTGATAATGTGTTTGGGCTTGCCGTTGATGGTGATGGTTTCAGCGCCACCACCCACATTATCCTGCGCTGTTTGATTGGGGTCGAGCTGCGCACGCATTTGATCAAAGTAAGCAAATTCGATGTTGGTACCCAGCTTGACACTGCCCGCATCGGCATCCAGTTGACCCAATAACAGGTTAATCAGTGTGGTCTTGCCCGCACCGTTTGGCCCGACTATCCCCACTTTATCGCCGCGCAGGATGGTCGTACTAAAATTATCGACCAGTGTTTTGCCCGCAATGGCGTAGCAGAGATCGTGTGTTTCGATCACGATTTTGCCGGATTTATTGCCCTGCTGGGCCGTAATAGTTGCAGTGCCGGTGCGGTCGCGGCGCGCGGCGCGCTGTGCACGCAGTTTTTTCAGGTCACGCACACGGCCTTCGTTGCGGGTGCGGCGCGCTTTAATGCCCTGGCGAATCCAGACTTCTTCACGCGCCAGCTTTTTGTCAAACTCGGCCTGGTGTTTTTCTTCAGCGTCGAGTGCGGCTTGTTTTTTAACCAAGAAATTATCGTAATCACCGGGCCAACTGGTGACCTTGCCCCGGTCGATTTCCAGAATGCGCGTCGCCAGACGGCGCAGAAAAGCGCGATCATGGGTAATAAACAGCAGAGTGCCATTGAAGTCGTGGAGAAATTTCTCCAGCCAATCGATGGCGTCAATATCCAGGTGGTTGGTCGGCTCATCGAGTAACAAAATATCGGGCTGGCCGACCAGCGCACGCGCCAACAGCGCACGGCGTTTTAAGCCACCAGAGAGCGTTTCAAAGAGAGTGTTACCATCCAGTTGCAGCCGGGAGAGCACCGTTTCGACCCGCTGTTCAGCCCCCCAGCCATCCAGCGCATCGATGCGTGATTGCAGCTTATCGAGCTTATCGAGCGATTCGCCGGCTTCGATAACCTGGTAATACGCTTCGAGTAAATCACCGATTTCACCCAGCGCCGACATGACGATGGCCTTGATTGTGCCGGTCAAATCAGTGGGTACTTCCTGTTCTAACTGCGCCACTTTCAAGCCCTGGCGCCGACTGATTTCGCCGCTATCTGCTGTGATCGTGCCATTGATCACTCGCAGCAAAGTCGATTTACCCTCGCCATTGCGACCCACCAAGCACACGCGCTCAGCACTGTCGAGATTTAAACTGACACCATCAAGCAGTGGCGGGCCACCAAAACCAATACCGATATTGTGCAAACGGATGAGTGACATTATCTAACCGTGGGTAAAAAGGGGCGCTACTGTAGCGGTTGGTATGGCTATTTGTCCACATCACAAATAACGGTTCTAGAACTCATGTATTGACTTGTGTGCAAGTCAATACATGAGGCCTGGCAAATAACATCTTGGGCAAATAACCGCCTGGGCTTGCAAAACCTGATTTGCATCACCAATTAGAAGCATCACCGCACAATAACTCTGGAGTCACTATCGTGATCACCCTGCGAAAAAGCAATGAGCGTGGCCAGGCCGACCACGGCTGGCTGCAGGCACAACACACATTTTCATTTTCCGGCTACCAGGATCCGGCGCATACACACTTCCGGCACTTGCGCGTTATCAACGAAGACCGCATCGCTCCTGGCCAGGGTTTTCCGATGCACTCGCACGAAGACATGGAAATTATTACCTACATCATCGACGGCGCCTTGGCACACAAAGACGATATGGGCAATGGAGAAGTATTGCGCCCCGGTGAGATCCAACGAATGAGCGCGGGCACGGGTATTAGCCACAGCGAATTCAACCCATCGCAAAAAGATCCTACGCACTTATTACAAATGTGGGTTTTTACCGAAGAAAAAGGCATTGCACCGAGTTACCAACAGCAGTCTTTTATCGACCGCCACCAACCCAATACGCTGTGCCTGATCGCTAAAAAAGGCGGACAGGACGGTGTAGTACACATCAATCAGGATATCGCACTGTACTGCGCTGTGCTCGAAGCGGGTCACACGATTGAACACCCTGTTATGGTAGATAGGCATAGTTGGGTGCAAATAGTGCGAGGGTCGTTAGTACTGAACGGTGTCACCTTGCAGGCAGGGGATGGTGCGGCGGTGAGTGAAGAACCATTGTTGTCATTTAGCGCTGGTGATGACAGTGAGTTTTTGTTGTTTGATTTGGCTTAATGCCATGTGATATCACATATCATTAGCTTATTAAGATCGTATTTACCATCAACTCACCTCCCTTTCCATTCAGATCAAAAAAACAACAGCTTGTTATTACCATTCTATAAGCCAATAAAAAAACCTCCGGTATACGAGGCTTTAACAAAAAATACTTTGTTTATACTAAATAACTAGCCTGACCCCTTTTCTCCGCAGTTGTTGAAAAAGGCGTATGTTGATGCCCGTTATTCTGAGCACTATGAAATTACGGCGGAAGAGCTTGAGTGGTTGGCCGAGCGCGTGGTGTGCTTGCAGGGGATGGTGGAAAGGCTTTGTTTGAGGAAGATTGAGAGTCTCAGCAGTGACCATTTAATTTAGGTAAAAGAATTCGTATAGTGGCCAGGTAGTGTAGTGGTCATATATGGACCCGCAGTTAAATTCAACAATTTTTTAATCGTTCAGAGCAGACACAGTAAATAAGGTTAGCAGTCATATATCCGGCTTCTCAATAGGACGGATTGTATTTGTTTATCCGTCCAGAGCCATAATGGGAACCGTGCTCAGACACCTCATCAAGCAATCGGTCTGTGAAGACCATGACCCCTCCAGGTTCTGTCTGAGCCGGTTTAACCTGTTATACCCTTTACTGCTCTTTCGCTACCTCGTGGTAAGAAATCTTCAACGACGCTATTAAGCCGTTTTATGCACGTAAGTTGTATTATTAGCCGCTACCGCCCAGCTAATTCTGGCGAGCTTATTGGCCAATGCCACCGCCGCCACACAATGGCCCCGACGTGCTTTGACACGACAGGCCCAACGACTTAGCCCATTATCGTGTTTAGGCATTCGACTTAATGCCGCTTGCGCCCCCTGTATCAACAAAGTGCGCACGTGTTCGCCCCCGCGTTTACTGATACCTTTTAGTTGCGTTTTGCCCCCCGAATTATATTGACGAGGAACGAGACCCAAAAAGGCGGAAAACTCACACCCATTTTTATAAAAACCCGGATCGCCCATTGCTGTAAACAAGGCAGTGGCGACCAGAGGCCCTACACCCGGCAGTGTTTTTAATAGTACTCATTGCCAGGAAATATACGCTGTCTTCCCCTACCTCGGTTCATTACGTGGTAGTAGGCGTTTTCATACTCTATGCGTAGAGATCTTGGCATTTAAGGAGTATAGCAGCACACCAAAATCATGCAATAGTATACTTGACCCTTTTGCATATAGTATACTTGACCCCTTTATTTTTTTATTTTTTATCTCCTTTATTTCTTCTGACAACCCCAACGAGGCCTATGGGGCTTGCACATTCAATTGAATAACACTGGCAACAAACGACTCCAGCTTTTTTCTATCATTGCCGTAAACAGTCATCGTGTACGTGTCACCGCCTATGTTAATTTTTAACTCGATTGAAAGCTCCCCGTCACTAAACTTAAAAACCACATAGTAGTAACCATCAGCAAAATTATGGGCCAATAAAGGTGTTTTTAAGCTGCGAGAAGGGCCTTTGGCAGGAAACAATACTTCCAATGAGATTGTATGAAAAACGACAAGATCAAGCTTGCCTTGCTCATCTAGTGAGCTACAATCAAAACCAGAATAGCCATCCAAACGCCTAATAAAATAAACGATAGAGTCCCAATAAGTAAACGGCGTCTTATTGAGATCAAGCCCCAAATACTCAGCTAAATCTACTATGCTTTTTTCTTCAAAGTCAGATTTTATCTTTGCGATCCTTAACCCTGTATAAATGCCATCCTGTTTCGGATACTTGAGCATCCCGTAATTTTTTACTTCCGCGCGCTCATCAAGTATAAAGCCTTGCGAAAATACGCCATCTAACTCCAAAATGACTTCCGGGTAAGACACCTGATCAATAGCAATTAATAGCTTTTGACAGTCTGATTCATTGAAATTCCCCGAAGCCACACAATAGGACGAAATTAACAGCAAAAAAACAGAGATAATGTACTTCATTAGATGGGCCACTCTCCAAACAACGTATAACTCTGCGGGTAATCTGCCCTGATCATATTCAACCGCCCCGCAGTGACTGTCGCACCACGGACGAGCGAATTCCATAGCAATAAAGGGGTAAAGTATCATATGAGTTTTTTAAGTAATTTTTGCAACGTTAAATCACCTGCCAATTGAGTTTCAAAGCGCCTAATAGCTATTGATACACTACCGTATCGCTTGAAACCGAAGACTTCGGCAATATCTACCAACTTATGCCCACCCTCTTCCCGACACAGGTACATACATAAATCTCTCGCTACTTTCGCTTTCAACCCTCCCCTTGATGGTCGGAGGATATCTTCACGCTCAATCTTCAACGATTTCGACACCCGAATAATCCATTCATCTACCGTAGGTCTAAACTGCTGTAAGTCACTACGGTTAACTGCACTATCTATAGTTTCACGTTGCTCGTAGGCCCAACTGCGGAAATCCTCACTGCCCAAATAAGGCATTTGATTTCCCCGTCCGTAGAATCGCCTGATTTCTTCATCAATGCCTTGCTCCACATAAGCCCGGTATCGTTGCGCAAAATACCGCTGATGAGGCACACCGAGCTGAGCCTGGATATCTCCCTGGTAAAGCCACTCCTGTGATGAACGACCATTTGCATAATCGTTGTAACTGGACCAGGGGTAATCCGCCAAATTCTTTACTAACCTAGCTTCCAGCGGGTTTCGGTGAATATAGCGAGAGAGTTGAAGCTGATAACTATCTTCTTCAATGCAGATCGCTTTGTAACGCCTCTGAAATAACGGTGCATCGGTACGTTACGTGGTAGTAGGCGTTTTCATACTCTATGCGTAGAGGTCTTGGCATTTAAGGAGTATAGCAGTACACCAAAATTATTCAATAGTATACTTGACCCCTTTATCTCTTCTTTACCCCCATACCCCTTATCATCACCTAATAAATGTATTTGAAAACCCTGTAAATAGCGCCTTACAAACCAGACTCACCGATATTACGAAACTCAATATATCGCTTTCTATATATCCGTTTTCAATTAATAGAAACGGTAAACCAAAAGCAATAAGAATAAACACATCAAATATTAATCTGATATGTGCGCTTGTAATTCTTCTAATATACTTTTTTGAAAAAATTTCTAACAACAATAAAATTATTGTATAGGCAATAAAAACTAATGGAGTCATACTTAATTTTCAATATCTATAAACATATAAATTTCATTTTTATGAAAACACTTTATTAAAAAATACACAAATAAATATAGTTACATTTCTCTTGTTTTTCATCGTTATATCTAACAGAATTATTCTATTTATTAATCACACTAAATAAACAGTAAAGGGTAAAGAGATCAAGTATCATATGAATTTTTTAAGTAATTTTTGCAACGTTAAATCACCTGCCAATTGAGTTTCAAAGTGCCTAATAGCTGTTGATACACTACCGTATCGCTTGAAACCGAAGACTTCGGCAATATCTACCAACTTATGCCCACCCTCTTCCCGACACAGGTACATACATAAATCTCTCGCTACTTTCGCTTTCAACCCTCCCCTTGACGGTCGGAGGATATCTTCACGCTCAATCTTCAACGATTTCGACACCCGAATAATCCATTCATCTACCGTAGGTCTAAACTGCTGTAAGTCACTACGGTTAACTGCACTATCTATAGTTTCGCGTTGCTCGTAGGCCCAACTGCGGAAATCCTCACTACCCAAATAAGGCATTTGATTTCCCCGTCCGTAGAATCGCCTGATTTCTTCATCAA
Organism: Gammaproteobacteria bacterium; assembly: GCA_965277715.1. GTDB lineage: Bacteria > Pseudomonadota > Gammaproteobacteria > JBCCGL01 > JBCCGL01 > JBCCGL01. The sequence continues at coordinate 2,424,261 of OZ255836.1, forward strand.
TGCCTTGCTCCACATAAACCCGGTATCGTTGCGCAAAATACCGCTGATGAGGCACACCGAGCTGAGCCTGGATATCTCCCTGGTAAAGCCACTCCTGTGATGAACGACCATTTGCATAGTCGTTGTAGCTGGACCAAGGGTAATCCGCCAAATTCTTTACTAACCTAGCTTCCAGCGGGTTTCGGTGAATATAGCAAGAGAGTTGAAGCTGATAACTATCTGCTTCAACGCAGATCGCTTTGTAACGCCCCCGAAATAACGGCCCATCGGTACGTTTCTGTTTATTGTACCGCTGTGTATAAAGCCCATTGATGTGCCGCATACACCGTCCCAGATTACCTTCCGGTGTCTTCACCAATAAGTGATAGTGGTTGCTCATCAAGCAATAGCAAAGAACCTGTAGGCCAAAACGTCTATGAGCCTGCGCAAGGAGTTCAAGAAAAAGCGAGTAGTACTCATCGTCAGGAAATATACGCTGTCTTCCCCTACCTCGGTTCATTACGTGGTAGTAGGCATTTTCGTACTCTATGCGTAGCGGTCTTGGCATTTAAGGAGTATAGCAGTACACCAAAATTATGCAATAGTATACTTGACCCCTTTATCCTTCCAACCCAATACGCTGTGCCTGATCGCTAAAAAAGGCGGACAGGACGGTGTAGTACACATCAATCAGGATATCGCACTGTACTGCGCTGTGCTCGAAGCGGGTCACACGATTGAACACCCTGTTATGGTAGATAGGCATAGTTGGGTGCAAATAGTGCGAGGGTCGTTAGTACTGAACGGTGTCACCTTGCAGGCAGGGGATGGTGCGGCGGTGAGTGAAGAACCATTGTTGTCATTTAGCGCTGGTGATGACAGTGAGTTTTTGTTGTTTGATTTGGCTTAATGCCATGTGATATCACATATCATTAGCTTATTAAGATCGTATTTACCATCAACTCACCTCCCTTTCCATTCAGATCAAAAAAACAACAGCTTGTTATTACCATTCTATAAGCCAATAAAAAAACCTCCGGTATACGAGGCTTTAACAAAAAATACTTTGTTTATACTAAATAACTAGCCTGACCCCTTTTCTTTTCTCTTTTCCCTCGTAAAAGTTATAACGCCCCAATAACCGGCGCGCGCTTTTTGCGCGTCCGGCGTCGCAGGCGCGTAGTTAATTGACTTGTTATGCATTAGTGCCGGACTACCGCGTCGTTTTTAAGGAAGTCACACCAAGCCTTTAAAGACCATTTGGAAAATATATTATTTTCTTTGAGATCATTCTCGGCACTTAGCTTTAACATATAACCCTCAATTGAGATAAGGTTGTTACGTACAGCCGACTCAAAGTCTATGCCGACATTTTGAGCAAAGAACTCATCTGATTTGTCTGCGTTATTTAGTAAGAACTTCAGATCGTCTGCGGCTTTAATTGCTGCCACTTTAGTAAAGGCTTCTTCTGGAATAGGCCAGTGGCCCTCTCCAGAGCTTTTTACTGGATCACATAAATTTTCAGCAGTTGCTGAACCTGAAATTAGTGCAAGTAGGATCAAATATTTCTTCATAGCTTTAAGATGCATAACACCGCGCTCGGCGGCAAATTTGGAGCGCAGCGGAAAATTTGTCCGGCAGCAGCACTTTGTTAGGAGCTGACTTCAAGAGCATGCCTAAGTAAGCTTTGCCAGTTACCGAAAATGTACCCATCATAAGCAGAATAAAAACTTCTCTCTATTGCTTGGTGCCCTTCATTTGACAAGGCAGCATTAAATCTGTTGAGCTTAACTTTTTTTGCTGCATCGAAGCAGTGGTCATGAAATGCATCATCCAAGTAACCTGATCGTCGGGCATGATACGCACCAATCCAATACCATGATTTCTAGCGTAAGAAATTGCTCCGCTTTGGAATGAGTTCTTAGTAGCAATAACGCCTTTTACATTTTTTCCCGCAATTTGGTCTAGCTTCGCTTTAAACTCCTCAACATCATCTACTGGAACTTTGTGCCCGTAATTCTTGCATTCACATACCCAAAGCAAGGAGTGATTTTTAGCGCCAGGAGGCCACACTTCAATAGATATATCGACAATGATGTCTTTCTCGCGATCTTTGGAATAGTAGCCCTTCTTCTTGAATATTTTTCCAGAAGCAGCATCAATTCCTAAGCGCCCTTTGCTCAATTCTTCTTTGAGGAGATCAAACGTCCTATCTTCCAGCGCATCTCCTTTTGCCACGGTATTCATGTGCCTCCTAACGCTGGCCTAAATCGCCGAGCGGTAGCTTGGTCGATTTGAGGCCCTGGTTATGTTTCATTTGTCTAATGCCTTTCTGATAGCCTGTAGTTTTTGTTGACTAGCTTTTAAACTTTCATAAAGATGCCAAACCAAATCATCGACTTCTTCAATGATGGCTTGACGTTCATGTTTTTTCCCTGTGCTTGCTAGGGTAGACAGGCGATTGGCTATAGTTCGTTTTGCGCCAAGTGCACTTTTGCCGCCACCATCATGGACTGCCCAATAAATTTCCCAGTAATCATATTCAGGGTAGTCCTGTTCCATAATCTTTGATATCTGCTTGCCTTCCTGCGCGAGTGTTTGTATTCCAGTTCTATCTTTTTTATTCATTGCTGATTCCTCTTAAAGTGAAATTTTCAGTACTACTTGAGAACATAACGCCGTGCTCTGCGGCAAATTTGGAGCGCAGCGGAAAATTTGTCCGGCAGCAGCGCCTCGTTAACTGTGATCACATCGAGTCAATTTTAGCGATGATTTCTTTATGTTTTTGAATCTCTTCATTTTGCCACTTACTATTTCAATGCCAGTCGCTAGGCCTTGGATTTTTATGTTCACAGCTTCTGCAATACTGATTTTCGAAACCGAATTCTTCAATAGGCGACTTGTAAATATTATCCAAATCCCAGCCTCCCGTAGCATGCCCCATTTTTATGCAATGCACCCACTTCATTGCTGCGGATGGTAATCCTAGCATTCGAGCAGGGATTCCTTGCGCTCTAGAAGGAAATACTATTAGATTCTCACAATCCTTGATGACTCTCTCAGGGTTATAATCTTTAAGCCCTTGTTTTATTATCTGGCCCATTTCATCTTTAGGGTCGTCGTAGTTGAATCCTAAAGCTTTTGCCCTTTCACGAAAAAACTTTAATTCATCTTCTGGGGTTGCATCTTCATTGCTTTTCTTAATATCAGCTTTTATCTTAGCAATCGTATCAGTAACACTAGTCCTTAGCAAGTTCAATTTCACCATCTATACCGTAATCCTCTTGATCTTCTTGTGATCTAAATATCCAGTGATCAGGTAAATGGAATTCGAGTATCCTGCCTGCTTTACGTCCAATTTCTTTCGCGTTCATTGATTCTCCATTCGTAGGCAGTTAACGTCGCACTAAAGGGCGCGCGTTAGCGCGTCCCAGCCCACGTTTTTTGTGGGCGATTTTGAGCGCCTTGTTAGCACTATTGCTTTTATTCATCCCATGCATTTTTTAACTCTATATCTTGGCTCTTGCTGCGAATTTGAAAATGAAGGTATGCAAACGGGCCATACGAACCTTGACACCGAAGCACGTAGTAAGTATCTGCTGATTCTAACGAAAACTCGCCGGGAGCGCCAAGCTGACTATTGGAAACGGGTGAACTCTTATAGTTAGGAAATGCTTGACTGATTAGCAGCGATGCCTTCTCTTTCAGGCTCTCACATTCTTCCCAATTTTTAACTGCCTTTTCTGCTGTTACTATTACCACGTGACCTGTTGCATTTAAATAGGCAATTGAATACTCAGAAAAAATAGATGAAATATTACCATGATTTGGCACTCGGAATTGAGTTGTAGGCCTACCTTTATCTTTGTTTTGCATCCCTTGAGGGTGGGAAAATCTTTCGCCTACCGGAATTTTGAGTAGTGACGGATACTCAGCGGCAGATAAAACAAGAGGAACAAGCATTAATACTAAGGTGAGAATTTTCTTCATTTCTTTCATCGTGCTAACGTTTGCTTGTGCGGCGCGCAGCAACGCGGAGCGTCCCACATGAAACTATTGTTATGCCTATTTGCTTCATAACTATATAAAGCTTGCAATTTTTTCTTTGCACAGATTTTCTGTTAAAACTTGTAATTTTTGTACCCGCTCTGCTAACCATTTTAGCTCCTCTTTTGTAATTATGTAGCTGGGTTTATAGCGAGCATCAACATATGCCTTGCGTAAAAGTTTAAAGCGGTTTTTTTCTTCTTCTGTACTTTGTGGAAATACAGTAAGAAACTGTGGTTCAATGCTGCTTACACGTTGACCCAATTTTACTAAATCATGTGTGCTAGGTTTATAACGGGTAAAAACTAAAAGAATTGTGCCGTAAAGGCGCTCTGTGACTTGGTGGAGTAAAAATTCAGCATTATTATAGTTACCCCTATCAAGTGGTGCGTTAAAATCGAGAAAATATTATTTAGCACTTATAAACCAATATTCAAAATCCTCTTCTGCCAGTTTTTTTCGCTCACTTGGCGATATTTCCTTTGGCTCGACTAACTCAAATGCTCCTGAGTTATACAACACAATTCCTTCACGCTTGATATCAATATAAAAGTACTGGCTCTTTCTTAAGCGTCGGTTAATAAATTGGATATCTTCCGCGATCAGGCTGATTGGAGTTCGGTGGATGGTTTTTATCAAACGCTGATTGAGTTGATTATTTTGCTCAATTTTACTAGCTTCTTTCCGGGTTTCTGTAACAACCAATAGATCAAAGTCACTTTGATAACGGTAGTGCAGGGTTTCCAGGTCTATATCCTCCACCCAATCACCACGCGCATAACTACCAAACAAAATGAGCATATCGGGATTGATCTCTTCACGGATAATTTCCACAGCTCGCTGTAGTTCCTGCTGTTTCTGTTCCGGCAGGTGGTCAAGTGAAGTTTTCATAGGTGAATAATATCAGTTTCCTTTCAACAGCACAGACTTAAAGTTTGGGAAGCATACGCCTCGCATCAGCGGCTGACAAAGCGCGTAGCGGTTTGGCAGTCCGTTGCATGCGCTTGTTATGTGTATTTCTGGATCGCCCATTTGAATGCTTCAACACTTGCACTTTGAATTTTTTCATTTCTTTCTTTCGCAGAAATCCAATTAGAAATACCATTTACTGAAAACCCATTGCTTTCACCTTGGGCCAGCTCACGAATAGCTTGATAAACTCTATGTTGAATTTCATTTGCGTCCCTAAGCAAAAAGGAAAAGGGGTCAATCGTATTTAGTATTTTTCAAACGATTGTAAACCTGCTCAAACACGCCCTTCGTAAGCGCCCTTAAATCAGCCTCTATTCCAAGGTAATGTCCAAAACGACATGCCAAGGTAGCAAGGCCTCTCTCTTTTCAAGAGTATCGGCACTGCCGATATGATTAAGGGCGTGCAGTATGTACGCATAGGGTTCAAGCCCATTAGCTTTGGCCGTTTCGATCAATGAGTAACATGTGGCACTGGCATGGGCGCCACGGGTTGAATCGGCAAACAACCAGGCTTTTCTACCCACGGCAAAAGGCCTAATGGCATTTTCAGCCAGCACGTTGCTGATGTGTAACCGTCCATCATCACAGTAGCCTGTGAGGGTATGCCATTGATTCAGTGCATAGTCCATGGCGTTACGAGTAAGGGACTTTTTAGCCACCTGGGTAATATGCTTATCCAGCCATTGTTTGAAGTCTTCCAACACCGGTTGGCTAAGTGCTTGGCGAAACCTTTGTTTTTCTGCGGGTTCAAGCGCTTGTGAGGTAATGCCAGAAATGGCACAGCCATTGGCCAGCGTAAAACACAAACCCGGATCACCCCTTTGCCTATCAGCCACCATCACTTGGGTAAAGCCTGCTACAGGCATGTTACTCTGCACTGCTTGAATAGTTTTACGCGAACATTTACGGCTCCAATAGTAAAACTGCTTCAAGTGGATGCCGTTATCCTTAAACTCCATCGACATGCTGCATGATGCGACTGAGGTTAACATCCGGTGTTTCCAGCAGTAGGTGGTAGTGGTTGCCCGTTAGGCAGTAAACTTCGCCATGAAAAATCGCCTTACGCTCCCGACCACGGTTCATTATGTGGTAGAAGGCGTTTTCGTATTCTATGCGCTGAGGCCTTGGCATCGGTTGGTATTGGTACAATCTACACTAAATAACTAGCCTGCCCCCTTTTCCGCTATTCCAGCAACGACTAACCGTAACTTCGGCTTGTCATAAATGCTTTCCTTGAGCATGATACTCCGTAGCTTCGACCAATACTCATCGTTGAGCAATAATCGGGGCATGGCAAACTCGTATTTGTTGTTTTTATCACATCCAATGATACGAGTTTGCCTTTTGTTTCAAAAGCTTATAGCCAAACGTCAACAGGCCCTAGCAAAATAATAAATTAAGGTTAAAGGCAATTTCTTCGCCTGAAAAATAGCCCCTGCTGTAATGAGTGTTTGATGGTGGCAACGATGGCATTGTTGGAGCTTGCGCTCGGTCAGTTGATAGCCCTTATTGTGACCACAAACTGGACAGATAAACCCATTGGGCCAGCGCCACTAGTAGAGGGCTAAAAAACACTGTTCCTCTGTACCGTAGGCTTGGATAAAATCACTTAAACTCAGATCTGCTTGGGATTGTACTGTATTGCGTGATGCGTGATATGAGAAATACCAATAAATTCAAATGGTTGTATTTTATCCTGGCATAGACTTATATTTGCTTCCTTTATTTTATTCGTCTTTCGATTAATCGGCGAGTAATACGATAAATACATCTGCTTGGTTGGCACGCTCTACGCAGGTAGGTGTTTTTTTTGAAAAAAAACAACGACAAGCATAAAAATCTGCTATAAGATTTTTAACAAAATAATAACGCTTAAAAGGCAAAACCACTCAGCACCCAATACCGCGATTGCTTCATTTAAGCATATTGTGCGTCGTAAATATCCAGACAAACCCGCTAGGTGTGATGTATAGACGTTGTCTTTAAGCGATAAAAATCACCAAAGCTGAAATAAATTGTATGGTAGGTACTGTAAAAAAGCGCACCCTATTGCGCTGCAATGGTTTAATAGACCTAAGAGCCTGTCGGGCTCAGGATGGCTTTACTGCGGAAAAGCAGACTTGGCCTTTTTTCGTGCTCCCTTTTTTGCACACCATTTCATCAAAGAGAACTACTGTCGTCAGGTATATCCCTATACCTAACCCTTTCAGGGCTAATGCGGAAGAACATTCCATACGTTCTTTTTGTCCTCATGAACAGCTAAACCCGTCAGGTTCTTAGCTTCTCCCTGCCCACCTCACCCCACTTATCATAATACGCTAATGACAATGCTAAAAAATTTAACCAGCGGAGAGTGGGCTGTTTTAAGGGATCGGTATGTGGTTGGGCGCAATCGGACGGATGTCCATCTGTATATCGGCGATAACGATATTTCCCGTCATCATGCCTATCTATTTTGGCAAGATAGCACTTGGCTTTTGCGTGATGTGAGCCGCAACGGTGTCTGGGTAAATAACCAACGGATCAACCCGGTGCAAGCGGTGGAGCTCAATCCACGTGACGAAATCCGCTTCGGCCAACAAAACGTCAATACCTGGGCACTGCTGGACACAAACGCACCACGGAGCGCTTTGGTGCCGATATCACAGGATTGTGCCGTGATCACATTAGATGCATACAATGCCATACCAGCCGGGAATTCGACCCTGGAGATCATACAAGAGTCTTCAAACCGTTGGCTCCTGTGCAAGGATGGACAACTCACCGAACTGGCTGATGGCCAGTTCGTCGAGATTAACGGTGCCACTTGGCAGGCGCATCTGGTGCCTGATAATGCCAATAATCGCGCTACGGAAAAAGTGCCACTTGAGGGTATTGACTGTATGCAGTTGCAGTTTCAGGTAAGCCATGATGAGGAGCACGTCACCCTACATGCGCAATTGGATGGCGGTTCACAAATCGACTTCGGCGAACGCACTCATCACTATTTGTTATTGATTCTGGCAAGAAAACGTTACCAAGATTGGGGGCAGGGTTTTGACGAAGCGGCCCAGGGTTGGCTAGACATGGACACGCTATGCAATATGCTCGGCATGGAAGCATCCCACGTTAATATCCAGATCCATCGGGCTCGCAAACAACTCAAAGAGGCGCTGCTCAGCATCGTTGATATCGGTGATCTGATTGAACGCCGGGTGGGCAGCTTGCGGGTGCGCGCTCGGCGATTTCAAATATACAAGGGGTCACAGCTAGAAGCTTCACTACCTTCCCTTCCAATGCAATAAGGGGTTTGAATACCTATGGTTGAAATTCCAGGCTATCAAGATATGCATCTCATCGGCCAGGGCGCCACCGCCCAGGTGTACCGGGCGGTACAGGTGTCCACCGGCCAACTCGTCGCCATCAAGATGTTGAAATCTGAACTACAGACCCGAGGTGTCGATCAGAGTGAACATCGTTTATCGCACGAATTACGCCTGTGCGCACAATTGCATAATCCTTACATTGTGCGGCTGATGGATCAGGGTATCTGTGCCGACGGCTCCCCCTATGTCGTTTTCGAATATATCCCCGGCCATTCCCTGGCACGTCACATCGTCCAGAGAGGCCCGCTGGGGCCATCCCAAGCCAAAGAGTTGATGCTACAAGCCTTGGACGCGCTGGCCTACGCCCATACCAGTGGCATCATCCACCGTGATCTGAAGCCACAAAATCTGATGGTCACACAAACAGGGCCACGCCTGACATTGAAGGTGCTGGATTTTGGTATCGGCATTTGGCTGAATCCACTACAGGTGAATGGCTCTGAGCGCCTGTCCCTGGCGCACGAAAACCAGGGGACACCCGCCTATTGTGCCCCTGAACAGCTCAAGGGTGAAACGCCTGGTGTTCAATCCGATTTGTATGCCTGGGGATTGATTTTTATCGAATGCCTGACCGGCAAGCCCGTAGTAACGGGTGCGACTACCGCCGAGATCATCCGTCGCCAATTGTCTGCTGAAGAGGTTGTTTTGCCGTCGTTCATCGCCCAGCACCCAGTTGCCCACCTACTCAGAGGCGTTTTGAATAAAGATCCCGTGCGGCGCACGACCGACGCAGCGGTACTCTACGAGGCGTTGGCCGGGTTGAATTTTGCTGACATGCTGCCACCGACACACTCCATGGAGTACCCGCGTGAGGATCAGGACACCCAGACAATCCCTAACCCTGAAGCCATTCATCACACGGAGCTACGCCCACTCACACTGCTTTGTTGCAAACTGAAAATACTGACAATCGGCGACATCCAGCCACCCAATCCGGCAGCTCTGGAGCAATTACTGGCCGACAAATTGGCAACCAGCCAAGCACTATTGAGTCGCTTTGGTGGTTATCCCGCCAACGCCCTCGGCGGGGGGGTGATGGCGTATTTCGGCTACCCTTACCACACTGATCAGGGTGCGCGCCTGGCCGCCCGCACCAGCTTGGAATTGCGCCGCACCATACAATCCTGGAACTGGGAGCTGGCACCACAGGGCCTGCGCTGTGTCATCCAGCAGGCTATCCATAGCGGCGTAGCTCCGCTCATCAAGGACAAGCCCTTGATCAGTGAGTTGTCCAATGTTGTCCTAGGCATGCTGTTTATGCCTGCCACTGACCAGATTCTGGTCAGCACCACCAGCCATCGTTTGCTGCAAGACTACGCCAAATTCACGCTTTCTCCGAACCCCTTGCAGCTGGAGACGGATGAGCAGATTGCGATTTACCTGTTAAAGGACGAGCAAGCCGTAGATCAACCACTTTATCAAGACATGGAACTGTTCGGCAGGTGTAAAGAGTTGGAAGTATTGCAGCAATGGTGGAACGACTCCACAGAAAGCAGTCAGGCAGTGGTCGTGCTGGGGGACGCCGGTATGGGCAAATCAACTCTGGTCAAGTCTTTCACAGAACAGATCAGGGCCACAGGTAATCCTTGCCTTTTTTTGCGCTGTCTACCCGAGTACCACCAAAGCGCCTTGCACCCCATCCTGAAAGGATTGGAGCAGGCCCTGGGTTTGACCCGCTCAGAAAGTGTTGAGGCACGTCGCACACGGTTGCACCAGTCCTTGACAGATGCCGGGGTGGACGATGCCAGCACTTTCGAGGTGCTCTGTTATTGGCTGAATGTGCCCAGCGCCAATCCCGAACAACGTCAGCATTTCTCTCCAGAAAGGCAGAAGCAATTGCTTTACATGGCGCTGTATCCGTTAATTCTTACACTTGGTCGACAAAGAGAACAACAAGACATCCTATTGCTGGTCATCGAAGATATCCATTGGTTGGATTCCGTCAGCCTGGAATTCATCAAGACGCTACAGCAACAGACCGACGGTGGACGAATGCTACTTTTGATGACATCCAGACCCCGGGAGAATCTGGATGAATTACTGCAGTGGATACCGCATCAACTGCCATTGCCGCCTTTGGCCGAACCTGCCAGCCTAACTCTGGCACAGTGGTTTCTTGGCGAACGGGCCAATGATCTGGCGCTGGTGCGCAAGCTAGTGGAGCGCAGTGGGGGCGTTCCGCTGTTCATTCGGGAACTGGCGCACATGGCCGATAGCAGCCAGTTAGATACAGAGTTGCCACTGTCCCTGACAGATATTCTGGGTAGCCGTATCAACGCCCTGAGGGACGCCAAGGCCACGGCGCAATGGGCCGCCGTGCTCGGCGACAACCTCCAGACAGACTGGCTGGCGGATTTGATGAGCGCGACGTCGGCCCAGGTGCAAACCCAATTGCACAGCCTGTGCGAGACCGGCCTGCTGTACCGGGAACAGGACAGCCCGGAGCACGGCTATGGCTTTACCCACGCTCTGTATCGGGACGCCGCCTACCAGCAGATCACCGCTCACCAACGGTGCGAGATGCACAATCGAGTAGCCCGACTGTGCGAAAACCGGCTTAGCCGGGACGAACACCTCGATGCCGCCCTCATTGCGCGCCACTATGCCAAGGGGCGCAGTTTTTTAAAAGCCGCACGTTTCGCCCTCCAGGCAGTGCGTGACAATCTGGGCATGGCTTTATCTCAGCAGGCACTGGAAATGATCTCGGAGCTGTTGAAATGGTCCGAGAACTTGCCGGACTCCGAGCGGCACAACGTGCAATTGCAAGCCTATGAGCTACGCGGGCAGGCATCGACCCACCAGCTGGGCTGGGCACATCCCACCGTGTTGGACAATGTGCAAAAGACGCAAGAATTTATGCAGCAAAAGGCGCTGCTATCAACCCACAAGGTAAAGGCGGCAACCCTGTGGTCGCTGGGCACCTTCTATCATGTATCCAGTCAACGCGCCATGGTCCATCAGGTTGCTGGCCAACTGGTTGATATGGCGGACAACTTGCTGGACGATGGCCTCGCCATTCTGGGGGAGTGCCTGCATGGTCAAGGGCACTGGATCGATGGTCACTACGACCAAGCGGAGGAAAACCTGTGCAAGGTTCGCACTCTGTATGACCCGGCGCAGCATCAGATTCTGGCGCGAGACTATACGCTGGATGCCCATGTCTGGGCGACTTCGTCCCTAGGGCTGGTGCGCTGGTTTCAGGGGAAAGCGGATGACGCGCATCAATATACCCGACAAGCCACCGAACGAGCCAGGGCGATGGGGCATATGCCATCTCTGGGTATTGCTATGATGTACCGGGCTTATGTCCATCAGTACGAGCAGGATCGTAGTAAAACCAATGAAGTTGCCACTGAATTACTGTCTCTGGCAAACACCTACGGCCTTTCGGCGGTTATGGGATACGCCTCGGCATTAGTGGGGTGGGCGACCGATGACCTGGAGCGAATTACCGCCACCTTGGGGCAACTCAAGGGGCTCGGTTGTCTACTCGGCGTAACCTATCTGCAATCCATGGCGGCAGAAGTTAGCCTGCGACAGGGCGACACAACGCAGGCACTAGACCTGCTCAACGAAGGCCTACAGATAGCGCAGGAAACTGGTGAACAGTATTTTTTGACCATTCTTTATCAACAAAAGGCCCATTGTCTTTTGTCTGCCGGCCTTCCCGCCCAAAGCGTGCTGCAATGCTTGGATCGCGCTCGCCAGCTGAGCCAAGTGCAAGCCATCAGGCCGGACAGCTACCAGTACCTGTTTGAGGATTACCGGGACGATCAGCGGTTGGCGCCATATTGGTCGCCGTCGCGGCACCAAAAAACAGTAGTGTAATGGCGTGTAATAGGCACACAGGAAGTGATTCGATAAGCTGATCTCAGGTTTCTGCTGTACGACAGTAGTTTCCCTGCTAATGAGAAGTCAAACAACCACCATCGAATTTGACACCATTGGTTTATCTATCTCCTTTATTAATAAAACCTAGAGTATCTGAAATGAACGACGAACAATCTGTCTATGATAAATTTCTAAAATTTCGGGCAGTCATTATTCAAGCCATTGCGCTGGCATGGAAAGATGACAAGTTCAATAATTTGCTAAAAGAAAATCCAAAAGTCGCACTTAAAGAGGCTTTCAATTATACCTGTCCTTTCGATATCAATATTGGAACCAATCCGAACAATGCCTCATGGAAGACTACCATTCAGGGAAGCTGGATGGTCAGCACACAAAATGAGCTACAACTGGTGTTGCCGCCCAAGCCAGAAAATAAGTGCGATGAAACCTGTGCACTCGTCAATTACAACGTTAATCATCTCACTTTTTTAAACAACTAATACCACCAACCTTATTTAGGGAGTGTCTCTGATGCCACGCAATAACGAATTACCCTCTTACCAAACCCTGATTGAGTTTCAGGAAATTTATCTCCGCGCCATCGCCTTGGCTTGGAGTGATGATACGTTCAAAAAACAACTTCTGAACAATGCCGAGACAGCTTTTCGAGATTATTTCGGTTACGTCTGCCCATGGAATGTAGCGCTGTCAGTAGTTGAGCCTTACCCAACTGATGACTATAAATGGAATAGTGATCTGATGTACTGGAACCTGCCAAAAAACTCCATCAAGATCGGTATACCGACAAAACCTGATGAAGATAATCAGCCTATAGCACTGGCCGCCTATAATGACGCAGGGCCAACCTACTTGTTTACCTGCTGTTAACCCTTCCCTCTACACCCCATTCATTGCCTGGGTAACCAGGCAATGGGCCTTAGTCCGTTATCAGATCGTTGACGCTCTACTTATGTGGCGCGATATGACGTTAAATAGCGTCAAAAATACTCATTTACGCCCAGTAAAGCGGTCATTTTTACCTTATTTCGCACTTGTCTGAGCGAATTTCAACCACCTGCTGACGTTTCTACTTATGCTGTCACTGAATCATAAACCACGTTTCGCTTCTGACCGTAAAGTCATCCTGCTTGATCAGAAAGTTTACATCATCGCCCCTCGCCAAACCACGGTACACAGGGCACCAGCCACCATCGCTTTATGCCAACACATAGACGGAAAGAGCAAGGTGACCGAACTGCTGGACAAACTGGCCTCAAAGCACGCTGAGCCAGAGCTTTTATACCGATTGCAGCAACTGCTTGAACACGGTCACATCGAGCTGCAGCAGACAGCGCCACCGGTCGGTGCGAACGATATCCTCGATCATTGGCGGCAAGACCTGCAAATGCAATTTACACAAACCGCTGGCCAAGCCATTTCTCTGTTTTTTCTCTCCGATCCGTTCAACCAAGATGCCATCATCCATCTGCGCGAAAGTTGGAAGGCCGGGGAAAGATTAATCCTGGCCCATCCTTATGGAGAAACACCTTGGCTGAGTACACCACTGGGGCAAGGCGGGCCATGTCCTTTCTGCCTGCTGTTCTGGTTGCGCCACAATCGGCCAATGCAGCGTTTCCTGGGGCGACAACGCCAAGCCGTGACGCTACATCCGGGCCACCCCAAACCGGCTAACCAGCAGGTATTGAACACCCTGTTAGAACAACTGCTGACCCGGTTGCAACAAGACATGTCCAATGGCTGGGCCAAACTTATCGCCTGGGATGCGAGTCATGAGGGCGCACAATCCCACACGTTGCAGCAGCGGCCCCAATGCGGACTATGTGGTAACCCCGGCTGGCTGGCAGAGCAGGCTAGCCAATCACTCCAACTCCGCCAGGGGGCCATTGCCACCCAAAGCGCCGGGCTGCGTAGCGAAAAACCCGGTCAAACCTACCAGCGTCTTAGCCATCTGATCAGCCCATTGTGTGGCCCGGTGGCCTACTTGCACCCCATGCCGGGTCGCCATGCCGATTCACGCTACGTGTATGCCGCTGGCTACCTCAACTGCCCGAAGCAATTGAGTGGAGCGAATGACTTCGACAAACTATGTGCTGGCAAGGGCGACCACTCCGAACAGGCTCGCACCAGCGCATTGTGTGAAACCATCGAGCGATTCAGCGGGCAGTATCAGGGCGACGAACCTCGCAAGCGTAGCCGTCAGGCCGATCTGACGGAGCCCAGCTATGGGTTTGACGCCTTGCAACTTTTCAGCGCTCGGCAAAAGGCTAGGCGCAGTCAAATCAATCAAACCACCAGCGACCCGCGCAAACAAATCCCCCTGGGTTTTGATCCTTACAGTCTAATCGATTGGACCCCGGCCTGGTCTCTCAGCAACAAACAGCACGTTTGGGTACCGCTCGGTTACTGCTATGCTGAGGCCCCGCTGCAAAGCGGCATCGCCTTTGGTATTCACAATCCAAATGGCAGTGCCGCAGGCAGCCATCTGGATGAGGCCATCTTGCAGGGATTGCTGGAATTGATCGAACGGGATGCAGTGGCTATCTGGTGGTACAACCGCCTGCTTCGGCCTAAGGTAGATCTCGCTGATTTCGCCATTCCATACTGGAATACCCTGGCAGCAGAGTATGCCGATCAGGATTACGATTTTTGGGTGCTGGACCTGACCCACGACCTGGCGACACCTTGCTTCACAGCCATCGCCCAACACCGCCAGCAGGCGCATTACGCCATCGGCTTTGGCTGCCACCTGGATCATCGCATTGCCATCAACCGCGCCATCACCGAGCTGAACCAATTGTTCGACCCTGGTGCCAATCGGATTAACCCTTGGAATCAAGACCTCCTGGTCAATAGCGACTTTCTGCACCCTGATCCTGCGCAAACTCCCCGCCGCCGCACTGACTACGTAGAGCCAACCATCCGTTCAACGACCGAAGTGCTTGAGTTTTGTACCCGGCGCATAGAACAACAGAGCATGGAAGTGTTGGTGGTCAACAAAAGCCGACCGGATCTTGGCCTCAAGGTCGCTCAGGTGGTCATACCGGGATTGCGCCACTTCTGGCCCAGATTCGGGCCGGGGCGCTTGTATGATGTGCCAATGAAGCTGGGGTGGCGGCAGACTGCGCTCGCCGAAGGTGAGCTCAATCCAGCGTTGTTGTTTTTGTAGAAAGGATATGAATGTAATGGGCATATAAAAGGACTGTCGATATCGTTTATTCCACAGCATGTGAATAAAGAGTTCAATCTCATTTTATAATCCTGTAAATGCTAAACGCTGATCAGCGATGAAGCGGTATTTTAAGATTACTGTGTAGCTAAATTTTTCTGGAGCCGTGGCAATCGATTGCTGTACGATCATTAGAGGATGAATCAATCGACACCCTTGATTAGGTTTTTCGCTCTTCAGACGTTGAGCTAATATTTACTTGTATCTCACGAGCTTTTTTGACCAATTCTTCTATTTCTTTTCTGCCACTTATTC
Organism: Gammaproteobacteria bacterium; assembly: GCA_965277715.1. Classification (GTDB taxonomy): domain Bacteria; phylum Pseudomonadota; class Gammaproteobacteria; order JBCCGL01; family JBCCGL01; genus JBCCGL01. The sequence goes on from OZ255836.1 coordinate 2,439,957, forward strand.
CTCCACACCGTTAGGTAGTTTGTCTTCGGCACTTAGTTCGGCGAGTTTCTATTCTAGAGCCAGCCACAAAATTTCAAAAGCATGGGAGAGTAGTACTTGATTAAGAAGCGAGGCACCACCTACATTGTTTAATGACCGAATTAATTTAAAGATGCAGTAAACGCCTGGTGAAGCGAAGAGAAACGAATTTTAACCGTTCTATAAGCCAATAAAAAAGCCTCCGGTATACGAGGCTTTAACAAAAAATACTTTGTTTATACTAAATAACTAGCCTGATCCGAATGGCACTCAGGACGCTGAACAATAACTACTACTAACCCAGAACGGCAAAGCCCCATACCAAACGGGGCTATATTCACACAAAACTCTATTTGATTGATATTAAATTGCATTGACCCCTTTTTCGGGTTGGGTTATTTAAGAGCGAAAACCTTCGAGTGATCGGGTTTAATCGCTCTCAAATGAAAGAATCAACTATAAACTTGCATATCAATAATTGTCCCTGGTCTTGCACCATCTGAGGATGTAAGAACCCAGAACTTGTTCTGTTGAGCAAATTGCGCAGACTCGAACTGCTCCTTTGTAACTCCTAAATTCGAGCGAAATTTACCACTGTTGTCAAGTATAGAAATCATATACTGTGGGTATCCAGGTGACGACATGTTGCACGTTATCGTTACGTGCCCCCAAAATAATTCGTTGCTGCTAACGGTTTCGGCTGCTTCAGCAGGTGTTGGTGTATTTTGATTAGCCATTTCTAAATCCTCTGTTTTTAAAAAAATGTGTAAATTACATTCAGGAATTTATTCTTTTGTTAGATTAAAATCCTGTTACAGATAATAGCCTATTGGTCTCTATTTACTATTACACTCTATTACACTATTAAAACTAGAAGATTAATGTTTTTCATTGGTCAGAAAGACGCATTTTTGTCATAACAGCCTGTTATCGAGGAACGAATCCTCGATAACAATATTATGTGGAATCGCGATAATTTCGCGAGACTGAGCTCACAAAGACACACTAAAATATTGATTAATATGACAAAACCCTACGAAGGAAGGAAAAGAGGAAAAAGGATCAGAAAAGGAAAAGAAGAAAAGGAGAGAAAAGAAGGAAGGTTCTTCCCCGATTATTGTGAAGCCACTGGTTCCCTATCCAGCTTTCCGCAGTAAAACAAAATACTCCGCCGGTAGCTTTCAAACGAACGAAACCCTCTTGCATTCGATTTGACTGTCTGAATTTTTGAATTCAAACCCTCTGACACGGCATTACTTATTGTGTGCTTAAACCATGTCAATATGTTCGGCATGTGCGTTTTTATCATCTTGGCCACTTTCTTTATGCTGTCCAATCGGCACCGAATTGCCCACGCATACCATGCGCTAAAGAAACGCTTTGCCCAACCCGCTGTCTTATACGTCCAAAAATCACGAAACAGTTCTTTTATCGCCCAGGCTCGGGCTGTCAATAACTGATCATGCTTGAGTGACTCAAAGTGCTCGGCTGCTTTGTTAGACAAATTTTCTTCATTTTTTAACCAGTGATAACGACTCTTTTTCAACCGGCTATCGCCCTGTGACAAAAGGTCTCTATGTTCATCACGACGGACCTGATCCACCGCCTTATTCAGGTGTTGGCTAATATGAAAACGGTCGTGAACAATCGCACTGTCTGACAGTTTTACCTCAACAGCATTAATGAACGCAGGCCACCTATCAATCGCGACAGCTTTCACCTGTTCTCGCTGGTTATCCGTCAGCGCAACCTCCAACGCCTCCTCACAGGTTGCCTGGGTGCGATCTTTCACTCCATCCAATACTCGCCCTCCATCGATATCATTGATGAGCGTCACATAGTCATGCCCTTTACGGTGGGACTTCTCATCAATACCCAGGTACTCAATTGTCACCAATTCCCGACGCGAAAGTCCCCGCTCGACAGCGCGGGCTTTGATGGCTTCCACTGCGTTCCAGCTAAGCCCCAGTAACTTACGCGCCTCTTCGACGCTACGTGAGGCTTGCAACACCCTGATGGAAAATAATTCAAACAACAACGTAAAACGACTGCGCTTGCTTGCCCAGGGTAACACCATACTTTTAACACCATGCTCCAGACAATTTACTCGGGGAATGCGACTGTGTAGGCGCGTTTCAAACTGCATAGTATCCAGGTGTCTCCAGGATCGCTCTTGTGAACGGTGATCATAGAACGGACTCACTTCGCCACAGTGCGAACAAGGGCCGTGGTTGCCGCTAAATGCCAACGAAATGGATACTTTTAACCCTGAAGGGTCTAAATCAACTGATGTCACTGACCAGTCATCTGTCAGGCCCAGGAGCTGGCTGTAGTGTTCTTCAAGGCTCGATAGCACCGGAGTCTCTCAATAGCAAAGGGGGGATGAAATACTATAACCTCACACAAACCGGGGAAGAACCAGAAGGAAAAGGGGTCAATCGTATTTAATATTTTTCAAACGGTTGCAAACCTGCTCAAACACGCCCTTCAAGCTGCCGTCTGACAGCCCACTCTTTACATAATCAATTGCAGGAGAAAGGCTACTCAACCAGCGTTTTTAACGGCATATCCCCCAATTGCTGACAACAATATATCGCTACTTTACGAGGCAGATTCGCCCGTTGTCTCCCCCGCTGTCGCGTAAGTACATCACTCGCGTTAACGCCAAACACCGCTGCCACTGCATCGACTATAGCTGCACCGTTTGGCTTGCCCGTCACAATACGGGACAAGTCCCCCGATATGTGCATCGACTCCCGGTTTTCGGCAATATACGTCTTGAAGGATTTGTCACCCAGTATCGTCGTCACATTGCCTTTGTTATAAAAACGGCTAATGTCCTCATCAATACCTTGACCAACATATGTCTTATAAGCAACGTAACGTTGTTTAGCGCCGAGTGCACTATAGGTTGCCTCTCGATACAACCATTCCGGTGCTTTGGCTTGGTTGATGTAAGCGTGGTAACTCGACCAGGAATAGCTATCGAGCTTATCCGCTGTTACACCCTTTACTTCTATTGGGTTACGATGAATGTAACGGCTTAAGGGTAATAAATAGTCGTCTGCATCCACAATAATCGCTTTATAACGACCGCGAAAAAGAGGCCCATCCGTGCGTCTAAGCCGGTTGTAGCGTTGTGTGTAGATACCATTGATATGCCGCATGATGCGATCCAGGTTAGCACGAGGGGTTTCGATCAATAGATGATAATGATTACCCATCAAACAGTAAGCGTGGATGCAGGCATCAAAGCGTTTATGTGCTTCATTGAGCGTTTGTAGAAATGCCTGGTAGTAAACTTCGCCATGAAAGATGGTCTGTCTGGCTTTGCCACGATTCATAACGTGGTAGTAGGCATTTTCGTATTGTATTCGAGTAGGTCTAGGCATCGTTTAAATTTATACTATTTTGAAAATATTAAATAGGATTGACCCGAATGGCACTTCCTTAAGGCGTAAGCAACTGATAGTAAAGAGTTTATTTATTCTTTCTAAGAAACAAAAATGATATTTTGAAAGTTGCCGCCAATGATAACCGGGATAGTTTTACAAATATTGCTTTCAAAAACCATATGCCAAGTTATCTTAACCAAACACGTAATACCAATACTTTCAAATACTTACAGCTTACGAAAAAGGGGTCAATCGTATTTAATATTTTTCAAACGGTTGCAAACCTGCTCAAACACGCCCTTCAAGCTGCCGTCTGACAGCCCACTCTTTACATAATCAATTGCAGGAGAAAGGCTACTAACACGACTATATCCAAACATATCAACCAGCGTTTTTAACGGCATATCTCCCAATTGCTGACAACAATATATCGCTACTTTACGAGGCAGATTCACCCGTTGTCTCCCCCGCTGTCGCGTAAGTACATCACTCGCGTTAACGCCAAACACCGCTGCCACTGCATCGACTATAGCTGCACCGTTTGGCTTGTCCGTCACAATAAGGGACAAGTCCCCCGATATGTGCATCGACTCCCGGTTTTCGGCAATATACGTCTTGAAAGATTCGTCACCCAGTATCGTCGTCACATTGCCTTTGTTATAAAAACGGCTAATGTCCTCATCAATACCTTGACCAACATATGTCTTATAAGCAACGTAACGTTGTTTAGCGCCGAGTGCACTATAGGTTGCCTCTCGATACAACCATTCCGGTGCTTTGGCTTGGTTGATGTAAGCGTGGTAACTCGACCAGGAATAGCTATCGAGCTTATCCGCTGTTACACTCTTTGACTTCTATTGGGTTACGATGAATGTAACGACTTAAGGGTAATAAGTAGTCGTCTGCATCCACAATAATCGCTTTATAACGACCGCGAAAAAGAGGCCCATCCGTGCGTCTAAGCCGGTTGTAGCGTTGTGTGTAGATACCATTGATATGCCGCATGATGCGATCCAGATTAGCACGAGGGGTTTCGATCAATAGATGATAATGATTACCCATCAAACAGTAAGCGTGGATGCAGGCATCAAAGCGTTTATGTGCTTCATTGAGCGTTTGTAGAACTGAACGCTAAAAATTGAATGAACGATTAAAAAATTGTTGAATTTAACTGCGGGTCCATATATGACCCCTTTGACCTTTCCCCTTTGACCTTTTTTTGTGTTCTGGCATTGCCAATGGAGTGCTATTTGAATTGTTTTTTTAAATCAGAAAAAAATGCCAACGCAATTATCGCCCCATCGCTCATTAAGAAAATAGTTTTTGTGATTCGCTCTATCGGCGCAGATATCTCAATACCACTAAATGGCGCCAAGAAAATCAAGATAGAAATATCAATAAAAAGTAATAGCCATATCGCCCAACGGTTCAAAGATACAAGCCCTGTATAACAAATAAAACTTACGGCCAAAACTGCCCAAAATAGATATTCTGCTCCAGGAACTATCGAGCCGTATCCATCAATACGCAGAAGACTCTGGGTATTTTCATCAAAACTCTCCCAATAGACATCTCTGAAGAATGTCCACACCATGTTCGCGCTAAATGAGGTCAGCACTAAACATCGAAAGACGGTTCTTGTTTCAACCATGACTAATCAACTTTCGGTTACTTGCAGGAACACAGACTAGGCCCTCCAGAAGAATTACCACCATAATACGGATCATTTCCCTGACAAAATGAGCCGGGGACAGGCTGAGACGGAGGCGGCTGAACTGGGCATGAGCAACTAGGTTGTTTTCTGCGCGATGGCGGCCGCTTCGAATGTGGTACCCTTGGATCATTCAAATTCTCAAGCAGTTCATGAAGAGGCCTGTTAAATCCAGGCGTCCGATATATCTCTCCATCAGGGTCGAAATAGATAAGCGGGTTCGCAAGCACATACAAAAACAAATTAGCATCTCCTGCTTTAAAGTTCTGTATACCAAATTGTTCTATAACTCCGTGAATACCTAACGGATCAACTGATATATATCGCCCAATGCTTGGATCGTAATACCGGAAGTAGTTGTAATGCAGTTGTGATTCACTGTCGTAATACTGCCCAACAAACCGCAAATTCACAACAACATCTTTACCGTTGCCATCTGGATCACTTTTACTCAGCGTATCACCAAATGCTTCACCCTCCCAACGCCATACAATATTCCCACCTGAATCCATCGCAAAACGGGGCGTCATCAGGTGATCAGTGTGAAGGTAGTAGATTGTATCGCTATCTGCAATAGCATCATATTCAATTTGTGCTATAGGCGCATAATCCAGTCAGATATAATCCTTTATAGGTTCTCCTCGCTCATTCGTTTCACTTATCAGCATTCCCTGAAAATCATAATATTAGACGGTGGTGCTAATAGTATTATCCGTATTAACCACCACTTTACGCGTGCGCTGCCCCATCGCGTTATGGATGTAAGTCGCCTTTAGTGCGCCTTCGATTCAGATCAAAAAAACAATAGCTTGTTATTACCATTCTATAAGCCAATAAAAAAGCCTCCGGTATACGAGGCTTTAACAAAAAATACTTTGTTTATACTAAATAACTAGCCTGACCCCTTTTCTTAGAGAGCTTAAGGAAGTGCCATTCGGGTCAGGTGTTGAATTGCTAGTTTTAATGGTTCCTCCCCGGTTTGTGGGGAAAAAAGGGGTCAAGGCAGAATGGCACTTCCTTAAGCTGTAAGTATTTGAAAGTATTGGTATTACGTACTTGGTTCAGATAACTTAGCATATGGTTCTTGAAAGCAATATTTGTAAAACTATCCCGGTTATCATTGGCGGCAACTTTCAAAATATCATTTTTTTTCTTAGAAAGAATAAATAAACTCTTTACTATCAGTTGCTTACGTCTTAAGGAAGTGCCATTCTAGCCTGACCCCTTTTTCTTTGTTTTCATTTTTCTCACGTGAGTATAACATCAACAGCTTTACCTCCTTCTAATTCAATTTGATCAAAACTAGCTAAGCATTTTTTTAGTTTTTTTTGCAAATGGGGTTTCAAATAAGGATAGACATTTTTTTCAGGTATGCGTTTTAGTCGCAGAAAAATGCATAGAGAGTATGCAAATTCGATTTCACTCAAGTAACCAATACATTGAGATTGCCAACCTATAGATTCAATATCTGAATCTTGGCTAAAAGTAAATGCAGAGTTTAATGAAAAAACCCCAAAACCTATAAAAACATCGATCATATCTATTGCAAACTCCCAATTTTCTTCTCCCCCAGGCGGATAACTATTTATTGTAGAACTTAAACAACAAGCTAGCTGGTGAGAAAGTATGGCTATAAGTTTCATAGGGCTATGCAACAAAGAAGGGGCATATGAAATTATAGTTTTATGATTATCTTCATATATATCGCCCAATGGATATCTGGGGCTATTTGATATAAGAATACCTGGAGAAACACAATCATCTGGCTCAGAATTTTGCTCACGTAACTCAAAATCCCACTCTTCCATCCCAGCGTGTTTTTTCACAAATGAAAAAATTTGTTCCGGAAAGTCCTCCGATTCATTTACTAAAATAGGAAAAAAATCATCTGTTGGCAAGATTAATTCTGTCTTCTCTAAAAAATAATCTTTTCCTAATTCAGATAGAAGCCACTTATAAGTTTCTATTTGAAAATAAATATCTTCATCTGAAAGAATTTTATTCTCTTTAAATAAACTAAACATTACTAATACTACTCTTAATATTTAACTAACGTTATTAAATCAACCCAAGCTTTCTGCCTATTAATTTCTAAGAGATTAAAAACGCTTACAACGACCTAAAACCATTTAAGAACAATACCCAGTCTCATCGGCGGGGAATCTAGGTGGCCAGGTCTGAGGTGGCCAGGTGTTCTTTGGATCTGGAAACTCTGGTAATTTTGGCCATACTTGATCTGGGTCTGGAAGGTTTTGCCGAGTTCGCTCTCTATACTCACCTTCTCTCACTTTTTGCTCCTGCTCTCGCTGAGCTTTTCGAGCTTCTCTATTAGATGGTGTACGTACTGGTATATTCCGCAGAGAAGTATAATTCTCTCCCATACTTGGATAAAATCTGCCACGATGCCAAGTACCAGAACGCCCTCCATAGGAACCAGATGTCCGAGGATTGCTTGTGGTTCTTCCTCTCGACAAACCATAATAGTCACTCCAGTAAAGTGGATTTCCCTCAACATACCCGTAAGTATTAATCCCACCATATAGTCCAATCGGATCGTGGGTTATATACCTTCCAGTAGTAGGGTCATAGTATCGGAAGTAGTTATAGTGAAGTTGTGATTCACTGTCATAATACTGCCCAGCAAACCGCAAATTCACAACAACATCTTTACCGTTGCCATCTGGATCACTTTTACTCAGCGTATCACCAAATGCTTCACCCTCCCAACGCCATACAATATTCCCACCTGAATCCGTCGCAAAACGGGGCGTCATCAGGTGATCGGTGTGAAGATAGTAGATTGTATCGCTATCTGCAATAGCATCATATTCAATTTGTGCTATAGGCGCATAATCCAGCCAGATATAATCCTTTATAGGTTCTCCTCGCTCATTCGTTTCACTTATCAGCATTCCCTGAAAATCATAATGGTAGACGGTGGTGCTAATAGTATTATCCGTATTAACCACCACTTTACGCGTGCGCTGCCCCATCGCGTTATGGATGTAAGTCGCCTTTAGTGCGCCTTCGATTCAGATCAAAAAAACAATAGCTTGTTATTACCATTCTATAAGCCAATAAAAAAGCCTCCGGTATACGAGGCTTTAACAAAAAATACTTTGTTTATACTAAATAACTAGCCTGACCCGAATGGCACTTCCTTAAGACGTAAGCAACTGATAGTAAAGAGTTTATTTATTCTTTCTAAGAAAAAAAATGATATTTTGAAAGTTGCCGCCAATGATAACCGGGATAGTTTTACAAATATTGCTTTCAAGAACCATATGCCAAGTTATCTGAACCAAGCACGTAATACCAATACTTTCAAATACTTACAGCTTAAGGAAGTGCCATTCTAGCCTGACCCCTTTTATTCTTAAAAAAAAGCCAAGAGATTCACGCCCGAAATCAGACGAAGCATGGACTCGCGAACTGTCTGACTTCTTATTGGGTGTGAATAAACTTATCGAACAGGATGATTTTTAATCTTCAAATGGGGTGAGAATACTCTCAGCTTCACTTTGCCTTAGAAAGCGCGTAAATAATTCCACCCCATCTTCGATGCTATCTTCGATAGGAAATACACGTTCGACCTGATGAAATTTCCACGCAACTTTAACTGAATCTGAAGTAGTAAATTCAGATTCGTGTTTCCCAGCAACTTTTTTTGCTTTTTCTTCGGCTTCAGCTTCATCAAGGGCTGAAACCAATAAAATGCGTTCTTCCCATAGCGGCGGCTCTGAATCACTTCGTTTGCTTTTATACATAAGGCTAACTGAGTAATACATATTAAGTCCTATTTTTGGAATCGTTTATCGTTCAATAATTTCCATGCCTTTTTGTATTCCTTGCTGTTACCCCGTCTTATTTCTTCAAGTGTTTTGCCTCTAAGGTTTTCGGGGAATTCGCGATTGATACTGCCCTTACAGTTTTTTCCAATCCAGTCATCAGCTTTGCTACCAAACTTATCAAGTGCATCTTGTGCAGCTTTTCTCAGTTTCGGATCAGACAGCGCGTCCATTATGTTTCTTATCTGACGGGTATTACCACGCGCTATAGCTTGCATCAATGCTGCACGAAGTGAATCAAGACCGGTTGGGTCAATAAAGTTAACGGGATTCTGTTCAGCATAGCCATACAAATGGTTTAGCGAACCATACAGCCCTTCCGGCGAGATAAGCCCCATTTGGACAGCGATTTGCAACTGTGGGTCACTGTAGTCGCGTAGGATACCAATTGGGTCAGCAGTTAAATACCTTCCGAGACTGGGGTCATAGTATCGGAAGTAGTTATAGTGAAGTTGTGATTCACTGTCATAATACTGCCCAGCAAACCGCAAATTCACAACAACATCTTTACCGTTGCCATCTGGATCACTTTTACTCAGCGTATCACCAAATGCTTCACCCTCCCAACGCCATACAATATTCCCACCTGAATCCGTCGCAAAACGGGGCGTCATCAGGTGATCAGTGTGAAGGTAGTAGATTGTATCGCTATCTGCAATAGCATCATATTCAATTTGTGCTATAGGCGCATAATCCAGCCAGATATAATCCTTTATAGGTTCTCCTCGCTCATTCGTTTCACTTATCAGCACTCCCTGAAAATCATAATGGTAGACGGTGGTGCTAATAGTATTATCCGTATTAACCACCACTTTACGCATGCGCTGCCCCATCGCGTTACTGCGCACCTGTCCATGGCTTACGCCGCTATCGCGCTTCAGCCCTGGCCAGTTTGTTGGTCGCTCCTGCGCGTCCTGCGCTCGCGACATTAGTGCATCCCTGCACGTCGCCCACCCACCCGTGTCAGGAACAGGGTGGCTCCAGCCAGCCCAAAAAGCGTGCTGTCTTCCACTCCCCCTGTCCCTGGCACTCCCCATTTTTTAGTCGCTAATGTGGCTGGGGCTTCGATTAGCCAAGGTGGCGTCGGGTAGAGCGGCCTTCCTGTGTCTCCCTTTACCTTAGCACCGTGCTCGGGTCGTCAAGGCCAAACCCTACGGGTGCTCCGCTGTGCTGCGCAGCCTTGACAACCCTGCGCTCGATGCACGGAAAAGGCAGCCCCAGGAATCCCTCCGGGGCATTAGCAGGAGAAACAAATGAAACATCATCTAATTCTTACACCGCCTCAAGCCTTTATAGATCGTTGTGAACAAGACGGGGTTAAACCCGAACGGGTATTGAAAGGGTTTATTGCCGATCTGTGTGAGTTGTATGAAGGGGATTATCTGAGCAATGGCAGTGATGAGCGAATGAAAGCAGAGGAGTACTACAACCGGGTAGGGTATCAGTACTGGAAGGAGTGCAAATAATCATCGTCCAAGGGCCGGGGTTTATCCTCGGCTCTTTCCCGGCGTTGGTATTGGGGACTGGCGGCTAAAGAAAAAAAGCACTTGCAAAGCGGATGAATTTAGTGGAAAAGGTGTGTCTAGGTAAAATTTTTAGAGGTATAGGGTTGTATCAGGGGAATTGTGCGTTAAGTGATTGTCCTTACTGGGAAAAACCGGCGGCGAACGATGAGTGGGCATCGGAGCAAGTACTTGCTGGGCAGTATTTTGATCAAGAAACCAAACTGCACTATAACTACTTCCGGTATTACGATCCAAGTACAGGGCGATATGTAACTCATGATCCGATTGGGTTATACGGTGGATTTAATACTTATGGATATGCCTATCAAAATCCACTTTATTGGATAGATTTATTCGGCTTGGATGTTATTTGTGAAGATGGTGTAGTAAAGCCAACTGATCCAACTCTTCTTGATATTTTGAAAAAAATAGATGAAAAATACCCAAATAAAGATGTCAATGTTACAAGTGGCACTAGAACACCGGAGCATCAAGAACGGCTTAGGCCTGGTACTGGGTACGGTACTAACGGTACAAAAGTAAGTGATCATGTCAAAGATCGTGCTGCAGATGTTAAAGTTGATGGTGTTTCATCATCTGATGTTGCAGATCTTGCAAGGGAATTAGGAGCGTCTGGAACTATACCATATAAAAACCACACACATGTTGATACAAATCCTAATAGGCAATATCATCCTAGGCCATCAGCTTTGCCATCATCACAATGAAATTAATTAAATTTTTATTTTTAATAATTAATTTATTTTCTTTCCATGCTAATGCTGATGAGGTGTTTCCTTTAGAGCTAGAGAAGGTTGATAGGCTTCAGTGGTATGGCAATATTTTTAAAATGGAGATGGGCCCATTGGATATGAGTAACAATATTCGCTATAGGATTTTATATATGAAGGAGGAAGCTTATCTTGTATATTTTGAAAAGCTATACGAGGATGATGAGGGTTTGATTCGACTTCGTGATAGTTATTTCGTTAATTTTTTTGATGTATTAAAGAATATAGATAGATCATACGATTTTGTAACCATAGATTTTTTTTATTGGATTTCAGAGTCAGTGATCAAAGTTAAGACTAATAAGGGGTTTTTTATTATTTATTCTGAAAATGATAAATGGTTCGTAACTGCTCACCCCCGAAATTCCCAGTTAGAATAATAAATACAAATGAAAGGGATCATATATCAATGGCACTAAGTTAAGCGGTTTTAGCGGGTAAAATAAACGAAAAAATAACTGTAATAAACCCAATAAAAAAGGCTGAAATGTTATAATTTTGTATGAAAAATACAACCTTATTTCTACCCGGATTCAACATCCAAACACTCCGCAAAACACCCCGTTCAGCCATTCAAATCTTGCACGATAAGATAGCAAAAATACGTCACAAATCACTGAGTGAACTACCTGTTTTTCTTGGCGATATTATACCCACGAATATTCTTAAACCGAATGATTTTGGTGTGAATAGTCGTCGACGTATTTTCAGTAAAGAAAATACTTTCTGGTTGTTTTTTTCACAAATAATGAACGCCGATGGTGGCTGTAAAGAAGTCGTTAGACAACTGCAAAATGTCGCCCACAACCAAGGCATTCCCATACCTTCATCATCCACCTCCGCCTATTGCCAAGCACGTAAAAAACTACCCATGGACGATCTTAAAAACGTATTTTCAGGGACGTGTCGATTATCGCCACCTCAACCCAAAGCGCTCCAAGGTCGACCGGTTATCGTTGCCGATGGGACAGGCCTATCCATGCCCGATACGCCCGCGAATCAACAAACTTACCCACAACCGAAATCACAAAAACAGGGATGCGGATTTCCTCAAGCACGGCTTTTAGCTTGTTTTAATCTTTATAGCGGTTTAATTCTGAGCTATGCACTAGGAAATAAAAAAAGTCATGAGCTAAGACTTTTAGAAGAACAATGGGATACCTTCAATGAAGGTGACATTTTCTTAGGTGATAAAGGTTTTTGCAGCTTCTACGATATTGACTGCCTCTCTCGACGAACGGTTGACAGTGTCGTTACATTGGCGCGGAGAACGCCCAGCACTGCCTCCCAGGCCAAAAAGAAGATAGCCGATAATGACCTTCATATTGAATGGCAAAAACCTAAACACACAAAAGCGACCCGTTACACAAAAGAGCAGCATAGCGACCTTCCAAAGACCTTAACTTTACGACAAATACACGTCAGTATTGTACGAAAAGGATTTAGGACGAACCATTTTTATATCATCACGACACTACTTGATGCTCAGCAATATCCCGCTATAGAAATTATCGACCTCTATGCACAGCGCTGGAATGTGGAACTGTATTTTCGCAATATTAAAACCACCATGGGTATGGATATATTACGCTGTAAAACACCTGATATGGTTCGTAAGGAAATCATCATGCACATGATTGTTTACAACACGATCAGGCACATCATGTGTGTCGCTTCATACCGACATGACACACCGGTTGATCGGCTAAGTCTTAAAGGTGTTTTGCAAACACTCCGACAAAGCACTTCATCACTTGGTAGTGGGCAGAGTCCAGCACAAAAAAGACGGCAATATCTTGATTATTTATATGCAGCGATTGCGGATGATCGTGTGCTTCATCGACCTTTTAGATTTGAACCAAGAGTGGTAAAAAGGCGACCTAAACCACGGGCATTAATGACTCGACCAAGGAACGTTTTAAAAACTGAATATTGGCAAGCTAAAGCGGCTTAACTTAGTGCCATTGGCCTCTGATCACCACTGCCTTGTTTACAGCAATGGGCGATCCGGGTTTTTATAAAAACGGGCGTGAGTTTTCCGCCTTTTTGGGTCTCGTTCCTCGTCAATATAGTTCGGGGAGCAAAACGCAACTCAAAGGTATCAGTAAACGCGGGGACGAACACGTGCGCACTTTGTTGATACAGGGGGCGCAAGCGGCATTAAGTCGAATGCCTAAACACGATGATGGGCTAAGTCGTTGGGCCTGTCGTGTCAAAGCACGTCGGGGCCATTGTGTGGCGGCGGTGGCATTGGCCAATAAGCTCGCCAGAATTAACTGGGCGGTAGCGGCTAATAATACAACTTACGTGTATAAAACAGCTTAATAACGTCGTTGAAGATTTCTTACCACGAGGTAGCGAAAGAGCAGTAAATGGTATAACAGGTTAAACCGGCTCAGACAGAACCTGGAGGGGGTCATGGTCTTCACAGACCGATTGCTTGATGAGGTGTCTGAGCACGGTTCCCATTATGGCTCTGGACGGATAAACAAATACAATCCGTCCTATTGAGAAGCCGAATATATGACTGCTAACCTTATTTACTGTGGCTGCTCTGAACGCTAAAAAATGAATGAACGATTAAAAAATTGTTGAATTTAACTGCGGGTCCATATATGACCCCTTTTACTGATCCCTTTTCTCTTTTCTCTCTCATTTTTAATCTTTAAGTCTTTCACTATAAGGATCTTTAGCTGCCACAGATATTGTTAGCCCTATACATTGAACAAAAATCAATATTCCTAACATACGAAACAAAAACCCTTTGTGGCCTTTCATCAATAAAATTGCTAAATACTTTTTTGCAAATATATGCCCTAAATTCGATGCACGTTCATAATATTGCAACGCCCTTTCTTTATCTGATGTTACACCACGCCCTATATCGTATATCCAACCAAGCCGAAACAAAGCAGGTGAATATTTATTTTCTGCTGCTTTAAGATACCAAATTTTAGTTTCTTCAAAATCACCTTGCTTCGCATAGAGTTTAGCTAAATAAAATTGCGCCTCTGAAGATCCAAGTTTCGCCGCATGCTTATAATAGAAAAAAGATTTTTCAAAGTCTTTTTCAACCCCTAATCCCTTCTGATACATCCAACCAAGAAAAACTTGACTAGGGACAGAACCTTCTGCAGCTAGTTTTTTGTATATTAAAAAGGCTTTTTTGTATTCTTCATCATAGTAATGCTGCTCAGCAATTGTATATTGATCTTTATTTGACATAAGTTTAAATGCTCATAGTAATTAAACACTACTAGGCGGTTTAGGAGGTAAAGTTGGATTACTAGGATCAACCGGCGATGCTGGTGGATCATAAGGCTGTTCAGCAGGAGGAGGATTTCGATTAGGAAGTCTGGGTGGTCTAGGCGAACCAGCCCCCCCCCATCTTGTGCATCATCAACCTGTTTAGAAAGAAGCCTACATAAAAGATATGCGATCATTGCGCCTTTGCTTGGCCTCTTTGGAGGTTTGCACTTATCTTTTTCTTTTGGTTTCTTATTATCACTGGTAGAACACTGCTGAGCTGCTAAACCAAATAAATCAAAAAAACCAAATAAATTAAAAAAATTAAAAAAAGATTAGTGGATTACTCCCAACATAAGCATAAGTATTAATTCCTCCATAAAGACCTATAGGATCACTATTTATATATCTCCCTGTCGTGGGACCGTAAGTGCGGAAGTAGTTGTAATGTAAGTTGGTTTCACGATCAAAATACTGCCCAGCAAGTACTTGCTCCGACGACCACCTACACCAACAAAACCATTTTCACCTGACACAACAATCACTTAACACACAATTTCCCAGGGACAACAACACACCTCTAAAAGTTTTACCTAGACACACCTTTTCCGCTAAATCACCCCATTTTGCAAGTACTTTTTTCTTTTAGCCGCCAGTCCCCGATACCAACACCAGGAAACAGCCGGGGATAAACCCCGGCCCTTGGGCGGTGGTTATTTGCATTCCCTCCAGTACGGATACCCTACTCGGTTGTAGTATTCCTCTGCTTTCATTCGCTCATCACTGCCATTGCTCAGATAATCCCCTTCATACAGTTCGCAAAGATCTGCGATAAACCCTTTTAACACCCGTTCGGGTTTAACCCCTTCTTGTTCACAACGATCTATAAAAGCTTTATGGTATAGATGGGTAAAATATCAGATTTTAATAGGGTAAAAATATTTTTTGTTATGATCAGAGCGTGGCAAAAACATCGGAAAAATGAACAATATTATGATCGATAATTTGGGAATTTATACGATCAGAAAGCGGTACGCTACAAGAAAGTCGCACGCTACAATATTTTTATGAATCTGCGTTCTTATTTTAAATATCAAACCCCAAAGAAATTTTTAATTTTGAAAGACGATCAAGTAGTTGCCAGTCAAATATATCAGCATAACTAATATATTTATCTTTCTCGCCAAAAATAACTAAGGAAAACCTCCCTCCAGACAAGAACAATCCAGACCAATATTGATCGTCTTTTTCAAACTCTTCTAAAATCCCCGCTATTAAATCAGTTCCACATAACCCCTTTTCGTTTTCCAGTCTTAAACAGCAATATGAATGGTCATATTTTCCATCAAGCCTTTTGCCTTTAGGTGTTTTTCGCTGACTATTTGCTTTCCATATGCGAAACGGATTAATACCAAGCTTTTTTGCTGCAAACTCAAGATTTTCTTCAGGATGTTTAATTTGAAATGAAATTTTAAATTTGTGATTTACCATACCCAAACTCATAAATTATTCACACAGGCCTGTAGGTCTATTCGTATAATCATCCGCTGGGCCATGATTTACAGAAGGTCCATCGGGATTGCTAGTTATTACATCGTCATTAGAGCAGAAAAAAGAAAAGAAAAAAAGGGGTCAATCGTATTTAATATTTTTCAAACGGTTGCAAACCTGCTCAAACACGCCCTTCAAGCTGCCGTCTGACAGCCCACTCTTTACATAATCAATTGCAGGAGAAAGGCTACTAACACGACTATATCCAAACATATCAACCAGCGTTTTTAACGGCATATCCCCCAATTGCTGACAACAATATATCGCTACTTTACGAGGCAGATTCGCCCGTTGTCTCCCCCGCTGTCGCGTAAGTACATCACTCGCGTTAACGCCAAACACCGCTGCCACTACATCGAATATAGCTGCACCGTTTGGCTTGTCCGTCACAATAAGGGACAAGTCCCCCGATATGTGCATCGACGGTTTTCGGCAATATACGTCTTGAAGGATTTGTCACCCAGTATCGTCGCCACATTGCCTTTGTTATAAAAACGGCTAATGTCCTCATCAATACCTCGACCAACATATGTCTTATAAGCAACGTAACGTTGTTTAGCACCGAGTGCACTATAGGCTGCCTCTCGATACAACCATTCTGGTGCTTTGGCTTGGTTGATGTAAGCGTGGTAACTCGACCAGGAATAGCTATCGAGCTTATCCGCTGTTACACCTTTTACTTCTATTGGGTTACGATGAATGTAACGGCTTAAGGGTAATAAGTAGTCATCTGCATCCACAATAATCGCTGTATAACGACCGCGAAAAAGAGGCCCATCCGTGCGTCTAAGCCGGTTGTAGCGTTGTGTGTAGATACCATTGATATGCCGCATGATGCGATCCAGGTTAGCACGAGGGGTTTCGATCAATAGATGATAATGATTACCCATCAAACAGTAAGCGTGGATGCAGGCATCAAAGCGTTTATGTGCTTCATTGAGCGTTTGTAGAAATGCCTGGTAGTAAACTTCGCCATGAAAGATGGTCTGTCTGGCTTTGCCACGATTCATAACGTGGTAGTAGGCATTTTCGTATTGTATTCGAGTAGGTCTAGGCATCGTTTAAATTTATACTATTTTGAAAATATTAAATAGGATTGACCCGAATGGCACTTCCTTAAGGCGTAAGCAACTGATAGTAAAGAGTTTATTTATTCTTTCTAAGAAACAAAAATGATATTTTGAAAGTTGCCGCCAATGATAACCGGGATAGTTTTACAAATATTGCTTTCAAAAACCATATGCCAAGTTATCTTAACCAAACACGTAATACCAATACTTTCAAATACTTACAGCTTAAGGAAGTGCCATTCAGGGTTGATTCCTTTTACTATTTGATTGATATTAAATTGCATTGACCCCTTTTATGCAGAGCGCTATCACCTAGACAATAAACTACCCACAATAAATAGAGTGCAGCAAAAAATTAACACTAATACTGAAAAACCCACAAAACCAGATAAGTCACTATTTTCATCATATTGTTTCTTGAACAAATACTTTCCTAAAATATTTCCTATAAGCCTAGAAAAAAAATAAATAAATTCCATACCCTTACTTAAATTTAAATAGCTAAAAAAATAGACATATAAAATATACTTTATTTACAATGTGGGTTACCAGAGGTTCGGTTACCTAGATACGGAATCGCTGGAAAACGGCCATCCTCATCTGGTATAGGAAAATTAGAAGCCCCTATTTTACCACTAAATTTTATTCCTGATTTTATTGGGAAAGCCACGTATACAGGACCTGCAGGTATACTAAGATATCCAAGATCGGCAGCTATATTTCTAACTAAGTTAATAGTATTAGCATGTTGTATCTGTGAATTAGTACTACCTCCATATGGATTTCTCATCATAGGCGCAGTATGTGCAGGGAAAAATGTACTTGCACCGAATAAGCCGTATATGTCACTCCAATATAGTGGATTCCCTTGAACATAGCCATAAGTATTAAACCCACCATTGAGTCCAATCGGATCACTCTGAGTATACCGTCCAGTGGTAGGATCGTAAGTCCTAAAGTAGTTGTAATGTAAGTCGGTTTCTTGATCAAAATACTGCCCAGCAAACCGCAAATTCACAACAACATCTTTACCGTTGCCATCTGGATCACTTTTACTCAGCGTATCACCAAATGCTTCACCCTCCCAACGCCATACAATATTCCCACCTGAATCCGTCGCAAAACGGGGCGTCATCAGGTGATCGGTGTGAAGGTAGTAGATTGTATCGCTATCTGCAATAGCATCATATTCAATTTGTGCTATAGGCGCATAATCCAGCCAGATATAATCCTTTATAGGTTCTCCTCGCTCATTCGTTTCACTTATCAGCATTCCCTGAAAATCATAATGGTAGACGGTGGTGCTAATAGTATTATCCGTATTAACCACCACTTTACGCGTGCGCTGCCCCATCGCGTTATGGATGTAAGTCGCCTTTAGTGCGCCTTCGATAAATAACTGATCCCAACGGTTCGCGTCGTTATAGGTTCTCGTTTGACTAGGCTGTACAGGCACAACCGCGTTGTTACCCCGGAAACGTTTTTCGACGAAATTAAGCCGGTTACTGTCAGGCGAGTAGTCGTAACGGGTCATTTCCAAGTCATTTCTAACACGGCTCGTTCGGTTACCATTTAAGTCGTATCCATATGAGTCTGAAGTGCCACCTTTGATTCTGTCATCTATTAGCCTATCTAAGGCGTCATACTGATAACCACTGTCTTGAGGTGTTGTAGTGCGACTGAGGATATTGCCATTGGCATCGTAACTATAGTTGCGTGAGTCGATAGCACCTGTGTTCTGGCTTACCAAACGCCCCTGTAGATCGTAACTACGGCTCTCTTGTAAACCATTACCTATAGTACAACTCAATAAACGATTATCACCCCGGTAGGTAATACCGTTAGCTACTGTGTGATCCGAACCATTTATCTCCGCACCTATCGAATCTACTCTGCGCACTCCATCCCTATTAATTGTTATCGCTCGACCACTGGGGTAAGTCATGCCAATTAAGTTATCACCGTTATCGTAACGGTAGCGCGTAACATATTCCTGACTTAATTCTACCTTAGTCATACTGACAACATTGCCATGCGCATCGTAAGCGTAACTGTAGGTGCCACTTTCATCTTCAACACCGCAAAGCCTTCCCGTGCCATAAGGACAATTGTCATAAGTGTATGTCACATTCTCAGAACTATCCGGGAACGTTTTCGACACCAATCGCTCAAGCTCATCATAGATATAATCGACAACAATACCTCTTGCATCTGTCATTCGGGTTAGGTTATTAACCAAGTCATAGCTATAGCGAATCTCTCCGCGATCTGAACTAGACTCTTTGGTTCTTCTAGCCAACAGATCATATTCATAGCGGGTTGTCACACTATTTGGCGCGACAACCTCGGTAACCTGATCACGCGTATCATAGGCATAGCGAGTGGTGCCACTTAGTCTATGTACATTTGAAATTTTTCTATCAGCCCGGTCGTAACTATCACTCTCAGTATTCCCATTAGGATCAGTGACACTAATACTGTTGTTATTTTTATCCCAACCAAAACGAGTTATAGAATCCTCATCATCGGTATGCGGAACTGCTATACGCTCCAGACGATTACGGTTATCAAAGTATTGTTGGAGCGTTAAGGCAAGACTACTATCACGATTAAGACTGTCAGTTTTAATCAAATTATTATAGGCGTCATACACCATTCGTATTTGCTGGCCCAAGTTATCAGTAACACTTGAGAGCCTCCCTTTAGCATCATACACAAATGTCATTACAATGCCGTCCGGTGTAATAGTTTGCGTGTTTTGCCCCGCCTCGTCGTAGCTATATTGCGTAATTTTTACATTACCTGCCTCATTCGCCGGTGGAGTCTCAACAACGCGCTCAACGAGCCCCTGGTTATTATAGAAATAAGCGGTGTCCAAACCTACCGGATCAACCATCCGGGTAACAAGGCCACGAGTATCATAACTCATTGTCGTTGTGTGCCCTAAATGGTTGGTAATAGAGGTAGCATTACCCTTTTCGTCTCTGATCCAGTTAGTCGTGTGGCCACGGGGGTTAGTGATTTTAGTTAATAGACTGTGCTTATCGTAAGTATAATTATAAGCCGCTTGATTAAAACTTTCTTGTATACGCAGGATATTGCCTAACGCATCAAAATCTTTCTCCATAATCGAACCATTTGGGCGCGTTGTGCTAACAGGCAAGCTATTTTCATCACGTTCAATAGTTGTGGTTCTATGTAAGAAATCTGTTACGCGAGTTGGGTAGTTTCTATCGTCCGTCTCTTGAATTACTCTGTTGCCGTTAGGGTCGATATAAATATTTTCAACATCTCGATTCAACGGCGGACCATCAGCCAACTGTGTAGGTGAGGCAGTTTCAGCATCAGAATCCAGTAACCCTATAACGTGGCTAATTTGAAAACTCAGTGTACTGCCATCTGGCAAATGGGCACGCTTTACGCGTCCAGAAAAATCGTATTCGTATCTCTTTGTGTTACCGCGTTGATCCGTTTGTGCACTCATCAGGTGAGCTTGCCCTGATTGATACTCAAAGCTTCTCCTGTCACCATTGGGCTCGATGACTGTAACAAGATTTCCGGCTGCATCATGCTCGAATTGCGTAATCCGACCCAGAGGATCCGTAATACGATTTATTTTCTCATTGCTGTACTGCAAGCTATAAAATTTGCCAGTAGGGTCCAATATTTCAATTAGACGCTGCTGCACATCGTATCGATAACGGGTACTGTTATCATTTCTATCCAGCATTTCGACCAGTAACCCAGCGCGATCAAATCGATAGCGATCACCATTTGGCATGCGCCGCTCTAATGTACCGTCCGTTTGGCGGCTTAAAATGGAAAAGTCCGCTCCGGGAGAAGTAAATGCACCGCGCTGCCCCGAAACAGGCGTAAATACCATGCTGTTAGAGCTGCCATCAGTTAGTAGAACACGGCCACTGACATGCCCCTCATACAAACGCTGTAAACCACGTAACGCCCAACCCGCGCCAAACACGCTGTCTTGGGCGTTATTGACTATCACTTCTCCAGTAACAGTTTCCGATCTTCGTGATATAGGAAAGTAACAAGCAATATCAATTTCATAGTCATAAAGACCCGTAGAAAATGCACTGGCATCAAACTGCAAGGACTGACGTGTCGGCTCAAATTGACCCCGTATGTTGCTAGGTTCAATGCGCACTTCGCTATGCAGCGTCCGCCCCGTAATGACACCACCAACACTTAAATTCAAAGACATGCTGTCTGGCGGTGGCGCCTGATTGCCGAAACCAGTTACTAAAGGCAGGATAGGACTAGGATCTGCCGCATTTGTATTGTATTCGAGAGTCAAGGTACGCGTTCGTTGCAAACTATAGTAAGTGGGCAGTGTATGGCTTTCACTAAGATTACCAGTTTCCTTATTAATGACACACGCACCGGATTCACCACTGCTGCCACTATCACCACTCCCTGCACCGGGGCCACCACCGCCGCTACCACAACCGCTACCTGAGCTACTATTACTGCTATCCGAACCAGGCTCGCTCATTGGGGGTTGCGGCACAACTCCATGCCAGGAATTGGCGTGTACAACGCCACCAATTGAATCAATAGTTTGGCCATCACTACTGACCAAACCCTCACCTACTTTTTCAAACTCACCCGTATCGTGGTTTAAACCAAAAAAGTCCATGCGTGAACCCGGTGGAAAATTTTCAAGATTCGGAAAACTAATCGGCACAGGCTCTGGGTAACTCACACCAAATGGCTGTATAGCAATATAAACCGAAAGACCTATATCTTCTGGCAATGGCCGTGGCCCAAGCGCTGGATCGTGTATAGCGCTAATACTGATATCCCCAACAAATGGCTGCCCGGTTTGGTCATTGATGGCCATTCCTGGCGGGATCATCAACGTAACTGGCTCCTCCACATCGGTAAATGGACTACTCATCGGGCTACTGGTAATCATGGATATTTGTGTGGGGTTGACTGTATCGGCGCTGGCAATGTCAAGTGGTAATAGGTAAATAGGCGGGGTGAGGTGATTACGTGCTCCGGGAATCAACTCAATTTGCTCAGGTACGGTTGCAAACTGACCAAGGCTGATATCGACACTGCTACCATCCACTAACAACCTAACGCTACCAGAAGCAGGGATATTATCGAGAAGGTAGTCCCCATTTTCATCCGTTGTCACCTCGACACCTGCAATCTCTAATCTCACTCCAGGCAGTGGAGTATCAGCAGTGCTGAGCACTCGACCGTAGAGCTGTGTCACTCCGACAGGCTCTGGCACGGTAATAGTTAGCGATTGCTGAGTATGAAAACGACCATCACTAGCAGATACCACTAACCCATGTGTACCCACCTGGGTAACTGCAGGTGTAAATCGTAACGTGCCAGTGTGCGTGTCAAAAGCCATATTATTTGGCAATGGCATGGGGCTGGCATCATAGGTGATAGTTGCGCCCTCGGGGTCGGTAGCACTTAGTTGTAATACCAATGTGTCACCCAATGGCGCGTTTTGATCCTGAACAGCGGCAAATACTGGTGGCAAATTGCCTGGATCATATGCCACTTCGACGGTGAACTTCTGCGTAACCCGGTGCCCGTATCCATCCTCGACAACCGCCGTTACCGGCGCCGTTTGCACCACAACTGGTGTCCAACTAATTACACCTTGGGCATCGATATACATACCTATACATCCGCATGCGAGAGTGCGAGACGCAGGGTTTGGTTGGTAACCATTTGAAATAGCATATAAAAAAATACTTTTTTCGTTTAACCACGGTCATTACGGAAGCATTTAAAACGCGTGTAATAGCGCCCTATCTTCAGTACATTAGATGCCCGTAACTGACGCCATTGATTATTAAATTTAACCAGGCAAACCACTATGCCAAACAGCCGTGCCCGACCCTATCTACTCATTCTGATCGCCGGTATTATCTGGGGCAGTACCTTTTCGCTGATATTAATCGCCACCCAGGATGGCACGCATCCGCTGGCGCTCGCGACCTGGCAATCACTCATCAGCGCCGTGGTGTTCGCCATTTTTTGCCTGGCAACCCGTGTAACTTTGTTCAGCATTGCACAGCTTCGCCATTACTCAGTACTCGCGGTTATCGGCATCTGTGCGCCCAATTTACTCTACTACAACGCGGCCCCCCATTTATCGGCGGGCATTCTCTCCATTACCATCGCCACAGTACCGTTGTTCACTTACGCAATTATGTGGTTGATGCGCTATGAGTCGCTACAGACAAAACGGGTACTGGGCGTGATACTCGGTATGCTGGCAATTTTATTACTGGTACTACCCGATCAGGGCTTAAACAGTGATGATGCCAGTTTCTGGATTTTGTTAGTGGTGTTATGCGCGATTTTTTATGCCACTGAAAACGTCTATATTGCTGTTGGCGTCAGCGATGATATTGATATACGTGAAATATTGTGTGGTTCAAATATACTTGCCGCAATTGTGTTGGTGCCCATCACTTTATGGCTGGATGTCAGCACACCGGTTAGTTGGTTGTTGACACCTTCAGGGTGGGCGATCTCCGCCACGGCGGTTTTAAGCGTATTGGCTTACACGCTGTTTTTCTACGCAATCAGAACGTCAGGCCCGGTGTTTGCCAGCCAGTGCGCCTATGTCGTGACTCTTTCGGGTGTTATCTGGGGCATTATTATTTTTTCTGAACAACACACGGTGTGGATATGGTTATCTGTATTGGTAATGATGGTGGGTATGGCACTTGTCACGCCCTCAAAACACGATAAAAATACATCAATTGATAACCACACGGGTGAATGCAGGTGAGTGAATATATTGGCCAAAGCTGGCATGAAATCGAGCATTTCTCTATCCCTTTAAAAAATGGCTGCACGCTCAGCGCCCGCGCATGGATGCCCACTAGCGCCGCAACGACCCCGGCGCCCGCCATCTTGGAATACCTGCCGTACCGCAAGCGCGACGGCACAGCCCCACGCGATGAATCAACCTATCCGGTATTTGCCGCCGCCGGTTACGCCGGTATCCGCGTGGATATTTCCGGTACGGGCGAATCCGATGGCGACTTCGACGACGAGTACTCACCCCGCGAACTGGCGCAGGGTGTTGAGGTGATCGAATGGATCGCCGCGCAGCCCTGGTGCAGCGGCGCTGTGGGCATGATGGGCATCTCCTGGGGCGGTTTCAACAGCTTGCAAATCGCCGCGTTAAGCCCACCGGCACTCAAGGCTGTCATCGCCATTGGCACCACTGTGGATCGCTACAATGATGATATTCACTACAAAAACGGTTGCCTGTTGTATTCAAATTTCTGGTGGTCAAGTGTCATGCTGTGCTACGCCTCGCGCCCGCCAGACCCACTGCTGGTGGGTGAAAAATGGCGCGATATGTGGTTGCACCGTTTAAATACGCAGCCGTTCCCATTGGCCATTTGGCTGGCACACCAGCGACGTGACGACTTTTGGCGGCACGGGTCCATTTGTGAAAACTACGCCGCTATCACCGCGCCCGCACTGGTCATTAGCGGCTGGGCAGATGGATACCTCAACGCACCGCCCGCCGCAGTAGAAAACCTCAGTGCCTGCGCTAAAGCGATTAACGGCCCCTGGATTCATAAATACCCCCACTTTGCCTACCCCCACCCGCGCATGGATTTTCATGCAGAGGCATTGCGTTGGTGGGATCACTGCCTAAAAGGTATCGACAACAATATCGAATCACTGCCCGACTACCGCGCCTACATTTCTGAAAATGTACGACCATTGAAACGGCGTGACCAGGAACCAGGGCGCTGGGTGGCAGAACAACAATGGCCCCCGGCAAATAAATCGACCCAAACACATTACCTGGCCGAATATGGGCAGATGGCTACGTCACCACCGGCCCCCAAACTCCTGTCTATTTGTTCACCGCTGGATTGCGGCACCGCCAGCGGCGAGATCTTCACCTTGAAGCCAGATGCTGATATGCAAAGCGATCAACGCATAGACGATGCGGGGTCGCTTTGTTTCGATACAGAGATTTTAGGTGAGGCAATTGAAATACTTGGCCGCCCCATTATTCGTCTGCGCGTCGCTATCGATAAACCATTAGGCAACCTCGCCGTGCGATTAATCGACGTACACCCGGACGGCGTTGGTTTTCGCGTTAGCTGGGGAGCCATCAACCTCGCACACCGCAACGGCAACGAACACCCGGTACCTATGACACCCGGTGAATATGCCGACATTGAACTGGTTTTGGACGAATGCGGTTACCGTTTTTTAACCGGGCATAAACTGCGCATAGCGATTTCAACCAGCTATTGGCCGATGCTGATGCCGCCCCCGGAAGCGGCCACGGCAACCATCGAACTGGGCGGCAACACCGCCATTACCCTGCCCGTACGGGAAGGGGGAGACGAACACTCCGTGCCAGAACCGGAAAACCAACACCCACTGCCCGACTACCCCATGCACAAGGCAGCGCATTGCGAGCGCCGCGTTGACCGCGACCTGCAAAACCACAGCACACGCTACCTCATCGTCGATGACACAGGTGAAGACGAAATGCCAGGCCACGGTTTGCGCACGCGCCACCGCCATGAAAGCCAGTGGTCTATCGCCCTCGACGACCCACTCAGTGCCCAATCACACAGTGTTTACACCTGCTGGATGTCGCGCACAGACTGGTCGATTCGCACCGAATCAGAAAGCGAATGGGCCTGTGATACCACCCATTTTCACATCAAAGCCCGTGTATCGGCGTTTGAAAATGACCGGCTAATTAATCAACGCGAATGGAAACAGTCGATTTTGCGTGATGGTATGTAAGCCTCAGCGTTATCTAACCAACTCTGCCTGCGCCATCACTGGCTGTATTTCTTCCCGAACAGCCTGACGTACAATCTTTAACATAGACTGTTGTTGCATATAGTCTGTGGGGGCATGATTAATCAGTGTTTGGTAATTACCGCCGCCTGCAAGGAAAAACTCACGACCCCACCAACAACGACCGCCCCTGCATTTCAACAGGCTGCTCCACCCCCATAAGCTGCAAAACAGTCGGCGCAATCGACGACAACCCACCACCATTCGCCAACCGCCACACCTCGCGATCAATCACCATACAGGGAACGGGAAACGTCGTGTGCTGCGTATGCGGCCCATGTGTCAATGGATCGACCATCATGTCACAATTGCCGTGATCAGCGGTCAACACCACCGAATACCCCTGCGCACGCGCCGCTTCAATCACCCGACCCGCCTGACTATCCAGTGTCTCCACTGCCTTAACGGCTGCCGACCAAACACCCGTATGGCCCACCATATCGCCATTGGCAAAATTGACCACGACAAAACCGTATCGATTGGACTCCAAAGCATCGATCACCGCATCGGCGAGCGCAGACGCACTCATCTCGGGTTGTAAGTCATAAGTAGTCACATCTGGCGAGGGGATCAACGCACGCGACTCACCTGTATAGGGCGTTTCCCGGCCCCCATTAAAGAAAAACGTCACGTGCGGATACTTCTCCGTTTCTGAGGCGTGAAACTGCGCTATGCCAGCCGCTTCAAGCAGCGCACCCAGAGTAACGGCCGGTACTTCCTTATCAAAAGCAACCGGAAACGGGTAATCCGATTGGTATTGTGTCATGGTCGTCAATAACACCGGCTCAAACTCGAAGGCTTCTCCATCAGTACAAACCAGATTGCGATCGAAATGGCAGAAGTCAGCCAATGCCAATGCCTCACTCAGTTCGCGTGGACGGTCATTGCGAAAATTGAAAAACACCACCTGATCACCACCGGCCATCGCCTCAAAGGCGGGCAGAATAATAGGCTGGATAAACTCATCGCCCTCACCTGATGCCCAGGCGGAGGCAATACCGTCTGCGGCATTGGGTGCGCTGCGCCCCTCGCCCTTTACCAGCGCCGCCCAGGCAGTGCGCACACGCTCCCAGCGTTTGTCTCTATCCATCGCGTAAAACCGCCCACATATACTGGCTATCCCACCACCCGCCTCACTCAGCGCGGTTTCCAGTGCAGGCAAAAATTGATTGGCGCACTGCGGTGAGGTGTCCCGGCCATCGGTAATCATATGCAACAGTGGCCTGACCCCTTCACGCCTGCTCAGTTCAATAAGCCCCAACAGATGGTTGAGGTGGCTGTGTACCCCACCGTCAGATACCAGGCCCAGTAAATGCAAGGGGCGACCGCTGTGTTTTGCCGCACGCGCAGCGGCCCGTAGCGCCGTATTTTCATAGAAGCTGGCATCGTCGATAGCAGCGCTGATAGCCACCAGATCCTGGCGCAGGATACTGCCGCAACCCAGTGTCATATGCCCTACTTCAGAGTTGCCCATTTGCCCCTCTGGCAGGCCCACCGCCGGGCCTGATGTTTCGATTGTGGTCATTGGATTGCGTGAAAATAACGCATCAAAATTGGGTGTATCGGCAGCGATAACAGCGTTATCCCGCTTGGCCGGGTTAACCCCAAAACCGTCGAGGATAACCAGCAAAGTGGGCTGCCGTGGTGCGCGTGATTCAAGCATATAAGTACCTATTAAAAACTATTGATCGGTATCGTCAGTAATCAAACGCGTACTGCGGTGAAAGGTTAAATACGCCCAAATCCATTCCATCGCCACGGACAGACGATTGCGCGCCCCAACCAGAAAAAGTATGTGCACCACGCCCCACAGCCACCAGGCCAGCGGGCCGCTGAATTTAATCCAGCCGAAGTCGACCACCGCCGACTGGCGGCCAATCGTGGCGAGGTTGCCGATATGCTGATAGCGAAACGGGGGCGGCCCACGGCGCAGCTCAATAGCGGCGGCAATGGCGCTGGCAACGTAGACCCCACCCTGCTTGGCGGCGGGTGCAAGGCCCGGCACCGGGTTGCCATTCCAGGCGTTTACCAGGGCGGTATCACCAACGGCAAAAATTTCTGCGTATCCAGGCAGCGACATATCTTCACCGACAACCAATCGCCCGGCCCGGTCAGACTCGCCCTCCACCCACTGCGCAGCAGGTGATGCCGCAACACCCGCCGCCCAGAAAACAGACTCTGCGGGTACATGCACATCGCCGATATGCACACCACCGGCATCGATCTGCTCAACCCGGCAGTTCAGCATTACCTCCACACCCATCGATTGCAGCGAGTGCAATGCCACTTCAGAGAGTTTCTCCGGGAACGGCGGCAGCAGGCGTGCCCCTGATTGCACCAGAATCACACGCGCTGTCGCGGGATCAATTTTCTCGAACTCGCCGGTCATGCCATGCCGGGATAATTCGACGATAGCGCCCGCCAACTCAACCCCCGTGGGGCCACCGCCGACGATGACAAAGGTCAGCAGCTTGCGCTGAAGCTCTGGATCGTCGATGTTTTCTGCACGTTCGAAAGTGCTCAACAGGCGCGTACGCACCGCCGTGGCGTCTTCGATGCGCTTCAAGCCCGGCGCAAAGGGCGCCCATTCATCGCGCCCAAAATAACTGTGCCTGGCGCCCGTGGCGAGCACCAGATAATCGTAGTAAATCGACTGCCCATCCATATCGACATAACGGTTTTCCTTGTCGACCGCCCGTACTTCACCGTATAACACACGCGCATTGGCCTGCCCGCGCATCAAACTGCGGATCGGTGTGGCAATATCAGAGGGCGACAACCCAGCGGTGGCAATTTGGTACAGCAATGGTTGAAAAAGGTGGTAGTTGTGTTTGTCGATCAGCGTGACGCGGCACGCCGTATGGCGCAGCTTGCGCGCCGTGGTTAGCCCGGCAAAGCCCGCCCCGACGATCACCACATGCGGCAATTGATCCAGCGGCCCGGCGGGCATGCCGTAGAGCTGGGGAAAACGCTTACGGCTTATGCGGTTCAGCACACCATCTGCGGCGATGGCACCGGCACCGTGCAACAATAAGATAACCGACAAAATCAGCGTGTAGAAATAGTCATTCTGCAAGAGTGGCGCCACACTGCCATCAGACCAGGCAAACAACAACAACACCCCCATCAGGCAACTGGCTGCACGCACGATCAAGCCCAATACCAATAGCACCGCTACGGCATAAGTCAGCCCGTCGATCAGCAGGCTGGCACCGCTCTGAGGGAAAAATGGTACGGCAAACTGGAAATGTAAAAAGGTCGACTGCACCGTATCAGGCACTGCCTGCGACTGCACACCGAGCAATAACAGGCAGGCGAGAAACAGACGCAGCAACAATAAAAATGTCGGCTGAATCGCAGTTTTACAATACGCCAGCGCGGTGTTCAGTTGCCTGGAAAACGGCAGCGCCGTATCGACAATACCGCGCCCAATAAAATGATCCAGCGAAATCGGCCCCGCGCCACGCACGGCATACCAGGCAAATAATACCGCCCAGAACACATGCTCATTGAGGGCCTGGTATTCGAGCTGTACCACTAAGCACAAAACCAGCAGCGGCAGAGCGGCAAGACGCGTGGCAAAGCCAAATACCAGCAATACAGGGGCAATCAGTTCAATGCTGATACCGAGGTAGGCAGCCGTCACCGGATCCATCCACGAAACCGGGTACTCGTAGCGTGATAAATTGAGCGCCGTTTGCCAGTCGGCAATTTTTATTAACCCGGACACCCAGAACGACTGCGCCAGAAAGATCCGTAGCGCCAAATCAAAAAAGGGATGCGCCGCAACGCCTGCGACCGAGAAATAATCGCGTACCGCACCGATATGGCTGGCCCACCGGCTGTTCGATGTGTACTTTATGTTCTTGCTTCTCATTTGATTTTCCCGCCTATAAAAACGGCTGTATATCGACAGCAATTTATTGCTGCTGCTGAATAATTTCTATTGCTACGTGTAATTGTAGTCCGCGTTGCACACTCATTGGAATCCTTACACTGCCCAAATGACACTGAGCGGCGACAAAAGCGGAGAATATAGTACACCGTCCACTTTCTATTGGCAGGTTCAGTGTTGCGTTGTTGACGCTGAACAAGACGCACTGGCGCGACATAGTGGTTCTATGGCAAGCTAGTGCGCTAGCTGAATCCGTCAATATAAGTTAGACGGTGTACCAGAGTAGCGCCCCTTCAGACGGTGGTTCGCCCCATCGCCAATAATGAGACACCCAATAATGATTGATATGCAACCTACCGAACGCGTTTGCGCACGCGCACTTTTTGGCATCGAAACCCCGCTAATGGTGCCCGCGTTCCGCGAGCGCGACGAGCATGTGCCAGAAATCGACCCCGCCTACTGCTTTAACCACGATGCCACACTGGCCATTCTGGCGGGTTTCGCCAGTGACCGCCGGGTAATGCTACAGGGCTATCACGGCACCGGTAAATCGACGCATATCGAGCAGGTGGCGGCGCGCCTTAACTGGCCGTGTGTGCGGGTCAATCTGGATGGGCATATCAGCCGTCTCGACCTGGTGGGGCGCGATGTTATCGCAATCCGCGACGGTAAGCAGGTCACCGAGTTTCAGGAGGGCATCGTGCCGTGGGCGTTACAGCGGCCCGTCGCGCTGATTTTTGATGAGTTCGATGCGGGTCGCCCGGACGTGATGTTTGTTATCCAGCGCATTCTGGAGCGCGACGGTAAATTCACCCTGCTCGATCAAAACCGGGTTATCAGCCCACACGCCGGGTTTCGCCTGTTCGCCACCGCCAATACGGTCGGTCTCGGCAACCTCAGCGGTTTGTACCACGGTGCACAAGTGCTCAATCAGGCGCAAATCGACCGCTGGAATATTGTTGCGACACTCAACTATCCGGCACGCGCCGATGAGGTCGACATCGTCGCCTCACGCGTGCCCAATTTCGGCACACACGGAGGCCATGAGGTGATCGGGCGCATGGTGGCGGTGGCCGATTTAACCCGGCAGGGGTTTGCCGCCGGTGATATATCCACAGTAATGTCACCGCGCACGGTGATTACCTGGGCAGAAAATATGGAAATTTTTGGCGAGATGGATCGCGCCTTTCGCCTATCGTTTCTCAATAAGTGCGACGAGGCCGAGCGCTCGATTATCGCCGAATACTACCAGCGGGCCTTCGGCGAGGAGTTGGAATACTCGATCGCCAATGAAACGCCCAATGCAACACCCAGCCATCAACAGGCAAGCGCCGCGTGAATGAGCAGGTGCAGCGGCGCCGCATTGAACGACACTGCGCCGCCACTATCCGCGCACTGAGTGGCGTCAGCAACGCCGAATTTCGCGCCCAGCGCCTGCTGCTCAACGAGCGCACCTTTGCGCTGCGCACACCGCACCTGAGCGTCGACGTCATCGCCAACCCGCTGGCGCGCAGCCGGGGTGTCGCCGATGCGATGGCATTGCGGCTGTGCTACAGCGACCACACACTGCACCACACACTGGCACCGCGCACCCCCATCGCCGCCATCGTATTCGATATTCTCGAACAACTGCGCGTGGAAATGCTCGCCCCACCCAGCCTGCCCGGTGTGCAGCGAAACCTGAACGAGGCGTTCGATCTATGGTGCCTGGAAGCGCGGGGCACCGGCCTGACCGAAAACGAGATTGGCCTGATGGTATTCAGCATCACGCATATCGTGCGCTCGCGGCTGCGCAATGAAATGCTCGACGATGAAATCGATATGCTCATCGAGGTGAACCGCTTTCGCCTGGCGCCACGCGTCGGTGTCGAGCTATCGACACTGCGCAGCGTGCGCCACGATCAGGCCGCTTATGCCCAACTGGCATTGAAAATTGCCCATGTTATCGATGAAATCTGCGATAACAGTGGTGAGGGCGAAGCACTGACAGACGCCGCTATCGCCTCGCGCTACCGCATGTTGCTGCCCCCCACCGATGATGAAATCAGCAACAGCGCGCTGCACGGCAATGGTGCAATCGACCTCGCCGGATCCAGCTCAGACGACAGCGCCAGTGACTACCAGGTATTCACCCGTGAACACGACGTACAAATCGAAGGCGCCGCGCTATACCGGGAAAAACAACGCGCCGCACTGCGTGAACAACTGGATGATTTAATTGCCGCACAGGCAATCAGCGTGCCGCGCCTGGCCTTGCGTTTGCAACGCCTGTTTGCCATTGAGCAGGCATCCGGCTGGAATTTTGGCGAGGAAGAGGGCTACCTCGACGGGCGGCGTATCAGTCAACTGGTCTCAAACCCCGCCTTCCGTCATATTTTCCGGCAAACCCGCTATACCCCGCACAGCGATGTCGTTGTCAGTTTTTTAATCGACAACTCCGGCTCGATGAAACGACAGCGCTTTGAGGCCGTGACGGTACTGGTGGATATATTTGCCCGTGCGCTGGAACTGGCAGGCGCCAAAACTGAAATACTGGGGTTCACCACCAATGCCTGGAGCGGTGGGCACACCATCAACCAATGGCGGCGCGCTGGCCAGCCTGAACCTGCGGGGCGCATGAACGAATTACTGCATATCGTCTATAAGGATGCCGATACCAGTTGGCGACGTGCGCGGCACTCAATTGCCGCCATGCTAAACCCACAGCATTTTCGCGAAGGGCTGGACGGTGAAGCACTGGCCTGGGCAGCGCAGCGACTCAGCGCCCGGCCTGAATCACGGCGCGCATTAGTGATGATCTCTGATGGTGCACCGATGGACACCACTACCCTGAACATCAATGACAAGGGCTATCTTGATCGCCACCTGCACCACGTTGCCCACAGCATTGAAACGCGTGGAGAGATTGAACTGCGGGCTATCGGCATCGGCCTGGACATGGGGGAATTTTTCAAACGGTCGATTGCACTCGACCTGACCGGCACGCTCGGCAATCGTGCGTTTAGCGCCCTGGAACTGTTGTACGCCGCACGACCACCCGCCGATTTACTGTGACCGCCAAAATACGCTACGCTTCGCAACCCGAGACCTGACGAGTAAAAAACCGCCGTGCGCATCACCAGCAACGACTACCTGAAATGGAAAAATAAAGCCATCACACTGATGGGCATGTCAGGCGTGGGCAAAACCACACTGGCGGGCAAGTTGTCGTGCGATAAATGGTTTCACTTTTCCGGTGATTACCGCATTGGCACCAAATACCTGAGTGAACCGATTCTCGACGATATAAAAAAACAAGCCATGCAGGTTGACTGCCTGCGGGAACTGCTGCGCAGTGACTCCATCTACATTGCCAGCAATATCACCACAACCAACCTTGCGCCACTGTCGAATTTTGTCGGCAAAATTGGCCGTTGCGACCAGGGTGGCCTGCCCTTAGCCGAGTTCAAACGCCGCCAGCGGTTACACCACCAGGCAGAAATTGCCGCGATGCAGGACATCGTGCCATTTATTGAAAAATCGCGCGATATTTACCGCTACCCACACTTCATTAACGATGCCGGTGGCAGCGTCTGCGAGCTGGATCATCCACCCACCCTCGCGCTACTCGCCGAGCACACTTTAATTATTTACATTGAGACCGATCAGGCGCGTGAACAAAAAATGATCCAAAGCCAATTGGACAACCCCAAACCACTCTACTACCACGAAGCCTTCTTCGATGCGCAACTCGCAGCGTATTTATCGATACAGCAGCTATCGTGCGCTGAAGAAATTCAGCCAGACGAATTTGTACGCTGGATTTTCCCCAGACTGATCGCGGCGCGGCGCCCACGCTATCACGCCATCGTGCAGCAATACGGCTACGCTATCGAGGCAAAAGACGTAATCACCGTGCGTGACGAACAGGATTTTCACGCCTTAATCACCACAGCTCTCAACCGGTAAAACGCCATGCCATTGATCCAAAACAGCGATTTACCCAGCTTCCAGCGCCTGCGCGATAGCGGAGTCGAAATCCTCGAACCGATGCGCGCCGAGCAACAGGATATCCGCGAGCTGCATATCGGCCTGCTAAACCTAATGCCAGATGCCGCCCTGGAAGCCACCGAGCGGCAATTCTTTCGGTTGGTGGGTTCCTGCAACCGCATTGCACAATTCCATATTCACCCCTTCACTGTTTCAGGTGTGGTGCGCGGCGAAAAGGCACAGGCGCATATCGACGCCTACTACCAAGACTTCACCGAAGTGCGCCGGGAAGGGCTGGATGCGTTGATTATTTCAGGGGCCAACCCGGCTAATGCAGACATCACCCGTGAAGGTTTCTGGGATCAATTGCTGGACGTGATCGACTGGGCCGGCCGCGATGTGTGCTCTACTTTTTACTCCTGCCTGGCCACACACGTCGCCCTCCAGCACTACCACAACCGCCCGCGTGTGCGCTTACCCCAAAAGCGCTGGGGCGTTTACTCGCACCGCGTCTGCGATGCCCGCCACCCGCTGGTCACCACAATCAACACACGATTCGATGCGCCCCACTCACACGTTTACGACAGTAGCTGCCAACAGGCGCGTGATGCCGGCTGGCACGTACTGGCTGAAGGGGAGGTCTCCGGTCTGTATCTGGCGGTGAGTGCCGACCGGTTTCGCCATGTGTATTGTCAGGGCCATCCAGAATATGACATCAATAGCCTGCTAAAAGAATACAAGCGCGAAATCAACCGCTATACCGGGGGGAGTCGTGACAAACCGCCGCTACCGGAAAACTATTTCCCACCCGCAGCACGTGAACAACTCGACTGTTTCTTACAGAACCTGGACACCGCGCTGGACAGGGGCACAGCAGCGCCCGCCTTTCCCGAAGCAGCGTTGTTGCCACTGCTGGATAACACCTGGAGCGACACTGGCCGGGCAATATTCAATAACTGGCTGGGGCTGGTTTACCAAATAACCCACCGCGACCGCCGAATCCCCTTTATGGCCGGTATTGATCACAACAACCCGCTCGGCCTATAACACTGTTTTCCCTCTATGGCTGAACTTTTAGTCGACAGCCTTATCTACCCGTATCGGTAGCCTATGTTACGCAGTTGTAAACGCTTAATAGAATGAACACCCGATATTTATGAAGACCCGGCGCTTCCCCCTTTACCTTGCGACCCTATGTACTTTGCTGTTGTGCATAAACAATCTGGTGGTGGCCAATACAACCCGCGATTTTGGTCTGTATGTCGTTCACTGCAATGTGATTCCCGCCAGTGCTCTCGATAGTGACGTGGCGACACAATTTAATATCGCCCGATCAGCACAGCGCGGCGTACTGACACTCGCCATTATGGAAAAAGCCCGTACCGACGCCGACGGCAATACCTTGGATCACTCGCTGGGCCGTTCGGTACAAGGGCAGATAACCGCACACTGGAGTGGTTTAAACGGCAAAATGGGGACGATTCCCGTTCGTGAGGTTCGCGAGCAAAGTGCCATTTACTATATTGGTGAATTCGACCTGCCCAGCACCGCGATAATGACATTTGACATTCTGGTTAGCGTCGACGCAAACCGCCCGCCCTACCGTTTCAGTTTCAACCGGAAATTTAACCCGGACTAAACCCCATTTATTTACCTGTGTGCAAGTAAATACATGGGGCTTAGCTCATTGAATCATAACGGAAATAGACAAAAACACTAAGTAATCCACACCGTGTGTCACTGAAACGCACAAACCTTCTACACTTGTGTTATCTTCCGCCCGCGCCGGGATTCTATCGGATTTAGACATGCCTGGTGCAAATCATCAATAACCGAAAACCTGGAGTATTTAATGGCTGCAAAGAAACCGGCCCCAAAAGCCGCTGCTGATGTCAAAAAACCGCCGACAAAATCGGAAATCCTCAACCATATTGCCAGTGAAGCGGAGTTAAGCCGTAAAGAAGTATCAGCGGTGCTCGATTCACTCAGCGGGCTGATAGCGAAAAACCTCAAACCACGTGCTGCCGGTTATTTCACCATGCCCGGCCTGTTGAAAATCAAAGTGGTCAAGAAACCTGCCACCAAAGCGCGCAAAGGTATCAACCCCTTCAACGGCGAGGAAACCGTATTCAAAGCCAAGCCAGCACACAAAGTGGTAAAAGTGTTACCGCTCAAAGGGCTAAAAGACATGGTGTGAGCATCACCCCATCGATGCAGCGGGCGGCACAGCGCACGACTGGCCGCTCTTTACCATTGTTGGCAATACACAGTATCAGTTCATTGCACGTAGTTTGGCCTGGATAAACTCCTGATGCGACAAGTAAATCAACTCCGCTATTTTGCGCAGAACATAATCCTCGTATTTATCGATTTGATCATCGGCCAGAGCCACACACCACAACTGCTGCATTAGGCGGCGCTTCTGCTCAGGCGTGTAATTGTCGTGAATCAAACGGGTAAACCCGTGCAGTGAAGTCGACTCGGTGCTCTCACGTTTGGCGAGTTGAATCAACGCATCGATAGCCGTATCGGCAATCTGCAGATTTTCCCGCAGCAATACGGCGATGCGCGCCTGCTCGCTGTCGCTAAAGTCAAAATCGGCACGGCCCACTTCGATCAGCAGAGCGGCGGCGGCAATATTAATGGCTTGTTGCGCCGCTGCACTGCCATCGCCATCGGCTGGCTGTGGCTGGATATGATCGGAAAAAAATTGTTTGACGGCACTCAACACGCGCATTCTCTCAATAGGTAAGTTATATTCAAACGATTAGAGTCTACACAGAAAACACTCCCTGTGATAATGGCATGGATTTTGTTGCTTTCTTGTAACACGTTTTATATAAACAGGGCTGCAAAATCAGTGTTTACTAGGAGTCTATCGGGTTTAGGCGCTCGTAAAGATTATCAATATTCTGGGTAAAGTAGCCGATGCGCTTAATGATCAAACCACTGGATCCACTTTTTGGGAAAACTGCTACTATCCACCCGTGCTGCAAACAGTAACGGATTAACCACTTACACCATGCCAATAACCCTACCCATTATCAGTAAACTCAGTACCCCGATAAACATCCTTATGGCGCTGCTGATCGGTTATGTATTGGCGCAACTGACCCTCGACCTGTTGCCACGCCCCCCACAAAATACCCTGGGCGAGCGCACAACACCCAATCAACAAATTGCCCGCGTTTCATTACAGGGAGTCGCAGAAAAAATTTCCAACGCGCATTTGTTTGGCCGCGTCGGTAGCGCGCCGGTCGTCAAGGCGGCACCCGTTCAGCAGACAGTACCGGATACCAAGCTCAACCTTACCCTTAATGGTGTACTGGCCTACAACCCGGCACAAAAGGCGATGGCGGTAATCAGCTCAAACGGCAGACAGGAAGAGGTGTATGCGATTGGCGATAAGATCGTCGGCAACACCACGCTACAGGCGGTGTACCCGGACCGGGTCATTATCCGTCGCTCGGGTAAAGATGAAACCCTGCGCCTACCGGATAAAAGCGCAGCGCTCGGCGTTATCAATACGCAAGTACCGGAAACCAACATTAACCAAAGTGGCAGTGACCTCGACAACTTACCCCGCTCAGCAAAAGCGTTGCGCGAGCGATTATTGAAAGAACCGACGATGCTGACTGACTTGATCAGCCTACGCAAATACAAGCGCAATGGTGAGCAACTCGGCTTTCGCATTCAGCCAAAACGCAGCCCGGAACTGCTGAACAGCTTTGGTATTCAGCCAGGTGACGTGATTACATCCGTCAATGGCATCGCGCTGAACAACGACCGCCAGGGGTTTATAGCATTGGGTAGACTTCGCCAGGCCAAAAGTGTCGATTTGATTGTTCTACGCGGCGGAGCGGAAATCCCTATTTCGGTATCGCTGGAGTAGTGAGTGAATACTGTGCAAACTAACGTAATTGGGCCTGCGTTTAAATCAAGGCTAACAATACAAGCTAAGCTGTGGAATGATAAATGATTTTTAGCCACGGTCACCCCTGTGATCACTACCCAGACAACAGGAATTATCGACTCTTGACTTCGCACGCCTGGCAATCGACGTTGCTGACACTGGTGCTATTGTATAGCACAGCCTTTAGTGCCGCTTTTGCACAAGAAGGCGAGTTTACCCTCAACTTGAAAAATACCGACATTCACTCGCTGATTGGCACAGTCTCCAAACAGACTGGGCGCAATTTTGTGGTCGACCCACGCGTCAAAGCGAAAGTAACGGTTATTTCTTCACAGGCGATGAACAGCGATGAGCTTTATGAAGTGTTTTTGTCGGTATTGCAGGTGCATGGATTCTCCGCAGTACCCACAGGTGATGTGATAAAGATTGTACCGGATGTCACCGCCAAACAAGGGCCAGTCCCCAACTTGGGTATCGGTGATGGGCGCGACCAACTGGTTACCCATGTTATCCGTGTTGAAAACGTCCCCGCCGCCCAGTTAGTACCCATTCTGCGGCCACTGGTGCCACAACAGGGCCATTTGGCTGCCTACGCCTCAACCAACTCCCTGATCATCACCGACCGGGCGGCCAATATCACCCGTCTGATAGGCATCATCGAGCGCATTGACCGCCCCGACAATGAAGAAATTGAATTTATAAAATTATTTCACGCCTCGGCAACCGAGGTAGTACGTATTCTCAACGTGCTACAAAAGCCAGGTGTTGGCGGGCAGGGCGGTGCGACAGCCGGCGCAATACGGCTGGCGGCAGACGAGCGCACCAACAGCATCCTGATCAGCGGTGATC
Source organism: Gammaproteobacteria bacterium (assembly GCA_965277715.1). Classification (GTDB taxonomy): domain Bacteria; phylum Pseudomonadota; class Gammaproteobacteria; order JBCCGL01; family JBCCGL01; genus JBCCGL01. The sequence continues at coordinate 2,478,568 of OZ255836.1, forward strand.
GCGCCTCCCGGTTGCGGTTGCGTGGATTGATCGCCAACCTGGATACACCGCTGGAATCAGGCGGTAATACCAAAGTTGTGTACCTCAAATATGCCAATGCAGCCGACATGGTGGCAATTCTGGTCGGCGTTTCAGCCGGGCAGGCCAAAGTGGGGGCAACAACATTGACCGGTGGTGGCACCAATGCGGCGGCAGCCACTGGCGCTGTTGCCGCAGCGACGGCTACAACAACGGCCCGGCGCAGTGGTACACCCGGCGCCAGCTCGGTCGACATTCAATCGGATGAACACACTAACGCATTGATTATCACTGCATCACCAGACGAAATGCGCAATATCCTCGCGGTCGTGCGCCAACTCGACATACGCCGTGCCCAGGTGTTGGTTGAGGCGATTATTGCAGAAATATCGGATGACAAAACGCGGTCATTGGGAGTCAGCTTTGCCGCCGATGGCCGCAGCGGCAACAGCCCGGTCGGCGTCAGTAACTTAGGTGGCGCCAGTGCCGAGGCGGTAGCATTGCGGGCAGGTACGGCTATAGGGTCAGGCCTATCGTTGGCGCTTGGCAATTTTGATGGCGGTGGGTTCGATTTTGGGTTTTTAATTCGTGCGATATCTTCTGATGCGGCAAATAACATTCTCTCCACCCCCAGCCTGGTAACCCTGGACAACGAAGAGGCGGAGATTGTCGTCGGTCAAAATGTACCATTTGTTACCGGGCAAACCTCATCGGCTAATAACGACAACCCTTTCCAGACGATTGAGCGGCGGGATATCGGTATCACCTTAAAGGTAAAGCCACAGATTAATGAAGGTTATTCGATAAAAATGGAAATCGAACAGGAAGTATCCAGTATCGGTAGTACATCGCAGTCAACGGCAGATATTGTTACCAATACGCGCTCAATTAAAACCACCGTACTGGTCGAGGATGGGCAAACACTGGTGCTGGGGGGACTGATCGACGACACCCTGCGAGACACACAGGAGAAAGTGCCACTACTGGGTGATATTCCTTTTATCGGTCGCCTGTTTCAATTCCGCAATACGGTTAAAACCAAACAAAATCTAATGGTTTTTTTACACCCCACAATCCTGCATGACCGGGGTACGGCTGACTACTATAGCGGTGAAAAATACGGTTACCTGCGCTCTCAGCAATTGGTCGCAGACGAAAAGGGCATTGGTTTATTGGAAGGCGCAAACCCTATATTACCGGAAATCGAGGTATTTTTTCAGGGGCGCGTACCTCCACCGGCATTATCGCCACAACCCGACAATACAACCACAACACCCACCGCACAGGCATTGCCGCTGACCGATGTTCAGGTAGAGCCCGCAAAGATCATACCCATACTAAAGCCAGTGCAAGACTTCACCTCCACCAAAATTGAACCAGAACCGGAGGTAGAGGCAGAAGTAGAACCAGAGGCACAGGTAAAGACAGAGACAGAAATAGAAATAGAAATAGAACCAGAAGTACAGGTAAAGGCAGAAGCGGAAATAGAAATAGAACCAGAAGTACAGGTAAAGACTGAGGCGGAAATAGAAATAGAACCAGAGGCACAGGTAAAAGCAGAGGCGGAAATAGAAATAGAACCAGAGGCACAGGTAAAAGCAGAGGCGGAAATAGAAATAGAGGCACAGGTAAAAGCAGAGGCGGAAATAGAAATAGAACCAGAAGTACAGATAAAGGCAGAGACAGAAATAGAAATAGAACCAGAGGTACAGGTAGAGGCAGAGACAGAAATAGAGCCAAAGGCAGGATTAATAACACCAGACCAGGCATTACAATCCCCAGCGAACAACAAAGCCACAATAAGCAATTTACGGGTTGGTATTAGCCCGGCGTTTACCCGTGTAGTAATGGATATGGATGACGATGCCGCTGGCCGTGTGGAGCGTGTGTTTAACACGGATGGCTCGGTTTCAATCACCCTGAACGACACGCAATTTAGCACCGGCTTTGTCGCCCCGAACAACCCTATCGAAAAAATCAAACAAATGGTGCTCGACCAAAGAAATAACGACGTTTACATTCATGTAGTGCCGTACACGGCATCAGTATTTACCTACCAGACGCTGCCGCAGAACAGCGCAGGACACTACCGCTTTCTCATCGATGTAAAACCTGATACCCACCAGGACAGTTAAGCAAATGGATGCCAGTACAAGCAGTGAAGGTATCGACCAAGCACCGACCCCCACACGCAGTCGTAGCCTGCCCTATGGGTTTGCCAAACGCCACGGGGTGCTGGTTGAGGAAAATGCCGAAAACCATATTCGCCTGGTGCACCGCGCCGATGTAACCAGCGTGGCACTGCTGGAGGCGAGGCGTGCACTGGGTAAACCACTGCAACTCAAAGAAGTCCCCAGTGACACTTTCAATGCATTGCTAACCCGCCGCTACGAGAGCGATTCAGGCCAGGCGATGGACATCATGGATGACCTGGGTGAAGAGCTCGACCTCAATCGCCTGGCGGAATCGATGCCTGAGCCAGAGGACTTAATGGAGTCTGAAGACGATGCACCGGTTATCCGCTTAATCAATGCCATGCTCACCGAGGCAACGCGCAAAAATGCCTCGGATATCCATATCGAACCCTTCGAGAAACGCCTCAATATCCGCTTTCGCGTCGACGGTGTGATGCGCGAGCTGTTAGAACCGCCACGGGCTATCGCACCCTTGATTATCTCGCGTATCAAAGTCATGGCAAAGCTGGACATCGCCGAAAAACGACTGCCCCAGGACGGGCGTATATCGTTGCGGGTGGCGGGTCGTCCCGTCGATGTGCGCGTCTCGACCCTGCCCTCTGGCCACGGCGAGCGCGTAGTGCTGCGCTTGCTGGACAAACAGGCCGGAAGGCTCAACCTCGAACACCTCGGCATGGCCAACGAGACACGCGAGCATCTCGACAGTATCCTGAAAATGCCGCACGGCATTATGCTGGTAACCGGCCCCACCGGCTCGGGAAAAACCACCTCGCTCTACGCCGCGATTACCCAGCTAAACAACAGCCGCAGCACGATTCTAACGGTCGAAGACCCCATCGAATACTATTTGGATGGCATTGGCCAAACCCAGGTCAATACCAAAGTTGAGCTGGATTTTGCCCGTGGTCTACGCGCTATCCTGCGCCAGGACCCGGACGTGGTAATGGTCGGTGAAATCCGTGACCTGGAAACCGCAGAGATCGCCGTACAGGCAAGCTTAACAGGCCATTTAGTCCTGTCCACACTGCACACCAACAGCGCTGTCGGGGCGGTTACCCGCCTGCGCGATATGGGCGTCGAGCCTTTTCTGCTGTCGTCCAGCCTGGTTGGGCTAGTCGCGCAGCGGTTGGTGCGCATACTCTGCCCACAGTGCAAACAAGCACATACACCGAGCGCCAAAGAGTACGAAACACTGGGTGTCGACCCCACCACATTAGATGCCCCAGCGGATATTTACACCCCCAAGGGCTGTGAACAGTGTAACTACTCGGGTTACGCGGGGCGTAGCGGTATTTATGAAGTCGTGCCAATCAACGAGCAGTTGCGCACGATGATCCACGATGGTGCCAGTGAATCTGAGCTGGAACAACAGGCGCGCAGCTACACACTGGGCATCAATGATGATGCGCGCCGCCGGGTTTTACTGGGTGAAACCTCGCTGGAAGAAGTGTTGCGCGTCACCCGCGAAGCCTGACTATGCCAGCCTTTGAATACACCGCACTGGATGCGGCGGGAAAAGAACAAAAAGGCGTCCTGGAAGGCGATACCGCACGGCAGATTCGCCAACAACTGCGGGACCGCAAACTCAGCCCACTCAGTGTTACCGAAGGCAGCAGCAAATCCTCACAGACCCGCACCGGAAGCAGCTTTCGCGGCGGCATCAGCACAACCGATCTGGCATTGATCACCCGGCAGCTCGCCACCTTGTCCTCGTCCGGCACACCGGTCGAAGAGGCACTCGCTGCGGTCAGTCGACAAACTGAAAAACAACGCATCAAAACCCTGCTGTTATCGGTGCGTGGCAAAATCCTCGAAGGTCACTCGCTGGCAGTCAGTCTCGGCGAGTTTCCAAAGGTATTTCCGGAAATTTTTCGCGCCACCGTTGCGGCGGGTGAACAGTCCGGCCATCTCGACGGCGTACTGGAGCGTCTCGCAGACTACACCGAAGACCGTCAATCAACACGCGCCACTATCACCAAAGCCCTGCTCTACCCGGCGGCACTGGTATTTGCCTCCATTGCCATCGTCGGCCTGCTACTGGCCTATGTTGTCCCCAAGGTAGTCACTGTATTCGATAGCCTGGACCAGACGCTACCGTTACTGACCCGCATACTGATCCAGACCAGTGACCTGGTGCGCGAATGGGGTTTTGTATTTGTCATTGCACTCGTCGTAGGTATTTACCTGTTTCAGCGGGCGATGCAAAACGATGAAGTGAAATACCGTGTGCACACATTCCTGCTGCGACTCCCTATTATCAAACGCCTGATTCGCGGTTTTAACAGTGCCCAGTTTGCCCGCACCCTGAGTATTTTGGCCTCCAGCGGCGTGCCCGTACTGGAAGCACTGGGCATCGCCTCCGATGTACTCACCAGCAGGCCGATGCGCGCCGCCGTGCAAAATGCCGCCGTCAAAGTGCGCGAGGGGGCCAGCCTGAGCGGCTCACTGGAGAAAACCGGCTATTTTCCACCGATGATGTTACACCTGATTGCCAGTGGTGAATCGTCGGGTCGGCTTGGGCATATGCTCGATAAGGCTGCCTCCCACCAGGAGCGCGAACTCAATACCCATATCGCCATCTTTCTCGGCTTGTTTGAGCCGGCCATTGTCCTAGTCATGGGGGGCATCGTGCTATTTATCGTACTGGCGATATTGCTGCCCATTTTTGAATTAAACCAACTGGTCAACTGACCATCACCGGGCGATAAAAACCACCGGTATGAATACCCCTACCCCGATCAGCTACACAAAAATGCCGCTGGATCGTGCCAACAGTCAGCGTAAAGACGCACAATGGGTGCAGGCACAACTCAGTAAACGCACAGCGCAAATCGTCTGCCTGCACAGCAATCGAAACCTGATAAAACCATACAGTACGCTGGCATCAGCGGCCTATATCGACAGATCAAATGCCGATAAGCTATTGCCCCTAGCAAGCGAGACGGTGTTTCTTGGATTGCTGGGTGATACCCCTTATTTTGCTATTGACCTTAGCCATTGCGAGGTATTCAACCTCGACCTCAATGAAGGTGAATTTATCGACCTGCGCCAACTTGGCCCACTGATCAACGCCGAGGACGCGGCATTACTCGCCTACGCACGCGGCCTGACTTACTGGCACGCACACAACCATTTCTGTGCTAACTGCGGCAGTGCAAGCCTCAGCATACAGGGCGGTCACGCACGCACGTGCAGCAACCCTGGCTGTTCACGACAAATCTTTCCGCGCACTGACCCCGCCGTTATCATGCTGGTTGAAGACCTCTCTGACGCGGGCAACCCCAAGTGCCTGCTGGGCCGCAATAAACGCTTTGCCGCACGGATGTTTTCCACGCTGGCGGGTTTTGTCGACCCCGGTGAAACACTGGAGGAAACAGTCGTGCGTGAGGTCTATGAAGAAGCTGGTATCAGCGTGGGCAATGTGCGTTATCAGGCGTCACAGCCGTGGCCGTTTCCGGCATCAATTATGCTGGGGTTTCGCGCTACCGCATTGTCTACCCGTATCAACACAGATGTTGATGAGATAGAAGAAGCTTATTGGTTTAGTGCGCAGGAAGTTCGGGGGTTTGGCGAGTGGAGCGACGGTGGCAGCAATAATTGCCTGCCACGCAAAGACTCTATCGCACGTTATCTTGTAGACACCTGGGTACAGGATGTGTTGCGTTAATTAACCCTCGGCATCGTCTGTGGGTGCACTCTTCTTCTCGTGCAGTGTTGAAATATAATCTTCCAGTACCTGGCGTATTAACTGGGATTTTCTCAGCCCTTGTCCATGTGCATGCGATTCAATCGCCTGATACAGTTCGCTGGGTAGGTTGACGGATACAGCATTCATCATTGGGAGTTCACCTGTGTTTAACCAACGCGTAGTCTAATTGAAACTTTTTCACGGCACAATTTAAGAATATCTGCCAACGCCCTCCCCCTCTATACTGCCACTACAGTGTTTTATCCAAACCAATCATAGACTTATGGTTTAAATACCGCCAAACGCCGAAATATCCCCCGCCAACTGTCCCAACGTAATCGGCGATATTGGTGGTCGCACCCGGTAATAATCCATTTTTTCCATCGATACACCGCGCACTTCGGCGATCAGCTCCGCAACAGTATTGCCACACTGACGCCCCTGGCATGGCCCCATACCACAACGAGTGAAGGCTTTGGCCTGATTGGGACCAGGGCAGCCCAAGCGTGCCACGGCGCGTATTTCAGCGGCGCTGATCTCCTCGCAACGGCAGATAATCGTTTCATCTACTGGCTGTATAAAGTGGGGTAATGGGCGGTAAAGTGCATCCAGAAATGCGCGTATGGCGGTGTGCCTGCCCAGTGATTTGCGTAGCGCGACAACATCTCTATCACGCTGTTTTTGTGTAATTGCACCCAGTGTGTATGCAGCGTGCAATGCAGCAATTTGCCCCTGCAAAGCGGCGGCACGCGCCCCGACAACGCTGCCACCATCGCCTGCCAGTAAAATACTTTCCACGCTGCTCTGCCCCCATTCATCGGTTTGCAACTGCCAACAATATTGCTGTTGATGCCACTGTGCATCGCAACCGGCGGCCAGTGGTAGGTGTAGATTGGGAATGACGCCCTGGTGGAGCAGTAAAGTATCCGTTTCGATACTTTGCCAGGCACCTTCTGTTTTAAAGCGAACACTATGCAGACACTGATCACCTTCTGCTGTGATAGCCGTAACGTGTTTGTAGATGGGGACACGCGCCCGGCGGAGGGCTAACAGCATTGACGCGCCCTTGAGTAAATAGTCATACGCCAATACAGCGCGTGGCAATAGCGGTAATGCAGTCCGCAAAGCACCCGCAGCCTGGGTATCGAGTAAAGCGCGCACCTTCACGCCTGCGCGCAGATACTGCCAGGCCAGTAATATCAATAGTGGCCCACTGCCCGCCAGGACGACACCGTTATCTGGCACCAGTGCTGCCGATTTCAACAAAATCTGCCCGGCACCGGCGCTCATTACTCCCGGTAGTTGCCAGCCGGGTAGCGGCATGGGGCGCTCTTGGGCACCTATGGCGATCAATACTCTGTCGGCACGGATAAAGTGGTTAAGCGAATCGATCAGCACACCCAGTTCGCACTGTGTCGGTGATATTTTATCCAGCGACCAAACTGTTGCCTGCGCTTTATAGTCGACCCTGGAATCGATAAGTGACTGCCTGAACGTGTTGATAAGTGACTTACCGTGACGGTAGTCGTTGCCGAGTAATGATGGATCGGGCAGATTATTGTGCTCGGTGCCACGGTAGATTTGCCCACCGGGGTGTTGCTGCTGATCGAGCACTAATGTATCGATGCCCTGTTGTGCCGCACAGCGTGCAGCGGCCATACCCGCCGGGCCTGTGCCGATAACCACTAATGGATAGTGTTTTTTCATTTTGCTGCTTGCATGGGAGTTGTGCCTCGATGTATTGCCTGTTTAATCAATGCTGCGCCCGCCTTGTGCCGATGGGGTCAGTGCTGCGGCTCCCTGTTGGCGTTTGAGTTGCATACCCTCCCGCACTGTGACCATGCAGGCGCGCTGATTGGGTTTGCCGTCGATGTCCATTAAACAGTCGAAGCAGACGCCCATCATGCAAAAGGGGGCACGAGGGCTGGATGAGACCGGTGTTGTTCTCAGCGTGTTGTTTCCCGTTAGTAGCATCGCGGCAGCCACCGGGATATTGCCCGGTACTTCCAGTTTTTCACCATCGAGTGTTAAGCACACTGTCTCAACACGCGCATTATCAAGTTGTTTAAACATTGAACCTAAATTCCTCAGTTGAATCTACTGCGACCACCTAATGCACAGCATCTAAAGCGCTTTTACCAGCATTTCAGCTTCAGCACCTTAGACGCCCTCGCTACGATCCAACTGCGGAATTCAGGTTGAACCGCTCCGCACTGAAATGCTCTAACAGCGGATGTGCCGCCTCTCCACTGATCCACCCGGCCACCGGCCCGGCGTGTACCGCAGCTAACGTGACGCCGCTGTGACAGGCGATGCCAAATGCACCGGGATAGTGCTGTGATTGTTGGTATATCGGTTTGCCATCGGGGGTCATCACGCGCAGTGCGCTCCAGGCGCGTACCAGTTGCACACCGGCAAGCTGCGGAAACATGTAGACGGCGCGTGCGGCAATTTTCTGCATTATTTCACCACTGCTTCGATCATCCAAACCAACGCTCTCACTGGAGGTGCCAATTTGCAAACCACCTTCCTGTGTTTGACGCACATGCAGCGTGGGGTAGTGCAGGAAAGGTTGTATGCGCTCGGTGATCAACAACTGACCACGGTTAGGACTTACCGGAATATGCAGGTCGAGCATCCTGCCAAGGCGCTGGTTGTCCAGCCCGGCACACAGCACTGCCTTGCCGCCAGTAAACGCACCTTGCTGTGTGTGGGCAATAAACTCACCACCACGCTGTTCGATACGCTGGATATGCCGATTGGGTAGATAATCAACCCGGTATGCATCCATCTGTTGGTGCAATGCACGCAACAGGTACAGGGGATTAACGTGGCCATCGTGGGGGGAATAACTGGCACCAACTACATTACTGGATATTTGTGGAATACGTTTTTTCAGCGCAGCGTGGTCGAGCATGGTGTATTCAAAATCGTTATTCGTGTGCTCGCGCACGCGAACCATTTCATCGCTACGATCCTGCCATTCGGCATCAGAAATACAAAACTCCATACCACCAGGCCGACAATAAGCGGTATCCACACCACTGGCTTCGCGCAGCTCGGCATCGAATGCGGGCCATAAATTGGCAGCGTCATAAGACCAGCGCGCATAGGGCGCGTAATCACAGCCCTTGCCCTGCACCCACACCAAACCAAAGTTCCCCCGCGCCGCACGAAAAGCCCTGTCACCCTGATCGAGCACCGCGATACGCAGACCGCGCCGCGCCAGACCATAGGCAATAGCAGAACCAATCAGGCCGCCACCGGCGATAATGCAATCGTAGTTCATTACTTAGTATCAGGCGTAGATAACGTTCATCATCAACAAGCATTAATTCACATTAAAACTGCAATCCGCAGGGTGCAATAACATACACATATTCTGATTCCTCAAAATGGATTGTTTTAACATTTAACCCTCACCGGCAAAAAGAATTCCAAAGCATTGCGAGTGAAACCCCCTACCCCCACACAACCCGCGTGGAAACAGATTCAAAATTGACAGTAAACTACCCTGCCACCGACATACGCCGCACCACCCAAACCGAAAAACCACTACTAACCGCCGCCACCACTATGGCCACAGTGTAACCTCCCGTTACATCGTACAACACGCCCGCCAACCACGGCCCAAGCAACCCTACCAACCCCCAAGCGGTAAACACCCGCCCATAGACCCTCGACGAAGCCTGAGCACCAAAATGTGCGATCACCGCAACCGGATAAAGCGCAATAATCGCACCGTAACTAAAACCGACCACGACCAACCCTGCCAGTAACCACCGGGCATCCCAGGGCAACACACACAACACTAATACCGTAGCGGACAGCAGCGGCAGCAACGCCAACAAAGTGCCAATACGCACCCTGTCCGCCAGGACCCCGGCAGAGAGACCGCCAAGCATATTACCGAACGCAATCACAACCGCCCCGCCTATCGCCAACGATGCGCTGCCACCTGCGGCACGCACGATACCCGTCGCGTGGCCGATCACCATTAACCCCGCCAACGCACCACTACCGTAACCCAGCCACAACAGGCGTTGCAGGTGTACATTATCCGTCGACACCGCTGCATTCGAGGATTCAGGCACAAAGCGGGCACGGGATTGGTACAGCAGCACCCAGGCTATAACCCCGGCCAACAGCAGAATCAACGCCGCAGTGCCCATGGCTGCGGCAATGCCACCCCGCGCCAACGCATAGCCGAACACAAACGGCGCCAGCGTTGCCCCCAGTGCATAGCACGCCGTCACCGTGCCCATCGCCAGGCCCCGGCGCGTCGGCATTGCCTGCGCACTTATTTGCAGCGCAAAGCCATACCCCACGCCGTTGGCGCTGCCGAAGATCACACTGTAACCCAGCGCAGTCAGCCACAGCATTTGCGACTGCCCGGCAATCGCGACGCCGACAGCGGCGGCGATACAGGTTGCCAATGCCAGCGCGGCAGCGGGTAAGCGCGGGTAAATACGGTGGCCAAACAATACGCTAACAGTGAGGCACAGCAATGCGCCCGAGTAGATCAAGCTAATCTGTGCACGGTCTGCTGCCAGCAGTTTTTCCAACGGCTGTAGAAACACTGAAAACGCGTGTATCGAGCCGAGTACGGTGGTTAGTGTGATGGCAGCTAACAGCGTCAGCAGGGGGCGTATTACGGGTGGGTCAGTTACAGGTAAATTGGGGGCTTTCATTACACAGATTTTTCGCGCTCAGTGTCACCTTCCAGAATAACGCAAAGAGAGCAGTAAATATGCATCTTTGCTAAGATATACCATCCCGCCAGCAAGTATGCTCACCGCAATGTCCAGCAACGCCGACCACCTGCAACACTGTATTCAAAAAGTCGCCACCGGCCCTGAATACAGCAAAAACCTCAGCGTCGCAGAGGCATACACTGCTATGCAGTACATCCTGTCTGGTGAAGCTGATCCGGTACAGGCGGCTATTTTCCTGGTAGCACTGCGCATGAAACGCGAAACCGATGCGGAAAATACCGGCGTATTGCAGGCGATGATCAATGCCAGCCAGCGGGTAGTCTGCGAGGTTGATGAGTTGATTGATATCGCCGACCCTTACAACGGTATGCTGCGCGGCCTGCCTGTCGCCGCGTTTGCCGCCCCACTACTGGCCGCCTGCGGGCTGCCCGCTTTCACGCACGGCCTCGAAGCCGTCGCCCCCAAATTTGGCATTACCCACCGGCAGGTGTTGCGGGCAGCGGGAATCGGGGTCGATGACACCCCGCAGCAAGTGGCCAAACAACTGGCCGACCCCGCGATTGGCTGGGGCTACCTCGATCAAACGCAGGCCTGCCCGGCACTGCACGCCCTGGTGCCCCTGCGCCAACGCATGGTCAAGCGCACGCTGATCACCACCCTTGAGGGCTTGCTCAAACCCATCAGCGCAAAATGCCACACCCACTTACTCACCGGTTACATACACAAGGCCTACCCAACAACCTATGCCACACTCGCGCAGTACGCCGGTTACGCAACAGCGGCGATTGTACGTGGTGTTGAAGGTGGGGTTATCGCCTCCCTGCACGCACCGGCAAAATACTATCGTTGCCAACAACAGGGCGATGCCCGCTTCGTGCCGCTGGATCCCGCCGCGCTCGGCGTGCAACACCCCAGCCGGGTAGTGCCCCTGCCAGAGGCACTCAAACCAACAGATGACACCCAGCCACTGGACACGTCTGAGGCGGCAAAACGGGCCGCCGAACAAGGCGTGCAGGCGCTGCAAAACCGTGAGGGAATAGCCCGTGACAGTTTGATTTACTGCGCGGCGGTGGCGCTACACCACACCGGTAAATACACTGATTTATCTACCGCCGCCGGGCAGGCGCGCCGGGCACTGGCCAGCGGTGCGGCTTATCGACACTTCACTGCGCATTGTTGATCGAAACCGATCCCGCTATTATCCCACCCTACTTAACCCGCAATGCAACGGTACACTCCCCTGTGAAATTCGGCCTCCTCGTCAACGCCAGCCCTTATACCCACCAGGCCTCAGATACCGCCTGGCACTTTGCCTGTGCCGCCATCGACAAGGGCCACCAGATACTGCGTGTGTTTTTTTATCACGATGGCGTCTACAACGGCTCACAACTGCTGGTGCCACCACAGGATGAAGACAATATCGCCGGGCGCTGGTCGGTGCTTGCCGGGCAACACGGGATTGATCTGGTGCTGTGCATTGCCGCTGCACAGCGGCGCGGTGTGCTTGATGAGAGCGAAGCCAGCCGTCACAGCAAAGATCACTACACTATCGCTCCGGGCTTTCGCCTCTCTGGCCTTGGCCAGCTTATCGAGGTCAGTATTGAAGCGGATCGACTGTTAGTGTTTGGCCGTTGATATGAAAAAAAACACCCTTATCATCAATCGCACCCCGCCTCATGGCAGCATTTACGCCCAGGAGTCGCTGGACGTTGCGCTGATGGGCGCCGCTTTTGACCAATCTATCTCACTGGCCTTTATCGATGATGGCGTGTACCAGCTACTGCGTGACCAGGCACCCAAGTCCATCGGGCGAAAACATTTTGCCGCCGCGTTTCGCGCCCTGGATGACTATGGTATCCAACACCTTTACGTTGAAGCTGATTCATTGCAAAAACGTGGCCTGAAGCGGGATGACTTGATCGATATACGCTGGATCGATGCGACCGACAACGACACAGAAAAGCCTTCCATCACCCTGCTCGATCAGGATGCACTGCGCGACCTGATCGACAAACAAGATACTGTACTCAGTTTTTGAGCCTGTTTTATGTCCGTTGAATTAAATAACATCCGCTACCCAACTGACGAAGAAGGCTACCTCGATAACCTCAGTGACTGGAGCGAGGCACTGGCTGACGCAATGGCCAAAAAAGACGGCTATGCACTCAGTGAAAACCACTGGGAAGTGATTCGCTTTCTGCGCGAGTATTATCAGGAATACCAGATAGCACCGGCCGTGCGCATTTTGACCAAAGCCATTGGCCGCCGCCTGGGTAAAGAAAAAGGCAATAGCAAATACCTGTATGAATTGTTTCCGTATGGCCCGGCGAAGCAGGCGTGCAAATACGCCGGGCTACCAAAGCCGACTGGTTGTATATAACCCTAACCCCCATGCCGCTGCTAACCCTTGTTTTTACCCTGCTGTTTTATGTAGCCACCGCTGTGTTTTTTTTCGGTTTAAGCTACCGTATTTACCGTTATGCAAAAACCCCCGCGCCGCTGCGCATACCATTAATGCCCGCTCCGCGCAGTTATGCCGGTGTTGCGTGGCGGTTATTTAAAGAAGTGATTCTGTTTAAAAGCCTGTTTAAAGCCAATAAGCCGACGTGGCTATTCGGCTGGTGCTTTCACGCCGCGCTGGTATTTATTTTACTGCGCCACTTGCACTATTTTTTTGACCCGGCACCGCTGTGGATGTATCAGATACAAACCTACAGCCGTTTTGCGGCAAGCGTGATGATGCTCAGCCTGCTGGGACTATGGGGGCGACGCCTGCTGGTTGACCGGGTGCGCTATATTTCCGCACCGTCAGACCATTTGATGCTGGCGCTGATAATCGCCCTTGGCGCCACTGGTATGGCGATGAAATCCGCCGGTCAAACCAATCTGTTTGCCGTTAAAGAATTTATCCGTGGGCTGTTGTACTTTGACAGCCAGGCGTTGCCCGCCGACTGGCTGCTGTGTACTCACCTCGGCTTACTCGCCGGGTTAATGATCATCTTCCCCTTCAGCAAATTATTGCACGCCCCCGGTGTGTTTTTTAGCCCCACACTGCACCAGCGGGATAAAGGCCGATGAGCACTGAGGCAGGTAACCAGGCTCCCGTGCGTGAATACCCACTGATCCCCAAAATAAAAATCGGCGCGATGCGACACAGCAAACCCTTTACCGCCAGTGCTGAGGTGCAACAAAAGCTTGGTTATCCCGGCGAACTGATCGATGACTGGCAGCAGGTGGCGGTGAAAAAAATGGGTGAGCTGGTGAGCCAGTCACGGGGGCTACAGGTGTTTATGGATAGCTGCGTAAAATGCGGCGCCTGCACCGATAAATGCCACTACTACCTGGGCAGTCACGACCCCAACAATATGCCCGTGGCACGCCAGGATTTATTTCGCAGCGTTTACCGTCGCCACTACACCCTGGCCGGGAAATTGTTCCCCAAACTGGTCGGCGCCCGTGAGCTGGACAAAGCCATGCTCGACGATTGGTACAACTATTTCCACCAGTGCTCGCAGTGCCGTCGCTGCGCGGTGTTCTGCCCCTATGGCATCGATACCGCAGAAATTTCCATGGCGGCGCGGGAAATACTCGATACCGTCGGCGTAGGGCAAAAATACAGTAATAACATCGTGCTCAAGGCAAAAACTACCGGCAATAACCTGGGTATGCCACCCGCCGCACTGGCCGATACTCTCGCTGGGTTGGAAGAGGATATTGAAGCGGAAACCGGCGTTGCCGTGCGGTTACCGCTGGATGAAGCCGGTGCCGATATGCTACTGGTTACCCCTTCAGCCGATTTTTTTGCCGAGCCGCATGTCGACAGCCTGATCGGTTATGCCAAGGTACTCCACCAAGCGGGCATCACCTGGACACTCAGCTCAACGGCCAGCGAAGCGGCCAATTTTGCCTTATTTACCGGCGATACAGACAGCATGCAAGCCCTGGCACAGCGCATCGCTGACGCAGCGCAAAGCCTCGGCACCCGGCGCATTGTATTTGGCGAATGCGGCCATGCCTGGCGGGTTGCGTACAATTACTTCACCCACCTGGCGGGGCCGCTGGATTTTCTCGACCCGCGCTACCCCGTGCCCCAGCACATCTGCGAAATCACCTACGACTTAATTCAAAAAGGTGCTTTAAGTTTCGATAAATCGGCCAATGACGATAAGGTATTGACTTACCATGACTCCTGCAACGTGGCGCGGGCCTCACGCATGGGCGGCATCCCTGGCGGGCAATTTACCCTGCCCCGCGCCATTATCAGAGCCTGTTGTAACCACTTTTACGACATGGCTGAAGAGACCATTGGCGAACAGACATTCTGTTGCGGCGGCGGCGGCGGCCTGCTCACCGATGAATTGCAGGCGGTGCGCACAAAAGGTGCACTGCCGCGTATGCACGCCTTGCAGCAGGTGGTGGAAAAATACGGCGTGACCCATATGGCGGCGATCTGTGCGATTTGCAAAAGTCAGTTTATGTCCGTGATGCCAGAGTATGGATTCAATCGCGATCAAGTGCTGGGGGTACATCAACTGGTGAGTAATGCAATTGTTTTGCAATAACCTGATCAGTGCCATCCTGCACAGATTCTGTTACCAATATGCTTAAAGACTTAGAACAATTTCTCCAGAGCCTGCATATTGAACGACGCAGTTCGGGCCATACGCTAAGCAACTACCGGCGCGATCTAATGGCCTTTCTACAGTATTGCAAGCAGTATGAACTCACTGAGTGGTCGCAGATAATGGATGGCGACGTGCGTGCTTTTGCCGCTGCCGAACGCGGGCGTGGTCTCGGCAGCCGCAGCCTGGCGCGGCGTTTGTCTGCACTGCGCTCGTTTTACGATTATCTGCTGCGCATGGCCCAGGTTGAACATAATCCGGCCAAAGCCGTACGTGCGCCAAAGGCCGACAAAACCTTGCCCAAAGCGCTTGATGTCGATGACATTGGGCAGTTGCTGGACGGCCCACCCAGTGAATCGGCATTATCAGTGCGCGATTTGGCTATCGTCGAATTGCTCTACGGGTGTGGTTTGCGCTTATCCGAATTGGTTAATCTGGATTGCCAGCATATTGATGTTTCAGGTAGCAGCGTACGCGTTACCGGCAAAGGCGAAAAAACGCGTCTTGTGCCACTGGGTAGCAAGGCGGTGGCGGCGCTTGCCCGCTGGCTGCCAGTGCGTGAGCAATGGGTGCGCAATGGTGAGCGGGCACTGTTTGTATCTAAGCGCGGCGGTATGCGCCTGGGCGCCCGGTCAGTACAGCAGCGCTTAAATTGTTTGGCACGGGAGCGGGGTATTTCACGCAAGCTGCACCCGCATATGTTGCGCCATTCCTTTGCCAGTCATTTACTGGAATCCAGCGGTGATTTGCGGGCAGTACAGGAACTGCTCGGCCATGCAGACATCGCCACTACGCAGATCTATACCCACCTCGATTACCAATACCTGGCTAACCTATACGATAAGGCGCATCCACGTGCGCGCCGTAAGCCATGAAGCATGGGCCATAAACCTGCCTGGCTGATGGTGTTACTGTAAAAGTCCCTCTCTTTAATTTTAGGAATTAAAGCAAATCCCACACGCCGTCGAATTCATCTTCGCCACTATCCTGCCGCTTATCCGGTTTTTTTGCAGAGGGCGCGGGTGCTTCGGGAATGACAAGACCCCGCCCGCCAACACTGGCTGATTGGATTAAAAACTGACTAAAAGAGCCCGTCTGCTCTACGATACTGGTCAGTTTATATTTCAACTCACGACCACCCACCTGCACGGCGACGGTTTCCTCCGCATTAAACATATATGACTTGGTAATCAACGATGCCACCTGCCCTATTGGCTTTATCTCCGGCAACATCAAACACACCTGGGCACTCAAGGCCATTTTATTAGCGTCAGCCTTACGCTCGACGGTAACAGGCACCACACGCGGCGAGATAATTTGCACGCCACACAACAGTGTATTGTCTTTGTCAAACTGCATCCAGCGAATGACGCCAATGCACCACTGGGTGGACACTTTATCCTCAACGGCCTCTTGCCGGGCAAGCAGCCCGCCGACATGCACTGAGGTGCTTCCGTCACCGGTCCACTTTAAACCAAAGCCGCCGGAACTCTTATTGACCACTCTCCAGGTCTGATTGATAACAG
Organism: Gammaproteobacteria bacterium; assembly: GCA_965277715.1. Lineage (GTDB taxonomy): Bacteria > Pseudomonadota > Gammaproteobacteria > JBCCGL01 > JBCCGL01 > JBCCGL01. The sequence continues at coordinate 2,495,332 of OZ255836.1, forward strand.
ATTCTGCCGGCAACATTGTGCCGACAGGTTTTTTATCCTGGTAAGCAGGCGGCGATGGGGTGTTACTCACCTGAAACTCTTCCCAGTTGAGTGTGTTGCTCTTAGCTTGTTCCTGTTTTTTGGCTGACTGGGCGATAAACCCGGAAAAACCCTGGTGTGCTGATTGTTCCGTTTCACGTACTGAAGTGGATAAGCTAACCAGACCATAATCCTCTTGCACGGGTGCCTCGGCGATCGGCTCTGGCCCAGAAGATGTGCGTAAATAACTGAGGCGCTCGTAGATATCGGTTAACCCTACTTCCACCGTGACCTCTTCGTTGCGTATGGCGCGTGCCGATTGGCGCTGGGCCTGCATACCCCAGTTGGTTTGCAGGCGGAGTAATGCGTTGCGGGTGAGCTCCGTATCCTGTACCAGCGGTGAATCGATCTTAGGCATGGTATCCAGCTTTTTCGCTAACAGCCCCATTAAATCCCCCAGATCCAGCACACGGATGTACGCGTCCTGTGATGCGTGCAGAAACTTCAACTGCATCGGTGGGGTGTCGGTGCTCAAATTAATACCAAATAGCTGTCCAGTGTCCTTTTGCCTGTTTCTAGCCCCCAGTTTGATTTCTGTCACCCAGGTTTCCAATACATGATATACGTGGATTATCTGCCCTTTACGCAGGCTTTCCGGGCGACTCAATGCCAGTAACAGAGTGCGTTTATAGGCATCGGCGACACTACACTGTGAAACATTGCTTAGTTCTTCATCCGCTACTGGCAGGTTATGGCATTTTGTCACTTCACAACTGACATAGATCTGATGCAGGTCACGCCAGATACCGTTAGGTATCGGTTTATAAATTTGCATACAACGCAGTAAACTCTCAGCCAGGTAGGAGACTGCCCGCTGTGCAGCCAGGGCATATAACTTTGCAGATAGCGCGGTGGCTTTATTGGTGTGTGAATCCTGCAACGCAATTTTATAGCCGAAAGTCATTTCGGTGAGAATAGCGAGGTTGAGGTTGAAAATACGCTGTGACTTTTCTACCAGCGGTAATCCTGATGTTGTGTAGCGCTTGAGCAAATGGTCAAGCACAAAACGCGCAGTGGGCCGCAGCAGCTCCATAACCTCGACACGCGCACGCGCGTCATTAACCAGTCGATTACTTTGCTTGAGGCATGTATAAAACTGACGGGTGATCTCACTGATATCAGTGGCCTGTAGTTCCAAAAGCCACTTTTTTACCTTGCGCGGCGCACCGGGAAAGCTATTTTCTGTCGGTTCCGATTGTGTCGGTATTTTTAAATCCATACTTCATTCACATGTGTTTTGAGACACAGACTAATCATCGTAGGTAACCGCGCTTTTTATCTTAAAAACGAAAATATAGCAAGATAACTATACACCAGAAAAACGCCCTCATACTACCAGCGATCAGCCTAGTACACCGTCTACCTTAAGGGTCCGCGCTATGCAACGGGCGCCGATAGAAAGTTGTAACAGGCGTTCTCGGACACACCTATTTTAGTATAGAATCAGCCATTTTGATTTTGGAGAAACCCATGGATCAATACCGTGGAACCACCATTGTTGCTGTACGCCGTAACAATTGTGTGGTTATCGGGGGGGATGGACAAGTCAGCCTCGGCAATACCATTATGAAAGGCAACGCACGCAAAGTGCGGCGGCTCTACAAAGACCGTGTACTGGCTGGCTTTGCGGGCGGTACAGCCGATGCATTTACACTGTTTGAACGTTTCGAGGCCAAGCTGGAGGCACACGGTGGCAATCTCACCCGCGCTGCAGTTGAACTGGCCAAAGACTGGCGAACTGACCGCATGTTGCGGCGCCTGGAGGCACTACTGGCGGTGGCTGACAAAACGGCCTCGCTGATGATCTCCGGTAACGGCGATGTGATCGAACCGGAGAGTGGCCTTATAGCAATGGGTTCCGGTGGTGCATTTGCCCAGGCGGCGGCCAGCGCACTGCTCGACAATACTGATTTTGACGCCGGGGAAATTGTGCGCAAGAGCCTGCATATCGCCGCCGATATCTGCATCTATACCAACCACAACCAAACTGTCGAGATACTGGACTATTCCAGCGATCAATAATTGACTTTTTATATGCCCATTAAAGAACCCAACGCTATGCCCTATATGACCCCACGGGAAATTGTCCAGGAACTGGACAAACACATAATCGGTCAACACGACGCCAAGCGCGCTGTCGCCATTGCGCTGCGCAACCGCTGGCGCAGGCAACAAATCGAGGAGCCGCTACGCAGCGAAATCACCCCCAAAAACATTCTCATGATCGGCCCCACCGGGGTTGGCAAAACTGAGATTGCACGGCGGTTGGCGAAGCTGGCCAACGCCCCTTTTATCAAAATCGAAGCGACCAAGTTTACCGAGGTGGGTTACGTGGGTCGCGATGTTGAATCGATTGTTCGCGACCTAATCGATTCGGCGATTAAAGAGGTGCGTGAAACCGAGAAAACCAAGGTGCATAACCGTGCCGAAGACGCCGCCGAAGAACGCATTCTCGATGCCCTGTTACCGACTCCACGCAGTGATAAAGAGAACGCAAATGAAACGCCCGCCAAACCTTCGGCAACCCGGCAAAAATTCCGCAAAAAACTGCGCGAGGGAGATCTGGACGATAAAGATATCGAGATCGATGTGAATGCACCACAAATCGGTGTGGAGATCATGGCACCACCGGGCATGGAGGAAATGACACAGCAATTGCAGGGTATGTTTCAAAATATGGGAGCGCAACGCAGCAGTAAAAAGAAAATGAAAATTCGCGATGCCTTTAAACTGCTCACTGATGAAGAGGCTGCCAACCTGGTCAATGAAGATGACCTAAAGCTCAAGGCAGTTGAGCAGGTGGAACAAAATGGCATCGTGTTTCTCGACGAGATCGACAAAGTGACGCGCCGTAGCGACAGCCACAGCGGCGGGGATGTCTCCCGCGAAGGCGTACAACGCGATTTATTGCCACTGGTGGAAGGCTGTACCGTCTCGACCAAATACGGCATGATCAATACCGATCACATCCTGTTTATCGCCTCTGGTGCATTTCACCTTAGCAAACCCTCCGACCTTATTCCTGAACTACAGGGCCGCCTGCCGATCAGGGTCGAGCTGGCCGCGCTTAGCAGCGACGATTTTGTGCGTATCCTGCGCGAGCCGGATGCCTCGTTGACTGAACAGTATCAGGCATTGCTCGGCACAGAAGAGGTGCATTTGCGTTTTACTGAAGGCGGATTGCAGCGGATTGCCGAAGTCGCCTGGGAAGTGAATGAACGCACAGAAAATATTGGCGCCAGGCGTTTGCATACCGTGATGGAACGGCTGCTCGAATCGGCCTCGTTTGAAGCATCGGATCGGGGTGGGCAGTCACTGGAAGTGGATGTCGATTATGTTAATGAGCACCTGGGGGAATTGTCTCAGGATGAGGATCTGAGTCGGTATATTTTGTAACCCACCGTTTCTGCATGTGCGCAAAAAGCCGATATAAACGATACTGTTTATTCGGTTTGCCCACCTAAACGCCGTGCCAATTGACCGACTTTGATTAATGCCTGTTCAATATCATTCGACCAGGGTTGGCCCGCACACAGGCGGGTGAAATTTTTGTATTTATTGGTAACCGAGAACAGCGAACCAGGGGTGATACTAATACCCTGTTCCAACGCGGCCTCGTATAGCGCCAGGGAGTCGGTGCCGCGTGGTAACTGCGCCCACAGTACAAAACCGCCCTGTGGCCGGGTAATGCGTGTGCCCGCCGGGAAATGTTGACCCACCGCATAGCGCATGCGTTCAACCTGATCGCGGAATGCCTGGCGCAAGCGTAGCAGGTGCCGGTCGTAGTGGCCGGTGTGTAAAAATTCTGAAATAGCCATTTGGGTGAGTGAAACCGTTGCCGAGCTGGACAGTTGTTTGGCTTTCACCACTTGCGAGTAAAATTTGCCCGGCAGTACCCACCCCACCCGGTAACCGGGCGCGATGGTTTTTGAAAATGACGAGCAGGTCAACACCAGGCCCTGCTTGTCGTAAGCTTTGCAGGTGCGGGGCCGGTGTTCGCCAAAGTAAAGATCGCCAAAAATATCGTCTTCAATTAGCGGGATATTTTTTACTGCCAGCAGTTCGACCATTTTCTTTTTGTTTTCATCGGGCATTAGGCAGCCAAGCGGGTTACTGAAGTTACCGATATGTATAACGGCTTTGATGTCGACACTGTTCAATGCATTTTCGAGCGCATCCAGGCACATGCCGTGTTCCGGGTCGGTATCGATTTCCACGGCTAACATGCCCAGTTTTTCAATCATTTGCAGCATAATAAAATAAGTGGGGGACTCCACGGCGATAATATCCCCCGGCTTGGCCACCGCTTGTAAGCTAACGCTGAGTGCCTCGGTTGCACCACTGGTAATTACAACATCTTCGGCACTGATTGAAGAGCCAATGTCACTGGAGCGAAGGGCGATTTGTCGGCGCAGTTCGTAATTGCCTGGTAGCCAGCAGTAGCGGGTTGCGGCCTCTGGTTGGCGCGAGATGATTTGATTCATTGCCCGCGCCAATCCTTTGGTAGGTAATAGGGATGTATCTGGGTTGGCCAGGCCCAGTGGTACAACGCCGGGTTCGTTGGATAAGTTAAAAATCGTTTCCACCACATCGCCAAGCTGTACTTTGCGGGGCTGGCCACGGGGGTTGGTTTTGCGCGGTTGCGACAGGGCGTTACCGGGGTTGTGGCGCACGTAAAAACCCGACTGTGGCCGCGATTCGATCAGCCCCTGATCTTCGAGATTGAGGTAGGCCTGCATGACGGTGGCAATGCTGACGTTGAGCTTTTTGCTCATGCTACGCAGTGAGGGAACGCGGTCGCCGGGGGTGAGTGTATGGGTTTCAATCATCCCGGTAACCAGCCGTGCAACCTGATCGTATAGGTAACCGTGGCTGTTGCCCGCTGTAGTGTTTTGTGATGCAGTGCTGTTCATATAAACTGTTATGGTTACATTTCTTATAAACTGTATCTGTTACTATAACAGTTTTACCTTAAAATACTACTCCCACAAGGGTACTTAGTAAGAAGAGTTACCCGTAACCCGGTTGTCAGGACAAAATCCATGGCAATCAAATATGGCTAACCAATGCCAGGAGTAAGAAAATGACTGCAATTACCCATACATCTGCTTTTCAAGAAGACATCAGCGCAAACGTTTACGCCTTTACCCGAAGCATCGAAGCGTTTGTACAAACTATAGGCAGCACTGCCAAGTTGTGGATGAGACGCCACAACAGCCGCCGCCAACTCGCACAACTGAATCAGCAAATGCTCACCGATATTGGTTTGAGCCAAGCGGATGTATTTGCCGAGCTGAGCAAGCCTTTCTGGCGTGCCTGAAGTTTTCGGGCCGGTTTGTGTAGGCCCGACAAACAGTTCTCTCCTCCTTAGAAGTATTTGGGCCATGGATGGCCTGTTTTTTTCTCCTGTCTCTTGAGTTTATCCGGCTTTTGTTTCTAGATCTCATATATTAACTTGCACACAAGTAAATATATGGGGCCTAGTACACCGCCTACCTTAATATTGTCGATTTTTAGTTGGTGAGTTATTCGTTTCAATAAGCTAACGTCGATACCTACTGGTTGACTCATGCATTAACTTAAATTCCGCAGAGAAATTTAGGTTTAATCAACTCAAAATTGGGATGTGCCAGGGGACATACCAGGGGGCGTTCATTTTATGGTTATAGAACCGGATACTATATGCTGACTCATTCAACTACCTTGTATTTTTCCTGTGTGCTGATTTGGGGCACGTCGTGGTTTGCTATTAAGTTTCAGCTCGGTAGCGTTGCCGAGGAGGTTTCGCTGGTCTATCGGTTTTTGCTGGCGTCGGTGATATTGCTGGTTTTTTGTCTGGTAACCCGGCGCAATCTGCGCTTCTCTGTGCGTGAACACGCTTTTATGGCTTTGCAGGGCTTATTTTTGTTTTCCAGTAATTACCTGGTGTTTTATTGGGCCACGCATCTGCTCACGTCCGGCTTGATTGCGGTAGCGTTTTCGACGGTTGTTTTCATGAATATTATTGGCAGTGCGATTGCCTTCCGGCAACCTATCGCGGGTAAGGTCGTGGTCGGTGCTGCACTCGGTCTGACCGGTATTACGATGATCTTCTGGCCAGAGCTTGCCGCCTTTGAACTGAGTGGCGATGGTTCACGGGCACTGATGTTGTCACTGTTCGCCACGGCATTGGCCTCGTGCGGTAATATTGTTTCTGCCCGCAATCAAAAGCGGGCGCTGCCCGTTGTCCAGACCAATGCCTGGGGTATGGGCTACGGCGCCCTGGCGATGGCGGTGTTCGCTTTTTTTCACGGCGTGCCGTTTAATCTTGAAGTCACGCCCACCTACCTGGGTTCGCTGTTGTACCTCAGCGTATTTGCCTCGGTATTAGCGTTTGGTTGTTACCTGACACTGATCGGCAGAATCGGTGCCGATAAAACAGCCTATGCAGCGGTCGTGTTTCCGGTGGTGGCACTAACCCTCTCCACGGTGTTTGAAGGTTATCAGTGGACACCGCTGGCCGCTGTCGGGTTGGCGTTGGTGCTGATGGGTAATGTTGTTGTGTTGCGTAAAGCGGCCAATTGAGCGTGAACACAGTGCAATACAATAATTTGTTTGCAAAGTTAATCGCTTAGTATGTATGTGCCTAAATCGATTTGGCACACAAACCGAATCATGTCACGCTAATTGAGAAAGTGTCAGGTGTATTGGAAAATGGCGACAAATATTTCCCAAAACCGATCACCCGGTATCTATTCCTCAAAAAACACCCGGTCATATTTCATCCGGTTATTGGGGTCTACCGCTGACTCCAGCTCACGCGCATAGCGGTGACCCGCAAATACGGCGCCGGCAATAATCGACGGCGCCTCACAGTCGCCAATACGGGACAGGGAGACGGGCTGGTACGTCGTGCCGGTTTCAAGGCGTTGTTGTAACGCGCTAAACAAAGCCTCATCAGGCGTGCGCATGGTCACGCTTACCACGGCCCCAGCGGCCAGGCTTTTCTGTTCTCCGGTATAAATGCACGCTATTTGTGCGGTTTGCCCATCGAATGCAGTGAGGCCATAAGCGCTAATAATATCCACACCAAGCTGCCGCAAACGCCTGTGAACGCGTGGTTGCTCAGCGGTGTGGCCGCCCCAGGCAGAAACCATCGTCTCTGGTGTAACCAGGGTGACGGGGATATTTTTGGCGCGTAAATACTCGGCAATCACACTGCCCATGTAGTAGTGGTCATCGTCGTAAATTACCGCAGGGCCTGTAGGCAAACGCCCAGCCAGAATATCATCCGGGGTAAAAACCTGTGCCGGGGGGCCAAGCGATGTCAGTGGTGTTTGATTAAATAAACCCCGGCCATCTGCCTGCCAGTGCGCGCCGGTGGCGATGACAATATGTTCTGCCTCCATTGCCAGTACATCGTCTGCTGTCATCTTATTATCAAGGTAGACCTCGACATTGGGCATCGATTGGATTGCGTGCACGCGGTAGTCGCGCACCCTTGCCCACTCGCTCAGGCCAGGCAGGGCAGACTCACGCGTTACCCGGCCACCGAGTGTCCGCTGCGCCTCGGCCAACAGCACACGGTAGCCGCGCTGCCCCAGTGCCCGGCTTGCCTCAAGCCCGGCAGGCCCGGCACCGACGACCAGTACCGTGGCCTCAGATGTTTTGGGCGCGATGTGTTCAGGGTGCCAGCCACGCCGCCACTCCTCACTGATAGTCGGGTTTTGTGTGCAGCGGATCGGCGTTGCTTTACTGTCCCCCGTGTAGCAAATATTACAGCCAATGCACTCGCGAATTTCATCCAGGCGACCCGCTTCAATTTTCTTTGGCAAAAAAGGATCGGCAATAGAGGGCCTCGCGGCACCGATAAAATCGACAATGCCGCGCCTGAGCTGTGACGCCATGGTATCCGGGGAGGTGAAGCGTCCCACCGTCACAACAGGCTTGGTGGTAATGGATTTCACATAGGCCATATGCGCTTCGAGCGATGCCTCTTTAACGAAACGGGATACCCCCATCTCCTGGGAGTAATCATTGATATTAATGTCCCAGAGGTCTGGCAGTTCAGCCAACATCGCCAGCATATCCCGCTGTTCCCCAACAATTGGCGTGCCATCGCTGTCAAGCCCCTCATCGGCTGAAAACCGGACGGCTACTGCGCAGGTGTCGCCCACCGCCTCTTTGGTTTCCTCGATCAACTCACGCACCAGCCGCACCCGGTTTTCCAGCGGGCCACCGTATTCGTCGCTGCGTGTGTTGGTGCGCGCAGAGAGGAAATGCGCGAGCAGGTAGTGGTGGGTGGCGTACACGTAGACAATATCAAAACCGGCGGCTTTGGCGCGCAACGCCGCCTGTTTGTGCCAACGCCGCAGTGCGCGAATATCCGCCTTATCCATCGCGCGCGTCTGGTACGGCACACCTGTGGCATTTGGCATCGTCGTCACATCCATCGCCACCTCATTGGTAAATAAATTGGCTGAGCGCGAGCCACCGACCCAAAGCTCTGCGCCGGCGAGGGCGCCATGTTCATGCACCTGCTCTGTCATTATCGAATGCGCTTTGATGTCACCCTGATCCCACAGCGAGGCGTAGGGGTGGGGTAAATCGTCAGAGGCGGGGTGTATCGAGCAATACTCCGTGCACACAACGCCCCATCCCCCCTGTGCTTTTACACCGCGTAAAGCTGCGACCATGCGCGGCCTCACCCAGCCAAGCCCGGTGCAGTGCGGCACTTGATAAAACCGGTTTTTAGCAGTAACCGGCCCTATTTGAATAGGTTCAAACAATATGTCGTAACGGGGGTCTCGTGGCATCGACAGGCTCCCAGAATAAGTATCGTCAGATTACCCTAAACAGATTAGGGACGTGCACGAAATAAATGCTGGGGTGCGTAAATGTATTAATTTGCCTTATAGCTGAGGGCTTGAGTGTGTTATTAAAAAATGACACATTCAGGATTGCTAAAATGCTGGTAACAACACTTCATCTTCAGCACCTTAGACGCCCTCGCTACGATTCAACTGCGGAATTTAGGTTAATATAATAAAAACGGAATTTATTTCGAGCACGTTCCTCAGGGTAGCCACTCATAACGTTTTGGGCCACCCATGATCGCTGAAACTATCTGTCTCCCCACAACGCCAACAACTCATCCAGCCTCGTGGCAAACTGCTCACCACTGGCCTGCGCCTGTTGATTGATATGCTGACTTAGCAACGCCTTATGCGTCTGTAATTCGGCAATTTTGCTTTCGATGCTGTCTTCAACAATCAATTTATACACAAACACCGGTTTATCCTGGCCAATGCGGTGTGCCCGGTCGGTCGCTTGTTGTTCGGCGGCACTGTTCCACCAGGGGTCGTAGTGAATAACAGTATCTGCTCTGGTCAGGTTCAGGCCAACGCCCCCCGCTTTCAGGCTAATTAAAAAAACCGGAACCTTACCCTGCTGAAATTGATCGACCAGCAGGTGCCGTTTGCGGGTTTTTCCCGTGAGCATTTGGTAGTCGATATCAAGCGCCTCCAGGTCTTCGGCAAGCAAACTGAGCATCTGCGTAAACTGGGAAAAAACCAAAATGGCCCGGCCTTCATCGACCAGCTCCCGGAGCATGTCGATGCAGTGTTGGCGTTTTGCCGAAGGGGTGCTTGTATCCCCCATCAATCGCGGATCACAGCAGACCTGGCGCAGTTTCAATAACTGTGTGAGGATGATTATCTGCTGTTGCCCGCTATTCTCGCTTGTGTCGATTTGTGCCTGGATGGTTTGCCAACCGTCGGTTTTAAGCTGCTCATAGAGCGCCCGCTGTTGCCATTCCATACTGACCGCCTGGGGAATAACGGTTTTAGGCGGCAGATCCTGCGCCACTTCGTCTTTGTTGCGGCGCAACATAAACGGGGCGATACGTTGCAGTAACTGATCGAGCCGGGTGCTGTCAGCGACCTGCTCGATCGGGCCTTTAAACCAGGTGTTGAAATGCACCGCGCTGCCCAGACAACCGGGCATAAGAAAATCCATTAGTGACCACAGCTCTCCCAGATGATTTTCCACCGGTGTGCCGGACAGGCACAGACGGTGATCGCTGTGCAGTTGTTTGACCGATTGGCTGTTGCGGGTGCGTGGGTTTTTGATGCCCTGTGCCTCGTCCAGTACCACCCAGCTAAGCGGTTGCGCCTGCCAGTGAGCCAGGTCGTTGCTGATAAGCGTGTAGCTGGTGATAACAACGGCGTATTGGCCAATACCCTGCCAGTGTTGATGGCGCTGCGTGCCGTGCATCAGCAGGCACGATAGTTGCGGGGTAAAGCGGCGCAGCTCGTTCACCCAATTGTGTAACAGGCTGGTGGGGGCGACAATCAGCGCCGGTTTTTCCAGTAGCCCCTGTTGGTATTCGAGGCTTAGGTGCGCCAGGGTTTGCAGGGTTTTCCCCAGGCCCATATCGTCGGCCAGCAGGCCGTTGATATTTTGCTGTCGCAGGTGTTGCAACCAGCAAACACCCAGCCATTGGTAGGGGCGCAGGGTGGCGTTAACACCGATGGGCTTTTCTGCAATGAGTTGTGGTTGTCGGTGGATAGCGGCCGCCTGATGGCGCAGTGTTTGCTCCCCACTCCACTGCGTATCCTGTGGGAGACAGTCATCGATATGTTGCAGGCGGTTCAATTGGCTGAGTGGGAACAGATAACCATCGACGCCGCGCTGGCGGCGGCCACCCTCCGGCATCAAGTCTTTTAGTTCCTGCATAATGCCGTTGATTTTTTCAGCGGGCAGCAACAACCGTTTGCCGTTTTCGAGCTTTATATGCGGCAGGTCACGCGCATAAAACTGTTTGTCGACGGTATTCAGGTGATGCAATAAATCTTTCAGCGAAATCGTTTCACCATCGGCCACAATTTGTATCGATAACTGCCAGTGCTGGTCATCGGTGTGGGTTACGCTAGCCTGCCATTTCTCGGCATAAATGTAATGGTGATAAAACCCCGCTGCGATGGAAAAGACAAAACCGCTGGTGGTTAAATCGTGGTCGGTTTCCGTCAGTAGGGCTTCCCAGTGTTGTGGATTGTCAGATAACCATGTCGATACCCGCCGGGGGCTGCCAGTAGTTGCTTGCTCATGCAGATTGTCAGGCGGGGCAGGCTGAAAGCCGAGGCGGTAAATCTGTGCACCCAGTTGATCGGCATAGTGGTGTTCGGCTGTGAGTTGTCTGGGGATCTTATATAGCGTTTCGCCGTCCCAGTAACCGCAGTCTGTGCGCGGATCATCGGCAGCCAGGCAGGTGCAATAATGGGGCGTGGTGTAGCGAAACCACAACACAAGCTGATCTGATTTTGTACGGCCCCGCCGCTTAACCGTGGTGCAATGTGCAACAGGGGTGACCGTTGCCTGTATGGTTTTATGCAGCAGTTCTCCAGGCAGGGGCAAGCCAAGTGCCTGCCATGCAGTTTGGTGTGCCGATAAAAAAGCCGTGGTATCCGCTGGGGTGATAACGGTATTGGTAGCTTCAATTTCTGCCATCGCACAGTCATCAGGCAGGCCGTGGCAACACCCTATCACCCCATCAGATGCGGCATAAAATACCTTGTCCTCTATCGCGAAGAGCCTGTGCCGCTGGGGTATTTCCCACGTCAGTGTCTGCTCGCCGAGGCTGTTTTTTAGCCAGGCCAGTTGTAGGGTTTGGGGCGCACCCTGGGTAGCGGGTATATAAGCATGGATGGCTGACAGGCTGCTGCCGATACGGGTATCGACAAAGCAACGCCGTGTATCGATTAATGCCTGAATAAATGGCACAGTGTCGTCGACGGGTACATTTACCGGAGATTGTCGGAGAGTATCGTTACTGCTTGTTTTAGGGCTTATTTCTGCGTGAGTCGTGGCGGGATTGGCGTCTATCAGTTGTTTTAAAATATTTATGTCATCGGTGTGGATAAAAGGGGGCGGCAGTTGCAGGTGTTGCGGCTGGATACGATACGGTGTGGGTGCACTGACAAGCCGTTGGTTATGCAGCTCGACCAGCGCGAGTGTCAAGTGAGCATGACAATTGACCAGGGTGCGGGGATGCGGCTGCAGCGATTGAGAAAGGCCTAGAAAGTACGCCAGTGTCAACCCCGGTGCCGCGTTGTTGTGTTGTGCCGCTTCGTTTTGTTGTTGTCGAAGCTGGGCTAAAAAACTCACTAAACCAGCACCCCAAACAACACGCACACCTCCACCAGCTCAATGGTGGCGCCCATTGTATCCCCGGTCATACCGCCAATCTGTTGCAGCATCAGCCAGCGCAACGCACTGACGGCCAGCACCGCGATCAGCACCGCCCAAACACCGGCAAGCAGGGCACACAATAATGCACTGATAGCGATTACCGCCCAGATATAGCGACGATCAGACGCATCGACATAGCACTGCCCCAGGCCGTTTTCGCGAATGTAGGGGGTTGTTTGGTAGAGTGCCAGCACGGCGCCACGCGCCAATACTGGTGCAACCAGTAGCAGGGCTAATTCACCACTTTCGAGCAATACCGATAAGGCGGCAAATTTGCACAGCAGTAACAACACTAGCATCACCACCGCAAATGGCCCGCAGAGTGGGTCTTTCATTACCTTCAGCGCACGCTGTTTATCGCCCCGCCCCGCCGCCCAGGCATCAGCGCTATCGGCCAGGCCATCGAGGTGTAAGCCGCCGGTGATTATCACCCAGGCCAGCAGCACCAGCGCGGCGGCCAGCAGTGGTGCCGCTATTGGCAGGGCGCCTACACAGAGTAATAACAGACCAATAACCGCCCCCACTAGGGGAAAATACAGTAGCGAGCGCGCAACGGTTGGCGCGTCAAATGTACGCTGAATAGGGAAGATACTGAGAAATTGCAGCGCGGCAAAAAAGGGGGTGTGCATGGAATGACGATTCTTTACGTTTAAATAATTGAAGTATATGAAGTTATATTGCTGTGTTTTTGATTTATTAGGGGTGTTTACCCATGATATTTGGTTACCAGAGGATATTCCTACTACCGATACATCCTGAGTAGTTACAAAAAAGAAACAACTGGCGGTAAATACGACAGCAGCTAATTTTATTAATTTGTTCTTCCAGTCAAGGAGTGTTTCTGTTCAAGCAATTTCTCCAGAAATTGCCGGGAGAAAATGAAACACACTGGCGCTTATTGCAAGCCCAATTGCAAAACGGCAGGGTTATCGGGCCAATGGTGCACGATGCGCAGAGGGTTTTTAGCGTTATACCTGCAATGGCGCGGCGTGCGACAGCAGCGAATAGTGGATGGCTTCATCACTCGAATTATCACTTGCACCCTCCTGATGCCAGGCGCGCAGCCGTGACAAAGAGGCGTATTGCACATCAAACCGCCACATACTGTGCAGCGGCAAACCCAGCGTATGGCAGATAATCATACGAATCGTTCCGCCGTGTGCGACGACCAATAGATGCTCCCCGCTATAGTGGGTCAGCATCTGATCCCAGGCGGTGGCGACCCGTGCGTTAAAATCGAGCAAACGTTCACCATCAGGCGGCGTGTTGGCCAGTGCGTCGTGCCAGACTTTGCCGAGCAAATCGGGCCACTGCGCCATCACCTCGGCGCTGTTTAGCCCTTCCCACTGCCCAAAGTGTACCTCGCGAAACCCCGGTTCGGTATGTAGTGGAATGCCCGTGCATTCAGCGAGTTCATGGGAAAATTGACTACAGCGTAACAGCGGTGAGGTAATCACCCGCTGCCACGGTACTGTGTGATCGATGTTTACCGGATCAATGGCGGTGCGCATTTGCTGCCAGCCGGTTGCCGATAGGGGGTCATCCTGCGAGCCCCGGAATTTTCGCCCACCCTGTGGTTCACCGTGGCGAATCAGATCGATGGTGGTCGTGCGTGTACTGTCGGGCATTAATTCAGTTTCTCTGAAACAGCGGCCTCGGCAAAGGTGGCCATCCCCGCGTGGAGCTTGCAGGCGAGTTGTAGCAATGGCACAGCAATGCCCGCGCCACTGCCTTCACCCAGTCGCAACCCCAAGTCCAGCAACGGCCGGGCGTTTAATGCCTGCATTATCGCCGCGTGGCCCGGCTCTGCGGAGGCGTGGGCGTAGTGCAGCCAGTCGCCCACACTGGCCTGGTGTCGATGTGCCACCAGAGCAGCGGCGCTGGCGATAAAACCATCGACCAGAGCGGGGATGCCCTGTTGTGCACAGTGTAAATAGGCTCCCACAAGTGCGGCGATTTCAAAGCCGCCCATCAGGCGTAAAACCTCCAGCGGTGGATGGTCGCTGCCGTGAAGCGCCAGCGCAGACTGGATGCATTGGGCTTTGGCATTCACCCCCTGCGCATCCAGCCCGGTACCAGGGCCGACGAGTGCGCTGGCGGGCATCGACAGCAAGGCACAGGCGATGGCCGTGGCGGCGCTGGTATTGGCGATGCCCATATCGCCGCCGATGAACAGTTCAACGCCATTGTCCTGGGCGCGCTGTACCGCCTGCCGACCGGCGTCAAGCGCGCTGCGTAGCTGTGTTTCATCCATCGCCGCCCGCCGGGAAAAATTGGCGGTGCCCGCCGCGATAGGGGTATCGATAACATTGGCCAACGGTGCCTCCGCCGTGGCCACTGTGCCGAGGTTCACCACCTCAAGGCGCGCTCCCAGCACCTCTGCCAGGACGCAAATAGCTGCCCCGCCCTGATTAAAGTTTTTCACCATCTCCAGGGTTACCACCTGCGGAAACGCCGAGACGCCCTCGCTGGCGATGCCGTGATCGGCGGCGAATACGGTGATTTGTACTGCCTCAATCCAGGGTTGTTCCTGGCCTTGCTGGGCGGCCAGTTGCACCGCCAGTTGCTCCAGGCGGCCAAGTGCCCCCGGTGGCTTGGTTAACTGCCCCTGGCGTTGCAGGGCCGCATCGCGGGCCTGTATATCCAGCGACTGGCAAGGGTCGTCTATCCAGTTATGCATGTGTGCTTCCCGGTTTTTTTTAACGCATAGGGCAATCCGGCGATCACTAGGGTTACCCGTTCACAGCAGTGGGCGATGGATTGGTTTAATTCACCTAACTGATCGGCGTAACGCCGCGCCAGCGCGTTGGCGGGCATCACGCCCAGGCCGATTTCACTACTGACAAACACAATACCACCGCTGAGTGTAGGCAGTTGATTTAACAGTTTATCAATCTCGCTTTGGGCGCCGATGGTGGTTTCATCCAGTAACAGGTTGCTCAACCACAAAGTGAGGCAGTCGACCAACAGGCAATGCCCAGGGGCATCGTTTTCACGTATGGCGTTGGCCAATGCCAGCGGTGCCTCGACCAGCCGCCAGTGATCCGGGCGGCGCGCGCGGTGCCTGGCAATGCGCGTGTGCATTTCCTCATCCAGTGGCTGGGCGGTGGCGATATAGGTAACGGCGCAGTGCGTTGCGCTGGCCGCCGCTTCGGCCAGGCGGCTTTTGCCGGAACGCACACCACCGAGAAAAAGTTGTCGCATACAGATCAAGTAGTTGAAAATAGCTGCGCATTATAATGCCAGGTGCCTATCGGATTCAGGATAATGATGACTTCTGCATTGCCGGGCAGGCTGCACTCAAGTAAGCTCTTGCGGTTTTTGTTACGCCTGTTTTTATAGGAAACGACATGCAACTGAATAAAATCCCCGCAACGGTCGTCACTGGTTTTCTCGGTAGTGGAAAAACCACGCTGCTGTCCAATCTGCTGAAAAATGCTGGCGGTAAACGCATCGCCGTGATCGTCAATGAATTTGGCGAGCTGGATGTCGACGCCGAGCTGTTGCGCAACTGCCCTATCGAAGGGTGCGAAGACGATAGCGCCAATGCACCCGACGACGATCCAAAAAATGGCTCGACGAGCGGCCCCAAAAGCGGTATCTACGAACTGGCTAACGGCTGTATTTGCTGCACAGTGCAAGAGGAGTTTCACCCAGTGCTGCGACAATTAATCGAGCGCCGCGACGAGATCGACCATATCCTTATCGAAACCTCCGGTCTGGCCCTGCCCAAGCCGCTGGTGCAAGCCTTTAACTGGCCGGATATCAAAACCCATTGCACCGTCGATGCCGTGGTAACCGTGGTCGATGCCCCCGCGATTGCCGATGGCCGCTACGCCAACGACCCGGACGCGGTAGAGCGTCAGCGCCTGGCCGATCAGGGACTGGACCACGACCCCAGCCTGCGCGAGCTGTTCGACGACCAGCTCAGTGCCGCCGATTTGGTCGTACTCAACAAAATCGATTTAATCGACGCTTCGGCACAGGCGGCAGTCACCGGACGCATCAACCAGCAATTGCCGCGTGCGGTCAAAGTCATCAGCGCTACGCACGGGCAACTGGGCAGCGAGCAATTACTGGGCATTGCCGCCGCCGCTGAAGAGCAGATAGAAGCGCTGCACACCCACCACGACCACCACCATCACCACGGTGAAGAACACCACCACGCGCACGATAACTTCGACTCGATGGTGATTCCGCTCGGTGAAGTCGACAGTGACAAATTGGTCGAGGTGATCGATGCCCTGGTGCGCGAGCATGAAATCTACCGGATAAAAGGCTTTATAGCGATTCCCGGCAAACCCATGCGCCAGGTTATTCAAAGCGTGGGCACCCGCACCGAGCGCTACTTTGACCGCCGCTGGGGTGATGATGAAGCGCGGCAGACGCAGCTAGTGGTTATCGGTCAGCGGCTGTCACGTGAGGTGCTGGAAAACGCACTAAGCACAGCAAAAGCCGCCTAACCACGCCTACCGATGCGCACGCACACCTATCCCTTCAGTGCCATTGTTGGCCATCGGCGCCTCAAGCTGGCGCTGATGCTGTGCACCATCGACCCCAAGGTGGGCGGGGTGTTGCTCAGTGGTGCACGCGGCACGGCAAAATCGACCATCGCCCGCGCCCTGCTAGACCTGATGCCCAGCGTCGATGATACCCGCAATCACTTCGTTACCCTGCCACTGGGCGCCAGCGAGGAACGCATTACCGGCACCCTCGACCTTGAAAAAGTGCTGGCCGATGGCGGCGTTGCGTTTGCACCGGGCCTGCTGCACAAGGCACACCAGGGCATTTTATACGTCGATGAAGTCAACCTGCTCGCCGACCACCTGGTCGACTTACTGCTCGACGTGGCGGCATCGGGGGTCAATACCGTTGAGCGCGACGGCATCTCACACCAACACCTGGCAGAATTTGTGCTGATCGGCACCATGAACCCGGAAGAGGGTGAGCTGCGCCCCCAACTGCTCGACCGCTATGGTTTGTGTGTCGATGTCAATGATGACTACAGCGTACCGGAACGCACTCAAATCGTCCGCGCCCGGTTGGCGTATGACGCGGCACCAACCGCATTTATTGACAACTTCAGCGCACAACAAGCGCAACTGATCGCCCGTTGTGAGGCGGCGCGGGCGCGGCTGCCCAATGTGGTGCTAAACGATCAACTGATCGATGAAATTGCCACACGTTGCCAGCGTGAAGGAGTAGAGGGCGTGCGCGCCGATATTGTCATCCACCGCGCCGCCTGTGCCCACGCCGCCCTGAATGGGCGCAATGCAGTCAATTGTGACGACATTGATGCCGTAGCAGAATTTGCACTGCTGCACCGTCGTCGCCCACCGACAGAGCGGCAAACACCTCCCCCCCAACGCTCACAGCAAAAGAGCGAACAGGGAAATGATCCGCAGCAAAACCAAAGTAGTGCTGAACCCACTTCAGGCTCTGGTGATACAGAGAGCGACTGGGGTCCACTGCCAGCGATTCCCATGCCTACCGGCGAGCGTCGCCGTCTCGATATCCATAGCCGACAAACACCCACTCCGGGTAAAAAAAAACGGTACTGAATAACACCGGCCCACGGCGCCGGGTGGCACATCGCCAGTACGTAACACAACCCAGGGGAAGCGGCAGGCCACGCAGTGTCGACGGTCTAGCCAATGGCACCGTCAATTGGTTTGCCACTCTGACCGACTCGCAAAACCTGCCCTATGGCGACAACGCTAAGCATACGCTGTCTCGTCTGCACTACCGTCTGCGGGAACAGGCAAACGCCTCGACCTGGCTAATCCTGCTGGACACCTCAGGCTCGCTGCTGGTGCGCAGCGCATTGGCCAGCGCCAAAGGTGTTATAGCGGGTTTGTGTTATCAGGCCTACCAACAGCGACAAGCCCTTGAGCTGATCGGCTTTGGCGGTGACGGTATTGCCACCCTTCAGGCGGCGCGCAAACCACCGCGTGACAGCCTGCCACTGCTCGACAGCATCGGTGCGGGTGGCGGCACACCCTTGCGTGCCGCCTTGTTGCACCTTGCCACGCGCTGCCGACAACTGGCCCGGCAGCACCCAACGCAAAACCGCCAGGTGTTTATCTTCACCGACGCACGCAGCCGCGACGTGCTGCACGGGATTGTGCTCAATGCTGAAATCAATATTATCGATACGGAGCAGGCGGTGGTGCCATTGGGTAGGGCGCGTGCGTTAGCAACGCTGTTGGGCGGTAGTTATCGGCATATTGATTGTTTAGAGACAGTGCCTGTCCCCCGCTAATCAATAAACTAGTATAGCAACCACTTCAATGGGAAGTAGACGGGCGTTAATTGCTGATAACATCAGACTGTGTCTCCAACTAAACTCGGTGAGTTAAGCCGAAAAAACGCAATCGGTCGCAAAAAAGCAGCGTAAAGCATTGGTGTGCATAGGAAAATTTAAAAGTGCGTGGTGACCTACAGAAAATAGGAAATACCGAAGGTGTAGGAGGGCTGTTTCGATCCTCTTATAGATGATGAGGGATTTTTAAATCTACCCAGGTGCACCAAGAGTTTGCGTAAGCTTTCGGCATATTTTATTTTTGTTAGGCAACTGTTTGCGTTTTATAGGTTAGAATAAAGAGTTATTCAGAAAGCTGGCGAGATTTTAGGCATCTCAAGGATTCGTTGAAAAGTGACTAAAAAATTAATTAATAAATGGCAATTCGGTGATTTTCAGACACCTATTGATCTTGCCAGAAAAGTTGTTGAGGTTTTAAAACGAAACCATAGCATTAACCCTGATATTGTTATTGAGCCTACTTGTGGAAAGGGTGCTTTTGTTCGTGCCTCATGTGAAGGGTTCGAGGGCTCCAATATTCTTGGATTTGAAGTAAACTCTGAATATGTTATTGAAGCCGGTTTATCCTTAAAGGATATTTCTACAACAAATCGCGTAATAGTAAGTGAGGCCAATTTTTTTAATACTAATTGGGCTAAAATTCTATCTGATTTGCAAGGAAATATCCTTGTCATTGGTAATCCGCCTTGGGTAACAAGTAGCGAATTGGGTCTTATCAATAGTAAAAATATTCCCAAAAAATCTAACTTCCAAAATAGAAAAGGCATTGAGGCCATTACAGGATCTAGTAATTTTGATATTTCTGAATGGATGCTGTTGCAGCATATTGAGTGGTTATCAAAACGTGAGGGCACAATAGCACTCCTATGTAAGTATGCGGTTGCGCGTAAAGTTATGAGGCAAGCTAGACAGAGCGCAGAGAACCGTTTCTTTGGGCATATCTACCCAATTGATGCAAAACTATATTTTGATGCTGCGGTAGAGGCGTGCCTTTTTGTTTTAACAACAGATACTGGAAGTACTGATTGTGAAGTTTATGAGTCATTGGACTCATTTGAGTCTTCCCATATTATTGGTGAGAGGGACGGACATATTGTAAGCAATGTTAATAATTATGAAAAATGGAGGAAACTGAAAGGGCAAGACCCACGATTTATCTGGCGTTCTGGAATAAAACATGACTGCTCAAAGGTTATGGAATTGGAGCCATTCAATAGCGATTATAAAAATGGACTTGGTGAAACAATAAGGTGCGAAGATAAATACATTTACCCTCTATTGAAAAGTTCTGATATTGGTAATGGAAGAACAAAAACATACAGAAAGGTTGTCATAATAACCCAAAAATATGTTGGTGAAGATACTTTTTTAATAAAAAAAAATGCACCAAATACTTGGAAATACCTGGTTGACCATAGAGAGTATCTAGATAAAAGAAGAAGTTCCATTTACAAAAATAAACCAGATTTTTCTATATTTGGTGTTGGTGATTACTCTTTTAAAGAATGGAAAATTGCAATATCGGGCCTATATAAAAAACTGAAGTTTAGTCTTGTTGGGCCATTAAATGGAAAAACTGTTGCATTCGACGATACTGTAAATTTTTTGTCATTTGATACCGAAGAAGAAGCTAAATTCATATACCATTTGGTCACATCAGTTCCAGCTCTTGAGTTTCTCGAATCAATGACATTTTGGGATGAGAAGCGCTCCATTACGACACAAATTCTTAGAAGACTATCTATAAAAGAAATAGCGATAGAGCTTGGTGTGTTTGACCAATACCAATCTTGGTCTGAAGATCAATATCCCGCCCATACAGGTCAGATGGAACTTGGTATTGCCCAGGAAAAACCCAGTTACAGTAAAGTTGCCAGCAACTAACAAGGTGCTGCGATAAAGAAAATTCAATTTTTGAAATTGAAAACAGCATTTTTAACACTGTTAATGTTGATGCTGTTTTCTTACGGTGGCAAGCAATTTGCCACAACATACGACAATACTACTGAGTGTAGGGTTGGTTACCCTGAACAAACCACATCTCAATATATTTTACCTTATATGCCTAATTCAAAGTTTCTTGTTGGGCAGGGAAACTGTACAGACGGCTCTCATGGAGCCAATACAGACCAGGCGTATGCCTATGATTTTGATATGCCTATAGGTACGCATGTTATTGCCTCTAGAGCTGGAATAGTTACAGTAGTAGTTGATAACTATGCTGAGAACAATAATATCCCCGGCCAAGAGAACTATCTTGTTATTCAACATAATGATGGCTCAATTGCTGGTTATTACCACCTTACAAAAGGTGGTGTAGGTGTGGAGGTAGGTGACATAGTGTCTCAGGGACAAATTGTTGGTCAAAGTGGTAATACGGGTGATAGCTCAGAACCGCACTTACATTTTGAAATTGCACGCTGTGAAGAATGTGAAACCCTTCCTGTAAGCTTCAAAAATACACGAGAACACAAAGATGGCCTTATAGAAGGTGAGGCATACCAGGCAGAGTAACGTTTAAGTACAATCAGTTAGCTGAAAGCTATCCGCCTAGAGATGGGGTTAAGCTTTAAAGCCAAACGAATTAGCAAGTGAAGGAAAATACCCGCCAGCGAATCAGCGCCGCAACCTTGAACAAAAGCGCCTGAAAACACCACACCTGTTGATCCTGGGTGAACGCCCTGCCTACTATACAGTGACTCCCTGACACTCCACTACCACGGATAAACGATGACACAAACCACCAAACGCCGTGGCGCAGCAAGACAGGCACGCCACGCCAAACACCGCGATACCCGACCGCCCAGTGCCATTTCGGCGGGGATGCCAGGCGGGGTGTTGCAGCCACTGACACAAGCTGAAATCGAGCGCATTCACCAGGCCAGCCTCGATGTGCTGGAAACGGTTGGCATGGGCGAGTGCGTGCCAGAGATGGTTGCGCTGGCCCAGGCGCGAGGGTGTTGGCTCAACCGCGAGGGCCGTTTGTGTTTTCCGCGTGGTTTTGTCGAGGAGATTATCGATGGCGCGGCAAAAGACATTACCCTGCACGCACGCGGTGACGCCAATGACCTGAACCTGTCCTCGACGCGGGTGCACTACGGCACGGGCGGCGCGGCAGTCAAAATCCTCGATTTATACCAACAACATTACCGCCCGGCACAGCTTGAAGACCTATACGACTTTGCGCGCCTGGCCGATGCGCTGGACAATATCCACTGGTTTACCCGCTGCGTAATCGCCACCGAATACGAGGATATGCTGGCGCTCGATTTGAATACGGCCTACGCCATCGCGGCGGGTACGCACAAACACATCGGCACGGCCATTTCACTGGCTGAAAACGTCGCCCCGGTGGTCGAGTTGTTCGATATGGTGGCCGGTGGTCCCGGTAAATTCCGCGAGCGCCCGTTTTGCAAAGTGCACAGCAGCCCGGTGGTCTCACCGCTACGCTTTGGTGCAGACGGCGCCGAGGTATGCATCGCCGCGACCCGCGCCGGTATTCCTATCAATGGTATTACCGCGCCGCAGGCGGGCGCCACAGCCCCGGCGGCGATGGCGGGTACATTGGTACAAGCCAATGCCGAGTCACTGGCGATGCTGATTTTGGTGAATCTGGTGGTGCCGGGCCACCCGACGATTTTTAGTAGCTGGCCGTTTGTCTCTGACTTGCGCACCGGGGCATTTAGCGGCGGCGGTGGGGAGGAGGCGATTTTGAGCGCGGCGGCGGCGCAAGTCTCTAACTTTTACGGTTTGCCTAGCGGGGTGGCAGCGGGCATGAGTGACTCAAAAATTCCCGATGTGCAGGCCGGGTTTGAAAAAGGCATTAGCACGGTTTTGGCGGGCTTGTCCGGTGCCAATATGGTCTACGAATCGGCGGGGATGCTGGGGAGCCTGCTCGGCGCCTCTTTCGAGAGCTTTGTGATTGACGATGAATCCCTGGGTATTGCGCTGCGCGCTGTGCGCGGTATCGAAGTCAACGATGAAACCCTGTCGCTCGATGTGATTAAACAGGCGGTCTACGGCCCCGGCCACTATCTGGGGGCGGAGCAGACCATTCAACTGATGACCAGTGAATACCTCTACCCCAAACTGAGTGACCGCTCAACCCCGGATGACTGGCAAGACAACGGCCAACCACAGATGCGTGAGCGGGCCAATGCCCGCGCCAGGGAAATACTCGCCAGTCACTACCCGGAGACAATCAGCGCAGCAACCGACCAAAAAATCCGTGCACGGTTTTCCATCGACTTACCCCGTAGTAGAACACGTGCAAAGGCGTGACAAAACACAACGCACTAATTGTGGTTTTCCCCCACCGCCATAAGTACTATCACCGTACTACCAGCCGTACCACCAAAAGCAATCGATTTAAGACACCTTCTCAAACAGGCCCGTGTTATGAGTACTCACCCACATTCGGTTTCCAACCCTAAAATCAACCCCACCAAAGGGGTCAAACCCGATGGTTCGCCAAACGACAATGACCGGGTAGAAACCGGCCCCACCGATCTGGCTTTTGACGAATGGGCCAAGCTTGGCCTGACTGCACCAAACCTGGAGCGTATGCGCAGCACCCGCCTCAAACGCCTGTGCGCCGAACTGCAAAAGCGCGACTACGCCGGTGCGCTGTTGTTTGATCCGCTGAACATCCGCTATGCCACGGACAGCTCCAATATGCAACTCTGGACGACGCACAACCCATCCCGTGCGGCGTTTATTTCAGCCGCTGGCCATGTCGTGTTATGGGATTTTCACGGCTGTGAACACCTGAGCAATTACCTGCCGCTGATCAACGAAGTGCGCCACGGCGCCGCAGGCTTTTTCTATTTTGCCGTGGGTGATCAGGAGGCGCAGAAAGCCGCCGAGTTTGCCAAGCAAGTCGATGATTTGATGGCGCAGCACGGCGGGCGCAACCGCCGCCTGGCGGTAGATAAAATCGAGGTGGCCGGCGTGCACGCCCTGGAGCGGCTCGGCATTGAAATTGGCAGTGGCCAGGAAGTGTGTGAACATGCGCGTTTAATCAAGGGTGTCGATGAAATCAACGCCATGAAGTGCGCCGTTGCCACCTGTGAAATTGCCATGCAGGCGATGGAGGACACACTGCAACCGGGCATGAGTGAAAATGAACTGTGGGCTGTATTGCACGCCGAGAACATCAAACGCGGTGGCGAGTGGATTGAAACGCGCATACTAAACTCTGGCCCGCGCAGTAACCCGTGGATGCAGGAGTGTGGCCCACGCAAGATCCAGGCAGGCGATATCCTGGCCTACGACACCGACCTGATTGGCCCCTATGGCATGTGCTCAGACTTATCGCGCACCTGGGTATGCGGTGACGGCAAAGCCAGCGATGAGCAGCGCAAGCTGTACCAGGTGGCCTATGAGCACATTCAAACCAACCGCGAACTGTTGAAGCCCGGCAACAGCTTTGATGACCTGACATTTAAAGGCCACCAACTGCCAGAGGAGTACCTTGAATTACGCTACGGTGTGCGTTTTCACGGCGTGGGCTTGTGTGATGAGTTTCCGGCTATCTTCTACCCGCAGGACTATATCGACGGCGCCTTCGACTACGCGCTGGAACCCGGCATGATGCTGTGCGTGGAGGCTTATATTGGTGCGGTGGGGGGCCGCGAGGGCATCAAGCTCGAAGACCAGGTACTGATTACCGAAACGGGGTATGAAAACCTGTCTCACTACCGATTTGATGAACGTTTGTTGGCATGTTGAGCACTGCGTGTTACCTACTCAGGTTGATGTATAGGTATTCCACAACACCGGCCAATGCCTGATAAGGTAAAAAGGCAGAGATAATACCGGGGACTCAGCGGATAACGGCGAAGAGGCTATTTTTATCCCCCAGACCTGCCGCTTCTCTGCCAAAAACAAATGCAGGCTTTTTAAACGGCCTGTCTTGCCCGCCTTTACTTCGATGGGCACCACCGCCGCCTCGTGTTGACAGACATAATCCAGCTCTGCATTGCTGTTTTTTGCTTCCCGCGCCCAGTAGTAGAGCGCAGGCTTTGTGTAAAAATCCTGATGGGCGATTAATTCCTGCCCCACCAGTTGCTCCATTAGCGCCCCCTGATAAATACGCATCAGGTCTTTTTGCTGGATAATTTCTGATGCCAGACCACATAAATTCTGCATCAAGCCAACATCCAGAAACAGTACCTTGAAATAGCGCTCGTTCGCATTGGCAGCCAACGGCAGGCCATCCGCCGATGTGCGAACGACCTTGTGATAAACCCCCGCCATGACCAACCATTCCAGTGCTTGTTTAATATCTCTTGAAAGTGTGTCTGGGTCTATCTTGCTGTATTTGAATTTACTGCCTATCTGTTTAACCGCTGACTGAAATACTTTACCTATATGCGCCTGCTGGGTGTAGCGAGCGTATTTATTGAAGTCATCCTGGTAGGTTTGCAGCAAGGCGGTTTGGATGCGCCGACAGCGCTCATAGTTGCCGGAGTCGCGGTATTCCCGCACCACTTCCGGCATACCACCTATCAGCAGATATTGCTTTACCCAGCCCAGCATTTTTTGGTGTATTTCAGGATTGGAAAACAGTGCGGGGTCAGTGGCGAACGCATCAATACTGGCCTCCTGACCCATAGCCAACATAAATTCTTCAAAGCTCATGGGCTTCATATAAAGGTATTGGATACGCCCCACCGGCATGGAGATACCGGCGGCATTTAGCGTTAATTCCAATAAAGAGCCCGCCCCGATCACATGTAAACCGGGCATTTCCTCATGGAAGTAACGCAGCGCCGCTATCGCCTGGGGGCATAGTTGGATTTCATCGATAAATAACAGGGTTTTTCCCGGTACAATCGATTGACCGGTCAGTATTTGTATTTTATTGATGATGTCTATTGGGTTCAGCGTACTAAAAGCGCTGGACAACGCGGTATCCACTTCCAGATTAATCGCCACGACATTGCTGAACTTTTCCCGGCCAAATTGAGTGATTGTGTAAGTTTTGCCAATCTGGCGTGCGCCCCTGATTAATAGCGGTTTGTGGTGCGTCTGTGTACACCACTCACTCAAACCCGATTCAATCGTGCGCTTCACAGTAGTTAGCCAGTGTCAGAATTGTTAAAAATACAAGGTAATATTGGACATATTTTGTCCAAAATACAAGGTTATTTTAAACAACTCAACAACTCATCAACCACAACACTTCTTATATTTCTTGCCACTCCCACACGGGCAGGGGTCATTTCTACCCACTTTAGGTGCGTCTCTGCGTACCTGGGTAATCTCTGGCACTTGTGCATCACGAAACCGCCATTCGCCATTGACCTTGTTAAATAAGCTCACCTCGTGGTGCCGGTGCCGCTCACCACTGCGGTCACGGTAGTTGGCGATAAATTCCACCTCACCGGCTTTATCTTCTGCACCGCCCTGCTTCGTGCGCAGTATTTCCAAACTTAGCCATTCAGACTCCTCTGCCCAGCGGCGTGTGCCCTCCCGGTTAATGTCGTCCGCCGAATCCGGGTAGTGTGTATTGACGATAAAATCGATGTCTGCAAGGGTGTGGGCGGTGTAGCGTGCGCGCATCATCTGCTCAGCCGTTTCGGGCATTTGCTCGCCACTGATATACGGTTCGCAACACGCCGAATAAGGATTTCCTGATGTGCAAGGGCAGTGATTGGCAGGCTGACTCATAAATGGGTTTCCGGTGGAGAGAGTGGGTTGGTTTTCAGGGTTTGATCAATATGCTGGCGAATCGCCGCTTCCTTTTGCGTGAGTATATGGCTGTTTAACCGCTGGATTAAATCGGTATAGCCCGCTTTTTGATTGAAGTGCTGCCAGGTCAGATTAAAGGCGATTTTACGCAGACTGCGAAACAATAAATAGCCCATACTGGCCAGCACTACCGCGCCCAGTGTCTGCCCAAGCGTCCATACGTACCAGGCAACGCCGTAGCTGGCAAACGCGGCAATGACGATAACCACACAAATGCGTCGGCTAAAACGGATGATGTCGCCCAAATAATCGTGGCCAACCTCAGCGCCCGTCAATGTACAGTACCGGGTATATCGGCCGGGCTATCGACCAGGATATTTAAGTGTACCCGCACTAAGCGGGTACCCAGCATCACGGCATAGCCGGTTTCACGCTGGTGGCCGTTGCAGCTAAATTCAAAACCATACAGGCGCGCTATATGCATCTGGCCGCGCTCATCGCGCTGTAGTTTCATCTGTTGCAGCATCACCGTCTGATCGAGAAACTGCACATCGCGGCGCTGACAGGCGGTGATAGCGGCCTCGACAGCGACCTCGCGTGCACGGGTGGCGCCCCACCAAAACCAGGCGATGGCGGCGAGCACAATTATGGGCAATAATTCGATCATTTAAGCGGTAGCTGTGATACGTAAATAGCCGATATAATACCGCGTAAACCATGAGGAATTCACGATGGATGATAAAATCCGCACCGAACTTGAAGCCGCCGCCTTTCGCACACTGGTCGACCATTTGCGCGAACGCACCGATGTACAAAACATCGACCTGATGAATCTCGCCAATTTTTGCCGTAACTGCCTGTCGAAGTGGTACAAATCCGCCGCCGAGGAGCGCGGGCTGGACATGGACTACGAGCAGGCGCGTGAAGTGATTTACGGTATGCCCTACGCACAATGGAAAGAACAGTACCAACTGGAAGCCACGCCGGAACAACTGGCCAAATATGCTGAAAACCATTCCCACACATAGGCAGGCTTGCCTGCATCGCACGCTCAAGGGCAAGCCAAATAAATTATTTTCAGACAATATTTTTCAAAAAATGTCAAGAACTCGTCTAAACTCCTGATAATCTGAACAGTTCGTACCTTGGTTTAGAGTGTGCTGGAAAGCGTTGCGAGCGAAGGTGAGGCAGGGCGGAAATTGACAAAAAATCGCAGTTTACACGCACTAAATGAGTATTTTTTGCCAGTTTTCAACGCCGTATCACCGAGCGCTGTACGACCGAAAGCAATCGTTTTGCGGTGCCCTCTTTATGTTGGCGAATAGTATTTTTTGGGCAAATTGTGTACAGTACGCACCCTGCGAGCATCGGCTCATACCTCACCTAACGTATTGCATTTAAACAATAACGTGTACTACTCACCCCGCCAATTACCTTTTTCCAGACTATTTCAGTACAAACTGCCGTTTGTTGTAACCCACTACAGGGGAATATTGCCTGATGTCTGTTATCAAAATTACTGAACTGTTGGGTGATGGCATTGGCCCGGAGCTTGGTGCATCGATTCACCGGGTCGCCGGGGCATTGCCGGTCGATTTCGATTTCATACCGATTGACTGGTCACTGGAAACCCGCGAGCGCGATGGCGAGCTGGCCATCGACCGCGCCGAGGCGTCGATGCGCGCCACCAAACTGGCGATCAAATACCCCACCGCGACCGTCAGCCGTAGCCCCAACGCACTGATTCGCCGCCGCTGTGACTTTAGTGTCATCTACCGCCCCGCCATATCGATTAAGGGCATCGATTCCAATTTCAAGGAAAACGTAAACCTGCATATCGTGCGCATCGCCACTGGCGGTACTTACGATGACCCCGGTCAGCTTATCGGTAAAAATACCGCCGTTTCGCTGCGCATGGTAGAGCGGGAGCCGTGTACACAGGCGGCACACTTTGCCTTTAATCTGGCGCGTAAAAAAGGCCGCACGTACGGCAGTGACAATTACACCATGACCTCCTCATCGAAACACACAGTACAGAAGGTCACTGATGGCCTGTTCGAGTCGGTGGTCAAAGAAGTACACCAGCAACACCGCGATGTCACACACAATACCGAATTGTTCGACGCGCTACTGGCAAAAATCATCATTGCACCAGACCAGTTCGAGGTGGTGTTGGTGCTCAACGAATACGGTGACTTTTTATCGGATATGGCCTCGGGCCTGGTCGGTAGCCTCGGTACGGGCGCCAGTGGCAACTATTCCTTTGATGCCGATAACCAGGTGGATATTGCGATGTTTGACCCGGCGGGCGGCACAGCTCCGGATATTGCCGGTAACAACGTGTGCAACCCCTCGGCCGTATTATTGTCGTTTGGTATGTTGCTCGATCATGTCGACCGCTATGATCTCGGCCACGCATTGCGCTTGAGCCTGCTGGGCGCCATCGAGCGGGGTGAATGCACCCGCGACCTCGGCGGCAAGCTGAATACCGATGAATTCACGCAGGTCGTCATTGATCACCTTCCCGATTATTTATAAGCTGAACCCGCCTATACCTAATTAACCCAATCAACCCGACAGGACATCATATCGCCATGATGAAAACACTGCTCAGCACCTCGCTGCTAGACGGTGGAAACGTTATCTACCTGGAACAACAGTACGAACAGTTTTTGCGCGACCCCAATGCGGTGACACCGGAGTGGCGCAATTACTTTGAAAAACTGCCCGTGGTCGACGGCGTTAGCGCACAGGATATTCCGCACTCAGAGGTGCGCCAACACTTTTACCACCTCACCCGCAACAAAGGCCAACGACCCGCCAGTACGGCGGCCGATGTATCGATTGAGCACGAGCGCAAACAGGTACGCGTTCAGGAGCTGATCGCCAGTTACCGCATGCGTGGCCACCAGCTCGCCCGCCTCGACCCACTCAACCGGGCGCCATTGCCGGTGGTGCGTGAAGTCGAGCTGCGTGAAAATGGCCTCAGCCCCGCTGATCTGGACACAGTATTTCGCACCGGCTCGCTGTACGGCGCAGACAGTGCCCCCCTGCGTGACATTATCGAGCAACTGCAGCAAACCTACTGCGGTAGTGTTGGCAGCGAATACATGCACCTGCCGCATACCACGCAAAAATTGTGGTTGCAGCAACGCCTGGAAAGCGTTAACGCAAAGCCGCAGCAATCGCCACAAACGCGGCGGTGGATTTTGCAGCGGCTCACCGCCGCTGAAGGTATCGAGCGCTATCTCCACTCAAAATACGTCGGTCAAAAGCGCTTCTCGCTGGAGGGTGGCGAAGGCTTGATTCTAATTATGAGCGAGCTGGTAAAACGCGCCGGTGATGCCGGTGTGCGCGAGATGATTATCGGCATGGCACACCGTGGCAGGCTCAATTTACTGGTCAATATTCTCGGCAAAAAACCCGCCGATCTGTTCTCTGAATTTGAAGGCAAACGCAATACCCTGCCAAAGGCATCCCTGTCATCGGGTGATGTAAAATACCACCAGGGGTTTTCCTCAGACATAAAAACCACCAGCGGCCAAATGCACCTGGCGCTGGCGTTTAACCCATCGCACCTGGAGATTGTATCGCCCGTCGTCGAAGGGTCGACCCGCTCGCGACAGGATCGCCATAGCGATACCGATGGCAACCGCATCATACCCATTGCCATTCACGGTGATGCCGCTTTTGCCGGTCAGGGTGTGGTGATGGAAACCTTTAATATGGCCGATTCGCGGGGTTACTCGACCAAAGGCACCCTACATATTATCGTCAATAATCAGATTGGTTTTACCACCAGCAACAAACTGGATACGCGCTCAACCATTTACAGCAGCGATGTGGCAAAAATGATTAACGCGCCGATTTTCCACGTCAACGGTGACGACCCGGAAGCGGTTTACTACGTGACCCAGTTGGCGCTCGACTTTCGTATGCAGTTTAAAAAAGACGTGATCATCGACCTGGTCTGTTACCGCCGCCACGGCCATAACGAGGCCGACGAGCCGTCCGCCACCCAGCCGATGATGTACCAGGCGATCAAGAAACTACCCACCACCCGCAAGTTATACGCCGACCATTTGATCGCCGGGCAGGTCGTTACAGCCACTGAGCCGGATACCCTGGTGGCAGAGTTTCGCGATGAGCTCGACGCCGGTCACTGCGTGGCGGAAAACATCCTCGAAGACGCCCAACTTGGCAACGAGCACACCGTCAACTGGCAGCCTTTCCTGCACAAAGAGTGGCGCGAACCCGGTGATACCCGCATCACCGCGACCACGCTACGCGCACTGTCAGATAAATTGACCACCCTGCCCGATGGCCTGGCACTGCATTCCCGGGTGAAAAAAATTGTCGATGACCGCCGCAAAATGGCGGCGGGTGCACAGCCGTTTGACTGGGGTGGAGCCGAGACACTCGCCTACGCCACCCTGCTCAACGACGGCTATGCGGTGCGCTTGTCGGGTCAGGATTGTGGTCGTGGCACCTTTTTTCACCGGCACGCGGTATTGCACAACCAAAAAGATGGCACGAGCTATGTGCCGCTGCGCAATCTTGCCGCTGATCAGCCTAACTTCCTGGTAATCGATTCCGTCTTGTCTGAGGAGGCGGTGCTGGGCTTTGAATACGGCTACGCCACCGCAGACCCCAATACCCTGGTGATTTGGGAGGCGCAGTTCGGTGACTTTGCCAATGGCGCCCAGGTCGTGATCGACCAGTTTATCAGCTCGGGGGAGACCAAATGGAGCCGCCTGTGTGGGCTGACACTATTGCTGCCACACGGCTACGAAGGCCAGGGGCCAGAACACTCCTCGGCGCGCCTGGAGCGCTACCTGCAACTGTGCGCCGAAGACAATATGCAAGTGTGTGTACCCAGTACCCCGGCACAGGTTTACCATATGCTGCGTCGCCAAATGGTGCGACCGCTGCGCCGCCCACTGATCGTTATGTCACCGAAAAGCCTGCTTCGCCACAAGCTGGCGGTCTCCTCGCTCGATGAGCTGGCAGACGGTGCGTTTTACCCGGTAATCGACGAGATCGATCCCCTCACCCCAGATACAGTGGAGCGGGTTGTCGTGTGTAGCGGCAAGGTGTTTTACGATCTGATCGAACGTCGCCGGGCCGCTGAAATTGACACCGTTGCTATCGTCCGGCTGGAACAGATCTACCCGTTTCCCTACCCTGAAACCGAGGGTATCCTGGCGCGTTACAGTAACGCCAAACAAGTGGTTTGGTGCCAGGAGGAACCGCGCAACCAAGGCGCGTGGCGCTCCAACAAACACCGTATCGACCGGGTTTTGGGCAGCCAGCAGACACTCGAATACGCCGGCCGTGGCCCATCCGCCTCCACGGCGGTCGGCTACGCCAATTTACACCTACAAGAGCAGGCCAAACTGGTCGATGAAGCACTTGGCCTAACACCCAACAGTCAGCAAGATTAACCAGGTTAATACAACCGTCAGCAAAACACAGGAAACCGACACATGAGTACTGAAATCAAAGTGCCAACCCTGCCCGAATCTGTCGCCGATGCGACCGTGCTTGTTTGGCACAAAGCGCCCGGCGATGCAGTGCAACGCGACGAAGTTATCGTCGACATTGAAACCGATAAAGTCGTTTTGGAAGTGCCCTCGCCAACCGCTGGCACACTGGCATCGATTGCGCAAAACGAAGGCGCCACCGTTACCGCCGATCAGTTGCTCGGTATGATCGAAGCCGGTGATGGTGCCGCAGCCACCGATACAGTGGCGGCCAGCACTGAGCCGACTGAAACACCTAAGGATAAAGCCGGTGATGCACAAACCAGCCCGGCCGTGCGCAAACTGTTAGCCGAGCACAACCTGGATGCCAGCGCTGTCAGTGGCAGTGGTAAAAACGGGCGCATTGGCACAGAGGATGTACTGGCGCACGTTGCGTCGCTGTCAGCAGCCCCTGCGGCTGCATCGGTGGCTGCACCGGCGACAGACACGGCGCCAGACAGTCCCGCAGCCACGACTACGAACGATTCAACGGCAATAAAATTCACTGCCCCCGCCGCCGCTGGTGGCGTTAATCTGGCCGATGAAGACCGCCCACAGCGTCGCGTTCCCATGACCCGCCTGCGCGCTCGCATCGCCGAACGCCTGATGCAGGCGACCACGCAAACGGCAATGCTGACCACCTTTAACGAAATCAACATGAAACCGATGATTGATTTGCGCAGCGAGTTTAAACAGCGCTTTGAGCAACAGCACGGCATCAAGCTCGGCTTTATGTCACTGTTTGTCAAAGCCGCCGCCGAGGCATTGAAACGCTTCCCCGACGTCAACGCCTCCATCGATGGCAACGAGATCGTCTACCACGGTTTTTGTGACATTGGTGTCGCGGTAAGCTCAGACCGTGGCCTGGTAGTGCCGATACTGCGCAATGCCGAGTATCTATCGATGGCGCAAATAGAGGCGGGCATTGCCGAATACGCCGCCCAGGCACGCGACGGAAAACTCTCGATTGAAGCGATGACAGGCGGCACCTTTACCATCACTAACGGCGGTGTTTTTGGTTCCATGCTCTCCACCCCCATTTTGAATCCCCCACAGAGCGCAATTTTAGGTATGCACGCCACCCAAGACCGCGTTGTGGTTGAAAATGGCGAAATCGTTATCCGGCCAATGATGTACGTCGCGCTGTCTTACGACCACCGAATCATCGATGGCAAAGGTGCCGTCACCTTCCTGAAAACAATCAAGGGGTTAATCGAGGAGCCTGCCAGAATCCTACTGGACATTTAATGATCGACCATTGAGGGTGCCGGAAAACATTGCGCACGCAACCGGACACCCTCTTTCACACCCGGTGCTCAACTCAGCCTTATTGAGCTGGGCACGGGAATATGCGTCGCTGCCCTGTTTCAGGTACGCGCTGAAACAGACGCCATCACCCGGTGCTTTTGCACCGATGACGTAGGCAAAAAAAATAAATCTTTTGAGGTATGACACTATGAGCAATAACTACGATGTGATCGTTATCGGTGGCGGCCCGGCGGGCTATGTGGCCGCTATCCGCTGCGCGCAACTGGGCATGAAAACCGCCTGCGTTGACAAATGGATCAATAAACAGGGCAAGCCCGCGCTCGGCGGCACCTGCCTGAACGTCGGCTGTATCCCCTCAAAAGCCCTGCTGGAGAGTTCAGAAAAATACCACGATTTACGCGAACACGGCGCCCTGCACGGCGTCATTGCCGAATCGGTCAGCGCGGATGTGCCACAAATGGTCTCCCGCAAAGATGGTATCGTCAAACAGCTTACCGGGGGCATCAGCCAACTGTTTAAAGCCAATAATATCGACTGGTTAAAGGGCCACGGCAAACTCCTGCCAGAAAAACAAGTGGAAGTCAGCGGTGATGAAACCCACACCTACACCGCTAGCCATGTGATTATCGCTACAGGCTCTACCCCCGTCACCATCCCCTCTGCGCCGTTGCAGGGTGACACGATAGTCGACTCCTCGGGCGCCCTCGACTGGGAATCCGTGCCCGCCAAACTGGGGGTGATCGGCGCCGGGGTAATCGGCCTGGAACTGGGCAGCGTATGGCGGCGCCTGGGTGCCGAAGTGGTGATCCTCGAAGCACAGGACACCTTCTTACCCATGGTCGACCAGCAAGTGGCCAAAGATGCCCAGCGCACCCTGAAAAAACAGGGGCTGGATATCCGCCTCGGCGCACGCCTGACGGCCACCACGATTGAACAGGCGGGCATCAACCTGCAATTTCAGGACAAAGCGGGGGAACAGCAAATCACCGTTGACCGGCTTATCGTCGCCGTGGGACGGCGCCCGGTAACCGATAATCTATTTGCCCCGGAAACTGAACTGTTGCTCGATGAGCGCGGTTTTGTGCACGTCAATGACGACTGCGAAACCACAATCCCCGGCGTATACGCCATCGGCGATGTCGTGCGTGGCCCCATGCTGGCGCACAAAGGCTCAGAAGAGGGCGTTGCCGTTGCCGAGCGCATCGCCGGTCACCACGCCCATGTGAACTACGACGCGATTCCCTCGGTGGTGTACACCCACCCGGAAATTGCCTGGGTAGGCAAGAATGAAGAAGAGCTAAAAGCCAGTGGTGATGCCTATAAAGCGGGGGTATTCCCGTTTGCCGCCAGTGGTCGTGCCAAAGCAATGGAGGCGACCCCGGGCATGGTGAAAGTTCTGTCAGATGCCGCGACAGACCGCATACTCGGCGTGCACATGGTCGGCGCCGCCACCTCTGAACTGGTTGGCCAGGCGGTGATGGCCATGGAGTTTGAAGGCACCGTTGAAGACATTGCCCGCACCGTTTTTGCCCATCCCACCCTCTCCGAGGCCTTACACGAGGCGGCACTCAGCGCAGACGGGCGCGCCATCCATATCGCCAATAAGAAACGCCGGTAACCGACTCTAGACAACACCCTGGAAATGAGCTTATGAACCTACACGAATATCAATCGAAGTCCCTGTTTCGCGACTACGGTATCCCCGTACCGAATGGCAAGGTAGCGTTCTCACCAGACGAAGCGGTCTCGGCGGCGCACACGCTGAACGGTGAACGCTGGATCGTTAAGGCACAAGTCCACGCGGGTGGGCGCGGCAAAGCGGGGGGTGTAAAAATGGCCGATACCGCCGCCCAGGCCGGTGATATTGCCAAATCGATGCTGGGCACAAACCTGGTCACCTTCCAAACCGATGCCAATGGCCAACCGATCAATCGCATACTGGTGGAAGAAACCTGTGACATCGCCAACGAACTGTACCTCGGTGCAGTGCTCGACCGCGCACAGCGCCGGGTCGTGATCATGGCCTCCACCGAAGGCGGCGTTGAAATCGAAAAAGTCGCCCACGAAACCCCAGAGAAGATTTTGAAAGCCACCATCGACCCGTTAGTGGGTGTTATGCCCTACCAGTGCCGCGAGCTGGCCTTTGGCCTGGGCCTGAGTGGTAATCAAATCAAACAATTCTCAAAACTGTTGATGGGGCTGGGCAAACTGTTCATCGAAAAAGACCTGGCGCTGGTCGAAGTCAACCCGCTGGTGATTACCGGCAGCGGTGACCTGCTGTGCCTGGACGGCAAAATCAACATCGACAGCAACGCCCTGTTCCGCCACCCGGAACTGATCGAAATGCGCGATAAAAGCCAAGAGGACGAACGCGAAAACCGTGCGGCGGAATGGGATCTCAACTACGTGGCACTGGACGGCGAAATCGGCTGCATGGTCAACGGCGCCGGGTTGGCCATGGCGACCATGGACATCATCAAACTCAACGGCGGGGACCCGGCCAACTTCCTCGACGTGGGCGGCGGCGCCACCACAGAGCGCGTCGCCGAGGCGCTGAAAATCATCCTCTCTGACAACAAAGTAAAGGGCATTCTGGTGAACATCTTTGGCGGCATCGTGCGCTGTGACCTGATTGCCGAAGGCATTATCGCGGCGGTCGCCGAAGTCAATATTGCCGTGCCCATCGTCGTGCGACTGGAGGGCACAAAAGCACCCGAGGGCACCGACATTCTAAACAACAGTGATTTAAACCTGATCGCCGCGCAAGACCTCGGCGAAGCTGCCGCAAAAATTGTCGCCGCCGTAGGAGAAGTGAAATGAGCGTACTCGTCGATAAAAACACCAAAGTTATCTGCCAGGGTTTTACTGGCAAACAAGGCACCTTTCACTGCGAACAGGCGATTGCCTACGGCACCCAAATGGTGGGTGGCGTCACCCCAGGCAAGGGCGGACAAAGCCACCTGGGCCTGCCGGTATTCAACACCGTGCGCGATGCGGTAACCACGACCGGCGCGGATGCCAGCGTCATCTACGTACCGGCACCGTTTTGCAAAGACTCGATCATCGAGGCCGCCGAAGCGGGCGT
Source organism: Gammaproteobacteria bacterium (assembly GCA_965277715.1). GTDB lineage: Bacteria > Pseudomonadota > Gammaproteobacteria > JBCCGL01 > JBCCGL01 > JBCCGL01. The sequence continues at coordinate 2,531,531 of OZ255836.1, forward strand.
TGCCCTGATTGTTTGCATCACCGAAGGTATCCCCACACTGGACATGCTGGAGGCAAAAATCGCCGTAGAGCAAAGCGGGGCACGGCTTATCGGTCCCAACTGCCCAGGCATCATCACCCCGGACGAATGCAAAATCGGCATCATGCCCGGCGCTATCCACCAGGCGGGTAAAGTCGGCGTAGTATCCCGCTCGGGCACCTTGACTTACGAATGTGTCAAACAAACCAGCGATTTGCACTATGGGCAGAGCACCTGTATTGGCATCGGCGGTGACCCCATTCCCGGTACCAACTTTATCGACGCACTGACCCTATTTGAGGCTGATCCATCGACCCAGGCCATTTTGATGGTGGGTGAAATTGGCGGCACGGCGGAGGAGGAGGCGGCGGAATTTATCCAGAGTAATGTGAGCAAACCGGTGGTGTCTTATATTGCCGGTGTCACCGCGCCCAAAGGTAAGCGAATGGGTCATGCCGGTGCGATTATTGCCGGTGGCAAAGGCACGGCAGCGGAGAAATTTGCGGCACTGGAAAAAGCCGGTGTACACACCGTCAGGTCACCAGCGGAGCTGGGCAAGGGTGTGCAACAGACTACGGGGTGGTAAACCGTGTGAATCTCATGTGTTCCCCCTCGTTATGAGGGGAACACTGAATCTAAAGCGCTTTTACCAGCATTTCAGCTTCAGCCCCTTAGACGCCCCCGCTACGATTCAACTGCGGAATTTAGGTTAAACGAGACCTTGCTAAGATTGAAGCTAAGGTTACTCTGACTCAGTGGATGCTGGGGTTGGTGATTGCAGTTGAGGTTGTACCATTTTCCAGGCAGAGGTTAATCAACTCCATCCGTCTAATGCCGGTGCTATACAGCACTTCCAGTATTGCCCGGTCGCGGATACCTTCCATTGTCTGAGTATCGGGCTGGGCCAGCACATGCTCGGCTTCTGCGGCGGTTAATGTCGCTTTGGGTAAACGCCTGCCAATCTTGGATAATTCCAGCTCTGAAGCCGGATTATAGAGCAGGTAATTTTGTCTCATCGCCCACTTAAAGAAGCTGCGTAATGGGATCAGTCGCGTGACCTGGTTACGGGCTGTCAGCGGCTTGCCAGTTCTATCCAGCGTATGGTGTAGATGTTTGCGATACCGCTCCAGGATCCAGGATCGGCTTGGTGATGTCGTTAGCGCGGGTCAGTGATCGCAGTTCACACCAGTCGGCGAAGTTTGTCAGGGCAGCTTTGTGCTGACCGATGGTACGCGGCGAATAGTGCATGGCCTAGCGGTGTTCCATAAGACCATGCCCTGGATTCAGATGCGCGGCCAGTGGCTGGAACAGATCGGGTTTAGTATTGATACACCGATTACCGTTAGGGCAATGGATGGGTGTTTGGTGCTGACTGCTGAACAGTAGCCCTAAAGACAAAACCCCGCTAATGCGGGGTCCGTTCACTCAAAAAAGCTATCACTTTTCTCCTAGAGACTTTCTTTCTTCAATTAGCTTAGCCACCACTGTGTGATATTCGGAGAGCCTACCCTCCAGAACAACCGCAGAAAAACTCTTAAAACGGTCATTGTATATATACTGATATGCACCTCCACACATGACCGAAACAACATCATTGCCAACAACGGAAACAACTGGGCCTTTACCGTCACTGATGAAGAAGGCTATTCCATTATTTCCTTCTTCACAGGAATAGATACCAGCCAGCAATGAAAGTGTTAACTCGGATCGTTTTATGTAATGACTAGCTTTTTCTATATCTCCCATCAATAAATAAGCATGTGCAATTCGAGCATTTAGTCGATAATTCGGTGATTCATGAAACTTAACTGCCGATGCATCTAAATATTGATCAACCGCTTTTTTATATAAGCCAACTCGAAAATACTTCTCCCCTAAACATACGAGACTATTATATTCTTCTTGATGCTCAATAAGCTCCACAGCATCACAGTCAGGAACCACTGCAGTACTATAACCAGGCAATATCAATACAGATAAAATCAGTAAATAACGAACCATAAAACCTCCTGCTTTATGGAGATGGAATCAGTGTTGTTGGATCAACATTAGTAGCGCCTGTATTCCAAGGACTAGCTGTTCCGTTATTCACCCAAATATCAACGTGAACATGCTCAGTTATACCGGGGTATCTAGTTCCAAGTTGCCGATACGTACCTAAACTCTGTCCTGCTGATACAGTAGAACCTGGCGCAATACCATTGGCCGGATCAACGTAAAGCTGCCTCACTACATGGCCATCGGTGGTTTCAATAGCAATGTATCTGTAAGACAAATCGTCGCTATATGGATAGCCAACTTTGGTCACTGTCCCCTCTGCAGCTGCTACAACATCTTGACCTGGTGTCGCAATATAATCAGCACCGGCATGGCTCCGTGCTCCACCGTCTCGACTAGCACCGTAGTTACCACACCCTAGACCTGGCCTATCACAACCACGGACTTTTCCACCTGTCGGATTTACCCATTTCCCCTTTTGTGCAAACGCACGCACCCGAGGCACATCGTAACTTAGCTACCCGCTTTTCCCAACGCGATCAACGATTTAAAGAGCTTGCGACCAGACGCTTTTTCTCATCTCCAGTAAAAAACTCCCGACGCGCTTTTTTGTTTAAACAGCACGTCGCCCAGTGCCCACTTTACTCCTTAGCCATCGGTTCAAGCAAGCGGTTAAATGCCGCGACAGACTTTCTTCCTTAGCCGCTGTTTTTGCTTTTCAAGGGGGCAACCAGGGCAAGCGGGCACGAGCAAGGAGCGTTAGCGACTGCGAGCTACTTTGTCCTGACTGCCGGGTGGGCGGGGACAATAAACGTGCGAAGCACACCTTGATGAGCGTCACATAGTCATGCCCTTTACGGTGGGACTTCTCATCAATACCCAGGTACTCAATTGTCACCAATTCCCGACGCGAAAGTCCCCGTTCGACAGCGCGGGCTTTGATGGCTTCCACTGCGTTCCAGCTAAGTCCCAGTAACTTACGCGCCTCTTCGACGCTACGTGAGGCTTGCAACACCCTGATAGAAAATAATTCAAACAACAACGTAAAACGATTGCGCTTGCTTGCCCAGGGTAACGCCATACTTTTAACACCATGCTCCAGACAATTTACTCGGGGAATAAGACTGTGTAGGCGCGTTTCAAACTGCATAGTATCCAGGTGTCTCCAGGATCGCTCTTGTGAGCGGTGATCATAGAACGGACTCACTTCGCCACAGTGCGAGCAAGGGCCGTGGTTGCCGCTAAACGCCAACGAAATGGATACTTTTAACCCTGAAGGGTCTAAATCAACTGATGTCACTGACCAGTCATCTGTCAGGCCCAGGAGCTGGCTGTAGTGTTCTTCAAGGCTCGATAGCACCGGAGTCTCTCAATAGCAAAGGGGGATGAAATACTATAACCTCACACAAACCGGGGAAGAACCTGCTGGATTAGTGGGGCATGGTTCAACCAGAAGGGGGCGTATAACGCCGGATTTTAGAGTCGCGCCATTTTTTGAGCATGTTAAGTTAAATGTAATGGGTTATTGAAGAGAAATGAGTTGTCCATAGCAAAGGTAAAAGTATTTTTTATAAATGCAATTAGCGTATTTTGTAACCTGATATAGAGTTTTGGACAATGAGGGGAATTTAGGGTGTTTCAATGAAAATAAATAAATTGTTTGTGATTGATGTGGCGTTAGCGATAGTGCCTATTTTTTTAATTGGAATGTTAGTATATTTCATTTCTTTTAGTATCCCATTGTTGGCTGATGACTCTTTGATAGGGTGCGAAAAACGGTTTGAAGGCTATATAAATTTAAATAAAGAAGATAAAGTGAAAGTTATGGCGGTGCAGAATTTTATTCTGACAGAAATAGTTGAAAATGGCTTTTTGTGTGCGAAGCATATAGCTGAAAAAAATAAAACTGAAGGATATAAAGACTATTTTGTTGCGTTAGCCTATTATTTTGATTATGGAGATAAAAAATCTTATAAAAAAGTTTATAGTTCGCTAGAAAAATTTAACCGTGTTTGTGACTACCTGAAGTTAAAAAATACAGGAAAAACGAACGATTGTTCGGTATCACACTTAATGGCATCTTTTGTTAGTTATGAAATGGAGAATGGTTACTATGAGTATTTGAGTGGCAAGGAGCAACTAAGTTCAGTATATGGAAATTTTTCCATATCGGGAATATATTTTCCAAATGCAGAAGTATCTAAAAATATAAAATACAATTTTTTAAATAGTGAGATAATTGATAAAAAAAGAAAATTAGATTTTTTTTCGAAAGTACAAAAAATTAGCTACCTTTTCTCTTATGAGATACTTAAAGCGCTTCCTTTGCGCGAGGGAAAAGATAAGGAAATATTTTTGTTAGGAAAAAACATTGGAACGACAAAAATCAACCACTCTTTATTGGGAGATATTAATTCATTAAGGGGTGAGCTAAAACAGCAAATTGATATTATTTTTTATTTAAAAGGTAATAAAGAAAAACTTTCGTCTTCCGAGTTTTATTGCCGTTCCAGATTGTTTGTTATGGATCTAATAAATTCAGAGAGTTTTTCTATAAATAAATATAAAAATATATATGATAATTGTATAAAGCATACAGATAATATTTTTGATAAAAAGAACTCTAGAGAGTTTTATATGTAAAAGGTTTAATTGTCGGGTGTAAGTGGAAAAATAATTTCAAGATTAAGTTGGCGGGCATATTCTCATGAGTTTTGTAAATACAAATGAAACAGAAGGTAATAAATCTGAAGATGTTGGTGGCCAAAAAAACGAGCCTGCTGACTTTAACCACAGTTTCGCAGTAGAAGCATTCGATAGTAGATTTAGCGAATTCGGAGAAATTCGTGGCACATTTAGTCATGTTTGATGCGAGGTGTTAACGAAACAGCGATAGAACGCTTGTTGGCACTTATACGACAACTGAAGCCGCGCCATGCGATGCTAGGGTTTAAAAATGTAGGTGCGTTGGGTCGGTACGATACGCAGGCCGAGCAGTGCAATTTTTCGTTGGCTGAAATGCAGGGGTTATTAGCACGGGCGATTGGCCGTAGCGTCGAAGAGTTGAATCAATTTGACAATGCGAGGTTGACAGGAGAGTTTAAGGCACGTTTATATCCAATCGACTTGCAATCGAGGCCTGGGTCAGGGATTTGGGTGAGGCTGACGGATTGGCGGGTGGACACTGCTGGATTAGTGGGGCATGGTTCAACCAGAAGGGGGTGTATAACGCCGGATTTTAGAGTCGCGCCATTTTTTTGAGCATGTTTTAAGTTAAATGTAATGGGTTATTGAAGAGAAATGAGTTGCCCATAGCAAGGGTAAAAGTATTTTTAATAGCATTTTTTTATTGAAGTGTTTGATGCGATGCATGATTTACCCGAGAGGATATCGCAACAATCTAGGAAAAGCCACTTATTTGTGAGTGAAATCAATTGTTTTTTTATGTATATGTAGGAATTCATGTGATGAAATTAGCTAGAAAATTGAGTTTTTCAAGCAACCTTATTCTTGTTTTGATAGGGAAAAAAGTCATATTGCTTGCTGGCATACTGTCTTTATTTGGTTGCACGATGGCCAGTAACCAAACTGGATTTCTAAAACACCATTCGACGTTCTCTCCTATAAAAGGTGTTGAATACGAGAAAAGGCCGGATATTGTTTTTGATAATCCAGAAAATTCAACGATTATTATTTATTCTCACGGAACGACCAGTTCTTTGAACAAAGAAGATTGTTCTAAATCTGTAAATAATGTTCCAGATTCTATTCTTGCTTTAGAAGAAGAGTTGGAAACATATGTGTTTTATCTATGCTCAGATATTGGTGGACCAGGAGCACCAGGTTCTTATGTTGTGAAACGTTCTTATGAAATTAAGAAAACTATAGAAAACTTTCTTTCCCTAGGAGTTAAACCAAAAAATATATTTATTGCAGGTCAGTCAGCGGGTGGATGGTCTTCCTTGTTATTAATGGATTATGTCGATGTATTGTTTAATGCTGCTATTGTTACAGCGCCCGCAATGGCAGGAAAGCGAAAAACAAGAGATTTGAGATGGTCGCAAGCGAGAAGCCGTCAAATAAAAAGAATGATGGACTACAAAAAGATAGATTCTCTTGTCTTTGCTTATTATGGAGACCCGTATGAACAGCCTGAAGATTTGCAATTTTTGACTGATAGTTTTCCTGAAACGGTAAAAATGATTGCTTATAGTTGTGGATATGGTGATGCACATGGTACGGCGCAATACGATTGTCTTGAATATAAAACCATTAAAATTATAAAAGAGTACATTAATCAACAAAGAAACAGTTTTCCGAGTTGATATCAAGAATTAAATAAGATTTTTCTATAGAAAAATATAAAAAATTACAATAATCATAAATTTATCAAATATTTTCTCTTGTTAACTGGAGGTATTTAGTGGAAATTCTTTATTTTATTATAGTGTTGGTCTCGATCTCTATATATGTTTACAAATATATCGTTTCCCGAGAGAGTCACAAATCTAAGCTATCGTATTTTAAAATAGAAGCATTTGTCTCCAAGATATTTATCATAGTGTTTGTGCTAGTATTGGCTGTAATTATTATTAATAATAGATGGAGTCTTTAGTTATGTCTGACAATCTAGATTCTGTTCGTACCTCCGAATATATTGAAGCTTCGGAAAGTGATACAACTTTCTTTGAAACCATCCGTGACATATATGATCAAGTCGATGAAATTACAACCTTATTGTTGAGGTAGACTCATGTTGAAACAGGTTATTTTTACTATACACCTCATATTCTCTATGATACCAGGGTATGGTTTGTGTGTAGAAAAAAATTCAGAAGATAAATTAAATTTAGCTATTGATGCTTGGCTAAGTAACAATGATGAGGTGGCTATTCCAAGTTTAGCAAATTTAGCCAACGCTGGTAACGAAAGTGCGATGCTGCTGCTTTCTCAAATAGAAAAAATACCGGGTAGACCATCTAGCTTCATTGCATCGTTAAATCGAAATGATAGAATAAAGTTATTTAGAGTTCCAGGAGGCATATCGGGCACGCCCTGGTTAAAGAAAGTTAAGAAAAAAAAAGAACTCGCACAAGCAATTATGCAAAAAAATATGATTCATGAGAGATTTAATGGGGTGAGAAAACTGTTAGAGTTAGGGGAGACAGGAGAAGCTATAAAAGGAATTATAGTTCTACCATATTATGGTCGTTATGACGAAATAGTATCACTAGGAACAGTAGAAAATTTTCCAAAAGAATTAGAATTTTTATTGTGGGAATCTGCGGTGCATGAGCTATCAAAATCTAAGGGGGATCAGTACATCTATAATAAAAAGCTAATAAACAAAGGGAAAGAAACTCTAAAATCAGGGAAAATGCAAGGTTTTATTTTTCTTTACTCGATTAGGGGGTTTTTATCAGATGAATCGCCAATGCGTGATGTTATAAATATTGGTGAGTTAGCTTATCAAGGTATACTTAGTCAATCTTATTACGATTTCCCAGAGAGCGAAAGAAAAAAATACAATGAAAAAATTTCCGATCTTTTGCTTAACACCTCTGAAGTTACTCCATTAAGAAACTTATGTAAAGAAAAGTGCAAAAAATACGAAAAAAAATGCTTGATTTTTCTATTTAATGCTATAGGTGGTTATTATGGTTTAATGCATATTCAATCACCTTTAAATAGCATTGTGTCCAGGGACAAATATTTTAATAGCGATCGATTTCAATGGGAATTGGGTGCGAAAACTAATTCTAAAGCAGTGGATGAACTAAAAAAAGAATTGGAAATAAATGAAAATTGTGTATTAGATATTATTAGATAAATATGAAAAATACTTCTTGCATTTTTTTCCCCTTGATAATACTTATTATTATTTTTTATAACGATACTGTTTATTCTGATGATATGAAAAAACATTTAGATGAATTTAATTCGGCTTTTTTTTTAGGTAAGAATTCCTATAAGGAATTGAAAAAAAGTGATTTAAAAGATTTTTTTAATGTAGCCATTCAAACAAACTTTGAAGATGATAAATATAACAATAGAATGTTCAAATGGGACTCGAATATTCGTATGGGAACTATAGGGGGAAGGAATTTGGGAGATTCGGAAGAAATTGTCGATATTGCAATAAATTCAATATTTGGTCTTATACAGAGATACGTCCCGACTTCTCAGGCTATAGACGATGCGAATTTCATAATATTTTTTTCTGCTAATATATATAAAGATCATGAAGAAGGAAAACTTGATAGATTTTTAGAATTTGTTTTAAGTAGTGATCGTATACCTCATATGCGTGAAAGAATTAGAGAGTATGAGATAAATAAAAAAAATTGCTTTTCTCTTTCTTCAATAGATACAAAAGAGGAGGAATATTTGAGATCAGTGCTATTTATAAACATTTCAAAAAATAATATTGAAACAGCCAACTGTGTTTCGAGAGAAATATTTAGAAGTCTTGGATTTCCAGGAAATTCTATTAATCCCCACTCAATACTAAATGAAAAATATAAATATCCTTTTTTGAGAAAAATTGATATTTATTACCTGTCATTGCTTTATTATAAAAATTTTACATCGGGTGTAAAAAAAGACGAGCTGTATGAGGTTATTAATAATTTAGTTGAATAAATCTGGTTCTGTGGGGAGGAAATATTTCAATGCCTAGTTTAGAGTTAGGTGTTTCAGTAGGGGAGGTTTCTGTTACCACGGAAGGCGTGAGTGTAGATGTTACAAAAGCTCATGACTTCGGTATCGTTTCGATTAATGGTAAGCGCCCTTAAATCAGCCTCTATTCCAAGGTAATGTCCAAAACGACATGCCAAGGTAGCAAGGCCTCTATCTTTTCAAGAGTATCGGCACTGCCGATATGATTAAGGACGTGCAGTATGTACGCATAGGGTTCAAGCCCATTAGCTTTGGCCGTTTCGATCAATGAGTAACATGTGGCACTGGCATGGGCGCCACGGGTTGAATCGGCAAACAACCAGGCTTTTCTACCCACGGCAAAAGGCCTAATGGCATTTTCAGCCAGCACGTTGCTGATGTGTAACCGTCCATCATCACAGTAGCCTGTGAGGGTATGCCATTGATTCAGTGCATAGTCCATGGCGTTACGAGTAAGGGACTTTTTAGCCACCTTAGTAATATGCTTATCCAGCCATTGTTTGAAGTCTTCCAACACCGGCTGGCTAAGTGCTTGGCGAAGTGTTTGTTTTTCTGCGGGTTCAAGCGCTTGTATCTTTTTCTCAATGAGATAGAGCTTGCGGATTTTACCGATGGCGACATCGGCTTTCGAGGCACGGGGTTTTTCGTGTTTGCTTTATCGGCGGCTTTAATGGCATCAATGAATTTTCGGCGCACATGATCCCAGCAACCGATACGTGTCAGATTTTGCTGTTCGCACACCCCGTTATACCCTGAATAGCCATCGACTTGCAGAGTGCCTTGAAAACCTTCCAGTAAGCGTTGCGGCACTTCGCCCGAACGAGAGGGGGCGTATTCAAACAACACACTGGGCTGGTCTGGAGGGCCACCGCGCGTTAGCCACATCCATTTATCGGATTGGGCGGTTTTGCCATTTTCTTTGAGTACCTGGATACGCGTTTCGTCCATTTGCACATAATCACCGGCATTTTGACTTTCTCGCAGCAAGGTCATCAAGGGTTTAAAGACATCGTCCAGGCGAATCATCCAGTTGGCCATGTTGGTGCGGCTCACGGCATGTCCATAACGCTTTAAAATACTTTCCTGGCGATACAAGGGCAACCCATCGGCGTATTTGGACACCATGATGTTGGCGAGCAAGGCCGTGCTGGCAAAGCACTTACCCAAAGGATGTATGGGGCGTTGTGCGGCGATGATGTGGTCATCACCTGCGTAGCTGAAGACGGCCTTTTCTTGCCAGTACTCCAAAACGTTGAGTTGTGCGGGAATGTATTGGAGTTCTTCTTTGACTTTAACGAAGAAAGTACGTGTAGCACCTGCTTTTTCCTCATCGTTTAAGGCCAGCTCAACGCGCACACGGGGTAAACTGTTGGAGAAGCCGCGTTGACGTTTTTTCTTGTTCGTGGTCGTAGGCTGAGGTAGCAACTCATCCGGTAGCTGGCTATCAATGTCGACAATGGCTTGTTCGAGCTCTGCTTCATCAAACAAATCGATCTGAAAGGCAAGCTTTTCGCTGTTAGCACCGAACCTCTGAACCTTGGAAAGACGCAACCGTTCTTCCAGCAAACGAATGTAGTGATCGCGGTTTTTAATGGTGTTTTTGTGACGTTGAATAATTTGGTTATGACGCGTTAATTCGGCTTCTTTTTCAGCAAGCACGATCACTAATTCAGCAGCCGTTAAGCCGGTGTCATTGCGTTGTTTTTGTTGAATTTCCGATGCCAAAACCATCGTCTAAAAATCACTAAAATCAAACACTTTTTCACCCTTTAGCGAGCTAAAAAACAGACTCGTAATGCAATACTTTGTGGCCTTTCATTGCGGCTAAATCATAGCCATCAAGCAACCAATTTATTTGTGTGCCGGTCAGTGATATGACTTCCTCATCGAGGTCAGGCCACTTAAATTGCTCTTCGGCCAAGGCTTTGTAATACAGTACAAAACCGTTGTCCTCCCACATCAGACACTTGATTTTGTTGCGGTGGCGATTGGTGAACACGTATAAGCCACCATCAAACAGGTTGTGACCCAGCTCTCGCTCAACAATGGCCGCAAGGCCATTGCTTTGCTTACGAAAGTCCACCGCCTCTCGGTATAAAAACACCTTTGGAATATCGAGCGATGGCCGTAAATAACGGGCCTTCATAACTGTGCCAGTAACGCGCCAACTAACGTCACGTTAGCGGCGGTAATGCCAGAAATGGCACAGCCATTGGCCAGCTTAAAACACAAACCCGGATCACCCCTTTGGGTGTCGGCCACCACGATATTAGCAAAGCCTGCCAAAGGGGTTTTATTCTGTCTTGATTGAATAGTTTTACGAGAACATTTTCGGTTCCAATAGTAAAACTGCTTCAAGTGGATGCCGTTATCCTGGCAAAACTGCGCACCACTCAAACCGGATGCTTGCCATTGTTCAATTTGATTGCGCCAGTACAACGCACGTTCTTTATTACTCATATTACACCTAGCGGGTATTGGGTTGCTGTGGTGCAGTGTGAAGGAGGATCAGACTATTTGGTAGACGCCTATTCTTTGGCGCTTACCCGTTTTCGATTTTCGGGGTATCTTTGCACTTATCTATATAGTGTCTGTCCTGAATGGTCTTGGGGAAGGCCAAGCCTCTCAATTTCATTGCGTAAAGCTGCAATATGCTCTTGAAGTTCTGGGTTTGAGTTTACAACATTAACTGAGTTATCAGTTGAATTTTGGTTGATTCGATTATTTGTGCCGGAAATATTGTATGTAATATGTTGAACTGCGGCTTTTGCCTCAGGAAGGCCGAGTTTAACTACGTCCATTTGGTAGCCAGCAGGAATGCTATGAAATTTCTCATGAAACCCTGGATCTATAACTTTGTAAGTTTCTTCTGCGCCATTGCTCATTGAGCGCTGAACTAAGTCACCGGTCTCTATCAAAATATCAGAACGTTGAATAAATATTTTATCTTTTTGTACGCTCGATTTGATATTCGAGAATATCTCTCCATCTTGCTTTAACACTTTTACAGTGTCTGTCATTAAATCATCGAATGGCATTCTGCGATCTCTCCTTGGTAACTTAACGCCAACCATCAGGGCGTATTTGCAGCGAAGCCGAAGGCGTAGCGGAAAATGCGTCCCTTGCATGGTTTTGTTAGCCCTCACGTTTCTTGCGCTGTGACTTTTTCATGTAATTCGACCAATTGGTATTTTCCTTGGAGATAAGCCCTTCGGTACGCTCAACAAGTAGATGGAAGGAGTCATCAACGTTGTATGGCTCTGCACCAGTTAAAAATAGATATTTTTCATGCCGAAGAGATTCACAGATAGTTCTGTACTCCAGCCAATTTTCTTGAAATTGATAAAGCCCAAGTACGGCAGTTATCGCAGCGACGATCAAGCCAAGCGCCCCGACTGCAATTTTTAAACATAGAGTTGATTCATCTATATAGCCGGAAATGAATGGTATCGATGCAGACGCAATAATTACAATGACCTGCAGCCTTTTAAACCACTTTTGATTGGCAACGCTCTTCTTGTCGTACCACTCAATTTGGGGGTCTAACCGTTCTTCAATGTACTGTTGCTGGTCCATCTGAGACTAACACTGCCTGTTGTTAATGAAACGATCACGTGGGTTTACGATCAGATTCTGTTTGTTGAATCTTGCATCCCATGCTTCATTAATTATGTTTTCAAGAGATTTTGATGTGGATGGTTTTTTGTAAAATTTCGAATAGCCAGCATCAACGTTGCTCTGAACTCGGCTGGGGAGTGTTTTGTACGAATCCCACAACTGGATTGCAACAAGTCCATTAGGGTATCCGTCAGCAGGATTCCGGAGTGATGCTTGTACTTCCCAGTCTACAAACTTCCTTGCCCATGTGCACTTCCCGATCAGGACTATCGTTACGGTCGAGTCTTTGAGATACAGTTCTCTGATTCGCTTCATAACATAGTCGGTGTTTGTAGAATCGATGATGTCGTCTTCCATCTTCAATCCTCGGCGAATAAAGCTACCTGAAAATGTTTCGCAGAAATCATCAACCGCATCCTTATCTGCAGCATTATAAGAAAGAAAGCATTTATGGGTCATTGAGAAAATTCTCCTGTGAGGGCTAACAGCCTATTATCAAGGAACGAATCCTCGATAACAATATTATGTGGAATCGCGATAATTTCGGGAGACTGAGTTCATAAAGACAGACTAAAATATTGATTAACATGACAAAAACCTACAAAAATCGCAAATAACAGACAAAAAAGTGCTGGAACGACTCCCTAAATCTTCGGCTTTAGATTGTCATATAGCACTCTCCGCTTTACAAGAATTTATACGTGTACAAACCGCCCTTTTTGCAGTCTATTTACGTCCATCAGTGCCTGTCCTGAATGATCCTCTGAAGCGACCTTGTTTCCAGAGATTGATAAAGTTGCACGATTTTTAAAGGGGTAGGTAATTGAGTAGATTAGAAAATAAAATTGACGCGAATAATCGCTCTATCTTAGAAGTGCTCGATAATAAAAAATATATCGTTGATTACTATCAGCGTGAGTATAGCTGGGAGCAAACCCACATAGAGCAACTTGTGACTGACCTGTGTAATGCGTTTTTAGATAATTATGCCCCAGAGCATCAACGCCTAGATGTAGCTGATTATAACAGCTACTACTTAGGCCCATTTGTTCTGAGCGAAAAACCAGGTAAGCGCAGTATTATTGATGGTCAACAGCGTTTAACCTCACTGACGCTCTTTCTTATTTACCTCAACAACAAGCAAAAAGAACTTAATTTGAATGAAGCGATTTCTGGAATGATTTTTTCAGAAAAGTTCGGACAAAAGTCATTCAATATTGATGTGCCAGAACGTACAGCTTGCCTCGATGCATTGTTCAATAAAGGTGAATACATACCACCTGAAGATGCGGATGCTTCAACAGCCAATATAGCGGCTCGTTATCAGAATATTTGTGATGCGTTTCCTGTTGATCGTATTGATGAAAATGCATTGCCCCTATTTCTTGATTGGCTTCGAGAGCTTGTTGTTTTGGTGGAAATCGTGGCTTATAGCGATGAAAACGCCTATACCATCTTTGAAACAATGAATGATCGAGGCTTAAATCTTACCCCTACCGAAATGCTAAAAGGCTTTTTACTTTCCAAGTATCGTGATGATGCCAAACGTAAACACGCTAATGATTTTTGGAAAAAAACCATTATCGACCTAAAAGCGTTTGATAAAGAAGAAGATCAACGCTTTATCCAGGCTTGGTTAAGAGCAAAATATGCAAAGTCAATCCGACAAAGCAAAGCTGGCTCACTCAACGAAGATTTTGAGAAGATAGGCACACGCTTTCACAATTGGGTGAGGGATAATTTAACTCGAATTGGTTTAGCAAAAGCAGGTGAAGCTGAGCTTGATAACTTAATAAATACGTAAGCGCCCTTAAATCAGCCTCTATTCCAAGGTAATGTCCAAACCGACATGCCAAGGTAGCAAGGCCTCTCTCTTTTCAAGAGTATCGGCACTGCCGATATGATTAAGGACGTGCAGTATGTACGCATAGGGTTCAAGCCCATTAGCTTTGGCCGTTTCGATCAATGAGTAACATGTGGCACTGGCATGGGCGCCACGGGTTGAATCGGCAAACAACCAGGCTTTTCTACCCACGGCAAAAGGCCTAATGGCATTTTCAGCCAGCACGTTGCTGATGTGTAACCGTCCATCATCACAGTAGCCTGTGAGGGTATGCCATTGATTCAGTGCATAGTCCATGGCGTTACGAGTAAGGGACTTTTTAGCCACCTTAGTAATATGCTTATCCAGCCATTGTTTGAAGTCTTCCAACACCGGTTGGCTAAGTGCTTGGCGAAACCTTTGTTTTTCTGCGGGTTCAAGCGCGTGTATCTTTTTCTCAATGAGATAGAGCTTGCGGATTTTACCGATGGCGACATCGGCTTTCGAGGCACGGGGTTTTTTCGTGTTTGCTTTATCGGCGGCTTTAATGGCATCAATGAATTTTCGGCGCACATGATCCCAGCAACCGATACGTGTCAGATTTTGCTGCTCGCACACCCCGTTATACCCTGAATAGCCATCGACTTGCAGAGTGCCTTGAAAACCTTCCAGTAAGCGTTGCGGCACTTCACCCGAACGAGAGGGGTCGTATTCAAACAACACACTGGGCTGGAGGGCCACCGCGCGTTAGCCACATCCATTTATCGGATTGGGCGGTTTTGCCATTTTCTTTGAGTACCTGAATACGTGTTTCGTCCATTTGCACATAATCACCGGCATTTTGACTTTCCCGCAGCAAGGTCATCAGGGGTTTAAAAACCGCTTCCAGGCGAATCATCCAGTTGGCCATGTTGGTGCGGCTCACGGCATGTCCATAACGCTTTAAAATACTTTCCTGGCGATACAAGGGCAACCCATCGGCGTATTTGGACACCATGATGTTGGCGAGCAAAGCCGTGCTGGCAAAGCACTTACCCAAAGGGTGTATGGGGCGTTGTGCGGCGATAATGTGATCATCACCTGCGTAGCTGAAGACGGCCTTTTCTTGCCAGTACTCCAAAACGTTGAGTTGTGCGGGAATGTATTGGAGTTCTTCTTTGACTTTAACGAAGAAAGTACGTGTAGCACCTGCTTTTTCCTCATCGCTTAAGGCCAGCTCAACGCGCACACGGGGTAAACGGTTGGAGAAGCCGCGTTGACGTTTTTTCTTGTCCGTGACCGTAGGCTGAGGTAGCAACTCATCCGGTAGTTGGCTATCAATATCGACAATGGCTTGTTCGAGTTCCGCTTCATCAAACAAGTCAATCTGGAAGGCAAGCTTTTCGCTCAAACAGGTTGTGGCCAAGCTCTCGCTCAACAATGGCCGCAAGGCCATTGCTTTGCTTACGAAAGTCCACCGCCTCTCGGTATAAAAACACCTTTGGAATATCGAGCGATGGTCGCAAATAACGGGCCGTCATAACTGCGCCAGTAACGCGCTAACTAACGTCACATTAGCGGCGGTAATGCCAGAAATGGCACAGCCATTGGCCAGCGTAAAACACAAACCCGGATCAGCCCTTTGCCTATCAGCCACCATCACTTGGGTAAAGCCTGCTACAGGCATGTTACTCTGCACTGCTTGAATAGTTTTACGCGAACATTTACGGCTCCAATAGTAAAACCGTTTCAAGTTGATGCCGTTATCCTGGCAAAACTGCGCACCACTCAAACCGGATGCTTGCCATTGTTCAATTTGATTGCGCCAGTACGACGCGCGTTCTTTATTGCTCATACTACACCTATGCGGGTATTCGGTTGCTGTGGTGCAGTGTGAGGACGAACCCGAGTAATTGCTAGACGTCTATTCTTTGGCGCTTACGGTAAAAACACTTCATCTTCAGCCCCTTAGACGCCCCCGCTACGATTCAACTGTGGAATTTAGGTTAAAGGAGACCTTGCTAAGATTGAAGCTAAGGTTACTCTGACTCAGTGGATGCTGGGGTTGGTGATTACACTTGAGCACGCTGCCTTAAAATCTGCTGCGCCAGCACAGGCGCGGCAACCAGTAAAGCAAAAATATCACTGCCCGTACTGGGTGCAACCAATAGCAACCCAGCCACTGCCATTAACAACCGCCATAACCCGGACAGTGGCTGTAAATAATACCCAGACACAGCTGTAGCAATCGCAAATACCCCCATCGCACAGGTAATAGATACCTGTAAAAATGAGGTCACGGTAAAGTATTCCGGCAATACAATTAATATCGTCGGCGCGTAGACAAACACCATCGGCACCATTAATTTACCAATGCCCAATGTAAATGCATTAATACCGGTTCTAAACGGATTTGCATTAGCAATGCCCGCTGCGGCATAGGCCGAGGCACACACCGGCGGGGTTATTTCTGAAATTACCCCGTAATACAACACAAACATATGGGTCGCCAAAGGTGGCACACCCAAATTCGCCAAGGCAGGTTGAGCAACGGCGACCAACATAATATAGAGCGCTGTCGTCGGCAGCCCTGCGCCCATCAATATACAGGCAATGGCGATCATCACCAGCGAGAGAAACTGCTGAATCGACGATTGGGAAAAAGCCTCTGACGGTATCCAGCTCAATAGCGGGAAAAGACTTTCCGCCATGTCCGCCGCACCACTGGTCACCATAAAACCCAATCGAAAACCAACCCCTGTGGTATTAATCACCCCAACGACAATACCTACCGCTGCGGAAGCCGCACCAACGGCAAGCGCGTACTGTACACCCACATGAAAGCTGTCGAATAAATCCTTAAAACGGCTGCGCTGACCTTTGTGCAACAGGCTCAGCACCACCAGCCCACCTAAAATGCCCGCCATAACAGGTGAGAACCCCTCCCCACTCAAGGGTGACGCTTTCCAGAATATAAATGCCAATAAGGCAAACGGCACGACTAACGAGACCGGTCGCTGAAACGATGAAAAACCCACCACAACGCAAAGACTGATGCCCATAAACGCGGCCATATTCGGTGAATACCCTGAAAATAAAACAATCAGCAGGGCAACCAGCGGAATCACTGTAAACCAACCGTTGCGCCATACCTTAATAAAGTTGGGCAATTGATCTTTTGGGTAGGTGTACAAGCCAAGCCTTTTCGCGGTGAAATGGACAATAGACAGCACACCGATGTAATGCATCATCGCGGGCACCAGCGCAGCAATGACGATAGTGGTGTAAGGCACTTCGAGGTATTCAGCCATGAGAAAACTGGCAGCCCCCATAATCGGCGGGGTAATTTGCCCACCGGCACTCGCTGCGGCTTCGACGCCACCGGCAAAGTGCCCTGGGTACCCCATTCTTTTCATATTGGGTATCGTCAGGGAACCCGTCGATACCGTATTGGCAATCGATGACCCGGAGATAGTGCCAAAGAACGCCGAGGAAATCACACTGACCTTCGCTGGCCCGCCGGTATAACGCCCCGCGAGTATCATCGCATTGTCGACAAAGAACTGCCCCAAGCCCATGCGTTGGGCGACCACACCAAACAATACAAAATGAAACACCACCGTTGACACTACCCACAAGGTGATGCCAAAAATCCCCTCAAATGGAAAATACATATTATTAATAAACTGACGCCAGTCGACACCGGGGTGCTGCAGTATTTGCGCAGGCATATAAGGGCCAAACAACGCAAAGATAACAAATACCAGAATAATCATTGGCAGGATAAAGCCGATGGTGCGCCGCGCTATTTCAAGCGCTGCCAATACCAATACAGAGCCAAAAAAAACATCCAGGCCAGTTGGGTTGCCCTGGCGTAACATTTGCTCAGGTATATCCAAGCCAAATGACGAAAGGCCTCGCCAACTTACCCAGAGAAATAAGGCCGCCGCCATCGCCAGCAACATAAAAACCCAGTCGTAAAGCGGCACATTGCCCCAGGTCAAACGCCCTTTATTCTGATACTGCAATGCCGCTGCCGTTTTGAGCAACGGAAACCCCACAAAGATAAAAAAAAACAAACCGGCGAGGTGCACGCCCATATGCACATAATCCACTGGCGTACCAAAACCGGCCGTCCACAAATGGTAAAAGGCAAATACGATGGACGCCCAATAAAGTACCTGCGAGAGTACCGGGCCATTTGCACGCGTATTTAAAGAGGTGTCGTATTTTTTCTCGATCTCTTCCAACGCCTTGGCATCCAGCGTTTTCTGCTCAGTCATGTTACCTATCCGACTCGATGTGGCACAAATAGAAAAAGGGCGGCAAGTTGCCGCCCTTTTTACTCATTATCGCGTTGTAAAAACGCCTTGCTAAAAGATGTTACAGCATTCCCTGTTCTTTATAGAAACGCGCCGCCCCCGGATGCAGCGGCACACCAATGCCCGTAACCCCGTCAAGCGCGCTATCCAGTGTAATCACTTTACCCTTGGCATGACCATTATCCAGTAGCTTACGCGCTGTGTTAGACCACAAAGCCTTGGTGATTTCATAGATAAGTGCCTCATCCTGATTGGCGTTGGTAACCAAAATACCGCTTACAGCCAGTGTGTTCACGTCATAGGTGACACCGGGATAAGTGCTCGCAGGAATAGTGGAGGGGATGTAATAGGGTACTGTGGCATTACCCATTTTTACCTCTTCATCGCTGAAGGAATAAAGCTCCATACCCTTGGTGTTGTCGAGCTGGATCATCGCGGCAACCGGTGTGCCCGCCGCATAGAAATAGGCATCCAACTGGCCATCAGCCAAGCGCTCGGCGCTCTGTGAGTTATTCAGCTCAGCTTCATCGATATTGTCGCGGTTAATACCGTGGTCGCCAATAATTAGCTCAACAGCGATTTGAGTCCCCGAACCGGCTTGCGCAATCCCGACGCGTTTGCCTTTGAGGTCAGCAAGGTTTTTCAGGCTGTCGCCCTTAGGCAACACCAGGTGCAGATCCTCTGGGTAAAGGTTGGCAATAATGCGCAGATCGGGCTTGGCATTATTTTTAAATTTACCAATGCCTTTATAGGCAAAGTGCAGTGTTGCCGCACCGGATAACCCCGCCTCCATTTGCCCCGCTTGAATCGCGTTGACATTATGCGCTGAAGCATTGGTGGATTGCGCCATCGCCACAAGCCCGGGCACGCCGCAGTTCCCGCCCTTATCACAGGCACGCGAACCGGGAGGGTTAGAAATAGCATTGGCTATAATGCCGCCAATAGGAAAATAAGTCCCACCGGCACCACCGGTGCCGATACGAAAAAACCGCATCTCTTCCGCCTGAACAACAGCGGCAGATGCCATAGCACATGTTAAAGCTGCGCTGACTAACGTCGTTTTTAATTTCATTACTCAGTCCTCCTAAAGAACGTTTATTGATATAGCTTGAACCTAAATTCCTCAGTTGAATCTAGGTTGAAAGAATCAGGTCACTGTATTCAGTTTTTTACACCATTTATAACATACGCTGATAGTCCCCAGAGTAAAGACCCAATACCACGATGTCTATAATTTTTTATAGAGATACTCTAGCGCACCGCCAGGCGACCAAACTCCTGGAACATTTTGGCAAGCGGGTGCAGCGCTCGGTGTTCGAGATTTCCGTGGTATCGCAAGACGATTTACGCCGGCTGAGGAAGGCGTTGCTGAATTATCTGGAGCCGTTTGACGATTTGCGCTTTTACTCGCTATGCCGCGAGTGCCGGGGAAAATATCAAGATGCCAAAGGAGAAAGAGTGGCGGTGTTTCCCACTGCGGTGGTGGTGTAACCTGACGTTATTCCAACCAGCCTTTTATATACACCCTATAAAAGCGACAAGCAAAGTAACCGCGCACACAGAGGCCGAAGCCAAAGCGCGCAAAATGACGATTACTGAAAAACCGCCGAGCATCCCCCACCCAGATTGGGCGTACAACGTTGGCCAAGGTGCGCGAGTTGGCAAACTTACGGCCCTAAACCTGGATAATAGCTTGGCCGTGATAAAACTGAATTAGGCACTGGACAAACTCAGCGATACACAACTGAAAGCCCGGTTTTACAAACAACTGGGTATTGAAGAAGGCGGCTTATTTGTCGATGCCGTGGACGACCCTATGTGGGTGGGGGATGAACTGTTCACCGCCGCCAGCGGTCACAGCAAACTGAAAAAATGCCAGCGGCACTTGTATCTTGATGAACTGGCAAACACCATCACCACGCCGGATGAAATCTACCTAGAAGCCGAGACACTGAGCAACGGCAAAAGCCGGATTGTTAAAAAAATGTTGCGCTACTTCAAAACCGAAGACGGCAAAGACAAAGCACTAATGGCCATATTTGAATACAGGGAGGACAAAACCCTGGGCGTAAGCGCCTACGTGGTCGAGGGTAAAGACAGCATCGAAAGAAAGCGTACAAAACGTTTAGTGTACAAAAAAGGCAGTGATGGTCCAGGCAATTGAGTGGCCCGGGTTTTGTCCTATGCAATTGCGCAACCCATATACCCGGCATTCTGAACCTCACCGCCTTCAGTATAGCCTATCATCAAGTGAAATAAACGAGGCCCGCCATGTGTGAGAATCTGGAACTGTTCGACGAATACACCGCCACGCTTTTTAGCACCCTGTACCAAACCTTCCCGGTGAAGCAGGATATAGACATACTGGAACTGATCCGGCGCGATGAAATGAGCGACTTTGGCACCATCGTCAATGCCCAAGGCACCCCCTCAAAACATGCAGAAGTCGCCTGGCATACGCTCAAATGTAATCGCTGGCGATTGTAAAAAACCTCAATATATTCAAAAATAGCTTGTCTGACCTCCTCTCGGGTTGACCAGCTTTGCTGGTAAATTAATGCTGTTTTCAGTGTGTGGAAAAAGCTTTCTGCAACACTATGACGCTCCTATGTCAATAGCGGGCCAAATTATTATCTAAATCGCTTAAAACGAGTGGGTACAACTCTCTAACAATATATCCTCTGTACAGGACAAAATAAATTAAGACATTGAAATAAAAAGAATAAATGTAAAGATAAATCTCTTTCAAGTTGTCTGAGTTTCACGACAAGACCTAGCAACGTAAAATGAAAGAGATTTATCAACTGGTAAGTTTGTTGAGTATCAGCAGCGCTGGCAAATAGAGAGTTTATTCCAGGCATTAAAAGGTCGAGGGTTCGATATGGAAAAGACACATTTAACGAAACCTGATAGGGTTGAAAAACTACTGGTATTGGTGAGTTTAACATTTTGTTGGTGTTATCAGATTGGTCATAAACAGCAAAAAACCACACCGATCAAAAAGAAAAATCATGGCCGCCACAGTAAAAGTGTTTTTCGGTTAGGGTTGGAAACGGTTTCCCGGGTTGTTTTGAACATAGGGGAACAACAGTTGCAGTAGCAAATGCTGCTTCAACCTTTTAGACAATTAAAAACCGACCTCTTATTGTTATAATAATTGTCCTGTACAGAGCCGATTGACTCAAAAGTGATTTCATCACCGAGCAAGTAATGGTTTGACAACCAGCCGTTTTTTACCGCTGACATGACACGAATCCTCTATTGGCAGGCTCTTTGCAGTTATTCACTACGATAAGGGCATAATAAGCCAGACAATGCACACCCGGCAACGTGCACCATAGCAACGCTATTTCAACTCATCAATCACTTGCTCAATACTGGTGTGCCGGATAACCCGCCCACTGACGGCATACACAACGTATTCACAGATATTGCAACTGTGATTGGCAATGCGCTCCAGTGAACGGGCGCACCATAAGGCGTTCAAGGCGTGTTTGATCTGCCGTGGATCTTCCATCATATGGGTGATCAACTGGCGCATCACACCATCGTATTCACGGTTGATTTTTGCATCTTCTGTGGCGACGGTTAAGGCCGCGTCAACATCCATACGGGCAAAGGCATCCAGGGTGCCCTGTAGCATGGTGCGCACGTGCTGGCCCAGGTTAGCGGTGCCCTGCAAGAGGGTATCCCCACCCCCTATCTCTGCCAGTTCCACCGCAAATCGCCCCAGTTTTTCCGCCTGGTCACCGATGCGCTCCAGGTCGGTAATGGTTTTTATGATCGTGACGATAACGCGCAGGTCGCTGGCAGCAGGCTGTCGCAGTGCGATGATCTGTGTGCACTCCTCGTCTATTTCCACTTCCATTGCGTTGATTTTGTAATCGCTGGTGGCGACCTGTTGCCCCAACTCGCTGTCCAGTGTCAGCAGGGCAGTCAGACCATCACCCACCTGTTGTTCAACCAGGCCACCCATTGCCAATACTTTATTGCGCACATCATCCATTTCGTCGTTAAACTGGTGGGAAATGTGTTTACCGATATTCATTTGCATCGCTATACCCCCCCTAACCGTAGCGCCCGGTAATATAGTCTTCTGTTTGTTGTTTTTGCGGGTTGGTAAACACCTGCTCGGTGGCCCCAAACTCGACTAATTCGCCTAAATACATAAACGCGGTATTGTCTGAGACACGCGCCGCCTGCTGCATATTGTGGGTCACGATAACAATCGTGTAGCGGGTTTTAAGCTCGCTGATCAGTTCTTCAATTTTCAGGGTCGAGATGGGGTCGAGCGCCGAGGCCGGTTCGTCGAGCAATAAAACCTCTGGCTCCACGGCAATCGCCCGCGCAATCACCAGCCGCTGTTGTTGACCACCAGACAGGCCAAACGCGCTGTCGTGCAGGCGGTCTTTGACTTCATCCCACAGCGCAGCCCCACGCAATGAACGTTCAATCACTTCGTCGAGTATGCGCCGTTTGTTGATGCCCTGTAGACGCAGACCGTAGGCGACGTTTTCATAAATCGATTTGGGAAACGGGTTGGGTTTTTGAAACACCATGCCAATACGGCGGCGCAGGACAGAGACGTTTACCTCGGGGGCGTAGATATTGTCGCTGTGCAGCAGTACCCTGCCTTCAATACGCACTGAATCAACCAGGTCGTTCATCCGGTTAAAACAGCGTAGTAGTGTCGATTTGCCGCAACCACTGGGGCCAATAAACGCGGTGACCTGCTGCCGGGGAATCGCCAGCGATACCGCATGTAAAGCCTGTTGCGCCGCATAGAAAAGATTTAGGTTCTCGACGTTAAGGCACACCTGTTCACTGTCAATGTGTGTGTCTGTCGATGCTGACCGGTTTGTCGTTGTTGAAGATAATGCAGTCATAGAGCGCGTCTTATCGGTTAGTTTTCGAGTGCTTTGTATTTTTCGCGCAAACGGTTGCGGATCGAAATAGCCAGTACATTAAGCAGGATAATCACCACAATCAATACCAGCGAGGTGGCATAGACCAGCGGGCGGGCCGCCTCGACATTCGGGCTTTGAAAGCCCACATCGTAGATGTGAAAACCCAGGTGCATAAATTTCCGCTCCAGGTGCAGAAACGGAAAGTTACCATCCAGTGGTAGCGAGGGCGCCAGCTTGACAACACCCACCAACATCAAAGGCGCCACCTCACCCGCAGCGCGGGCAATGGCGAGGATAACGCCGGTCATAATCGCCGGGCTGGCCATCGGCAATACTGTGTGCCAGAGCGTTTCGATTTTAGTGGCGCCCAATGCCAAAGAACCCTCACGAATAGACCGTGGCACCCGCGCTAAGCCCTCTTCAGTGGCTACAATCACCACCGGCACGGTCAACAGCGCCAGGGTCAACGACGCCCACAATAAACCGGGCGTGCCAAAGGTGGGGGCCGGTTTAAGTTCCGGGTAGAACAGGGTATCGATGGAACCGCCGAGGAAATAAACAAAAAACCCCAGACCAAATACACCGTAGACAATCGATGGCACACCCGCCAGGTTGTTGACCGCGATGCGCACCAGGCGAATTAACACGCCCTGCCTGGCATACTCGCGCAAATACACCGCCGCAATCACCCCAAACGGGGTGACCAGTACCGACATTACCAGCACCATCATCACCGTGCCGAAAATGGCGGGGAAAATGCCTCCTTCGGTATTCGCCTCGCGGGGTTCATCACTGAGGAAAGCCCCTAGCCGGGTGGCGTATAAGCCCAGTTTTTCCAGTGTGTGCATTTGGTTGGGCCGGTAAGCGCGCACGATTTGCGCCAGGGAGATATCCACGACCTGGCCGTCCATCACCCGCATTTGGATGCTGTCCCGCTGGCTCTGTTCGATAAGTCGATTCAACGCGGTCTGTAGCTGAGCATACTCGACGCCGAGCGCATCGCGGGCCGTGTGTAGCTCACTGGTTTTGCTTGCATCCAGCGCATTCTTCAGGGCCAGTTTTTTCTCCTGCAAACGCAGACGCTCGACCTGGTAGTTAATTTTTCCAATATCGCCGCGTTTGATTTGCTCAATTTGGTCATTCAGCGTCGCCACGCGCTCGATGCGCTTTTGCAGCGCATCCCACGCCATTTGACCACGCGCTTTGACGACGCCGTTTTCACTGACACTCTCAAGGTAACCGTAAAAATTGCCCCACTCAAACCGTTCGATAACTAACAGGTCCCGGGGTTGTGATTGGCCTTGAATCAGCGGTGCAACCAGCCACTGGAAATCCAGACCATAGACATCCCGGTTGCCAGACTTGACCAGGTAACGGGTGACCAACGCCTCTGGCCGCACGTCATCGGCAGCCAACAAGGCGCGCAAGGCCTTGTTTGATGCCGCCAGTTGCTGGTGCGGCACGCGCTCTTCGCTGACAATCTCACCGATAATAACCGCCGTTTCACCGTTCTCCCCCTGGTAATCAAATTGTTGTATATCCGCTGGCCAGAAGTGCCCCAGGCCACGTACAGCGATCAAGCCCAACAAGCCAATCACCATAACAATTGAAAGGGCAATCGCGCCCGCGTTGAGCCAAATCCACGGCTCGCCGCTTTTATGCCAGGGAGTTTTTTGCGGGGGTGTTTTTTGTGTGATGTCCATTACAGATTACTGTATTTTTCGCGCAGGCGTTGGCGTACCAACTCAGCGACGGTATTGAATAGAAAGGTCACAATAAACAGCACCAGTGCGGCGAGAAACAAGATGCGGTAGTGCGAGCTGCCCAGCTCTGACTCGGGCATTTCAACCGCGATATTGGCCGACAGCGTGCGCATACCTTCAAAGATATTAAAGTCCATGATCGGGGTATTGCCGGTGGCCATCAGGACAATCATGGTTTCACCCACAGCGCGACCCAGGCCGATCATTACCGCCGAAAAGATACCGGGGCTGGCGGTTAAAATCACAACGCGTGAGAGGGTTTGCCAGGGTGTCGCCCCCAAAGCCAGGGAGCCGACACTGAGGTGTTTTGGCACGCCAAAAATGGCGTCTTCTGAAATGGAAAAGATCGTTGGAATCACCGCAAACCCCATTGCCACCCCCACCACCAGCGCATTGCGCTGGTCAAAGGTAATGCCAATGCTGTCCAGCCATTGCGGTGCGTTGCCACCCGGCAACCACCCCTCCAGTAGCGGCCCGACGGCAAACGCCAGCCAGGTCACCGCCACGACCACGGGAATCAACAGCGCCGCATACCAGGCGCTTCCCAGGCGCTGCGCAAGCGCGGCGGGCAGGTGTGAACAGGCATAGCCAAACAGCAAAACAGCCAGCGGTAGTAGCAACAACAAGGCCCACACACCCATCAGATTTTTTTCCATCAGTGGCGCCAGCCACAGACCCGCCAGGAACCCCAGGATAACGGTGGGCAGTGCCTCCATAATCTCGATAGTGGGTTTCACCACCCTGCGCATGGCAGCGGACATAAAATAAGCGGTATATATCGCCCCACAAATGGCCAGCGGTACAGCGAATAGCATGGCGTAAAAAGCCGCTTTTAAAGTACCAAAGGTCAGCGGTGCCAAGCTGAGCTTAGGCTCAAAGTCATTATTTGAAGCGGAGGATTGCCACAGGTATTCAGGCTGCTCAAAGCTTTCGTACCAGACTTTTTGCCACAGTGCCTGCCAGGAAATTTCCGGGTGCTCGCTGTGCAGTGACCAAACGTGCAATTGTCGATCGGTATCCTCGGCGATAAACCCGTTGCTGCGCGGGGAGACAACCAGACGGGCAAGGGGTTTTTCACTCACCTGGGCACTGGCGATATGCCGCTGTGCGGTGGTGTGCAAAATAGAAACGCCGCCACGGCTGTCTGCTGTGATAAAACCCTTGCGGCGTTGCTCGATAGCGATGGAGGTCAGGCGGGATAGGCCGCCCGAGGTATCATTATCTGCATCAAAATAGCGAATTTTTTGCAGGTGGGGCACGCCTTGCGCGTCACGTACAGGGAACCATTGTGAAACGGTGTTTTTGTCATCGGCGATCAAGAGTGAAAAACCACCCAACAATAAAGCACTCGCTGTCACCGTTTCACCTGGCGCCAGTGTGGCAGTCGTTTCAACCAGTGTCGGCGCCGCTTTATCACTCACATCAATCGCGCTGACAACGCCTGTGGGGGTCACTGTATAGAGCGTCTGCTGCTCTGGGTCGAGCAGTATATTCTGCGCAGTGCCAAGCGGTTCGAGTGGCCATTCAAATACCGACGTCTCCTCTAACTCCGCCTCAATACTGTCTTCACCGATGCCCTCCTCTTTTAGGAACGTGGCCAACTGCAAGCCATCCGTCACCCGTGCGACAAAGGTAATCTGCTCTTCGTTATTCCCCACTGCAAGTTGTTGCAGGGCATCACCCTGTTCACTCACCTCCAGCGTTTCCTCACCCAATGGAAATACCAATACCGGGTCTATATAGCGCGTATCACCAACAAAGCGCGCCCTGTATTGATGGCTGGCGACCAACACCGTGCCATCATCCAGACCCAGCGCAAACCAGCCCCGCCGTGCGTCGACCTCAGCAAAACTGCTGATTGATGCGCCGTCGGGAACAGGCAGCACATGGCTGGATAGCGTCTCACCATTCGATAAATCAAAAAATAATAATTCGCCGAGGTGATTGATACGCACACCGATCTCAAACTGCTCATCGATACCAAGATAGAGCGTGTCACCGCCGCCGGGTGCCTGAAAGGTATGCAGCGGTTCAAGTTTTGCGGCATTAAATATCGGGTACACAACCGACAACAGGTAGACAAAGATCAGCACGATGGCCGCGATAACACTGATACCCCCCGCCCCCACCAAATAACGGGCAACGATGTCCTTTAAAGTGCGGAGGTTATCGCGCCTTTGCTGCTTGAAAGTGTGGTGGGGTGTTTGCATTAGGGCACTTTAACAAGAGATTGTGACAAACACATGACAACGGTAAGCATACAAAAAAGAGTGCCGCTCTCTTTTACTGAATAGCCGCCAGCACTTTATTCGCGACTTTAGCAGGCAATGGAATATAGCCATCTTTAACCACCACCTCCTGCCCCGCTTTTGACATCACCAGTTTAATAAATTCGCGCTCCAGTGGCGGCAGTGGCTCATTCGGTTTTTTGTTGACATAAACATACAAAAACCGCGAGAGAGGATAGGTCTTATTCACAGCGTTACCCGCTGTCGCTTCAACGAATTTGCTCTTACCTTTCCTGGCCAGTGGTACAGCGCGCACGCTCGAAGTT
Source organism: Gammaproteobacteria bacterium (assembly GCA_965277715.1). Taxonomy (GTDB): domain Bacteria; phylum Pseudomonadota; class Gammaproteobacteria; order JBCCGL01; family JBCCGL01; genus JBCCGL01. The sequence goes on from OZ255836.1 coordinate 2,559,190, forward strand.
TGATAACCGATACCGGAGTAACCGATGCCGTTTAACGATGCAGAGACCGACTGCACCACCGAAGCCGACCCCGGTTGTTCATTGACGTTATTTTTATAATCACCCTTGCACAGTGCCTTCTTCTTAAAATAACCATACGTACCCGACACCGAATTGCGACCGTATAACTGAATCCTGCGTTGCTGCCAGTCACCGCTCAAGCCCATATCCCCCCAGGTATCAATACTGCTTTTGCCACGGCACTTACGGTTTTGCGAAAAAATCGCATCCACCTGCTTGATCGTCATCCCTTCAATCGGATTATCCTTGTGCACATAGACCGCCAATGCATCGATAGCGACAGGAATCGCCAGGGGTTTATAACCGGTTTTTTTCTCAAACGCCTCGCGCTCTTTATCCTTCATCTTGCGGCTCATTGGGCCGAAATTAGCCGTTCCCTCAGTCAGTGCTGGCGGTGCCGTGGACGAACCTGCCGCCTGGATCTGTATATTCACATTGGGATAAACCTGCTTGAACGCCTCTGCCCACAAAGTCACCAGATTAGCCAGCGTATCAGAACCAGCACTGGATAAATTCCCCGAGACACCACTGACCGGTTCATACACCGGCAACGCCTCATCGACCGACCCGGCAGACGTACTACCTACTGTGCAAAAAAACAATGCACCAACAAACATTAAAAATACTTTTCTTTTCATCATTTATTTACCTTACGCATTAATAACCACCACGACTAAGCGCCAAATAGTTTTAAAAATTCCACACACATAACTCATTCATTTTAAGCGTATTAATTTTTTTATTATTTATATAAATCTATTTTTCAACCCCGCCAGACTCCTGATAGGTATTAACTTGCAACCAATTGTTCCAGAACGCCTTTTTCTGGAACAATTATTGGCTAATGCATCAGGCATCATGTATTGGCTTGTGGGCAAGTTAATACACGGAGTCTAGACCTGCATATGTTCAAGTGGAAAAGTACATATAAAAACAGCACCACTACCCGGCACACTTTCCACATCCAAAAACCCACCATTATTTTCCACCGCATGCTTAACAATCGCCAACCCCAACCCCGTACCGCCGCTATTGCGCGAACGCCCCGCATCGACACGATAAAAACGCTCAGTCAAACGCGGCAAGTGTTGCGCTGCAATACCAGGCCCATCGTCGCGCACCAGCAATCGCGCCGCCCCTCTGTGCATCTCCCACACCACATCGATATGCGTGGCGGCCGGTGTATGCTGAATAGCATTGGCAATCAAATTGAAAAACGCGCTACTGAGCTCCGCCGGGTTACCCATAATCGTCACGCTATCGTCCACACTGAGATCAATTTGATGCCCGGTAGTACCACACAACAGCAGCGCCTGCTCACGCAGCGAACCCAACAAACGACTCACATCGACAGATACCCACTCAACCTCCTGCGGGTTTTCCAACTCCATTTTTGATAGCAACAGTAAATCATCGACAATGCGTGACATACGCCGCGCCTGTTGGTCGACCGAGGCCAAACCTTTGCTCACCGCAACCGGTAGCCCCTGCTCCTGACTCAACACCTCGGTATACCCCAGAACCACTGTCAGCGGCGTTTTTAATTCATGCGATACATTGGCAACAAAATCGCGCCGGATCTGCTGCAGACGGTGCGCAATGGTCACATCGTGCGCCAATAGCAAACGCAGGCCATCACCATACGCAACCACACGCACCGAGAGCACTATCGACGGCTGCACCGGCGAGCAAATTTCCAGGCTAGTGGAAAAATCGGCCTGCGACAGGTAACGCCGAAAATCCGGCGAACGCAACAGGTTATCGATACGTTGCCCGATATCCTGCGGATTGCGAATGCCCAGTACATGCCTCGCGGCGGTGTTAGCCCAATCAATATCCCCATTGGTGCGCAAGACGACTGCGGCATCGGGCAACGCTTCAGTCGATGCATTGAAACGCCCCAGCATAGCAACCAGGCGCGTTTTACGGCTGCGGCTATTCTGCTGAATACGGTAAACGTGGCCGATGATCGCCTCCCAGGCGCCCCGGCTCTCCGGTAGCTGCGACTTTCTCGCCCCTGTGGAGAGCCATCGCTCAAAGCGGTACATCTGCCGCAGGTGATAGCCGCTGTATAGCGCCAAACCCAAGGCATAAACCACGCCCCAGGCACCACTGATAAGCGCTATCAAGGTACAGACCAGCAGCACCCAGCATAAGCGCCAACACTCGCTACGCCAGCCGTTACTCATGGCTTATAAAGCCTGGATAACCGCTAGCTGGCTGAAAAACGATAACCAACACCACGCACCGTTTGCAAAAATGTCTCGAAGCCAAACGGTTTAAGTGACTTGCGCAGGCGCAGCACATGCACATCGACAGTGCGTTCTTCGACATAAGCGTTGTGTCCCCAGATATGGTCGAGCAACTGCCCGCGTGAATAGACGCGCCCTATATGGCTCAGAAAAAAATGTAACAGCTTGAATTCTGTTGGCCCCAGCGACACAACCGCCTCACCGATGGTGCACCGATGTTCTGCCATATCGAGCACCATTGCATCGAATCGCAGCTTGGCATCGTCTTCCGGTTGCTGGCTGCGCCGGGTGACCGCACGGATCCGCGCCAGCAACTCAGCGGGTGAAAACGGTTTGGTCACGTAGTCATCGGCACCGGCATCCAGCCCCAGCACTTTATCTGAATCCTCCGATTTCGCCGTCAGCATAATCACCGGCAATGCAGCGAGGTGCTTATCGCGCTTGATACGGCGAATAAGCGCCAGCCCGCTCGTACCCGGCATCATCCAGTCGATCAATACCACGGCAAACGACTGTTGACAGATAAGCTGATAGGCTGTCTCGGCATTTTCTGCCTCATAAACCGCAAAGCCTTCACGATAAAGTGAAAAGGCAATCATCTCGCGGATCGATGATTCATCGTCTACAATTAATACAGCTTGCGGCATCTTTGTATCGTTCAAAACCTGGATATCACTACATCACATAGGTGATTCTGGAGAGGCGGCGCAATAGCATAAATAATTAATCCTGAGCAAAAAGACAGGGCCGTATTAAACGATACAATTGTGACTGTTTAATGACAACGCAGGATAAAATCCACACACCACTATTAACCTGGGTATTTCACAATAAGCCCCCACAGATTGCACCCGGGTCTGACCAGGGTATTTGACAATCCCATCACAAAATAGCGCGTAGACACACGACCTGACGCAATCGCCGGAACTATTTTCAGCATCACTACTCTTAAGGCTACCAATCTTTTGGCATATACTGTGAAGAGCTATGGATAAAAACCTCGGGTAAAAGCCTTAGGTAAAAACCATGTGCTAAACAGTACGCGGATTATCCGTCTCCGAATAATGGCGGTATTTATTAAACAACACTAATCAGGAGTCTCAACTATGAGCAAACGTAATCAAGCCGCCGCGGCGGCACTCGCCGGTCTGGTTGCTGTCGGCATGAGCGCGGTGACCACCAATGTATCTGCCGCTGATATGGAAAAATGCTACGGCGTCGTCAAAGCCGGTAACAACGACTGCCAGACCGCCACCAGCGCATGCGCAGGCACTTCGACCAAAGACGATCAGGCCGACGCCTGGCTGCTGGTACCCAAAGGTATGTGTGAACGCCTGACAGGTGGTAGCAACACCGCCAGCTAATGCAGTCCCTCCGCTCACCTGGTGAGCGAATTCGATCATCAATCCCGGCTGCGGCCGGGATTGGTCTTCGTGGCCCTCACTACCGTGATATCGTCGAGCAAACGCCCCCCGTAGCCTGGTTGGAGGCACACGCAGAAAACTATTTTGGCGATGGCGGCGCCCCGCTCCACTACTTGCAGCAATGCCGGGAACACTACCCACTCAGCCTGCACGGTGTCGGTTTATCACTGGGCAGCATCGACCCACTCAACCAACGCCATCTACACAAACTCAAATCGCTCATCGAACGCTTTCAGCCCGGCCTGGTATCTGAACATTTAAGCTGGGGTTCTATCGATGGCCAGTTTTTTAACGACCTGCTGCCAATGCCCTACACAGAGGAATCGTTACATCATTTCTGTGAGCGCGTAATACAAACGCAGGACTACCTGCAACGCCAGATCCTCATCGAAAACCCGTCGAGCTATTTAACGTATACCCATTCAAGCATCCCGGAGTGGGAGTATTTTGTAGAAATTGCCCGGCGCACCGGTTGCGGTTTGCTGGTCGACATTAACAATATCTATGTCAGTGCGCACAATCACCATTTTGATGCAAAGCACTACATCGAGCACATCCCCTCTCACCATGTGGGTGAGATCCACCTCGCCGGTTTTGCTGTAAACCGCCACGATGGGGTCGACATACTCATCGACAACCACGGCGCCAGTGTTGCCGAAGACGTTTGGCAGTTATTTGGGTTTGCACTGGATCGGTTCGGTGAAAAACCCGCGCTGGTGGAATGGGACAGCGGGATTCCCAGCCTCGACACACTGCTCGCCGAGTCATCGCGGGCACAATCAATGATGGACGAGCGTTGTGCCCTCGTTGCCTGAATTGCAACGCGGCTTCGCCACCGACCTTCTCAGTGACGCAGCACAGATAAGTGGCCCGCGTATCTGCACGGGAAAATTCTCCAGCGAGCGGCTGCTACAAGTCTACCGCAACAATTACTTTCTAAGCCTCACCCAGGCACTGAAAGACATACATCCGGTGGTCAATACATTAGTCGGCGAGGGCTTTTTCAACTACGCCGCCGATAGCTATATTCGCCAGCACCCCTCTACCGATGGCAATCTGCACAGCTTCGGCGATCAGTTTGGCAACTTTCTCAGCGGCTTCGAGGCGGCTGCAAGCCTGCCTTATCTGGCCGATATGGCCCGCCTGGACTGGGCCTGTCACTGTGCATTTCACGCCGCAGACACGGCTGCTATCCCCCAAAATAAGCTGGCACAAATACCGACCGCACGCTACGCTGATTTGCGTTTTAGCATCGCGCCGTCAGTGACCCTACTGCAATCGCGCCACCCAATTTTTACTATCTGGTCGTTTAGCCAACAACAAAACGACAGCGAAGGCACTGGTGTAAATCTGGATTCTGGTGGAGAATACACACTGGTTCACCGGCCCTTACTGGAGGTTTCAGTTGAACCACTAAACAGCGCTGAATTTGCGTTTATCAACTCACTCACCGCTGAACAAACGCTGGGTTTTGCAGTCGAACAGGCCGTTGATGAAGATAGCTCGTTTGATTTGAACATGGCCTTGAACCATTTTTTGAGCAATGGGGTGCTGACCGATTTATGGTTGGATTAATGCGCTTCTGGTCAAAACGTAAATCTACGCTAAATTAATAAGAAAGATACGATTAAAAACATAATTGAGGAAAAACGCATGTCACTTATAACCACTCTGGGCAATATCGTAAAACCCGCGATTAGCCTGCTAACCTTCGCCACGCCGTTAATTGACCTGGTGCTACGCGTATATGTGGCCAATGTTTTCTGGAAATCCGGGCAAACCAAAATTGCCAATATGGATCAAACCGTTCAGTTATTTGAATACGTCTATAGCGTGCCCATATTGCCGCCCTTCATCGCCGCCTATATGGCAACTGGCGCAGAGTTGCTTTTCCCCATTCTGTTGGTGTTGGGCTTGGCCACCCGGTTTGCGGCCCTTTCCCTGACGGTACTCAATATCGTCGCGGTTCTCTCCTTTCCTGATTTGCACGAGGCGGGCCTGGAACAACACATCGTTTGGGGCATTATGTTGCTGGTAACCTTGTTACACGGCCCTGGAAAACTGGCCGTCGATCACTTTATCCACAAAAAATACTGGGATTAGGTTTTTCTTGTAATGCACACATAAGGGGCGCCTCGCGCCCCTTTTTTATTGCCATCGATTTTACTACTGCCGATTCAAATCGATCATACGCTCGGGATGATCTGAAATCACCGAGGCAACACCCCACGCCAGCAACTGCTCAGCGCGCTGGCGCTCATTCACGGTATACACCAAGAGGGGGTAACCCGCCTGTAACGGCGCCTCAAGGTGTCGTTGTTGCAGCGTTTCATCCCCGCAATGCAACGAAGCAGCACCAAACCGTTGCAGCTTCTCCCGCCAATCTGTGGGTATCGTCTCAACCAACCAACCACGGGAAACCTCAGCGAGGTGCTCCGCCAACAAATCCATCACCGTTTCGCTAAAGCTGGACATTAACAGGGGCAGGTTTTGCGGCCAACACTGGCGAATAATTGCCGCCGTCGCCAGCACAGTCGCCCACTCGTTGCCCTGGATCGCCTTCACTTCAACATTGGCCCCCATATTCAATGTTGCCAGCAGTGCAATTACCTCAGAAAAACGCGGAATCCTCTCCCCGGCAAACGCCGCCGAAAAATGGCTGCCCGCGTCTAACTTTGACAGCGTAGAATAATCGTGTGCCTGCAATAGCCCACTGCCATCGGTGCAACGATCCAGCTCAAAATCGTGAAACACCACTACCTCATTATTCGCCGCCAGATTGACATCAAACTCGACAAAGGTAACCCCGAGCGTCGCCGCTTCACGCATCGACGCCAGGGTATTTTCCGGCGCAGAACCCTTAGCACCACGGTGGCCGCTGATATTTGGCAGGCGGGAAAAATCAAACGATGAGATAGTGTGCATAGAATTAATTTAAGATTAAGGCGTACAAAATACATTTACCGCTTGAGAGAAACCATGCGCTCACTTATTCTTTACAAATATTGAAATAGTAAAGAAAGCCATGCCAAAGGTCAGTTCAAAGCGACAAATTACACTGCCGGTTGATCAATGCCAAGCACTTGGCATTGAGCCAGGTGATGAATACCAGAGTTTTGTCGCTGGTGGCCAGATTACCATTATCAAAAAAGTACCCGGTGCGGCACAGGGTATTCTCGCCAACGTCACAGGGGCTATCTATAGCAGTGAGAGACAATCACTGTACAGTGCAATCGACGAATGATCGCCATCGACACCAATGTGTTGTTGCGCTATCTGCTCAATGATGATGCCACCCAATCAGCGCAAGCCACTACGCTGATAACAAACTCTCACAAAGTACTCATCACCGATGTGGTGCTGGTGGAAACCGTCCAGGCACTCACAGGAAAAAAATACTGCCTGGACAAGATGGCTGTTATCACCGTTATCAATGCATTATTCGAGGAGCCCACGCTTTGTTTTGAAGACGAACAAGCCGTGTGGCGTGCATTATACGCCTACCGCAAAGCGACACCTGTCTTCGTCAACGGCAGGAAAAAACACGCCGACTTTGCCGATGCCTTATTGATCAATAAATCCCATGGTTACGCAAAAAAAACCGCCACACCGCTACAAACTGTTTATACATTCGACCGTGCTGCGCAACAGATCCCCGGTGCCACGGCACTTTAACCCTCTATCAACATAAACGAAACATGACTGACAACACCTTCGATATTCCACACAAAAGTCCAATAGCGCCCATGCAGCTCGACGGCGACGACAAAATTCGTTTCAACTGCCGCAAAGGCATCGACTGCTGGAACCAATGCTGTATGCAAGCCGATGTCACCCTGGCGCCCTATGACATTATCCGTTTGAAAAATAACCTGGGTATCAGCTCCAGTGAATTTCTCAACAATTACACCGTGCCGTTTGAGTTGGACGGGCACGGCGTACCCGGTGTGAAGCTGCGCACCACCGATGCCGGTGCCTGCAAGCTGATGACCGATGAAGGTTGCAGCGTATACCAGGATCGCCCCACCGCCTGCCGCTACTACCCGGTAGGGCTGTTATCAATGAAACGCAAAGATGCCCAGGCGGATGAACACCACTACGTACTGGTAAAAGAAGACCACTGCCTGGGGCATCTGGAACCCAGAGAAATCAGCTTTGACGACTACCGTAAAGACCAGGGCGTAGAGGATTACGACACACTAAACCGAGAATACTACCGGATTATGTTGAAAAAGCGCTCAAGTGGCCCCGCCATTGGCCGCCCTTCAGAATTGAGCCTACAACTGTTTTTTATGGTGTGTTACGACATTGACCGGTTTCGCCGTTTCGCCTCAAGCGAGGCATTTAAAAATAACTACGCACTCGATGATGCCGAAATCGATACCTTCGTCGATGATGTCGCCCTATTGCAGTTTGGCTACCGTTTATTAAAACAAGTGCTGTTTGGCGAGAACAGCATTCCCGTGCGGGAGGGCGCGATTGAAAGCCGCGTAGAAGCGCGCCGTGACGTTCTCCAAGCCCGCAAGCAGGCGGAGATAGCGCGCTGGCAGAGCGAAGAGGAAAAGCGCAAACGTGAAACCTAAGATATACACCTTTGAACAAACACGCTTACACATCGCCCTGGTTTCAGACACCCACGCGCATATCGACCCGCGTATCCTCGCGCTGATCAACGCGTGTGATATTGCCATCCACGCCGGTGATGTCATGGATGAAGAGGTGCTTGAGCACATGCGCCCACGTTTATGCACGATTGCTGTGGCCGGGAACAACGATGCTTATGGGCTGTGGTCATCACGGCAAAAACGCCACACAAAATACCTGCCCCAGTGTGCATTGATTCACCTGCCCAGCGGCACGATTGCCGTTGAGCACGGCCACCGTTTTGGTAACCGCCAGCCCAGCCACACTGCATTGCGGGCAGCATACGCTGAGGCACGCGCTATTGTGTATGGGCATACGCATAAACAATTAACCGATAAAACCCAAACCCCGTGGGTAATCAACCCCGGTGCCGCCGGGTTAGTACGCAATCAGGGCGGGCCACGGTGCCTGCTGCTCACCGTCGAGGATGGGGTATGGTCGCTGCAGCCACATTGTTTTGCACAACCGGAACCGGACAGCCTCGCAGCTTCAGTATAAAATACCCGGCAACCACCCAGTCGTACTGGCAACCCGGTTCGGACAGGTGGTATTTTTACCGACACGCTCTCAATGCACTGTTGATCGACAGCCTGTTTCGCTTTCGATTGAGGAATACCTATGAAAAAGACGCTGGTCGTCTGCTCCGGCGGGCTGGATTCGGTGACGCTCGCCCACAAAATGGCACTCGAAACACAGATCGATTTATTGCTCTCGTTTAACTACGGGCAACGCCATACCACTGAACTGCAATACGCTGCACGCTGTGCCAGTGCGTTATCCGTGGCACACGAGCTTATTGATATCAGCGCAGTGGGCCGCCTGTTGAGTGGCTCGGCACTGACCGACGATATTGATGTCCCCGAAGGCCACTACCAACAGGAGACAATGCGGGTGACGGTAGTGCCCAATCGCAATGCCATCATGCTAACCATCGCCTTTGGCGTGGCCGCTTCGCGTGGCTGCGATGCCGTGGCGATTGCAGTGCATGGCGGTGATCACTTTATCTACCCGGACTGCCGCCCCGGCTTTATCGATAGTTTCCAGACTATGCAGAACAAGGCCCTCGATGGTGTGCAGGCAGTCGAACTACTGGCACCGTTCGTAACAGTGGATAAGGCCGCGATTGTTCGCCAGGGCGCCGCACTGAATGTGCCCTTTGCCGACACCTGGTCATGCTATCAGGGGGGCGGGCAACACTGTGGCCGCTGCGGCACCTGCGTCGAGCGCCGGGAAGCCTTTGCACTGGCCGGGATCGACGACCCCACCCAATACGCTGACACGGATTTCTGGCAACAGGCTGTCAATGACCACCACACACCGGAAAAGTGTGGGCGAGGACATTGATATGTTCCGTATCAGCAAAGAATTCCACTTCTCCGCTTCCCATCAATTGTTTGGCCTTGCCCAGGATCACCCCTGCTCGCGCCTGCACGGGCACAACTATACGGTGACGGTTGAATTGGCATCAGCCACGCTCGACCCGCACGGTTTTGTGCGCGATTACCGCGAGCTGGATGCCTTTAAACACTACCTCGACGATCAAGTCGACCACCGCCACTTGAACGAGGTGTTCGACGACAGGCGAACGACCGCCGAGCACCTGGCGTATACCTTCTACCAATGGTGTGCCGCGCGCTGGCCAGAGGTCTGCGCTGTGCGCGTTTCTGAAACACCAAAATCCCAGGCTGAGTACAGACCGTGAGCAGCATTGCCATTAGTGAAATTTTCGGCCCGACGATTCAGGGCGAAGGGGCCTTGATTGGTACACCAACCGTGTTTGTGCGCACCGGTGGCTGTGACTTCCACTGCCATTGGTGCGACACCCTGTATGCGGTTGAAAAACGTTATCGCGACCAGTGGTCGCGTATGAGCGCGCAGCAGGTGTTGGCAAAAATAGAGGCGCTGAGCGGTGGCACGCCCTTGTTAGTCACCTTATCGGGTGGCAACCCCGCACTGCAACCACTGGCAGCACTTATCGCGCTTGGCGTTGAACGCGGCTATCGCTTTGCCCTGGAAACCCAGGGCAGCGTATCGCAAACCTGGTTTAGCGCACTGGATGTGTTGACCCTCAGCCCCAAACCGCCGTCTTCCGGGATGGTTTTTTCGGCTGAAAAGCTACACGACTGCATTACAGCGGCGGGCGATAAAACCGCTGTTAACCTGAAAATAGTCATCGACGACGCCAATGACCTGCACTGGGCGGGCCAGCGCCACAGCGAATACCCGCACCTTCCGTTGACACTGCAACCGTGCAATACCCATAGCGGTAATGCGCCAGTCGATAAAAAACAGCTCAACGAAAAAATGCGTTGGCTGGTCGCTACGGTCAATGAACGACAGTGGTACGGTGTGCGGGTGCTGCCACAACTGCATGTCCAACTATGGGGTAACCAACGCGGTTTTTAATTATGAACGAACAGACCATCTATCAGAACCTGACACAGCTCGGTGGTGATACCGTGCAGCCACAAAGCCCTGAAGAGGCCGTATTGGAAACAGTGCCAAACCCGCAGGCCGGAGTAAATTACCTGGTGCGCTTTACCGCGCCGGAGTTTACCTCCCTGTGCCCGATGACCGGGCAGCCGGATTTTGCCCATCTGGTGATCGACTACGTGCCGGAGAAAAAACTGGTGGAGAGCAAATCGCTGAAACTATTTCTCACCTCGTTTCGCAATCATGGTGCGTTTCACGAAGACTGTACGGTTTCAATTGCACGGCGTTTGATCGATGAACTAACGCCTAAGTGGCTGCGTATTGGCGGTTACTGGTATCCACGTGGCGGCATACCGATCGATGTCTTTTTTCAACACGGTGAATTACCTGCCGGTGTATGGCTCCCCGATCAGGGGGTGGCGCCCTACCGGGGGCGGGGATAAGTTTCAATACCGCCACTGGGCCGATTTCACCAATGTTCACATGTACTTACACCCAGGCGGTCGAAACATTCAGGTGGTTGCATAAGCCCTGCGTTCAGGATAGCCTGTCTGTAGACGATACCGTGACTGCGTACTTACAAGAAATTATGCAAATCGTAGAAAATGGCCATGCCCCGCGATACCCACTGCCCATCCACTCTTTCGCAAGGGTGCAAAAAAATAACCCTAATCAATCTTTCCGCCCGCTACGGGCGCCTAAACCCGACAGACTCCTGGCTTTTATTTAGATATTTAAGAGTAAGAATTATGCTGATCTTAAAAAAACTTCCATTTGTTATTCTCATATCGTTTGCATCACTGCTGGCTGCTTGCGGTGGCAGTGGCAACAATGCAAGCACTGCAGTAGTGAATCAAACACATTTGTACAGTAGTACGAATAATGCCGCCGGTAACAATGTTGTGGCATTTGAGATTCAATCGGGTGGCGGGCTAACCCAGGTTGGTTCATTCCCTACCGGTGGGTTAGGTGACGCTGACGAGGGTGATTTTGATGGGCAATCCTCGATTCGTGTTATCGGTAATCACCTGCTGGTCGTTAATGCCGGTGAATTATCAACCGGCGTGAACAACAACGGCAGTATCAGTGTTTTTAGTATTGCAACTAATGGCCTGTTAACACGGGTTGATCAGGATGCGACAACCGCCGGTGTACAAAATATAGACTCAAACGGTATCCGCCCAGTCAGCATTGACTACCACAGCAACGGGACAACCACATGGGTACTGGTGGCCAATCAACACAGCAATCCATTATGTGACGCGGGTGATATGTTAGGCAGCACAAATGCTGCCCCAGCCACTTCGCTGGCAAACTGCTTCGATCAAAATGACCAGATGTTGGGGAATGGTACTAACGGGAGTCTCGCCACCTCGACAGCCCGGAATTTGTCACTGTACACATTCGCCAACGGCGTATTGACGTCACTGGGTACACCTGCCACCTATAACAGCCCAATATACGGTGGCCCCTCACAGGTATCGTTCAGTCCCAACGGCAGCATGGTGGCAGTCACTACCTGGGGAATTCCACACTTTACCGGGCTTGCCAATACTACTTTCCAGAGCCCCAGCCGCACCTATCTGTACGATGTCAACATAACGGGTACAACCCTGAGCCTGCAGAACGAGCGCTTTTTTCAGCAGACCGGTGTTTCAGGCAGCATTGGGTTCTCCTGGAGTTCTGATAATCAAAATATTTATGTGGCGAATTTTAATATTGCAAGCAACGTTGCCAATTCAAGCGTAACAATACTGAACACCCAGAACAGTACTAACGTATTCAGTTCTAACGGTAACTCCATCCCCAGCGGCACCGCCATGGTGCCGGGCTTTGGTGTAGAGGCTTGCTGGACCTGGCTGAACGCGGACAACAGTCTTTTAACCGTACCCAGTTTTACCGCCAATACAGTCAGCACATTTCTGGTAAATGGCACTAATCTCGCGCACCGACAATCGCTGGTTCGTCGTGGCACGTCCAGGCCAGATACAAAAGATGGTTTTTTCCTCAGCAATAATCAGCATCTCTATGTTTTAGGTGCACTTGAAACCCACACCATCACTGTGTACGACTACGATGCCGACAACAACCTGTTAACCGAGCAAACCAATTCACCCTTTTTAATTCCTGACTCACGACCGGGTGGGGCCAATGTGTCGGCCACTACACACGCCTACTTAGGGTTGGCTGGTTATCCTGCTGGCTACGTCGGCTACTAGACCCCATGTATTAGCCAATAATTGTTCCAGAAAAAAGCGCCCTGGAACAATTAGTTGCAAGTTAATACATATCGGGAGTCTGTCGGGTTTAGGCGGTAGCGAGGGCGTCTAAGGTGCTGAAGATGAAGTGTTTTTACCAGCATTTTAGCCATCCTGTAGGCATTCTACAGGTGAAGCTGAAATGCTGGTAAAAGCGCTTTGGATTCTGTGCATCAGGTGGTCGCAGTAGATTCAGCTGCGGAATTTAGGTTTAAAGTGGCCTAAGACCGTTGCAAGTAATAGTTCCTCAATTCGACATTGACGATGCACTAACGTACCCCAGCGGTAAAACGGTGGTATTTTTCAGCTCTTCCATAGCGAAATACGAGCTGACCTCAAAAATATCAACGCGGGCGATCAGGCGCTTATACACCTTATCAAATGCCTCGACAGTGGGCACGACGACTTTCAGAATATAGTCGACATCACCACTCATACGATAAAACTCAACGATTTCCGGGGTATCTGCCACGGCCGCAGAAAACGTCTGTAACCACTCGCTGTTATGTTGATTGGTGCGCACGTTAATAAACACAGTGACCCCCACATTCAGCTTCTTCGCATCCAGCAATGCCACCCGGCGCCTGATATGGCCCGATGATTGCAACTTCTGAATCCTTCGCCAGCAAGGGTTCTTACTCAGGCCCACACGCTCGGCTATGTCCGCCAGCGGTAGCTCGGCGTTGTGTTGCAGTAGTTCAAGAATGCGGACATCCAGGCGATCCAGTGACATAATTTTTATTTAAACAGATAATTTGGGAAATTATCCCAAATATAGCACTAAGCGTGAAAATTATGGGACAAATTTCCTGCGTTTGATTGCTACTATTCAAAAAACAATCGGGAGAATGCACACATGTTAAAACTGTTAACCGACCACCCTGCCAGTGTGGGTGAAACCTATCTTGAACACTTGCTGGCGGCGGGCACGTTTGGTGTGAAATTATTGATTGCTGCCAGTGTTTGCCTGGTGCACGCGCTGTTGCCGTTTTTGTTCGAGAAAACCGGTAGCAAGATGATCACCGATCTTTACACGTGTATGGTGTCACACCGGGATAAGCGGGTGAAAGAGGCAGGCCAGCAGGTGGCCAGTTAGCCCGGATATTTCACAGCGAGTGCTGAGCAAGTCTGCCAGACAGGTAGGCTTCAGGAGAATTTGTATAAAACCAAGAAGTGATTCGTTTTACACGAAGGGTTAACCCACAAGCCCCCCAGAACTGCGTTGTTTTTACTCACCATAGCACCACTATATTAGTCAAGTAATGCAGTAACCCAACGGCGGCGCACAACAACGCCAATGAAAACCGGTTACCCCAGCATCGCACGTATCGACTCAATTTTATCGCCCACTTCCTCGACAAAATCCTCATGGGAAACAATCACCAATCCGCTTTCGGCGAGCTTGGCACCCAGTGGCAAATCGTAAATACTCGGCAGAGACGTTGCTGCGCCCCCTATGGTCGGTTCCAGCAGTAGCGCACAGTTCACAATATCGCAATAATCCGCCTGGCCTGGTGTATCGCGCCGCCAATTGCGCGTCTGGTGTATAACATTGATTATTTCACTATCGAAGTTCCACTGTTTTAATAGCCAACTGCCAATGTGCACGCGCAGATTATCGGTGGTTTCTTCCAACTGCTCTGCGCTATCGATGATTTTCGCTTTTTTATCAACCTGATTGAGTATGGGTATCACACCAATATCGTGCAATAAACCGCACAGTGTTGCGCGCTCGGGGTCGAGGTATGACAGTTTGTCGGCAACTACTTCGCACAGTGCCGCGACCGTCGTGCTGTGTTCGTACAACGTTTTCAGGCGCTCTTTAACAAACGCCGTGTCTGCCCGAAACAACTGCTTTATCGCGATCATCGCTATCAGGTTCTGCGTCGAATCCAGCCCGATCCGCACAACAGCCGTACGCAAACTGTCAATTTTGTGCATGCCACGGTATAGCTGACTATTGGCCACCTGAACCAAACGGGCACTGATCACCGGATCATTCTGCACAATGGTGGTTATCTCCCGAATACCAATTTCCGGGTTCAACATTGCTCTACGCACTTTCCAGGCGACCTCCGGTAAATTCGGTAGCTCAATGGTGTTATTGAGAAAGGTGACATGCACAGTCTCAGCGCCACCTCGTTCCCCTCTCTCGTCAAGGTGTACTTCAGGTACTGTCGGTGGATACTTGGGCTGTGGCCTATACATAGTTGGTATCAATTACTGAGTGGTTACCAGTGAGGGTAGATCACTACACGCAATTTACCAGTTATGAGGGAACCAGTCGGAACGATCAACGCGCCGGCTGGCAAATGGCACAGAAAAAGGAGCCGCGCTGACCAATCACCTTGTGCTTGATAGGGGCTTTACATTGCCGACAGGGTTCCCCGGTGCGTGCGTAGACATACAGCGATTGCTGAAAATAACCGGGGGCACCCTGTGGATTGACAAAATCGCGCAGCGTCGTGCCACCGGCTTCAATCGCATTACCCAGCACCTGGCGAATCGCCCCAGCCAGCGCACAATAGCGCGCACGGCTGACTTTACCGGCGGGAGTGGTAGGGCGGATACCCGCCATAAACAGGGCTTCACTGGCGTAGATATTACCCACACCGACCACCACACTGCTGTTCATAATAAATGACTTGACCGCCAGTGTGCGCTTGCGTGAATGGGCAAACAAATGCTCGCCATCGAACGTATCACCCAGCGGTTCCGGCCCCAGCGCGTGCAATAGTTTGTGCTGGAGCGGGTCTTTAGCTGTCCACAACAGTGCACCGAAACGGCGTGGGTCATGCAGGCGCAGGCTGTTGCCACTACACAAAAACAGATCCACATGGTCGTGCTTTCGCAAGGGTTCACCTGCACTCACAATGCGCAAGCTGCCCGACATACCCAAGTGCAGGATAGCGGTGCCAGGGTCACTGCGCAGCAGGATGTATTTACCACGTCGCTCCACCGCCAGCACCACGGCGCCCTGCAGGGCATTCAAGCTGCGCGGCACCGGCCAGCGTAGCTGGCGCTGGCGCACCACAATATCGCTTACTGTTTGTTGCAGAAGGTGCGGCGCAATACCACGGCGGGTGGTCTCAACCTCGGGTAGCTCAGGCATTGGGGAAACTCTTATCCAGTCGGGCTATTGTTCAGTAAGGCCTAGTGCAAGCGCCTGCGATTCAGACAGTAACAACGCGTAGTCGGCTGCCTCAGGTAGCAAAGCGACGTGTTCATCAGTACGCGCCATTTGCAGCGATTGTACGCTGCTATCTGTAAACGTGAGCACTACATCAGCGGCATCGCTGAGTGATAGCCCGGCAGTGGCCACAACCGCCAGCGCATTAGCCCCCTGCCATTGATTGAGTATGTCGCTATTGTCTATTTCACCGTCAGGCGTCTTCAGGCGGGATAACTGTTTGCCTGTCGGCAGCAGATCACGCTGTACAAATACCCCAAATCCGCCTGTTAACAGCGGTAGAAACACATCGTCCAGCAACCATACCTGCGTACCAATTTGTACATAGCGGCGCACATCGTTAGGGCCTTTTCCCCCAAACAGCACCGAAATTGCGCCAGCCTCGGCGCTTAAATGAACACTCGCCTGCGGCGTGCCCAAACCCAGCTCGGCGAGATTCAGTTCATTCGCTCCATACCCTGACTGGCTGTCCAGTTGTGCCAGTGACAATAATGCCTCGACACGTGAATGGATGGCGGCGCGGTGTATAGGGTCAACCACGGCCCAACCTTCAGCCACTTTTTGTAAACCCATGGTTGCGTAGCCAGGCCGGTGTATTCTGAGTGCTGTAATCTGTTCTGGTTCGAATACCTCTATCGTAGGGATTGCCGCGTTGCGTGAGCGGTAATCGTAGTAAGTCACCATGGCCATTGCCAGCACACCGATGTACAACATCACATTAACGACTGTGCGACGGGATACACGGCGCGCTTTATTAACGGCACTCATACTTATTTTTTCTCCGGCAATGTAGTCTACATAAGAAGTATATAAGCCTTTACCCGTACCACAAGCAAACGCGGGATGATCACACTATCGGGTGATAGGGGTATAGGTTTGGCAGGTTACGCCAAAACAACTGGCGAGCCTTAAGAGATTCCGCGCAGACTACCCGGAGGCGTCACTGTGGCTGGTATACGGCGGAAAAGATCGCCTGGAGGTAGACGGGGCATAACGGTAATACCGGCGACAGTATTTTTGCGTGATATTGACCGTATTTTGTCGTAGGTGTGCGTATCCGTGTTAAGCGCTCATGTCTCAAGTGCCTGGAAAAGACCTCGGGCAAAGACACCAGGCAGCTCTCTTGGCTACTCAACAAACACCAACGGCGCCAACTCATTAAGCGCCTGATGGTACACAGCGCGTTTAAAGAAAATAACCTGCCTGCTGGGTTTCCAATAGTCCACCCAACACCAGCGCTCAAACTCTGGTTTATCGCAGGCATCCAGCGCAACACACGCCTCGTCACACAGCATTTTCAGCATAAACCAAATTTGTTTCTGGCCAACGCATATAGGTAATTGGTGACGTCGAATGTAGCGTTTCGGCAGATCATAGCGCAGCCAATCACGCGTACAACCCATTATTTCAACATGCTCCGGTAACAGACCCGTTTCTTCCTGCAATTCCCGGTACATCGCCTCTTGCGGCGATTCGGTCATTTTTATGCCGCCCTGCGGAAATTGCCAGGCGTTGTGCCCAATACGTTTTGCCCAAAAGACCTCAGAGGCCCCATTGGTCAGAATAATGCCTACATTCGCCCGGTAACCGTTTGAATCGATCATAGCCCGTCTCGCGAATTTTACTGGGATTGATTCAATCACAAAACAGATCACAATATCAATACGGTCTGCTAACATTGTACGCTGCCCACACACTATAAGGTTTAAATATATGGCACTGGCATTGTTTGATCTCGACGACACATTAATTGTCGGTAACTGCGAAACCACCTGGTTTGAATACCTGATCGAACAAGGCCACTACGATGGCCGCCGTTTTGCTGAGGAAATCGCCGAGTTTGACCGCCAATATGAAGCGGGTGGTGGCGACATTGACGATTACATGTTGTTTGTGCTCAAACCGCTGACGGAACACCCTATGGAAACCCTGCTCGAATGGCGCTCGGCATGGTTTGAACACCGGGGTAAAGCGATGATTGCCAGCAAAACACACGCGCAATTACAACAACACCGCGATGCAGGCGACACGCTGGTTATTATCTCTGCCAGCAGTCAATTTTGTGTGCAGCCTTTTGCACAGTTATTCAATGTCGATCACTACCTGTGCAGCATACCCGAGGTTATCGACAACCGTTATACCGGGGTATTTATCCCCCCCGCCTGCTTTGCTGATGAGAAGATCACCCACCTTGATGCCTGGTTAGAAGAGACGGGGCATTCGCTGGAGGGTAGTTATTTTTACAGCGATTCACGCAACGATATTCCTCTAATGGAGCGGGTCGATATACCCGTGGCGGTGAATGCCGATAATCACCTCACCCAAGTCGCCAGTGAGCGTGGCTGGCAACAACTCGATCTGCGTTAAACCTACCAATCAATTGAACACATTCCGTAGTAAATTCCAGCGGCAGTGCGCACCGGGTGCTGCGATTACGCTAGTGGGGCCACTGCTGGAAAACTGCCCTACCTGGCCGGATGGCCCTGTAATCTTTGTCGACGGTGGGGCAAAGTGGCGGGCGCTACTGCCAAAAGATTTCCACTTTCCGCATCTATCCCTGGGTGATGGAGACTCGTTAGGTGACCAACAGTTAGACGTGCTGTTGGATGTGGAAAAGGACTTCTCCGATCTCGGCTATGCACTGGATACACTTCAGCCACTCTCGATAAGCCGATTGACATTGACAGGCTTTCTCGGCGGGCGCCGCGACCACGAGTGGATCAATTTTGGTGAGGTCGCCAGTTTTTTACAAACCCGCCAGCAGTTGCGGGTCGATTTTGGTGGTGAGGTTGCGCTGTTTGCGCCCGGTGAATATACGTTGATCTATCAGGGTTTATTTTCGCTGGTGCACTTTACAGTCGCCCACACCTTCATACGGGGTGCGGTTGATTATCCTCTACCACAACCGACAACTATTCAGCCTTTTTCCAGCCACGGTTTGAGTAATTGCGCCCAGGGTGTTTTTTCTATTGGCAGTGATGCTGTGGTAATGTGTTTTTTTGTGGGGTAATCAGTACAAAACACGGATAACGACGATGAATGATAAAAACGAAAACCTGGTACTGGAATACTTGCGGGCAATTCGTGGCACGCTGAAAACGCAGGAGCAGTTGCCGACGACTGTATGGATACAGGAGATAGAGCAACGCAGGAGCAGTTGCCGACGACTGTATGGATACAGGAGATAGAGCAACGCAGGAGCAGTTGCCGACGACTGTATGGATACAGGAGATAGAGCAACGCAGGAGCAGTTGCCGAGAAGCGGTAGCTTCACTCTGTAAAAAGACAGAGAAATACACTAAAACATCGCGAGAGAAACCCTATAACACCCTACGCTACCTGCATAGAAATAAAGTAAACGTTAAGCACATGCATGAAACAAACGCCAGGATTAATAAATGTATTAATTTGCCTTATAACTGAGTCGACGTAAGTGTGCTATTAAAAAATAACACACTACTGAAATAATATAATAAAAACGGAAGTTGTTTCGTGCACGTTCCTGATATGTATTAACTTGCAACCAATTGTTCCAGAACGCTTTTTTCTGGAACAATTATTGGCTAATACATCAGACATCATGTATTGACTTGTGTGCAAGTTAATACATGGGGTCTAACGGTTTGTCTTTGAGCGAATCGCAAGAATCCCCGCAAATACGATTAGGCACATGCCAGCCG
The DNA here is from genome assembly GCA_965277715.1 of Gammaproteobacteria bacterium. Classification (GTDB taxonomy): domain Bacteria; phylum Pseudomonadota; class Gammaproteobacteria; order JBCCGL01; family JBCCGL01; genus JBCCGL01. The sequence continues at coordinate 2,579,131 of OZ255836.1, forward strand.
CGCCAATGGCATTTGGAATCTCTTGAAACAAGATTATTCCCCAAAAAACGGCAAACGCCACGTAAGCAAAATCAAACGTCGCGATTGTGGCGGGCGTGCCATTTTGGTAGGCATACGCGGCCCCTACACTCCCTATCAATATTGCCACCGAGAGAACACCAATCACCACCCACCCCTCAATGCCCATCGCTGACCAGGGACCGATAAGGAACTTCTGCCCTCCAGCCACCTCTGGATTTTGCTGAACCAACATCAGCGCCAGGGTAGCTACTGCACCAGTGAATAACATTGTGAGGTTCAGCCAGAGAGAAAGCACGAGGACATTCTCCGATTTGCAACGGGATCGGGTGAGTATCATGGCCAGGGCATACAAAATAGCGGACAAAACGGGAAGAACGGCATACCAGTTGAAATCATCGATTCGCGGCTGAAGCACCATAAAAACGCCAACAAACCCAAGCGCGATTGCCAGCCATCCAGATCTGCCGATAGTGTCACCAAGAAACACGGCGGCGAAGAGCGTGATGAACAGCGGTAGCGTGTAGTATGCCGCTGCCGCTACAGATAAATTAATGTGAGGAAGTGCGGCATAATAGGCAACCCACATTAGCGTCAGCATCACACTTCGCAACACCGTCCACCAAAAATACTGGGGTCGGACTGATGCTTGCCATCGACTGGATTTGAGTGTCACAACGAGAATAGGCACAACGATCACAGAGCGCAGAAAGAAAATTTGCCAGAGTGTAAAATTGGCACTGGCTCCCTTAATAATTGCATCCCCAAACGCCAGTGCGAGCACAGTAAAGATAATCACAACAACTGCGGAACGCGTCCTATCTGGTGCCTGCCTTGTTTCAGTATTCATCATAAATGCTTGTTATCAGCTCGTAAAAAACAGTGCAAACATTAAAAAGTAATATTTGTAACTTATGGCGGCTTGCGTGCACGTTCCTAAAAGGCACACGAAGCCCTGTAGGCCAATTCACTCCCGATCTTTCTCACGCTGTCGCGCCAAGGCCTCACGGTGCAATAAATACAAACCACTCACCACAATAATCAACATGCCGGAAAACGTCGCAATACTGGGAATATCACCCCACACCAAAAACCCTAAGACCACTGCCCATACCATCGCCGAGTATTCATAGGGCGCAATAGCACCCACCGGTGCCAGGCTAAACGCATGAGTGAGCGCAAAGTGCCCCAATAGTGCCAGCGCGGCGAATACCATCATAAACAACAGAATATCAGCGGGCATCGCCTGCCACTGCCAGGGCAGCGTTGCACTGCATAACACCAGCACGACCAGGTTGTAGTAAAACACCAGTGAAAAAGTCGACTCGGTGCGTGAAAGCCAGCGCCCACTCAGTATAAAAATGGAATAGGCGATGCTGGCCAGCAATACGTAAATGGTTTCGATACGAAATGTATCCACCCCCGGCTGGGTGATGATCAATACACCGATAAACCCCACGACGACACTACCCCAGCGGTGTTTGCCAACCTGCTCGCCCAACCACAGGGCTGACAGTGCGGTCATAATAAACGTGGAGCTGAAAAATAACGCCACGGCGTCGGCCAGCGGCAGGCTTTTCAGTGAATAAAAAAATAAGAGCGGCGCGCAAACGCCAATCACGCCACGGGTGAGATGAGCGGGCAGGCGCTGTGTGCGGATAGCGCTAAAGCCACCCTGCCAATAAGACATAAGCAAGAACACTGGCATACTGATCCAGCTACGCACCGCGAGCAATTGCAGGGGGGAATAGGTGCCGGTGACCAACCATTTGACCAGCGCATCCATCACCGACAGGGCAAACACACCGACGGTAATAAGCAATATGCCGGTGAGTACCGGGTTGCGGGGTGATTTTTTATTCGCTGCGAGTGGGTCCAGTTCTATCACTTAGCGCAGCACCTGGATAACTGGGCGCGTGTCCGGGTGCTGTCCACGCCATAAATAAAATGCCGCCGCCGCCTGCTCGACCAACATGCCAAGCCCGTCGAGCGCCAGGCGTGCCCCGGCGCGCTCACCCCACTGTACAAACGCGGTGGGGGTGTGGCTGTACACCATATCGTAAGTGACACCACCCTGGCATAACAGACTGGCCGCGATGGGCGGCACATCACCCTGAAGACCTGCCGATGTGCCGTTGATGATCAAATCGAACGGCGGTTTTTCCAGCTCATCAAAACCGCACCCCTGAATAACACCCAGATCGGCAAAGTCGTCTGCCAATGCGTGCGCCTTGCCTGGGGTGCGGTTGGCGATTACTACACAAGCGGGGTTTTCTGCCAGCAACGGCGCCAGTACCCCACGCACCGCACCACCGGCACCTAATACCAGCACGCGTTTTTGTAACAGGGTCACCGCGTGATTTTGCACCAGGTCAGCCAGCAGGCCCACGCCGTCGGTGTTATCGCCATAGCATGAGCCGTTTTCTTTTATCATAAGCGTATTAACCGCCCCCGCCCGCGTTGCCCGCCCGCTCATCGCATCACAGTATAGAAAAGCATCCTGCTTAAACGGTACGGTGACATTGGCACCGCGAACACCGCTCTCAACCAGCCCGGTAAATGCGCTGGCAAATTCACCCAAAGGCGCCTGAAACCGTTCGTAGCACATTGTTTGATCGGTTTGTTGGGCAAACTGGTGGTGAATCTCAGGGGATTTACTGTGCGCAATGGGATTGCCGATAACGTAGTATTGATCTGTCATAGTAATCTGTAGTGAAAATTGAGAGGAGCGACGGGGTACTGGTGAAGTTAATCACACGGGCGCTGATTAATTTAGGATAATACACCATAAGCACACCGGGAGATTAACGTGGCCACAGATCTCAATACCTGCAATCGCAGCTACCCCTTTACCCGCATGCGGCGGATGCGGCGCGATGCGTTCAGCCGCCGGTTGATGCGCGAAAACACGTTGACGACCGACGATTTAATCTACCCGGTATTTATCCTCGACGGTGAAGGCCGCAGCGAGGCAGTGGCTTCAATGCCCGGCGTCAACCGGCTGAGTATCGACTTGCTATTGGCGCACGCGGGTGAGGTGGTCGACAGGGGGATTGCGGTGATGGCGCTGTTTCCGGTAACCCCCGCAGCGGCAAAGTCAGAGACCGCCGAAGCGGCCTGGGACCCAGAAGGTCTGGCGCAGCGCGCCATTCGCGCACTGAAAGCCGCCTACCCACAACTGGGCATTATGACCGATGTCGCGCTGGATCCGTTTACCGCGCACGGCCAGGATGGCCTGATGAACGAACACGGGTACATCGTTAACGATGAGACCGTTGAGGTACTGGTTAAGCAGGCGGTTTCCCACGCGGATGCAGGGGCCGATATTGTTGGCCCCTCCGATATGATGGATGGCCGTATCGTGGATATTCGCAACGCACTGGAGTCGGCCGGGCACAGCAATACACGCATTCTCTCTTATGCGGCGAAATACGCCTCGGCCTATTATGGCCCGTTTCGCGATGCGGTTGGTTCGGCGGGCAATCTGGGCGGGAGCAATAAATACAGTTACCAAATGGACCCGGCGAATTCAGACGAGGCCCTGCATGAGGTCGCGCTGGATCTCAGCGAGGGCGCGGATATGGTGATGGTTAAGCCGGGTATGCCGTATCTGGATATTATTCGCCGGGTAAAAAGTGAGTTTGGCGTACCGACATTTGCCTATCAGGTGAGCGGTGAATATGCCATGCTAAAGGCCGCCAGCCAGAACGGCTGGCTGGATGAGCAGGCGGTGGTAATGGAGGCGATGATGGGGTTTAAACGCGCCGGAGCGGACGGGGTGTTGACGTATTACGCGGTGCAAATTGCGGATTGGCTGCGCACAGCGAGTAATGCCTGAGCCGACCTGTGTCGCCCTATTTTACGTCACGATAACGCATGATATGTCCGTCGATGGCCGCCAACCCCGCATCCAGCCCGGTGCGGCCAAAGCCGAGGCGAAAACGATCGGTGGGGGTTGCACCAAGATCTGAACGGTAAATGGTGCTGGGTAATAACAAAACACCGCTCTTCTCTACCAGAGACCGTGTAAATTGTTCAACACCTTCAGCCCCTTTATAGCGTGGGAAGGCCATGCAGGAACCCGCAGGCCGTTGCCAGTCAAATAAGTCGGGGTAGCGGGCAAAAAACGCATCCCACTTGGGCAGGTTTTCATCGACAATCGCGCAGCTTCGTGCCAGCAGTGTTGCACGATTGTTTAGCGCGATTTTTGTGAGCCTTTCACTCGGGCCGGCGCTGCATATCGACAGGTAGTGCTTCATGCGTTCCATCTTTGCAATGACATCGCGATCCTTGCAGGCGATCCAGCCTATTCGAAGCCCGGGCAGGCCGTAGGATTTTGACATGACATTAAGCGATAAACCCCGCTCATAAATATCGGCGATAAACGGCAGGTGTTTTGTGCCCGTTGGACCTAAGCCATTGAATATTTCGTCATGCAGGATGTAGATGCCGTGCTTTCGGCATAAATCGACCAGCGCGTGGTAGCGGTCAAGCGACAAAATTGCACCGGTTGGGTTGTGTGGAAAGTTGATGGTGACCAGTTTTGTATTCGCTCTTATGGCAGCGGCTACCTGGTCGATATCCAGCGACCAGTTATCGTCTGGGTTTAAAGGCACCCCTGTCGCCTCGCAGATCGCCACAGGTAATGTCTCGTGAGACTGGTAGTTGGGTGTCACGACAATGGCGTGGCTGTCCTTTTCCAGGAGGACGGTATTGGCCGCAAAAATACCTTCACTGGCACCTGCAAAGCACAGAATATCGTCGACAGTGCGGTGTTTATAGGTGGAGGCAATGGTTTCACGCAGGTCTAAGGCACCAAACGTTTCGGTATAGCCAAGCCACATATTGTCGAATTCTGCGCGCTCTTCGGGGGTCGCCATTGCCAGCAGATCGCGCATCGTCATGCTCTCTGCATCGGAGGCTGTCATGTGGTGGCGCGCCTTAAATTCCCATTTTGAGAAATGGGTTTCGAGTTTAAATTCGGGTAATGTTGTCATACGAGTGTTTTCTGGTAGCGGTGAGTGGTGCCTTGGGCAATTGCTGACAAGGTATCTCCCTGCGCAGACGCTTTGAACAAGCCAAAGCTGGCAGTAATGTCATCTTTAACAGACCCCAGCGTTGTCTTGTTCCCGTTAGGGTCAAAGTGGGCTTGGTTATCTTCTGTAAGCTCCGATGCCTTGTGGATCGACGCCGGGAGGGTGATTTGCCCATTAGCGGTGTGCATGAAGGAATACCAATATAAAAAAGTGTATTAGAATCGTTGAACAGTAATACCATAGAACAGCAAGGTCTACCTATTCATCACCTATTACCCCGCACTTTTCCCTTCCATACTTTGCTCTAGATCCAATAACAAATCCTCAATTCGCTCGCGGTAACCTCGCTCGTCATGCCACAAATCCCGCTGTATGGCCTCTAGCAAGCGCTCCCCCATTTCACGCAGGGCATCGGGGTTGTGTTGTTCGAGGAAGGCGCGGGACTGTGCGTCAAATAAATAGGCATCGCTGACCATTTCGTATTGGTAGCCCTCGACCAGTTGTGTGGTGGCATCGTAGGCAAACAGATAGTCGACGGTGGCGGCCATTTCAAATGCGCCTTTGTAGCCGTGCTGTTGAATGGATGCCAGCCATTTGGGGTTGACTACCCGTGAGCGAATAACGCGTTGCAGTTCCTCTTTCAGGGTGCGAATTTTTGGTGCGGCCGGGTTGGCGTGGTCGCCCAGGTAAGTGACAGGCGCAGCGCCGGAGGCGACTTTAACGGCGTTGTGCAGGCCGCCCTGGAACTGGTAATAATCGTCTGAATCGAGGATGTCATGCTCCCGGTTGTCCTGGTTTTGCAGCACAACTTGCAGGCTGCCAAGGCGCTGCCCGAAAGTATCGTGCGCGGCTTCCCCCGCAGCCTGTTTACCGTAGGCGTAACCACTCCAGTTGCGGTAGGCGCGGGCCAGGTCGGCCTCGTCATCCCAGTTGCGCTCGTCGATCAGGCCTTGTAAACCGGCGCCATAAGCACCGGGCTTGGAGCCGAATACCCGCCAGCCTGCGTTGTGCCGGGCTATATCGGCGGGTACTCCCTGGGCTATTGCCTGCTGGGTCTCCTGTTGTATCCGGGCGCGCAGCGGGTTGATGGTGGCTGGTTCGTCCAGCTCGGCGACTGCCTGCACGGCGCTATCGAACAGGGTGACTACGTTGAAAAATGCATCGCGGAAGAAGCCGGAGATACGCAGCGTAACGTCGATGCGTGGCCGATCCAGCAGGCTCGCCGGGATGACTTCAAAGCCACTGACCCGCCCTGAACCAACCGCCCACACTGGCCGCACACCCAGTAGCGCCATCGCCTGGGCAATGTCGTCCCCCCCGGTGCGCATGGTGGCAGTGCCCCAGACAGACAGGCCGAGGGTTTGGGGGTAGTCGCCGTGGTCTTGCAGGTGGCGAACCAATAAAGCCTCTGCGGACAGTCGGCCAAGCTGCCAGGCCGCAACGGTGGGGATGGCACGGGTGTCCACCGAGAAGAAGTTGCGCCCGGTGGGCAGCACATCGAGCCGCCCTCGGGTGGGCGCGCCGCTGGCACCGGGGGGGACAAACCGACCCGCCAGGCCGCGCAGGGTCTGGCGAATTTCCTCATCACCGCAGGCGTCCAGTTGCGGTGCGACGGTCTGTTTTAGCCCGGCGAGTACAGCGACTGTTTTTGGCAACCCATCGGGGCTGATCACTGCATCGATCAACTGTTTTGCCAGTTGCTCCAGCCGTTCCCGGGTGTCCCCAGTGCTGCGCCATACCTGTGAATCGAGCGTCGCCAACAAGGCGGGTTTAGTACCCCACCAGGGTGTGGCGGGGTCGTGTTCCAGTGGGTTGTAGCCCTCTGCGAGTTGCAGGTCGTCGGCGATGGCCTGCAGTAGGCTGGCATCGCTATCGCGCTCATTGCCACGCGGTAGACGCAGCATCGCGGCGAGGGTGTCGGTACGTGCTTCGCCCTGTGGTGAGCGGCCAAATATGTGCAGGCCGCTGCGAATTTGCGATTCTTTCAGCTCGCACAAATAGGCGTCGAGCCTGACCAGGGTAGTGGTATCGTCACTCCTGTCATCAACCCCCAGCTCGGTGTGGAGCTGGCTTTCACGGGTGCGACTGATGATTTGCTGTTGCAGGTAATCGGCGCGGCGTTTATCCAGGCCCAGCGCCTGGTAGTACTCATCCAGCAGGGCTTCAATAGCCTGTAACTCACCGTAAGTTTCCGCCCGTGTCATTGCCGGTGTTAAGTGGTCGATGATCACCGCCTGGGCGCGGCGTTTGGCCTGCGCACCCTCGCCGGGATCATTGACGATAAACGGATACAGATGTGGCATGGGGCCAAGGGCTATTTCTGGCCAGCAGTGTTTTGACAGGGCCAGCCCTTTGCCCGGCAGCCATTCGAGGTTACCGTGTTTGCCAACGTGCACAATAGCGTCACTGGCCCAGTGTTCACGCAGCCAAAAGTAAAACGCCAGGTAGGCGTGCGGGGGCACCAGATCCGGGTCGTGGTAGCTGGCGGAGACATCGATATTGTAGCCACGCGTCGGCTGGATGCCGATAAAGACATTGCCGCAACGCAGGCCCGGTATCATGATTCGCCCATCGCGTACCTTGGGGTCGCTGGCGGGTTCACCCCAGCGTGCCAGCACGGCCCGCCGGTTTTCTTCTGGCAAACAGGCGAAGTAATCACTGTAGTCATCCAGCGATAGGCTTTGCAGGGCGGGGCGGGCGTCTTGGGTGTCGATGTTATTGGTGACCGAGGCCAGCAGTGCGCGCACGAGTGCACTGCCGTCTTCGACCAGGTTTTCAACCAGGCCTTCAGCCTCGACGCCAAGCTGACCATCGATGGGCTTTCCCAGGGTGTAACCGCCTTCACGCAGCGCCTGTAAGAGTGCAATTATCGAAGCGGGGGTATCCAGCCCCACACCGTTGCCGAGTCGACCATCTTTGCCGGGGTAGTTGGCGAGCAGCAGCGCGATGCGTTTTTCGGCGTTATCACGCTGCGCGAGGCGCGCCCAGCGTGCGGTTAGCTCGGCGACAAAAGCGGCACGATCCGGTTGTAAAACATAGGCGACCACGTCGGTTTCGCTACGCCCGGCCCGGCGTACAAAGCCCTTAAAACTCACCGCACGGGTGATGATACGGCCATCCATCTCGGGCAGCGCGACATTCATCGCCATATCTGCCGCCCGCAGGCCACCGCTGTTTTCCTGCCAATCTTCAACGCTGCTACCCGCCAACATGACCTGCAAAACCGGCACATCAGCGGAGAAGGTGGCACGGTTTCCTTGGTCATTGGCCGACGCTATAGCAAAGCCGGTGGTGTTCAGGATGACACTCACGCCGGCCTGCTCACAAAGTTGATTGACCACTTGCATACAATGCGCATCCTTGAGTGACGCCGTGGCGATGGGAAGTGGGTTAATCCCCGCCACTTGCAAGGCTTCGATCAGTCCATCCATCGCCTGTGTGTTGAGTGACTGCAAATGCGCCCGGTAAAAAATCAGCGCGGCGACGGGCGCGTTTGCCCGTCCTGCATCTACCGCTGCATCTACCTGTCTCGCACCTACCTGCCCGGCATTTACCTGCCAGTCCTGTTGCCAGCGGGATAGATCGGCATCGCCGGTCTGGGGGTGGTAGAGCTGGGTGCGGGGCAGTGGGCGCGGGGGTGCGGCTTCTGTCCCGGTTGAACAGACAGTGGGGAAAAAATGCTGCGCGATAAAAGTAAAGAGATTGACCACGTTGCGCGGGCCACCTTCACGGATATAGCGCCATATTGGCTCCGCAAAACCGGGCTTAACGTTACCGGCTGCCAGCAGGCTGGCATCGGGCTGGTCATCACCCGGCATCAACACCAGCTCAATTTTCCCGGCCTGTGACAGGGCCAATAACTGCTCGCTTTGGTAGCGCCAATACGCCCGGCCACCGAGCAGCGAGACGATTACTAACGTGGCGTGGCGGATCACCTCATCCACGTATAAATCCATCGCGGCGGGCTGTTTCAGGTACACAAGGTTCGCCAGGCGCACACGCGGATAATCTGCCGGGAGTGTTTCAACACAGTTGGCGAGCAGTGCGAGGTCGGTATCCTGGGCGGAGAGAAAGACAATATCCCCCGGTGTCTGGCCGAGTGAGACGATGCCCTCCTCTTCGGCGTTGCCACCGGGGGTGGCGGCTAATAAGTGCATAGTGGAGTGTGTGCCATGAGTGTTTGCGTACGGGGAAAAGCCGTGATAACTGTTTATTTCAAACACAAAAAAGCCGACATAAACGTCGGCTTTTTTGTGTAGTGTTTACGCTGCGTCACATCGCGTGCAGTTGCGTATTCAATCGGCTTTTATGGCGTGCCGCTTTATTCTTGTGGATTAGTCCCTTGCGTGACATACCATCGATAATCGGTACAGCCGCTTTATACGCTGCTGCCGCTTCTTCTTTGTTGTTAGCTTCGATAGCGTAACCAACTTTTTTAATCGCCGTTCGCAGCATTGACCGCAGGCTGGCGTTGTGCTGGCGGCTTTTTTCGGCCTGTTTGGCGCGTTTTCTGGCTTGGGGGGAGTTTGCCACGCTACACGTCTCCTGTAGTGGGGTTAAATTTGGAAAGCCGCGCATTATCTTTTTACTGGGGCGGCGTGTCAATCATACATTGTAGTATTTTTTAGTGCTCTTGTGCCATAGACACCCAATTGCGGTAGTGTTTGGTCATTGCAGGCAGCAAGGGGGCATATTGTTGCCAACTGTTGCGATAGAGAGATTCACCAGAACGTCTGTAGTGGATAACATCACGACTGTGTTTGGGCTTGAAACGTGGCTATAGTGTATGTAACACCCAGTGCTGACATCAGCCTGCGATCACATAAGGAACGTTCAGAATGAAATATAAAAAACGCTTATTCCTGTTATTTTCTATCCTTTTCACACCAATACTGGCGCTGTGCCTGTGGTGGTACTGGCCCGGTGAGCAATCGCAGCCTTCTGAGAGCACACAATACGTCGACATGCACCTGCACACAGCGGGGCTGGGCTATGGCGGCAGTGGTGCATTTATCAGTCAAAGCATGCGGGACAGTTATAAGTTTCCCGTTTACCTGTGGGCGATGGACACCACTGAGGAAGCGCTTCGTGTGCACGGTGACGCTATCGTGATCAAAAAAATCGCTGCTAAAATTGCCCGGTCGCAGCGAGTGGCCAAAGGTGTCGTGTTGGCGTTGGATGGTGTCATTACTGACGGTGATCTCGACCCTTCACTGACGCAGCTTTACGTACCGAACGCATTTATCGCCCGTGAAGTCGGCAAGTACGACAATCTGTTATACGGCGCGAGTATCAACCCCAAGCGACCAGACGCTATCGAACGGCTCAGGCGCGCCAAACGCCAGGGTGCGGTGCTGGTGAAGTGGCTGCCCAATATCATGCACTTTGACCCCGGCGATCCGGCGTTCAGTGATTTTTATCGGGAAATGGTGCGCTTAAAGCTGCCGCTACTCAGCCATGCCGGGCAGGAACGCGCTTTTGCTGGCGCCATTGACCGCTACGGCGATCCCCGCAGGCTCAAGCTACCACTCGAACTGGGGGTTACCGTGATCGCGGCGCATATCGCCACTACCGGCGAGAGCGAAGGCGAGGGCAACTACCAACGCATCCAGTCGATGTTCGCTGAATACCCCAATTTATATACGGATATCTCCAGCCTAACGCAGGCTAATAAACGCGGTTACCTGCGCGACGCGCTGGAAAATGGTGGCTTTGTTGATCGGCTCATCTACGGCACCGATTGGCCGCTGCAATTTTCGCTCCTGGTGTCACCCGTGTATCAACTTGACCACCTTACGCCTCAACAGGCCAAGGCAATTGCCCGGATCGCCAATCAGTGGGATCGCGACGTAGCACTAAAGGAAGCGATGGGAGTGCCCAAGGTAGTGTTCGAGCGCAGCGCGGCAGTGCTCGGTTTGTGAGTCGGGGAATTAAGTGATATGTTGACAACAATATTAAAAATTAGTAGCTTGTGCACGACTATTAGGAAGAAAAATAATGCGTTTCTCAACTGTTTTTATACTACTTATTGCGCTATGCACTACAGCTTGTACCACAATTCAAGTTACTCCTTTAGAGCCTTCTCTGGCAATATCGAAAGTCTGCATTGAAGTAAATAGCAAAGTCATTGTCGGCGATTTTTTACCTGTTATTACCTCGGGGTTTAAAAGGCATGACATATCGACCGAAATCTACGCGAGCGTACCGGATGATGAATGCGAAGTAATATTGACTTACACCGCATTGCAGTCTTGGGACCTTACACCCTTCCTGTCGCATGCAGAACTGTGGCTAAACGACAGAAGCGGCAATCAGATTGCTTATGCTAAATTTCATTTGGAAGCTAAAGGTGGCTTTGATTTTTCTAAATGGGATAGCACTGAGGAGAAAATGAACCCCGTTATAGACCAGCTACTCGCAGGCTATAAGTAGCAACCTGATACCTCAATAAATGTATTTTTAACATGCTTTCCATATGAGTTTCATATTCAAATTTTTTATGTGGGAAAAGCCGGAAAATTTATAAACTTCAGTACGAGTGAATAGCAGTTTGGGCAAAAATCAAACAGTTTGAGTTGTTTGTGGTAGCTTAAGAACGTGCACAAAATAACTTCCGGGGTTTGCAGATATATCGATTTACCTTATAGCTGAGTTGACTGAGTGTGTCATTAACACATAGCGCATTATTTAAATAACATTAAAGAACCGTCTGACGCTGCCCCTTCGCTCCACGTTCATTACAAACGCTTCATCACTACTACGAACAGCTCCGCCCCAGTGCTGTGCTTCGATACGCTCATACTTACCATTTTTGCGATTTGTATTTCTCTCTTTGCATCACAACGACTGGTTCCCGCAGTTCCCATAAAAAGCCTGATACACAGCCACGTACACTGTATGCCGGACACCGCCTGCGCCGCATTCGGCATTCACGCACAGAACTTATCCCAGTTCTACCTCCCGCTCCTGGTTCTGATGTCTTGTCAACTTGGTTTCGACACGTCAACACGTATTCGGGTTTACTCGTCTCTCATCTATCTTACCTACCAATGTTCTTGCATTGACTTTTCCCCAATGCTCACCACCTACGCTTTTGCATGTTGCCAGGGCGAACGACACACTTTCTAAGCTGCCTGTACGGCAGTGAACGTTAAAGACGACGGAATTGGTCATATCATTGCTTTCTAAGCCGCCTGTACGGCAGTGAACTAGAAGAGCAAGGCAGGCTTGAATATTACAAATTTCTAAGCTGCCTGTGCGGCAGTGAACCAGAGGAAGCTAATAAAATGGCTTGTGATAAATTTCTAAGCTGCCTGTGCGGCAGTGAACTAGTGTAAACGTCCACACTATCCGATGTAGACTTTCTAAGCTGCCTGTGCGGCAGTGAACACCGGAAATAATAGACGCAGTGGCAAACAACATTTCTAAGCTGCCTGTGCGGCAGTGAACACATCGATGTTTGGAATTACTTGACTGTAGATTTTCTAAGCTGCCTGTGCGGCAGTGAACCAGCGAACCCAAGAACGCTGGAATCCGTTAACTTTCTAAGCTGCCTGTGCGGCAGTGAACAATTCCCTCTCACCCCCCTCCCACCGATCATTTTTCTAAGCTGCCTGTGCGGCAGTGAACCAGATTATTTGGACGGCACAGATTGCAGGTTTTTTCTAAGCTGCCTGTGCGGCAGTGAACAAACATCGTGTGTGTCACAACATCCTTCCCACTTTTCTAAGCTGCCTGTGCGGCAGTGAACAAATTAAGATTTTCAAACTGGGATATTGACTTTTTCTAAGCTGCCTGTGCGGCAGTGAACCCCAGCAATTTGCGGAGTATCACCGCCGCTGATTTCTAAGCTGCCTGTGCGGCAGTGAACGGAACAAATGTACTCGAAAGAAGTGAGAGAATTTTCTAAGCTGCCTGTGCGGCAGTGAACGGAACAAATGTACTCGAAAGAAGTGAGAGAATTTTCTAAGCTGCCTGTGCGGCAGTGAACAAAATATTACCCCGCGCAAGCATAAAATGAACTTTCTAAGCTGCCTGTGCGGCAGTGAACGCTTGTTTGCTAAACCTTTCTTTTTGCCCTTTTTTCTAAGCTGCCTGTGCGGCAGTGAACTATCATTGTCTCTATCTTTATCGAATTCAAAATTTCTAAGCTGCCTGTGCGGCAGTGAACGTTGGTAAACGCACAAAGATTGTTCTTGATGACTTTCTAAGCTGCCTGTGCGGCAGTGAACTTGCAGATTGTGCTGCAACTGTTATCAGCTTATTTCTAAGCTGCCTGTGCGGCAGTGAACCAGTCAGTTTTGGCATGTATCGCCAGTGGATATTTCTAAGCTGCCTGTGCGGCAGTGAACAACCGCGCATGTGTGCAGTCATTTACGCGTTTTTTCTAAGCTGCCTGTGCGGCAGTGAACGTGCATCATAGTTATCAAAGGGTATGCCAATTTTTCTAAGCTGCCTGTGCGGCAGTGAACCCAAGCAGTGGCTGACGCCGGGCAAAAATAACTTTCTAAGCTGCCTGTGCGGCAGTGAACGTATTGTCATTCCCATATTTTTGCTTTCATCATTTCTAAGCTGCCTGTGCGGCAGTGAACTGTCAGTGCCTACGGGCCGTTACTCCCTCGCATTTTCTAAGCTGCCTGTGCGGCAGTGAACTAGACGCAGACGATGCAGAACGTATGCTGGATTTTCTAAGCTGCCTGTACGGCAGTGAACTTCCCGGAATCGATGCAACGCCTCTGCCCACATTTCTAAGCTGCCTGTACGGCAGTGAACATCAAACTCATTGAATAAATCACAATTGCAGATTTTCTAAGCTGCCTGTACGGCAGTGAACGGCTATTGGCATCACGCAGTAGTTTCTGCAAATTTCTAAGCTGCCTGTACGGCAGTGAACGACCATGTTCACGGCGTCGATTTCAACAAGTGTTTCTAAGCTGCCTGTACGGCAGTGAACATTAAATGAAACCGACCGCGCTTTGCGCCGCCTTTCTAAGCTGCCTGTACGGCAGTGAACAAAAATATCACCGTGCAAAACGTGGTGTCCGTTTTCTAAGCTGCCTGTACGGCAGTGAACCATTGACTAATGTGCAAGCCGGTTTTAGTACCTTTCTAAGCTGCCTGTACGGCAGTGAACCGCAATTAAATGAGCTTAGGCTCATAATCAATTTTCTAAGCTGCCTGTACGGCAGTGAACTGTTATTGCAAGATAGTTCTAGAAAGTATCCGTTTCTAAGCTGCCTGTACGGCAGTGAACATCTTCGTTCATCGTATTCTTCTCGTGCTGTCTTTCTAAGCTGCCTGTACGGCAGTGAACCTGCTGTGGCGCAAAATGTAGTTATCGCACTATTTCTAAGCTGCCTGTACGGCAGTGAACATCATATCAACTGATCATAACGCTGTACTTGCGTTTCTAAGCTGCCTGTACGGCAGTGAACATAACAGCGCGGTTAGTAGAGTTGAAGGCCAATTTCTAAGCTGCCTGTACGGCAGTGAACCCGACGATTTTATAGACAAAGCGCACGATATTTTTCTAAGCTGCCTGTACGGCAGTGAACTTCCACATATTCACCGGAAAATCAAGCTCTGATTTCTAAGCTGCCTGTACGGCAGTGAACGCACAAGATCTTGCTCATACGAAACCATTAATTTTCTAAGCTGCCTGTACGGCAGTGAACGACGTGAGGAGCCTACGATCTTGCCTGATATCTTTCTAAGCTGCCTGTACGGCAGTGAACACCATCTCCTTTGCTTGTGCCTTGCGAAATTGTTTCTAAGCTGCCTGTACGGCAGTGAACGCTGAACTTGCATTATTAATGATTCAAGACGCTTTCTAAGCTGCCTGTACGGCAGTGAACACCATCTCCTTTGCTTGTGCCTTGCGAAATTGTTTCTAAGCTGCCTGTACGGCAGTGAACGGTTGGCGCCCGCGTAGTAGCATTTCCGTATTTTTCTAAGCTGCCTGTACGGCAGTGAACGATGTTCAAAATGAGGCGGCTTTATTTATTATTTTCTAAGCTGCCTGTACGGCAGTGAACCCGTTATGCGCATAAACAATAATTTTTTGCGCTTTCTAAGCTGCCTGTACGGCAGTGAACTATGGATAAAATCTCATATAAAACAGGGAGGGTTTCTAAGCTGCCTGTACGGCAGTGAACGATAGTATAGTCGAGTCCGCCCCGGATGTACATTTCTAAGCTGCCTGTACGGCAGTGAACCAGTAAATAACCCACTCATAATTGTAGGCGCTTTTCTAAGCTGCCTGTACGGCAGTGAACTCTAAACAACTTAATGACCACTTTATCGCACATTTCTAAGCTGCCTGTACGGCAGTGAACATATTTTTAAACTCGCACTAAGCGGCGCAACATTTCTAAGCTGCCTGTACGGCAGTGAACGTCTGGATAATATTGGACGCGACATTGATCTTTTTCTAAGCTGCCTGTACGGCAGTGAACACAGTCAACTTAGTGCAATTTGCCACGCTGTCTTTCTAAGCTGCCTGTACGGCAGTGAACTAACAACTTCATTAATTAATTCAGCATAACTCTTTCTAAGCTGCCTGTACGGCAGTGAACATATGTATCCTTCTGATAGTCTTCATCATGGTTTTCTAAGCTGCCTGTACGGCAGTGAACACAGTTAGAAGAATGCAAAGAAGCTTCGTGAATTTCTAAGCTGCCTGTACGGCAGTGAACGTTCCGCATTAGAAGGATTTATTTTAAGAGCATTTCTAAGCTGCCTGTACGGCAGTGAACTGGAATGACTAATGATATTCTTTCGTTTTTGATTTCTAAGCTGCCTGTACGGCAGTGAACGGTTGCCGGTGGAAGGGCCGGGCAACAGCGTTTTTCTAAGCTGCCTGTACGGCAGTGAACTTATGCGCGGAGAGCTGAATCTCCTGGCCGCCTTTCTAAGCTGCCTGTACGGCAGTGAACTCCGGGGCGACCATGTCCTACTTGATGTAAATTTTCTAAGCTGCCTGTACGGCAGTGAACGGTTGTCGGTGAGTTGATTACCCGTATATTCTTTTCTAAGCTGCCTGTACGGCAGTGAACTGGACGGGGCCTTTTCAGCCACGTTAAATGACTTTCTAAGCTGCCTGTACGGCAGTGAACTGTTGCTCAGCAGGCCACTTGCCTGAAACAAGTTTCTAAGCTGCCTGTACGGCAGTGAACTGTGATATTACCTCCTTCATTGGCCAAAATATTTTCTAAGCTGCCTGTACGGCAGTGAACTTATCGGTGTTGCCTGTATCCGTTACTGTATTTTTCTAAGCTGCCTGTACGGCAGTGAACCCTTTGCCATCGATGATTCGGTGGTCGTAAGATTTCTAAGCTGCCTGTACGGCAGTGAACCGATACCTCGCCACGCCCAAAAAGCCGCCAAATTTCTAAGCTGCCTGTACGGCAGTGAACCTTCACTTCATATCTAGCTCTGATAACTATCATTTCTAAGCTGCCTGTACGGCAGTGAACTACCGGGCCATGGATATGACTGTCGAGGAAGATTTCTAAGCTGCCTGTACGGCAGTGAACCAGGAGCGGGTACAAACACGACAATTTCAACTTTTCTAAGCTGCCTGTACGGCAGTGAACGCATTCCTTGCGGCAGGCGTAACAATCTATTTTTTCTAAGCTGCCTGTACGGCAGTGAACTATTTCCTGATTAAATAAATGTTGGTATAAATTTTCTAAGCTGCCTGTACGGCAGTGAACATTTCTGCCAATTGTCCCAGACGAGACGATAATTTCTAAGCTGCCTGTACGGCAGTGAACGATTTGACGCGTTTTTTTGAATTATATTCTAATTTCTAAGCTGCCTGTACGGCAGTGAACCGGACAGGATATTAGATGATTGTGTGTTGTCATTTCTAAGCTGCCTGTACGGCAGTGAACTACTTTACTTCATCTTTGCCCTGGCCGCAGAATTTCTAAGCTGCCTGTACGGCAGTGAACAATTCCCGGTAATTCCAGCGCCGGGAGTGCAGTTTCTAAGCTGCCTGTACGGCAGTGAACTACTCGGTTCCGGACATGATAGACATGGTTCCTTTCTAAGCTGCCTGTACGGCAGTGAACAAACTAATGTATCTTATTTTTAAAATCAATAGTTTCTAAGCTGCCTGTACGGCAGTGAACTTGGAAATATTGTTAAACTGGGAACATGGACATTTCTAAGCTGCCTGTACGGCAGTGAACAAAGCACACAATTCGCCGGTAATTTTCAAAACTTTCTAAGCTGCCTGTACGGCAGTGAACTATAATCGGCGCGCAGAAAGATAATGAATATTTTTCTAAGCTGCCTGTACGGCAGTGAACGAAAAGGAACGCATAGCATCATCGTCTGTATATTTCTAAGCTGCCTGTACGGCAGTGAACTTCTGTCATCAACAAATGAATCAGCTGTTGACTTTCTAAGCTGCCTGTACGGCAGTGAACTATCAAGATATGGTGGGTATGGCGCTTGTACATTTCTAAGCTGCCTGTACGGCAGTGAACAATCCTTCATACATTTTAAATTTAATTCAAACTTTCTAAGCTGCCTGTACGGCAGTGAACATTTTTCCCATCGTTTCTAATTTATAGCATTCCTTTCTAAGCTGCCTGTACGGCAGTGAACAATCGTTTGAAATGATAGAGAGAGACTTGAGGTTTCTAAGCTGCCTGTACGGCAGTGAACTGTTGGTAGGCGTTGCGATAAGCTGATAAACCTTTCTAAGCTGCCTGTACGGCAGTGAACATTCAAAAACAGCCGTGCCTGGGGACGCTTGGTTTCTAAGCTGCCTGTACGGCAGTGAACTTACCGGCGCACTAAGAGACTTGGCATCATCCTTTCTAAGCTGCCTGTACGGCAGTGAACGATTCAAACATTTAATGAAATTGAATTATTTATTTTCTAAGCTGCCTGTACGGCAGTGAACGCTGATTTTGGTATCGTATTTGTCCTGCAAAGTTTCTAAGCTGCCTGTACGGCAGTGAACGTTGGAAAGGGGTACACGTTCGAGCTGTGTGACTTTCTAAGCTGCCTGTACGGCAGTGAACATGATGTGGCCGGAACCATGTCTATCATGTCATTTCTAAGCTGCCTGTACGGCAGTGAACTTTTTAATTATGATTGATGCGGTGGGGTCGCTTTTCTAAGCTGCCTGTACGGCAGTGAACGTTTGCGTGATAGTCAAAATCGCGCAGTAATCTTTCTAAGCTGCCTGTACGGCAGTGAACCCCCTTCCCCCGTTATTTAACGGCTGTATATACTTTTCTAAGCTGCCTGTACGGCAGTGAACAAGTGGCGGAGACAAGGGAAAGATCAGAAAAATTTCTAAGCTGCCTGTACGGCAGTGAACGCGGCGTTGAGAGACTGCTGGCAACTTACAACTTTCTAAGCTGCCTGTACGGCAGTGAACAGAGAAGAGAAAAAGACGAAAAATTCATGTTCTTTCTAAGCTGCCTGTACGGCAGTGAACGGGCCACGAGCGGATAAGATATTGTGGGCATACTTTCTAAGCTGCCTGTGCGGCAGTGAACCATCGACGTGGTTGATGCTAGTGATTTATATGTTTCTAAGCTGCCTGTGCGGCAGTGAACATGAAAACTTCTACAGACTCGAGCTTAAAGACTTTCTAAGCTGCCTGTGCGGCAGTGAACCCGCTGCACCGCGATGATTCGTTTTAATAAACTTTCTAAGCTGCCTGTGCGGCAGTGAACACCCGATGCAAACAATTACATAGAAACTAAAGTTTCTAAGCTGCCTGTGCGGCAGTGAACTAATGCCCTCTTTAAATAACGCACTACAAAGCTTTCTAAGCTGCCTGTGCGGCAGTGAACGATTATTTACTGATGTGTGCTTCGACATAACGTTTCTAAGCTGCCTGTGCGGCAGTGAACTTACAATTATGGGGGTCGCTAATGACTAAAATTTTCTAAGCTGCCTGTGCGGCAGTGAACCGATGTTCAAAATTTAGTTACAGCGCAAACAATTTCTAAGCTGCCTGTGCGGCAGTGAACAGGTTTAGGTATCTTACTTGCTTTAATTAACTTTTCTAAGCTGCCTGTGCGGCAGTGAACGCACACAATAAGCAGGTTACAAGTAAAGTGCGTTTCTAAGCTGCCTGTGCGGCAGTGAACTTTTGAATGCAAATTTAGACCCGCTGCGCGGTTTTCTAAGCTGCCTGTGCGGCAGTGAACCGAAGCTCAGCGCTTAGCATATCGTGAACCTTTTTCTAAGCTGCCTGTGCGGCAGTGAACTATAGCGTATTTGGCCTGCAAAAATTCCTGAATTTCTAAGCTGCCTGTGCGGCAGTGAACTACACGGGCGGGTATGTTGAGCGGAATGTAGACTTTCTAAGCTGCCTGTGCGGCAGTGAACGTGAATTGGAGAAGCGGTTACGAAGATTTGCATTTCTAAGCTGCCTGTGCGGCAGTGAACGGGATTCAGGTGAAGGTGGAGGTGGAGGTTCATTTCTAAGCTGCCTGTGCGGCAGTGAACTTGTTTACATCGCGACTGTACAGCGCAGCGTATTTCTAAGCTGCCTGTGCGGCAGTGAACTTTTAAGCGGCAGTTCACTAGTAACGAATAGATTTCTAAGCTGCCTGTGCGGCAGTGAACTGCTAGTTGCAGCACGCGCCTCTGTCCACACCTTTCTAAGCTGCCTGTGCGGCAGTGAACTAATACCGTTGTTGCGTACAACGGCGCCACTTTTTCTAAGCTGCCTGTGCGGCAGTGAACTGGTACGTCGAAGAAAGTTATAAATTACTTGATTTCTAAGCTGCCTGTGCGGCAGTGAACAAATAGGCGATGATCAAGTGGCGCCCATTAGCTTTCTAAGCTGCCTGTGCGGCAGTGAACAATGTTTCAGAAGCAGGGGCGCTAAACCAATATTTCTAAGCTGCCTGTGCGGCAGTGAACGTGTGGGTGTTTTTCATGATAGCACTGGAAGTTTTCTAAGCTGCCTGTGCGGCAGTGAACCATACTATCTGACGCCGGTAACGGGGGGGAACGTTTCTAAGCTGCCTGTGCGGCAGTGAACTTGGGCAGGGTCTGCTCATAAATTCGCGCAATTTTCTAAGCTGCCTGTGCGGCAGTGAACTTTTCGGCAAAGGAGAAACTAATACACAACTCTTTCTAAGCTGCCTGTGCGGCAGTGAACCAGGTGTTCAATTCAGTTGGAATGGCTTTACTTTTCTAAGCTGCCTGTGCGGCAGTGAACAGCCGGGGTAAACTGTTACCGTCGCATCGTTTTTTCTAAGCTGCCTGTGCGGCAGTGAACACGGCGGGGGGCCAGGTACTCGAGCTGAGCGCTTTCTAAGCTGCCTGTGCGGCAGTGAACGGTTAATAGTTACTTCTAACGTGCCGCCCACGTTTTCTAAGCTGCCTGTGCGGCAGTGAACACGGTGTGCGTCAAATCGTGACTAGCGGCGTTTTTCTAAGCTGCCTGTGCGGCAGTGAACCGGTACCGCCGGTACCGTACCGGGTTACGGTATTTCTAAGCTGCCTGTGCGGCAGTGAACTAATAAAGGGCAATTTAATTTCTGATCGTGTGTTTCTAAGCTGCCTGTGCGGCAGTGAACTGATGTGGGTAACGTCAAAATCCTCGACGATATTTCTAAGCTGCCTGTGCGGCAGTGAACAAATAAAAAAGATGAAATTACGCATGCTGAAATTTTCTAAGCTGCCTGTGCGGCAGTGAACTTCAAGAACAACTTGCGGCCGCTAAAGGGGGTTTTCTAAGCTGCCTGTGCGGCAGTGAACGTCATTTACTGTTTCAATTTTATGTTAATGACTTTCTAAGCTGCCTGTGCGGCAGTGAACTGCCCGGGCCACATTCTAATTCGTTTGACTTATTTCTAAGCTGCCTGTGCGGCAGTGAACCGGCGCTGTTGTCGTCAAACACCAGTGAAACATTTCTAAGCTGCCTGTGCGGCAGTGAACATGCGGGAATAGTGGGCGAGTATTCGGCAACGTTTCTAAGCTGCCTGTGCGGCAGTGAACTTAGAAATAAATTCACCAGCGCGTACATGCACTTTCTAAGCTGCCTGTGCGGCAGTGAACAAGTTCTACGGGGCGGGATTTAAGATAAAAGATTTCTAAGCTGCCTGTGCGGCAGTGAACATTCATTAAAATACTCTCTTTAATTCCGCACGTTTCTAAGCTGCCTGTGCGGCAGTGAACCCCCTCGACGGGTAATCGCCCCATCGACGATATTTCTAAGCTGCCTGTGCGGCAGTGAACATATTTTGCACCCCATCGGTTTTGGATTTAAATTTCTAAGCTGCCTGTGCGGCAGTGAACGCTCAAGTATCGCTGTAGTTTTTATGCCAGGGTTTCTAAGCTGCCTGTGCGGCAGTGAACTCCAACTACTGGAATGTACAGACTTAATAACATTTCTAAGCTGCCTGTGCGGCAGTGAACGATTATTACCGTCGTATGCGCACCAAATGAATTTTCTAAGCTGCCTGTGCGGCAGTGAACTTCACGATGGACGAGAACTAGTACTAGTAATGTTTCTAAGCTGCCTGTGCGGCAGTGAACAAAGACCTTGCAAAAAATGGGGTGGCAAAACTTTTCTAAGCTGCCTGTGCGGCAGTGAACGCTAGAGACTAAGTTCAATAAATTATTTGAGTTTTCTAAGCTGCCTGTGCGGCAGTGAACATTGCAGGTCTATTTTAATAACTGTGTGGAAATTTCTAAGCTGCCTGTGCGGCAGTGAACTCTGTCAATCCTTCCTGGCCACGGCTGTCGCGTTTCTAAGCTGCCTGTGCGGCAGTGAACTAGTGCATTGATAATATCTTGGGGTAATTGCTTTTCTAAGCTGCCTGTGCGGCAGTGAACCTGGTTTTGTTATCACCCACCGGCACATTGACTTTCTAAGCTGCCTGTGCGGCAGTGAACGATCAGAAACCGTGGCGAAAATATCAATTTTATTTCTAAGCTGCCTGTGCGGCAGTGAACTCCTGAATTAATCGATTAAATGCTTGCATGCCTTTCTAAGCTGCCTGTGCGGCAGTGAACCGGGTTCTGAAGCACTTTTATTGTCATTGTCCTTTCTAAGCTGCCTGTGCGGCAGTGAACGAGGGAATTTAGTATTTTATTGGGATCGGTACTTTCTAAGCTGCCTGTGCGGCAGTGAACAAAGATTTAGTGAAGGCAGAAAGAGCTATACATTTCTAAGCTGCCTGTGCGGCAGTGAACTGTTGCGCCCCTTGTCAAATGAATATTATTTGTTTCTAAGCTGCCTGTGCGGCAGTGAACCGACTAATTGAGTCGACAAACAAACAAATAGATTTCTAAGCTGCCTGTGCGGCAGTGAACCAGACGGAGCGTTATTTTACAAAGACGAAAAATTTCTAAGCTGCCTGTGCGGCAGTGAACCTATGTTAAGTGAATATTCGTACTAGTGAAGATTTCTAAGCTGCCTGTGCGGCAGTGAACTAAAGCAGTCACAAGCTTATAAATTGGTTCTGTTTCTAAGCTGCCTGTGCGGCAGTGAACAATACCTACCCTGATCATCAATATCTAAAATATTTCTAAGCTGCCTGTGCGGCAGTGAACGCCCAAATTTACCCGTTATTATTAGCATTAATTTTCTAAGCTGCCTGTGCGGCAGTGAACCAGAAAGCACCGGTGTGCACGTAGGCCAAAACTTTCTAAGCTGCCTGTGCGGCAGTGAACACGCGCTGCGCCCCGCACGCGATATTATTTACTTTCTAAGCTGCCTGTGCGGCAGTGAACGTTGCGTGCATATCCTTGTCGTGTTGACCG
The DNA here is from genome assembly GCA_965277715.1 of Gammaproteobacteria bacterium. Classification (GTDB taxonomy): domain Bacteria; phylum Pseudomonadota; class Gammaproteobacteria; order JBCCGL01; family JBCCGL01; genus JBCCGL01. The sequence goes on from OZ255836.1 coordinate 2,601,939, forward strand.
ACTTTCTAAGCTGCCTGTGCGGCAGTGAACTATGAACTTATTCATCGAGTGACTCTATATCATTTCTAAGCTGCCTGTGCGGCAGTGAACCTGTCGATTTTATTTGGGAACCTTCGTGGAACTTTCTAAGCTGCCTGTGCGGCAGTGAACACGCCCCCGGGAAACCGGGGCAATTAACTAGATTTCTAAGCTGCCTGTGCGGCAGTGAACAGTTATTAACAGCGGGAATCACGCGCTGATTCTTTCTAAGCTGCCTGTGCGGCAGTGAACAGATATGTGATCGTAGAAGCTAATGATACAAATTTCTAAGCTGCCTGTGCGGCAGTGAACATGAGTAGTGTTGTGCGTGAAAATTATAAAAATTTCTAAGCTGCCTGTGCGGCAGTGAACAGTATGATAAATTATTTATAAACTCTGTGATCTTTCTAAGCTGCCTGTGCGGCAGTGAACCATCGAACGAATCGAGCGTGCTATCTTTGAATTTTCTAAGCTGCCTGTGCGGCAGTGAACGTCAAAATGTAAAAGTCAGGACTTTAAATGTATTTCTAAGCTGCCTGTGCGGCAGTGAACTATATAATGAGCACCGGTTCATCCGCCAGCACTTTCTAAGCTGCCTGTGCGGCAGTGAACGGTGGGCGGTCTACAAAAATCACTTAAGAAATTTTCTAAGCTGCCTGTGCGGCAGTGAACGGGGTGTGAGTTTACTTGCATTAAATTCACTGTTTCTAAGCTGCCTGTGCGGCAGTGAACGGCAGCGAGTGGCAGTAATCGGCGATGGCAACTTTCTAAGCTGCCTGTGCGGCAGTGAACATGCAAGAACAATCTAAAATACAATACTTATTTTTCTAAGCTGCCTGTGCGGCAGTGAACTTGGTAAACAAAGCGTGAACGCGGGAAAAAACTTTCTAAGCTGCCTGTGCGGCAGTGAACAAAGAACTGCCATTGCTCGAATGCCGTAGTATTTTCTAAGCTGCCTGTGCGGCAGTGAACCACCCCACAACGCGTAAACGTAACGGGTACTTTTTCTAAGCTGCCTGTGCGGCAGTGAACCCCGATTCGCTCAATTCATAAAGTCCTACCACTTTCTAAGCTGCCTGTGCGGCAGTGAACGTTAACGCATATAATATAGAACACATACTCACTTTCTAAGCTGCCTGTGCGGCAGTGAACACTGCTAATTTTCCAATTTCCACGATTGTTGATTTCTAAGCTGCCTGTGCGGCAGTGAACTGTGATATAGCGGAATCGTGGGGCCTATGCGTTTTCTAAGCTGCCTGTGCGGCAGTGAACTATATCCGCTTATTGGCGGTAGGGGAGTCAGATTTCTAAGCTGCCTGTGCGGCAGTGAACTACTCTGGGGTGGAAACATGCATTTGATTATTTTTCTAAGCTGCCTGTGCGGCAGTGAACGCGTGAAAAACTGGTATTGCACAATATCAGAATTTCTAAGCTGCCTGTGCGGCAGTGAACTGTGTTTCGACGAGCACATTTTTGGCGCAGAGTTTCTAAGCTGCCTGTGCGGCAGTGAACTGACGAAAAGGATGTCACATAGCTTAGTGTTGTTTCTAAGCTGCCTGTGCGGCAGTGAACTTCGTAGAGCATTGAAACTTGCTGAGGTTGATTTTCTAAGCTGCCTGTGCGGCAGTGAACTGCCAGAACCGTTTATATGGTGTGCTTATGATTTTCTAAGCTGCCTGTGCGGCAGTGAACATATTTTTGCCAGCATTGAAATTTTACTATAATTTCTAAGCTGCCTGTGCGGCAGTGAACAAACGGATAGTATCGAAAGTGCCGCTATCATTTTTCTAAGCTGCCTGTGCGGCAGTGAACTATTAGAAGCGGTTAGGCATATAACAAAAAAATTTCTAAGCTGCCTGTGCGGCAGTGAACGTTGTTGCGCATAGCTATATAAAGATGTTAAGTTTCTAAGCTGCCTGTGCGGCAGTGAACAATAGGATTGTATTTTGATGGATGCGATAAAGTTTCTAAGCTGCCTGTGCGGCAGTGAACGCCCACAAAAGACGCAACAGGCAGCTATTTATTTTCTAAGCTGCCTGTGCGGCAGTGAACTGAAGATAAATGATCTTTATGAGAGTGACTTTTTTCTAAGCTGCCTGTGCGGCAGTGAACTTATAATACTCGATGTTATTCGTTTTCAAAAATTTCTAAGCTGCCTGTGCGGCAGTGAACGGGGGTGGGGAGACGCGGTATTTTATGTTAGTTTTCTAAGCTGCCTGTGCGGCAGTGAACATTTCATCACACGCACGCACGTACTGCTGATATTTCTAAGCTGCCTGTGCGGCAGTGAACAAATAATTGATCTTAAAACGATCAAAAAAACATTTCTAAGCTGCCTGTGCGGCAGTGAACTACTAATATCGCGCCACAGCCAGCCTATATATTTTCTAAGCTGCCTGTGCGGCAGTGAACGAATAAATTATTACCCACTTGCGATAAATCACTTTCTAAGCTGCCTGTGCGGCAGTGAACAGCGGAATTAGAGGATCGGTATGGGCCGATGCTTTCTAAGCTGCCTGTGCGGCAGTGAACCGACGAAGGCCCCACTTACCGAGTCGTTGACTTTTCTAAGCTGCCTGTGCGGCAGTGAACTACGCCCGCTGGATGCCAGACGCCAACCCCCATTTCTAAGCTGCCTGTGCGGCAGTGAACCGGTAGTGGGGAATCCGATACCAGTTTTTTATTTTCTAAGCTGCCTGTGCGGCAGTGAACTAGATATAAGTCACGTAGAGAGGGCTTTTTATTTTCTAAGCTGCCTGTGCGGCAGTGAACTTGAAAAGCATTAGGGCGGATCGTGAAAATCATTTCTAAGCTGCCTGTGCGGCAGTGAACTTGTTGAAAGTGATACACCGTCTTATGTATACTTTCTAAGCTGCCTGTGCGGCAGTGAACCGGGTTCTGAAGCACTTTTATTGTCATTGTCTTTTCTAAGCTGCCTGTGCGGCAGTGAACTTTGTATGATGGCGTTGTTATTGGGAAAGACATTTCTAAGCTGCCTGTGCGGCAGTGAACGTATTTTACCCAGCTCCAGCTCTGCTGAACATTTTCTAAGCTGCCTGTGCGGCAGTGAACGGTGGTGGTGAAGTTTATGGTTACAAGGAAGATTTCTAAGCTGCCTGTGCGGCAGTGAACCATTTATGTGCTCGCTTTTCAACGACATCGAATTTCTAAGCTGCCTGTGCGGCAGTGAACCTGGCGCTGGAAAAGCCACGGGTTTCGAGCCATTTCTAAGCTGCCTGTGCGGCAGTGAACCAAGGGTTGTACTCGGGGTCAATGTCTTGGTATTTCTAAGCTGCCTGTGCGGCAGTGAACGCCTAATAGCCTCAATTTCACGCTCAACTTCGTTTCTAAGCTGCCTGTGCGGCAGTGAACAGGTTTTTACAAAGCGTGCCCAGACGGTAATCTTTCTAAGCTGCCTGTGCGGCAGTGAACGAGCTAGGCGCGCTGGTCAATTTAAGTAAAATTTTCTAAGCTGCCTGTGCGGCAGTGAACTTTGGTGCATAGCAGGGGATCCGGGAGGCCTTTTTCTAAGCTGCCTGTGCGGCAGTGAACGTAAAAGAAGGCGCTACTACAGTATCTGTAGTTTTCTAAGCTGCCTGTGCGGCAGTGAACGCAGGCGTGGGCGTGGATTTTGTTTTTATTTTTTTCTAAGCTGCCTGTGCGGCAGTGAACTATTAGAGGCGGTTAGGCATATAACAAAAAAATTTCTAAGCTGCCTGTGCGGCAGTGAACGACGGGGAGTATGTGCTAAGCGGGGCGCAGACGTTTCTAAGCTGCCTGTGCGGCAGTGAACCATCGAGGGCGGATGAGATTTGGTCTGGTCTTTTTCTAAGCTGCCTGTGCGGCAGTGAACGCGAGTATAAAGCAAAAAAAACAAGTCACAACAAATACTTAACTTCAAATAACAAAAAATACCAATGAAATTCGGTGCATCTGTAACTTATTGATTTTATTGAATTGTTAAAGAGCGTGAAAAAAGAAGGTCAAAACAAGGGTATTGTTATTGCCTTGCTTAGACTATAGCTGAAAAATACACTTTCTTGCGGTGTATCGCGCAATACACCATGATCGATACCCATCCTCACCATATTTTCAGTGAATCAACCTCTCATATGGATATAGGGCAAGCGTTTTTTCTGCGCAGACCAACCACTTGCCTTACTAACGGTGCAGACGTAGGTCGACACTTTATGGTATGGCAGAGGGTATGCCTGATAGTGATAGTGAGATTGAGTGAACCATCATATCGATCACCCTCCCAACTTTGGGTTGGTTAACATATAAGGTAATTTAAGATTATCGACGTTAGTTTATTGAAACTAATACAGCGCCAATTCAGAATTGACGGTGTATTAGCTTTAAACCGGAAACCCCTATGTCTGTTTTTGAGTGCAGCCCCCCCGCGCTTTCACCCACCCAGCTTGAAGGCATAGCGGCAACGCATTTTAATTTACACGGGACAATCAGCGCACTCGACAGTGAACGCGATCAAAACGCCCGCATTACCACCTGTGCGGGCGATGTGTATACCCTGAAAATTGCCAATGCCGGTGAACAGGCCGGGTTGCTCGCGCTGCAGAACGCGGCCATGCAACACATCGCTCAGGTCGACCCGGATTTGGGGGTGCCACATATTGTGCCATCGCGCACCGGCAATTTAATCGAATCAGCCGATGAAAACGGCGCGACGCACGCGGTGCGCCTGCTCAGTTTTGTGCCGGGGCAATTGTTCTCGACAGTACCCAAAAGCCTGCCACTACTGCGTAGCCTGGGTGATTTTCTGGGCCGTTTGAGTGTCGCCCTGCAGGGTTTTGCGCACCCGGCAGCACACCGCGATGATTTTTTGTGGAACCTCGATAACGCCCTGGCCACGCGTGATTATATTGAGGAAATCGATGACAGCACAGACCGGGACAGGGTGCGGGCGGTTTTTAAACGCTACACCGCGCAGGTGCAGCCCCGCTTACCCCACCTGCGGGCGGCGGTGATTCACGGTGATGTGAATGACAACAACCTAACCGTGGATGAAGACGATACGCAGTGCGTTACGGGCATTTTCGATTTTGGCGATATGCTGTGCGCACGGCAAATCAATGAGCTGGCGATTGCCATGGCCTACGCTCTGATGGGCGTGGCGGATATTGCGGCGGCCAGCCGTGCATTAATCGGTGCCTATACACAGCGGTTTGCGTTGCAGGAAGACGAGCTGGCAGTGTTGTTTGACCTGGTCGAGATGCGCCTGGCGATGAGTGTGTGCATCTCCTCGCACCGCGCAGCGCAATTCCCGGACAATGAGTATTTGTCGATCAGCCAGGCGCCCGCCCTGGCCCTGTTGCGCACGCTGTGCGCGATGAACAGTGAGGTGAAAATCTGTATCGCCCGCGCCGCAGCCGGGTTGCCCGCTGTGGCGCACAGCGCGGCAATCGTCACTCACTTGGTGGAGCAGGGCCAGGCAATGGGGCCGGTTTTTGCCGACGATCTACACACCCGGCCACGTATGCTTATCTCGTTTGCAGAAGGGGCGCCAGGGGCTGAGTACGCCGCCGATGCAAGGCAATACAGCGCCTGGCTGGACGCAGAGCTTGCAGCCAATGGGGCGGACTACGCGATTGGCCTGTACGCTGAAAACCGCAGTTGTTACAAGGGCGATCAATTTATCGTCGCGGGCAGCAGTCAGCCGCGCTCGGTACACCTCGGTATCGATATTTTTATCACCGCGCACACCCCCTTGCTGGCACCGTGTGCCGGGCGTGTTTATAGTATTCAGGACAACGCTCAACCCTACGATTACGGGGCAACGGTTATCCTGCAACATGCGGTAGGGGATACAGACCGGGTGTTTTATACCCTCTACGGTCATCTCTCGCAAAAAACCCTGTCACTGCTGCGCGAGGGGGATGAGGTGGAGATGGGCGATGTGATCGGATTTATCGGTGAATCGCATGAAAATGGGGGCTGGGCGCCACACCTGCACTTTCAGGTTATGACTACCATGCTTGGTTTAAAGGGCAATTTCAACGGCGCCGCCGAGCCGGACCGCATGGATATCTGGTCACAGATTTGCCCAGACCCCAATAGCATATTGGGGTTTCCAGCCGCTGCCTTTTCACTCGCCAGTGATCAAACCGATGCTCTGCGCGCCCGTCGTGACAAGTGGCTGGGGCCATCGTTGAGCCTTTCCTACCAGAAAAAACTGCACATCACGCAGGGCCGTGGCGCGTGGTTGTTTGATGCGCGTGGCCGTGCCTACCTCGATTGTGTGAATAACATCTGCCACGTGGGGCACTGCCATCCGCATGTCGTCGAGGCGCTCTCGGCGCAGGCGCGCACGCTCAACACCAACACCCGTTATCTACACGCCACTATCCTCGATTACGCCGAGCGGCTGGCGGCGACCCTGCCGGACCCGCTGTCGGTGGTGTACTTCGTCAACTCCGGTTCAGAGGCAAATGAGCTGGCACTGCGTCTGGCACGGCAGGCGACCGGGCGTCAGGCAACCATTGTCCTCGACTGGGCGTACCACGGTAATACCGCCGGGCTGGTCGGTCTCAGTCCGTATAAGTTTGCCCGTAAAGGCGGCGCGGGTGCCGGGCCACACACGTATGTGGCGGCACTGCCAGATCCGTTTCGCGGTCAGTACAAAGGTTACGGGGATGATGCAGCGCGGGCCTATGCCGATTCGGTGGCTGAACGCATCGACGATATACAGAAAAAAACCGGCGGCGGCCCGGCGGCGTTTATCGCCGAGGCGATTTCCGGTTGTGGTGGTCAGGTGGTGTTCCCGGATAACTATTTCCAGCACGCTTTTGCGCAGGTGCGGGCGGCGGGCGGCCTGTGTATTGTCGATGAGGTACAAACGGGGTTTGGCCGCGTTGGTGATGCCATGTGGGCGTTCGAATTGCAGGGTGTCGTGCCGGATATCGTCACTTTGGGCAAGCCCATTGGCAATGGCCATCCGCTGGCCGCTGTTGTCACCACGGCAGAGATTGCACAGGCGTTTAACAATGGTATGGAGTTTTTTAATTCATTTGGTGGTAATCCGGTTTCCTGTGCGGTGGGGATGGCGGTGCTGGATGTGATCGAGCAGGAAAAATTGCAGGAAAATGCCAAGAGCCGGTTTCACCAGTTGATTCAAAAACTGCGTCAGTTGCAACAAAAAAATCCGCTGATTGCGGATATTCGTGGGCGTGGTTTGTTTTTGGGTATCGAGTTGGTGGATGATTTGGTAACACTGCAACCGGCGGGTGTTGCCGCCTCGCAGGTGGTCAATACACTGCGTGAAAATGGGGTGTTATTGTCTACTGATGGGCCGTTTGATAATGTGTTGAAGTTTAAGCCACCGATGGTGTTTGGTGAGTCTGAGCTGGTGTTTTTTGTCGCGCAGTTGGAGAGTGCTTTTATGCAGCTAGTGCATCGCGAGTGAAGCCCCAATAACACACCCAACACTGAATATTCCCCATACACAACACCCCTTTCACATCAACTCATCCTTACGATCATGCGTTTCACCATAGCGGTGCAGAGCAGGCGCTTTAAGCCCATCGTACAAAGACTCAATATGCTGATTTACCTGTTCCCCCTGTTCGGCAAACAGTGAATTCCCATACAAATCACTGTCGACCAGAAACGGGCCAAAATCTTTAACACGAAACAACCACATCGCCTGGGCAATACCCAGCTCGTCTAACCAATGCACCGCTTCGACACCCTGCACACCCCGCCCGAGCAATGCCCCAGTACCATAACCTACAGTCGTTAGGTAGATAGCGCCACGCGGCGCCAGGATGTGTTGGTAATCCGCCACTGGCATACCCCCCTTGCCAATGATTATTTTGGTGTTGGTCAGGTCCAGCCAATCGGCCAGGTATTTGGAGAAACGAAAGCTGGCTGTCGCGGTGACACCACCGATATGGTACTGGTCATTACCCTGTGGTGCCGCTGCCGGTGAACAGTGAAAGTTGACGTTGCTGAGGTCGGTCAGCCCTTCGGGTAACTGGCCACCGTGGGTCAGTACCCTATCGTAAACCCCCTCTCTGGCCGTGTAGACAATGCCATTGAGGTAGACGATGGTGCCAGGGGTCAGTGAGGCAATCGCCTCTGATGTTACTGGCAGGTCGATGCTGACTTGTTTTAACGGTTTATTCGCCATGCGCCGGGCCTGGTTGTGGTGTGGGTTGTATTGGGGATCGCATTGCGGGTTGCCCGGCGGGCCAATCGATGGTTTCGCGCCGGTGGTAGGGGGTGAACCACTGCGGATCTGTGCGGTATTCAATCGTATCATCGGCGTGGATGCGGGCGGTGGCGCGCCGCGATGACAGGCAGAATGTGTGCACGCTAATAGGCATGCCGCCCGTGTGGGTGTGGCCGACTTCGATGTGCAGGTCGACCACCATTGAAGAGCCGACAAACCCCATCGGCCCCATGCCAATACTGTTGCCCACGTCTTTTAGTTCCTGTTCGAGTGCGGCGATTTTGGGGTCTGGGTTGCGATCGCCGACGACGCGCAGGCAGGCCGCCTGCTTGCCCAGTTGCATACAGGTGTCTTTGGAACCACCGAGGCCGACGCCGACAATCGCCGGTTGGCAGCACAGCCCGCGCTTGCCAAATGAAATCAGCGTGTCGAGCAGGAAGCGCTTGATGCCGTCGATACCATCACCCGGAAATAACATGCGGTAGTCGGTGCCAAACAGCCCGCCCTTGTGTACGGTGGTGATGTCGATCCAGTCGGCATCCGGCTCAAAACTCCATTCAACTTCCGGGGCGTTGATGCCCACGTTGTTGTTGTTTTCTGTGCGCCACAGCGGGTGTACCCGGTTTGGCCTGAGCGGTACGTCGTGGGTGGCGCGGGCAGTGGCCGAGCGCATCGCCCGCTCTATGCCGGTAAAGCCACCCTGAAAGCGGGCGTTGTCACCAACCTTGACGTAGTACCTCGGCAGGCCCGTGTCAGCGCACATCGGGCGCCGGTCTTCGGTGGCGATTTCGTAGTTTTTGATCATGGTTTTAATCACGAAACCGGAGAGCTGTTCAGACTCCTGCTCCGCAACCAATTTGATACCGTCCAGGTAGTCATTGGGTATGTCGATGGCGGCCTGGCGCATTATTTCGTAGCTGGCGCGTTCGATGGTGTCGTTTAAGATCATGTTTATTTCCCCGGTGCGCTTATGCCTGCTGTGTCGGCGGTGGCGCACCCGCCTCATCGTCGATTAAAGATTCACCCGGCTGCACAATCGAGAAGTCGACGGGCACCATATTTTGTACCAGCCGTTGGTCGATACATTGTGTCTGCGTGTAGGTGGTGGTCGCCAGTTCGCCTGTCTCCGGGAAGTCTTGCCGAAAGTGGGCGCCGCGTGAGTCCTGCCGGGCCAGTGAGGCGGTGGCGATAACATCGCTAACGGTTAACAGGCTGTCGATATTCAGCCAGTCGTGCCAGGTCAGGTTGAATGATCTATCCCCATCGGCCAGCCCCAGTTGCATTAGATCGGCCCGGCTCCGGGTGATTTTTTGCTGGCCCGCCGCTATGCCCTGCGCGGTGCGAACGATACCGACGTGCTCCCACATATCCGTCCACAGGGTTTCGCGCAGCGCCATCAGGTCACCCTGTGTGGATTTGCCGGTGCAGTGGCTAAAGGGGTGTTCGGCGCGGGTGATACCGGCATCCAGTGTGTGTTTGTCTGGATCACGCAGGGGCGCACCAGCGGCAATCGCCGCCGCCATTTCGCTGCCGGCGACACCGCCGTAGACGGTGGAGTTGGCGACGCCATTACCACCGAGACGGTTGGCGCCGTGTACACCGCCCGCGTCTTCCCCGGCGACGTACAGGCCGGGGGCGCTTGTCGAGCAGTCGATACCCACTTCGATACCGCCCATCATATAGTGGGCTGTGGGCACGACTTCGACACGGCCACCCGCCAGGTCAAAGCCGCAGTCTTCGCAGCGTTTCACCATGCCGGGGAATTTATTCCTCACCTGCTCCGGGCCTAGATGGGCCATTTCGATATACAGCCCCCCCTGCGGTGTCGAGCGGCCCTCGCGGATTTCGTTGTACATGCTCCGCGAGACGATATCCCGCGTAGCGCGCTCGGCGGCGGCGTGGTAGTTGCCCATAAAGCGCTCGCCATTGCCGTTGAGCAAGTAGCCGCCCGCACCGCGCAGGCCCTCTTCCAAAATGGTGCCGGTCATGCGGGTGCTATTACCGGCGAGGATGCCAGTGGGGTGAAACTGCACCATTTCCATATCGCGCAGGCGCAGGCCATAGCGCAGCGCCATCGCCAGGCCGTCGCAGGTTTTATCCCCGGAGGGGGTGTGGTAGCGGTACATCGAGGGGCCTGCCCCGGTGGCCAGTAATACTGTGCGGGCCTGTACAAAGCGGTATTGCCCACTGCGTATATCGATCATCAGCACCCCGGCGATACCTGAGCCATCGGCGGCGGGCACCAGTTCGATGGCGCGGTGTTCTTCCAGCTTGTCAATGTTGAGTGACCAGACTTTTTCCATCAGGCGGTTGATGATTTCAATGCCGGTCAGGTCGCCTTTGTGCGCGGTTCTGTCAAAGCTCTGCCCGGCGAAGGCTTTTTGGTGCAGGCTGCCATCCGGGTTGCGGTCGAAAAAGCACCCGAGTTCGTTTTCCAGTTCACGGATACGTTCGATAGCGGTTTCGCACAGCTTCCAGGCGAGGTCCTGGCGCGGCAGCCATTTGCCACCAACAATCGTATCCATAAAATGGCGCTCTACGGAATCACCGGGATTCAACGCCACGTTATACCCTCCCTGTACCATGCGCGTGCAGCCAGATTTGCCTAACAGCCCTTTAATCGCGAGGGTAATATCCAGATTCGGGTTGGCCTGTTTGGCGTGCAGCGCGGCAAATAGCCCGGCACCGCCCGACCCCAGAATCAATATATCGGTTTTGTGGTGTTGCAGTGTACGGCTATAGGAGGACACGGTTAAAGCACCTGAAGCAGAAATACAAGGCCCACCAATACGGCGGCGATACCGCAGGGCACGACCCAGGCGGCGAAGCGGTTAACCTGGCCTGGCCAGCGGGTAAATTCGAGCATTAATACACGCAGGCCAAAAAACAGGTGCACCGCGAGTAACATCACCAGCCCCCACTCGGCCACTTTCACCAGGGGTAAATCGGTATACACCAAAAACCGATCCAGCCCCCGGGCGCCGTTAAAGGCACTGCCAAGCAGTAAAAAGTGAAACGGTAAAAAGACCGCCAGCGCTAAGCCTGAGAGGCGATGACCTATCGAGGCGAGGTAGCTTCTATGGTTTCTGAGTGGCTGCATGGCAGGTGTTTGTCGGTGGGCGGAAGCGGCGGCTAGAGGATGGCGGCCACAGCCCGCAACCCCAGAGTTAGCAATAAACAGGCGAAGAGCAGGGCGAGGATGTTGCTGGAGGGTGTGGATAGCCTTGTCCACTCGCGCAGGATATTCCTCATGCCGATGGGGGCGTGGATGGCCGCCAGGACGACAAACAGCCCATAAAATCCCCCCCAGGCAAGGCTACCCTGGGTGCGCGCCAGGATTTCTGCACCGCTCAATCCGTTGCGCACCGCAAATAGAATTAGGCCCAGGTGCACCAAAACCAGCGGCCCTAGCAGCATGGCTGAAATGCGTTGGGCGATAAACAGGTGGCGTTCCACGGTATTTATTGCCCCTTGGGAATGCCGGAGAATGCCAGGCGCTTTAGCCCGGCGATGCTTTCTGAGGGCGCCAGGCCAATCGGGCAATGCCGCGTACAATTGCCCTGGCTGTGGCAATTGCTGCAACCGCCATCGCCGAAGGCTTTATCGAAGCTTGCCTGCCGCTCGCCGTGGCGCACGTCGTTGACCAGTGTCCAGGCGCGGTTTAGGCCCGCCGGGCCGATGTAATCCCGGCGCCAGTTGACGACATCGCAGGCGCTGTAACACACGGCGCAGTTGATACACTGTAGCCCCGCGTCGGCGGCCTGACGGGCGCTGGAGGCGGGGTCCACCGTCGCGGGTGGGTCGTGGCGGGTGCGGGTGCCGACGAACGGTGCGCCCGCCCGCTGCCAGGTGTCGATAAACGGCGCCATATCACACACCAGGTCTTTAATCCGGGGCAAATTGCGCAGTGGCTCAAGGGTCAGTACACCTTCGCTGGCGACTTTGTTGACGTGGGTGCGGCACGTCCAGCGGGGGCGGCCATTGACCATCATCGCGCAAGACCCACAAACGCCGACACGGCAGGCAAAGCGGTAGGCCAGGCTGGGGGCGTGCAGGCGCTGCACTTCGGTGACGATATCCAGCACCGTTTGGTTTTCTCTGGCGGGCACGTGGTAAGTCACCAGCTCGCCGGTCTCTTTGCCGCGCCAGATGCGGACGGTCAATTGTTGTGCGGTGTCTTCTACCTTGCTCACGACAGCGTTTCCGGGTCAGGTTGATTGTATTGCGGGGCGGGCGCACCGGGCATAATGACATTAATGCAGGTCGGTGTTGACGATGCCAGGCCATTTGCCAACGCAGAGGGCAGCGCGGATAAGTCGGTGATTAAAACCCCCTCACAACCCAAACCACTGGCGGCCAGATCATAGCGGGTTTCAGCGCTCAATTCACACCCCAGCGTGCGCGATGGCCCATACTGCTGCAACTGGATATGGTGCTCGGCATTCCAGCGGGAGTCGTTACCGATTAATACGGTAATGCCCAGGGATTCTCTGGCGGCGGTTTCAAACTCAGCCAGGTGAAACCCGGCGGTGCCGTCGCCCATAATGGCAATCACCACCGCTTCCGGGCGCGCCAACTGTGCGCCGATGGCATACGGCAGGGACGCGCCAATAGCACCGGAAGGCCCATTGGTCAGGCGCTGACTGTCAACTTGTGAGGTAAACGCCTGCGCCCATTGCCCAAACTCCCCGCCATCACAAATCACAATCTCCCCAGGATGTTCGATTCCAGGGTGTTCGATTCCAGTGGGTTGGATTCCAGTGGGTTGGATGCCGGGGTGTTGCGCCAATGCAGCGGCGACGCCATCGATAATCGCCTTGCTGTATAGCGCACTGTCAGTGGTATCGGCGAGCTGCCGGTGGTTCAATGCAATCGCTGCTCTGCGGCACCAATCACCGGGTACTGGGCAATCACCCTGTGCCGGGCGTTTTTCAATCAGTGGTTGGGGGGTTGCCCGGTTATTGTCTGTGGCATTGAGCAATTCCTCCACCGTCGCTATTGCATTGGCTGCCACCACGGTCAGTTGTTTATCCCTGAACACCGCGCTGGCACGATTGACGGCGGCACAGCAGTCAGAGATGAACACGATATTATTGGCGGGAATCACCTCATCGGCGCCAAAGCCAGAGGTAAAGTCGACGGACTTACCCAAATAACACACACAATCGGCCATGGATAACAGCGTACGCAATGCGCCGTGGGCCGGGTCACGCAGCCCACGCGGGCTATCGAGCACGACAACGGGCGCGCCCAGTGCCGCCGATAAAACACCGCATTGCCCGCGCCGCCGGGCGCTGAATACGTGTGGCCCGGCCAGGATAAGTGGCCGCTCTGCCGCCGTGAAGGTATCCATAATAGTGGCGATTTGTGCGGTGCCTGGAGCGCGATGAGTGACCTTATTGTCAGCATAAATACGCGCTAACGGGTGCAGGGCGTGGGGGTCGGGCGCTGCTTCGATCACATCGAAGGGCAAGGCGATATGCACCGGCCCCGGCGTGCCCTGCTGGGCTGTTTGTACGGCTTTGGCAAAGACCTGCGCCGGGTCGTCTGCAAAAGACAGGCGCACACTGGCTTTAACAAAAGGGCTTGCGGCCGCCACCTGATCAAACTGCTGAAATGCCCCCGTACCATCCTGACCGACGGGGGAATCCCCACTGAGCAACACCACCGGCACCTCAGACATCGACGCCGAATACAGCGCCCCCAGGGCGTTGGCAAACCCAGGGGCGGCGGTCACTAATGCAACCCCTATACCGCCACTGACCCTGGCATAGGCCTCTGCCATAAACACAGCGGCGGCCTCGTGGCGGGTGTGTACTACCCGTATCGGGCAGTCATTAAAGGCATCGTAAACCGGCATAATCTGATTGCCGGATAACGAAAACACCGTCGTCACCCCGGCATAATGCATTGCTGAGGCCAGGCGGTCAGCCGCACGTCGAGTGGTTTGGAGAGGCAGTGTATCGGCTAATTGGGGGGTGTCAGGCATGGGCAAAAAAGCACAAAAAGAGAGAGAGGGAGCAGATCAATCAAGGCATTTTCACACGCTGTTTGTTGGGGGCCTGGCATTTTTTGATCATGGCATAAAGCATGTTGAATAACAATTTTGACTCCTTTTTATTGCTTTTTCGTTGCTTTTTCATCTTTTTTAATGATAGCGTTTTTGCATACGCCCACTGACTTCAACGCCGTTCCAGTGTATTCTTGCGCGCCCCGAAACAGGTACCCATTGTGGAAACCAATATGACACCGCGAACCGCTTCTGTCGAACGCAATACACTGGAAACCCAAATCGTCGTCGAGGTCAATCTGGACGGTTCGGGCGCCGCTACATTTGCCACTGGCGTGCCGTTTCTCGAACATATGCTGGAGCAGATTGCACGCCACGGACGGATCGATCTCACGATTCGCTGCCAGGGTGATACGCATATCGACGACCACCACTCGGTCGAGGATATCGGTATCACACTCGGCCAGGCTGTCAGCCAGGCGCTGGGTGACAAAAAAGGGATTGTACGGTACGGCCACGCGTATATCCCCCTGGATGAAGCCCTGTCACGCGTGGTGATCGATTTCTCCGGTCGGCCCGGGCTGGTGTTTAATGTCGATTTTATCCGCCCGCGTGTGGGCAGTTTTGATGTCGATTTGTTCTACGAATTCTTTCAGGGCTTTGTCAACCACGCCAATGTCACGCTGCACATCGATAACCTGCGCGGCCACAATGAACACCACAAAATCGAAACTGTCTTTAAAGCCTTTGCCCGTGCGCTGCGCATGGCGATAAGCCCTGACCCACGTATGGCGGGGGTTACCCCATCGACCAAGGGCAGCCTGTAACCCCCTCAAGACTATGGCTTCGACAGATAAACAAACGGTCGCTGTTATCGATTACGGCATGGGAAATTTGCGCTCGGTGGCGCGTGCACTAGCGCATGTGGCCAGTGGTGCCGAGGTGATTGTCAGCGGCGACAGCGCGGTGATAGCGGCGGCTGACCGGGTGGTATTTCCCGGCCAGGGCGCAGCCCGCGATTGTATGCACAATCTGCGTGCGTATTCACTGGTCGAGGCGGTAACGGCTGCGTATCACGAAAAACCGTTTCTCGGGATTTGTATGGGCCTGCAGGTGTTGCTTGGCCGCAGTGATGAAAACGACGGCATCGACTGCCTGGGGTTGGTGCCCGGTGGGGTGCACGAGTTTGCTCACCAGGGTGGCGATACGGATACCGGGGTGCGCTTATCGGTGCCACAAATGGGCTGGAACCAGGTGTGGCAGGCAGACAGCCAGCACCCGCTCTGGCACAAGGTGCAAGAGGGGGCGCGGTTTTATTTCTGTAACAGTTATTACGTCGATCCACAGGATCATATGCTGGCCGTTGGGCGCAGCCACTACGGCCACGGTTTTACCAGTGCCATTGCCCGGCGCAATGTGTTTGCCTGCCAGTTTCACCCGGAGAAAAGCGCCACTGACGGCTTACAGTTACTGAGGAATTTTGTGCAGTGGAACGGTCAGTACTGATTCGCAACGCACAGCAGCGGGACCTGCCTGCGCTGACGGCCATCTACAACCACTATGTCGAGCACTCGGTGATAACCTTTGATACCGAGGTATTCAGCACGGCACAACGGCAGGCGTGGTTTGATCGGTTTAGCCAAACAGGCCGCCACCGTTTATTGGTCGCCGTGTGTGAAGGTGAACCCGTCGGCTATGCCTGTAGCGCACCGCTAAGACCCAAACCGGCGTATAGCACCTCGGTTGAAACGACAATTTATCTACGCGCTGATGCCGGTGGCAAAGGCATTGGCCGACAGTTGTATAGCGCTTTGCTGGCAGTATTGGCAGAGGCGGACGTGCACCGCGCCTACGCCGTGCTGGCGCTGCCTAATGACGCCTCGCGCCAGCTCCACCTGGCGCTGGGGTTTGCGCCCCTGCACGTGCTACATGAAGTCGGCAGGAAATGGGGGCGCTACGTCGACACCGAATGGTTTGAGAAAAAGTTGGACTGATATGTTACTGATTCCTGCAATCGATATAAAAGAGGGCCAGTGCGTGCGTTTGCGCCAGGGGTGTATGGACGATAACACGGTGTTTTCCAGTGACCCGGTCGCGGTGGCCGGGCGCTGGGTCGATGAAGGCGCCCGGCGGCTGCATTTGGTCGATCTCGACGGCGCCTTTGCCGGTGAACCAAAAAACGCGGCGATTGTGCGCCGTATCCACGAGGCTTACCCCCAGTTGCCGCTGCAAATCGGCGGCGGTATACGCACGCCGGACACCGCCACCGCCTACCTCGACGCGGGGGTGTCGTTTGTGATTATTGGCACCCAGGCAGTGCGTGACCCGGCCTTTGTCAGTGCGCTGTGCCAGCAGTGCCCCGGCCAGGTAATCGTTGGCCTGGATGCCCGCGATGGTCTGCTGGCGGTGGAGGGCTGGGCGCAGAGCTCCGGTGTCGATGCGATTGCGCTGGCGCAACAGTTTGAAGGCGCTGGCGTCGCGGCCATTGTGTATACCGATATTGCCCGCGACGGCATGATGCGGGGGGTTAACGCCGCCGCCACCGAGCGCCTGGCGCAGGCGATTTCAATTCCTGTGATCGCCTCCGGTGGGGTCACTGACCTGGCGGATATCGAGCGGCTCTGCGAGGTGGCCACGGCGGGCATCAGCGGTGCCATTATTGGCCGGGCGCTCTACGAAGGCCGGATCGACCTGGCCGATGCAAAGCAATTGGTCGGCGATATGCTGGGTGAAGGGCTGGCCTGATGGGCTTGGCAAAACGCATCATCCCCTGCCTGGATGTCGACAATGGCCGCGTGGTTAAAGGCGTGCAGTTTGTCGATATTCGCGACGCGGGTGACCCGGTGGAAGTGGCCCGGCGCTACAACGCCGAGGGCGCCGATGAAATTACCTTTCTCGATATTACTGCCAGCTCAAGCGAGCGCGCAACCCTGGTCGATGTGGTCGAGCGGGTGGCCGATGAAGTCTTTATTCCACTCACTGTGGGGGGCGGTATTCGCACCCTGAACGATGTGCGCACGCTGCTCAATGCCGGGGCCGATAAAGTCGGTATCAACACCGCCGCGATTACCCACCCGTATTTTGTGCGTGAGGCCAGTGAGAAATTTGGTGCACAGTGCATCGTCGTCGCCATCGACGCCAAGTGCGTCAGTGTGGATAACGAAACACCGCGCTTTGAAATATTCACCCACGGCGGGCGCAAACCCACGGGGCTGGACGCCATTGAATGGGCGCGCAAAATGGCCGACTATGGCGCCGGTGAAATCCTCCTGACCAGTATGGACAGGGATGGCACCAAGGCGGGGTTTAACCTGCCGCTGACGCGGGCCATCGTCGATGCCGTGCCGGTGCCGGTTATCGCCTCCGGTGGCGTCGGCAACCTCGATCACCTCTGCGATGGCGTTTTGCTCGGCGGTGCCGATGCGGTGCTCGCCGCCAGCATATTTCACTTTGGCGAATACACCATTGGCCAGGCCAAAGCGCGTATGCACGAGCGCGGCATTGAAGTCCGGCTGTAAACATCAGCGTGCCAAACCTGGAAAAACAAGGGCTTACCCCTCGCCATGAATGAACACTTTCTCGATCAAATCCACTGGAACGAGGCGGGCCTGGTCGCGGCCATCGCCCAGCAGACTGAAACCGGCACGGTACTGATGATGGCGTGGATGAGCCGCGAATCGTTACAGTTGACCATCGAGCGCGGCGAGGCGGTGTACTGGTCGCGCTCCAGGAATAAGCTGTGGCACAAGGGTGAGGTGTCCGGTAACACACAATTGGTGCGCGGAATTCGCCTCGACTGCGATGCCGACGTGCTGCTGTTGGAAGTCGAGCAGCGCGGCGATATCGCCTGCCACACGGGGCGCCAGCACTGTTTTTTCCGCCGCTATGAAAACGGCGCGTGGCGTGTGAGTGATGCTGTGTTGCGTGACCCTGAAACAATGTATACACAAAAGAATAGAGATTCGTAGCATGTCTGAGGCTATACTTCGCATCCTGGCGCAACAGCTCGAACAACGCAAAGCGGCAGACCCTGCCACCTCGTATGTCGCCAGCCTGTACCATAAAGGGCGTGATGAAATCCTGAAAAAGGTCGGTGAGGAAGCCATCGAAACCGTGCTGGCAGGTAAAAATGACGACGACCGGCACCTCGTCTATGAAACCGCCGATTTATGGTTTCATACCCTGGTTATGCTGGCGCAGCGGGGCCTTGGCCCGGAGCATGTATTAAACGAATTGCAGCGGCGGTTTGGCCAGTCGGGTCACCAGGAAAAAGCGGCGCGTTGCAAAACTGAGTAATAGAGAAACTGGAGAGAATTTATGGGCATTAGTGTTTGGCAATTATTGATTATCCTGGCCATCGTGCTGTTGTTGTTTGGCGCCAAGCGCCTGCGCAATATCGGTGGTGACCTCGGCGCGGCGGTGCGTGGGTTTAAACAATCGGTAAAAGACGAGGGTGAAAGCGAGGCCGAAAAGCTTAAAGACGCCAGCGAAGAGCGCGTGATTGAAGGCGAGGCCAATGCCAAAGTAGCGGAAAAGGAAAAAGCCTGAACCACCGTATTACGGTCACCGGGCTGAACGCACACCATGTTCGATATTGGTTTTTGGGAAATTTGCCTTATTGGCATCGTCGGTCTGCTGGTGATCGGCCCGGACCGGCTGCCCGGTGTGGCGCGTACCGTAGGCCGCTGGGTGGGCAAGGCGCAGCGCATGGTGAACGGGGTCAAGTCTGACATTAACCGCGAACTGGAGGCCGGTGAGCTGCGCGAATTGCTCGGTGAGCAGAAAAAACAAATCCAGGCGCTGCAGGGCCTGGTCGGTGACACCAAAAGCGACGTGGAGTCCTCCACCCGCGATGCCATCGCCGCCAGCGAAAAATCCTGGGCTGAAGAAGTCGCCGAGTTTCACGCACAGGAAGCAAAACAACAGAGCGACCAAAACACTATTATGCCGCCACCGGCAGGCACCGCTGAAGGGGTTGCTTCCGGTGACAGTGCTGCACCACCGTCACCGGTTGATACAGGCGATGGCAGGGCCACACCGCCGCCACAGACTAACCCAATCAGCCACGATGCTGCCGACGAGGCAGATAATAGAACAGTATGAGTAGCACCGAGGAAGAAGTACTCGACGACGAGGGAAAAGAACAGGGGTTCCTCTCGCACCTGTACGAACTGCGTGACCGGCTACTGCGCAGCGTATTGTCGGTCATTATTTTATTCGCCTGCCTGTTCGCCTTCTCCGAAGAGATTTACACCTGGCTGGCCGATCCCTTGTTAAGACACCTGCCAGAAGGCTCTAATATGATCGCCATCGACGTGGCGTCGCCGTTTCTGACCCCGTTCAAACTGGTGTTGATGCTCTCTATTTTTCTCGCCGTACCCTACCTGTTATCCCAGATCTGGGGGTTTGTGGCGCCGGGTTTATACAAGAGTGAGAAGCGCCTGGCGGTGCCTTTGCTGGTGTCCAGTACGGTGCTGTTTTATTGCGGCGTTGCGTTTGCCTATTTTGTGGTGTTTCCACTGGTGTTTGGTTTCTTTACCAGCATTGCCCCCGCCGGGGTTGAAGTCAGCACCGATATTGCGCGCTATCTGGATTTTGTTATCACCATATTCTTTGCCTTTGGCATCGCGTTTGAAGTCCCGATTGCGGTGTTTTTATTAATCGCCACGGGCATAACCACCCCCGAAGACCTCGCCTCCAAACGGCCTTACTTTATTGTCGCCGCGTTTATCGTGGGTATGTTTTTGACCCCGCCGGATATCATCTCGCAAACCCTGTTGGCCCTGCCGATGTGGCTATTGTTTGAACTGGGCATTATTTTTGCGAAACTAATGTTGCGCAAACCTGACTCAGCACCTGAGCCGGGTAGCGGTTCGATGCCTCTGGCCAGCCAGCCGTTGATAACGACAGCGGCTACCGCTGCAACCGCCTCTAACAGTCAAGATGATGACGATTATGTTGAAATGACGGATGAGGAAATGGATGCGGAACTGGATAAGATTGAGGCACAAGAGGATGGGAGTGATGACACACCAGCGGGTTCAGCCAAGCCATAGCTGCACTTAGGAACGTGCACATTTACTCTTTTTCAATACGCTATTGTATTAATAACACGCTTGGCCAACTCAACTATAAGGTAAATGGGTACATTTACGAATCCCGGAGTTTATTTCGTGCACGTTCCTGTACGCCTATAATGCGTTACATCAAAGTGGGTGGCGACACCTGTCAGTGTGTAACCACCTGATCGTTGACCTGGCATTTATACTCAAATAGCAGGGTTCGATTCAATACGAAAAAAACGTTTAATAACCCGCTGAAAAACCGGCGCAACCAACACCAAAAAAGTTAACGACATAATGCCAAGCGTAATCGGGCGCTCCCATAAAAAACTGAGACTATCGTCGTTGATCAACAAAGCACGCCGAAGGTTGTCCTCCATCATGCCACCAAGGATAAACCCCAACAGCAACGGTGCCATTGGAAAAGTCATTAAACGAAGGAATATCGCCAACGCACAGATACCAACCATAATCAGAATATCTGTCGGGTTAAATGACACCAGATAAACCCCGGTAATTGAAAACAACAGAATCATCGGTATCAATACAGGCTTGGGGATAATCAGCAGGCGGGCGATGTAAGGAATCAGTGGCAGGTTCAGAATCAACAAAACCACATTGCCAATGTACATCGAAATAATCACCGACCAAAACACTTCAGGGTTGTCGATAAATAATCTTGGGCCAGGCTGAATGCCATAGGAAATCAGCGCGCCAAGCATAATAGCGGTGGTGCCAGAGCCTGGGATGCCCAGCGTTAACAAAGGCACGAATGAGCCGGAAGAGGCGGCGTTATTGGCTGCTTCAGGGGCGGCCAGTCCGCGCAAAGAACCACTGCCAAAGGCGTCTTTCCTGCTACCTTTGGCGATATTACGCTCAGTGCCATAAGCCAGAAAAGCGGCGATTGTAGCGCCCGCACCCGGCAGAACACCTACCAGAAAACCCAGTACAGAGGAGCGTGCAATAGTGGGGGCAACTTCTTTTACTTCCTCACGGCGCAGTTTCATGCTGCCGGGCCTGCCCATATCGTGCACCTCTGCGTTTTCATCGCTGCGCTCAAGCACTGACATCATCGCCTCGGCGAGGGCGAAGGTGGCCATTGCCAACAGCAGAAAGCTGATGCCATCGAGTAGATCGACAGAACCAAAGGTAAAACGCTCGACTCCGGTTGCGCGGTCGATACCGACTGTCGATAGCATTAAACCAAACACTGTCATCATCAATGCTTTGATGATTTGCCCTTTACCGCTAAATGCGGCCACCGCAGAAAGGCCGAGCACCATTAATGCGAAATAGTCAGCCGACTGAAAGCTAAGCGATACGTTGGCCAGCACCGGCGCTGCCAGCAACAAAAAAACAGCCGATATAGTGCCGCCGGTGAACGATGCATAAGCGGCCAGCGCTAAAGCCTTGCCCGCATCGCCACGGGCGGCCATGGGATAACCGTCAAACGCAGTGACAACCGTGCCGGAACAACCGGGCGCGTTGATAAGAATGGAAGAGGTCGAACCGCCGAAAATAGCTCCGTAGTAAACACCTGCCATCAGAATAATGCCGGAAGAGGGGTCGATCCCGTAGGTGATCGGGATCATTAAGGCGATGGCCGAGACGGGGCCTAATCCGGGTAACATGCCAATAAAAGTACCGACAAAGCAACCGAGCACCACCATGGCCAGATTAGTCGGCATGACGGCGGTTTGTAAACCGATAAGGATACCGTCGAGCATGTTACTGTCCTGCGACAATGCGCCCTGGCGCGAGGTAAATGTCGAGTAGTTGGGTTAAGCCAAACCAGAAACCAAAAACAAACGGTAACGATACAAAGAGCAGAACTTTAATGCGCTTTTCACCGAGAATGCGAAACCCCGCGATCAAAAACAGGACAGTGGCAATCAGAAAACCCAACCAATCGAGCGCTAAACCGTATAGCAGGCTGATTGACATCAACCCGATAAGCGGGCGCCAGTTCAGGTGTTTCCATTTCGGCGCGCTTAGGTGTCTGAGTTCGTTTGTCGTGCCGCCGATCAGTAGACACAGGGATAGCACAATACCCAGCCCGGACAATACAAATGGCAGCGTTTGGGCTGTCATGGCCTCATATTCATCGCCGGGGTAGAGTTTGATCCTGTTCGCGTAGTAACCGTATAGAATCGATACCACCAGGAAAAACAATGCCCCGATTTGCTCTTTGGAAAGTGTCATGGTGTGGTGTTCAGGCCTAATCGTTCGAGGGAATAAACACGTGTGAACAACGCTTTGTTGTGAGGTAAAACTTCGTGCGTGTTCACGGGAGTGTGGTCAGTGTTATGCCGTTTATTAAGCCTTACAGAAACCCTAATTCGCGCATTAAGTCACCGACCAGCTTTTCCTGCTCTTCCAGAAAATCATAAAATGCAGCCCCTGGCTTGTAGACATTGACCCAACCGTTGCGCGAACGCACCGTTTCCCACTCAGGGGTTTGGTACATTTTACCGAGCACATCTGCATAGGCGTCAACTTCCGCTTTAGACAGTCCTGGCGCACCGAAAAAACCACGCCAGTTGGCAAATACAGTGGGGTTGCCCATCTCTACCAACGTCGGCACGTCTGGCGCGTCTTTGAGTCGCTCGGGCGCGGTGATGGCGAGAATACGCACCTGGCCCGCTTTGCTTAATTCCAATGCTTCGCCGAGGCCGGTCGACAATAGCTGGGCTTCACCGGAGAGCAGCCCGGCCATTGCTTTGCCGCCTGCATCATAGGGAATATAGCGCAGTACTTTGGGGTCGAGCCCTTCGGCTTTTATAGCCGCTGCAGGGACGAGGTGATCGAGGCTGCCCTTTGAGGACCCACCCGCGAATTTCATTTTGCGGGGGTTATCGGCAAACCCCATAACGACATCTTTCCAGGTTTTGATTGGGCTGTCATTGCGCACCACAAAGGCACCATAATCGGCGATAGTGCCAGCGACAGGGGTGAGATCACGAAATGATTGAGGGAAAACACCCGTTAACGAACGCACAACGATAGGCGTGGAGTTGACCATCAAAGTGCCCTTTTGTTGGGCGGCCGTTTCGATGATATGCGCAATAGCTTTACCGCCGCCACCACCGGAGAGGTTTTGATAAGAGGCTTTCCCGATCAGGCCCGATTTGGTGAGCGCTTCGCCGGTGCCACGTGCGGTGCCGTCCCAGCCGCCACCAGCGCCGCCGGGGATCAAAAAGTGAATGGATTCGATATCAGCGGCGTTAGTGCTGGTTATTGGGGCGGATAAGGATAACCCCAGTGTGGTGCAGAAGGCCGCTTTTAGCAGTGCTCTACGGGTAGTGGTGTTGGGAAATTTCATTGTTTAATCCTCTGGATTATTGTGTGGGTAGAACATTATCGGTATGTGATCGAACAGGAAAACCTGTGTGAATACGCTTTGTTTTGTTTTTATTGTGGATTAAATTCATAAAGTGCACACTAATGAAAACCTACCGCTGCCATAACAATTAAAATACTCAATAAAGGAGATAAAGCTATATTTTTCGGTAAGCGGTATTTTTCAGTTGTGTTTTGTATGCGTGTTGTTCGCGCTCTTCGGGTGACATAAACAAATCAGCGTCTGCGCCGTGTATTTGGCAAATACGTTGTTCCAGGGCTTGTTGGTTTTCGATATTACCATTGTAGTCAATATGTAAAATTTCGCTGTTATTATGCCGTGTTAAAAAATACCCGACCAACAAACTTCGGTGGCAGGTCGCCGGGTCTTTTTCTGCGCACATCAGCGCGACAGTAAAGCCTTTCTCGATACCTTGGGATAAACGTACCATACCTTGTTCAAATAGAGGGGATTGCATGAGCCGGTCGAACTGCACCTGCCCTGTTTCATCGTAGTGTGTTGCCTCTTTTGAGCGGGGGCCAAGCTCCTCCCCTAAATACACATAGCGGATACCACTTTGCTGTAAATGGGCGGTAATGGATTCCTTATGGTATTCGTGGAAGACCTTGCTATAAGGCACCGAGCGGATGTCGGCAACCACATCGATTTTGTATTGTTGAAGGTGGCTAATAAAGGTTTCGATGGGTTTAGTGGCGTAGCCGATGGTGTAGAGCGTGTGGCGTTTTTCTGGCATGTGTAGGGTCAATGGGGGTTATTCGTGTCTGCGTAACGTAATCTACAATGTAATAGTAAAGCAAAAAATAAAAATACCACGCCTGCTACTGCTTTATCGCCAACCCGGTTTGCAGAATAGGGAGGATATAATCTGTATTATGAGATTGATACGTCGCAGGCGCCATTTTGGGCAGTGTCTCTGCCTGCGGAAAAAAACTAACGGTCAAACAAATGCTTTTTAAGACGCGATGGTGAGAGGTTAACAAAACCATGGCTGGCGCTGGTAATATCACGCGCAAACTTTCTTTTGCTTTTAGGCAAGACAACCAAAAATCTTTTTGCAGGGTAAAGCTTTCTGACTCTTTCTATGGCGGGTGAAATATCGCTGTCACCACTCAGAATAAAAGCCGTATCATATTTGTCCCTCAAACCGTCTTCAAGTATCTGAAGTGCTAGCTTAACATCCGTTTCCTTCTCCTCGTGGCTATACCATTTTGTATTGCACTTGGAACATTGTTCTCTTTGCTTTTTAAAATAAGACATCACCACACTCACACCTGATTTTTTAAGCGCACTGACATAAGACTTATGTTTGGCTAAGTCTTCTTTTCTCCAAGTGGCGTAGGCTGAGAAGTAGTATAGGTTTTGAAGCGCCTGGTTGTCTTGAAGTAAAGACAAGGCTAGTGATCTGAGATCAATATTTGCGGAGGGGTTGTCCTTGGTAGCGTGGTAGAAATTGTACCCGTCTACATAAAGTATGACTTTTTTCATATTGTAGTTTTTAAAAAGAAAAGCCGCCCCACAAGGAGGCGACTCCGACTACAAGCGTCAACGAACGCAACCGTCCTCGTCTTGTAGGTAGTGTGCTAAGTGTAGCATATCAAGTAATGATTTCAAAAAATTTTACCGGAGCCTATGGGCAAGCCAAAAGTGGCGACTTAGCCAAAATATCCTCCATCATCGCCTTGATGTCAGAGCGCCAGTAGTACCTGCCCACCCGACCAATGGTGCAGAGCGTGTGGCGTTTTGCTGGCATGTATCGACAGGCGACTAAACAATAGCAACCGCCGCCCGCATTCCCTCCAAGATTACCTCTTCTGCGGTGCGCGGTGACAGGCAGTCACCCGGGCAGTCACCCGTCAGGTACACCGCGCAATCCAGGCTGTGCACCGCCCGTTCGAGCGCGGTGTCTGTCACGTGTCCCAGGAAAGTCACCAGGGTATCGACACCCTCGCAGATTACCGGTTCATCGCTGGTGATATTTTGCAAGTATACGGTCTCTTCATCCGCCGCACATAAACGCACGTAGGGGATAATCTCGACACCGAGCTTGTGCATGGTGCTCAGTCATTGAAAAAAAGAGGAAAAGAGGGTGTCCTTTTGGCTTTTGCTGGAGATTCATGCTTGATGGACACTCTTTGCTACGACCTCTGCTAGTGTAACAGGGGCGACATTTCCAATCTGTCTCATACGTTCGCTCCAAGCACCTGATATATAATAGTCATCAGGAAATGTTTGAATACGTGCAGCTTCGCGAACAGTAAAATAGCGAATTGAATCATCATTAAAGCGGATCATGTTTTCCCCTCCGGGCACACCATGATCACCGGCTTTTAATGCTTTCGAAGGCTCATCAATAGGGCTTCCTGTATGTCCCGGATAAGATTTTGCGCCATCTTTAAATATATGATTATTAAATTCGTTTTTTCTTTTTGGGCTAGGAAGATCAGATATTGCTTCTCTTACTGTTACCCAGGGTTTTTCTTGAGGCTCAAAGAAGCCATATTTTTTTAGTAGCTGAGACGCTAATTTTTCCTTTGAAATATTCAAAGGCGGGCTATCATTCTTTGCTACTTTTAGCCGCTCCCAATAGTCTCCAGTAACCCACTGTTGCCACAACAATGCATCCTGTGAGTGAGTTGCCTTTGGGAAACTCCATTCAATATTAAGGTTATTTCTGAAACCTACGATAAAAACTCTTTCTCTTTTTTGCGGGACACCATAGTCAGCAGCATTTAACAGTCTAAAGACGACATTGTACTTTAACCCTCTATATCTCCCACTTGTATGGATTGCCTATAGCCTTCTTAAATGTTGCTCCCATTTCTCATTGTTTTCACGAACTATATTTGGGTAGATGAGCTGAAGAATAGTATACTCAAAATACGAATTGAAATTTTTTCGTAACAGGCCTTTTACATTCTCAAAGATAAAAACATCTGGTTTTGCTTCTCGTACTGCACGAACAGCCTGTGGAAGCATGTCCCTTTCATCATTAAAGGCTCTGTGTTTACCTCCAAGTGAAAGGGTTGGCATGGTGGGCCGCCAGCAACGACTGAAATGCTGCTCTTATATTTTTTGAAAGAGAAATTTTTTACATCACTATGTTGAATATCCCATTCTTTTATTTGGGCTTGTCCTTCATCGTGATTTTTAATAAGTGTATCTACTGCATCTTTAAAGAGTGCTGAATCGGTTTCTTTCTGAGCGCTTCTACCTTGCCTCCAACCCGGTAATACGGCTTTGCCCACATAGATCGGAATATCTTTATTGAAAATTAGTATACTAACAAAAAACAGTAAACATTAATCCAGCCAGCTCTCTAATGCCAGTTTGGGAATTCTTGCAAACTCTCGGGTATTGGCACTTACCAGCACCTGACCCAGGGATAGTGCCTGAGCACCAATCAGCAAATCATTGCTGCCTATAGGTAAACCACGCTTTTCCAACAACACCCGCAAATCGCCATACACCATACTAGCTTCGGCAGTCAGCGGTATTATTGGTAAGCTAGTAAGAATACGTTCAATATTATTGCTTAAAGCGAGGGAATTCTTTCTTGCCGCACCATACCGTAACTCACAGGCGACTATGACACTAGTGCAACATTGTCGTTCACAGCCGCTTTCAGTAATGTAAGCAGCAACTTTACCCTGGGGGTTTTTGATTAAATCAGAAAGGATATTGGTGTCGAGTAAATACCGGTAGTCCATTGCCATTATACATCCAGTTAAAAAATATCTTCCGCTTCGACAAGTGAATCCGGTATGTCGGGAAAATTTTCACGCCATGGTTTCATATCAGCCAACACGCTGAGTAAACCCGGTTTTTCTACTGGGCAGATTATCAGTTGATCGCCTTCTTTACGAATAATAGCCTCTGTACCTTCTAGCTCAAACTCTCTGGGTATTCGTAAGGCTTGGTTACGTCCGTTTCTAAATAAACTGACGTGTCTTTCAGTTTGCATTCGTTACCACATATTCAGTAAGCATATGACAAAGCATATGCCTGGTGTGTTTTCTTGTCAAATAGTAAAAAATAGGCTCTGAGAGACACCCGTTTTGTGGCACTCGATCATCGACACCTCGCGCTGCCAGCCATATTTTAACCAATCATTATAGCTTCCCGCCCTTCCTTCACTGAATTTCAAGCGCCGTATCGTGCGGGAACGGTTAACCTTGAAGTAATACGTGAAGCGCTCAGAAACCAGATACGCCTATCGATAAAAGAGCAATTTGATGACCGTATCGTTTCCGGGCGTCAACAAGCGAAAACAGGGAAAGGTACAGTTGCTGACGATGCTTACTTTGATGCGGCACGTTTATATGTCAAAGAAAAATATATAACGCCGCCCATTTAAGCATGAACATTGCTGTTTATATGGTATCTGAAAGGCATCGCCAGTGGCGTTCAATCTTTGACAAGCGCCTGGATACTATTAACAGGGCTTAATTACCTATTGATATAACGTATACCGATGTTGGTATTATGTGTCACGTTTCATTTCTTATCCAATGTACTTCACTTCGAATTGTTCCATCAGGGAAGAGATCCAAAATTCGGAAACCCTGAATCGATCCGTCCAAACTGTGAGAAGCCCAAAAATCTTCATGGTCAACTGGCTCCCCAAATTGTGCATGTGATACATGTGCAAATGTTGATGGTGTAGTAAATTGTACATGTCCCTCAGTATTGATCTCAGATGCATTGTGCGTATGCCCAGCTATTACTCCTTTTATATTCCTGTGGCTATTAAGTAGTGCTGTAAATTCTACTGAATTGAGAAGTTTACACCCGGAAGATGGGCATACGTTGGACGGGGTGTGATGAAGAGCTACCAGTATTGGGTGATCCCCAAATTCTGCAATATACTTCTTTATTTCAGAGATTTCGGTTGAACTCACACATCCATGTGAATGGCTTTCAACCTGTGAATTAACGAATAAGAATCCCCAGTTAGAAAGCTCGGTCACATTAGTAAAGAATATTTCATCGACGTTAAAACAAGCGAGCATATTCGATACATCGTCATGGTTACCTGGCAACACATATACAGGAATTTCGAGCCTTGCCAATATACCGCGAAGTCTTTCGTATGTTGTTTTAGAGCCATCCTCCGCCAAGTCACCAGTTGCAATTATGAGATTTGGCTGCTTGGGTAGTTGCTTGATTGCGTCGATAACGTTTTCAAGTGAAAGAGCGGTATCAACCCCGTATAACTCCGAGCCAGGTTGTGCTGTGAGATGTATATCAGTAATTTGTGCTACGCGTATTGTCATGATTTCGGATTATTGTCGTATTCTAGTGTGACACATAACAGTTAGTATCAGGCAGATTTGCCTTGATAAGTAATGGTAATTCTGGGGACATAGAACTTAATTATACCGGTTCTTCCCCGATTATTGTGAAGCCACTGGTTCCCTATCCAGCTTTTAAACGCCAACGAAATGGATACTTTTAACCCTGAAGGGTCTAAATCAACTGACACCACTGACCAGAATGGCACTTCCTTAAGCTGTAAGTATTTGAAAGTATTGGTATTACGTGCTTGGTTCAGATAACTTGGCATATGGTTCTTGAAAGCAATATTTGTAAAACTATCCCGGTTATCATTGGCGGCAACTTTCAAAATATCATTTTTTTTCTTAGAAAGAATAAATAAACTCTTTACTATCAGTTGCTTACGCCTTAAGGAAGTGCCATTCACCACTGACCAGTCATCTGTCAGGCATAGGAGCTGGCTGTAGTGTTCTTCAAGGCTCGATAGCACCGGAGTCTCTCAATGGCAAAGGGGGATGAAATACTATAACTTCACACAAACCGGGGAAGAACCTTTAAAGATTCCGAGTTGAGTTATATTCATTTCGTGTCGCATAATTATTGAAGTTATTAGTAACATTGTGATTTTTTAATGATTGGCGCTTTAAATTTGGTGGTTTTGTACTATTGTTTAGATTGTTGCTTAACAATGTAATTATAAAAATAAAGGGGGAAGTATGGAGTTTACGACAATTGTATTTATTGTGGTGATTGTTTTGCTGATCGCTACGATTGGCAAGATTGGTACAGATAAAGGCGTTTTAGAAAAATCTCTGGAAGCACTAAAGAAAACACTAGAAGCAGCGGAGGCTACTATTGCTAACCTGGAACCACTGAAAAAATACCAATCCATTCAAGATGCTGACCGGGAAGCACAGCGCATACTAAAAGACGCTAATGAACAGTCCAATCAGACTATTAATTCCGCGCTGGAAAAGTCAGAAAAAATTCAGACTGATGCGATAGAAATATCTGATAACCTTCGCGCTGAGAGCCGTGCCAATGCTCGCGCAACTCGCGAGAAAAATGAAGCGTTGCTCAACACAGCGCAAGAACAACACGATAAGATTATTGACACAGCTCGACAGCAAGCAATAGAAATTGCAGGTGATGCTCTCAAGGCCAAGGAAAATACCGACCTATACAGTAAGACAGCCGCAGCTATGAAAAATGCGATCAAAGGCTATGGCGATGAATATCTAATTCCCAATCACACTTTGATTGATGAGCTTGCCGAGGATTTTGGCCATAAAGAGGGTGGACAAAAACTTAAAGATGCGCGTGCCCATAGCCGTACACTGATTAAAAACGAAATGGCCGCTGAGTGTGATTACAAAGAACCAAATCGGCGGACCGATGCTATTCATTTTGTGTTAGATGCCTTTAATGGAAAGGTCGACACTGCATTGGCAAAAGCAAAGCACGACAACTTTGGGAAATTGCAACAAGAAATAGAAGATGGCTCTAATCTGGTCAACCGTACTGGCCAAGCTTTTCGTAATGCCAGAGTAACGCCAATCTATCTTTCCGCTCGATTGGATGAGTTACGTTGGGCTGTTACAACTAACGAACTAAAACGACTCGAGCGTGAAGAGCAACGTGTTATTAGAGAGGCTATGCGTGAAGAGGAGCGTGCTCGACGTGAATATGAAAAAGCTCAAAAAGAGGCAGCTAAAGAAGAGAGCATGCTACAAAAAGCAATGGAAACTGCTAGAAAGCAACTGGCTGGTGCTAACGAAGAGCAGCGACAGCAATATGAACAACAACTGGCTGATCTGGAACTGAAGCTACATGAAGCTGAAGAGAAGAATCAACGCGCTTTGTCTATGGCTCAGCAAACACGACAAGGGCATGTGTATGTTATTTCCAATATAGGTTCTTTCGGTGAGAATATCTTCAAGATCGGTATGACTCGACGACTGGAACCAATGGACAGAGTAAAAGAACTAGGTGACGCCAGTGTACCTTTTGGGTTCGATGTACATGCGATGATTCATAGTGATAATGCACCACAGTTGGAAAAAGCGCTGCACGAACGATTTAATGGTGAAAGAGTTAATAGGATTAATTTGCGCAAAGAATTTTTTAACGTGAGTATTATTGATATACGCCATATTATTCAGTCTATGGACATAGACGTGCATTGGACAATGAGAGCTGAAGCATTGGAATACCGTGAAAGTTTAGTTGAGAAAAATAGACCTCCCAAGGTTAATTTAACCGTCCAACCAGTAGTAAACGAACAGCTTGCGACTGCGTAATTAATAACGTGACTATAAAGCGGATCAATGTCTAGTATTATAGAGAAATGCAAGGATATCCCAAAAATGGAAAACAGCACCCGGGATAATCAAACCTGCGTTTTTTACCTATTTGGGGGGGGGGTATTCGGTGTAATGGTTCAACGGTTGAATTTTATTTTAGGGGGAAGTATTTTTTTCAGACAAGGCAAAAATAACCCATTGTGAATGGGTTGAGTAATACACCAGGAATCAAGTATTTACTTGTGTGCAGTGTGCAGGGTTAGTACATGGGGTCTAGAAAACCGTGTTGTTGAAGTGCGCCATCGCATCAATTAGTCAATTATTCCCACTCATATTTCGATATGTTTTGACCGTCAATTGTATACGCTGCCTCCGCATACTCTGAACGAACTGATTCGACTTGCATGATTCCTTCTACCCATACAGGTTCGTAGAGGTCGATGCTTACCCATGGTTTTTTTAGTTTGACGTAAATCACTTGATTGGCCGGGGGAGGTGGAACGTGTAGGCAGGCACCGACGTAGGGCACCAGTAAAAACTCGGAGACTTCATCGCCGTTAAATTCAAGCGGCAACATGAAACCGGGAATTTTAATTCGTTGATTGTTCAGCTTGCCAACAGTGGGTGCAGAAGGACTTTGCAGGCTTTCATCTCCGCTATCTTCCAGAAACATTGACGTACTGTTATTGGGTTCTGGTGACCAGTTTTTGGGCATCAGCTCTTCCCAGCCGATGACCTGAAACTCTTGATCAGTTGCATGACTGTTTGTAAGCACTATAAGCAATAATGCTGTGTTAATAGTTCGAAATAAGATAGACATCACGTTCCCCTTAATATTTGACAGTCATGCCGTCTTGCAGTGAGTAACAGTAGGCACGCCAAGCGGGAATAACGCCAATGAGGCAACCCATAGATAGAAAACAAGCGGCCAATATTGACTCACGCGAACCGGGCCAACTCAATGGAATGTTTAGGCCGAACTGTTGTTGCGCAAGTGGTTGTACAATGAGTAGCAGCGAATAAAAAAGTATTACCCCTAGGATGAGACCGAAGAGCGTGGTTATAAACGATTCGCTGACCAATAGTAGGAATATTTGATGCCGCTTGACACCAACAGCGCGCAAAATCGCAATCTCACGGCGACGTTCGTTCAAGCTTGTTAAGACGCCGGTCAGCAACCCTATAAAGCTGCTCGCTACTACAAATAGCGAAACAGCGAGTAGCGCATTTTCACCCACTGCAACCAGGTTCCACAATTCCTGTAGCGCAACCCCGGGTAATACAGCGAGCAGTGGTTCTTTGCTGAATTCGTTTACAGCGCGCTGCATCGTAAATACTTTTATCTTTGATTTAAGGCTGAGTAAAAAAGCAGTAATTTGTGTGGGTTGCAAATCCATCGGATGTGCTTCATCAGCATTTCCTGCTTGGGCATTGTGAGTGCCAGACTGCCAATCGGCATGCATTGCTTCGATACCTTCGAGGCTGACGTGGATAGTACGATCTACCGGAGTGCCGGTTTTACTCAAAATGCCGACGACCTGGAATGGCTTATCTTTGTGTCGGGCAAACGCTACGTCAGATAGCCCGTGAGCCAGGGTGATTTTTTCACCCAACTGATAGCCCAATTGAGCTGCTACTTCAGCCCCAAGCACAGCGTCGAATATATGTTTAAATCTCGCTCCTTGGGAAAAATCCAGGGCTTGCTTATTACCATAAGTGTAATCGGTAAAATAGTTTTCACTGGTTCCCATTACGCGAAAGCCACGATGTGAATCACCTAGAGAAATTGGAATTGACCATTTTACTGACGAGTGCTTGCTGATTTTCTCGTAACTTTCCCAAGAAATATTATTGGTTGCGTTACCGATACGAAAAACAGAATACAGTAATAGTTGCACACTGCCGCTGCGTGCGCCAATTAACAGGTCAGCGCCGGAAATAGTATTGGTGAAACTACTTCGTGCATCATTTCGCACTTTTTCCACTGCGAGTAACAGTGTTACCGAAAGAGCGATTGAAAAAACGGTTAACAGTAAGGTCCAGCGTCGGTTAAACATACTGTGCAACGTTAGCAGGATGATGTTCATACAATACCCGCCTGAGCGCGATTGATTTCTGCCAAATCAACCTGCCGATCGAAATAGTGTGCAAGACTGTTGTCGTGGCTGACGAACAATAGTGCTGCGCCGCTTTCGCTGCATTCACGCATGAGCAACTCAATAAATTGACCGCGACTATCGGTGTCGAGTGCTGATGTAGGCTCATCCGCAATCACTATACTGGGATGGCCAATCAATGCGCGTGCAGCAGCGACACGCTGCTGCTGGCCAACACTGAGTGCGGTGATAGGCGAGTGCAATAATTCAGGGTTGTCCAGTCCTAAATGACTCAGTAAACGCGTTGCTTCAACGGGGGCAGCTTGAGCGTTTCCACGCAATTTTCGTTTGTTGGAAAAACGATAGGGCAAGGTTACGTTGTCCAACACATTCAGGTAGGGGATTAAATTAAACATCTGAAAAATAAACCCAATATTATCAGCGCGAAATTGATCGCGTTGGCTATGCGACAGTGATGCAAGGTGTGTATCCAATATTTTCACATCACCAGAAACGGGTGTATTAATGCCCGCAACTAAGCTTAGCAACGTGGTTTTACCACTGCCGCTCGCTCCGCGTAGAAATAACTTTTCCCCACTATTGAGCGACAGTCGGTCGATATCGATCACCGGCCGACTTGCACCAGGCCAACGGAAGCGCAAATCGCTGAGTTCGATTGCGTTTTGCATTATGGCTAGGGGAGTTCTACGCGGGTATTTTCCGCACCAAGCTCGACAATCGATTGACCCTTGTCACTCACCACTTGAACGTCGATTTCTTCAATGCCGGGGAAGTGTTTGAACAAATTGATGTCAATACTGACAAGTGCGTGAGGTGTGTTGCATGTGTAGCTGTACTTTGTGTGAAACTCACTGTGTTCCTCATGTCCTCCATGTTCTTCGAGAAGCGAAGACTCGACCACTGAAGATTGAAGTGCGCACTCTGCTGGCGATGGTAACTGAAATAGCCTGTCGGGGGTTCCCAGTAATTTTTCTGCCGACCTAAGAGTGGCCCGGTCGGCATCAGCTTCGGCGGTGTGCTCAAAGCCGAGGATATTTACAGCAGGTGATTGCATGGCAATTTCCAGGTTTTTGTCGTCAATTGCAATTTGAAGCAGTACATGACCATGCTCGTGAGCGCTATGCTCGCGCTCGGTCGCGGCCAAGGCTACGGGTAGTAGCAACGCACAACTCAACGCCGTTGCGCGCATAAAAACAGTTTTCATTGGGTAGAACTCCTGAAAAGTAAGCGATTAGTTTGTTAGTGGTGCGTTACTGTTCAGGAAACGGGAGGCCCCCGACTACGGTGAGTTATTGCTTTTTCACGGATGAAATAGGTATCGGGTGATCGGAGAAACGTCTGTTCAGGGGCGTGTTCCTGGAAGGCGGTGGCCGTTTGTACAGCGTCACCCATAAAACCAAATTGGCACTTACCGCAGAGTTCATTGTCGTGTTCGCTGAGATGGTCGGTTTTTGACGAAGACAGGTCATTAATATGCAGCACAGCATCAGCTAAGTGGTTGACGGAATTTTCGAAGCTATGCGTCGTCGTGTGCGCAGGTTGCAGAAACGCACACAGCAACAACAGCAGTAAAAAAATATGCTGGAGTGAAATGCGATTGGTGTGGCGTGAGAACATCATTGGATTGTAGCGTGTATTTTGTGGTCAGCAAGTTACCAATTTCGGATGCGATCAACTATCCACTGGCGACGGCGCTCATAGTCGTGTAGAGGCATCCTTTGATTTTGCAGGGAACTGCGCAGCCAGCAGCGCACGGTAGTCGTCGAGTTTGGTGCGATGCCGCTACCCAATGCGCCGCAAGGTGTGCGCACGGATTTTGTCGCTTTCGACCAGGTTTGTCGCGGCCAGAATCAACGGGGCTAACGTGTGATTTACCAATCTTCTGTTGTACAAACCAGTCTTTTTTAAACATATTCTTATCGTAGTAGCATCACTGCGTTATAACGGTAATGTGGTAACACAAATTTCTACTGAAAATATTTTTTAAAAAAAATTAAATATATTTTAATCTTTTTATTTCGATTTTATGTGGTTTAATTTATAGCGTTCAATATGATACTTGATCTCTTTATTCCCGCTAATGCCAACTTAATCGAGCGCTATTTCTGCCTATAAAAAACCACCTTAAATTCCTCGCCACTTTTATCATTAAAAAACTCAGTCGCCTTATGGTGTTTTTCGATACGTTTAATGCCGCTGCCCATACCTGAATACGGCAAAAGCTTGATCGCGTGAGACACCAATATAGGATTGCGGATAACCGAGTTGCCATAGCGAATATTTTCCACGGTGAGATGGTTAGGCAAGCTGCCGGGGCTGACCAACTCAAGCCTGTCTTGAAACAAGAGCAGGCGGATCACCGCACGCTTGCCATAGTCGCGGTGCAGCAGCGCGTTGACAATCGCCTCTTGCAACGCAGTCTCAGAGATCTCTAGCTCAGGCTGCGCATTAAAGCCGGGGGTTGATGGTTTTTGGCGCAGATGGCTTTTCAAAAATGCCATCGCACCCTGATAAACCAACAGTATATTGCCTACCATATCGGCCCGCGACATATAGCGGTCATCGGCAATATCGTTACCGTAAAAGCTGACCGCGCGAATCAAGCAGTCCGGCGAATACGTCTGGGGTTGGCGGGCAAACAATAACAACCCGGCCAGATTAAAGTACTCACCTTTGGCCAGGTTCATATTATTCAGTAGCTGCTGCTCGCTAAGGTCTAGCTCCGCCAGGCTATCGCCAGTGGTTTGATCCAAAAATGCACTAAACATCACCTTATCCAGGCTGTCTGCAATAGCCGCCTGGCTAAGCCCCTCATCGATGTTGATACGTGCATATTGTTGCAGCATCCGCTCCAATTCGGGCGGTGTCATCAGTTGTTTGCTGGTGGCGACCCGCAGCCAATACTTGCCGTCCCGGGTCATATGCGGTTTGTTATTGCTCGCCTGGATGCGCAGCACAATAATCGTCTTGCCTTGATAGTGAATAGCCTGGATATCCGGCTGCAAGGGCGCGATGACTTTATCGCGGGCAATACTGGCGATTCGCTGCTTGGTCTCTTCCAGCTTTTCGGGGGCAATGCCGATAACACCTTTGCCTTTATCTTCAATATCCAACAAAACCCAGCCACCGCACGCATTGGCAAAGGCTGTCATCTCGGCGGCGAATTCCAACTCTTTTTTGGGCAGCGCTTGCTTAAATTCGTAAAACGAATCTTCCCCTGTGTGTAAAATATCGTCCAGACTGCGCTCAAGCATGGTTAAAAAACCTCAATAAAGCCTCGATAGGCGGCCTTGCTTTACCGGCCAAATCAAACACCTTTTCCATCTTCGGTGCCAACGCCAGCACATCATTCAACATACCAAGGTAGCCTTTACGGGTAAATTCGGTTTTATCTTTGCACTGGCGCATCGCATCCAGCGATTCTACTACCTCTTGTAGGGTCGCCTGCTGCTCCTGATTGGCTTTTCGCAGCGCTCGATTCAGCACACCTTCTAGCTCATCCAGCGTATTTTGGATGTTCACCTCAACGTTGATATTCGCCTCGACCTGGGCATTGCTAGTGGTGGTATTGATATTGTGAACATGCAGGTGCATACCACCACCTGAAAGAAAATGCCCACCCTTCATATAAACAGGCAGCGGCGGGTTTCTCCGCATGCCGATTTCCTCCGGCGTTGCGATTTTCGCCAACTCTGCGCGCACATTAAAATCCTGATTCAATTGCGGTACAAAATAATCCTGCTTGCCCGCATTATCACAAGCCAGCAATGCGTTAAAGTCCAGGCTTTGCTGGCGATCATCGCCCAGCATCAAGCGCTCGCTCCACTCCAGCTCGGCGAAAAAGCTGTTGATATCACGAATCTCATCGCGCACGGCCAGCCAGTCTTCCTTCGGTTGTCGCGCGATCACCCAAATATCGATACAGCGTTCGCGCTTATTCGCCTGCACCATTACACGCGCACTGCTGTGCCGGTTTTTCAGGCGAATACCGGCATTCCAGAAGTCATTATCCTCGGCCTCGTACACCTTTGAGTTCAACATACGCACAATCAGGCGGTGAATAATGCCCACTGGCAGGCTGTCTTTATAGGCCAGGTAATAATGTGCGCTGGCCTGCTCGCGGTACTCCTTGTAGGAGGGCAGCTTGGGGTCGGCCTGCAAAGCGGCGGGAATCAAAATCGCCTTATTGTCTTGCGTATAGCACAGCTCAAACTTCTTCATCAGCGCCAGCAAATAGCGGTAGTGCTCGGCCTCGTAACGAAAATCGTCTTTGTCTACCGGGGCGAGAATCTGCGGAAAGTTATCGATGGATAGCTGCCCTTTAAGCTGAGCGGTAATATGCGAGGTAAGCAGTTTATACACCCCGTCTGTCAGCCATAGCGGGTTGAGAATTTGCAGGTGTTTTAGGTCTTTATCGTCAAAATAGCAAATCGCGCCGAGGTCGTTGAGGTATTGAATCAAGGCTTTTTGGTTCTCTGCATCGCTTTCCTCTGCCTCTTCGCAAATGAGCGTAAAGGTGCGGTAGCTAATCCAGTTTTTCCCGGCGCTGGTTTGCGCCTCCAACTGCTGCTTAACGGTAAACCAGCTATTAGGGAAAGGCCTGGAAACCAGTTCCAGGTTCTTTATCTGTGTTTTAAGCGCAACGGTAAAGTCCTCAATACCCCCACCGCTGTGGCAGGAGAGCGCATAAAAACCACAGATCGCCGGGTAGCGATCTCGCAGTTGCTTCTCGGCCAGATCACCTCCGGGGTTTTGGTCGATTTTGTTGCGCACCACCATAATCGGTGAATCACCGCCCAGGCTGCGGATATGCTCCAGCCAGTACTCTGGCTCTTCCTCCTTGCGGCCGTCCAGCACCAGCACGTACAGGCTGCGCTCGGTCATAAAAAACTTATGCGCGGAGAGCTGAATCTCCTGGCCGCCAAAGTCCCAGATATTGGTGCGAATAGCGCCAACATACCAGGCCTGCTGGTGCACACCCAGCGTACTGGCCTGCTGTTCGCTATAGGTATTAAACACCACCCGGTTGCACAGGCTGGTTTTACCCGCGCCGCCATCACCCACCAGAATAAGCTTGGCCTCGTTTAGCGGGCGGCTGCCGGTTTGGCGGTTGGCGTGCAGCCAGGCGATGGCGGCTTTTGCGCCTTGCCGCCGGGTATCATTTGGGATTGTGGCCCTTAGCTTTAACTCTTCCAGGTTTTCCAGTTCCCCACTAAAGCGTTTTCGGCAAGGCTCCACCCAGTCGTGCAGGCCAATATCGCTAAGCGCCTTTAAGAAATTGTGGATAGCGGGCTGCCAATTTTCAGGCTCAGCGTTATGCCATAGCGTGTGTTCGTAGGCGTTATTGTTGGGGAGAAAAAGCAGCTCTTGCTCTAGCAAGGTATTTAG
This sequence comes from Gammaproteobacteria bacterium, assembly GCA_965277715.1. Taxonomy (GTDB): domain Bacteria; phylum Pseudomonadota; class Gammaproteobacteria; order JBCCGL01; family JBCCGL01; genus JBCCGL01. The sequence goes on from OZ255836.1 coordinate 2,640,663, forward strand.
TGTCTGTTCACTTAGTCCAATGGAGCGAGCGGCGGTGACGGCGGCGTAGGCGGCGTAGGCGGTGGCGGCGGCGTAGGCGGCGGCGTAGGTGGCGGCGTAGGTGGCGGTGGCGGCGTAGGCGGCGGCGTAGGCGGCGGCGTCGGCGGCAGCGTCGGCGGCGGCGTCGGCGTAGACGTCGGTGGCGGTTGTATTATTATAATCCTTCAACAAAAAATGCACACGATCCACAGCAAAAATTACTGCAAGGGCATGGCCTGCTCGTTCCTCTTCCTCCCAAAAATCAAAATGCCCTTCCCTGCCCAACATCGGCAAGCTACGCAGCGCCATCCGCCACGCGAACGCCACGCGCTGCTCTCTATTCAGGGTTTTTCTCAGTCGTTTTGCCAAGGCTTCTCTATCAATCACGCGTTGCCACCTCACTAGCGGTTCACCCGCCGGGTTTTATCGTTATTCACTAATACCCGAAATTTCATCCATACAACTTTGCTCGATTACCGTGTGCAGCTTTTTTACACACGGCATTAACTGTAGCACTTGCTCACCGCTTATCTTATAGCTTTTATCATAGCGGGCGCCGATATAGGCGTAGTCGAGCAGCTCGAACAGTTCCTGCTGCGCATCGGTCTCGCGCGGCAGTATATTGCTTAGCGCCGGACAATAGTCGATGGCTAAATCCCCTAGCGTATCGAGGTGGTGTTCTTGCGGGGATTCACCGGCAAATACCAATAAAACGGCTTTGTAGGCATGTTCACAGGCTTGATGAAGTTCAAATGCAGATTTTTTATAACTATCTCTGTTGAAAGCATTATCCGCATCAATAAGAAACTCCTTTGCGCTGGAAAATGTTTCGGTAAAGTCAGCTTGGGCGATGCGCTTTGACTCCGTTGGATCCAGTTCCCGCTTATCACCCAGTTCCACGTTACCACTGTTGTATAGCTGTATGCCTTGACCCAAAATTTCTGTAAAGAAATACTGCCCCTCATAAAGTTTGTAATTAACAAAATCAATATCGCGGGGAATAATGCGCAAGTAAGTGCTTAACCCCCCCTGCTCACACACTTGCTTGATATGCTGCCAAAGCCTGGTGTCCTGGGCGGTGTATTCATGCCGGGTAATGGCGAGGATGTCGTAGTCGCTTTTTTTGTGGATGGTCAGCCGACCGCGCCCTTGCTGGTGTGGGCCGTCTTTCCAGTCACCGCGCGCGTAAGAGCCAAACAGCAATACCATCTCGACGCTATCGCATTCCTGGCAAATAGTCGCGGCGATGCGCTTTAGCTCGTTTTGTTTTTTTTCCGGTAAATGGCTAATGCTGTGATTCATGGCGGGCAATATACCGAAAGGGGGTGAAGCGCTTCAAGCGCTACTTATCGGGATCGATAAAGAATGATGACAGCAGTCGCTATCTTTAAACAAATTTTTATTCAAAAAAGAAAGAGAATTGAGTGTACTTCATTTTATTCAAAGCAATACGGTAGGGCGCAATAACCAACGGGCATTGCACCGAACGACGTCAACAATTTTCCAATTGATAAATAGTCAGTTTTGTTAGGAAGGCAGTAAAAAGTGCCTGTCCCTTCTCTCTCCTTTCCTCGATTGGACAGGGCGCTCCATGCGTGACGATAAACTTGGTCATATCCATGCTGCGCTACCGCCGATACTCAAGCGTCTGGGTATTCTTGTGGATCAATGGGTCAGCGATAGCCAACAATTTGAGGTGGTTTACCGACGGCGATTCAATCGCGCTGTGCCAACATCGAACACCGGATAGCTTCCCGCCCCCTCCTTCACTGAATTTCAAGCGCCGTATCGTGCGGGGACGGTTGACTTTGGCCTGAATTCAACAAAATGTTGGGGTAACATCTGGTTCCATCGAACTTTTCAGTTTTTAGCTGCGTTTTCGTGTTTCCAGCGTCATGCGAGTAACCGCCATCGCTCGTCAGTTGGACATATTTTGAAAAGGGGGTGTCCTTTTAGCTTTGACGCTGTTGGATTTGATCAATCAGAAAGGCCAACATCATCAGATGCATGAGCACCGTCGCTAGGAGCCTGTCGGATTCAGGACTGCTCTACTGCGAAAAACAACGCGTGCTGAACCACGCCAAAAAATCCTTTGTGATGGGTTGGGGGTTTCAGCGAACCCAGGGGGAACGTTACAGACGATAGAGAACAATCCAATCGTAGTAAGCACGCTCAATATGAATAGAATAACGGAGGCGTCTCATGAGATCACGCACTTCTGTAGCAGTTTTTTGTCCTTTGTTGGAGTTGACATACTTGCCTGATTTCCTGGATACTAATTGTTATACTCCTATTTCGGTGCGCCACTTATCCCCGTTCAAGTAAACTACTGAGTGGGCTTTTAACGCCCTGAGCACCTTGTTTGAGAACATGGGTATAAATTTCAGTTGTTTTTACGTCGCTGTGGCCAAGTTGTTGTTGTACAGTACGTATGTCAGCGCCGCTTTGTAGTAAATGCGTAGCAAAAGAATGTCGTAATGTGTGTGATGAAACTGGCTTAACAATGTCGGCCTTTTTCCTTGCGCTTGCAATTACCTTATTAATGGACGACTCATCAATGTGGTGACGTCTGACGTTGTTGGAAACTGGATCAACGCTCAATTTTTGCGATGGAAAAAGATACTGCCAACCAAGCGTTTTATTCGCCATTTTATATTTTCGACTCAAGGCATCGGGCATCCAAACACCTGCATAAACAAAATTCGTCAGATCTTCCTCTAAAAGCAACCGTACTCTTTCAATTTGCCTGGTTAACGCCGACACCAGCTCCGGGGCTAAAGTGGTAAATCTGTGTTTGCGGCCCTTGCCATTCCAGATACGAAGCTGTAACAAATCCATATCAACATCGTGTACGCGTAAACGTACAGATTCCATGCGACGTAACCCAGACCCATATAGGATACCGATTATTAGTTTGTATTTAGGGTCAACATGTTTAAGTAGACGGCTGACTTCACTTTGTATAAGCACCACGGGTAGTTTTGCCTGGCGACTTGCACGTTTAAATTCCACCATTTCTCCCAAGGGCTGTTCGAGAAAGCGGTTGTACAAAAATGCCAGCGCATTCAGCGCTACCTGCTGCGTGCCAATAGCAACCGTGCGGTTGATGGCCAAGTGCGACAAAAAACGGACGACATCTTGCTCCCCCATTTCCTGAGGGTGTCGGTTGTGGTGGAAACGAATATAGGAACGAATCCAGGTGATATAAGCCGAGATTGTGCGCTTACTGTAATACCGCACCAACATGAACTCGTAAATAGACTGCAAAAAGGGCGACTTGTACACGTATAAATCCTTGTAAAGCAGAGAGTGTTATATGATAATCCAAAACCAAAGGTTTAGGGAGTCGTTCCAGCATTTTTTTGTCTGTTATTTGCGATTTTCGTAGGGTTTTGTCATATTAATCAATATTTTAGTGTGTCTTTGTGAACTCAGTCTCGCGAAATTATCGCGATTCCACATAATATTGTTATCGAGGATTCGTTCCTCGATAACAGGCTGTTAGGTTTTCATTCGGCACAATGGATCCCTAGTACATAAAACCAGTGCCAAATACTCCAGGAGATAGAGATACAAAGTAATTTTAACGATATGAGTTCGAACGAAGCAATAGAATTTGACTCGAAAAACAACCCGGTATTTTCTGATATTAACGAAGCGATACGAAAGCATATAGAAAAAACATTTGACGACAAAGAGGCTATCCGGTGGATGTCTGAATCATTTTTGAAGGAGGGGTATATTAAGGTAAGCAATATTGTGCCTGATTCAGTTAAGAAGATTTTTGATGAAGAAGTGATGGCCTTATTATCTCAACATGCCAAGCGGAGGGATATTCACATAGAGGTTACCGACAATAGCCCAAGATTCATGAGCAATGTGCGGCAACAAGATATTGCAAAATATGGACAAGTAGTTCCTGCGGTATATCACTCTCCAGCCTTGCTAGATTTTATTAGCACATTCTCCAGAGAGAATATTATCCCTAACCCTTGGGAATATGAAAAATTTATTATTAATCGGCAAGAACGTGTTGGGGATACGCATGGATGGCATTGGGGAGACTACCCTTACAGCATGATATGGATTGTTAAAGTCCCCGATATATCATATGGAGGCTTGCTTGAATGTGTTCCTCATACATATTGGGATAAAAAAAATCCAAAGATACAGGAGCATCTATTAAGGAATAACATTACTACTAAAGCTCATATAAGTGGTGATATATATATGTTGAAATCTGATACGACTTTGCATCGGGTTACCCCATTAATAAGGGATGCCACTCGAATAATAGTAAATATGGCTTGGGAGAGAGAAATTGACAAGGATCGTGAAGTAACTCACGAAACTTTTGCCTTTAGAGATTAATTGGTTATAGGTGTAGTATGGATAAGTTACGCCCCCCCGATCTTTTTGACTATGCGCTTTTGATTCTTCTTGGAGCTATGTTTGGAAGTAGTTTTTTACTAATGAAGGTTGCCGTTAGTACAGTCCCAACATTTCATGTGGTCTTCTTTAGACTACTGTTCGCATTTTTTGTGTTGTATGTTTTTGTGAGAATCAAAAAGCACAAATTCCCTTCAATACAGAATCGAGAGTTTTGGAAGGTATGTGTCGTTTTAGGCTTTACCGCTAATATTATTCCTTTTTCTTTAATTACTTGGGCAGAAAAAGAAATTGATAGTGGTTTGGCATCGATATATATGGCAACAATACCGGTTTTTTCTTTGCTACTGGCTCATACATTGACTAGTGATGAAAAATTAACCATACAGAAAGTGGTAGGGGTGTGCGTGGCTTTTGCTGGAGTAGTAATTCTTTTATGGGGAGAAGCAAGGGAGATTTCACAAAATCTTCTTGCACAAATGGCGTGTCTGTTGTCAGCGATATTTTATGCATATTCAAGAATTCTGGCTAAGACTATAGGAAATGAAAATCCAATAATTATTAGTTCAGGGGTTCTTTTATGCGCCATTATTTTTATGGTGCCTCTGATATTTTTGTCGGGAAATCCCACTACTATAAATCCATCTAGTGAATCTATTTTTGCAATAATATTGCTCGGCATATTCCCAACTGCATTAGCGTTCGTAATTTTGTACAGATTAATACATGATGTTGGGGCTGTGTTTATGACAAGCGTTAATTACTTGGTGCCAGTTTTCGCCATCATTTGGGGGTATTTCATACTGTCAGAAAGTATAAATGAAAGGGCTATTCTAGCGCTTGTCTTTATTTTTTCGGGAGTATTGTTCATGTCCAAAACCATTTTTACTATTGGAAAGTTTTCACAATGGAACCTAACAAGGCGCTCAACAGGGACGCGCAAAAAGCCGCGCGCCCGTTAGCTTTGCGTTATGTGAATCCGTAAAACTAAGGAATATAAAATGTCATACATTCAAGACTCTCTATCAAAAGGCGAAGAAATCTATCAGGTATTTGAACATCATTGGATTGTGAAGTTCTTTCTCCTTATTCATATTGCCATGTGTCTAACTATCATATGGATACCAGTTGCTCTTTTTTACTGGTTAGGCTGGAAATTCACAGAGCAAGGTGTAACGAATAAAAGGATAATCTATAAACACGGTATTATTTCGAGAAAAACTGATGAGATGCGCCTCGCGGCCATTGAGTCAGTAATGATCAAGCAGGGTATTATTGGCCGCATTCTCGGCTTTGGTAAAGTCGTCATCACTGGTCGTGGTGCTGGAGACGTGGTTATAAAATGGATGGCTGATCCAATGAGAGTAAAGCGTGAAATTGAAAGTGCAGAACATGAAACTCCTGCTCATGTATCTCAACAAGCCGAGCTGGCATAAATCACATAACAAATTTAGGCAATCGGACAAATTACTGCGCCTTCGGCTCCGTAATTTTCCGTTGCTAAAGGCGTTATGTGCTTTCAGGGCACCCGAACTATCAATGGAATACATAGAATGCCAATATTTACCGGACTAAATTTGAAACCGCAACTTATTGCTATTTTACTTTGGTCTATATCTTTGCAAGTTCTGGCGTCTGAAAAAACGATTACCTGTAATGATGCTATAAATAGCGCAGCAGAACTAAACGCCTATGATTTGTGGAGTGGTGCTGGCGACTGTTCTAAGTCAAACTTAAAACGTGAAACAAATTTTCTTTTAATTGCTGGTCAAATTCGCGCAATGTCTGATATGAGTGTGTTAGAGCCAGCTTCAGATGAAGAGGGTGTGAAGGTCGGTGATTTGTATGGGGTCCTTTACTACAAATCTGGGGGTTCAGGTTTCGATGAAATTTATAGAGATGCTATCGAATTTGGTCAACTTTTTCGGGATCTAGAAAGCTGGACCGCAAAACTTCACAAAAAATACAATCCTGGATGGGAATATAAGGCCAATATTGACCCCACCTATTATGACCAAATGACTATATGTCAAAAAAAGCTTCGTATTTCTAAATTAAAGTGGTATTCGAACCTAGTCCGAAACGACAAGTATTATGAACTGAGTACACAGCTTTCTAAGTTACAGGCAGATAATTCAGGAGCGTTTCAGGTTGGGACTGAAACATACAAGCAGTATCAGAGCATAAGCTCCAAAATAAATTCTGTTAGTTCAAAAATATCAAAACCGAAAGTTAACCCTAAAGAGTGCGACTTCATTCAACCGTTCAGACCAGATCCAAATGCTAGCTTTAAGCAAATATACAAGGGTTATAATGGCCCCGATAATAGTAGAGCTAGTGTATTCAAATCGGACGCGGAAATTAGAGGTTCTTGGCTTGGTAGAGCGATTAAAAAATCGAATTTGGATAATTTGTTGGCTAAAATAGATTTCGATAAGAAAATTGTCGTTTCTCTAAGTTTTGGAAATCGAAAAACAGCAACAGGAACTATCCATATATCGGATGTAAAATTCAATACTGTATACAAAAGCCTCTCCGTTGCTGGTCTTGTCGGAGTTGTTGGACAATCCTGCACCAAGAGCCAACTAGATTCTTATCCTTTTGCATTGGCAATCGCTGATATACCTCCTGTCGAAATCTATTATCCGAGTATCTCTATACAAAATTTCGCGGACGGATGCAAAGAAGTGGTTTCGAGTAAGGGGGTCTTAGATGATTAGCTTAAAGGTTGTGTCTGGAAGTCTGGCACATAACAAAAACAGTCAAGGCGACGCCAAAAAGCGGCGCGCTTGCTGTAAGCGTTAGCACGATGAAAGAAATGAAGAAAATTCTCACCTTAGTATTAATGCTTGTTCCTCTTGTTTTATCTGCCGCTGAGTATCCGTCACTACTCAAAGTTCCGGTAGGCGAAAGATTTTCCCACCCTCAAGGGATGCAAAACAAAGATAAAGGTGGGCCTACAACTCAATTCCGAGTGCCAAATCATGGTAACATTTCATCTATTTTTCCTGAGTATTCAATTGCCTATTTAAATCATGGGTGTACCACTAGAATCCTACCAGGAAGCTAATAACGCAATGAATAACACCTGAAAAGAGCCGCCATAAGCTACAAATAGTATTTTTTATAATATTTGTACTGTTTTTTTATAAACCGATAACACGCTTTATAATTCATAAAATAAATAAAATTATCCAAAAAAACACTTGCATTCACCAGCAGAATTTTTTTTTAAAATACCCATTTAATATCTGATTAAATGGGCAAATTGAATATGAACGAAATGATGACCGTTGAAGAATATATCACCGAACACTGTAAAATAAGTATGGAAAAAGCAATTGCTGCTGAACGCTTCCCTTTATGGAAAAGATCATGCGATGCCATTGATGACGTAGCTTTTTCTCGCCATGGGTTACTTCGCTGTATAAGTCTTGTACATAGTGGTCGTCACTATCTACAGGTTACGGATGAAATATACGACGAGACAATTTGTCATTCAAGCTATTTTAACGCATTAAAGTCGACAAGACGGATGAAGATGATGGAAGCCATGGAAAAGCAAAGCTATCAACTGCAAAGTGAGAAATTATCTTCTTTGGACATTGATTATTTAAAACAATTTCCTGAACTTGAAGAATATCGAGTAGAAGCAGCTGATGGTCATTTTATACAGCATGCTTGTCACACAGAGAAAAATCGTCAGGGCAACGTCTTCGCAGCAGGCTTTATTCATGCCTTGAACCTCAGAAATGGACTTCTAAGACCACTTTGTGTCGTGACTAACGGTACTGAACGACACCAGGAAATACCCGCGTTACGTTCTTATATTGAACAACGTTGTGGCGAAAAAGAGACTTGGCAAAAGCACCTCTATATATACGATAAGGCGGTGACTGATTATGCATGGTGGGAAAAGCAAAAACAGCATCAGAATTTTATGATTTCAGTACTCAAAGAAAATGCGGTTGCAACTTTTGTCAACTCTATACCCTATGACCAGGGTAGTGAAATTAATACAGGGGTTGAAGGCTATAGTGTATATAAAAATAAAAAGGTCCAATTTCATATTGTTAAATACCGCGACCCAGAAACAGGTCAATTACATCAATTTATTTCAACGCTACCAGAGTCAATTAACCCAGGCACTATTGCTATGCTCTATTACAAGCGTTGGACGATAGAAAAATCATTCAACAATAGTAAAAGTGATTTCACCGAAAGAAAAGCCTGGTCTTCAAACCTGAATGCGCTGAACAGTCAAATGCGTTTTACTGCCATGGCCTATAATATCATGCGTATTTTTGAAGAAACATCAAAAACAAAGAACCTGGAATGTATTCATCCATCTGATAAAAAATACACTAAAATGCTTGATAAGAGACAACAAATTGCCCAGAAAAAAGGCGGCTTTGTTAATCCATTGTTTTTTTACGCTAGAATTACCCGTATATGCTCATTCACCATCCGCTCTCTGCAAAATGCAATAATGACAAGAAAGTCCCTTAGAACTATTATGCATAGCTTAGTGAGGCATTTAAAACCTCGACAGCCAGGAATTTTGAAACACTGATGATTTAAATGCAACAGGTCACGTGGTAATAGTAACAGCAGAAAAGGCAGTTAAAAATTGGGAAGAATGTGAGAGCCTGGAAGAGAAGGCATCGCTGCTAATCAGTCAAGCATTTCCTAACTATAAGAGTTCACCCGTTTCCAATAGTCAGCTTGGCGCTCCCGGCGAGTTTTCGTTAGAATCAGCAGATACTTACTACGTGCTTCGGTGTAAAGGTTCGTATGGCCCGTTTGCATACCTTCATTTTCAAATTCGCAGCAAGAGCCAAAATATAGAGTTAAAAAATGCATGGGATGAATACTTCAAAAAGCAATAGTGCTAACAAGGCACTCAAAATCGCCCACAAAAAGCGTGGGCTGGGACGCGCTAACGCGCGCCCTTTAGTGCGACGTTATGCATCAGGAAGAGTGAAGTGAAATATCTAGGAATAGCCGTTTTATCAGCATTTCTGTCAGCATGTGCAATTTGGGCTCCAGGAAAAGACCCTCGTGGTGAAAAGGTCGTTTCTAATGCAAACGAAGTGCTTTCAGCCTTGAATAAATATGCAATTGAAAATTCGGTGTATCCAAACTCATTAAATGATCTTGTTCCGAATTACATCAAGGCAATACCTAGGGAACCGTCCATGCTCTACAAAGCAGATGAAGGTAGTCTTTTCTTCACTTATTCACCTTCTTGGCCACAGCAAGGTAACGTTTCATGTGGTGCAAAAATCGGTGATAAAACTGTAGGTTGTATTGGGTACATATAAAATGCATAACAAGTTGCTCAAGTGCTCTCCGGTCGCAAAAGACGCGGCCTCCGCGGGACAACCTACACTACGTTTCGGTTGCCCCTTAGCAAAGCGTTAAATGCTATGAAGAATCTCGTACTACTACTTCTTTCTATCAGCCTTTTACCGGGATGTACTATCTCGGCAGACAATCATCACTGGTTCTTCCCCGATTATTGTGAAGCCACTGGTTCCCTATCCAGCTTTCCGCAGTAAAACAAAATACTCCGCCGGTAGCTTTCAAACGAACGAAACCCTCTTGCATTCGATTTGACCATCTGAATGTTTGAATTCAAACCCTCTGACACGGCATTACTTATTGTGTGCTTAAACCATGTCAATATGTTCGGCATGTGCGTTTTTATCATCTTGGCCACTTTCTTTATGCTGTCCAATCGGCACCGAATTGCCCACGCATACCATGCGCTAAAGAAACGCTTTGCCCAACCCGCTGTCTTATACGTCCAAAAATCACGAAACAGTTCTTTTATCGCCCAGGCTCGGGCTGTCAATAACTGATCATGCTTGAGTGACTCAAAGTGCTCGGCTGCTTTGTTAGACAAATTTTCTTCATTTTTTAACCAGTGATAACGACTCTTTTTCAATCGAGTATCACCCTGTGACAAAAGGTCTCTATGTTCGTCACGACGGACCTGATCCACCGCCTTATTCAGGTGTTGGCTAATATGAAAACGGTCGTGAACAATCGCACTGTCTGACAGTTTTACCTCAATGGCATTAATGAACGCAGGCCACCTATCAATAGCGACAGCTTTCACCTGTTCTCGCTGGTTATCCGTCAGCGCAACCTCCAACGCCTCCTCACAAGCTGCCTGGGTGCGATCTTTCACTCCATCCAATACTCGCCCTCCATCGATATCATTGATGAGCGTCACATAGTCATGCCCTTTACGGTGGGACTTCTCATCAATACCCAGGTACTCAATTGTCACCAATTCCCGACGCGAAAGTCCCCGTTCGACAGCGCGGGCTTTGATGGCTTCCACCGCGTTCCAGCTAAGCCCCAGTAACTTACGCGCCTCTTCGACGCTACGTGAGGCTTGCAACACCCTGATAGAAAATAATTCAAACAACAACGTAAAACGACTGCGCTTGCTTGCCCAGGGTAACACCATACTTTTAACACCATGCTCCAGACAATTTACTCGGGGAATGCGACTGTGTAGGCGCGTTTCAAACTGCATAGTATCCAGGTGTCTCCAGGATCGCTCTTGTGAACGGTGATCATAGAGCGGACTCACTTCGCCACAGTGCGAGCAAGGGCCGTGGTTGCCGCTAAACGCCAACGAAATGGATACTTTTAACCCTGAAGGGTCTAAATCAACTGACACCACTGACCAGTCATCTGTCAGGCCCAGGAGCTAGCTGTAGTGTTCTTCAAGGCTCGATAGCACCGGAGTCTCTCAATAGCAAAGGGGGATGAAATACTATAACCTCACACAAACCGGGGAAGAACCTCATCACTTTAAGGTGAATGACTATATTTCAAAGTCGTACAACGATTTTGATAACACCTGGTGCTTCATAGTCAAACATGCTTCGGAAGTTGTTATGTGTTCATTTCCTTACGAAAGTCACTCGAAATCTATCGGTTTCATTTTTCCAGTTGTCCCGCAAACTGATCGAGATTCGCGATTAGCCTATGATATTGTCAGGAGTCGTAATGTTCAATTCAAAAACATAAGCCCACTACCCACCGGGTTTCAAGTTTGCCCTGGCAAAAGGAAGGAAAGGGGTCAGGAAAGGGGTCAGAGGAAAGGGGTCAGGCAAGTTATTTACTTTATGAAAGGGGTCAGGCAAGTTATTTACTATTTAACTGATTTTCAATTTGATGCATCACCTCTTTAAGTTCCCCCTTGTCTAGCGCCTTCTTGACGTGAGCTATTGCACTCGACACACCACCAGGGTGACTTAACCCAAAATGTTGAGTAATCGCCTTTAACGACATATCACCAAACCGCTGGCAGTAGTACATGGCCAATTTGCGGGGAATGTTCGCGCTACCTCCCTTACCTTGACTATCCGAAATACTGCCTTCACTCACTCGGCAACAATTTGCCACCGTTTTTACTATCACACTGCTGGCTACCTTTTCCCGCAATTGGGGCCGCACATCAACGCCACTCTGGCTTTCTTTGTACTCGACCAACTGTGAGCGGAACACCTTGTCACCTAACACCGTCGATAGGTTATTTTTGCCGTAAAAGCGCTGTATATCCTCATCAATCCCTTGGTCTACATAGTCTGTGTAACATTGACAGTCGTTTTTCACCGGTAAACAGGCATAAACACGATCACGACACAACCAAGCAGGGCTCAATGCTTTTCCTATGTAAGCCGGGTAACTAGACCAGGGATAGTTCTTTAGCGATTGAATCAGAGGTCGTTTAGTCTCAATGGGGTTTCTATGTATATAGCGAGACAGGGGTAATAGATACGCATCTTCATCGACATTGATGGCTTTAAATCGCCCTCTAAACTGAGGGCCATCCGTTTTTTTAAGGCAGTTATAACGCTGTGTATAGACACCATCGATATGTTGCATAATGCGACTGAGGTTAGCATCAGGCGTTTCCAGCAGTAGGTGGTAGTGGTTGCCCATTAGGCAATAAGCGTGAATCACGGCGTGAAAACGCTCTGCGGCTTCGGTCAATGTGGCGAGAAACGCTTGGTAGTAAGCTTCGCTATGAAAAACTGTCTTACGCTCCCGACCACGGTTCATTATATGGTAGAAGGCGTTTTCATATTCTATGCGGTGAGGTCTTGGCATGGGGTGATATTGACATAATCTATGATAAATAACTAGCCTGACCCCTTTAGACCTTTTAGAAGCTTTTTAGTAAACACCTGCTCTAATATCTATTAGTTTTCCACGCAGGCTTTTACCAATACCTTTTTGCTCGATTAAGTCATCAAGCCTACTCACTATTTCGTGAAATAAATTTTCATCACAAATAACCGAATCTCCGTCTATCACGACAGCGTATCCACAAGGAAGATCAGCCTCTACTGCAGCTATACTCCCACTTTCGAACTCTATCAAACTTATATAATGGAAGCGCAGTTCATCAGAAGGCTTCTTATTAGGCCAGCTTTCAACCAAAGGTCGGATATCTTTATAATCGAGTCCAAACTTATAATTATAATCACTCTTTATATCATCTTTTCCACGGACAAATAAAGATGTCCTCTCCAATCCATGATGGAATACAGTACCATCATAAAAAAAATCAAACCTAAAAAACCATATGCTGAGCACTAATAGAAATAGCGCCATAAGCAATAATGTTTTCATTTGAAAAGGGGGGCTTTTAGCTCTTCACCGGGTTCCACCCGACCTGATAGTTATATGCCCTTCATCTGTCCACGGAAACTCGGATAGATTTAGAAATATAGTATTTTTTGCCTTAAGAAGCGCCACTGATTCTAATGAAAAGTAACCGACGACCGCCACCAAAGATTCAGGCTCATTACCCTTGAGTCTTTTCAGTGCTTTCTCGACAAGCCAACTTTTCACAACATCTTTCCTATTGTGGGGAAATACTATCAAAGTGCACGCCTCAGAAAGTTGAGCCTCACAAGTAATAGCCAGACTTCTGTATTCTGTCGGCACACAATCTTTCAGCGATAAAGCGTCAATATTTTGTTCGATTCGAAATTTCATATTGTCTGCTAACAATTGGTATCAGGCAAATTTGCCCTGATATTGGATATTATCCGGTAAATCAGGCAGATTTGCCTTGATAAGTAACAATTTACCAGAATACCAGGCAAGCTAAAGTTATAAAAGTTATCCACACTTGTAAGGAAATCAGGCAAATATGTCAACTCCAACAAAGGACAAAAACTGCTTACAGAAGTGCGTAGCCTCATAAGACGCCTTCATTATTCTATTTATACCGAGCGCGCTTACTGTGGCTGCGACCACGCAAAACCAGGCATTTAATGCCTTAGTTTTTTATATACCCGTGTATTGAAATGCCCACTGGAAAATGTGGATACCATTCGTTTTACGGCCTTGTTGTGGGCCAATTCGTCATGTTCCAGAAAACCTCGGCGTTCCAGAAACCTCGCTACGCGCTGGCTGATCCGATGCACCAGTTCAACCCATTCTTCTTTTGTTGGCGTGTATCGACAGGCGACTAAACAATAGCAACCGCCGCCCGCATTCCTTCCAAGATCGCCTCTTCTGCGGTGCGCGGTGACAGGCAGTCACCCGCCAGGTACACCGCGCAATCTAAGCCGTGCACTGCCCGTTCAAGCGCGGTGTCTGCCACGTGCCCGGTAAGTGAAAGGGGTCAAGTTAAAGGGGTCAGGCGAGTTATTTACTATTTAACTGATTTTCAATTTGATGCATCACCTCTTTAAGTTCCCCCTTGTCTAGCGCCTTCTTGACGTAAGCTATTGCACTCGACACACCACCAGGGTGACTTAACCCAAAATGTTGAGTAATCGCCTTTAACGACATATCACCAAACCGCTGGCAGTAGTACATGGCCAATTTGCGGGGAATGTTCGCGCTACCTCCCTTACCTTGACTATCCAAAACACTGCCTTCACTCACTCGGCAACAATTTGCCACCGTTTTTACTATCACACTGCTGGCTACCTTTTCCCGCAATTGTGACCGCACATCAACGCCATTCTGGCTTTCTTTGTACTCGGCCAACTGTGAGCGGAACACCTTATCACCTAACACCGTCGATAGGTTATTTTTGCCGTAAAAGCGCTGTATATCCTCATCAACCCCTTGGTCTACATAGTCTGTGTAACGTTGACAGTCGTTTTTCACCGGTAAACAGGCATAAACACGATCACGACACAACCAAGCAGGGCTCAATGCTTTTCCTATGTAAGCCGGGTAACTAGACCAGGGATAGTTCTTTAGCGATTGAACCAGAGGTCGTTTAGTCTCAATGGGGTTTCTATGTATATAGCGAGACAGGGGTAATAGATACGCATCTTCATCGACATTGATGGCTTTAAATCGCCCTCTAAACTGAGGGCCATCCGTTTTTTTAAGGCGGTTATAACGCTGTGTATAGACCCCATCGATATGCTGCATAATGCGACTGAGGTTGGCATCAGGTGTTTCCAGCAGTAGGTGGTAGTGATTGCCCATTAGGCAATAAGCGTGAATCACGGCGTGAAAACGCTCTGCGGCTTCGGTCAATGTGGCGAGAAACGCTTGGTAGTAAGCTTCGCTATGAAAAACTGTCTTACGCTCCCGACCACGGTTCATTATATGGTAGAAGGCGTTTTCATATTCTATGCGGTGAGGTCTTGGCATGGGGTGATATTGACATAATCTATGATAAATAACTAGCCTGACCCCTTTTCCTTTAAATAACTAGCCTGACCCCTTTTCCTTTCTTTTCCTTATGGCGAGCATTCAGCTTTTTGTTGTAGCAACGGACGCCACCTGGCAGTTAAAGTAACGACAAAACTCATGCGACAGATGGGTAAACACTTCATCTGTTAAACGACCATATTTCTTTATTATTACAGTTTTTGAAACAACGAAAGTTTTTCTTAGCATAAGTTTGGATATTTTGGGTATTTCGCCGGTTAAAAATGCCGTGTTATCAAGAATAAATTCGTCTTCATATATTTGATGCGTTCGGCTGCTGATAGCAATGCCGATAAAATCATCATAGGGAAGGTTATCTTTGAAAACTAGAACAGGCCGCTTTTTACTGGCTCTGGTGTCGCTGAAATAAAACTCACATAATACGACATCAGCTATGTTTACTTCCATATATCATCTTCTTCGTTGTCCAGCCAGTGCTCAATTGTGCCCGCACTATGGTTTGAGTAAGCGATGATATCGGATACATCCGCTTCAGATACTTGGTTATCCTGTGCACAGCGTTGCCTTATAAAAAGAAAAAAATCATACACTTCTCGCTGTGCCTGTTCAGGCAGTGCTTGCCATTCCAGCTCTTTAATAGCCCGCATTAGTATGCCCGCCAAATAGGTTAAACGCTATGATAGCGTAAATTTTTACAGCGGCAATAGCTCTCGGCAAGCCATTCCCCCAACCACGGTGTAGAGCGTGTGACGTTTTTCTGGCATGTGTCTACAAACGTCTAAACAATAGCAACAGCCGCCCGCATTCCTTCCAAGATCGCCTCTTCTGCGGTGCGCGGTGACAGGCAGTCACCCGCCAGGTACACCGCGCAATCTAAGCCGTGCACTGCCCGTTCAAGCGCGGTGTCTGCCACGTGCCCCAGGGAGGTTACCAGGGTATCGACACCCTCACAGATTACCGGCTCATCGCTGGTGGTGTTTTGCAGGTATACGGTCTCTTCATCCGCCGCGCATAAACGCACGTAGGGGATAATCTCGACACCGAGCCTGTGCAAGGTGCCCAGCCATTGAAAACGTATATACATCGGGACGTTTTCACCGGCGGTGCTGCCATTCACGGCGAGGCGTACATGGCAGCCATCACGGGCCAGCTTTTCTGCCACGCCGAGGCCAATCCAGTCACAGCGCCAGTCGGCGATTACCACGCGCTGGCCGGTTTTTGCTTTCCCCTGTAATAAATCCCACACATCGACGCAATGGCTGTCAGCAAACGCATCGCCGCTAACGGTGCGCGGTTGTGCGCCTGTGGCGATAATCAAGGCATCGGCAGACAGGGTGCCAAGCCACTCACGTGTAACGGGTGTATTGAGCGTGACGCCCACCCCGTAACGCGCAATTTCATTTTCCAGGTTAGTGATTAGGCCACCAAATTCGGCGCGGCCCGGTAGCTGTTGTGCCAGTAGTGCTTGCCCACCCAGCCGGGCGCCGGATTCGTACAGGTTAACGCGGTGGCCGCGCTGCGCGGCGATGACCGCTGCCTTCATGCCCGCCGGGCCGCCCCCGGCAACCACGATGTTTTTAGGGTGGCTCGCGGGTGTCAACGACTGCCATTGGCGCTCGCGACCCGCTACCGGGTTTTGGATACACGACACCGGCAGGCCACTGTGCATATGGCCGATACACGCCTGGTTGCAGCCGATGCAGGCGCGCACGCTGTCGAGCTTGCCCGCCTGGGTTTTATTCGGCATATCCGGGTCGCTGATTAAGGCACGCGTCATGCCACATAAATCGGCCTGCCCGCTGCGCAATACGCGCTCGGCGTCCTGTGGTTGGTTGATGCGGCCAACCACCAGCACCGGGCAGCGCACTTTGCTTTTTACCAGGGCGGCCAGGGGTGCGGTGTACGCCACGTCAATAGTCATGGGGGGAACTACATGCACCGAACCCGTTAAACCGGCCATGGAGCCAGCGGTGATATTGAAATAGTCAAAGTCGCCACCTTGATCCAGTGCCACCAGGGCATCGACAACGGCATCTGCCCGCAAGCCGTCGTGCTGCATTTCATCGGCGGAGATACGCAAGCCCAGTACCCAGCCGGGGGCGGTCTTGGCGCGAATGTTGGCGGCGATTTCGCGGATAAACCGCAGCCTGTTTGCATCGCTGCCACCGTATTCATCCTCGCGCCGGTTTACTGCCGGGTTGAGAAACTGTGCCGCCAGCAAGCCGTGGCTGGCGAGCACTTCGACGCCATCCAGCCCGGCCTGGTACATTCTCGACGCGGCATCACCGTAGCTGTCGATCAGCTCGCGCACCATCGCCCGTGGCAACTGGCGCGGTTGATTGTGGAAGCGCTCATCCGGTGTATCGCTGGCGGATAAGGTCACCGGCAGGCTGCCGTCGCGTGAACCACCCAGTACCCGGCCAGGGTGGCTGACCTGGCCGAACAAGCTGGCACCGTGTGCGTGCACGGCGTCGGCGATACTCCGGTAACCGGCAATGCAGTCGTCACGCGAGGCATCGACGATGCTACCAGCGGTAACCGCAGAGGCGTGCACACGCGCCGACTCCATAATAATCAGCCCGGCACCCCCCGCTGCCCGCGCCTGGTGATAAGCCAGCATTTGCCCGCCGGGCACGCCCGCGCTCGCCATCATGGTCATGTGCCCGGTGGAGACGATACGGTTGCGCAGCGCCAGTGTGCGCAAGGTGAGCGGGGCAAATAAATGCGGAAACTGTGTCGTCATAAACTCCACTCTCTAAGTGTGACGGCTGTTTTCCTGACGATAAACGTGTCGTCAGTGGCGTATAGCACTTTGTTACAAATTGTTACACACCGTTAACCGGGCGAAAAGATTAAACGTATTTGCACCGGCACAATACACACACATTCAATCAACCCAACGGAGACAAATCCATGAATGATGTCAACAATAAAATGCCGCGCAACAAGAAAATCACCCTGATTGTCGGCGGGGTAATCCTGCTTGGCTCTCTCGCCGCTTTTGCCGGTGGTAAAGCGTACCGGCACCACGGGGGCCACGGCAGCTATATGCTCGAACATGTCAGCGATGATCTCAAGCTCGATAACGCACAGCGCGCCCAGCTCGAATCACTGGGCAGTGCGTTAATACAGGCAAAACAGACGCTGCGCAATGGCGATGCCCTGACCTCAGTGCTGGCGTCGATTCAGGGCGAGGCACTCGATCAATCCGCACTGACGGCGTTGGTTGACAATAAGCTCAATGCAGCGCGGCAACAGTCACCGCAGATTATCAGCGCCCTGGCGGGGTTTTACGATTCACTAAACTATGAACAACAGCAGCAGGCGCGGGCAAAGCTTGAGCGTATAGCCACGCGCATTAAATCACATGGCCACGACGATGATTAATTTAAGTTAACTGTGTATAGACAGTCTGCGGTGAGGGTGGGTCAGTGTGCCCACGCTTGCCGCAGCCCTTACCACGCTATTGGCAAAGGGGTTATTATGCAAATGCACACCGCTACCCACTTTCTGTATGCACACTATCTTACTTATCGACGATGATGAAAAACTGGCCGATTTGCTGAGCCGGTATTTCAAGCAGCACAACCTGACGTTACACCACGCGGCAACCCCTTCGCAGGGGTTTTTGCTACTGGAGCAGAAGGCGGCGTTCGCGCTGGTTATTCTCGATATTATGTTGCCGGAAATGGATGGCTTTGAGGTGTGCCGCCGTTTGCGGCAGCACTGTCAGCTACCCATTTTGATGCTGACGGCGCGTGGTGAGGTGATGGACCGTATCGTCGGCCTGGAACTGGGGGCCGACGATTATATGGCCAAGCCATTCGAGCCTCGCGAGCTGGTGGCGCGGATTCACCGTATTCTCAAACGCGCACAAACCACTGCGAAAACCGATGATAAAGCGGATAAACACCTGTCATTCGGTGCACTGACTATCGATACACAAAAACTGGAGGCGACATTGAACCAACAAGTGCTGCCCCTCAGTCACCTGGAATACCAGTTGCTGGCGCTGTTTGCGCGCAGGGTGGACACGGTGTTGAGCCGCGATGATATTTTAAATGCGCTCAAAGGCACAGAAGCCGATTTGTTTACCCGCTCGGTCGATATACTGGTCAGCCGTTTGCGGCAAAAGTTAAAGCCCGCCGACCCGATAAAAACAGTGCGCAGCGCCGGTTACCGGTTTACCGGTGTGGTCACGTGATAAAGCGTTTGCTGTGGTGGTGGCCGCTGTTGTGGCGTGGCTTGACCATTAAGCTTATTTTGATTTACCTGGGTGTTATTCTGCTTGGCGTATTATTGGTTGGCGGCGCGATGCGCCACGCGTTCAGAGAGGGTTATCAGCACAATATCAAACCCCATCTCATCCACTATATCCACTATCTGCGTGAAGACCTTGGCGATCCGCCGGATAAGCTAAAAGCGCAACAATTGTCCGCCAAAATCCCGGTGGAAATCTATTTCCAAAGCAGTCAGGCACAATGGTCGACGACCGGGCGGGCCTACCCCGAGCTGGACGATATCGATTACTGGCGGCACCGCAAACACCGCTACGGCAGCATAAAATTTGCCCACAACGAGGGCGATAATATCGCCATAATCACAGCGGATACGTACACACTCTTGTTTATCAGCCCAGATGGTGATGAGCACTGGCGGCCAATTATGTTGCTGCCGCTACTTATCGTCATCGCCGCATTTATCCTGCTCTACTACCTGACACAGCGGTTGTTCGCGCCGCTGCACATTATTCGCAAGGCGGTCAACGCCTTCGGTGGGGGCGACCTTGCACAGCGCCTGGCGATTACCCGCCGCGATGAGCTTGGCGATGTCGCGACCAGCTTCAACCACATGGCCGACCGCATACAAAATATGCTCGAATCCAAGCGTGCAATGCTATTGGCCATCAGCCATGAACTGCGCTCACCGCTGACCCGTGCAAAGCTCGCCGTGGCCATGCTCGACGATAAAAAGCAACGCGATGAAATTGAAGACGAACTGACCGAAATGGCGTCGCTGATTGGTGAGTTATTGGAAACCGAACGCCTCAACGCCGGCCACAGTGCGCTCAACCTTGAGCCGGTCGATATGATTGATTTACTCACAGCCAGTGTTGAGTCACTGGGCGCAGCGGTTCAATGCACACTGCCCAC
The DNA here is from genome assembly GCA_965277715.1 of Gammaproteobacteria bacterium. GTDB lineage: Bacteria > Pseudomonadota > Gammaproteobacteria > JBCCGL01 > JBCCGL01 > JBCCGL01. Next base: position 2,660,900 of record OZ255836.1, read on the forward strand.
CGGCCCTCTCTGGTTGCAGGCCGATGCAGTCCGCCTGCGCCTGGTGATGAAAAACCTGCTGGAAAATGCCCTGAAATACACCCCGGCGGCGCAGCCGATACCCGAAGTAGGTGTACGCCACGCAAACACACAGATTGAAATCGCCGTGCGCGACCACGGCCCCGGTATTGCCGCAGCGCACCTGGCCCATATTTGCGAACCCTTCTACCGTGTCGACCCGGCACGCCAGCGCGCCACTGGCGGCTACGGCTTGGGCTTGTATTTGTGCCGGGTTATTGTCGAGGCGCACCACGGCACATTGCGTGTGGCGAGCACGGTCGATCAGGGAACCTGTATTACGCTTTTACTGCCAGTGGCATCACCATCACGATTACTACAGGCATCGGCGTAGATACTGGTCTCATCTAACGCAAATAGCTGGATCTATATCCCCTTACAGTGATCGGCCTACACTCGGTTGCATAGCCATTAATGGCATATAAGAACGCCCGTTCTGTACGGGTGATCATTTGATTTTTGTGAGGACAAACACCATGGGTTACGATGTAAACGAATTTGACCGGGATGCGGTGGTCAGTGGCGATAAGGCGCACGTGTGGCACCACCTGTCACAGCACAAAGCCTATGAAACCAATGACCCGATGGTGATTGTCGAGGGCAAGGGTATGCGCGTGTGGGACGCCAACGGCAGGGAGTATCTGGATGCGGTGTCCGGTGGTGTATGGACAGTGAATGTCGGCTATGGCCGCGCCAGCATCGCCAAGGTCGTGCACGATCAACTGCTGAAAATGAATTACTTCGCGGGTGTGCAGGGCAGTGTGCCCGGCGCCCTGTTCGCCAGTGCCCTGATCGACAAAATGCCCGGCATGAGCCGTGTTTACTATTCTAACTCCGGCTCTGAGGCCAACGAAAAAGGCTTTAAAATTGTCCGCCAGATCGCCGATCGCAAGCACGATGGCAAAAAGCACAAGGTGCTGTTTCGCGAGCGCGATTACCACGGCACCACCATCACCGCGCTGAGTGCCACCGGCCAGCTCGAACGCAAAAAACAATACGGGCCTTTCACCCCCGGTTTTGTCGAAGTGCCCCACTGCTGTGAATACCGTTCACAATGGGGGGATGTCGACGATTACGGCGTGCGTGCCGCCAATGAAATCGAGCGGGTTATCCTCGAAGAAGACCCGGATACCATCGGCGCCCTGTGCCTTGAGCCGATCACGGCAGGTGGGGGCGTTATTACCCCGCCAGAAGGCTACTGGGAACGCGTGCAGGAAATTTGTAAAAAATACCAGATCCTGCTGCACATCGACGAAGTGGTTTGCGGTGTTGGCCGCACGGGCAAATGGTTTGGTTATCAACACTACGGCGTTAAGCCGGATATCGTCACCATGGCCAAGGGTGTCGCCTCGGGTTATGCCGCCATTTCCTGTACGGTGACCACCGAAGCGGTGTTTGATGAGTTTAAAGAAGATCCATCCGATCAAATGAGCTACTTCCGCGACATCTCCACCTTTGGCGGTTGTACCGCTGGCCCGGCAGCGGCCTTGGAAAATATGCGCATTATCGAAGCGGAAAACCTGCTACAAAACGTCGTCGATCAAGGCGATTACCTGGCTGGTCGTTTGCTGGAATTGAAAGACAAGCACAGTATTATTGGCGATGTGCGCGGTAAAGGCTTATTCCAGGGTATCGAGCTGGTGAAAGACCGCACTACCAAGGTGCCGGTGGATGAGTCGGTTGCGATTAAGGTGGCCGCTGCGTGTTTGAGTCAGGGCGTGATGATTGGCCGTACCAACCGCAGCTTCCGCGATTTGAATAACACCCTGTGCCTTAGCCCGGCATTGATTTGTACCAATGACGATATCGATAACATTGTCGATGCGATCGATGTGGCGTTGGGTAGTGTGCAGGTCTGATGCCATTGAAGGAGAGTCGCTGCAATAGCGCGGGATAATGGCACCCCCACCCCCTCTTTGCTAAAGAGGGAGTGGGGGTGTTTAAGTTTAAGCGGCGAGAATATGCCCTTTAAGCTTTTTCATTGCATTTTTTTCAAGCTGGCGAATGCGCTCGGCGGAAACCTGATACTCATCGGCAAGCTCGTGTAATGTCGCTTTGCTGTCACTCAGCCAGCGGCGCTGGATGATTGTACGGCTGCGATCGTCGAGCTCTTCCAGTGCGCTGCCGAGATTAGTGTAGTCATTTTCACTCTGATCAGATGATTCCAGCAGGGCGGCGGGGTCTGGTTCGTGCGCACGCAAGTAGTTGGCCGGTGCGGAAACCAGCTCGCCCTCGTCACTGCCAACCGGAAGATCGAATGAAGGGTCGCTGCACCACAGGCGGTTTTCCATCTCCATCACCGTTTCCCGTGCTACCCCAAGATCATCGGCCACGGCGTCTACCTCATCAGCGGTGAACCAGCCAAATGACTTTTTGGCGCTGCGCAGTTTGAAAAACAATTTGCGCTGCGCCTTGGTGGTGGCGACTTTGACAATGCGCCAGTTGCGAATCACAAATTCGTGAATCTCTGCACGAATCCAGTGCACCGCGAAGGAAATCAAGCGCACACCCACTTCCGGGTCGAAGCGCTTGACCGCTTTCATCAGGCCAATATTGCCCTCCTGCACCAGGTCAGACAGCGGCAGGCCATAACCGCCATAACTGCGGGCGATGTGTACCACAAAGCGTAGCTGCGACATAACCAGCTTTTTCGCCGCCTCCAGGTCACCCTTGTCACGCAGCCGAACAGCCAGGTCTTTTTCCTCTTCACTGCTGAGGAAGGGAATATCGGCAATTTGTTGTAAATACCCGTTGAGGTCGCCCGTGGCTACCGGTAGGGAATAATGTTGATTGCTGGCAACTAATGCATTCATAACATGCTCCTGCAGTGTGGTATAAGGTATTGTGAGTAATTTTAGCACTCATCACCTGAGAGTGCTAATCAACCTGAAAGTTCTGTAATGAAACGCTATTTCGGCTCTATCTCGCGCAGGTGCCGCCCGACTGACAACCAGGAGCCCACCAGGCCCAGTAGCGTGCTAATGGTGATCAGTAATAAAACTATCCCGCCATCGATCTCCACCAGTTCAAAGGCGCTGCCATAGAGCGCGGCCAGGTAGTTGGCGGGTGTATCGAGAAAACGCAAACCGGTGATGACCAGGAGGGCGCTGAGTACGCCGCCAAAAAAACCGTACAGCAGCCCGCCGTAAAGAAATGGTCTGCGCACAAACGCATTGGTTGCCCCAATCAGTTTGATCACGACAATTTCCTCGCGCCGGTTGTGAATATCGAGGCGGATGGTGTTGCCGATGGTCAGCAATACCGCCACACCGAGCAGGCCGCCGATAACCAGTACAGCGCGCTGTAAAAGGTCAATAATGGCATTAAACCGCTGTATCCACTCAAGGTCTACCTGTGCGGTTTCCACTTCGCTGTGTTGTTGCAGTTGCATGGCCAGTTGTTGCAATTGATCCGGCGAGGTCGATTCAGCGTGCAGGCTCAAGACAATGGCGGCGGGCAGTGGGTTTTCATCGAGGCTGTCGAGTACCTCACCAAAACCCGAGAGTACGCGAAACGTGGCCAGTGCCTCGTCGCGGCCAATAAACCGGGTGCTCTCGATGGCGGGGTGGTCTTTCAATTCGCGTGCCAGGTTGACGCCACTGGTATCGTCGACGCCCGCCTCCAGGTACAGAGTGATATTACCCGCGATATCCCAGTTATTGCTGATGGACTGCACATTGCTCAACAGCATCGTCAAGGCGGCGGGCAACGCCAGGGCGATAGAGATCACCAGGCAGGTCATCAGGCTGGAAATTGGTGTTTGCCGGAATTTGCCAGCGCTAAAATGCAATGCCTCCAGGTGGTTATCACCCCAGCCAAGCAGATATGTAAACCACCCTGGGCGGTTCTTTTTGGCGCCACGGCGTGGCGCCACCGGGTTACGCGCCACTAAAGCCATCCTCTACCAACCGCCCTTGTGCCAGCGTCAGCAACGGTGCATTCATCGACCTGATCAGGGCAATATCGTGGCTGGCGACCAGGACGGTAACCCCCACCTGATTAAATTGTTGAAACAGTGCCATAATTTCTGTCGAGAGCACCGGGTCGAGGTTGCCGGTCGGTTCGTCAGCCATCAGCAGCACTGGCCGGTTGACCACGGCGCGGGCAATCCCCACGCGCTGTTGCTCACCACCTGAGAGGCTGGCCGGGTTAACCTTTTCCTTATTCAACAGGCCAACCTTATCCAGCGCGGCGCGTACCCGGCGCGGAATATCGTGCTTGCCAAAACCAGAGATAACCAGTGGCAGGGCCACATTGTCGTACACCGAGCGGTCAAACAACAATTGGTGGTTCTGGAATACGATGCCCATTTCACGGCGCAAGTAGGGGATTTTGCGTTTGCTCAGCTTGCCCAGGTTCTGGCCTTTTATCAGCACCTGCCCGCGTGTGCTGAATTCAATCGCCGCAATCAATTTAAGCAATGTGCTCTTGCCCGCCCCGGAGTGGCCGGTTAAAAAACCAAACGCTCCGGTGGGAAGGGTGAAATTTATATTGCTCAGTGCATCGCCACCACCGGGGTAGCGTTTACTGACATTTTCAAAGTGGATCATTGCGAACGGGCACCCGTCGTCGGCTCGCCGATCAGCGCATCGACATAATCAACCGGGTCGAACACGCGCAAATCGTCGATTTTTTCACCCACGCCGATAAAGCGCACCGGCAGCGACAGCGTTTTTGCCAGGGAAAACAGCGCCCCTCCCCTGGCCGTGCCGTCGAGCTTGGTGATCACCAGACCAGTGACGTTCATCGCCGCAGAAAAAGCCTCCGCCTGGCGCAAGGCGTTTTGCCCCGTGCCGCCGTCTAATACCAGCAGGGTCTCGTGGGGCGCCCCGGCGTCGAGCTTGCCGAGTACGCGCTTTACCTTGACCAATTCATCCATCAGACCGGCCTGAGTGTGCAGGCGCCCTGCTGTATCGGCAATCAGCACATCGATATTGCGCGCCTGCGCCGACTGTAGGGCATCAAAAATAACCGAGGCCGAGTCCGCGCCCTGCTGCTGTGCCACTACCGGCACATTGTTGCGTTCCCCCCAGGTTTGCAACTGTTCGATTGCCGCCGCACGAAACGTATCCCCGGCGGCCAACATCACCGATAGACCCCCCGCCTGCAGTTGGCTGGCAAGCTTGCCAATCGTGGTCGTTTTGCCCGCCCCATTCACCCCGATAACCAGAATCACAAAGGGCGGCGCCTGCGTATCGATTTCCAGGGGGTGCGCGCAGGGCTGCAACAGTGCAACCAAAATGGATTTAAGCGCGTCAATCACGGCGTCGGTGGAGGCACCCGGTGATTTTGATAGTTGTGCACTCAGCGCTCCGACAATATGCTGTGTCGCCTCGACACCGACATCGGCAGTAAGCAATTGGTCTTCCAGACCATCGAGTAGTTGTTGGTCGAGGGGGCCTGATCCGCGTAGAAAATTGAGGATGCGGCGCGTAAATGTCGAGCGAGTTTTTTCCAGTTTTTTATCCAGCGCGGGTGTATCGGGTGTCTCTTGCGGGGTCGTAGTGCGGCTTTTCCTGCGGATAAAACTGAATAGGCTCATCGTAACTGTGGCGGTGTGTTGGTCGGTTGCGTATCCTATCATTCCAACGGGGGAGTTGGGGGTGAAAAAGAAAGTTAAAAAGATGCCTGTTCTGCGGATTGTTGGCGGTCAGTGGCGTGGCCGTAAGCTACCGTTTCACGCTGCAGAGGGTTTGCGGCCAAGCGGTGATCGTGTGCGTGAAACGCTGTTTAATTGGTTGCAGTGGGATGTTCGCGGCAGTCGTTGCCTGGATTTATTTGCAGGCAGTGGCGCCCTGGGGTTTGAAGCCGCTTCGCGTGGGGCGGCCCATGTGGTGATGGTGGACAATAATGTAAACACGGTGCGGCAGCTCAATGCAAACCGGCAGCAGTTGTGCACTACGGCATCGCAGGCCGGGTTAATCGAAATTGTCCACGCCGATGCGATGGATTATCTGTGCAGCGCCCCCCAACCTTTCGATATTATTTTTATCGACCCGCCTTTTGCGCAAAAAAGAGTGACCGAAACCTGCGCGATGCTCAATGCCCAGGGTTTATTGATGGACGATACTCTGGTATACGTCGAAACCCCGTACAAACAAGCTTACCAGATACCCGTTAGCTGGTCAGAGCACAAGTCTAGCCGGGCTGGGCAGGTAGCGATGAATTTGTACTTAAATAACCAGACCCCATGTATTGACTTGTGTGCAAGTTAATACATGGAGTCTAGAGAGTCGAAAAAAGCGGGTAGAGTCAATAAATCTATGCAACCTTCAGCCGACATTAACGCTGTGACATCCACATCTGGGTTTTATGCCGGGATAAAACCCTTTGAGGATTTCTCTCAGGTAATCGATCCCCGCAATTGCTGGCCAGCGCCCAGTGACTGGTATGTCGTTATTGCCGATATTGAAGGCTCTACCCGTGCGATTAATGAGGGCCGTTATAAGCAGGTCAATATGATTGGTGCCGCCTGCATTAAGGCGGTATTGAATAGTTGCGATGAGGGCGAGGTGCCCTATGTATTCGGTGGGGACGGCGCGACACTGTTGGTTTCAGCGCAACGGCTGGAGGTCTGCAAAAAAGCCCTGCTCGGTGTGCAGCACCTAGCTGAAACGAAATTCAACTTATCGTTGCGCATTGGTGTTGTGCCGGTTTCGCGGTTTGCTACGGATAGTGGGTACAAGGTACTGGTCGGCAAGTACCAGGTGAGTCCTGGCAACGTATTGGCGATATTCTCCGGGGGCGGTGTTGATCTGTCCGAACGCTGGGTGAAGTCTGATCCACGTTACCTCGTGACTGAGACGTACAGTGAGCCACCTGATCTGAGTGGGCTTTCCTGCCGTTGGGAGCCATTGGCGTCGCAGAATGGTGTGATGCTAAGCATATTGGTGCAGGTCAATGCCGGGGATGATGCGGTGCAAGCGAAAACATACCGTGAATTGATCAACGCAATTTACACCATTACGGCCAATCAAAAAAATGCCGCCAAACCAATTAGCGCGACTAATATGCGCTTTCGTTGGCCGCCACGCGGATTAAAGACAGAAATTGATGCGACTGTTGGCCGACGAAACGTTTTTTTCTGGGCATTGCATTTATATTTAAACAGTTTATTGCAATGGTGCCTCGATTATTTTGATATGAGTGCGGGGGGGTATCGGGGAAGGCGTTACCGTATTGAGTTGCGCGCTAATACAGATTACCAGCGCTTCGATGATATGTTGCATATGCTGCTCGATTGTAGCCCGGCACAGGCGGATGAGGTCGATGCGTTGCTCTCGGCGTATGCTGCCGATGGGGTGTTGCGGTATGGGTTGCACCGTGCAGATTCGGCGTTGATGACGTGTTTGGTTTTCAATCTTGATAAGGGTGAGCATATTCATTTTGTCGACGGTAATTATGGGGGGTTTTGTTATGCTGCCAGACAGTTGAAGTCTCAGTTGAAATCTCAGTTAAAGTCATATGCACGATAGTTGGGTTGGCTTTTATCTAATGGAGTAAAGTAAATCCTTGTTTCAGTGTATTTCTCTATCCTTTCACAGACGAAGTTAGCGCTGCCCGGTAACTGCTCCTGCGTTACTCTACCTCCTGTGTCCCTACAGTCGTCGGCAACTGTTTTTGTAGACAGTAGACTGGTGCTGATTGCGTGTGGTTGTGCCTCTGATGTATCGGCTGTTTATCTGGGCGGCTTTATATATTTACCAATACAACCCCTGGATTAAATAGTAACTGTTGGTTGTTAAAAACAACCAACAGTTACTTTAAGTATTTAAAACACACTCCTCACCCACAACACCAACATAGCCATCAACTACAAAAACCACCTCGCAACCAACAAAGCCCACCCCTCGACAAAATCCAGCAGCCACTGCTTGCCATCATCACCGTGTACGCCCAGTAAATACCAAACCCCGTACAGCAAACTCCCCGGCAACAGTACAAAACCCACTACCGGGGTAAACGAAATATACGCCCAGGCGAACAGGGTGGCGTCATGGTTATCCTCAAAGCGCGTCACAATCCAGCGCCGCAGTTTTTTTGGCGCCCATAACGTCGCCGCGCCACCCGCCAGTGCCATATGCACCAGCGTGGGTACCAAGGTTGAAAACAGCGCGAAGTAAATCCAGTAATAATTGATATTTCCAGCATCGCTGCGAATCCCCGCCAGCACACCGCTATCCCCCCTTAAATTAAGCACTATTCTTCCGGTAATGCCATTGGCCATTTCAATCGCCATCACGCTCAGCACAGTAATCAATAGCAATAAAACCACCGCCAGGAGAATATCCGCCAGCGCCCATAACAAGGCCTGCCAACTGGCGTGGTGACCACTGCGGATGGCCTGCAATAGACCACGGGTTATCCCCAATGAGAGCCAGTCGAGTGGAGCGCTAATCAGAGGTAATAGTAAACAGAACAGCGATATAAATAATGTGCCTGAACTAGGAGCATATTTTAATCCTAAATAAGCAATGGAAAGAAAAAACAGTGTATAGCTCAGCCAGTATATACCGCGTTTTTGTGTTGAAATGCTTGCATACAGGGTGTTTGTTGCCACTATAGTAATGCCAGCAACAAAGGCTGCGATAGCGATAGCGATAACTATAGCTACATCGAAAGCGACACCAAGAGCTTCAATGGTATCAAAAACCATAGTGAAAACAGCAGTGAAAACGACAATACCAGCCACAACACCAGCGACAACACCAGCGACAATACCAACGACAGCAATAACGATAACCATAGCGACAGCGATAGCACCAACACCAGCATTAGGATCAGTAAAAACGCCTGTACCGGCAAGAATGACGACAGCAAGAATGACGCCAGTAAAAATGCCAATAAAAGTGAAAATAAAAGCGAGATTGTTTATTTCTCGGTGGGCGGGTTTTATCGAACGGTGAACAATAAACCCCACCATAATCCCTCCACAATAAAGGGGTATAAACTGTAAGCAGAATCCAATAGAATACTGGAGCAGTAGCATTAACGGGTTTTCTTCAATGAAATACCCAATTATTAATGAACTCATTCCAAGTAGAGCTACACTGGTCAGATAGCGCCATTTGCCTGGTAGCTTAACAACCCTGATCAAGCCCCAGAGCAGACTGAGCAATCCAATAAGTACAAGCCATCGCCACTCAATGCTTATGTTGGGCATAAAAATCTCTCCACTACCGTCACCAAAGCTACCGTCGGCGCCCGCTGCCCAGAAAATAAAAAATGCCAGAATCGGGTAAAAAACCGCCAATACCAGGCTAAACCGATAAGACGTCTCGCTCCAGGGATTAAAGCCAAAGCAGCGGGTAACCCAGCCCTGTTTGTTATCAGTGGTAGATGGTGCCTGAATTTGCCCGGCCGGGAACCGTTCCGGGTCACCAATGACCCCGGCGGTTTTGCCCAGCAACCAGCCGAGCGCCTGGGTGTATAGCACGCCGTAGCGGTCTTGCTCCAGCCATTTCAGGCGTGTCTTGATTGAGTCCCGTTTTTTATTGTTGTGGAGTACTTTCCAATTGTACCTCGCCCAGCAGATCACCAGACGGATGCCGATGCCGATGTCGATGCCGAGTATGGGATGGTCTACCAACCAATCCAGAATAGGTGTGAAGTATGACATAGCGCTGCTACTAGTGATGGTGTCTTCAGCAAACCAAATATCAGGGCAATTTACCCCACGCTTCAGGCGGTGGTGACATACCGCAGTAGTTCCACAACCTGCTCAGGGGTTTTCGCCCAGGCCATCGCCGCGCCATCGACTTCTTTTAGGGGGTGGATGATGCCTTCATCGTGCAGGGTGATATAAGGCGTACCCAGTGCCGCGCAGTAGCCCGCATCGAAGGCGGCGTTCCACTGTTTGTACTTATCACCGAACCGCACGATGGCGATATCGCAGTTTTCAATCAGGCTTTTGGTGCGGATGCTGTTGACCTTGGATGATTTGTGGTCGCGCCAAAAGCTGTTGGTTTCACTGCCCAGTAGATCCCCCGCTGCATCACTGGCGGCGTGGTCGGTGACGGCGGAGGTGAATTCGACAGGCAGTTTGTGCTTTGCTGCGCCCGCTTCGATTTGATCGCGCCAGTCGGTGTGAATTTCACCGGATAGGTAAATGGTCCACTGCATTATTTTTTCCTCATAATTTTTAGTCGTGTGAAAAGTGCGGGCTGGGTTCAGTTAATCATTACTCATCGACCGCACGGAAGGGTATTTCACCGAGCCAAAACGAATAACCAGGCTCGCCAGTGCCAGGATCAATATACCCCCGGCAATGATTAATAAACCTTGATCCGGGCTGTTGTGGTGGGCCTGGATATCCCCCAATAACATGCGCGTTAAGGCGGTAATGCCAACGTAGACGAGAAAACGCACCGGCATCCGTTTGGTTTTAAAGTAAATGCCGACCATTGCGCCCAGTTCGAGGTAGATAAACAGCAATAAAATATCATCGATGGCGATATGGCCATTGCCAATCATATCGAACAGGGCGAGGCACGATGACCACACAATGGCGCCGCCGATGACAAATAAGGCCAGGTAGTGAAAGACGCTGACCAACACGTTCCCCGCAAGGTTGAAGATACTTTCCAGTTTTTGGTTTAACACGTCGATATCGTCGATGTTCATTAGTATAGCTGCTGATTTACAAAGCGCATTATGTTAGGGGGTTTCCAGCCAGCCGTAAATGTATAACGCCGTTAAGGGGGTGTTCACTGCCAATGACGCCATACCTGATCAAACGCGGATTTAACGACCTTTTAAGACGCCCTCTCAATGCATAGGCAGACGTGGTAGGGTGTTCGCTTATGAACATTAACACACCGAATAATACCGGGCCGGATGAGCAGACGCTGGCGTTTCAAAACCTGACCCCGGATGCGATTCTGGACGCAGTGGAAGCCTGCGGTTATTGGTGTGATGGGCGTTTACTGGCATTGAACAGCTACGAAAACCGTGTGTATCAAATCGGTATCGAAGGTGATTCCCCGATTATCGCCAAATTTTACCGGCCATTTCGCTGGAGCGATGAGGCGATTATTGAGGAGCATATGTTCACCCGGGAACTGGCCGATGCCGGGTTGCCGGTGGTTGCGCCGCTGATCAATGCGCACGGTGAAACGTTGCACCGCCATTCACTGTATCGCTTTGGTGTTTACCCACGGCGCGGTGGTCGCGCTCCCGAGTTGGATGATCCGCAGCATTTGGAGATGATTGGTCGCTTTCTTGGGCGTTTGCATTTAGTCGGTGAAACCGGTGATTTTGCACAGCGTAAAACGCTGGATATTGTCGCGATGATGGCACAATCCGCGCAGTATGTCGTCGGCACTCAGTTATTACCGGATGCTTTGTTAGTTCCCTATAAAACGCTGCTCGATGATGTGCTCGAACAGGTTGCGCGGATTTGTGAGCGCGCTGGCCATATTGATCATCTGCGTATTCATGGCGACTGTCACCCCGGCAATATTTTGTGGCGTGACGGTACGCTCAATATCGTCGATTTGGATGACTGCTGCAACGGCCCGGCTATTCAGGATATATGGATGTATTTGTCGGGTGACCGCTATTATCAAAATGCCCGCTTGGGTGATGTGTTGGCGGGGTATTGTGAGTTTCGTGAGTTTGATCCACGCGAGTTACGGTTGATTGAGCCGTTGCGTACTTTGCGGATTGTTTATTATGCCAGTTGGTTGGCAAAGCGTTATCAGGACCCGGCATTTCAGCAGGCTTTTCCCTGGTTTGGTGGCGCCCGCTATTGGGATGAGCATATTCTCGCTTTGCGTGAGCAGGCGGCTGTGTTGAATGAGCCGCCGTTGGTTTGGGATTAGGGGTGGAGGTGTAAGTCAGGGGGTGTGGGGTTTCGCTTGTGATGGTTTAAACCAATCTTAAAGTGACACCTACCAGGCTCAACTGTCACCTTGACTGGCCTGGGCTTCTGTCGGGCTGCAAATGAGTGCGGTACAGGCGGTGAGAATACCTTGCTAACCGATATGGTTATGTGCCTTGGTGTATTGCCTGCTTATCAAAGTTGGGGAGCGGATAAATAAATCGTGATTGCCGCGCTTGCTGTATTTCAAAAGTATCGATCAAACGATATGCTTCATGCACTTACTATGAAGGGTTTGTTATGCAACTGGATCTCAATTTTGTGCGCAGTCAGTTCGGCCAGTTAGCCGATGCTCCAGGGTTTGTTTTCGCCTCTAATGCAGGTGGCAGTTATGTGGCCAATCAGGTTAATCAGGTGCTGTCACACTATAATCACCACACCCGTGTGCAACCCTATGAACGCTACCAGCCATCCTCGCTTGCCGGTCAGGCAATGGATCGCGCCCGTGCGCTCTGGGTGCAGGCGCTGGGTATCGATGATGATGAGCTGACTATCGGCCCCTCGACGTCGATGAATACTTATGTGCTGTCGCAGGCGATTGGCAGTACGCTTGGCCCCGGTGATGAAATTGTCGTCACCAATCAGGATCACGAGGCCAATAGCGGTGTATGGCGGCGCAAGGCAGAGGAAAAGGGTGTAACGATCAGAGAGTGGCGGGTCGACCCGGATACCGGTCTGCTGGATGGCGATGCCCTGGTTACCCTGCTCAACGATAACACCCGCTGGGTATTTTTTACGCATTGCTCGAATATCGTCGGTACGGCTAACCCGGTCGAGCGGTGGGTGTCGCTGGTTAAACAACACACATCCGCCCGCGTGTGCGTGGATGCCGTTGCCTATGCGCCACACAAAATCTGCGCGCTGCGCCAGCTCGGGGTCGATGCTTATGTGTTCAGTCTCTACAAGGTATACGGCCCGCACCAGAGCCTGCTCTATGTAAAGCGTGAGTTGCACGAACAGCTCGACGCGCAGTGCCATTACTTTAATACCGGGCACGGCGATAAGCTGTTTAACCCGGCTGGCCCACAGCACGCCCAGGTGGCCGGTTGTGCGGGGGTGATCGATTATTTTGTCGATCTGCACGCCCACCACTACGGCGATCAGGACGCCGCGCTACCGGAGAAACTCAACGACCTGCACGGTTTGATACTCCAGCATGAAAACGCCCTGGCGGCGCCGATTCTCGATTACCTTTCAGATAGCGCCAACACACGCCTGATTGGTAAAACCACGGTCACCGATAACGACCGCGCCCCAACCATCGCGTTTGCCCCGACCCGCCAATCGGCGCTGGCGGTCGCGACAAAAATGCAGGACAAAGGCATCGGCACCGAAAGCGGGCATTTTTATGCACACCGCCTGCTCACCGATCTGGGGATCAATACCGATGATGGTGTGGTGAGGATTTCACTGCTGCACTACAACCAGGTGGAGGATGTTGAGACAATCCTGTCGGCACTTGATGAGGCGCTTAGCTCACCAGGTTAAACAGCGATAGCACTAATAGCGTGCCAATAGCGGCACGCCGAAACAGTTTCTCGCTGGATTGGCGAAACCCCAATGCCCCCAGCCAGGTACCCAGCAGGTAGGCGACGGCGCCTGGCAGTGCGGTGGTTATATCACTCATCGCTGTCGTGCCACTCGCGCTGGATATCAACGCAAACCCCAGCGCGGTAAAAAAGGCCCAGGATATAATCAGCGTGCGCCCGGCATTTTTATCATAAGGCCCCAAAAGAATCGGTATTACGGCAACCAGCGCGATGTATGTGCCACCAAATATCACCCCGGCACTGGCGCCGACGGCGAGCAGGCCGGTGGTGGTCATCGGCTTCTTATAGCGGTAACCCAGCAACATCAATACACACGCCAGCACAATAATTACCGCGATGGCGCGTTTCATCCAGTCCGCATCCAGTGTCAGTAGCAGCCAGTGCCCCAGTGGGATAAAGAGCAGCGAGGGAATTGCCATGGTCAACGTGGCACGCCAGTTGATCTGCTTGAAGTGGGTGATAAAAAGGTAGGTGCTCGCCGCAAAATCAACCACCAAAACCTTTGAGATAATGCTGATGGGGGTGAAAAAAATCGTCAAAATAGCCAGCATAAAAGCCGGGCCACCAAAACCGGTAAAGCCGCGAATCAAGCCCGCAGCGAAAGCCACCAGTGCGATAATCAGCGCGCCGGGCGCACCTGATATGAGCGGGGATAAGTCGTTCAAATTGTTCTTCTTATTAGTAGTGAGCGGTTACGCTATCGCCCCAGTTGCAACCGGCCCACTGCATCCTGGGCAAACTGCGCCGCCACACGGCCACTGCGGTTACCCCGCCTTAGCGCCCATTCGAGTGCGTGTTTGCGGGTTGTTTCATCCAGAGAGACACCGCCGAGTTTATTCAGCCAGTGGCTGACAACCTGTAAATACAAATCCTGCGAAAACGGCTGGAATGACAACCATATGCCAAAGCGCTCGGACAGGGAGATTTTCTCTTCGACCGCCTCACCGTGGTGAATTTCACCGTGCACAACAACCGTATCGAGGTTTTCCTTTTTCATTTCGGGGAGTAGGTGGCGGCGGTTGGACGTGGCGTAAATCAGTACATTGTCCGGTGCCACGGCAAATGAACCGTCGAGTGCCGCTTTGAGGGCGCGGTAGCTGGAATCATCCGCCGAGAAGGACAGGTCATCGACAAATAAAATAAACCGCTCCGGGCGTTGCATCAGCGGCTCGACGATATGTGGCAGGTCAATCAGGTCGTGTGCATCGACCTCAACCACGCGCAAACCCTGGTCAAAATAACGGTTTAACAAGGCTTTGATCAGCGTCGACTTGCCCGTGCCGCGTGAGCCCCATAACAGGGCGTTATTGCATGGCAGGCCACGCAGAAACTGCTGTGTATTGGCATCCAGTACGCTCTTTTGCCGGTCGATGCCGAGTAAATCGTCGGGCGAGATGGCGTGTACATTACGGATCGCCTCCAGCGTGGCGCGCTCGCCCTGGCGGCGCCAGCGGTAGGCGTTGGCACCCCAGTCGATGGGTGTTTGGCTCGCGGGTGAAAACAACCCATCGAGCCGATCGACCAGTGCGTTAAGCCGTTGAAAAAGCTGATCGATTCGATTACTGCCCATATTTAACATGAATGATTTTCCACTGAATTACCAAAGGGTGGATCATAACAACTGTTGGGCTGGGTTGCCTTGTGGGTATCTGTTACATGGGCACAGTTATTTAGTGGTAGTCCGTGTAGTTAACGATATAGACTGAGCGCATATTGTTTTTTTAACGGGTGTATCGATGCCAGCTATTTACTATTTTGCTTATGGCTCGAACCTTTTCGAGCCGCGTATGCTTGGCCGTGTTGCCTCTGCCTCGGTGGTGACGACAGCCAGCGTGCCAGGTTATTGCCTGCGTTTTAATAAAAACGGGCAGGACGGTTCCGCGAAAGCAAATATGTGTTATACGGGGAAAAGCAGTGATGCTATTTGGGGTGCTGTCTACGCTATGGATACCGCTGAAAAGCCGGTTTTGGATGATATTGAAGGGAGTGAATACAAAACCCATTTCCTGGATATAAACACCCGGCGGGGCGATAGCTTACAGGTCTATGCTTATATTGCCGAACAGGATGTCAGTGGAAAAAACCTACAGCCTCATACATGGTATCGGGATTTGGTTTTTGAGGGGGCGAAATCACATAATTTCCCCGGTGTTTATTGTGTGAAGATAGCGGCAGTGGAGGCGATAGAGGATATGGATAAACAGCGGGATGCCATTAATCGATATGGGGTATTGTAGGTGAGTCTATGTTGAGAAAAATTTCCAAAACGTTGTTTAAGTATGTTCCGCTATGTTTCACCTTGCTGGCAGGAATTTTGGAACACTGATGGTCTGTGCTCGCAGTAGATTCAACTGAGGAATTTAGGTTAATGAAAGAAATACAAGAAGAGGCCACCAAAAACGGATTAACCCAGGAAATTCTGGGCGGCATTTTGAACGAGTACCATCAAGAAAATTTAATCTAAAAAACCCGCATCACAATAACAAATCCGATTCAATACGATGATAAATATCCGCCGCGTCAATCAAGGCATTAGCGGTCAATTCAGGCACACCATAGGCCTCAGTACACACACCGTGATTGCGCCGCACACTTTCCAGTAACAAATCGAAATCACCGTCACCCGATAACAATATCACCGTGTCAATTTCTTGTGCGATTTGCATAACGTCGATGGTAATGCCCACGTCCCAATCACCTTTGGCGGAGCCGTCACTGCGCTGGATATACGGTTTGAGTTTTACCGTAAACCCTATTTTGTTCAGCGTGCTCTGGAATTGTTGCTGCCTGCTGTCACCACGGTCAATAGCGTAGGCAATGGCGGTGACTATTTCCCCTTCTGCACTGACACGCTGCCAAAATTTCCGGTAATTAAACTGGCGACGGTATGCCTGGCGGGTGGTGTAGTAAATGTTTTGTACATCGGCAAAAATGGCAATTTTTTTCACAGTACTGGCTACAAGAATAAGTGCGTTGTCAGGGTTATTAGGGTCTGTTTGCACCACGACTCTGATGCCTGCGCCGCGATTGATTACCCGTGCCATCTGAGTTGCCCGTAGCCTGACTACGGGCACGCGTTGTTTGTTTGTGGTTGTTATTGGTTTTTTGGTTTCCACTCTGGCCTTGGCCTTGCCGATGGGTTTGCTGAGTTTGTGTACTAGCCTGGCCTTGTCTATTTCCTGCTTTTGGTTTTTTTGGCGGTCTATCACGCGGGGGGCGGCGCTGGTCCGGGCGTGATGCAGGCACGTCGTGAACGGGCTCAAACCCATCGATAATCTCACGTGGCAGTTGTTGGTTGGTGAGGCGTTCTATATCGGTCAGTTGTCTGGATTCATCGGCGCTGACCAGCGAGATCGCCTGGCCTGTGGCCCCGGCGCGCCCGGTGCGGCCAATGCGGTGAACGTAGTCTTCGGTGACACTGGGCAGGTCAAAATTGACCACCTGCGGCAATTGATCAATGTCCAGCCCCCGTGCGGCTATATCGGTGGCGACTAAAATACGCGTGGCGCCGGATTTAAAATCGGCCAGGGCTTTGGTGCGCGCACTTTGGCTTTTATTGCCATGAATCGCTGAGGCATTAATGCCTTCTGCTTCCAGGTAGCGCACCAGACGATTGGCACCGTGCTTGGTTCTGGAAAAAACCAAGACCTGTCGCCATTTTTTATCGTTGATCAGTTGCGCGAGCAGTGCCGGTTTTTGCTTTTTATCCACCGGGTGAACCCACTGTTCCACGGTATTGGCGGCTGCGTTGCGCGGTGTCACGGAAATTTCGACGGGGTTGTTCACCAGACCTTTGGCCAGTTTGCGCACCTCACCGGAAAATGTGGCTGAAAACATCAGCGTCTGGCGTTGTTTGGGTAAAATGGCCAGGATTTTCCGAATATCGTGGATAAAGCCCATGTCTAACATGCGGTCGGCTTCATCCAATACCAGCACTTCCAGTTGTTTGAATTTCACGGCATTTTGATTATATAGATCTAACAAACGCCCCGGTGTCGCCACCAATATATCGACACCTTTGCGTAGCTGCATCATCTGTGGGTTTATCTTCACCCCACCAAACACAATTGTGGAGCGCAATGGCAAATGTTTGCCATAAGTCGCGACACTCTCACCCACCTGGGCGGCCAGTTCACGCGTGGGGGTGAGTATCAATGCACGCGCCTGATTGGCCTGTGGGCGATCACCGGCGGATAAACGCTGCAGAATCGGCAGGGTAAACCCGGCGGTTTTGCCTGTGCCCGTTTGAGCGGCGGCCATAATGTCCTGGCCACCGATCACCAGGGGAATCGATTGGGCCTGAATGGGGGATGGAGTTGCATAACCCTGCTCGGCAATCGCCTGCAGGATGGGGGCGGATAAACCCAGAGAAGTAAAACGCATAGAGTGGTGTCGAGGTTGTGTAACGTAAAGTGTTTGAGGTTAACCGGAGTTAATCAGACACGGGGGAGGCGATTAATCGTTTATCATGGGTAGAGCATGTTATATGCCGATCAGCGGCGGGCGCAGCTTACAGTAACTTATAGTCTGGTGATATTATTTTATTGGTTAATTCTGATGGTTCGATTACGCCCTGAGCACACGAGGCCCGGTACATTACATTTAACCTGAATTCCGCAGTTGAGCCTACTGCGGAATTCAGGTTTAAGATGAGAATACAATGAAGATATGGGTAGACGCCGATGCATGCCCGGTGGTGATTAAAGGTATTTTGTTCAAAGCCGCACAGCGCACCGGCATACAGCTAACCCTGGTCGCCAATCAGGCGCTGCGTATCCCGCCTGCCCACAATATCAAAATGCTGCAAGTCACCGCTGGCTTTGATGTCGCTGATAACGAAATCGTGAAACGGGTGGATGCGGGTGATCTGGTGATTACCGGTGATATTCCTCTGGCCGCAGAAGTCATCGAAAAAGGCGGTTATGCGCTCAATCCCCGTGGCGAACTTTACGCTGAAGAAACGATTAAAGCCCGCCTGAATATGCGGGATTTTATGGAGACTTTGCGGGCCAGTGGTATCGATACTGGTGGGCAGCCGACATTTAGTCAGGGTGACCGGCAGGCGTTTGCGAATAACCTGGATAGATTGCTTACCCGATTTGCGGGTAAATAATTAAAGGGTAAATGGTGAAGGGTGATGCTACCGCCGAGGCCCCATGTATTTACCTGAATTCAAGTTAATCCATGGGGGGTAGGCTTATCCTTTGGCGACAAACTGGAGGGATTGGTGAACAGTACGCCTCACTTGTTTGAGCTTTAACGGTGAATTGATGAAGCGGTTTAAGGCGGCGACCAGGAGCGTGGCCTGGTGTGCAGGCAGTTCACGTATTTCCTCACGTGCGGCGATGACTATTTTTAGCCAATGCACCGAGACGATATATTCATCCTGGCCGTGATCAAGTACACGTGCCAGCAATGCCTGAATCGCCGCTTCATTATCACCGCAACCCCAGCGGTCGAGGTCGTATTCGGCGGTTGTGAAAGCGGCATTGCGCCCACTGAAACAGGCCATCTGTAATAAGCCCTGGGGCCATAGGGCCGGGAAGCGGCTGCATTGTTTGCGCACGGCATTGGCAAAGGTTATTCCATGAGTAAAGCTGAGCCACCCCACGTTGTTCGATACGGTGACATGCACTTTATCCTGGTGGGCTATATCAAAGCTCAATAGATTGACCGCATTGGCTTCCAGTAAAGCGCGGTAAATAGCCTCTGGTGGGGCGCCGCTGTTGTCGACAGTGGCATCGAGTGCTTTGTTGATGCCGCGTTGATGCCACAAGCGGGCATCCAGGGTTGTATTACCGCCTTCGCCCACCCTGTTTTCCGGTGCCCCTTTGCCCCAGTCGGCCAGAGCTGATGCGTAAGCGCGAAACTCCGGGATCTTGTCTTCACGGGCGGCAAAGATAAATTCCCGCACCAATGACAACAGCAACGGTTCAGCAGTGTCTGAGCCGAGACGGCGAATCAAGTCCCCCGCTTTAGTAACATAAATTAATGCGTGGCCAAAATCGTTGTAATGGGCCAATGCAGCCTGGGTCAGCGCGTGCTCAAAATCATCAAACTGCAACCCATCCCGTAACCCACCCCGAATCAAGGCGACAGCGGTCGGTTCATCCTCCTGTTCTATCGCCTGTAAAAATGCGGCCTGATTAAAGGCGAGGGCTTTATCGGTAAACGGATATTCAGGCTCACGCAATACATCAAACGCCGTGTGTGCCACACTCTCCAGCAGGCACACGAGCTGTGCCTCGTCATCACCGCTGTATTCATCATACAGCGCCAGCCAGTCTGCCATACCGGCATAGGCATGTGTCCAGCCAAACTCTATCCGCTGCCAGGACCACTGTATGCTTAAACGCACGGCATCCAGCGGATCACCGCCCAGTTGCACCAGCCGGGCAATTTCGCGGGCGATACGGTCATAGGCGTGGTCATCAAACGCATCGCGCAGACTATCCGTAATCGCCGCATAGCGCACTTGATACGGTGGATCGGTAATATCGACCCACACCTCATCGCCGCGCAGCTCAACGGGATAAACCCGCAGCCGGTCTCCGCCGTACAGGTTTTCACCGGTTTTCAAATTGAATTTCCAGTTGTGCCAATTGCACGTCAATGTGCAATCGGGTGACACACTGCCTTCAGATAACGGATACCCCTCGTGTGGGCAGCGGTTATCACACGCCTGAACACCGTTGGGGGTATTAAACAACGCAATCTGTTTACCCGCGACACGCGCCAGCAATGCGTTGGATTTTTGTAGCTCAGACAACGGCTTGGCAAAGTGCCAGGCGTTGTTATCGTCATTTTTCTCATTGGTAGACGTATTCATAAGCGGCCCTTTTGGTTGTATTGTGTTGATTCGCGGCCAGTATAAAAGTTAAAGTTAACTTTAAGTCAATACAAATAAGCGAAATAAATATGAAAAAACCGGATGATTTTTTAACCATAGGCGAAACCGCTCAGCGAAGCGGTGTGGCTACCTCAACCCTGCGCTTCTACGAAACGCGGGGGCTGATTAAATCGGAGCGTGGTGCAGGAAACCAGCGGCGTTTTCATCGTTCGATGTTGCGCAGAATTTCTGTTATCCGCGTCGCGCAGACACTGGGGCTAAGCTTGCAGGATATTAGCGATGCGCTGACAACACTCCCGGATAAACGCACACCTACCCAAAAAGACTGGCAAAAACTCTCATCGACATGGCGCAAGCAGCTCGATGAACGCATTGCCAATTTACAAAGACTGCGTGAAAAACTCACAGGGTGCATCGGCTGTGGCTGTTTATCACTAAAGCGGTGCGCGTTATATAACGCGGGTGACCACGCCGCCGCATCAGGGGCGGGGCCAAGGTATTTACTGGATGATGTATCGGATGAACACTATCCCTGACTGTTCTGATTGATCGTCCCCACAAGCGGAATACCATTAGCGCCTGACAGAATATAGACGGTTGTATGGTTTTCGGCATAAATGCCTTTCTTAACTGAGATGCTGGTAAAAGCGCTTTAGATTCAGTGCATTAGGTGCTCGCAGTAGATTCAACTGCGGAATTTAGGTTCAAAGGGACATATATGGTCTACTCGTGCCTATCCCATTCTTGATCGAAATCGCATGGTCTGCAACAAAACCCGGTAGGCCGTTTCAGAAAACTCTGCTGCAAGGGACAAAAACCATTCGGCTCAAACTGCTCTTCATTTCCCATTGCAGGTTTAGGGCCTACATAACACCCGAGCTATTTTGTATCTTTTTTCAAGAAAAAACCCTTATTTAAGATACAATAGTATCTATTATCCTAAATTCCGCAGTTGAATTGTAGCGAGGGCGTCTAAGGTGCTCGCAGTAGATTCGACTGCGGAATTTAGGATTATAACAACCCCTCTGGATGCCACTGTGTCATTGCTATCACTGCTTAGCCCCACCGATGTGCAACAACAACTCGCACTCTTTATACGACAAAAGCGCAAGCAATTAAAACTGTCCCGGCAACGCCTGGCCGAGCGCAGCACAGTACCAGCGCCCACAATCAAAAAATTCGAGACAACCGGACAGATATCCCTGCGCCAGTTTATTCTGCTGTGGCAATGTGTGGATAAGCTGGAACGGCTCAGCGATCTCAGCAAATCACCGCCGCATAGACCACGCAGTATCGATGAGGTACTCAGGCAATGAGCCACTTCACCCCAGTAGAAAAACTCACCGTATTGCGCCACCTTGCCAGCGGAGAAAGTGTGTTGGTTGGCGCGCTGGCGCAAAACGCAAAAACGGTGTTCTTTCAATACGATGCCAATTATTTACAACAGTACTATAGCTTATCGCCCTTTCAGCTCCCTTTTGATCAGCAGCTACACGCAGCGCCCAGCACACCCCACGGGGGGTTACACGGAGCCTTTGCCGATTCGCTACCCGATGGTTGGGGCCTGTTGCTTATGAACAGGGTGTTTCGCCAACACGGCATTCCGCCACAACAACTGACCGCGATGGACCGGTTGGCCTATACCGGCAATCGGGCGATAGGCGCGCTGGAATACTCCCCCGCATCCGAGTACGCACCTAACGCGAAGGCCAATCAGATTAATGTTGCCAAAATAGGGGAGGCAGCCCAGGCTTTGTTTGAAGAGCGGGCCGACGAGTTACTGGCTCAGTTAGCTACTGCGGGTAGCTCAGGCGGTGCAAGACCCAAAGCGCAAATTTACCTGCACCCACAACAACCGCATCGCGCCAGTATAAATGCCCAGCCAGGCTTTGAACCCTGGCTGGTGAAATTCACCTCAGGCACCCTACCCCTGGCACACGAAGAGGGTTTGTGCGAAGCGGCTTATCTGACAATGGCGGCCAAGGCGGGTATTGAAGTACCTCAGTGGCAACTGTTATCAACCCCACAATCATCACAGGCTACTGCCTGGTTGGCATTGCGCCGCTTTGATTGCTCCCCTCAAGGGGGGCGCTACCACCTGCACAGCCTGTGTGGATTACTGGATGCCGATTTTCGTACCCCATCAATGGATTATCAGGATGTGATTAAAGCCAGCCAGGTGCTTTGCAACAGTCCACAAGTTGGCCAAAGTCAATTTGCCCGTGCTGTATTTAACCTATTTGCACTCAATCAGGATGACCACAGCAAAAACTGGGCGTTTCTCCAGGAGGATAATGGCCAGTGGCGACCCAGCCCATTTTATGATGTTACGTTTAGCCCCAACCCATACAACGAACACGCAACAGCTTTTCAGGGCTATGGAAAGAATCCACCCCTGAAAGCGATGCAGCAACTCGCCCGGCAGGCAAATTTTAGCCACTGGAAAAAAGCCCAAACATCCATTGAAAAGGTACTTGAAGGGGTGAATCAATGGCATGAGGTAGCCCGCACGCTGGGGGTTAGCCAGAGCACGCGCAAATTGATTGCCACACAGTTAAATACTGTCTGGCAGGCCAACAAAGGGTTGTTGGGAAGATGAGTCGCGCACCACTACCCATCACCCCCGCCGTGCACGCCTGCGCAATACCTGCAAATAATCCTGTTTTGGCGCACGCACCAAATAACCGGGCACCACACTATCGATCGCCGTCGGTTGCGGTGTGCAATTGTCCCCACAAACACTATCCGTCTGGAGTGACAGATAATTATCATAACTAAACGGCTTGCCTGGCATATGCCCCATAACAACCGCCTGTAGACGGGCAGCGGCATCAGGCAGACCAATAATCGACCGTTTCAAACCCAATGTCGCGGCGGTGTATTCCACCAACTGACGCAGGGTATAGATTTCAGGGCCACACAGGTCATAGCGGCGATTACCGGCCTGTGTATCAGCCAAATCTGCACAGAAGGCATTGACGACATCACCCACATAAACCGGCGCAAAGCGCGACTGCGGGCACGCCAGTGGAAACACCGGCATGATTTTCAGTAACCCGGCAAATCGATTAAAAAAACTGTCACCCGGCCCAAAAACCACTGACGGGCGAAAACTGCTCACTTGTACACTATTGGCCGTATAGGTGAAGAGGTAATCCTCTGCCTCACCTTTGCTGCGCAGGTACTCGCTGCCACCGTTAACCGTATTGGCATGGAGGGCCGACATATGCAGGAGCCGACCAACCCGGCTCGCCTTGCACGCATCGACGACCTTACGGGTTAACGCCACATGCGCCGTGCGAAAGGTCTGCTGGTGCTCACCTACCTCATTGAGGATACCAACCAGATTGATAACGGCATCAACCCCCTGAAACTGTTCAAGTAAAGCTGCCGGATCGTGAATATCCGCCTCAAGCAGTTCAACTGTCGGCAGTACCAACAAGTGCCGATGCCGCTCGCGCCGACGTGTGAGGACTTTAATGTGCGTGTATTGGCTGGCCAGTTGCGCCACCAGATGAGAGCCGATAAACCCACCGCCGCCCAGTACGCAGATAGAATTAATACCCATAGCTTAATAGTTCCCCGGTTAATAAGTGTACGCTCAATACCCACGCTCAATAGCAGGCACACAGCACCGTGCCACAACGGTAGCCTGACAGCGTATCGGCCACGCATCTCAATTCATTATAGCGATACAAACACCCCGGTATACGGTGTTCAAACCGCGACTATTAACCATGCTTATAGGTGCAGTAATCATCTCTATTTGGCAGTGACTAAGCGAGGGGATATAGTCGCGCAACGATCTATTCCCCGCAACCGTGACGCTTTGGAGAAACCTTTGGCAGCACTTGTTAACCCGCACGGTGGTGGCTCACTAAAGCCGCTGCTACTCGAAGGCGAGGCCTTACTGGCCGAACAAAGCCGTGCGCAAAGCCTGCCTAAAGTCAGTGTTTCATCACGCGAAGCGGGCGATTTGATTATGCTCGGTATCGGCGGATTCACACCGCTGGATGGCTTTATGTCACACGCTGACTGGCGCGGTGTGTGCGACACCATGCAAACCGAAAATGGCCTGTTCTGGCCAATCCCGATTACGCTCTCCACCGATGCCACGACAGCAGACGGTATTGAAACAGGTGGTGATATCGCCTTGCACGACGGTGAATCGGGTGCGCTTATTGCCACAATGCGCGTCGATGAAAAATACCGTATCGACAAGGCACACGAGTGCACCACCGTTTACAAGACCACCGACACCCAGCACCCCGGTGTGGCGATGGTCATGGCGCAGGGTGATATCAACCTTGCCGGGCCA
The DNA here is from genome assembly GCA_965277715.1 of Gammaproteobacteria bacterium. Classification (GTDB taxonomy): domain Bacteria; phylum Pseudomonadota; class Gammaproteobacteria; order JBCCGL01; family JBCCGL01; genus JBCCGL01. Next base: position 2,685,556 of record OZ255836.1, read on the forward strand.
GTCAGGGTGCTGTCACAGGGCGGGTTCCCGGAAACCTACGGCGCGCTATTCAAAACCCCAGCCGAGACCCGCGCCGAGTTTAGCCGCCAGGGCTGGAGCCGCATCGCTGCGTTTCAAACGCGCAACCCGATGCACCGGTCACACGAATACCTGGCCAAGGTGGCCATCGAAATCTGCGACGGTGTGTTAATTCACTCCCTGCTGGGCAAACTGAAAGCGGGGGATATTCCCGCCGATGTCCGCTCTGCATCAATCGCCACACTGTGTGAAAACTACTTTGTCGATAACACCGTGATGCAGGCGGGGTATCCGCTGGATATGCGCTACGCTGGCCCACGCGAAGCACTGTTGCACGCACTGTTCCGGCAAAACTACGGTTGTTCGCACTTGATCGTCGGCCGCGATCACGCAGGGGTTGGCGATTACTACGGCCCATTTGATGCGCACCATATCTTCGATGAAATTCCCGAAGGGGCACTGGAAACCCAGGCACTGCGTATCGACTGGACATTCTGGTGCTACCAGTGTGGTGGCATGGCATCCATGAAAACCTGCCCACACGAAGCACAGGATCGCCTGCTGTTATCCGGCACAAAATTGCGCAAAATGCTGTCGGAGGGCGAAGACCCACCCGCCGAATTCAGCCGCCCCGAAGTCGTCGCTATTTTGCAAAAATACTACGCCAGCCTCAGCGCTGAAGAAAACGTCGAAGTGAAGCTGGCCGGTCACTCCGGTCAGTGAGTCACCCCCATAAACCAATCAATCAATAAACCAACACAACACTGGGAGAACGCTAATGCCAACATTTGTTCGCACCGAGAAGTGCGATGGCTGTAAAGGCCAGGATAAAACAGCGTGCATGTATATATGCCCGCACGATTTAATGAAACTGGATAAAGACGGTAGCGAAACCGGCCATGCCATGAAAGCCTGGAACCAGGAACCTGAGCAGTGCTGGGAGTGTTACTCCTGCGTCAAGATCTGCCCACAAAATGCCATCGAAGTGCGCCACTACGCCGACATTGTACCGCTGGGCGGTTCAGTGCAGCCACTGCGCGGCACCGATTCGATTATGTGGACAATCAAATTCCGTAACGGCGGTATGAAACGCTTCAAATTCCCCATTCGCACCACCCCTGAAGGTTCGATTGATCCCTACGCCGGTAAAGCTGAGGCAGACCATGCCAACATCGAGCAACCGGGTTTCTTCACACAAGAAAACGGCTTTCGTGCGGGTGATCGCAGCGAATTGCTGCACTTATAAGGAGCGCAATCATGGCTGGAGAATTTGGTAATCCTGAAGTTATCGAAGAAGAAGTCGATATTCTTCTTATCGGCGGTGGTATGGCCTGCTGTGGCGCTGCATTTGAAGTTATGCGCTGGGCCGAAGGCACCGGGCTGAAAATCAAGCTGGTTGATAAAGCGGCGATGGACCGCTCGGGTGCAGTTGCCCAGGGTCTTTCCGCAATCAACACCTACATCGGCCCGGATCGCGATCCTGCCGATTATGCGCGCATGGTCTCCAATGACCTGATGGGCATCACCCGTGACGATCTGGCCTACGACCTGGGCCGCCACGTCGACGAATCGGTACACCTGTTTGAGGAATGGGGCCTGCCAATCTGGAAACTGGACGAAAACGGTGAACGCCACGACGGCTCGAAAGGCTTAACCCCGCTTAAAGACGGCGGCAAACCTGTACGTTCCGGTAAATGGCAAATCATGATTAACGGTGAATCCTACAAATGGATCGTCGCCGAGGCGGCCAAGAAAGCGCTGGGTGTAGAGAACATCCAGGAGCGTATCTTTATCGTCAAACTGGTCAACGATAAAAACGACAAAAACCGCATTGCCGGTGCCGTTGGTTTCTCAACCCGTGAAAACCAGGTCGTTGTCTATAAGTTCAAAGCCTGCCTGCTGGCTGCCGGTGGTTGTGTCAACATCTTCCGCCCACGCTCGGTTGGTGAGGGCACTGGCCGTGCCTGGTACCCCGTATGGAACGCTGGCTCCACCTACGCGATGGCCGCTGAAGCCGGTGCTGAGCTAACCATGATGGAAAACCGCTTCGTACCCACCCGTTTTAAAGACGGCTACGGCCCGGTAGGTGCCTGGTTTCTGTTGTTCAAAGCCAAGGCGACCAACGCCTATGGTGAAAACTACATGGTACGCAACAAAGAAATGCTGGACGACTACCCGCCCTATGGGCAGGCAGCCGTACCGGCTTCATGCCTGCGCAACCACTTGATGCTCAAAGAGATGAAAGAAGGCCGTGGCCCTATCTATATGGATACCGTCACCGCACTGGCCGACCTGCGCGCTACGCTTAGCCCGCGTGAAGTCAAGCACCTTGAGGCGGAGGCCTGGGAAGATTTTCTCGATATGTGTATCGGTCAGTGTGGTATCTGGGTAGGTGAAAACATCGAGCCGGAGAAGAAAAACTCTGAGCTGATGCCAACCGAGCCCTATCTGCTCGGTTCACACTCTGGCTGCTGCGGTATCTGGGTATCCGGACCAACCGATTTAGGCGCCCCAACCAATGAAGTCTTTGGTGAAGGCATTCCTGAATACCTGCCATCTGGCTGGAGCTGGGGTTACCGCTCAATGACGACCATCAAAGGCCTGTTTACAGCCGGTGATGGTGTCGGCGCCTCCGGGCACAAATTCTCCTCCGGTTCACACGCTGAAGGCCGCCTGGCCGCCAAGGCAATGGTGAAGTACTGCCTGGACAACCCTGATCTGAAGCCTGAGCTTGATACCTCAGTCGATGACCTGGTCGCCGCCATTTATCAGCCGGTAAAAACCTACTTCGAGCACAAGGACTACACCACGGCCATCGACATCAACCCACACTACATCACCCCCAAGATGCTGCAATTTCGTTTGCAGAAGATCATGGATGAGTACGTGGCCGGTGTTGCAACCTATTACAACACCAACGAAAAGATGCTGGAAGTCGCCGAGGAAAAGCTGGAAATGCTCAAAGAGGACGCCTTAAAAATGCGCGCCAAAGACCTGCATGAGCTGCTGCGTGCGTGGGAAAACTACCACCGTATTCTCACCGCTGAAGCGCATATGAAACACATCCAGTTCCGTCAGGAATCCCGTTATCCGGGTTTCTACTACCGCACCGACAAGAACTTTGTCGACGAGGAAAACTGGAAATGTTTCGTTAACTCAGTGTACGACAAAGACAGCAAACAGTGGACCTGCTTCAAGCGGGCGCACACCGATTTGGTTGACAAGGCCAAGTTGTTTGCTTAAACACAACAAGTTGTACTGACCCACCTGACGGGCATATCGTTTGATATGCCCGTTTTTTTTGCTTTATCGCTTCAGCAATACAGCAGAGCCTACAATCTAAGTAACTCTATCTATTAGCAGTTGAATCGTAGCGAGGGCGTCTAAGGTGCCGAAGCTGAAATGCTGGTAAAAGCGCTTTAGATTCAGTGCATTAGGTGCCCGCAGTAGATTCAACTGAGGGCTTTAGGATTAATCACTCCAAAGTCAGGAAAGCACCAGGGGTACTGCTATCAAAGCGCAACGTGTAAAATCCACTGATCAAGGTCTGTTATCTGGTATACAGCAAGGTCATTTTTCGCATCATTCCATTAATTGGTGCCAACGATATACTTGAACACGAATAAAAAACGCGAAAAATAATACCGCCGAGGGTACATCCACCAATGGAAAACGTTCCACAGATTACCAGCCTGCTCGCACTGACTGCCTACCTGTTAGCAACATGGGTGTTATTGCGCACCAGACAACACCATGACGCCGCATCACCGGGCGTAGTCGTTTTCCGGCACCTTCCACGGCTATTTCACCTGTTCACGTTCACAGCAATGACCCTACACACAATATCGATTTATACCGTGGTAGTAACCGACAGTGGACTGCTCATAGGGTTTTTCCCCGCCCTATCCGTAACCAGCTTATTAGTGGTCGCCCTGTTAACCGCTATCTCGATCTGGCAGCCACTGGCAATTCTCGGTGTCGTGCTACTGCCTGTCGCCGGTCTGTGTACCTTCGCCGGAAGCTGGATAACAAGCAGTACAGCAGTAACCGAAATGGCACTGCAGTGGCATATCCTCGCCTCGGTTATGGCCTACGGCATGTTGGTACTTGCGGCGACCCAATCGGTGGCATTAGCCATTCAAACGCACTATCTGCGCACACTGCGCCCTGCGGGCATTTTGGGTGCACTGCCCCCCATCGACCTGATGGAAAAGCTGCTGTTCCAGATGATCGGCGCAGGCTTTGTGCTACTGAGTGTTTCCCTGCTCACGGGCGCATTGTTTCTACAGGATATTTTCGCTCAGCATTTAGTCCACAAGACCACCCTGTCGATCATGGCGTGGCTGGTGTTTGGCATTTTGCTGACAGGCCGCTTAGTGCGCGGATGGCGCGGCAAAACAGCGCTGGTGTGGACATTGAGTGGGCTGGGGCTACTGATTGTTGGCTATTTTGGCAGTAAGCTGGTACTCGAGTTTATTTTGGTGCGTTAATGGCAGGTAAAGACGCCCTCAAATACATAAAGAATACGCTTGACACAGCGCCATCACATCGCTAGAAATACACTTCCATAGGAAACAGGTTCAACAACACTTGAACACCACTCCGCTTGGCGCATTATTTACTGTGCTGGCTATTCTCATTGTGCTTTCGGGATTCTTTTCCGGCTCCGAAACGGCACTGATGACCTTAAACCGCTACCGCCTGCGCCACCTGGCCAATAGTGGCCATCGCGGTGCACGGCTCGCATCACACTTGCTCACACAGCCCGACCGTCTGCTCGGTTTGATTCTGCTTGGCAATAACTTCATCAATATTTCAGCCTCTGCCCTGGCGACGGTTATCGCCTTGCGTTTATACGGTGAAGCGGGTATTGCGCTGGCCACCGGCCTACTCACACTGGTCATACTGATCTTTGCCGAAGTCGCACCCAAAACACTCGCCGCCCGGCACCCCGAACCCCTGGCGTTTTTTGCCTCGTATCTCTACACCCCGCTATTACACCCATACTGCCCGCTGGTGTGGGTGGTGTGGGTGGTCAACTTCCTGTCCAATGGGCTGTTGCGGCTACTGCACCTATCACCCGAGCAGGCCGACGACGATAAACTCAACGCTGAAGAACTGCGCACGGTAGTCAATGAAGCGGGCGGCCTGATCCCGGAAGAACACCAGACCATGTTGTTGAACATCCTCGATCTGGAAAAAATTACCGTCAACGATATTATGGTGCCGCGCCACGAGATTAGCGGCATTGACCTGGAAGATAGCTGGAAAGAAATTTCGCAGCAGATTACCGGCAGTGGGCATAGCCGTTTACCTGTCTACAGCGAGAGTATCGATAACGTTGAAGGGTTCATCTATCTACGCAAATTTATCGACCTGCGGCGTCGCAAGGAAGTCACACTCGGACACCTTAAATCACAAATCCACGAAGCGTATTTCATTCCTGAAAACACTCCCCTCACGGTGCAATTGCTGAATTTTCAAAAAGATGCCAAACGCATTGGCCTGGTGGTCGATGAATACGGTGACATTCTTGGCCTGGTGACGGTTGAGGATATTCTTGAGGAAATCGTCGGCGAATTTACTACTGGCCCGGGCGCCGGGGAAACCATCACAGTCGAGACAGACGGCAGCCTGACCGTCGATGGCAGCACCGCAGTGCGCTACCTGAACCGCCGCCTCGGCTGGAAGATACCAATGGATGGCCCCAAAACGCTGAACGGGTTGATTCTCGAATACCTGGAAGATATCCCCACACCGGGCACGACCTTTTTAATCGATAAACGCCCTGTGGAGATTATCGAAACCCGCGACAACGTAGTGAAGAGTGCACGTATTTTTCCCATTATTGAGGAAAGCGCAAACGCACAGACTGGCGGTGACTGAGCACCTGTGGCCAAAGATAAACGCTACTATCAATGTAACGCCTGCGCCAGCTACAGCCCCAAATGGAGTGGTCAATGCGCCGAATGCGGCGAGTGGAATACACTGCAGGAATGCAGCCAGCCAACGGCCAGCCCCACAAACAATGCACGGCGTGGCGGCTATGCGGGGCATAGCCAGGTCACCTCGCTGGCCGACGTTTCACTGCGGCAACTGGCCCGCACCACCACGGGTATCAGCGAGCTGGACAGGGTGCTCGGTGGTGGCCTGGTCACAGGCTCGGTGACCCTACTCGGTGGCGACCCCGGTATTGGCAAATCCACACTCCTCTTACAATCCATCGCACTCTTATCGCAATCGCTAAACACACTGTATGTGAGTGGCGAGGAATCGATGCAGCAAATCACCCTGCGGGCGCGGCGCCTGTCGTTAGTCGAGGATCGTTTGAAGTTACTCACCGAAACCTGTGTGGAATCGATCATCGACATCACCCAACGGGAAAAACCCGCCGTCATCGTCATCGATTCAATACAAACGATGTATACCGATACCCTGCAATCGGCCCCTGGTGCAGTGGCACAACTGCGCGAGGCGACAGCGCGACTGGTGCGCTATGCCAAACAGTCGGGCACCGCCATGTTTATTGTCGGGCACGTCACCAAAGAGGGGGCACTGGCGGGGCCACGCGTATTGGAGCATATGGTCGATACTGTTTTGTACTTCGAGGGGGACCCCGGCAGCCGCTACCGGGTGATTCGCGCCGTTAAAAACCGCTTTGGTGCCGTCAACGAGCTGGGAGTCTTTGCCATGGACGAAAAGGGACTACAGGGTGTTAACAACCCTTCGGCAATTTTTCTATCGCGCCACCCACAGCCGGTCGCGGGCAGCGTGATTATGGTGACGCGGGAAGGCACCCGGCCTCTGCTGGTTGAAACCCAGGCGCTGGTGGATGAATCGCGCTTAAACAATGTGCGCCGCGTTACCCTGGGGCTGGAACAAAACCGCCTGGCCATGCTGTTGGCGGTATTGCACCGCCACGCCGGTATCGCTATGTACGATCAGGATGTGTTCGTCAATGTCGTCGGGGGAGTGCGCATCGCCGAAACCGCCGCCGATCTACCGGTACTGATCGCCGCGCTTTCGTCTTTTCGTGACAGGCCGGTATCCAACAAACTCGTCACCTTCGGTGAAGTGGGACTGGCGGGCGAGATAAGACCCGTGCCCAACGGTGAAGAGCGATTGCGTGAAGCGGCCAAACACGGCTTTAGCGAAGCCATCGTGCCGAAATCCAACGCACCACGCAACAAAATAGACGGAATGCAGGTAAAATCCGTTGAGCGACTTTCACAGGTAATCGACTTACTTTAGAGTTGCACTTTTATCCGGTAACCAACGAACGTGTGACATGGCCAGAAAAAAACCCCCAATTGATGAAGATCCTCCATTTGAAGCGGCCCTCGGCGAGCTTGAAGCGCTCGTCGACGAACTGGAAGCAGGCGATCTGAATCTGGCGGAATCACTGCAAAAATTTGAACGCGGCGTTACCCTGGCCCGCCAGTGTCAGGCATCCCTTAGCCAGGCTGAACAAAAAATTCACACCTTGAGCGAAGCCACTGACGACGGTGACGCCGCTACGGAAACCAAGCGCATTGACTGATTTACCGGCACCTCTGGAAGAAACCCTCAGCCATTACCGCAAGCGCATCGACACCGCACTCAAACAGTGCCTGCCCACCCCGTCTACCCGCACTGTGCGCCTGCACCAGGCAATGCACTACGCCGTCACCAACGGTGGCAAACGGGTTCGGCCTATACTGGTTTATGCCACAGGCGATGCACTCAACGGCCCCACTGAGTTACTCGATCAAATCGCCTGCGCCGTCGAATTAATCCACGCCTATTCGCTGGTACACGACGACTTACCCGCGATGGACGACGACGACCTGCGCCGTGGCAATCCCACCTGCCACAAAAAATTTGATGAAGCCACCGCCATACTTGCCGGTGATGCACTCCAGGCACTGGCATTTTCAATAATGGCAAAAGACAGCGGCAATACTGTTTCACCCGCCCGTCGTCTGGAAATGATCACCCTACTAGGTGAGGCAGTCGGAGACACCGGTATGGCACTGGGGCAGGCCATCGACCTCGAAGTAGTCAGCAAACAAATCGACCTGGATACACTGGAAAATATGCACCGGCACAAAACGGGTGCATTAATCCGCGCCAGCGTGCGACTGGGGGCATTGAGCAGCCCATACGTCGACCAACACATACTCGACAAACTTGACAACTATGCCAACGCCGTCGGCCTGGCTTTTCAAATCGTCGATGACATCCTCGACGTTATCACCGATACCAACACCCTTGGCAAACCACAAGGCTCAGACATCGCCCGCGATAAACCCACCTACCCCGCACTACTGGGACTGGAAGGTGCTCGTAACCATGCACAGCACATGCACCAGGCAGCACTCGCAAGCCTCAATGGCCTACCCGACAACTACAATTTCTTACGCGCACTATCAGCCTATATCGTCGAACGCTCTTATTAATTCATGCATGGAGCAGCCTATAAAACCGGCTACCCACAGGGCGCGAGTGAAACGCCACAACACCCTATTGCCTATATATCCCGTTAATTAAAACCCAGGCTCATTACCCAGTTTCCACTTTATACTACACCCCACACTAGGCCGCTGTTCACCCCCCACCGGCAAACCATCAAGCACCGCCTCAGCCGCAGCCCGCAAATCCCCCCCTGTAACCGCCACCTGATTACCCGGCCTCGACGCATCAAACTGCCCTCGATAAACCAGCGTATGCGCCGCATCAAACAGATAAAAATCGGGCGTACATGCCGCCTCATAAGCCTGGGCAACAGCTTGTGATTCATCAAACAAATAGGGAAATTGATACGCATATTGCCGCGCCAGTGTCGCCATCTTATCTGGCCCGTCCTGCGGATACCCCGCTGCATCATTCGCACTGATCGCCACCACCGCCATACCCCGGTCAGTGAGTTCATTAGCCAGAGCAGCAAACACCGTTTGAATATGGATAACATAAGGGCAGTGGTTACAAATAAACGCCACCAACAGCGGTTGCCCGGTAAAATCAGCCGAGGCGACTGTCCTACCACTCGCAGGCTCCAGCAGATCAAAAGCAGGGGCTGGTGTGCCCAGCGTCATCATCGTCGAGGGGGTAAGTGCCATAGGTTGTTTCCAGCAGATTAATAAGGTGCGCCTATTATACTGCGTTAGGGTGACTTACCGCCTGGAACTTTACTGGCGATGCGCCTCCTAATACACCACTGAACAAACCACTCTAATAATCGATAGGTCTGGAAATGATAAAAAGCACATTGATCTACCGCAGTGCATTAGCGATAACTGTAGTGGCTGTCGCTGCACTGCTCTTCACACGCTACAACGCAACCGCCGTCGCACAGACGATTGTAGCGAGGCCCGCCCCCGAATTTAACCAGACAGAACCAGACGCCTGGTTAAACTCACCGCCACTGACGATGGCGAGTTTGCGCGGCAAGGTGGTACTGCTGGATTTTTGGACATTTGGCTGCTGGAACTGCTATCGCTCATTTCCATGGTTAAACGCACTGGAAGAGAAATATGCCAACCACGACTTACAGGTAATCGGCATTCACACCCCGGAATTTGAACACGAAAAAGTACGCGCCAATATCGAGGAAAAAATTGCCGAGTTTGGGCTTAAACACCCATCGATGATGGACAACGACTTCTACTACTGGAAGAGCATGCGCAACCGCTACTGGCCCTCGTTTTACCTAATCGACAAACGCGGTTTTATCCGCCACGTATTTATAGGTGAAATTCACGCCGAAGACCGCAGAGCACAAGCGATTGAACACGCGCTAAAAAACCTGCTCGCCGAGCCAGCCTAGACCCCATGTATTGATCTGTTCAACCTCAAAGTCTGTGGGAATTACTGGTTCATCGGTGATCTACCTGGCTCTGTGCTTGAAGGAATCGCGACGAAAGCTGTACAGCGCTTTAGGGTCAACCGCCACATCAATCACAGCCGGTTTGCCACAATCGAGCGCAGCGCGCACGGCCTCGGCAAGCTCGCGGGTGCGCTCGACACGAAAACCCGCCGCACCATACAGCTCAGCCACTTTATCAAAAGGTGGGCTACTGATATTGGCGCCGATGTAACGCTCGCCAAAGAAATCCCGCTGGTAGGCCTTTTCTGCGCCCCAGCACTGGTTATTCATAACGACAGTAACGGTGTTAATACCGTGGTCGACAGCCGTGCTCAACTCTGAAAGCGTCATACCAAAACCGCCATCGCCCATCAGGCTAACCACCGGGCGATCCGGGCGTGCCACCTTAACACCTAAACCGCAGGCAAAAGAGAAGCCAACCAGACCAAAATCCAGCGGGGTAAACAGACACGGCGGTTCCCAATAATTCAGGGCATCGGTCGCCTGCAGGCACAGCGTCCCGGCATCCATGGTGACAGCCGCCGACTTTGGCAACACATCGCGCAGGGCTTTGTACAAACCGGAAGGTTGAATCGGGTGGACATCGGTTGCCGCGTCTGCATCACGCTTGTGTAAATAGGCGGTGCGCTCGCGCTGATAATCCTGCACCCAGGCCATCGCCTCTGCCCGCGCCTCCAGGGTGGTCAGCTCATCACACAATTGCCGCGCCACTGTCGGGGCATCTGCCCAGATACCCTGCACAACAGGGAAATAACGGCCGATGGCGGTGGGTTCCAGCTCAACCTGGATAATCGCCGCCTGCTCATTAATATTGTCGTAGGAGTAAAACGTGGCATTAAATCCCAGGCGTGTGCCCAGCGCCAGAATCACATCCGCCTGTTTTGCCAGGCGGGAGGCAACCGGGTTACCACGCGGCCCCATCTGGCCCGCGTTGAGCGGGTGGTCAAATGGGATCGCATCGCCATGTCCGGGCGCGGTAACAATAGGCGCGCTCAGTGCCTCAGCGAGTGCTATTACAGATGCGTACCCACCCGTGTTTTTGATACCGCCGCCCGCGACAATCACTGGCTGTACAGCCGCGTGTAACCGTTTAGCCGCCGCTTTGATTGCATCGTTTGCGGCGGCGGGCACACTGTCAGTACGGTAGTGTTGAGGAGACTGAAAATCGGCAAAACCGGCGGTTTCTGACAATACATCACGCGGTAGGTTTAGCTGCACCGGGCCGCGTCTTGGCGTCATCGCCACCCGAAACGCCTCACGGAACATCTCAGGCACACGGTCTGTCCCTGTCACTGTCCAGGTTTTTTTAGTCACGGGCCGAAACAGTGACTGTTGGTCAACCTCCTGAAAGGCATCGCGGTACACATGCCCGGAGGAGAGTGCACCGGCAATGGAGATAACCGGGGAAAAAGCCGCCGCCGCCTGCGCCAGGCCGGTGACGAGGTTGGTGGCACCAGGGCCATTTTGCCCTGCCAGAATGACGCCTGGACGCCCCGAGGCACGGGCGTACCCATCGGCCATATGGGTGCCGGTGCGCTCATCGTGCACGCCAATAAAATTAATTTCACTGGCGTCGTAAAGTGCATCAAACATTTCCATCGTCGCCGATCCAATCAAGCCAAACAGGTGCTCGACCTTTTCTGCCCGCAGTGACTCGACAGCCGCCTGCCCGCCGGATAGTGTTTTCATGGTGATTCTCTCAGTTATGTCTATAAATAGTTTTTTTACACGCGGCTAATCCCGCAACCCTATTTCATCAAAGAACTGTAGCAACGGCACGGTAAATTTATCCGGCCTTTCAACCAGCCCCATATGTTGCAGATCCGGCACGATGATGGTTTGTGCGCCCGGCATTTCAGCCGCGATAGCGTAGCTCATATCCGGGGTGCTGCCGCTATCATTTTCCGCTGTTATAACCAGAGTTGGCTGGGCGATAGGCGGGTGAGGGCGAATCAACTCGATAACACCCGTCGCCAGCACCTGGCGGCACTGCGCATAAATAACCGGGTCGTTGGCCAATACCCATTGGCGTATCTGATGGATGAAATCAGCGTTTGCCGAGCGAAACCCGACCGTAAACCAGCGTTCGAGCGTAGCGTCGAGATTGGCCGCCGGGCCACCTTCAGCGGTTTCGGCGGCGCGTGCCTCGATCTGCTGTTGCGCCGCCGGGCTGCGCTCGTGGGGTGAATTTAAAATGGCGAGCGCACGCACGCGCTCAGGGTAGTCCATCGCAAAACGCCGGTTGATCATACCCCCCAGCGAAAACCCGACGATGGTGGCCTTATCAATACCCAGAGTATCTAGCAATTCACACAATTGTGCCGAAAACACGCTGAGCGATACCTGCCCAGGGGGTGATGAGCCGGGTGGTGGCACACTTTCCCCGTGGCCGAATAAATCGTAATACAACACGCGGTAACCGACAGCGGCGAATACCGCGTGGTATGCCTGCCAGATTTGCCGGTTTAACCCCAGGCCATGAATGAGCACCACAACGGGGGCGACTTCTGGGCCAGCCTGTTCATAAACCGTTCCGCTGCGCGTGAGTTCTCTCATTATGTGGCTTCAAAATGAAAGCCTGGGCGTTGCGCTGCCAGTGGTTCACGGCCCCGAATAAAATCGGCTGCCCGTTCAGCGATCATCTGCGTGGGGGCATTCAGGTTACCACTGACAATCGCCGGCATGACTGAAGCATCCACCACGTGCAGCCCATCGACACCGCGCACGCACAGCCGCGCATCGACTACTGCCTGCTCATCAACACCCATACGGCAGGTTCCACACGGGTGATAATCGGTCGATGTGGTATTGCGTATATAGGCTTCAATCGCCTGATCCGATTGCACCTCGGGGCACATTTCCGGGCCAGGCAGAATCCGCTTACCACGAAACGCATCAAACGCCGGTTGTGCCATTAGTTCCTGCATCGTTTTATACGCTTCGATCAACTCTTTAACATCGTAGGGGTCAGATAAATAATTAAACTGGGCCGCTGGTTTATCGGCGGGGTTATTTGAATTGAGGCGCACCTGCCCCCGGCTTTTGGGGCGCAGTTGGTCGGTATTGATCTGATAACCCTGAAACAGCTCGATACGCCGACCGTGGTAAACATTGTAAACCGGGGTAAAGTGATACTGTAAATTGGGGTACGCCACCTCCTGGTTACCAAACACCAGCCCCCCCATTTCCCAGATATTTGACGCGCAAACTCCCTTGCGCGTCAGCAACCATTGCAACCCGGCTCTAACCTTGTGCAGGGGATTACTCAAATAATTCAGGGTGATCGGTTGGGTACACGCAAAGGCGGTATCGACAGACAGGTGATCCTGCAGATTTTGCCCCACACCGGGCAAATCGATGACCGGCTCAATACCCCGCTCACGCAGATGCAGCGCGGGGCCAATGCCCGATAACATAAGCAGTTGAGGGGATTTGATTGCCCCACACGACACAATCACTGACCTGGCAGCGCGCACCGCCCTGCTTACCCCACGCCGTGTATAGCGCACCCCCACGGCGCGGCCATTCTCCACCAGAATACGCTCGACCAGCGTCCCTGTTTGCAGCGACACATTAGGCCGCTTTAACGCCGGTTTTAAGTGTGCCACTGCCGCGCTGCTGCGCCGCCCATTTTTAGTGGTGCTGTCCAGGCGGGCGATGCCCTCGGGTTTATAGCCGTTGAGATCATCGGAGACCCCTTGACCCGATTGAACACCCGCCTCCATCATCGCATCAAACAAGGGATTTTCCAGTGTGCCCTTAGTAACACCCAGCGGCCCGCTCCCGCCGCGCCACTCGTTCTCACCACGGTCAGATGACTCACACTTTTTAAAATAGGGCAGGCAGTGTTCAAAGCGCCACTGGGGTAAAGTAAATTCATCCGCCCAGTGGTCGTAATCCAGCGGGTGTCCGCGCATATATACCATCGAATTAATCGACGAAGAGCCACCGATCACCTTGCCCCGTGGCATCTCGATGGCCCGGTTATCACAGGCCGGTTCGGGTTCGGCCTTGTAATTCCAATTAATCCGGGGATCTTTATAAACGCTGTAAACCCCGGCGGGGATATGAATCAACAAATTGTGATCCATGGGGCCAGCTTCGAGCACCAACACCTGTGCATGCCCCCCCTCAGACAGTCGGTTTGCCAGCACGCATCCCGCCGAGCCTGCACCGAGTATGATGTAATCGTATTCCTGGGTTTCAGACATGGAGGGATAACGCATTAATGAAAGAGCGACGGTTATCCTAGAGCGTGCAGATTTTTAAATCTACAGCCCCCCTTGATTTTTTTTCAGCCGTCGCTATTTATCATCCTGCGCAGGTTGGGTCTCAAAGAGAGCAACCTTGCGTAAGGTACTTTTTTTAATATTGCTTCTTTTGGAGAATATAGTATGAACACCATCGATTTAACCCCCCTCTACCGCAGCACTGTTGGTTTTGACCGCTTTGGTTCACTGCTGAATACCGCGCTACGCGGCGAACAGGTTTCTGCCGGTTACCCCCCTTACAACATCGAAGTGACCGGTGACGACCAGTACGACATCACCCTGGCAATCGCAGGCTTTGAAAACAGCGAGCTAGACATACAGGTGGAACAGGGCGTACTCACCGTACGCGGCAAAAAAGTAGCGGCGGACAACACCCGCACATACCTGTATCAGGGCATTGCCAACCGTAGCTTTGAGCGTAAATTCACCCTCGCGGACCACGTTGAAGTGACGGATGCAACATTTGAAAACGGTCTGTTAAGCATCAGCTTAGTCAAGGAAATACCTGAGGCGATGAAGCCGAAAAAAATTGCCATTAACAGTACCGAAAAAGTTATTCCTCACAGCAAGGCCGCGTAAAACCGGGTGTTCTGGCAGCGGTAGCACATACCGCTGCCAGGAGCCTGTCGGGCCTAGCTCCCGTGCCAACCAAAACCTGAAAATTTTGGGGCGCACCGTTTTTTCCGAATAAAGCAATAAAGGGTACTGACCCCAATACCGCTAGTGCAGTTGAAGGTGTAGCTAGTGGCGTAAAAGTGACTTCAGGGCAATTAATTGGTGTAACAGATTTAAGTGGTCGATCTTCTGGCCCGCATCTACATTTCACAGTGCAGACTGGTTCAAGCCATTCAACTCGTTACAATCCGGTTGACTATTTTCGAAGAAATATTCCAACTTTAAATATTAGTTACAAATAGCTCAGCATATAGAAAGAGATTAGATAGATATGGTTAAACTTGTAAAACAGAATTTGCTTTGCATACTTTTGGTGTCATGCACTTTGTCGGCTCAAAATTTGGCAGATGAAGCGTTAAATTTACTGAAAAATGAACGAAAAAACCTTACTGATATAAGATTAATTGATATTGAAGATTATGATCGGTGGGATCAGGTTAATCTTGCGAATCAACAATGTGCTTTTGTTAAACAATTTGATTTAACACACGATGGAAAGAAAGAACTATTTTTAGCAGGGTATAGTAAAAAGTTTAGTAATGCCTATTTGTTAATATTTTCTACCAATCCCTTAGATTTGCTGAAAGTTCAAGAATTTTCTCATCCTCAATTATGTATTGTTAAGTCGCAAAACAGTCTCCGTGTTATTAACAAATTCGGTACAGAAATGGAGGGAGATATAATCTGGGATGGGATGGAGATTAACTTTGTACCGTATATTCCAGATTATTAAAAAATAGGTGCCAGGTCCACATTAATTTCTGATGGTCTGACTTTCGCCGACCAGCTTTTGCATATTGGACCGTGCCACTAAACCATCAAGCATAATCACCAGTGCTTGTTGGTCCTGGTCGGGTAAATTATCGACTTTCTCGTAGAGGTGCAACAGTTTATTGTTGCGGATTTTGGGTTCGGAAATGGACTCAGTGCGGCCGACGAGTTCATCAAGGCTGACCTTTAGAATATCAGCAATCTTAATCAATGTATCCAGTTGGGGCATATTGCTACCGCGCTCCCAACGGTTGTAGGCACGCGGGTCTATATCCAATAAACTAGCGAGCCGTGCTTGCGTCATACTCCTTTCCTCTCTTAGCTGCTTGAGCCTTTTGGCAAAGTCGATCATGGGAATCAGTTCAATCAAGTTGTTACTGGTTGGCATTATATGGCCTCATTAAAATTGTCAATTTGATAATCATCATATATGTCTATTGACACTATTTTTAATTAATGCAGAAATTATGCGCAATGGCTGGCTTCAGTTAGCGGTATAAAACCATCACATCATTTTTTTCCTTTAGCCGCTAACACAAGCCATTCCATTGGCCGCTGCGCCGCATAATTTGCATTATGTGTAAATGCTGCGGTGGCTGTAAGGGTATTGTTGCTGATGCAACAATATAACTCTTTGTCCCCCCTGAATCCCCCCAGGGTGGACGTTGCCAATTATTAATCCTGGCTCGCTTCGCTTGCCAGTATCAATAATCGCCTCGGCGGCTGAGGAAAAAGGTGCGTCGGGAATTTTTTTGCTACAATGAACCTTGAACTGGAAAAACTGAGTGATAAGTGTTTGTAGCCACTAGCGAAAATCCCATCTTTGCCTACGATGTGCGTTGGTGTCATCCACATGCACAAGAGGGGCAACAAAATCCATTATATGCAGTTGCTGACGGCAAAGTATTTCGTGCGGGTTATCAAAACCCTAATGACGCTGATAGCGGGCTAGGTTTCAGGTTATCGACTAGTGATGAAGATGGGTATTATCAGTATGGTCATTTAGATCCGGATAGTCTTACTGTTAGTGTGGGAGACACGATAAAGAAAGGAAACCTTATCGGTAGTTACGCTGATCCTACAAATGGGGGTTCAAGCGGTCCTCATGTGCATTTAGAAAGGAGGTTGTGGTCTAATCCTCGAGTGACTGTAAATCCAGGTAATATATCACCTCTTAGACCTACTGGAGTAATATCTGCCCACTGGAATAGAACTGATAGAGTGCATAAAACACCGCATCAAGGGATAGATTGGGCTTACCCAAGGAGTGATTAATGTCTAAGTATATATGTTTTTTAATTTGTGTTTTGATTACTGGAGCCTGTAATGCTAGTAATTTGATTTCTTGTGGTTCTTCTTCACTAGATGTTACAGTTGAAAAGCACTATGAGGGGCAAAGCGTTTTTATCAGGATATTTGATAGCGAAGGGAAAAAATTGCTGTTTCCTATTTTGATAAATAAAGGAAAATTTCTTTCTTTGTGTGAACAAAGTAAATTCTTATTAATTAATGATACTGCTCATTACAAGCCTGGAGCGTCTTTTTTAATGAGATACGATGGTCAGGTATTGGCGAGTTTTGAATTTGGACTAATAGCTAGTATTGAGAAGTCCGAAGATGATAAATTATTTTGGGTTCAGAACTTTGACATTTTAGAAGATAGAAGACCAGTAACTATTTTAAATGTCTATAATGAACATGGAGATAGTGTTGTCAACCAGACGTTTAAGAATCGACAAATCTATTCGTTAAATGTAAATGATGTTGAATACCATATCTCAATAAAGGCACCTGAATATCCAGGGTAATTATCTAGCCACCATCCGATTAAGCTGTGCCTTTTTGATAAGGCTATCAATCACTTGGTAAACGATCAATTAAGAGCGTTCTATATTTTACGTTCGATTTTCTTCAGACTGTTTTTAAGTTAAATTTTTTGGAGGATTTCATGAACAAACGCAGTCGAGACAGCCAGCCCAACGGGCTCGGGCAACTGGCGCAGGTCAGCGACAGCCAGGGCTATATTGAGCGCTATGAGTACGACCGACTCGGCCGCAACCAGTTAACCCGCACCACCTTGCCCGGACACGGGGAATACACCCAACGGCAAACCTTCGATGCTTACGGTCGGCTATTTCAACAGTTCGACGCCAGCAGTGGCCAGCGCAACAACGGGGTGCGGGGGCTGCAGTATCGTTACAATGCTTTAGGTTTTCAGCAGTGTATTGAATCGGTGCGTCGCAGTGGCGACCGCCCGCAGTTGATTTATTACGAAGTCGAGCAAGTGGATGTCCGTGGCAACATCACCCGCAGTCGTCAAGGCAATGGCATTGTCACCGCCAAAACCTACAACGCCGCCACGGGTCGGCTTGAGCAAGTCAATGGCACGCGGCTTGATCAAAGCCAAGTACAAGCACTCACCTATGAATGGGACCGCCTTGGTAACTTAACTCGCCGCCAAGAGGGCAGTGGCAATAGTGATTTGACGGAGGTGTTTAGATATGACCGAATGAATCGGCTGGTTAATGTATGGTTGATGTATGGATTCCACAGAGTTACAAATCATACCCTACGCTACGATAAAATTGGCAATATCACCTACAAATCCGATGTGGGCAACTATCAATACGGCGCCAATGGCGCAGACCCCCATGCGGTGACCAGTGCAGGCGGTGCCAGCTATGCCTACAATGCCAATGGCAACCAAATCCGTGGTGATAACCGCACCCTGCAATTGATGTGGCTACACTAATTCGGACCCCTCACTTGAAGTAAACTGAGTTTACGCGAGGAACCGAAAATGAAAGAGAAGCAATCCTATACGGCTGATTTTAGAGAGTCAGCGGTTAAATTAGTCCTGAAAAACGACCAGCCTATAGCCGCGACCGCACGCGAACTGGGCGTGAACGAGAATACTTTGCATACCTGGATCAGCAAGTATAGCCAACCGAAAGCGGATGGCAGTGGCCACAGCGATGAGCACTTATATGATGAACTCAAACAGTTGAAAAAAGAAAACGCGCGTTTGAAAGAGGAACGCGACCTGTTAAAAAAGGCGGCCGCGTACTTTGCCAAGGAACAAGCGTGAAGTACGCCTGGATACAGCAACATCAATCCGGCTATGGTGTTCGACCTCTTTGTCGCTTTATGGCGGTTTCCATTAGCGGCTATTATGCGTGGTCAAAACAATGCACCACAGCACGCTATCAGGAAGATCAACAGCTGACAGAACGTCTGCACGTCTTTTTTGAGCAAGGACGAGGGACTTATGGTGCCCGGCGTTTAAAGCATTTGTTTGCCAATGAAGGGTTCGTATCAGTCGCCGCCGAATAGGCCGTCTCATGGTACAAGCAGGGCTTTGTTGCCGTACCAAACGTAAGTTCAAAGTGACAACAGACTCCAAACACCATAACCCCATTGCGCCCAATCATCTGAATCGAGCCTTCACCGTTGAACAACCTGACCGCTGTTATGTTGGTGACATTACCTCCATCTGGACGCAACAGGGCTGGCTTTACCTGGCCGTCGTGATTGACCTGTTCTCTCGTCAAATAGTGGGTTGGTCTATCCAATCACACATGAGAACCAGTCTGGTGGATGACACATTGCTGATGGCGATTTGGCGGCGTAAGTCCAAAGCTGGCCTGCTATGGCACACAGATCGTGGCTGCCAGTATGCCTCTAATCACCATCGCCGCTTACTAAAACAACACCATATTATTCAAAGTATGAGCTGCAAAGGCAATTGCTGGGATAACAGCGTGGCTGAAAGTTTTTTCCACACCTTGAAAACCGAATTAATTTACCCACAAACCGGGTCAACCCGAGAGGAGGTCAGACAAGCTATTTTTGAATATATTGAAGTCTTTTACAATCGCCAGCGATTACATTCCGCTAATGGCTATTTGTCACCCGTGGATTATGAACTGTCTAAAAAGATCGCTTAAACATGTGTCCGATAATGTGTTGACACATCAGAGTGGCTGTGAAAGAACGTGTAATGACTGGTGCAATATCGACTTATTTGCCCGAAAAGTGCTATGGATTTATCAAAGGGGATGATGGTAAAGACTACTTTTTCCATGAGCAAGATTTTGATGATAAACAGCAGATAAGTGGTTTGTGTGAAGCGGCTTTCGTCGAATTTGACCAGCAGGCTACACCAAAGGGATATAAGGCCCGGCGCTGTCGACTTATCGATGCTGCAAAAGTTATGACCTATGTCACGCCGGATGGCGTTCTCACTTCGCGTTCAAATAGTATTCGCGGTTGGGATATGGTGGAGTGTGGAGGTTGGATTGTGCATGGCACTTCATCAGGTTCACCCGATGCGGCAAGAAAGGAGGTAATAAAGCATGCGATATTATTAGAAGCCAATGCGGTAGTTGAGCTTGAATACTACAAGACAACAGGATCGGAGCAAGGCACGGGAAGAGGTACACACTATTATACAATTCACAATTTTCGTGGGCGTCCAGCCGTTGTCGCTAAACGAAATGCGAGAGGGCAATATCGAAAAGAAGATCTATTGGGCGTAAACGAACGAGCGCAGAAGATGAAAGATAAATTTGAGGAAGAGGCTAACAGGAGTGCAAATTGGAGTCTTATCGTATCCGTCGTGCTTGCCGCTATTATCTATTTTGCGTGGGATGAATCCACACAGGCAGTGGTCATTTGTGTAATTATCGGCTGCATTTCCATAGCTCTTCTAGACTCGTCAGACGATGGTAAATGGTTGGAAAAGGTGGGTGAATCCTAAGATATTTTTCGCCTATTTTGCTCTGTTACATGCCACAAGAAAACGTCTTCTTTTTCACCTATTGAAAAGACACTTAAAGCGCCTATACTACTAAGTATAGGTGACGGAATAAGATGATGAATACGACAATAACTTCTGCGAAAGAGAACTCAGAACCTAGCGCATTGCGTAGCTGGGTGCTGTTCTTCTTAACGTTACTGGCTGCCTTCATAGCCTGGAATGTGGCAGAGGCGCTTGGTGCCGACACCCTGTTTCAAGTCGTAATTGCGGTATTTGTCCTTGCCATCAACCGCGATATCCGTGAAGGGTTTATTGAAGGTATTATGACGAATCTTAATCGTGAGGCAGCGCCCACGTCTTGCGAAGATCGAGAGATCATCGATGACAATGGCGGCGACTATAGTATTGGCCATGAAAAGGGTTGGGGATATGATTCGGATGGCAATTACACTTATGGATGGAAGTTGCATCCAGGGAGCCACAGGCTTCGTTAGATTCCAGAACGATTCACCCCGCCAGCGAGGGCTGGTGGGGTGAGTGCTCCCTGGCCTCTGCCTGCGCCTGTTGCTGATTTAGCTACATCTTTTACATCCCCACCAAACGCTGCATTATCCAAGCTGCTGCCCGCCTTCCAGCCCGCCATGGTCAGGACGGGCGAGCAGAGCAGCGCCATTGGTTAAGCCTTTCACAGCCGTTTTGGCACCCCATTTGGCTATACCCCCCCACCACATCACCGCCCGTTTTTAGTAGGCCCTTGGGGGTGTACTTGAAATTCCACGCTTTGCTTGCCAGGTTACGTGTCGTTGCACGCCAGCTCACTATACAAATATGTTAAAGAGGCTGATCAAGACATGGCGTGAAATACACTCTCCAACTAATCAGGCTTACCTCAAGTCGGCGCTGCCTCTGGTGGTTGCGCTGAAAGAAAAGATAGCAACTCCGGTATATCATCATCATGCGCCATAATATAGTTCCCCCCTGACGGCACACTACCCCCCTCTATCGGCCCTGCCAGATGAGGCAAGTAATCATCAAAACGGACAATATGGTGATAAAAATCAACCTCCTCGACAATAGCATATGTTTGATAATCCATCGACTGCATCAGCTCAATAACCTTACGGTTATTATCAATCACATATTGGTAGCTTGGATCGTTTTCTGCGGGAATATTGGCAATTTCACAATGAATACAGGGGCGGTATTGCTGGAGTGTGCGCGCTAAACCCTTGAGAATATCCAGTTCTGCTCCCTCTGCATCAATTTTAATAATAGACAGTGCATCTATCGATAACTGCTGTAACAGTGAATCTGCCGAAAATGTCGGCACTATGTTGTTAAAATTACTATCCCCCTGGTTAATTGTTGGGTGAATAGACGAGCAGGGATCAGCATAACGTGAAGCATAAAAAGTCCGCAATCCATTGGTATCAGCCAGCGCAACCGGGAGAACATGGCAATGTGTACCCCAGCTATTGGCACCAATTAATTCATTAATAAATGCAAACGACGCATAGTTTGGCTCAAAGCCGTAATACTCACCATCGTGTATATCTAAACTATTACACACTGCCTGATACCTAATTAAAAATTCACCTGCATGTGTACCAATATCAAACGCAACTCCCGGTTTTACCTGTAACGCGGCATGAATGCACTTCGACATAAAAAATTCATTGGGAACGATCAAATACTTTCCCATCCAACTGGTTAAGGGCATCGTTAATTCAAGCCCTAAGTGTTCCACTTGTCTTTTTCTGAATCGAAGCTTGTAGAGAAAACTATGCCATTCCCTTAAAAACTTCTTCCGCCCCCACCAACGTGCCGGGTAGGAATACATTGCATCATATTGTTTGAGATTTTTATTATTCATATCTCGTTGATCTGGGGGATTTAAGCGCGGAGAGAGTAAACGTTCTCATTCTGGAAAGCAATGCCAACGGTAAATAGCCATCGGGAACTACCGTAGTGAGTGGCTATTTTGGACAGACCAACTACGCCGCCGTCAAAGTGGTGATTCATGGTTTATAATGGTAAGACCCACGCGCAAAAAAATATTTTTTCTCATTTCCCCCTGTTACATGCCACAAGAAAACCCCCTCTTTTTCAACTATTGAAAAGACAATGAAAGCGCCTATACTATTAAACGTAAATGACGGAATAACGATGATGAATACGACAATAACTTCTACCAAAGAGAACTCAGAACCTAGCGCATTGCGTAGCTGGGTGCTGTTCTTCTTAACGTTACTGGCTGCCTGCATAGCCTGGAATGTGGCAGGGGCACTTGGCGCCGACACCCTGCTTCAAGTCGTAATTGCGGTATTTTTCTTTGCCATCAACCGCGATATCCGTGAAGGGTTTATTGAAGGTAGTATGACGAACCTTAATCGTGAGGCAGCGCCCACGCCTTGCGAAGATCGAGAGATCATTGATGATGACGACGATAAAGGTGGGATGGGCTGGGGTTTGGACTATTCCGGCGATTATACCTATGGGCCTAGAGCACGTGACGGAAGGGTAAAAGCATAGAGTTGATGAAAAAGCTGGTCAGGCAAATGTGCTCTGATCAGTTTTTGTCTTTATTATTGTCAGATTATTTGGTTAAACCCCTCCCCACATTTGCTAGTTTATCCACATCCCCACCAAACGCTGCATTATCTAAGCTACTGCCCGCTTTCCAGCCAGCCATAGTTAGGACGAGCGAGAGTACAATGGGTAAGACCAGGTAAAGTAGCCCTACCAAAATTAAAAATACCGTATTTTCAATTGGGTTTCTCACCGCATCCCAAACGGAAAGCCGGGCGCCAACGGATGGGTACATAGTAGACCATAGATTGTGCTCCAGGTAATTCGCAGCGGTGAATAGCGATGTCCAGAACTTCACCGAAATGAAGAATACAGTGAGCGCAAACACAGCGCTCCACTGTGCTCCGGCCAGCACCCAGGCCCAGGGTAATACCATAATCATCGCCATTAAAATCATCGCCTGTACCATTGGAGCGAGGATCTTGATGATTTCGATCTTGGCAAGGAACCCTGTTGTCTCGCTGGCGAGCAGAGCGGCGCCATTGGTTAAGCCTTTTACCGTTGTTTTGACACCCCATTTGGCTACACCCAACGCCGCATCACCGCCCGTTTTTAACAGACCCTTTGGGGTGTACTTGAAATTCCATGCTTTGCCTGCCAGGTCACGTGTCGTTGCACGCCAGCTCACTGAGGCCTTTATCACTCCTTTATCAGAATTTAGCGCCAGGGCTGTCCTTTGATTGCCACCTGCTCATCCACAATGGTTTTGCTCAGCAGACAGACACAGGCATAAATTGACCGCAGCGCGGGTACATCGGTATTCGTCATTTCCGCCAGTTCGATCACCGCCCCCAGCATACCGTCAATCTCCAGCGGTTTGCCCGCCTCCACATCCTGCAACATTGAGGTTTTGTGTTTGCCGACTTTCTCGGCACCTTCAATACGGCGCTCCAGCGTAACGCGAAAGCTGGCGCCCAGTTTTTCTGCAACTGCCTGCGCTTCAAGCATCATCGTTGCTGCCAGTTGACGGGTGAGCGGGTATTGGCAAATGGCCTCCAGGGTGGCGTGGGTTACTGCACTGATGGGGTTAAACGACAAATTGCCCCACAGTTTGAGCCATATTTCTGAGCGGATATCCGCCAGTACCGGTGACTTAAAGCCCGATTCGATAAACATCTGCGCAACCTTATTGGCCCGTTCAGAGTCTGTGCCGTCTAACTCACCTACCGGAAAGCGGATGCCTTCTACATGCTGAATCACCCCCGGCTCGGCAATAACCGCCGCCGGATAGGCGATACACCCCAAAATGCGTTGCGGATCAATGGCTTTTGCCAATACGCCACTCGGGTCAACCGTTTCCACAGTGCGTTTATCGTAGTCACCGCCCAGCTTTTGAAAATACCACCAGGGAATGCCATTTTGCAGTGTCACCATCACCGTTTCTTCACCAAACAAGGTGGGGAGCTTATCGACAATCGGGGATATTTGGTGGGCTTTTAGCGCCATGATGACTACATCCTGTGCATCGAGTGTGGCAATGTCGTCGGTGGCGATAACATTTTTGGCCAGTAATTCCTCACCGCCCTGAATTAACTTCAGGCCGTTGGCTTTAATCGCCGCCAGGTGCGGCCCACGGGCAACCAGTGACACCGTGTGCCCGGCATCAGCCAGACGCACACCGAGCAGGCCGCCGATAGCGCCTGCACCTACAACACATACTTTCATTTTTTTTTCCGATAGAGGGTAGTAAAAAGGGATTTAATTATCAGCGAAAATATAGCCCACCTATCAATGCCAGACAACCGTGATATTAGGGGGCGTTGTCAATGGTGAGCGATGAGGCAGATCACCCGCCTAAAAATAATTCACCGACCTTGGGATTCGCCAATAAATCATCTCCCTTACCCGCGATAGCAATCTGCCCGGAGACCATCACATAGCCGATATCGGCAAACTCCAATCCCTTTTTGGCATTTTGCTCAACCATAATAATGGTCTTGCCCTCTTTGTGCTGCAGGTCGTGGAGTATTTCAAACACCATATCGATAAAGCGCGGTTCGAGACCAATCGATGGCTCGTCGACCAACAGTACATCCGGGTTCATCACCAGCGCACGGGAGATTTCCAGCAGGCGACGCTCGCCCCCAGACAGTACTTTTGCCTGGTGTTTGCGGCGTGCAGCGAGCCGTGGGTATTTATCAAAGACTTTTTCAGCAGCGGCTTTGGCCTCTGTCGGCTGGTCTTTTAAAAAACCGCCCATCCATAAGTTCTCTTCAACTGTCATGCCGGGGAAAATCGACTTATCCTGCAAAATATACGCAATCCCCGCCCTGGATAATTTTTCGCTCGGCGATAAACGCGTAACGTCGAGTTTATCGTCACCGTTACCGATAACGATACGCCCCGAAAAAATGTTGTTAAAACCAAAGATGGCGTGCAGCACGGTCGATTTGCCCGCACCATTAGGGCCAATTAAGCACAGCGATTGTTGGCGACCAACCCGCAGGTTAATCTCGTGCAAAATCTCCATTTGCCCGTAACCGGCACGCAGGTTTTCCAGCGATACATAAGGTTCGCCCACCACCAGCGCATCGAGCTGCTCAATACCAATATCTTCAGCAATCGCGGCGGTTTGTTTAACGACTTCATCGACCGAGATAACCGCATCGACACCACCCACACCGTAACCGCTGATATTTTGTTTATCCTCCATCAGTGCGCTCCCAGGTAGGCGTCTATCACCCGCTGATCGTTTTGAATATCCGCTGGCGCGCCCTGTGCTAATAACTGCCCGTGTGCCAGGCAATAAATCTTATCGGCCATGTTCATAATCACACGCATATTGTGCTCGATAATAAATAAGGTAATACCAAATTCAGAATTGGCGCGTTTTAACCGATCGATCAAACCATTGATCAAGGTTGGGTTGATCCCGGCGGTGGGTTCGTCAAGTAATAGGCCGGTCGGTTCGTTCATCAAAGCCATAGCAAATTCGAGCAGTTTTTGTTGGCCAAAAGAGAGGGAACCGGCGCGCAATAAACGCTTTTCATACAGACCGACAAAATCGAGCAAGCGGTCTGCGCGCTCGTGTTCTTCTTTACCGTTGCGGCTAAACGCATCTTTAAAGCGCATTTTGCGGTGTGGCAGGGAAATCAGCATATTCTCCACACAGTTCATCGCGCCATAGATACGGGTCTGCTGGAAGGTGCGCAACAACCCTAAGCGGGCGATTTTCTGTACCGGCATTTTGGAGATTTCCCGGCCTTCAAATTTTATTGCCCCGGAGTCTATAGGGTGGTAACCGACAATGGAGTTAAACAAGGTGGTCTTGCCGGAACCGTTGGGGCCAATCAGCCCGGTAATGCCGCCTTTTTCCACTGTCATCGATACATTTTTATTGGCGATAACACCGCCATAGGATTTGCAGACATCCTGCACTTCAATAATAGCGCTCATGCCTGTGCTCCTTCGGTCGTCTGTTTTTGCTCGACACGAATGCCGAACCACTCGGGCTTTTTTTGCACCAGCCAGCCCATAACGCCATCCTGAAAATACACCACGGTAATGACAATCAACGCACCCAGCGCCACCCATTGCCAGCCGAGCAGGTAGTTCCAGGTGATCTCTTTGAAAAGGTGAAACAGTATCGCACCCACTATCGGCCCCCACAGGGTGCCCTTGCCCCCCAGCAGAACACACACCACCATAAAGATACCCAGGTTAATGGTTTGATAGGCGGTTTCCAGGGGTTCAAAATGAATTAACTGAAACGCGGAAATTGCACCGACAACCCCGACAAAAAAGGCCGCCATCGCCCAGGTGGCGAGCTTATACTGCAGGGTGTGCAGGCCCATTGCCTCGGCTTTTTCCTCATCATCACGAATGGCGTTGATCGCCGCGCCAAAGCGTGTGGTGTACAGCCATTTCAAAAATAAAAACAACACCACACCAGTACCGGCAAACAGGAAGTAGAAAAATACCTTGCCCACATCAAAATCACCGGGGTACACCGGCAAGGCGATGCCCTGCCCGCCGCCAACCCAATCCCAGTTAGAGACCAGCTCGCCCCCCGCAATCGCGACACCGAGCGTACCGATGGCGAAGTAAGGGCCGCGCAAACCAAAGGTGATGTAACCAATAATCACCGCCGTAAAGGCGCAAAACACACCCGCCCCCAATATGCCAAGCACCACTCCAGTAAAATACTGCGCATCGGTAAATTCATAGACACCCCCGCCAAAGGCGCTGGTGTAATCGGCCACGTTGTACACTAGGCCGATAGTGACCACCGCCGCGACGTACATGCCCGTGCCGTAAAAGAAGATATTGCCCAGTGAGTTATACCCCATTTGCCCGCCGGTCATGTCCCAGGTTAATGAGACGATAATCATCAACCACAGGGTCGCCAATTGGGTGCGAAAATCCGGAAAAATAAAAGGTGCCGCAAGCGTAATCAGCAGCAGTACCAGATAAAACGGTATTTTTTTATTCATTATTGCTCCTGCGCTTATTGCAAGCTTTGGCGAACGCGGCGTTGCTGGATAAGCCGGATAATCAACACAATCAACAACAGTAAAACGGCGATGGCCTGTTGGTAGCCGATGCCAAAGATATGCGCACCGTATTGTTCCAGGGCGCCGATTCCCAGGCCCGCCGCAATAACCCCCGGCAAATTGCCAAGCCCGGCAGCGGTGACAATAACAAAAGCGCGGATCGAGTGTGTGATGCCATAAAATGGCTGAATGATCCACACCATCACGATAATCGCCCCGGCCGCGCCGCAAATGGCCGCATTCAGCGAGAAGGTAAAGGCGTAGACTTTCTCGGTATCAATGCCCAGGACACGGGCAGCGCGGGCATCCTGCGCGGTAGCGCGGATCGCCTGCCCCATACGGCTGGATTTCATAAAGATAATCACCCCCGCCGCCAGTACTGTCGCCATTAATACACCGATCAGCTTGGCCACTGGCACATCGATAAAGCCATCAAAGAAATACAGGGTATCAAAGCCCAGATCGACGCTTTGTGTATCCGAGCCAAACATCAGGTTGAGTATTTGCGCCATCATAATCGCCAGGCCAAACGTGGCCAGCAGCGAGGTAAACAGGTCGCGCTCAATAACCCGGGAAATAACCACTTTGTAGATAACCCAGCCAAGCCCCCATAAAACAATAAATGCAGCGGGCACCCCCAGCAGTGCGGGCACACCGTGCTCTACCAACCACCAGGAGACATAGCCACCGGCAATAACAAAATCACCTTGTGCGAGGTTTTTAACATTCATCACCCCCCACACCAACGCCAACCCGTAGGCCGCCAGTGCGAAAAGCGCACCGATCATAATGCCGTCGAGGACGATCTTTAAATTGACAACCGGAAATTCGAATAACAGGGAGATATTGCCAAGTATTTGATCCATATGGGGTTACCTTTTGGCCGTTTATTTTTCTATTGAGGTCATGGCAGGAGAGGCCGCTTATGCACAGCGCCAAACCAGTACCGGGTGCAAGATGCACCCGGTTTCGGTCAGTTAACGGTGACTACTGGGCTTTGCGTGGCCAGTTCAGCTTGTGAGAGGCGAATGCTGAGGGCGCAACCACATTGTAGCTGCCATCTTGAATCTGGCGCAGCACCATCGGCTTGGCGATGTTGTTGCCTGCTTCAGAAAACCTGATGCTGCCGTAAAAGGTGCTTAGATCAGTTGCCGCAATTGCATCGCGAACGGCTTCTTTATCCAGTGAACCCGCACGTTCGAACGCATCTTTGAACACATAAACTGCCGCCGAGGCCTGCGCCGTTTGATAGGGGACTTTCTTGTCCGCGTACTCTGGGTAAGTGGCCTTAAACTCTTTCTCATAGTTAGCGGCACTGCCAAAAATTTCATCTTCATACGACAGTGATTCAGCCCACTGGGTGGAACATAAAATATCGTTGGCCGCTGCACCGAATTTGCCGGTAACGTCTGCCGCTTCACAGTGTGTCATCGCCACCATGGGCACGCTGATATTTTGCTCGCTGATTTGACGCACAGCAGTAGCCGCACCTTTTGAGTGGCCGCTGACAACCAGCACATCCGGCTTGAGCAGTTTGACCTTGGTGAGGATAGCGCTCATATCGGATAAGTCGCGTGGCAGTTTTTCATCGATCACTGCCTTCATACCAAATTTTTTGGCATCTTCGAGCACACCGGCACGGATATCGAGTGAGAATGGATCATTTTCAACGGCCACAGCGACTTTTACCGATGAGGGTGATTTGCCAGACTCTTTGGCTTTTTCTGCCGCCAGCGCAATGGCAGAGGCCAGGTATTGCTCAGAGGTCGACAATACCGCAAACAGGTATTTGTAGCCTTTATTGAACAGTGAACGCGACGCACCTTCCGCTTCGACCATCGGGATTTTGTATTTTTCAGTTACCGGTGCAATGGCTTTGGTCAGGCCGGACGAATAAGGCCCCAGCATGTATTGCACTTTGTCCTGGTTGATAAGCCGTTCGGCCAGGGTTGCACCACGGTCGCCTTTGGACTCATCATCGTAGTAAATAACCTTGAAGTTGTAGCACTTATCACCCATTTTTACGCCACCGGCCTCGCCAATCTTCTTGATTGCAAATTCGTAGCCGTTTTTCGCGTGAATACCGTTGGTGGCATATTTACCGGTGAGTGAAATAGCAGACCCGAGGGTAATGTCTTCGCAGGCCGCATGACCTGCCTGTGCAAACAGCAGGGCACCGCCGGTAAGGCAACCCAATACGCTTGTCGTGAGTTTCATTGAGTGATTCTCCTCCAATAAAGTTGATTGTGTTGTGCGCTTGTGCAGCGCTTTTTTAATAACGCGGGCAAGTATAAACACGTTGGCTGCACAGGTACAACTATCACTGGTTCAGAATCAAGGAGGCCATATCAGGTTTATTGTATACAGTAGAAGGCGCGTGGGCCTGGCGATGTGCTACTGACCCGCCTGGGCAAAATCGCCAACGACAGCATCTATTTAGTCGGCTTTTTTGAGGGTTCGCTATTCGCCGATTCAGTTTTTAACACCATCTACGACGATTCTGCCGAGGTTTTTCTAATTGATTTCTCTGGATTTATCTGGCTTAGAAGTTCTTCTGATAACTGATCAAGAAGCGCTTTATCTGCAAGGCCTTCACGACAAATCATAAATAGCTGTAATGTGGCTTTCGACCTGCTGTGACCATCAAAAAGAGCGCCCATTTGTTTGTCCCGACCCTGTACACGTTTATAGTGAAGCCGGTAGCGCTCGTGCGCAGACTGGCTTTCATCTTGAATGATTGCTGCAAACTCCGCTAATGCACGTTTACAAAGCGTATCAATCGCTTTTTCTTTAATACGTTTAAACACTTTCCAGTCAGATTCTTTCACAAGACCCCCCTTAAGAATTTATGTCGCTGGGTATCAGCAATGATTTTATCGACTGCCGCAACCCCTCGTCCAGATCGCTGGAAATCATACCAAAACCCAGCCGGTTTGCAGCATCGCCGTGTAGCCAGATAGCGGCATTCGCCGCTACAAAGGCGGGCATTCCTTGAGCAACCAGACCGGCAACGATGCCAGCCAACACGTCACCGCTGCCTGCTGTTGCCAGCCACGGTGGCGAATTGTCTGAAACAGAAACCTCGCCCCCAGGGGTGGCCACTACAGTATCCGGGCCTTTCAGAATAACGACAGCACCGCTTTTGTCGGCCGCAGCCCGCGCACGTTCAACCTTTGAACCATGAACACCTAAATCAGGAAACAAACGCCCAAACTCACCACCATGCGGTGTAATAATTACCGGCTTGTTTGACGTTTTGATTGCTTCAAACAGCCTCTCTGGGTTTGCAGAAAACGCCGCTAACCCCCCTGCGTCCAATATGGTTTTACGCTGCATTTCCAGAACCCTGATAACCATGCTTGCGGTATGCTTATCCGCTGGCAGACCGGGGCCAAGTGCCACACAATTAAAGCGTTGGTCAGCGAGGATTTCCTGTACATCATGCGGGCTATCAGCCTTCTGAAGCATTACGGAGGTTAAATGGATGGCGTTCACAACCAGGGCATCGACTGGGCTTGCAACGGTTACCAATCCCGACCCTGATCTTAGCGCAGCCAGCGCCAGCAATCTGGCAGCACCCGTTGATGTCATCGGCCCGGAAATTACCAGCGTATGGCCGCGATGATATTTGTGCCCGGCAAGGGATGGTACGGGGTAATGCTTGCGCCAGTTTGCCGGTACGTTTTGAATGCCAGAAATGCCGGTTTGCTTAAGGGTTTCCGCTTTAATTCCTATTTGTTGAAGGAAGCGTTTTGCACAATAATGCCTGCCCGGCATCAGTATATGTCCGAGCTTGTATCGGAAAAAAGTAACAGTGCAGTGCGCCTTAACCGCACAGCCTTGTATCTGCCCGGTTTTCCCATCAACACCACTTGGCAAATCAATCGACAAAACCGGTTTTCCACTCTCATTGATCGCTTTGATTATAGATGCAAAAGTCCCTTTGACTTCGCGGTCAAGCCCAGCGCCCAGAAGCGCGTCAACAATAACATCGGGCTCTGTAAAGTTTGGATAACCGCCAATCAATATGGATTTGTCGAGTTTGGCCAAAGCCCGTTCTGCATCGCCCGAGATGCTCTTTATGTCCCCGCAAATAAAAACTTTTATACGCCTGCCTTCATCAACAAGACGACGGGCGGTGACAAAACCGTCCCCACCGTTGTTTCCGGTACCACAAACAATCAGTATATTTTGAAATTCTGGAAACTGTTTCTTTAATACCTCAACTACGGCAAGTCCCGCATTTTCCATCAGCTCAATACCGGGTATTCCACCGTCGATTGTCAGTCGATCGGCTTTAGCCATTTGGGCCGGTGTCAACAGTTCAGGCATGGGCAATTGTTTGTCCTACATGTTTGTGATTTTGGTTCTTCCTCGGTTTGTGTGAGGTTATAGTATTTTATACCCCTTTGCTATTTTGAGAGAACCCGGTGTTATCAAGCCTTGAGTAACACTACAGCCAGCTTCTAAGATATCCTCAATAGACGGTGTACTAATTTAGGATTACCACTATGCAGACACCTTTTTTTGCTGCCTTTTTTGCGGATATAGCCGCTGCTTTTTCAACGCCTACTCCCTTGCTGGTGGATACCACAGGCCGTGTTGCCTTTGAAGACTGTGGTGCGCTGGCCTCCTGGTACCCGGTCAATCAATTGGCCAGTGAGTCTGTCGGTGTGGCGGGGTTGGCACTGGCCCATTGGATGGCGACAGAGGGAGGTGCAATACCGGCGGTATGCGTTAATCGCCGTTTGGCATCACTGTGGTTCAGGTCTTCTGTGCAGGCAGTGGGCTGGCGGGTTCCGCCGATGTGGGGGGCGCTGTCTGGCGACTACCAAACCCGCGACGGGTGGATTCGTTTACATACCAATGCCCCTTTGCATCACGCGGCGGCGGTTGCTGTGCTTGGCGATGCCAAAGATGCTGATAAGGCGATGCAGTTGGTTTCGACCTGGTATGGCCAGGACCTTGAAGAGGCCATCGTTGCCGCCGGGGGGTGCGCGGCTGTTATGCACAGTACTGAATCCTGGTTGGCGCATGCACAAGGTAAGGCAATCGGTAGTCAGGCGCTGGTAGCGTGGGAGGCCAGCGGGGAAGTCAAGCCAGTGAAGTCTACTGTAAACCCGGCACGGCCTTTGCGCGGTATTCGCGTGCTGGATATGACCCGTATCCTGGCTGGCCCGGTGGCGACTCGCTTCCTGGCTGCCTGTGGTGCCGATGTATTGCGCATCGACCCGCCGGAGTGGGACGAACCAAGTATTGTCGCCGATATTACGGTGGGCAAACGGTGTGCCGGTCTCGACTTGCGCGCACCCGCCGACAGGCAGGTATTTGAGCGTTTACTGGCCACGGCGGATGTGCTGGTGCATGGCTACCGGCCCGAAGCTTTGGCGCGGCTGGGTTACAGTACTGCACAGCGCCAGGCGATCAACCCGGCGCTGATTGATGTAACACTGAATGCCTATGGCTGGGCTGGGCCGTGGGTGAACCGGCGGGGCTTTGACAGCTTAGTACAGATGAGCAGCGGGATAGCCGAATACGGTAGACGGCAAGAAGATAGCGAACGCCCCTTTCCCCTGCCAGCTCAAGCGCTGGATCACGCCACCGGCTATTTCATGGCAGCGGCGGTACTGCACGCACTGCGGGCGAGGCGGGAGGCCGGTATGGTGTATCGGGCCAGGTTATCCCTGGCGCGCACCGCGCACTTGTTATTACCGATGGGCCAATCGGTGTGCAATGCCGCCGGTGCAGCACCCGGTGATGATGACTACCGGGAGACGCTGGAACAAACCCCCTGGGGATCTGCACGGCGGCTGCGGTTTCCACTGAGCGTGGCGGGTTTTTATCCCGGTTGGCACTATGCGGCGGGCGAGCTGCGCCGCCATGTTGCGGCGTGGCTTTAGGTTATAGAGAAATTAGCCTGAATGTTTCATACACCAGCGCTTGAGTGGTTCCAGATAGTAGTAAGCACCCTCTATACAAGCACTTATAAGGTGAATAATTCACTCATGCGGAATTTAGGTTAAATTGACCGGGGTTGCAAATGCTACCCCAGCCAATGGCCTATCGAAACACTGGGCGTCCTTATCCGGTGTCTTTATTCGACAATGACGATGCCTTTCATGCCCGCATCGTAGTGGCCGGGAATCAGGCAGCCAAAGGCAAATTCACCCACCTCAGAAAACTGCCAGATTATTTCGCCGGTTTCCCCCGGTTTAACGTGCGCCATAAAAGGTTCATCGTGCTCCATGGTAGGGAATTTTTTCATCAGTTCAGCGTGTTCGTTGAGTGATGCCTGAGTGCCGAGCACAAATTCGTGCAGCAGTGCGCCAGAATTGCGCAGTGAAATTTTTAGCGTATCGCCTTTTTTGACTTTGAGCCGCGATGGTGTAAAGCGCATCAGATCACTCATGTCCATTTCGATCACGCGGCTCTCTTTCAGGGTGGGTTGGTAGTTGCCAAATTCGACGCTGACCGCCTCATAGGTATTTTTCTTGTGTGTTTCGCCGCTGTGCGCATACACAGCGGATGTGCCAAAGCCCAGGCTGCCAAACAGCAGCAGGGACAGTAATGCAGTGTTGAAAGGGGGGGATTTCATGGTGTTTTCCTCGTTATTAAACAGAGTCGGCATCGACTTCGTAGGCAACAGTGCCAGGGGGGTGTTGATACCAGCCGGGGTCGGTGTAGTCACCGGGTTTTTGGTCTGGACGTATTTTCAAAACGGTGAACATGCCACCCATCTCGATGGGGCCGAATTGCCCCTCGCCGGTCATCATGGGCAGGGTGTTTTGTGGCAGGGGCATAACCATCTCGCCCATATCCGCCATGCCGCGCTCACCCATTATCATATAGCCGGGCAGGAGTTCACTAAGGCTGCGGTGTACCGGGCGTTGGTCGACGCCAATCATATTTGGTACATCATGGCCCATGGCGTTCATGGTGTGGTGTGATTTGTGGCAGTGCATAGCCCAGTCGCCCTCAGCGTCAGCCTCTGCGGTAAATTCAATGGCGCGCATTTGGCCTATGGCGATATCGGTGGTGACTTCCGGCCAGCGTGCAGCGGGGTTGACCCAGCCACCATCGGTGCCGGTGACTTCAAATTTGAGACCGTGGATGTGGATCGGGTGGTTGGTCATGGTGAGATTGCCCATACGCACGCGCACGCGCTCACCTGTGCGACACACCAAGTGATCAATACCGGGAAACACACGGCTGTTCCAGGTCCAGATATTGAAGTCCACCATGGTGTTGATTCGTGGAGTCATGGTGCCGGGGTCGATGTCGTAGGCGCTCATTAAAAAACAGTAGTCCCGGTCGACGGCGTGCTGTTGTGGGTTTTTGGGGTGGACGACGAAAAAACCCATCATGCCCATAGCCATTTGTACCATCTCATCGGCGTGGGGGTGGTACATAAAGGTGCCCGAATGGCGCGTGACGAATTCGTAGGCGAAGGTTTTACCAGGTGGAATTTGCGGTTGGCTGAGACCGCCCACACCGTCCATACCGCTGGGGAGTAACATGCCGTGCCAGTGAATGGTG
This sequence comes from Gammaproteobacteria bacterium, assembly GCA_965277715.1. GTDB lineage: Bacteria > Pseudomonadota > Gammaproteobacteria > JBCCGL01 > JBCCGL01 > JBCCGL01. The sequence continues at coordinate 2,720,533 of OZ255836.1, forward strand.
GTGTGTTCGGGCAATCGGTTGGTGACGTAGATGCGCACTTTATCCCCTTCTACGCACTCAATCGTCGGGCCGGGTGCCTGGCCATTGTAACCCCACAGGCGCACGTCCATACCGGGAGAGAATTCACGTTCGATGGCTTCGGCAGTGAGGTGAAATTCTTTCCAGCCATTGCGCATACGGTAGGGGAGTGACCAGCCGTTGAGCGTGACGACTGGGCGATACCAGGGGCCACTGCCCGGCTCATCCGGTGGTTGCATGGTTGCGTTGCTGACACTGGGTGATTCGGGTAGGGCGCCGAGCGCCGAGCGATTGACGAAACCGGCGCCCAGTGCGAGCGCGCCAGCGTGGCTTAAAAATTGTCTGCGTGTTGTCATAATAATATTCCGGTTAGATGCAAGCCCTTTAGTGGGCTTCGCCGCCTACGCTGCTGGGCCGGGCGGTGTCACTGTCAAAATTCATGGTCATGGTGTTGTCATTGCCGATCAGCGCCTGTTTAAGCGCGGTGTCTGCCAGCCAGAAATCGCGTGTGGCGTCGACGTAACCGGCGGCGATGCCAGTGGCTTCACGGGCATCGTCGAGCAGGTCAAAAACACTGATTAGCATGCCGTTGTAGCGCAGTAGTTGCTCCTGGCTGATGCGCTGGCGCAATGGCAGTAGCTGGCGCTGATAGAAACGCGCAATTTCCCAGGCGCTTTGGTAACCTGCCATGGCTTCACGGGCGCGTGAAACAGCGTTGATGGTGGTTGCCTCTGCCTGGGCCTGTGCCTGTTCAAAGAGTATTTTTGCCTTGTCATTTTTTACGCCCCCGGCGTCAAAAATGGGCAGCTTCCACTCGATTTCAAAGCCGCGCTCGGTCTCATCGTCGACACGTTCTACCACCGGCCCGGCTTCGAGTACGCTGATAAAGGCGTTGCTACGTGTCAGGTCGAGGTTGCTGGCCATGGCCTCAAGGTTCATCTTGGCCATTTGCACATCAAGGCGTTGCAGTACTGCCTGTCGTTCGATGCTGTCGATTGCCAACGGTGTTTCCGGCAGGGTGGGAAGGCGCGATGGCAGGGACAATTGCTGTGCCTGTTCACCCCATAATCCAAGCTGGCGGATCAAGGATTCTCTGGCTGCGCCCTCGCGCAGTTGCTGCTTCGATAGGCTGGCTTTTAACTCGCCGAGAAACGCCTCTGAGCGCGCCGCATCCAGTACGCTGCTGTGGCCGATGGCACTCATCTGCCGGGTCAGGCTGTTGGCGGTTTGTGCCGCTTCGACCGCTCGCCGCACCAGCTCGGTGTGCTGGCGTTGGCTGACTGCCTGAATCCAGGCATTGCGGGTGTCCGCCAGGTAGTCGAGCACGGCGCCGGCGGCTACATAGCGCGCCTGTTCGAGGCGGCGTGCCGCCACCTGGCGGCGCAGTGGAATGAGAAACAGGCCATTGAGATCAAACAGCAGTGTCGAGTCGAATTCCCCGCCGGGAAACTGCTCGTAGCTCAGGGTGGGGTTGGGTAGCCGCCCGGCTTGCGCGTAGTCGGCTTCGGCGACGCCAACACTCCACAGATTGGCCCTTAGCATAGGGTTTTTCTGTAGGGCGATTTTTTCAGCATCGAGCAAATCGAGTGGTTTGGCGAGTAAGTTGTCAACGACCTGTTGGCTGAGTGTTGATACCAGCCCCGGTTTTGGCAGCGCCTGTGCCAAATGGGTCTTGTTTTCCAGCAATGGTTCCAGTTGGCCGATGCCGTAGTCTTTCGGCACGCTGGTGCAGGCGGTCAGCACAGACAGTATCAGCAATACACAAAAGCGCCTGGGGAGTATGCGCAACATCATGGCTTTTCCTCCGCGTTTGCCGTGGGAGTGGCGATATTGGTGATGACAAATCCACCCGCACTGTTGTCGATGTCAAAGTCGATTTCAGTACCTTGTTGTACGCCTTCCAGCAGAGCGGGGTCACTGACCTGAAACATCATGGTCATTGCGGGCATACCGTATTTCTCGACTGGGCCATGTTGAATTTTGATCTTGCCCTGCTCGGCGCGTATCAACTTGACGATGCCTCTGGCGTCACTTTGTCGGCTTGCTGTCGTTAAGTGGGTGACAACAAACCCGCCACTGTCATTGTCGATGTTAAAACCAATCTCATCACCCACGGTCAGCCCCTGTAATAAGGCGGGGTCACGGGCGGTAAATAACATCGTCATCGCGGGCATGCCGTACTTTTCGACTGGGCCGTGCTGGATTTTAATTTTCCCCTGATCGACGCGTAGGTTTTTAATGACACCACGCGCATCACTACCGTTACCACTGGGTTTGGTGGGCACCTCGATCATTAGCAGTGGTTCAGGAGTGGGCAGTGAGTGTGCGCTGTTAAAGCGTTCATCACCGTTAAAGCGGGTTTTCCAGGGGAGTCGTGTATCGAGTGGTATAACCGGTTCGGTAAAAACGGTTTGGTATACCGTGCTACTGGTATGTGAGTCGGCGTGCAATACCGGGGGGGCATGTTGGCCAATGGCTATGCTGACCGGTATGCTCGATGCTGCCAGCAGAATACTGCCGCAGATTAATTTTTTGGGTGTCGTGATCACCTTGATATCCTCTTGAATCGATTGGGTGCCAGCGGTCAACCAAACCATTGACGGCTTGGCATGGGCCAGCAATCGGTAAACGCTACACAGGGCTGTGCGCCGAGCAGCGTGGGATATCAGCTTTGAGGGGGGCGTTCGAGCCTTGAGATAAACCGTGTGGGCCTGCCAGGTAGGTAAACCGCCAACGGATTTATGCCAGAGGTGGGGGTTGATAGCGGTTCGGGCGGTGAGATAAACACCGTTGAGCCGACACAGTGATCCAGGCACATATTGCATTCGTCGCAGTCGAGATGCATAGAAGCGGGGAAGGCGTCATCAAACTCCACGCAGTGGGCGTTTGTGGGGGTGTCACTGGCAGGCAGTAAGGTAGGTGTTGCCAACAAGGGCGCGGCGAATAGCAGCACAGCGAGCAGGGTGCACAGGTCTTTGTGCCCTCTGGTTGCTGAAAAAAGGTGCTGTAAACCCATCACTTTTGAAAAGCCATTGTTTATTTAATCATCAGAATGATACAGCTGTGTTGTGATGCGTCAAGTGCGGAAGCCGTTACGTTACGGCAAGGCCGCTGCACCGGTTGTTGTCAACAATAGATCGGCTTTTGACTGTGGTGACGAGGCGTTAAACCTTTTTTTGCAGCGCCACGCCAGACAAAGCCATGAAAAAGGCAGTGCTAAAAGTTACCTCGTTATCGACGACGAGGATAACAAAACCGTTTTAGGCTATTACAGTGTCAGCTCAGCCTCTATTACTTATGAACGTACACCGGCAGTAGTCAAGCGCAGTCTGGCCCGGTATGAAATACCGGTATTCCTTTGGATGATGCGCCGCTGACTTTGCTACTGCCCTTCAGTACTATCCATGCCGTGTTGGCATCGACCAGCAAGCTATGATAAGCCTCTCTGCCTCTATAAAGCTATCCGGGTCGGAGTGCGCGAACAAATAAAGGGTACTGACCCCAATACCGCTACCTCAGCCTGGTGAAGAACTAAAATAACGTTAAAAGTCATATAGATGGGTAACGTTAGGTTTCCTTTTGAAGTATCCTTGTAAGCGACAAAACACACAAGTACTTCGCCAAAAAACCTAACGCTGACCTATTCTATGAAATTCGCTATCCGACAGCAAATTAAAACGATCAAATGTGTTTTTTTTCAGTTAAACACAGGAGACTTTAATAATTTACTCTGTTCCAAGCGTCTAAACGACCTAAGCGAACTATCGGGCAGCTATCGAGACCGGGTATTCACCCCACTTGTTACACTGCGTTTATTTCTCTGGCAGGTGTTAAGTGATAATGGCAGTTGTAAAGAAACAGTCGCCCGTCTGCTAGTTGATCGTTTACAGGAAAACCTGCTTCCAAGTTCTTTTAATAGCGGTCCTTACTGTAAAGCCCGTCAACGTTTATCTCTGTCGTGGGTACTTCAGGAGGTACGTTCAATCGGTTCAACGTTACATGCCAGAGCAGGTAAAATTTGGACATGGAAAGGGTATAATGTGGTGCTTGTGGATGGAACCACTGTTCTCATGCCTGATACCCAGAAAAATCAACATAAATACCCCCAGCAACAGACTCAAAAACCGGGTTTAGGTTTTCCTATTGCTCGAATAGTCGGACTCATTTCTTTAAGTTCTGGCGCTATTATTGATTATGCAATGGGAGAGTATCAAGGAAAGGGAACAGGGGAAATGTCATTATTCAGTACCCTGATGACGTCATTAACCGCCAATGATCTGTTACTGGCAGACCGCTATTACTGTACTTATGCTGTCTTAGCGGCTCTACAATCGAAAGGGGTTGCATTCGTCTCAATGAATCACGCACAAAAGAAAGCGGATTACAAAACAGGGTTAACGCTTGGTGCAAAAGATCATCTTATCGAGTGGGAAAAACCTAAAAGAAAACCGGTTTGGATGTCGCAATCAGACTTTGATCTATTGCCGAAAACCCTGACAGTTCGAGAATTTTCAGTGGATGGGACAGTCTATGTTAGCACTTTGTTGGAGGTTGATACTTACCCTAAGAAAGAGCTTTCAACACTGTATAAGGAACGTTGGAAAGTTGAATTGGATTTTCGTACAATTAAAACAGATTTGAAAATGGATATGTTGCGATGCCATTCACCCGAGATGGTTGAAAAAGAAATAGCAACAACCTTTATGGCTTATAACCTGATTCGGGGTAGCATGGCAGAGTCAGCAAAAACAGAGGGTGAAATAGCACGTCAAATAAGTTTTAAGGCAACGGTACAGCTACTGGGTATTGCTCATATTAAATTCATCCATTCAACATCCAGTATGATACAAAAAGCGTACACTTCCTTATTAAGGATAATCGCTTCAACGTTAATTGGCAGGAGAAAACGATCACCCCAACCAAGGGCAATTAAACGACGACCAAAAGCCTACCCACTGTTAACTGAACCTCGTATCAAGGCCTCTCAGAGACTAAAAGATTCATTGGGTTAAACCTGAGGTAGCGGTATTGGGTACTGACCCCAATACCCTGACCCCAATACCTGAAAAGGTATACCAAGATGATATACTCCGCGCCGCTTTGAATAACCCGGATTGATTGTGTGAATACCCTTGATTCCCCCCATTACACCACTATTGGAGTGATCGCTGCCCTGTGGGGTGTCGGTGGGTTTCTACTGCTGTTGTTGTTTGCCATTTATCGGTTGACGCCTATCGCGCTGCAAGCATTTGAGAGCACGTTGTACTGGTATCAATGGCTGTTGTTGTTTGCCAATGGGCTTTTTATGGCGTACAGCGAAGGGTATCGCGGGTTTCAAAAGGGCTACTCACCGCGTTTGGTTGCGCGTGCGCAGTCGCTGTTGCACGACACGACATTTATCAATCGAATCTTTGCGCCCCTGTTTTGTATGGGGTACTTCTCTGCTGAAAAGCGCCGGGTTGTCAGTACCTGGCTGCTCACTCTGATGATTGTTGTGCTGATTATTGTGTTTCATCAGTTACCACAACCGTGGCGTGGTTTGCTCGATGCCGGTGTGGTCGTGGGGTTGAGTTGGGGGGCGGTGGCGACGTTGCTGTGTGCCGTATCAGGCGGGCTGATGGTAAGAAAATAACGCGGGTAGCATCGGCAGGTGATGCGGGCGGTAAAGGTCTTTGTTTTGCCGCCGCTATTGGGTGTTTGTTAGCGATATTTATGCGGGCGACAGGCATGGTTTCGATCAATGATACACAGGACAATGACACGGCAGCGCCGATGCCGGAGGTGCATCGCAGTATGCATAACCTCCACACATTGATGGTGGAGCCATCTATCCCCCAGCAAAAACTAATCCGGGAGCAGTTTGAAAGACAGGGCATCATTGATATAACAACGGTTGATAGTGGAACGACTGCGCTGGCCAGTATGGCTGAAATACTGCCTGATCTGGTTGTCAGTGCGATGTATTTACCCGATATGAGTGGCGTGGATTTAATCCATGCCATGCGGGTGCGCGACGATTTTGAATACACCCCATTTTTACTTATTTCCAGTGAGACGAATCATCAGCACTTGGAGCCGATTCGCCAGGCGGGGGTTGTTGGTATTTTACCCAAACCCTTTGAAGTGGATGATTTGCGCCGTGCGCTATACGCGGCTTATGATTTGTGTGCTGCCGCCCATTTGCGCGAATCCTTTGGTATCGATTTCCACAAGCTGCAGGTGTTGTTGGTCGATGACAGTGTGATGTCCCGCAACTATATTCGACGGGTGATTGAAAACTTTGGCGTGGTGCATATCGATGACGCTGAAAACGGGCGGCAGGCAATGCAGTTATTGGCGACAAACCACTATGATTTATTACTGACGGATTACAATATGCCGGAAATGGATGGGCAGGCATTATTGGCATTTGTCCGCCAGGAAAGCAATCAGCCAAATATCCCTGCGTTGATGATAACCAGTGAGCAGCGTGCAGAGAGGTTGGCGGCGCTTGCGCAGGGTGGTTTGGTGACAATCTGTAATAAGCCGTTTGAACCAAGGGTAATAGGGAATCTGATTCAGCAGGTATTGGCGTGCTCTGCGAAAAAGTGAGTTAGGCGCCGTTTTTTCAGATTACAGTAGATCCAATTGATTAATTTAGATTAATTAGCGGGCGTATTGGTTACAATTATTGCCTAATAGTTCATTCCATCGATACAAAGGTCACTATGGATATATCTCAGTTATTAATGTTTAGCGTCAAAAATGGCTCATCAGATTTGCATTTGTCAGCGGGTGAACCGCCCATGATTCGTGTCGATGGTGAAATACGGCGTATCAACCTCCCGCCAATGGAACACAAGGAGGTGCACACCATGATATATGACATCATGAACGATAAACAACGCAAGCAGTATGAAGAATTCCTGGAAGTCGACTTCTCATTTGAGCTACCCAATGTGGCGCGATTCCGTGTTAATGCCTTTAGCCAGAACCGTGGAGCAGGCGGGGTATTTCGTACTATTCCGACAAAGATTCAGTCACTGGAGGACTTGAAAGCACCGTCGATATTCAAGGACATTGCTGAGTTTCCACGTGGTATTGTCCTGGTTACCGGGCCGACGGGCTCGGGCAAATCAACTACGCTGGCGGGGATGATCGATTATAAAAATGAAAATGAGTCCGGTCATATTTTAACGATTGAAGACCCCATCGAATTTGTGCATAACAGCAAGAAGTCATTGATTAACCAACGCGAGGTACACCGCGATACCCACAGTTTCAGCGAGGCATTGCGCTCTGCATTGCGCGAAGACCCGGATACTATTCTGGTGGGGGAACTGCGTGACCTGGAAACTATTCGTTTGGCATTGACCGCAGCGGAAACCGGTCACGTGGTATTCGGCACTCTGCATACCAGCTCGGCAGCTAAGACGATCGACCGTATTATCGATGTGTTTCCGGCGGCTGAGAAAAGTATGATGCGGGCGATGCTTTCAGAATCACTGCGAGCGGTTATTTCCCAGGTGCTGATGCGCAAGCCGGGTGGCGGGCGCATCGCGGCACATGAAATCATGATCGGTACCCCCGCGATTCGCAATCTTATTCGCGAGGATAAGGTGGCACAAATGTATTCCTCCATTCAAACGGGCAGCGCGGCAGGTATGCAAACACTCGATCAAAATCTGGCAAAACTGGTGCGCCGTGGCGAAGTCGATATTGAAGATGCAAGACGGGCGGCGGTTAATCCGGGCTCGATATAATGTTCTTCTATAATTAACGTGGCTAACTGACAGGCAGAAGAGAGACATGGAGAGAGATAAAGCAATAAAACACATGCACGATATGTTGCGCATGCTCAAAAACAAAAAAGGTTCAGACTTATACCTCAACCCCGGCGCTGCACCCACGATAAAAATTCATGGGAAAATGGTGGCCGTCACTGAGCAAAAGCTCACCCCAGCGCATACCCAGGTGTTCGCCCGCTCGGTGATGAGTGATCGCCAGGCAGCCGAGTTTGAGGAGACCAATGAGTCTAATTTCGCTATCGATTTGCCGGGGGTTTCGCGCTTTCGTGTCAATGTCTATGTGCAACGCGGTAGTGTGGCCATTGTGGTGCGGATTATTGCCAACGAGATTCCCTCGTTCGAAGAGTTGTGCCTGCCAGATGTGCTGCGCGATGTGGCGATGACCAAGCGCGGGTTGGTGATTGTGGTGGGGGGGACCGGTACGGGTAAATCAACCACCCTGGCGTCGATGGTCGACCTGCGCAATGAGCAGGGTTCGGGGCATATTATTTCGATCGAAGATCCGGTTGAGTTTGTCCATCAGCATAAGGGCTGTCTGGTTAGCCAGCGGGAGGTTGGCACCGATACAGAATCGTTTGCGATTGCACTGAAAAACAGCTTGCGCCAGGCGCCGGATGTTGTCCTGATTGGTGAAATTCGTGATCGGGAGACCATGGAACACGCCATCACTTTTGCCGAGACAGGGCATTTGTGCCTGGCCACATTGCACGCCAACAACACAAACCAGGCGCTGGATCGCATTATCAATTTTTTCCCGGAAGAGCGCCACCAACAACTGTTGCTCGATTTGTCGTTGAATCTGCGCGCACTGATCTCGCAGCGCCTGATACGTACCGTCGATGGCGGTGGGCGCCGTGCCGCCATCGAAATACTGCTCAATTCGCCGTTGATGGCAGACTTGATGCTGAAAGGCGATGTAAACGAGATGAAGGAATTGATTGGCCGCTCCACGGAATCCGGGATGCAAACATTCGACCAGGCATTATTTGAACTCATTGAAAGCGGTGTTATCTCAGCAGATGAGGCCCTGCGCCATGCTGATTCGGAGAATAATTTACGCTTGCGCATCAAGCTTGAGAGTAGACACAACCGTTTGGTTTGAATACACCCCCATTACACAGCAATAAATTGCCCAGCGATCAGTGTGGCCGACACCTGCCCACGCATCAGCCAGCCTTCATAGGGGGTGTTTTTACCCTGACTGTGTAGTGCTTTGCGTGTTACCTCCCACTCGTGGTCACGATTAAAAATACAGATATCCGCCGGTTTACCGAGGCTCAGCGTGCCGGCATTAATACCGAGGATGTTAGCGGGCATGGTGGTGGCCAGCGACAGGCAACGGGATAAATCCATGCCATCATCCGCCAGGCGCAACAACAGGGGCAACAGCGTTTCGATGCTGGACATACCAGGATACGTGGCTTGAAACGGCGCCATTTTTGCGTCTGATTCACAGGGGTTGTGATCGGAGCACACGGCATCGATCGTACCATCGGCCAGCGCCTCGCGCAGTGCCTGGAGGTCTCGCCGCTCGCGCAGTGGCGGCAATACATGGCACAGGCTGTTAAAGCCACTGATATCAATATCGCTCAAATGCAGGTGGTTGATACTAACATCCGCGCTGATGGGCAAACCATCGCGCTTTGCCTGGCGCAGCATATCGACACCGCGCCGCGACGTGATACGCGACAAATGCAGGCGCGCCCCCGTCAGCGCCACCAGTTCAATCAATTGGGCGATTGCCACCGTCTCGGCTGCCATGGGAATACCCGGCAGGCCGAGCCGGGTCGACACTGCACCTTCATGCGCACAGCCGCCTGCGGCCAGCCAGCCATCTTGTGGTTGCAATACAATAGGAATGGCAAATGTCGCCGCGTATTCCATTGCACGGCGCAATACGCGGATATCGCGTATCGGCGTATCGGCGTTGCCCAGACCTACACACCCCTGCTGTGTCAGGGCGGATGACTCGCTTAAACGCTCGCCTTTCAGGTCGAGCGTCAATGCCCCCAGCGGCAATACCCGCGCATAGCCAGCCAGCTCGGCGCGGTTTAAAATCAGCTCGACCACAGAGGGCTCATCGATCACCGGATTGGTATCGGGCGGGCACACCAGCGAGGTCACGCCCGCCAGTGCAGCGGCGCGGGTTTCTGAGCGAATGGTGCCGCGCTGCTCGTGGCCGGGTTCACCGAGCCGTGCGCATAGATCGACTAAGCCCGGGCATACGATTTGCCCACGGGCATCAAAGGCCCGCTGTGCAGCAAAGCCTTCCGGTGCCGCACCCAAGGCAATAATGCACCCATCGGCAATGTGCAGATCAGCGACCTCATCGGTGCCATTGGCGGGGTCGATAATGCGCCCACCTTCAATGGTAATCGCGCTCATTGCTCCACCCCTGATGATCCCATCGTCATTGACATTACCGCCATGCGCACAGCGATGCCGTAGGTAACCTGTTGGAGAATTACCGATTGTGGCCCATCGGCAACACTGGCCTCAATTTCGATGCCGCGATTGGTCGGGCCGGGGTGCATGACAATCGCCTCCGGGTGGGCTTGTTGCAACCGGGCGGGTGTCAGCCCGTATTTGTCGAAATACTCGTTGGCACTGGGCAGAAACGCGCCGTGCATTCGCTCGCGCTGCAAACGCATCATAATCACCACATCGACATCTTTTAGCCCCTGATCGAGCGCGGTGTAAACGCGCACGCCCAACTGCTCGACATCGGCGGGTAATAGAGTGCGCGGGGCGACGACGCGCACCTCGCCGGTATTCAATGTATTGAGTGCGTGGATTTGCGAGCGAAAAACCCGCGAGTGCAGCAAATCACCGACAATGGCGACCCGCAGCGATTCAAAGCGCCCCTTTTCACGGCGGATAGTAAACATATCCAGCATCGCCTGGGTAGGGTGTGCGTGTTGCCCGTCGCCCGCGTTGACAATGCTGATATGCGGCTCGACGTTGCGGGCAATAAAGTGCGCCGCCCCCGATTCGGCGTGGCGCACCACAAACATATCGCAGTGCATTGCCTGTAGATTGTGCAAGGTATCGAGTAGCGACTCCCCCTTTGCGGTGGCCGATGTGGCGATATTGATATTGAGCACATCGGCGGACAAACGCTTGGCCGCCAGCTCAAAGGTGGTGCGCGTGCGTGTGCTGTTTTCAAAAAACAGATTGGCTACTGTCCTGCCACGCAGCAGGGGCACCTTGCGCAGCTCGCGCTCATTAACACTGACAAAGTGCTCGGCGTTGTCGAGAATCGACGTCAGCATGGCGCGGTTGAGCCCTTCGATGGTGAGAAAGTGCTTCAGCCTGCCATTGGCATCCAACTGGATAGTGTGTGGTACAGGCCCGGCGGGTGGGCGTGAGATGTTGTCGCCCCTCATTTCTGGCCCCTCATACATCGGCCTGCTGGTGGGTTTCGCTGCTTACATGGCGCTGCAACGATAAATGCTGTGGGTGCAGTTTGACCTGTTCGCTCGGTTTTAACGCCAGGGTATGCCCCTTCACATCGGCGCGGATAGGTAACTCCTGCCCCTCGCGCTCAACCAACACGGCGAGGATAACGCGTGCGGGCCTGCCGTAATCAAAAATTTCATTGAGAGCAGCGCGTACCGTGCGCCCGCTGTAGAGCACATCGTCGACCAGAATCACTGTGCGGTTTTCAATCGAAAAAGGCAGCGCGCTGGGCATTACCTGGGGGTGTAGGCCTATCTGGCTAAAATCATCCCGGTAGAAAGAAATGTTGAGTGTGCCCAAGGGTGAGGGCAGCGCGAGTTGCCGGTGTAATTGTTTGGCGATGCGCACACCGCCAGACTGGATGCCGATCAGCACAACCTCATCCACTGGGGTTTGTTGGATCAACGCGCCCAATTCCCCGGCCATATTATCCAGCCAGCGGCTTACGGTTGTTGTGTCAGCTTTCTCCATCAAAGGCCTCTAACCAATAGTGCAGAATCAAAGCGGCGGCTATTCTATCGTCATCGCCTTTGCGCGTCTTGCTGCGCGTACCGTTTTGCCGTGCGGATTTTATCAGATCGTTAGCCTCGCGGCTGCTCAAACGCTCATCGCAATGATGCACCGGTAGGTTAAAGCGGCCATTGAGCTGGCGTGCAAAACGCCGGGCTTTATCGGTGATGCGCGTTGCTGAGCCATCCATATGTACGGGGATACCGACGACAAGCCCATGTGGCTGCCACTCGGCTATTAAGCGGGCGATGTGTGGCCAGTCGGGCTTATTATTAACGGCCCGCAGCGTTTCCAGCGGTGTCGCCGAACGGGTAAGCAACTGACCGACGGCGACACCTATACGCTGCTCGCCATAATCAAACCCCAGGTAGTTTTTGCTGCTGTTTGTCACTCAGGCGCGCTTTAATCCCCAATACCCAAGTTGGGCGGGGTTATAAAAATGGCAAAATTCGGGTGCTGTATGGGTCATTGGCAGGGTGTGTGATATACCACTGATTAGTTACATCATTAGTGTACCTTTGTAACGCATTATTTTCTTCTGGTATACCGATGAATATTCCTCTCACCCAAGACCTATGAAATCAGTTGGCAGCGGTGAAAATACACAATCAGGGTTTTGATATGCGCTCTATATTGCACGGAGGCTTTCGCCCATTGCTGATAACGCGGACAAATTTTCTCTTCAGCCTGATGATCCGTGAGCGCTTGTGAAAACTAAAACGTGCAATCGATTGCTCGACTTTGTCATTTCAACCGCGATTTAATACGTCTGCAACGCGTTGAGGGGAAGACAGGAAGGTGGTGAACAACAACCAAAACTTGACCGAGTGGTCAGGATCGTGGAGCATTACCCCATGCAGGAGAAAATCCCCCTTACAACATTCAACAACCTTCCCGATGGGGCGGCGGCAACCGCCTTATTACAATGTTGTAGCGCGCAACGCTGGGTAGAACGCATGTTAATGGCGCGCCCATTTGCCGACGAACAACACCTTATCCGGCAGGCATCCCACTGCTGGCAGTCGCTGCAAGAACCGGATTACCTGCAGGCTTTTGCAGGCCACCCCAAAATTGGCGATATCCACTCACTGCGTGAAAAATACGCCAGTACCAAGGTACTGGCGAGTGGTGAGCAGGCAGGCGTCGGTGGTGCCGACGAGAGTATGTTGGAAAGGCTGAGCCAGGGTAACCGTGACTATGAAGAAAAATTTGGGTTTATTTTTATTGTATGTGCCACCGGTAAAAGTGCCGGTGAAATGCTGGCACTATTAGAGACACGCCTGCCCAACACACGTGACGAGGAGATAAATAATGCCTGTAACGAACAAGAAAAAATCACCGCGATTCGTTTGCACAAGCTGTTTTCGGTCTAACCACTGATGGAAAGTCATATTATCGAATGGCTGAACCTGCTGGTGCGCTGGGTGCATTTTATCGTCGGTGTAGCCTGGATTGGCGCTTCGTTTTATTTTAACTGGCTGGAAAACCAGCTCGACAGGCGCGAGCCCCAGGCAGCGGGAATCGCGGGTAATTTATGGGCGGTACACGGCGGTGGTTTTTACCACTTACAAAAATTCCAGGTGGCGCCGGATAAACTGCCCGAACGATTGCATTGGTTTAAATGGGAGGCGTATATGACCTGGGTCAGCGGTATGTGCCTGCTGACGATAGTGTATTACTTTAATGCCCGCGCCTATTTAATCGAGCCTGCACTGGCCGACCTCACCCCATTGACTGCCAGTGCGATTGGCCTGGCGGCAATTGTGGCCTCTTGGTTTATCTATGATTTATTGTGTAAATCACCGCTGCGCCACCGACCAATGTTGTTGGCAGGTGTGTTGTTTTTGTATTTGCTGGCGCTGGCCATTGGTTTAAGCCTGGTATTTAGCGGGCGTGGTGCGTATATCCACGTCGGGGCGGCGATTGGTACGATTATGGTCGCCAATGTGTTTTTTGTCATTATTCCGGCGCAGCGTGAGCTGGTGGCGGCGCTGGTGGAAAATCGCGCCCCCGATACACAGCCCGGCAAAAACGGCTTGCTGCGTTCGCGACACAATAATTACCTGACCCTGCCGGTGCTGTTTATTATGATTAGCAGCCACTTTCCGTCGACATATGGCCACGCATTCAATTGGTTTGTGTTGGCGGTGGTATCGCTGGTGGGGGTGGCTGTGCGCCACTATTTTAATATTCGCCACACACCCGATAAAAAGGTATGGATTTTACCGGTATCGCTTTTTGTGATTGTGTTGATTGTCGCTTATACCGCGCCCCAATCGGCCTTTGAATCGCTGGGGAGCAGTCGTGTGAGTACAGCGGATATCCGCCCGATTATTCAACAGCGGTGCAGTGTCTGCCACTCGGCAAACCCAAGTCAGCCGGGGTTTTCCAGTGCACCAGCGGGCTTGTCATTCGATGCTGACAATACGCTGGAGGCGAACGCGCAGCGCGTATTTAGCGCCACCGTCAGTACCCACATAATGCCGCCCGGCAATCTTACCGGTATGAGCGAGGCAGAGCGCCAGCAGCTCGCCCAATGGTTTGCCGCGCTGCAACAACAATAAGCCACCGGGATAAGTCGATACACACACGGCCAAACCTACCCATGAAGAGACAATGTCTATGTTAGAAACCCTGCAAAACCAATGGATCAACCTCGCTTCAACCAAACTGGGCGCGCAGGCGCTGACGGCCAGCGATGATTTTTTTGCGCCCAAAGAGCGTATGCTCGACGATGCTGAGCCGGTGTTTATCGCAGATAAATACGATGACAACGGTAAATGGATGGATGGGTGGGAGTCCCGCCGCAAACGCGGTGAAGGTTACGATCACTGCATTGTGCAGTTGTGTCGGGCTGGCGTGATTTACGGCGTCGATATCGACACCCGTCACTTCACCGGCAACTACGCCCCCTCTGCATCCATCGACGCCTGCTACTCGCCTCAGACCGCGCCGGATACGCACACCGAGTGGTGTGAAATCGTCGCGGCGATGCCCTTACAGGGGGATAGCCACCACCCCGTCGCTATCGAAAACACCCGTGCCTTTACCCATGTGCGCCTGAATATTTACCCGGACGGGGGCGTTGCGCGTTTGCGGGTTTACGGCTGCCCTGAATACGACTGGGCGGGGCACGATAACACCAACACAGTCGATCTCGCCTCAATGCTGTTGGGCGCCCGTGCAGTGACCTGCAACAACGCACATTTTGGCCAGGCGCAAAACCTGCTGATGCCGGGGCGGGGCGTGAATATGGGAGATGGCTGGGAGACGCGTCGACGGCGTGAGCCTGGCCATGACTGGGCGATTATCGCACTCGCCCACGCGGGCACAATTGCCCGGGTGGAGATCGACACCGCGCACTTCAAAGGCAATTTTCCACACCAGTGCAGCATACAGGGCGCGTATATGCCACACGCCGACGAACATACACTGGCGCCACAAAGCCTGTTCTGGCGGGAACTGTTGTCCGTACAAATGATGCAGATGGACCATATCCACCACTACCAGAATGAAGTGCAGGATATTGGCCCGATCACCCATGCGCGGCTGAATATCTTCCCCGATGGTGGGGTGAGCCGTCTGCGTTTACACGGCACAGTTTTTTCCGGTTAATCGCGGAGAGTCATTGCATGCGCAATTTAACCCCACAACCTCTCACACAGGCGGCATTTGCCCCTTACGGTGAAGTGATCGATGTGCGCAGCGCCCGCCAAATCCCGATCAATTATGGTTTGACCACACGCTTTAATGACCTGGCGAGCATTGATACCGGCGATGAAAATGGCCGCACAATCGTCAATGTATTTCGCTCCAGGCCGGTGGCTTTACCCCATACTGTAAAAATAATGGAGCGTCACCCGTTGGGCAGCCAGGCTTTTATGTCCCTGTCGAACCGGCCATTTTTGGTGCTGGTCGCGCCGCCGGGTGAAACGGTGTGTGCAGATGATTTGCAGTTGTTTATTACCGATGGTCAGCAGGGGGTTAATTTTTATAAAAATACCTGGCACCACTATCAATTAGTGCTGGGTGAGCAAACGGATTTTATCGTTATTGACCGGGGGGGGCCTGGTGAGAATTTGGTTGAAGTGAATTTGCAGGGCGAGGCGCAGGTTTTGTGCTAATGCGTATCCGCACCAGGCCCCATGTATTGACTTGTGTGTAAGTTAATACATATAAAGAAGGTCTACAGCTGGCAGTGGTAACCTTCGATCACAGTGTCCACGCAGATCTTTACGAGCATGCAGACTTATCCCTGGATATCAAACTAGATAAGTTCTATCAGGAGCCTGCCGGATTCAGGAATAAACTTAGGTTTCTTTTACAGAACAAATCGCGAGGATAAGCCCAAAAAAACCACCACACCCCCATTGCCGCCAAGCGCCCATTAGTGCATCTTAGCCATTATAAACAACCCGCTTAACGAACATTACCCATGAACACCTCCCAAACCAAAACCCCACCCAATCGACACTGCTTCAACGGCTACCAACAGACTACGTCCCCACAGCCGGACGCCATACTCACCCGCGTTGGCCCCAATACCCCCTGCGGTGAGTACCTGCGCCGTTACTGGCACCCCGTGGCTATTGCTGCCGATATAGGCGAGCAACCGAAATTGATTAAAGCACTCGGTGAGGAACTGGTGTTGTTTCGCGATAAAAGCGGGCAGATCGGCCTGGTACACAAGCACTGCCCACACCGCCGTGCATCATTGGAGTACGGTCACTGTGAACAACACGGTATTCGCTGTTGCTACCACGGCTGGCTATTTGATATCGACGGCACCATCCTGGAAATACCCAGCGAGCCGCCTGGGTTGAAGTTGGTTGAACGGGTACAGCAAACCGTGCGGCTGGGCGCCTATCCAACCCACGAGTTTCGCGGGCTGGTGTTTGCCTATCTCGGCCCACCGCAGGCACAGCCCGCTTTTCCACACTACGATGCCTACGATACAGCCGATATCACAATGTCGCCGTACCAGGCGCCATTCAACTGCAATTGGCTGCAAGTGCTGGACGCCATCGTCGATCCGGCACACACGGCTTTTTTACACCACGATCAATTCACCGATGGATTTGGCGTGCTCGGCGAAATGGAGTTTTACCAGCGCGATGGGCAGCGCTACCTTGGTTCAGCCACGCGCCGTGTCGGTGATAATGTATGGGTGCGCGTCAACGAATTGATTCTGCCGAATTTCACCCAGTCGGGCGCCGCGTTTGCCACCGATGGCAGTAAAACCAAATTTTTTGGCCGCAGCGCTTTCACCCGCTGGGTGACACCACTGGACGATGAACACTGTGTCGCCTTCGCCTGGGGCAACTTTGGCGAGCGCGGTGACCCGCACCAATACAATACACCCGAGGGCATGCAATTGATTGAGCAGGGCGCCCCGGTCAACCGCCATTACGCGGAGGCGCAGCGCAACCCCGGCGATGTCGAGGCCGTTGAGGGAATGGGGCCAATCACCGATCACAGCGGCGAGCATTTGCTGACAAGCGACCGGGGAATTGCGCTCTACCGCAAGCGGCTGCGCGAATTGTGCGCCGCCCTTGAACGTGGCGAGGCACCGCCCCAACCCGCCGACTTGTCCCCGGATGCAATACCCACCCACGGCAGCGATACGGTATTGCACAGCCCCTATAACGATGAATCTGACGGCGAAAAGCTGCGCCAGATTAACGATGACGTGATGGCGGCAATATTCTCTGGCGACACACTGCGAGGTGAAGCGCGGGATACCGCGATCATTGAGCAACTTGCCGCCCTCAATAACAAATGGTCAACGGTGTAGCCCTATGAGCGACGACACTAAAATTCGCGTGCATATAAAAAGCAACCGCCACGCGCCAGATACCTTTCCCAACACACCAGAGGGCGAGGCGGTTTTTACCATTACCCCGGAACGCTATGCCACAGCGGCAAGCCACTACCCGGATGTCGCCAGGCACCTCGATGTATTTATCGACATGGACACCGACCACTGGGAAACCTCAATGCAAACCGCCGAGGTGCTGGTGTGCTGGAACCTGCCAACGGACAACCTCGCGGCAGTCGCGCCAAAACTCAAATGGATTCACATTATCGGTGCCGGTGTCGAACACCTCAACCCGATGAGCTGGCTACCAGCGGAGGTACAACTGGTTAACAACAAAGGGGTTCACGCCGCCAAGGCCGGGGAGTTCGGCGCGATGAGTTTGTTAATGCTGCACAGCCATATGCCAGCGATTGTCACTAATCAGCGCAGCGCCACCTATGCCTCGCTGTATTCAACACCTATTGCCGGGAAGACCGTTGCCGTGGTCGGTGTGGGCAGCATTGGCAAGGCGGTGGCAGCACAGGCTAAACGGCTTGGCCTGCATGTGCTGGGTGTCAGCCGTCATGGCAAGCCTGTGGCAGCGGTGGATGAGATGTACCCACAAACGCAGATCGACGCGGTGTTGCCACGCGCCGATTATGTATTTGTCGCGACCCCACTGACCACCGAAACACGCAATTTGTTCGACCGCCGCCGACTCGACTTGCTCAAGCCGGGTGCAGGCGTTGTCAATATTGGCCGCGCCGGGGTCATGGATTACCAGGCGCTAAGTGAAAAACTCATCGACGGCAGTATTGGTGGTGCGATACTGGACGTTTTCGATCCCGAGCCGCTGCCCGCCGACTCGCCCTATTGGCAGGTGCCTAATCTGATTGTCTGCCCGCATATCTCCGCTGATGATGGCAACGCCTATGTGCCGGACACATTGGACTTGTTTTTCAGAAATATGCAGTGTTACCTGTCGGGTGCGCCTCTACTTAACCCGGTACGCCCTGCGCTGGGTTATTAATGCATTTCCCGGGGGCTACGCAGAAAATTTTGTGGCGCACTGGCCATAAAGCTGGCGCAGTGAAACCCACGGGCACATGGGTATCCGTGTGTCAATAACCCATTCGCTGGCGGTTTTCCCCGGCTGGCATAAAGAAATTCCCGATACCATCATTTCAGGTAATAAGGCAGGTAATAAGGCTGTCACCCGCCACTTGTCATCGGGTACGCAGTGCGGCAAAAGTACACGTTCATTGTTTCTCATCTTTAGTCACACTACACTGCAATGGCCAGGCACAATTGGCTTTGGCTTTCTTAAATAAAATAATGAGGATATCGCTATGAAAAACTGGCAACTCTCTGCTATCAGCAGTGTTGCAACGGTGGGCATATTGCTCGGCGTGGTCACTCAGGCAAGTGGTACAGGCCTGACATCGTGGATGTCAGGAAAGAACCACAATCGCCTGATTCAAGTTCAAAACGAGGGCGGAATACAGGCAGATACCGGTGAGGTTGATGTCGCCTACTACTCCAACTCATCGTTCAGTATCACTTCGCCTAAAGGTATTTCGATTTTATTTGACCCCTGGCGCAACGACCCTTCCGGCGCATGGGGTTTGTGGTATCGGGTTGATTTCCCCAAGGCAGAAGTCGATATTGGTGTCTCATCCCACGCCCACTTCGACCACGATGCACTCGATAAAATCGATGCCAATATGCTGCTCGACCGCATGTCGGGTAGATTTGAATTGGGCGATATCAAGATCTACGGTATCGTCGATAAACACCAGTGTGTCGCCCCCGGTATTGTGCCCTGGACAGAGGCCGTCAAGCAATTTGAAGGCCGCGAGCAAATCTGCGCACCCACCAACGCCCGCCATATGGACAACACCCTCTACATCGTTGAAACCGGCGGTATGCGCTTTTTGATGTGGGGTGACAATCGCCCGGAACCGCCTCAGGAAGTGTGGGATAAAATTGGTAAGGTCGATGTAGTATTTGTGCCGGTAGATGGTTCAAAACATATTCTGGACTACCAGCAAGCCGATTCTGTCGTGGCTAAATCGGGTGCCAGCATTGCCATTCCCCATCACTATCTGGTGCCGGAGACCACTTTCTACACCTCGACACTGCAACCGGCGACCGAATGGGTAAAAACGCACGATCACACCCTGCTGGATTCACCGTCTGTCACAATTAAGCAGGCAGACCTCGAAGGTAAGTCAGGGCATGTGTATTACTTTGGCTCCAACAACAAAGTGAAAATGTAGTATTCACCAGCGGGTGGTGGGGCATACCATCACCCGCACTCACTGAGGGCGTCGGCAATATGCAACGACAAAGCGCCTGGCTGCTGCGCACCCTAATACCGCTAGTATCATTGCTGGGCCTGTTATTGAGTCACAGCGCCAGCGCTCACTTTAATCTCAGCGTCAATATTCGCATAGTACATGTCGAGCACCTGCGCGATGGTATACGTGTTTATTTTCGTGTGCCAACCCCCTACCTGCTGGCAGATCGCTTGGGTGCACCGGATGCCGATGGCAACCGTGAAGCCGCACCTTACACATACAACCGCATCGAGAAGGGTGAGCTAATGCACTACATCGATTTCGATGCACTGCGCCTCGATCCGCTGGGTTTAGGCCATTTACTTGAGCGAGGCCATCACTTTACCGTCGACGAACAGCCGCTGGTGGGCACCGTTGAAGCTGTGCGGCTTTATACCGCTAAACAACAACCGGCCTTTGCAACACTCGACGAGGCACGCGCCGCCTTCGAGCGCCCGCCTGCACAGGCCGATGGCACAGACGTTTTTGTTGGCGATACTGTTAGTGACGTCATCATCCACTACGGTAGCGACGATACCGTTTATCAATACAGCGTATCGAGCAGTCTCGATCCGGGGCTGAAAGATCAGGAGAAAACCGCCAACCTGATACTCGACCACTTTCCAGGGGGCACACGGGTGTACCGTGCCACCGGCCTGCTTGCCGAAGCCATCACCGTTAGCCGTTCAGCGTGGTTAGCCGCCTGGACATTTGTCACCGAGGGCGCCCGCCATATCCTTGAAGGCTACGACCATGTGTTATTTGTTATTTGCCTGATTATCGGTGCCACCACCAGCGCCGGGTTACTGTGGCGGGTAACCGGCTTTACACTCGGCCATAGTATCACCCTGGCAATGGGGTTTTTTGGCTGGGTGCCAGCCGCTGCATGGTTTATTCCCGCCATTGAAACGGGTATCGCCTTATCAATTATTTACGCCGCCGCAATGGCGTTGGCACAGCGTGAAGGCAACTCATCGTTTGCAGTAACAACCGCCATTGGTCTACTACACGGTTTGGGGTTTTCTTTTTTACTGCGTGAAATTCTACAAATAAATGCGCCTAATTTATGGCACAGCTTACTGGCGTTTAATATTGGCGTGGAAATGGGGCAGTTGGCTATTGTCATGCTGATCTGGCCACTGGTTTATTGTGTACAGAGATACTGGCAGCGTTATATGGTGCCATTGCGCTGGTTAATTGCCTTTCCCTGTATTGCTGTGGCAGGATTGTGGGTGGGAGAGCGAACGGTGCTGTTTTTTGATGCGGTTTACGGTTGATCGCTTTGCATTTAGGGTATTGGAAAAACAGTAAATATTGACAGGCTCAGCGTTGCCCATAAAGACCTGACCTGACCCGAATACGCTAACGTTGACACGAGGTAACCATGAGCTGGAAAACCGCCTATCGGTCTTTTTACTACGCCAATGCCGAACCACCAGAAGACATCAGCCTGCCGCCAGGGAAAACTGCGCTGCTGGTTATCGATATTCAAAATACCTACCTTGAAGCCAGGCAGGACAGTGATGAAAACGCCCGTTGGCAGCCTTTTTTTACCCGCATGAATGATACGGTAATCCCCAATACCATCAGGTTGCTTGAGGATGCACGCCGCCGTGGCGTGGAGGTTATTTTTGCGCGCATAGCCTGCCTTAAAGAGGATGGGCGCGACCGCTCACTCAGCCAGAAAAAGCCGGGGTTTAATTATCTGTTACTGCCAAAAGACAGGCAGGACAGCCAGCTTATTCCCGCGCTCGCGCCTCAGGGAGATGAAATCACCGTTCTGAAGACCACCGACAGTGCATTGACCGGCACCAACCTACGCTTGATTCTGCACAATATGGGAATCGAGCATGTCGTTGTCGCCGGGATTTTTACCGATCAGTGCGTGTCTTCAACGGTGCGTAGCCTGGCAGATGAAAGTTTTAATGTGCTGGTGGTGGATGACTGTTGTGCGGCGGCTACCGATACCCTGCACCAGCGTGAGCTGGAGATTATCAATATGATCTATTGCCATGTAGTGCAGCTTGATGAGTTGGTAACGTTTTATCCCCCGCTAACCTAAACCCGATAGATCAGGAACCCGTCGGGGTCAGTTAGCCCACGGTAAATACGGTATAACGCACATTCACAAAACGGCAACAACACAGCGAGATACAAAGTGGAATCGATGCAGGCCTCTTCTCCCCCTTCTCTTGGCATTATCGGCGTAGGCCAGTTAGCGGATTACTGCCTGGCCGGTATGCGCCGTGGTGGCGACCAGCGCCGGGTGGTGCTCAGCCCACACAACCGCGCCAATGCGCAGGCTTTGGCAGAAAAATATGGGTGTGAAATTGCCGATAGCAATCAGGCCACGGTTGAGCAGGCTGATGTGGTGTTGCTGTCGACACGCCCGGAGAATACACCACAGGCCTTATCGGACCTCACCCTACATGCGGATCAACTACTTATCTCCGTGGTGGCCGGTGTGCCACTCGATGTATTAGTGCCACTTGCGGCGCCTGCCACTGTCGTGCGCAGCTTGCCTGTGTGCAGCGCAGAGGTAGGGATTGGCGGTATGCCACTGTACCCGGACAGCTCAAAAGCCAGAGCACTGCTGGGTACACTGGGCGAAATAGTGGTGATGGACGATGAAATCAGTTTCGACAAAATTGCCGTCATCGGCTGTGCGATTGGCTGGTTTTTTCAACTCTTTGCCGAGCTACAGGACTGGATGGTCTCCACTGGCATTCCGCTGGAGCAGGCGCGTGCAATGGCCCTGCACAGCGCGCACGGTGCCAGTGGTCTGGCGCTGGCAAAACCGCAGATGGGCTTGTCTGAATTGGCCAACACCATTGCCCGCCCAGGAACCTATACGCTGGCCGGTATGCAGGTATTGCGTGAGCGGGGTGGGTTGCGTGCTATGCACGCGGCGTGTGATGAAGTGCAGCGCCGGTTTGATGAAGCAGGTGCGCCTTAGATAACCGTTTTATTGTTTGTGTGTAAACACTTATTGTAAGACGCTGTCATACGGTGTTATCATCAACGCTCAACGGCCCAATGATAAGGCTATCGCAAGCACGGTATGAGGCAACACCCATGAGAATCAATGCCAGGCTGGATAAAGCCACCGAACGTAAAGTGACTTACCTTAAAGAAGTCACACAACAAAGCCACACGAACATCGTTAAGGACGCGATAGCGTTGTACTACCAAAACACTTACGCACAAACGGCGTATAAAATGCAATCCCTGCTGAGCAGTGATTTCATTGGTTGTGCGCAAGGCGATACCGATTTATCGACCGACTACAAAGACCACTTAGCTGACAGCCTGTCGCGCAAACATGATATTGACTGATACCGGCTATTGGCTAGCCCTGGCCAATGCACGGGATAAATACCACACCCGGGCCATCGAAGTCAGCCGCGGGATTAACGACGAACTGCTGATTACCTGGCCAGTCATCACCGAAACCTGCCATTTGTTAGCGCAGCGCCTATACCCAGGGGTAGCGGTAAAATTTCTCCACCAGGTTAAGCAGACAACCACTATTTTTGAGATAGACGATGAAGGGTTAAACCGCTGCCAGGTGTTGATGTGTCACTACCTGGAGTTGCCGATGGATTTAGCGGATGCCTCGTTGGTATTGGCCGCAGAAGAATGGCGCGATGGGCGTATTCTCTCTACGGATAAAAGAGACTTTCAAACCTATCGATGGAAAAACAGCTACCCGTTTACCAATTTATTGTTAGCCGATTAGATGGCAGTTTCATGGGCGAATGAATGGCCGATTCGACGGGAACATGCAATCGAACACAGCGTTGCTTAATGGCGCAAAAACAACAAATTGAGGCGTGTTGTATTGTCATGGTACATCAACCCCTGCAAGATAATCGCCATTCGTTTCAGGTCACTCAACGGTGAGGGTTAACAACGTGCTCTGTGAAAAAACCTTAACAGCCATCAATCAGCCAACCGCCAGCGCGACCGGCCTACCCAATCAGGCGTATACCGACGCGGCATTTTTTCTCGCTGAGCGCGACTCGGTATTTTCCAATAACTGGGCCTGCCTGGGGTTTGTCTCGGCAATGCCAGCAGCGGGCCACGCAGCACCTATCAACTTTCTGGGCCTGCCGCTGGTGGCCGTGCGTGACAGCGATAACACGCTGCGCATTTTCCACAATGTATGCAGCCATCGCGGTCAATTGCTGGTCCACGAGGCCTGCAAAATGCGCGGTGGGCTGCGCTGCCCCTACCACGCCTGGAATTATGCGCCAGACGGCGAGCTGCGCGGCACACCGCATATCGGTGGCACAGGCGTGCATGAAATCGCTGCTTTCAAACGTGAAAAGCACGGCCTCAAAGCGGTGCGTTCACGGGTTTGGCTAGGGATGGTATTTATCAATTTATCAGGTGATGCACCCGACTTCGACGATTATTTAAGCCCGCTAACGCAGCGTTGGGAGGCATTTTGTGGCGTGAGCGCACTGGGTGGTATCGGCACCGTAACCCGTAGTAAACCCCAGACGATGGAAGTGCAATCGAACTGGAAGCTGGCAGTAGAAAACTATTGCGAGTCGTACCACCTGCCCTGGGTACACCCTGAGCTGAACCGGGTGTCTAAGCTTGAAGACCATTACAATATTACCGTTGGCGACAACTTTGCCGGGCAGGGCAGCTACGCCTACACCCAAACAGGCGAGGCCGCCACCCTGCTACCGGTATTTGCCGACTGGCCACACGACAAAATCAAACAATCGGAATACCTGAGCTTTTACCCCAATGTGCTCCTCGGCCTGCACGCTGACCACGCCTTTGCCATGATTATCGAACCGCTGGCGCACAACCGTACCGCCGAGCACTGGCAGTTATTTTATGTCGACGAGCAGGCACGTGATGAGCGGTTTAGCACCACGCACACCGCGCTACTCGGGTTTTGGCGGGATGTGTTCAATGAGGATGTCGACGCCGTCGAAGGGCTGCAAAAAGGGCGCGATTCACCCGGTTTTCAGGGTGGCGCGTTTACCCCCGTGATGGATGTACCGACCCACCATTTTCACCGCTGGGTGGCCAATAATGTGACTACTGGAAACAAGGTATGACAGCGGACCTTTCACTGGTCAACAAAACCGCCTGCGAGGTACTCGATCTACTGAACAGGGGCGAGGTATCGCCGCTGGATTTACTCGACACCCTAGAACAGCGCATCGATGCCGTCGATGGCAGTATTCACGCGCTACCCACCCTGTGCTTTGACCGCGCCCGCGAGCAGGCCCGCGCATTGATGAAAAAACCACTGGTGGCGCGTGGTGTGTTGCGCGGTATGCCACTCCCCATCAAAGACCTCGACGAGGTGGCCGGGGTGCGCACAACCTACGGTTCATCAATTTACCGCGAACATATCCCCACCACCTCAAACTACCTGGTGCAGCAACTGGAAAGCAATGGTGCATTGGTCTACGCCAAATCCAATACCCCGGAATTTGGCAGCGGCGCCCAGACCTTCAACGTCTTGTTCCCCACCACCTGCAACCCGCGCAATACGGCGCTGTCGGTCGCCGGTTCCTCGGGGGGCGCGGCGGCGGCGCTGGCCTCTGGCAGTGCCTGGTTGGCGCAGGGGTCTGATATGGCGGGGTCACTGCGCACCCCGGCGAGTTTTTGCGGTGTGGTTGGCATGCGGCCCTCGCCAGGGCGGGTGGTCGCCGGGCCGGGTAACGCGATGATTTTCGACGTGCTCTCCACCAGTGGGCCAATGGCGCGCACCGTCGAAGACACCGCATTATTACTGGACGCCATGTGTGGGCGCAACCCCGGTGATCCACTGGTACAGTCCCGACCGGGCACCCCCTTTCGCACGGCGGCACAGCGGATTGAGAAACCGCAAAAGATCGCTTTTAGTGCCGATCTGGGCATCAGCCCGCTAGACCCGGCGGTATCGGCAGTGTTTTCCCGTGCACTGGAAACCCTCGGCGCCGATGGCATCGAACTGATCGGCGCGTGCCCGGATTTCAGTGGCGTCCACGAGACATTTGGCGTGCTGCGTGCGCATAGCTACGCCGTGGGAATGGAGAGCCTACTACGTGACCACCGCGATCAACTCAAGCCTGATAACGTGTGGAATATCGAGCGGGGGCTGGCCCTAACCGCCGCGCAGATTGCTGAGGCGCAACGCCAGCGCAGCGCACTTTTTTATCGCAGCAGTGAATTTATGCAAAGTGTCGATGCGTTGATATGCCCAACGGCCATCGTGCCCTCTTTTCCCCTGGAACAACGCTTTGTCGACGCCTGCAATGGCGTGACCTTTGACCACTACTACCACTGGCTGGCGCTGGTATATGCGATTACCCTGACCGCCCTGCCCGCCATCAGCATTCCCTGTGGAATCGCTGGCAATGGCATACCCATAGGCCTTCAGGTAATCGGTAAGGTCCAGGGTGAGGTGACATTGCTGAGCGTGGCGCGCTACCTGGAGACCTTGTTTGCTTTCGATACCACCCCTGTTACCCCGTGACCCCGATTAACTGGTGGCACCGCCCATGACATTTTACACACAGCATGCTCCTGTTACCTTCGCCGATGCATTGCCGGAAAAAGTGGATGTTGTGGTTATCGGTGCGGGGGTGATTGGTATCTCTATCGCCTGGTTTTTGGCCAAACAGGGCGTCACAGTTGCCGTGTGCGAAAAGGGCCGCGTGGCGGGCGAGCAATCCAGCCGCAACTGGGGGTGGATTCGCAAACACGGGCGCGACTACGCCGAACTGCCGATTATGATGGAGAGCATCGACTTATGGGAATCAATGGCCAACTCGCTTGATGAAGATATCGGCTTTACCCGCAGCGGAGTGCTCTATCTAGCAAAAAACGCCGCCGAAATGGCACAGCGTGAAGCCTGGTTAAGCGTTGCCAAACCGCACAAACTGGACACGCAAATGCTCAATGCCAGGCAAATCGGCGCGCTGGTTAAAGGTAACCCCGGCAACTGGGTAGGCGGCGCCTACACCGCCAGCGATGGCCGGGCAGAGCCGTCACTGGCCGTGCCTGCGCTGGCGCGGGCCATACAAAAAAAGGGGGCGCGCATTAGTGAAAACTGCGCGGTGCGCGCCCTGGAAACCAGCGCAGGTGCGGTTTCTGGAGTCATTACCGAAAAAGGGGTGATTAAATGCAGCACCGCCGTGTGTGCCGGTGGTGCCTGGGCATCACTGTTCAGCCGCCATCACGGTTGTGACTTTCCACAACTCACTGTGCGCGCCACGGTGGCGCGCACCGCCAGCGCACCGAATTTTTTTGCCGGTGCCGCCGCCAGCGGCGAGCTGGCTTTTCGGCGCCGCCAAGACGGCGGTTACACACTGGCGGCGGCAGGTGGCTTTGATCACTTTATCAACCGCGACAGCTTTCGCTATAGCAAAGCGTTTTTACGCTGTTTTTTAAAATCGCACCACGCCTTGGTTCTGCGCCCCGGTGGCCTGCTTTCCCGGTTGAACAGCACGCCCAGTTGGCGCGGTGATGATGTCAGCCCGTTTGAGCGTGAGCGCGTACTGAACCCCGACCCATCCCCCCGGGCTATCGCCACAATTAAAAAACAACTGGCTGCACAGTTATCGCCGCTGGCCGATACCCACATTGAGCAAGTGTGGGCGGGTATGATCGATGCGACCCCGGATATAGTGCCGGTGATCGATGCCGTTGCCCCCCTGCCGGGTTACTACATTGCCGCTGGGTTTTGTGGCCATGGTTTTGGCATTGGCCCCGGTGCCGGGCGTGTCATGGCGGATATGATTTTGGGTAAGCCCCCCGGCCATGATATATCCCGGTTTCGCTTTGGGCGCTTTACCGATGGCAGTAAGTTGGATTTGGGGCCAGCCTTATGATCGTTCGCTATCTGTTAAAAACACTGGTGATGCCGCCCGCATCCAACCTGTTATTAATGCTACTCGGCGTATGCCTGTGGCGGGTTTACCCACGCCTGGCCAAAGGGTGTATCGTCTTGGGGATCGTCAGCCTGTGGCTGCTATCGACCCCCTGGTTCGCTTTTCAGTTAATCAGCCCACTTGAGCATCGATGGCCGCCACTCGCGCCCAGCCAGGATTGCGGCGATGCCGGTGCGATTGTTGTGCTCGGCGGTGGTTTGTATCGTTATGCACCTGAATACAGCGATAGTGGTGATGTGTCACCCCCTTCACTCAGCAGATTACGCTATGCCGCTACGTTGGCACGGCGTTGTAACTTACCCGTTGCTATATCGGGTGGCGGAATACTCAAGCGCCAGGCCAAAAGCGAAGCTGAATTGATGGCATCGGTGCTGGAAAACGAATTCCGTGTCCCCGTTCGCTGGCGCGAAATGGAAAGCCGTAATACGGCTGAAAACGCCGCGCTGACGGTGCCACTGCTGCTGCGTGAAGGTATTAGTACAATTATCCTAGTGACATCTGCAAGCCATATGCCCCGCTCGGTGAGTTCGTTTAGCCGGGAATCGATAGCGGTTATCGCTGCACCTACCGTTTTCACCGGGAGGCCTGGTGGCTTAATTCGATGGTTACCGTCGGTCGAAGCGTTACAGCGCAGCCAGATCGCCTTGCACGAATACCTGGGAATGTTGGTCTATAAAATCCTGTATTGACTACGCGCTGCAAGCGGGCAGGCAGTATACTGCGCCGTCACCGCCTATTGGCAATACCGCTACGGAATTAACATGCGCAAACAGGTCTACCTCACCGGTATCACCACCACCGGAACCCCCCATCTGGGCAACTATGCCGGGGCCATTCGCCCCGCTATCGAAGCCAGCCGTGACAGCAATAACCAGGCGTATTATTTTCTCGCCGACTACCACGCGCTGATCAAATGCCACGACCCGCAACGCGTCCGGCAGTCCCGCCTGGAAATTGCCGCCACCTGGCTGGCGATGGGGCTGGACCCAGAGCAGGTCACTTTTTACCGGCAATCCGATGTGCCGGAGATTATGGAACTCACCTGGATGCTCACCTGCCTGACCGCCAAAGGTCTGATGAACCGCGCACACGCCTACAAAGCGGTCGCGCAGAACAATATCGATTCAGGTGAGGCAGACCCGGATAAAGGCATCACAATGGGTTTGTTCAGTTACCCGATTTTGATGAGTGCCGATATTTTGATGTTCAACGCAAACAAAGTGCCGGTGGGTCGCGACCAGATACAGCACCTGGAAATGGCGCGGGATATTGCCCAGCGTTTTAATCACCATTTTGGTGAATATTTTGTATTGCCGCAGGCGCAGGTCGACGATGACACCGCTGTGCTCGCCGGGCTGGATGGGCGCAAGATGAGCAAAAGTTATAACAACACTATTCCTCTGTTTGAGCCGGAGAAAAAATTCCGCAAGTTGATTATGAAGATTAAGACCAACTCGCAGGAACCCGGTGAGCCGAAAGACCCACAAGGTAATACGCTGTTTGAAATTTACCGGGCGTTTGCCACTGCACCTGAAGTCGCGGAAATGCGCCAGCACTATGCCGGGGGTATCGCCTGGGGTGAAGCCAAACAACAGGTGTTTGAATGCCTCAATAATGTGCTTAAAGCACCGCGTGAACATTACCTGGAGCTGATGGCAGAGCCGGAAAAAATTGAACGTATATTGGTCAGAGGGGCGGAAAAGGCGCGGGCTGTCAGTGTGCCGTTTTTGCAACAGTTGCGTCGGGCTACGGGGATTGCGTGACACGTGACGCCTAACCAGGCTCGAATATTGCTTTGATTATTCCAGGTTTCTTTCGGGTCGCAGATGAGTGCGGTACAGTCCGTGAGCATATCCTGCTAGTCGTATCGGGTTTGTACTTTGGCGCATTGCTTGCTTATCTACTATTTTTAATTGGTGGGCTATCCGTTTCAATCAGCCAACCTCGGTAACGTTAGATCACCTTGTGTATTAATAAATTAAAAGTTGGGAGGTATTAGTAACAATTGATTAATTTAACGTTCATTTTATTGACATTGTGCTATATCTAATAGGGCGGTGGCGACTGTTTGAATAATTCATTAGTGGCTACTGACTATTTAAGCTAAGTTAAACAGCAGGTAGGTATGGATTTAGCATCATTTGTCGGCATTGTTTCCGGCTTGTTTTTAATTGTCTTCGCGATTGTTTTCGGTGGTGATGTGCATAATTTTTATAATGCACCAGGTTTGATGATTGTGCTCGGTGGCACTACGGCGGCCACTTTGTTAACGTTCCAGTTCAAGGATGTGTTAGCGGCATTTAAGGCCGCCTTTATTGTTTTTCTTACGGATAAACAAGACCCTAACGATATGGTGTCGACTATGTTGCGCGTCTGTACGATCAGTCGGCGTGAGGGGTTATTGGGTTTGGGTAATGTTAAAACTGATTCGCCATTTATTAAACGGGTATGTAATTTAATTGCCGATGCCTCTGATGAAGATACAATCCGCGCCACGCTGCGCACTGAAATAGATTCGATGAAAATGCGCCACTTTATTATTCAGGATGTGTTTCGGCGTATGGCGATTTACGCACCTTCATTTGGTATGTTGGGCACGCTGATTGGCTTGATTCAAATGCTCAGTAAACTCACCGAACCAGAATACCTGGGACCGGCGATGGCGGTGGCATTGTTGACGACATTTTATGGTTCGTTGTTATCCACTATGTTATTTATGCCGATAGCTGGCAAGCTGCGTTCACGCACTATGCTCGAAGCGATTAATCTGGAAATTGCCTACGAAGGCGCGGTGTCTATTCTACAGGATAACAATTCGCTGTCGGTTTATGAAAAACTCTCAGCTTATATTCCAAAAGCCTCGCGTAAACCGATGCCAAATATGCGTGAACGCCAGGCGTAACAGCCAGGCTCAACAGTAAGTAATGTAACAATGCGCAAGTCGACTAAATCATCGTTTAGTGAGTTCTTCGACCAGCAAGACGCCAATATATGGGTGACCACTTACGCGGACATGATGACCCTGCTGCTGGTATTTTTTATCCTGCTATATTCGATCTATTACCTCGATGCACAACGTTTCAAGGCGTCGCTGTCATCGATCCAGATTTCGGTCGATCAGCAGGGGGAAACGGTGAGCCTGATTGAGTTTCACGAACCTGTCTTATCCCGGCAGATGATAACGCTGGAAGAAATAACCGGCCTCAGTAAACCTGAAGAATACGTGCGCAATGAGCTGCAGCATATTGTCGATGCGGCGAATTTGGGCAACCGTATCTTTGCCTATGTCGATGCCGATAAAGTGGTGTTGCAGGTGCCGGGTGAATTATTGTTTGACTCAGGGCAGGCGACACTCAATGCAACGGCATTGCCGCTGTTTGATACGCTGCAAAAAACCTTCGATAGCTACCCGGACTACACCATCAGCATACGCGGGCATACCGATAACCGTGCGATAAACACACAACAGTTTCCTTCAAACTGGGAACTTTCGGCGGTGCGTGCAACAACGGTATTACGGTATTTTTTAAGCAATGGCACATTGCCAGAACGTATATCGGCAACAGGCTATGCGGATTTATTGCCCATCGACAGCAACGACACCCCTGAAGGCCGCTCGGCAAACCGAAGGGTTGAATTTGTTCTGGAAAAACTCGTTAGGTAACTTGATGAGCGATCGATACGATTACGAACGTATGGCCTATCGCGTGGTGCCAGACAGAAATGACCCGGTCATCCTGCAGGTGGAGGCTAAATTAGTACGTGTGATTAATATCAGCGCGGGCGGTGTTTCGTGTGCATCGGAACATATTCACCCTGGCAAACACTACCCGGCACGGGTTAACCTGCCTGATGAGTCGGCAGATATTCCGTGTGAACTGGAAGCGCTGTGCAAAGACAAGCGCAATCTCCTGCACTGTCGTTTTCTTGGTATGGATGCCAGGCATGTCGACAGGCTCCACCACTATGTGCTGGAACGTCAGAAAAGTGCGATTAAATCAGTACGTGAAAAAATCACCTGACTAAGGAACGTGCACGAAATAATTCCCCTTTTTATAAGATTATTTAAATAATGTGCCATGCGTTAATAATCCTAAATTCCGCAGTTGAATCGTAGCGAGGGCGTCTAAGGTGAATCGATATATTGACTAATCCCGAAATTTATTTCGTGCACATTCCTAAAGGGCTGTATTCCCCTACGCACTCATCGGTAATAACAGCGTATCAGCCACCGGCAGGTAAGTGCCTATTAATGTGCACAAAGCCTTCTCACCGACGGGCGGGCTATACAGATAACCCTGTATTTCATCACACCCCAAATCCCGTAAAATAGCGGCCTGCGTCTCTGTTTCAACACCCTCGGCAATCACTTTAAGGTGCAGGGATTTAGCGATTGAAATAACCGATGTGACAATCGCCAGGCTACTCGAACAGGTGGTTAAATCCGTGATAAAAGACTGGTCTATTTTGAGGTAATCGACAGGGAATTGTGTGAGATAACTCAATGAGGAATAGCCGGTGCCAAAATCGTCAATAGCCAACTTTATCCCCAGACTCTTTAGTTTTTGCATGGAATTCAACACCTGCTCTACATTGTCAACCATCACACTTTCAGTAATTTCCAACTCAAGAAATTTTTCTGCTGCGACATCAACTTCAGCAACAGCGCGGGCGATACGCTGATGAAATGTACTGGTTTGAATTTGATAAGGCGAGACATTGACCGCTAATAGAAAAGGCGGTTTCCCCCCGGCAGACAATCGCTGGGTTAGTCGGCAAACCTGCCCGATCACCCATTCACCTACCGGCACAATAAGGCCCGATGACTCCAGTAACGGGATAAAATCACTGGGTGATACAAACCCGCGAACAGGGTGTTGCCAGCGCAATAATACCTCTGCGGCTGTTACCAATTGTGTCTTGGCATTGACGCGGGGTTGAAAGTCGAGTGATAACTCACCGTTTTCATATGCCTGGTGTAAATCATTGTTAAGTGATAATTTTGAGTTTGCATTGGAGTACGATGCATTATCGTAAAACACTATTTTTTTCTCGGTATTATTACGTGCCTTATGCATCGCGGATAAGGCACTTTCGATTAACTGTGGCGCACTGGAGCCGTGTTTGCCATAGACACTGATACCTGCACAGATATTAAAATACGTTTTCCCCAAAGCACTATCCTGATCACTGTAAACAGGCTGAATAAGTCTTTGAGCAAATTCAAGTATTTCATCAGTAGAACCATTTTTTATCGTCGATATGCATAGGGCATCGGTGCGCACGCGGGCCATTATATCGCTCGATCGAAGTTTACGCTTTATTTGCCCGGCGATGCTGCGAATAATATTGTTGTACTGGTTCTTACCCAGACCCTCATTAAGCAACTCATGGTCGAGTATTCCAATTGCGATGAAGATGATCTTTTGATTTGAATACGTGCATCTTTCAATACTTTTAACTGCCCCTTTTATTAATAATTTGTTGTTGGGTAAATCAGTTTCCATATCGTAGTACTGGCTTTTATCCAGCTTCTTTGTGGTGTCATCCAATTGTGTTGATAAGTTGGAATTCAATAAATAGAGTTCGTTGTTGGCTTCGAGTAATTGCTCACTCAAAAACTGATTTTCCTGTTCCAGTGAATATAAACTGATGCACTCCTGGATGGCATTGGCAAGCGTAAAATTATCCCACGGCTTGGCAAAGAATTTATGTACTCCGCCGTCGTTAACGGCTGATATGACACCATTAATATCGGCTTGTCCGGTGAGTAATATGCGTTTTGTCTCTGGTTTCATCTCGCGCACCAGAAATAAAAACTCAACGCCTGACATTTCCGGCATACGGTAATCTGAAATAACCACCGCAATGGTTTGCCCGGCGATCAATTGGAGTGCACGGCTGGTGGAGGTTGTGGTGATAACAGTCAATGGCAGATACCGCAGGCAGCGCTTGAGTGCGTTGAGGACACTCTGCTCATCATCCACGCATAAAATCGTTTGTTCAGTGGCGTTTTGCATTAGTGATCGCTTGGCGGGGTCTGGGTGTTTCCGGCCAC
Organism: Gammaproteobacteria bacterium; assembly: GCA_965277715.1. Lineage (GTDB taxonomy): Bacteria > Pseudomonadota > Gammaproteobacteria > JBCCGL01 > JBCCGL01 > JBCCGL01. The sequence goes on from OZ255836.1 coordinate 2,754,408, forward strand.
ATAAATTATCCGTGACCCGCTGTCGTCCTCCAGACAAAGCTGGATGCGTTGTATCAATGATTCATTGAGTTGCTGGCCTTTTCTAAGCAATAACATACCGTTATCGGCGGTAATATCCCTGGTCACCACCAGGCCGGGCACCAGATCCTGATGGTTGACTTTCATTTCTTTCAAGGTGCGTGTTTGCCCTGAGAGAGCGTTGATCACTCTGCAAAAGACGTTGACTACCTGTGGGTCGTAGCGGTTGTTTACCTGGTTTTTGATATAGGCGACGGCTTCAGCCTGCGATAACTGATCGCCGAGGAAAATGCCGTTTTGCAGATCATCGAAGTCGCTGGCGACAGCGAGGATACGTGCGCCGAGTGGAATATCCTCACCGCTGAGCCCATCGGGGAAGCCTTTGCCATTGTAGTACTCATGGTGTGAACGAATAATGATGCCGGTTTTGTCCAGGGCGTTGATAGAGAGCAGTGCGGCCTGGCCGATGCGGGGGTGTGACTGGTAGTGTTCCTGTTGCTCTTTATCCAGGCGGTTGTAGGGGGTTGTGCTCAGTTCATCTGAAAAGCCGAGCTTGCCTATATCGTGTAGTAACGCTGCATTGGCAAGGTCAGATAAAGCATCGTCATCCAGATTGAGTGCTTTGCCGATAGCCTCTGATAAGGTGGCAACGTGTTGCCCGTGCAATGAAGAGCGGCCCTCGCGCAATTCAATCAACTGTGAAAATACCGAGATCGAATGTTTATAGCTCTCTTTGAGCTGGGCAAACGATTTATTTAACAGTTTGGTTGCTTTGGCAATTTCCAGTGTGCGCGCTTTGACCTTTGTTTCAAGGTTTTCATTGAGATCGACCAATTCGCTGTTTTGCTTTTGGGTCAGGGCGGTCAGCACCGCGTGTTCATCGCGGAGTTTTTTGTGTTCGAGTGCTGAGTTGATAGTGACGACCAGCTCATCATTGTTCCAGGGTTTTGATATATAACGGTAAATTTGTGCCTTGTTGATTGCCGCGACGGTTGATTCCATGTCGGAATAGCCGGTCAATAAAATACGCAGTGTGTTGGGCCAGCGATTGAATACGTTGCCTAGTAGCTCGGCACCGTCCATGTTGGGCATGCGCATATCTGAGATGATTAAATCGATCCCGCGCCCGGCCATTATGTCGAGTGCCTCCTGGCCGCTATTGGCGATAAGTAATTGGTAGGGTTGTTTGCGCAGTGCGCGTTTTAGGGAAGTTAGGATGCTTTGCTCATCATCCACGCAGAGTACTACCGGTTGGGGTGCCTGCCCGGTGTTTTGCAACCTGGTGTTTTGCAACCCCGGGTCCTGTGGTGTGGGGTCTTGCGTATGTGGCGTTGTCGTTGAATCCATTGGTGTTTCTCTATAATGGGGGCGCCTGAGGCGATACGTTTGGGCAGTTGCTTACTGTATCGGCGGTTGTGCAGAATAATTTAGAGGGGGTTTTGGGTAGTGTGTTGATCGGTTTGAGATTGGGGTGTGGTGGCGCCCCGCTGATTAATACAGGTGTACGCCAACCGTTTTGATGGAATGTAGATTCAAGTATTTTATTCGGTAGCCGACAACACTATTCCATGTGCCTACCTGGATAAGCTCCTATGAATAAAATAGCCGCGTTGGTTATCGCGTTTACCTTGTCACTGCCTGCAATGGCGCAGGCAGAATCACTCACCTTTAGTGTAGTGCCACAACAATCAGCCAGTAAGTTGGCACGACTTTGGTCGCCGGTGCTGGCTTATCTCAGTGAAAAATCTGGCGTGAAGCTGCAATTTACGACAGCTAAAGACATACCGACGTTTGAAAAACGCCTGTCAGAGGGGCGTTATGATATCTCTTATATGAACCCCTATCACTATACGGTGTTTAATCGACAGCCAGGGTATGTTGCCTTTGCACGCCAAAAAGATAAGAAAATTAAAGGCATTGTTGTCGTGCGAAAAGACAGCCCGTTAACTGAGCTGTCCCAGTTGGCAGATGAAAACCTGGCGTTTCCGTCACCGGCGGCTTTTGCGGCCAGTGTGTTGCCTCGCGCCCAATTGCAACGGGAAAATATTCACTACCAACCAAAATATGTGTCTTCACATGATTCGGTTTACCTCGGTGTGTCCAGAGGGGTGTTCCCTGCCGGTGGTGGCGTCATGCGCACCTTTAATAACACTGACCCCGCTGTGCGGGAGAGCCTTAAAGTATTGTGGACAACCAATACCTATACCCCCCATGCCATCGCTGCACACCCAAGGGTCTCTGCGCATACCGTCGCCAAAGTACAACAGGCGATGCTGGGTATGAATGATGACCCGGCGGGACAGGCACTGTTAAAAACCATTAACTTTAAAGGGATGCAAGCTGCCGTTAATGACGACTGGAACGATGTGCGCGACCTCGGCATTGCGCTACTCGATCAACTGGTAAAATAAACTGTCAGTACGCACAGGCGGTTGCATGTTGGATAGCACATGTCGCTCAGGCTAAAAACCATATTGGGGGTCGCGGCCATTGAGGCTGTTCTGCTGGTATTCTTGGTGAGCACAGTGCTGCGCTATATGCAGAATACTAACGAGGAGGGTTTGATCCAGCGCGCCGAAACGGTGGCGTCGCTGTTTGCCACCACCTCAAAAGATGCCGTGCTGTCGTATGACCTGGCCTCGCTGGAAACGTTTTCCAGCGAGGTAATGAAAAACCCCGGCATGGTATATGCCCGCGTTATAGGGCCAGATGATGCGCTATTTGCCGAGGCGGGGGATAAACAGCAACTCAGCAAACGCTTTAAAGCCGACAGTACCTTGCAGGGAGTAACGGGCAGTGTGTTTAACAGTTACGCAGATATTGAGGAAAGCGGGATTGTTTATGGTCGTGTAGAGGTGGGTATCAGTACCCAAAGCATCGATGTGGCGATTGCCGAGGCGCAACAATTGAGTGCGATTATCGCCGTGATTGAGATGTGCCTGGTGGCGTTGTTCTCCTATTTTCTGGGTGCTTATTTAACCGGGCAGTTGAAATCGCTACGCCATGCGGCGCGCTCAATTTCCAAAGGCGAGCTGAATGTGGAAGTACCGATAAAAGGTAAGGATGAGATTGCCGAAGTGGCCAGTGCATTTAATCGCATGGCGGTCAACCTCAAGGCGTTTCGCAGCAAGCGGGACGAGCACGAAAAAGCGTTACAGGAACTCAATCAATCGCTTGAAGACCGCGTTGCCAGGCGCACCGCCACACTGGAAGAAAAACACCGGGAATTATCGTGCGCTTATGAGAAAATCAAAAAGGCTCAGGCGCAATTGCTGCAATCAGAGAAAATGGCCTCGGTGGGGCAGTTGGCGGCTGGCGTGGCCCATGAAATCAATAACCCGGTGGGTTTTGTCAGTAGCAACCTTGAGTCGTTGCAGGGTTATATCACCCTGTATCAAACCCTGCTTGAGCAGTATGCCGCCTACCTCAACAGTAACGATGAAGGTGAACGTGCGCGCATCGCCGGGGAGATACGGCAACTCTCTGAGGAAGAGGATGTCGACTTTGTTCACGAAGATATTACCGCCTTACTCAGCGATTCAATCGAGGGGGCAACGCGTGTGCGCGATATTGTCCAGGGCCTGAAAGATTTTTCACACGTCGATAACAGTGAGCGTCAACTGACCGACATTAATAAGTGCATCGAATCCACCTTAAAAATGGCTAACAATGAACTGAAATACCGCTGTGAAGTGAAAACAGATTTACAGTCATTGCCGGATATCCCCTGTAATCCAGGACAACTAAACCAGGTATTACTCAATCTGGTCGTTAACGCCAGCCATGCAATTGAAGACAAGGGGGTGATTGATATCACCACCCAGCACTGCAGTGAGCATGTCGAAATCAGGATAAAGGACAATGGCAAAGGTATTTCTCAGGAAAATATCGATAAGTTGTTTGATCCCTTTTTTACCACCAAGCCGGTTGGCCAGGGCACCGGGCTGGGCCTGGCGATTGTGTACGGTATTATTCAGGATCACGCGGGCGATATTCTGGTCGAGAGTGAGGTGGGGGTTGGCACGCAGTTCCTTATTCGGTTGCCAGTTGTCGCGGCGGAGGCTATTGTGCAGGCGGCTTAAACGTAACGCGGTCTATTGGAATGCATCTATCTGAATACACTGAATTTGACGGTATCGGGCTTGCTGCCGCGATTAAGCGGGGTGACTTTTCCCGTGAAGAGGTAGTGGAGGCATCGATTGCGGCTATCGATGCGTTCAACCCTCACCTGAATGCTGTCGTGATAAAAAACTTTGCCCCGGCACGCAAGGTGTCGACAGCGGCCATCGATGGCCCTTTATCTGGCGTACCCTTTTTACTCAAAGACGTTAACGTGTTTTCACACGATATGCCGACGACGTTTTCCAGCCGTTTTTTTAGTACAGTGCCAGCGAAACCGGACAGCGAAATTGTGCAGTGCTGGCGACAGGCCGGGCTAGTGATCATGGGTAAAACCAATACCCCGGAGTTTGCCGAAGATTATGTGTGTGAGCCGACCTTTCGCGGGCCGACACTCAACCCCTGGAACCCTGCCCTGACCGTTGGTGGTAGCAGTGGTGGTGCTGGCGCTGCGGTAGCAGCGGCTATGGTGCCCATCGCGCACGGCACCGATTTGGGCGGGTCTATCCGTATTCCCGCCGCGTGCTGTGGGGTTTTTGGGTTTAAACCGACGAGTGGCCTTAGCCCGGTCGATGCGGGTGCCGCAGAAATTGCCAGCGGCTTTAATGCAGACCATGTGTTGACCCGCAGTGTGCGAGATAGCGCCGCCGTGCTCGATATAACGGCCAAACCACTACTGGGTAGCCGTTATCGGGTGGTGCCACAGGTGGCCTCGTACCTCGATTGCCTGCAAACACCGCTGCCCGCGCTACGCATTGGTGTCTGCGTGCAAACCCCTACTGGCGAAACCGTGCCTGAGCGTCAGCAGCAGGCGGTGCAAAAAGTCAGCAAGCTACTTGAGGCCAGTGGCCATGAACTGTTTGAGTATCAGTACCCCAGTGATCTGGATCTTGGCAGTTGGTCAGAAACGCTGTGGATGCTGGATGTCGTCTACGAAATTGAGCGGCAGATTGCGGCAATGGGTCGCGAGCCGGCATACGATGAGCAAGAGGCACTCACGCGCTATCTACGCGCCCGCGTCAGCACCATGACCGCCATGCAACACCATGAGGCGCGCCTGCGCGCCCACGGCAACAGCGTTAAACTGATGCAATCGATGGCGAATATGGATCTGTTATTGACCCCCGCATTGGGCAGTGACCCCATCCCACTGGGTTCGCTTGACAGCCGCACAGAGGCCTTTGATTATGAAACCTGGGCAAACCGGGGCTACGCCTTTGCGCCGTTTGCGCAGGTGTGTAACTTCACCGGTCAGCCAGCGGCATCACTGCCGGTGCAATTGACCAAAAACACCTTACCCTGTGCCGTGCAACTGGCGGGGCACACCTGCCAGGATCACCATGTGCTACAAGTCTCAGCGCAACTGGAAGAGGCACTTGGGTGGTGTGATTACCGGCCACCGATGAATATATAGACCAACCCAATAATCAATTGAACCCACTATAACTACTGAATGCACTGAAACCCCATTGACAGCTTTAACCCCACAATCACACTACCAGCAGTTGCTGGATAGTGGCGAGTTTGAATACGACCCGGCTCAAGCGATCATTGTCGGTCACCTCGACCGCCTTCACCACGATCTGGTCGACGGATTGAATGCCGATAATACCGGCATCGCACGGTTTTTCTCGCTACTGAGTGGCACGCGCAGAGGGCGGGTAGTGCCGCGTGGCCTGTATATCTGGGGAGGCGTTGGCCGGGGTAAAACCCACCTGCTGGATATGTTTGTCGACGGCCTGCCATTTGACGACAAACTGCGCGTACACTTTCACCGTTTTATGCGCCTGGTGCACGATGAACTCAATACCCTAAAAGGCGTGAGCGACCCGCTGGAAATTGTCGCCGAACGGTTTGCCAGTCGCACCCGCATCCTCTGCCTGGATGAAATGCAAGTCAGCGACATTACTGACGCGATGCTGATGGCGGGTTTATTCAAAGGCCTGTTCGAGCGCGGTGTGGCGCTGGTGACCACCTCCAACATCGCCCCGGACAACCTGTACCGCGATGGTCTGCAACGCCAGCGTTTTGTGCCCGCTATTGAATTGATTAAAACCTACACCGATGTGGTGAATATGGACGGCGAGCTGGACTACCGATTGCGCGCCCTGGAGCAGGCTGAGATTTACCACACACCGCTGGATGCCGATACCGATCAATTGTTGGAGGAAAATTTTCACACCATTGCCGCTGTTGAGCGGCACCGTGGTTCGTCTTCTATCATCGTCAACCACCGTGAAATCCCCGTCGTTATGTGGGCGGATGGCATCGCCTGGTTTGAGTTTTCAACCTTGTGCAATACCCCGCGCTCGAAAGACGACTACATCGAAATCGCGCAATACTTTCACAGCGTTATCGTGGGCAACATTCCACAAATGGGCAAAATGCACGACGATGCAGCGCGGCGTTTCGTCAATATGATCGATGAATTTTACGACCGCAATATCAAGTTGATCGTCTCGGCTGACGTACCACCGGAACAACTTTATACAGGGTCGCGTTTAGGTTTTGAATTTGAACGAACGGTCAGCCGGTTGCGTGAAATGCAGTCGCTGGCGTATTTGTCGCAGGTGCATTTGAAGTAGGTTAAGGGTTTAACCCAGGTTTGACACTGACGTTTTGCGGGGTGCACTCCACCGCGCTCAGAGATACCCCACAAATCGACTTTATTGACGTGGCAGGCTTTCGTGTATTTTAGTATCAAATTTACATTACCCTGGCTGTTCCAGAAATACGAATCGAACTACCACGGACAGGCGGTATTTCTGCTCTTAACAGAGAGCGCATACCCATATCCTCACCTTGTATTACATCTATCACGCCCTTGTGTGGCCATTCAATATCACGTAGATAACCAGCAAAGGCAGCCGTTGCAGCACCTGTTGCCGGATCTTCGTAAACGCCACCTGACGCAAATGGGTTACGCGTATGAAAACGTTGCGGTGTTTCTGCATAGGCTAAAAGGATAGTCACCAATTCCGCTCGATTCATCAGGTCGCGACCCAACGCAAAGTCGTACGCCATAGTGGCTAAAGCTTCTCGTGTCCTCAGCCCAAACACGAGATGGTTTGCACCCGCATTTACAAAAGCGGGCGGAATATCAGGATCCAGATCGTCTTTTGTATAGCCAAACAAATCGAGCGCCTCCGCGACCAATTGAGGCGACGCCTCCGTGCTGTACGTAGATGGCGACTGTAGTGCGGCTGATACAATGCCGTCATGTCGGCGGCCTTCAACCGTAATATCAGCGTCATTCAGTACCAGATTGAAAATGCCATCGCCTTTATCGAGGGCTAAAGCCGCACCGAGAGCAATTGTCGCATGACCACAAAAAGACACCTCAGATTCAAGCGAAAAATAGCGAACGCGAAAAGCTCCGTTAACGGGAGCTGCAAACGCTGTCTCTGAAAAACCCACTTCAACCGCAATTTTCTGCATATCGGCATCACTGGGGTGGCTTTCAGAAATTAAAACACCAGCGGGATTTCCACCTTTATCGCCATCTGAAAAAGCAGCAATCTTTTGAGTATTCATAGCACTTTACCTTTCCGGTTCACGATTCATAAGAATGGCACTTGACAATATACTACACAGGCTCCTGATATGTAGTGACTTGTGTGCAAGTTAATACATGGGGTCTAAACCTACTTTGGAGGAATGAGAAAAGCCCGCATTGCCTGCACTGTAAGGAGGTTTACCTTCTATTTGACGGTTATTAATCACCTGGCAGGCCTCACTGAATCGGCGGCAACCCCTGTTCTTTTTGCGCAGCCAATTCGTAGTTATCAGAGATAGCGCAAAAACAAAAACGACAGCATATAGTCGCGAAAGTCATCGGCATTCATCGCGCCGCGTAGCTGATCGGCAATATCCCAGAGGGTTTTACCGAGGTGGTTGAGTTGTTCTTGGGTCATGGTGCGTCGTGTGTTGCCAGGTTGCTAATCGATTGAGCGATGTTTGATCTTATTTTCCAACGCCTTGAGCTCTGCTTCATCGGCTTGGTCGGCCTCCAGCGCCTCTTGCGCTTTGCGGCGTTGATCAAAGCCAATATAAAACTCGCTGGTCTGTAGAGTTTGGTTCGGTAGGCCTTGCCGTCCGAGGCAGTTGTCAAGGATTCCTTGACAACTGCCTCGGGAGTCAACTCGCCACCAGCAAAGATGTTTTTCAAGTGCAGCGCAATGTTCTGCTTGGTGGCATTGAACAGTTCCGCCATTTCCAGTTGGGTCAGCCAGGCCGTATCACCCTGCGCCCGCAACTGGATCTTGCCGCTACCGTCTTCCGTGGTGTAGAGGATGAGTTCGCTCATACACCCACCGCCTTCGTACGTTCTCTTTTCAACAACTTGATGTTAGCGTTAACAGGCATTAATTCAACGCCTTAATCCATACCGCCGTGTCGTGAAAAACGGCCCCCCCATTGGGTTTGCCCGGCTCGGCAGAAATAAGGGCATTGACACCCACGCCCTCCTCAAACGCCGCGTTTGGCCAGAGGCTTTCAATCACCACCACCCCGGCTTGCAAGCCGTCGAATACCCTGGCGTGCAATACGATAGTGGCTAATGCATTGCCAACCCGCACGCGCATACCATCCTGAATGGTTAAACGGGCGCAGTCCTGTGGGTGTATCAGTAGCGTGGGCCGCCCCTCGCGCTGTACCGATGTGGGTGTCTCGGTAAAGCTGGTGTTGAGGAAGTTGCGTGCAGGTGCCGCGACCAGGCGGAAGGGGTGTTGCCGGTCTGCCGCGTTCATTACCGGCATATAGTCTGGCAATGTGGGCATAGCGGCTGTATCGGCACCGACCCGCGACCAATCCGGCTTGAAATGAAATTTTTTGTCAGGGGTTTCAAAGCCGTTTAAAAAGTTACTGTTTTTAAAGTCCAGGCCACAGTCGTGCCAGTGTTTATCGAAGAGGGTTTGCTCGTCTGGCAGGTTGGAATTGCGCAGTGTTTTATCGATAAGCGCCCGTTCATCCAGTTCAAATGACGGGTGAGAGAGGCCCAGCCGCTTGGCCAGTTGTTGTAACACCCAGTGATTACTGCGGCACTCACCGGGCGCCTCAATGACTTTGCGGGTGGTCTGTACGTGGGTGTGCCCGCTGGCCTGGTAGAGGTCGTCGTGTTCGAGAAACATAGTGGCGGGAAGCACGATATCAGCCATCGCGGCGGTTTCGGTCATAAACTGTTCGTGGACGCAAATAAATAAATCTTCGCGTGACAAACCGTTCTGTACTTTTAAGGTCTCCGGCGCGACGACCAGTGGGTTGGTGTTTTGAATAAACAAGGCAGTGACCGGCGGGCCGCCCTGTAAATCCTGCGGGTTGTTGCACAGCACATCACCAATACGCGACTGGTCGAATACCCGCGTGCTGGCATCCAGACAATCGGATGCGGTAATCAGGGTGTTATCGATGGTATACAGCGCGGTGTTGCCGTACAGGGCGCCACCGCCGGGGTATTGCCAGGCACCACTGACCGCAGGCAGACAGGTCACTGCATGAACGTTGGCCGCGCCGTTGCGCGAGCGGGAGAAACCATAGCCGATACGAATAAAGCTGCGCTGTGTATTGCCATAGAGATGTGCAAAACGGACGATCTCATCGACACTCAGGCCAGTGATGTCTGCGGCCCACTGCGGGGTGCGGGTGCTTAGGTGTTGTTCCAGTTCGGCGGGTACGTCAGTGTATTTTTCGAGGTATTTGCGGTCTGCCAGGCCATCGCGAAACAACACGTGCATCACCGCGCAGGCCAGAGCGCCATCGCTGCCTGGGCGCAACATTAAGTGCATATCGGCTTTTTCTGCTGTCGGCGTGCGGTAGGGGTCGATTACCACCAGCCTGGCATTGCGGTGGCGTTTTGCCTTCGCGATGTGGTGCATAACATTGACTTGGGTGCTGACCGGGTTACCTCCCCAGATTACAATCAAATCGCTGTCGGCGATTGTGCGCGGATCTGCGCCGCGTTTTTTGCCTGTGCCTGCAATCCAGCCCGCGTCTGCCAGGGTGACGCAAAAGGTCGAGTGTTGGCGTGAGGTTTTTAGCAAATGGCGAAAGCGGTCGAGACCATCGCGCTGTACCAGGCCCATCGTACCCGCATAGTGGTAGGGCCACAGGGTTTCACCGCCGTGTCTGTCGATAGCGGTAGAAAATTGTTTTGCTACCTGATCGAGCGCTTCATTCCAGCCAATCGGCTCAAAGGCCCCGATACCTTTTCCTTTTGCGCCCACGCGTCGCAATGGCTGGGTGAGTCGGTCGGGGTGGTGAATGCGCTCAGCGTAACGCGACACCTTGGCGCAAATAACCCCGGCTGTGTAGCTGTTGGCTTTGGCGCCGTAGACGCGGCCAATCGTGTGCGCATCGACCACTTCGACTTCCAGTGCACAGGTGCTGGGGCAGTCGTGTGGGCAGGTTGAGTGTACGCGCTGGTGAGGTGAGTTAGCCATGTTATGTTGTTAATAACCGTGGGTTTAATAATTCAATCGGGCATGGAGGCATATCGATTACATTTTTGGTGATGACAATACAATTGTGCACCAGCCTGCAAGCTGCTATCAACCCATCGATAGTGGGTAGCGATTGCCCTTGTCGCTCAGCCAACCCTTAAACCTAAATTCTGCAGTTGAATCGTAGCGAGGGCGTCTAAGGCTGGCCGGTCAGGGTTGGTATGGAATCAGTTGCCGGAGGGAGCTTACTCTAGATCATGGGGGCATACATCCTTATATGCCCTCAGATCAGCCGATGGGTTCCTTTGAGCCTGTGCTGGAATACCCATCATTAACTAACACCAGCAGCACCCCGAAAGTGTCCTTAATTGTCCGTGTAATCCTTGCGTATCACCACCTATATAAACCCGTTCCCTGTCTGTATCAGCAGGAGACGAACCAACTACACAACGCTATGCCTCCCTGCCACCCTACACCAAAAATCCACCATTAGAACCGGGGTTATTAAACAACAGTGAACTTTCCTGTGGCTTGCAATATTATGCGTATCGCCATAGCGAATCTGTGAAAAATTACCTTTTTTACCAATCGATGTTACATATTGTTTTATATCAACCTGAAATCCCACCCAATACGGGCAATGTTATTCGCCTGTGTGCGAATACCGGTGCACAGTTACATCTAATTCGCCCCCTGGCCTTTGAAATGGACGATAAGCGCCTGCGTCGTGCAGGACTCGACTACCGGGAATGGGCAAACATACGCGAACACGACTCCATCGAGGCATTTTGCCGTGGTGTTGAGCATAATCGGCTATACGCCTTTACCACCCACGCCACGCGTATCTATAGCGAGGTAAACTTCGCGCATAACGATGCATTCCTGTTTGGCCCTGAAACACGGGGATTGCCCAAAGACTACCTGCAATCACTCCCCGACAAACAGCGCATACGACTACCAATGCGTGAAGGCTCGCGTAGTATGAATTTATCCAATAGCGTGGCGGTAGCCGTTTATGAAGCCTGGCGGCAATTGGATTTTTGTGGTGGAAAATAGCAGGAATATGCCATAGAACGGCTATGTAAATCAGCACAAATGCTGAGCTGCTTAAAGACCAATGAACACTAGCTATGCTTAGGAACGTGCACGAAATAACTTCCGGGGTTTGCAAATGTATCGATTTACCTTATAGCTGAGTTGGCTGAGTGTGTCATTAACACATAGCCTATTATTTAAATAACATTATAAGAGTGGACATTATTTTGTGTGTGTTCCATAACACCCTACGCTGCCCACATAGAAAAAGAGTAGACGTTAGCTCACCTTTTACTAACCTTTGTATTTATTCGTGGTGCTGTAGGGGGTTCGTTCGCGGGGCGCAGGTGTATTTATTTATGCTGTGCACAGCGAGCGAATTCCTTTTTACTAGCACACAGCAGAGAAAGACACTTACACTTCGCGAGCGAAACCCCAAACAGTAAAGTGCCTGCCCTTTTGAATAGTAGTGTTAAGTATGCTATTTCAATATACAAACTGTGGCTGTCCGTGCAGTACTACTCAAATTCAAATAATGCCTTTACTTCGACACTCAGCCCCCTCGCGATCTTTTCCAGGTTATCAAACTTAGGGCCAAATACACCTCGCTCAATATTACTAATCGATTCAACAGTCAAACCCGTGCTTTCGGCAAGCTGATCTTGCGTTAAACCCGCTTGTTTGCGAAGCACTTTAAGCTTAAGGCCAAACTGTGTTTTCAAGTTTGCTTGCATTCACGCCTCCAATATCGAGGCAAACAGAATATTGAAGTTGTACTTCCATAAAAACGAATTTAAATTTCGTTTTATTGATATGAAATAAAAAACCACTTGCTACACCTGAATTTAAGTCAACACCAACAGAATTTATTGAGCATCACTATGCAAAACCCCAGCCAAAAATCACACCTAACGACCAGAACAACAGCAGAGCCTGCACACGAAACACAAAACAGAATAATCATCGATCGCAAACAGGCCGGGCGGATTAACCCGCTAATTGACCGTAATGGCGCATCCGATACCTTATTCCGCTGTCGCTATATTCTGGCATTAATCACCGAATTAACAGGTGAGCAGCAAGCCTATGGCGAAGTACTCCAACTAGGCCATCGTTCAACAACGGGCCTGCACTACCTTTTGGAAATTTTAGATGCCGCACTGGAATATGAAGAATATGGGAGTACAGGGCTGTCTGAGGTTCGTGAGTAGTTTTTGTTTTTTCTCAGCAATTGGATCAAGAGTCAGGCACAAATATTAAAAATGTGATTTAAAGAACTCCCGGAAAAACCACCCGCTCTGGATTAAGTTTCAAGCAAGCCATATAGCAAATAATATCGAGAACGCAATAATTAAATGTGTAAGATGATATTTGACCCCCTTCGTTTTTCCAGCGGCGGCCAATAGGCCAAGCTCGTAGCCAGAGGAGCTGGCGGTCTTGGTCTTGGTCATGGTCGCGGCGATGGGCTTTGCCGCCACCGAGGTCAGGGTTTTCGTCAGTAACAGCTCCACACAGGAGAACATAAAACAAAAGAATGCCGCCACGCCAATGCCCGAGTGGATGGTCAGCAAGAAGATTCGCAGGAAGAAGCGTGGAAATGAATAGCCGTCGATATACGCGGTTTCATCCAGCTCTTTGGGCACGCCGGACATAAACCCATCGAATATCCATACCGCCAGCAGTAAAAGTGCTTGTCCTTTTGAATATTTTTTTGGTGCCTGCTTTCTTGATTTGCGGTGCAACTTTCCCAAAGTATACTACAATTTTAAGTAGTAGGTTATTGGTTGGCAAAAAATCTAAACGATACCAATTAAAACTCCTACTACACCAAGCCAACTGTGCTTAATTACCTAACTAATTTTAGGGTTACCTTATGCTACCAAAAAACAATATCGATATTACCTCGACTCAATACTTTCGCCCCACGTCATTATCAATTGAGTCACTCTTCTACGGTCTACAAGCGTTAAAAAATCCTCCCCCTCTTTTCAAGCAATTGGGGCTTGATCTGCATTATTTTGAGTTTTCTTCACCTGAAAGTGACAACAAAGACAGGAGGCCACAGGGTGTTACCAAGAAGGGGGACTACATCATCAATAGCTGGTATTTTACAAATGATGCTACTTCAACCAATAAAGATAAGTGTAAATTAACAATCGCAGATACCAATACTAATGCCTATGTTAATGTTGTACCCGTTGAGCGTAATTCAGCAGGAAAATATGAGGGTATCACGTCTCATGCTGGAGGTATCACTATAGTGGGAGACTATTTATACATGGTGGATAAGATTGGCTCGGATAAGGGAATGAGAGTATTTTCCCTCAATAACATTCTCGAGGTAAACAAAAACACTCAGGATATTGCAACTGATGCCAGTAGCTTTATACTCGACTATAGTTATATGCTGCCAGAAGTGGGAGTGTTTACTGTCGATACACCGAGTAATGTTAATTTGAGTTATTTGTCTGTGGCGATGATTGATAATACATCTTATTTCTTAACGGGTAATTTTTATAAAAGCGACGAATCTAAATACAACGCAGGGGGGAAATCTATGATGTGGCTATTTCCAATAAACACGAACGGGCCATCTTTTCCCTTTATCGATACAACTGCCAAGACTTATCAAATTGAACCGATGTATCCATCTGGTGAACATAAAAATAAGACAGTTTCTCGTATTCAAGGAGCGACGATCACTGATAATGTTTTAATGATCAGCCGCTCTTGGGCTGATAAAAGTTATCAGTTGATTGGAATTGAATATAGTAGGGATATTCGTAAATTAGATGACTATAAGACTGATAAAATATCAGAATATTTTGATGGAACAGATACTTCACCTGAAAATAATAATGCTAAAAACTGGCTAGTAGGTTGTGAGAATCTACATCATGATAGGGAGACGGGTAATCTTTATACAGTAACAGAATTTAAGCCAGATTATAGATCGTCACCTGGAAGAAGAAATTATTATGTAGACTATGATTCTGTAAAAGCGTTAATTAATCAACCGCCTTCCTAGGCAAATCGATAAAAATAAACGAGGCCATAATATGGCCTCGTTTATTTGATCCACGGGTGAGTGAGAAAAGAAAAAAGAAGGCAAGCATATTTTAAACGCCAGGTTATTTTCATCAACACTTGATTCGTCAAAATACTCCTCTTCAGGTTTCCAACAATTGTCGAGGTATTCCCATCGCCTTAATCCAAATGCTTCAGCAATTTTCCTGAGCCAGCGACCATCTATCTCTCGACACAGGTACATACATATCGAGCGTGTTAACGGCGTCTGCTGTTCGCCACGTTTGGCGTTTATTAAAACCTCTCTGATCAACTTCATTTTCTTCGCTGTGCGTGTAATTAGAACGGTATTGGTACCTCTACGGTAATAACTTGTCCATTAAGCGCGCAAATAGTTATCAATAAACGCCTGCAAAGCCAGCTCAGCCCCCTTAGGTACATGCAAGCCTTTTTTACTGCGCCGCCACAGAATGTCATCCGCGCTGGATGCCCATTCGTGCTCGATCAGGTATTCCACTTCGCGTTGGTAGAGTGGCCCACCAAAATGCTGGCCCAGTTCCGCCATTGTGTTGGCATCGCCAATCAGTGTGTGAAGTGAAAGGGGTCATATATCAATGGCACTAAGTTAAGCGGTTTTAGCGGGTAAAATAAACGAAAAAATAACTGTAATAAACCCAACAAAACAGGCTGAAATGTTATAATTTTGTATGAAAAATACAACCTTATTTCTACCCGGATTTAACATCCAAACACTCCGCAAAACACCCCGTTCAGCCATTCAAATCTTGCACGATAAGATAGCAAAAATACGTCACAAATCACTGAGTGAACTACCTGTTTTTCTTGGCGATATCATACCCACGAATATTCTTAAACCGAATGATTGTGGTGTGAATAGTCGTCGACGTATTTTCAGTAAAGAAAATACTTTCTGGTTGTTTTTTTAACAAATAATAAACGCCGATGGTGGCTGTAAAGAAGTCGTTAGACAACTGCAAAATGTCGCCCACAACCAAGGCATTCCCATACCTTCATCATCCACCTCCGCCTATTGCCAAGCACGTAAAAAACTACCCATGGACGATCTTAAAAACGTATTTTCAGGGACGTGTCGATTATCGACACCTCAACCCAAAGCGCTCCAAGGTCGACCGGTTATCGTTGCCGATGGGACAGGCCTATCCATGCCCGATACGCCCGCGAATCAACAAACTTACCCACAACCAAAATCACAAACACAGGGATGCGGATTTCCTCAAGCACGGCTTTTAGCTTGTTTTAATCTTTATAGCGGTTTAATTCTGAGCTATGCACTAGGAAATAAAAAAAGTCATGAGCTAAGACTTTTAGAAGAACAATGGGATACCTTCAATGAAGGTGACATTTTCTTAGGTGATAAAGGTTTTTGCAGCTTCTACGATATTGACTGCCTCTCTCGACGAACGGTTGACAGTGTCGTTACATTGGCGCGGAGAACGCCCAGCACTGCCTCCCAGGCCAAAAAGAAGATAGCCGATAATGACCTTCATATTGAATGGCAAAAACCTAAACACACAAAAGCGACCCGTTACACAAAAGAGCAGCATAGCGACCTTCCAAAGACCTTAACTTTACGACAAATACACGTCAGTATTGTACGAAAAGGATTTAGGACGAACCATTTTTATATCATCACGACACTACTTGATGCTCAGCAATATCCCGCTATAGAAATTATCGACCTCTATGCACAGCGCTGGAATGTGGAACTGTATTTTCGCAATATTAAAACCACCATGGGTATGGATATATTACGCTGTAAAACACCTGATATGGTTCGTAAGGAAATCATCATGCACATGATTGTTTACAACACGATCAGGCACATCATGTGTGTCGCTTCATACCGACATGACACACCGGTTGATCGGCTAAGTCTTAAAGGTGTTTTGCAAACACTCCGACAAAGCACTTCATCACTTGGTAGTGGGCAGAGTCCAGCACAAAAAAGACGGCAATATCTTGATTATTTATATGCAGCGATTGCGGATGACCGTGTGCTTCATCGACCTTTTAGGTTTGAACCAAGAGTGGTAAAAAGGCGACCTAAACCACGGGCATTAATGACTCGACCAAGGAACGTTTTAAAAACTGAATATTGGCAAGCTAAAGCGGCTTAACTTAGTGCCATTGGGGTCATATATGGACCCGCAGTTAAATTCAACAATTTTTTAATCGTTCATTCATTTTTTTAGCGTTCAGAGCAGACACAGTAAATAAGGTTAGCAGTCATATATCCGGCTTCTCGATAGGACGGATTGTATTTGTTTATCCGTCCAGAGCCATAATGGGAACCGTGCTCAGACACCTCATCAAGCAATCGGTCTGTGAAGACCATGACCCCCTCCAGGTTCTGTCTGAGCCGGTTTAACCTGTTATACCCTTTACTGCTCTTTCGCTACCTCGTGGTAAGAAATCTTCAACGACGTTATTAAACTGTTTTATGCACGTAAGTTGTATTATTAGCCGCTACCGCCCAGCTAATTCTGGCGAGCTTATTGGCCAATGCCACCGCCGCCACACAATGGCCCCGACGTGCTTTGACACGACAGGCCCAACGACTTAGCCCATCATCGTGTTTAGGCATTCGACTTAATGCCGCTTGCGCCCCCTGTATCAACAAAGTGCGCACGTGTTCGTCCCCGCGTTTACTGATACCTTTGAGTTGCGTTTTGCCCCCCGAACTATATTGACGAGGAATGAGACCCAAAAAGGCGGAAAACTCACGCCCGTTTTTATAAAAACCCGGATCGCCCATTGCTGTAAACAAGGCAGTGGCGACCAGAGGCCCTACACCCGGCAGTGTTTTTAATTGCTAGCAGCGCTCATGCTGGTTACTCAACTGGGTTAACCGTTTTGTGTAGTGTGTTACGCGTTTATCAATCTCCACTCGTTCATCATACAAAGCACTGAACACTTCACGTGCTGTGCTTGAAAAATATTTTTGGCTAGATCAATACCCAATCGGGTGATATTCTCGTTCATGGACTCGCTCCTACCTTTATTAGGTGATAATAGATTGGTTGTGTTACCGCTCAATCTTGGCACATTGTGATGCCGATTCAAAGGGAGCGGGTCCATCCCATCAGGCAAGTTATTTACTATTTAACTGATTTTCAATTTGATGCATCACCTCTTTAAGTTCTCCCTTGTCCAGCTCTTTCTTGACGTGAGCTATTGCACTCGACACACCACCAGGGTGACTTAACCCAAAATGTTGAGTAATCGCCTTTAACGACATATCACCAAACCGCTGGCAGTAATACATGGCCAATTTGCGGGGAGTGTTCGCGCTACCTCCCTTACCTTGACTATCCGAAATACTGCCTTCACTCACTCGGCAACAATTTGCCACCGTTTTTACTATCACACTGCTGGCTACCTTTTCCCGCAATTGGGGCCGCACATCAACGCCACTCTGGCTTTCTTTGTACTCGGCCAACTGTGAGCGGAACACCTTGTCACCTAACACCGTCGATAGGTTATTTTTGCCGTAAAAGCGCTGTATATCCTCATCAATCCCTTGGTCTACATAGTCTGTGTAACATTGACAGTCGTTTTTCACCGGTAAACAGGCATAAACACGATCACGACACAACCAAGCAGGGTTCAATGCTCTTCCTATGTAAGCCGGGTAACTAGACCAGGGATAGTTCTTTAGCGATTGAACCAGAGGTCGTTTAGTCTCAATGGGGTTTCTATGTATATAGCGAGACAGGGGTAATAGATACGCATCTTCATCGACATTGATGGCTTTAAATCGCCCTCTAAACTGAGGGCCATCCGTTTTTTTAAGGCGGTTATAACGCTGTGTATAGACACCATCGATATGCTGCATAATGCGACTGAGGTTAGCATCAGGTGTTTCCAGCAGTAGGTGGTAGTGATTGCCCATTAGGCAATAAGCGTGAATCACGGCGTGAAAACGCTCTGCGGCTTCGGTCAATGTGGCGAGAAACGCTTGGTAGTAAGCTTCGCTATGAAAAACCGTCTTACGCTCCCGACCACGGTTTATTATATGGTAGAAGGCGTTTTCATATTCTATGCGGTGAGGTCTTGGCATGGGGTGATATTGACATAATCTATGATAAATAACTAGCCTGACCCCTTTTCCCTATATGGTAGAAGGCGTTTTCATATTCTATGCGGTGAGGTCTTGGCATGGGGTGATATTGACATAATCTATGATAAATAACTAGCCTGACCCCTTTTCCCTTTTTCCCTTTCTTTCCTTATGTTTTTACAATAGCCAGCCTTCTATGAAGGCTGGCTTTATACGCTTTTCTAGGATGAAATCAAAACCACGCTTTTAGAACGTGTTTTTTACTGACGCGCGTCTTAATACAAGGAAAACGCAGCCACAACGACAGTAGTAACAGCGTTAATAGACCAGTCAGTTCGATAATAGTCATGGCGCCACCACCACCACCGCCGCCGCTGCTGCTGCTAGTGTCACTACCACTACCAACATTTCCGGGGTCAGCTATTTGACCATTGGTGGCATTATCCGCATCGTTGGGGCCACCATCAGTAATCGTTAGGCGTAAGCAGTTATTGCCTACCACTAGATTTGACTGCCAGCTGGCATCATCATAATCCGGGCAAGTACTCGTACCTATACTCATCGTCGATGCCAATGCATCAGTGGCACCATTGCTATTGACTGTGGTGGTATCAAAATTTACCCAGCCCGAACGACCAGAATTAGTCAGTGCTATGGGTAAATATTTTCGATAAACCGGGTTTATCGGTAGGGGCACACTGAGTGGAATAACCACATTGACCTGTTGACCGGCTACCGGCAGATTGAGCACTTCAAAGTCCACAATATCGCCGACACGCGATACGGTATCAGCAGGAAGAATTTCAGACCCAGAAGCATTCTGTGCCTGTGGTGTCACTGCCGCATTAAAACCCGTCGCGGCGCTTGAATTCGTGACAGCCGAGGCAAAGGCAATATTACCCAGACGTAAACTGACACCTGGCTCAGAGGTCACAAAACGAGACTCAGCCGTATCAATAGGCAGCAACTGGCTATTGTTATCCAGACGTTCAAGAAAGTTGGGCACCCGGTCACCGTCATCATCAGCCAGGCCCTCTGCCATATCGTCTTCTCCATCGTTATCCCGATCCGAGCTGTTAGTCAAACCAGGGTCAGCCAATACCCTAAGCTGCAACTGCGTGCGTACTGTGGCAACACTATCCGAGACAGATAAGATAACCACGGCAATACCTGCCTGGGCCGGAGCCGTAGCCATAACCGATGGAGTGTTGGTGTTCGGTACAACAATACCTGTGGAGGCACTCCAGTCATAGGTCAGGGTGTCGCCATTGGTATCTGTGGCATTGGCGTTGATAGTAATGGTACTCCCTGCCACAACAGATGAAACTGCTTTACTGCTGTTATTGATTGTGGACGTTACTGTTAGTTCTGTTTGTGGTGCAATATTGTCGCTGATAACATTAATAGTCTGGGTACTATTAGCTCCGGAGGTAACCCGTTCAATAACCGGGTTTATATTGTTATCGTTTTGTACAAATACCGCAGCGCTATTGTTCACCTGCAAAGTAATACTGCCAGTATTGGCACCAATGGCCAGGTTGATACGACTGCTCAACTGATTTGGCGCAAAGCTGAAAGTGCCAGTACTGCTTACGGTATTGGTTGAGTTGCCGGTACTATTGGCTGTTATCCTATAGGGCACTGTCAAGGTGGAAGTACGATCAACCGGGTTACCGTTGAGGGTCAGAACCACGCTCGCCGTACCATTGGTGGACGTCGTGATATTTTCCGAATTAAAGGATACTCTCGGTATCACATTAATAACCTGGGTTGCACCACCACCTAATGGCCAGTTGCCATTACTGTCTACGGCTATCCACCACAATGAGTGGGCGCCCGCTAACAGTAACAGGTTATTGTTATTATCACGTCGCACAGCTTGACAAGCGGATGCAAAATTAGCGGGTAGAACTGTGCCAGTACACCGACCCGTACGAAAATAGGCTGAGGCAGGCACAGTCAGTGTCGCTGAGGTTGACCCATTACTGTTGCTGGCAGTAGCAGCTGGCACGGCCGTGAAAACCGCCGTCGATATGACATTAACCGGTGTACTCAGGCTAATCACTGGGCGACTGTCACCAACCGACACCGTACTGTGATTGGAGATAGCAGGGTTTAAACCAATGCCCACTTCGACGACATCGGGTATACCATTATTATTGGTATCGGTAGTTTGAGTCACATCAGCGCCATTGCCAATAAAGGTTTCCACATCATCGCTAATACCATCGGCATCACTGTCTGTAGCGCTACTATCTGCGCTTTGTAGACTATCCGCGAGGCCGTCATTATCGACATCTACTGCCGACAATGTTCTG
The DNA here is from genome assembly GCA_965277715.1 of Gammaproteobacteria bacterium. GTDB lineage: Bacteria > Pseudomonadota > Gammaproteobacteria > JBCCGL01 > JBCCGL01 > JBCCGL01. Next base: position 2,775,464 of record OZ255836.1, read on the forward strand.
AACGTCGTGCTTGTGTAGTTGCTGCGATTGTTCTGCGTATCTGCCACAACAACGCTAATAGTATGAGAGTGGCCTGGCACCAAGTCACTAAAAGTGGCGCTGGTCGCTGATACTGACAATGTTTGGATACTATTGGTTATGGTATCGGTTACCGTCACCGTATAAGTCACTGGATTGGCATCGGTCGCAGCGTTCCAATTGATAGCCACCCCATTGGGTGTCGCTGTCACTGTGAGCGTAGTATCTGCGGGTAAGACGGGCGCATCTCTATCTGCTGGGGCGATATTAACGGTGATGCTAGGGGTGGTGGTCAAGTTGCCGCCATTGCCATCATTGCCACTGATAGTAATACTTGTGGCGGTTGTATTGTTTAGCGCCGTTGTATAACTCACATTGGACGTGGTATCCAAAAAGGTATTGAGATTGGCTGGGCTACCGGCAAGGATCAAGCCAGCTGTTCCCGAACCGCTGACAGTCACACCACCTGAGGTGCCATTACCCGATGCGGCGGCTAAGGTGCCTGAGGCAGCCGTCAAGGTAATGGTTAGGGCATCGCCATCAATATCGGCAAAGGTAGTGGCAGATAAATTGATAGTCGTCGCTACATTTTCAATCACCATTACCGTTGCAGGCGTACCGGTGATGGTGGGTGCATCATTCGCTGGAGTGATATTAACGGTGATGCCAGGGTTGGTGGTCAAGTCACCACTATTGCCATCATTGCCAGTGATAGTAATGCTTGTGGCGGCTGTATTGTTTAGCGCCGTTGTATAGGCCACATTGGTGGTGGTATCTAAAAAAGTATTGAGATTGGCTGGGCTACCGGCAAGGATCAAGCCAGCTGTTCCCGAACCGCTGACAGTCACGCCTGCGGCGGTGCCATTGCCCGATGCGGTGGCTAAGGTGCCCGAAGCAGCCGTCAAGGTGATGGTCAGGGTATCGCCATCGACATCGGCAAAGGTACTGGCAGATAAATCGATATCAGTGGCTATATCTTCAGTCACCGTGACCATTGCGGGCGTACCGGTGATGGTGGGTGCATCATTCGCTGGAGTGATATTAACGGTGATGCCAGGGTTGGTGGTCAAGTTGCCGCCATTGCCATCATTGCCACTGATAGTAATACTTGTGGCGGTTGTATTGTTTAGCGCCGTTGTATAACTCACATTGGTGGTGGTATCTAAAAAAGTATTGAGATTGGCTGGGCTACCGGCAAGTACCAGAGCAGCTGTTCCCGAATCGCTGACAGTCACACCACCTGAGGTGCCATTACCCGATGCGGCGGCTAAGGTGCCTGAGGCAGCCGTCAAGGTGATGGTTAGGGCATCGCCATCAATATCGGCAAAGGTGCTGGTAGATAAATCGATACTAGTCGCTACATCTTCAGCCACCGTTACCGTTGCAGGCGTACCGGTGATGGTGGGTGCATCATTCGCTGGGGTGATATTAACGGTGATGCCAGGGTTGGTGGTCAAGTCACCACTATTGCCATCATTGCCAGTGATAGTAATGCTTGTGGCAGTTGTATTGTTTAGCGCCGTGGTATAGGTCACATTGGTGGTGGTATCTAAAAAAGTATTGAGGTTGGCTGGGCTACCGGCAAGGATCAAGCTAGCTGTTCCCGAACCGCTAGCAGTTACGCCGCCTGAGGTGCCATTGCCCGATGCGGTGGCTAAGGTGCCCGAAGCAGCCGTCAAGGTGATGGTTAGGGTATCGCCATCGACATCGGCAAAGGTGCTGGCAGATAAATCGACATCAGTGGCTACATCTTCAGTCACCGTTACCATTGCGGGCGTACCGGTGATGGTGGGTGCATCATTCACTGCGGTGATATTAACGGTGATACCAGGGGTGGTAGTCAAGTTGCCACCATTACCATCACCACCACTGATAGTAATGCTTGTGGCGGTTGTATTGTTTAGCGCCGTTGTATAACTCACATTGGTGGTGGTATCTAAAAAAGTATTGAGATTGGCTGGGCTACCGGCAAGTACCAGAGCAGCTGTTCCCGAACCGCTGACAGTCACGCCTGCGGCGGTGCCATTACCTGATGCGGTGGCCAGAGTGCCTGAGGCAGCAGTCAGGGTCGCAGTTATAGTATTGTTTTCAGCATCAGCAAAAGTGCTGGCAGATAAGTCGATACTGGTGGCTACATCTTCAGTCACCGTTACCGACGCAGGCACACTCGTTATGGTTGGCGGCGTATTAGATACAAGCGCCCTGATATCGGATATGGTAAAACCGCTTAATACAGCGTTAACACTATCATTCGATCCCTGGAATGAGAGCGAAACCGAGAATTGGGTGATATTATCAAATCTACCTGCTGTAGTATCCAGGCTGACTACGTTTGACAATGAACTCGAACCGACCATAAAGGTTTCTTGTGCACCATTACTGGCATTAATCACAACATTCATGGTACGTGTACTTCCAAAATCGAAGGCCCGAATCTGATCCAGGTCAAACGTCGCAAGATCAGTATTATCTGCGGTAAATGTCCAAGTGTGCTCACTTATGCTGATATTAGTCTCTCTTGCCAAGCCATTAACAAAACCCGAGTTAGTCGAGCTGAAAGCTGCCATATCTCCTACTGACGTAAGACCAATGGTAAACCCGTCGTTCGTATTGCCGTTCGTGTTATTGGAATAGTAGGCTGCATCAGTATTGTGAACAGTGGGTATGGTGGCAAACGCACTGGTGCTCAAACTTGCCAAGAGCACACTAAAGGTAAGGAAACAGGGTTTTTTATACATAGAGTCTGGCTCGTAATAGTTTTTTAAAATCGTTAAGGTCGCAGCAAGCTAGACTAGTTTTTCGATAATGTAAACTTAAATAATGCTTTTTATGAAAGATGAATGAAAGGGGTCAGGCAAGAATGGCACTTCCTTAAGCTCTAAGTACATGAAAAATATGGAAGTATTTTCATTGTAAATGACCTATTTCTGTTTTTTGGGATGGCCATATTTTTTAACAACACTTCTGGCCACGTTCCTTGGCTGCATCAATAAAGGATATGGTTTGGGTCTTCGTTTAACCACTCTTGGTTCAATACGCCCCGGTCGATTACCCACACAGTTTTCTGCAATCAACGCACATAGCGCCAACACCTTATCACTACCCAGAGGGCTACTGCCTTTCTGATAACGATACGCTACCCAAATTTGTAACGTATGCTTAAAACTTATCTGTCGAGGCAGTATGTCCACTAGTAAGGCAGATTGCGCCATTAATAAGCGAATAAGGTTGTAAGCTAATATGTGTACCCACATTTCCTTCTCAACCATTTCTGGCGTCTTACAACGGAAGGTGTGCATCTTCATTGTCGTTTTTATATGGCGTAAATCAAGTTCGACATGCCAGCGTTCTTTGTAGAGCTGTTTAAGCGCCTCTTTAGACGCCGATTTAACTGATAACAACGTTGTCACCAACAGTTTTTTACCCACTTTCAGTTCACGTATAACCACTTCATCAGCAGCCGCTTCATAGGCTTCTTCGCTCATCCACTCTGGTCTCTTCTTGGGCTTTGTATAACAAATCAGGTGATCCTTCGATCCAAGCCTTTTGCCTTCTCGAAAATCTGTGGATTTACGCCGCGCACCATGCGGCTCAAATACACCGTCTACTCCTTGCTCTATAAGGTTTGCTAGAAAAAAATAACCCGCAAAATAGGCATCACCCACCACAATATCACCCGGTTTAAGCGCATTTTGTATTTTTCTCAATAACGTTTGCTCATCCGCTCCCTTACCTTTAAAAGGACCCATTGCCGCATCGAGAACACCACCACTGGCTAAACAAATAATTCCTACCCAGCGACAAAGAGGAAAACCGATCCCCACTTGCTGGCCTGACTGTTGCGGATAAACTACCTGATTTTCAGGCGTATCGGGCATTGTCACAGTGGTGCCGTCAACCAATTTAACTGAACGCCCTTGCCAGTGCCAGTGACTGGCCGCTTCATTCGCCACACACTCGCCTGTACAACGGGCAAGCCCTGAGACGAGGGGGGTTGGCAGCCTTTGTCGCGCTTTACAATAACTCCCTGTATACGTATTACTCACTGATAAACCTTCACTTAATCGCTGTACAGCGAGTGTGTTGACAGCTTGTTGGCAGGACTGATCTGCACTCATTGTTTGGTATAAAAACAGCGATAAGGTGTCTAGAGGAGGATAGCGACGCGCTCGAAAATCCGGTTGTAATTCTTCCAGTTTCGTAAGTAACTGAGAGGATGTCAGCAAGTGATAAAAACTCAATGCATCCGAGGATTGAGCTCGGCTTTTGATGCGACGTTGAAGAATGTTGACTTTTACATTACTCTGCATGATGGCTGGTTCCTGTGGGATAAAGGGTATTTGTGTTGGCAATAAATAACCTACCATAGAACCAGCTTTTTTTGTAATTACTTCAAATACTTACAGCTTAAGGAAGTGCCATTCTAGCCTGACCCGAATGGCACTTCCTTAAGCTGTAAGTATTTGAAAGTATTGGTACTACATGCTTGGTTCAGATAACTTGGCATATGGTTCTTGAAAGCAATATTTGTAAAACTATCCCGGTTATCATTGGCGGCAACTTTCAAAATATCATTTTTTTTCTTAGAAATAATAAATAAACTCTTTACTATCAGTTGCTTACGTCTTAAGGAAGTGCCATTCGGGTCAATGCAGTTATTTCCTATACTTCTTGCTGGAAATCACTGTTTTTATCCGTATTAGTCGTTGTATGGTGAATAATAAGCCTGATGGGATGGACCCGCTCCCTTTGAATCGGCATCACAATGTGCCAAGATTGAGCGGTAACACAACCAATCTATTATCACCTAATAAAAGGTAGGAGCGAGTCCATGAACGAGAATATCACCCGATTGGGTATTGATCTAGCCAAAACTATTTTTCAAGTGTGTGGTGCTAATAAACACGGTAAAGTGGTGTTTAATAAAAAAACTTAAACGCGATCAGCTACCGTCTTATATCGCCAATGTACCGGCCTGTGAGGTGGTGATGGAAGCGTGTGCGACGTCCAGTTATTGGTCGCAGGTTTTCACACGCTACGGCCATACAGTCAAACTCATTAACCCAGCCTATGTACGCCCTTACGTTAAAACAAAGAAGAACGATGCAGCGGATGCAGAGGCGCTGTGTGAAGCAGCCTCACGTCCGAGTATGCGATTTGTTCAGCCCAAAACACCCGACCAACAAGACAGCCAATTACTCCACCGGGTGCGCAGTCGGCTAGTGTCAAAACGGACGAGTTTAAGTAATCAGATAAGAGGGTTACTGGGTGAGTATGGGCTGATTATTCCGGTGGGTATTCACCACGTTCACCAGCACTTGCCTGCGCTTTTAGAGGATGCTGAAAACGGGTGTAGGGCCTCTGGTCGCCACTGCTTTGTTTGTAGCAATGGGTGATCCGGGTTTTTATAAAAATGGGCGTGAGTTTTCCGCCTTTTTGGGTCTCGTTCCTCGTCAATATAGTTCGGGGGGCAAAACACAACTCAAAGGTATCAGTAAACGCGGAGACGAACACGTGCGCACTTTGTTGATACAGGGGGCGCAAGCGGCATTAAGTCGAATGCCTAAACACGATGATGGGCTAAGTCGTTGGGCCTGTCGTGTCAAAGCACGTCGGGGCCATTGTATGGCGGCGGTGGCATTGGCCAATAAGCTCGCCAGAATTAGCTGGGCGGTAGCGGCTAATAATACAACTTACGTGCATAAAACGGCTTAATAACGTCGTTGAAGATTTCTTACCACGAGGTAGCGAAAGAGCAGTAAAGGGTATAACAGGTTAAACCGGCTCAGACAGAACCTGGAGGGGTCATGGTCTTCACAGACCGATTGCTTGATGAGGTGTCTGAGCACGGTTCCCATTATGGCTCTGGACGGATAAACAAATACGATCCGTCCTATCGAGAAGCCGGATATATGACTGCTAACCTTATTTACTGTGTCTGCTCTGAACGCTAAAAAATGAATAAACGATTAAAAAATTGTTGAATTTAACTGCGGGTCCATATATGACCCCTTTTCTTTTCTTTCCCTTTTCCTTTCCAGATTAAAATACCCTCGATACTATTTTTTATTTCCAGAATTTTTTAGTGCCTTTATATAATGCCTGTCCTTAATCATTTCTTTTAGACCTATTTTTTACTCTTGAACTCACCGTCAGACGAAGTTTTGACCTGCCCAGCGACTATTACCTCAATATCTCCATTGTCACCGGATGAACCATCATTGCCTGACGATCCAGAGTTTCCTGGTGAGCCGTTAGACCCGACTCTTCCCGCTGACTTGCAAGGTCCACTAAGTGCTCCCTCAGCGCCTCCAGTTCCTTCATTACCGCCTGAACCACCCTTCCCATGAGAACCAGGCAAACCACCTTTTGTCACAATGGTTACCGAGCCTGATATTGATTGGGCTTCAACAAATGCTGGCCCACCATTACCGCCATTTCCTGCATTTCCACCTGCGCCTCCATCTCCTCCGTTTCCACCGTCGCCACCTTTTTTAGGGCCTTCTTGACAATCACCGACATAGCCGATACTAATTCCTGCCAAAGACGGTTGTCCCTGACCACCATTTCCCCCATTACCACCTTTGCCTCCTCGGCCACCATTTCCGCCATTTTGGCCTCTGTTAGATATGATAATGTTTGCCGAGATATCGTTGGCAACTATCTTCACCTTTCCAGCCGATTGCCCCGATTGGCCCGAAGTACCATTATTTCCGTTTTCACCATTGCTCCCATCTTGGCCTGAGCCACCATTGCCATGCCTACCTTTCCTTCCATCTTCTACATTACCACCGTTTCCTGCTCGGCCCGGGGAATACGACCTAATTTGTGCGCTGCCACCAATCAAGTTGTTCACTTTTAGTGAAACATCGAACCCGTTGGTAATCACTTCGCCTGTAAATTCATAATCAGAGGCGGGGTCGTTAACAATAAGTGGCGCATCAAGAGAAATGGCTGAAATGGTTTTAATCGGGGCCTTTACGATAATTAATTGTTTTTTTTGTATTGACTTGCTTCCGTCGCTAGCTATGACTTTTATTTCAAACTGACCAGGGACAGGAAAACTGAAATCGTATGTATTTAGGTCGCCTTCTGTTTGAAGTTCATTGTCCAGATACCAAGAGATTTTTATTTCGTCATTATCAGGATCAAAGGCGTTTGCATTTGCTACCACCCTCAGTGGTGCATCTCCTTTTGTCGCGCTTAACTCTATGCTTAACTGTGGTGGCTCGTTGATGAGGCCTCGAATAATATCTGGCGCCAACCCAATCAATGCAGCAAGTACTCCGCCTCCGATTAATACACCGATGATGATTTTCTTCATGATGTGCCCTTATTTCGACATGTCTTTTTGAGGATTTCTTCTTGTAACAATATTGCTTTGCCTATGACTTTTGCATCTCTCTTTAGGGCGGCCCCCAACTTTGCCTCTTTGTAAATCAACAGTAGAACAGCCGGAAGCCCCGGAGACTGCGACAGCAATAATTCCATACTTAATTTTCATCTATATCCTCCGATCATCAGTGTTTCAAAATTCCTGGCTGTCGAGGTTTTAAATGCCTCACTAAGCTATGCATAATAGTTCTAAGGGACTTTCTTGTCATTATTGCATTTTGCAGAGAGCGGATGGTGAATGAGCATATACGGGTAATTCTAGCGTAAAAAAACAATGGATTAACAAAGCCGCCTTTTTTCTGGGCAATTTGTTGTCTCTTATCAAGCATTTTAGTGTATTTTTTATCAGATGGATGAATACATTCCAGGTTTTTTGTTTTTGATATTTCTTCAAAAATACGCATGATATTATAGGCCATAGCAGTAAAACGCATTTGACTGTTCAGCGCATTCAGGTTTGAAGACCAGGCTTTTCTTTCGGTGAAATCACTTTTACTATTGTTGAATGATTTTTCTATCGTCCAACGCTTGTAATAGAGCATAGCAATAGTGCCTGGGTTAATTGACTCTGGTAGCGTTGAAATAAATTGATGTAATTGACCTGTTTCTGGGTCGCGGTATTTAACAATATGAAATTGAACCTTTTTATTTTTATATACACTATAGCCTTCAACCCCTGTATTAATTTCACTACCCTGGTCATAGGGTATAGAGTTGACAAAAGTTGCAACTGCATTTTCTTTGAGTACTGAAATCATAAAATTCTGATGCTGTTTTTGCTTTTCCCACCATGCATAATCAGTCACCGCCTTATCGTATATATAGAGATGCTTTTGCCAAGTCTCTTTTTCGCCACAACGTTGTTCAATATAAGAACGTAACGCGGGTATTTCCTGGTGCCGTTCAGTACCGTTAGTCACGACACAAAGTGGTCTTAGAAGTCCATTTCTGAGGTTCAAGGCATGAATAAAGCCTGCTGCGAAGACGTTGCCCTGACGATTTTTCTCTGTGTGACAAGCATGCTGTATAAAATGACCATCAGCTGCTTCTACTCGATATTCTTCAAGTTCAGGAAATTGTTTTAAATAATCAATGTCCAAAGAAGATAATTTCTCACTTTGCAGTTGATAGCTTTGCTTTTCCATGGCTTGCATCATCTTCATCCGTCTTGTCGACTTCAATGCGTTAAAATAGCTTGAATGACAAATTGTCTCGTCGTATATTTCATCCGTAACCTGTAGATAGTGACGACCACTATGTACAAGACTTATACAGCGAAGTAACCCATGGCGAGAAAAAGCTACGTCATCAATGGCATCACATGATCTTTTCCATAAAGGGAAGCGTTCAGCAGCAATTGCTTTTTCCATACTTATTTTACAGTGTTCGGTGATATATTCTTCAACGGTCATCATTTCGTTCATATTCAATTTGCCCATTTAATCAGATATTAAATGGGTATTTTAAAAAAAATTTTGCTGGTAAATGCAAGTGTTTTTTTGGATAATTTTATTTATTTTATGAATTATAAAGTTTGCTATCGGTTTGTAAAAAAACAGTACAAATATTATAAAAAATACTATTTGTAGCTCATGGCGGCTCTTGTCAGGTGTTATTCATTGCGTTATTAGCTTCCTGGCAGGATTCTAGTGGTACACCCATGCCTCCGATAGTGGTTACAACCTTGATTGGGAACATTGACTCGTTCTATATTTTTCAACTATATCTATTCCTATGCATAGCAATTGGTGTCAGGTAAATTTTCCCTGATATTGGATGTTATCCGGTAAATCAGGCAGATTTTCCTTGATAAGTGACAATTTACCGGGGTATCAGGCAAGCTGAAACTATAGAACTTACCCATACATATAGGAGGCTCAGAAAAGTATGTCAACTCCAACAAAGGAAAAAAAACTGCTTACAGAAGTGCGTAGCCTCATAAGACGCCTTCATTATTCTATTTATACCGAGCGCGCTTACTGTGGCTGCGACCACGCAAAACCAGGCATTTAACGCCTTAGTTTTTTATATACCCGTGTATTAAATGCCCATTGGGTAAGTGAAAGAATGAAAGGGGTCAGGCCAGAATGGCACTTCCTTAAGCTGTAAGTATTTGAAGTAATTACAAAAAAAGCTGGTTCTATGGTAGGTTATTTGTTGCCAACACAAATACCCTTTATCCCACAGGAACCAGCTATCATGCAGAGTAATGTAAAAGTCAACATTCTTCAACGTCGCATCAAAAGCCGAGCTCAATCCTCGGATGCATTGAGTTTTTATCACTTGCTGACATCCTCTCAGTTACTTACGAAACTGGAAGAATTACAACCGGATTTTCGAGCGCGTCGCTATCCTCCTCTAGACACCTTATCGCTGTTTTTATACCAAACAATGAGTGCAGATCAGTCCTGCCAACAAGCTGTCAACACACTCGCTGTACAGCGATTAAGTGAAGGTTTATCAGTGAGTAATACGTATACAGGGAGTTATTGTAAAGCGCGACAAAGGCTGCCAACCCCCCTCGTCTCAGGGCTTGCCCGTTGTACAGGCGAGTGTGTGGCGAATGAAGCGGCCAGTCACTGGCACTGGCAAGGGCGTTCAGTTAAATTGGTTGACGGCACCACTGTGACAATGCCCGATACGCCTGAAAATCAGGTAGTTTATCCGCAACAGTCAGGCCAGCAAGTGGGGATCGGTTTTCCTCTTTGTCGCTGGGTAGGAATTATTTGTTTAGCCAGTGGTGGTGTTCTCGATGCGGCAATGGGTCCTTTTAAAGGTAAGGGAGCGGATGAGCAAACGTTATTGAGAAAAATACAAAATGCGCTTAAACCGGGTGATATTGTGGTGGGTGATGCTTATTTTGCGGGTTATTTTTTTCTAGCAAACCTTATAGAGCAAGGAGTAGACGGTGTATTTGAGCCGCATGGTGCGCGGCGTAAATCCACAGATTTTCGAGAAGGCAAAAGGCTTGGATCGAAGGATCACCTGATTTGTTATACAAAGCCCAAGAAGAGACCAGAGTGGATGAGCGAAGAAGCCTATGAAGCGGCTGCTGATGAAGTGGTTATACGTGAACTGAAAGTGGGTAAAAAACTGTTGGTGACAACGTTGTTATCAGTTAAATCGGCGTCTAAAGAGGCGCTTAAACAGCTCTACAAAGAACGCTGGCATGTCGAACTTGATTTACGCCATATAAAAACGACAATGAAGATGCACACTTTCCGTTGTAAGACGCCAGAAATGGTTGAGAAGGAAATGTGGGTACACATATTAGCTTACAACCTTATTCGCTTATTAATGGCGCAATCTGCCTTACTAGTGGACATACTGCCTCGACAGATAAGTTTTAAGCATACGTTACAAATTTGGGTAGCGTATCGTTATCAGAAAGGCGGTAGCCCTCTGGGTAGTGATAAGGTGTTGGCGCTATGTGCGTTGATTGCAGAAAACTGTGTGGGTAATCGACCGGGGCGTATTGAACCAAGAGTGGTTAAACGAAGACCCAAACCGTATCCTTTATTGATGCAGCCAAGGGACGTGGCCAGAGGTGTTGTTAAAAAATATGGCCATCCCAAAAAACAGAAATAGATCATTTACAATGAAAGTACCTCCATATTTTTCATGTACTTAGAGCTTAAGGAAGTGCCATTCTGCATTGACCCCTTTTATGTTAATAACTATAAGCTATTGATTCTATTTCACTTTATTCCTTAGCCTGACGGCTATGCCGCACACCCCTTATACTTTTGATTCCGAGCTATTTTTTCGTCTTCGTCGATAATGACCATAAAAAGTAGATTGATAAAAGGATGCCAACCAATTTAAAAGCGAATACGATAAAAAACCAAATTGGTCGATCATCAAACCATAATTTATTATTCGTCCTTAGATCATGTATCTCCCCAACTGACATACCTAACCAGAGATCATAGCCGAGCCAAGGAATTAGAAACAAGCAAATGCCTACATATAATATTTGAGATGATTTGATTTTCATCATAATTGATATTATCAGTTAGAAGTAGAGTTTCTCTCTCCCGCTAACGATATAAAAGAGTCAACGCCAGAACCTCCTGTCAAGGTTAAAATAGCATCAGATATACTGGGTCTATATGACCCGGCTTCTGCGATTTTTTTAGCTCTCGTTCTCCTGGCTGTTATACTATTTGCTCTCCATTTTTTTGCTCTGTTGACCCCTTTATAAACCGCCAACCCAGCACGGCCTGCATTAGCCAAACCAAATATTGTGCCTACAGTATTACCATAGCCATAGGCATCAGAGTTGGTATTGACACTACAAATACCTCTAGATTCTCTATAATGCTTAGTCAAATTGAAAGAGAGAGAATCACCAAACCCTGCGACACTATCCACAGTCCCTTGAGATGGACTCCAGCCACCAGTTGCACTATAAACCCCTCCCCAAACATCATCCATGCCAAACAAGCCATACGGGTCATAGAACCCAACCGGATTCCCCCCAACATAGGAATAGACATTTAATCCCCCATTCAACCCAATCGGGTCACTCTGGGTATACAGTCCCGTGGTCGGATCATAAGTTCTGAAGTAGTTATAGTGTAAATTGGTTTCACTATCAAAATACTGCCCAGCAAACCGCAAATTCACAACAACATCTTTACCGTTGCCATCTGGATCACTTTTACTCAGCGTATCACCAAATGCTTCACCCTCCCAACGCCATACAATATTCCCACCTGAATCCGTCGCAAAACGGGGCGTCATCAGGTGATCGGTGTGAAGATAGTAGATTGTATCGCTATCTGCAATAGCATCATATTCAATTTGTGCTATAGGCGCATAATCCAGCCAGATATAATCCTTTATAGGTTCTCCTCGCTCATTCGTTTCACTTATCAGCATTCCCTGAAAATCATAATGGTAGACGGTGGTGCTAATAGTATTATCCGTATTAACCAACACTTTACGCGTGCGCTGCCCCATCGCGTTATGGATGTAGGTCGCCTTTAGTGCGCCTTCGATAAATAACTGATCCCAACGATTCGCGTCGTTATAGGTTCTCGTTTGACTAGGCTGTACAGGCACAACCGCGTTGTTACCCCGGAAACGTTTTTCGACAAAATTAAGCCGGTTACTGTCAGGCGAGTAGTCGTAACGGGTCATTTCCAAGGCATTTCTAACACGGCTCGTTCGGTTACCATTTAAGTCGTATCCATATGAGTCTGAAGTGCCACCTTTGATTGTGTCATCTATTAGCCTATCTAAGGCGTCATACTGATAACCACTGTCTTGAGGTGTTGTAGTGCGACTGAGGATATTGCCATTGGCATCGTAACTATAGTTGCGTGAGTCGATAGCACCTGTGTTCTGGCTTACCAAACGCCCCTGTAGATCGTAACTACGGCTCTCTTGTAAACCATTACCTATAGTACAACTCAATAAACGATTATCACCCCGGTAGGTAATACCGTTAGCTACTGTGTGATCCGAACCATTTATCTCCGCACCTATCGACTCTACTCTGCGCACTCCATCCCTATTAATTGTTATCGCTCGACCACTGGGGTAAGTCATGCCAATTAAGTTATCACCGTTATCGTAACGGTAGCGCGTAACATATTCCTGACTTAATTCTACCTTAGTCATACTGACAACATTGCCATGCGCATCGTAAGCGTAACTGTAGGTGCCACTTTCATCTTCAACACCGCAAAGCCTTCCCGTGCCATAAGGACAATTGTCATAAGTGTATGTCACATTCTCAGAACTATCCGGGAACGTTTTCGACACCAATCGCTCAAACTCATCATAGATATAATCGACCGGGGCGTATTGAACCAAGAGTGGTTAAACGAAGACCCAAACCGTATCCTTTATTGATGCGGCCAAGGGACGTGGCCAGAGGTGTTGTTAAAAAATATGGCCATCCCAAAAAACAGAAATAGGTCATTTACAATGAAAGTACTTCCATATTTTTCATGTACTTAGAGCTTAAGGAAGTGCCATTCGGGTCAGGCAAGTTATTTACTTTATGAAAGGGGTCAGGCAAGTTATTTACTATTTAACTGATTTTCAATTTGATGCATCACCTCTTTAAGTTCCCCCTTGTCCAGCTCTTTCTTGACGTGAGCTATTGCACTCGACACACCACCAGGGTGACTTAACCCAAAATGTTGAGTAATCGCCTTTAACGACATATCACCAAACCGCTGGCAGTAGTACATGGCCAATTTGCGGGGAATGTTCGCGCTACCTCCCTTACCTTGACTATCCGAAATACTGCCTTCACTCACTCGGCAACAATTTGCCACCGTTTTTACTATCACACTGCTGGCTACCTTTTCCCGCAATTGGGGCCGCACATCAACGCCACTCTGGCTTTCTTTGTACTCGACCAACTGTGAGCGGAACACCTTGTCACCTAACACCGTCGATAGGTTATTTTTGCCGTAAAAGCGCTGTATATCCTCATCAACCCCTTGGTCTACATAGTCTGTGTAACGTTGACAGTCGTTTTTCACCGGTAAACAGGCATAAACACGATCACGACACAACCAAGCAGGGCTCAATGCTTTTCCTATGTAAGCCGGGTAACTAGACCAGGGATAGTTCTTTAGCGATTGAACCAGAGGTCGTTTAGTCTCAATGGGGTTTCTATGTATATAGCGAGACAGGGGTAATAGATACGCATCTTCATCGACATTGATGGCTTTAAATCGCCCTCTAAACTGAGGACCATCCGTTTTTTTAAGGCGGTTATAACGCTGTGTATAGACACCATCGATATGCTGCATAATGCGACTGAGGTTGGCATCAGGTGTTTCCAGCAGTAGGTGATAGTGGTTGCCCATTAGGCAATAAGCGTGAATCACGGCGTGAAAACGCTCTGCGGCTTCGGTCAATGTGGCGAGAAACGCTTGGTAGTAAGCTTCGCTATGAAAAACTGTCTTACGCTCCCGACCACGGTTCATTATATGGTAGAAGGCGTTTTCATATTCTATGCGGTGAGGTCTTGGCATGGGGTGATATTGACATAATCTATGATAAATAACTAGCCTGACCCCTTTTGCTCTTTGATAAATAACTAGCCTGACCCCTTTTGCTCTTTTGTCTCCTTTTGTTTCGAATGCTCCACAATAAGGCCTGTGACATCATGGAGGAGTTGGATCACTTCTTGCCGTTGTGGGAGGTGCAACAGACGACAATAGGGAAAGCAGCTAAGGAAAATTAACAGCAAAAAACAACATCCATACAACAAAGCCCCGGTTACTTAGCCGGGGCTTTGTTGTATGGATTGGGTTAGTTCAAGGATTACTTAATGAAACTGTATACACATCATATTTATTATTTATAAGTACATCTAGTAACTGACGCTCTTTTTTACCATTCACTAACCGAAACATCTCAAGCTTCAATGTTGCACGCCAAAAAGATTGGCTTTCCCTCATATTAACGTCTAAACCGATAATGCCCCAGGCTATAGCTGAGCCTATATGGTAACTATGCTGTTCTGGATGAAGATCCCAATTCGACAAAGTTACGTACAGGTTCTTTATTGGACACCAATCTTCTAATGCTGCACTTGTAATATCCTTTACCTCAGCAGTCCATGAGCAGTCATCAAACTGGTCGGGTAATTCAACTAGCCGTAGTTTACCTGGAAATGCCCTTGGATCATTCCTTTCCAATAGAAGAGAGAAATTGTTTAGAACAAAATTTAGCCCTCTATCATTTACCAGACTAACACTGGAACCCCCGCCATAGGCCACAGGCTGGAATAACAAAAACAACAGAATGATAAGGCGAATTTTCATTAGAATTGAGCCGATATATGGAGATGATTCCTGTGCAAGTTAACAATAGTTGCACTGTTAGCTCGATTGATAACATTGCCTGGACCCAATGTTTTTAGGTTAAAAGCAGGGCCATAATTTTCCCGTATATTAGCATGCGCCTGAAAGGCATTCTGGAGCGTCGTCACGTTAGATAAGTTCGACGCATTATCTACGCGCAATGAGTTAACTCGATTGATGTCTACAGCGTTTGCAAAACAATGAGCGCTATTGCTGCATGGCCCTCGAACGGTGCTATTTATATTGATTTTTAGCCCTGTGCTTCTAACGTTATCTTCAACCATAACTGCCAGCTCATCCCTTACAGCCAAATCAGTTGAAGCTCCATTCGGATCATCGTTAATGAAGGTTATGTCTGCGACACCATCACCATCAATATCTGAAGCTATTCGACGATACCCGCCACCCGAGCTATTGCTGCCAGTTACAGGAGCACCTCCTTTTTCTGATGCTCCAGCTTGACTAAATAAATAACTAAAGGCCGCAGTAACCGCCCCATTTGCAAACTTCCCCCCACCAAGCTTAGATGCTGTCCCCCCAATCACCGCAGCAGTAACCTTCCGATGAATTTTATAATTAGCGGACTTCCCCCAAATATCAAAATTCAACGGCTTTGCCCCTGCAGCAAAGGCCGACGAAACAAATCCGTAACCAAACTTTCCGCCTTGCGCAACCGCCAAAGTACCACCAACCACACCATTAGCAGCCACATTCAAGGCATGCTGACCTGTACCAGCATTAATGTCAAAGGTTGAACCAACCCAACTACTGGCTCGTTGGCCAAGATAATACGTTATCCCCGCTACAGCGGCACCTCTAGCGGCTTCCGAGGGCGAAGCCCCATACGCTCTGGCTATGTCGTATTGCGCCGCCGCATAACACAGCGCCGCATAGGGGCCACAAAATGCTGAGCCAATTGTCGCCGCGAGATTGGCAATTTTTGGACCTACAGCCCGAATAACGGCTCTTGTACTCGTCAATATAGTTCGGGGGGCAAAACGCAACTCAAAGGTATCAGTAAACGCGGGGACGAACACGTGCGCACTTTGTTGATACAGGGGGCGCAAGCGGCATTAAGTCGAATGCCTAAACACGATGATGGGCTAAGTCGTTGGGCCTGTCGTGTCAAAGCACGTCGGGGCCATTGTGTGGCGGCGGTGGCATTGGCCAATAAGCTCGCCAGAATTAGCTGGGCGGTAGCGGCTAATAATACAACTTACGTGCATAAAACAGCTTAATAACGTCGTTGAAGATTTCTTACCACGAGGTAGCGAAAGAGCAGTAAAGGGTATAACAGGTTAAACCGGCTCAGACAGAACCTGGAGGGGTCATGGTCTTCACAGACCGATTGCTTGATGAGGTGTCTGAGCACGGTTCCCATTATGGCTCTGGGCGGATAAACAAATACAATCCGTCCTATTGAGAAGCCGGATATATGACTGCTAACCTTATTTACTGTGGCTGCTCTGAACGCTAAAAAATGAAGGTATTTTGCAAACACTCCGACAAAGCACTTCATCACTTGGTAGTGGGCAGAGTCCAGCACAAAAAAGACGGCAATATCTTGATTATTTATATGCAGCGATTGCGGATGATCGTGTGCTTCATCGACCTTTTAGATTTGAACCAAGAGTGGCAAAAAGGCGACCTAAACCACGGGCATTAATGACTCGACCACGGAACGTTTTAAAAACTGAATATTGGCAAGCTAAAGCGGCTTAACTTATTGCCATTGTAATTAACCCCTTTTCCTTTACCAGAGTACCTTAATGCCATAATCCTGAAAAACAGAGTCCAGGGTAATCACCGTCAGTTTTTCCAGTTGAGATTGCGCCATCAGCATTCTGTCAAAAGGGTCGCGGTGTGGCCCCGGCAAACTACCTGCCCGTTGTGCATGTCTGACGTTGACTGTTAATTCGGAAAAGCGTGCTTTAGCGATATAACCGATGACGTCATTCGCTAGAATTTCTGCTTCCGGCAGTTTTCCCAGGCGATATTTGGTGGATATTTCCCAGGCAGTTGCCGCAGAAACATAAATGGCGTTGTCGGCATCACTAATGACTTTCCTGGCTTTTTTCGATAGTTTTGGGCTGTCGGCCAGATACCAGATAAAGGTGTGAGTATCCAGTAAGTACACAGGCGGCTATTCCCAGCGCGCCAATTCACTTTCCGCCAAAGGATCAAAAAATGCATCCGTCAATGCTATTTTGTTTTTCAGCAAACCAGGCGTTCTGGGTTCTTGAGAGACGATAGGCACTAGTCTGGCTACGGGCTTTCCCGCTTTGGCTATAACACATTCTTCTCCATTAGCGACTTGCTCAAGCAAGCGGGAGAGATGGGTTTTTGCTTGATGGATATTTACTTGCATAACGTAAAAAGTTCCAGCTCAATTGATAAATTAGTTCAATGTATGACTAAGTCTACTAAAGAAGTTCAAAGAGTCAAATTTCAACTCCCTAAATTAACCGGCCATTGATTGTGTTATCCCGCGACATCAGCAACCGCAGAGTAGCGCCTCGAAACCGTGGCCTCGCGTATTCGCCCTGCCATCCAGGTGGTTGCTTGACGCCCTACGGTAATAACCTAGCCATTAAGCGCGTAAATAGTTATCAATAAACGCCTGCAAAGCCAGCTCAGCCCCCTTAGGTACATGCAAGCCTTTTTTACTGCGCCGCCACAGAATGTCATCCGCGCTGGATGCCCATTCGTGCTCGATCAGGTATTCCACTTCGCGTTGGTAGAGTGGCCCACCAAAATGCTGGCCCAGTTCCGCCATTGTGTTGGCATCGCCAATCAGTGTGTGTATTTGTGTGCCGTAGTTCCGCGCATAGTCGTGTAGCAGGGGCGGCGCGAGCCAGGGGTAGCGCTGGGCTGTGGTTCCGATAAAGCGGTCGAGGTCGGCGTTGGGGATGTCGCCCCCCGGTAGCGCTTGCGTCGCAGACCACTGGGGTGCATTGCGTTGCAGGGATGGCTGGATCATGTCGATCACTTCTTCGGCAAGCTTGCGGAAGGTGGTGATTTTGCCGCCGAAGATAGAGAGGATCGGCGCGCCCTGGTCGGTATCGAGGTGCAGTTTGTAGTCGCGGGTGACTTTTGAGGCGCTGCTGCTGGTGTCGTCGTACAGGGGGCGCACGCCGGTGTAATGCCAGATAACGTCATCCGCCGTGACCGGGGTGGCGAAGTAGTCGCTGACAGCGGCGCAGATGTAATCGATCTCTGTCTGTTCGATCTGTGCCGCGTCAGGGCTGCCGACGATTTCTATGTCGGTGGTGCCGAGCAGGGTGTAGTCGCTTTCATACGGAATGGCAAACAGTATGCGGTTGTCGCTGTTCTGGAAGATGTAGGTGTAGGGGTGCGCAAACAATTTGGGCACCACGATGTGGCTGCCCTTGACCAGGCGGACTTCATGCGCCGACCGGTTGTGGGCGTTGAGGTCGAGGGTGTGTTCCACCCACGGCCCGGAGGCGTTGATGATGGCGCGTGCGGTTTTTGTTAGCGTTGCACCGCTGCGCCTGTCGTGCATTTCCACGTCCCAGTGTGTGGCGTGGCGCACCAGGTTGGTGCACTGGGTGTGGGTGCGTATGTCGGCGCCGCGCTGCCTTGCGTCCATTGCGTTGAGCACTACAAGGCGGGCATCCTGCACCCAGCAGTCTGAGTATTCAAAGCCGTTGGTGTACTGGGGTTTCAGTGCGCTCCCCGCGATGTGTTTTTTCAGGTTGACGCGGTGCGAGGCGGGTAGTTGTTTTCTGCCACCGATATGATCGTATAGGAAAAGCCCCAGGCGGATAAGCCAGCGCGGGCGCAGTGCCGGGTGGTGCGGCAGGATAAACCGCAGGGGCCAGATGATGTGAGGCGCCGCGTTTAACAGCACTTCGCGCTCTTTAAGTGCATGGCGCACCAGTTTAAAGTCGTAGTGTTCCAGGTAGCGCAGGCCGCCGTGGATTAGTTTGGTGCTTGCCGATGAGGTGTGCTGCGCCAGGTCGTCTTTTTCACACAACAGCACAGATAAGCCCCGGCCCGCCGCATCACGCGCCACGCCAGCGCCGTTGATGCCACCACCGATAACGATCAGGTCGACATCGGTTACACCCATCGAAATACCGCGACAGCGTAGATAATGGAAATAATGACAGCCCCCCACAAGGGTGTGCCCACCAGCCCCAGCCAGGCCAGGTGGATGAAGGCGCTACCGAGCAATGAGATAAACAGGCGATCCCCCCGGGTGGTATCGAGCATGAGTATGCCGGTTCTGGGGCCGCCGCCCGGATCGAGGCGCTCCCATATACTCATGCCGATCAACGCGGCGAGAATAAACAGAAAGAAGGCGGCTGTTGGCCAGGTCCAGGCCATCCAGGTAAGTGACATGTGTATTTCCCGAACGGTTATTCAGACGCGCCCAAGGGCGAAGCCCCGGGCGATGTGGTTGCGCACGAACCAGATAACGATCGCGCCGGGGATGATGGTCAATGCACCGGCGGCGGCCAATAGGCCAAGCTCGTACCCAGAGGAGCTGGCGGTCTTGGTCATGGTCGCGGCGATGGGCTTTGCCGCCACCGAGGTCAGGGTTTTTGCCAGTAACAGCTCCACCCAGGAGAACATAAAACAGAAGAATGCCGCCACGCCAATGCCCGAGCGGATGGTCGGCAGGAATATCCGCAGGAAGAAGCGTGGAAATGAATAGCCGTCGATATACGCGGTTTCATCCAGCTCTTTGGGCACGCCGGACATAAACCCTTCGAGTATCCACACCGCCAGCGGGATGTTGAACAGGCAGTGCGCCAGCGCAACCGCCCACGGCGTATCGAACAGGCCAACCGCCGAATATAGCTGAAAAAAGGGCAGGGCAAACACGGCGGGTGGCGCCATGCGGTTGGTCAGCAACCAGAAGAATAAATGCTTATCACCCAAAAAGCGGTAGCGCGAGAAGGCGTAGGCGGCGGGCAGGGCCACCGCTACCGCCAGTACGGTGTTGATGAGGACATAGGTAATCGAGTTGATGTAGCCGTTGTACCAGCTTGGGTCTGAGAAGATGGTGTAGTAGTTTTCCAGTGTGAATTGCTGGGGCCACAGGGTGAATGTGCCGAGTATTTCATTGGTGGTTTTGAACGACATGTTCAGCAGCCAGTAGATTGGCAGCAGCAGAAACACGATGTAGGTGCTGGGTAATAGCCATTTATAGCGGTGCATTGCCTATTCCTCGCCGCGCATGGTCACGGTGTAAAAAACCCACGATACCAGCAGGATAATCAGGAAGTAAATTAACGACATCGCCGCCGCCGGGCCAAGATCAAACTGGCCCAGCGCCACTTTTACCAGGTCGATGGACAGGAAGGTGGTGCTGTTGCCAGGGCCGCCGCCGGTGAGGACGAAGGGTTCTGTGTAGATCATAAAGCTGTCCATAAAGCGCAGCAGTATGGCGATGGTCAGTACGCGCTTCATCTTGGGTAGCTGGATATAGCGAAATACCGCCCAGGCGCTGGCGCCATCGATGCGCGCCGCCTGGAAATACGCCTCGGGAATCGACGAGAGTCCCGCGTAGGCGAGCAGCACGACCAGCGAGGTCCAGTGCCAGACATCCATCAACACCACGGTAAACCAGGCCGCGAACGGCTGGCGTGTGTAGTTGTAGTCGATACCGAGTGCGTTGATCGATTTGCCGAGCAGCCCGATATCCGGCAGCGCGAAGATATTCCACATGGCACCGACGACATTCCACGGGATCAGCAGGGGCAGCGACATCAACACCAGGCAGATCGAAACGCCAATGCCGCGCCTGGGCATGGCCAGCGCGATGGCGATACCCAGGGGGATTTCAATCACCAGGATGATACCGGTAAACAGAAACTGACGCCCCAGCGAGGCGTGGAAGCGCTCCGAGTGCAGCACGTCGGCAAACCAGCGCACACCCTCGAAGAAGAACACGTTATTGCCAAAGGTCTCCTGCACGGAGTAGTTAACCACCGTCATCAGCGGGATGATGGCGTTGAAGGCGACCAGAATGACCACCGGAATCACCAGAAACCAGGCTTTTTGATGGGTGGTTTTACTGCTCATTGGCTCGCCTCTGCGCCGTATAGCCAGCCATCGGCGTACACCAGTGTTTTGTCCGGGTCAAAGCGTATACAGGCGCTGCCGGGGGGGATGGCGGTGTCTTCCGGCAGTAGCATACGGATGGTGTGGCCCCGGTGTTCGGTGGTGACAATTTTGTGCCGACCAATGTCATCGACGCGGCTGATCGAGACGGGTATGCCGCTGTCGGCAAAGTGGACAAACTCCGGGCGCACGCCGATTTGCAGGTTGCCTTTATCGACGATGTGTGGGCTGTCGTTGTTGGCGTTTAGCGGGTTGCCGGCAAACCGCAGTTGTGCGTGTTGATGGGTCGCCGGTAGCAGGTTCATGCCAGGGGAGCCGATAAAATGCCCGACGAAGGTGTGCCGGGGTCTTTCAAAGAGTGCCACCGGCGTGCCGGATTGCACCACTCTGCCGTCGTGCATCACGATCACCTGGTCGGCGAAGGTCAGCGCCTCGGTCTGGTCGTGGGTGACATAGATCATGGTGGCGCGGGATTTTTGGTGGAGCTCCTTGAGTTTTGAGCGCAGTTGCCATTTTAGGTGTGGGTCGATCACGGTCAGTGGCTCGTCGAACAAAATGGCGTTGACGTCTGAGCGCACCAGGCCACGGCCCAGGCTGATCTTCTGCTTGCCGTCGGCGCTCAACCCGGCGGCGCGCCGGGTGAGTGAGTCGCTCAGATCCAGCAGCGCGGCAATTTCCCGCACGCGCTGGTCGACCGCCGCGCTGCCCACGTGGCGATTGCGCAGCGGAAAGGCCAAGTTGTCGTATACCGTCATGGTGTCGTAGACGACCGGAAACTGGAATACCTGGGCGATATTGCGCGCTTCGGTGGCGGCGTGGGTGACGTCTTCGCCATCGAATAAGATGCGCCCCTCGCTCGGCTGTAACAGCCCTGAGATAAGGTTCAGCAGGGTCGATTTACCGCAGCCGGAGGAGCCGAGCAGGGCGTAGGCGCCGCCGTCCTGCCAGGTGAGGTCGATGTGTTTCAGCGCCCAGTCCCGCTCCGCTTCAGGGGTCGGCAGGTAGCTGTGGCGCAGATTGGACAGGGTGATTTTTGCCATCAGTTAACGGGTCTGTGCGTGGGTATGGACATAGACATGGGTTTGGCCAGACTAGGGGACGAGCCGCTGTTCGTCGGCATCGAACAGCAGGCAGTGATCCGGGTTGAGGTGCAACTGCACCGGGCTGCCCGGCTGCAGTGAATGAACCCCCTGAGATTGTGAAATCCAGGGGGTGCCGTCAATCGTTGCGTGCACGGTGCTGTCAGAGCCGGTCAGCTCGGTTAACAACACTTCACCGGTAACCGCCACCGACCGCGCACTGGTGGGGGCAAGGGTCACGTGGTGCGGGCGAATGCCGAGGGTGTACTCGCCATCGGGCAGCGCAGCGGCGGCACCTGTTGTCGGCCATGCCGAGGTGCTGTTCAGGTGGATGTGCCCCGCACGTTTGCTGATCGTGACGATATTCATCGGCGGGTCTGAGTAAACCCGGGCGGTGCGCGTGGTATCTGGTCGTCGGTAGACTTCATCGCTGGGGCCAAACTGGGTAACCCGGCCCTCGTGCAGGGTGGCGGTATGCCCACCGAGGAGCAGCGCCTCGGTGGGCTCGGTGGTCGCGTAGACCAGCGTGGCGCCGGTATTGCGGAACAGTTTTGGCAGCTCCTCGCGCAGCTCCTCGCGCAGTTTGTAATCGAGGTTGGCCAGCGGTTCGTCCAGCAGTACCAGCCGCGCCTGCTTGACCAGGGCGCGGGCCAGCGCGGTGCGTTGTTGCTGGCCGCCGGACAGTTCACCGGGCATACGCTGGAGCATGGGGGTCAGTTGCAACAGATCCGCAACCCGCTCGACCGCGTCGCGAATCTCGCCCTGGCTCAGTCTGCGCAGGTGCAGCGGCGAGGCGATATTTTCGTACACAGTAAAATTGGGGTAATTGATAAACTGCTGGTAGACCATGGCGATATCGCGCTTTTGCACGGCGACGCCAGTGACATTCTGGCCGTTGAACCACACCTCCCCGCTACTGGGTTTTTCCAGCCCGGCCATCAGGCGCATCAGCGAGGTTTTGCCCGCCAACGTGGTGCCCAATAGCACGGTGATACCACCCTCTGGCAGTGTCAGGTCGGTGGGGTGGATATGCGTTTGCCCGGCGACGTTAAGTGAAATGTTTTTGAGTGTTAATGACATGCTGATTCAGGTGTTGCCACCGGTGTTCGGGTTAACATTCTGGCTAATATGCCGGTCGACGCCATGGGTCATCAATACCTCAACGCGGTGGCGCTGGCAGTGCGCAAGAAACGCATCGGGGGGGCGTTTGTCGGTAACGATATAGTCAATCGCCGAGACGTTGGCGATGCGCATTGGGGCGCTGCGCTTAAATTTTTCTGAGTCTGCGACCAGTATTGTTTTGCGGGCGTTGGCAATAATCGCCCTGGCGACCCGCACCTCCTGGCTGTCGAAATCGAGCAGTGTGCCGTCTTCCTCAATCGCCGATACCCCAATGATCGCGTAGTCGAGCTTGAATCTGGCGATAAATTCGGCGGTGGAATCCCCCACAATCCCGCCATCGTCATTGCGCACTGTGCCGCCTGCCAGCATAAATTTGAACGTGAGGTTGTGCCGCAGCACCTGGATAACATTGATGTTGTTGGTAACGATCAACAGGCCGTGGTGTTTGCTCAATTGCCGCGCCGCCGACTCGGTGGTGGTACCAATGTTGATGAACAGCGACGAATCATCGGGTATCAAGGTCACCGCCGTGGCGCCGATGGCGGTTTTTTCTGCGGCCATAAAACTGCGCCGCGCCGCGTAACTGATATTGGCGACACCATCTTGCACAACGGCACCGCCGTGGGTGCGTTGCAGCAGGCGCCTGTCACACAGGTAATTGAGGTCGCGCCGGATAGTTTGCGGGGTGACCCCCAGCTTGCCTGATAGCGGCTCCACCTGCACTTCGCCCTGTGCGTATGCCGCGTCAACAATCATTTGCTGGCGGATGCTGAGCTGGGTAATTTGCCGGGTAATGTGCTGGTCTACCTGCTTGTCGGTCATGGTGTTGATAAAAGCCTAAACGTATCCGTTGAGTTGGCTACGAACATCTAATGGATTGAATATAAAACATGTTTACACGGTTTAACCGATTGTCAGGTGAAAGAAAACAGTTGAATCAAGTGGACGCCCTGGGACAGGGTTGCGGCGGGATTGTCCCAGGGCGGTTGGCTTAGTTAGCTTCCCACTGTTTGATCAGCTCCTCGTAGGCGATTGTTTCGCCTTGTGGCTTTTCATTGGCCAGCTTGGCTTTTGGTGAGCCGGGCTTATTCAGCCACACAGACGGATCCTGTGGTTCATTCAGGCGAGGGCCACAACCGCCGTAGACGTTGGCTTTCTCGTCTGCCGCCTGCATCCGCGCCATGGTGATATCCATCTCGCCCGCGAGCCGGTCCATCGCCTGCTGAGGCGTGAACGCACCGGAGTTGACGTCACCAATTTGCTGCCACCAAATCTGCGCGAGCTTGGGGTAGTCCGGCACGTTGACACCCGTTGGCGTCCAGCGCACCCGGTCGGGTGAACGGTAAAACTCGACCAGGCCCCCCAGCTTGGGCGCACGCTCGGTAAAGGAGGCGTGGCGAATATCGCTGTCGCGGATCGGTGTCAGGCCCACGTGTGTCTTCTTCAGAGAAACTGTCTTGGAGACGACAAACTGCGCGTACAACCAGGCGGCCTTGCGGCGATCAACCGGGGTCGATTTAAACAATGTCCAGGAGCCAGCGTCCTGATAGCCGAGCTTCTGGCCTTTCTGCCAATAGGGGCCGTGGGGTGACGGCGCCATGCGCCACAGCGGGTTGCCCTCATCATCGACGGTGTTATTGCCCTCACTTTTGGGTTTCACCATATCGGCGGTAAACGCCGTGTACCAGAAAATCTGCTGGGCCACATTGCCCTGAGACAGCGCGGGCAGTGATTGGTAAAAGTCATAATCGGCAGCCCCAGGCGGGGCGTATTGGCGCAGCCACTCGTCCCACTTACGGATCGCGTACACCGCTGCCGGGCTGTTGGCACCACCGCCACGGCTGACCGAGGCACCCACCGGGTTACACGAACCGGCCTCCATACGGATGCCCCACTCATCAACCGGACGGCCATTGGGTAACCCCTTGCTGCCCATACCGGCCATCGACAGCCAGGCATCGGTCATGCGCCAGCCGAGGTCGGGTGCGCGTTTACCGTAGTCCATATGACCGTAGATGCGCACCCCATCGATCTCTTTGACATCGTTACTGAAAAACTCGGCAATGTCCTCGTAGGCAGACCAGTTGACCGGCACCCCAAGCTCATAACCGTACTTATCCTTGAAACGCTGCTTCAGGTCGGCGCGGTTAAACCAATCGTGGCGAAACCAATACAAATTGGCAAACTGTTGATCCGGGAGCTGGTACAACTTACCGTCTGGCCCGGTGGTGAATGATTTGCCCATAAAGTCATCCACATCCAGCCCTGGGTTGGTGACATCGGCGCCTTCGCCCGCCATCCAGTCACTCAGGTTGACCGCCAGTTGCAGGCGCGAGTGGGTGCCGATCAGGTCAGAGTCGTTGACATACGCATCGTACAGATTGCGCCCGGTTTGCATTTGGGTTTGCACCGCCTGCACCACCTCACCCTCGCCCAGAATCTGGTGATTCACCTCAATCCCGGTAATCTCTTCAAACGCCTTGGTCAACACCTCAGACTCATAGCTGTGTGTCGGTATACCCTCGGATAACACGTTGATTTCCATGCCGCTAAACGGTTTTGCGGCATCGATAAACCACGCCATCTCCGCCGCCTGCTCCGCCTTTGAAAGCGTGGAGGGCTGGAATTCATTATTGATCCACTTATCCGCCTCGGTTGTGCCTGCCTCGGTTGTGCCTACCAGAGCACCTGTCGCCGACAAGGTGCAGGCCACCGCAAAGGCCGCTGCTGTTAATGGTTTCATATCGCTATAATCCCCTTCGGTTTTTAACATTTAATGGGTTTGCATGTATGGTTTTGGCTTGTATTCAGAGAAATCTGAACAGACGAGGCTAGCAATAAAAATTTTCACATGCAATCGTTTTATTTTCGTTTGAACATAAGTTATTAATATATCGAATATTATGAAAAAAACTGACCCGCCAGCCACTCAACTACACGATATCGCCGCGCTGGCCGCCAACTACGTCAACACCACCGGGCGGCACATCTTCCTCACCGGCAAAGCGGGCACGGGTAAAACCACATTCCTCAAATACATCAGCGAGCACACCTACAAAAACACCGCCGTGGCCGCCCCCACCGGCATCGCCGCCATCAACGCGGGCGGGGTTACCCTGCACTCACTGCTGCAACTGCCCTTTGGTGCATTCATCCCGGACAACATAGCGCCAGGCGCGGCGGATTCACGCATCAACACCCCGCAAACGCTGTTTAAAGACCTGCGCTTCAACGCCACCAAACGCGCCCTGATTCAGGCACTGGAACTGCTCATCATCGACGAAGTGAGCATGTTGCGTGCAGACCTGCTGGACTGCATCGACCACGTATTGCGCTTTTTGCGCCGCCGGGTGGAACCCTTTGGGGGCTTACAAATACTGTTTATCGGTGATCTATTACAACTGCCGCCAGTTATCAATGACGCAGAAATGGCCCTGCTGCTGCCCTACTACGACAGCCCCTACTTCTTCGAGGCACACTCTCTGCGTGAAAACCCACCGATTTTGATCGAGCTGCAAAAAATCTTCCGGCAGCGCGATCAACACTTTATCGACTTGCTCAACCGCCTGCGGCACAACCAGCAGACCCATCAGGATATACAAAAGCTAAACAGCTACCATCAGCCCAGTTTTGACCGGGCGGCAGACAGCGGGTACATCCACATCACCACCCATAACCAACGGGCAGACCGCATCAACCACAGCCGCCTGCAAAGCCTGCCTGCCCCTGCCTACCACTACCCGGCACAGATCCAGGGCAACTTTCCGGAAAACCTGTTTCCGGTCAGCGAAACGCTCGAACTGAAAGCGGGCGCCCAGGTGATGTTTATCAAAAATGACCCCAGCGGTGAAGGGCAGTTTTTTAACGGCAAAATTGGCATCGTCGAACACCTTGATAATGAGGGCATCCGCGTGGCCTGCGGGGAGGATGACGTTATCCAGGTGGATACCCACCTATGGGAAAACAAACAATACGTACTCAACAAAACCAACAACGATGTCGAGGAAAAAAACCTGGGCAGCTTTGAACAGTACCCGCTAAAACTGGCCTGGGCCATCACCGTACACAAAAGCCAGGGCCTGACATTTGAAAAAGCCATTTTGGATCTTTCCGGCACATTTGCGGCGGGGCAATTGTATGTTGCCCTATCCCGCCTGACCTCGCTGGCGGGTCTGGTATTGTCATCCCCGCTACCGGAAAACCCACCGCGCATCGACCCCTCACTGCAAACCTTTGCCGATGGCTTTCAGGATACAGCCGTATTGCAACAAAACCTGGACCATGAACGGCGTGATGCCCTGCGCCAGCTTGCCCGCCGCGCCTTCCAGTTTGATGGCCTGTTAACCGCATTAAACGCGCACCAGCAAAGCTTTAACAAAGACGAAAACCGCTCGCTTAAACAACAGCATTTACCCTGGACACAAGCATTGATCGATGACGTGTTACCGTTGAAAACGATAGGCGAAAAATTTATCCGACAAGTAGACAAAATACTCGAACAGGAACACTACCTGGCGTTACTCGCCGAACGGCTGGCGCGTGCACAGGATTACTTCGACAAGGCCTTCGTTGATTTCTTAGCGCGCTTGCGCACGCACATACAAACCGTGAAACGTGAGAGCAAAGTAAAAACCTACCTAAAAGAACTCGATGCCCTGCGAGGTTTATTTTTTGATCAGAATAAATTTATACTAAAAATCGCCGTCTTAGCCCGCTGTACTGTGGAAAATAAAATACCGGAAAAAAAGGATTTTCAGGATTCAGCGCTATACCAATCGGCTGAAAAAAAACGCACTAAAAAAACAGATAAAAAAGACAAAACACCGACAAAGACCATTTCTTACGACCTGTTTCGCGAGGGAAAAAGCGTTGCAGAAATTGCCCAAATACGCGGGCTGGTCGCCAGCACCATCGAGGGGCACCTGGCAGCTTATGTCGCAACCGGCGAGCTGGATGTATTGACACTGCTGAGCGAGGATAAGCTGGCGAAAATAGCCGCAGAATATCAAGGTAAAGAGAAAAGCTTCGGGCAGATTAAAGCGATATTAGGGGATGAAATCAGCTATGGTGAAATCCGATTAGCCGTGGTGCACTTGCAGCGGGAGAACCCAGGCGAGGCTTTGGTGGATTAGTGTGAGTATCCATCTCTACGCAACTATGTAACCCTCTAAATGCCTTTAGAAAATTAACGATGGCCTCTGGATCCATTTTCGATTGAGGGAATTTATGCTTAAGAATTAAAAA
Organism: Gammaproteobacteria bacterium; assembly: GCA_965277715.1. GTDB lineage: Bacteria > Pseudomonadota > Gammaproteobacteria > JBCCGL01 > JBCCGL01 > JBCCGL01. The sequence goes on from OZ255836.1 coordinate 2,804,250, forward strand.
AAAATTAATTAAAATTGGTTGCCCCTGAAATTTTCTGCTACTCTAACTATAGTTAGAAAACAATAATACTAAATATCAAAGGCCTCTGTATTGTTTTTAGTATCAAAATGAGAAAAGTATAGCGATATGAATCAGCCACTTACAAAAATATCTCAATACTTGGGAAGAATTAAGAGGCCACCTCATAATAATGTTACAGAGGTCTTTGGCCTTTGTAACATACTGTTAGCTTCTCCGGAGAAATAGAGAATTATGTGGGGGTTTTCTGGATCAGTTGAATACGTATGCGATGGCTGTGGAGCTAGTGGTGAGGTTCCCATAGTAGATTTCTCTGTAGAGTGTGTGGGTGGCGGTGATCGCCAAATGGGGCCAGAAAACTTATATGATGTAATTTATGAGTTCGAGTGTGCCGACTGTGGTGTAGATATCTCGCTTAACTTTCAAGTATCTGAGTATCCAACAGAAGTACTAAATTTCATACTAAACAACTCAACTGGGGCACAAACTGAGGGTGAACCGGGATTTGAGTATGTTAGAGAAATTTACAGTGCGAGAGATTTATTTTATCTACATGAATCAATTTCAGAACTGATCACGGCTTTGAAAGAAGATGATCAGCTTCTTAGTGCAATAACATCTCGTCAGTTCGAGGAAATTGTTGCTGAAGTCTTTAAGTCTAAAGGTTATGAAGTAGAATTAACTAAAAAGACAAGAGATGGCGGCAAGGATATTATTGCTATCCACACTGACTCATTAGACATAAGAAATAAGTACTTTATTGAGTGCAAATATTACGCGGAAAGTAACAAAATTAGTGTTGATGTAGTGCGCGCACTATATGGGGTTAAGAATACGATGGATGGCCCTAATAAAGCAATCGTAGTGACGACTTCGACTTTCACTAGTGATGCGAGAAAGTTTGTAGAAAATGAGGCATCTAGCAGTTGGGATTTATCTCTGGTAGATAGAGAGCAGCTACTTCAGTGGTTAAATGAGTACAAAAGCTAACAAAGCGCTGCTGTCGGACAAATTCTCCGCTGCACTCCAAATTTGCCGTAGAGCGCGGCGTTATGCAAGACGACTGACCTTCATCAGATGTAACAATGTAGCTACGCTGGAAACTAAATGGCCCTTCTGAACGACATACTGAATTGGACTGAATCTCTTACAACATGGCAAAGGGATGCATGTCGTCGCCTGTTCCAGAAAGAAGCTGAACTAGACGAAGCCGATTACTCTGAACTCTACAGTATCCTCAAGACTGAGAACGGGATACAGATTGATGATGCCCCTGTTTCAGTCCCACTGACCGGTGATCATCTTCCTGCCGAGGTAGTCTCCGGTGACACTCTTACTCTTGTCGCTTTACGGGACTTGAAAAACGTTAATCAGATCCCGAGTGATCGCGCCCTAAATTTCTCAGAAGCAGGGATGACGGTTATCTATGGGGGGAATGGATCTGGCAAGTCAGGCTATGCACGCGTTATGAAGAGAGCCTGCCGGGCTAGAGATCAATCGGAGCCGATCCATCCCAATGCACACGATCCCACTGCAGCCGCGAAAGAACCGACGGCGAAGTTTGAAATACTAATTTCTGGCACCTCAGAAGAGGTTGCATGGTCACGCAACTCAACTCCGCCGGAACGCCTCTCCTCAATTTCCGTCTTCGATTCAAAGTGCGCTCGCTCATATGTCACAGCGGAGCAGGATGTCGCCTATCTCCCCTACGGTCTTGATATTGTTGAAAACCTCGCAAATCAAGTTCTCCCGAAACTTTCGGAGATGCTTGAATCAGAGGTCGGGGGAATAGATGTCAGCAAACTTCCTTTCGAGCACCTCCTTGGCGAAACTGAAGTAGGCAAAGTAGCTGAAGATCTTTCCGTCAAATCAGACACTGACGCAATTACTTTGCTCGGAACTTTCAGTGCAGAGGACGCACAGCGGCTAGCGGAGCTCGAAGCAGCTCTCAAGGAAGGTAATCCTCTGGCTAAAGCTGAAGAGGCTCGACTTTCAGGCATGCGTTTGAAGGCTTACTCAGAGAAACTAACTAAACCTCTAAACTGGGTCAGTCCAGAAGCAGCTGAAAAACTTCAGAAACTCGACGAAGAAAAGACTATCGCAGAGGAAGCCGAGAAGAAAGCAGCAGATGCCTTACGCGCTGGGGAGGAGTTGCTACCTGGAACTGGAGACCAAGAATGGAAGCTGCTCTTTGAAGCAGCCAGACGCTACTCAACCGAAGCTGCGTATCCGGGAGAGGAGTTTCCATCTCCTGCCGAGGGAAAGGACTGCCCATTATGCCAAGAAGAGTTGCCTGAAAGTGGGTCTAAACGCCTCAAAAGATTTAACGAGTATATCCAGAATGATGTCGCGACAACTGCCGACGCGGCACGTAAAAAGGTCGAAACAGCAAGGAGCAAGATTGAAACGGCAGAGCTTCAAATCACTCCAGATAAAGCTCTAGGCGATGAACTCAAATCGTTAGATGACTCAGTTCTTCAATCAATCAGTGATTTCCAAACTTCCATCGATTTACGGCGGGATTCGATGCTTGAGTGCCTCGGAACATCTAAATGGGTTGAGATCCCTGTTTTGATTGACTCCCCAAGGAGCCTAGTTAGGCAGCTTGCCGCGCAGCAACTGCAGGTATTTCGCACACTGGTCAAAGCGGCGGACGAAGATAAGCGGATAAAGCTCGAGAAAGAACACCGCGAACTTTTGGCGAGGCAAAATCTATCCAAGTGCTTAAAGGCCGTCCTTGAATTGCTTGATCGCATGAAGACAAAGGCGGCACTTGAAAAGTGCAGGCCCTGTCTCAAAACTCGTCCGATTTCTGACAAGTCGAAGGAGTTTTCCACTGTCGCTGTAACTGATGAGCTCAGGAAAGCCCTCGACAAAGAGTTCAATGTGCTAGGCATCGGTCACATCAAGACGAAGCTGAAGGAAAAAAGCGTCCGAGGCAAGATGCTTCACCAACTATTGCTCGACCTGCCAATTGCAAACAAGATCGAAGAAATTTTGAGCGAAGGTGAGCAGCGTGCTATTGCACTGGGTTCATTTTTTGCCGAATTAGCCCTCGCTAATCACTCGTGCGGAATTGTCTTCGATGATCCTGTATCGTCTTTAGATCATTGGCGTCGCCTTAATGTGGCACGCAGGTTGGTGGAGGAAGCGAAGAGTCGGCAAGTCATCGTGTTCACTCATGACACTTCGTTTCTTGGCCAATTATGCGACGAAATCGAAGCTGAGGGCATTCCGAGTTCAAAATCGTTTTTGGAATGGCGTGGCGGCTTACCAGGTAGCGTAAACGATGGTCTTCCTTGGGATCACCAAAGCTACAAAGCACGAATCAACTCTCTCGAACAAGCGCAGAACAAGTTAGCTAAGGCTTGGCCAGCGTATCCGGGTGAGGCCGAGATTAGCGCAATAAGACATGAGTACGACCGTTTACGAGCTACGCTCGAACGGGTCATTCAGGATGTTGTTTTTAATGGTGTTGTAAAGCGGTATCGAGACTGGATACGAGTTGACTCTCTTGAAGATGTTGTAGGCTTTGATCGGCCTGAGTATGAAGCGATCGAGAAGCTACACAAGCGAAGCTGTGATGTAGTAACTGCACACGATCCTGCGTCAGCGAAGGCCGCAGCTGTTCCAACGGCGACAGATCTCGGAAATGATATATCTGCTTTGAAGACTATTGTTAAAACTATTAAAAACCGTAGAAAGGCCGCAAAGGCAGCGTCTTAGCAAAGCAATGCATAACAAGGCGCTGCTGTCGGACAAATTTTCCGCTGCGCTCCAAATTTGCCGCAGAGCGCGGCGTTAGATGCCAAATGGAGTTCTGATTTGAGACCTGTATATTTTCTTTTTTTACTATCTATTTCTGGTGTTTTGTGGGCACAACAAATGAAAAGGGGTCAATCCTATTTAAAATGAAAAGGGGTCAATCCTATTTAATATTTTCAAAATAGTATAAATTTAAACGATGCCTAAACCTACTCGAATACAATACGAAAATGCCTACTACCACGTTATGAATCGTGGCAAAGCCAGACAGACCATCTTTCATGGCGAAATTTACTACCAGGCATTTCTACAAACGCTCGATGAAGCACATAAACGCTTTGATGCCTACATCCACGCTTACTGTTTGATGGGTAATCATTATCATCTATTGATCGAAACCCCTCGTGCTAATCTGGATCGCATCATGCGGCATATCAATGGTATCTACACACAACGCTACAACCGGCTTAGACGCACGGATGGGCCTCTTTTTCGCGGTCGTTATAAAGCGATTATTGTGGATGCAGACGACTACTTATTACCCTTAAGCCGTTACATTCATCGTAACCCAATAGAAGTAAAGGGTGTAACAGCAGATAAGCTCGATAGCTATTCCTGGTCGAGTTACCACGCTTACATCAACCAAGCCAAAGCACCGGAATGGTTGTATCGAGAGGCAACCTATAGTGCACTCGGCGCTAAACAACGTTACGTTGCTTATAAGACATATGTTGGTCAAGGTATTGATGAGGGCATTAGCCGTTTTTATAACAAAGGCAATGTGACGACGATACTGGGTGACAAATCCTTCAAGACGTATATTGCCGAAAACCGGGAGTCGATGCACATATCGGGGGACTTGTCCCGTATTGTGACGGACAAGCCAAACGGTGCAGCTATAGTCGATGCAGTGGCAGCGGTGTTTGGCGTTAACGCGAGTGATGTACTTACGCGACAGCGGGGGAGACAACGGGCGAATCTGCCTCGTAAAGTAGCGATATATTGTTGTCAGCAATTGGGAGATATGCCGTTAAAAACGCTGGTTGAGTAGCCTTTCTCCTGCAATTGATTATGTAAAGAGTGGGCTGTCAACGGCGGCGTGAAGGGCGTGTTTGAGCAGGTTTGCAACCGTTTGAAAAATATTAAATACGATTGACCCCTTTTTTTTCGCTCACTCAAATGGGCGAGTTTTTAATCCCAGTGGAAGTTGATCAAAGTTTCAAAAGTTAACAGGACAGCAGTGAATTACAAAATAAAAAATTCAGAAAATAAAATATCTGGCCAATCTTTGGCGGTGTATTTTTATAATACTTTTTAAGAACTTTTTGTGTTTAACTTTTTACCTTGGAGGATAAAAATTGATTAATATAGATAATGATACAAAAGAGCCTCATTTTGGGCGTCTTCTGCTGCCAAGCAATATTGCAGACAAAGAGTTAGATCTCTCTGTATATGTTCATCGACAAGAGTGCCATGAAAAGATAGTTCAGCAAATAATCAGCTCTTACAAACAAAGAACCACAGGTGCGATTGCAATATGTGGCTCTCCAGGATCCGGAAAGTCAACGATAGTAAGGTTTTTATATGATTATCTATCTAGCCAAAAAGAATTCACCCCGACCATTACCAGCATAGACTTTGAAGACGATGTTGGCTTCCCTCAAGGTTTGCACCCCAAACCCTTGCTTGCTGATCACTTTGCAAGTTTCTTTTCTAGGTTAGAAAGAGAGTTAGTTGCGGCAGGATCAACTCTTAACCCATTGAGAGAAAAAATTAGACCTCTGCAAAAAAGATATAAAAAATTTTTCGAGAATATAAAAGAAGAATATCCTAATAACAATCAACTAGAAATAGCTTTTGATGCTGTTCGAGATGCAATTTTCCCTAGAATAGCCACTATCGACAAAGAGTTGGTAATTTTCTGTGATAATTTAGATTTTCTTACAGCCTCTGATCAAATATTTTTTATTGGTATGCTAGGAATGATGACAGAGACAAATAATAAAATAAAGTGCGTTTTTACTTCCAGGCCACTAACAACAGCTAGAATTAGAAAGACGTTCCACGATTATTTAAATAAAAAGCTACTAAGCGACAATTGTTTGGAAGATATAAGCGTAGGTGATTTTTTGGGAAAAAGATTTTCCGTGTCTGACTATATATTGAAGGATGTATTTAGCATAGAGAATTTGGAAATTATCAGAAAACTATCTGCCGGAAATAACCAAGATATATTGAACAATGTAGGATCACTTTTTAATTACTATAAAAAAAACCCGGATTTATTTCCTCTAAATAATCAAGATATGATGAGGTATCTTATTTTGGTGGAAAATGCTGTATCTAACCCAATACAGCATATAAATCAAGATGATGAAGTTCCATTAAAGTGGGTGATCATGTCCTTTCTGGTAGGAAAAATACCTATTGATTTATCTTTTTATGAACGCTTGAAACTTTTTATCGATTCAATGACTGGAAAAATCGCAAGGAGAGTAGATAGGCAGAGGGTTGAATCAATTATATTTGAAATGATAAAAGGAGATTACTTTATTCGCCGGATTGACTTTATTAATCAAGAAATAGATGGGAGAAATCTAGCCAACCACCCGGAGCGTGTTGATGGCTCGATATGTTGCCTTACCGAGCGTGGTTTACTTATGTTTCAGAGCACAAAATTAATAACAGAAGTTTACCCTAACTTCTCATCCTATAGAAACTCGGTTAGAAAGTTTATTGGGAAATACGATACCAGCTCACATAAATTTTTCAGTGAAAATAACATGCTTGGCGAAAGCTGGATGGTTTATAAAAAATGAATTGGCATAATATCAATTATATTTCGGGGTCAAAATTTTTTATTTTTGCCAGCGTCGCTCATACTTTATTTGTTTTCGCTCTTAATATTGGAATATCCGAAGACATTTTAAACATAAGCACAAAACTAGCCGTAGTTGTAAATATGATCGTATTTATATATGTTCAATCTTCTTATGTAATATGCCCGGGGCCCCTAAAAGGAATTAAAAGTCTAAAACAGTTTTACGATGCTCATGTTTTTGAATTAGAAACAGAGTTAATGAAGATTGAATATATAAACCATCATTCAATTAAAGATGTTACAGAAGCCAGTGAAAAAGAAGATATATTGTTTTTTCATTTTAAAAAAGCTGATGACTCTCTTTCTCGTGTTAGATATTTTCTTACAACTATTTTAATTACAGCTCTAATATTCTATATTGCGATATCATTTATAGGCTTTTTTACCGTCATTAATGGAATATATTCGTGACTGTCACCTAATTTTGTAATTATTTCATGAGTCAAAAGGGGTCAATCTTATTTAATATTTTCAAAATAGTATAAATTTAAACGATGCCTAGACCTACTCGAATACAATACGAAAATGCCTACTACCACGTTATGAATCGTGGCAAAGCCAGACAAACCATCTTTCATGGCGAAATTTACTACCAGGCATTTCTACAAACGCTCGATGAAGCACATAAACGCTTTGATGCCTGCATCCACGCTTACTGTTTGATGAGTAATCATTATCATCTATTGATCGAAACCCCTCGTGCTAATCTGGATCGCATCATGCGGCATATCAATGGTATCTACACACAACGCTACAACCGGCTTAGACGCACGGATGGGCCTCTTTTTCGCGGTCGTTATAAAGCGATTATTGTGGATGCAGACGACTACTTATTACCCTTAAGCCGTTACATTCATCGTAACCCAATAGAAGTAAAAGGTGTAACAGTGGATAAGCTCGATAGCTATTCCTGGTCGAATTACCACGCTTACATCAACCAAGCCAAAGCACCAGAATGGTTGCATCGAGAGGCAACCTATAGTGCACTCGGCGCTAAACAACGTTACGTTGCTTATAAGACATATGTTGGTCGAGGTATTGATGAGGACATTAGCCGTTTTTATAACAAAGGCAATGTGGCGACGATACTGGGTGACAAATCCTTCAAGACGTATATTGCCGAAAACCGGGAGTCGATGCACATATCGGGGGACTTATCCCGTATTGTGACGGACAAGCCAAACGGTGCAGCTATAGTCGATGCAGTGGCAGCGGTGTTTGGCGTTAACGCGAGTGATGTACTTACGCGACAGCGGGGTAAACAACGGGCGAATCTGCCTCGTAAAGTAGCGATATATTGTTGTCAGCAATTGGGGGATATGCTGTTAAAAACGCTGGTTGATATGTTTGAATATAGTCGTGTTAGTAGCCTTTCTCCTGCAATTGATTATGTAAGGAGTGGGCTATCAGACGGCAGCTTGAAGGGCGTGTTTGAGCAGGTTTGCAACCGTTTGAAAAATATTAAATACGATTGACCCCTTTTTTTTCTACGCAACTATGTAACCCTCTAAATGCCTTTAGAAAGTTAACGATGGCTTCTGGATCCATTTTCGGTTGAGGGAATCTATGCTTAAGAATTAAAAAAATTAATTAAAATTGGCTGCCCCTAAAATTTTCTGCTACTCTAACTGTAGCTAGAAAACAATAATACTAAATATCAAAGGCCTCTGTATTGTTTTTAGTATCAAAATGAGAAAAATATAGCGATATGAATCAGCCACTTACAAAAATTTCTCAATACTTGGGAAGAATTAAGAGGCCACCTCATAATAATGTTACAGAGGTCTTTGGCCTTTGTAACATACTGTTAGATTCATCATAGAAGTTTTGAGTGAAAAATAACAATCTCTATATAATCGGTAATGGATTCGATATCTATCATGGGATTCCCTCACGTTATTCGGATTTCAAGGAGTATTTGAAATCAAGTAATCAAACCCTGCATGATCACGTCATCGAGTATCTTCCTGTAGAAGAAAACTGGTGTGATCTTGAGGTCGCTTTTGCGCACCTAGATGTTGATAATGTAATTGATGAAGCAATGCAGTATCTTCAAACATATTCTGCTGAGAATTGGAGTGATTCGTTTCATCATGACTATCAATTTGAGCTTGATAAGATAGTTTCGGATCTTTCTAGCGGCCTAAAGTCATATTTTTGTGAATGGATAACTCACCTTGAATTACCGTCACCCAATAGCCTTCCATGTGAGCCACTTCGAATAAATAGGAAAGGATGTTTTTTAACCTTTAATTACACAAGAACACTTCAATGTGTCTACGGTGTGGGCAATGATAATGTCATACATATACATGGTGAGTCCGAACAAGGTGAGTCTGAAATAGTATTAGGGCACTCCTGGAATCCAGAAGAAATCTCTGATCTAAATGATGTTCCAAATCCAGAGGATATGGACACAAGGGTTATGGAAGGGAATGAAATAGTAAATGACTATCTTGGAAAAACCTTTAAGCCATCAAAGAAAATAATCGAAGATAATGCGTTTTTCTTTTCTAATCTCTCCAGCGTTAATAAAGTATATGTTCTAGGTCACTCCATGTCAGAGGTTGACCTCCCTTACTTTGAAGAGATAAGAGGGAATGTTAACGAAAACGCTGAATGGATCGTGACTTACTACGGAGAAGAAGAGCTTGATCGTCACAAAGAAACGATCCGAAGCCTAGGAATAGAGAATGTCAGATTTTGTGACTTTTCAGATATTACAAAAGGGGGCAATCCTATTTAATATTTTCAAAATAGTATAAATTTAAACGATGCCTAGACCTACTCGAATACAATACGAAAATGCCTACTACCACGTTATGAATCGTGGCAAAGCCAGACAGACCATCTTTCATGGCGAAATTTACTACCAGGCATTTCTACAAACGCTCGATGAAGCACATAAACGCTTTGATGCCTGCATCCACGCTTACTGTTTGATGGGTAATCATTATCATCTATTGATCGAAACCCCTCGTGCTAATCTGGATCGCATCATGCGGCATATCAATGGTATCTACACACAACGCTACAACCGGCTTAGACGCACAGATGGGCCTCTTTTTCGCGGTCGTTATAAAGCGATTATTGTGGATACAGACGACTACTTATTACCCTTAAGCCGTTACATTCATCGTAACCCAATAGTGGCAGCGGTGTTTGGCGTTAACGCGAGTGATGTACTTACGCGACAGCGGGGGAGGCAACGGGCGAATCTGCCTCGTAAAGTAGCGATATATTGTTGTCAGCAATTGGGAGATATGCCGTTAAAAACGCTGGTTGATATGTTTGTATATAGTCGTGTTAGTAGCCTTTCTCCTGCAATTGATTATGTAAAGAGTGGGCTGTCAGACGGCAGCTTGAAGGGCGTGTTTGAGCAGGTTTGCAACCGTTTGAAAAATATTAAATACGATTGACCCCTTTTTGTTCTTTTTGTTTTCATCGTCTTCTTTCAGCAAACGCAAGGTCTTTATGTCCTCGATATTCTGATCATGGTTTGCCAACGCCTGCCGAAATCGTGCCACGGATAACCCCGTGTAACGCTACAGCATAGTCACCAGCAATAGCGTAGTCGATACCATCGCTTTCAAGGTTAAGAATTAAAAAAATTAATTAAAATTGGCTGCCCCTGAAATTTTCTGCTACTCTAACTGTAGCTAAAAAACAATAATACTAAATATCAAAGGCTTCTGTATTGTTTTTAGTATCAAAATGAGAAAAATATAGCGATATGAATCAGCCACTTACAAAAATTTCTCAATACTGGGAAGAATTAAGAGGTCACCTCATAATAATGTTACAGAGGTCTTTGGCCTTTGTAACATACTGTTATATGGCATCTGAAACGACTGTACAATCTCCCAAAAATAACGATTGAGGCGAATATGGAATTCTGGTTATTAATAGGAGGCGCAGTAATTTTTTACTACGTCATCAAAGCAATGAAAACGCCTTCAAAGCAGCAAGTTCAGAAGAATAATAGAGCAATTTCCGAAAACGAAATCCGTGTAACCATGATTACGAGCAATCGGGTTGTAGCAAACAGTAATCATGATGATGATTTGGCTACCTTCGATATTTTATATGGCTATGAGGAGGAAAAAAGCAAAAATAAAACGCCAGGGAAATGGATAAAATCCGGTGAAGCCATCACCATAAAGGGACAAAAATTTACTGGCGGTAATTTTTATTTTGGTGGCAAGCTCAGTTCATTAGACGGATATGGAACTGAAGCGTCACTGGTTGACGATTCATTAAAGATTGAAAACAAACCGTCTAGTTTTGAAGATGATAGTTTAGGCTATTGGCCTAAATTTATCTCACTCTCACCTAAAGGGCGTGGTGCTTTCCTTAGCTGGCTATCTGGTAACAGAAGTGACTCAGAAACACCTTTGGGTTATGTGTTTATTTATTTCTATGGTATCGAAAGACGTATTACCGTTGATTCGATACATCAGACAGTAGATGACGCGGAATTTAAATCTTTGTTTGACGAAATACTACGATTAAAAGACATTTACGGCAGCAGTCGTTCTTTTTCAAATTATTCCACACGACTACTAGAATTTATGTGCTTGCTACGCCCTCAAGTAGTATCACATCCGGAGTTGGAAAAATTTCCTCAACGGGATTCTCTGTTATTTAAACATCGACTTGCCACTACAATCAGCGAGGAAAAGCCAGTTCCTGCTGAACTGGCATTGGCATGGATTCGATTTTATCCAGATTATAATCTGAAGAAACCAGCACGGCGTTGTAGCTATGAATTCAGCCAGATGTTTACACGCCTCTATAGCAAAAAATATGGGGAAGGCATTGCTGTCAAGCCTAATAAAACACGGTTAAAGATAGAGTATCATCCTGCCAGCTCTTCTTTGCGCGGTATATCGTTTCCTCAAAAGGATCTTCCTGATCCTAGTAATTTGAAAGGCCCTACAAATAAATTGATTGCCATCGCCGATGAATGTACAGCTGAGTTAGATGCTTATAGTCGATATCTTGCTAAATCCGATACGTCCCGCACGGATATTGAAGCCGTATTGCTATTACCAGATGAACTCAGTGACTTAGGATCTACGTTAGGGCTAGGGAAATTTAAGAAATGGGCAGATGATGCTATTTCAACAAAAAACGGTCTGGTCAATATCGAAGAATTCTGGACATATACCAAATCGCCTTTGCCTGCCAAGATCAATAAAAAGGAAGCTGAATTAATTCAAAATCTTGCTCAAAAAGCTGGTTATGGCATAGCACCTGATACACGTTACCATCATGCGAAGACGAGCGCTGATGGAAAGCTAGTTCTATTTCCTGAAGGACATGGTAAATACTTTGAACCCTCCAAAGCATATAGTGAAATGGGAATGGCACTGCGTTTAGGGGCTATGGTTGCCACAATTGATTCACATGTGGATCAGGTGGAATTACATTTATTAACTCAGCTCATTGACCACGATACCAATTTATCGCCTACCGAGAAACGATCATTACATGCCTATCTGGTATGGAGACTTAATACGCCTTCAAATGTCACGGGCTTAAAAGCCAGAGTGGAATTACTGGGTAAAACAGAAAAAGCAGCTGTTAGTCGTATATTGGTCGGTGTTGCGATGGTCGATGGAAAAATTGATCCGGAAGAAATCAAACAGCTTGAAAAGCTCTATACCTTGCTTGGTCTTGATAAAGCCCTTGTTACTGGAGACATTCATGGAATGTCATCAAGTAAAGCAGGAGCACAACCCGCCAACCCTCAATCAGAGACTATTTCGCCAGCTTCCACTACATTCCAGCTCGATGAAAGTATCCTCGCAATACATGAGTCGGAAACCAAAGATGTACAAAGCATGTTAGGCGCTATATTCGTGGAGAACGAACCCGAAGGTGAATCCGATGGCTCAGCTACGGATAACTCTGTAGTAGAGGAAGAAACCGGAATTGATAAACCGCATTATGCTTTGTTTGAAAGCTTGATACGAAAAGATAAATGGACTCGTGAAGAAGTGGAAGCACTGTGCCGTGATTCTGCTCTGATGGTTAGCGGAGCATTGGAAACTATTAATGACTGGTCATTTGAAAAAGTGGATGCAGCTGTACTTGAAGAGGATGGTGATGCTATTTATGTCGACCAGGAAATCGTAGAAGAGATAGAAGGTTAAACTGATGAAAAAACGTATCCGATTAAAAGAACGTGACGCAATCATTCAATCACTGAAGTCAGGCGTGACCCCCAAAATTGGGATTCAGCATATTCAGGTAGGACGAAGCAATGAAGTCAAAGCGTTGTATAAAGACATCGAACGAATCTCGGAAGGTGGCGCAGCATTCAGGCTTATTATTGGCGATTACGGATCAGGGAAAACGTTTTTCTTAAGCGTGGTGCGTTCCATTGCTCTTGAAAAGAAGCTGGTTACAGTCAATGCAGACCTCTCACCAGATCGACGCGTACATGCTTCTTCAGGTCAGGCACGGAATCTATATTCTGAACTAATGAGGAATCTGGCAACCCGTAATAAGCCGGATGGAAATGCGTTAGCCAGTGTTGTAGAGCGTTTTGTAACTCAGGCTCGTAAAGAAGCAGATGAAAAGAACACCGACGTTTCTACAGTAATTCATCAAAAATTAGCGTCCTTGTCAGAATTGGTTGGTGGATACGATTTTGCAAAAGTCATTGATGCCTACTGGAATGGTCATGAGCAGGATAACGAAGAGTTAAAATCAAATGCTATTCGTTGGTTACGTGCTGAATACACTACCAAGACAGATGCAAGAAGGGATCTTGATGTCAGAACAATTATTTCGGACAACTCGTTTTACGATGCGTTAAAACTTATGAGCCTATTTGTGCGTCAGGCGGGTTATGAAGGCTTACTTGTTAATCTGGATGAGATGGTCAATCTTTATAAATTAAGCAGCACACAAGCACGTACATCTAACTATGAGCAGATTCTTCGGATACTCAACGATTGCCTGCAGGGTTCGGCTGAATATCTTGGGTTTTTATTGGGTGGAACGCCGGAGTTTTTATTAGACCCCCGCAGAGGATTATATAGTTATGAAGCACTGCAATCCCGTTTAGCTGAAAATAGCTTTGCGCAACGTGCGGGTGTTATTGATTATTCATCACCTGCACTACATCTAGCGAGCTTAACACCAGAGGAGCTTTATATTCTCCTGAAGAATCTTCATCATGTCTTTGCCGAAGGTGATACATCTAAATATCTAGTGCCTAATGATGCACTGAAATCCTTTTTACACCATTGTAGCCAGACTATCGGTGATGCCTATTTTCGCACACCGAGAAATACCATCAAAGCATTTTTAGATATGCTGGCAGTTTTGGAACAAAACCCTTCTATGCAATGGTCACAGTTAGTTCAATCTATAGCGATTGAGGATGATCGACCAAGTGATACAGATGAGATTATGGTGGATGAAAAAACAGGCGAAATTTTGAATTCTGATGGACTAGCTGATTTCAAATTATGATAGAGGAATATCAGCGCCTTGATAAGCGTGTACAAAAATGGTTATTTAATCAGGGATGGCCTGATTTAAGAGAAATACAAAAACGGTCAATTGCACCAATTCTGTCAGGTGATAGAGATGTACTGATTAGTGCGTCAACAGCGGCAGGTAAAACAGAAGCTTTTTTTCTGCCCGCATGTAGCTCTATTGCTGAAGAGGAAAACGGCTTTGGTATTTTGTATATCAGTCCTTTAAAAGCATTGATTAACGATCAGTACCGCAGGCTCGAATCGTTAAGTGAAATGTTGGATATGCAGGTTACGCCGTGGCACGGTGATAGCCTTCACTCCAAAAAGAAGAAAGCTAGAAGCAACCCTTCAGGTATTCTGCTTATTACCCCTGAATCCCTGGAATCCCTCTTAGTTAGAGAGCCGGGATGGGTCAAGCAATCCTTCACCTCACTCAAATATATCGTCATTGATGAATTTCATGCGTTTATCGGAACAGAACGAGGACAGCAATTACTTTCTCTGCTTACCCGCCTCGAACACTTAACTGGTCGAATCTCTAATCCCATTCCACGGGTTGCACTAAGTGCGACACTCGGAGAGCTTGAAAAAGTACCGTTATCTCTCAGGCCGAATAAAAGTCTGCCTTGTGAAACCATTACCAGTAGCCAGCACCAAAGCACTATTAAAGTTCAGGTTAAAGGATATTTAGAACCTGTAGATATTTTGGCTGATGATACACACACATCTGCAGAACAGCAGATTTGTCAGGAAATATTTAGGCTCTGTAGAGGCGACTCACATCTGGTATTTGCAAATAGCCGTAGCCGAACAGAAAGCATTGCTGCACAGTTAAGTGATTTATGCGAACAACAAGTTGTACCGAATGAGTTTTTCCCTCATCACGGCTCATTAGCCAAAGAACTCAGAGAAGATCTAGAAGCCAGATTACAGAAGGAAACCCTACCTACTACAGCTATTTGTACCATGACCCTAGAGCTAGGTATCGACATTGGAAAAGTGAGTTCCATCATTCAGGTTACTGCTCCACACTCAGTATCAAGTTTACGTCAACGATTAGGTCGATCTGGTAGAAGGAATTCCCCTTCCATATTGCGTATGCTTATTTCTGAAGATGAACTAAGTGATAAATCTAATATAGTAGATGATCTTAGATTAGAGCTGGTTCAATCACTAGCAATGATACGTTTGCTG
The DNA here is from genome assembly GCA_965277715.1 of Gammaproteobacteria bacterium. Classification (GTDB taxonomy): domain Bacteria; phylum Pseudomonadota; class Gammaproteobacteria; order JBCCGL01; family JBCCGL01; genus JBCCGL01. The sequence goes on from OZ255836.1 coordinate 2,819,604, forward strand.
ATTGTAGATAACTGGTTTGAACCGGCAGATACAGAGCAAATGCATCTCTCTACCTTTTTACATCAGATTCTAGCTGTCATTGCGCAATGGGGTAGCGTCAGAGCAGACCAGCTTTATTCTTTATTATGTGAGCAAGGGTCGTTCAAAGAAATATCAATTCAGCACTTCAAGCAACTATTGTCCCATATGGGGACAGTCCAACTAATACAGCAACTCAATAGCGGTGAGTTGGTTTTAGGAATTGAAGGTGAACGTCTTACCAATTCCTATACCTTCTATGCTGTCTTTAAAACACCAGAAGAATTCCGTATTGTTACCGGAGGCAAAACACTCGGTACGCTACCTGTTGATTCATTACTCCTTAAAGATCAGCACATTATATTTGGTGGCCGTAGATGGAAGGTCACGGATATTGACGATGAAAAGAAAGTCATCTATGTGACTTCTACAAAGGGCGGTAAACCTCCCAAATTTAACGGTAACGGCATGTCGATTCATGACAGGGTTCGACAAGAGATGCTAAGTATCTATTGCACAGGTGACTATCGTATTGAGGTTGGTAACCAGAAAATAGATTTTGTAGATGATCTCGGAAAGCAGTTATTTCAAGATGGAGCATATTTTTTTAAAGAAGCCAACCTTGAAAACCAACCTATCTATCAAAGCGGTAAGTATAGTTATATTTTTTCATGGATGGGCGATAAAGTAGTTAACACCCTTACCGTTTTGCTCATTAGAAGTGGGTTTGTATGCAGTAATTTTGCTGGCGTTATTGAAGTTCAGAATTCGAGTGTCGATGACATAAAAAATTGCTTAATAGATATAGCAAAAGATGATCTACTGGATGAAACCGAACTGGCTGGAATACTTTCATTAAATCAAAAGCTTATAGAAAAATATGATGAGTATCTACCTGATGATTTACTAACCGAATGCTATGGACTAAAAGCATTTAATTCTAGGATTACTAAACAGTGGATATTAAGCAACCTTGTCTGAGTGGCCAATCTGCAAATAAAAGGGTTATATGTGGACCCGCAGTTAAATTCAACAATTTTTTAATCGTTTATTCATTTTTTAGCGTTCAGTTCAGTCACAGTAAATAAGACAGAAAGGGGGCAGGTTAGTTATTTAACATAGATTATGTCAATATCACCCCATGCCAAGGCCTCACCGCATAGAATATGAAAACGCCTTCTACCATATAATGAACCGTGGTCGGGAGCGTAAGACGGTTTTTCATAGCGAAGCTTACTACCAAGCGTTTCTCGCCACATTGACCGAAGCCGCAGAGCGTTTTCACGCCGTGATTCACGCTTATTGCCTAATGGGCAACCACTACCACCTACTGCTGGAAACACCTGATGCTAACCTCAGTCGCATTATGCAGCATATCGATGGTGTCTATACACGGCGTTATAACCGCCTTAAAAAAACGGATGGTCCTCAGTTTAGAGGGCGATTTAAAGCCATCAATGTCGATGAACATGCGTATCTATTACCCCTGTCTCGCTATCTACATAGAAACCCCATTGAGACTAAAAAAATAACCTATCGACGGTGTTAGGTGACAAGGTGTTCCGCTCACAGTTGGCCGAGTACAAAGAAAGCCAGAGTGGCGTTGATGTGTGGTCCCAATTGCGGGAAAAGGTAGCCAGCAGTGTGATAGTAAAAACGCTGGCAAATTGTTGCCGAGTGAGTGAAGGCAGTGTTTCGGATAGTCAAGGTAAGGGAGGTAGCGCGAACACTCAACGCAAATTGGCCATGTACTATTACCAGCGATTTGGTAGTATGTCGTTAAAGGCGATTACTCAACATTTTGGGTTAAGTCACCCTGGTGGTGTGTCGAGTGCAATAGCTCACGTCAAGAAGGCGCTAGACAAGGGGGAACTTAAAGAGGTGGTGCATCAAATTGAAAACCAGCTAAATAGTAAATAACTTGCCTGATCCCTTTGATCGTATTAACACCAACTTTATGGCCACTGTGGTAACTAATGTTTTATATTGGTGCCAAGTGATGAATAAATGTTACCATTTTGTGCCAATGATATCCCCACATAATCCCTAATGACCCTGCTGATTCTTTATCTGGCGCTCGCAATCGGAGTTTCTTTTCTCTGCTCCATTCTGGAGGCCGTATTGCTCTCGATGACTCCAGCGTATATGGAGCAAATCAAATCGAAGAAACCACGGCTCGGGGCCAGACTGGCGCGGATCAAGGAGCGGCTGGACGAATCGCTTGCCAGCATTCTGATACTCAATACTTTTGCCCATACTATGGGAGCCGCTGGTGTCGGCTCACAGGCGCTGCAGGTGTTCGGTCAGAAATGGGAAACGCTGATCGCGATATTATTGACTCTGGCAATTCTCTATTTTTCTGAGATTATACCCAAGACTCTGGGGGCTACTTTTTGGCGGCAACTGGCGCTGCCTTCCGCCATTTTGATCTCTTGGCTGGTCAAACTGGTGTTTCCACTGGTGTGGATATCGACCCGTTTGACGAAGTTAATCAGCGGCAATAAGGAGAATGAAATTACCCGAGAGGAGATTATTGCCCTGGCCTCCCTCGGTCACAAGGACGGTAATCTGTTTTCCCAGGAAAACGAGTATCTGCTGAATCTGTTAAACCTGCGCAAGGTGAGAACCGAGGGGATATTCACCCCCCGGTCGGTAGTACACATGTTGCACCAAAATGTGACCGTCAAAGAAGCTCTGGATGACCCGGAGAGTCAACAATTTACCCGGATTCCTGTCTACGGCGACAGCGTTGATGATATTAAGGGCAAAGTGATTCGACCGGATTTATTCGAGGCGGAACGCAACGGTCAGGGCGGGGCCTGCGTAGGCGATTACATCAAGCCACTTTCCCGCGTGTCAGAAAAACTGCCGGTCCAGCATCTGCTGGATTTATTTATCCGGCAAAAAGCGCATATGTGTCTGGTAGAGGATGAATTCGGTCAAACCGCCGGGATCGTTACCCTGGAAGACGCGATCGAAACCCTGTTAGGTAAAGAAATTGTCGATGAGCGGGACACGGTGGAAGACATGCAGGAACTGGCGCGGGATAAATACCGCGCGCGTTTGCGCAAAGAGAAATCCCGGCGAAAATCGGACGGTTAAATGAAAAGCAAACACAGGTGCGAAACCTGATGCGTAAAGTGTCGCAACAGAATCAAAAGACAAAAGAAAAGGGGTCAATTCTATTTAATATTTTCAAAATAGTATAAATTTAAACGATGCCCAGACCTACTCGAATACAATACGAAAATGCCTACTACCACGTTATGAATCGTGGCAAAGCCAGACAGACCATCTTTCATGGCGAAGTTTACTACCAGGCATTTCTACAAACGCTCGATGAAGCACATAAACGCTTTGATGCCTACATCCACGCTTACTGTTTGATGGGTAATCATTATCATCTATTGATCGAAACCCCTCGTGCTAATCTGGATCGCATCATGCGGCATATCAATGGTATCTACACACAACGCTACAACCGGCTTAGACGCACGGATGGGCCTCTTTTTCGCGGTCGTTATAAAGCGATTATTGTGGATACAGACAACTACTTATTACCCTTAAGCCGTTACATTCATCGTAACCCAATAGTGGCAGCGGTGTTTGGCGTTAACGCGAGTGATGTACTTACGCGACAGCGGGGGAGACAACGGGCGTATCTACCTCGTAAAGTAGCGATATATTGTTGTCAGCAATTGGGAGATATGCCGTTAAAAACACTGGTTGATATGTTTGGATATAGTCGTGTTAGTAGCCTTTCTCCTGCAATTGGTTATGTAAAGAGTGGGCTGTCAGACGGCAGCTTGAAGGGCGTGTTTGAGCAGGTTTGCAACCGTTTGAAAAATATTAAATACGATTGACCCCTTTTTTTAGTTGCTGAAGTTTTGGACGATTTGCTCTAACATTTCTTGGTACATATGTTGATAGATTCGGGGATTTTGACAACCTCGTAGAATGTGCAACTTGGTTCGCAGGCGACGGCGGTCAGACTGTGAACGGCGACGCTTCAACATCCACACAAAGTAATGAGGTTAATATGAATATAGATACAATTGCTTATTCCAACGAATTTTGCAAGAACTGCGGTACGAATTCACCCCGTGAAACCACAAAATCTGGTAACGATGATACAGGTGTAGTTACGACTGTATATTGCAAGGGCTGTAAAAAATTTAACCGCATAGAGACCGATTCATCTGGTTCAATTGTCGCCGAACAATATGACCTGTAATCGTGCCATCACTAACAAAGGAGGCAGCATCGAGCGCCACTTCCTTAAGCGGTAAGCATTTGGTATATATCCGATAAAATTTAGATATAAGTGGCTCATTTTTGTTTTTTGGGATGCCCATATCTTTTAACAGCTTCCCTTGCTACAGGCCTTGGCTGCATGAGTAAAAGGCAAGGTTTTGGGCTTCGCTTAACAGCCCTTGGCTCTACTCGACTGGGACGATTACCCACACAGTTATTTTATGGGCAGTTATTTTATGGGTGTCTACTTTTTGTGAGCACTTATAGTGCGCTTGCTGTATCGACGCACCTGCATAAATTCAGATATAGACGTGAGAAATGGTGATTTACTCATAGCGAAGTCCTTTTCGAAAACCATAAATATGCTATTCTAACTGTGGCTGGAAAACAACAATACTAAATATCAAAGGTCTCTGTATTATTTTTAGTATCAAAATGAGATAAAATATAGCGATATGAATCAGCCACTTACAAAAATGTCTCAATACTGGTAAGAATTAAGAGATCACCTCATAATAACGTTACAGAGGTCTTTGGCCTTTGTAACATACTGTTATAAGTCATTCGGAGTTACTTTAATATAATGATAGGGAAGAATATTTTGGTTGGCCTCACTTACGTTGATAAAAATAATGAAGTAACAGATAAATTACAGCTTCATGGGAAAATAGTATCAACAAGTGAGAGTACGTTGACTTTTGAACGTTCAGATAATGGCCATGAATTCTCTATTCCCTTTGATGGTGATCTCGAGGAAACTGATCCAGAATTTATATACACACTTAAATCTACGGGTGAGGACGTTACTGGGGTAAATTATATTTCGTCATTAAATATACATCAGGGTGAGGAAAATGACTTATAACAAGTCAGAGCAAGTGGACGCGCAAAAAGTGCGTGCCATTGCTTGAAACGTTAGAGCTCAAGGGGAGGTTTATGCCAAGCAATAGCCTATCGCTACTTTCGTTAGAAATTCATGTCGAGATTTGGCAAGTAGTTATAGGATATACATGCGTTGTGATCTTTATTGCAACTGCAATTTTGACCTTACTTGCAATCTCAGGCGTACATGCGTTAGCAGATAAGAAATATCGAGACTATTTGTTTAAAGTGCTTGTACTAGAGATTGTCGCAATCGCAATGCTCGTATTTTCCGATATAGCGCGTATAACCCCTCCAAGTTCAATATCTATTTATCCTGTCGAAAGCGCAGCTTTGGGATGCGATACAGGAAGACCAGAAGCATTTTGTAATATCGGTGATATTGCTGTCTCAGGCGGGGGGCAGTGTGGGTTTTGCGGAGGTGTAGGGCGTTTCGAAGCTACTTTTCCAATAGCTAAAGATATTGGCGGCATAAATAGAAGTGGCTGGAGTATACAGTGTGATGAAAATGGCGATAACCGATATGATGGCGGCAAGGCTATTGTTTACTGTCAAAAAATCGGGCCCTAACAAAGCAATTGCACGCAGACGTCAAAAAGCGTCGCTCGTTCCTCGCTATGCTTTTTGTCTCCGATGAATTGCGGCGTTATGTCCATTTCAAATTTCAAGAAATTTCAAGAGGAATTTTAAGAACAGACACTATATGAAGAACTACAAAATTCACCTAAAAATAAAAAATAGTATTTAGAGTAATCAACCCTGGCTTTTTTTATCTATATTGCGAATTATTCAGCGTGATGGCCCAGTTATTGGGCTTTTTTTTATTAATAAATTTTTTCAGACAAGGTAAAAACAGCCCACTGTGAATGGGGTGAGAAAATCCAAGAAATTAGAAGAGTAAAGCGGTTGAATGACTATCCGGTATCAGCAGCAATTACCCTGTGAGATAACGCCTTCCAATAACGTGATTCAAAATGCTGGGTGTTGTTTAGCCAGTTCTCTCTGTCAATGTTGAGTCGTTGCAATATTGGCGGCAGGTCTTGAGCAATATAGCCCCGCTTGTCTTGCCGAATAGCTCTACCTGTCCAGTCAACTAAAGTCAGATAGTCAGTAAAACTTAGCGGAATGCCGGTAGACGTGTCGTTAAATGGTCTCGGAGAAATGCAGAAGTGGTTTTAATGGGGCATTGAACTGCTGTAGTTCTTCAAAGAGTTTGTTTATGCCTGTCCCAGGAATTCAGCAATTTGCACAGGCAGCTTAGAAAGGGTCTATAACAACACGCTAATGCACGTATCAAGAAATGTATGAAACCCCGGCTGATTCCCCGGATTAGCCACACAATGCCCCCAGGGCGTATCAAAAACACGCAGTTCTGCATTGGGCATATGCTGCACTTCAATGGCGTTATCCTCTGGCGGAAAATACAAATCAGAACTGCTCGGCAATAAAATTGCCTTGGCTTTAATCGCATTTAACGCTGCAACAAAGTCCCCCTGATACAACACATTCGCGCTGATATCCCCCTGCTGCCAGGTGTCTAGTTTGGCCAGTAGATTATTCGCATCCCAGTTGTTGGCGTGGTCCTCGGCCCAGTCGTCGAGCAACTCATCAAATGTCTCGAACCCCAACCTCTGGTAAAGACCTTCACGGTAAAACGTTTGCGAAAATGCCCAGCCCGCATACACCCGGCCAAACGCCTGCAAACCCGCCAGCGGTGGCGCGGTGTAATCACCACCGCGCCAGTTACTGTCTGCCTGCAAGGCGGCTTTGACGCCCTCTAAAAAGACGATATTGTGCGGAGAGGTTTTCGCCGAGGCACAAAAGGGCAGAATAGCCTGCACCATATCGGGGTATTGTGCCGCCCACTGGTAGGCCTGGCAGCCCGCCATCGACCACCCTGCCACCAGCGCAATGCGTTTCACACCGAGCACCTCGGTCAGCAGTGTGTGCTGGCAACCGACGTTGTCCCATAGGGTAACACGCGGAAAGCGCGGGCCATCACAGGGGGCCGGAGTGTTGCTCGGCGACGACGATAAACCGTTGCCAAACAGATTGACCGAGACGATGAAATGCCGTGCTGGGTCGATTGCCCGGCCCGTGCCGAAGAAACCTTCATTGCGAATGTGTGAGCCGGTATAAAACGTCGGCAGTAACACGACGTTATCACCCGCCGCGTTTAATTCACCGTAGGTTTTATACGCCAGAAAGGCACCGGGCAATACTTCGCCGGATTGCAATTCAATGTCACCCAGTGAGTAGGTTTGGTGGTCCACGATGCATGTTACTCAGTAGAGGCGCAGGTATTCGGCCACTTCCCAGTCGGTTACTGTCTGGTGATAGCGCTCCCACTCGTCAACTTTATAGGCGAGGTAGGATTTCAGCATGGTTGGCCCCATTACCCGCTCAATCAATCTATCGTCTTTGAGGTGTTCGAGCGCCAGCATTAAATTGCGCGGTAGACGGCGAATACCCCGGGCCGCCATTTCCTCATCGCTAAGGGCGTACAGGTCAAAATCACTCGGCTCACCCGGCTCGGTTTTATTGCTGATGCCCTCCATTACTGCCGCCAGGGTAATGCTCAGTGACAGGTAGACGTTCATACACATATCGGCGGCCCGGTTTTCGATACAGAACCGGTTCTGTGGCAGCCGGAACTGGGCCGAACGGTTGTTGTGGCCGTAGGTAATATTGGTCGGCGCCCAGGTGACTGTGCCCCCTTCAAAGCCACCTACACGCGGCACTAGGCCATTATAGGAGTTGACTGTGGGGCAGGTGATGGCGGTTAGCGCATCCGAGTGTGCCAACAGACCGCCCACGGCGTAGCGCGATGTTTCAGACCAGCCGTTATTGCCGTCTTCAAAGACATTTTCACCGGGGTTATCCACCCTTTGCAGGGAGAAGTTGATGTGCGCGCCAGAGCGCCAGTCACCTGTAGTCGGTTTGGGCATAAAGGTGATAAACATGCCGTGATCTTTGGCAACTTCTTTCAGCAATACCCGCAGGAACACCAGGCGGTCGGCCATTTCGAGTAAGTGGGTATAGTGAAAATCCAGCTCAAATTGTGAATAAGCCCCCTCTGCCACTACATCGTGCAGGTTCCAGCCCAGCTCTTCGAGAATATCGATCAGGTCTTTCAAAAACGGCATCGAGTCGATAGAGTATTCGACATCGTAGCCAAATGCCTGGCGGCGCAATTTCGTGCCATTGGGCAGGGTGTCATCGTCCAGCGCCTTGACTGGTCTGCCATCGTCGTCCATGCGCATGGCGATAAATTCCGGCTCGATGCCTGCGTAACCCATATAGCCCGCATCTGCCGCTTCTTTAATCGTGCGTTTTAGCGTCTGCCGTGGGCATAGATTGTAGGGTTTACCCTCCCACCATAAATCCGCCATTACCCAGGCACAGGTTTGGTCCCAGGGGCAAATTACCAGGCTATCGAGGTCTGGCAGTGGCACTTGGTCTGAGTCTGCCGGGCTGAGCTCCGGCACAAATGAAATGGAATGCACCGCAAACTGTGGCCCCTTGCCCATGCACAGCGCTTCAAAGTCGCTGATCGGTACCGGCTTGGTTTTTGGAATACCAAATAAATCGATCCAGGCGGACAGGATGTACTTAACCCCCGCCGCCTCCAGCGCCGACTTCGCCTCCTGGACACGCTCTATCGATGGCAGCGCATCGGTGAAATTCTCTACATACTCAGACATGGTTTTTGGTTCCTCTTGGTTTTGGTAGGTATTATCAGGATTCGTCACTCCGGGCTTAGAGGGGGCTTAAGCACCTTAGACACGCTCGTTACGATTCAACTGAGTAATTTAGGATTATAGATTGGCAAAAAAAGCAATTTCCATAATACCAACTGCCTGGGGCTTGTCAAAATCAAAGGTTTTCCTTGACACATTGCCGTATCATACAGGCAATGCTCTGAATCTACTGTAGCGCTTGGGGGAAACGCAGTTGCTGAATGCCTGCGCAAGCCTTTGCATGACATTCAGCCGTGGAACAGTCCTGAATCCGACAGGCTACTAATATTGACGTTTTATTTTCAAGCGGGTATTTCTATTTTGGTAACACATTCTTACGAACGGATAAATTTTTTTTGCTGCGCAGTGAATTTACGCATAGGTGGTTTTCTGGCAGGTGAGCATGAGGCATTACAACAATGCATCTAAAGACAGAAAATATTACTTTATGCTTGGCAGTTCTGTTGTTGTTGGCTGCCGCTGTCAGTTATTGGTTTGGCCCCGACAGGCAATCCAATTACCAATCGAACATTGATGCCATTCGCAGCCTTCAGCAGTTGGATAGCCAGTGGAGTATCGCCACCTTGCGTGCGCAGTCCGCTATTGCGTCGGGTGTTGACGAAACGGCAGGCATTCTTTCCCAGGTGCGTGGATACAAAAAAGCGTTGATTGAGAGTGAGCTGGGTAGCACATTGGTCCCCAGTGCACTGAACAATCAATTGTTTGCTTTTCTTTCATTGCTGGACGCAAAGGAGGAGGCGGTTGAAGCGTTTAAATCCAATCTGGCCGTTATGCGTAGCGCCATTAAGCATTTGCCAATTGCCTCGCAGGTATTGGTCGACAGCGCACAGAAGAATGGTTACTTCGTGTTATCCCAGCAGGCTGAGTCGATATCGGTTGCCTTGCAGCGCTATCTCCAGTCACCCAGTCAGGAGGGCCAGAGTGATATAAGGCAGCGCCTGCTTTCACTGCGGGAACACAGTGTCAGCTACCCACCCGAACAGGCGAACCCGGTGGCTAATATGCTTTCTCATATTGAGGTGTTACTGGATAGAAAAATACCTACAGATCAATTGCTTGAGCGCGCCACGAGCAATGCTGCGACAAAAGAGGCCGCCCAGCTTATTGAAATGTATCGTGGTTTTGAGCAACACCGCAGGAGTGAGAGAGAAATCTTTGCATGGGTGCCATACGGTATTATTTTTGTATTGTTTATCTTGTTGCTGGTTTCGAGGGCCTGCTCGGTTTTAGCTAAATCCCGGTGGAAAGAAAGCGAACACAACAAGCAAAATGCCCCACTGGACAATATGACCCCCCTGGTGCAGGTGCAAGATCAGAATGCGTTACCCGATTATCTTTTACAGGATTATTCATTACCCGTGGAGGACTCTCCTCTGCCAGATGAATCAGATAAACCAGATAAACCAGGTGAACCGTATGAATTAGATGAACCCTATGAACCAGGTGAGCCGTATGAACTAGATGAACCCTATGAGCCAGGTGAATCAGGTCAACCGGACGAGCCAAGTGAACCAGATGATTTGGATGGGCTAAATGAATCAGGTGAGTTGGGCGAATTAGATGAATTAGACGCGCTCGATATATCGGTTGATCTCGATGGTGATGAAGCAGAGCCAGGGCTGGAATCAGAACCAGAGGCAGATAAACACGCCGTTGGCAAGTACTTTAATGTAAACGACAATATCGAGCAGGCATTGCAGATACTGGATTCCACTATTCAGCCCTATGCGTTAATTCGCAAGGTAATTGAGCCATTAGAGGATCTGCAAGGCTCGCCGGATGACATGCTTGAAATCTGGATCAACCTGTTGAGTAATGCGGTGGAAGCAATACAGCGCGCCGATAGGGGCACGAAGGGCATGATTGCCATTGATACGTGTGAAAAGGACGGTTATATCGACGTGCTGATTCGCGATAATGGTATTGGTATGGCAGAAGACCTGGGCGATGAAATATTTCAACCGTCCTACACAACCAAGCAGGAGGAAGGGGCGGGCATGGGCCTCACCTGGGTTCAGCAGGTTGTCGACAATTACAACGGAAAAATAGTTTACAAATCGATTGCCGGCAAAGGTTCGGCATTTAAGGTGTCACTGCCACTGGATGAAGTATCGGCCAGTGGCTAGGGTGTGCTTTTATAGGCATCCGATAGGTTGCCAAAGGTCTATTGCGCCAGCCGATCAATCAGTCTTGCGCCACTGCCAGCCGATCAGCAACACCAATATAGCGTAAACCAGCCCGGCAACCGCCCCATACAGGTGGGCGTCGACGATAACATTGCCACCAGCGGCTTCCGCTGACCCCGGTAGCGGCCCCGCCCACTGTTCCCATACCAGTTTACCGGTAACGCAGAGCAACAGCACCGCGCCAAAACCACGCGCATAGGTGGCGGTTGCCGCCACCGCACCGGCGATGATTAAACCGTGGAGCGCGCCTGAAAAACCCACATACCAATCCAGCCCGGGGTTTAGCAGTAGCAACCCCAGGCTAACCCCCAAGGCGCTGATTAGGATGATAAGCAGCCATTGCCACGCCGGGTATAAATGCCCAAACAATTGGTAGATCAGCCCCAGCCCCAGCATATTAAGCATCCAGTGCGATCCGTTCAGGTGGATAAAGTGTGCACTGAGCAATCGCCAAAACTCGCCATCCGACAACAGCGTGCGCTGGTAGCGCAACCATTCAATATTGCCCACGGTTTGCAGACACAGGCAGGTCAATACCACCAACAGTGGCGGCCACCAGGCGGTTAAGCCAATCATTAAAGGTTTTTTTGGCCTGGCCGATGAACCCGCATTATGTATTCGCATATAAAAAATTGTACGGAGAGTCACCGAAAATGTCGATGAAACAAAAACTGATGTTAACTCTGGTGCTGCTGGCATCGGTTCCGATGCTGGTCTCGGTGGTGGCAGGAACCTGGTTTGCCCGCGATATTGCCGGTAGTTTATTGATTGAGCAGGCTGAGGATAAGCTGACTTCGGTACGCGAATTCAAAAAGCGTGCCGTAGAGGATTTCTTTGCCAATATACGCGGGCAAATAGCCACATTTTCTGAAAACAGTACCGTCGTTGAGGCGGCAGTAAGGTTCGGTGAAGCCTATGGCGGCTTTAATTTTGAGGCGGGTGCGCTTGATCTCGCCAAGCTGCGCACCGGGCTGGAGCGTTTTTACCGTGACGAGTTTGGCAGAAAATATCAACGTGTAAACCCTGGCAGCACGATGCAGGCGAGTGCGTTGATGGCAAATCTAAGCGACAATACTATTGCCCTGCAAGCACACTATATCAGTGAGAATACCTACCCACTGGGAGAGAAAGACAAATTATTGCGCGCAAAGGATTTATCGCTGTACAGCACGTTGCACGCAATTTACCACCCGCAGTTACAGCATTTTTTGGAAACGTTTGGTTACTACGATATTTTTATCGTTCACCCAGAGACCGGTAACGTGGTGTACTCGGTATTTAAAGAGCTGGATTTTGCCACCTCGCTGATCGATGGCCCCTATGCCAACACGGGCATAGGCGAGGCATTTCGGGCAGCCAATGCCGCGACAGATAAAAACTTTGTCTACCTGAGCGACTTTGGTTACTACACCCCCTCCTACGAAGACCCCGCCTCGTTTATTGCCTCGCCGATTTTTGATCACTCCGGGAAAGTGGGCATATTGATCTTCCAGATTCCATCAGTGACATTGAACGCCATTATGACTAACGATAATGAATGGCAACGGGTCGGGCTTGGCGAATCGGGCGAGACGTACTTGGTCGGTGCAGATAAAACCATGCGCTCCACCAGCCGGTTCCTGGTGGAAACCCCGCAGGCTTATTTACAGTCGATGCGTGAAGCGGGTTTAGATGAACGAAAACGGGCAACTATAGAGGCTAAAAACATATCCAGCCTGTTGCAACCGGCCAATACGGTTGGTGTGCAAAAAGCACTCAACGGTGAGACAGGGTTTGAAATTTTTCCCGATTACCGGGGAATCCCAGTGTTGTCGGCGTACACCAAGCTGGATATCCCCGATCTGGACTGGGTGATTCTCAGTGAGATGGACGAGCGCGAGGCATTTGCACCGGCACAATACCTGTCGCAAACACTGCTTATTTCGTCGGTTAGCGTCGCCGGCCTGATGTTGGGTGTGGCGGTGTTGCTCGGCTGGTGGTTTACCGTGCGCCTGACCAGCCCCATTCAGCGGCTCGAACATGAAATTGGTGAGATTGAAGCACACTCCGATCTGTCCCGGCGCCTGCACAGTAATAAGGGGGATGTCACCAATGGTATTGTCGCGTCGTTGAACAATATGCTGGGAAAACTCAACGGGATTGTCAGTATGGTGGCACAGAGTAGTGTATCGATGGCCGATGCCTCATCGCATATGTCTGATATCAGCACGGTGACCAGCAAGGATGTACTCAAACAAAAACAGGAAACCGACCGGGTCGCCGAGGCCATGCAAAAAATGACCGGCACAGTGGCCGATGTCGCCGCCAATGCCGACGATGCCAATAGCGCGGCCAAAGAGGCCAATACCCAGGCCAACCAAGGTAATAACGTTGTTATTTCGGCGACCCAATCGATCACCGAGCTGGCGGGCGAAGTGCAGCGCGCCTCAGACGTGATCGCCAGGCTCGCCAACGAAACCGACAATATTGGCGGTGTGCTGGATGTGATTCGGGGCATTGCCGAGCAAACCAATTTACTGGCGCTAAATGCCGCGATTGAGGCGGCCCGTGCCGGTGAACAGGGGCGGGGGTTTGCCGTCGTCGCCGATGAAGTGCGCACCCTGGCCAGCCGCACGCAGGAGTCCACCGAAGAAATTCAAAAGATGATCGAAGGCCTGCAAACGGGCGCACGCGATGCGGTGTCGGTCATGGAGCACGGGCAGCAACAGGTGCAGGTCAGCGTGGCGCAGGCCAATGAAGCCTCGGAGGCATTGCAAAAAATTACCCGAGCAATGGCTGAGATTACGCGTATGAATGAGCAGATCGCGGCGGCTTCTGGTGAGCAGCGCGTGGTGACTGACGATGTCACCCGTAGTATCGACAGTATTTCCACCATCTCCGACAGTACGACCAGCAACGCACAGCAAACCGAGCAGGCCAGTGTCGAGCTAAACCGTTTGTCCAGTGATTTGAAATTGGCGGTGGAACAGTTCAGGTTGTAGTGGAAATCGTTGGGCGCTAAAACTGTATGATTGGTAACTATTGGCGATACAGGGCACTGCACTGTTCGTGATATTCTGGTAAATTGCTGAGATTAAATACACTTTGCACGATCTTCTGACGTTCTCTTGGTGAGCGCGTGTGAAGCAACGGAACATAAAGATAGCATTGAATTGGAACCAACATGACCAGAAAAACACCTGAAAAATGCCCCCGTCGGCAACACGGCTTTACCCTGATTGAAATCATGGTTGTGGTAACCATTCTAGCGATACTGGGTGCCACTGTGGTGCCGTTGATTCTCGACCGCCCGGATCAGGCGCGAGTGGCTAAAGCCACTCAGGACATCCGCGCTATCGAAGCGGCGCTGGATCTGTATAAGCTCGATAACTTCAACTACCCCACCTCCGATCAGGGCTTGCAGGCGCTGGTCGAACCGCCCAGCGATGGCGCCCCCAACTGGAAAGACGGTGGCTACCTAAAAAAAATACCCAAAGACCCGTGGGGGCGTGACTATCTGTTTCTCAGTCCGGGTGAAAATGGGCCGATAGACATCTACTCACTGGGCAGGGACGGTGCATCCGGTGGCGAGGGGTTCGATGCAGATATTGGCAACTTCACCCTGTAACGATTGAATATCCACGACAAGGCACGCGTATTGCTGTGTAGGGCACGTTATGCGGGTATCGGTTCAACGCGGCTTTACCTTAATTGAGCTACTGGTGGTGGTGACGGCCATCTCGATTTTGTCGGGTATGGCGGTGGTGAGTTTGAATATTGGTGGATACGATGACCAATTGCGCGATGAGGCGCGCCGGTTGTTTGCCCTCACCCGTATCGCTGCCGACGATGCGATTTTTAAATCCGCCCAGCTCGGTGTGCGTTTCACCCACAGCGAGTACACCTTCTACACATTGCAGGACACACCACCCGATGCCCCCGATACCAACTTTGGTGCTCAGGACGATAACGACGCGGTGGTACGTCGCTGGGTCGCGACCGAAGATCACGCGCAATTGCACACCCGCGAGTGGCCCGAGGACATCAAACTGGAAGTGTTTGTCGAGGGCTTGCCCATCGTGCTCGACGAGCAACGCGATGCAAAAGCCGAGGCAGATAAAACCGATTTTCGCCCCCACCTGATCTTTTTATCCAACGGCGAGGTATTGCCCGATGTCGAAGTGCGCCTGGGCAGCACAGAATCGGAAAAAACCTGGCGTGTCGGTATCGGTGAAGACGGGGTGCTGGCCTACGGGTTGGTGGACGAATCGTGACACAACATTGGCGACAAACCGGTTTCACGTTGATTGAAGTGTTGGTGGCCCTGGCGATTCTGGCGATAGCGATGGCGGCATTGACCTATGCGGCGGGGGGCAACACCGCCAACGCCAGCCACCTGCGTGACCGCACCATTGGCATGTGGGTGGCGGAAAACCGGCTGGCCGAGCTGCGCATCAGTAAAGACTGGGTGGACATCGGCGCCCAGACCGGCGAGATGGAAATGGCCGGGCACAACTGGCACTGGCGCACCGTTACCGAAAAAATCGCCAACGAAGAGACACAGGAATTTATGCGGGCTGTCACCGTCGAGGTGCGTGTCAACCCCAAGCAAAAGACCCCCAGCGCGACCCTGCATGGTTTTGTCGGCAACCCGCGCTTTAGTAGCACCGGGACGTTGACTAATTAACATGCCTTTCAATAACCGCCAAGCGCCGGTTTATCGCCATAGGCAAACCGGCTTCACGTTGTTAGAGCTGTTGGTGGCCTCGGCTATTTTTGCGGTGGTCAGCGCGATCAGTTACACCGGCTGGTCTGATATACAGCGAATCACCAGCGGCACCCAGGCACAGGCGCAGCGCCTGGATGAATTGCAACGCGCCTGGTACTGGATCGCGGAGGACTTTGAACAGGCCGTCGACCGCCCGGTGCGTGAACAACTCGGCAGTGCACTGGATGCTTTTGTTTTCAGTGAGGTGGGTGATTTTCAGCTTGAATTCAGCCGGGGTGGCTGGAGTAACCCCGCCGCCGATATTCTGCCCGGTCGCAGCAGCCTGCAACGGGTTGCCTACAGCGTCGAGGAAAAGAAACTCTACCGGCACCATTGGTATCACCTGGACCGCTTCGATACCGAGTCAAAAAAACGCCGCTTATTACTCTCCGGGGTAGAGTCGTTTTCGCTGCGGTTTATGGACGATGACAATGCCTGGCGCGACAGTTGGCCCGTGCAGGCTGAAGACTCCGCACCCCTGCCCAAAGCGGTGGAATTCAAAATTGAACTGGCGGGAATGGGTGAAATCATACGCCTGTTTGTTGTGCCGTGACGCCTGTGTTTAGCCACCGCGCCGCCTCTGCCGCCGCTCAGCGTGGTGTCGCTATTATCACCACCATGTTAATGGTCACCCTGGCCACCATTGCCGTCACGGCGATGGTAACCCAGCAGCGGCTGGATATTTACCGCACGGGCAACCGCCTGGCCAATGTGCAGCTAAAAACCCTGGCGCTGGCGGGCGAGCGTTTCGCGGTGCAACAACTGCACCTCGACCACCGTAACGCCGAGCGCGGTGACAGCGACTCATTTGAAGACGACTGGGCGACACCCACGCCACCGTACCCGATTGAAGGGGCGACGATCAGTGGCTGCGTTGTCGATATGCAGGGGCGTTTCAACCTGAATAACCTGGTCGGTGGCGATGGGCAGCTTAATACCGAGCAACGCGATGTGTTTGCACGGTTATTGCAAGCCCTGGATATCGACCCGGTCAAGGCGGCGGCCGTCGTGGACTGGCTCGATGCCGATGCCAATATTATCAATGCAGACGGCGGTGAGGACGATTACTACACACAACTGGCGCCACCCTACCTGACGGCCAACCGGCACTTTGCCAGCCTGAGCGAACTGAAACTGGTCAAAGGTTTCAATCTACCCGATGACAGCGAGGACTATGAAACGTTACTGCCGCATATCAGCGTATTGCCGGTGCCGACCCGGATCAATGTCAACACCGCCACCCCAGCGGTACTGCAATCACTGGCTGGCTTTGTCGATGCGGCAAAAGCGGACGAATTATCCCACTGGGCAGATGAAAGCTGGTCGGGTTACCCCAAGTGTGCACCGTTTGACTCGGGCGCAGATGAAACCCTGGGTGTGGCCCAGAATACAAGCGAAAATACAGCGAACGATGATGGTTTTTACGAAACACTCGATGCATTTATCGCCGAAATCAATAGCGAACGCACCAACCCCGACGATGTGAAGTTTGAAAATGAAGACCTGATTGCCGTGCAAAGCGACTACTTTGAAGTGAATGTGGCCGTGGAGCTTGACGATATCGACCTCTCACAACGGAGCTTATTGCAACGCGATGAAAACGGTATTGTCACTGTATTGCTGCGTGTACGCGGCGATAACCTGCTACAGATCAGCGGCAAATGAAGCATTGGGAATCAAGCACTGGAGAGGCATTTTATCTATAATTCTGACAACTTCAGTGGGTGTAAGCCCCTGCCTGAACCTAAAAGCTGCCACCGTGGCTTTTAGATTAAACCCCTTATGCCGATCCGCTTGGCCGCATAGCGACGACAACGAGAACAACTTTGGCTGAATCACTGCTAATTCACATCCCCCACACCGGTTTCGACTGGGCCGAATGGGCTGTGCTGGATGAACGCGGCAATATCCTGGGTGACATTATGCGCACCAACCTGAGCGAGGCGGCCACGCGGGCGGGCGGGCGCCGGGTGACGGTGATCGCATCGGCGGATGATGTCCTGCTGGCGGAGGTGGATACGCCAGCGGCTAATGCGGCGCAGGCAAAAAAGGCGATTCCCTTTGCGTTTGAAGACAGCCTGGCAGAAGACGTCGACGACCTTCATTTTGCCTTTGGCAAACCGACCCAGGACAAACAGTACCCGACCGCCATCATCAGCCGCCAGCAAATGGACACCCTGAAAGGCCAATGTGATGCCGCTGGCCTGCACCTGTGGTCGATTGTGCCGGAACAGCTCAGTATCCCGATACACAATGTCGAACAACCGCGCTGGTGCGGTGTACTTGCCAGCGGGCGCGCTGTACTGCGCCAGCGTGAAGCAGTCGGCTTTGTGGTCGATGCAGACAATTTTTCGCAACTGCTGGCAAGCGCATTGCGTGAGGCCGGAGACACCGCCCCCACACAACTCACCCTGTATAAGGTGACCAACACCCCAGAGCCGACACTGGATATCGATGTTACCTATATTGATTGCAGTAGCCCGCTGGCGGTATTTGCACATGGCTTTAACACCGCCCCCATCAATTTGCTGCAAGGTGACTACAGCCACCGCCAGCAGCTCGGTAAGTTGCTGAGGCCGTGGAAAATGAGTGCGGTGTTACTGGTCCTGCTGCTGTGTATCTGGGGGGGGGTATCCTGGGCCACCTACTGGCGGCTCGGCCAACAGGAAATCGCGCTCAACCAGCAGATCGAATCGGTGCTCAAGCAAGCCTTTCCGCAAATGAAAAATACCGCAGACCCGGCCAAGCGTATGCGTTTAAAGCTCAAGGAACTCGGCAGCGGCGGCGACGGTTTTATCATCCTGCTGGGTGAGGTGTCCAGGGCGATTGCGGCGGATAACGACATGGCATTGCGCAGTATCGGCTACCGTGACGCACGCATCGACATCGACCTGGAAGCGGCGCGGCTGGAGTCGCTCGATGCGATGAAAAAACGCATTGAGGCCAGTGGCCGCCTGAGCGCTGCCATCCAGTCGGCTAACAAAGAAAACAACCGGGTGCGTGGTCGCCTGCGCATCCAGAGTCGGTAACGCACAATGAAACAGTGGTATCTACAACAAACCCCGCGAGATCAACGCATCGTCATCGCCCTGGCGGTGTTGGTGCTGCTGGCAATGATCTACGTACTGCTCATCCACCCGTTAAAAACCGGGCTGGAGAGCCGCCGTGTCAGCGTTGCCGCAAAACAGGAAACCCTGGTATGGATGCAGCAGAGTGCCGCTCAGGTACAGCGATTGCGCGGCAGTGTTGGCGGCACTGGCAAGCCCAGCAACAAAGCGGCCTACGTGCTGCTTGATGAAGCCATTCGCAACGCCGGGCTAGCCCAGGCCGCCGAGCGCGTAGAGCCTGCGGGTAAAGACAAAAAAGGGGCGCGTGCGCAGTTCTCGCAAGTCGACTTTGACAAACTGGTGCGCACCCTCAGTACCTTGCAGGCACAGCATGGGCTGAGCGTTGTCAGCGTTAACATCGGGGGTTCAGGGGGTAATGGCCAGGGGGGTAATGGCTTAGTCAGCGCACGGGTAACACTGGAATACGAACAATGAAAGTGCGCTCGGTTATCGCGCTGATAGTGTCGGCGTATTTGTTGACGCTTGTTATCCGTTTTCCCGCCGACTGGGGGTTCGCCCGTGTGGATACCGCGCCAGTGGTGGTAGACAACCCCAGTGGCACCGTATGGCATGGCAATGCGGCGCGCATCAGGCTCGGGGTCAATCAACTGGAGGCGGTCAACTGGATATTTAATCCGCTGGCGTTGACCCAGGCCAGAGTGGGGGCCGATATCACCTTTGGTGCGCTGGGTGGCCACGGCCTGGCGACACTGGCGGTGGCCGTCGGCGGGGATATATACATCACCCAGGGTGACTGGCAGATTGAAGCTCAGACACTGGCAAAGCAACTGCCCGGTGAGCTGGTTCAGCTCGGTGGGCGTATCCAGTTATTGGTTGAAGAGGCGCATTTTGCCGGGCAGCAACCGCAGTCGCTGCTGGGCGAACTGATTTGGCACAACGCCGCGTTAAAATCGCCGGTTCAAGCCGAGCTTGGCGTTGTCACCGTGACAATAAGCCCCGATGGCGGCGGGCACGCTGTACAACTGAACAATACCGGTGGGGTGGTGCGTATCTCCGGCAAAATTAATATCGATACGCTCGGTGGCTACCGGGCCGATATAAAGCTGAAACCGCTGGCTAACGCCCCGGCGGATCTGGATGGCACGCTGGGGTTGCTGGGCCGCAAGGGCAGTGATGGCAGTTATAGCCTGCGGCAGAATGGCCGGTTACGGGATTTGTTTTAATATAACTATTGGTTGTATTTTGTAACTTTTCAGTTAACTTCCTCTGCTGTAAAAACCTGCTGTTATACCTCAAATAAAAAATCAGTTATAAAAGTACGTCAGATTTGACGTATATATTTCCGCCTGTTTTGAGTGCTGGGCAGCGCTTGGCGCCAATGATGATGGGTTGGCCATTCCCTTGCGTATTTATTCGGTGGGGATTGATTTGCTGATCAAGCAGGATGCCCGTGTATTGCTCGATTTGCTTGAGTCTGAGCGGGTTATTCTTAAGCAGGTGTTGGGGTTGTCTACTTAAATAAGTTAATGTCGATAGCCCTTGGTTATCTTGTGTAGGAATTAGTTTAAGGTTAGGGGTGTTATGAGGTTTCTCTCGTGATGCCTGGGTGTTTTTCTTTGCTCTTCACAGGCGAAACGGACGCATTCCCAAATTCCTCAGTTGAATCTACTGCGAGCACCTAATGCACAGAATCTAAAGCGCTTTTACCCGCATTTCAGCTTCACCTGTAGAATGACGACAGGATGGCTAAAATGCGGGTAAAAACACTTCATCTTCAGCACCTTAGACGCCCTCGCTACGATTCAACTGATGTACCCGCAACGATTACCTTGACGAAACAACATACTACGGAGTAGTTCTTCGTCAGATAATTTGCATTATCGTCAAGTAAAAAATATGGTAAACATGACATAAACAACAACTGGCAATCGCAACAATATTAGATTTCTAAAACACCTTTTGCATTTTTTATATATGCACAGATAACCTTGACTGTACAAACGATTATAGAATTTTTGAGTGTCGGCGAAGTGAAATACTAAGCCAATACCCTTCATTAGATGCCAGTGATATAGATGAAATGGTAGCCCTAATGTCCACTTCCCCTAAGCTGATACAGTGATAATTAGGGTTTTCTGAGATAATTTCTGAAAGCAGCCCCATAGCCTTGATAACGATACTATATTTAGTATCATCAAAGCATGAGCAAAGCTGAGAAGCTGTTACAGCAAATGAAGTCTAATCCCAAAGCTGATTGGACGCCTGACAATATAAAGACTTTAAGCAAAGCCTACAGCCTCACTATGCGCCAACGTGGCACCAGCCATGCGGTACTAACCAACAGCAAAGGTGAACACCTGACGGTGCCCATGCATAAACCCATCAAGCCCTTGTATATCAAACGATTGGTTGAACTCATTGAGGCAGTACAATGAAATTTGAAGATTATTCCATCAACGTATCCCCTATTCCGGCTGATGAGGGCGGCGGCTATATGGTCTCTTTTCCCGACTTGCCAGGTTGCATTGCCGATGGCAATACCGTCGATGAAGCGCTCGTTGAGGCGCACGATGCCTTCAATGCCTGGGTTATGGCGGAGCAAGCAGATAAAGGCAAACTTCCTGCACCCAAGACTTATAGTGGGCAGTTTATACAGCGCATTCCGAAAACCCTGCATCGACAATTGGCTAAACGTGCTGAAAGCGAAGGTGTGAGTTTGAATCAGTTGACAACGACACTTCTGGCTCAGGGTGTCGTCAGGCATTGATACGTTACGGCGTAGATACTGTGGCGCTTCAAGAGCGGTTGATTTTTAGTCTTCAATAAGCTCAGTTACACAGTTTGCGTTGCAGTTTCTTCTTATGCGAATTCTACTATATGTTTACATCTTTCTAAATAAGGTTCTTCCCCGATTATTGTGAAGCCACCGGTTCCCTATCAAGCTTTCCGCAGTAAAACAAAATACTCCGCCGGTAACTTTCAAACGAACGAAATCCTCTTGCATTCGATTTGACTGTCTGAATTTTTGAATTCAAACCCTCTGACACGGCATTACTTATTGTGTGCTTAAACCATGTCAATATGTTCGGCATGTGCGTTTTTATCATCTTGGCCACTTTTTTTATGCTGTCCAATCGGCACCGAATTGCCCATGAATACCACTCGTCAAAGAAACGCTTTGCCCAACCCGCTGTCTTATACGTCCAAAAATCACGAAACAGTTCTTTTATCGCCCAGGCTCGGGCTGTCAATAACTGATCATGCTTGAGTGACTCAAAGTGCTCGGCTGCTTTGTCAGACAAATTTTCTTCGTTTTTTAACCAGTGATAACGACTCTTTTTCAACCGGGTATCGCCCTGTGACAAAAGGTCTCTATGTTTATCACGACGGACCTGATCCACCGCCTTATTCAGGTGTTGGCTAATATGAAAACGGTCGTGAACAATCGCACTGTCTGACAGTTTTACCTCAACGGCATTAATGAACGCAGGCCACCTATCAATAGCGACAGCTTTCACCTGTTCTCGCTGGTTATCCGTCAGCGCAACCTCCAACGCCTCCTCACAAGCTGCCTGGGTGTGATCTTTCACTCCATCCAATACTCGCCCTCCATCGATATCATTGATGAGCGTCACATAGTCATGCCCTTTACGGTGGGACTTCTCATCAATACCCAGGTACTCAATTGTCACCAATTCCCGACGCGAAAGTCCCCGCTCGACAGCGCGGGCTTTGATGGCTTCCACTGCGTTCCAGCTAAGTCCCAGTAACTTACGCGCCTCTTCGACGCTACGTGAGGCTTGCAACACCCTGATGGAAAATAATTCAAACAACAACGTAAAACGACTGCGCTTGCTTGCCCAGGGTAACACCATACTTTTAACACCATGCTCCAGACAATTTACTCGGGGAATGCGACTGTGTAGACGCGTTTCAAACTGCATAGTATCCAGGTGTCTCCAGGATCGCTCTTGTGAACGGTGATCATAGAACGGACTCACTTCGCCACAGTGCGAACAAGGGCCGTGGTTGCCGCTAAATGCCAACGAAATGGATACTTTTAACCCTGAAGGGTCTAAATCAACTGATGTCACTGACCAATCATCTGTCAGACCCAGGAGCTGGCTGTAGTGTTCTTCAAGGCTCGATAGCACCGGAGTCTCTCAATAGCAAAGGAGGATGAAATACTATAACCTCACACAAACTGGGGAAGAACCGAAAAAGAAGAATATTCCGTTTTCTATCCGTATTCCTAACAATACTCAGGTCAGGACAAAAAAAGGCAAAAAAGTGAAGGCATCAGCGCTATTTTTGCTGGGTGTAGCACAAACCTGTGCATTGACAGACGCTCGATCTGTTTGGGGAGAGAGCGTCTATTTACCGTGTTTTCGTTCTCGTCAGGAACATGTGATTATTGCGAGCGATAGGTGCGCCCATAATGCATTAGTTGAGTATCAGCAGCGCTGGCAAATAGAGCGTTTATTCCAGGCATTAAAAGGTCGAGGGTTCGATATGGAAAAGACACATTTAACGAAACCTGATAGGGTTGAAAAACTACTGGTATTGGTGAGTTTAACATTTTGTTGGTGTTATCAGATTGGTTATGAACAGCAAAAAACCACACCCATCAAAAAGAAAAATCATGGCCGCCCCAGTAAAAGTGTTTTTCGGTTAGGATTGGAAACGGTTTCCCGGGTTGTGTTGAACATAGGGGAACAACAGTTGCAGTGGCAAATGCTGCTTCAAGCTTTTAGACAATTAAAAACCGACCTCTTATTGTTATAATAATTGTCCTGTACAGAGGTCTGTAAGTTACTAACTGAAGAGCGGGGTTCGCTTCAAAAAAGTTGTTGCATAATTGGTGTCATCAGTGGTTAAATCACTCACAGTTTCACGAGGCTTTTAAGTAAGCGCGTGACACCTGAGCTTAATCAAGGATACAAAAATGGTTATTAAAAAGGTGGTAACACTTGTTTTTGGTCTAGCAGTCGCTGGGCTTATATGGGTTGTGGGTATGACCGTTATCCCGTCCGATAGTACGGAAATTGCATCGGTTACAGACGCCTATGTAAATGACGTAGAAAACCCCCCTCCTACCACTGCAATAATGCCTAGTGGTGCTGACGAACCAATCGATCACGAACAATCCCCGTCAGCAAAAAAACTACAAGCACTCCTCAATACACAAACATCACTCCCCACCGAAATTGAGCAAACAGAGGCAACAATTGCTCAGCTTGATCAAACACTGCGTAAATTTGATCAACAGTTACAAAGCCAGGGTATTAATCCATCGGATCAAAATATAACTGAACCAACAGAGGAAACTCCATCGTCAACGGTGCAGCGCCTGCAAGCTATCCGCGACCATATCAATAAAACCCCTGTGGAATAAGGAGAGAACCTAATGACCTCATTACTTACCCGTATCACCTGCGTATCTACCGTAGTATGCGCCCTAATAGTACAGGCGCTGCCTGCAACGGCGGTTGAAGTTGGCGCTACCGCAGGTGAATTCAATGTATCAAATGGTAATGCCAGCTATACCCTTCCAATTAAAGTCGCCCCTGGCCGTGGGAGTATGCAGCCAGACGTTGCGCTTTCTTATAACAGTGCGGCAGGCAACGGTATTATGGGGGTGGGATGGAACCTTAGCGCGGTATCGGCGATCAGCCGCTGCCCGGCCAATCTGGCGCAGGACGGTTTTATCAGCGACATAACCTTTGGCGATAAAAGCCGTTATTGTCTGGATGGTGAACGTTTGATTCCCGTCAGTGGGGCAAACGGTGCTGTTGGCACTGAGTATCGTACGGAAATTGATGGTTATTCACGCATTCGTTCGGTGGGGGGTAGTGCTAACAATCCGGCTTATTTTGTGGTGGATACCAAGGCCGGTCATACCATGACATTTGGTTTGGGCAGTAACGCTGCATTAGCATTTGCGCAGGGACGGTTAGTTTGGTCTGTCAGTGAGGTTAATGACACTACGGGTAATAATCCCATTAAGTTTAGATACTTTATTGACGGCAACCAACAGCACTTAAAAAGTGTTAATTATAGTAATGGAGAAATTTTAATAGGCTATGAATCTAGAGAGGATATTCTTTCACATGAACAATCTGGTCGGACAATAAAAACGGAACGTCGGGTCAGAAATCTAACAGTATACAGCTATGGGAAACAGGTAAGGGTATATACAGTTTATTACAAGCAATTGGGTTTAAGTAAGCTCTCTGTTATCGATAAAATACTAGAGTGCGGATCCCAGAACCAATGTTTTAACAGTATTGAATTGGAATGGACAGAAGGCGCTAACACTTGGCAATTCACGCCTGAATATACCCCACCTTTTCATATTGCCGCTGATGGCATTGGGGATTTGGGCGCGCGTTTTGTCGATGTTAACGGCGATGGTTTAGTGGATATGGTCTACCATCGATGGGTAAATAGTTCAACTCAACAAAAAGGGGCGTATATCAATACGGGTAGTGGCTGGAGAGCAGCACCTGAATATACCCCACCTTTTCATATTGTCGCTGATGGCCTTGGGGATTTGGGCGCGCGTTTTGTCGATGTCAACGGCGATGGTTTAGTGGATATGGTTTACCATCGATGGATAAATGGTTCAATTCAGCAAAAAGGGGCGTATATCAATACGGGTAGTGGCTGGAGAGCAGCACCTGAATATACCCCACCTTTTCATATTGTCGCTGATGGCCTTGGGGATTTGGGCGCGCGTTTTGTTGATGTCAATGGCGATGGTTTAGTGGATATGGTTTACCATCGATGGGCAAGTAGTTCAACTCAACAAAAAGGGGCGTATATCAATACGGGCAGTGGCTGGAGAGCAGCACCTGAATATACCCCACCTTTTCATATTGTCGCTGATGGCCTTGGGGATTTGGGTGCGCGTTTTGTCGATGTCAACGGCGATGGTTTAGTGGATATGGTTTACCATCGATGGGCAAGTAATTCAATTCAGCAAAAAGGGGCGTATATCAATACGGGCAGTGGCTGGAGAGCAGCACCTGAATATACCCCACCTTTTCATATTGTCGCTGATGGCATTGGGGATTTGGGCGCGCGTTTTGTCGATGTCAACGGCGATGGTTTAGTGGATATGGTTTACCATCGATGGGCAAGTAATTCAATTCAGCAAAAAGGGGCGTATATCAATACGGGCAGTGGCTGGAGAGCAGCACCTGAATATACCCCACCTTTTCATATTGTCGCTGATGGCATTGGGGATTTGGGCGCGCGTTTTGTCGATGTTAACGGCGATGGTTTAGTGGATATGGTCTACCATCGATGGGCAAGTAATTCAATTCAGCAAAAAGGGGCGTATATCAATACGGGTAGTGGCTGGAGAGCAGCACCTGAATATACCCCACCTTTTCATATTGCCGCTGATGGCATTGGGGATTTGGGCGCGCGTTTTGTCGATGTTAACGGCGATGGTTTAGTGGATATGGTCCACCATCGATGGAAAAATAGTTCAACTCAACAAAAAGGGGCGTATATCAATACGGGCAGAAAGGTATTGTTGGCTTCGATTACAGGCTCCTTTAACGATAAAACCCAATTAAGCTACACACTGCTTACCGATAAAACCGTTTATACCAAAGGCACTGGCGCCGCTTATCCGGTAATTGACCTACAGTACCCCCAATACGTGGTTAGCAGTGTTACCGCCGATGATGGCATCGGTGGCAGTATTTCTACAAATTACCACTACGAAGGATTAAAAGCCCATGTAAAAGGCCGGGGTTCCTACGGTTTTGCCAAAATTACCGAAACGTACCCTGACACAGGTAAAACACAGGAAACCTGGTTCGACCAGAGTGGCTTCCCCTTTACCGGCCATGTGCTCCGCCACACTGAATCGTACAACGGGCAACTCCTGAATGAATCTACCACTGAATATAGCCAAGATAGTTACTATGCTGGGGTAGAGTCCGTCCACGCGCACCGCACCGTGCAGCGCAGTTATGAACTCGACGGTTCATTAATTAGCACCGTTACTTCACTGAGTGAAAACATAGATGCCTATGGCAATGTGGGAACTGTCACTGTTATCACTGAGGGTGGTGGTGAAACATTCACCCAAACCACCGTTAGCCAATACGACAACAATACAGATAACTGGCACCTTGGCCGCCTAATGGAAGCGCGTACTACCCACACCACCCCCCAGGGCGATGCCACGCCCAAGCTCAGCCGCTTTACCTACGACGCCCATACCGGTTTGCTCGATTCGGAAAGTATTATCAGCACCCAAACCGGTGAAACCTTCCAAACAACGGTTTACCAATACGATAATTTTGGTCAGAAAATTGCTGTTACGCTCAGAGTGCCTAACCATGCTGATCGCACCAGCACCACCGAACGGGATGTGCTGGGTCGCCCTACCAGAAGCTGCAACCCCCTTGGCTTGTGTGAAACCTTTGAATACAACGAACAGGGACTATTAGCCACGCAAACAGGCCCCAATGGCATCACCACCCGTTGGTCATACGATAGCTTTCAGCGCAAACGCCTGGAAACGCGGGCCGACGGCAACCAGACCCGTATCGATTATTACTTCGCCAATAGCAACCAATGCGGTGAACGAGCAACGTTTGCACACTACTGTAGTGTCACCGAGAGTAGCGGCAGCCCGGCGGTGACCGTACAGTTCGACAACCTGGGCCGCGAAGTGCGCAAAATTACCACTGCACTCAACGGTTTAAAGGTTTACCACGAAACCGAGTACAACCATTTGGGCGAGGTATACCGTGTTAGCCGCCCTTACTTTTTGGGTGACAATATCTATTGGGCCAGTACCCAATACGACGCTATTGGGCGTGTGGTTGAAATCACCGAACCCGGCCCGCATGGCAGCACGAATACAATCAACAACCGCTACAACGGGTTGACCACGACGACCTACAACGGCCCCAAGCAATTGGCGAAAACAACCCGCACCAATGCATTGGGACAAACAGTGCGTGTTGAGGAGGAGGAAGGCAGTAGCGTTGAGTATCGCTACACAGTTGACGGTCAATTGCTGACCACCACGGTAGCAGGCGATGCCGCCACGACCATTACCCTCGCATACGACGAGCGTGGCCGCAAAATCAGCATGGACGACCCCGATATGGGGTATTGGACTTATGCATACGATGCCTATGGTCAATTGATTCAGCAAACCGACGCCAAAGGCCAGGTTGTCACGATGGATTACGACCAACTGGGGCGCCTGGTGCGCCGCCAGGAAACCGAGGGCATCACCACATGGCAATACGGCGATACCAGTGCACCGTTGGGTAGCATTGGCAAACTCCTCGTCGAAAGTAACGGTGCTGTCAGTAAAACCTACGAATACGACCACTTTGGCCGTACCGTTGCCACCACCCATATTATTGAAGGCACGGCCTACACCACGCGTGTTCACTACGATGCGCTGGGGCGCGTAATTAAAACTGACTACCCCGGTGGGCAGGATTTCTACACCGAAAATCTCTACAGCGAACTGGGTTTTCTTCACAGTGTGCGTGGCAGTCGTCTCCGGGCAGAAACCGGTGATCTCAGCCAATTAGCCCCGTTAATTCTGGCCGCGACAGACCTGGCTGAAAGCTACGAAACCCGTGCGCACACCTTGCGGCGCATTGGGCAGCGGTATCGCGCCAAACTCGACGACTACCGCGCATTACTTGCCATACAAACCCGTGCAGAGGCGAAATATCAGGCTGACCTTAAAGAAGCTGAGAAAGAAGCTGCCAGTCAACCCTTGGTGAGCGTACAGGTACCGATTAGTGTTGGAGATATCACCATTTTCGTACCTGGCTGGCGCAGTCAATTGGTTCTGCCAACCAGAGACCCTGTGCCTGTACCGCATTTAAGCGATGACTTGCAAGCCGATCTGAATAGCCAGAAAAGTTTGCTAACAGAAAGTATAAATAATGCCAAGATAGAAAAACCCCATGTAATTACCCTGGCACCAGTTAATGTCAATGGTATAAGTATTTTCATACCGGTCGAGAATGGCCAAGGAGTAACACCTACCCAGAACCTTAGTTCTGACGAACAAACAAAGCTAACGGCGAGTATTGGGCAAAACCAAACCCTCTCACCGGCATTTTTAGGCCACCTCAACAATACCGTTATTGAGCTTGAGAATGTCATTGCGTTACTCGATCAGCATATCGGCAGTTACACCCAATTGATCGAACAAATCACCGTATTAGCCGAGCAAACGCTGGCAGCGGCAGATCAAAGCTTCCATTACACACGCAGCCTTGAAAACGGTGCTGAAAGCTATCAAGCACAAACGGCTGATACCCAACATATCACCTACTGGCAGGCGCTTGATGCCGATGCGTCCGGGCGCATTACTGCAGAATCGTATGGTAACGGTATCGTTAACGACTACAGCTACAATACCGCCACTGGTCAGTTGCAAGTTATCCATAGCGGCCTGCTTGCCAGCACCGCGATACGGCATATCGAATACCAATACGACGCCTACAATAATGTCACATTGCGCGATGATCTGGTTAACGACATCCGCGAAACCTTCGAGTACGACCGCTTAGACCGGCTGACCGCCACGCACTTGGTCAGTGAGCGCTTTATCGGTGGTGGTCTCGATATTGCGCAAACCCAGAATTATGACGTTTACGGCAATATCACCTACAAATCTGACGTGGGTCACTACCAATACACCAGTGGTCGGCCACATGCTGTTAGCAGCGCGGGTAATCATCAATACCACTACGACGCCAACGGCAATATGCTCGAAGGCGATGGGCGCCGTTTCACCTGGAACAGTTTTAACAAACCGATCCATATCAGTAAAAACGGCAAATCGGCCCGTTTTAGTTATGGCCTTGACCGGGCGCGCTATAAAAAGATCAATCACACAGGTGATACCACCTGGTACGTAGGGGGATTGTACGAGAAACAGGTCACTGACAACGGTCAACACACCCGGCATCAACACTACATCTATGCTGCAGGCAATCGGGTCGCCAGCCACAGTGTTTCCAGCAAGGAGGGTGTTAAAACCCACTATCTGCACAAAGACGCGCTCGGCAGTATCGACACGATGACGGATGCTGACGGTCAAGTGGTTGATCGGCGCAGTTACGATGCCTGGGGCAAACAACGCCATTTTGACTGGCAAGGTGCGGGGTCGCTGTACAGCATGCGTTTACTGTTTACCACCCGGGCTTATACCGACCACGAATCGATTGAAGAAGTGGGCCTGATTCATATGAATGGGCGGATTTATGATGCAAGCCTGGCGCGGTTTGTTAGCGCTGATCCGCATATACAGGCGGCGGGCATGAGCCAAAGCTATAACCGCTATAGCTATGTGCAGAATAACCCCATGAAGTATACGGACCCTAGCGGGTACTTTTTTAAGAAGCTTTTTAAGTCGATTAAAAAAGCGGTTAAAAAAGTGGTAAAAGCTATTAAACCATTTATAGGGGTGATCATTGCGGCTGTGGTGACTTTTTATTGTCCACCCTGCTTAGCGTTAGTGGGGGGAAACGCAGTTGCACTGGGCGCACTGGCCGGGGCAGCAGCAGGGGCAGCCAGTGCGGCTGTTAATGGTGGTAATATACTTAAAGGTGCCATTACTGGCGGTATATCGGGTGCTATATTTGCGGGAATAGGTGTGTCAGGTTGGGGAGATACAGCGAAGGTATTGGCTCATGGTGTAGCGGGAGGATTTATGTCTGTGGTGCAAGGAGGGAAGTTTGGGCAGGGATTTTTGAGTGCTGGGTTTGCTAAATTTGCAACGACCAACCTGACTAATGGCGGTGTTTTTAATATGGCTGATCGAAGTGCTGAGAGTATTGTGGGCAGAACGGTGGTTGCGGCAGTGGTGGGGGGTACGGCATCTAAGCTTGGTGGGGGTAAGTTTGCAAACGGGGCGAGGACGGCGGCTTTTGCGCATTTACTTAATGCTGAGGGGACGAATCCACATAGGAAAAATGGAACAGGCCCGGGGGGCATTGGATCAAATGGACCTAAGAATTTTCACTATGAAGGACGCGACGCATTAAATGTCGGTTTGCCAGAAAATTTAAGTGATGCAAGGCACTTTCGAACTGGTACTGAACTACCTTCAAGTCAGGCAATATTTCATGATAATGGAGATTCGTATCCTGAACATAAATTCATTTTTAACGACGGAAGGGAAGCTGTTTATGACGGTTTAAGTCAAGATTTGATTACTAACCCAGAATATGCGGGTACTTATAACTATGTGAATCCCAAACCAGGTGCTCCTTGGTACCATCCTAAGAATATTTTACATGGGATTGTGGATGTTGTTCCTTACTGTATAGGTGGAAATAATCGAGCGGGAGCTGGGCCATCATGTTTTTAAAAAAAATATTATTTTTTTTATTTTTAGGTTTGTTAGTTGGATGCAAACAGGTCGTTTTTATAGAAAACAAAATATCCAATGACTATTTGGGCGGTAATCTAAATTATTCTGACAATATCATATTAAATGCTAATAAATTAGATGGATTGCTGTTTCTAGTAGACACTGCTTCGTATATTCGCAGCCAAAACTCGACATATGATGTTGTGATTTTTTTGATTCTGGATTCAGATTCTGATCGAGAAATCATGCTTGAGAAGATAGTGTTAGTCGGTGATCAAGAAATTAGCCTAATCGGCACTATAATTGAGAAAGATCTAAAATTTAAAAATTTGAATTCTAGTAGCAAAATACTCCGATCTAGGTCGAGAGTAGAGTTTAATATTCATAGCCCCAATGACATATTGACAAGCGAAAACTTACATCTATATATTCAATATATTGAAAACGGAGTTCGTAAATCTATAGACCTTGACTTATTTGCAAGAAAAGAACGGGTTTCTATTACGTAGTATAATCGCGATAGGAATGCCGGTCACCCGGGAACAAAAGGGGTCAAGGCAGAATGGCACTTCCTTAAGCTCTAAGTACATGAAAAATATGGAAGTACTTTCATTGTAAATGATCTATTTCTGTTTTTTGGGATGGCCATATTTTTTAACAACACTTCTGGCCACGTCCCTTGGCTGCATCAATAAAGGATACGGTTTGGGTCTTCGTTTAACCACTCTTGGTTCAATACGCCCTGGTCGATTACCCACACTAGAAAAAGGGGTCAGGCTAGAATGGCACTTCCTTAAGCTGTAAGTATTTGAAGTAATTACAAAAAAAGCTGGTTCTATGGTAGGTTATTTGTTGCCAACACAAATACCCTTTATCCCACAGGAACCAGCCATCATGCAGAGTAATGTAAAAGTCAACATTCTTCAACGTCGCATCAAAAGCCGAGCTCAATCCTCGGATGCATTGAGTTTTTATCACTTGCTGACATCCTCTCAGTTACTTACGAAACTGGAAGAATTAAAGTAAAAGGGGTCAGGCTAGTTATTTACTAAAGTAAAAGGGGTCAGTAAAAGGGGTCCAGTAAAAGGGGTCAGGCTAGTTATTTACTATTTAAAAGATGAAAGTAGAAATAGGACAGGCACTATAGGTCACTGACAACGGTCAACACACCCGGCATCAACACTACATCTACGCTGCAGGCAATCGGGTCGCCAGCCACAGTGTTTCCAGCAAGGAGGGTGTTAAAACCCACTATCTGCACAAAGACGCGCTTGGCAGTATCGACACGATGACGGATGCTGACGGTCAAGTGGTTGATCGGCGCAGTTACGATGCCTGGGGCAAACAACGCCATTTTGACTGGCAAGGTGCGGGGTCGCTGTACAGCATGCGTTTACTGTTTACCACCCGGGCTTATACCGACCACGAATCGATTGAAGAAGTCGGCCTGATTCATATGAATGGGCGGGTATACGATGCAAGCCTGGCGCGGTTTATCAGCGCCGATCCATATATACAGGCGGCGGGCATGAGCCAAAGCTATAGTCGCTATAGCTATGTGCAGAATAATCCGATGAAGTATACGGATCCTAGTGGGTATATTTTAAAGGGATTGCTTAAAAAAGCATTCGGGGGACTTGCGGGTCTTGTATTAGGGCCGTCGGTGGCTTTTCATCATCAACTTGTGAAGAAAGCTACAAGAGCCGTTATTCGGGCTGTAGGTCCAAAAATTGCCAATCTCGCGGCGACCATTGGTTCAGCATTTTGTGGCCCTTTTGCGGCGCTGTGTTATGCGCACGCGCAATACGATATAGCCAGAGCGTATGGGGCTTCGCCCTCGGAAGCCGCTAGAGGTGCCGCTGTAGCGGGGATAACGTATTATCTTGGCCAACAAGCCAGTAGCTGGGTTGGTTCAACCTTTGACATTAATGCTGGTGCAGGTCAGTATGCCTTGAATGTAGCTGCTAATGGTGTGGTTGGTGGTACTTTGGCGGTTGCGCAAGGCGGAAAGTTTGGTTATGGGTTTGTTTCGTCGGCCTTTGCTGCAGGGGCAAAGTCGTTGAACTTTGATATTTGGGGGAAGTCCGCTAATTATAAAATTCATCGGACGGTTACTGCTGCGGTGATTGGGGGGACGGCATCTAAGCTTGGTGGGGGGAAGTTTGCAAATGGGGCGGCTAGTGCGGCGTTTACTCATTGGCATAATACAGAGAATACTCTTGCTGCACAGAAAGCGAAGGTTGTTAGTGTTACCGATAAAAAAGGTAATACTGTTTACACGCTTGGAAAAGGTACTGTTATTGTGAATAAAGGTGTTACAGTCAAAAACACAACGGATGGTGATACTATTGTTGATGTTTTGACTGTTAGTGAAAAAATAGAAAAAACTATCTATGTAATAAGTGGCCACCGAACAAAAAGCACTGCCAGTGAACATTATCGAGTAGCTGTTGATTTATATGTTCCTGGACAGACAAAGACTACAACGCCAGCATTGCGAGATACAATTCATGATATGAATATTTTTAATAGGGTAGCTTCGTACCACGATAAAAATACTGTGCATGTAGATTATAAATCCACTGGTAACCAAGGGCGGTTTCACGACAGTGGAGATGGTTGGGTGCATATTCCATGAAAAAGCTTTTTTATTTTTTTATTTTAATTTATACATCTAGCTGTGGAAGCATAGAAGTTGCTTCTTTGGGTGATTATATTGATGATTATCACAAATTAATTGGTTTTGAAATAGCTGAATTGAAAGAGATTTTTAGTGATTCAAGTGTGGAATTTTCCCCTATTTCAACTCACGAACCAGAAGAGTCAATGCCTGCTTTTTTAGTTTCTTTTAAGGATAAGAGTTTTTTTTCTATAGGCGGTGATAAAATCGATGCTTTGTTGTTTAGAGAGAAAAATTTTAAATTTCGCAAAGGTGCCAAAATCGGCCAAGGTTTTTGCGAAATTATAAAGTTATATTCAGAAGCGAGGTTTTATTTTGATTTTTCTGAGGGAACGTTATTGCAATTGCATATTGAAAATGGAAGAGTTATTTTAAATTTTGATACATCAAACTTACCTCTTGGACAATACATATCACAGGGCTACCCAAGTAAAGATGATTCTACTCTTTGTTCTTCACACCTTATCTATATAAAGCTTTCCAATTAAACTATAAGAAAAAATAGGACAGATACCGTATTAAGAAGCAAGTAATTTTTGATCATCGAAAAATAGGATGTATAGGGGGCAAGTATCATATTGAACACTATAAATTGAATCACGTAATACTAGAAATATGTGTAGCGTGCCACTTTCTGATCGTATAAATCCCCCAAATTATCTATCATAGTATTTTTCAGTTTTTCGGCGTTTTTGCCACATTCCGATCATAATAAAAAATACTTTTACCGCATTAAAATCTGACGTTTTACCCATCCATATTATACCCGTACGATAACCTTGGCTGACCACGATACTCTCGTAGGTTGCCCTTTATGATGTCATGGGTTAACTTGTAACAGGGAGCACATAGCCCCCTGTTACGATAGATGTCGCAAACAACGTTTCTCTAAGAGTTGATGCTATTTTCACTGTCCGAAAAGGATAAGGTGGGTATCCTGGTTCTCTCCCTTACGCCACTTGCTGTTTGATTAATTCTTCATGAGAGCGCCAATGGGGTTGTACCAACACATTGTTGACATAACTGATTGTCACGATTTTTTTGGTTTCTCTACAAGCTTCGATAAACAAAAAGGGGTCAGGCTAGAATGGCACTTCCTTAAGCTGTAAGTATTTGAAGTAATTACAAAAAAAGCTGGTTCTATGGTAGGTTATTTGTTGCCAACACAAATACCCTTTATCCCACAGGAACCAGCCATCATGCAGAGTAATGTAAAAGTCAACATTCTTCAACGTCGCATCAAAAGCCGAGCTCAATCCTCGGATGCATTGAGTTTTTATCACTTGCTGACATCCTCTCAGTTACTTGCGAAACTGGAAGAATTACAACCGGATTTTCGAGCGCGTCGCTATCCTCCTCTAGACACCTTATCGCTGTTTTTATACCAAACAATGAGTGCAGATCAGTCCTGCCAACAAGCTGTCAACACACTCGCTGTACAGCGATTAAGTGAAGGTTTATCAGTGAGTAATACGTATACAGGGAGTTATTGTAAAGCGCGACAAAGGCTGCCAACCCCCCTCGTCTCAGGGCTTGCCCGTTGTACAGGCGAGTGTGTGGCGAATGAAGCGGCCAGTCACTGGCACTGGCAAGGGCGTTCAGTTAAATTGGTTGACGGCACCACTGTGACAATGCCCGATACGCCTGAAAATCAGGTAGTTTATCCGCAATAGTCAGGCCAGCAAGTGGGGATCGGTTTTCCTCTTTGTCGCTGGGTAGGAATTATTTGTTTAGCCAGTGGTGGTGTTCTCGATGCGGCAATGGGTCCTTTTAAAGGTAAGGGAGCGGATGAGCAAACGTTATTGAGAAAAATACAAAATGCGCTTAAACCGGGTGATATTGTGGTGGGTGATGCCTATTTTGCGGGTTATTTTTTTCTAGCAAACCTTATAGAGCAAGGAGTAGACGGTGTATTTGAGCAGCATGGTGCGCGGCGTAAATCCACAGATTTTCGAAAAGGCAAAAGGCTTGGATCGAAGGATCATCTGATTTGTTATACAAAGCCCAAGAAAAGACCAGAGTGGATGAGCGAAGAAGCCTATGAAGCGGCGGCTGATGAAGTGGTTATACGTGAACTGAAAGTGGGTAAAAAACTGTTGGTGACAACGTTGTTATCAGTTAAATCGGCGTCTAAAGAGGCTCTTAAACAGCTCTACAAAGAACGCTGGCATGTCGAACTTGATTTACGCCATATAAAAACGACAATGAAGATGCACACCTTCCGTTGTAAGACGCCAGAAATGGTTGAGAAGGAAATGTGGGTACACATATTAGCTTACAACCTTATTCGCTTATTAATGGCGCAATCTGCCTTACTAGTGGACATACTGCCTCGACAGATAAGTTTTAAGCATACGTTACAAATTTGGGTAGCGTATCGTTATCAGAAAGGCGGTAGCTCTCTGGGTAGTGATAAGGTGTTGGCGCTATGTGCGTTGATTGCAGAAAACTGTGTGGGTAATCGACCGGGGCGTATTGAACCAAGAGTGGTTAAACGAAGACCCAAACCATATCGTTTATTGATGCAGCCAAGGGACGTGGCCAGAAGTGTTGTTAAAAAATATGGCCATCCCAAAAAACAGAAATAGGTCATTTACAATGAAAGTACTTCCATATTTTTCATGTACTTAGAGCTAAGGAAGTGCCATTCGGGTCAAGACAGTTATTTCCTATATTTCTTGCTGGAAACCACTGTTTTTATCTGTATTAGTCGTTGTATGGTGAATAATAAGCCTGACCCCCTTGCTTTGGGCTCGCCAACTATAAAGCGTACCTTGTGCAATGCCTTCTTCTTTGGCTAACCGGGAAATTGTCTGATTGTTCGGCGGCAGCATCTTCTTTAAAACAGCGGCCTTTCTTTCTATTGGATAACGCATACCACTCTCTCTTTGCCTCCTGTAATAACTTATTGAATCCCAATTTAGGGAGGGGGACAACTACCCTGACACAGGGAGCTCTGTCATAGCAGACCAATAGCGAAAATATTCGCCCCGAATTGGCGAGATATAAGCGAGGGTTTTTATAACGAATTTCACGGAATGGCGAAGCAGGCAATAACGGCGAAAGAATTGGCTGACGTACCCTTCCAGATGCTCAAGTCGTTGAAGACAAATTTCACCCCAAGGGATCACCACTTTATAATGTCGTTCAAAAATGGAAAAACCGACTGGGCGTATGCGCCGAATGAGCGTATCCAAGATTTACCTGCTATAAAGTGGAAACTAATGAATATTCAAAAAATGCCTGCCAATAAGCATCAAAAAGCTGTGGAAAAACTGAAAATGGTATTGGATGCATGGCTGTGAATCACCAACCATAGTAAAATCTACAGGCAGCGCCTGATAGTTTCGTACCAGATTACAGAGAATAAACTGTCAAGATATATGTTAATACATTCCTATGCCTCCTTTTTTTCAATTTAAGCAGGTTGCGCCCCAGGGCAATTGCACTACAACACCCTGTATGAAAGCACTACAGATATAGGGTTTTCGGGGTTCAGCCAAATTGGGGGAATGTAAAATAACTCAACATATAGCGCTTTACAAAATCATAAAACCCTGAAAATGCTTAAACGTGGTGTTATCAGGAGCGAAATCATAAGGATTGTAGTGCAATTGCCCTGGGTTGCGCCCTTAGCTCCTCAGCTTTAGATAATAAATCTTTTGTTTTTGACAACCTTTTAATATCTTGTCTATCTGATTTATCGAAATCAGCCTCATCAATAACTTTGATACACTGATTAAATGCATCCAACGATTTTGAGTCATCTCCTAGTAAATTAAGAATAATTTGACAGTACCCATCCATTTTTCTGGAATTAAACTGAGGAAGAGGATTGTCTTGGAATAGAACCCTAAACAGCAGCAATATATGAAATCTAACCTTTTTATATGATGTGTCAATATTTTTTCTTCTAAAATGTGTTTCCAACTTATAATAGGCAAAAGCACTAGTATAATATGGAGAATATACATGGTCGTTAGAAAAAATATTCGCCTTTCCCTTATTAATTTTCCCAACGAGAGTGCCGAAAAAACTGGTTACTTGATGAGGGTTTTCTAAAAACATTGCGGCAAACGATTTTATTTGATAAGGGACAGTAATGATTTTAGTTTTTAATACCGAACTATCACCATTATATTGCTTTGACCTCCTCTCATAATCATGGGTGTACCACTAGAATCCTGCCAGGAAGCTAATAACGCAATGAATAACACCTGACAAGAGCCGCCATGAGCTACAAATAGTATTTTTTATAATATTTGTACTGTTTTTTTATAAACCGATAACACGCTTTATAATTCATAAAATAAATAAAATTATCCAAAAAAACACTTGCATTCACCAGCAGAATTTTTTTTAAAATACCCATTTAATATCTGATTAAATGGGCAAATTGAATATGAACGAAATGATGACCGTTGAAGAATATATCACCGAACACTGTAAAATAAGTATGGAAAAAGCAATTGCTGCTGAACGCTTCCCTTTATGGAAAAGATCATGTGATGCCATTGATGACGTAGCTTTTTCTCGCCATGGGTTACTTCGCTGTATAAGTCTTGTACATAGTGGTCGTCACTATCTACAGGTTACGGATGAAATATACGACGAGACAATTTGTCATTCAAGCTATTTTAACGCATTGAAGTCGACAAGACGGATGAAGATGATGCAAGCCATGGAAAAGCAAAGCTATCAACTGCAAAGTGAGAAATTATCTTCTTTGGACATTGATTATTTAAAACAATTTCCTGAACTTGAAGAATATCGAGTAGAAGCAGCTGATGGTCATTTTATACAGCATGCTTGTCACACAGAGAAAAATCGTCAGGGCAACGTCTTCGCAGCAGGCTTTATTCATGCCTTGAACCTCAGAAATGGACTTCTAAGACCACTTTGTGTCGTGACTAACGGTACTGAACGGCACCAGGAAATACCCGCGTTACGTTCTTATATTGAACAACGTTGTGGCGAAAAAGAGACTTGGCAAAAGCATCTCTATATATACGATAAGGCGGTGACTGATTATGCATGGTGGGAAAAGCAAAAACAGCATCAGAATTTTATGATTTCAGTACTCAAAGAAAATGCAGTTGCAACTTTTGTCAACTCTATACCCTATGACCAGGGTAGTGAAATTAATACAGGGGTTGAAGGCTATAGTGTATATAAAAATAAAAAGGTTCAATTTCATATTGTTAAATACCGCGACCCAGAAACAGGTCAATTACATCAATTTATTTCAACGCTACCAGAGTCAATTAACCCAGGCACTATTGCTATGCTCTATTACAAGCGTTGGACGATAGAAAAATCATTCAACAATAGTAAAAGTGATTTCACCGAAAGAAAAGCCTGGTCTTCAAACCTGAATGCGCTGAACAGTCAAATGCGTTTTACTGCTATGGCCTATAATATCATGCGTATTTTTGAAGAAATATCAAAAACAAAAAACCTGGAATGTATTCATCCATCTGATAAAAAATACACTAAAATGCTTGATAAGAGACAACAAATTGCCCAGAAAAAAGGCGGCTTTGTTAATCCATTGTTTTTTTACGCTAGAATTACCCGTATATGCTCATTCACCATCCGCTCTCTGCAAAATGCAATAATGACAAGAAAGTCCCTTAGAACTATTATGCATAGCTTAGTGAGGCATTTAAAACCTCGACAGCCAGGAATTTTGAAACACTGATGCTCATAATAGAGTTTTGAATCACCACTATATGAATTGTAGTACTCTTCCAAACTTCTTTGAAACATAGTCAGGGATGCCAACTGTTCTTTTTTTATTGGGGTTTGATTATTTGTAGCTAAAGTAATACGAGTCTTTATTTCATCGCTATCTGTTGCGATTATCTTGATAGGGACATTGACGTTTTTAATGTGTTCACTATTCCTATTGTTAAAAAGAACATTACTTGTTTGACATCCATTAACGATTTGATAGTCCCTGATAGTAAAACTATCTCCAGTTGGTGAAATTGAACTAGCAACAATAGTTACTCCATTATTTAGAACACTAAATAAATCTGAACTGCCCTCATTAAGAGTCTTTTTTATTCCGCTGTTAACATCATTGTTCGAACCCTGAAAGTCCCTAACGTTATCCTCAAAAACGTTAATCAAGTTATCCTCTTCATCGGTCAATATCTTCTTAAATTCCGAAAATGGGAGCAGGCCAATATACGCTTCTGAAATGCCCTTAATTGAAGGAAGTGTAACCCTATTGTTAAAATTTATAGTTGTAGAAATCGCCTCTTTAGTCTTTCGAAATGACGCAGCAATTTCCTTCGCTCCATAAGGGTTAAATAGAACCTTTTCAAAAAGATTTAGTTGCTCCAACTCATTGATGCCTTGACTAATCACGGCAGAAAGGTTTTGATCACCAGTCCACTTGCCTGTGTTGCAATAAAACAACTTTATTATTGGGTTTTCCTTGAAATGGGGTGCTTTAGAATATATGTGGTCTGAAATATCTGCAATTCGCATAACGTCTGCGTTTCGCATAAGGGATGGTTTTAGGGCGAAAAAATCTTTCACCCCAAAAATAAAGGTACTTAGATCCCCGTTACTATAACTCGAGGAAGTCTTCGATTGAACAAATACATAATTCACTTCCAAAGAAGAGTTCTTCTCAAGTAAATCATCTACTTCATCTTTGTCCTCAATCAATTGTCCGTTTACTATAATTGCGATACCATCAAGCCCTGTATCGCCACCGTCACCTACGGTTACTTGGCCAATATCGAAGGTTTTAGTATACTCATTTGAAATAATGCAGTAATTTGCTAACTTTTCAAAATCTTTTGATTCACCTTCAGAGTTTAGTTCTTGATTACTTAGGAGCTCACTAATCAAACTTTGTGTAATTCTATCCATTTTTAACCCTTCAAAATAATTGTAATATAAAATTCATGGCTGATTTATATAGCCATACTTTCTCTCATTTTAATGCTGAAAATAATAAAAATGCCTTTAGTATTTATTATTGTTATTTTCCAGCCATAGTTAGAGTAGCATATTTATGGTTTTCGAAAATGACTTCGCTATGAGTAAACCATCATTTCTCACGTCTATATCTGAATTTGTGCAGATGCGTCGATACAGAAAGCGCACTATAATTGCTTGCATTTCCGAATTAAGGTATTCGTAATTTTGAATTGTAAAACACTCGAAAGACCTAGGCAACAGGTAAAATAGAAGAAATTTCTTAGCTGTTTATTATTCACCATCTGGCCATCATGTGAATTCTCTTACCTAAATTAAATGGCCGCTGTTGAGACGCTCAACCTTCTCCAAACAAAGCCTTTCCACCATCCCCTGCAAACACTCAACCCGCTCAGCCAACCACTTAAGCTCCTCCTCTGTAATTTCATAATGCTCAGAATAACGGGCATCGACATACGCCTTTTTCAACAACTGAAACCGGCGGCGCTGAACTTTGGTATCTTGCGGAAAAACTCCGGCAATATCTTCATACTGCAAAATAGCCAGGGAGTTAAGTTGTTGCAAATTGTGGGTATTGGGTTTGTAGTTGGTGACTACCAATAGCAGGCAGGAATATAGACGCTCTGCGACTTGATGTAGCAGAAAAGCGGCAATTTTAACCTCCCCATCTTTTATTGCGTACTGATATTGTTTGAAGAATCCATTAGCACTTTCAAACCATTGCTTATAATGCTTTTCCGCAACGGCTTTATATTGCGCCGCTGATAAATTACCCTCTTGCACCAACTCAGTTTTGTCAAATTCATACAGCAAAACGCCCTGCTGTTTAATATCAGAAAAAAAATACTGCCCCTCCATTAAGGCATTATTCACTTCCTTCAGGGTATGTACCAGAATGTTGATAGGGGGCCGCACACGCAGGGCAACTCGCTCATCAACGGCATTCCAGAGTTTATAGTCCTCCACTAATTCGGCTTTATTCAGAATCACCAGAATATCGTAATCGCTGACGTAACCGTGGGCCGGATCATTCACCCACTTACCCGTGGCAAAACTGCCAAACAGAATAATCTTGGCGATACGGCTGTGCTTTTTCTTGCCGTTGGCAAAGCCGGTTACTTGCTCAAATTCGTCGCGTATTACTGAAACGATATGGGCAATATCATTTTGCTTGGAGGTGGGTAAATGATCGAGGGATCGCTGCATAAGGGCATTATACCCGCGTAATGTAATGATGGGAAAACGCTTCGTATTACCGTGTCCTATGCTTGTATTAACGTACTAACGACCATCAATTAGCACTTACCTCCTCTACATCTCCTATTTATGACGCTAAGGGCGCAGAATTTTGCCCAATACCATCAAGATTTTCTTCAGGGGAACGGTATTTTTTATTCAACGCTTTTTCCATATCTTGTATGGCATTGGCCAGCAGCGTGACAATATAACCCCCTCCCGCCTCTGCGCTATCAAAATCACTTAATTGTGGATTGGTATCCAGTGACTTACCGATAAAGTGCAATGAGCTGGCGATAAACGACAAGGTGTCGATAGGGTTGTCTTCTACTACGGCTAAAATAGAACGTTGTATTTCTCGCTTAGTGGGCGGGAGGGTATTGGGCATGGTGGTTTCCTCTTTGGGTGTGTTTAACCACCACGGAGGTCTCAATCTCCATTTGGTGTCAGACCAACAGGGTTGAGACTACCGACCCAAAGAGCGGCCCACCCGAAGGCGGCCCCATTAGCCTGATGCTCCGTGGGTATAGGCTGCGCCCGCTGTCAGCAATTCACTAAAATCATTGGTCATGGGGTAGTCGTTGTGTGCCAATGGCGGCAACTGGCTGTCTGGCTGTCGCACGCCGATTACGTAGCCGACGCCATTGGCTTTTGCGCTGGCTAGTACTTGGCGGTTGTCGTCGATAAAGAGGCTGCGGGCTAGGTCGATGCTTTGGCTTTGCGCTAAGCTGCGCCAATACTGGTGGTGTTCTTTGGCATAACCGTAGTCGTGCGAGCTGCTGATATCATCGAAAAAAGGCTGCAAGCCGGTTTTCTCGAATTTTAAATCGATGGTGGCGCGGTGGGCGTTGGTGGCCAGTACGATGCGTTTGTTGCCAGCGCGCAGGTGTTTGAGGAAGGCGATGGCGCCTTCGCGTACGGCAATTTTATCGGACACTTGCCGTTTGAGGGCGAGTATGTCAACGGTGAATACATCGCTCCAATAATCGATACAGTAACCAGGCAGGGTGCCAAAGGCTTCGCGCAGTTTGGGCAGTACGTATTGTTTGGCCGATTGCAGCGAAATGCCCTCGCGTTCGCTGACTTTGAGTGGCAGGAATTCCAGCCAGAAATAGCTGTCATAGTGCAAATCGAGCAGTGTGCCGTCCATGTCGAGTAACACGGTATCGATGTGCTGCCAGTCAACGGTGAGTGGTGGGTGTGCCATATTAATTTCGGTTAGATGAGTCGTTTGCCTTTTGTATTGGCGAATGCGGTAGCATAATACACGTTGCAACACGTGACTAAACAGGATTCCCCATGCCATCCAAACATTATTCAACACCCGATAAAGCAGAGGCCGCTTTTTACGAGGCATTTCAGCAGGGTGATCTGTATGCAATGATGGATGTCTGGTCAGACGACGATAGCATCGTCTGTATCCACCCCGGTGCGCCCCGGTTGGAAGGTGAGGAGATGGTGCGGGAAGGCTGGCGGCAGATACTGGAAAACAGTATTGGTCTGGAATTTGTCCTCACCGATATACAGGCCACTGAAGATGACCTTTTATCGATACACATGGTGCGTGAGGAAATCAATATCGACGGTGAATTTTCCGGTGTGATGCTGGTCACTAATATCTACCGGCGCGTCGATGATAAGGGGTGGCGCATGATGCTGCACCACGCATCACCAGAACCAGAGCCGTTTTACGATGAACTCGAAATGCCCTACGAAGAAGTCGTGTTGCACTAACCTTTTAACGCTATGTCACAATTAAGCGCCTGCCTTGTTCGGGTGCGGCCATTGTTGTTGCGCGTACGCTAATGTCCAGCCGTTCATTCGTCTTTGATATAACTCCGGAAAACTTTGCGACTATGGTGTTGCAAAACTCGGAAAAAGGCCCGGTATTGGTCTATTACCTGTCACCTAACGCAGGGCCGTGCATGATGTTACTGCCGAGGCTGGTGAACCTGGCGGAAGAGTTCGGCGGGCGTTTCCTGTTGACGTTGTTGAACATCGATGAGTACAGATTATTTGCACAGCATCGTGGCATTACCAGCATCCCAACGGTACAGATCTATCAACATGGTGACGTTGTCGAGACAGTTAACAGCGCCTGGTCAGAACAATACTTTCGCAACGTACTGGATAAATACTTGCCACGCAAAGCGATCCCTGAAGTCAGTGGCCTATCCGACCGCGCCCACCAGGGCTACCGCACCGTACTCGACCGGGCCAAACAACAGATGCAGACAGGGGACATCTTCAGCGCTTATGAAATGCTGGAAAAACTCCCGGAAGCCGCCCGCCGTGACCCGGAAATTGACCTACTAACAACCCACCTCGGCTTAATCTGCACCGCCGAGCGGGCGCCAACAATCAATACACTACTGGAACAACAGCGCAAGCACCCGGAAAACCCTGATATTGCCCAGCAACTGGCTGCGCGTTACTTAATACAGGATGAATATGAAAAATCACTCGGTGTGTTGAGTGAACTGCTAAGCCACCGTGATGTGCCGGTGCAACAAAAAGCACACCGCGCCATGCTGGCTATTTTTGCCTTACTGGGGCCTGAGCATAAGCTGGTACAAAAGTTTCACACAATAACAATGGGCGACTCGTTTAGCACCTGAACTAACCCCTATTTTTGAATTGAGAACGCCTCTAAGAGTCTGTCGGCTTTTCCGCAGTAGAGCAACCCTGAATCCGGCCGGTTCC
Source organism: Gammaproteobacteria bacterium (assembly GCA_965277715.1). Classification (GTDB taxonomy): domain Bacteria; phylum Pseudomonadota; class Gammaproteobacteria; order JBCCGL01; family JBCCGL01; genus JBCCGL01. Next base: position 2,864,478 of record OZ255836.1, read on the forward strand.
TGGGTCAGAAGGAGTACATCAGAGGCACAACCCCATGCTACCAGCAGTCAGTGTCAATCTGCTTTCCACAGAAACAGTTGGCGTACTACAGCATTGATTAGCAAGGTATTCTCACGGCCTGTACCACACTCATCTGCGGCCCAATTGTTCAGTTCACCGTGCAATAGCACCCTCAGTAACAGCACGCTTAATCCGAGCCACCGCCTCCTCTAAATTAGTACGGGTACAGCCAAAATTAATCCGCTGAAAACGCGGATCACCAAACTGCGCCCCATCTGAAAAACCTAACCCGTGTTGCAAAAACAACCCGTGTGCATCATCTGTGGCCAGCGCCTGAGTATCGATCCAACCGAGATAACTGGCCTCGACATGCGGCATAGACAAACCGGGTATTTGCGCCACTTCCGCCTGCAAAAAGTCACGGTTGGCGCGCAAATAATCCAGCAGCGCCTGATGCCAGGCATCCCCATCGCGGTAGGCCGCCAACGCCGCAGCATAGGCCAGCGCGCTAACCGGCGGTGCAGCACCGCCAATCGAACCGCTAAATTTTTTGCGCAAAGCCGGATCTGAAATAATCGCAAATGAGCAGTTCACCCCAGCGAGGTTAAAGGTTTTGCTGGGTGCCATCAGCGTAATGATATTGTGCTGGTAATCTGGGCAGGCAACGGCGGTGGGGGTATGCCGGGCACCGTGGTCGAGCACCAGCTCACAGTGAATCTCATCAGAACAAATTTGGATACCGTGCTGCGCACAAATACGGCCCAGCTCAGCCAGTTCGTCGGCGCGAAATAAAGTGCCGACCGGATTGTGGGGACTGCACAGTAACAGCATCCGTGTACGCGGGGTGATGGCGGCGCAAATGGCATCAAAATCGAACGTCCAGCGACCATCGACACAGTGCAGCGGTGCATTCACTAAGGTGCGCAATGACTTCTCTGGCACGGTAATTAAATGGTGGTAAACAGGTGGATTGATAATGACTTCATCGCCGATCTCACCGGCTGTGCGGCAGCTCGCCGCCAGCCCCGGCACAACGCCGGGTATCCAGACAATCCAATCCGCCTCGATAGACCAGTTGTAACGCTGTTGCAGCCGCGCTACAACCACCTCGGCCAGGCCTGGCTTGGGTGTCGCGTAACCAAAAATACCGTGGTCAACCTCCTGGTGGAGTGCCTGAATTACCGCCGGGGCAGTCTGGAAATCCATATCGGCAACCCACAGAGGCAGTACCGGGGAGGGGTATTTATTCCATTTATAATTGGCGTGGGAACGGCGGTCTATCGGTGTATCAAAATCGAAATGTGTAGCGGTCATCAGTATTTTTTAAATAAAGCGTGGGTGTGGGTAACGAGTTTACAGCATTCAGATGTTAGCGTTTTCCCGGTTTATTGGCGACACGGCGCTTGGCAGCCTGCCAGAACTGATCCAGTTGTTCGGCGTCACAGTCGCTTAAATCCTGCTTGGCGTGGGCCGCGTCCGCCTCGACGCTTTCAAAACGCCGCTGGAATTTATCATTGGCCTTGCGCAGTGCCTGCTCGGCATCGACCTGGGTGTGGCGTGCCAGGTTGACCACGGCAAACAACAAATCCCCCACTTCTTCTTCAATACGCGCCTGGGAACCATCGAGCACTTCCTCACACTCCGCTAGCTCCTCGCGGATTTTTTCATTGACGGCGGCCACCGATTTCCAATCAAAACCGACGTGGGCGGCGCGCTTGCCAATTTTTTGTGCGCGCGACAAAGCGGGCAGTGCCCGTGCAATGCCCGACAATGCGGAAGGCCTGCCACCAATTGCCTTTTCACGGCGTTCCCTGGATTTTTGCTGTTCCCAGGCGGTGTGCAGATCAGCCTCGCGCTGGGGCTGGTCTGTAAACACATGCGGGTGTCGGCGCACCATCTTATCGCAAATGGCGGAGACTACATCGTCGAAGCTAAACGCCCCTGACTCTTTGGCGATTTGTGCATGAAAGACAACATTGAGTAGCAGGTCGCCCAGTTCATCGCGCAGATCGTCTGAATTGCCATGCTGTATTGCATCGCTGACTTCGTAGGCCTCTTCAATGGTATAGGGGGCAATCGAGGCGAAGGTTTGTTTCTTATCCCAGGGACAACCGCTGTCTGGGTCGCGCAGTTGCGCCATAATATCGAGCAGTGCGCGAATATCATTCATCGGGGGTAACGGATTATTAGTTGAAGGTAATGCGGATGCCGACATGCGCCTGATCGTCAAACTCAATGCCGTCGAGTGAGTCAAAATCGGCTTCGAGCAGTCGGTAACCGACAAACACACGCGCCGTCTCAACAACCTCAAACTCATAGCGAAACGATATCTCGGCGAGTTTTTCAGTATCACCAAAGCTGGTGATTTCCGGGGCGTAATGCCCTTCCAGTGTGGCAGCCATCGGCACCGACGCCGGGATGGTGTAGCGGATCTGGCCACCGATGGCAATGCTGCCGAGGTCAAGATCGCTGACATCGTACTTGCCCAGATAAGCTTTGGCACCAATGCCAAACTGCCATGGATGATCAGCACCGGCAGGTTCGCCAACCACCATAAAATTGGCGTTGAGGATAAAGTCGTCGCTGTTGTTAAAAAATACACCGTAGCCAATGTCGGTGCCGTTTTCACCAAAATCAGCATCGTTTTGAAGATAAACCAACGAGGCTGCTTCATCGTTGAGGCTAATGTCGAAACCAGAAGCCTGTGCAACGCCACTGCCGATCAGCAGCAGTGAGGCCAGTGTTCGCTTGATCATACGTCGCCTGCATGTGTTGTGATTGACCTATGTAGTGTATGTGCTGTCTGTGTGGTTAATCAAGTAATATCCTTAATTATTTTTTCAAAAAATACTTTTAAATACGATGAGTTACAGAGCTTTTTTAAGGTGTTTTAGAATATTTCTTTCAGAATCAGGGAGCTAGCGGGTTCGGTGTTTGTTATGCAGCACGCGGGTTAATATCGTATTGTTGCCTTATCCATACACTCGAAGTGCTATCAAACAATGCGCGCAATGATTTTGGCAGCAGGCCGGGGCGAGCGCCTGCGCCCACTGACTGATACAACACCTAAACCGCTGATCAGGCCAGGCCGTTGGCGTTTGATTGAATACCAGATCCTCGCGTTGAAAAAAGCCGGGGTTACGCAGATAGTGATTAACGTTTCGTGGTTGGCGGAACAGATCCGTGAGGTATTAAAAGATGGGGCGCAGTATGGGGTTGAAATTACCTACAGCGATGAATCAGGCGCTGCGCTGGAAACGGCAGGGGGGATTATCAAGGCGCTGCCGTTGTTGGGTGATGCACCTTTTATTGTGTGCAATGCGGATGTGTGGACAGATTTTGATTACGCCGGGTTGCGGTTGCGTGAAGACCATTTGGCCCATCTGGTACTTGTGGAGAATCCCAGCCATCACCCCGAGGGGGATTTTTTGTTGCGTGATAGGCAGCTTGTTGGGCGGGCGGCTGCTATGCCATTGATGGATGATTTGTCTGTTCAGACGTTGACGTTTAGTGGGATAGGTTTGTATCACCCAAAATTGTTTGCAGGCCTGGCGCAGGGTAAGCGTGCGCTGGCGCCCATTTTGTATGGTGCGGTAGAGAGCCATTTGGTGGCTAGCGAGGTATTTAAAGGGGCTTGGCATGATGTGGGGACGCTTGCCCGGTTTGAATCGCTTAGGGGTTATTTGCACACTATCGAGTCATAGCAAGAACACCTTCATCCAGGCCTTCCCCGTTGCCGGGTACATAGGTCGATTGGTAAATGCTGGCTTGGCGGTACAGGTTTTTTTGGTATGCCTCGTAGGCCACTCTCCAGCTTCATCAATTCAGGGTCACCACCATATTATCCCGGTCGATCAGTTCCGGTTCACCGCTATAACCGAGAATCGCTTGGATTTTATTGCTCGGCTGTTGTTTGAGTTTATCGATCTCATCGGCGCTGTAGTTAACCAGACCACGGGCGATTTCGCTCTGCTGCTCATCGACGCAGGCGACGAGCTCACCGCGCTTGAAGTCACCGCTCACGGCGGTGATGCCCACGGCGAGCAGGCTGGCGTTATTTTCCAGCAACACACGGCGCGCACCGGCATCAATAGTGAGCTGGCCGCGCACTTTGAGTTGGTTGGCAAGCCATTGTTTGCGCGCCAGCAGCGGTTCGCTTCTGGCTTCCAGCAAGGTGCCAATCGGCTCGCCTGCCCGCACCCGCAATAGCACGTCCTGTTGTTGACCGGCGGCGATAAGGGTAGCGGTGCCAGAGCGTGCCGCCCGCTGGGCAGCCTGGATTTTACTGCGCATACCACCGCTACCGAGGCGGCCACCCTTGTCGGTGGCCAGCATCAGTAGTGCAGTGTCTTCGGCATCGCCAAGCGGGATCAGCCTGGCGCCCGGGTGGTTGCGTGGGTCTTTATCAAACAGGCCCTGCTGATCGGTGAGGATAACCAACACATCGGCGCCAATTAGATTGGCGACCAGTGCTGCCAGGGTATCGTTGTCACCAAATTTGATTTCGTCGGTGGTGACAGTGTCGTTTTCGTTAATCACCGGGATCACACCCAGATTCAGCAGGGTATTCAGCGTGCTGCGCGCATTCAGGTAGCGGCGCCGGTTGGCGAGGTCGTCGTGCGTTAACAACACCTGCGCGGTGCCAATGCCGTGTGATTTAAACGCCGATTCGTAGGCCTGCACCAACCCCATCTGGCCAATGGCGGCGGCGGCTTGCAATTCGTGCAGGCTGTGTGGGCGCTGCTGCCAGCCGAGTCGGCACATGCCCTCGGCAATCGAGCCGGAGGAGACCAACACAATCTCACAGCCCTGGTACTTCATCGCCGCCAGTTGTTTGCCCCAGCGAGTGATCGCCTGGGTATCCAGCCCCCGGCCATCATCGGTGACCAGTGAGCTGCCAATTTTAACCACCCAGCGTCGGCAGTGTTTGAGGGCCTCACGTTGCATCGATGGCCTCTGTTTCAGCTTCGGCGCGTTGTTCCATCCAAATCATCATATCCTGACACAGGATGTCGGTACCCGCACCGCTGATGGCAGAGATGCGGTAGTGTGGCCCCTGCCACTGAAGTCGTTCCAACAGTTTATCACAGTGCGCCTCCTGTTCGTCTTGTGGCAGCAGGTCGGTTTTGTTGAAGACCAACCAGCGCGGGCGCTGCGCCAGTTGCAGGTCAAACTTATCCAGCTCGGCGAGCAGTTTGTTGGCGGCGTCTACCGGGTCTACACCGTCTATCGGGGCAATATCGATGATATGCAGCAACAAACGGGTGCGCGCCAGGTGTTTTAGAAAGCGGATACCCAGCCCCTGGCCCTCTGCTGCCCCTTCGATTAAACCGGGAATATCGGCGACCACAAAGCTGCGGTGCGCGGCGATTCTGACCACACCAAGATTGGGGTACAGCGTGGTAAAGGGGTAGTTGGCGACCTTGGGCTGCGCGGCCGAAACGGCGCGAATAAAGGTTGATTTGCCCGCGTTGGGGTAGCCGAGCAGGCCAACATCAGCGAGCAGTTTGAGTTCCAGGCGCAACTCGCGAAACTCACCGGGGGTACCGGGCTTGGTTTGCCGGGGAGCGCGGTTCACCGAACTCTTAAAACGGGTGTTGCCCAGACCATGGAAGCCACCACGCGCTACTAATAAGGGTTGCCCAGGCACTGCGAGGTCACCTATCAACTCACCTGTTTCAACATCGTAGGCCAGCGTGCCAAGTGGCACAGACACGATTTTATCCTCGCCTTTTGACCCAGTGCAGTTATTGCCACTGCCATTTTTGCCTCGCTGCGCGGTAAAAGTACGCACATGGCGAAAATCCACCAGGGTGTTGAGATTGATATCGGCGAGCAGATACACGCTGCCACCGTCACCACCATCGCCACCGTTGGGACCGCCACGTGGAATGTATTTCTCGCGACGAAAGCTCATACAGCCGTTGCCGCCATCACCGGCAATAACCTTAATATTTACTTCATCGACAAATTTCACAGTGGGTGTACCGCCTGGTGGGTGAATGTGGGTGGGCAAGAGGGGAATTGTGCAGGATGGCGGGGCAGTAGCCAACAAAAAAGTACTTTAACATCAAGCGTTTCTTTAACACGGGTTTTGAACCAAAAAGAAAACCGCTGCCTCTAAGCATGGTGCAGACTCAAACTATTGAGAGTTCGCGCTTTTTTTCAATTCATAGCTGATTACGAGGAATTACACATGATAATAAATAAACTGGTGCTCTCGGCAGCACTGGCTGTCGCGATACCATCGGCCTCCATCGCCCAAACGATCACTATCAGAATCACCAACCTGACGCAGGGACAGCATTTTACGTCGCGCCTCGTGGTTGCGCACAATGATACTGTTGACCTCTTTCAGGCGGGTGTCGATGCCGCCAATACTGCCGCCACGCCACCATCGCCCAGAAATGGTACAAATACAGCGCCCAGGGCGCTGGCATGGCTTGCCGAAGCCGGTGTTCGTAACAACGCGGACAACACTAACTCAACGGGTAGTAATTTCGAATCACTTCTGGGTCCTGCATTGACCAATAACGGCTCCAATCGCTGGCAGGGCTTCGGCGAGCTTCTAGCGCCAGCGACGACCTCGGGTAACTATACTTTTGACACAGGAGGCTTCCCCAGGCTTTCAGTACTCGCGATGTTAGTGCCAACCAATGATGCATTTCTGGGTCTCGATAGCATCACCATTCCGACGACCTCGGGTACTCACACCTTCAACGTAAACGCCTACGATGCAGGAACCGAACTTAACGATGAGTTGAACCCTGCCGCCAATGATGGCGCAAACGGTAGCACACGCACGGTCACTGAAGCGGGTACGGGTATTGCGCTAGGTGGTTACGCGGTGCCCGGCATGGCTGCACCTGCACCAACGCAAGCGAGTTTACAAACAAACTCTACTGCGACGGGCGTTGCTGCACAGGTTGACTCCAGCAACCAAGTTGCCGACGGCACCGATGGCCCGGTACATATCCACCGCAACACGCTGGGTGACACCAATTCCACCGCAGGCGCTAGCGATCTGGATTCCAGAGTGCACCGCTGGTTGAATCCCGTCGCCCGCATTACCATTGTCATTCCCTAGACGCTGGGGGGAGAAATCGTGAAAACTCAATTATATAAATCAGGTGTGATGTCGCTACTGGCAATAGCTGTGATTGGCTGTGGTGGTAGTGGCAGTAGCAGTCCTAACGCGGCGAATTACTCCGTTCAAGTGACTAACCTAACGCAGAACCAACCACTTTCACCACCAGCGATCATATTGCATAGGGCGGGATATAACGCATTCATCGATGGCGAGACGGCGAGTGTTGAATTGGAACAACTAGCGGAAGGCGGAGATCCAGCCATGTTAATAGCGAGGGCGCAAAGTACATCGCAACACCTCGCTACCGTAGCTGGCAGTGCCGTTTCTCCACGCTCGATAGGCACTGCATCTACGCTGTCGGTAGCGCCAACCGCTGTTGATAATCTGCGTTTAACCGTAGTGACAATGCTGATCGATACCAATGATGCCTTCACAGGTGTCAATGCAGTCAATATCAGTAATATGACCGTCGGCCAAAGCATGACGTTCTCTGCGCCCAGTTGGGATTCAGGGACGGAAGCCAACCTGGAAACTGCAGCAACCATGCCTGGCCCGGTAGCAGTAGCGGCAGGCGGTGGTGGCGCAGCGGCAGGCTTTAATGCGATCCGCGATGATAGTGTTCCAAGAGTACGCTTTCACCAGGGTGTGGTTACTAACGCCAATGTCAATGACGCCAGTAGCGAAGGCTTGGCAACGTCAATACTGACTGAAAGGGAGCGTTGGGATAACCCCACATCCCGCATCGTGATTACGAGGACGCAGTAGTAAAAAAGTAGATGCTTAGTTTAAGGCGCCTTTTTTAAGGCGCCTTTTTTTCAATGATAAAGAGTGAAAATATTTGATATGGCTATTAGCTCGGAATAGCTCTTGGGGAGTACTATTAAATCTACACTTAATTTTCGTTATTTTCAGCCTGCCTCGCTTCTTCTTATATACTCATACCGAATATCGCTTTCAAGCTCTCTGGCCAGATATCCCTCTTCACTAATACTCTCTGATTTTTTGGCAATGGCCATAGCTCATTTCTCTTGCAAATAAAAACAAAAGATAGACAGCTGTTAATTAACCGCTAATCCTACTCTCTATGTAGATACCATCTCCCTCCATATAAATACCGGTGGCTTCTCTCACTCCTTCCCAGCTCGGGAGAGGGGCTTTTAAGACACTCTTTATCGTGGTTTGCGCGCTGATTTGCGGTGTATTGAGCACGCGTGGCGCGATTCTTTCCAATATTTTGTGTTGCAGAGGTATTCTCTGGAGAGAATACAACACAGGTTCTCCGGTTTAGGTTTTAGGGAGTGTTACCCCGGTTTGTCCCTGGTATTTGCCGCCACGGTCGGCGTAAGAGGTTTCACACACCTCATCGGATTCAAAAAACAACATCTGTGCTACCCCTTCATGCGCATAAATCTTTGCGGGTAGCGGCGTGGTATTGGAAAATTCCAGGGTCACGTGCCCCTCCCATTCAGGCTCCAGTGGGGTAACGTTTACGATAATCCCACAGCGTGCGTACGTTGATTTGCCCAGACACACGGTTAATACACTGCGTGGGATGCGCAGGTATTCCACGGTGCGAGCCAATGCAAAAGAGTTCGGCGGGATAATACACACATCCCCTTTAAAATCGACAAAGCTATCCGGGTCAAATGCCTTTGGGTCGACCACGGCGTGGTTGATATTGGTAAATATCTTGAATTCATCGGCGCAGCGCACATCGTAACCGTAGCTTGACGTACCGTAAGAGACGATTTTCTGTTCGCCAACGTAGCGCACCTGGCCGCTTTCGAAGGGTTCGATCATACCTTGATGCGCCATACGGCGAATCCAGTTATCAGATTTGATGGTCATAAGGCCAAAGCAGTGAAGTTAAAGCGGGGATTTTACGGAGTGAGAGGAGGTAATACTACTTATATTGGTAGCTTGGAGTGGCGCGTAAAAAACGCCCGGTTCAGGCGGGCGTTTTTTGATTTAACGTTGAAAATCAAAAGCGATAAATTACGCCGATATTAAGTGAATCTACAGTAACTCCGACAATTGACGAATCAAACGAATTATCATTGAAGTATCGTATGTAATCTGCCGATAAAGACAATGAGTTGTTAAAGTCGTATTCAAAGCCAAAACCATACCCTATATCATCATCACTATCAGTGCCATTTTCAGTCAAACTTGTGTCGCTACTATTACTACGTACTAATTCAAAATCAGAAAAACCAATGAGTCCATATAATTTAAAATCATCCGTTATAGGTAGATTACCTTTTACATAGAGAAAAATGATATTCGTATCAAGGTCTATATTAGCGCTTTGGTTGGTAGTAGCAGTTATGGTCGAATTTTGGGTTTCGTCTGATGTCAATGTTCGATTAAGCTCAATGCCAAAATCAAGATAATCATTAATAGAAAGTCCGCCACGAAAATAAGCATTTACTGTATTGGCGTCACCAAATACCATAGTCTCGGTGCCAGAATTTATGTCAGTAATATCTGTAGATACATATCCACCGCCGCCACCAATAAACCAACGCACATCAGCCTGCGTTATCGATAAAGGTAGAATGCTTAGCGCGATGATAAAAAAAAATTTCTTCATTCGGTTTTTCTCCTGAAAATCCGTAGTGTTTAAACAAACACAGGGCGTGTTTTAAAAAAAGGGTCTGTAGCTAGTCCACAGACCTTTAACATTAAGTGAAAACCTACAAAGTTTCAATAGCCTATATGGCTTCTATCAGATAGTTAAGAGCAATGGTTTATTTGCCAGCAGCATTGCTCAAGTTTGTTGTTATTGGGTTTATCTACTCTGCGCTTGAAGGCATGCGTATCCCGGTTTTTTCATTTATCAGGAATTCTGTATCACTATATTGGGGAAGCTCGCGCTGTAGTCTTTTGCCTGCATCGCCAGTTTGGCTGACATTTTACGAGCAATGGCGCCATAGGCGGCGGCGATCTGGCCATCGGGGTTGGAAACCACAGAGGGTTTGCCGCTGTCTGCGTGTTCGCGGATGGTGATATCGAGCGGCAGTGAACCAAGAAAATCGACACTGTGTTGTTCGGCCATTGACGCCCCACCGCCCGCACCAAAAATATGCTCTTCGTGGCCACACTGGCTACAAATATGCGTGCTCATATTTTCCACTATGCCGAGTATAGGCACTTCGACTTTCTCAAACATCTTTAAGCCTTTGCGCGCATCCAGTAGGGCAATGTCCTGGGGTGTAGTAACGATAACGGCACCGCTGACCGGGATTTTTTGCGCCAGTGTCAGTTGGGTGTCGCCAGTGCCAGGGGGCAGGTCGATAATCAAATAATCCAGCCCGCGCCATTGTGTGTCGTTGAGTAGTTGCTCCAGTGCCTGGGTGACCATTGGGCCGCGCCAGATCATCGGTGTTTCCTCATCGATCAAAAAGCCAATAGACATGGCCTGTAAACCGTAGTTTTCCATTGGTTCCAGGCTGTTGCCGTCCTGCGATTCCGGTTTACCGCTAATACCGAGCATACGCGGTTGACTGGGGCCATAGATATCGGCATCGAGAATGCCAACTATCGCCCCCTCGGCGGATAAAGCCAGTGCCAGGTTGACAGAGGTCGTCGATTTTCCTACGCCACCTTTGCCCGAGGCAACGGCGATAATATTCTTGATATTGTTCATCCGCTTCACGCCTTTTTGTACTGAGTGCGAGGTGATTTTGGATGTGACGATAACACTGGCCTGCTCAACGCCCTCGACGCTGGCGACCAGCGTTTGCAACTCACCCGCCAGTGATGCGTGAATCGACTTGGCAGGAAAGCCCAGTTCAACCTGGATGTTCACTGTGCCGCCATTAATATCGATGGCCTTAACGCATTTGGCACTGACTAAGTCAGTACCGAGATTAGGTTCAGTAAAGGTACCGAGTGCGGCCTGGATGTTTTCTTTGTTGGTCATAACCTGAAAAAGCCTCGTGGTAACGCCTACCGCCGCACAGGCAAGGCACGGCGATTGGTGATGGTTTTAAAACCTCGGAATAATACACTAATTTACTCAGGTATAGACCTGCTACCTATACATCAACGCTGCCAGGCTCTAAACTTCCCGCTCAGTTCAACTCCATCAGGAACCCATTAATGGCAAGTGCCGCCCGCAAAATCCTCGTTACCAGCGCCCTTCCTTACGCCAATGGTTCAATCCATCTCGGTCATATGTTGGAATATATCCAAACGGATATTTGGGTACGTTTTCAGCGCATGCGCGGGCACGACTGCACCTGGGTGTGGGCGGATGATGCCCACGGTACGCCGATTATGCTAAAAGCACAGGCCGATGGTGTTTCTCCACAGGCGCTGATCGATGCAGTAAAAATCGAGCACGAATCGGACTTCGTCGATTTCCAACTCAGCTTTGATAATTTTCACACCACCCACTCGGATGAAAACCGCGAAATTGCCGAACTGATTTATACCCGCCTGAATGCCGCCGGTCACATCACCCGACGCACAGTGCGCCAGGCGTATGATGAGCAGGCGGGCATGTTCCTGCCGGATCGTTTTGTGCGCGGCACCTGCCCCGTGTGTGGTCTGCAAGACCAAAATGGTGACTCGTGCGATAACGGCCATACCTATTCGCCGCTGGAGGTGAAAGATGCCGTTTCGGTAATTTCTGGTGAGCCACCTGTAGCGCGTGATTCAGAGCACTACTTTTTCAAACTCGGCGATTTTGAGGCGATGCTGAAAAACTGGACGGGCAGTGGTCAGCTACAACCTGAAATAGCCAACAAGTTACAAGAGTGGTTTACCGCCGGTTTGCAGGATTGGGATATATCCCGCGACGCCCCTTATTGGGGGTTTGAAATTCCCGGGGCGCCGGGCAAATACTTTTATGTCTGGCTGGACGCGCCCATCGGCTACATGGCCAGCCACAAAAACCTGTGCGACCGCACCGGGCAGAATTTTGATGACTACTGGAAACCGGATTCCGATGCCGAGCTGTACCATTTTATCGGCAAGGACATCGCCTATTTCCATACCCTGTTCTGGCCCGCCACGCTGGAAGGTGCGGGGTTTCGCAAACCCACGGCTGTGTTTTGCCATGGTTTTTTGACCGTTGACGGCGCTAAAATGTCGAAATCGCGTGGCACGTTTATCAAGGCACGCACCTACCTCAACCACCTCAACCCCGAATATCTGCGCTACTATTTCGCGGCCAAGCTCAACGCGCACGTCGAAGATATCGATTTGAACCTGGAAGACTTTGTGGCACGCGTCAACTCAGACCTGGTGGGTAAACTGGTGAATATCGCCAGCCGTTGCCAGGGGTTTATCAACAGCCGCTTCACCGGGAAGCTGGCCACTGCACTCCCCGAGCCTGCAATGTACAGTGAATTTGTCGATGCGGGCGATAGCATTGCCGCATTTTACGAGCGTCGTGAATTCAGCAAAGCCATACGCGAGGTTATGGCGCTCGCCGATCGCGCCAACCAATATATCGCCGAGCAGGCGCCGTGGGTGCTGGCGAAGCAGGCAGACAGGCAAGGCGATGTGCAGGCTATCTGCTCGCAGGGTTTGAACCTGTTTCGCGTGTTGGTGGCTTATTTAAAGCCTGTGCTACCCGCGCTCGCCAAAAATGCCGAGGAGTTTTTAAATACCGATGATGTACAGTGGCATGATGTGCACACCCCCTTGCTCAATCACACTATCAAGAAATTCCAGCCACTTGCTCAGCGGATTGACGCTAAAACCATCACCGCCATTATCGAAGACTCAAAAGAAGACCTGAACGCAACGCAGCCCGCCAGTGGCCCCTTGGCCGGGCCACCCATCGCCCCCGAAATTAGCTTTGACGACTTCGCCAGGCTCGATTTGCGTGTGGCAAAAATTGCCCGCTGTGAGCACGTTGAAGGTTCAGACAAATTACTGTGCTTAACGCTGGATCTCGGCAGCGAAACCCGCACCGTATTTTCCGGTATTCGTGCGGCGTATAAACCGGAGGATCTGGAAGGCAAGCTCACCATTATGGTTGCTAATCTGAAGCCGCGAAAAATGCGTTTTGGGGTTTCAGAGGGAATGGTGTTGTGCGCGGGCGATGATGACGATATTTATTTGCTGGGTGCAGACGATGGTGCACGGGCGGGAATGCGGGTGACATAAGCAGTCACCGGTTCACCCTTATAGGGGTGTCTTAAAAAGATCAATAAGCACAATACGCTAAAGTATCAAACCACCGTGCCGATAGTATAACTGTCGACGAGTGGTGGAACGTTTGTGCTTAAAACACGTATTAGGTATGTAGGGTTTACGCTGATTGAACTGATGGTAATCGTGGCGATACTGGGCATCCTCGCTATGATTTCGATACCGGGTTTCAGCAGCATGATTTATCGCGGCAAGGTGGCGTCGACGGTTGCGGATATCGCCAAAATAGGCCAGGCGGTATTTGCGTATGAGATGAACACCGGCGCACTGCCCAATTCACTGACAGAACTCAGCAATATCCCCATTGAAGACCCCTGGGGAAATGGCTATCAGTACATCAATTTTGCCCTGGTCAAGGGGAAAGGGAAACAGCGAAAAGACCGGAATCTGGTGCCTATCAATACGCTATTTGATTTGTACAGCACAGGCGAAGACGGTTCTTCGGTATCCCCACTAACCGCTAATGCAAGCCGCGATGATATCGTCTGGGCAAACGGTGGCCAGTTTATCGGTCTCGCTGTAGATTACTGATGTAACATTTTTTTCACATTGCCAGCCCATAAATTTATCCACCATACTGTCAATGTGAAAATTTGGCACAGATAATGGCAACCACATTACCCCGTATTACGGCGAGAATCGATCTCGATACACAGGGCTTGCTGGCCAAAGCCGCCGCTTTCTCTGGTGTATCCAGTATTAATTCATTTGTTCTAAATGCTGCAGTGGAAAAAGCCAGGCGGATTATTGAACGCGAGCAGGCTTTGGTGCTTAAACAACAGGATGCCACGTTGCTAGGGTTTGGCGAGTGGCTGTTAATCGATGCGCTGCATAAGCTTTTGTCTGCCAGTGAAACGGTGGCTTTTCCAGCAGTGATTGTTGATGCAAGGGATGGTGCAAAGCGTTTTTACGAGAAGTATGGTTTTACCGCCTTTCACTATGCAATAGATAGGCTGTTTATCACTGTTGCCGATATTCGTACAAGTTTTGGTTAGCCGGTACGCTATCGACGTTGAATGGATGGACTGTTAGTTTCAATAAATTCACTTCAGTGCCAACAGCGCAACGTTGAGCCCGTCAATATAAGGTAGACAGTGTACTAGACCCCATGTATTGACTTGCACACAAGACAATACATGATGTCCAGCCACGATGAAAAAGGTTTTTTTGATGAACACCAATGACCCCTTGCTGCAACCGTTTACGCTCAAGCATTTGACACTGCGTAATCGTTTGATGACCACGGCCCACGAACCGGCTTATTCTGAAGATGGTATGCCAAAAAAACGCTATCGGCTGTACCACCAGGAGCGCGCCAAAGGAGGGATCGCGCTGACCATGACGGCAGGCTCTGCGGTGGTATCGGCAGATTCCCCGGCAGCGTTTGGTAATCTTTTTGCCTATAAGGATGAAATCGTGCCCTGGCTCAGCGAGTTAACCGATGCCTGCCACGCGCACGGCACGGCGGTGATGATTCAGTTAACCCATTTGGGGCGTCGCTCCGGGTGGAATACGGGCGACTGGCTGCCACTGGTGGCCGCTTCCCGCGTGCGTGAAAGTGCGCACCGCAGTTTTCCCAAAGCCGCCGAGGACTGGGATCTGGAGCGTATTGCCAATGATTATGCCGCCGCTGCACAACGCATGGTAGCGGCCGGGCTGGATGGCTTCGAGATCCAGTGTAACGGTCATTTACCCGACGGATTTTGGTCACCGGCGACCAATCACCGCAATGATCAATACGGCGGCAGTCTGGAAAACCGCACTCGCTTTACCCGGCAAATACTCGAAAAAATCCGCCACACCATCGGCCCTGAGTTTATCGTGGGCGTGCGCATGACATTCGATGAGTACTGGCCACAGGGGTTTGATCAGGCAGAGGGGCGACGGATTGCACAGGTCCTGCTCGACTCCGGACAGGTCGATTTTATTAATGTCATCCGTGGTCGCATCGAAAGCGAGGCGGCGTTGCTCGATCAGTTTCCCGGCCACGGGATGCGCCGTGCGCCGGATCTGAATTTTGCTGGCGAGGTGCGCCAACAGTTTTCCGTGCCGACTTTTCACGCCACCGGCATCAACGATATCGCCACCGCACGCCACGCCATTGCTGAGGGAAAACTGGATATGGTTGGCATGGTGCGGGCGCATATCGCCGACCCGCATATCGTGCAAAAAATCATCGGGCAGCGTGAGCATGAAATCCGCCCTTGTGTCGGTGCCACGTATTGCCTCGATCGCATCTACGAAAATGGCGAGGCCCTGTGTATTCACAACGCCGCCACCGGGCGCGAGGCCAGTATGCCGCAAACCATCGCGGTAAGCGGTGGCCACAAAAAACACATCGTCGTCGTCGGCGCAGGCCCAGCGGGTCTGGAGGCGGCCAAGGTTGCCGCAGAGCGCGGGCACCAGGTGACGTTGCTTGAAGCCGCCGCGCAAACCGGCGGGCAACTACAACTCATTGCCCGCAGTCAGCGCCGCGCCGAGTTGTTAGGTATCACTACCTGGCGTACAGCCATGTGTGAATCGCTGGGTGTCGATATGCGTTTCAATCTGTACGCTGAGGTCGACGATGTACTCGCGTTTGAGCCGGATATTGTGGTCATCGCCACAGGCGGGGTGCCGGATACGGAAATCCTCCCCTCTGGCAATCAGTGGGCAGTATCCAGTTGGGACATTATCGCGGGGGATGTGACACCCAAAGCCACTGTACTAGTGTATGACGACAACGGCGGTCACCCCGGTATGCAGGCCGCTGAGATGCTCGCCGAGGCAGGCTCGGCGCTGGAGATTGTGACGCCTGAGCGGTTTTTTGCCCCTGAAATTGGGGGTATTAACCACGTTGCCTATGCGCGTGCGTTTCAAAAGCACCAGGCGGTTATCACCCTCAGTCGGCGGGTAGTACGTGTAGAGCCTGAGGGCGATCAACTGCGCGTATCGCTGGCCAGTGATTACGGTGACTTTCCCGATTCCCGTCTGGTTGATCAGTTGGTTGTAGAGCACGGTACGCTGCCGAATGATGCGCTGTATTTTGGGTTGAAAGCCGGTTCGGTTAATGGGGGTGAAGTTGACTACCAGGCCTTGATTCAGGGTGAAGCACAAACGGTTGTACGCAATCCGCAGGGCAAATATCAGTTATTTCGGATTGGCGATGCGGTTGCCAGCCGCAATATTCATGCTGCGGTTTACGACGCGTTGCGGCTGGTCAAGAATTTTTGATCCGTGGTTATAGCCAATCTTCTGTGAGTACTGGCTCCTGGCGATCAGGTCCACAATATGGGTTTTGGTGCTGGCAACAGAAACAGGTATTGCATTCATTCGTACGATAACTCATACCATTATTAATGGGCGGTTATGACCTTTTTGACCAAACTATCAAGCTAAAAATAGCTTACTGTGTCGTACTTTCACCCTCTTTAAGTAAGCCCTCCCACTTTGCCTTGTTATCACTACTTGGGGAAATATTGGCGCGCTGTGGGTATAAACGCTGGGTTAGGTCAGCGACTGCACTGACAAACAGGGTGCGCCGACTGCCACTGCAGTAATTATCCAGCCAGTTAAGAATTTCATTACTGCCACGCTCCCCGGTGATGTCGTAGGTATTATTGACGATAACGTTAAACGCCGAGAAATAGGCAAAGACCCAATCGGTGTATTGTTGCGTCTCGACCGGGCCTTGTCGGCGCGATGTGAGGTAGTCCCCGCAATTTTGCGCACCTGCACCAAAAACGGCGTGTTCACCGTCAAAATCCTTGGCATCGATCAGTGTCAAAGGGCTGCACAGTACAAGCAATAGAATCAGTGATTTCATGCGCGACTTAACGGCACCGCTGGGGCAATCTTTAGCCTCAGCTTTTAGTCACGCATAAAAACCACCAGGTGATCCAGCTCCAGGCGTATACCAATGCGCTCGCCAATTGCGTGGTTGTGATGGCTGGGTGCCAAACACATCACCCGCGTGGCACCTGGCAACAACAGGGTGTAGAGGTGGTCTGCACCGCGAAAGGATTTTTTTTCCACCGTTGCCATTTGTGGGCTGAGGTCATCGTGAAGAATATCGTCGGGGCGAACCAATAGCTCGACTTCAGTGCCCACCGGGTAGGCGGTGGATATTTCCCCGCTGACGATGCCCAGCTCGGTTTGCAACTGCATTTCGTTGAGCACACTGCCACAAACAAATACGCCCTGACCGATAAAATCAGCGACGAAACGGCTCCCGGGGCGGTGGTACAAATCGTAGGCGCTATCCCATTGGTAGAGCGCACCGGCGTTAATAACACCAATCACATCGGCAAAGGCAAACGCCTCTAACTGATCGTGGGTAACCAGCAGCGCGGTGATGCCATCATGGCGTAAAATTTCGCTGACCTCACGCGCCAGTTGTTCACGCAGCTCGATGTCCTGACCGCTAAAGGGTTCATCCAGCAGCAGTACATCGGGGCTCGGTGCCATCGAGCGAATCAGTGCTATGCGTTGCTGTTGACCGCCGGATAGCTGGTGCGGATAGCTGTCGCGGTAGGCACTTAAACCGACCAGGGCGAGTAGCTCGTCAACCCGGGCGTTGCGTTGCTGGGCGGAATAGTGGCGAATACCAAAGCCCACATTGGCCGCTACAGACAGATGGGGAAACAGCGCCAGATCCTGAAATACCATACCAATATTGCGGTGTTCCGGGGGCAATAGGTGCTCATGGCTGGCGATTGGTCGGTTGCGTAAGTGAATGCTGCCCTCGCTGGGCTGTTCAAAACCGGCGATGGTGCGTAACAGGGTGGTTTTACCGCAGCCACTGGGGCCAAGCAAACTGCCAATCTGACCGCTGTTCAGTGTGAAACTGATGTTTTCGACGATGCGTTGGCCATCGAGGTCAACGCTGATGCCGTTCAGTGTTAAGTGTGCTTTCATCGATTTTTATTGTGGTGGTGCCCGGCACGCGAACGCGCAATGGCGATACTTAGCAGGATAACCGGAATAATACCTACCGCGACGATAGCCAATGCAGCGGTTGATGCATCAGCCAAACGCTCGTCAGAGGCGAGCTCATAAGCGCGCACAGACAGGGTGTTGAAATTAAACGGGCGCAACACCAGTGTGGCGGGCAGTTCTTTAAGCACATCGACAAACACAATCACCACCGCTGTCAGTAAGCTGGCGCGCATCATCGGCAGGTGCACCGAGCGTAACACCTGGGCGCTGGACTGCCCCATTGAGCGCGCCGCCTCGTCCATCGAACCTTTGATTTTCCCCAGCCCGGCCTCAACGGTTTGCAGCGATACGGCTAAAAACCGCACGGTGTAGGCAAACAACAGGATAAACACCGTGCCGCTCAACATCAGCCCACTACTGATCGAAAAGGTCTCGCGCAACCAGGCATCGATGGCGTTATCGAAAGCGCCAAAGGGAATCAAGACACCGACGGCAATCACCGTACCGGGAATCGCGTACCCCATCAACGCCAGCCGTGAAAAAAAATGCATCAACGCCGATGGTTGTATGCGGTTACCGTAGGCCAGTAACAACGCGGGAACCAGCGCCACCAGCGCCGCAATACCGGCGAGTGAAAAACTGTTAATGACCAGCTTGATAAAACTGGCGTCAACCATTTCTGCCCAGGTCCATATCGCCCACTGCACCAACTGCGCAAGCGGCACGATAAACCCCAGCAGCAGGGGTATAAAACAGGCGATAGTCGCCAACCACGCCTTGGCGAGTGACAGGCGCACCGCTGGCAGTGCCTGGTAGCGATTACTGGTGTGGTGAAAGCGCGCCCGCCTGCGCGACCAGCGCTCCAGCGCGATCAGTGCAAACACAAACAGCATTAATACCGCCGAGAGCTGTGCGGCAGCCACCGCATCGTACATACCAAACCAGGTGCGGAAGATGCCCGTGGTAAAGGTGGCCACACCAAAGTATTCAACGGTGCCAAAGTCGGCCAGGGTTTCCATTAGCGCCAGTGATAAACCGGCGGCAATCGCCGGGCGGGCCAGTGGCAGGGCCACGCTCCAAAAGCTGCGCCAGGGACCACAGCCCAGTGTGCGGCTGGCTTCCAGCACGCACACCGATTGTTCAATAAATGCCGCACGCGCCAGTAGGTAAACGTAAGGGTATAGCACCAGCGAAAACATCGCGATAGCCCCCCACAGCGAGCGCACATCGGGAAACCAGTAGTCGCCGTACTGCATATCAAACCAGGCGCGCAGCCCGGTCTGCACTGGCCCGCTGGCTTCGAGCATACCGGTGTAGGTGTAGGCGATGATATACGCAGGCATCGCCAGCGGCAAAAGCTGTGCCCAGATCAAAAACCCCCTGCCGGGAAAGCGGTACATGCTGGTCAGCCAGGCAGTGGTTACGCCAATGCTACCAGCGCCCAGTGCCACACCGAACATCAACAGCAAGGAGTTGTTGATGTAGTCGATTAATACGGTATCAGTCAGGTGTGACCAGTTCTCGCTGGCGGGGGCAAACAGGAATGCCAGGATAGTAAAAACAGGTGTCAGGATAATCAGCGCGGAGAGCAGGCCGGATACTGTCCACAGCGTTGGCGCCCGCCATTTGGGGCGAGCGCGGTATAGCCGTGCTACGGTATAACCGACGGTCACCTGCGCTTCATTTCCAACCGGCCCGGTCAAAGGTGCGCACGGCCTCGGCGTTGTGCGCGCCCAGCTTACCGATATTCAGCGCGTCAGACTTAAACGGAAAGCCCCAGCTTGCGACAATCTCACTGACGGCAACACCGTCGACCACCGGGTACTCGTGGTTAGCCTGTGCGTACCAGGCCTGTGCCGCGTCACTGGCCAGAAATTCGAGCAGGCGCACGGCGTTATCCCGATGCTTTGCCCCTTTGATTACGCCTGCACCGCTGACATTCATATGCGCGCCACGCCCCGCCTGATTAGGGAAAAATACCGCCACTTTGGCGGCGGCCTCGCGTTGACCGTCGTCCTTGTTGGCCGTTTGCATTTTGCCCAGGTAGTAGGTATTGGCGATAGCAATATCGCACTCACCCACCGCCACGGCCTTTATCTGTGCACGGTCATTGCCTTTTGGTGTGCGCGCCATATTGGCGACAATACCACGCGCCCAGTCTTCTGCGGCAGGTGTGCCGTTGTTGGCAATCATCGAGGCCAAAAGGGATTGATTGTAGATATTCCCCGATGAGCGAATGCAGATTTTGCCCTGCCAACGCGCATCGGTCAGCGCTTCATAGGTAGACAAATGTGCCGGGGCAACACGCTCCAGGCTGTAAATAATCGCCCGTGATCGTGCTGAAAGGGCAAACCAGGTATTGTCTTCATCGCGGTAGTGTTGAGGAATTTGTGACTGCAGTATGGGGCTGCTGACAGCCTGAAAGAGACCCGCCGCTTTGGCTGCATGCAGTCGACCGGCATCGACCGTCAGGAGTACATCAGCCGGGGTGTTAGCCCCTTCGCTTTGTAGGCGTTTGATCAATGCACCCGCCTTGCCAGTGACCAGATTGACGGTGATACCCGTCTCCTGACTAAACTGGTCTAACAATGGTTTAATCAGTTTTTCATTGCGGGCGGAGTAAATATTCACTTCATTGGCTGCCCGTGCTGGCTGTGCCAGTGCCGTCAATACAAGGGAGAAAAGAAAGGCGGCACAGAAGCCATATTGAGTGCATCTCATGGTGTCTCCAATAATAGACAGTTATTGAATGTAGAGAAAGTATAACTAAAGTAAAACTTATTGCAAATGATAAACATTATCATTCGTATTAATATTTAATAACAAGCCTACCCATGCGGCGGCCTACAGGCTAATATGCCGCTATTTTCCGCCCATTCCGCAGTAACGTTTTAACCTAAATTCCGCAGTTGAATCGTAGCGAGGGCGTCTAAGGGGCTGAAGATGAAGTGTTTTTACCAGAATTTTAGCAATCCTTGATTCTACAGGTGAACCTGAAATGCTGGTAAAAGCGCTTTAGATTCAATGCATTAGGTGCTCGCAGTAGATTCAACTGAGGAATTTAGGTTTAATGGCATCCACAACAACACTCCCCCCTCCAATACAGCAACTTGCCGAGGCTCGCTTACAACGCATTGTCGACGCGGCAGACCATGCAGGCATTGATATGGGTGATCGGCACGCGCTAAAACCCGCGCTACCCGTACTTGCCTATAGTGAATTTGTAACCCGTATCTGCTCCCGGGAGCCTGCACTGTTGTTGCAGTGCCTCGCCAATACGGCGCCTTTACCCTGTACTTACCCTCAACTGCTTAGCGATACATTGTCGGGGGCACATGATGACCACAGTGCCAAAGCCAGGTTAAGACAGTTGCGCAACCGCGAAATGGTGCGGATTGCCTGGGTTGACCTATCCGGGCAATGCGCTATTGATAATGTACTGGCCGCCACCAGCGCGCTCGCCGAGGCGATCATCGATGGCACATTGGCACACCTCTACACACAAATGTGCACACAGTGGGGTACACCACGCAATGCCGGGGGACAGACACAGCAATTGGTGGTGTTAGGGATGGGCAAACTGGGAGGGGGGGAGTTGAATTTTTCCTCTGATATCGACTTGATCTTCGCCTTTGCCGATAACGGCCAATGTGACGGCGGCAAAGCGCTCGACAACCGGGAATTTTTTACCCGCCTGGGGCAGCGTTTGATCACTATGCTCAACGATATAAGCGCGGATGGTTTTGTCTACCGCGTCGATATGCGTTTGCGCCCATTTGGTGATGTGGGGCCGCTGGCGGTCAGCTTCGATGCCCTGGAAAACTATTTCCAGACACACGGGCGGGAATGGGAGCGCTACGCGATGGTTAAAGCGCGGGTTGTCGCCGGTGACCAGCAGGCGGGCAGCCAGCTATTATCGATTCTAAAGCCCTTTATATACCGCCGTTACATGGATTACGGCGCGATAGAATCGCTGCGCGAACTAAAGATAAAGATAGCCGGTGAGGTTGCGCGCAAAGGTATGCAGGGCAATATTAAGCTCGGCCCAGGTGGTATTCGTGAAATTGAGTTTATCGCCCAGGTGTTTCAACTGATCCACGGCGGTCAGAATGCGGCGCTACAAACCCGTTCATTGATTGATGCGGTCGAACACGTATCAAACGCCGGTCATTTACAGCCACACCAGGCGGCGACGCTGTTATCGGCCTATCGGTTTTTGCGCCGTCTGGAGAACCGCCTGCAAATGCACAATGACGAACAGATACACAGCCTGCCCGCGTCGGCGGAGGCACGCGTATCACTTGCCCTATCAATGGGTTTCACGGGTATAGCGGATTTCGGGCAGGCATTGAGCCGACACACTGAGGCGGTCGAGCAGCTTTTCCAGTCGGTCTTTAAAGTAGACACTGCACAGGCGGGAACGCCCAGTGAACTGACCGCAGTCTGGCAGAACAGTGATACAGACAGCACCGCTATAGCCACACTCACCAGGGTAGGGTTTCACCACCCACAGCAGGCGTTTGACAGTCTACAAACCTTAAAGCGCAGCCGCTTTTATCACAACCTCAGCACACGGGCGCGCACCCGCCTGGATGCGTTGCTGCCCCGTGCGCTGGGCCATGTCGTTGAGCAGGATAACCCCGATGTTACATTGCGGCGTTTATTGGGTTTATTACGTGCTATTGCCGGTCGTAGTGTGTACTTGGCCATGCTACTGGAAGTGCCTGCCTCGCTGGTGCACCTGATTGACCTGTTATCGGCTAGCGCCTGGGTAGCTGAGTTTGTCACCCGTCACCCACTGGTGATTGACGAACTGCTCGACCCGTCACCACCAGCACAATGCCCGGATTATACCGGCCTGGAAAATATGGCCCGCCAGTCGTTGCGACGCCTGCCAGACAATGGTCTGGGCGAGCGCATGGATGCCCTGCGCCGCTACCAGCAAACACAGATGTTGCGCATTGTCAGCGCTGACCTCGATGGTGTGTTTACGGTAACGGAGGTTAGCGAACACTTGAGTTGTCTGGCACAGGCACTGTTGCAGGTGGCGTCTGATGTAACCTGGGATGAGCTGGTAGCGCGCTATGGGCGGCCAACCTGCCGGGTGAATGGCCAGCTACGGCGGCCTGGCTTCGGCATCGTCGCCTATGGCAAGCTCGGGGGTATGGAGCTTGGCTATGGCTCGGATCTCGACATCGTTTTTCTACACGAAAGCGAAGGCAGTCAACAACAAACCGATGGCGCCCAGGTGGTCGATAACGCCGTATTTTTTGCCCGCCTGGCGCAAAAGCTGGTGCACTTTATCAGCACCCTGACCCCGGCGGGGGTGCTCTATGATGTCGATACACGGCTGCGGCCAAACGGTGCATCCGGCTTATTGGTTAGCCGTATCGATGCCTTCGCAGAATACCAGCTCAAGCAGGCCTGGACATGGGAACACCAGGCACTGGTGCGCGCCCGCATGGTCGTGGGCAGCAGGAGACTGCAGCAGCGCTTTGCAGCGATACGCCAACAGGTATTGCAGCTACCGCGTGACCGCCGTCAACTGGGGCACGATGTTGCCGCCATGCGCAAGCGTATGTTTGATCAATTATGTAAAGGTAATGAGCGCTTATTTGATATTAAACAGGATCGTGGAGGTGTCGCTGATATTGAGTTTATGGTTCAATATCTGGTTCTTGCCTGGGTACAGCAGTATCCGGTGTTAGCGCAGTATACCGACAACCTTCGCCTGCTCGAATTTATCGGTACCCAGCAGATCATCGAACGCGAACAGGCAGAAAAACTGGCACAATCCTACCTGACACTGCGCAACGGCATTCATCGCCGGGTATTGCAGGGTGAACCGGGCGTAATCGAGCGGGCAGACGCTGATACAGCGCTCATCGACGGGGTTGTGGAAATATGGCAAACAGTCATGCCGACTGTGGATGCACCCGTAAATTCGCCTGGCAAAGACTGATAATAACGACTGAATAACGAAGGGGCAAAGTAATGTCGATGGCTGATCGCGATGGCTTAATCTGGTTTGATGGGGCGTTTGTTCCCTGGCGTGAGGCGCAGGTTCATGTGCTCACGCACACACTGCATTATGGCATGGGTGTATTTGAAGGCGTGCGCGCCTATGAAACCGCGCGCGGCCCGGCCATCTTCCGCTTGCAGGATCACACCAAACGCTTTTTAAACTCGGCCAAAATCATGCACATGGATTTACCCTGGGATGCCGATGCCCTCAACCAGGCCCAACGGGAAGCGGTGCGCGTGAACAACTTATCATCCTGCTATATCCGCCCGATGGCCTTCTACGGCAGTGAAGGTATGGGGCTGCGCGCCGATAACCTCAGCGTACACTGCATTATTGCCGCCTGGGAGTGGGGGGCGTATTTAGGTGACGATGGGCTGAACAAAGGCATCCGCATCAAAACATCCTCCTACACACGCCACCACCCCAATATCTCCATGTGCCGCGCCAAGGCTAACGGCCAGTACATCAATTCAATGTTGGCGTTGCGTGAGGCGCTAACCGATGGCTACGATGAAGCCTTGTTGTTGGATGTCGACGGCTATGTGGCCGAGGGCAGCGGCGAGAACTTTTTCATCGTCCAGGATGGCACCATCTACACCCCTGACGTCGCCTCCGCGCTGGATGGCATCACCCGCCGCTCGGTCATTACCCTGGCCCAGGATTTAGGGCTCACTGTAAAAGAGAAACGTATCACCCGTGATGAAGTGTACGTCTGTGATGAAGCATTTTTTACCGGCACTGCCGCAGAGGTAACCCCCATCCGCGAGCTGGATAACCGCCCTATCGGTAGCGGTACACGCGGCCCGATTACCGCGCAACTGCAAGCCCTGTTTTTCGACCAGGTACAGGGTAAGCGTAGCGAGTACCCACAGTGGCTAGATTATATCTAGACATAATATATCGACCTGCTCACCCTCAAAGTCCGTGGGTTACCCTAGACCTCATGTATTAACTTGCACACAAGTCAATACATGAGGTCTAGCCAGGCTGGAATATTGCCTTGCTAATCAATACAGGTGTACGCCAACTGTTTCTGTAGAAAGTAGGTTGACGCTAATTGCTGGTAGTATAGGGTTGTGCATTGGCGTGAAGAGGCTCTAGCTGGAATAGAGGAGCGTATACAGTGTGCTAAACTCACCGCATAAATTTGATTTGTTTGTAAAAAATATCCTTACTCAAGAATACCCAGTACACCGTAATCGATTAGAGTAAAACCGGAATATAGCGATGCCAAACCCCAATACCGCTGAGAACACACAGCTAAACCAACCCAATGCCAACAACAGCCAGGCGATAACACACGCCGAATTACCCCTGCATTGCCCACTGCCGGATAGCAGCTTGTGGAACTCACATCCACGTGTATACGTGCCGCTGGAAGATGCTGCCGATGGCAAAGCCAAGTGCCCTTACTGTGGAACTGATTTCCACCTTGTTGATGATTAGTTGGTTTATGTGAGCGTCAGACTCTCTAAGTTCGAACCGCCCCCCCTTTTATACCCATTAAGCAACGCCCCCCACTCCACCCCATCAACATACCCACCACCCAAGGTGCATAACTTATCAAGAGAACGACGCAACCGGCGCAAATTAGCCTCCTGCCAACCGGTACGCGCACCATCACGCAACCGACAATTATCAAAATCAATCAGATAAACCCTATCACCACTATCCAGCAAAATATTATTGGCATTCAAATCCACATGATCGACACCCGCCAAGTGAAAACGGCGGATAGTCGCACCGACCTGTGCAAAAACACTGGGCGACAAATGCGCTCCAGCCAAACGCTCACCGAGTGTTTCTGTATCATCAATATAATGAGTAATAATATCGCAGGTATACAACAACCCGCGTTTTTCAACGTGCGCCGCGTAAGCCCGTGGAGCGGGTAGCGCCCGCTTCTGTAAAAATGACAGCAAACGGTATTCACGCCAGGCACGGGTGGATTCAATACCTGACCAACAGTACTTATCTGCATTAAACCGCGCCGGCAGACCACCACGGCAGTAGTGGCGCAACACCAGGGCATCACTATTGCGCTGAAAAAAAACCACCTCACCACGCCCGGCCGGTTTTCGCCCGGTGACAACGCATTCGTTTGCGAGTTGCTGGGAATCAAACAACGCCGCGCTGATATTATGGTCAGTATCAGCGAGAAAAAAATGCCTGGAATTTTGCATACGAAAGCGTCATCGCCATTTAACTGCGTATTGCAATTGTACCCGGCTTGTATAGGATTACACTGCTTTCACTATCGATACCCTCCCGCATTGACGACACCACCCGCCAGTATTTGCATTCTGCGCCTATCCGCGCTGGGTGATGTCAGCCACATCGTGCCCATTGTGCGCACCCTTCAACACCATTGGCCAAATACAAAAATCACCTGGATCATCGGCAAACTGGAACATACGCTGGTGGGCAATATAGCGGGTATTGAGTTTATCGTATGTGATAAATCCCAGGGTTGGGCGGCCAACAAGGCCGTTTGGCAGCACCTGCGTGGCAGACGTTTTGACGTGCTGTTGCTGATGCAGGCGGCATTGCGCGCCAGCGTGCTCTCGCTGGGCATTCGCGCACAATTGAAAATAGGCTTTGACCGTGCGCGTGCACGCGACTTTCAATGGCTGTTCAGCAACAAAAAGATTGCCGCCTGCAAACACCAGCATGTGCTCGATGGTTTCTTTGGGTTCCTGGAAACGCTGGGTTTGCAACAGCGGGTACTGCGCTGGGATATTCCCATCGATAACACAAGTATGCATTTCGCCAAAACCTGGCTTGGTGACAAGCCCATTTTACTGATCAACCCATGCAGTAGTGCGCGGGCGCACAATTTTCGCAACTGGCGGGCCGGGCGCTATGCGGCAGTAGCCGATTATGCTTACACGGCCTATGGCCTGCGTACCGTACTCACCGGCGGGCCTACAGAGAATGAACAAAGTATGGCCAATGCGATTGCCCGGGCCGCCCATGTTGAACTGATTGATTTGGTTGGCAAAACTACTATTCCACAACTGAATGCGCTGGTAAACCACGCCCAAGTGGTTATCGCACCGGATACCGGCCCGGCACATATGGCCTCGGCGGCGGGCACGCCGGTAATTGGCCTTTACACCACCAGCAACCCAGGTCGAACAGGGCCGTACAATGCCACAGAATGGACAGTTAACCGCTACCCACAGGCGGTGCAGCAGTATCTGGGTAAACGCGTTGAGAATGTGCGCTGGGGTATACGCGTGCGCCATGCCGATGCTGTCGACCTGATTAGTGTCGATGATGTCATCGAACAACTTAATAAGATCATGGCAGTGGGCTGACGGTATTAGGCCGTCAGGTTATAATGCACACTAGATCCCATGTATTGACTTGTGTGCAGGTCAATACATGATGTCTAGGATCAGCTTAAGCTGGTAATCCTAAAGATCGCTCCTCTCACCTTTTGGATAAACAATGTACGTAGTCACTGGCGGTGCTGGCTTTATTGGCAGCAATATAGTCAAAGGCCTCAATCAACGGGGAATCGACGATATTCTCGTGGTGGACGATCTCAGTGAGGGCATTAAATGCCACAACCTGGCCGATTGTGATATCGCCGATTATATGGATAAAGACGTGTTTCTTGCCCGGATCAATAACGGTGGCAAACTGAATATGGAAATCAACGCCCTGTTTCACGAGGGTGCCTGCTCATCGACTACCGAATGGGATGGCAAATTTGTAATGTCGACCAATTACGACTATTCCAAAGCGCTGTTACATTACTGCCTGGTACGGGGTATTCCATTCTCTTACGCTTCATCCGCCTCCGTGTACGGCAATGGGCCTGTCTTCACAGAATCGCGTGAGTTTGAGCAGCCATTGAATATGTACGCATTTTCAAAATTCCAGTTTGACCAATATGTGCGCCGCCGCCTGCCACAAATACGATCACAGGTGACGGGGTTTCGCTATTTCAATGTCTACGGCCCGCGTGAGGCGCACAAAGGCACTATGTCGAGCGTTGCCTACCACCTGCACAAACAGATTCTGGCCGGTGAGCAACCCAAACTATTTGGCGCTTACGATGGCTATGAAGCCGGTGGCCAAAGCCGTGATTTTATCTACGTTGGCGATCTCGTCGACGCCAAGCTGTGGTTTCTTGATCACGCAGATATTTCAGGTATATACAACCTGGGCACAGGCCGTGCCGAATCGTTTAAATCAATTGCGGAGACCGTCATCGCCCACCACGGGCGCGGCCATATTGAATACATCGACTTTCCTGAACACCTCAAAGGCAGATACCAGAGCTTTACCCAGGCCGATATCAGTGCGTTGCGTGCCAGTGGTTGTGACACCGTGTTTAAGACAGTGAGCGAAGGTGTACGCACCTATATGGAATGGTTGGATAAGCATGGTTAGCCACCTGGTTGTCGGTCCCTCCTGGGTCGGTGACATGGTGATGGCACAAAGCTTGTTTATCACGCTGCAACAACGTGACCCCAATACACTTATCGACGTGCTGGCGCCCACCTGGTCTTTGCCAATACTGGCGCGCATGCCACAAGTGCGCCGCGCCATCCCGCTGACAATTAAACACGGTGAATGGAGTTTTTTTGCCAGGCGCCAGCTAGGGTATTCGCTGCGCGCTACAGGCTACGATAAAGCCATCGTATTGCCGCGCTCCTGGAAGTCAGCACTGGTGCCTTTTTTTGCCAAAATTGCCACACGTACAGGCTTTCGTGGTGAACAACGTTACGGCCTGCTAACCGACTGTAGACAGCTTGACAAACAAGTACTCGACCAAACCGTTAAACGTTTCGTCTCCCTGGGCCTGCCCGCCAACGAAGCATACCCACCCGCCACTATTCCCTCACCAGCATTACATGTTGATACCGGCAACCAGGCCAAATGCTACCAACAATTTGCCCTGCCAACCGAAACAGCCGCCGTGGCGATTATGCCAGGGGCCGAATACGGGCCAGCCAAACAATGGCCGCTGTCACACTACCGCCAATTGGCCGCGCACCTACTTGAGCAAGGCTATCAGGTATGGGTATTGGGTGGCGGGGCAGACCACAGCGATGGGGAAATCATCGCGCAACAACTCCCTGGGCCAGTTTTTAATCTATGCGGCAAAACAAACCTGGCCGATGTTGTAGACTTAATTGCAGCAGCTAAATTTGCAGTGTGCAACGATTCGGGGTTGATGCATATTGCCGCCGCAGTGGGCACACCTATCCATGCACTATACGGTTCGACCAGTGCGGCCTACACCCCCCCACTGAGCAAACAGGCGACAATACATTCACTCAACCTTGACTGTTCGCCGTGTTTTGCCCGCCAATGCCGTTACGGACACTATAATTGCCTGCGCCAGTTGCAACCCAATCAGTTAATTGATGCACTGCCAGCCAAGGGCTAAGCGACGAGTAACCATGCCGACCCTCTCCATCGTACTGATTATTAAGGATGAATCGAAAAACATTGAAGCCTGCCTGGCAACCGCTGGCTTTGCCGATGAAATCGTCGTGGTCGATGCGGGCTCAACAGATGACTCTCTCGCACTCTCATCCCAATTTACCGACGCTGTTTTCACCGAAAAAGACTGGCAGGGTTACGGTATACAACGTCAGCGGGCGCAGGCTTATGCCAAGAGTGATTGGGTGCTTATGCTCGATGCGGATGAGCGAATCACCTCAGCCTTGCGACAATCGATCATCCAGGCGGTGCAGGAAAATGATCAAAACTGTGTGTATGCCGTTGCCCGGCTCTCTTACTGCTTTGGTCGTTTTATCCGGCATAGCGGCTGGTACCCCGACACGGTGGCGCGGCTCTACCCGCGCTTGAAAGCCGCCTACAACGCATCAATGGTGCATGAAAAGCTGGTTTACCCCAGCAGCTTAAAACAATACACATTGAAAGGTGATTTACACCACTACACCTACCGCGACTTACACCACTACCTGGTAAAGTCAGCGGGCTATGCACAAGCGTGGTCAGCACAACGCCACGCACAGGGGCGGCGGGCCACATTGCGACAGGGCGTGCTGCACGCTATCGCTTGTTTTATCAAAATGTACTTACTGCGTGCGGGGTTCCTCGATGGCAGGCAGGGATTGTTATTAGCATTGCTTTCCAGCCATTCAACCTTTGCAAAGTATGCAGCCCTGTGGGAGCGCGCACAGAAACCGAGCGAAGCCGGTGAAGATTCTTGAGCTGTGCCTCTCGCCGGGTATCGGCGGGCTGGAAATGTATGCGGTTAAGTGCTGCGCATCGCTAGGTCATAAAAATACTGTCCTGGCCGTCACCGCCAGCCGGGGAATGGTTTATAGCGGTGTGACAAAACTGTCTGCCTGGCACACCACACTCAACCCGTTTGTACGCAAACTCCCCCTTTACAGCGCGTATTGTCTGGCGAAAATAATTGACCGGGAATCGGTCGACATCATCCATATACACTGGAACAAAGATTTGCCACTGGCGTCGCTGGCAAAACGCCTTTCAAAACGCAAACCGCGTTTAGTCGTTTCCAGGCATATGAAAATCACACGCAGCAAACGGGATGTTTACCACCGGTTTATGTATAACCCCATCGATTTGATACTCAACGTCACCCGAACCCTTGCAGAAGTTGCCGTGCAAAAACTACCTGTCACCGATGCGGCCAAGTCACATTATCTCTATTTGGGTGTGGAAGCGCCTCGTCAACTACTGGATAAAACACAGATTGGCCAGCACCGTGAAAAGTTAGGTATTGGCAGAGAAAAATTTGTTGTCGGTGTATTTGGCCGTATCGAGGCATATAAAGCACAGCACCTGTTAATCCAGGCAGCGGCACCACTGATTGAGCAGAATCACCCCATTCACTTAATGGTAATAGGGTCTGCGATGGATAGCGACTACCTGCAATCACTACACACTATGGCGAAAGCGTTAAATATCCACAAAAACATTTTATTCCACGATTTTGTCGAAGACCCACAAACCTGGATGCAGCTTTGTGATTGTGTGGTACTAACCACCATCGAAGAAACGTTTGGCCTGGTATTGATTGAAGCGATGCGTTCCGGGGTGTGTGTATTGGGCAGTAACCGTGGTGGTGTATTGGAAATTATTCAGCATGGGGAAAATGGGCTGTTATTTGAATCGGGGAGCAGTGCCGATTTAAGCAGTCAATTGGCATCTCTGGTAAAAGACAAAAATTTACATTTTACCCTCTCTGAAAAGGGTAAAGTTTTTGCCGATAAACACTTTGACCAAAGAAAACACTTTGATAAATTAGAGAATATATTCGTTAATTTACTGCAAAAACAGCAACCGTAAAGAATTCTTATTTAACGCAGATGAAAATACTTTTTGTCGACAACAAGTCGTCTGAAAACTACGATTTTAGCTATATACAGTCAAATTCACTTGGGGGCACTGAATCTACTGTATTGAAAATTGCACGGGAACTGGCGAAGGAACACCAGGTAACGATTTCGCAAATTAACCGAACCACCGACCACCAGGAACAAGGTGTACGCTTTATTCATCGACAACAAGGGCTAGCAGAGTCTACCGCGCCCGATAAAATAATCATCTTAAGAAAGTACAGATTGCTGACACAATACCGTACTGCATACCCTAATGCGCAGCTATTTGTCTGGATTCACAATTTTCAGAAGTATGAATCACTGGCAAAAAGACAGATAATACTCAATGCAAATGCGCACATTATTTGTGTTTCAAAGTACCATAAACAGCACACCCATAAAATTTTAAATGGATGGTTATCGTGGGTAGTCCGGCTGGTAACACTGAAATTTAAAGACGTACCCACTACCACAATATACAACCCGGTGGACGAGGCATTTACCCAGAGTAATGTCGCGGTAGACCCGAATAAATTATTTTTTTTCAGCACGATAAACAAAGGGTTACCACAGGTGCTTGAGCATTTCCAAAAACTGCTTCAGCAAGCGCCAGACTACACACTTTACATTGCCGGGGCAACGGCTCAACAGCTTTATAGCGCGGATCTCGACAAAGAAATGCTCAATTCAGCTTCAGTGGTGATTTTGGGAAAAATCCCAAAACAGGCTCTCATCGATCATTTACGTAGCGCATTTTGCGTTTTTTACCCACAGAACATTCACCCGGAAACGTTTGGTTTAATTTATATTGAGGCCAATTGTGTAGGTACTCCTGTATTGGCACACCCATTTGGTGCCGCCGCTGAAATACTCGACGACACAGATCAGCTTGTAGATGCGAACAATACCTCCGCCGTTACTGGTAAACTATTGAGCTGGAAAAAAAATGGAAGACCGCGTGTTAACTGCCAACAACGGTTTCAACTGCCCGGTATAATTGCGCGTTGGAAAACACTGCTTGGACTACACAATGACTAAAAAATCAATGCGTATTCTAGTCGTTCGCAACGATAAACTGGGTGATTTTATGTTGGTATGGCCCGCATTGGCCTTACTCAAACGCTATTTTCCAGAGGCGCATATTATTGCACTAGTACCTGAATATACTGCGCCTATTGCTACACTTTGTCCCTCTATCGACGAGCTGTTGATTGAACCTGAAGACTGTGGTGTTTTCACATTGTCTACGCTATTTAAAGGTGCAAAATTAGATGCTGCTTTAGTTTTTTTTTCCACGGCGCGCATTGCATTCGCCAGCTTATTGTCAGGCGTGCCTTACCGGCTTGCACCTGCAACTAAAATTATACAATATCTCTACAATCATCGATTGGTGCAGAGGCGTTCACACTCTAAAAAACCAGAGTATCTTTATAACCTGGAGCTTGCCGCTCAGCTTTTAATCGATTTTAATCAGTTATCAGATAAATTTTCTTTTGCTGGCAAAAATGATGACTACCTACCAACTGAAATCAGCCGCCCTTTTCTGGCATTTAATAATGATCTAGAGCGTATGAAATGTATTTTTCTGAAAGAGCACAAACTCTCAGAGCAAACAAAGCTGATTTTTATTCACCCGGGAAGCGGCGGCTCTGCAGCAAACCTAACAATTGGTCAGTATGCGCACCTTGCTGACGCAATCGTTAATCAACTCGCGAAAAAACAAATAACCGCCTCTATTGTAATATGTGCGGGTCCTAATGAAATGAAACAGGCCGAAGCGATGCAGGCACAACTCGCGGCAGTGACGCCATCCTGCCTATATCATTCGACAGAAGGGCTTCGGCGGTTTGCAGAAACATTAGAAATAGCGGATGTATTTATCAGTGGATCTACTGGCGTGTTGCATATCGCGGGGGCGCTCGATATTTTTAATGTCGGCTTCTACCCAACAAAACGCTCGTCGAGCGCACTCAGATGGCAAACGCTTGGCAACCCTGAAAATGGCCTGGCGTTCACTTTGCCTGAAAATGGCAGCAACTTGGCCAATAGAACACTTGATAAAAATGGTATTGTGCAAGTAATAATAAATAAATTCTGACTGCCAAAACCCCCCATATTTATGCTATTCAATGATTTTATCACTCTCACTTTCTCTGACCGTATCGCACACTGTGCATGCTAGGTACACCAATACAAATGCGATGTAGTTACCTTTTATAATTGGTGAAGACTCAAACAACCCAGCAACGAAGAAAGCAACCACTACTATAATCATAGAATTTGATGCATATACACCTTTTCGAAAGTGAACGAAGAGACGATAAAACAGATAAACAAACAAAGACAATAAAATTGATAACCCAATAACTCCTTTGGATACCATACTCTCAATAAAAATATTGTGGGGATGCCCATGCGTGGCCGCCACAGGATTTACCTGTCCAGTATCGACATATTGCTTTACCACATAAGGATAACCGCCTCTTCCAACACCGAACAACACATTATCAGAAAATATCTGATAGGCAGCATGCCATAGTGCAATTCGCTGTTTGGTGCTGGCTCCTTTTCCATGTATATCCATATCTAAATTAGATATGTTATCAGCGCTAATGATCTCATCAAAAGCGACAACAACACGGTCAACCCCATACGTAACTCTCGGGGCGTATTGATATGAAAGAAATAAGGCACATATAAGTAAAGCAAATATGCTTATTTTTATCTTACTATTATTCAGTAATAAAAATATTGTCGTAACAGACAGTGTGACAATTAAAATATAAGCGCTTCTGGTTGTAGAAAGATAAGCAGCATAAAGACCAAAAGGGATGCTGATTAGCGAAAGGTTTGCCCAAAACTTAGAATCTTTTATTAGGTGATAGCTATTAATTATGAAAAAAACCATAATGCTGGTAACAGGGCCAAGTAACAATGAACTATAGGCTCCAGTAGCTCTCGGAAGGTCCATAATATAGATCTCATAACAGGCAATCCAAAATACTAATAAAATGCTTAATACTGAACCCTTCACTAAAGGTCTTATCAAATCTCCTGTGTTTTTTAACAAAAAATATAACGGTATAAATAACAAAAACCGGATTTCATCTTCAATAAAGCGAATATGCAAACTATCCCAATTATTAGCACGAAAACTTAATAGAAATGAAAAGAAAAACAATGCCATCAACAAGAGAACAGTTTTCTCTTCCCGGAAAAGTTTTATTGAAGTGATATTTCTACGAAAATAAAATATCGCCAATAGGCACAATAAGACAAAAAAACCGGAAGACCAGTGCCTTACTGTAGTTAATCCTATAGGAAATAGAAATAATATTGCCCTGGTAGTTGTTGTTAAGGAAATTGCCGACTCTTTCATAATAGGGCTTGTTGGTTAGATCTATTAGGTAATTTCTGCACAACTCAGTAGTGCACGCATTGAAAACATCCATTTTTTGGATGCAGAAAAAAATACAATTGATTAAAGAATAACAAAGGAGGAGTAAGGATAAGTGTTCTTTTGTCGATAATCAACTGCGGTTATAGATTCGACCTGCGCCGGTCAATTTGAACTTCTAAACCTGAGTGAGTATCATCCAATTCGATCCTTCATCCGACACACTCAACGGTAGTTTGAACATTTCATTGATGCGCTCCATGATTCCCCTCTCACTTAGGTCACTGCAAGACTATGACGATCCAAATTCCTGAGTTTGCCCACGCCCGCGTGTTGGTGGTGGGTGACGTGATGCTTGATCGCTACTGGAGTGGTCCCTGCTCGCGTATATCACCTGAAGCACCCGTCCCCGTGGTTAAAATCCAGCGACAGGAAGACCGGCCGGGCGGTGCCGCCAACGTCGCATTGAATATTGCCAATCTGGGCGGTCAAGTGCGTTTAATCGGCCTGGTCGGTACTGACGAAGCCGCAAAATCACTGCAAGATCAACTGCGTGGCGACGGTGTTGACTGTGATTTTGTTGAAGTCGAAGGCGCTTCAACCGTTACCAAACTCCGCACCCTGGCACACAATCAACAATTGCTACGCCTGGATTTTGAAGATGGCTTCGCCGCGTTCTCTCTGCCAACACTTGCGGGAAAAGTTGAACAGGCGATTAGCCATTGCGATGTGCTGGTGCTATCAGATTACGACAAGGGGGCGTTACGCGATGTGCAGGGACTGATAGACATGGCACGCAAACAGCACGTGCCCGTTATTGTCGACCCCAAGGGAAATGACTTTTCCCGCTATCGGGGGGCGACTGTTATCACCCCCAATTTCAGTGAATTTGAAGCCGTTGTCGGGCACTGTAGTGATGAGCCGACCATTGCGCATTACGCTGAATCACTGTGCAGGCAACTTGAGCTGCAGGCTCTACTGGTTACCCGCAGTGATAAAGGCATGAGCCTATACGAAAGAGGGCGATCAGCATTACATCAACCAACCCATGCCCGCGAGATTTACGATGTAACCGGTGCGGGCGATACGGTGATTGCAACATTGGCGGCTGTTTTAGCCACAGGCGCCGATCTGGAACAAGCCATGTTACTGGCCAATTGTGCCGCCGGGGTCGTGGTGGGTAAACTGGGAACGGCTACACTCAATGCAGCAGAACTGCGCTCGGCAACATTGACCCATAAGCCGCTGGATCGCGGTGTTGTCAACCAGGAAACATTGCTAACCTTAATACAACAGGCCCGTGATGCAGGTGAGCGGATTGTGATGACTAACGGTTGTTTTGATATTTTACACGCCGGCCATGTCGCTTACCTGGCACGCGCCCGTGAACTGGGCCAGCGTTTAATCGTTGCCGTTAACGATGACGAT
Source organism: Gammaproteobacteria bacterium (assembly GCA_965277715.1). Classification (GTDB taxonomy): domain Bacteria; phylum Pseudomonadota; class Gammaproteobacteria; order JBCCGL01; family JBCCGL01; genus JBCCGL01. Next base: position 2,900,843 of record OZ255836.1, read on the forward strand.
TCGGTGCGTCGGCTCAAAGGCCCTGAACGCCCTGTTAACCCGATTGATCTGCGCATGGCTGTTCTCAGCGGCCTTGAATCGGTGGATTGGGTTTTATCCTATTCAGAAGATACGCCTGCCCGCTTAATCGAATACCTGCTACCCGATGTATTGGTCAAAGGGGGTGATTGGGCGGTGAAGGATATTGTCGGACACGACACTGTGACAGCCAATGGTGGCGAGGTACACTCATTGGCATTTCTTGATGGTTGCTCGACCAGCGAAATTATCGATACGATTCGCAAGCCGCGTTAATCAATGTTGTCCATCCACTGATTGCCAAGGTTAGGCCAATAAGCCCAATGAATCCATCGCCTCATCAATCGCCATTTTGGTGGTATCGCTAAGCGGCACGACAGGTATCCGGCAATCCGGTGTGCAGTCATTCAACCGGGAGACGGCGTATTTGGCACCCGCCGGGCTTGGTTCGGCAAACAGCGCCTGATGCAGTGGCATAAGCTGATCCTGGATGGTCAGTGCTTTGCCAAAGTCGCCCTCGGTGCAGGCGCTCTGCATCGCAGCACACAGGGCGGGTGCTACATTAGCGGTAACGGAAATACAGCCATTGCCGCCACCCGCATTGTAGGCGACAGCCGTGGCGTCTTCGCCGGACAGCCAGGAGAATTCACCTTTAATCCGCTGTCGTTCCTGCAGGGGGCGTGACAAATCACAGGTTGCGTCTTTAACCCCGGCTATACGCGGCAGTTCTGCCAGCGCGGCCATGGTGTCAACACTGATATCGACGATGGCTCGCGGTGGGATGTTGTACAAAATGATGGGAAGCGCGCAGGCATCGTGCACCCTTTTAAAATGTGCGTACAAACCCGGTTGTTTGGGACGGTTGTAGTAACCGGCAACATGCAGCAAGCCATCTGCCCCGACCTCCTGGGCGTGCAGACTGTACTCGATAGCTTCTGCCGGATTGTTGGAACCTGCCCCGGCGACGACGGGGACACGCCCGGCGGCTTCGGTGACGACAATTTCGATAATCCGTTTGTGCTCAACACTGCTTAATGTGGGCGATTCGCCAGTGGTGCCCACGGGCACCAGGCCATGTGTACCCTGATCAATATGCCAGTGGGTGAGTTGACGCAGTGCGTCTTCATCGAGTGTGCCGTTGCGGAATGGCGTCACCATCGCGACCAGTGACCCAGCAAACTTCGTCATGTTTCTATCCTCTATTTTGTGTAAAAAAAAACCCCTGACAGCCGCATTAGGCCATCAGGGGTTTTATCTCGAACCTAATCCGACCTATACGCGCAATTTTCGCAGCGGTTTGAGTCGGTTTTTGTGGTGGTTTAGCGAGTGCATGGTAGTCGCCGATTCTGTGCGATTGTGGTGTAAAGTGCAATACGGATTATCCGCTTAAGCGACAAGCCGCCTTAACAATGGCATATAGTATTCAAAGTCGGGGGTTTCTATACCCACCACTTTGGCTTTGTCGTCCCATACACGTACACGCACAGCAGCACGAAAATGGGGGTTGCTTTCAAATTCCGTGACTTCCTGTGGATTCATTGGTCCACCTTGCAGATTCAGCGAAGTAATTGAAGCCGCTGAGAGTTGTTGCAAGTACTGCGGGTTGGTTGCGCACAGATAGCGTTTGGCGCTGACATGCAGCCGTACAGGTTCGGTAACCTCAGCGGGAAAGTAGGCTGCCAACAGGCGTGCACCCGCCTCTTCGTGCAAATTATCGATATCGTCAAGGTGGGCATCTTCACCAAATTCGTTGGTGTAGTGGCCAATATCGTGCAGCAGCGCAGCGGCAATCATGGCATCACCGGCCCGCTGTTGTTCAGCCTGTTGCGCCGATTGCAGCATATGCTGTGATGTGCTGACACATTCACCGATATAGGACTCTGCGCCACGACGCTCAAAAATATCGGCGATAAAATCGACAATTGTGTCGCGACCAGGTGGGGCCATATTGGATGTGGTGGGGCTGGATGTGGCATCGTTCATTGTGTTTGCTCCAATACAGTAAGTGTTGAGTAAAGTGAGTCCTTATCTGCGTAGCAGCCTTGCAGCCAGCGTGACCCACCGCCGGAAAATCCTGTGCGGGCATGCATAACCCGGGTGTTATCGACAATAAATAAATCGCCCGGCGAAAGTGTAAAGTGTATCGCCATCGATTCCCGATTGATAATCTCAGCAAATGTTTGATAGGCAGCGTAGTAGGCCGCCATCTTATCGAAGGGAATACGGGCAAAAGGCGCTGCCGAGCGGTTATTAAAGCGCACGGCAATTAGCTCGCTATCAACTGATAGCTCGATCATTGGCTTGTATGCCTGTAAACACACACCCTGCTCACCACGAAATTCAAACTGTGCACAATAGCGACTCAATAGATCGAACGACTCAGCGCACTCCTGTTGTAATGTTTTCACCGCGTTGAAGCCGTCCACCACAATCGAATCACCACCTTCAACGGCATTTTCCAGACAGGCCAGCAGTTGCAGTGTGGGCACCGGATCCCGGTAGGGGTTGTCGGTGTGCGCCTGTAAGGCCAGGCCAGTAAAGGCCAGGTTGCTGGGATTGACGTGTGATCGCACTTCAAACCAGCGACCGTAATTGGTTTCTCGTACATAACCAAACAAATCGACCACACGTAGCAGGGCACCGCTGTCGGTCGGTAAGTCACTCATGGTGGCAAAACCGTAGCGACGAATCGCTGCCAGCCAGGTTTTCAGCACCTGCGGGTCAGATTGTGCCACGGGAAACGATACCGTTGGCAGGGCTTGCCCAAGCGTGTTATCCCAACAGGTGATAGCGCTTGCCAGCCATGCTGCATCTGTTGGAGCGGGTTTATCGTAATGGTGTTGCCTCAACCAGTCACCGGGAAATACGCCGCTTTTTCTCTCTGGGGAAAAGCCGACGCACAACGCATTATTATCGTTCACATAGGCATGACTGAGCGTAGTGTGAGCGGGAATATCCAACACCGAGATCAACCGCTGACCGTTACCTGGATCGCGGGTGTCTGGGTCGAGCGCATTGTCGCGAAGCCAGACAGCGTGGAAGCGGGCAGTAAAGCCATCGCGCCACAGTACCGAAACCCAAGCACCGTCTGCGGCAACTTCAGCCCGGTCAAGTGTTGTATTTGCCATGCAGGAGAAACTCGTATTGATTGGAGCGAAATATACCACCTGTGGTGTATTGGCAACATGCTCAAGGATAATGAAGCAGAGAAAACATTTGAGAGAGATCGCCGCTGAGAAGAAACACAGCGATAAAAAATGCTACATCAATCGACCGTGAAAACGCCAAAGTAACGAATTGAGGGAAAGACCGATTTGAGTCATTTTTTGTGCACTAAGAAAATTTTAAGCCAAACGGGCACCGTTAGGTACATCGCCATCTGGCACGGCTAACACCACGGCTCCATCCTCCCGGTGAAACCCTGTTACCAGACAGCCCGACATAATCGGCCCAATTTGTTTGGGTGGAAAATTTACCACCGCTACCACACGTTTACCAATCAGGGTTTCTGACGTATATAAATCAGTTATTTGTGAGCTGGATTTTCGTATGCCAATAGACGCACCGAAATCCACATGAAGAATAAATGCCGGATTGCGTGCTTTTGGAAAATCTTCTACCTGCACGATCGTGCCAACGCACAATTCAACCTTTTGAAAATCTGCCCAGCTTATAGCGTCCATACTGAAAATTAACCACCAATATGTGACATTTCAACACGCGGCACTAATACGACTTCACTGGTGCGCGTTTCTGAGTAACGGTCACGTCGCTGTCCCCAGATCGTCGCAACCCGTTCACGCAGCAAAGAATTATTATCACCCGCCCGTAACACATCGCGCACATCGTGACCCCGACCAGAAAACAGGCAAGTGTAGATACTGCCAATAGCAGACAGGCGCGCACGTGAGCAATTACCACAAAAGGGCTCAGTTACCGATGAAATAATACCTATTTCCCCACCACCGTCGAGATAGTGCCAGCGTTTGGCCACCTCACCCTGATAATTAGGCTGTACAGGTAAGATCGGTAATTCACTATTAATCATACCGGCGATTTCCTGCGCTGAAATCACCGATGCATAATCCCAACGATTAGTAGTACCGACATCCATAAATTCGATAAAACGCAAAATTTGACCACTACCGTGAAAATAGTGGGCCATAGGCAGAATACTGTGATCATTCATGCCTTTTTTTACCACCATGTTGACTTTAATCGAATCAAAACCTACCGAGTCAGCGGCATTGATACCATCGAGCACACGCTGTACCGAAAAATCAACATCATTAACGGCTTTAAAGGTCTCATCATCAAGTGCATCGAGGCTCACATTGAGGCGTTGCATACCGGCATCGCGTAATGATTGCGCCCGTTTTACAGTGAGCATTGAGGCATTAGTGGTCATGCTTATGTCTTCAACGCCCGGTATGCTGGCAAGACGTTCAATCAGAGTTTCCAGTTGGTGTCGAATCATTGGCTCACCACCCGTGATACGCAGTTTGCGGACACCAAAATCCACAAACACACGCGCTACTCGTTCAATTTCTTCAAAACTGAGTAATTCCCTTCTCGATAAAAACTTATAGTCTTTACCAAAGACGCCTCTCGGCATGCAGTATACACAGCGAAAATTACAACGATCAGTCACTGAAATACGCAAGTCGTGTAATGGACGGTTGAGCTGGTCGGTAAGTGGGCTATTCATGGGTGTGAAGTATACGCGATCCATTCCTTTGGTTAACGCCCTAAACTAAGGCGTAGGGAAACGCTAAACGCGTAAAAGCTTTCCGGCAATCTCTATAAGATGCTTAGGAAGGTAATTTTTATAAAACTTATGCAGAAAGCATAAAAAAACCCTTTGATCATTATGACCAAAGGGTTTCAATTTAAAACCTGGCAGTGACCTACTTTCACATGGGGAGACCCCACACTATCATCGGCGCTGATCTGTTTCACTTCCGAGTTCGAGATGGGATCGGGTGGTACCAGAACGCTATGGCCGCCAGGAAAACTGGTTGCCTCTCATACATGAGAAGTACATCAAAAATAAAGCTTTGATGCAGCTTCCGCCCGGAAATATTAAAAATTCGGGCAGATAACAAAATTCAGAAAGCAAAGAATGGGTCAAACGTTGTACATCGACCAATCAATAAACCGATCTATTTCTATAAGAGAAATAACCAGCTTCTTGGGTGTTATATGGTCAAGCCTCACGGGCAATTAGTACTGGTTAGCTTCACACATTACTGCGCGTCCACACCCAGCCTATCAACGTTGTGGTCTTCAACGGCCCTTCAGAAGTCTTAAAGACTAAGAGAGATCTCATCTTGGGAGGGGCTTCCCGCTTAGATGCTTTCAGCGGTTATCCCGTCCGTACATAGCTACCCGGCAATGCCACTGGCGTGACAACCGGAACACCAGAGGTACGTCCACTCCGGTCCTCTCGTACTAGGAGCAGCTTCCCTCAAATCTCTAACGCCCACGGCAGATAGGGACCGAACTGTCTCACGACGTTCTAAACCCAGCTCGCGTACCACTTTAAATGGCGAACAGCCATACCCTTGGGACCTGCTACAGCCCCAGGATGTGATGAGCCGACATCGAGGTGCCAAACTCCTCCGTCGATATGGACTCTTGGGAGGAATCAGCCTGTTATCCCCGGAGTACCTTTTATCCGTTGAGCGATGGCCCTTCCATACAGAACCACCGGATCACTAAGACCTGCTTTCGCACCTGCTCGACGTGTCTGTCTCGCAGTCAAGCACCCTTATGCCTTTGCACTAAGCGCACGATTTCCGACCGTGCTTAGGGTACCGTCGCGCTCCTCCGTTACTCTTTAGGAGGAGACCGCCCCAGTCAAACTACCCACCATACACTGTCCCCGACCCGGATAACGGGCCTGGGTTAGAACTCCAAATATACCAGGGTGGTATTTCAAGGTTGGCTCCACACTAACTAGCGTTAATGCTTCAAAGCCTCCCACCTATCCTACACAAATAGATTCAAAGTTCAGTGCAAAGCTGTAGTAAAGGTTCACGGGGTCTTTCCGTCTAGCCGCGGGTACGCTGCATCTTAACAGCGAGTTCAATTTCACTGAGTCTCTGGTGGAGACAGTGTGGCCATCGTTACGCCATTCGTGCAGGTCGGAACTTACCCGACAAGGAATTTCGCTACCTTAGGACCGTTATAGTTACGGCCGCCGTTTACCGGGGCTTCGATCAAGAGCTTCGGACGAATCCTAACCCCATCAATTAACCTTCCGGCACCGGGCAGGCGTCACACCCTATACGTCCACTTGCGTGTTTGCAGAGTGCTGTGTTTTTAGTAAACAGTCGCAGCCACCTGGTCACTGCGGCCGACTTTAGCTTAGAGAGCAAGTCTCATCACCAAAATCGGCGCACCTTCTCCCGAAGTTACGGTGCTATTTTGCCTAGTTCCTTCACCAGAGTTCTCTCAAGCGCCTTAGGATTCTCACCCTGCCCACCTGTGTTGGTTTGGGGTACGGTCTCTTACAAACTGAAGCTTAGAGGATTTTCTTGGAAGCATGGCATCAATCACTTCATCCAAAAGGACTCGTCATCGGGTCTCAGCTTTAGGGATCCGGATTTACCTAAATCCCCAGCCTACATCCTTAAAC